>NZ_CP176502.1:0-2363903 GCF_046267875.1 Mannheimia glucosida | reverse complement strand
AATTATTGTTATTAAAGGTCATAATGATACCTGAAAAAAGGGGAGAAATCTTGCAAATTTTTGATAGATTTTATTGGTGCTTGGAAGCGGTTTTAATTGGCGAACAAGCGGTCGTTTTTTGTTGAAATCTTGCAAATTGCTAACAAAAAATGACCGCTTGCTTAGTATGATGTGTGATGGAGTGGATTAAATATCCGTATTCTCCGGTAAGAACCCACCGCTTTGGTGAGCCCAAAGTCTGGCGTAAACACCGTTTTGAGCAAGCAATTCTTCGTGCGTGCCTTGTTCAACGATTTCGCCTTTATCTAACACGATAAGTCTGTCCATTGCCATAATGGTAGAGAGGCGGTGGGCAATCGCAACCACGGTTTTACCTTCCATTAATTGCGTGAGATTTTCTTGAATTGCCACTTCTACTTCAGAGTCTAACGCACTGGTTGCCTCATCGAGTAATAAAATCGGTGCGTCTTTTAGCATCACTCGGGCAATCGCAATCCGTTGGCGTTGTCCGCCGGAAAGTTTTACCCCTCGTTCGCCAACGTGTGCATCAAAACCGGTTCTGCCTTTGGCATCTTGCAGGTTTGGAATAAATTCACTGGCGGCAGCTTGTTCAACGGCTTTGATCATCTCTTCTTCGGTGGCGTTCGGGCGACCGTACATCAAGTTTTCACGCACAGAGCGGTGTAATAGTGAGGTGTCTTGGGTTACTAAACCAATTTGTGAGCGAAGGCTTTCTTGGGTAATATCACGGATATTTTGCCCGTCAATCGTGATTGAACCGTCTTGAATATCGTAAAAACGCAATAATAAATTGGTGAGCGTTGATTTACCTGCACCACTACGCCCGACTAAGCCCACTTTTTCCCCCGGTTTAATGGTTAAGTCAAAGTCTTTCAGCAACGGTTTTTTCGGGTCGTAGGCAAAATCCACATTCTCAAATTTAATTTCACCTTGTGTCACATTTAATGGTTTGGCATCGGTTTTATCCACTACATTGTGTGGTTTGGAGAGGGTAATCATACCGTCTTGCACCGTGCCTAAATTTTCAAACAGGCGGGCAAATTCCCACATAATCCATTGCGATAACCCTTTGATTCGTAACGCTAATGCGGTTGAAGTCGCAATCGCACCGGCTGTGACCATATTCGTTCCCCATAGCCATAAGCCGATAGCAGCGGTAGAAAGAATTAATGCCATAGAAGTAAGGTTGGTGACGGTTTCAATCACCGTGACTAAACGCATCTGTTTGTGTACCGTCACCATAAATTCTTCCATCGATTCTTTTGCGTAGGCAGATTCACGGTTGCCGTGCGAGAAGAGTTTTACAGTGGCAATGTTAGCGTAAGCATCGGTAATTCGACCGGTCATTAGACTTCTGGCATCAGATTGTTCTTGAGCGGCTTGGGCTAATTTCGGGACAAAGTAGATAATGGTTGCCGCTAATGAGATGACCCATAAAATAAACGGCACGAATAACCAGCCGTCAAGTTGTAATAAAATCACGCTGGAGGTGGTGAAGTAAACCAGCACATACACCAACATATCGGCACAAGTCATAATCACATCACGCACGGAAAGGGCGGTTTGCATTACTTTTGCCGATACTCTTCCTGCAAATTCGTCTTGATAGAAACCTAAACTTTGCCCGAGCATTAAGCGGTGGAAGTTCCAACGCAAACGCATTGGGAATACCCCTTGCAGAGATTGAAAGCGAATGCTGCTGGCAAGGTAAACAAACACCACTGCAAGTAGGGCAATAAAAAACATACCGATAATCGTCCAGCCTTTTTCTGCCCAAAGTTCTGTTGGCGAGTATTTATTGACCCAATCGACTAAATCGCCCATAAAGCGAAACAGAACCGCTTCGATAATACCGGCGGCTGCAACTAATACGGTCAGCAGTAAGATATAGAACCGCATTCCTTTTGTGGCATCGTAAATAAAAGGAATGAGACCTGATTTTGGAGTTTTCGGCATTTCATTTGGATAGGTTTCCACCCTTGCCTCAAACCATTTAAACAGTTTTTCAAACATAAATTTGTGATTTCCGAATAAAAATGCAGGGGCAAATAGCCATTTGCCCCCGAAAAAATGTGAAAAAATTATGGATTAAGTAATTTTTCGTCTAAGGCTAAATCTTCGTTGCGATTTACACCAATGCCGGCAGCTAATACGTTGCGGGCAATTTGATGTGCTTCTTCTAAAGAATGCTCTTTGTAAGAGCCACATTGATATTCATTCAGCTCAGGGATTGCCGATATATCAGGAATTTTATGTAACGCATCTTCCATTGATGCCGTCCAAGCTTTGACAACTTCTTCTGCTGAAGGCGATCCAATCAGTGACATATAAAAACCGGTACGACAACCCATTGGTGAAATATCAATGATCTCCACTTGTTCGCTATTGAGGTGATCACGCATAAAACCGGCAAAAAGATGTTCCATCGTGTGAATCCCACGCACCGGTAGAATATCAATATTCGGACGACAGAAACGGAGATCGAACACGGTAATGGTATCGCCTTTCGGTGTGGTCATCGTTTTTGCAACACGCACGGCTGGTGCGTTCATTTTGGTGTGGTCTACTTTAAAACTATCTAATAAAGGCATTTTTTACTCCATCAATATTATTCCGCAATTCCTTGATCCCAAGCAGGGGCTTCATCAGGTAGTTTGCGTTGTAAGAAAAATCGTCTGTTTGGCTGGGCTTGAGGCTTCACTACTTTAGTGTAAGGAGTTGAGAACTCAATACCGCCATTTAATAACTGCGACATTGTGCCGGAGTTCATACTTACACCTTGCAGGCTCACGTCCATAGTGTAACCTGAAGCTTGCCAGAATTGGGTATTGGTTCTGACTAAGTGCTTGTATTTATCTTGAATATTGACATAAATAAGCACTCGATCGCCTAACTCACTTAGCCCTAAACGGCTGACTATTCCGACCTGCATTCCACGGTAAAGCACCGGTGCTTCCGGCTGAATACCATTAGCATTGGTGGTTTCGACAATAATCGGGAAACCGTTGGCATAGGTAGTTTTCACTGTGTCGGTATCTGCAAGAATAAATTGGTTTTGAACTTGCCCTGAACCGACATCAACCGTAATGTAATTTTGCAGTGCTGCATCTAAATTTTTAAAGCCGGAGGTACTGATTTCAGGCGAGATAACATTAAATTTACTGCCGGCTTTTGCAATTAACGGATAGTATTTCCTTTGAATGTAAGCGGTCGCTTTTATCTGTTTTTTTGCATTTTGTAGCTCAAGTTTTTCAATTTGACCTACGGTTAAGCCCATATATTTAATGTCCATTCCTTCGCTTAACTTACTCGCATCTTTTGCAATCAGCGTGAGATAAGTATTGCCCGAAGTGGCTTTCTCCTTACTTGCATAAAGCGTTTTATTGCCTTTTGAACCGCCATTATCAAAGCTGATCGCCCCTTTTAAGGTACGCATTAATGGAGCTGTAGTGATATTCACGCCTTTGAGTGACACATCAACACTCGTTGCCGGCTCAATCCAGAAACGGCTTTTCTCGGTTAATAGATGACGATAATTTGGCTGGATAAATAGCTCAACCTCAAATTTTTGTTGTTTCGGGGTTATTTTTAACACCTCGCCGACCTGAAAATCACGATATAGCACCAAAGAGCCTTCGCTGATACCAGATAATGAATCTGCCGAAAGGGTAGTGGTGGCTTTTTTATCTAAGGTAGCCATGCCTGATTCCGCACTTTCTATATCTTTATAAAGTGCATATTGTTTTTTCGGGCTACCGTCATTTTTACCGTTAATTAAGCGAACACCGCCTTTTAACCATTCAGATGGTGAACCGGCGTGAACTCTTAACCCATCTAGCCCCACCGACATATCAATGTTGGATATCGCAACAAATTTGCTGTTACTCCCAATCAGGTTGCGATAAGGCGGATAAATAATGACATCAAAACGTACTTTGTCTAACTCTAGGCTACGTTTGACGATTTCTCCGATTTGCACATCGCTATAGTAAATCCCCTGATTGGTATCTACCCCATAGGCTTGAGGAGCAATTAAGCTAAAGCTAAGTAAATTCGGCAAACTTAATAGATAATCGGCTTCGTTTTGTACCACAAATTCCGATTGTGGTTCCCCTTCACCCGGGTGAACTTCAAAATAGACACCACGCAGCAGCTCGCCCACTTTGGTCAGTTGCTCTGTGTTTAAGGAGAATTTCGGCTCTTTGAGCAAGATTTTAGTTTGTGAGCGTAGTAAATTTTCATAACTTGGGTCAATTAATAAAACCCCATCAATCTGTCTATGCTGCTCTGATTCTTGCTGTGGCACACCGTTGTCTTTTACTTGCGGTAATTTTAGCTGAGAAAGCATACCAATTTGCACATTTTGGTGAAAAACGCCGGTTTCATTAATTTTTAAATTACGCGTAAGCGGTAGTTTTACGTTGATTTCAATTCCACGTTTAGCTGATTTCAAATCCGGATATAGCTCAAATTTCTGTCCTTGCTCGGCAATTTCCATATTATCAGGCGAATCAAAAGCAACCGCACCTTGTACTACCGAGGCAAGGCTGTCCATATTGATTTTAATACCTTGTAAATTTACATCAGCGCTAATACCGCTAATATTCCAAAATCGGCTCTCTTTTTTCACTAAATGAGCGTATTTTTGATTAATGACGACATCAATTTCGATTTTTTTCTGGTCTTTGGTAAAACGATAATCGGCAATATTGCCCACTGGCACTTTACGGAAATAAACACTCGCTCCGACAGTAATAGAGCCTATGTCATCAGAGATTAAACGGATCAGTAAATCGCCATCGCTCACGGTAATAGCCGGAGGATCTTCTTCCGCAATAAATTCGTCGACGAAATCGCCTTCACCGGGAAGTAGGGTAATATAGTTACCAGAAACAATCGCATCTAAGCCTGAAACTCCGGCCAAAGAAGCACTTGGTTGCACTAACCAGAATTTAGTCTGTTTGCGTAAAATACTTTTGGCTTCAGGGTTTATTTCTGCTTGCACTTCCACTTCTTTTAAGTTATCAACAAAATAAACGCGCTTAACTTGGCCTATTTGCAAACCTTGGTAACGAATAGCGGTTTTTCCGGCAGTAATGCCATCACCTTTACTAAATCGAATTGTGATTGTTTCACCTTGCTCTTTTAAAATTTGGAAAAATAGCAAAGCACCAATAATAAAAGCAACTATTGGTAACAGCCAAAAAGGAGAAATTTTGCGAGGTTGCCGGATTTGGGCATCTACAACAGTGTGGGTATTTTCTTCCATCGTCATTTTAAATTAGGGAAACCTATATAGAACAATACCGAAGACCCAAAGGGACTTCGGTAATAGAAATAAGTCAAAATAAGAAATATTATTTTTTCTCATCACAGTTGGTTAAATTACTGCACTTACCATATAAATATAAGCTATGGTTCGTCAACTGCATACCGTGTTTTTCGCTGATTTCACGTTGGCGGCGTTCCATATCAGGATCTTTAAACTCAAATACTTTACCGCAATCCATACAGATAATATGGTCATGTTCGTGGTTCATATTTAATTCAAATACCGCTTTATTGGCATCGAAATTATGGCGGGTTAAAATGCCGGCTTCTTCAAATTGGTTTAAGACACGATAAACCGTTGCTAAACCAATGTCTGAGCCTTTTTCTAACAGAATCTTATAAATATCTTCTGCTGCAAAATGTTGCATTTCATCACGAATATCTTGCATTAATGCAAGAATAGTCAAACGAGGTTCGGTTACTTTTAAGCCCACCTCTTTTAAACGTTTAATATTTGCTTCAGACATATATGCCACCTATTTATCTTTATCCATAATAGTTATTATGCGAGTTGGTCTAAGCACATTTCTTCTTTCAACTGCTCACACCATTTATTGACTCGTTCAGTGGTTAATTCAGGCTGACGATCTTCATCAATACATAAGCCTACAAAAGTATCATCATCAACTAAGGCCTGAGAAACCTCGAAAGTGTAACCGGCAGTTGGCCAATGACCAACAATCACACCACCATTTGGTTCTACCACATCACGCACAGTACCCATTGCATCACAGAAATATTCTGCATAATCTTCCTGATCACCGCAACCAAAAATTGCAACGACTTTGCCGTTAAAATCAATCTCTTTTAGGGTAGGCATAAAATCGTCCCAATCGGCTTGTGACTCACCATAATACCAAGTTGGGATCCCAAACATCAGAAAATCGTATGCTTCAATATCTTCTTTTGTACTTTTGGCAATGTCTCGAATATCAATTAATTCAGCCCCTAATTTTTTCTGAATCATTTTTGAAATATTTTCTGTATTGCCTGTATCGCTACCGTAAAATAAACCTACAACTGCCATTTCTACTACCTATTTTTGAGATAATTATTTAGAATTGTTTCAATTAACTGCCCGCGTGAAACACCTTGTTCAGACGCCTGTTCCTCTAATAACTTTACTAAATCCGAATGCAGTTTTAATTCTACCCGTTTTAAACCGGAAGATTTATCTCGTTTTAGTTGGTTACGTTTATTGATTCGAAGTTGTTGTTCTCTATCAAGAGGATTTGTACGAGGACGCCCAACTTTTGGTACAGTCGCAAACAGATCTAAGGTTATACAATCTGAATCTTGTTTTGCCATTTTGTTTTACTATTGGGCTTTAGCTAATCCTCAGTTTTAATGAGAATGATAAGCTACTTTTAAAGTGTGAACTATATCAAAAGTTCAATCATTTGAAAAGCAAATTGCAGGCAAAACAAGCGGTGTTTTTAGGTTTAAAATTTGCAAAAACCATAAATTACACATTATGAGTTATGATTTTTCTGAAGCGTGAAATTAGCTTATAATGAAACCGAATAATGTGATGAATAAAGGAGAACGTGTGTCGAATATCCATTTAGCGATTGCCAGTGATTTTACGCTGGCAGAAAAATTACTTGAGGCATTAGAAAATCAAGATTTAGGGATTGAACATATTTCAGCTGTTGAGCTTGAGCCGTTTGGCGAAGAGCAGAATTTACGCTTTGGAGCAAAAGCAGTCGCACAATATGCGTTAGATGAAGTAAATTGGGCAGAATTTAGCCATGTGCTGTTTGCCGGCAAAATGGCACAAGCCGAAGTGCTGGCAGATGCGGTAAAAGCCGGTTGCGTGATTGTTGATTTATATGGCATTACTTCACTTATTGGCGATGTGCCGGTGATTGTGCCAAGTGTAAATGATGAAAATGTGGCAAATCTGCGTGAGCGAAATATTGTAGCCTTAGCCAATCCGCAAATTTCACAACTGGCATTAGCGTTAAAACCGTTGCTGAACGGGCCGTTAAAACAGGTGTGGGTGACGTCACTTTTACCCTCTGCCTATTTTGGTGATGAAAAAGTCAAAGAGCTTGCCGGACAAACTGCCCGTTTGTTAAATGGCATTCCGTTTGATGAAAATGCTGAACGTATCGCCTTTGATGTTGTGCCGGCAAATGTGCAGGGAGAGGAGAAAAATCTACCATTCTCAAAAGCCTTTGAGCTGCAACTTGCAAAAGTTTTACCGAATTTGACCGCTTGTACTACCTTCCACAGCGTGCAAGTGCCGGTTTTTTATGGCGTTTCCCAAATGGTGTCGGTGCAATCTGAATATCAGCTAGATGCCAATGTTTTAAGTGAAGCGTGGAAAGCCGAAAATTGGCTGAATTTCAACGAAAATTCAGTGATGACCGCGGTGAAAAATGGCGAAAGCGAAGAGAAAAATGCGTTAGAAATCAGTCAGTTATTAACAAAATCCGAACAGGAAATCCAGTTCTGGACAGTCGCTGATGAGCAGCGTTTTAGCCTTGCATTTTTAGCGGTGAAATTACTAAAATTAGTTTTAGCGTATTAAGTGCTTGCAAAAGTATTTATTCCGTGATAAAAATCGTCAACGCCCGAGCAACCGATTGCTTGGGCGTTGTCATTTTGTTTAAACACCGAAGGTCTTATGTTAGAAAAATTATTTCAGCTCAAAGCAAAAGGCAGTAATGTGAAAACCGAAATTATCGCCGGTATTACTACCTTTTTCACAATGGTTTATATTGTTTTCGTCAATCCGTCTATTTTAGGCGTGGCGGGAATGGACACCCAAGTGGTGTTTGTCACTACCTGTTTAATTGCGGCTTTTGGCACAATTGCAATGGGGCTATTCAGTAATTTACCGATTGCTCTTGCACCGGCAATGGGCTTAAATGCCTTTTTTGCATTCGTAGTAGTGCAAAAATTAGGTTACTCGTGGCAAGTGGGTATGGGGGCGATCTTCTTGGGTTCTGTCGGCTTATTTCTATTAACTGTATTACAAGTTCGTTACTGGTTTATGTCTGCGATTCCACTTGGTTTACGTGTAGGTATTGGTGCCGGTATCGGTTTATTCATTGCCCTAATCGGTTTTAAAAATATGGGCTTGGTGGTGCCAAATCCGGCAACGCTTGTGGCACTAGGTGATTTGCACGACCCGAAAGTGTTAATGGGGATTTTAGGCTTTTTCATCATTGTTGTATTAGCGGCGAAAGGTATTCACTCAGGCGTGTTAATTTCAATTGTGATTGTTACCGCTCTTGCCTTAGCCTTTGACCCGGCTGTAAGCTTTAACGGCATAATGTCTATGCCACCAAGCCTTGGTGCTGTGGTAGGGCAAGTGGATATTGCCGGTGCTTTTGATGTGGCTTTACTTGGAATTATTTTCTCCTTTATGTTGGTAAACCTGTTTGACTCTTCTGGCACCTTAATTGCGGTGACGACCAAAGCAGGCTTTGCGGATGAACAAGGGCGTTTCCCGAAAATGAAACAAGCTCTGCTAGTAGATAGTACCGCGGCAATGGCAGGCTCTTATATGGGAACTTCAGCGATTTCTACCTATATTGAAAGTGGCTCCGGCGTTTCAGTTGGCGGTCGTACCGGTTTAACTGCGGTGGTAGTTGGGATCTTATTCCTATTAACCATTTTCTTCTCACCACTTGCAGGGTTAGTTCCTGCCTATGCAACTGCGGGGGCGTTGGTATTTGTAGGAATTTTAATGGCATCTAGCTTAATTGAAGTAAAATGGGACGATTTAACTGAAGCCACACCGGCATTTATTACTACCGCAATGATGCCGTTTACTTACTCTATCACTGAAGGGATTGCATTCGGCTTTATCAGCTACTGCGTAATGAAAGCTTTCACCGGGCGTTGGAAAGAAATCAACCTTTCTGTTTTAGTGGTTTCACTTCTCTTTATTGCTAAATTTGTGTGGGTAGGTTAAGCTCAACACTACTTTCTTGAGTCGCAAAGCGACTCGGTTTAGTCAGCCCGGCACGGCTCGTGTCGGGTTATTATTATCTATGTGTTTCGTGTATTCCGAGGTAAAACAATGTCTAATTCAGTTCAAAAACTTCTCTTTATCATTAATTCCGCTCCTTATGGCAATGAAACGTTTTTCAGTGCGTTGCGTTTAGCTTTGCAGATCCAAGAGCAGCATAAGGCTCACACCGAAATTAAACTTTTCTTAATGTCGGATGCAGTCACCGCAGGGCTGGCAAAGCAAAATCCGGCAGAGGGTTATCACATTCAGCAAATGCTGGAAATTTTAACCGCACAAGGAGCGAGCGTAAAATTGTGCAAAACCTGTACCAATGCTCGAGGGATTACCGATTTGCCTTTAGCCGATGGGGTAGAGATTGGCACATTAATTGAACTGGCAGATTGGACAGTTCAAGCAGACAAGGTACTGAATTTTTAATGCAAAATATTGATGTTGTAGTGATTGGTGCCGGTGCGGCAGGGCTGTTTTGTGCCGCCCAACTGGGGCAAGCCGGCAAAAAAGTGGTGGTGTTAGACAGCGGCAAAAAAATCGGTCGTAAGATTTTAATGTCGGGCGGTGGCTTTTGTAACTTCACTAATTTAGAGGTTGGGGCGAATAATTACCTCTGCCAAAACCGCCATTTTGTGAAATCTGCTCTTTCGCGTTATACCCAATGGGATTTTATTTCACTTGTCAGCCACTATGGCATTAGCTATCACGAAAAAGAGTTAGGACAGCTTTTTTGTGATGAAAGCTCGCAACAAATTGTCGATTTACTGCAAGCGGAATGCAACAAAGGCAAGGTTGAGATTCTGTTACGACAAGCGGTCATTTCTGTGGAAAAAGTTGCAAATTTTTTTGAAATTTCGACCGCTTGTGGCAAGTTCCAAACCGAACATTTAGTGATTGCAACCGGAGGGCTTTCGATGCCGGCACTCGGAGCAAGCCCTTTTGGCTATCAACTTGCCGAGCAGTTTGGTATTCCTGTTGTGCCACCACGTGCAAGCCTTGTGCCTTTTACTTGGAAAGAGAGCGATAAATATTTTGCCGAGCTTTCCGGCATTGCAATGCCGATTACTGTTTCCGCCAATGGCAAAAGTTTCAGCAATCAGATGTTGTTCACTCATCGAGGCTTATCCGGTCCGGCAATTTTGCAGATTTCCAATTATTGGGAATTAGGTGAAACGGTAGAGATTGATCTGCTACCTTCACAGTCCATTACTGACATATTGAGCGAACTACGCCAATCTTCGCCGAAATTGCAGCTAAAAACCGTATTATCTCGCTATTTACCCAAAAAATTGGTTGAAGTTTGGCTGGAACAGAAATTGCTGACCGATAAAATCATTGCCGATTTGAGTAAAAAAGAACTGACCTTTTTAGAGCAATTTATTCATCATTGGCTCTTTTTGCCAAATGGCACGGAAGGCTATCGCACGGCGGAAGTCACCAAAGGTGGGGTTGATACCGACTATATTTCATCTAAAACGATGGAAGCGAAAAACACCGCAGGGCTTTATTTTATCGGAGAAGTGTTAGATGTGACCGGCTGGCTTGGCGGTTATAATTTCCAATGGGCGTGGTCATCGGCTTTTGCCTGTGCGGAAGGGATTATTGAAAAAAGCAAATAACTAAAAAAACTAAACAAAAAGGCGAACAATGTTCGCCTTATTTTATACTGAATTATCTTGCACGGAAAATAATGCGTGCTTTGCTTAAATCGTATGGAGTCATTTCAACCGTTACTTTATCACCGGTTAAAATACGAATGTAGTTTTTACGCATTTTGCCTGAAATATGTGCGGTAACAATATGACCGTTTTCTAATTCCACACGGAACATTGTATTTGGTAAGGTTTCTAAAATCGTACCTTGCATCTCAATGCAATCTTCTTTAGCCATTTATTCCTCTTTAAAGTTTTATTTTTATATGATGCCATTCGGCGAAAAACGGCGGATATTATACGCTTATTCGCTCAAATTACAATCGTTTATCCATTTGAGTGTAAACTATTTACGCTTAATCCAACGGCGACGTGAGTGAAAACGCTGGGTTTGGGTTTTTACTTGACTCATAAGTGGTTTTGGACTTATCTGTACATGATGAATTTTACGACGAAAATAGTAGTTAATGCTACTTGCCAACAATATACCTGTGAGTAGCAAAATAATTATTTCCCCATAAAGTTGATGAAATTGTTGCTCTACTCGTGCTTTAGTCGTTTGCCCATATTCTGCATCAAACGTGACCCGCAAAAAGCCAACCAACGCCTGTTGAGAAAATATTGGCTCAACAATTTGCTGAGTTTTGGCAGATTGCTCTGAATCGAGCAATACTTTTAAATCTTTCGCATTTTGGCTTTGAGCCAGTAGCACGCCATTTGGTGAATAGATATTGGCATCAATAATAAAATCTTCTTTGGCAAAACTATCCAACGCATCAACCAGCTCATCGGTTTTGGCATTTTTAACTAACAAAAACGAAAAAATATTCGCTTGCTGGCGAACCAATAGGTGTGAAAGGTTTGATACTTGATTAATGCTGGCTAATTGTGAGCCTAGCTTAAATTGGTTTACGCCCATTAAAATAACAGCTACGATCCCACAGCAGAGTAGCGTAATCCCTGCCAGCAAAAGCGTTTTCGTTATTTTTTCACGACTAATGTACATCGAAATTCCCTCAAAATGATGCGTGATTGTAGCACGCTTTTCTGTTAGATTAGTGCAGTAAATTTAAACAACCTAAAATAAGACAATGACAAACACAATTTTTATCTATTCAAAAAACTTAGATGAGCGTGAAATTGCGCTGTTTTCACAACAAACGGCAGCGTTTTTGCTGAAACAAGCGGTCTATTTAGACTACAAAATTGCATTTTTTTCCACAAATTTAACCGCTTGCGAGCTGCGTGAAACGGCACAGAAAATCAATGTGGATATTAGCGATCTCACTATTATTCCAACCTTAAACCAAGGCGGTTTGCTATTAATGGATATGGATTCCACCGCTATTAAAATTGAATGTATTGATGAGATTGCCAAACTTGCCGGCACCGGCGAGGTGGTGTCCGCCATTACCGCCAGTGCAATGCGGGGCGAGCTGGATTTCGAGCAAAGTTTACGCAAGCGAGTCGGCACGCTGGAAAACGCATCGGAAAGCATTTTGCAAAAAGTGCGGGAAAATCTACCGCTTATGGACGGCTTTGAGCAGATGGTTGCTATTCTTAAGGAACACGGCTGGAAATTAGCGATTGCGTCCGGTGGATTTGATTATTTCGCCGATTACTTAAAACAAAAATACGGGCTGGATTTTGCGGTGTCTAACCAACTGGAAATCATTGACGGTAAATTGACCGGCAAGGTGTTAGGTAAAGTAGTAGATGCCCAACATAAAGCCGATACCTTACAGAATTTAGCGACAACCTTTAATATTCCACCAAATCAATGGGTGGCAGTCGGTGATGGGGCGAACGATCTGCCAATGTTAAAAACTGCCAGCTTAGGCGTTGCTTTGCACGCTAAACCAAAAGTGCAAGAACAAGCTGATTTTGTGGTAAACTTTGGAGACTTAACGGCATTATGTTTATTACTTAATGCCAATCATTTATTTCAACATTAATTGAGAGGAACAACAATGCCATCATTTGATATTGTATCTGAAATCACGATGCACGAAGTGCGTAATGCGGTAGAAAATGCCAATCGTGTATTAAGCACCCGCTACGATTTCCGTGGGGTGGAAGCCGTTATTGAGTTAAATGAAAAAAATGAAAGCATTAAGCTCACGACCGAATCGGATTTCCAATTAGAGCAGTTAATTGAGATTTTAATCGGCTCTTGCGTAAAACGTGGGATCGAGCATAGTTCATTAGATATCCCTACAGAAAGTGAGCATCACGGTAAACTCTATTCCAAAGAAATTAAGCTCAAGCAAGGGATTGAGTCAGATATGGCGAAGAAAATTACCAAGCTGATTAAGGATTCTAAAATCAAGGTTCAAGCCCAAATTCAGGGTGAACAAGTGCGTGTGACCGGTAAATCCAGAGATGATTTACAAGCCGCAATTCAGCTAGTGAAAGGGGCAGATTTAGGGCAGCCATTCCAATTTAATAATTTCCGTGATTAGCAATTTCTGCAATTAATGATGACAAGTGGAAAAATTCAGCAAAATTTGACCGCTTGCATTAATAATTCAACATAAAAGGAAGAGATGATGAGCGAGCAAACAGAAAAGAAAGGCTGGTTTAAAAAAGCCCTTGAGAAATATGATGCCTTTTGCGATGAGCTAGGGGTAAATCAAGGTACTTGCCGCGGTTGTGTACCTGTAGTGAAATTTGACCCTGAACCGGAAAAAGAGCCGTCTGAAAAAACACAAAAAGCGGAAAATAAAGCATAAAAAAATGCACAATAGCGAGATAACTATTGTGCATTTTTATTTAATCTGCGTGATAATGATTAAATCTTTCTTTTACTCCACCGTCTTTAACACAAGGGTTTTGCATATCTGTTGAATAGTTGCCGTTAAAACAAAGAGCAGTGGCGTTTTTAGGTTTTTGAATGGTATTCTCGGTTTGAGTTTTAGTAGATGTTGATTCACTGATATGAATATTTTTTTGTTGTGCATAATCAATATTTTTATCATCACTTACAACTTCTACCGGTTTATTCTGTGAACAAGCGGCAATAAATGCGACTATACTGATTGAAATAATGTGTTTTAGCATATAATTTCCTCGATAAATTATTTTGATTGAAATAAAGGGCTGATAAACAGCCCTTTATATTATTTATTAAAAATTATTTATTAAAATTTTGTCCTAATTGAATTTCGTCATTTAATACCGGAATTAATTGCTCTAATTGATCTTTTTCAAATTCACTCAGATTACCGATAGGAAGCACTGTCTCCACCCCATTTGTGCCTAAATGAATCGGGTAAGCAAAGAATGCCGGAGAGGTTTCGCCATTGGTGTTATCGACATAAGCATAACGAATGACATCTTCCCCAATTAATGCTCTCACTAAGCCAAGTGCAAATTCTGCTCCTGCTTGAGCCATAGATAAGGTTGCTGAACCACCGCCTGCTTTTGCTTCAACCACTTCAGTACCGGCATTTTGAATACGATGCGTTAATTGCTCAATTTGTTCTTGAGTGAACTCAAGTTTTAAGCCATTTACTGTTGCTTGTGAAAGTAATGGAAGAATAGTTGTGCCGGAATGTCCGCCAATAACAGGCACTCTTACATATTTCACATTCACGTCTTTCGCTTCAGCCACAAAGGTATTCGCTCGAATAACATCTAATGTTGTAACACCGAAAAGTTTATTTTTGTCATACACACCGGCTTTTTTCAATACTTCTGCTGCAATCGGAATAATGGTGTTTACCGGGTTAGTAATAATTGCAATGCAAGCTTTCGGGCAAACTTTCGCTGCTTTTTCGACTAAATTATGCACGATAGTGGCATTCGTATTGAATAAATCGGCACGTGTCATCCCCGGCTTACGGGCAACACCAGCAGAAATAACGACCACATCGGCATCTTTTAGTGCCTCAGTCGGATCTTCACCTGCAAAACCGGTTACTTTTACATCAGTCGGAATATGGCTTAAATCCACTGCAATTCCCGGAGTAACAGGGGAAATATCGTAAAGAGATAATTCAGATTTAGCCGGTAAATTGAGTTTTAATAATAAGGCGAGCGATTGACCGATTCCACCTGCAGCACCTAAAAGGGCAACTTTTTTACTTTGACACATAAATTTCTCCTAAATGTTATGGAAGTTTAGACCAATTTAGTCTAAGCCAATTTTTGGGGCGATTCAAACGGCAAATCTCATTTTTGAGACATAGAGCAAATTTTTAGCTGATTTTTACGGGTTTTATTGATTTATTTGCATAAATAAGCAAGAATTATGAATATTTTTAAGTTTTTGTGAATAAGAGTGTGAAAGTGGACAAGATAGATAGTTTATCAGAAGCGTTTAAATCGCTTTTAAAGGAAGAAAAATTCGGCTCGCAAAGTGAAATTGTTGCCGCACTACAAGAGATGGGGTTTGATAATATCAACCAATCCAAAGTTTCTCGGATGTTATCAAAATTTGGTGCGGTTAGAACCCGTAATCCTAAAATGGAAATGGTGTATCAGCTACCTGCCGAATTAAGTGTGCCGACTACCTCCAGCCCACTTAAAAATTTGGTGGTAGATATTGATCATAATGATGCGTTAATTGTGGTAAAAACCAGCCCCGGTGCGGCTCAACTGATTGCCCGTTTGCTCGACTCAATGGGTAAAGCCGAAGGCATTTTAGGCACTATTGCCGGCGATGATACAATTTTTATTACGCCGGTACGCAATATGCAAATTGAAAAATTGGTGAAGAATGTGACACAGTTATTTGAAACATCATTATAGAATAAGTAAAGGAGGACTTAATGTTCTCCTTATTTTTTAGGAGATTATTATGCACATTTTTATAACAGGTGGTACGGGTTTTATTGGGCGTGAATTAATCCAGCAATTAAAATCTGAAAATCACCACTTTACACTTCTTACTAGAGATACAGAAGCGAAAAGTGATGATTTACAGATTAATTATTGCTATTCACTTGATGAACTTGTTGATTTAAATGATTTTGATGCAGTAATTAACCTTGCCGGTGAGCCGATTTTTGATAAACGTTGGACAGACGAACAAAAACAGAAATTGATTGAAAGCCGAGTTAAAGTAACGAATAAACTCAGCGAATTAATTAAGGCAAGTGCTAACCCTCCGCATACTTTTCTCTCCGGTTCGGCAATCGGGATTTATGGCGATTTGCCTCCTTCTGCAAATTTTTATACAGAATCGACCGCTTGTTATCAAGATTGCTTTGCCAATCATCTTTGCCAACAATGGGAAGCCGCTGCATTAAAAGCATCAAGCGATAAAACCCGAGTCTGCCTCATTCGCACCGGCACGGTGCTTTCCCCTGAAGGTGGGGCAGTAAAAAAAATGTTACCAATTTACCAATGCGGTCTGGGGGGAAAGCTCGGTTCCGGCAAGCAATATTGGGCGTGGATTAGCCTTCAAGATCACGTACAAGCGGTGATTTTTTTACTTAAAAATGCAAATTGCTCGGGGGCGTACAATTTTGTTGCTCCAAATCCGGTGAAAAATGAAGTATTTAACCGAACCTTTGCGAAAGCGGTAAATCGCCCGGCTTTTTTGGCTGCTCCGGAATTTGCCTTGAAACTAGCATTAGGCGAAAGAGCTTGTTTGCTACTGGATAATCAGCAATTAATGCCTGAAAAACTACTCGACGCAGGTTTTCAATTCCAAAACCCGATTTTAACCGAGAAACTTTTTATCAAACCTTAAAAATAGGCTATAATGCTGTATAAAAGCACAGATTAAAAGGTGATTATGGATTTCTCATTATTATTAGACGGTTTAAATGACAAGCAGAGAGAGGCGGTTGCCGCCCCGATTGGCAATTATTTGGTGCTGGCGGGTGCCGGCTCGGGCAAAACTCGGGTATTAACTCACCGTATTGCGTGGCTGATTGGGGTAGAAAATGTGCCGGAATCCAATATTCTGGCCGTTACCTTTACCAATAAAGCAGCAGCGGAAATGCGGCATCGTATTGAATATACCCTTTCCCAATCGGGTGATAACCGCTTGTTTGGAATGTGGGTCGGTACTTTCCACAGCATTGCCAATCGCTTACTTCGTTCCCACTATTTAGATGCGGATTTACCGCAAGATTTCCAAATTATGGATACCGAAGATCAGCAACGTTTGCTCAAACGTTTACTGAAACTGCACAATATTGATGAGAAACATTTTCCGCCAAAACACGTTGCGTGGTATATCAATGCCCAAAAAGATAAAGGAAAACGGGCGAAAGATATTGACCACTATAACGATCCGAATGAAAAAAAATTGGTGGAGATTTATCAAATCTATCAAGATGCCTGCGACCGAGCGGGGTTGTTGGATTTTGCCGAGCTGTTGATTCGGGCTTATGAACTATTCAAAACCAAACCAACCATTTTGCAACGTTATCAACAGCGTTTTCAGCAAATTTTGATTGATGAGTTTCAAGACACCAACAATATTCAGTATGACTTAATTCGTTTGCTTGCTGGCGATGTCGGCAAAGTGATGATAGTTGGCGATGACGATCAATCCATTTATGGTTGGCGTGGGGCACAGGTCGAGAATATCCAACGTTTCTTGAGCGATTATGACAGTGCCCAAACCATTCGCTTAGAGCAAAATTACCGCTCCACCGGCAATATTTTAAGCTGTGCCAATGAATTAATTGCCAATAACGATAACCGCTTAGGCAAAAATTTATGGACAGACAGTGGCGATGGTGAGCCTGTGGACATCTACTGTGCTTTCAACGAACTTGATGAAGCACGTTTTGTTGCCTCGCAAATCAAACAATGGAAAGAAGACGAGGGCGATTTGGCGGAATGTGCGGTGTTGTATCGCAGCAACAGCCAATCCCGCGTGATTGAGGAAGCCTTAATTCAAGCGAATATTCCTTATCGCATTTACGGTGGAATGCGATTCTTTGAACGCCAAGAAATTAAGGATGCGTTAGCTTATTTACGCTTAATTGCCAATCGTCAAGACGATGCAGCCTTTGAGCGGGTGATCAATACCCCGACTAGAGGAATCGGTGATCGCACTTTAGACACTCTGCGTCAAATTACCCGAACCCGCCAAATTACGCTGTGGCAAGCAATTCAAGTGGCGGTGCAAGAAGAGCAACTGTCAGGGCGGGCTGCCTCTTCTTTATTGCGTTTTGTGGAACTTATTAACGCTCTTGATCAAGAAACCGAGCAGATGTCGCTGGTGGAACAAACCGATTTTGTAATTAAAAAATCGGGCTTATATGAAATGTATAAGCAAGAAAAAGGCGAAAAGGGTGAGGTGAGAATTGAAAACTTAGAAGAGTTAGTCACCGCAACTAAGCAGTTTGTAAAACCTGACGAAGCGGAAGAGCTGACCGATCTTACTGCATTTTTAACTCACGCTTCACTTGAGGCTGGAGAAGCCCAAGCCTCACAACACGAAGATTATGTCGAACTGATGACGCTACATTCCGTCAAAGGGTTGGAATTCCCTCGTGTGTTTATGGTGGGCGTGGAAGAGGGGATTTTCCCAAGCGGAATGAGTTTTGATGAAGGTAGATTGCAAGAAGAGCGCCGTTTGGCTTATGTCGGTATTACCCGAGCCAAGAAAAAGCTGACGATTAGCTATGCCGAATCAAGACGGCTTTATGGCAAAGAAGAACGCCACGTTCCGTCTCGCTTTATTGCTGAATTACCGGAAGAGCATATTCGAGAAGTGAGATTGAGAGGTTCGATTAATCGAGCAGCAAGTTTTAACCAAGCTAATTCATTTGCAAAAAATCCGACAAAAACGATCGCTTCCCTTTTAAACGATGATACTTGGAAAATGGGGCAGAAAGTGAACCACGCTAAATTTGGGCAAGGCACAATCATCAATGTGGAAGGCTCAGGCGAAGCTACCCGTTTACAAGTTGCTTTTGTTGGCAATGGTATTAAATGGCTGATTGCCAAAATGGCAAATTTAGAGCGGATTTAGGCGAATAAAAAGTTTTTTGCAGGAAATAGATATAAGGGGCAAGAGATATTGCCTCTTAACCTTAAACTAAGGGTAAATAAAATTAAATAATGCAAGCTAGATATAATGTAAAGTATCAGAAATAAGATATTAATTTAAGATAAAGAATAGATGGCTGGGGTACTAGGATTCGAACCTAGGGATGCCGAGATCAAAACCCGGTGCCTTACCGCTTGGCGATACCCCAAAAGAAAAAAACTAACTTACGTTAGCTTAGAGATTTGAATATTTGAAATTAAGTGGCTGGGGTACTAGGATTCGAACCTAGGGATGCCGAGATCAAAACCCGGTGCCTTACCGCTTGGCGATACCCCAACACTAATTTTTGTTAATCGATAAATGGTGCGGGACGAGGGACTTGAACCCACACACCTCGCGGCGCCAGAACCTAAATCTGGTGCGTCTACCAATTTCGCCAGTCCCGCAATGGTGGCTACAGCGAGATTCGAACTTGCGACCCCAACATTATGAGTGTTGTGCTCTAACCAGCTGAGCTATGTAGCCATTTGCGTTCACCATATCGGTCAACGGTGTGCATTATGCTGATTTTAGGGCTTTCCGTCAAATACTTTTTTTAAAAAAATTGAATTTTTGGTTCGCTTGTATAGTTATTCGTCGTTTTGGCTTAAATCTAGCATTTTTTGTTTATAAAATAATAGCTTATATTCTGCTATTTCACCGTTTGCATTTCTAATTTTAATTGAGCCAGTACAGGCTCAACATCGGGGAATTGCCCTTCCCACAAAGAAAACGCAAACGCTGCCTGTCCAACCAACATTCCTAACCCGTCTTGGCACGCTGTTGCTCCACAACGTCTTGCATAATTGAGAAAAGGAGTTTGCATATTGGGGGCATATTGCATATCGTAAATATTCGCCGATGCTATAACAGATTCAGGCAATTCAACATATTTGCCTTGCAGACCGAGAGAGGTGGCATTGACAATTAAATCAAACCGTTGGTTTGCCAAATCGCTTAAACAAGTGGTCTGAATTTTGCCAAATTTTACAAATTTTTCGGCTAAAACGACCGCTTTCTCCTGCGTGCGGTTATATAGAGTAATCTCTAACCCCGCTTTAAGTAACGGAAGTAATACGCCTTTGGTTGCTCCACCTGCTCCAAGAATTAAGGTTTTATGCCCTTTTTGTAACCAACCTAGCCGTTCCAAATCAGAAACTAAACCGGCCCCGTCAGTATTATCGGCATATAACCGTCCATCTTCTAAGCGTTTAAGCGTATTACACGCCTGTGCCAACAAAGCGGTTTCGCTAAATTCATCTGCCAATTTAAAGGCTCTTTCTTTAAAAGGGGCGGTGATGTTGCAACCTTTTGCTCCAGAAGCGAAAAAATCGGCTAATTGTTGCTCAAAAGCCGTTTCATCTCCTAAGTTAGCGATATATTCAATGTTGCGTTGGGTTTGTAAACCAAAGAGTTGATGAATACGGGGGGATTTACTTTGAGCAATCGGGTTGCCCCACACGGCATATCGGTTCATTTCGGCTTATCCTTGTCTAAAAATCTGTTGGCTGAAAATATCTCGAATTTCGGAAGGGTTTTCTCTACCTAGCGTGTCTGCGTGTAATACAGGAAAATCTTGACCAAACTGATCGATGACTTCTTTTACATTGCGGCAAGGTGGTTCTCCGCTCAAATTGGCACTGGTAGAGGTCAACGCAACGCCGCTTGCCTCACACAACTGAACCACCGCCGGCACATTACATAAACGTACGGCAATAGAATCAAATTTGCCGGTGAGGTAACTTGGCACAGTATTTTTAACCGGTACGATCCAAGTAATTGCCTGCTCGCCAATATGGCTTAGGCGTTGCCAAGCCTGCTCCGTCATTCGAGTTTCATCAATATAAGGAAGCAGATACTTCAAATCGGAAGCCAGTAAAATTAACCCTTTTTCCTCAGGGCGTTGCTTTAATGCAAGCAATTTACGAACGGCAGTTTCACTTTGCGGATTACAGCCTAAGCCAAAAACCGCTTCGGTTGGGTAAGCAATTACTTCATTCTGTTTCAGTTGGTTAATAATATCTAAAAAATTATTCATTTTCTTCAACTTCTGTTTGTTTCTGACAGCGTTTATTGGCACAAATATAGCTTAATTTGCCTTTTACTTTTCTCACGCTTGCCAATTTAGAGCCACATACATCGCATTGATGTTTAACCGGCTTGCCGGCTAGAGTGAATTTGCAGTTTGGAAAACCGGCACAACCATAAAATGTTTTACCGGAACGCCCTTTCCTTGCCACCAGTTTATGAGTTTGGCATTCCGGGCACTCAAACTCTTCTTCAACTTCAGCTTCTTCGTGGACGATAAAATGGCATTCAGGATAATGGCTACAGCCGATAAAAATGCCATAATTTCCCTGTTTTAATTGTAACTTTCCACCACATTCCGGGCAAAGTTCATCTAATTCCTTAATAACGTGGCTGGCTTGGTGTAAGGGCTTAATATAATCGCAATCGGGGTAAGCTAAACAACCCAAAAATAACCCTTTTTTACCTTGCTTAATTTGCAAGGGCGAGCCACATTGTGGGCAGATTTCGGTCTGTTTGGTTGATTTAAAAAGCACCATACGAATTCACTAAATAAGCATAAATTCAATCACAAAAAACGCATTGTCATTCGGATAAATCTCTCGAATAACTTGTTTCAATTCGGCTAAGCTCATATTTTCTTGCCGAGCCTGTTGCTCGTTTAACTCATCAAACGTAATAGGTGTTACCGACAGCACTTTAATATTGGCGAAAAATCTATCAGTTTCGTTGGTAAAAACCGCTAATTCTTGGTTTGGTTGAAAGTAAGACTCTGATTTATCCCGAATCGTAATTGTTTTTTTACCGCTTAAAATATCGGCTTCAAATCGGCTGAAAAAGGTAATTTTCTCTCTATTCATATTCATCGCTACTATAATCCAGATCCATTAAATGACTAAAATGATCGTTATAAAAACCACGGCTGACCATAAATCGCCACATTTTCTGCTTTGCTTTCAGATCCCATACAAGCGATCGTTTTTTCTCAAAAATTTGCTCTGCTAATTCAAACCAATCCACTTCGGCGTTTTCTAATTCTTGATTAATTAACCAATCTTTCACCCCTTTAAGTTTTAGCTCTTGTTTTAAACGGCGAGGACCGATGCCTTGCATTGAACGATAACGGATAAAAGCGGTACAAAAGCGTTCATCACTTTGCCACTGATTAGTTTGGGCTTTTTCAATAGCACTATCAATATCCGCTATATCATACTCTTTTTGCTTGAGTTTTTGCCGCAATTCTTGCTCGCTGTAATCTCGTTTTGATAGCAAATATAGCAGATAATTCGTAGCACTGTATTTATTTGTTTTAGCAGTAGATGTTGTCATTTGTCGGTTATAAATAAAAATGCGATTTTCACGTTGAGCGAAAACCGCATACATTTAATTAAAGTTCTTCTTCACTGAATTCATCATCTGCATTGTCTGCATTTTCAGAATCCGGAGTAGCTGTAAAAGTCGGGTTTGAAATGAGTAGATTTCGAATATCTTGCTCAATTTTACTCGCCACTTCAGGGTGTTCTTTTAACCATTTAATCGCATTATTTTTACCCTGACCGATTTTCTCACCTTCATAAGAGAACCAAGCGCCTGCCTTATTAATAAAGCCGTGAGATTCAGCCAATATGAGCAATTCATTCATACGGGCAATGCCTTCACCGTACATAATATCAAATTGCACTTCACGGAACGGTGGAGCAACCTTGTTTTTCACAATTTTCACTTTTGTTTCGCTACCGATAACCTCATCACCGTCTTTTACTACGCCTGAACGGCGAATATCTAAACGTACGGAAGCATAGAATTTCAGAGCATTACCACCGGTTGTAGTTTCAGGGTTACCAAACATTACCCCGATTTTCATACGAATTTGGTTAATGAAAATCACCAAGCAGTTGGTTGCTTTGATATTAGCTGTTAATTTACGCAATGCTTGTGACATTAAACGAGCTTGTAAACCCATATGGGAATCACCCATATCGCCTTCAATTTCTGCTTTTGGTGTAAGTGCCGCAACAGAGTCCACAATAATCACATCAACCGCACCAGAGCGAACTAACGCATCACAAATTTCTAAGGCTTGTTCGCCGTTATCCGGTTGCGAAATTAATAATCCATCTGTATCTACCCCTAACTTACGGGCATAAATAGGATCAAGTGCGTGTTCGGCATCAATAAAGGCACAAGTTTTACCATTTTTTTGGGCTTGAGCCACCACAGATAAAGTTAATGTGGTTTTACCTGAAGATTCCGGCCCATAAATTTCCACAATACGACCCATTGGTAAACCACCAATGCCTAATGCTGAGTCTAAACCAAGAGAACCGGTTGAAACTGCTTCAATATCAAGGGCTTGAGTATCGCCTAACTTCATAATTGAGCCTTTGCCAAATTGCTTTTCAATTTGAGCTAATGCGGCTGCCAACGCTTTTTCTTTTTGTTCCGGATCAACCTGTTTAACCGGCGTGTTCTTTTGACTTTTTTTCTCTGCCATATTCTATCCTTTGTAAACTTTTATCTAAAAGCAACCGCTTGTTGCTACAAAATAACTGTATATTATTATAGTATTTACTTATCCAGTTGCAAGCATTTTTTTAGGATTTTCGATCAAGATCACAAAAATAAATTTGCGAGCAAGGCAATGCCCTTGGTTCCTCAAAGGGATTAAGAGCATTAATCAACATAATTTTTTCATATTGATGCAAATCTTGTTTGGCTATTTTGGCTAAAACGACTTTCCCCTCATCAAGCAATTTACTAAGTTGTGTACCTTTGAGCAAATAATGTTGTGGGCTATACCAAATCCCTTGTTTTAGGAACAGTAAATTGCCGATGGAGCAATCACTTACATAGCCGTTATTAAGAATAATCACTTCTTCATTTTGCAAAATAGGGAGCAAATCAAACCGCTTGCGGTCGCTAAATTTGAGGTGATAATCCCAATTTTCCACCTCAACCAAGCGAAAACGTTCTACTTTTTTGGGCGAATAAGCAAAAAATTTCAGCTCAAATTCTGTTGCGTTATAATCTATTCGACAACGTACTTTTCCCTGTTGATAAGCCTCTGGCACAACTAAAATATCAGCGAGCCTAAAACGAGGTTCATAATCGAAATATTCTTGTGTTGCTTGCTCAAAACGTTGCTGATGATATTGCAAGTTCTGAACTTGTCCGTCAATAATCGAAAGGGTTTCAAATAGCGGAAATCGGCACATAGACTTTCTCTAACATTTCATTATATTCCTCGGCTAACACGCTTTGTGAGGTAATGCCACCACCGCTATGAAACACAAGCCCGTTTGCAGTTTGAGCAATGTAACGAATTGCCACCGCACTTTCTAAGCTCTCGCCATCAAAATAGCCAAAAATACCGGTGTAGTAACCCCGTTTTCCTAATTCCGCTTGCTGAATAATCGAAACCGTTTTCTCTTTCGGTGCACCGCTAATGGAGCCGGCAGGTAGTAATTTTGCTAATATCGAACCGATATTTTCTTGCCAATTTTCAGCAAGTTCGCCGCAGATCTCAGAACTTGTCTGCAAAATTGCCCCTCGATGGGTTTCGACTTTTTCCACATAACGGTATTTCGTCACTTCAATATTTTTCGCCACTAACGCCAGGTCATTTCGGATCAAATCTACAATGGTATTATGCTCGGTAAACTCTTTTTCCGAAGCCATTAATTTCTGCTCGGCATTTTCCTCATTTGCATTAATTGTGCCTTTCATCGGGTAGGAAAAAATGCGGTTATTTTCAATTCGCACAAAGCATTCCGGTGAAAAACAGACGAATCGGTCTTGCAAATAACATTTATATTTTGCTTTGCTGGCGGCAAAAATTTCCGCCAATGAATAATTGGTTTCAATCGCAGTCGGGTAGCTTAAATTCAGCAAGTAGCTATTGCCGGCTTGAATTTCCTTTTTCACTAATTCAAACCCAGTTTGGTATTCGCTAAACAGAATCGGATTTGCCGATAATTCAAAAGCTTTAGTCGGTTTTTCAACCGGCTTTTCGAGATTCGATTTGCCAAAAAATTCAAAAAAAAGACCGCTTGCGTGAGCCTGTTCTAGCGGAAAAATAAGTGGCTTTTGCTGCTCAAAATCAATTAAAAAGAAAAAAGGGCGTTTTGCTTGCCCGTAGTGATTGGCTTGGTGAATAAAATCTTGCATAGAAAACACAATGGCTGAAATTGGCTGAATCATCAAAAGCTCTGTTATAATGCAAAGCAATAGATTTGAAAAGCATTTTTTAAAAAAGGTTTTACCGATGAACAACACCATTCATTTTCAAGAAATTGGGATCTACATCGCCCTTGCCGTTTGTGTGCTGGTAGGCGTTTATCTCTTTTTCTTGAAATCCCGTTATCAGCGAGATGTCTACGAATTAAGCCAAGATCTTGGCAAAATCACCGAAAATTTTGAACAAATTCAGCAAAAATATGAGGTGTTGGCTCAAGAAAAAAATCAGCTTGAGCAGTGGGCAATTCAGCAACAGACCAAATATGAAGCAATGAGTGAACGTTTAAACGAGCGAGACGGGCAACTGCAACGATTCCAACAAAAAATCGAGCTTGCCGAACAGCAAGAAAACCAGCTGGAACGCTATATTAATGAGCTAAAAGAACGTGTGGGTTCTTCCCAAGCAAAGGCAGAAAGTTTGGAAGAACAGCTACAATTTAGCCAAAGTTCACTCTCAACTAAAGAGCGGGAAAATCAAGCGTTATTTAGCCGTTTAAACGAGGTACAAAACGAGCTGACCGAACTGCGTACTACGCTGTCGGAAAAACAGGCAAATTTTGAAGCACAACAACGCAATTTTATTGAGGTAAAACAACAGCTTAATGTGGAATTTCAACATTTGGCTCAACAAATTCTTGACGAAAAAAGCAAGCGTTTTAGTGAAACAAACCAAAGCTCGTTAGAAGCACTACTGAAACCGTTCAAAGAGCAAATTGAAGGCTTTCAAAAACGGGTGAATGAGGTACATAGTGAGTCGCTCAAAGGCTCGGCAAATTTAGAAGCTGAAATTAAGCGGGTGCTGCAAATTGGCGTTTCAATGTCGGAAGAGGCACAAAATCTGGCAACGGCATTAAAAGGCAATAATAAAATTGCCGGCAACTGGGGCGAAGTACAACTTGAAAGTGCATTGCAATCTGCCGGTTTACTCGCAGGCGAGCATTACCAAGCCCAAGAGAGTTTTCGTGATGAAGAGGGGAGACGTTTTGCCCCCGATTTTGTGGTGCATTTGCCGGATCAAAAACATCTGATTATTGACAGCAAAGTCTCGTTAGTGGCATACGATCAAGCGGTCAGAACTGAGGAAAATTTTGCAATTTCTCAAGCCTTAGACGAACATTGCCGTTCGCTACGAAATCATATTGAGGGGTTGTCTAGGAAGAACTACAGTGCATTATTAGGCATTAAAAGCCCGGATTTTGTGCTGATGTTTATTCCGATTGAACCGGCTTATATTGAGGCGATGAAGCACGATCCGCAACTGTTTAACTTTGGTTATGAACGCAATGTGATTTTGGTTTCTCACACCACTTTAATGCCGATTTTACGCACGGTCGCTAATTTATGGCGGATTGAACGAGGCAACAGCGAGGCTCGTGAAATCAGCGAAAAAGCCGGCGAAATTTACAACCAAGTGTGTGCAGTTGCCGATCGGTTAGCTAAGTTAGGTAACACGCTAAATACCGCAAATAATCAATACAATCAGACCGTTACCTCGTTAGTGGGGCGGCAAGGCTTACTGGGCAAAGTGGAACGATTCCAACATCTTTCCAGCAAAGCAAGCCAAATTGTGCCGCAGGTTGAGCTAATTGAAAACGAGGTGGATACTATTAAATTGGAAATAGTATCGAGAGAATTATTGGAAGAATAGTCAAATCTCCCCTATCCCCTCTTTGTCTAAAGAGGGGAACTAGATCTCCGAAATTCATAACTTCATCTTTAGTTAGTAAAATAAATAGCCAGATGGAATTAAATACCTCCTCTGAATGATTACCCCTCTTTAGACAAAGAGGGGAGGTGGAGATTTGAATGAAATAACTAAATAATGAACAAAATGCAAAAAAAACTATTAATCATCGACAACCACGACTCTTTCACCTTTAACTTAGTGGATTTACTCCGTAAGCTTGATGTGCCGGCGAAAGTGGTGCTGGTTGAAGAGCTTGACCTCAATGAGGTGGAGCATTTTAGCCATATTTTGATTTCGCCCGGCCCTGATGTGCCGAGAGCCTATCCACAAACTTTTGCGATGTTGGAGCGTTATCATCAAACTAAATCAATTCTAGGCGTTTGCTTGGGGCATCAAACGATTTGCGAGTTTTTTGGCGGCACGTTGTATAACTTAAAAGATGTTAGACACGGGCAGCAACGCACACTCACTCAAATTGAGCCGAACCCCATATTTAAAGGCTTACCTGAGCAGTTGAAAGTTGGGCTGTATCACTCTTGGGGCATTTTGCAAAATTCCTTGCAAAATACACCGCTTGTGCCGACCGCAATTTGCGATCAAAATGTGTTAATGGCGTTTAAGCACCAACATTTGCCGATTTTTGGCGTGCAGTTTCACCCGGAGTCTTTTATCACTGAATTTGGTCAGCAAATGTTGGCAAACTGGCTTGAGATTAAACAAGATTTTTAGCCTGAAATCCGCTATAATCCGTTAGTTATTCACTCTTTTAAAATCTGTAGAGGCGAAAATTTTTCGCCTTACTTAATATGCAAGAGATAATTTAAATGAAAGATTCAATTATCAATAAATTAGAAAGTTTAAGTGAACGCCACGAAGAACTGCAGGCGTTACTTGGCGATGCCTCAATTATTTCCGATCAAGACAAATTCCGTGCTTATTCCAAAGAATATTCTCAATTAGAAGAAGTGGTTGGCACCTTTAACCGTTGGAAAAAGCTGAACAACGATATTGAAGAGGCCCAATTATTACTCGATGATCCTGATATGAAGGATATGGCAGCGGAAGAAATTGCGGAAAACAAAGCTGAAATCGAGAATCTTGAGCAACATTTACAAATTTTATTGTTGCCGAAAGATCCGAATGATGAATACAACGCCTTCCTTGAAATCCGTGCCGGAACGGGCGGTGACGAGGCAGGTATTTTTGCCGGCGACTTATACCGTATGTACAGCCGTTATTGCGAAAGCAAACGCTGGCGGATTGAAGAAATGTCGGCAAATGAGAGCGAACAAGGTGGATATAAAGAGATCATTGTGAAAATTTCAGGCGAAGGCGTTTACGGTCAGCTTAAATTTGAATCGGGTGGACACCGTGTACAACGTGTGCCGAAAACCGAATCACAAGGGCGTATTCACACCTCTGCTTGCACCGTAGCGGTAATGCCAGAGTTGCCGGAAAGCGAAATGCCGGAAATCAATCCATCTGATCTGCGAATTGACACTTACCGCTCATCCGGTGCAGGCGGACAGCACGTTAATACCACCGACTCTGCGGTGCGGATTACCCATATTCCGACCGGCATTGTGGTCGAGTGCCAAGATGAGCGTTCACAACACAAAAATAAAGCCAAAGCGTTGGCGGTGTTAGCCTCTCGTATTGTACAAGTCGAGCAGGAACGCCAAGCGGCAGAGCAAGCGGACACCCGCCGTAACTTACTTGGCTCGGGCGACCGTTCGGATAAAATCCGCACTTACAACTACCCGCAAGGGCGTGTGACCGACCACCGTATTAACCTCACTGTTTACCGTTTAGACGAAGTGATGAACGGCAAAATTGACGAGCTGATCCAACCGATTATCACTGAATATCAAGCGGATCAGTTAGCGGCGTTGTCGGATCAACCTTAGTATGATTGGGCGTATGATCTACGCCTTTGCTACTTATGAATTATCAACAATGGCTAACACTTGCCGAGCAGACCCTCCTTGAAAATGCCGAGCAAGACCCGTTTTTAAACTCCAAATTCGATGCTAATTTGTTACTACAAACGGTCACAAAACGCTCAAAATCGGCCATTTTTGCTTTTTCTGAAACAGAGCTTTCTGAAAGCGAGCTTACAGAATTAGCGGAAAAATTAGCTCGGCGTGCCAAAGGTGAACCAATGGCATATATTTTAGGCTATCGGGAATTTTGGTCGTTGCCGTTAAAGGTTTCACCGGCAACGCTGATTCCTCGCCCTGATACGGAACGACTGGTTGAGTTGGCGTTGGAATATGCTAACAAGCGGTTAGGAAATCAGAAAATGTTGCAAATTCTGGATCTCGGTACCGGCACGGGGGCGATTGCGTTGGCACTGGCGAGTGAATTAGGCGAGAAAGCCCAAATTATCGGGGTGGATTTCCAAAATGAGGCGGTGCAACTGGCAGAAGAAAATCGCCGAAACTTAGGCTTAAATCAAGTTACATTTTTACAAAGCGATTGGTTCAGTTCACTTGCAAATCAACAATTTGATTTAATTGTCTCAAATCCGCCTTATATTGATGAATCGGACGAAAATTTGACGGTGGGAGACGTACGTTTTGAACCCTTAACCGCCTTAGTTGCCGATAATAAAGGGTTGAGCGATTTGCAAAAAATCATCGAAAATGCACCGCTTTACTTAAAGCCGCAAGGAGCGTTAATGCTAGAACACGGCTGGCAACAGGGGAATGCAGTTCGAGATTTATTTGATTTGCGTTTATGGGAACAGGTGGAAACTGCTCAAGACTATGCCGGCAATGACAGAGTGACCAAAGCGATTTTAAAATAAGGCAGAAAATGGACGATATTATTGAAGAATTGTTAAAAGAGTTGGAAGATCCAAAACCAATCATAAGCGAAACCGAGCTGAAAAAGTTTCTTTACCGTGAAATTTTAAGATTAACTACGCTAATTGATAACAATGTAAGCGAGCAGCAAGTGTTTGGGCAGATGTCAGCATTGGTGAAAAAAGCTCGCTATAATGTGAATGGCGAAGGCGATGAAGAGCGAATTAACCAATTACTTCATTTAGTCTATCAAGACTGGGGCTTTCATTGCTACTATGAAGACTATTTCCACACCGAAAATTTGTTGCTAAATCAAGTAATTCGCAAACGGCGTGGAATGCCGGTTTCACTCGGGGCGGTGGTGCTTTATTTAGCGGCGGTATTGGATTTACCGCTTTACCCAGTCAATTTCCCGACTCAGCTTGTGCTACGGGCTGAAATACGCCAGCCGAACGGTGCAACCAAAGTGCGTTTTATCAACCCGTGGAACGGTGAATTTCTCACTATCGAAATGCTGAATAAATGGCTCGAAGGTGAAATGGGCTTTGGCGTAGAAGTTACCCCTGATTTATTAAGACGGGCAGAACCACAAGAGCTGCTGGAAAGAGTCGAAACCGTATTTAAAATGGCACTCACCCGTGAAGGCAAATATGAAGAAACCTTACGTTTGATTGAATACCGTTTGGCATTTAGCCCGGAAGATCCGTATGAAATACGAGACAGAGGTATGGTGCTGGCAAGTATGGATTGCTACCAAGCAGCGTTAGAGGATATTAATTATTTCATCGACCAATGCCCTGAAGATCCTTCCGCTGAAATTTTGAAAATGGAAGTGAAAGGACTACAACAAAAAAGCCAAGAAAGTTTGGTGCATTAAGATAACAGCCCCAAAGGGGCTGGGCTATGATTAACCTAGTACGGCTCTGCCGTGCTAGGTAGAAAATAAGAAAACAAGGACTCCCTATGACAGATAAAATTGTAAAAGTTGGCAATATTGAAGTGGCGAATCACAAGCCGTTTACCCTCTTTGGTGGTATGAACGTGCTGGAAAGCCGCGATATGGCACTGAGAGTGTGTGAGCAATATGTTGAAGTCACGCAAAAACTAAATGTGCCTTATGTGTTCAAAGCCTCATTTGACAAAGCAAACCGTTCTTCAATCCACTCTTATCGTGGGCCGGGAATGGAAGAAGGTTTAAAGATTTTCCAAGAATTAAAACAAACCTTTGGCGTGAATATCATTACCGATGTACACGAAATTTATCAGTGTAAGCCTGTAGCAGAAGTAGTTGATGTGATTCAACTTCCTGCTTTTTTAGCTCGCCAAACCGATTTAGTGGAAGCAATGGCTCGTACCGGTGCGGTTATTAATGTCAAAAAACCACAATTTTTAAGCCCTGGGCAAATGGGGAATATCGTAGAAAAGATTGCTGAATGTGGCAATGATAAAGTGATTTTGTGCGACCGTGGCACAAACTTTGGCTATGATAACCTAGTTGTAGATATGCTTGGTTTCGGCATTATGAAAAAGGTGTCAAAAGGCTGTCCGGTGATTTTTGATGTGACTCACTCACTACAATGCCGTGATCCATTCGGTGCAGCTTCCGGTGGTCGTCGAGATCAAGTAACCGAACTGGCACGTTCCGGTATGGCGATTGGCTTAGCCGGCTTGTTCTTAGAAGCTCACCCGGATCCAAATTCGGCAAAATGTGATGGTCCATCAGCATTACCACTATCAAAATTAGAAGCCTTTGTTTCACAGATGAAAGCGATTGATGAGTTGGTTAAGAGCTTTGAAGAAATTGATACTTCCAAATAAACTTTCTCCGCATTAAATCCTTTCCTACTTTCTTTGCTTCGCCAAAGAAAGTAGGCAAAGAAAGGCGCCCCTACTTCGCTACTTTTCTTCGCTTAGTGTGAATGGGCTTAACGAAAAATTTACATTCGCTTCGCTCAGAGTAAATTTTCCTACCCATTCAAACACGCTCAGGTGGCTCAGAAGGGATGTAAGAAACGTAAAAAGACAGAATAGGAGAAAATAATGTTAAATATTGTTTTTCTTGACCGCACCGGCATTCCTGCCACTCACGAGATTCCTCGCCCGAATTTTCCACATACTTGGACAGAATATGCCACCACCTCTGCCGATCAAACTTTTGAGCGGGTAAAAGAGGTGGATATTATCATCACCAGCAAAGTGCTGCTCCAACGTGATTTACTGGCTAAATTACCCAAGCTGAAATTAATTGCGATCACAGCAACCGGCACGAACAATGTGGACTTAGCGGCAGCAAAAGAGTTAGGGATTGCAGTGAAAAATGTAACCGGCTATTCCACCGTCACCGTGCCGGAACACGTCATTGGTATGATTTATTCCCTGAAACACCGCTTAGCCGATTACCATCGTGATTTAATCACATCGGATCGCTGGGCAACCTGCGGGCAATTTTGCTATGTAGATTACCCGATTCACGATGTGCGTGGCTCAACCTTAGGTATTTTCGGTAAAGGGAACATCGGGGCTGAAGTGGCACGGCTGGCACAAGTGGTCGGAATGCAGGTTATTTTTGCAGAACATCAAGGGGCAACTGAAATTCGAGAAGGCTATACCGCCTTTGAAGAGGTATTCAAACAAGCAGATATTATTTCACTACATTGCCCTTTAACCGAGCAGACTCAAAACCTGATTAATGCAGAAACCTTAGCCTTAATGAAGCCGACCGCTTATATTATCAATACGGGTCGAGGCCCACTGATTGATGAACAGGCATTGCTTGAGGCATTAGAGCAAGGCAAGATTGCCGGAGCAGCATTAGATGTTTTAGTGAAAGAGCCGCCTGAAAAAGATAATCCTTTAATGTTAGCGGCAAAACGTTTACCAAATTTACTGATTACGCCACACGTTGCGTGGGCAAGCGACTCTGCGGTCACAACGCTAGTGAACAAAGTAACACAAAATATGGAAGAGTTTGTGGCAACAGGTAAGTAACCTATAACAAGCGGTCATTTTTTCAAGAAAATTTGCAAATTTTCTTGGAAAAATTATTCGCAACTTCGTTACCGTTGGGCAGAGCCAACGTGCAAAAATCAATGCTTTTGTGACCGCTTGTATTGCTTATTTTTTAGAAGAAACAGATGAATTTAACCCCTTTTTTTATTGCTTTTCGCTATTTTAGATCGAAAAGTGCTGACCGTTTCGGGCGGTTAGTCACTAATCTTGCCAGTCTGGGTATTGTGCTGGGTGTAATGGCACTGGTGATTGTACTGTCGGTTATGAACGGTTTAGAAAATATGCAGAAAACCAATCTGCTATCCACCTTGCCTCACGCTATCATTACCCCTCAAGAGGGGCATTTTGCCAAAGATGAAAAACTGGCTCTACCTGAATTTGCCAAGCAAAGTGTGGTGATTAACCGTGCGAATGTGATTATCCAAAGTTCACAAGGCATTAACGCCGGTCAGTTAATCGGTGTGGAAAATGCCACAGACGATCCGTTGTTAGTGGCGGAAAATATCCCCGCATTACTGCCTAGCGGTGAATTTAAGGTAGTAATTGGCTCTCGCTTGGCAAATAAATTGAATGTAACCATTGGCGATAAGCTTCGCTTAATGATCACTGAAAACAGCCAATATACGCCACTGGGTCGAGTGCCGGTGCAACGTTTGTTTGAAATTTCGGGCGTGTATCAATCTAATCGGGAAGCGAGCGAATTTACCCTCTTTGCCAATTTAGCCGATGTCGGGCGTTTGCTCCGTATCAGTGAAGATCAAGTACAAGGCGTGCGTTTATATTTGCAAGATCCGCTCCAAGTTACCGAACTTAGCCAATATTTCGATGCAGAACGTTACCAAATCAGTGATTGGCGGGAGCAAAAAGGTGAATTTTTCCAAGCGGTAAAAATGGAAAAAAATATGATGGGTTTACTTATTAGCCTAATTATTGTGGTGGCAATTTCCAATATTGTGACTTCACTCAGTTTGATGGTGGTGGACAAACAGGGCGAAATTGCGATTTTACAAACTCAAGGCTTAACCAAAAAACAAGTGATGCAGATTTTTGTGTTCCAAGGGGCGATTGTCGGGGTAATTGGCTCGATTATTGGTGGTTTGCTTGGAGTGCTGATTGCCTACAATTTAGATCAGATTATCCTGTTATTAAATCCGAGCATCCATCTGCCTACCTTAATTTCAGGCACGCAAATTGCGGTTATTGTTGGGGTGTCGATGTTGCTTTCACTCCTTTGCACGCTTTATCCGGCATACCGAGCTTCAAAAATTGAGCCGGCACAGGCATTGAGATATGAATAATAAGAACGGAAATAAAATGACAGAATTACTTCGCTGTGAACATATCAGCAAATTTTACGATGAGGGCGAACAGAAAGTTCAGGTGCTAAAAGAGGTGTCATTTTCGATGAACGAAGGTGAGCTGGTGGCGATTGTCGGTAGTTCAGGTTCCGGCAAAAGCACCCTATTGCACACATTAGGCGGGCTAGATCAGCCAAGCACCGGTGAAGTCTGGATTCGAGGGCAATCACTGCAACAGCTCAGTTCAGACAAATTGGCGTTATTGCGTAACCAAAACTTAGGCTTTGTGTACCAGTTTCATCACTTAATGGCAGACTTTACCGCCCTTGAAAATGTGATGATGCCGATGTTGATCGGCAAACAGAACAAAACTGAAGCTGCCAATCGTGCCGAGAAAATGCTACAAGCGGTCGGATTAGCTCATCGAATGACACATCGCCCATCAGCACTTTCAGGCGGCGAACGCCAACGGGTGGCGATTGCCCGTGCATTGGTTAATAATCCTGCTCTGGTACTTGCCGATGAACCGACCGGTAATTTAGACCAAAAAACCACTGAAAGCATTTTTGAGCTGATTCAACAGCTCAACCAAGAGCAAAATATTGCGTTTTTATTAGTGACGCACGATCTAAACCTAGCGAATAAACTTTCACGCAGTCTTGTAATGCGAGATGGGGTGTTAAGCGAGGGGAGCTTATGAGTACGCCGTTTTTCATTAGCTGGCGTTACCAACGGGGTAAACAGAAAAACAGACTGGTTTCACTAATTGCACTCTTTTCCAACATCGGGATTGCCCTTGGGGTCGCAGTGTTGATTATCGGGCTAAGTGCAATGAACGGCTTTGAGCGAGAGCTGAATAATCGTGTGCTTTCGGTTGTGCCACACGCTGAACTGGTTTCATTTCAAGGCAATCAGCCTCAACCAATTTTTGATAGCAAAAAATTAGAGGCATTGGTAAAAAAATCGCAAAATGTGACCGCTAGTTCCCCTTTTGTGAGCTTTACCGCTTTAATTGAAAATGGGGCTCAGCTTAAAATTGCTCAAGTGCGAGGCGTTGATCCTAAAAAGCAAGATCAGGTCAGCCAATTAAGCCAATTTATTCCGCCCGAGCAATGGCAAGCCTTCACTCAGCAATTTCAAGCCGATGAAGATGGTCTGATTTTGGGTGCCGGTATTGCTAAAGCGTTGGAAGTTGAAGCAGGCGATGAGGTTACGCTTTTAATTCCTCAGCCTACAGAAGACGGCAAATTAGCCCAGCCCCTGCGTTTTAATCTGCCTGTGACCGGCATTTTGCGGCTAGACGGGCAGCTGGATCATAGTTATGCCTTGATGCCACTAAATAAAGCTCAAGAGCTAATGGAATACCAAGCGAATGAAGTGTCAGGACTTGAAATCAGCCTTGCCAATCCGTTTGATGTACAACAGCTTGAAATGCCACAACTTAACGGCTATACCCAACCGCTTTATTTGAATACGTGGATCGATAAATTCGGTTATATGTATAACGATATTCAGCTGATTCGCACCGTGATGTACATTGCAATGGTTCTGGTAATTGGCGTTGCTTGTTTTAATATTATTTCCACCTTGATAATGGCGGTGAAAGATAAACAGGGCGATATTGCGATTTTACGAACACTTGGTGCAAATAACGGTTTTATCCGCCGCATTTTCTTATGGTATGGCTTAATTTCAGGTATGAAAGGGGCGTTATTCGGGCTGATTTTAGGTGTGATTTTATCGCTAAATTTGACCGCTATCATCAAAGCGATTGAGGCATTCTTTGGGATGAAATTGCTTTCAGATGGGGTTTATTTTGTTGATTTCCTACCAAGTGAATTGCACTGGCAAGATGTTGTCTATGTCTTGGCAGCTACGATTATTTTAAGTCTTTGTGCAAGTTTATATCCCGCCAACCGTGCCGCTAAATTAGAACCGGCAAAAGTGTTAAGTGGGCATTAATCATTTTCCTATTCCTATTCCAATAAAAAAGCAGCTAACCCTTGATTATGTCAGAAAGGTAGCTGCTTTTATTTATGTTATTACTCTTCGCCTAATAATTTCAGCTCACGAGCCTTAATTTGGTTTTTCAGAATCTCAACTAAGTCTGAAACAAGGTAAGTACCTAAGTCTGCACCTTTACGGGTACGCACAGACACTTTACCTTCGGCGATTTCTTTATCACCGCAAACCAACATATAAGGCACACGGCGTAAGGTGTGCTCACGCACTTTGAAGCCGACTTTTTCGTTGCGTAAGTCTGCTTTCACACGAATGCCTGCATCAGAAAGCTGTTTCACCACTTGTTGCACATAATCTGCTTGGCTGTCGGTAATGTTCATTACCACTGCTTGGGTTGGTGCAAGCCAAGTTGGGAAGAAACCAGCATATTCTTCGGTGATAATCCCGATGAAACGTTCGATTGAACCCAAAATCGCACGGTGAATCATTACCGGTGTACGGCGACCATTATCTTCTGCTACATAAGAGGCTTCTAAACGACCCGGTAGAGCGAAGTCAAGTTGCACCGTGCCACATTGCCATTCGCGACCTAAGCAATCACGCAATGCAAACTCAATTTTCGGCCCGTAGAATGCACCTTCGCCCTCTTGGATTTCATATTCAAGTCCGTTGTTGCGTAAGGCATTGGCTAACCCTTCCTCCGCTCTGTCCCACATTGCATCGTCACCGATACGGTTTTCCGGACGGGTTGAAAGTTTTACTGCAATGTTAGTAAAGCCGAAGGTGCTGTAAATGTCGTAAACCATTTTGATACAGCTGGTTACTTCTGACTCGATTTGCTCTTCGGTACAGAAAATATGGGCATCATCTTGGGTAAAACCACGCACACGCATTAAGCCGTGTAATGAACCAGACGGCTCGTTACGATGGCACGAACCAAATTCTGCCATACGAATCGGCAAATCACGGTAAGATTTCAAGCCTTGATTAAAAATTTGAACGTGACCCGGGCAGTTCATTGGCTTAATCGCATATTCACGATTTTCCGATTGGGTAGTGAACATTAAATCTGCATAGTTTTGCCAGTGTCCGGTTTTTTCCCAAAGCACACGATCCATCATAAACGGACCTTTTACTTCTTGGTAATCGTACTCTTTCAATTTGGTACGCACAAAAGTTTCAAGTTCACGGAAAATCGTCCAGCCGTCATTGTGCCAGAACACCATACCCGGTGCTTCTTCTTGCATATGGTATAAATCTAACGCTTTACCGATACGGCGGTGGTCACGTTTTGCCGCTTCTTCCAAACGTTGTAAATATTCGGCTAATTGTTTTTTATCAGCCCAAGCGGTACCGTAAATACGTTGTAACATTTTGTTTTTGCTGTCACCACGCCAGTAAGCACCGGCAACTTTTTGTAATTTGAAGTGGTGGCAGAAACGCATATTTGGCACGTGAGGTCCACGGCACATATCAATATATTCTTCGTGGTGATATAACGCAGGCGTTGCAGTACGTTCAATATTTTCATCTAAAATCGCCATTTTGTATGGCTCACCACGTTGTTCAAAGGTATCACGAGCTTCTTGCCAGCTTACCGGGCGTTTTACCACGTCATAGTTGGTTTTTGCCAGCTCTAACATACGCTTTTCAAGGGCGTCTAAGTCTTCTTGGGTTAAAGAGCGGTCTAAATCAATATCGTAGTAGAAACCATTTTCGATAGTCGGACCGATAGCCATTTTGACATCAGGGAATAATTGCTTGATGGCGTGACCTAATAAGTGAGCGGTTGAGTGACGAATGATCTCTAAACCATCTTCGTCTTTGGCAGTTATAATTTCGAGTGTGCTGTCTTGGCTGATAATATCAGACGCATCACGGCGTTCACCGTTTACACGACCGGCAATGGTCGCTTTTGCTAAACCTGCCCCGATAGATTGGGCAACTTCCATTACAGAAACCGGGTTGTCAAATGAACGTTGTGAACCGTCCGGTAAAGTGATAATTGGCATAATAAATCCTTACAGTGGTAATCCATACGAGAGATTACTTGTTGAGTTTGATAATGAAAAAACCGCCTACAAGCGGTCTTTTTTGATTAAAATTTTGCAATTTGCTTATTATTTCCCTTACAAGTGGGGAATAAAAGCACAGAAATTCTAGCATAAAACAAAGAAAAATTAAACTTTGCTGTTTTCAGCGGTTTTTTCATCAAGCTCAATATTTTCATTTTCTGTTTGTGGCTCTTCTTCAAATGTTTCAAGTTGAGCTTGATATTCTTGCACCGCCTCTTCATCAAACGGAATAAGTTCTTCCTCAACTGTTTCAATTTCTTCAAGCGGGCTTGCGGTGGCAATTGGGGTAGCGTATTGCATCTCTGCTCGTTCCGCTTTCGGGATTGATTTGGTGCGGAAAGCACAAATAAATAAACTAAGTGAGAACAGTCCAAAAAGTGCATAAAAGCCATATTCAGTGGAAAGGCTCATCGCAAAACCGATAAGCGGTGGAGCAACTAACGCCCCCACACCATAGCAAAACAGTAAACCCCTGCTTACTTCAACCGTGTTCATATTATTCGGCAATTCATCGTTGGCACGGGCAATGCTCAAAGCATATAAGCTAAACAGACTACAGCCAAAGAAAAAGGCGATAATATACTGTCCCCAAGCGGTCAAATTTTCTTGGAAAATTGCAAATAATCCGGCAAGTGCGGTTAAAGTGGCAATCACTGAACAAGCTAAAATGGCGTTACGTCTGCCAATACGATTCGATAATATCGCCATCGGCATTTGGCTGATAAAACCACCGATCATCGAGATCATCAAATAAAGCGAGATTTCACTTAATGAAAAGCTAAACTTCAGCAGAAAGACTGACGCCATTGTAAAAAAGCCGTTTACCAACATTCCGCTAATAAAGCTGGTTGCTAAGGCTAACGGTGAAATCGCAAATAGTTTAGGAATACTAATGCGCTCTCGAGCCGGAATATCAGGCTGAACCATTTTAGTTAAAGCAATTGGGATCATCGACATCACAACCAAAATGGTAGATAAGATAAAAATGTTTCGGCTACTAAGTTCTAAACTTAATAAACTTACGCCTAAAATAAAGGCGAGATAGAAGATAATGTTATAAGTGGCAAGCACTTTGCCTCTCGTATCGACATTGGTTTTTTCGCTTAACCAACTTTCGACTAAAAGCAGCAAGCTATAATGACAGAATCCCAAAATAATTCGTAACACGCCCCAGATCCACAAAGTATCAATCATAATATGACCGAGAGCGGCGATAGCAAAAACAGCACAGAAAACGCTAAATGAACGGATATGCCCAACACTTGATACAATGCGGTGAGCAAAAATAGTGCTTAATGCCGCCCCAATAAAGAAAGCAGCGTTAAGTAAACCGATGATGATATCCGTTACCCCCATTTCGGCAAGCTTAATTCCTGCTGAATTGAGAAATAAACCGTAGCCGAAAAACAGAAAAAAGATACCTGAATAAAGGGAGTAAAATTTAGTGCTATTCATCAATGCTCCTTCAAACATTCTGCCAGTATTAAATCATTGTACCGATTTAATACCTTTTAGGCAAAAAAGTTATTATTAGCGTTGAGAAAATAACTTTTGGCTATTTTGATTAAAAAATCAAATGAAGGTGATTTTGAAATGTAGTAAAAAATAGAGCAATCAGAATTGAAAAAGGCTTTGCCGTAACAAAGCCTTTAGAAAGATTAGAGTTTCGAGAAGAATTTGTAGCTTGGGCTAACCAAAACACTTGCTAGGAGTGCTTTAAGCACACCACCTAAAATAAATGGATATAAGCCCGCTTGTAATACTGTGCCTTCTGGTACAAAGAAAGAAAGTTGAGCCAAGCCGAAAGCAAAGGTGATCACACTTGCAATTAAGGCGACAAATAAACTTTTCCAAAAAGAGTTTAATACGCCTTTATCGCTATAATAGCCTAAGAAATAGGCGGTTGGAATATAGCCTAATAAGTATCCGCCTGTTGGACCAAAGAAATGATGGAAACCTGAAGCACCGCCGGCAAAGACAGGTAAACCAATCGCCCCTTCAAAAAGATAAAGTAATACTGCAGCAGTTGCGGCTTTACGACCCATTGCAAAACCAACCACAGTTAAAGCAAGTGTTTGTCCTGTAATGGGTACAGGGTACATCGGCACAGAAATTTGTGCAAAAATAGCAAGCAGTGTTGCTCCAATAAAAGTTTTCAACCAAAATGTAGTTATACTATTGGCTTCTAGCCAACGTTTAGTTTGAATTAATTGCGTAGTGAACATAATCCTCTCCTTTAATATGGTTAAAATGTTCTCAACCGATTATATAGGAAGATGTCTTTTAGGGTAAGAGTGAATTTAAAATGGTAAAACCAGTTTATATTTATTGTGATGAAGGTAGCAGTGAAATTGGTGTTCAATCACTGTTATTGGCAGTAAAACAGCATTTACAGCGTCCGGCTTATCTCATCAATGCCAAACAAATTATTCAAAGCAAGTTTTCCGATGGCTGTTTATTAATCATGCCCGGTGGAGCCGATTTACCTTACTGCAAAAAATTAAACGGAGAAGGCAATCGTAGAATCCGCCAATTTATTGAACAAGGTGGAGCTTATCTCGGTATCTGTGCCGGAGCTTATTATGGCTGTGCTGAATTGAATTTTGTAGGGCGTGACTATAGCGTAAATGGCAATCGAGAACTAGCTTTATTTAATGGCATTGCGAAAGGCAGTCTGCCGCAGTTTACCAACGGGCAACTTTACGATGAAAACATTGGTAGCAAAGCGATAGTTGAAGTAACACTTGCAGAGGGTGGAAAAATGCCGTTTTATTATCACGGTGGTTGCTGTTTTGAACCAAATTCAACAACAGTGATTTACAACCCGTTGGCTTATTATCCTGATGGCTCAGTAGCAATGATAGAGGGAGAGCTAGGGCGAGGTTATTATCTGTTGTCGGGTGTACATTTTGAATTACAAGCGGTCGTTTATTGGCAAAAAATTGTAAATTGCTGTGAAAATCTTGACATAAAAACACAAGAAGAAGCAATTTGCTCTAATTTTAATGTAAATTATGGCTCGCAAATTTGGCAACATCTAAAGCAACGACTAAATCAAGCGTAAAAAAATAACCTTTCGCTATTCTGCCAAATGGTTTCTGCAATCAGATTTGGTGATTCTGTTCTTAATTCACATAGACTATTGAAAGTCACTAAAAGCCGTTCCGGTCGATTCGGCTGCCCTTGAAAGCCAAACACCGGCATATCGGGGGAATCGGTTTCCAACAACAAACTGTCTAACGGCAATTTTCGGATCGTTTCACGTGTTTTGTTCGCACGTTCATAGGTAATTGTTCCCCCGACACCAATTTTATAACCGAGATCGACAAAGCGTTTTGCCTGTTCATAACTACCGGCAAAACCGTGCACTACACCGGTTTTTGTGAGCTGGGCTTTTTTGAGAAACACAAAAAGTTGATCGTGGCTTTTACGTGAATGAAGATTAACGGGTAAATTAAATTTTTTCGCAAGGGAAAGTTGTGCCTCTAAAAATTCACATTGCTTATGCCATAGTGATGGCGTGCAAACTTCAGCTACCGCTTTTTCTAAACCAATTTCACCCACTGCGGTACATTGCGGATCTTGTTCGCTTAACAAATTTTCCAATAAGATTAAATCTTGCTCTTGGTGCTGTTGGATATAGAGTGGGTGTAGCCCTAATCCATACACCAAATTTTCCGGTTTTTGTTTGGCACAAGCGGTCACTTTTGCAAAATTTTTTGCAAATACGGCAACGATAAGAATGCATTCAACCTGATGCTGTTTGGCATTCTCAACCAATTCCGGAATGCTTAAATTCAGGCTTTCTGCGAGATAGTCGAGGTGAGTATGAGTGTCAAAAAATCGCATAATAAAACCAATAAAAACGGGGACTAAATTGTCCCCATTTTTATCGCTTTAAGCAAGTGATTAGTTTGTTACATAAGCGGATTCATCACGTTCATTCGAAGGTTTGAGGAATGCGAAGAAGCAGATAACACAAACTACGGTAATTGCAAAACCGATATAGACCGATAATTGGTAATCTAAGCCGAAACCGATTTTGTTATTTGCTAAATAAGTTGCACACACTGTAGTGATAAACCACGCCGGGATTGAACATACCCAGTGGAATTTTTTATAGCGGTATAAATAACCTGCGGCAGTCCATAACATTACCATTGCGGTCATTTGGTTTGCCCAAGTGAAGTAACGCCATAATACGCTGAAATCAACTTTTGAGACAATGAAACCAAGTACGAATAATGGTACGGCAATATACAAACGTTTTACTAAGGTACGTTGTTCTAAACCAAAGATTTCCGCTAGTTGTAAACGAGCGGCTCGGAATGCAGTGTCACCTGAGGTGATTGGTAATACTACAACGCCTAATACGGCAAAAATACCACCAATAAACCCTAAGAAGTGTAACGAGCTGTCATATACCACTTTAGACGGTGAACCGGCAGAGATCGCATCTTGTAAGGCTTGTGGGTTTTCATAGAATGAAAGACCTACTGCACACCATACTAATGCAATTACCCCTTCAGTAATCATTGCACCGTAGAAAATAAAACGGCCTTCTTTCTCATTTTGCGCACAGCGAGCCATTAATGGGGTTTGGGTTGCGTGGAAACCGGATAATGCTCCGCAAGAAATAGTTAAGAATAGTAATGGCCAAATTGGAACATCACCTTTCACTTGGAAGTTTTGGGTGAATTTTTCCCACGTTAAGCCTTGACCGTCTGCATTCACTGTACGGAAGAAGTCGATAGGATCAGTCGCACTTAAGTGAGCACTGACTAGACCATATACCATACCTACAGACATAAAGAGTAATAATGCTCCGAAGAAAGGATAAATTCGACCGATAATTTTATCAACAGGTAGTAATGTAGCAAGAATATAGTAAGCAAAAATGATTAACGTCCACACAGAAATGACGGTTGCCTTATCCATTCCCCAAACGGTGATACCGCCCGCTGCAACGGCTTCTTTCACCGCTTCCACATCACCTAATTCCATTGCCCCTTGAGTTGCCCCTGCAATATCCATCGTGATGGTAGAGAGTAATTGAGCAGGGCTTGCAACGAATACTACGCCTACTAATAAAAGTAAGATAAGTGCCATTACGTTGATAAATAATTTAACAGGGCGACCTAAAAATTTACCTGCAAGGTTTGGCATTGTCGCACCACCATTACGGATACTTAACATACCGCAGAAATAGTCGTGTACAGCACCGGCAAAAATACAGCCTAATACGATCCAAAGCATCGCAACCGGCCCGTATAATGCCCCTAAAATTGGTCCAAAGATAGGACCTGTACCGGCAATATTTAATAATTGAATCAGCCAAATTTTAGTTTTAGACATTGGCATATAATCCACACCGTCATTCATAGAGTAAGCCGGTGTCGATCTTTTTGGGTTAATCACGAAGATTTTTTCAATGATTTTCCCATAAGTGAAATAGCCAAGCACAAGCACGGCTACACAGAAAAAGAACCACAACATAGTAGAAATCCTATAAATTGAGATAAATGATCATTTTTAGCAGAACTGCTAAAGGCGTGCCATTGTAAGTGAGGAGTGAGGATAAAGTAAAATGAATTGTTAGATTTGTGTGAATAATTTACTGAAAATGTGAGGTTCATCAAAAAATCCCTTTGTTCTGCATCAATCAAAGGGACTTTTTAAAGTTAAATATCGAATTTTTGAATTTTTGCTTCAATGCCTTGGGCATCTAATCCAAGATCGGCATAAGCTTCAGCTTGAGTAGATTGGGGAACGAAAAAGTCAGGAATACCAAGCATTACAAGCGGTTTGATTTTGCCGATATTTTGCAAATATTCATTCACAAAACTACCTGCACCACCTTGAATAGCATTTTCTTCAAGCGTAACTAACAACTCGTGTGAATCCGCCACTTTTTGAAGTAATGCTTCATCTAATGGTTTAATGAAACGCATATCTACCAACGTGTAGTTATGTTTTTCAGCCACAATTTTGGCTTCATCAAGCAAAGCACCAAAATTCAAAATCGCAACTTTTTTACCTTCACGAATAATGTTTCCTTTACCTACTTCAAGTCTTTGCATTGGCTCAAGTTTTACCCCTTTAGCATTGCCTCGAGGGTAACGAATGGCACTTGGTGTATTCATCGTGTAAGCGGTATAAAGCATTTGGCGCATTTCATTTTCATCGCTCGGTGCCATAATGGTCATATTGGGAATACAACGCATAAAACTTAAATCAAATGCACCTTGGTGAGTTTGCCCGTCAGCACCGACAATTCCGGCTCGGTCAATCGCAAAAATCACCGGTAGGTTTTGAATAGCGACATCGTGAATTAATTGGTCATAAGCTCGCTGCAAGAAGCTGGAATAAATTGCGACTACCGGTTTGTAACCTGCGATTGCTAAGCCTGCCCCGAAAGTCACTGCGTGCTGCTCGGCAATCGCTACATCAAAATATTGCTCTGGGAAACGTTTGGAAAATTCCACCATTCCAGAGCCTTCACGCATTGCTGGCGTAATGCCGATAATTTTCGGATCACGCTCTGCCATTTCGCATAACCAATCGCCAAAAATATTGGAATAAGTAGGTGCTGCTTTTGATTTTGGTAACTCTGCTGCTGTTGGGTCAAATTTAGGTACGCCGTGGTAGCCAATCGGATCATTTTCTGCTGGTGTGTAGCCTTTGCCTTTTTTCGTGCGAATATGCAGAAATTGCGGACCTTTCAGCTCACGCATATTGCTCAAGGTTTTGACTAACTCGTCAATATTATGCCCATCAATCGGGCCGATATAATTAAAGCCTAACTCTTCAAACAAAGTGCTTTCAGGGGAGAAAATGACTCCTTTCATATGCTCTTCGCTTTTTTTCATAAAGTTTTTGATAGTAGGTACTTTATCTAAAATTTTCTTACTGCCATCACGAACGGAAGTGTAGAGCGAACCAGAAAAAATGCGGGCAAGGTGGTTGTTTAATGCTCCGACATTTTCAGAGATTGACATTTCATTATCATTTAAGATAACCAACATATCGGTATGCAATGCACCTGCGTGGTTTAATGCTTCAAATGCCATTCCGGCAGTGATTGCACCATCACCGATTACACAGACGGTTTTACGTCCGGCATTTTCTTTTTCTGCCGCTACTGCAATGCCAAGACCTGCACTGATCGAAGTGGAAGAATGCCCAACGCTTAATACATCGTAAGGGCTTTCTTCACGCCAAGGGAAGGGGTGAATACCATCTTTTTGGCGAATACTGTGCATTTGATCCCGACGTCCAGTAAGGATTTTATGTGGGTAAGCTTGATGACCAACGTCCCAAATTAATTGGTCGAAAGGCGTTTGATAAACATAATGCAAAGCTACCGTAAGCTCCACTACCCCTAAGCCAGAGGCTAAATGTCCGCTAGTTTGACTGACTGATTCCAATAAATAGGCTCGCAGTTCATCAACTACGGTTTGAAGCTGGTCTTTAGAAAGTAAACGTAAATCTTCCGGTGAGTTGATTTCGCTTAACAGAGGATACTTCTTTTCCATAATGTTTTATTACCCACAACCATCAAATAATAGATGATATTAAATTAAGCTTTGAGTTCTTCGGTCAAAGTAGGCTGAATGCTATTTAAAATTTCTTTAACCACACGGCCATTACCAACAACCAGATTACCTGTTTTCAAGTAGTCTGTTCCGCCAACAAAGTTAGTCACAATCGCACCGGCTTCACGGGCAATGAGCTCACCGGCTGCGAAATCCCACGGTTTTAAGCCGATTTCAAAGAAGCCATCAACACGACCTGCTGCAACATAGGCAAGATCTAAAGCGGCAGAACCGGTACGGCGGAAATCAGCTACTTCGTTATTCATTAAGCTTTCAAGCATATTTAAATGTGCATCACGATGTCTGATGACTTTGAAAGGAAAACCGGTTGCAATCACAGTGCCTTTTAAATCACGGCGTTCTGCATCAATGCGTAAACGGAACTCGTTCAATTTAGCCCCTTCGCCACGCACCGCAGTGAAAAGCTCGTTGCGGATAGGATCATAAACTACCCCTACTGTCGTACGTCCGTTTTCACGCACGGCAATCGAGATAGCAAAATGAGGTAAGCGTTTTACAAAATTGGTTGTACCATCTAATGGATCGATCACCCATTGTACATTTTCATTGCTACCGTTTAACACGCCGGACTCTTCGGTCACGATCGAGTGTTCAGGGTAAGATTTACGGATCACATCAATAATTGCCGCTTCCGCTGCTTTATCAATTTCAGTCACATAATCATTCGTATTTTTTTGTAAAACTTGTGTATCTTGAGGCGATTGTTCATAGCCTTTGGCAATAATATTGCCTGCTTTTCGTGCAGCACGAATAGCAATGTTTAACATTGGGTTCATATTTCCACCAGATTTTAAAGAACATAATAAAGTACGAATTATAAAGAATGTAGCGAAATAAAGAAACAACAAGCGGTCTAATCTGTGAAAAATTTTGCAAAAAAATGGCTTTTTCTAACCGCTTGTAGTTTGGATTCGTTATAATACCTCCCATTCAAGCCACCCATTTAGGTACTAAAAATGCAATTTAAAGAAAATAACCAACCTCGTTTTAAACAAAGAGAAGAACGCCGTTCAGATGAGCGTTCTCCCCGTTTTTCAGATAAAGGCAAAATGCGAGGAAATGAAGTTAAAAGTGACAGACCGCATAAGCTACATTTTAAGCGTGAAGAGACTTATTCAAGCACGGAACAGATTTATCCAACCGAAGGCAAAAAAGCCAGCGGTGAGGGTAGCGTGCAAATTTGGGTAAAAGGTGGGAATAGCTCAGTTAAACAGAAGAAAACCGGCCCGCTTTCACCACGAGCGCCTGAGAAAATTAAGAAAAATCGTTTGGAAGAGATGAAAATCTATGGCGAAAATGCTTGTATCAGCTTGTTCCAACAGCGTCCTGAATCTATTGTGCGTTTATGGGCAACAGTGGAAGGAGCCAAAAAATTAGGCGATTTAATGAGCTATTTGGCTCAGAACAAAAAAGCCTATCACGTTATTGACCGTGAAGAGATGGAGCGTGTTACCGGCACTGAACATCACGGCGATATGTGCTTATTAGTCAAAAAATCTGCGTCGTTTGTGTTAGAGGGCTATTTACAAGTGCCGAAAAAACAAGATTGTTTGGTACTGTTAGATGGTGTTAATAATGCACAGAATGTAGGTGGAATCATCAGAACTTGTGCTTTTTATGGGGTGAAAGGTATTATTACCGAAAATGTAGATAGTTTAAATTCCAGTGCCGCAGCTCGTGTTGCAGAAGGTGGCTTGGAATTTGTGCGGGCGTTAGAAACTAAAAACAAGCATATTGCTTTGGTACAGCTACGCCAAGCTGGTTACCAAATCGTACACCTCACACGCCATAAGCAAGCCCCTTCTTTAACCAAAATTAAGCTGGCGGAAAAGGTAGTCTTTGTGCTAAGTGAGATTCCAGCAAGTGATGTGGCTTACACAGAAGATACAACAGTACAGCTTTCCTTTAATAATCCGTTAAATAGTGGTTTAAATGTGGCGGTAAACGCAGGTATTCTACTTAATCAATGGTATCAAACTCACATTCTTTAAGGAATCGAAATGAATCAGCAAAAACCGTTTGAAGTGATTGCGATTGTTGGCACACCTCGACACGATAGTGCATTTGAAACACATCTTGCCGTTTATAATTGGTTAAAAGATCGTGATTATCAAATTTTAGTGGAAACAGAGGTTGCCATGCAATTACAGCTTAAGGAAAGCTACAGCTTAGATCAGATTGGTCAGCGTGCAGAGTTGGTGATTGTGATTGGTGGTGATGGTAATATGCTTGGCATCGCCCGAGCTTTAGCTAAATACCGAGTGCCATTGATAGGCATTAACCGGGGAAATCTGGGCTTTTTAACCGATATTGCACCTCAAACGGCTTTTGAACAGCTTTATAGTTGCTTAGTAAAAAATGAATATGTGATTGAAGAGCGATTCCTGTTAGAGGCTTTCATTGAGCGAAACGGTAAAATTATTGCCGCAAATAATGCCTTGAATGAAATTGTGGTTCACCCAACCCAAGTGGCTCGGATTATTGAATTTGAGGTGTATATTGACGGAAAATTCGCTTTTTCACAACGTGCAGATGGTTTGATTGTAGCAACGCCTACGGGGTCAACCGCCTATTCACTTTCTGCTGGTGGCCCGATTTTAACCCCGAATATGAATGCAATGGCATTAGTACCGATGCACCCTCACACTCTTTCTTCTCGTCCTTTAGTGGTTGATGGCGATAGCCAAATTTCACTTCGTTTTGCCAAATATAATACCCCTGATTTGGAAGTGATTTGTGACGGGCAGGTGAATATGCACTTTACGCCTGAAGATAGAGTATTGGTGCGTAAAAGCCCAGATAAATTACAACTACTGCATTTAAAAGATTATAACTACTTTACCGTATTAGGCTCTAAATTAGGCTGGGCAAGTAAGCTGTTTTAAATGACAAACGGTGCTTTTTTTACTTAAATTTGCAAATTCAATATGAATTGCTTTCATATAAATTTCAAAAATATATCATTTTTATTCAATAAAAATTTGTGGTTCAATAAGTCATCTTGAAAAATAGAGGGGACAATAAAATGACAACAAATTTTAAATGCCAAGTGCATACCATTGAATTTAATGAAGATTACCAACCGGAGCAAAGCACCCGTTTAACCACCAACTTTGCCAACCTTGCCCGTGGCGAAAACCGCAAGCAGAACCTGCAAAATGCGATTGCGATGATCAACAACCGTTTTAACGATTTAGCGAACTGGGATAACCCGAATGCGGATCGTTATTCAGTGAAATTAGATATTGTCTCATTAGATATTGATGTCGAAGGCAAAGGCGAGTTCTTCCCCGCGATTGAGTGGCTGAAAACCTCTGTTATCGACCACAAAACTGGCAAAACCATTGACGGCATTATCGGCAATAACTTCTCATCATTCGTGCGTGATTACGATTTCAGCGTATTATTGTTAGATCACAATAAAGACAAACCGCAATTTAGCGTGCCGGAAGGCTATGGCGAGTTACACGGCAAGCTGTTTAAGCATTTATTGGCATCGCCTGAATATACCGCAAAATATAAAAAACCACCGGTGATCTGTTTAAGCGTGGCAACCACTCGAACTTACCACCGTACCACCAATGTTCACCCGATTTTAGGTGTGGAATATGTACAAAATGATTACTCTTTAACCGATGACTATTTTGCGAAAATGGGCTTAAAAGTGCGTTACTTTATGCCGCCAAAATCCGTTGCACCCTATGCGTTCTATTTTGATGAGAATGCAGACTTGCTCAATGATTACACTAACTTAGAGCTAATCAGCACTATTGCAACTATGGAAGCCTTCCAAAAAATCTACCGTCCGGAAATTTACAATGCCAATTCGGTGGCAGGGCAGGTATATAAAGGTAGCCTGACTTACCAAGATTATTCCGTTACCAAAGTGGAATATGACCGTGAAGAACGCACCCAGCTGGCAATTAAACAGGGTAAATACACCGAAGAACATTTTATTAAACGTTACCAAGCGATTTTAGAGGCTTGGGCAGCAGAAAAATAATTCTGCCTTTACCATATTCGTAGGGGCGGGTTTTAACCCGCCCATCTCCGGTTAATTTTTCGGGTGGGTTAAACCCCGCCTCTACGCATTTACAGGAACACAAATTATGAGCAACATTCTTCTCCCAACCTCTACCGCCGGCAGCTTACCAAAACCGGCTTGGCTTGCCGAGCCTGAAAAATTGTGGTCGGAATGGAAATTTAGTGGCGATGAGCTACTACAGGCTAAAAGAGATGCCCTATTGGTCTCTCTTGCCGAACAAACTGTGGCAGGGATTGATATTGTTAGCGATGGCGAACAGACCCGCCAGCACTTTGTGACCACCTTTATCGAGCATTTAGAAGGGGTAGATTTTAGCAAGCGTGAAATTGTGCGTATTCGTAACCGTTACGATGCCAGCGTGCCGAGCGTGGTAGGGGCAGTTTCCCGTCCGAAATCGGTGTTTGTGGACGATGCCAAATTCTTGCGTGCGCATACCGACAAGCCAATTAAATGGGCATTACCCGGCCCGATGACGATGATCGATACCCTCTATGACGGTCATTACAAAAGCCGTGAAAAACTGGCGTGGGAATTTGCCAAAATCCTCAACGAAGAAGCCAAAGAGTTGGAAGCGGCAGGTGTCGATATTATTCAATTTGACGAACCGGCGTTTAACGTCTTCTTCGATGAGCTGAATGACTGGGGCGTGGCAGCGTTAGAGCGTGCGGCGGAAGGCTTAAAATGCGAAACGGCGGTGCATATCTGCTACGGCTACGGCATTAAAGCCAATACCGACTGGAAACAGACCCTCGGCAACGAATGGCGTCAATACGAAGAGAGTTTCCCGAAACTGCAACAATCAAAAATCGACATTATCTCATTAGAGTGCCAAAACTCCCGTGTGCCAATGGACTTAATCGAATTAGTGCGTGGCAAAAAAGTAATGCTGGGAGCGATTGATGTAGCAACCAACATTATCGAAACACCGGAACAAGTGGCAGATACGTTACGCAAAGCATTACAATTTGTCGATGCAGATAAACTCTACCCAAGCACCAACTGCGGAATGGCACCACTTTCACGCCAAGTCGCACGAGGTAAATTGCAGGCACTCAGCCAAGGGGCTGCGATTTTGCGTGCGGAATTAGCAAAATAATTTTGCGATCTGCATCGAAAATATCAACTTTGCCTTTTGCTCGTTTCCAGATTTTCTTCCAAAATAACTGGAAATAACGGAGGCATTATGCTAAATCTATTTAAAAAGCCAATTAAGAAAAGCTCATTTGAGGCTTGGGCAAAGCTAATGGACGACGTGGCAAAAGTTGCAATTTTAGCAATTCCTGTTATTCTCTATGGAGAATATTCACTATTGATGAAGTTTGTGCATTTGGCTACATTATTTACGGTCATATATTCTTTTTTAACAACCGCCAGGGCATTTAGAGAGACAGCGGAGGAAATGTAAAATGGATGGATTAACTATTGGTTTGTTAGTTTTAGCAATTTTAGGATTTGCTGCAATGCAATGGGCAAAGCATTTAAAAGATCATAATCATTAATTCAATGAATAATACTAAGCGGTCATATTTGGTAAATTTTTTACAAAATGTGACCGCTTGTTTTTCTTTCACTCGAAGTTAATTTTTATATAAATAATACTATCTATGAAACTAAAAAATGCGTAAAATAACGTGAAATCAACTTACGCAAACGTTTACTTAAGCTTATTAGGAGTCCAAAAATGTTAAAACGTGATATGAATATCGCTGATTACGATGCAGTATTATGGCAAGCAATTCAAGATGAAGATCGCCGTCAAGAAGAACATATTGAATTAATTGCATCTGAAAACTATGCAAGTCCACGTGTAATGCAGGCTCAAGGCTCACAATTAACCAATAAATATGCAGAAGGTTATCCGGGTAAACGTTACTATGGTGGTTGTGAGTATGTGGATATTGTAGAACAACTCGCAATTGACCGTGCAAAAGCATTATTTGGGGCAGATTATGCCAACGTTCAACCGCATTCAGGCTCACAAGCGAATGCAGCCGTATATATGGCGTTGCTTAATCCGGGCGATACCATTTTAGGAATGAGTTTAGCACACGGCGGGCATTTAACTCACGGTGCTTCGGTCAGTTTCTCCGGTAAAATTTATAAAGCAGAGCAATACGGCATTACTGATGAAGGCTTAATTGATTATGATGCATTACGTAAACAAGCCCAAGACGTGAAACCGAAAATGATTGTTGCAGGTTTCTCTGCTTATTCGCAAGTTATGGATTGGGCAAAAATGCGTGAAATTGCCGATGAAGTTGGGGCTTATTTATTTGTGGATATGGCTCACGTTGCCGGCTTAATTGCGGCGGGGGTTTATCCAAATCCGCTTCCACACGCTCACGTCGTGACGACAACAACCCATAAAACCTTAGCCGGCCCTCGAGGCGGTTTGATTTTATCTGCATCTGGTGATGAAGAAATGTATAAGAAACTGCAATCTGCTGTATTCCCAGCTGGTCAAGGTGGTCCGTTAATGCACGTTATTGCGGCAAAAGCGGTTTGTTTTAAAGAAGCTTTAGAGCCGGAATTTAAGGCATATCAGCAGCAGGTTGTGAAAAATGCGAAAGCAATGGTTGAGGTATTTAAGCAACGTGGTTTTGATGTTGTTTCAAACGGTACGGAAAACCATTTATTCCTTGTTAGCTTTGTAAAACAAGGTTTAACCGGCAAAGCGGCAGATGCTGCATTAGGGGCTGCGAACATTACCGTGAATAAAAACTCGGTGCCGAACGACCCTCAAAAACCATTCGTGACTTCAGGTATTCGTGTGGGTACGCCTTCTGTGACCCGCCGTGGTTTTAAAGAAGCAGAAGTGACGGCACTAGCTGGCTGGATGTGTGATGTGCTAGATAGCATTGGTAAGGATAATCACGAACAGGTGATTGCAGAGACTAAAGCGAAAGTTTTAGACATTTGTAAACGTTTACCAGTGTACGCATAATCTCAACTTTACACTTTTTCAAGCGGTAATATTTTTTAGAAATATTACCGCTTTTTGTTTTATCAATCATTTTCTTTATCTGTTTTCTGAAAATGAATTGATTTTTCTTTTTTTACATAACATAATGATAATAATTCTCATTAATTTATTTTTTGTTATGTTACCTCGTATTTCCTCTTTTTTAGCTAGCCTTTTTATGGCTTTTTTTCTTTTAGGCTGCTCGGTTTCAACACAGCCCCTTAATGAACAAAATGTGGACTCTATCGGCCAAATTATTGATCTGAATACCAATCAAACGATTTCATTTACTGAACTACTTTCCCGTCTATCTTCTCAAGATTACGTTTTAGTTGGTGAGGAACATACTCAGTTAATTCACCACCAAATTGAATTGTATTTATTTAATCAACTTACGAAGAAAGCCAAGTTACATTTAATTGCGTTGGAGATGTTAAATGTGGATCAGCAGCCTGCGATTGATCGCATTCAGTTTAACCGACCGGTTAATTTATCAGCCACAGATTTAAGAGAAGCAATTCAATGGCAAAAATGGGATTGGAAGATGTATCAAGATTTAGTGGTAGAGAGTTTGCGTTCAAATAGCCGTGTTTTAGCCACTAACTTAACAAATAAAGAGGTTGAAATTTTATTAAATGGAGCGGAACCCTTGAAAGGTTCTGTATCCACTTCCTCTGAAGTTAAGCAAAAGATCGCACAACTGTTGCTGTCAATGAATCACGGAATGGCTTATCCGATGGAAAATATGGTGGCAGTACAACAATTCCGTGATCGCAGAATGGCAGAAAAATTAGTAAAAAATGCGTTATCGACTAGCTTGCTGATTGCCGGCAACCATCACGTTCGCAAAGATCTTGGCGTTCCGTTGCATATTGCGGAATATGACCGAACAAAAAAAGTAGCGGTGCTAATGCTTAAAACAGAGAGAGAAGAAATTACTTCTTCACAGGCAGATTATCTTTGGGTCACTCAATAAGGAGAATTATGAAATTTAATATAATCACACGCATTTTGCTTCCGGTTTTGTGTATGGGGGGATCGCAAGCTGCATTGGCAGAGGAAAAGGCGAAAAATATTGCGGAACTTGATACGGTAACGGTTTATGGCAGTATGGAAAACCCTAATTTTGAGAATTTCAGTAAAGCCGGCTCGGTGAGTTCTCGAGCAATGAATGTGAATGCAATGCAAAGTTTAGATAGTATTGTCCGTTCTGTCGCAGGTGGCTATACCCAAATTGACCCGGGGCAAGGGGGCGTGAGTGTTAATATTCGTAATATGAGTGGTCTTGGTCGGGTAAATACTTTAGTTGATGGCGTGCCACAAACACAGCTTGGTACATCAGCAAACGGAGGTGGTAAGTTCCACACTGATGGTAACGGACCGATGAGCCAATTCAGCACTTTAATTGATCAAAATTTTTTAACCCGAGTTGATATTGCGAAAGGCTACAACAATGGTGCAGCCGGATTGAATGCTTTAGCCGGTAGTGCTAATTTTAAAACGATTGATGTCGAAGATATTCTACTAGAACAACATAAAGTTGGCGTTTTAAGCCGTTTTAATTATGGTAATAATGATCTAGGTAAAAACGGAATGCTTGCGCTAGCCGGAAAAGTTGATGTGCTGGAAAGTGGCTCTCTTGGCAGTTTATTGGCTTTTAGCAAAAGTAGTATCAGTCAAAATTATCGCCGAGGTAATGGCACAATGGCAACGGATTCTGCTTATATGCAAGGGTTAAAAAATCACCCTGAATCTTATATGGGAAAAATTGCCTTTAAGCCAAATCAAGACTCAGAGTTTAAATTGTCCGGACGTCAATATAAAAATAGCTTAGTGGGGCGTAATATTGATAGTGCGACCTATTCCTTAGAATCCAGTTACCAGCCTCAATCTGATTGGATTGATCTGAAATTCCTGACGGCAGTGACAGAAACTAAGCAAGATTTCCACGATGATGCAAAACTATGGACATTAGAAGATGCCTCAACCAAAAACAAAATGTGGATGTTTGATTTGAATAACACCAGCCGTTTTGAGTCTGGGAAATTATCAGCATTATTGACTTATGGTATAAATTTAATGCGAAATAAATATTCCCGTGATTTACCGGAAAGTAAGAATAATGATGGAGCGATTAGCAATGCCGCTTTTGGGCCAGCAGGTAAGCAAAATATTGATTCCCTTTACCTAGACACCGAATGGAAATACGGCATTGTCACTTTAAATTCAAGTCTTCACTATTCACGCTATCAGTTAAAAGGATATAAGCCAGAATGTGATAGCGATGATATGGATTATTGTTTCCCTTCTTTTGGGTTTGATGTTAATAAAAAACACTACAAGTTGAATCCTTCTGCTACTTTAGCGTTTCAGGTTGTTGATTGGTTTCAACCGTTTGTCAGTTACAAACAAACCTCCCGTTCGCCTAATGTGCAAGAAATGTTTAATACCAGTCGAAATGGCTTGAGTGTGAACCCGTTTTTGAAACCGGAAAGTGCGAAAACTTATGAGATTGGGTTTAATATTCATCAAGATAATGTATTACTCAATAATGATCTTTTGGGGCTAAAAGCGGTATATTTTAACTCACGCATTAAAGACTATTTGTATAACCTCTCGCTGTATGGTTGCGGACCAACAGTATGTCGAAATTCAAGTGATGCTACCGATGCTATACAGTTCCAAATTTATGTGAATCACCCTGAAAAGGTTAAAAATCGAGGTTGGGAAGTCGAGCTGGCTTACGATTCCGATGCTTTTTTTGTCAATGGTAGTTATACCCGAACTGAAAGCACAGCACCCACTTCAAAAGGTGCGACGATTCTTTATGGATTTGGCACCGAAGCTTATACCCAGCTACCAAAAGATTATGCGACTTTGGAGCTAGGAACTAAATTGCTGGATAAAAAATTAACACTGTCTAGCATTTTTAAATATACAGGCAAAGCGAAACGTGTCGGTATTGATTTAGACGAAGATGGCAACATTATTCACGAGCAGTTACCGAATATTCCGGTGATTATCGATTTATATGCAAATTACAAAGTGAATAAACATTTAACCTTAAAAGCCGGGGTACAAAATGTGATGAACCGAAATTATCTTGATGCCTTAAATGCGTATAACTCTTCCACCGCAGAAGAGTATGACTATGATACAGACACCTATCGTTTCACAAATAGTGCCAGAGGTCGAACTTACACACTAGGGGCAGAGGTGCGTTTCTAGCTTGAAAGTGGCTTATTTTAACCAATAAGCCCTTTTTCTTTCCTGTACTGATGTTGAGATTCAAGGCATAATATCCAGAACGATGAATATTCAGCCGGTGTGTAATATGAAAAAATTTGTGGTTTTAATTTCAGGGAATGGTTCTAACCTACAAGCAATGATTGATGCGCAAAAATCTGCGGATACAAGCGGTCAGATTTGTGGTGTAATTTGCAATAAGGCAGATGCCTATGGGCTGATTCGAGCTAAACAGGCGGGAATCCCAACATTTGTATTTTCTCGTAAAGATTACCAAAGCAATGTGGAAATGGATCTTGCCATTGCCGAACAAATTGAGCAGTTAGGAGCTGAGTTAATTGTATTAGCCGGCTATATGAAAATTTTAACGCCTGAATTTACGCAACGTTTTGCTGGCAAAATACTCAATATTCACCCTTCCTTATTACCTAAATACCCGGGGCTAAACACTTATCAAAGAGCGATTGAGGCTGGGGAGAGTGAACACGGCACGACCATTCATTTCGTAAATGAAGAAGTGGATGCGGGTGCGGTGGTATTACAAGCTAAAGTGCCGATTTATCCTGAAGATGAGATTGAAGATGTAATGGCTCGAGTGGTTGAGCAAGAACATCGATATTATCCGTTGGTGATTGAGTGGTTCTGTTCGGGTAGATTAGTTTCTCAGCACGGCAAAGCGTATTTAGACGGTAAACTACTGCCTGCTTGTGGATATGCTGAAGATTAAACGATAGGGTGCATCGCACCCTAACTTTCAGCTAATGCAGGGCAAAGATAATATTGCCCGCTGTGAGGGCAATAGCGACAGCCCATTTTCATTTCATACAGCTCATCTAATAAACAACTTTCTGCAACGGCTTTAGCGGACATTTCAGCAAATTTTTCCCCATTTTTTAGCATTAAGATATGATCGGCTTGATTTATCGCCAATGCAGGATCGTGCAAAATCGCAATGATGGTTAAGCCTTGTTGTTTCAGCTTTTGTAGTAAAGCGAAAAGCTGATATTGGTGATGAATATCCAAATGGTTGGTGGGTTCATCAAGCAAAAGCCAGCTTCCGCTTAAATCGGCATTCGGTTCGGGAACGAGTTGAGCCAACACTCGGGCAATATGTGCTCGATGTTGTTCTCCACCGGAAAGTTGTGTGCTACTTCTTTCTTTTAATGCGGTTAAAGACATTGTTTCCATAGCCCAAGCGGTTATTTTTTCATTAAATTTTGCAAATTCACTTTGGCGATATGGCTCTCTTCCGAGTTGTACCAATTCTTCTACTTTCAAGGGAAAGGCAATTTGGCTCTGTTGGCTTAGCATTGCCCGTTTTTGAGCCAGAGCATATCCGTTTAAGTTGGTTAAGCATTGATGTTGATAAAATACGGCACTGTTAGTTTGTGCATTATTACCGCTTAAGGCTTTGAGTAAGGTTGTTTTGCCGGCTCCGTTTGGACCGATGATAGCGGTAAATTTTCCTTGTTCAAAGGCAATTTCTTGAATCTCCAGCAACTTTTTTTGTTGATGAACGATGCTTAAATTTTGGCAAGTTAATAAATTGCTCATTAGATATGTTTCCCACTTTTCCATACCATTCCTGCAAGGAATGGCGCACCAAATAAGGCGGTAAAAATACCAATCGGGATTTCTGCCGGAGCGGCTAGGGTTCTGGCAAGAGTATCTGCAATCATTAATAAGATTGCACCGCAAACCAAACTATTGAGTAATAAATGGCGGTGGTTACTGCCTCCCAGTAAACGCATTAAATGTGGAATAACCAGCCCGACAAAGCCGATAGCGCCGACACAGGCAACGCTTGTGCCGGTTAATAAGGCAACGTAAAATACAAGACGGCGTTTGACTTTTGCAATGTCAAAACCAATGTATTGTGCATCTTCTTCACCTAATGTTAAGGCGTTTAACGCACGGTGTTCCCGCCAAATAAGCGGGCTACAAATGAAGACAACGGTAGCCATCATTGCCACCATTTGCCAATTCATACCGGCTAAAGATCCCATGCTCCAAAAGGTTAAACTGCGCAGTTGGTTATCATCGGCAATGTAAATCAGTATGCCGGTTAAAGCACCGCTAAATGCAGCCAGAGCAATACCAATTAATAGCATAATGGCGATATGTAGTTGCCCGTTACGTTGAGAAAGTAAATAGAGCATAAAAGTTACCAGCCAGCCCCCTAAAAAGGCGGCAATAGGTAGAGCATAATAGCTGATTGATTCCGGCAGTAGTGGCTGAATCACCACAATATATAATGCCGCAGCCAATGCAGCACCTGAAGAGACACCAATAATCCCCGGATCTACTAACGGATTGCGAAACAGCCCTTGCATTGTTGCTCCGCTAATAGCGAGAGCTGCCCCGATGAATAATGCCCCTAGTAATCGAGGCAGGCGGATTTGCCATAAAATATAGGCTGCACTTTCGCATTCAGCATTGTTGCAGTGCCAAGCGGATAGGGGTAATGACATCGCCCCTAAATGGGTACAAACCACTAAGCTGATAATTAAAGTGAAAATTAAGGTTAAATGCAGTTTCAAAGCGTATCCGTTATTTTAAACAAGGTTGAATAGTGGTGAGAATTTGGTGTGCATATTGAGCAGTGTAAGGCCCAAAGCTCAAGGCATCTAAAATATTGATTGCAAAAACACAGCCTTTTTTGCCCGCTTGTGTATTTGTGAGTTGGGCGTATTGTGGGCTGGATTCTGCTAATTTGCTGATTGTTGCAGATTCTTTTGCCTGATTGCGGGAGGCTAATAGAATAACATCTGCTTTACTTGCGGCTAAAGCCTCGTTGGAGAGTGGTTTATTGCCTTCGGCATTGAAACTATTGTTGAGATTTAACAAGGTTAAGAAATGCTCACCTACACTCTTTTTCCCTAGCCCAAAGATGCCTTGCGATGCGGTGTCAATCAGCACTAAGGCTTCTTTGTCAGGAGAATGTTGGCTACGAATGTCCGCTAATTTTTTTTCATCTGCCAGAATGGTTTCTGTTAATTGTTTTACCTCCGATTCTGCACCAATCGCCTTAGCAATTTGCTGAATATCCTCACGAATCCCTGCTAAGCTTGGTTTCTCTCCTAAGTGAAGTAATGGAATACCGCTGGCTTTGATTTGCTCAATAACTGCGTTAGGGCCGGCATCAGGGGCTAAAATAATCAAATCTGGGGTTAAAGAGAGAATACCTTCAGCAGAAAGCTGGCGACGATAACCGATTTTAGGTTTTTTCTCCATTATCGTTTGAGGTTTAACTGAAGTGGTATCCACACCGACTAACTTATCAGCTTTTCCTAGTGCTGCGACAATTTCGGAAGCATAGCCCGCAGTTGAAACAATTTTTTCTGCCGCCTTTGTGGTATTTAAACACATTGATAGGGCAATGAAAGAAAAAAGTAAGGTTCTCATTTTATACTCCATTTGATTTTTAGCTAAACTTAAATAATAATTATTATTATTTCAATTTTCAATTAAAATGATATAGTGTTAACATTTTTTTAACATTAAACGGATTAAACTAACTAGAGGATCTAAAATATGCAAATAAAGCAAACTGTATTAGCAATAGCGATTACTCCCTTTATTTCTCAACTCTCCTTAGCTCAAGAAACAAAGATTAGTAGCATTGAACTAGATACTATTGAAGTAAATGAGCAGCAGGAGAACCTACTTAAACAGCAAGCGGTGATGAGCAATGAAGATTTAGTACGTTATAGCACCGATATGGGCGTTCCGCAAACAGGTCGCTTTGGCCCACAAGGGTTTAATATCCGTGGTGTTGAAGGCAATCAAGTGGCAGTAACAGTTGATGGCATATCGCAAGCAGCATCAAATAACTATGCCACCTTTAGTCGCTATAGTTACTACAATAAATCTCGCCCTGAAATCGATACTGAATTAATGAGCGATGTAACCATTGAAAAAGGCTCAAGCACAAAAGTAGGCAATGGGGCATTAGGCGGCTCTGTGAACTATAAAACTAAAACCGTAAGTGATATTTTAATGAAAGGTCGCCAATTTGGTGGGATGTTGAAATATACCTATAACGGTCAAAATAAAGAGAATATTGAGACGGCAGGTATTGCTGCGGATGGTCAATATGCGGATGCTTTGGTTATGTATAGCCACCGTCAAGGACACGAAACACAAACAACGTCTAAAGGTCCGGATATTATGGGAAGTGGTCGTGGTTTACCAAATCCTTACAAAAATAATCAATACAGCTACTTGGCAAAATTAGGGCTAAAATGGAATGATGAAAATCGCCTTGAATTAAAAACTTCTAAGCAACGCAGTAAAAACGCCGGTCAAGAGCTTTCTTATTCTACCGTCACATTACGTGATTTTTTTGATGTGCAGGAAATTGAAACTTATGGCGTTACTTATTTATACACTCCAAAAAACAGTATTCTTGAAAATATTAAAGTTGCGGTAACCAAACAGGATACTGAAATTTCAGGTATTAACGATCAAATCACTATTGCCCGTGGTACAAAAACAGATAATACCAAACGGGCTTTTAATACTAAAAATGTTGAAGGTAGCTTAGGTGTTACATTCAAGCCTGTTGATCTAGGTAATACCGAACATAAATTGTCAACGGAATTAGGCTATGGTGTATCTGATTTCAGTTTTAATATGCAAACCTATACAGCAGGTATTACACCAACCGATCAAAATATGCAGTCTCCGGCAAAAAACAAGTCTTTCCATATTTTGATGGGCGACTCTATTTTACTGACACAAAATCTATCTGCTCATTTAAATGCTCGATATGAGCAGTCGAAATTACATTCTGATGATAATAGTTTGTCAGATAAAACCTTTAACAATTGGGCAGGAGATATTGGTTTAAATTATCAGCTCTCTCCTGTATGGCAAATCGGTTATAAACTCAGCCGTGGTTTTAGAACACCTACCGCAAGTGAAATGTTCTTTAACCGTGAAGTTCAAGGGCGTGGAGCAAGCCAAACTTTCTTAGCAAATACCAACTTAAAACCGGAAACAAGCTTAGGTAATGAAATTTCACTGGTAGGTAATGGTTCATTAGGCAACTTGAGCGTAACCGCTTACCATACCCACTATAGAAATCTGATTGATCTTGCCACTATTGGTAACAATATTTACCAATCGCAAAATGTCAACCGAGCTAAAATCAAAGGAGTTGATATTAACGGAACTTTAGACTTAAATACAGCGTGGAATGCAATTCCACAAGGCTTTGAGCTTAATGGCGGATTTGGCTATGCTCGTGGCAAACGCAATGATGGTGCTGATTTACTCACAGTTCAGCCGTTAAAAGCCTTATTTGGTATAGGTTATCGAGCAGCCAATAATGACTGGGCAGTGCATTTAAACGGTACATATACACAAGGCAAAAAAGCAAAATATGCACAACAGTATGCTATTTTAGCCAATACTGGTTATTTAAGTTACGATAAATCATTAACCACTTACCCATACTTAAGTAATTCAGCGACCGTATTTGACTTAGTTGCACACAAAAAGTTTGGGGAAAGAGCGATTGTTAAAGTTGGGGTTTATAATCTCTTTAATAAAAAATATTGGAGTTGGGATAGTTTAAGAACTATTGGAATGACCAGCCCCGGAGTTGCAAACAGCGTAACAGCTGAAGGTTTGAATCGTTATCTTGCGCCAGAACGCTATGCAATGGCATCAGTGGAGTTTAAATTTTAGAGATAAGTATTAAATGTAAGAACTAACTTTTACGTACTTATTTCTTGATAGTAATAAACAAGCGGTTAATTTTGGCACATTTTTTGTAAAAAATTAAACAAATTTAACCGCTTGTTTCTGGATAGTAGATAAAAAACAAAATGCTTTTCTACCTGCAATAAACAGCTATTAAAAAGCCACTTATCAGAGCGGACTCATTCTATTTTTGAGGTGTGCAACCTTTATATAAAATTTCACTTGCAGGACTTTGGATATTTACTGATGCTTTTCGGTGGCTGGCAAATTCCATTGCATCACCGTAAAGACTGAAATTATTTTCGTCTCCAAAGCTTGTACCACTTGCATTAGTTGTATTTAGATTTATTGGCATAAAACGTGTTTTGCCATTTAATTTCGCCTCTGCATAGGTTGGAATGCCTTGTTTATTGAAGCCGTACTTCACATTTAATTTTTTGCCGCTTTGGCAGCTATACTTAACTGTTGAAGTCTTTACGGTGCTTTCATGAGCTTCTCTTGCATCACTTTGTTCACCTGCTGCATGGGCTAAATTGCTTACAATCATGGCAGTTGTTGCGAATATCATCAATTTTTTCATATATTCTCCTTTAAATAATACATTATCTTAGTTCAGATAACATATTATTTAGAAAGAGAGCTTTATATAAAGTTCCATATTTTTTTAAAAAATTGAAATAAAATATGAGAATTATAATGTTTTGTTAGCATAAAATGATAAGGTCTTATTCTTTAGTAGAATAAGACCTTTTGGAAGGAGTTACAAATTAGAGGCCAAAATTAACCGCTTGGTGTACTCTTGTTGTGGATTTTCAAAAATTTGTGCTACATCACCGCTTTCGATAATCTCACCTTGGCTCATTACAATCACTCGGTCGCTGAGTGCTTTAATTACCGCTAAATCGTGGCTGATGAAAATATAACTTAAGCCGTATTTTTTCTGTAAGCGGTTAAGCAATTCAATTACAGTGATTTGGGTAGAGCGGTCGAGTGCGGAGGTCGGCTCATCAAGCAATACAAATTTTGGCTCTAAAATAATGGCTCGGGCAATTGCAATCCGTTGGCGTTGTCCGCCCGAAAATTCGTGCGGATAGCGGTTAATCATTGCAGGGTTGAGATTGACCTCTTCCAACATTTTCATTACTTTCTCTCGGCGTTCGGCTTTGCTCATTTGAGGGCAATGTACGGTTAAGCCTTCGGCAATAATTTCCCCTACCGTTAAGCGAGGTGAAAGCGAGTTGAACGGGTCTTGGAACACCATTTGCATATCTTTTTTCAGGGCTTGACGTTCGGCTTTATTCAGATTAGCCATATTCTTACCTGCAAACGTAATATTGCCGCGATAATCCAAAATCTGCATAATCGCACGCCCAAGGGTAGATTTTCCTGAACCGGATTCGCCTACAATGCCGAGCGTTTCGCCGGTTTTCAAGTGCAATGAAATATCTTTTAACGCATTAAACACCTTTTTCGGCTTGCCGAATAGCGAGCGTTTTAAAATATAATCCACCTCAATGTTTTCGCCTTGAATCAAGGTTGGCGCATTTGGCGGTAATTCCCCTTTTAGGTTGGTCGGAATCGGGGTAAGTAGCTCCATCGTATAAGGGTGCTGTGGATTCGTGAACACGCTTTCTGTTTCGCCACGTTCAATAATTTCGCCGTTTTGCATTACGCAGACTAAGTCACTGTATTTATGCACCAAGCGTAAATCGTGGGAAATTAAGATAATCGCCATTCCCATATCACGCTGTAAGTCGTGCATTAAATCCAAAATTTCTGCTTGGGTTGTCACATCAAGGGCAGTGGTTGGCTCATCGGCAATCAACAAATCGGGTTTATTGATAATTGCCATAGCAATCATAATTCGTTGGAGCTGACCTCCGGAAAATTCGTGCGGATAGCAGATCATTTTCTTTTCCGCATCGGGAATTTTTACTTTTTGCAAAGTTTCCAATACCATTTTTTCCGCTTCGGTATTGCTGATTTGCGGATTATGGGTTTGAACCGCCTCGGCAACCTGCTTGCCAATCGGCATATAAGGGTTCAGCGAGGTCATTGGCTCTTGGAAAATCATACCGATGCGATCGCCTCGAACTGCTTGCATTGCTTTTTCAGACAGCGTAAGCAGGTTTTGCTCTTCAAAAATGATGCTTGAACGTTCACCGAATGAGACGATATTTTTAGGCAATAACTGCATAATTGCCATTGAAGTAACGGATTTACCCGAGCCGGATTCCCCCACAATCGCAAGAGTTTGCCCTTTTTCAATCGAAAACGAGACATTACGCACTGCGTGAACTAATTCTTCGTCCGTTTTTAAATAAACATCGAGATTATTTACTGCTAATAATTCCATTCTAAACCTCTATTTATCTTTTGGATCGAGGGCATCACGCAAGCCATCACCAATAAAATTAAAACAAAACAGCGTTAAACATAAGAAAAAAGCAGGGAAAGCCAGTAGCCAAGGTGAGGTTTCCATTTGTGCAGCACCATCGCTTAATAATGCTCCCCAACTGCTCATTGGCTCTTGTGTACCAAGCCCTAAGAAACTTAAAAACGATTCAAACAAAATCAGAGACGGCACTTCAAGGGAGGCATAAACCACCACTAAGCCTAAGACGTTAGGCACAATGTGTCGCCAAATAATTTGACGGCGGGAAACACCACATACAATCGCCGCTTCTACAAACTCTTTATTTTTAAGCGAAAGGGTTTGACCACGCACAATACGGGCAAGGTTCAGCCACGCCACCATACCGATTGCAATGAAAATCAGGAAAATATTTTGTCCGAAGAAAGTCACCAGCAAAATCACGAAGAACATAAATGGGAATGAGCTGAGAATTTCTAAAAAACGCATCATCACCATATCGACTTTACCGCCGAAATAGCCGGAAATTGCCCCATAGATTGTGCCGATAAGCACCGCAATTAATGCACCGGCAATCCCTACCATTAACGAAATACGCCCGCCAATTGCAACTCGAACCAATAAGTCCCGCCCGGAAGAGTCAGTACCGAAATAGTGTTGAGATTCAAAATCCGGGGCCATACCCATCATATTCCAATCGGTATCTTCATAGCTAAACGGCATTAGCATTGGGGCAAAGGTAATAAACAATAAAATACAAAGTAGAATGATAAGGCTGGCAACTGCCGCTTTATTGCGAAAAAAACGGCGGCGTGCATCTTGCCATAAACTTCGTCCTTGAATGGTTGAAGTAACCTCAACAAGCGGTTGATTTTTTGAAGAATTTTGCATTTTCCGCTTTACTCCTATGAATAACGAATTTTCGGGTCGATGACCGCATATAAAATATCGACAATCGCATTAAATAAAATGGTGAGCGTACCTACCAAAATGGTTAGGCTTAACACTAATGAATAGTCACGATTTAATGCTCCGTTTACGAATAACTGCCCGATCCCCGGTAAGCCGAACACACTTTCAATTACCATTGAACCGGTAATAATCCCAACAAAAGCCGGGCCTAAATAAGTGATCACAGGCAACAGTGCAGGACGCAAAGCGTGTTTGAAAATAATTTTACGCATTGGCAAGCCTTTTGCCTTTGCAGTACGAATAAAGTTAGAGTGCAATACTTCAATCATTGAACCACGCGTGATACGGGCAATGCCGGCAACATAGCTAATGGTTAAAGAGAGAACCGGTAAAACCATATAATAGAGCTGACCACCGTTCCAACCACCGGCAGGCAACCATTTGAGATAAATCGCAAACACGAGTACCAAAAGTGGAGCGAATACAAAGCTAGGGATAATAATGCCCGTCATTGAAAAGCCCATCACCAAATAGTCCCATTTGCTATTTTGCTTAAGGGCAGCAATCGTGCCAGCGGTTAAACCGATAAGCACTGCAAAAATAAAGGCAGTAATGCCCAGTTTGATCGAAACAGGAAAAGCAGAGGCAATCAGGTCATTAACCGATTGATCTTTATATTTAAAAGACGGCCCGAAATCACCTTTTGACAGATTTTCCATATACAGAAAATACTGCTTATAAAGCGGTTCATTCAGGTGATATTTTGCCTCGATATTTGCCATTACTTCCGGCGGGTAGGCTTTCTCACTGGTAAAAGGGCTACCGGGGGCAAGCCGCATCAGGAAAAAGGAAAAGGTAATCAGAATTAGTAGGGTTGGAATCGCCTCAAGAAGACGTTTAAAAATAAACTTCAGCATAGTACCACTCTTTTTAGTTATATTGGTAGCCAATTAATAGCGTAAATTAAGGGCTTTGTAAAGATATTGATTAGTTATGGCTATTTTTATAATAATTCATTATTCTTAAGCGGTTGTTTTTTTAGCTTATTTTTGTAAAAAATCGGCACTTTAATGCTATTTAAAGTGCCGATTTATTATATGCTTTTTAGTGATTTTTAGACTTTTTTCTTCACTACTAATTGGCTTAATACCACCAATGTTAATGAGAAAATAATCATAATAGTTGCAAGTGCATTCACTTCAGGTGTTACCCCTGTTTTAACCAATGAGAAGATTTTCAATGGTAAAACTTCATAACTTGGGCTTGTCACGAAAGATGAAACAATAACGTCATCTAACGAAATCGTAAAGCTCAACAACCAGCCTGAAATAATCGAAGGCAATGCTAATGGTAAAATAATTTTACGCAAAATGGTTACTTCACTTGCACCTAGGTCTTTTGCTGCTTCTAGCATTTTTCCGTCAAAATCGCTTAAGCGTGATGAAATTGCAATTACCACATAAGGCAAACAGAAAGTAATATGTGCAATTAACAGCGAAATAAAGCCTAATTTAATGCCTAAAATCATAAATAGCACTAACATTGATACCGCCATTACAATATCAGGTGACATCATTACCACGAATAACATTCCACCCACTAGCTTTTTACCACGGAAACGGTAACGGTAAAGCGCAATAGAGGTTAATGCCCCTAAAATGGTTGAAAATGTTGCTGCAAAGAACGCAATAGTTAATGAGTTCACTGTTGCTTGTACAAGCGTATCATTACTGAATAAACGCTCATACCAGTTCCAAGTAAAGCCTTTCCAATTTAAGCCAAAGCGGTCTTCATTAAAGGAATTGATCACTAAAATGATAATTGGAATATAGAGGTATGCAAAAACAACCAACATAAAAAGGTTTCTAAACATCTTTTTCATTATTCAAGCTCCACCTTTTTATTTAATAATTTATTTGCACGATAGTAAACATAAAGCATTAATGCCATTAAGATAGTCAATGCGATACTTACTGCTGAACCTAAAGCAAATTGGTTGGTATTTAAGAACAAGCTCTTAATAATGTTACCTACTAACGGTGTTTTACCTCCACCTAATAAATCTGCCACATAGAACATACCCATTGCCGGAAGTAATACTAATAAACAACCAGCGACAATGCCCGGCATTGTTAATGGAATAGTCACTTTAATAAAACGCTGGAAAGCATTCGCACCTAAGTCTTTTGCAGCTTCTAATAAGCGGTTATCAATTTTCTCGATTGATGAATAAAGTGGCAGAATCATAAAAGGTAATAGAATGTAAACTAAACCAATGATAATCGCGATTTCTGAGTTTAATAAACGCATTGGCTCGCTGATGATACCTAAAGCCATCAAGCTTTCATTTAAAAAGCCTTTTACGCCTAAGAAAATCTTAATGCCATAAATACGAATCAGTGAGTTAGTCCAAAACGGTAGAACTACTAAAAACAGTAAAAACGGACGTAATTTTGCCGGCATTTTTGCAATAAAAAATGCAAACGGATAACCGATGATCAAACAGAAAAAGGTTGCAACACCCGCCATATAAAGCGAGTTCCACAACACAGTTGCGTAAGTATCATTAAATAATGATTTATAAGCATCAAGACTAAACGTAAAATCAACAAAGTATTGGCTTTGGCGATTTTCTGTTAAGAAGCTGATGATTAAAACGAGTACGTTCGGCACTAATACGAAAAGTAATAACCAACCGAAAATAGTTGCGACCGCACCATTTTGGAATTTGTTATTCGCCTTCATCGTCTAACACAACCTCCCAGCCTTCATACCAAGTCAGTGCGACTTTTTGCCCCACTTCGTGGTCAATGTTCGGATCATCTTCATTGAAGAACTCGCTAACCAATACATTCATACCGTTATGATCTAATCTCACGCTAGACTCTAATGTCATACCTTTGTAGTTACGGTCGATAATATGACCGATAATTGCTTTCGAGCTTTCGTTTTCGTCTAACTCCTCAATCACAATATCTTCAGGGCGTAACAATACTTTCAATTTTTGGTTCGGCTGAACCTCTAAATCTTCCACTTTGATATTGCAAATGCGACCTTCTACGTTCGCTTTTACATTAGTTGCATCAACACGCTCAATTACAGTTGCATCAAAAACGTTAATTTCGCCGATGAAACGAGCTACAAATAAGTTACTTGGCTCTTCGTAAATCTCACGTGGTGTACCGTCTTGAGCGATTTTACCAGCGTTCATTACGATAATACGATCAGACATGGTTAAGGCTTCTTCCTGATCGTGAGTCACAAAAATAAAGGTAATGCCTAATTGACGTTGCAATGCTTTTAATTCATTTTGCATCTCTTTACGCAATTTATAATCTAACGCAGAAAGCGATTCGTCTAACAACAATACTTTCGGTTTATTTACCACCGCACGGGCAATTGCAATACGTTGTTGCTGACCACCGGAAAGCTGAGCCGGTTTTTGTTGAGCGCGGTCTTCTAAACGCACCATTCGTAATGCTTCCATCACACGTGGCTCAATTTCAGCATTTGGCACTTTTTGCATACGCAGCCCGAAAGCCACGTTTTCAAAAATCGTCATATGTGGGAAAAGGGCATAGCTTTGGAATACGGTGTTTACCGGGCGTTGCTCCGCCGGAACGTTAGAAACATCTTGCCCATCAAGAATAATTGAACCTTCAGTTAAATCTTCAAAACCGGCAATTAAACGTAACGCAGTTGTTTTACCACAACCGGAAGGGCCTAAAATTGTTAAAAATTCACCATCGTTAATGGTTAAATTTAAATTTTTAAGAATCGTTTTACTACCGTAGCTTTTTGTTACATTTTTAAGCTCAATGATAGCTTTCTGTTCTACTTTTTCCATCTACTGTTTTTTTCCCTTAAATTAAAAAGAAAAGGAGTTATAAAATCAGGCATTTGCCCCCAAAAAATCAACTTATAATGATATAGCTAAAGGGGCAAGATGGAAAGGAAAAATTTAGATTTTAGGGATTTTTCTCTGATGAACAAGCGGTCGGATTTTCAAAGTTTTTTGCAAAATTTCCTGAAAATTCGACCGCTTGTTTTCTTTCCGTTAAAATAGTTGTAAAAATTACTTTTGAATAGATTCAATGAAACTCAACTCTCAACAACAACAAGCGGTGGAATACACTCAAGGGGCTTGTCTCGTGCTGGCAGGTGCCGGTTCGGGTAAGACTCGGGTGATTATTAATAAAATCGCACATTTAATTGCACATTGTGGCTATTCGCCAAAGCAGATTGCGGCGGTAACTTTTACCAATAAAGCCGCCCGTGAAATGCGTGAGCGGGTGGCTCATTCTATCGGCAAAGAAAACAGCAAAGGCCTAACGATTTCAACCTTTCACACCCTTGGGTTTGAAATTTTAAAACGGGAATATAAATTACTCGGTTTTAAATCGGGTATGACCTTGTTTGATGAGCAGGATCAAATCGCCTTACTGAAACATTTATTGCCTGAAAATGTGGCGGAAGATAAAGATCTGCTGAAAGCCTTAATTGCCACTATTTCTAATTGGAAAAACGATTTGCTTTCACCTGAAATGGTGCTTACTCGAGTGCGTGATGAACGTGAGCGGGTGTTTTCGCATTTTTATCAACTCTACCAAAATCAGCTTAAGGCTTATAATGCGTTGGATTTTGATGATTTGATTATGTTACCGGTGTTGCTGTTTCGCCAATTTCCCGAGGCCAAAGCTCGTTGGCAACAGAAAATTCGCTATTTGTTGGTTGATGAATATCAAGACACCAATACCAGTCAATATGAGTTAATTAAGCTGATTGTCGGCAATGAGCCAAACTTCACAGTAGTAGGCGATGATGACCAATCCATTTATTCGTGGCGAGGGGCGAAGCCTGAAAATATGCAACGGTTACGGGAAGATTTTGACTTAAAGGTGATTAAGCTTGAGCAGAATTACCGTTCCAGCCAACGGATTTTACACTGTGCCAATATTCTGATTGATAACAACGACCACTTGTTTAGCAAGCGGTTGTTTTCAGAGCTGGGGCAGGGTGAAAAATTACAGGTCATCGAGGCAAAAAATGAGGAACACGAAGCGGAACGCATTGTGGGCGAGCTGATTGCCCATCGTTTCTCGAAAAAGACCAAATACAAAGATTATGCAATTTTGTATCGAGGCAACCATCAATCCCGCTTGTTGGAAAAATTGCTAATGCAAAACCGCATTCCGTATAAAATTTCGGGTGGTACGTCATTTTTTGCTCGAGCGGAAATCAAAGATATGATGGCATATCTGCGGTTGGTAGTGAATCAAGACGATGATGCGGCTTTCTTGCGTATTGTGAATACGCCGAAACGGGAAATTGGGGCGGCAACGCTGGAAAAATTAGGCATACTCGCTAACGAAAAGCAGGTCAGTTTGTTTGAGGCGATTTTTGATTTTGAATTAATGCAACGCCTCACGCCAAAGCCTTATCAAGCCTTGCAGGATTTTGCCCGCTGGATTGTGGAAATTGCCGATCAAGCCGATAGATCCGATCCGATTGAAGCAGTAAAAGATCTATTGGCGAAAATTCAGTATGAAGCCTATTTGTATGAAATGGCGGCGAACCCAAAAGTAGCGGAAATGCAAAGCCGTAATGTGCAGACCTTGTTTGAATGGGTGCAAGCGATGTTAGAGGGCGATGAAATAGAGCCTCCGATGAATTTGGTGCAAGTGGTAAACCGTTTAACCTTGCGAGATATGCTTGAACGTGGTGAAGAGGACGATGAGGCAGACCAAGTCCAACTAATGACTCTTCACGCCTCGAAAGGGTTGGAATTTCCGCACGTTTTCTTAATCGGTATGGAAGAGGGGATTTTACCGCACCAAACCAGCCTTGATGAGGACAATGTGGAAGAAGAGCGGCGTTTGGCTTATGTCGGCATTACCCGAGCCCAACAAACGCTCACGTTTTCACTGTGTAAAGAACGCCACCAATATGGCGAAATCATCAAACCTGAGCCGAGCCGGTTTTTACTGGAATTGCCACAAGATGATTTGGAGTGGGAAAGTGAAAAGCCAAGAATGACCGAACAGGAAAAAGAGGCAAAATCTTCTGCAAATATTGCAAATTTAATGGCGATGCTGAAAGCAAATAAGAAATAATGGGATAACAAGCGGTCTGATTTTGGTAAAAATTTGCAATTTTTTGCCAAAATCAGACCGCTTGTAAACAATGATTATTCCTCTTCGGTAAAGCGTTTGGCTTTATAAGTCGGATTCATTAAGTTCTCAATCGAGAGAATATCATCGAGTTGTTCTTCGGTGAGTAAGCCTCGCTCAAGCACAACTTCTCGTACACTTTTGCCGGTGGTCGCACAAATTTTGCCGACAATATCACCATTATGGTGGCCGATAAATGGATTGAGGTAGGTCACAATACCGATTGAGCTAAACACATAGTTTTGGCAGATGTCACGGTTGGCGGTAATTCCGTCAATACATTTGTCTCGTAAATTAATACACGCATTGGAAAGCAGCTCGATCGATTCAAACATTGCTTGCCCGATAACCGGCTCCATTACGTTAAGCTGTAATTGACCGGCCTCTGCTGCAAAAGTAACGGTGGTGTCGTTACCAATCACTTTAAAGCACACTTGGTTTACGACTTCAGGTACAACAGGGTTTACTTTTGCCGGCATAATAGATGAGCCGGCTTGTAATTCCGGAAGATTAATTTCATTTAAGCCGGCACGTGGGCCTGATGAAAGTAATCGTAAGTCATTACACACTTTAGAAAGTTTGACGGCGGTGCGTTTTAATGCACCGTGAACCATTACATAGGCACCACAGTCAGATGTTGCCTCAATGAGATTTTCAGATAGTGAGCAAGGTAGTTGCGTGACTTCGGCTAAATATTTGACTGCAAGAGTAGAGTAACCCTCTGGCGTATTCAGACCAGTACCGATAGCGGTTGCGCCTAAATTCACTTCAAGAAGCAATTCTGCCGTCCGTTTAAGGTTACGAACCTCTTCATCTAATAATACGGCAAAAGCTTTAAATTCCTGACCGAGTGTCATTGGCACGGCATCTTGTAACTGCGTTCTTCCCATTTTTAGCACATCGGAAAACTCAGTAGCTTTATTTTCAAATGCAGTTTGTAGGTAAGTGATTTTATTGATTAATTTAGTGATACTGTTATAAACTGCGATGCGGAAACCGGTTGGATAGGCATCATTGGTGGATTGGCTTGCATTAACGTGATCCATTGGATTGACAATCTCATATTTACCTTTTTCCTCGCCTAAAATTTCTAATGCAAGGTTGGCAATCACTTCATTGGTATTCATATTCACCGATGTGCCGGCACCACCTTGATAAACATCAGAAGGGAATTGATCGAGACAGCGTCCTTTCACTAGCACTTCATCACAAGCTGCCACAATAGCTTTGGCAATTTTTTTCGGGATTGCACCAAGTTCCCCGTTTGCCAGCGCAGTGGCTTTCTTCACCATGACCATTCCACGCACAAATTCAGGCACATCAGAAATAGTAACGTTCGAGATATTAAAATTCTCAATCGCTCTTAATGTATGAATGCCCCAATAAGCACTATTAGGTACTTCTCTTTCACCAAGTAAATCGTGTTCAATACGCACATCAGACATATTCATCTCCTTAAAATAAATAACAATCGATTTTGGTAGATAATAACGATTTTAATAGACAAATAATGCGATCTAAATCAAATTTTTTGTGAGCGGACTAGGATATAAATTGGGCTTTCAGATTAGAAAAATTAATGATGAATTAATGTGATGACAAAGCTAAATAAAAGTAAGGCAAGCCAATCAGCCAAGCAAAAGTAGAAAGCACAACAGCGGCGTGGAAATACCAACGTTGGGTTTTATGGCGAAAGTATTTCATACCTAGATAAATACCGATAGCCCCACCTAAGAGGCAAAAAGAGAGGAGCGTAATTTCTGGTACTCGCCATTCTTTTTTGATGGCTTTTTGTTTGTCGCTATACATTAAATATAAGGCACTTAGGTTCATTAAGACAAAGTAGATAGGCCAAAATAGTTGCATTTGCATTCCTCAATAAAAATTTAACCGCTTGCAGAGCAGTTACTACAAGCGGTCAATTTTAGCATTTATTTTGCAAATTAGCGGATTTCAACTTGCTCGCTACCGGTGCCTAAGTCTTCAATTTTACCGATGACCCACGCATTTTCTCCACTTTCTTTGAGAAGCGTAAGGGCTTTCTCGACATCTGCTTCAGGTAAGGAAATCACCATTCCAACACCGCAGTTGAAAGTACGGTACATTTCATAGCGGCTGATATTGCCTTTTTCCTGTAACCAGCTAAATATCGCCGGCCATTGCCAGCTCGATTCATCAATCACTGCTTTGGCAGATTCCGGCAATACGCGTGGAATATTTTCCCAGAAACCGCCACCGGTTAAGTGAGCGATAGCGTGAACATCAACTTCTTCAACTAATTTTAGGATTGATTTTACATAAATTTTAGTTGGGGCTAATAAGTGTTCGCTTAAGGGTTTGTCTTCCAATAAATCGGTTGCAGGGTTCGATTGGCTGACTTCCAATACTTTACGAATTAACGAATACCCGTTGGAATGCGGGCCACTAGACGCTAATGCAATTAAGGCATCGCCAGTTTTCACCGTTGAACCGTCAATGATTTTAGATTTTTCTACTACGCCGACACAGAAACCGGCTAAATCGTAATCGCCTTCGTGGTACATTCCCGGCATTTCAGCCGTTTCACCACCCACTAAAGCACAGCCTGAAATCACGCAACCGTCTGCGATACCACGTACAACATCAGCCGCTACATCAACCTCTAATTCACCGGTAGCGTAATAATCTAAGAAGAAAAGCGGTTCAGCCCCTTGCACTACAAGGTCGTTCACACACATCGCCACTAAATCTTGTCCGATAGTATCGTGTTTGTTTAAGTCAATGGCTAAACGCAATTTCGTACCCACGCCGTCGGTGCCGGAAACTAAAATCGGCTCTTTATATTTGGTTGGTAAAGCACATAACGCACCAAAACCACCTAATCCGCCCATTACTTCAGCGCGACGGGTGCGTTTAACATCAGACTTGATTCGTTCGACTAACTCGTTTCCTGCGTGAATATCAACGCCGGCATCTTTGTAACTTAGTTGTGTGTTGCTCACTTTAACCTCAACAGTAAATGACTAAAAAACGGAGGTATTATAGCATAAGCAAACGTTTGCGGAATGGAAAATTGAAAATAAATAGAATGGATTCGATGAATGAAGGGGAAGGGCGATTCCCCTTACAAGCGGTTAATTTTAGCCGATTTTTTTCGCCAACATTGTCGCAAAACGTAGTTGAATGCGGTTGCCGTTTTCATCGGTTTTGTGTAAATGGCCTAAATCTTCGTTATATTTGACCAATTCCCAACCTTGATAATAATCGGCGAGTTCGCTTTCTTTGAAGGTAAAGGAGAACGGCATCGGGCAAGGGTAGTCATCGGTACTCATTGCACATACGATTAAGTTATAACCGCCGACTTTAGTGTTTTTCTGCATATTCTTAATAATCGCAGGAATGCGTTCACGGTTTAAGAACATCATTACAACAGTGGAAATAATCAGGTCATATTCACCGTTTTGCGAGCCGATAGTCGCCTCATTAATATCATAAACAGCGGTGGTAATGTTTTGAGCTTGTTCTTTTTCGATCATATAGTTGAGAAAATCAATGCTTTCCTGATTATGATCAACAGCAGTGACATCAAAACCCAGTAAATTCAGATAAAGTGCATTGCGTCCTCGCCCGCAACCTAAATCTAACGCTTTGCCACCTTTGATGTAATTGACGGCATTTAGCACTTCTGAATGGGTAGCGGTCAGATTATATTTTTTAGCAAAATAATCTTCCGGCTTGCAATAGAAAGCCAACTGGCATTCTAAATCGTCAGAGAGAGCTTCAACCTTATGCCAAAGTTGAGGCTCAACCATTGGGCGTTGGTGGTTTACATCGAAAATATCTTCCTTGATGATTTCTCCCTCTTCGGTTAATTCATAATATTTGAGAGAACCTTTGAGAATGGTGAGTTTTGCCCAAGTTCCGACTTTGGTGTTGTGTTTTTCTTGGAACATTTGTGGTAAGGTTGCTTTTGTCCACACCGGCATTTGTTTGTAGCAAATTAAATTTTCCATTTTGTTTCCTTTTGTCAGTCAAACATAAACGGGAAAATTTTAGCACTGTTTTAAAAACAGGAAATAAAAATCCGACTAAAAAAGTCGGATTTGATCAAATTTCTGTTAAATATATTGTTAGTCAATGCTGACGCTTCTAAATTGGCGACCAAAATAGACAAGGCTATGGTTCGGTTCTACATCAATATGACTCACTTCTACCACAAAAATGGTGTGTGTGCCAACTGCGTGGGCATCAACAATATTGCCTTGCAAAGCGGAAATTGCACTGCGTAAAACGGGTTGATTGTCAAAGCCGTTGTTCCAAATATCCCAACTAAAACGCTCTTCCATCGTGCTCTCTAAAATAGCAGCAAAATGTTTTGCCAAGTCTTCTTGTTCGTGGCTTAACACATTAACGCATACTTTGCCGTTTTGTTGGATAATATCGTGAACGTGGCTGTTTTTATTAATGCAAAATAAGAGCGTTGGAGGGGAATCGGTGACTGAACAAACAGATGAAACCGTCAGCCCTGCTTTGCCTGCAATGCCATTGGTTGTCACAATGCTCACCGCAGAAGATAAGTGAGCCATTGCTTCACGGAATTTAAGCGAGGCTTCGATTGGCTGATTAGTGTCGATATTAGCCATTTTTTCTCCTTTTATTCTTATTATTCTTTCCAAACAACGTGATATTCACGGTTTTCTTCATCGTGGGAAATTAAGAAACGGGCGAATACATCGTCCATTTCATCTTGTTCATTGACTAAGCCAACCCAAACTTCGGCAAAGGCATCAGGGTCAATTAAAGTGCCGATTTCTTGATCCCACTCTTCGGAAGTTTCAACCATTTCTACTGCACCACGTTCTTCAAATTGGAGGTTGAACAGTAAAATATCGGCAGGATCTAAATTCTCACCTGCCATTTCTAAGAAAATATCGTAGGCAATATCAATTGCTTCGTCAGGGGTTAATTTTTTCATTTCGTTATTCTAATTTGAGTGTTAATAAAATGTTAGATAGATAAGTTTTATTTTATATTTTTTAGTTATAAAAAACAAAAATATTATAGCTGAATCAGGCGGCTTACCACCATTCCGGCGGTTTTCTCTTTTAAAATTTGCCAGCCTTGCGGCAGCTCTAACGGCGGGTGATTTTTCTCGGTTTCCACATACAAAATCGCATTCGGAGCAAGCCAGTTATTTTCTGCCAGTAAGCTAATCACTTGAGGTACAAACCCTTGGTGAAAAGGTGGGTCGATAAACACGATGTCAAACGGTTCTCCGTTATTTTTTTGTGCTAAATAGGCGAGGGTGTCAGTGTGGATAACGCTACCTTGTTCCGATTTTAATGCTTGAAGGTTTTTCTTTAACTGATTCGCAGCATTTGCAAATTTTTCTAAAAAAACGACCGCTTGTGCTTGGCGGGAAAGAGCCTCAATGCCTAGTGAGCCACTGCCGGCAAAGCAATCGAGACAGCGTGAGTGAGCAATGTCGTGCATTAACCAGTTAAACAGTGTTTCTTTTACTCTATCAGTCGTTGGGCGAAGCCCTTCGGCATTTAATACGGGTAACTTTCTGCCTCGCCATAGCCCGGCGATAACCCGTACTTCGCCCATTTGCTGAACAGATTGCGGAGAATTTCGATTTTTTTTCATACTCACTAAAGGAAAATAAGGGATTTTTTGATAGACTATGTAAGTTTAGTCTATTTTCACGAGAAATGAGAGAAAAATATGTCAGAGAAGAAAAAAGGGTTTTGGTCTTGGCTTGGGTTTGGTAAAAAAGAAGAGCCACAACAAGAGCAGGTATTGCAAGATGAACCTGCTGTTGAACCTAATCATGTTGAACCCACGATAGCTGAACCGGTTATTGATACGCCTATTGTTGAACAAGAACAGGAGTGTTCATTCGAGGAAAAAATAGCAGATCTCGAAGAAAAACTGGAGCAGAAAACGGATCAGTTAGAAGATTATTTTGAACAAAAAGAAGAACAAGTTGAGCAATTTGCCGAGCAAGTAGAAGATAAGATTGAACAAAAAGTAGAAGACTTCAAAGAATTTGTTGAAGAAAAAGTTGAAGATGTAAAAGAGTTCTTTGATGAAGTTGAAGAAAAAGTGGAACACACTTTTGAAGAAGAAACGGCACAGCAAGCGGTCGAAAATCTACAAAATATTGCAAATGAGCAAATTGAACTCAATGAGCAGGAGCAAGTTACTCACCAAATTGGGGAAACATTAGAGCAGGAAAATGAGTTTGGAACCACAACAGTTGTTGAAGCATTGGTAGAAGAGCCTGCTTTTCAAGATGAATACCAAGAAAAACCAAGTAAGGGTGGATTCTTTAGCCGCTTAATTCAAGGCTTGATTAAAACCAAGCAAAATATTGGCTCAGGTTTCCGTAATTTCTTCCGTGGCAAGAAAATTGATGATGAGTTATTTGAAGAGCTGGAAGAACAGTTACTTGTGGCGGATTTAGGTATGCCGACCACACAAAAAATCATCAACAATTTAACGCAACACGCGACCAAGCAACAATTAAAAGATGCAGATTTGTTGTATCAACAGTTGAAAGTGGAACTGGGTGAAGTGCTAAAACCGGTGGCTCAACCGTTAGTGTTGGAAGCGAAAAAACCGTATGTTATTTTAATGGTTGGAGTGAATGGTGTGGGGAAAACCACTACCATTGGTAAACTTGCCCGTAAATTCCAACAAGAAGGTAAATCGGTAATGTTGGCAGCAGGAGACACTTTCCGTGCGGCAGCAGTTGAACAACTACAGGTTTGGGGCGAGCGAAATAACATTCCGGTGGTGGCACAAAGCACCGGTTCAGATTCCGCCTCGGTGATTTTTGATGCAATGCAATCCGCTGCGGCAAAAGGGATTGATGTGCTAATTGCCGATACCGCGGGGCGTTTGCAAAACAAAAATAACCTAATGGACGAGTTGAAGAAAATTGTGCGGGTAATGAAAAAATATGATGAATCCGCACCGCACGAAATTATGCTCACGCTTGATGCCGGCACCGGACAAAATGCAATCAGCCAAGCAAAATTGTTTAATGAGGCAGTAGGTTTAACTGGTATCACTTTAACCAAATTAGACGGCACGGCAAAAGGTGGCGTGATTTTTGCGATTGCCGATCAATTCAATATTCCGATCCGATTTATTGGGGTGGGCGAGAAAATTGAAGATCTGCGTCCGTTTAATGCCGAAGAATTTATTGAAGCCTTATTTAGCCACGAGGACGAATAGAATGATTAAATTCACTAATGTGAACAAGGTTTATAAGGGCGGAAAGCCTGCTTTACAGGGCATTGATTTCCACCTACCTGCCGGTGGAATGGCATATATTACCGGGCATTCCGGTGCGGGGAAAAGCACGTTATTAAAATTAATTATGGGGATTGAGCGTGCTAATGGTGGGCAAATTTTGTTTAACGGGCACGATATTACCCGACTGGCTCACCACGAATTGCCGTTTTTACGCCGCCAAATCGGGATGGTGCATCAAGATTATCGTTTATTAACCGACCGAACCATTTTGGATAATGTCGCACTGCCATTGATTATTTTAGGAATGAACCAATCGATTGTGGAGCGTGAAGCCCGCATTGCCCTTGAGCGTGTCGGTTTAGCGGATAAAGCGAACTATTTGCCGTTGCACCTTTCCGGCGGTGAGCAACAACGTGTCGATATTGCCAGAGCTATTGTTCATCGCCCAACGTTGTTATTAGCCGATGAGCCAACCGGTAATTTAGATGAAAAGCTCTCGTTTGAAATTTTCCGTTTATTTGAGGAATTTAACCAAGCCGGCACAACGGTGCTAATTGCCACCCACGATACCAATATTATTTCAAAGCGTCCAAAGCCGTGTTTAGTGCTGGAGCAAGGGCATCTTAAATTTTAAGGAAATATTATGATTCGTTCATTTAGTAAATTAGGTGCTCAAACCAACTACTCTTTAAGAGCGGTTTGGCAAGATTTAATGCAACGCAAGCTCGGCACTTTTCTGACGGTGCTGGTGATTGCGGTCTCGCTTACGATTCCAACCGTGAGTTATTTACTTTGGAAAAATACCCACGAGGCAGCAACACAATTTTACCCTGAGCCACAATTAACCGTTTATCTGCACAAAAATTTGGCAGAACACGATGTGAATACCGTTGTTGATCGCATTCGTGCTTTTGAGACGGATAAAATTGAGTCATTTAACTATATTTCCCGCCAACAAAGTTTAGACGAATTTCGTTCTTGGTCAGGCTTTGGTGAAGCGTTAGATATTTTAGATGAAAACCCGTTGCCTGCGGTCGTTACCTTAAAACCGAAAGCAAATTTTAATAATGCTGATACGATGGTGGAGCTACGCAACGGTTTGCAACAAATTAAAGGGGTGCAGGAAGTTCGTTTAGATAACGGCTGGCTGGAAAAATTAACTGCTCTAACTTGGCTGATTGCTCGTATTGCGGTGGTGTGTACCTTATTAATGCTGTTGGCAGTTTTTTTAGTGATTGGAAACAGTGTGCGAACTGATGTTGCCAATAGCAAAGCAGCGATTGAAGTCCAACAAATTTTAGGGGCGACCGATCATTTTATTGCCCGTCCGTTTTTGTACACTGGTATGATTTACGGCTTGTTTGGCAGCTTGTTAGCGGTGCTGTTTAGTGCGGTAACGATTAGCTATTTTACCAGTGTAGTGAAATATGTGACTGATATGTTTACCGTACAATTTGAACTGAATGGGCTGGATTTCAGCGAAGCCTTTTTCTTAGTAGTGCTTTGTGTGTTTATCGGCTGGCTGTCGGCAAAAATTGCAACAATGCGAAATATTTTCCGTATTGGTAGTAGAGGCTAATACAAGCTGTTGTTTTTAGAGAAATAATTGCAGATAAAAACCAGTTCCTAGGGAACTGGTTTTTTTACTATAAGCGATATAACTATTGCTGTGGAGCTGGAGCTGGAGCTGGATCATATTTAGCTCTTAATATATTTTCTAACTGTTGCCCTTCTTCAGCTAATTGATTCAATTTTGTTTGTAACTCGCCAAATGCTTTATGTGCTTCCGGTGTAGGATTTTTCTCCATTTTAGCACCTTCTACGATCATCTGGGCGCCTAACGTTAGCACTTCTAAGGTTTTGTCTTTTAGTGCTCTCACTTCATTATTTTGAATATTCAGGGTTTCAGCACTTACCTTAATATGATCAATTTGAGCCAATAATGCATTATTAACGGTTTCTTGCATTAAGGCAGAATCGGCTTTTTGTTTATCAGTAAGGTTGTCTGTTGCAGCTTGAATTGCATCATTTAGGGCCTTTTCTTGAGTATCTTGCCATTCCCGCAACATTTTATAATCTTGAGCGCCGGTATCAGCAGGTTTAACCTCTTCTTTTGGGTCTTCTTTCACTTGAACTGGCGATTCTGCTAAGCTCTGTGTTTTGGTAGAATTAGGTTGTTCACAAGCGGTTAAAAAAAGGGTAAATAATGCAGATAGGCTAATTTTAGCGAGCGTGTTCATAGTAATCCTTAGTAATTGCAAAAAAAGCTAGAGCAAAATACTCTAGCTTTTCATTGAATGGTAAATTATTTAGCTGAGAATCTTTGCTGTAATTCTACGTTTAATTTTTGTAACTCATTACCAGCTTCGATTAAAGACTGAGCTTTTTGTTGTACGGCTTGTAATGCTGCTTGGTCATTTGGTGTAGAGATCGTTTTTACTTGTTCAGAAATCACTTCACTTGAAAGTGTTAAAACTGATTTTGTTTTTTCTTTAAATGTTTTGATTTGTGCATCAGATACTTCAATCGCATCTAAGCTTTTTACAGTTTCTTCTACTTTTTTATTAAATGCACTTAATCCTTCTTGAATTTGTTTAGGATCTTGTGTAGCTAATTTCTTTTGTAGTTCTGCTTGTGCTGTTGCCATTGTGCTTTCTTGTGCCGTATTCCAATCAACTAATTTTTGGTAATCTGCTTTTGCAGCTTCGCTTGGAGCGGCTACAGCTGTTTCAGCAGGTTTGGCTGCTTCTGCAGCAGGAGCTGTTGTAGTTGGTGCAGCTTCAGTTGTTTTTGTAGGTTCTGTCGCCGGTGCTTTTTCTGCTGGTTTATCACAAGCTGCTAAGAATAATGCGACTAAAGCGGTTGCACTGATTTTTGTTAATTTGTTCATTAAAAAATTCCTCAAGAATATAAAAATAAAAGCCAATAAAGGCGGTTATTGTACCAATAAATAGACAAGTAATCTCCGTGTTAGTTCATAAAATCGTTCATCTTTACGTTATTTCGAAAAAATTTACATTTTATAAGTAAATAGCTTGCTGAATAAGCTGCTTTTTCACAAAAGGCAGCTGGTTGGTTAGGCTTAAACCAATTCCTCTGAATAACTTTTTAAGCGGATTATTGCCATCAAACAGCTGTTTTAGCCCTTCCATTGTGGCTAATAATTTCATTGCTTGGGCTTTACGCTCACGTTCAAATTGGCGTAAATGGCGGTATTCGCCAATATCTTGGTTGTTTGCCAATTGTTTTTGGATTTCGTTCGCTAGCGTTCTCGCATCGGCAAAGCCTAAATTGACACCCAGCCCTGCCAATGGGTGAATGGTGTGAGCTGCATCGCCAATCAACGCAATACGAGGTTGGGCAAAGTCACGGCAGAAGCGTGCCACAAGCGGGTAAATTTCACGCAAACTTTGCACTTCGCACAAGCCCAGCTGATTATCGAACGCAATGGTTAAGGCTTTATTAAATTCCGCTTCGCTCGCATTTTTTAATTCATCGGCTTTATTGGGTGGGAGCGACCAAACAATCGAGCAGAGATGCTCATCTGCCATTGGCAGAAAAGCTAAAATGCTATCTTCAGCAAAGATTTGACGAGCGGTTTTGCCGTGCTTTTCGGTTGTTTTGACATTACAGACTAAGGCGGTATGTTGATAATCTTTACTGGTAAGCGGCATTTTCATTTGGTTACGCACCCAAGAATTTGCCCCGTCCGCCCCGACAACTAATTTAGTAGATACCATTTCGCCATTATCTAAGGTTAAAAATGCCCCGTTTTCGCTAACGCCTAATGTTTGAGGAGACGCGATAATATATTCGACATTAGCTTGTTGAGAAACCTGTTGCCACAATGTGTGTTGAATTACCGCGTTTTCTAAAATAAAGCCGAGCTGTGAAAGCCCTAATTGCTTGATTTCATTAGCGTTATTATCAAAATGAATATGGGCAAAGCTGTCTTTTTCCCACACCCGCATTTCGGTGTAAGGGGAAAGGCGTTGGGGCGGAATTTGCTGAAAAGCACCGATTTGTTCCAATATTTTTTGGCTTGAGGCATTAATGGCACTTACTCGATGATAAATGGTATCAGCATCAAATTTAGGCGTGGTTTTCTCAATAATTTTAATTTGGCAGTCGGCATCTTTGAGCAGTCCGGCAAGAGCCAGCCCAACCATACCGCCGCCAATAATAACAATATCTGCAGATTTCATAAGCGATTGTTTTATCAATTAACAAGCGGTTAGATTTTCTCGATAAATTGCAATTTATAACTAAAATTCGACCGCTTGTTGTTTAACTAATTAGCATTTTTCTTGTGGTGTTTTTCCAAACTTTTGTGGCGGACTTGCACATTTTTGCCTTTGGCTTGGAAATATTTTGCCAGTTGCTCGGCAATAAATACAGAACGGTGCTTTCCGCCGGTGCAACCAATCGCAATCGTGAGATAGCTGCGGTTGTTTTGTTCCAACATCGGTAGCCACATTTCTAAATAATTGCGGGTTTGGTAAATAAAATTATGCACTTCGGTTTGGCGTTCTAAGAAATCAATCACCGGTTGCTCTAATCCTGTCATTGGACGAAGTTCTGGATTCCAATGCGGGTTCGGTAAAAAGCGGACATCAAAAACGTAATCGGAATCGGCAGGTAAGCCGTATTTAAAACCGAACGATTGGAAAATAATTTTAAGTTCTTTTTCGGTTGAGCCTTGCAGTATTTGGCGAAGATTTTCCGCTAATTCGTGCGAAGAAAGGTGGCTGGTGTCAATAATATAGTTTGCATTTTGCACCAAAGGCTCAAGCAATTTTTGCTCCAGATCCAATGCTCCTTCCAACGAGAGATCATCTTGAGTGGAAAGCGGGTGGATTCGGCGGGAATCGCTATAACGGCGAATTAAGGTATTGCGTTCGCAATCTAAAAAAATCAGCTTAGCATTTAAAGGCTCAAGCTGGGTAAGCAATTCTTCAATCGCATTAGGCGTATTCGGTAAATTACGAATATCTAAGCTGATGACTGCCGAACGATTTTCTTGAGTAAGGTAGTAGGTTAAGGTTGGAATTAAAGGTAAAGGGATATTATCCACGCAGTAATAACCTGCATCTTCTAATGCTCTTAATGCTACCGATTTACCAGAGCCTGAGCGTCCGCTTATAATGATTAATTCCATATTTCCTCAGTATTATTCTTCATCTTTTAGGTGATTATCAGCATACACCAAAATTTGCCAAATATCTTCTGCGGATTCAGCTGCTCGGAGCTGTTTTAATAACGATTTATCGGTAAGTTTCTGTGCAATTGCAGGTAGGCAACTTTTATACTGTTCGCAGCTATTTTCCGGAAACATCATTGCATAAATTAAATCCACTTCTTTGTTGTCTTGGGCTTCGTAGTCAATCGCTTCTTCCAGCTGTAAAAAGACCGCAATCGGTTTAGTCAGCTCAATATCACCGCAAGCGGGCAATTTTGCATGAGGAAGTGCAATGCCTTGATTTAAGCCGGTTGTGCCTAACTTTTCACGTTTAAATAAATTGCCAAAGCATTCAATAGGGCAGAGTGCTTCAGATTGCTGTTCGGTTTGGTTGATTGATTCAGCCACGATTTTACCCACGAGTTCTAACGCTCGTTTTTTACTTGAAATCAGTACACCTTGGCGAACATTTTCAGGGCTTAGAAATTCGGTTAGTTTTGTCATAATTTTTCATCTAAAGATGAAATCCCCAAAGAGGGGATTTTTTAGAGTTTGAATTGATCGCCTAAATAAACACGTTTTACATCAGGGTTTTCAAGCACTTGCTGTGGTGTGCCGCTGGCAATCATTTCGCCGCTACCGACAATGTAGGCTCTTTCACATACATCTAGAGTTTCACGTACGTTATGGTCGGTAATCAATACCCCTAAACCACGCTCTTTTAAATTGACGATAATTTTTTTAATATCAATTACCGAGATTGGGTCAACCCCAGCAAAAGGTTCATCTAACAGAATAAATTTCGGGTTCGCTGCTAATGCTCGGGCAATTTCCACACGGCGGCGTTCACCACCTGAAAGTGATTGACCTAAACTATTGCGAATATGCTCAATATGGAATTCTGTAATCAGCTCTTCGGCACGCTCTTTACGCTGTTTATCATTGATATCTTTACGCACTTGTAATACCGACATTAAGTTATCGTACACACTTAAACGGCGGAAAATAGATGCTTCTTGCGGTAGATAGCCAATCCCTTGTTTTGCTCTGTCGTGCATTGGTAGTGTGCTGATATCTTGGTCGTCAATACGAATTGTGCCGTGGTCGTGGCGAACCAAACCCACAACCATATAGAAAGTGGTGGTTTTACCTGCGCCGTTCGGACCGAGCAAGCCCACGATTTCACCTGATTTGACATTCAGGCTGACGTCTTTTACCACTTCGCGTTGTTTATAGCTTTTTGCTAAATGTTCGGCATAAAGCACAGACATATCATTTAACCTTATTTTTTCTTGTTATCTTGAAGTTCATTTGGAATTAGCACGGTTTTCACTCGGGTTTTACCGCCACTGGTAGCTTTAAGTTGTTGTTTTTTCACATCATAGGTAATTTTATTGGCTTTAATAAAGCTACCTTGTTGTTTGAGTTCCGCATTACCAATCAGCGTTAAAAATTCAGAGTTTAAATCATAATGAACGCTGTTGCCTTTACCATTTACCGGTTTGCCGTTGTCCAATGTTTGCTGGAAAGTAACAGGCGAGCCTGTAGCGTCAATAGTTTCTTTTTTACCTTCTTGACGGGTAATTTTGACGTTTGCTGCGGTCACTTTAATCGACCCTTGAGTGATAACGACATTATCGCTAAAGGTCACGATATTGTTAGTCATATCTAACGATTGGCTACCTGAATCAATATTAATCGGCTGATCGGTATCGCCTTTTAGAGCATAAGCGGAAAAGCTGCTACCCAGTAACACGCTCACTAAAATAGATTTAAACATTAATTTCATTGTTATTCCTTGTTCCAAGCAAATTATTCTTTGGTTTCTTTAATAATGGTCGGTTCAATGTAAGATTTTACATCTTTTTGCAAAGTCGCAACTTGTTGTTTTAAGTTACCTTTTAATCCAACCCCCGTTGTAGTAAAACCGGAACCTATCGATTTGACCGTACTTTCGGTAAAAATATCCTGTGTATTTAAATCAACAGTTAACGTATCGGTAGTGATTTGTTGCAAACGTGATGCAGGATCTAATGCAACAAGTTTGATATTACCTTTTAAATTTAACATTTTTTCTTTGGTAATTTCTGCATAATCGGCACTGACTTTCCACTGTTTTTGCGTCGACTCTTTGGCAAAAAGCTCAATAAAAGGTTTAAAAAACTCAGTACGCTCAGTAGACTCATAGCGTTTAATTTCAGTAGCTTGAGCGAAATATTGTGGGTTTCCTTTTAGATCATAGACCGTGGTGGACATTTTATTCCCCACATATTCAGGCTGTCCTTCCTTTTTAATAAGCTGATCAAGCCCCGTATTCTCTTTCTCTTGTAAGCTGTAATACCAGCCACCAAGTACGGCAACAATAATCAGTAAAATAACGGTTAAACGTTTGTTCATAATCCAAAAATAATCTAAAAATAGTGTTTGATTGTATCACAGATTTGAATAGGGATATAGTACAGCGTAAAAAGTGCAAAAAAGTGAGAAAAAATAACCGCTTGTAGGGCTAAAAACTGACAAGCGGTTGAAAACTCAGATTTTTTTGCAACTTTATTTAAAGGTTGCCCAAACAGGGGAGTGGTCAGACGGTTTTTCCATTGCTCGAATCTCTAAATCAATGCCGGTTTCGACACAACGTTCGGCAAGCATTTTCGAGGCTAAAATTAAGTCGATCCGCAGCCCACGGTTATCATCAAAGCCTTTTGAGCGGTAGTCAAACCAAGAGAATTTATCGTTTACATCCGGGTTGGCGACACGGAAAGTATCCACTAAACCATAGCTGTGTAAGCGATCTAGCCATTCACGCTCTTCAGGTAAAAACGAACATTTACCGTCACGCAGCCAGCGTTTGCGGTTTACTTCGCCGATACCAATATCTAAATCAGTCGGACTGATGTTCATATCGCCCATAATGATAATCGGATTTTCTGGCTTTAATTCGGTTTCTAAATAGTGTTGTAAATCCGCATAGAATTTTTGTTTTGCCGGGAATTTGGTTTCGTGGGCACGATTTTCTCCTTGTGGGAAATAGCCGTTTAATACGGTTAGCACGCCAAAGTCGGTTTCGATATCCGCCATAATCATTCGTTTTTGGGCATCAAGCACATCTGTCGGGAAGCCTTTACGCACCGCTATAGGCTCTTTTTTAGTCAGTAATGCCACGCCGTAATGACCTTTCTGCCCGTGGTGGAAAACGTGGTAGCCTAAGTGATTGACTAAATCGTAAGGAAAATCTTCATCGGCAACTTTGATTTCTTGTAAGCCGAGTACATCGGGCTGGTGTTTTTCGATAATCGCTTCGAGCTGATGTGGTCTGGCTCGTAATCCGTTGATATTAAAAGAGATAAATTTCATTGGTGATCCTAATGTGGTTTGCAAAATAAAGAAGAAAATAGACCGCTTGTAATGGCACAAGCGGTCATTTTTAGCAAAAATTTTGCATATTATAGCTTAAAGTGTCATTGCTGCAATCCAGCCGAACACTAATAATGGAATGTTAAAGTGGATAAAAGTTGGTACAACAGAATCCCAAATGTGGTCGTGTTTACCGTCAGCATTCAAGCCGGAGGTTGGACCAAGTGTGGAATCTGATGCCGGAGAACCTGCATCACCGAGTGCAGCAGCAACACCGACAATCGCCATTGTCGCCAGTGGCGAGAAGCCAAATGAGATACAAAGCGGCACATAAATTGAGGTAATGATCGGCACAGTCGAGAATGAAGAGCCGATACCCATCGTAATAAATAAGCCAACGACTAACATTAGCAATGCTGCCATTTCTTTTGATGAAATCACATCACGCAGGCTTTCTACCAATGCCGGCACACCGCCTGTTGAATTGACCACGCCGGCAAAACCGGAGGCGGCAATCATCACAAAGCCAATCATCGCCATTAAACGTAAGCCAGCTTGGAAGACATCGTTACTCTCTTTCAGTCTAAATACACCGCCTAAGGCGAAAATAACCAGACCGACTAAGCCGCCGATAATAGTCGAATTTGTTGCTAATTGCACCGAACAGGTCGCGATAATCGCCACAATACTAATGCCGATATGGAAGGGCTTAACGTTTGCAACACGGGCTTCAATATCATCTGCGGTTGGTTCAGGCATATTTTCAATATACACACGCGGTTTACGGTATGACACAAAGAATGCAAACAGTAAGCCTAAAATCATACCGGAAACAGGAATTAACATCGCTTTGGTCATTTCCGCTGTGGTAGTCACTAATTGGAACGGTTCACCTGCTTGGTTGATATTTTTAACTAAGATGCTTTCAATAAAGATCTGACCGAAACCTGCCGGAATTAACATATAAGTGGCGGTTAAACCAAAGGTTAAAGCACAAGCTACCGCACGGCGGTCAATTTGCAATTTATTCATTACGCTTAATAGCGGTGGAATTAAAATCGGAATAAAGGCAATATGAATTGGAATTAGGTTTTGAGATGACATTGCAAATGCCACTAACACAAATAATACAATGTATTTAAACCAAGTAACGGAGCGACCTGACGGGCTGTGACCAAAGGATTTGATCACTTTATAGGCTAATAAATCGGTCACGCCTGATTTTGATAGAGCTACGGCAAACGCACCAAGAACGGCATAGTTCATAGCAGTTTCCGCACCCCCACCTAAACCACCAGTAAAACTTTTTATTGTTTTTTCCAACGCTTCGGGAAATCCAGCCCCTTCTACACCAAGATTACCGATTAGACCGCAAGTAAGGGCAGAAATAATAAGTGCGATTACTACATTAATTCTAAGCAAGCTTAGGATTAACAGTAAGATAATCGAAATAAAGACTTCGTTTGATAACATTGTGTTTGATCCTTAGGTTATTTAAATAATTGTTTAATTTACTGTAAAAAAAAGTATTGTCGAGAATTTTTTTTAAATTCAGGAACTTTTTTGAAGTTCATCTTGGAGTAATACTATCAATATTTTATTTTTTTGACATAGATCTCATTTTTCGTTTTTGAGATTTGGTAGAATTGGATACCATTTTTGAGGTATTTCATATTAAAGAGAGGCTGTAATGAGCGAAATTGCACTTACTGTCAGTTTATTATCTTTAGTGGCCGTTCTAGGCTTATGGATTGGCCATATTAAAATCAGAGGCGTGGGGCTAGGTATAGGGGGAGTGTTATTTGGTGGGCTGTTTGTCTCCCATTTTATGGCGCAATTCGATGTGAAGCTCGATGCCCATACACTTCATTTTATTCAAGAGTTCGGGCTGATTTTATTTGTTTATTCAATTGGAATTCAAGTAGGACCTGGATTCTTTGCCTCACTAAAACATTCTGGCTTAAAACTCAATGGTTTTGCGGTACTGATTGTACTGATTAGCGGTATTTTAGTTATTCTTATTCATAAATTTTTCAATGTTCCTTTGCCTGTGATTTTAGGCATTTTCTCCGGGGCTGTAACCAATACCCCTTCTTTAGGAGCAGGTCAACAGGTATTGGCTGAGTTAAGCGCTGAGAGTGTAACTGAAATTATGGGAATGAGTTATGCGATTGCTTACCCGTTCGGCATTATCGGAATTCTACTTTCAATGTGGCTGATTCGGATTTTATTTCGAATCAATATTGAGGCGGAAGCAGAGGCTTTTAACAAACAGCAAAATAGAGGTAAAGATCAACTTAGTACCTTAAATGTCCGTCTGACAAATCCAAATATTCACGGTTTAACACTGAAACAAATCCCTGATTTTAATTTGCACGAAGTAGCTTATTCACGCTTAAAACGGGGAGATGAGCTTTCTATTCCTCGTGTAGATACGGTTTTACAGATAGGTGATATTTTACATTTAGTAGGTGAAGAATCCTCATTACGAAAAATGCAGATTATTTTAGGTGAGGCAGTAGATGTATCTGTCTCAACCAAAGGCACGATTTACCGTTCTGAACGTGCTGTAGTGACGAATGAAAAAGTCTTCGGGAAACAAATTCGTCAGCTAATGCTTAAAGGCAAATACGATGTTGTCATTTCTCGTTTAAATCGAGCCGGTGTAGAATTAGTACCAACAGGTGATATGACGTTACAATTTGGTGATGTTCTCAATTTAGTAGGGCGGCAAGCTGATATTGAAATGGTAATGACGATTATCGGCAATGCGCACTCAAAGTTGCAACAAGTCCAAATGTTGCCAATATTTATCGGGATCGGTTTGGGAGTATTACTTGGTTCTGTACCGATTTATTTACCGGGTTTCCCTGTTGCGTTAAAGCTGGGCTTGGCTGGTGGACCACTGGTGGTTGCTCTTATTCTTGCAAGAATTGGTAGTTTCCGTAAACTCTACTGGTTTATGCCACCAAGTGCCAATCTTGCATTGCGTGAAATCGGTATTGTACTGTTTTTAGCGGTAGTTGGTTTAAAATCTGGCGGTAGATTTCTTGAAACGCTATTAAGCAGTGAGGGCGTTGAGTGGATATGCTATGGGGCGATTATTACTTTTGTTCCATTGATGATAGCAGGATTGATTGCCAGAATGTATAACAAAGTAAACTATTTAACGATTTGTGGATTACTTGCCGGCTCAATGACTGATCCTCCAGCGCTTGCTTTTGCCAATGAAATTAAAGAGGGAAATGGTGCTGCAGCGTTATCCTATGCAACTGTTTACCCACTAGTAATGTTTTTGCGTATTATGCTACCTCAAGTGCTAGCGATTATGTTGTGGGTTTCAGGTGGATAAAGATAGACATCAAGCATATAAGCCCAAAAGGCGACGGAAAGTCGCCTTTTTTCTTATCTAACTTTTATTGATTTTTACGGATTAAATTAACTTCTTTTAATAAGGCTTGAATATCTTTATCTGTGAAGATCTCCTCGAGGTTAACATTCAGCTGCCACCTATTTTAAAAATTTTTATAGATATTTTCCTTGTCATCGTACGATGGTTTATTACCATCGACACCCTATCAGATTATGCCGATAGGGTGCTTTTTTACGAGTGATTATGCGATATGTATAGGAAGACTTATACTTGAATAAGGATTCAAAGTATAAATTCTTTAATTTTTATCAGTGATATCCACTTTTATAACTTCTACTGTCTCACCAAGCTCTTCTAAAATATCAGCCGTTTCTTCATTAAGTGCGCTACCTTCGTGTTGTGGATTTACCCAAGGTGTTGGTACCCAATATTTGCGGATAACTTCTGCGGAGAAACCGTGTAATAATTCCTCATTAAAGCGTTCTGCATCTAATCGGCGAACATAACTGATAATTTGTTTTGCCTCTTCCTCACTAGAACCTAAGCGTTCAATGGTGGCTTGGCTCAATGCGAGGGCTGATTCAAAGGTTTCTCGGATGTGATAATCAACGTGGTGTTTTTTAACTAAATCAACCGCACTTTGTCTATCGTAAGTTCTTGCGAATACCGGTACTAAGGGATATTCCGATTTAATTAGCTCTACGATTTTCTCTGTTCTTTCCGGATTGCCTACGCCAACAATTACGCAGCTTGCATTGGCGATGCCAGATGCCCGAAGTACATCTAGTCTCGCTCCGTCACCATAGTAAAGTTTAAAACCAAAACGAGCTGCAGCACGAATATGATCAGTATTTGAATCAATAACCGATACACTTAGTCCTTTGGCTAATAAGGCTTGACAGACTATTTGATTAAAGCGCCCAAAACCGATGACTAATACATTGGCTTCTAAATCTTCTGGTAATTCAACTCCGGCCATATTAGTGGATTCATTTTTTGCTTTTTTCTTTCTCACCCCTTGCTTGATTAAAATAAGAAGTGGGGAAAGTAACATTGATACAATCACCGCAGCGGTTAAGGTGGCGTGAGTATCTGGGCTTAAAATCCCTGCGGTTGCGGCGGCGGAGAATAGCACAAAGGCAAACTCACCACCGTGAGCCATAATGGTAGTACGCACAATAGATTCATTCAGTGTTAATCGGGTAATAGAGGCAGCAATAAAGATTCCAAGCCCTTTGCCGATAACATAAACTGCTACAATCACCAATAACCATAACCAATTATTGAGGACTAGGCTCAGGTCTAATGACATTCCGACGCCCATAAAGAATAAGCCTAAAAGTAAACCTCGGAAGGGTTCAATATCAGCTTCTAGTTGATGGCGGAAAGAAGATTCCGAAAGCATTACGCCAGCAAGGAATGCGCCCATAGCCATTGAAAGCCCACTAATTTCCATTAAAAGGGCAGAGCCTAATACTACCAGCAAGGCGGCAGCTGTCATCATTTCTCGTACTTTTGCTTTAGAAATAACACGGAAAATAGGGTTCATCAGCCATTTTCCACTGGCTATTAAAATTAGCACTGCGACAAGACTCAGTCCAATCGCAGACCAATTAGTGCTGGATTCAGCATCTACTTGGTTAGGGGCAAGAAAGGCAACTGAGGCTAATAATGGCACAATCGCTAAATCTTCAAACAGTAAAGTTGCAACAATGCGTTGTCCTTTTGGTGTGGAGCTTATCCCTTTATCTTCCAGCACTTGCATTACAATGGCGGTAGAAGATAGCGTAAACCCCATACCAGCAATAAACGCTACTTCTTTGGAAAAACCTAATAAGTAAATACCGGATAAGGTTAATAAAATACCGCAAATTGCAACTTGTAAGAAACCTCGCCCGAAAATGGCTTTACGCATCGCCCAAAGCAGTTCCGGGTGCATTTCCAAACCAATAATAAACAAAAACATTACTACACCAAGCTCTGCCATATGCACAACAGCGGCAGGGTCTTGGAATAATCCAATTCCAGATGGCCCGATTAAACACCCTGCGACTAAATAACCCAATACGCTTCCTAAACCAATACGTTTAAAAAGTGGTACAATTGTGATGCTTGTTGCAAGTAATGCGACTGTTTTAATTAATTCCGGACTAACCAATCCTGACATATAGTTCCCACCTGTATGATATAAATAATATTATTAATAACTTTTCTGTGCTAAATAATCTAAATGTTGGCGACTTTGAAACGGCACAATACATAGTTCACCATTCGGTGAAATAAGTTGATAAAATTGTGGATGGTTAAAGCTTCCAAATGATGCTGGCGTTTCTGTTTTTAATTGTTTTTCATTTTGTAATTTATTGATTTTCCTGATTTTCTCTTCTTTATTTCCTAAACAGTTATAGTAACTTTCGACATTATTACGTTCATCTACAACATATACATTAAAACTATTATCGACATTGTCTTCAAAGAAAAACTGTAAAAAGCCTTCACTGGCAAATTCACTAATTTGTTGCGGAAATTCTTTTTTCTTTTCATTTTCGCTTTTAGCATTTTGCTTGGTTTTTGCAAAAGAATTTAAATTTTCAACCGCTTGTTGTTCATCAATTTGTTTAATGCTAAATGTTTTTTTATGAAAAAGAAACTGCCAGGTTTTTCCTGCTACTTTTAAAGTGCTAAATTCATTCTCTTGCAGTAAACAACCAGTCTGAATTGTAATACATTTATGAACTAAATCCGCCACAAAATCACGTAACTCACTACGTAGATATTTACTATAGCAAAAAACATTAACTGATTGAGGTGAAGAATTTCCTTGATAAATTCGATTGGATACCAATTTTAGTGCTTTTAAAATAGCATCTTCACCGTCAAAATGTTGAGTTCGAATTTCATTCCATACATTTCGATAAATAATGCTCACACTACCAACTAACGTTTTTTGTGCCTTACCAAAATTAAACAGATCGCTTGGATAAACTTTTTTTGGTAGTTCATCGATATGTTCGGTTGGGTCTTGCACTAAATTAAGCGCTATAACCAAATTGCGAATTTCATTAGGGTGATGCATGTCATCATTGGTCACTTCCGGCGCTTGAATTGGGAAAGATAAGCGCAAGTCGGTGATAAATTGTCGCAATTTCTCGATATCTAAATTAGGGCTAACAGTATGTAAATTAGTTGCTGCGTTAATAATGCCGTTAAAATACCCCCAAGCAATAAGCTTAATCGGGCTTTTATTATAATGGACATAACGATTTTCAGAGTCATAACGACTTTTAGGTGCCTGATTAACTAAATACCAACCGGGTTGTAACGCAGATCCAACTTTAGCTTCAATAAATGTAATTGCTTTTTCTGCTAAATTGGACGATATTTTAGGATTAATTAACGATATTTTTCCTGGAAGTGCTTCAAATACAGAATAAAGTTTTCGCATTAAAATATCAGTATCATTTGTCATAATGCTCGGATTAATATGAAATTTTCGAGCAAAATGAATTAAATTTCGATAACTTTGTAGTAAATGATCAATCAGCATATTCTCATGATTCATCACTTGCTTAATTTTCCAATGTTGACGGTTTTGAAGTAATTGAATTTGTTTTTCTGACCAAGACCATTGGTTAACCAGCTCGTCTAAATCACGACTTCTCCAGTTGTTATTTATTTCTCCCTCAACCGCTTTTGCATAAAAACAGACTCGCAAGCGGTCTAATTTCACCCACTCTTTGCGTGATCTTAAGTGTTCTGTTACCAATTCAAGCATGGCTAAGTAGGGATCAAAGTGGTATTCCAATGCATTGTCACTTAGTAGTTTTTTCTTAAATTCTTTGGAGATGAGCTTTGTTTTAGGGTAAGTGTGAGCGTAGCATTCGAGCAATAAAATTTTAATTGCCGATTTATAAGGGTTATTAATTCCTTTGTAGAGCTGCCATAAGCTTGCACCAAAAAATTCACTGGTTGAAAGGCTGGAAAAATCGCCGAAATCAACCCATTCCGTTAAGTCAATTTCAGGGTTATTGTGAACATTTTGGTATTCATTTTTATGCAAATGCAACCAGAGTAAACGCTTACCGGCAAGTAAAATAGCTGAACGATAAAATTCATCTAATAGAAAAAAATGCTGTGCTGAACCACTGTGTTCATCGGTTACGCTACTGTTATAAGTTTGGCTCTTAAATTGTTCTGGGTTCATTAAATAAATATTGATGTCGATTTGGAATGTCTTTGCCCATTCTTGCAATTTATTAATTTTAAGCTCCATTAACTTATATTGTTCAATTGTAAAATGGTTCGGATAGCATAGCCATAAATCTAAATCAGAACAGCTTGTTTGGGTAATAGTACCGGTGCTACCCATCGAATAAAGAGCATCAAAGCTGGGATGGGGGCCCAAATGATCGGCAGAGATTGCTTCATCAAAACGGTAAGAAACCAGAAATTGTTTTTGATAATCAGAGAGTTGAAAATGCCAAATCCCTTGTGGTGCATTTTCAACATAAGCCGGTAACACAGGGTGATTAAGATGAATAAGCAATGGAATGAGAGAGAAAACATGCATAAAATGATGATTATTAGCATTGATAGCTCGTTCTATTCGGTATGCATTAAGTTGATCAATTCGTGCTTTAGTAGAGTTTAATTTTTGGGCGAAGCTCCCCTGGTTCGCCCCAATGGCAGCGCCTTCTACGGCTGTTATTTTGTTGGCTGTCAGGGTTAATGTTTTCACGTCAGCTTTCCTTACTAAAGTGTGAACTGTTTAGCATTTTAGCGGAAAAGTGATTATTATGTAATAGGGTAAAAAATCGGGAAATTAAATTTCATTCCCTATTTTGCAAAAAATGTCTGAAATTCAACCGCTATCTTGATAGAAAGAGTTCAGACCAGTAATGAAATTGTGTAAAATAATCAAGTTTTAGTAGCTTATTTGAGTGAACAAGTGTAAGCTGAATCAAGTATTTTTCAGATCAAAATGATGAAGGAAACAAAATGAAAAGAGTCGTTATTACAGGATTAGGTGTAATTTCCAGTATCGGTAACAACAAAGAAGAAGTGTTGGAATCACTAAAAGCAGGTAAATCAGGCATTGAATTTGTGCCTGAGTTTGCTGAAGTGGGTATGCGTAGCCAAGTGGCAGGTACTATTAAATTAAATCCGGCTGAGTTAATTGACCGTAAAATCTATCGTTTTATGGGAGATGCTGCGGCTTACGCTTATCTTTCAATGAAAGAAGCAATCGAAGACTCAGGCTTAACCGAAGAACAAGTTTCAAACGATCGTACCGGTTTGGTGATCGGAGCAGGTACAGGCTCGGCGCACAGTCAACTTGTAGCTTGTGATGCAGTACGTGGTCCACGTGGTGTGAAAGCTGTTGGGCCTTACGCAGTAACCAAAACAATGGCATCAAGTGTGTCAGCATGCTTGGCAACACCTTATAAAATTCGTGGTGTAAACTATTCAATCAGCTCAGCTTGTGCGACTTCTGCTCACTGTATCGGACACGCGATGGAGTTAATCCAATTAGGTAAACAAGATGTGGTGTTTGCAGGTGGTGCAGAAGAACTTTCTTGGGAATGTGCAACCGAGTTTGATGCAATGGGTGCTGTTTCAACTAAATATAATGAAACACCAACAAAAGCTAGCCGTGCTTATGATGCTAATCGTGATGGTTTTGTGATTGCCGGTGGTGGTGCAGTGGTTGTGGTGGAAGAGTTAGAACACGCTCTTGCTCGTGGCGCAAAAATCTATGCTGAAATTGTGGGCTATGGTGCAACCTCAGACGGTTACGATATGGTAGCGCCAAGTGGTGAAGGTGCAGAGCGTTGTATGAGACAGGCGATGGCAACTGTAAATGGTGAAATCGAGTATATTAACGTACACGGCACTTCTACTCCAGTGGGTGATGTAAAAGAGTTAGGGGCGATCCGTAATGTCTTTGGTGATAAAACGCCAGCAATTTCATCAACCAAATCAATGACCGGACACTCATTAGGTGCAGCAGGTGCGCACGAGGCAATTTACTCATTATTAATGTTAGATAACAATTTTATTGCACCAAGCATTAATATTGAAACCCTTGATGAGCAAGCTCAAGGTATGAATATTGTAACCGAACGTCAAGACAAAGCATTAACTACCGTGATGTCTAACAGCTTCGGCTTTGGTGGTACGAATGCGTGTTTAGTGTTCCAACGCTATTCTAAGTAATATAAAAAAGAGTAAGTGAAAGCTTGCTCTTTTTTCTTTTAAAGGTAATTATTATGAATTTCAAAATAAGCTCTTTGCTATTTGTTATTTCGTCATTATTTTTGACCGCTTGTTCTACAATGATTAAGCCACTAGATAGTGTTTATTGGCGTGGTAAAGATGTATCTGAATTTTTTGCACGTAAACGTTTACCTGATACAGCGGTTCAATGCGTAAAAGATAATGAATTAAGCTATGTTTATGGTTATCAACTAGCTTTGTATGATTTGCAAACTTATGAAGTTGGTCGTAATGCAACCACTATATTTATGACAACAGATAAGGTTTATACAGGTGGATCGACTTGGACATATCTTTTTGCTGATGCTGATAATAAAATCACCTCTGTTCGTGAAATGAGTGGTTTTGGTGATGTCGAAAAAGAGTTTAAATGTGGTGAATATAAAGAAGCAGTAACCATTGCCAGTAAAGAGGACTTAGCAAAGCGTAAAACACAGCCTCGTTTATGGTCATCAATTTATATGTCACCTGAACAAAATATGATGTGGGTGACTGATAATCCGTCTAAAAATTTAGAAAATGCGAAGCAAGATGCGTTTAAACAGTGTGAAAAGAACGGTGGTCGTAATTGCCAAATGATCTTCTCGTTTAGTAATATGTGCCTTGCTTTTGCACAAGGTTATAAAGATGGTCAAGGCTTCGATGATTTTGGGTATAGTATCGTTAGTAGTCTTGCTGAAGAAAATGCATTAGAGAATTGTAATCAAAAAGGTGGTTCAAGTTGTCGCCTTTCTGCCCCTGCTGTATGTGCTATTCCCTGTGATATATTGTCGAACAACAAATGTATGTACGATCAGCCTCAAATTATTATTCCAGGTAAGAATAATAACCAACCGATTAATCCACCAGCTAATGGCAACGGTGAGCATTGGTTGAGTAATTAAATCATTTTAGTAAAAAGTGCGGAAACGCACTTTTTTATTGCCTGCAAGCGGTCATTTTTAGTGAAAACTTTGCTAAAAATCTTGGTAAATAAAAATTTACAATTTATTTTAAATTTTATTTAAAACCATTTTTATACTCTATCTTAGTTTTTAATTCTTATTAAATCATTTTTATAAATGCTTTCTTATCATTTCATACTCTCTATTCAGCATAATATCTGTATTATTTTATGAACATCTTTTCTAGAGGAGTGTTTTTATTTGGTTTTTATAAGTAGAATGAAACCATCTTGTTTTGATAGTAATGTGATAAGGAAAGCTATATGACACAACAAATAGAACATTCAACTTGGCAAAGTAAATTTGCTGCAATGGGGCCGGGGATTTTGATGGCATCTGCGGCAGTGGGTGGTTCGCATATTATTGCCTCTACACAATCTGGTGCGATTTATGGCTGGCAGCTGGCGATTATTATTCTGTTAGCCAATTTATTTAAATATCCGTTTTTCCGCTTTGGTGTGCAATATACCTTAGCTAGCGGTAAAACTTTATTGGAAGGCTACAAAGAAAAAGGAAAGTTTTATCTTATTATTTTCTTTATCCTTAACGTTTTTGCTGCAATGATTAACACAGCTGCGGTGGCGATTGTTTCAGCAGCGATTCTAAAATTTATTTTTTCTGCTTTAGGTATTCCGTTAGATTTAAGCATTCCAATGGCAGGAACTATTGTGATTGTGATCACTTGGGGTATTTTACTTCTAGGGCAATATAAATTCTTAGATACATTATCTAAATGGATTATGATTGCTTTAACCATCTCTACGGTATCTGCCGTGATCATTGCTGCTTTAAAAGGTGGCGTTGAAATTGCTCCAGATTTCGTAGAGCCTTCGCCGTGGAATTTAGCAGCACTTGCGTTCATCGTTGCATTAATGGGCTGGATGCCTGCACCAATTGAAATTTCTGCCATTAACTCAATGTGGGTTATTGCGAAAAAACGTTTAAGTAAAGTGAATTATGAGGACGGTATTTTTGATTTTAATGTGGGCTATATCGGCACGGCAATTTTGGCGATTGTCTTTTTAGCATTGGGTGCGTTAGTACAGTACGGTTCAGGTGAAAAAGTAGAACAAGCCGGTGTTGCCTATATTGCTCAATTAATTAAAATGTATGCTTTTGCGATTGGCGACTGGTCTAAGCTTTTAATCGCATTTATTGCATTTATGTGTATGTTCGGCACAACGATCACTGTTATTGATGGATATTCACGAGCGAATGCAGAAGCGTTACGTTTAATTAGCGGGCGTAAGCAACATTCACAAACAGAATTAAGTATTTGGATGACGGTAACTGCACTCATCGGCATTTTAATTATTAGCCAATTTATGAGTGATGTGGCGAAAATGTTACAATTTGCAATGATTTCATCATTTGTTTCTACCCCTGTTTTTGCGTGGTTAAATTTCTCTTTAGTGCTAAAAGGTGAGCATCGTGCAAAAGGCTGGTTATTTTGGTTGGCAGTTATCGGCTTAATTTACTTAACTAGCTTTACGTTACTGTTTTTAGCTCAGCAGTTTAAATTGATTGGTTAATGCTTTTAAGCATTCAATAGATAGAATAAGGGGCAGATTTCAATCATCTGCCCCTTTGCTTGTTAATGTTGAGTAAGCTCAATAAATTGTTGCTCGCTTAAAATCTGAATTCCCAACTCTTGAGCTTTTGCCAGCTTAGAACCGGCTTTTTCACCGGCGATTAAGTAATCGGTTTTGCTGGAAACCGAGCCGGAGACTTTACAGCCCAAACTTTGTAATAGGGCTTTGGCTTCATCACGGGTAAGTTGGGTTAGGGTGCCGGTTAAGACCACATTTTTATCTTTTAACGGGTTATCTGCGATTTCGGCTTTCACAACGTTTTCCCAGCGTACGCCTTGAGCGATCAAATCTTCCACCACTTCCACGTTATGCGATTCTTGCCAGAAGCTAACAATACGGTTCGCTACCACTTCGCCCACATCTTGCACCTCTTTTAATTGCTCAAAAGTGGCTTGGCGAATTGCCTCTAAGCTACCAAAGTGGTTCGCCAGGTTGAGAGCGGTTGCTTCACCCACTTCTCGAATGCCTAATGAGAATAAAAAGCGAGGAAGGGTAGTATTTTTCGCTTTTTCGATGCTGTTTAACGCATTTTGGGCGGATTTTTCCCCCATTCGTTCTAATTGCATTAAAGTTGTGTGATCGAGCTTGAACAGATCGGCAGGAGTTTTAATTAACTCACGATCCATCAGCTGTTCAATTAATTTTTCGCCTACACCGTCAATATCCATCGCTTTGCGTGAGACGAAATGTTTCAAGGCTTCTTTACGCTGAGCTCCACAGAATAGACCACCGGTACAACGTGCCACCGCCTCGCCTTCTACCCGAATAACGGCGGAGTGACAGATAGGACAAGCGGTCGGAAATTCAATTTTTTTTGCATGTTCAGGGCGGCGGTCTAACACCACGCCTGTAATTTGCGGAATTACATCGCCCGCTCGGCGAATAATTACCGTATCGCCAATCACAATGCCAAGTCGCTCGATTTCATCACCGTTGTGTAGCGTTGCGTTACTTACTGTTACGCCTGCGACAAAAACAGGCTCTAATTTCGCCACAGGCGTGATTGCCCCTGTTCTTCCCACTTGGAAATCCACTTCTTTCAAGATGGTCATTTCTTCTTGAGCCGGAAATTTATACGCAATCGCCCAACGTGGGGAGCGAGAGATAAAACCGAGTTGCTCTTGTAGGGCAATGTCATTGACTTTCAACACTGTACCGTCAATATCGTAGCCTAATGTTGGGCGTTTAGTCTGAATCTCCGCATAATAAGCCAAGAGAGCAGCTTTGCCTTGAGCCAAGCGGATTTCATTATTGACAGGAATGCCAAGCGATTTCAGCCATTGCAAACGCTCGAAATGGGTGGCTGGCAGTTCGTCATCGCTTTCATACACCCCAATGCCGTAGGCATTCAGCACTAATGGACGCTGACGGGTGATTTTCGGATCTAACTGGCGAAGCGAACCTGCTGCGGCATTGCGAGGGTTGGCAAAGGTTTTTTCGCCTTTAGCTAAGGCTTTCTCATTCAGCTCATTAAAGCCTGATTGTGGCATAAAGACTTCGCCTCGCACCTCTAATCGAGCAGGTGGATTAGTCGTGTTGAGCTTTAACGGAATATTGCGAATGGTGCGGATATTAGCGGTAATCTCTTCGCCGGTTGTGCCATCGCCACGGGTTGCGGCTCGGGTAAGTATGCCGTTTTCGTATAAAATACTCACTGCCAAGCCGTCTAATTTAGGCTCGCAACAAAATTCCAGTTGCGAGGGAGAGGCGGTGATATAGCTTTCCATTCGGCGTAAAAAGCCGTCTAAGTCTTCATCAGAGAAGGCATTATCCAACGAAAGCATAGGCATTTCGTGGGTGACTTGGGCAAAGCCTGCCAGCGGTTTTGCTCCAACCCGTTGAGTTGGCGAGTCAGCGGTAATCAGTTCTGGGTGCTGCCATTCCAGATTTTTCAACTCGTTCATTAAACGGTCGTATTCGGCATCGGGTACGCTTGGGTTATCTAAAACGTGATATTCATACTCGTATTGACGTAATGTTTGGCGAAGGGCTTCGATTTTCTCGACTAACTCGGGCGTAGCATTCTCTTCAAATAAAGAGGCTTGGTTAAATAAAGACATTGGTAAAATTCTCTACAAAAAAGACCGCTTGTACAAGCGGTCGGATTTATCAATTTTTTTGCAATTAGTGCATCACACGTTGCATATAACGTTGGCGGGATTCTTCGCCAAAAGGCTGTTGGTTATCGTCATATAAGAATCCTCCTAACGATGCTGCTAAGTGTTCTGCGTTTCTGATTAATAATTTCATATTAGCCACATCATTACCTTCGGTTGGAAGTTGCATAAATAGCACTAAACCAGCTGTTGCAAAGTTTGAGATATTATTTAAATCAAAGGTTCCTGGGTTCATTAAATTTGCCGCACTGAAAATAATCGGGCTGAGTGAATCATCAATGTGTTGATGACGGTGGAAAATTTGGTGTTCGCCAAAACGTAGCCCAACTTCTTCTAAATAATGGACTACAATATCACCACGGAAAGGCTGATGTTGCGGAGCGTAAATATAAAGGGTCACAAACGGGTTTTCTTCCACTGCCGCTGGTGCTTGTTGAGGTTCGATAGCTACCGCTTGAGGAGCTTCTTCCACCACCGTGTTCGCTGTTGGAGTGACAAAATCCGGTGTATTGTATTGGATATGTTGCTGACTAGAAATTTTCTGACCGTAAGTGCTAATCGTTGGTTCTGCTACCGATTGTATCGGCTGAATTTGCTCAGGCTGTTGCTGAGGATTTCCGCCCGGCAAACTGATTTTGATATTTTGCAGCGAGCTTTCAACTTCCTGTTGTATCTGTTGCGGATTTTCTTCCGGCACAGACATTGCTTGATAATCCTCATTTTGTGGCTGTAATGAGGTTGGGATGCTATTGCTCATTTTATTATTCTGTGGTGGCACAGCAATAGGTCTAGTCGAGAATGTATTTGAAAAAATATTTGATTTTTCACGACGAGCGGACCAAAGGCTAAATCCAATTAGTACAGCAATCAGTAGCCCGGCAAGAATAAAGAAAATAATATGCAGTTCCATTGTGTCCTCTTTATCAAATAATCAATAAAAAATGTATTTTCATATTTGCGAAAATAATGTGCGTAGCTTACCATATTTCTGATTAGTTTTGATAGAAAATAAGGAATCATTATGTCTTCAGTTTTTTCTGAGCCGCAAAATCAAGTCGGATTAGGCTTTCATTATTTTATATATGGCTGGCGGTTATTGTTACAACGCCAATTTTTGCCTTTTGTGATTTTCCCAATTCTTATTAATACCGTGCTGATGGTAGGGCTGATTTGGGGATTTTTTGCCAATATCGGTGGCTTGTTGGATATGTTACTGCCAAGCTGGCTGGAATGGCTTAGCTTTGTACTGATTCCACTGATTTTTTTGATGATATTAGTGGGATTTTATTTTGCTTTTACTACCTTGGCTAACTTTGTTGCTGCTCCCTTTAATGCGTTATTAGCAGAAAAAGTCGAGCTGCAACTTACCGGCGAGACTTTGGGCGATATGTCATTCGGTGCAATGTTAAAAGATGTGCCTCGAATGCTGAAACGAGAATGGCAAAAAATGATGTATAGCATTCCAAGGCTGATTGCTCTTTTTGTATTAGGCTTTTTGCCTGTGGTTGGGCAAACCGTAGTACCTGTGCTGACTTTTATCTTCGGTGCTTGGTTGATCGCCATTCAATATTGTGACTATCCGTTTGATAACCATAAAATCAGTTTTCAGCGTATGCGAAATGCGTTGTCGCAGTCTCGCACTTTAAATTTTACCTTTGGTGCTTTAGTGAGCCTATTCACGATGATTCCATTTGTGAATTTAGTAGTTATGCCTGTGGCAGTTTGTGGCGCAACGGCATTATGGGTAAAAGAGTACCGCAATTTCTTCTTAAATAATCAAACAGGTGAATTCAGCAAAGCGGATTATACTTTTACGAAAGTAAATTCTACCTCGTTAAGCACAGAAACTCGTACGGGTGAAGTGAGTCCGAATGTGAGAAATGGCGATATTCGCAAGCAGTAAGCGGTCATTTTTAGTCAATTTTTTGCAATAAAAAGCCCTCAAAAGTACATTGCTTTTGAGGGCTGTTTTTATTCAAGGGCAAATCTTACCGGTACTGTTACCGTAGGAGGGAAGCCTGCCGGTGGCGGAGGCATACTCAAACCTTCTGCACTGCGTACCGCAGCGTTATCTAAATTACTATTTCCCGATGAATTGAGTACGGATACATTTGTAATTGAACCGGACGATGTAACGGTAAATTTAATCGTAACTGTACCGGTTTTCCGCATCATTTTTTCACGCTGAGGGTAAGAGTTATTCGCCTTACGCTGTAATGCTCGCTGTAATGCGACTTTATAAGCAGCAAGTTCACTGGCGTTACCACCACTTGCTCCGCCATTTGTAGAGCCTGTAGTTGAAGTTGAATTTGACGAACCGTTTTTTTGCCCTCCAACCACACCAGCAACCACTTTTTCACCTTCAGCCGCATTTGGAATCGCTTTGGCGACAATACCTTGTTTTATCTCTGGCCCACGCTCTAATGCTTTAATATGCTTGTGATGATGTTTCGGGCGCTCTTTAGGCTTATCTTTCGGCTTTTCTTGCTCTTGTAGCTCTTCCCTTTTCTCTTTGTGACGATGCTTATGTTTATGGTGGTGCCGCTCTTTACGCTTTTCTTCTTTCGGTTTTTCCTTTTTCGGCTTTAGTGTAGGATCTGGAATTGCCTCCGGCTCTGGAGTAAGCTTAGGTTCAGGTGGTACTTCTGCCTTCTCCGGTTCGATTTCTTTGACCTCTTCGGTAATAGGATCCGGAGCAACGGCAACCTGAGGTTGCTCTAATAATGCTGCCACCATTTCCATAGAAAGAGAGTTTTGCTCGGCAATTTTTTCCACTTTGTGGTTATGTAACCAAGCAAAAGTGCCACCAATTAAGGCAGTGTGAATAGCCAAAGATGCCACTAAGCCGATACGAGAATGTTTTTTTTTCATACCTGTTTACCCTATTTAAGGTGCGGCTGCTGGCACTTGTGCAGGGCTATCAGGTGTGCTTGAAGGTGCTGGAGCAGTTTCTTTTTTAGTAATGATTGCCACATTTTTAATTTCATTTGCAGAAAGGATATCGGTTAATTCCACAAATTTTTCGAAGGCGACCGCACCATCAACTTTGAGTGACACTTTTTGGCTTTTATCCCAAGTGGCAACTTCAGCAATTAATTGCTCTTTAGTTATTGCTTGATCATTAAAGAAAAACTCATTATTTTCGGTAATAGTTAAAAGCTTCGCTAAATCGTCTGCTTTCATTGGCTGTGTTGTACTTGCTTTCGGTACATTTACTTGGATTTTGCCCTGAGAAATGAAAGAGGCGGTAACTAACACGATAGCCAGTAATACCAACATAATATCAATAAATGGAATGATGTTGATTTCATCGAATTTTTTCATTGTTCTGCCTTATTAATTTGCAAAAAATGGACTAAATCACACCGCTTGATGAGGCTTTTTTGATTGTAATGCCAACCATTTCAGTTTGTTTTCTTCCACTTTACGACCAAAACCATTGTAGAAAACCATTGCAATAATTGCCACTAAGATACCGACAGCAGTGGCTTTTAGAGCTAAAGAAAGGTTTACCATAATAGAGGCCGCATCAATATCACCACCTGATTGACCTAAATGATAGAAAGTTAAAAGAATACCGACAACGGTTCCTAATAAGCCGATATAAGGGGCATTAGAGCCGATAGTCGAAATGGTAGTTAAATTGTGAGTTAAATCGATTTCTAATTCTTCGAGGGTATCGTATTTTGAAATATCTACTTTGGAATAAAACATAATACGTTCAATAGCTTTCCAAAGGCAGATTACGCTTAATAAGCCTAGTAATCCTAATATAACAAAGTCAGTATAATGTTCTAAAAATTGAAATAATTGCTCCATAAAATCCTCAAACTGTGGCAGTTTTAAATCAGTGCATTTGAAAATAGTTCGCAATTATATCTGACAAACATCAAATTTTCAACTTGGAATAATAGCCATTCTTTTTAGAATTTTATGGTATAGTTGCACGTTTTTTGAGGGAAACTGATTATGGAAACTACATTTAAAGAAATTAGCCCGCAACAGGCTTGGGAATTAATGGAAAATGAAGGTGCAGTACTTGCTGATGTACGTGATGCCCGCCGTTATGTTTACAGCCACCCACAGGATGCGTTTCATTTAACCAACCAGAGTTATGGTAAGTTTTTAGATGAGGTCGATTATGACGAACCGGTGGTTGTGATTTGCTATCACGGAGTGAGTAGCCAAAGTACAGCACAGTTTTTAATCGAACAAGGGTTTGAAAATGTTTATAGTGTAAAAGGTGGTTTTGAAGCGTGGGAGAGAAACGGGCTACCTATTGAAACTTCTTATTAATGCTACAATATAAAAAGTAATTTTTAGCTTAAGAAGGTTTTGTATGGACTACTTTGTAAATGTAAACGAGCAGAATTTTAGTGAAGTATGGGCAGCAGCGGCACAAGTGCCGACGGTGTTTCATTTTATTTCGCCAAGGGAAGTGGCTTCATTGGAAATGGATGCCTTACTACGTCGTATTTCGGATGAAAACCCTAACCAATTTTTATTGGCGACGGTAAATTGTGATGAGCAACAAGCATTGGCTGCTCAATTTCGCATTCAACAAATTCCAACGCTCTATTTGTTTGCCGGCGGTCAGCCGATTGATGCAATTCAAGGTGCAGTAAGTGAGCAGGAATTACGGATTCGTCTGGCAAATATTTTACCGAAAGAGGAAGAGCTGAAATTCCAACAAGCGTTGGAATTATTGCAAGATCAGCGTTATACCGAAGCCTTGCCGCTGCTGAAATCCGCGTGGGAAATGACCGATAAGAAAAACAGCGATTTCGCTTTGCTCTATGCCGAAACTTACATCGCAATGAAAAGCGTGGAAGAGGCTCGGGAAATCCTCAAAGCGATTCCGATTCAAGACAGAGACAGCCGTTGGCACGGTTTGCAAGCCCAAATCGAATTATTGGAACAAGCCAGCGAATCGCCCGAATTACAACAGCTTCAAGCGGATTATGCGAACAGCAAAACCCCTGAAATTGCGATTAAATTGGCAAATCAGCTACACCAAGCTCATAAAAATGAAGAAGCACTCACGTTACTTTTTGATTGGTTAAAATCGGATTTAAATGTAGCGAACGGCGAGGTAAAAAGCCAATTTCTGGCAATCTTATCTGCACTGGGTACAGACCCGATTGTGCCGAAATTTAGAAGACAGCTTTATTCACTATTGTACTAATAAAACTAAAATGCCGTATTTTTCGATACGGCATTTTTTCTAATTAGCTTGTTCTTGCTTAAGAGCAGCGGCTTGATTAGCCTCGTTTAATACGTCTTCTAAGCTGTCACCGGCGGAAGCTGCCACTACCGCAGCAAAAGCACCTTCAACTAAAGGAGCGTAGCTAATGACTACTTTTTCAGCAAGCTCCGGCTCCAGTAAATCAATGGCGGTTTGTGTGCTTAAAATTGCACTGCCTAAATCGACAAACACAATCACGCCGTCAGGGCTAAATACTGATTCAATCGCTTGCATTATTTTTACCGCATCAGTGCCGATAGGGTTTTCGGTATCATCTATGCCACCGGCAAGGGCGATTTTGCAACCCCCTTGTGCCATTTGAGCCAAAATTTCCCCCACACCTTCTGCCAGTTTAGCACTATGTGAAACAATCACTAAATTGACCATTTATTCCTCCTACTGTAACGCTTCAGCTAGGGCTTTAAAAATATAGTAGCTAGACGTTGCTCCCGGATCGGTATGCCCGATACTACGTTCCCCTAAGTAGCTGGCTCGCCCTTTTTTCGCAATTAATGGAGCGGTTTGATTTGCAAAATTTTCTGCTTTTTCGACCGCTTGTAACAAAATTGAGCCAATCGATAGAGAGGTATCCGCTTTTTTTAGCTCTTCGAGCAAAGGCAACCACAGATCGCACATTGTTTTATCACCAATTTCTGCTTTTCCACGTTGCACAATCGCTTCTGTCCCTTGCTCTAGCAGTGCAAGTAACTCGGTAAAACTCAGTTGCTCTTTGCCTGTAGCACCTTGAGCCGCTTTAATAAAAAATGAACCATAGAGAGGACCACTTGCTCCACCTACTTGCGATAACAATGTCATTCCAACGGTTTTAAGTAGAGTGCCGATATCTTTATCTTGCACGGTATGGGCTTTTTCTAATGCTTTGCTAAAGCCACGCTGCATATTCAAACCGTGATCGCCATCGCCAATAGCGGTGTCTAATTCAGTTAAATAATCCCGTTTTTCAGTCATTACCTGTTGGCAATTTTCAAGCCATTTTAAGATCTGTTGTTTTGATATTGTCATAACTTATCCTTTCAATCTAATTACTCACCCCAACGCATTGCCGGTGTATTTACCGGAGCGTCCCATAGTTTGAGAATATCATCATCCACTTTCAGTAATGTGATAGAGATACCTTGCATATCCAGCGAGGTGCAATATGATCCTACAAGGCTGCGTTCAATATTTAAGCCGAAAGTTTGGCACTCTTTTTCCAATGCATCATAGACTGCGTAAAGTTCTGAGAGTGGCACTGCTCCTAAGTTATTAACTAAAGCAATAACACGATCACCTTTTTTCAATGCCACTTTGCTTTCTTCGATTTCGTCCCATTGTTGAGTTTGTGTATTCCAATGGCGAATTTTACGTTGATAATCGCCGTGAGCAATTAAGGTTTCAAACATTTGTTTCACGGTGCTATCTAGATTTTCAAAAGGGCGACGCTCAATGCCCGGCTCGCCGTGAATACCTACCCCAAATTCCATCTCATTTTCAGCTAAAGTAAATGATGGCTTACCGGCAGCCGGCACGGTACAAGCAGATAAAGCAATCCCGATAGAATGCCCGTTATTATTTAACTGATGTCCTAATTTTGCTAATTCAGATAAGGTATAACCGCTCTCTGCCGCAGCGCCTAACAGTTTTTCAATCAATACCGTATTTGCAACACCACGGCGACCGGCAGTATATAAGCTGTCTTTTACTGCCACATCATCATCAACCAACACGGTTGCGACTTTTACACCGCTATCTGCAAGTAGCTCGGTAGCCGTTTCAAAATTCAGCACATCGCCGGTATAGTTTTTAATGATGAGCAACACACCCTCGCCACGATCAACCGCTAAACCGCATTCAAACATTTGATCTGGCGTTGGAGATGTAAAGATTGCTCCGGGGCAAGCTCCGTCTAACATTCCTTTACCGATAAAACCGGCGTGCATTGGCTCGTGTCCGCTCCCACCACCGGAAATAAGGGCTACTTTAGGTTGATTACTTGGAGGCGTGCGGTAAATATAGACAGGTTCTGTATTAAGTGTTAAATCAGAATGTGCTTTCACAAAACCGGAAAGTTGCTCATCTAAGACGGTTTCTATTGAATTAATTAATTTTTTCATCTTCTTGCCCCTTTTAAATGAATTAGACTGTCACAATTTACAAGAAAACTTGCCGGATTTCTGTTAACTTTGTCACAAAATCGAAAAAAGATGAGCGAAAACGAAAATAGAGTTGAGCTGAAATTTAGGCTAAAATAGGAAGTAATATTTATTCAGAGGATTCATTATGACCACTAAACATACCAAACTTTTAATTTTAGGCTCAGGGCCTGCCGGTTATACCGCAGCGGTGTATGCCGCCCGTGCCAATTTAAACCCGGTTTTAGTCACCGGAATGCAACAAGGCGGACAGCTCACCACAACCGATGAAATTGAGAACTGGCCGGGGGAATTTGAGCAAATTACCGGCACCGAGCTAATGAATAAAATGCTCAAACACGCTGAAAAATTTGAAACTGAAATCGTGTTTGATCATATTCATTCCGTGGATTTATCTAAACGCCCATTCACGCTAAAAGGGGATTTATACACCTTCACCTGTGATGCGTTAATTATTGCCACCGGTGCTTCGGCGAAATACTTAGGTTTGCCTTCTGAAGAGCATTTCAAAGGCAAAGGCGTGTCGGCTTGTGCAACTTGTGATGGATTCTTCTATCGCAATAAACCGGTTGCTGTGGTTGGCGGCGGAAATACTGCCGTGGAAGAAGCCCTTTATTTGGCAAATTTGGCGAGCGAAGTGCATTTAATTCACCGCCGTGACAGCTTCCGTGCTGAAAAAATCTTGCTTGGTCGTCTGCAAAAACGTATTGAAGAAGGCAAAATTATTCTGCACACCGACCGCACGGTTGATGAGGTGTTAGGCGATAATATGGGTGTTACCGGCTTGCGTTTAAAATCGACCAAAGAAGAATTGAGCGAAGAAATTAAGGTTGATGGTTTCTTTGTGGCGATTGGTCACGCACCGAATACGGCAATGTTTGAAGGGCAATTAGAACTTGAAAACGGCTACATTAAAGTAAAATCAGGTTTGGAAGGCAATGCGACCGCTACTTCTGTGGAAGGGGTATTTGCTGCCGGTGATGTGATGGATCACAACTATCGCCAAGCGATTACCTCTGCCGGCACAGGTTGTATGGCAGCCCTTGATGCAGAACGTTTCTTAGATGCTCAAGAAGCATAAGGATAGCCTATGAAATTCACTGTAATTATTCCTGCTCGTTACGCTTCCAGCCGTTTGCCTCGTAAGCCGTTGTTGGATATTGCAGGCAAACCGATGATTCAACACGTTTGGGAAAAAGCTCAGCTTGCCGGTGCAAGCCGTGTGATTATTGCAACCGATCACCCTGAAATTGAAGCTATTGCTCAATCTTTTGGGGCAGAAGTGTGTATGACTTCGGAGAAACACAATTCCGGCACTGAACGTTTGGCGGAAGTGATCGAAAAAATGCAGATTGCCGACAGCGAAATTATTGTGAATATTCAGGGTGATGAACCGCTGATTCCACCGGTAATTGTTGAGCAAGTTGCTCGCAATTTAGACACTTATCAAGTCAATATGGCAACCCTTGGTGTGAAATTAGAGACCCGAGAAGAACTATTTAACCCCAATGCGGTGAAAGCGGTGGCAGACAAAAACGGAATGGCTCTCTATTTTTCCCGAGCCAGTATTCCGTTTGCCAGAGACAGTTTCCCTGATTGCGATGACAATTTTGTTGCCGCTCAAGGTTATTTACGTCATATCGGCATTTACGCTTATCGAGCCGGCTTTGTGAAGCAATATGTGGCGTGGCAGCCGACACAATTAGAACAGCTTGAGTCTCTTGAGCAATTAAGAGCCTTATGGTACGGTGAAAAAATTCATATCGAACCGGCGAAAGAAGCCCCGCAAGTGGGGGTGGATACGCCGGAAGATTTGGAAAGAGTGCGAGCCATTTTAGCTCGTTAAAGTGATTACAAGCGGTTGAATTTTGCCGTTTTTTTGCAAAATTTTCGCAAAATTGTACCGCTTGCATAGGAGAAATTATGTTAGGAAATATTTTAGGTTCATTGGCTTCTTCAGTATTGAGTGGCAATAACCAATCAACTGCAACTCAATTAATTCAAAATTTACTCGCCTCACAAGGTGGGATTGAAGGGCTGATTGCCAAATTCCAACAAGGCGGATTAGATGATGTGTTACGCACTTGGATCAGCAGCGATGAAGATAATGCACCTGTTTCGGGCGAACAAATCAGTGATGTGTTCGGGCAAGAAAACATTCAAAATGCCGCTCAGGAAGCGGGTGTTGATGCTGCTGATGCGAGCGATTTATTAGCCCAGTTCTTGCCAAAAATCGTGGATACTCTAACCCCGAATGGTAATGTTGAAGACTTAAAAAACTTTGATGCAAATGACTTATTAGCTCAAGCGGCAAAAGGGATTTTGGGTAACTTGTTTAAATAATCGGTTATGCTGTTATTAAAGGCGAACCTAAGGGTTCGCCTTTCATTTATTCGGTTAGACTAAACCCAGTACTTTTCGACCATTGATGCTGGCAATATTTGCCATTTCTTCTAGGTTAGTAAAACGACAGCCTGCTGATAAAAGGCTGAGTTCTTGCCACATATCGCCCTCGCAAAGTGGTACCATATAATCACAGATATTATCTGTGCCGATAGCAACGGTAATGCCTTCAGGAATGAGTTCATCAGCAGGGGTTAAAGCGTTATGGAAGGGTTGTAAATCTTCCTTACGTCCGCTATCAATCCACGCCATCGGACAGGCAATGACCATCATTTGGCTATCACGCATTTTTTGGTAAAGCATTTTTCGATATTCTTTCGGGTGCGAACCAATGGAAATCCCGTGAATGGCAACCACTCGCCCTTGCATACCATGCTCAATCGATTTATCACACAGTTGTTCGGTCTCTTTTTCTTTAGGTGAGTTAAATTGATCAACGTGGACGTGGAGCATTTTGCCGAGCGATTTGGCTTTATCCATTAAAATATCCATTGCTTCCAAGCCTTTGCCGTAATCCAGTTCGTCACGGTAAGGCAAGCCACCAATCATATCCACCATTTCAGATCCAATATTAAACCATTTTTTTGCATTTGGCTCAATCACGCCTTTTAATGTTTGGTTGGCAAATTTCAGAATAATATCGTTTTTATAGACTTCACGAGCTTTATGTGCGGCAATGATGGCTCGGTCTTCGCATACTTGGTCAATATCGACAAAGGTTCCGAAGGCAGTCACGCCTTGAGAAATCATTAACTCAATCGCTTGTGAAAAGCGGCGGTAGTAGTCTTCCACCGTAGAATTACGTTTCACTTCATCGACTAAATCCCATTTTTGTTGCAGATTCGCATTTTGGTAAACAGTGATTTTTTCCGGTGTCATAGTAAAGGCTCGGTCTGCGTGTGCATGTGCATTTACCCAGCCGCCTTGTTTGATGATTTCATCACGGATATGACCTTTTAGGGTACGAATCAGTTGGCTCATTTATGCTGTTCCTTTCGATATGGTGAATTTATGCAACAAACGCCTATGTTTTAGAGAGGCGTTGTGTGATTAACTTAAGAAATGAATAAAAAAACAGCTACGCCTCAAACAAAGATGCGTAGCTGTTGGGAATTTGAGATATGTGATGTTGTGCAATTCATTTCTAGTTCCTTATTTGGACTAGGGCGATAGTATAATGATTTTCAGGTTTAATAGCAAACGTTTGCTTATGGTTGAAATTCAGAGGTAAACTTTCTACAATACAGCGTTCTCATTGGGGTGCTACAAGCGGTTGTTTTTGATTGAAACTTTGCAAATTTTTCACCAAATCAAACCGCTTGTTGCTGAGAGATACCCATAGAACCTGATCTGATTAATATCAGCGTAGGGATTTGAGATAGCAAATTTGCCACTCTTAAATCCTTCTATTCATTTAATTTAGAAGGACGCTTTATGAAATTCATTTTATCTTCATTTGCTTTATTAAGCACAGTCGCATTCGCTAATCAGCCAACTTTAACGGTTTATACCTATAGCTCTTTTGCATCGGAATATGGCCCGGCAGCTAAATTAGAACAGAATTTTGAGAAGGTGTGTGGCTGTGATCTTAAATTTATGCCGTTTGACGATAGTGTGACGATGTTTAACCGCTTACGTTTAGAAGGGAAAAAAACAAAAGCCGATGTCGTGGTCGGTATTGATAATTTCTTACAGCCGGAAGCTGAAAAATCAGGTTTATTTAGCGAATTTGAGGCAAAAACCAAATTGGAAATTAAAGATAAGATTTTCTTCCCGTATGATATGGGATCTTATGCTTTTATTTATGATAAAGAAAAGTTGGCTAATCCACCTAAAAGCCTAAAAGAGTTGGTAGAACGCCAAGATTTAAAAGTGATTTATCAAGATCCGAGAACCAGTAGTGTTGGACGAGGTTTTCTATTATGGGTGAATCAAGTGTATGGTAATGAGGCAGAAAATGCTTGGAAAACATTGGCTAAACATACGGTAACGGTTGGAAAGGGCTGGTCTGAAACTTATGGTGCCTTTTTAAAAGGGGAGTCAGATGTAGTGCTAAGTTATACTACTTCCCCTTTATATCATCAATGGTATGATAAGACCGATAAATATGTGGCAGCAGCATTTGAGGAGGGGCATCTTACCCAAGTTGAAAATGCAGCTATTCTCAAAACAAGCAAACAAAAGGTACTAGCAAATCAATTTTTGGCATTTTTGCACGAGCCTGAATCTCAGCACATTATTTCATACCATAATGTGATGAACCCTGTGCTACTTGAGGGGACAGATCCTGCGTTTAGCCAAATGCCTACTTATAAAATATTAAGCTTTGATCCGCCTTCTTCCGACACTATTCAGAAATGGCTCGCTACTTGGGCAAATAGTTGGTAGATATAAAGGAGAAAGAAAGCATTGTAAAAATAGCCGAATCTTAATTTGGCTATTGTTTTTTGCGAAATAAATCAACTCGCATGCAAAATTTTTGCAAATTTATTTGCTTAGTTACTCCATTTCGTGTTATTTATAGCCGCCATTACAAAAAAGCCCGAAAAAAGTAAGTTAAAAGTAAGCTAGTTTTATTCGGATATAATTTTAACGATGAAAATTCCAAACAAGGAGTAGATCTATGACTCAAGTGGCTAAAACCACATCTCTTGGTTTATTGGCATTAGCTGGCGTTGAGCCTTATGAGCCGAAAAAAGATGAAGAATATATGAATGAAGCCCAACGTGAGCATTTCACTAAAATTCTGAAAGCGTGGCATAGCCAAATTATGGAAGAAGCGGAGCGTACAAAAAGCCAACTTCAAGAAGATATGACTAATTTTGCTGATCCAAATGACCGCGCAAGCCAAGAAGAAGAATTTAGCTTAGAGCTACGTAATCGAGATCGTGAGCGTAAGTTACTGAAAAAGATTGAGCAAACATTATACAAAATTCAAGAAGATGACTACGGTTTTTGCGAAACTTGTGGTGTAGAAATTGGGATTAAACGTTTAGAAGCACGCCCAACAGCTGATTTATGTATTGACTGTAAAACTTTAGCTGAAATTCGAGAAAAGCAGCTAGGCTTATAATCAACTTTACAGGGTGCCTCTTTTTTAAGAGGCATTTACTATTTAGAGGTGTATTATTTTTAATTATATTAAATCATTATTTTCGAAGCCTAAAAAGTCGGCTCAGAAAAATGAAAAAGTAGTGAGTGAAAAAAGGACTGAGCTAAAAAATCATCGTCCTAAACGCTCAGAGCCTAAAATCACAGAGAATAAACTTCACAAGAGTGGGAAGAAACAACAAGATAATCCTCCTTCTCATTTGTTACACAAGAAATTTGCAGTAAATGCCAGCCAATATGGAATTAGCCCGAAGGATTTTCCTAAAAATGCAATTTCGATTGTCGATAAATTGCAGATTGCCGGTTATGAAGCTTATATTGTAGGTGGCTGTATTCGAGATCTACTCTTGGAGAAAAAGCCTAAAGATTTCGATATTGCGACTAATGCGAGACCTGAAGAAATTCAGCGTATTTTTGGCAGACAATGCCGTTTAATTGGTCGTCGTTTCCGCTTAGCACATATTGTGTATGGTCGTGAAATTTTTGAAGTGGCGACTTTCCGTGCTGGACACGAATCTCATCGCAATGACAAAATTTCTAAAGTCAGCGATGAAGGAATGCTACTGCGTGATAATGTTTACGGTACGCTCCGTGAAGATGCAGAGCGCCGTGATTTCACCGTAAACGCCTTATATTACGATATAAAACGCAATCTTATTTTTGATTTCTTCAACGGCATTGAAGACTTACGAGCAGGTAAACTTTCGCTTATCGGAGAGCCTACTATTCGTTACCAAGAAGATCCGGTGAGAATGTTGCGAGCCGTTCGTTTTATGGCGAAGTTGGATATGTTCTTGGATAAAGCCACTGCCTCCCCAATTCGGGATATGGCTGTGTTGTTAACCAACATTCCGGCAGCCCGTTTGTTTGATGAATCACTCAAATTATTACAAACCGGTGCAGGGCTGAAAACTTATCAGCTTTTGCGTGAATATGAACTATGGCAATTCTTGTTTCCGGTATTGCCGGCATTTTTTACTGCCAAAGGTGATTCCTATGCCGAAAGAATGATTACCAAAGCGTTAAATTCAACTGATGAGCGAATTGCCGATAAATTACCGGTAAATCCTGCGTTTTTATTTGCTGCACTACTTTGGTATCCGCTCCGGGAGAAAATGGAGCAGCTTAAAAACGAAGGTGGCTTCAACAGCCACGATGCAATGATGCTGGCAGCAAATGATGTGCTGGCGGAAAGTTGCAAGGCGATTGCGTTGCACCGCAGACACACTTCAGTCATTCGAGATATTTGGGCATTGCAATTTCAGATGATGAAACGAAGTGGCAACCGACCGCAACAAACCCTTGAACACGTCAAATTCCGTGCAGGGTTTGATTTATTAGTGATGCGTGCAGAAATTGAAGGCGGCGATTTGGTCGAACTTTCCGCTTGGTGGCACGAATACCAATTTAGCAATGACGGTCAGCGTACTGAATTGCTGAAATCGGTTCGTCATTTACCGAATGTTCAACCTGAAGCGAAGAAAAAACGTCGCCGCAGAACCTTTAAGAAAAAATCAAAATCTGCGAAAGCAGAATAATATGGTAGGGGCGAAAAATTTTTCGCCCTTATTTTAAATATTATTTAGGGTGAAAGATTTTTAGCCCCTACTTTTTAGGAAAGGAAAATGATGGAAACAGTCTATATCGCCTTAGGATCAAACCTTGATAATCCGCTTGAACAGCTTAAACAAGCGGTCGAAAAATTGAAAAAATTTGCAAATGAGTTTGAAATCAGCCCATTTTACGGCTCAAAGCCTGTCGGGCCGCAAGATCAGCCTGATTATGTCAATGCGGTAGCGAAATTTAGCACCGACTTATCGCCCACAGCATTACTGGATAAATTGCAAAGCATTGAAAACGAACAGGGCAGGGTGCGTGTACGCCGTTGGGGAGAGCGAACCTTAGATCTGGATATTATTTTATACGGCAACCAGCAAATTCAAACCGAGCGTTTAACCGTGCCGCATATCGAGATGAAAAATCGGGAATTTGTGATTGTGCCAATGTTTGATTTAACGCCTGATTTAGTACTACCGACAGGGGAAAAATTAGCCGATATTTATCAACAATTTAAAGATCATCAAATGGTCATTTTCAGCTAATTCTTCGTTTTGTTTTCACTTTTGGTGATCACCGCTCGGGATTTCTCGTCCATCTTCACATCAATGCGGTGATCAACGACCACATTCATATTAATCGTAATGCCTTCACTTGGCGTTTCAAGCTGTACTTTCGGCGTACAAGCGGTCAAATTCAGTAAAAATATTGCAAAATAAAATGTGGACGGTTTCATATTTATTCCATTCTTTATCGCTATCGATCCAGTTTTTGATAGAGGTAATTTTCTAATTTTTGTTCAAATTGTGAGCCATAGTTAATTAAGTGCCACAAATCAAACATATTTTCTCGGTGATTATAGTTTAAATTCACTTTTGATTTATTTTGATTGGAAGATAATTTTAATTTTCCGTCTAATACTAAATCGCCTTTCGGCCCGACATTAATCAGACTGCGAAAATCATTAATCGTGCTTTTATCTACCAAATGTAACAAAATTTGCTCGGTGTAACCACTTTTCTGCATTTCTGACAACAATTCAGGGGTAAAGGTTAAATAGGAAGTTTCCGCCTGTGTCAGTAAGCCATCGCAAATATAGCAAGGTTTTCCGCTTAACCAAAACGGCAAGATAGCGTTGGCTTTGCCTTTGAGATCAATTTGCTGATATTGCATAAATTGCAAAATTTGCTCAAAGTCAATCCGCTCTAAATTCAGGTAAGCCAGTTCGGTTTGTGGTAAGGCAAAGCGTTTTACATTCAGTTTACCGCCAAACAAATCAAAGGATAATTGATTTAAATTCAATGGCTTCGCCTTGGTATAAGGGTAGTAACCGTTGAGTTTCATTGAAGCGTTATCTAATGCTAAATCCCCCAGTTTGATTTGGGCAATTTTTACATCAAGCGGTTTTTTGGCTCCGAAATGAAAGCGTCCGTTTTGGTAGCGGTAGGGAAGCGAAAATTCAATCCCTTTTGCCTCGCCATTAGGTAAGGATAAGCCGCCGTTGCGAATGGCTAAATGTCCTCCCGCAATTAAGCCTTTTTCTGCACTGGCGGTAAATGCCGTTTCGCCACGAATTGTGCCGTTATTAATTATCCATTGGCTACGGAATGGAAAAAGTGGCTGAAAGCCTTGTGCAGACTGCTCTAGCCAATAGAGTTTGCCGATAATTTGGCTGGCATTTGCGGTTAATTGTCGGCGGGCAAATAATCTAAGCGGGCCGAGTTCGGAAGTATTCACCGTCCCTTTGAAATTCAGGTTCTCTAACTCGCCGTTAAAAGCCAGTTTTACTTGTGGTTTTGGCAGTAGCCCGCCGTAATCAAACTTAATTTCAGGGGATTTGAGCTGAATCGCTCCGGCAAGCGTGAATTTTTTGATATTAAATTGAATTGCTTGGGTGTTGGTTAGCTCTGTTTTGGGAATGGTTGTGCCATCAAGCCGAACCGAGGATAACTCGCCCCTCAATTCGTTAAGTTGCACGGTATGTTTATGCCATTGCCCCCGTCCGCTTAAATTGACCTTGCTGTTAAAAGCTTTAAGATTGGAGCTTCCCCAAATTCGCCATTTCCAACTGTCTTTTACTGCATTAGGCTCTTTCGGATCTTGGAAAAAATCTAACGCCCCGGCTTTAAAATTTTGTGCTTGTCCGTCTAAGTGGAACTCTATATTGTTAAAATCTGGGCTTTGCCCTCGAAGAATAGCGTGTAATCGCCCGTGAATTCCGTGCTTGTCGATTTTAATTCCGGCAAGCGGAAAACGTAAATCTTCAATAGTTAAATACCGTTCTTTTCCTGTCAAACGAAGTAGGGAGCTAGGTAAAAATTTTACGCTTAAATCGTCAAAATTACCTTGAAAATCCAGCGGAATACTGCTGTAAAGAATAAAATTGCCGTGCTTAATATTACCCGTCAAACGAAGCGGTAAATTTAACCCTTTTTCGCTGATTTCTCCCTCTGAATTAGAGATCACAATATTGCCTTTACCCCAACTGTTTTGGGAAAGCAAACTGATACGAATATCGGTTTTGAGCGGAAAAAACAGCTTATCGGTAAAGGACTGCGGCGTTAATTTGGCTGTAACAAATCCGTGAAGCGGAAATTGTTTGGTTAAGTGCCAATCAAACCACCCTTGCTGAATTTCTAGGCTTTTGCGATCAAACAGAAACGGAAAATCCAGTTTATTGTTTTCACTTTCGGCAAGTTCAACCTGCCAGCTGCCTTGCAATTTGTGTTCGGCATTTTTGTGCCAATTGAGAGTGGAACGCCCTTTTTGCAAGGCTTTATTGGCGATGATTTCATCAGATAATTGCCAATCATATTCAGCGGAAATAGTGGGCGGCAGTTGGGTAAAATTGTCCTCAATTTCTGCTGAAAGCCTAAGATTATGCTGTTCTTTTTCATTCGGTTGATATGATAAATCGGCATTCAACCGCCCATTTGCAAAATTTGCTGCAAATTTGACCGCTTGTTGAGCGGCAGTTGCCTGAATTTCACCTTTTGAAAGTGAGAGTTTAATAGCTGTTTGCTCAAAAAGCCGCTGAAGTCTTGGGTTGAAATCGGTAGGCAAATTTTTCCAGTTAAGGGAGTGGATAGTCGCTTCGCCATCAGGAATGACCGCCAGCAATGCGTTGAGTGAAGTGTCGGAATTGCTGTGTTCATTTTGTGGAAACAAGGCAAGGCAGCGGTAATCAATATCCAATTTATCGACAGAAAGATGGTTTTTCTCAATCCAACCCAAATCGGTTTTATCGGCACTTAGTAGCGGGCAATCTCGATAAGAGAGTTGAAATTGAGCAAGTGATGAGCCTTGCCAATTCAGGTTTAAGCCTTGTGGGAGTTGAACTTTCCACGCTTTCGGCAAAATCCAGTTAATCGGCGTGGCAAGATAGTGGCTGGGCATTAAAAAATAGTAGATTGCCGCAACAGATAGAACGGTTGCAATGCCGAAAAATTTTAATGCCCGTTTCATAAATCAGACTACATTAGCGAAAGGGTATAAAATCGCTAACAGCGTAGCAACTGTCCAAGCGGTCGGATTTTTGATGTTTTTTCCAAGTAATAACCACGCCAACATCAATAAAATCACAAATTGTGCTGCAAAATAGATGCTAAATGAAAGCAATGGCATATCAGGCATAATTTGTAGATGTTGATAAAGCACAAAAGCTGTCCAGCAATAATTGAGGATTAGCACTACAAGGGCTGCTTTGACTAATAGCTTGAGGAAAACATCTAAACGGCTTTTCGCTAACATTAAATACCAGCCGGCTAATAAAATGCCTAACAGCACTTGGGCGAAATTGTTGGCTCGAATCCCGTTAAACAATGAAGGCAGTTCAAACCAATAAATGGCTAAATATTGGATAATACCAATACTTGATATAGCCAAACCACAATACATCAATGTGTTATATAAGGTTTGATCTTCCGGCAGGCGGAAGTAGATTAAGCAGGCAAAAACTGCAGCAATGCTTGCCACCGCCATTGGGTTATGCTTTGGCGTAAAGCCTATGGAATAAAGGAAATTCCCTACGGCGAAAATAAGTAAAAAGGGTAAAATAAAGCTTAAACGGCTGGCTTGTCCTCGGCAGATTTCGCCTTTCCATAGCACTAAAAAGCTGATTAATGAGGTCACGAAAAACGCCAATAAGTAAGGAGAAATAAAAATTGAATTTTTCGGTGCAGAGTAGAAGTTAAGAGCCATTTCAATAAACAGCATTAATACCATTGGCAGTGCAGCGTGGGTTGAAATTTCAAGTTTTGACGGCGAATCGTGATCGTGAGCCATAAATAATCCCAAAAGGTGTAAAGAAAATGATTTTAAGCCAAGATTATGCCATAATAGGGGTCGTTTTTTAACTTCAGGGGGAAGAAAATATGCGAATTTTACATACAATGTTACGAGTTGGAGATTTAGAGCGCTCAATTAAGTTTTATACCGATGTGTTAGGTATGCGCTTATTGCGTAGAAGTGAGAACGAACAGTATAAATACTCGCTCGCTTTTTTAGGCTATGCTGATGAAAGCGAAAGTGCGGTGATTGAGCTGACTTATAACTGGGGTGTGGATAAATATGAACTCGGTACGGCTTATGGGCATATTGCGTTAGGCGTTGATGATATTTACAAAACCATTGAAGACGTGCGTGCAGCCGGCGGTAAAATTACCCGTGAGCCGGGCCCGGTATTGGGTGGAACAACTGTGATTGCCTTTGCTGAAGATCCGGACGGTTATAAAATCGAATTTATTGAGAATAAAGATGCGAAAGCAGCGTTAGGAAACTAATTTTTGCGAATATGAATATTCAAGCGGTCGGATTTGTAAAAAATTTTGCAAATCAGACCGCTTGTATTTTAGGTTGATAGATAAATGGAACAGACAACGGAACAAATAGATTATAAATTATTAAAGCATCGTTTTCGTGGCTATTTACCGGTTGTGATTGATGTGGAAACAGCAGGCTTAAATGCCCAAACTGATGCCTTATTGGAATTGGCGGCAATTACTTTAAAAATGGACGAGCAAGGTTATCTAATGCCGGATCAACAATGCCATTTTCATATTGCGCCATTTGAAGGGGCGAATATTAATCCTGAATCATTAAAATTCAACGGGATTGATATTGATAACCCTCTAAGAGGTGCGGTTGCGGAGAATATTGCGATTCCGGAAATGTTCAAAATGGTTCGCAAAGCAATGAAGGAGGAAGGCTGCCAACGGGCGGTGATTGTTGCCCACAATGCCGCGTTCGATCAGGGCTTTTTACAGGCTGCGATTAAACGAATTAATGCCAAGCGTGATCCTTTTCACCCTTTTGCGATGTTTGATACCGCTACCCTTGCCGGTTTTATGTATGGGCAAACCGTGTTGGTAAAAGCCTGCCAAGTGGCAAAAATCCCGTTTGACGGTAAGCAAGCGCATTCTGCGTTGTATGATACCGAGCGCACGGCAGAACTTTTCTGTGCAATGGTTAATCGCCTAAAAGATTTGGGCGGTTTTCCACTATTAGTTGATTGACGTTCTTTATTTCATCACATTAACACAGTTTCTCCTACTTTTTCTGTAGACTATCGGGCGCTGATGATGGTTACTGGCAAGTACAATTCTGCGGTAAACCCAACCCTGTAGATCTGTAGAAAAAATAAAGAACTATCTATATTCAGTTAAGATTACAAGCGGTTGGTTTTTAACCAAATTTGGCAAAAATGTGACAAAATAGACCGCTTGTATTCAATAACAATAGACTATTTTTTGGCTATAAGCACTTTCTGTATACCCTCTATTTCGGCCCTCCTTATTTTTTATCTAATCTAAAAACAAGCGTTTCCACCTTGAAATGATTAACATGATCCTGAAAATAATAAAGTTCAAACCTTTACATTAGTTTACATAATAAATTAAAATGATAATGATTATTATTTCATAAAGATATTTAAAAGGAGACATTATGTTTAAAATTAAAAGTAGTTTTGTACTGCTTAATGCGGCGCTACTTGCTGCTTGTTCCTCAAATGGTGGAAGCTTTGATGTTCAATCTGCCAAAGTTGAATCTCAAACGCAAACTACCCCCAAAAAGCCAAGTTTACAAGATGATAATAGTAACGCAAGACGTACAGTAAGCGCTTCTGAAGCTGAAGCTTTATTGCAGCCGGGGTTTGGTTTTTCAGCCAAAATTCCGCGTCGTAATCTCCATCCGAAGGGGAGGGAAGATGTAGCCCCTATTGGTGATATAACAGAGATTACTGGAGATCTGACAAAAATTCCGCATGAAGAAGAGGTTAAAAAGTACGGTAGTAGTGATGATGGATTTAGCCATACTCATGATGGAAATCATAAGTTGCATACTAGAGATTTTAATTTTGTCCGTTCCGGCTATGTTCTGCATTCTGGTGCAAAACCTGAAATAAAGTCTAACGAAATTTTGAGAATAGGTGCACATGGGTATGTTTACTATTTAGGTACAGAGCCGGCAAAAGCAATACCTACTCAAAAAGCTACTTATAAAGGATATTGGGATTTTACTACCGATGCGAGAAAAGGGAGAGATAGTAAATATTTTTCTGATTCCGCAGGCATCAATATTGGCGCCATACCGGAAAATAGTCACGATATTAATGTTGATGATTCTACAAAACCAATGGGGCATACAGGAGAATTTACGGCTGATTTTGCTAATAAAACTTTAACTGGAACATTGGTTCGTAATGGGTATGTTAGTCGTAGCAAAGAGCAAAAAATTACACCAATTTACGATATTGATGCAAAAATTAAAGGTAATCGCTTTTCTGGTAAAGCAAACGCAAAAAATGCCAATGATCCTTATTTTGGTAAAAGCTCTACGACACTTGAAGGTGGATTTTTTGGTGGGGAGGCTCAAGAACTTGCCGGTAAATTCTTAGCTGATGATAAGTCGGTATTTGTTGTTTTTGCTGGCAAACGAGATGCTAAAAAAAATGATAGTGAATCTGCCTTTGATGCTTTCAAAATTAAACTTAAAGATTTAAATAAATCTGAGATGGATACTTTCGGGAATGCGACACATTTGATTATTAACAATAAGCAGATTCCACTTATTGCGGAAGGCAAAAAAAGCTTTGCCGAGATGAAATTTGATGATTTGGTTACCCGTACTATTGATGGTAAAACGTATCGAGTTTCAGTCTGCTGTAATAATTTAGATTATGTCAAATTTGGGATTTATAGCGAGGGAAATAATAATAGTGATACTGCTCACCAATATTTAGTAGGAGAACGTACAGCTGTGGCAGATTTGCCAACAGGGACAGTAAAATATCGAGGTACTTGGGACGGGGTAATGTACAGTAAATCTGGCTCGGCAGGGGCTGAATCGCCAAGTAACAGCGAAAGTGGTACTCGTTCACTCTTTGATGTTGATTTTGCTAATAAAAAAATCAATGGCAAACTGATTGCTAATGATGGTGTTGAAGAACGCCCAATGCTGACACTTGAAGGTGAGGTAAAAGGCAATGGTTTTGCAGGTACAGCCAAAACTAACGACTCCGGCTTTAATATTGATCCGAAAAGTACGAATGGTGGCACGGTAGTGCATATGAATGCTCAATTTGAAGGGGGTTTTTATGGCCCTAAGGCGACGGAATTAGGTGGCATTGTACATAGTGCAGAAACGGATAAAGATAAAGTCAGTATTACATTCGGCGGAAAACGTCAAATAGAAAAATAATCATAATTCCCCTTTGCTGGTTGTAGATAGCAAGCGGGCAATTTTTTATAAAAATTTGCAAAATTTAAATAAAGGAGATCCTACCTAATGATAATGAAATATCATCATTTTCGCTATTCACCTGTTGCCTTAACAGTGTTATTTGCTCTTTCTCATTCATACGGTGCTGCGACTGAAAATAAAAAAATAGAAGAAAATAACGATCTAGCTGTTCTGGATGAAGTTATTGTGACAGAGAGCCATTATGCTCACGAACGTCAAAACGAAGTAACTGGCTTGGGGAAAGTAGTGAAAAATTATCACGAAATGAGTAAAAATCAAATTCTTGGTATTCGTGATTTAACTCGCTATGACCCTGGTATTTCAGTGGTGGAACAAGGTCGCGGTGCAAGTAGTGGCTATGCCATTCGAGGTGTAGATAAAAACCGTGTCAGCTTACTTGTTGATGGGCTACCACAAGCGCAGCATTATCATACGCTAGGTTCAGATGCTAATGGTGGTGCAATTAATGAGATTGAGTATGAAAACATTCGTTCAATTGAGTTAAGCAAAGGAGCAAGTTCTGCGGAATATGGCTCTGGTGCGCTAGGTGGTGCTATTGGTTTTCGTACTAAAGATGCGCAGGATATTATTAAAGAGGGGCAGCATTGGGGCTTAGATAGTAAGACCTCTTATGCCAGCAAAAATAGCCATTTTTTACAGTCTATCGCAGCGGCTGGTGAGGCGGGTGGTTTTGAAGCACTTGTTATTGCGACTCACCGACACGGTAAAGAGACCAAAATTCATTCCGAGGCAAATAAATTAAAACATAATATTCGGCGTATAACCGGCTTTGAAAATCGCTACGATCTTTACCCAGGTTCCGCACAGAATGCTCCTGGAGGATCTTTTTTTATTGTGGAAGATGCTTGCCCAACATTAGATTGTACTCCTCGTGCAAGGGCTAAGTTGAACCGCGATAATTTCCCAGTGAGAACATTTCCGGAATATACGCCTGAAGAGCGTAAACAGCTTGAGCAAATTCCTTATCGCACCGAGCAAGTGTCTGCGAAAGAATATACTGGTAAAGATCGTATTGCTCCAAACCCTTTGGATTACAAGAGTAATTCAGTTTTTGTGAAATTAGGCTATCACTTTAATCCGTCCCATTTTCTTGGCGCAATCTTAGAAGATACAAAACAACGCTACGATATCCGTGATATGCAAACGCCAGCTTACTATACAAAAGACGATATTAATATCAGGGTAGACAACTTATCACGTAAGAACTCTTCTGTTTATGAAGGGGATAATATTTTAGATGGCTTAGTGTTCGATAGAAGGATCCCTTATGGATTGCGCTATAGCCATGTGAAGTTTTTTGATGAACGTCACCACAAACGTCGTTTAGGATTTAACTATCAATATACACCAGAGAATAATCGCTGGTTGGATAACATTAAACTCAGTGCGGATAAACAAGATATTGAACTATATAGCCGGCTACATCGCTTACATTGTAGTGATTATCCTGTAGTAGATAAAAACTGTCGTCCGACTTTGGATAAATCTTGGTCGATGTATCGAACTGAGCGTAATAATTACCAAGAAAAGCATCGTGTCATTCATTTAGAATTTGATAAAGCGCTAAATGCTGGTCAAGGCGTATTTAAGCAAACCCACAAACTGAATTTAGGGTTGGGCTTTGATCGATTTAATTCGCTTATGGATCATGGGGATATGACTGCCCAATATACCAAAGGCGGTTATACCAGCTACCGCGGTAGAGGGCGTTTAGATAATCCATATATTTATCGTCGCAATCCACGCAGTATTGAAACGGTATCTTTGTGTAATAATACACATGGCGACATCATAAACTGTGAACCGCGTAAAATTAAAGGCGATAGCCATTTTGTTAGCTTCCGCGATCTAGTGATAAGCGAGTATGTAGATTTGGGATTAGGGGTGCGTTTTGATCAACATCGATTTAAATCGGATGACCCGTGGACACTTAGCCGAACTTATCGAAATTGGTCTTGGAATGGCGGGATTACGCTTAAACCAACAGAGTTTGTATCGCTTTCTTATCGCATTTCAAACGGTTTTAGAGTGCCTGCATTCTATGAACTTTATGGTAAACGTGATCATATTGGGCTTAAAGATAACGAATATGTGCAACGCGAGCAACGTAGCCACCAGTTAGAGCCAGAAAAATCGACTAATTATGAGATTGGAGTTAGCTTTAAAGGTCAATTTGGTTACCTTGATGTGAGCTATTTCCGTAATAACTATAAAAATATGATTGCGACAGCATGTAAAAGAATAATACAAAAATCACACTGTTTCTCTAACTACCATAATATTCAAGATGTAGCACTAAACGGGATAAATTTAGTCGCTAAATTTGACTTACACGGTATTTTATCTATGCTGCCAGATGGTTTTTATTCATCAGTTGCTTATAACCGTGTAAAAGTAAAAGAGCGGAAACTAACCGACTCAAGACTCGATAGCGTAAACGATCCTATTCTAGATGCGATTCAGCCAGCACGCTATGTGCTTGGATTCGGCTACGATCACCCAGAAGAAAAATGGGGAATTGGCATTACTACCACCTATTCTAAAGCCAAAAACGCCGATGAGGTGGCAGGCACACGTCATCACGGTATACATCGCGTTGATTTAGGTGGCAAACTTACCGGTTCTTGGTACACTCACGATATCACCGGTTACATCAATTATAAAAACTACACCTTACGTGGAGGAATTTATAATGTGACTAATCGTAAATATTCCACTTGGGAATCAGTGCGCCAATCCGGTGTGAATGCAGTAAACCAAGACCGGGGTAGCAATTACACTCGATTTGCCGCCCCGGGGAGAAATTTCAGTTTAGCATTTGAAATGAAGTTTTAGGTGCTAAATAAAAACAAAAAACGCTGAATATGTTATCCAGCGTTTTTTGTTTGGCTAACTAATACCGATTAAAATCGTTTTGAGCCAAAGGTTAGATTAACCCATTCCGTATTTTTTTAATTTTTTACGTAATGTGCCGCGGTTAATACCTAGCATTGTTGCTGCACGGGTTTGATTACCACGGGTATATTGCATAACCATATCCAACATCGGGTGTTCGATCTCAGATAATACTAACTCGTATAATTCTGTTGGATCTTCACCATTTAATTGAGATAAATAGTTTTTTAATGCTGCTTTCACATTATCGCGAAGTGGTTTATTAACCTGCTGCGCTTGTGCATTTAACATTGTTACTGTTAATGGGTTTTGTGTAGGTTGTTGCTCTAACATTTTTTTATCCAACTTTTCTTAATTGAGATTCTAAATGAATCGATTTAACAAAATCTTCTAATGCATAAAGTTGCTCTTTTGTGGAACTTAGTGTATTAAAAGTGCGTTTAAAATTTGATTCCGGATTTAATTTTTCGGTATACCAACCAACATGTTTTCGTGCAATACGATAACCTTTTTCTTCACCATAAAATTGGTGCAAATCCTCAATATGTTTAAACATTAATTGGTATTTTTTATCAATTGATAATGGTGAAGATAATCCAGTTTCAAAAAAATCATTAATTTCCTTAAATATCCAAGGATTTCCAAAGCTAGCGCGCCCAATCATGATTGCATCGGCTTTGGTATAGTCGAGAACAAACTTTGCTTTTTCCGCAGAGTCAATGTCTCCGTTTGCTATCACTGGGATAGAAATTGCTTCTTTTACTGCCTTAATACTTTCATATTCAGCTTCGCCATTAAATAAACAGCTTCGAGTACGCCCGTGAATAGTGAGAGCTTTTATGCCGGCTTGTTCTGCAATTTTCGCAATTTGCAGACAATTTCTATTTTCCTGATCCCAACCTGTTCTAATTTTTAGTGTCACAGGGACATCAGCGGCATTGACTACAGAATCTAATATTTGAGCGACTAATTTGGGGTTACGTAAAAGAGCAGAGCCTGCCATATTTTTATTCACCTTTTTTGCCGGGCAACCCATATTAATATCAATAATATCGGCACCATACTCAACATTTATCTTTGCAGCCTTTGCCATTTCAACAGGATCAGAACCTGCAATTTGTACGGCATTTAAGCCTATTTCATCGTGGTGTGCTAACCGCAACCGTGATTTCTCAGTATGCCATACATCAGGATTGGTAGACATCATCTCTGAAAATGTTAAACCTGCTCCAAGTTGGCTACATAAGCGGCGAAAAGGCTGATCTGTGATTCCAGCCATAGGTGCAAGGAAAATACGATTTTTGATTGCATATTGTCCTATTTGCATTTTTAACCTTTTATTAACAAATTTGAAGTAATTTTAACCAGAGGGATATCCAAATAAAAAGTACGGTAAATACCGTACTTTCTTATAATAGCTTATGGATCAGTTTAGTACTGATTTGAGGGCTGGTATGATACGCATTTTTTAGGTATTTTGGAAGTCTATAAATTCGACAATTTATAAAAAAATTGAAAATTTTTATATTGACATTCTAAAAATGAAAGAATTAAGTATGCTTTACTCGCATTAGCTCAGCTTTTGTCTTTACCCAATTAATTTCTGCTATGGTTGAAGTTGGAAATTGTACATTGCTTTGGTTATTCGTTAAAATTTGGACGAGATCGAACACAAGTGGGAGATGTGAAATCAGAAGAATATTTTTTGCGCCTTCCTCTCTTAAAAAATGTAGATAACTTTCTACTGTATGCGGGTTTCCGTCAGGCGTAATCTCGTCCCAACTTTCAATGAGGTTGGTAAAATGTTGGGGAAAATTGACCGCTTGCATACCAATAAGCACATTTTCAAGCGTTTGTTGCGCCCTAAGGTATGGGCTGACGAGAATTTTATCTAATTGAATTTGTTGGTTGGCTAAATGTTCTCCTAACCATTTTCCCTGTGAAATGGTGTTTTTTATACCATTGTCGGTTAAACAGCGAGCAGCATCACTCGAAGCATTAAAGCCTGCTTCCCCATGGCGCATAATCCAAATATTCATAACATTCTCCTTTAGTTGTATTTAAACTCTCTTGATTTAGGCGTATAATGACCCTCGTTTAACGCATAATCAAGATGCTTAGAAAGATTTTAACTTAATTTTTAAATTTATTGATGGAGTCAAATAATGTCTAGAAAACTCAGAAGAACGAAGATCGTTTGTACAATGGGCCCTGCTACCGACCGTGGCAATACTTTAGAAAAAATCATTGCTGCCGGTGCAAATATGGTTCGTATGAACTTCTCCCACGGTGTTCCTGAAGATCACATTGAACGTGCGAATAAAGTGCGTGAAATTGCTGCAAGATTAGGTCGTCATGTTGCGATTTTGGGTGATTTACAAGGTCCTAAAATTCGTGTTTCGACATTTAAAGACGGTAAAATTTTCTTAAATATTGGTGATAAATTCACCTTAGACGCAGATTTACCGCGTGGAGAAGGCCATCAAGAAGCTGTAGGTTTAGATTACAAAAACTTACCAAATGATGTAGTACCTGGTGATATTCTATTGTTAGATGACGGTAATGTTCAACTGAAAGTGTTAGAAGTAGAAGGCGTTAAAGTTCACACCGAAGTGACAGTTGGTGGCCCGTTATCAAACAATAAAGGGATTAACAAATTAGGTGGTGGTTTATCAGCTCCTGCATTAACCGACAAAGATAAAGAAGACATTAAATTAGCGGCGAAAATCGGTGTGGATTACCTAGCGGTTTCATTCCCTCAATCTAGTGCAGACTTACATTATGCACGTGAGTTAGCGAAAGAAGCTGGTTTAGAGGCTAAAATTGTAGCGAAAGTAGAACGTGCTGAAACTGTTGCGACAGAAGAAGCAATGGACGACATCATTTTAGGTGCTGATGTGGTGATGGTTGCTCGTGGTGACTTAGGGGTTGAAATTGGTGATGCGGCGTTAGTTGGCGTGCAAAAACGTTTAATCCGCCGTGCTCGTAAGTTAAACCGAGTGGTTATTACTGCAACTCAAATGATGGAGTCAATGATCAAAAAACCAATGCCAACCCGTGCTGAGGTAATGGACGTGGCAAATGCGGTGTTAGATGGTACTGATGCGGTAATGCTTTCAGGCGAAACTGCAAACGGTGACTACCCGGTTGAAACAGTGAAATCAATGGCAGAAGTGTGCTTAGGCGCTGAAACAATGCCAAGCATTAACATTTCTCGCCACCGTATGGAAGGTACGTTTAAATCTATCGAAGAAGCTGTGGCAATGTCTGCAATGTACACCGCAAACCATTTAGAAGGTGTATCGGCAATTATTTCATTAACTCATTCAGGCGAAACGGCTAAATTAACCAGCCGTATCAGCTCAGGTTTACCGATTTATGCGATGTCTCGTAACCAAAAAGCATTAAACCTTTGTGCGTTATATCGTGGTGTAACACCGGTATATTACAATGAAGACAGTCGCACAATGGAAGGGGCGAAAAAAGCCATTGCTCAATTAAAAGAACAAGGCTATTTATTAACCGGCGAATTAGTGCTTTTAACTCACGGAGATGAATTAAAAGCTGGCGGTACAAATACTTGTCGTATCTTAAGAGTTGAATAATCTAAACGATTAACGCAAAAGCCACATAAAACACTTTATGTGGCTTTTTTTCTGTCTTAATATAGCTTTATGTAATCTGAACTATTGATATTATTATGCACAATAAACTTCTTTCTATCTGTATTCTCCGCCTTTCTGCTATTGGCGACGTTTGCCATACCTTAGCGGTTATTCAAGCTATTCAACGAAAATATCCTAGTGCTGAAATTACTTGGATTATCGGCAAAACGGAAGCGTATTTAATGAAAGATATTCCGAATGTTCACTTAATTCCTTATGATAAAAAAACAGGGTGGAAAGGTATCTTTACACTTTGGCGAGAACTTTCTCACAAGCGGTTTGATTTTTTATTAAATTTACAAACGGCATTCCGAGCTTCAATTCTATCGCTTGGGATTAAAGCAAAGAAAAAAATCGGCTTTAATCAAGACAGAGCAAGGGAAATGCAATGGTTGTTTACCAACCAAAAAGTAGAAATGGCAGACTCTCCTCACGTGCTTGACGGGCAAATGATGTTTGCTAAGGCAATTGGCGTAACCGATCTCTCTGCTCAATGGAATTTGCCGATTAGCGAGCAGGATTTGGTTTATGCGAAGCAGTTCATTGACCCGAACAAAAAAAATGTGCTGATAGCCCCTTGCTCAAGCAAAAAAGAGAAAGATTGGCTGCCTGAACGCTATGCAGAAATTGCAAATTGGTTGATTGAACAAGGGGTTAATGTGTTGATTGCGGGTTCGCCTTCAACGTATGAAATGGAAACCGCAAACCGTATTCAACAGTTTGCTCCCCAGAGTGTGAATATTGCCGGTAAAACCACGCTAAAACAGCTTGCCAGTGTAATTAGAGAAGTGGATTTGGTGATCTCCTCCGATTCAGGCCCCGCACATATTGCTACTACACAGCATACACCGGTGATTGGGCTATATGCGATTCATAATCCAAGACGGACAGGCCCTTACAATGACTTAGACAAAGTGGTTTCGGTATATGATGAAGCGATTTTGCAATCTTATGGTAAACCTTGGCAGCAATTAGCTTGGGCAACAAAAGCCAAAGGCAAAAATTGGATGGAAAAAATTACGGTTGATAGTGTGAAACAAAAAATAGTTGAAACTTTAAAAATTACATTGTAAAGTGAGTGTAATTTAAAATTTACACAAGGAAATAAAAATGAACACTGTGTTTAATCAAGATAGCGTGCATAACGTAAATATCCAAGATGAAAAGGTATTACTGACCCCACAAGAGTTAAAACAAGAATTTCCGTTGCCGGAACATTTACGCAATCAAATTGAACGTTCACGCAAAACGATTTCCGATATTATTCACAGACGAGATAAACGCCAACTGATTGTGATTGGACCTTGCTCGATTCACGACCCAGTGGCTGCGATTGAATACGGTAAAAAATTAAAAGCATTAGCGGATAAAGTCAGCGATCAGCTCTATATTGTGATGCGGGTTTATTTTGAAAAGCCCCGCACTACTGTAGGTTGGAAAGGGTTGATTAACGATCCGAAAATGGACGGCTCTTTTGATGTGGAAACCGGCTTGCGTATTGGGCGAAAACTCTGTTTGGATTTAGCCGAGCTTGGCATGCCGTTAGCGACTGAAGCCTTAGATCCGATGACACCACAATATTTAGCGGATTTGTTCAGCTGGTCGGCGATTGGAGCAAGAACAACTGAATCCCAAACTCACCGTGAATTAGCCTCAGGCTTGTCAATGGCGGTAGGTTTTAAAAACGGGACAGACGGCGGTTTAGCGGTTGCACTCAATGCAATGCAATCATCAGCTCAAAGCCACAGTTTTATCGGCATTAACCAACAAGGGCAGGTTACTTTGCTGAAAACCAAAGGGAATCCTGACGGACATATTATTTTACGCGGTGGCAAAGCTCCTAATTTTGAAAAACAATATGTTGATGAATGCGAACAAGCCTTGCGTAAAGCAAACTTGCCGGCAGCCATTATGATTGATTGTAGCCACGGCAATTCAAATAAAGACTACCGCCGCCAGCCGATTGTGGCAGAAAATGTGTTGGAGCAATTATTGGCAGGCAACACCTCAATTATCGGTTTAATGATTGAAAGTAATTTATACGCAGGTAATCAATCTTCAGAACAGCCATTTGAGCAGATGAAATATGGTGTATCGATTACCGATGCTTGCATTGACTGGCAAACTACTGAGAGTTTATTGACGAATTTTGCTGAAAAATTGCGTAATAAATAATTTGTAACAATCTTCTCCCCTCTTTGCTAAAGAGGGGAACTTTATTGGTGAATATATGAACCCATTAGCTCCGTTACGCGAACAAATTGACCTAGTTGATCAACAACTTATTAACCTCCTTTCCCAACGCTTAGCTTTGGTGGCTGAAGTCGGGAAAGTAAAATCGGCACACGGCATTCCGGTTTACGCCCCTGAACGAGAAAGCACAATGATTGCCGCACGCCGTGCTGAGGCTGAAAAACAAGGCATTCCGGCAGATTTAATTGAAGATGTGCTACGCCGTGTAATGCGTGAATCGTACGCCAACGAAAACAAACACGGCTTTAAATGCGTAAACCCAGAGATTAACAAAATCGTGATTGTCGGCGGTAAAGGGAAATTGGGCGGATTGTTCGGGCAATATTTAACCTTATCCGGCTACTATGTTGAGGCTATCGGGCGTGATGATTGGGACAATGCGAAGACGATTTTAGATGATGCCGACTTGGTGATTGTGTGTGTACCGATTGCCAATACGCTCGACACCATAGCTCGTTTACAACCTTATTTAACCGAAAAAATGGTTTTGGCGGATTTAACCTCTGTTAAACATCAACCATTACAAAAAATGCTGGAAGTGCATTCTGGAGCAGTGGTCGGTTTGCACCCGATGTTCGGGCCGGATATTGCCAGTCAGGCAAAGCAGGTGGTAGCTTGCTGTCACGGACGTTTCCCCGAACGCTACCAATGGCTACTTGAGCAAATCAAAATTTGGGGGGCTAAAATTGAAGAGATTGAGGCAACGGCACACGATAATGCTATGACCTACATTCAAGCCCTACGCCACTTTTCCACCTTTGCATTCGGGCTACATCTTTCTCGCCAGCCGGTGCAACTTTCTCAATTATTGGCACTCTCTTCGCCGATTTACCGCTTAGAGTTGGCAATGATTGGGCGTTTATTTGCCCAAGACGGCAGCCTATATGCCGATATTATTGCCGATAAACCGGAAAATTTAGCCACTATCGAAACCTTAAAAGAGAGTTTTGAACAAGGGCTGGATTTCTTTAAACGCAATGACAAAGCCGGTTTTATCAAGGCTTTTGAGGAAGTGCATCACTGGTTTGGCGATTATTCCGAGCAGTTCTTGAAAGAGAGTAGAGTATTGCTCCAACAGGCTCACGATTCAAGAAAGTAAAGGTAGGTTGAGGTTTTGCTCTGATAGTGCTAGCGTCCACGCTAGTGCTATTTCATATTCTACAAGCGGTTAATAATGATATATTTTTTGCAAATTTTTAGGCAAAATCGACCGCTTGTTTCGGCACGAGCGTGGACGCTCGCACCAGCGAAAGAAACATTTTTTGCAAAATTTTCCCCAAATCAGACCGCTTACTGTGGCTGAATTTCGCCCTTTTTCACTTCAAACAAACAATCATCACTTCTGTCTCGCCACTGCATTTGATTGAGCTGATCTTGAGTAATGGCGGTAACGAATACCTGTGAGCCGCTTTCTCTTAAACGATGAGCTAAAAGTTCACGCTTGGTGGGGTCGAGTTCGGAGGCGAAATCGTCAATTAAAAACAGGCATTGGCGTTGTTTTTGGGCGACCAAATGCTCGCCTTGAGCCAGTCTTAACGCACACATCAATAGCTTTAATTGCCCACGGGAAAGCACATCTTCCACCGGTAAGCCGTTCGCTTTAAAACGGAAATCGGCTTTTTGAGCTCCAATCATCGTATAGCCAAGAGCTTTATCCCGCTCAAAGCCTTGTGCCAAAATCTCGGCATAATCCGCTCCCTTTTCCCAACCTTGATGAAAACTTAAGCCGATTTCGATTTCCGGTAGGAAAAAGTGGCAGGTTTTCTCAATTTCGGGGCGTAACGCTTCGGCGTATTCGGCTCGCATTTCGCTCACGGCATAAGTGGTTTTCACCAATTCGATATCCCACGCTTTGAGTTCTGGATAAGAGCGAACTTGTTGCAAAGCCGAATTGCGTTGCTTTAATAAACGGCGAAGATTGTTCCAGTGAGCATAGAAATCGGGGTGTTGGTGAAATAAGCCCCAATCCAAAAAAGCCCGGCGAAAACTCGGACCGCCGTTAAGCAAGGTTAGGCCTTCGGGCGTGATCACTTGCATCGGTAATAAATGGGCTAAATCGGCAATTTTATTGCCGTCTTCGCCGTTGATTTTAAGTGTCGTCTCGCCACTGCGGCATTTCTGAATACCGACCGACCAACTGTGCTTTGCCTCGTCAATTTTACCGTGTAGCACAAAATCGTCTTTGTCGTAATGGATAATACGGTTGCTGATATGGCTTTTGAACGAACGCCCGTGTCCAAGATAGAAAATCGCTTCCAGCAAACTGGTTTTTCCACTGCCGTTTGCTCCGACTAAAAAATTAAAATGCGGGCTAAATGCCAAATCGGTATGTTGGATATTTCTAAAATGGTTGATTAATAAACGGGTTAAAGCCATAGTTAAAGTGCGAGGAATAAAAAGAACGGGCTATTCTAGCAAATTTGCAAAATTTTGGGAAAAATTAACCGCTTGCGGATTAGAAAGTGGTTCAGTAGAATAAGCCGTTTATTTTTTATTGAAAATTAAGAGGAAAAATTATGTTTGGAAAAGGTGGCTTAGGCGGCTTAATGAAACAGGCTCAACAAATGCAAGAGCGTATGCAAAAAATGCAAGAAGAGATCGCCCAATTAGAAGTAACAGGCGAGTCTGGTGCGGGTTTGGTAAAAGTCACTATTAACGGGGCTCACAACTGCCGCCGAATTGAAATCGACCCATCATTAATGGAAGATGATAAAGAGATGGTGGAAGATTTAGTTGCCGCTGCCTTTAACGATGCGGTTCGCCGTGCAGAAGAAATGCAAAAAGAGAAAATGGCAAGTGTGACTGCCGGTATGCAACTGCCGCCGGGTATGAAATTCCCATTCTAATTTAAGTATGCAAACCAGTCCTTTACTTGAAAATTTGATGGAAGCCTTGCGTGCATTGCCCGGTGTCGGACCGAAATCGGCACAGCGAATGGCTTACCATCTGTTGCAACGTAATCGTTCTGGCGGTGTGGCGTTGGCAAAAGCCTTAAATGAGGCAATGAGCCATATCGGACATTGCAAATCGTGCCGTACTTTTACCGAAGAGGAAGAGTGTACGATTTGTAAAAATCCTCGCCGTCAGATGAGCGGGCAACTTTGCGTGGTAGAGATGCCGGAAGACATTCAAGCGATTGAGCAAACCGGGCAATTTTCAGGGCGTTATTTTGTGCTGATGGGGCATTTGTCGCCGATTGATGGTATAGGCCCTCGTGAAATCGGCTTAGATTTATTGCAACAACGCTTGGAGCAGGAATCTTTCCATGAAGTAATTTTAGCGACCAATCCGACCATTGAAGGTGATGCTACCGCAAACTACATTGCTGAAATGTGCAGAATGTATAACGTGAAAGCTACTCGTATTGCTCACGGTGTGCCAGTCGGTGGTTCATTAGAAATGGTTGATGGTACAACGCTTTCTCACTCTTTTGCTGGACGGCGTGATATTGATATTTAAAGCTATTTCTGTGCTAACATAATTCTGATATAATTACTCAACTATTTTAAATTATTATTTTGAGGCTAAAAATGGAAACTATTGACAAAATCAAACAACAAATCAGCGAAAACCCGATTCTACTTTATATGAAAGGTTCACCGAAATTCCCATCTTGTGGTTTCTCCGCTCGTGCGGTGGAAGCGGTAATTAACTGCCAAGTGCCTTTCGGTTATGTGGATATTTTAACCAATCCGGATATTCGTGCGGAATTACCAAAATTTGCAAACTGGCCGACTTTCCCACAATTATGGGTAGAAGGTGAATTAGTTGGCGGTTGCGACATCGTGTTAGAAATGTTCCAAAAAGGCGAACTTCAAACCTTATTAAAAGAAACCGCAGCAAAACACGCAGCATAATTTCAAACCAGTATGTTAAGGCTCTTATATTTAAGAGCCTTAATTTTTTCTTGCGATTTAGGCTTAAACTTCTTACCTCAAGAGCTATTTTGTTTTAGAATGTCGAAATTATTTCGTAACATAAAAATAAAAGGACACAACATGGCATTAAAAGAGTTAGATTGGGCAAATTTAGGCTTTTCTTATATCAAAACCGATTACCGTTTCATTGCACATTGGAAAGATGGCAAATGGAATGAAGGTGAATTAACCCAAGACAATACATTGCATATTCACGAAGGCTCAACTGCCTTGCATTACGGGCAACAATGCTTTGAGGGGTTAAAAGCCTATCGTTGTAAAGATGGCTCAATTAATCTATTCCGCCCGGATCAAAATGCCGAGCGTATGCAACGCACCGCAGATCGTTTATTAATGCCACGTGTGCCAACCGAGCTCTTTATTCGTGCTTGTAAAGAAGTAGTGAAAGCCAACCAAGATTGGTTAGGGCCTTACGGTTCGGGAGCAACCCTTTATTTACGTCCGTTTTTAATCGGCGTGGGCGAAAATATTGGCGTGAAAGCTGCACCTGAATTTATTTTCTCCGTATTCTGCTGTCCGGTGGGGGCATATTTCAAAGGTGGATTAGCACCCTCAAACTTCATTACAACCGACTATGACCGTGCCGCCCCAATGGGAACAGGTGGGGTAAAAGTGGGCGGTAACTACGCTGCGAGTTTACTACCGCACGAATTGGCGGTTGAGCAAAGTTCAACTACCCGTAAATTTGCCGATGCGATTTATTTAGATCCGAAAACCCATACCAAAATTGAAGAAGTAGGGGCGGCGAACTTCTTTGGCATTACCAAAGACAACAAATTCATCACCCCGATTTCAGAGTCGATTTTGCCAAGTATTACCAAATACTCATTGTTATACCTTGCCCAAGAGCGTTTAGGTATGGAAGCGGTTGAGGGCGATGTGTATATCGACCAGTTAGACCAATTTGCCGAAGCAGGTGCTTGTGGTACGGCAGCGGTGATTACACCGGTTGGCGGGATTCAACATAAAGATAAATTCCACGTTTTCTATTCAGAAACTGAAGTGGGGCCTATCACCCGCCGTTTATATGAGGAATTAACCGGTATTCAATTTGGTGATGTTGAAGCACCACAAGGCTGGATTGTTAAAGTCGAATAATACTGGGTAGGGGCGAAAAATTTTTCGCCCTTTTGTTATGATATATGGAACGGATATAAGATCCGTTCTAGCTTTTTAGAGAATATGAAAAAGTTAATTTTTTTAGGTTTATCAGCACTTGCATTAGCTGGTTGTTCCTCAACAATTTCTAATCCTAATCAACTGATTGGGCAATGGCAATGCACTATTGAGTACGATGATTTTAATATTCGTACGGTGGATAATTTACGATTTTCCACAAATGGGACTATGACCAATCAAGGTGGTATATATTACCCTATTCAAAAGTCGATTTTTGAGTATTCATTACAACAGAATGGGCGCTGGAGTGTGAAAAACGGGGCTATTGTTTATCGTATCGTCTCAGAATCTGTACAGCGTAGCCATCGTTCACAAATATGGTCTGAATTACAACGTGATGCGGAGCTACAACAATTTGAAGAGAATTTATTTAGCTCACTTTCTGATAGTGATAATAATAAAACGGTGGAACTAATCATCACTGATTTTGATGAAAAAGAAATGGATATCAAGCAAGAAATAAAAGGGCATAAAGCTTATAAAGGGCAATGTATAAAACACTAGAGGTAAAAATGATTCAACGTTTTGAAGTAGGCAGCCGCTTTTCGGAAATGGCAATACATAACGGTGTAGCTTACTTGGCAGGGCAAGTGCCGTTAGATGACACCGCCGATGCTTACACCCAAACCCAGCAAGTGCTGGCAGAAATTGATAAATGGCTGGCAAAAACCAACAGCGATAAAAGTAAAATTCTAATGGCTACGGTTTATTTAAAAGAGATGGCAGATTATGCGGAAATGAACCGTGCGTGGGACGAATGGGTTGCACCAAATAACGCCCCACCAAGAGCGGCGGTGGAGGCTAAATTAGCCAATCCAAATTGGAAAGTCGAAATTGTGGTTACCGCCGCGGTATAAATGAAAAGCAGAGAGACGATCTCTGTTTTTTCATTATGATTCGTACATTTTTTCGATTTGTTGCTTATAGCGTTCTAGAATGACCTTTCGTCTTAATTTTAATGTAGGCGTAATTTCTTCCATTTTGGTGCTAAATGCTTGCGAAAGTAGTGTAAACTTTTTGATCTGTTCAAAACTTGCAAGGTCTTTTTGTAATTCGTTAATGCGTTGTTCAAACATTCTGACAACCTCAGAATGTTTAATGAGTTCTAATCTGTCTTGATAGCGAATATTGAGCTTTTTTGCATACTCTTCGAGGCTATCAAAGCAAGGAACTATCAACGCAGAAACATATTTTTTTGCATCAGCAATTACCGCAATTTGCTCGATAAACTTATCTTTACCTATTTTTCCTTCAATGTATTGTGGGGCAATATATTTACCGTTTGAAGTTTTCATTAATTCTTTAATACGATCGGTAATATAAAGATTGCCTTCCGAATCCAGTTCACCGGCATCTCCCGTTTTTAGAAAACCTTCAGCAGTAAAGGCTTGAGCAGTGGCTTCCGGTTTTTTGTAGTAACCTTTCATGACCAAGCCTCCACGCACTAAAATTTCATTTTCTTCACTAATTTTGACCTCAACATCAGGCATTAATGTACCGGTTGAGTTGATATTAAAGCCTTTTTCCTGCCAGCATGAAATAGTGGCAGTAGTTTCGGTCATTCCGTATCCAAGTTTTACATTGATGCCTATACTTTGGAAAAATAGCCCGATAGACGGATCTAATTTCGCTCCTCCACACGGCATCATACGAATACGTCCACCTAGTAAGGCTCGTAATTTTCCTAGCACCAATTTATCTGCCATAATGTACTGCAAGCGGTGGAAAAAGGTCGATTTTTTACCAAACAGATTGGCTTTGGCGGTACGGATTGCCCATTTAAATAACGCTCGGCGATGTATCGGTGCTTGTTGGACTTTATCCCACACCGCAGTATAAATTTTTTCATAGAACCTTGGTACGGCACACATTAATGTAGGTCGTACCGTTGAGAGTGCTTGGCGTACCTGTTGAGGATCTTCCAGATAGCAATTTACCGCTCCTCTGTGTAGCACATAAGCGACCCAAGCACGTTCAAAGATATGCGATAAAGGTAAAAATGAAAGGGATATATCATTTTCGTCAATATGAGGGAGTGCTTTATTATGTGCCTGAAGTTGATGAGCTAAATTAGCATAATCTAACATAACACCTTTAGGCTCACCGGTTGTTCCCGAGGTATAAATTAAAGTGAATAAATCCTCTAAGCATTTATCATTTAAACGTTTGGTTAATTCAGCTTCATCTTGATTAACCTTAATGAAATCTTGCCAATGTTGAGCGATAGGGAAATCACGCAGATCTATTGAGTCTTTCATCGCGACAATTTTTATTAATAGCGAACAGTTGTTCGCTATTTCTATGGCTTGATCATATTGTTCCTGATCGCCAACAAAGAGGATTTTTATATCCCCGTCATTGAGGATATATTCGAGTTGTTTAGTGGTACTGGTTGCATAAATCGGCACTGCTACCGCACGAATTTGCATTGCAGCAATATCGGTAATTGTCCAACGAGGCATATTTTGTGCAAAAATAGCGATTTTCTCTTGAACGGCAAGACCGTTTGCCAGCAAGGCATAAGAAAGGTTATTGACCTGTTTTTGTAATTCTAACCAACTTATTTCTGACCATTTTTCATTTTGCATAAAACGTAAAGCTGGGCGGTGGCTAAGAGCCTGAACTTGCTGGTGGAAACGGTGGATAAAGTGAAAATCTAAAGTGCTCATAATCTTATTTTTACTTTCTATTTCAGTGAACAGTTGTACGCTAATATAATAGAAAATATGAAAAAAAGAAACAGTTGTACGCTGAAACAAAGGGGTTTGGATAGGAAGTAACCAAGGCAATAGAAATAGATAAGCCGGGTATCATTTAGTACAAATGCAATATTTTTCAAAAATTAGCCCGCTTGTATATGTTATAAGCGGGCTAATTTGTTAAAGATTTTGCAACTAAATCCGTTCAATATCAAATTGAGCTAAATCAATCACATCAGAGGTGTTATAAAAAGCACAGAGGGCTTTACGCAAGGTTTCAGCTCGTTTGGGAAGGTAGCCACGTTCTGCATAGAGCTTGACTTGGTCGTACACTGCTTGTTTAAAGGCTGAATTATCGCCGGGATTGCCCGAGAGATTGTCGGCACTGGCAAAATAACGAAAACCGGCGGCAGTGGCTAACACCCATTCAATCGCTTGTGGTTTGATTTCTGCACTTTCAAATTCACGTTGGCGTTCGGCAGAGCGTCCGTCCGGTTCATACCAATAGCCAAAATCTTCAAGTTTACGCCGAGCTTCACCGGCAACGAGCCAATGGGCAATTTCGTGCAAGGCACTGCTGTAATAGCCGTGAGCAAATAAAATCACATTGTAAGGGCGTTCGCTCGGCACACCATCTTCGTCCATAAATTCGGGCAAGTAAATCGGATAATCACCCCCCCGCTCTAGACGAGTGTTATATTCATCAGCAAAGCATTGATTAAAAATGCGAATAATGTCTTCAATTTTATGATTTTCTTGATTCATTTCTTTTCTTTATAACTTATTCAGCCAAGCTAAAAATTGCTCGGCATCCAAAAAGCCAGTAACACGAGATTGGCTCATTTCATTGCCGTTTTCATCAAAAAACAGAATCGTTGGCAAACCTAATACATTAAAGTGTTTCATCAGCTCGATATTTTCAGCCGAGTTTTTCGTCATATCAATTTGCAACACTACCATTTCATTCAGTTTGTTCTGAACATTTTGGTCACTAAAGGTGTATTTTTCAAACTCTTTGCAGGCGACACACCAGTCGGCATAGAGATCGAGCATCACTTTTTTACCCTTGGAAGCGGTCAATTTTGTCTCTAAATCTGCAAGTGATTGAATTTTTTCCAATACTAAGTGCGGTGTGTTTTGCTGTTGAGTGGTTGAGCCGTTCCAAGCTAAATCTGCCCAAGGTTTAGCTGCAATGGCTAAAGCTAGCAATAATAAGACTTTAATGATCTTTTTCGTGATTGAATTAGATGGAATAGCGTCCACTAACCAGATCAAAAATGCAACCGCAAGGGCTGACCATAAAAACGGTTCATAGTGGCTTGGCAGCACACGGCTTAATAAGAACACCGGTAAGGCAAGCATAACAAAACCGAATGCAGCTTTCACTTTTAACAGCCATTCGCCGGATTTTGGCAGAATTTTGTTGCCGAATAAGGTAATCAAAATCAGCGGCAAGCCCATTCCCAGTGCGAGTAGATAGAGGGCTAAGCCACCGGTGACTAAATCGCCACTTTGTGCCACATAAAGCAACGCACCGGAAAGTGGGGCAGAAGTACAAGGGGAAGCAATTAAGCCTGCGATCATCCCCATTAAAAAGACACTACCCAACGCACCACCTTGCTGTTTTTGGCTCATTGCATTGAGTTTTTGTTGCCAGCTGTTTGGTAGCTGGATTTCGTATAAGCCAAACATTGAGCAGGCAAGCAGAATAAAGACGATAGATAAACCAATCAACACTGGTGGGCTTTGTAAGGCGATTTGGAAAGGCAAGCCGATAGCCGCTACAATTAAGCCGAGCAAGGTGTAAGTAACTGCCATTCCTTGCACATAGGCAATACTTAACAGCAATGCTTTGGCGGTGGAAGGGCGTTGTTTGTTACCGATAACAATCGCAGAAAGAAGAGGTAGCATCGGCAGTACGCAAGGGGTGAATGCTAATCCAACGCCTAATACAAAAAACCAAAAAATGGAAAAACGATTATTAGCTAAATTTTCAGCCAGTTGATCTTGCTCTGCTTTGGTCTCATTGTCGTTTTTTGCAAAATGTTCACTTTTTTCGACCGCTTGTGTTCCTAGTTGCTCAAGTTCTTCAGGTGTGGCAGAAAGAATGCTGTCAAATTTCAGCTCTACTCGTTCCGGCGGATAGCAAAAACCTTTGGTACAACCTTGATATTCCACTACGATTGAAGCATCATTTTTAATAGTTTTGAAAGGTGCAGTTAGTTGCAATTGATTTCGGTAGATTTCAACTAGGCCGAAAAATTCGTCATTATGCTGTTCTGCAGTAGGGAGTGTTATTTCACCTAGCTCAATGTTATGTGGGGTGATTTTAATCTCTTTTTTGTAAAGATAATAATCTTTTGCAATATCCCACTTTAAGTGCAAAGTATTATCTTGATTTTCTAGAGAAAATACGAAAGCCTCTTCAGCCTTTAAAAATTTTGGCTGCGAGGAGAACAGGCTAGCCTGAGATGTAGTGATCATCAACAAGCTGAAAAATAATGAAAACAGTGATTTAATCATACTAAAATGGTAATTGAAAAATAATTAGGGGGCAGATTATAGCCTAATAAATTGCAAAATTCTGAAAAAATTAGACCGCTTGTATATTTTTAATGTATGCAAGCGGTTATTTTGTATAAATATTTCAAATAACTAAAAAATTTATTTGCATATTTATGCAAAAATAATTACTATTCATTCATTGTTTGAACAAGGTAGGATTTTCACGAATGGCAATTCGTATTCAAAATGTCAATTTTTTCTATGGCTCAAATCAAGCTTTATTTGACATTAATTTAGAAATTGAAAAAGGTGATACGGTCGTGCTGCTTGGGCCTAGTGGTGCAGGTAAAAGTACGTTAATTCGCACTTTAAATTTAATGGAAGTACCGCAATCGGGGACCTTAGAGATAGCTAATCACCAATTTGATTTGACAGCTAAAACTAATACTAAAGCAGTTAGTTTGCTGCGCCGTGAAGTAGGAATGGTGTTTCAACAATATCACCTTTGGCCACATTTGACCGTAATGCAAAATTTAATTGAAGCGCCTATGAAGGTGTTAGGATTAAGCAAAGAAGAGGCTATTACTCGAGCAAAAGGGCATTTAGATCGTTTACGGTTAAGTGAATTTGCGGAGCGTTTCCCTTTACACCTTTCTGGTGGGCAACAACAACGGGTAGCGATTGCACGTGCATTGATGATGCAGCCACAGGTCTTATTATTTGATGAACCTACCGCAGCACTTGACCCGGAAATTACTGCACAAGTAGTTGATATTATTAAAGAATTGCAATCTACAGGCATTACTCAGGTGATTGTGACTCACGAAGTAGGCGTTGCTCGTAAGGTGGCAAGCAAAGTGGTGTACATGGAAAAAGGTACAATTATTGAACAAGGTGATGCAAGTTGTTTTGAATCACCGAAAACAGAGCAATTTGCTCAATATTTATCTCACTCAGAGTAATCTATAACAACAGAAAAAGGACACAACAATGAAAAAATTATTATTAGCTTCCGCTATCGCATTTGCAACGCTTTCTGCCAATGCACAAGAAACTATCACTTTTGCGATGGAGCCTTCTTACGCCCCTTTTGAAACAACAAATGAAAAAGGTGAAGTTATTGGCTTTGATGTAGATATTGCAAAAGCATTATGTGAAGAACTAAAAGCAACTTGCGAATTTAAAACGCAATCATTCGATAGCTTAATTGCGGGATTAAAATTTAAAAATTTTGATGCAATTATTTCAGGCATGGATATTACTGAAGCGCGTCAAAAACAGGTTGCCTTTACCAATGCTTATTTAGAAAACTCAGTAAGTTATGTCGCAATGAAGGGTAAATTTACACCTGAAACAGCTAAGAATGTCGGCGTGCAAAATGGTACAACTTTTCAACAATACTTAAGCAAAAATGCCAAACAATATAATTTAAAACCTTACGCTAGCCTACAATCAGCAGTGTTAGATTTAAAAAATGGACGTGTTGATATGGTATTTGGTGATACACCAGTATTGGCAGAGTGGCTAAAAACCGAAAAAGAGTTAGATTTCGTGGGGGAAAAAGTAGTCGATAAAGCCTTTTTTGGTAATGGATATGGTATTGCGGTAAATAAATCTAACACTGCATTGCTTGAAAAATTAAATTCGGCTTTAGCTACCATCAAAACAAATGGTAAATATGAGCAAATTTATAATACTTGGATGGCTGGGAAATAATGTCTAGCGATATTTTTAACTTACTTGTCAACGCAACCCTGATGACCTTAGGGATTGCGCTGGCAAGCCTCTTGATTGGAATGTTATTGTCAATCTTTTTTGTGGTACTTGAAACCAGTAAGATTGCATGTATCCGTAAACCAACTAGTATAATAATTACATTATTGCGTGGGTTGCCGGAGATTTTAGTGGTATTTTTGATCTATTTTGGTCTTATCCAAGTCATTTTCTTGATCACCGATGAGTTTGCGGAGTTAAATGCTTTCTGGTGTGGGGCTATTGCGCTGGGTATTATTTTTGCTGCTTATGCTTCCCAATCTTTACGTGGCGCAATTAAAGCTATTCCAGTTGGGCAATGGGAGTCAGGCACTGCATTGGGGTTAAGCCGAGCGCAAGTATTTGTTCGCATTATTCTCCCTCAAGTCTGGCGACACGCTTTACCGGGCTTAAGCAATCAGTGGTTAGTGCTGTTAAAAGATACGGCATTGGTATCGTTAATTGGGGTAGATGATTTAATGCGTCAATCGGAGTTAATTAATGCTAATACTCATCAACCTTTTACTTGGTATGGGATAGCAGCACTTATTTATTTAGCGATTACTCTAATTAGCCAGCGAGTGATTAAAGTATTAGAAGGTAGATTTACCCGTTTTGAGCGAGGAGTTGCTTAATGTGGTGGGATTATTTAGTTGAAATTTCACAGGGTATTGGCACCAGCCTACAGCTCACTTTTGTGGCGCTCATCATTGCCTTTATTTTAGCGATCATTCTTACGTTTATTCTCTCGTTAGAAAATCGTCCGTTAAAGTGGTTGGTAAACGGATTTATTACGCTTTTTACCGGAACGCCTTTATTAATTCAATTTTTCTTGATTTATAGTGGCCCGGGGCAATTTGAATGGATTACAGAAAGTGCGGCTTGGGTATTATTATCCGATGCTTGGTTCTGTGCAATGTTGGCTTTAGCGTTAAACAGTGCTGCCTATTCGACATTGTTGTTCCACGGTGCGGTAAAAGCGATTCCGAAGGGGCAATGGGAAACTTGCGCAGCCCTTGGTTTGAGCCGTTTAGATACACTGAAAATTTTAGTGCCTTACGCATTAAAACGTGCTTTACCTTCTTATAGTAATGAGATTGTGCTAGTTTTTAAAGGCACATCGCTTGCTTCAACCATTACGATTATGGATATTATGGGTTATGCTCGCCAGCTTTATGGTACAGAGTATGACGCATTATCAATTTATGGTATGGCAGGGGTTATTTACTTGGTAATTACCGGTATTATGACAATCGTTCTCAGAAAATTAGAAAGCAGAGTATTAGCTTTTGAGCGTTTTGAGACTGAAAAAATCTAGCGGATAAGCGGTCAAATTTTATTGATTTTTTGCAAATGAAAGCGGATAGTACTAACTATCCGCTTTTTATTTATGTATCAATGCCTTTAGAAATATGACTAATCTATTTGGGCTATACCTAAATGGGCATAGGTTCTGCTGGTAGCAATTCTGCCTCTTGGTGTGCGTTGTAGAAAGCCTTGCTGAATCAGATAAGGCTCTAGCACATCTTCAATCGTATCTCGTTCTTCGCCGATAGCTGCCGCAAGATTGTCTAATCCCACCGGCCCGCCATCAAAGCGTTCTACAATCGCTTGCAACAGTTTAATGTCCATAAAATCAAAGCCTTCCGAATCTACATCAAGCATTGCCAGAGCTTGTTTGGCGATATCGGAGGTAATAATGCCGTTATTACGCACATCGGCGTAATCCCGAACTCGACGGAGTAAGCGGTTGGCAATACGGGGTGTGCCACGGGAGCGGCGAGCCACTTCATAAGCACCGTCTGCCGACAAATTGAGATTTAAACAATCGGCACTACGTTTGACAATCAGAGTAAGATCGTCCACTGAGTAAAATTCTAAGCGTTGTACAATCCCAAAACGATCGCGTAACGGCGAGGTCAGCGAGCCGGCACGGGTGGTTGCCCCTACAAGGGTAAAAGGCGGTAGATCGAGCTTGATGGAACGAGCAGCAGGTCCTTCCCCAATCATAATATCGAGCTGGTAATCTTCCATTGCAGGGTAAAGCACTTCTTCAATCGCTGGAGAAAGGCGGTGAATCTCATCAATAAACAGCACATCGTAAGGTTCAAGGTTGGTCAGCATTGCCGCCAAATCGCCGGCTTTTTCTAGCACAGGTCCTGAGGTGGTACGAATATTGACCCCCATTTCGTTTGCCACAATATTGGCAAGGGTTGTCTTACCCAAACCTGGAGGCCCGAAAATCAGTAAGTGATCTAATGCCTCTTCCCGCAATTTAGCGGCTTTGATGAAGATCTCCATTTGATCCCGCACCGATGGCTGTCCGACATAGTCGGCAAGCAGTTTCGGGCGGATTGCTCGGTCTATAACTTCTTCCTCACGCTTAGGCGAGGCACTGATGATTCTATCTGCTTCAATCATAATTTAATGTTTATAATGAATTTTTTAACGCCTCACGAATAAGCTGTTCGCTCGTTGCACCGGATTTATTCACTTTCTTAATCATTTTTTCTGCATCGGCAGGTTTATAACCAAGAGCAATTAGGGCATCTAGGGCTTCATTTGCCGGGTCTGGCGTATTACTTGCTACAATTTGCTCGTGCGATACTTCCACAAAGAAATCACTCTGCGCCATTCCTTTAAATTTGCCTTTGAGTTCCACCAATAAGCGTTCTGCGGTTTTCCGACCGATTCCTGGGATTTTGGTTAATTTTGCCAGCTCTTCATTTTCAATCGCGGTGGCAAATTGCGACACCGACATTGCCGATAGAATTGCCAACGCGAGCTTCGGCCCGACACCGTTGGTTTTAATTAATTCACGGAATAGGGTCCTATCTTGTTTTTGGGCAAAGCCGAATAGCAAGTGAGCATCTTCCCGCACCACTAAATGGGTGAAAATAGTCGTCTCTTCGCCAATTTGTGGCAGGCTGTAGAAACTGGTCATCGGGAGCAGTAGTTCATAGCCGACACCTTGCACGTCTAATAAAATTTCAGGTGGTTGCTTTTCAATAATTTTGCCGTGTAATCGTCCAATCATTTTTTTATCTCAGAGTTAAAATTGGCAGTAGCATAGCAGAAACTGTATAAAATAACACTGTTTTTTCTGAATGGAATTTGCAAATTTTTCGCTAAATTTAACCGCTTGTTAGCGGAGTAAGTCCTTCATAAATCAGCATTAAGCCAAATAAGATGAAAATTACGCCTGAGATATTGTCAATATAGCGGCTGTATTTAGCATAGAATAGTCTGACCGGTCGGCGAGAGAAGAGTAGTGCCACCACACAGAAATACATAAAGGTGCTGACTACAAAGAGTAGGAGCAGTTCGAACATTTGTAGTGTTTCAGTAAAATTATCGATATAAGCAGAAACTACGCTGGTAAAGTAAACGCCGGCTTTAGCATTAAAGATATTGATTAATAAGCCTTTTTTAATTTCCTGCCAAGGGTTTAGTGGTGTGAGTTGAGCTTTATTTTCGACAAAAATGATATTTTCGGTTACCCGTACCATTTTGGAACCAATATAAGCAAGGTAGCAGCCACCGATAATCATAATAGCATATTGAAACAGCGAGCCAATACTATGGCTGAGCCAGGCTAAACCAAAAATTGCAAAGGCTGCCCAAAAAATAATGCCGAGTGAGATCCCTGTTGCGGCAAGTACCCCACTTTTAACTGAGTGGCTGGCGGATTGTCTGACGACATAGAAGAAATCAGGGCCGGGGCTGATAAGTCCGGCAAAATGAATAAATAAAATAGTAAGCATAAATTTTTAAATAAAATAATACAAAAGATGAAGTGAAATCAGGGCAAAAATGGCTGCGAGAATATCGTCAAACATAATGCCTAAACCACTTTCTAATTTTTCATCAAAATAGCGGATTGGGAAAGGCTTGATAATATCAAAAATGCGGAAGCTGATAAATGCAAGCAGGTAGCCTAACAGATTGTATTCGGGTAAACAGGTAAACATCAAAAAGATGGCGACGATTTCGTCCCAAACAATTCGCCCGTCATCGTGAACTTCTAGATCTTGGCTGGCTTTGGTGCAAATGATGCAACCTGCAATGAAAGAAATGAGAGTAAGCAAGCCGAAGAACAGAGGGGATTGTGTAATAGACCACAAGGCTATTGCCACAATTAGCCCGGCGAGGCTACCCCAAGTGCCGGGAGCAGGCTTTAATAAGCCTGAACCAAAGCCAAAGGCAAAAAAATGAATCGGGTTTTTAAGATTAATTGGTTTCATTGTGTTATTTTTTAAAATGATCGTAGCCTCGTTGTGAGGGCAAGGTGACAGGCTGATTATGACGTAATAGGGTTAAACCTTCTTTAGCCGAACGAATTTGCCCAATACAGGTATAAGTTACTCCGATATTGGCTAATGCTTTGTCTAATTTGGCTTTGTTGTCATTTGGCACGGTAAAGCAGAGTTCGTAATCTTCGCCACCGTTTAAGGCAAAATATTCTGCCTCTGTTCGAGAATAACAGCTGAGTAAGGCGTCAGACAAGGGGAAATTCTCAAGGTTTAATACTGCACCACAGTCACTGCGCTTTAAAATATGGCTTAAATCAGACAATAGACCATCTGAAATATCAATCGCTGCATTAGCAATAGAGGCGATAGTCAAGCCAAGTAAAACTCGAGGTGTTGGGCGTAAATGGCGTTGAATCAGGTAGCTTTGCTCTTTATTCCAATTCACTTGCTCGCTTTGCTGATTTAGCAGAAGTTGCAAACCACCTGCACTGTCACCGAGTGTGCCGGAAACATAGATCCAATCACCCACTTTGGCATTATGGCGGAATAAGCCTCTATCTTGTGGCACAATGCCTTGAGCTGTGATTGTCAAAGATAGTGGCCCACAAGTGGTATCCCCTCCAATCAAATCAACATTATAGTGATCAAGAATCTCAAAGAAATGTTCACTAAATTCCGCTAGCCAATCGTGATTAATTTCAGGTAACGTTAAGGCTAAAGAGATCCACGCAGGTTCTGCTCCCATTGCGGCAAGATCGCTTAAATTGGTCGCTACACTTTTATAAGCGAGATCGGCTGGTGAAATAGTCGGGAGAAAGTGGGTTCCGCAGACAAGGGTATCGGTCGTTATCGCAAGTTGCTGATTCGGTTTGAGTGAGGTGAGCGCACAGTCATCGCCGATAGAAAGTAAAACATCTTTGCGAGGTGGGCGTTGAGAAGCATTAAAATAGCGTTCGATAATATCAAATTCACCCATAAAAAATCTCCTTGAGCGTTATGATCAAAATCCCCAATTTATGTATAAATTGGGGAATCTTATTATTTTCTGCCTAATGCTGGGGCTAATTTATCTAAAATGCCGTTAATGTATTTGTGGCTGTCATCAGAGCCGAACACTTTAGCGACTTCAATCCCTTCATTGATGACTACACGGAAAGGCACATCGTGTTCAAATTTTAATTCGTAAGTTGATAAACGCAAAATAGAACGTTCAATAGGATCAACATCTGACTCTTTACGATCTAAATAAGGGCGTAATGCTTCATCAATGGCTTCTACATTATCCACAACGCCACGGAAAAGTTTACGGAAATAAGGCATATCAACGCCTTTCATATCTTGATCGGTCACAAACGCCAATTCCACTTCTTCAACCGTGTTTTGGGAAATATACCAAGAATAAATGGCTTGCACCGCACATTCTCTTGCACGGCGACGTGGGGAAATTTTCATAAAACCTCTAAATCTTTAACTCAAAAAATGACGGCTGATTCTATCACAGTTCCCCTGTTTTTGCTTGCGTTTATGATGTGCTATTTTGATTTTTTGCGGTTGCTGCTCTTTTCATTAGATTGAAGGATATAAGGCGTCACAAAAATGACTAGCTCTCTTTTGCTGATTTTATCTCGAGTTTGACTAAATAACCGCTTGATGAAGGGAATTGAGCCTAAAATCGGCACTTTATCTTCGCCTTTTTGGGTTAAATGTTGAAAAATACCACCAAGTACAATGGTTTCGCCGTGTTTGGCAAATACTTGCGTATTTAGCTCTTGTTTATCAATCGTAATTAAGCCACTACTGCCGGATTGGGAATTTGGCGAATTTTGGGTAACGATCAGATCGAGTAGAATTTGATTTTGGGTTGAAAGGTGTGGAACGACTTCAAGCCCTAATACCGCTTCTTTAAATTCGACATCGGTAGCCTCAGACTTGGTGTTATACATTACATAAGGAATTTCTGTGCCTTGCTTGATACTTGCCGGCTTTTTATTGGTGGTTAACAGGCGTGGGCTGGCAATAATTTCCACACTATTTTCTTGTTCTAATGCACTTAATTCTAAATCAAGCACTCTGCTATTAATGGACGCAACCTGTAATACGGCAGATGCTCCACCAGTAACCGGAAAATTTACATTTAAGTTATTGGTGACATCATTGAGTCCATTGCCTTCCAGCCGTCCGCCAAATTTATAGTGCCCAGCCTCACGAGAAAAAATTCCCCAGCGAACGCCAAGCTCTTGCAAATGCTCGCTACTAATGGTGACAATTCTAGCCTCAATCGCAATTTGCTCGGTGGGTTGGTCGAGCTGTTTTACTAAATTCTCGATATTTTTAAGCGATTTTGCACTGTCTTTCACAATCAGGCTATTGCTTCTTTCATCAAAGTGAATATAACCGTTTTCCGATAAAAACGTTCCGCTGCCTTTGGTTAACGACTCAATCACCTCTGAAGCCTTTGCATAATGTAGTTTCAAGGTTTTTGTGATTAATTTAGGGGCGGTGACAAGCGGTGTATTTTGCCCATTATTTTGCAAATTCATTATTGGCAGAGGCGTTAAGTCAGCCGCTTTTTCCTCTTTTTTGTGAATATAAACAATATCATCTTCTTGCGTTAAGGATAATTTATTGACTTTGCCAAGCGTTTTAAAAATCTCGTCAACCGATTTATTTTCTAATCGTAGTGTTGATTTGGTTTCAATATTATCATCAAGCATCATATTTTTACCGGTTTCTTCCGCTAAATAAGTAAAAATAAGCGAAGTTGGAGCATTTTTTAAAGCTATGGAAATGGTATTCGCATAGGCTAATGAAAAACCGCATAAGAAATATATAAAAATTCGCCACATATCAATCTCTATAATTTGATGTTAATTTCATAAGGGATATTACAATCTTTAGTTAATTTCCAGTTAATATAAGTAATGGATTTAAGATTAATATGTTTTATTTCAATTTCATTGTTAAGCAAGTCATTTTCTTTTAGAGCAAGTAATTGTTGTTTTTCATCAATAAATAATGCACGCATTACTTCATTGATTTTAACTAATCCTATCAGTGTCATTTTGTCAAAATCAGTTACTATATTTTGTGCAGAAAGGTTATCAGGTACTTTACAAGCGGTGATGTTTTCAGTATTTTTTGCAAATTCCACATTGCTTTCAGCGATGTTGCCTGAGGCTTGAGTTTCCTGTTTTTCTCCAAAGAAAGGATCATTTGCTTTTACAGAAAAACTGATAAATAAAGTAATAAATAAAAACCAATTACACATTGTTATTCCTTATTAGCTAATATGACTAAGGTAGTATTCATTTCAACTTTTCTGTCTTGCCGAGATTTGATGAGGCTAATCGCATTGTATTTCAAATAAGGTATTTGATTAACTGAATTGATAAAATCAAATAAAGATCGGCTATTGCCGATAATACTCAATTCAATACTTTTACCTTGTTCTAAATTCCATTGTAAACTTTCAATGGTTAGTTGGTGTTTTTTAGCTAATATTTGTATATTGCTGTTTATTTTGGTTAAATTATTCTCTTGGCTGTTCTGATCTTTAGCTTTATTGATAATTGAGTCATATTTGTTTTGTTGATGATTAAAGTTAATCTTTTCATTTTCTATATTTTTTAAAATATGATTAACCTCAATATAGGATTTTATCAATATAATCATAGGTGGAATGATGAATATCATCATAATGCCAAATGGTAATACTTTCGGATATTTTCGGATAAACCAAATAAACTGAAATAATGAACTGTTTGGATTGGAATATGCAGCTTCAATTTTAGAATGTATAGAAAACATATTAATTACCTTTATGTTTCAGTGTGAAAATAAATTGAATTTCATTTTTATGATTAACATTAATTTGCTCGGTTTTGGTTTCAAATAAATCTTGCTGATATAAATAATATTCTAGACTTTGAAAATCAGATTGATTATCTAAATTACCGATTATTTTTAAATAGAGATCGGTTTCAAGATAAATTTGTATCGCTTCAATTCCCCCATTTTTGAGTGGTAAGTTATCTATTATTGCCAGTAGTTGTGTTATTTTTTTATGCTCGGCAAAGGGCAAGGTGTTTGTATGATTACTATTCAAGCTGATAATTTTATTTTCAATATTTAATATATCGGTTTTTACCAGCTCTAATTGCTGTGCAAGCGGTTGAATTTCTTGATTTTTTTGCAAATAGAGAAAAATCAGAGCCAAGCTAATGAGGGCAGATAATAAAAGTGTATAAATCACGTTTTTGATGCCTTTATCACTGCCGGCAAGCCAGTTATTTTTTCGATTAGCACTTAAATCAATACCTTGCCATTCCATAAACTTGCTCCTAAGGCGAGACAATATAACTGTTTGTCTTGCTCAGATTCGATTTCAAGATGGTTAATTTGAGACAGATGAATGCAATTTTCAGGCTCTGTTTGCAATATCAGTAATTCCGTCTCGGTAAATTGGAAGTACTTCTGTTTAAATGAAAAACAGGGCACTGGCTGATTATTTTGGGATTGTGTTAAATGAACTATCGCCCGTGCATAGCAATGAAGCTCACAATCTAAGATGCTGTTAAATTGGCTCAAATTCTCGGTATAACTTTTTCGCACGGCGTAAATAACCACTTTATCCAGATTATAGTTGCTGCTTGGAAATCGCTGATAGTCAATATTGAGTAAATCCAATGCAAGTGGCTGCTCATTTTTTAAAATGTGAATTACCTTACGGTGTAATTGAGCTTCATTGAGAGTGTTAGCCATAAAAACGGTTTTTCGCCAAATGTATTGGTAATGAATCGGGCGAACCAGCGTCATCATTGCTTGCTCTTGTGGGGTGAGATTACCGATAAGCTCTTCGATGCTCGCAGGCTTGGCTTGCCAAAAAACGGTGAATTTTTCTGCTTTATTTTTGACTAAGCAGTAACGTTGTTCATCTTCACTTAAGCCTAAGATGATACGGTTTGACGGTATTTTTGAATGTGGTTTAAGTAATTTCATAATAAGTATAGTAAGTAAAGTTTTGCAATTAGTTATGCGAAGTAAGCTTTTTTAGCTTATACTTAGTAACCTAATATTGGCTTTAAATTTATGTTTCGTCATTAACCAAAAGAGATTTTTTCGATGCGGATCGCAAAAATAATATTTAGTGCTTTACTTTCACTCTTGATTTTAGGTGGGGTAATTGGTGGTTTACTGTACATGCATTTCAAATCTGATTTGCCTGATGTGGCAACGCTGAAAAATGTAGAGTTACAGCAGCCTATGCAGATTTTTACCTTAGATGGTAAATTAATTGGTGAAGTAGGAGAAGAACGCCGTATTCCGGTCAAGCTTGATGATATTCCACCGATGTTAGTAAAAGCGATTCTTGCTACCGAAGATGCGCGTTTTTACGAGCATAAAGGGATCGATCCTAAAGGTATTATGCGTGCAATATGGCGCACTAGCCAGGGGGATACTCAAGGTGCAAGTACAATCACCCAGCAGCTGGCGAAAAACTTTTTCTTAACACCTGAACGTAGTTTAGAGCGTAAGGCCAAAGAGGCAATTTTAGCTTTAGAAATTGAACAGGTTCTCAGTAAAAATGAGATTCTGGAGCTGTATTTAAACAAAATTTACCTAGGGTATCGTTCTCACGGTGTTGCCGCTGCGGCTAAAACTTATTTTAATAAAGCTTTGAAAGATTTAACCCTTTCTGAAATAGCAATTATTGCAGGGCTTCCAAAAGCGCCTTCAACGATGAACCCACTTTATTCAGTAAAACGGGCGGAAGACCGTCGTAATGTAGTGCTTGGGAGAATGCTAGAAACCGGAGATATTACAAAAGAGGAATATGAGAAAGCTAAAGCAGAGCCAGTAGTAGCTAACTACTATGGTGCGACATTAGAATTTCGAGCGGATTATGTGACAGAAATGGTTCGTCAAGAAATTGTGAAACGCTATGGAGAAAATATTGCTTATAACAAAGGCTTAAAAGTGTACGCCACGGTACTTTCAGCAGACCAAAAAGCAGCACAAGATGCGTTACGTGAAAATTTGATTGATTATGACCGCCGTCATGGTTGGCGAGGCGCTGAAAAATTATGGACAGGTAGTTCTGCTTGGGACGATGAGAAAATTATCGATCATTTAAGTAAGCTGCCAAAATCAGAGCCGTTTACACCAGCTGTTGTAATGCAAGCAGATAAATCAAAATATACAATTTTATTGGCAAATGGTGATATCTCTGTTTTAAAACGTACAAATGCTTCTTTTGCACCTAAAGGGTTAAAAGCAGGTGAACAAATTTGGGTACGTCAAAATAAAAATAAGGAGTGGGCTTTAGGACAAATTCCCGAGGTAAATTCAGCCCTAGTGTCAATTAATAGTGAAAACGGTGCCATTGAATCTATCGTTGGAGGCTTTAGCTTTGAACAAAGCCGTTTCAATCGTGCGACTCAGTCATTAGTTCAGGTAGGCTCTGCGATTAAACCGTTTATTTACACAGCGGCAATGAATAAAGGGCTAAGTCTTTCAACAACAATTAGCGATTCTCCTATTGTTATTAAAAAGAAAGGGCAAAAAGAGTGGCGGCCTAAAAATGCCGATGGGGTTTATGGCGGCCCGTTGAGAACCCGTGTTGCATTAGGTAAATCGAAAAATATGGTGGCTATTCGTATATTACAAATGGCAGGGATTGATTATGTTGCAGACTACTTACAACGTTTTGGCTTTAACCGAAATCAGTATGTTGCAACAGAATCTCTTGCATTGGGGGCAGCATCTTTTACGCCATTAGAAATGGCTCGAGCTTATGCAGTATTTAATAATGGAGGTTATTTGATTGAACCATATATCATTGACCGTATTATTGATGCCCAAGGCTACGAGTTATACCAAGCAAATCCTGTAGTAGCTTGTAATAGTTGCGATAGCCCAGTTGTTTACCCTGAGCCTAAATATTTTGAATCAGTCAAAATTCATGATGAAGCTCAAGTCGGTGTACAAACTATAGTGAATTCCTCGAATAATGATGACGACGATGTTGTGGAAGATGTTGGTGATTCAGAACCTGAATTACAAGCGAACAATAGCGAGAAAAATGCGCCGAGCTTAATGGCAGAATCTTCTCATCATATCAAAGGGTTACGTTACGCTCCTCATGTTATTAGTGATGAACTCGCTTTTTTAATGCGTAGTGCTTTAGCTACAGCAATTACTGGTGAGCCTGAATATGGCTGGCGAGGAACAAGCTATAAAATGCTCAATACGATAAAACGAGCGGATGTGGGCGGGAAGACTGGTACAACCAATAATGCCAAGGCAACTTGGTATGCGGGATTTGGTGCTAATATTTCTACTGTTGTGTACGTTGGCTTTGATGATAATAAAAGAGTATTAGGTAGAGGTGCTTCAGGTTCTAGTACTGCTTTACCAGCGTGGACAAATTATATGAAAGTTGCATTGTCAGATAAGCCTGTCGAAAAAAGTACCCTTCCAAAAAATATTATTGAGGTTAATATTGACCCTAATAGTGGTTTCTTGGGAAATGGACGTAAAGAGTATTTTATTAAGGGTACCGAGCCTACAAAACGTTATATTGTAGAGAGAGCTTATACTGAAAAAGCGCCTCAAAAAACAGAATCTGCGCCGTTACGTTTAGGATTACCTCCACCAGGGGTGCTAAAAAGCGGTGAATTATTCTAATAATTTATTACAAGGATAATGCTCTTAAAAGTTGAAAAATAGGGGGATTTCTTGCGATAATAAGTGCCAATTTTATTTTGGGCGATTTGTGAGTTATATTTGTATATTCCTTAGTCAATAAATGAGTTTTATTGCAATTTTTTAAAGAAATCAGACCGCTTGTAGAACAAGCGGTCATTTTTTCTTTTAATTTCACAGATCAAATGTTTAGTAAATTTTAAAATGAAGAAGAAATAATGGCTGAAAAACGTAATATTTTTTTGATTGGGCCGATGGGAGCAGGTAAAAGTACGATTGGTCGTCAGCTTGCTCAAACATTAGGTATGGAATTTATGGATTCCGACAGTGTGATCGAAGAACGAGCAGGTGCGGATATTGATTGGATCTTCGATGTTGAAGGTGAAGAGGGTTTCCGTAAGCGTGAAGAACGTATTCTAAATGAACTGACGCAAAATTATGGTATCGTGCTTTCAACTGGCGGTGGTTCGATTTTATCTAAAGATAACCGTAATGTGTTATCGGCTCGTGGTATCGTTATTTATTTAGAAACGACAGTGGATAAACAGTTTGAACGTACTCAGCGAGATAAAAAACGTCCTTTATTGCAAACGGAAGACCCCCGTAAAACGTTGGAAGAGTTAGCGAAAATCCGTAACCCATTGTATGAAGAAATTGCAGATATTACTATTCATACGGACGAGCAGAGCGCTAAAGTAGTGGCAAATCAAATTATTGATATGATTGATAATTTACAGTAGCCAGGTAAGAAAGGAGCTAAGATATGTTACAAGTCAATGTGGAATTAAAAGAGCGTCGTTACCCGATTATAATTGGTGCAGGGTTATTAAATCAGCCTGCTAGTTATAGCCCATTAAAATCTGGAGATAAGGTGATGATTGTCTCAAATCCAACGGTGGCGACACATTATCTTAGTGTGGTAACAAATGCGTTAAAGGAGCTGGGTTGCCACGTTGATTCGGTATTGATTCCCGACGGTGAAGAATATAAAACGCTAGAATCATTAAATTTGATTTTTACCGCATTATTAGAAAAAAATCATAATCGCGATACCACTTTAATTGCTTTAGGCGGTGGTGTAATCGGTGATGTTGCAGGCTATGCAGCTGCCTCTTACCAACGTGGTATTCGTTTTATACAAATTCCGACCACTTTACTGGCTCAAGTTGATTCTTCAGTAGGCGGGAAAACGGCAGTAAACCACCCACTCGGTAAAAATATGATTGGGGCTTTTTATCAGCCTGTTTCTGTGATTGTTGATACCAATACGCTCCATACCTTATCCAAAAGAGAAGTCAGTGCTGGTTTGGCGGAAGTCATCAAATACGGTGCAATCTTTGATGTTACTTTTTTTGAATGGCTTGAAAAGCATATTGATGATTTGGTCAGTCTCAAGCAAGATGAGCTGGAATATTGTATTCAGCGTTGTTGCCAGCTAAAAGCTGACGTGGTTGGTCGAGATGAAACGGAAAAAGGGGATCGTGCATTACTAAACTTAGGACATACCTTTGGACACGCCATTGAAGCACGTATGGGCTATGGTGTATGGTTACACGGAGAGGCTGTTTCGGTTGGTATGCTAGAGGCTGCGGAATTATCTCGTATTCTGGGGGATTTAAGCCCTCAAGAGGTTGCTCGCTTGGAAAAATTATTGGCCCGAGCAAATTTGCCAACAATTTCACCTGATGGAATGGAGCCTTTAGAATATCTACCTTATATGTGGCGAGATAAAAAAGTGCTGGCAGGTCAATTACGCCTAATTTTATTGAAATCACTTGGTGAAGCTTACGTTTCATCGCAAGCCACAGAATCTCAAGTATTAGCCTCTATTGAGCGTTTTACCCAACGTTAATGTTTAAAATGAAATGAATCACCCTAAGCATCGAGCCTTTTTAAAATGGGCTGGCGGTAAATATCGCTTAATTCCAGATATTCAAACCCATTTGCCAAAAAAGGCTTGTTTAGTCGAGCCTTTTGTTGGTGCAGGTTCGGTCTTTCTGAATACAGATTTTGAACGTTATATTCTTGCTGATATTAATCCTGACTTGATTAATCTTTTCAACGTGGTGAAAGCAGATGTTGAGGAATATATTGCGCAAACAAAGCAACTGTTTCTTCACCCACAAGCGAATACAGAAGCCTTTTATAAAGCACGCCGTGCGGAGTTTAATCGCTCAAAAGATATTTTTCGTCGCTCGGTGATTTTTTTGTATTTAAATCGATTTGGCTATAACGGACTTTGCCGTTATAACCAGAAAAAAGGGTACAATGTTCCCTTTGGGCGTTATAAAACCCATTATTTTCCAGAAAAAGAACTACGTTTTTTTGCTGAAAAAGCACAAAAGGCAACTTTTGTGTGTGCGGATTTTGAACAGGTCTTTGAGTTGGCAAAAAATCAATTAACGGATTATGTGATTTACTGCGACCCACCTTACGCTCCTTTAGCACAAGAAACGAATTTTACGCAATATGCTGGCGGTGGTTTTAGCCTAGAGCAACAAGGGCGTTTGGCAACACTGGCTTTAGAAATGAAAGGATTAGGCGTTCCCGTATTAATTTCAAATCACGATACTGATTTTACCCGTAGGATTTATCAATCTGCCGATATTACCCAAATTCAGGTGCAGCGTTCAATAGGGCAGAAGGTGGGCTCAAGGGTTAAAGTTGGCGAGTTATTCGCACTCTTCATTTAATTTGTAATATTTTCTAAAAATCTGACCGCTTGTTGGCTGAAGCGGTATTGTTAGCCGATGGAGTATTAAATGGCAAATCAACAACAAGAACGTCAATCTTGGTCTAACCGATTGGCGTATATTATGACTGTTGCTGGTGCAACAGTCGGTTTTGGTGCAACTTGGCGTTTCCCTTATCTTGTGGGGGAACACGGAGGGGGTGCTTATGTGTTTTTATTTTGTATTGCGATGATCGTAATTGGTATCCCTATGATATTAGTGGAGAATGTAATTGGTCGCCGAATGAGAGTGAATGCAATCGATGCTTTTGCCGGTTTTGCTAATGGTAAAAAAATTGCCTCAGGTTGGAAAATTCTTGGTTATATGGGCTTGCTTGGGGCATTTGGTATTCTTGCTTATTATATGGTACTAGGTGGTTGGGTATTAAATTATATCGGTAGCCTACTCACGGGGACACTAGATCTGTCTCAACCTGTTACCGTTGGCACGACCCAACAATTCTTCCAACAAAGTATTTTTAATAGCCCAATGACAATTATTGCTTATACGGCACTTTTTGTATTGGTGAATTATTTTATTTTGGTAAAAGGCATTGTGGACGGTATTGAGCGTTCAGTGAAATATTTGATGCCGATTCTGTTTATTTTCCTGATTGTGATGGTGGTTCGAAATATTACCTTACCGGGGGCTGCTGAAGGCATTACTTTTTATCTGATGCCCGATTTTTCAAAAATCACACCAAAATTGTTTGTGTTTGTGCTGGGTCAAGTATTTTTTGCATTAAGCCTTGGTTTTGGTGTGTTGATAACCCTTTCAAGCTATCTTGATAAGAGCGAGAATTTGGTAAAAACAGCAACAATTACTGGGGTGATGAACACCTTAATTGCGGTACTTGCCGGTTTTATGATTTTTCCGTCATTATTTAGCTTTGGCGTTGCTCCAAATTCAGGTCCGACTTTAGTATTCCAAAGTTTGCCGATTGTGTTCTCGAATATGTGGGGTGGCACGATTTTTGCAATTATTTTCTTCAGTTTATTAGTGGTAGCGGCATTAACAACCTCGTTAACTATTTATGAAGTTATTATCACTGCATTGCAAGAGAAGGCAAAAATTAGTCGTCAGAAAGCTATTTTTATTACTTTGGCTACCATTTTTCTGTTGGGTAATATTCCATCAGCATTAAGTGACAATATATTGCAAGATGTGCAGGTTATGGGTAAGAGTATTTTTGATGCCTTCGATTATATTAGTGGCAATATTCTGTTTATTTTAACCGCCTTAGGTAGCGCGATTTTCGTTGGTTTTGTTCTAAAAGAAGAGGCTAAGGAGGAATTAGGTGCGGGTAAAATGTTTACCACTATTTGGTTTAACTATGTTCGCTTTGTGATTCCGGTGATTATCTTGGTGATTTTCTTTAATTCACTCTAAATTCTATAAGCTGTTTGAATGGATTTTCAAACAGCTTTATTTTTAGTGACAAGCGGTTAAATTTTGTGGGGAATTTGCAATTCTTGCTTAATTAACCAAGCATATTGGGGGGGAAATAAGAACAGTCAGGATAATAGCATTCTAAAATGATAAAAAATTAATCATTTATTTGATCTAGGTTAGCCCAAAATGATTAGAAACTGATATAATCCGACCGTTATCACTTTTAAATTTTAATCTAAAGAGGAACAAACTATGTCTGTTATTAAAATGACTGACCTTGATTTAGCGGGTAAACGTTTATTTATTCGTGCTGACCTTAACGTACCGGTAAAAGATGGCAAAGTAACATCAGATGCCCGTATTGTTGCCACCATTCCAACCTTAAAATTAGCGTTACAAAAAGGTGCTAAAGTAATGGTAACTTCGCATTTAGGTCGTCCGACAGAAGGCGTATTTGAAGAGGAAAACTCTTTACAACCTGTGGTTGATTACTTAAATGCATCAGATTTAGGTGTTCCTGTTCGTTTAGTGCGTGATTACTTAGACGGCGTTGAAGTAAACGAAAATGAAATCGTGGTGCTTGAAAACGTGCGTATTAACAAAGGTGAGAAGAAAAACGACCCTGAATTAGCGAAAAAATATGCAGCACTTTGTGATGTATTTGTAATGGACGCATTCGGTACGGCTCACCGTGCGGAAGGCTCAACTTACGGTGTGGCAGAATATGCCCCTGTTGCGTGTGCAGGTCCATTATTAGCCGCTGAATTAGATGCATTAGGCAAAGCATTAAAAGAGCCACAACGCCCAATGTTAGCCATTGTAGGTGGTTCAAAAGTATCCACTAAATTAACGGTGCTTGATTCGCTTTCTAAAATTGCCGACCAATTAATCGTGGGCGGTGGTATTGCCAATACCTTTATTGCCGCAGAAGGTCACGCTGTGGGCAAATCATTATACGAAGAAGATTTAATCCCTGAAGCAAAACGTTTAGCACAAGTAACCAATATTCCTGTTCCGGTTGATGTGCGTGTAGGTACTGAGTTCTCTGAAACTGCACAGGCAACGGAAAAAGCGGTAAGTGAAGTACAAGCTGATGAATCAATTTTCGATATTGGTGAAAAATCGGCAGAGCAATTAGCTGAAATTATTCGTAATTCAAAAACCATCCTTTGGAATGGTCCGGTCGGCGTGTTTGAGTTCCCTAACTTCCGTAAAGGAACTGAAGTGATTTCAAATGCGATTGCAGAAGCAACGGCAAACGGTGCATTCTCAATTGCCGGTGGTGGCGATACCTTAGCTGCGATTGATTTATTCGGTATCAAAGACAAAATTTCTTACATTTCAACCGGTGGCGGTGCGTTCTTAGAATTCGTGGAAGGTAAAGTATTACCGGCAGTGGAAATCTTAGAAAAACGAGCTAACGGCTAACAGTTACAAGCGGTCAAATTTTGTGAAAATTTTGCAAAGTTTGACCGTATATTTTAACAATGTGCTTTTGCACATTTCATACAAAGGAAGCAAAAAATGTCATTATTAAACATCGTAAAACCGGGTGTAGTAACAGGCGACGACGTACAAAAAGTTTTCGCTTATGCTAAAGAACACAACTTCGCTATTCCGGCAGTTAACTGCGTGGGTTCAGACTCAGTAAACGCTGTGTTAGAAACGGCAGCCCGTGTGAAATCACCGGTAATCGTACAATTCTCAAACGGTGGTGCACAATTCTATGCAGGTAAAGGCATTAAGCCGGCTTCAGGCGCTCGTGCAGATGTATTAGGGGCGATTGCAGGTGCAAAACACGTTCATCAATTAGCTGAAGAGTATGGCGTGCCTGTCATTCTTCACACCGACCATGCAGCGAAAAACTTATTACCTTGGATCGATGGCTTACTTGAAGCAGGCGAAAAACACTTCGCAGAAACCGGTCGCCCATTATTCTCTTCACATATGATCGACTTATCAGAAGAGCCGATTGAAGAAAATATGGAAATCTGCCGTGAATATTTAGCCCGTATGGACAAAATCGGAATGACTCTTGAAATCGAAATCGGCGTAACCGGTGGTGAAGAAGATGGTGTAGATAACTCTGATGTAGATGAATCTAAACTTTACACCCAGCCTTCTGAAGTGTTATACGTTTACGACCAATTAAGCCCAATCAGCCATCGTTTCACGATTGCGGCAGCATTCGGTAACGTACACGGTGTTTACAAACCGGGTAATGTGAAATTAAAACCATCAATTTTAGGTGCTTCACAAGAGTATGTGTCTAAAGAGCGTGGTTTACCGGCAAAATCATTAGACTTCGTTTTCCACGGCGGTTCAGGTTCAAGCCGTGAAGAGATCCGCGAAGCAATCAGCTACGGTGCAATCAAAATGAACATCGACACCGATACTCAATGGGCTGCGTGGGACGGTATTCTTCAATTCTACAAAGCAAACGAAGCATACTTACAAGGTCAATTAGGCAACCCGACAGGCCCTGATGCACCAAACAAAAAATACTATGATCCACGTGTTTGGTTACGCAAAATGGAAGAGTCTATGTCTAAACGCTTAGAACAATCTTTCGAAGACTTAAACTGTGTGAATGTTTTATAATTTGTAAAAAATTCCACAAATTAGACCGCTTGTACAAGCGGTCTTTTTTTATTTCTTTTTTGCGGTAAACTATCACTTTATTTCTAAGTCCCAATTCATTATGGCATTACTCGAAGTTAATCATCTGAATAAGCGTTTTATTGAACGTAGTAGCCTGTTTCATAAACAAGATTTTTATGCGGTAAAAGAAGTTTCTTTTACCCTAAATCGCAAGGAAACTTTAGCGATTATTGGTGAAAACGGAGCTGGGAAATCTACCTTGGCTAAAATGGTTGCTGGTATGGTTAAGCCAACATCTGGGGAACTGATTTTTAGAGGAACACCGCTTTCATTTGGCGATTATAAATACCGGGCTAAGCATATTCGTATGATGTTTCAGGACCCTAACGATGCCTTTGATCCTAATTATAATATAGGACAAATTTTAGATGCTCCGCTCCGCTTGGCGACAGATTTAAATGAAGAGGAAAGAAATGAGCGTATTTTTAATACGCTAAAATTGGTAGGAATGTATCCTGAGCAAGCGCTCATTCCTATTTCAGAGGCTTCCAGTGGACAAAAGCAGCGTATTGCGTTTGCTCGCGCTTTAATTTTAGAACCGGAAATTATTATTGCGGATGATACGATTAATTCACTGGATTTTTCAGTCAAAACACAATTAATTAATTTAATGTTAAGTGTCCAGCAGCGACAAGGGATTGCTTATATTTATGTGGGGCAAAATTTAGGTCTGATTAAACATATTGCCGATAAAATAATGGTGATGCAAAGTGGCGAAGTAGTAGAGTATGGCTTGACGAAAGAGGTTTTACTGAATCCGCAACATCAAATTACAAAACGCTTAATTGAAAGTCATTTTGGAAAGCACCTTAGTGTGCATGCTTGGGCAAGCTAAATCTTTACTCCTGCTCTAATATGATTATTTGATAATTTTGACCTATTTCAATAAATATGCAGAATAACTCTTTTCAATTATTACATTCCTAATCTTTAAATTATAGACTATCTCAATCGTTGGAAAGATAGGAGAAAAGAGATGGAATTGAAACATACGATTGAACAGCGTAAAACTATCAAAGCTTTTAATTCAACAATTAAGATTAGTAGAACTGAATTAGAAGAAATGGTCGCTTTATCCCAGCTTGCTCCCTCAAAAGCAAATCTGCAACCTTGGCGTTTTGTCATTATTGATGATGAAATTCTTAAAGCAGCATTATCAAAAAATGTTGCCTTTAATGGCCCACCTTGTGAAACAGCGTCTGCTATTGTGGTGATATTGGCAGATTTGCAATATGAAAAATTATTAGGCGCAATTGTTGATCAATCGGTAGAAACTGGGTGTTTGCATAAAGAGTTTCGTGAACGTAAATTTGATTTTTTACTAAATCTTCATAACCAAGCAACTCAAGCAGAAATTAGAGATCAGGTATTAATTGATACTAGTTTGGCGGCAATGCAATTAATGCTAATTGCCAAAGATAAGGGCTATGATACTCATGCGATAGGCGTGTTTGAGCGCCCTGCTGTATTAAAATTATTGAATATAGATGCAGAACGTTATTTGCCTGTTATGCTACTAGCTATCGGTAAAGCAGCAAACCCAGCGTTGCCAAGTTGCCGTTTACCTCTAGAATATACGGTTTCTTGGAACGATGGACAAGGTTTTAAAATATAAGGTGCAAGCGGTTAAATATCTTAATTTTTTGGCAAAAAATTGTTAGAATTTGAGCGTTGTAATTTATTTTTGTATTGCTATTTATAGGAGATATATGCATTCGGAATTAAATACTAGGGCAAATATTTTAGGTAAAATTATTTTCGCAAGTCGTTGGTTACAATTACCTATTTATTTAGGGTTGATTGTTGTACAGGGGATATATGCGTATAAGTTTATTAAATCATTGTATCATCTAGTTATCAATTTAAATGAAATGGATTCAAATACTGTTATGTTAGCGGTATTAAATTTAATAGATGTGGTGATGATTGCAAATCTTTTGGTTATGGTTATTGTTGGAGGATATGAAACTTTTGTCTCTAGATTAAAAGTAGATGATCACCCTGATCAGCCAGAATGGTTGGATCACGTTAATGCGACTATTTTGAAAGTAAAACTTTCAATGGCAATTATCAGTATTTCTTCTATTCATTTATTACAAACATTTATCAATGCTTCAAATCTTGATGAAAAGCAAATGATGTGGCAAGTAGTTATTCACTTAGCCTTTATTGTTTCAGCATTAGCGATGGCGTATATTGATAAAATGTTGAATTCAGGGCATATGAAACATTAGTCTTCTATGCAAATTTAATTTGATAAAGCGCTTAACGAATAAGTTGCTTTTGTTTTTATAGATCGAGGAATAGTTTATGGCTAAACATTATGATTATATTGCTATCGGCGGTGGTAGTGGTGGTATTGCTTCAATTAATCGAGCAGCAAGCTATGGGAAAAAATGTGCCATTATTGAAGCAAAACATTTAGGTGGCACTTGTGTGAACGTGGGATGTGTACCCAAAAAAGTGATGTTCTATGGTGCACAAGTTGCAGAAGCGATTAACCATTACGCCCCTGATTATGGTTTTGACATTACGGTAAATAATTTTGATTATGCCAAATTAGTTGAGAGTCGCCAGGCCTATATTGGGCGCATTCATACCTCATATGGTAATGTGCTGGCAAAAAATAATGTTGATGTTTTAAATGGTTTTGCTCGCTTTAAAGATGCTAAAACATTAGAAGTGAGTTATGCTGATGGTTCCGTTGAGGAGGTCACAGCAGACCATATTCTGATTGCAACAGGTGGTCGTCCAACTGTACCCAATGTGAAAGGGGCTGAATACGGTATCACTTCTGATGGTGTATTTGCACTAGATGCTTTACCGAAGTCAGTAGCAATTGTGGGGGCAGGGTATATTGCAGTTGAATTAGCTGGAGTATTTAATAGTTTAGGAGTAAATACCCATCTTTTTGTTCGTCAACATGCTCCAATGCGTAATCAAGACCCATTAATAGTGGATACATTGCTTGAAGTATTAGCTCAAGATGGGATCGAATTACATACACAAGCGACTCCTCAAGAAGTAGTTAAAAATGCAGATGGTTCATTGACATTAAAATTGCAAGATGGTCGTGAAACCTCTGTTGAAAGCTTGGTGTGGGCTATTGGTCGTGAGCCAGCGACAGATAAGATTAATTTAGAGGCTGCTGGTGTTGAAACCAACGAGCGTGGTTTTATCAAAGTGGATAAATTCCAAAATACTAATGTGCCAAATATCTATGCTGTTGGTGATATTATTGAAGGTGGTATTGAATTAACTCCTGTTGCAGTTGCAGCTGGTCGCAGACTATCGGAACGGTTGTTCAATAATAAACCAAATGAACATTTGGATTATAGCTTAGTTCCGACAGTCGTTTTTAGCCACCCACCAATAGGTACTGTTGGTTTAAGTGAGCCAAAAGCGATTGAGCAATATGGGGCAGAAAATGTGAAAGTGTATAAATCTTCATTTACTGCAATGTATACTGCGGTTACACAACATCGTCAACCTTGCCGAATGAAATTAGTTTGTGTTGGGGAAGAGGAAAAAGTGGTTGGGTTACATGGTATTGGTTTTGGTGTTGATGAAATGATTCAAGGTTTTGCTGTTGCAATTAAAATGGGCGCGACGAAAGCTGATTTTGACAACACAGTGGCTATTCACCCGACAGGATCTGAAGAATTTGTAACCATGCGCTAAATGTAATAGAATGTTACGTAATTTTATGATTATGCTACATTTTATTTATGGGTTTGCTATGAAAAACGCTTTTAGCTTTTTTGTTATTTCTCTTTTTCTTACGATGAATAGTATTAGTTATGCAAGTAATCCTATTCCTAATAATAAAGAAAAATTAAACGGAGTAAAAAAACAGCAAGACAAGCCTAAGTTTAGAATATCTGAACGTAAGGTATTGAAAAATAAAGAGAAAGATGAAGAGGTTAGTAATTTTTCTATGGAGGAATTACGTGTTGGAGCACAACGACCTCTTGATGATTCTGTGATTCAATATTTTAAATCTCAATGCCGATACGCATTTATGTCAGATCGGGAGATTATTGCTAATCGCTGTGAAGTTAAAAAAATAGCTGATTAAAAAAGTATAGTGTATGAGTTAAATGTAATAAAAAACGGAGCGTTATGCTCCGTTTTTGTTGTAAATGAGTTACTCTACTTGAAATAAAAATGGATTTATCCCACTTCTTGAAAGACCTTTTTGTTCCATCTCGGAATCTAAGAATAGAGTTGCTAAATCATCAGCAACAGGTTCCACATTCACGTCTTTATCTTGATAGAGTACTTTTAAGTAGGAATGGCAGTCGCCACAACTTTCAGCTTTAACTGCTGCTTCTACTGTATCTAAACTCCAATAATCTAGTTTGCCGGTTTCATCACAGTTTGTACACTTTGTACGTACTACATGCCATTCACTTTCACATAAAGAACAGTGTAGATAACGTAACCCTTGAGCTTCACCGAAATGAATCACACTGCTTACAGGTGCTGAGTTACATACCGGACATAAATGTTTATGGCCTATTTCTGCACGAGAATTACGTGGTAATTGTTGAGCTAATTGTACCCAGTAAAGTGAGAGAGCAGCCCAAATAAAGACAGCTTTATCTGCGCCCACAAGTTCGTATCGTTCATTTAGCAAATTATCAGCAAGTGTGTCTAGCTCTGACTTAGCTGCCTTTTCCAATACTTCAATTGTTGCAAGAACAGTATTATTTGCATAAGGCTTGAATTTCTCAATAATGGCTAAGAGTAGTGTCCGCCATTCATCAGTACGCTGAAAATTCTGTGCATTTAGCGGTGTTTCTCCTTGCGTGCGCTCTACACAAGCGGTTATTTTTTGAGAATAATCTGCAATTGGCTGGCTTTCAAGTAATGCTAATTGAATGTCCACGAGGTTAGCAGAAAACTCCATATATTCACCGAATGGGTTTTGCTTGGCTAATTCACGTAGCCGCTTAGCGCGGCGTAAATACAGATTTTTGGGATTAGCAAATAAGAGCTCGGGTTGTTGAAATGAACTAGCTGCTTGTTTGATATCATCTTGAGGTAGTATTTTGATACTCATAATATTCTTTTTAAACCAATAAAATAAAAGTGCGGTAATAATACCGCACTTGAGGTTATTTATTATTTTGCTCAGCTACTTGTCTTTCTAATTCAGGTAGCACTTCTTCACGGTACCATCTTGGGTGGTGTTTTTTTGCCCAGCGAACGGTAACCCAACCCTCAACCATACCTCTGATTGAGCCTTTTACCCAGAATGCCATATACATATGTACTAAAATTCCGGTAAATAGCATAAATGCACTTGCTGAATGAAGTAAAATTGCAATTCTTAGCATAGGAATCGAGAAGTAGTGAGAGAAAAATTGTCTCCACATAATAATCCCTGTGGCTAAAAGAGTGAACATCGCAAGAATAAGAGTCCAAAAGAGTAATTTTTGACCCAAATTGTATTTTCCATTATCGGAAACTTCATGCTCATTACCTTTTAGTACTTCAACAATGCCTTTTGCCCAACGAATATCATTTTTCTCAGGGATATTATGGTGCCAATATATTAACGCCATAATAATAAATGCAATAAACATTATAATCCCGGTAAATGGGTGGACTGCACGGGCAATCTGTGGAGTACCTAAAATCTCGGTAAGCCAAGCAAAGTCAGGGAAGAAGAATGCCACACCGGTAAACATCGTCATAAAAAACGAGATTACTAAGAACCAGTGGCTAACACGAGCTAAGGGCTTATGACGAACGATTTTGGTATCGTTCGTGATTTCAAATTTCTTACTCATGTTTGCCTCCTTCTGCATTTTCGCTATGGTGGTGTTCTTCAAGATCTTCCTCAACGTTTGGCCCAACGGTAATATAGTGTGCAACTTCTGCTAAAGCTAAACCACCCAACGCTACTGCCGCCACAGGTTTTAAAACGTCTTTCCATAAGGTTACTGTGGTATCAATCTTCGGATCTTTCGGTAAGCCTGAATAAAGCTCCGGTTTGTCGGCATGATGTAATACATACATTACGTGCGTACCGCCAACGCCTTCAGGGTCGTACAAGCCAGCATTTTCATAGCCACGAGATTTCAGATCAGCAATGCGTTGTTCTGCATAGAACTTCATCTCTTCTTTGCTACCGAAGCGGATTGCACCGGTCGGGCAGGTTTTCACGCAAGCCGGTTCTTGACCAACATTGACACGATCCACACACAGGGTGCATTTGTAAACACGGTTATCGTCCGGATTCATACGAGGAATGTTGAACGGACAACCTGCGATACAGTAGCCACAACCGATACATTTGTCGGATTGGAAATCAACAATACCGTTGGCGTATTGGATAATCGCACCCGGTGATGGGCAAGATTTCAAGCAACCCGGCTCGGCACAGTGCATACAGCCGTCTTTACGGATCAACCATTCTAAACGGTCGTTTTCTTCTACTTCGTTAAAGCGCATTACTGTCCACGCTTTCGCATTCAGATCCGCAGGGTTGTCGTACACGCCGACACAGTTTGCATCTACATCGGAGCGAATGTCATTCCATTCTGAACAGCCCACTTGGCAGGCTTTACAGCCGATACAAGTGGTGACATCGATCAGTTTCGCTACTTCCACTTGGTGCGAACGAGCCTGCGGCGCCGGTGTCAGCGCCGAGGTTGCGGAGATTTTAATAATGTCTTGAGTTTGAACTGTACTCATCGGTTAAGCCCCCACAATTTTCTCAATGTTTAATAACATACATTTCGATTCAGGTGTATTTGAGTTTGGTTCACCTGTTCGCACGGTTAAGTTATTGGCAAAATAGCCTTTTTTCGCACCGGTTGTAGCCGCAAAGCCCCAGTGGATCGGCACACCGATAGTGTGGATTGGTTTGCCGTCAGAGACCAATGAACGGATACGTTTAGTCACCACGGCAACGGCTTTAATTTCACCACGTTTAGACCAAACACGCACTTTGTCACCATTTTTAATGCCTTTCTCTTCGGCAAGTTTCTCGCCGATTTCCACGAACTGCTCCGGTTGAGCAATGACGTTAATCAGGGCATTTTTCGTCCAGTAGTGGAAGTGTTCGGTTAAGCGGTAAGTTGTACCGACATAAGGGAACTCATCGCTAGTGCCTAAATCCGCTTTATCGCTCGGCAGAATGCGTGCCACCGGACTGCTGATCACATTCGGGTGCAACGGGTTAGTGCCGATTGGGGTTTCAAACGGTTCATAATGCTCAGGGAATGGGCCGTCTTGCATACGTTCACGCACGAACAAGCCAGATACCCCTTCCGGTTGCATAATAAATGGTGTCACAGGGCTATTTGGTGGTGCTGTACCATAGTCAGCAACGTCCACATAGTTCCAGTTTTTACCGTTCCATTTAACTAATTGGCGTTTCGGGTTCCATGGTTTACCGCTTAAATCTGCCGATGCACGGTTGTATAGAATACGGCGGTTTACCGGCCAAGAGAATGCCCAGCCTAAGGTGTTACCTAAGCCTGATGGGTCGGAGTTATCACGGTTCGCCATTTGGTTACCTTTCGGAGTCCATTGACCGCAGTAGATCCAACAACCACCAGAGGTTGTGCCGTCATCACGCATTTGTGCAAAGCTGGATAATAGTTCGCCTTTTTTCACGATAATGTTGCCGTCCGCATCTTTGAGATCTTCCAACGCATAACCGTTGTTTTCTTTGGCGATCTCTTCCGGTTTCGGTTCTAACGGGTTCATATAGTTCCACGTCATCGCTTCTAACGGTTCAAGCGGTGCTTTTCCGCCTTCTTTATGATAAAGGTGGATTAGTTCGGCACGGATTTCAGACAGAATATCCACGTCCGGTTTTGCTTCGTGTGGCGCATCTGCTGCTTTCCAGTGCCATTGTAACCAGCGACCGGAGTTCGCAATTGAACCATCTTCTTCCGCAAAGCAAGTGGTCGGCAAGCGGAATACTTCGGTTTGAATTTCAGATGGGTTCACATTGTTGAACTCACCGTGATTTTTCCAGAACTCAGAAGTATCGGTAATAAGCGGGTCAAAAATGACTAAATATTTCAAATTGCTCAACGCTTTAATTAACTTCTGCGAGTTAGGGTAAGAGGCAATCGGGTTCATACCTTGGCAGAAATAGCCGTTCACTTTGCCTTGGTACATCTGCTCGATAAAGCGAAAGTGATCCGTACCGCCTTTCGGGTATTTCGGTAAATAGTGATAGCCGAACTCGTTCTCTTTGGTTGCCTTATCGCCATAGAAGGTTTTGAGCATACTCACAGCGAATTTCGGGTTGTTTTGCCCGTAGTTCACTTGTCCTACCACTAAGGTTTTCGGTGCAATCGCATTTAAGTAGCTTTCTAAGGTTGCGTCCGCTTCGGTTGGCAGGCGGATATAGCCCGGCAACATATGTGGGAACAAGCCTAAGTCGGTAATCCCTTGTACGTTAGAGTGACCACGCAGTGCGTTTACCCCACCGCCGGAGACACCAATGTTACCGCACAGCAACTGAATGATCGCCATTGAGCGAATATTTTGTGCGCCCACGGTGTGTTGTGTCCAACCTAAGGCATAGAGGAAGGTGGCGGCTTTATCCGGCGCTGAGGTTTTCGCAATCTCTTCACAGAAAATCAGGAAATCTTTTTGGGGCGTACCGGTAATGCGTTCTACCATTTCAGGCGTATAGCGGGAAACGTGGTCTTTGAGCATATTGATCACACAACGTGGATCTTGCATGGTCATATCCCGTTTTGGCTGACCCTGTTCATCTAACTGATAAGCCCAAGTGGATTTGTCTTTATAGGTACGAGTGGCTTCATCGTAGCCGGTGAAAAGCCCGTCTTCGAATTTGAAACCTTCGTTGATCAAGAATGTGGCATTGGTGTAATGCTTCACATACTCGTGTTGAATTTTGTCGTTTTTAAGCAGGTAGTTTACCGCACCCAACAAGAACGCAATGTCCGTACCCGGACGCAATGGCATATAAATATCAGCCACCGCAGCACTACGATTAAAGCGTGGATCGACCACCATTAACTTCGCACCGTTCTGTTTTTTCGCTTCAACTGCCCAGCGGAAACCCACAGGGTGAGCTTCGGCTGCGTTACCGCCCATAACGATCACTAAATCAGAGTTTTTAATATCAACCCAGTGGTTGGTCATCGCACCGCGACCAAATGATGGAGCAAGACTTGCTACCGTTGGTCCGTGTCAGATACTCGCTTGGTTGTCGGTAAAAATCATACCGAGAGAGCGGATAAACTTCTGGGTGACGATACCGGTTTCGTTACTACACGCTGAACCTGCTAAGAAACCTGCCGTCATCCAACGGTTTACTTCCAGCCCTGCTTCATTGTGGGTGACGAAGTTCTCATCACGGTCATTTTTCATATGGCGGGCAATACGTTCAATTGCCTCGTGCCACGAAATACGTTTCCACTCGCTTGAACCGGCTTCACGTACTTCCGGATAATGCACACGGCGGTCACTGTTTACATAATCCAATGCCCCTGCGCCTTTCGGACATAACGCCCCACGGCTAACCGGATGATCCGGGTCACCCTCGATGTGAATTAATTTTCCTTTGCTGTTCATTGAGTTGTCGCCTAAGGAATACATCAGCATTCCGCAGCCAACGGCACAGTAAGTACAGGTTTGCCGAGTTTCTTTTGCTCTTAAGAGCTTATACTCACGCGGTGCAGCTAATGCTGTTGCTGGAGCAAAACCCAACATTGCAGCAGAAGTTCCCGCCATACCACCTGCACAGACCTTGAAGAACTTACGTCTTGAGATCTGCATAATCACTCCAAATCACATAATGTGAGAAATAAAACAAAATTTGATCAAAATTAATTTAATAAATTGATCTAAGAGGTGTATCATTTTCCCCCTAATAAAAGAAAATGAACATACTCTTTTTTTGGTAAATAGATAAAATCTTAAATTAATTTGATGTAAACCAAATTTAAACAATTTAATGATACAACTTTTTAACAAAATAAACTACTTTTTAGTCAAGTGAGAGATAAATATTGTGAATAAGATCACAAAAATAAATGCCAAAAAATTATCATTATCAACTAATAGTATTAAACAAAAAGATGATGAAGAGAATTTAATTTCAGAAGTGCCGGTTGCTTTGGTATATAACGGTATTTCTCATACTGTAATGATGGCAGCTCCGGCTGATTTGGAGGACTTCGCTTTAGGATTCTCATTGGCGGAAGGGATTTTAAATGCCCCATCGGAATTATATGGTTTAGATGTAATTGAACAAGAAAATGGAGTAGAAATTCAGCTTGAAATATCGAGCCGCCAATTTGTTGCATTAAAAGACAAACGCCGCTCAATGGCAGGCAGAACAGGTTGCGGTATTTGCGGTGTAGAGCAATTAGAGCAGGTTAATCAAAGTTGCAAAATTGTTAAGAAAAATAACCGCTTGCAGAACGTCAATCCACTGATTTTAGAGGATTGTTTATTACAGCTAGAAAATGCTCAATTCTTATCGAAAGAAACCGGTGCAAGCCACGCCGCTGCATTTTTTACCCCGGATGGAAAACTGCTTGCCATTCGTGAAGATGTAGGCAGACACGTAGCGTTGGATAAATTAATCGGTTGGTATGCTAAAGCTGATTTTCCGATTGGACTTGTGTTTGTAACTAGTCGTGCCAGCTTTGAAATGGTGCAGAAATGCTTAGCCATCGGCATTGAAATGCTGTGTGCCATCTCAGCGACCACTGAAATGGCAGTGAATATGGCTCGTGAAAATCAATTTACCTTACTTGCTTTTGCCCGCAAAGGCAAAGCGACCATTTATGCAGGAGAAGAGAGACTCGCTCTTAATTGATAATGGAAATAGCCCTTTTATTAGCCGATAAAATTCTACAATTAACCCTGATGGTGCTGCTCGGCTACCTCATCGTTAAAACCAAATTACTCAAATCGGAGCACAGTTATCCGATTTCGGTTATCGGACTTTACATTATCAGCCCGGCAATGCTGATTACTGCTTTTCAAGTAGATTACACCACCGAAATACTAAACGGCTTGTATCTGGCATTTTTAATCTCCGTCTTATTAAACGGCTTGTTAATTCTGCTTGGTTGGCTGCTCAAAAGAGCGTTGAAATTAGACAACATAGAACAAGCCACCGCTATTTATTCCAACTCCGGCAACTTAATTATTCCGATTGTTGCCTCCCTGTTCGGCAATGAATGGGTGATTTATTCAACGGCTTTTATTGTGGTGCAAAATGTGTTGTTTTGGTCTCACTTACGGCTGCTGATTTGTGGCAAAGGCAATGTGCCGTTTAGAAAGATGATCTTTAATATCAACATTATTGCGATTGTGATTGGTATGATGTTGTTTTTGCTACATATCAAACTGCCCGCTACGCTTGCAAACACGCTCTCAACTTTAGGGCATATGTTAGGACCTTTAGCAATGCTTGTGGCAGGGATGTTAATTGCAGCAATTCCATTTAAAGAGATTATTACCGATAAACGCATTTACTTGGTGGCTTTTCTCCGCTTGATTTTTATTCCGCTGATTTTGTTAGCGGTGATTAAACTCGGCGGTTTTGCGAGCTGGATAGAGAATGGAAAAACGGTGGTAATGATTACATTCTTAGCCACCATCAGCCCTTCTGCTGCAACGGCGACCCAAATGGCGGTGGCTTACGGGCAAGATGCCAAAAAAGCCAGTGCGATTTATGGTGTAACCACTTTACTTTGTGTGTTTACAATGCCGCTGATTATTTGGCTGTATCAATTTCTATAAAAACAAGCGGTCGATTTTTGCTACTTTTTTGCAACGCTGAGGAATGCAAAAAATTGCGAAAAATCAACCGCTTGTAGGCTAATTTGCCGAATTAGGCAACAGTTACAGACTCAATCACTACATCTTCAACCGGCACGTCTTGGTGGAAGCCTTTATTGCCGGTTTTTACGCCTTTGATTTTATCCACCACGTCCATACCTTCAACCACTTCGCCAAATACTGCATAGCCCCAATCTTGCACTACACTTCTGCCGAACATCTCTTTTGAGCGATAATCTAAGAAGGAGTTATCCGCCACATTAATGAAAAACTGTGACGAAGCAGAATGCGGATCAGAAGTGCGAGCCATTGCAATTGTGCCTCGTTTATTACTTAAGCCGTTGTTAGCTTCATTTTGGATCGGAGCTTTGGTTGCTTTTTCAGACATACCTGCCGTCATTCCGCCACCTTGAATCATAAAACCGTCAATTACACGGTGGAAAATCGTGCCGTTATAAAACCCTTCTTTGGCGTAATCTTCAAAGTTTTTAGCGGTAATCGGGGCTTTTTCAAAGTTTAATTCGATTTTGATGTCACCGAAATTGGTATGTAATGTAATCATTCTGTGTTCCTTTATAAATAAAAATGGAATGGAAAATAAATTTCGCTCGCTATTATTAAAAAGTTTACGCCAAATTGCAAAAAAATCTCAAAATCAGACCGCTTATTCGCTATACTTAGCCCTATTTGTTACTAAATGTTACACAAGAGGACTTTATGCTCAAAATTTATAACACCTTAAAACGTGAAAAAGAAGAATTTAAACCGATTAACCCAAATCAGGTGGGAATGTACGTCTGTGGCGTTACGGTTTACGATCTTTGTCATTTTGGGCACGGTCGCACTTTTGTCTCTTTCGATGTGATTGCCCGTTATTTACGTTATTCAGGCTACAATTTACGCTATGTGCGTAACATTACCGATGTGGACGACAAAATCATCAAACGTGCGTTAGAAAATAACGAAACCTGCGATGAATTAGTGGATAGAATGATTGCCGAAATGCACCAAGATTTTGATGCATTAAACATTCTTCGTCCGGACGTTGAGCCACGAGCCACCAAGCATATTCCTGAAATTATTGCGATGGTAGAAAAACTGATTCACAACGGACACGCTTATGTCGCAGCCGATGGCGATGTGATGTTTGATGTGGAATCGTTCCAGAAATATGGTGCATTATCCCGCCAAAATTTAGAGCAACTACAAGCCGGTGCAAGGGTTGAAATTAAATCCATCAAGAAAAACCCGATGGATTTTGTCTTGTGGAAAATGTCGAAAGCCGGTGAGCCAAGCTGGGAAAGCCCGTGGGGCAATGGCAGACCGGGCTGGCATATTGAATGTTCGGCAATGAATAGCAAAGAGTTGGGCGAACATTTTGATATTCACGGCGGTGGCTCGGATTTAATGTTCCCGCATCACGAAAACGAAATTGCACAATCTTGCTGTGCTCACGGTGGCGATTATGTCAATTATTGGTTACACACTGGAATGCTCACCATTGATAAAGAAAAAATGTCAAAATCGTTGGGCAATTTCTTCAGCATTCGCCATATGTTAGGCTTATACGATGCCGAATCGTTACGTTATTTCTTCTTAACCGCTCATTACCGTTCGTTATTAGATTACAGCATTGACAACCTTGATTTAGCCCGTTCGGCTCTTGAGCGTTTATATACCGCTCTGCGTGGTTGTGATGTGTCGGGTGAAGCCATTGGCGGAGAACACTATGTAGAAGCTTTCAAAACCGCAATGGACGATGATTTCAACACCCCAGGGGCATTAGCGGTGTTATTTGAAATTGCCCGTGAGTTGAACAAACTCAAAACCGAAGATATGGCAAAAGCCAACGGTTTAGCCGTTCGTTTAAAAGAGTTAGCCGGCGTGCTAGGCTTACTGGAACAAAACCCCGATGCGTTTTTAAAAGGTGATGCGAATGACGATGAAACAGCAGAAATCGAAGCCTTAATCAAACAACGCAACGAAGCCAAAGCAGCTAAAAATTGGGCGGTTGCCGATGAAGTGCGAGATAAGCTCAAAGCGATGAATATCGTACTGGAAGACACGCCAAACGGTACAATTTGGCGTAAGGCATAGCCTTCGATTGTTTATAAGTGATAGACTTTTCAAAAAATTAATTAAAAAGGACTGCTCCAAGTGGTATTGGAGTCAGTCCTTTAAGTTATTTAGTGATATGGTTGTTCGAGAGGGCTATCTCAGCTCTCTTGCTCCTTGATTATCGACTTTACAGATATGAATAAAGCCTTCGTTGTTTTGTAGGTATTCTTTCTCTAAATAGCTCACTAAACGTTGAGCGTGTTCGAGATCAGGGGCTATCGCAAACATTGTCGGACCGGAACCTGAAATACCAACCGCTAACGCACCTAAGTCTTTACAGCCTTGACGAACAGTCGGAAAGTTCGGCAGTAAATCTTCACGGTAAGGCTCAGCAATTAGGTCTTTCATCATTGTAGCAGCCAAGATATCTTGGTGTGTATGGCAAGCATGGACGAAAGATCCTAAGTAGCGAGCTTGTTGAATCATATCTTGGCGAGTGTAGCTTTTTGGCAGAATCGCACGAGCTTCTGCAGTGGAAACCTCCACCCCCGGATAGGCAAGCACCCAATACCACTCATCAAAGAATGGCAACGGTTGGCAAATATTACCGAGCGATTGTGTCATTAATTGCAAGCCGCCTAAATAGCAAGGGGCAACGTTGTCGTAGTGGATGGATCCGGAAATTCTGCCTTCCAATTCGCCCATCATTTCCAGTAATTCCATTTTGGAGAACGGTTCATCGTGGAATTTATTGAGTGCCACTAATGCTGCAACAATCGAGCAGGCACTTGAGCCAAGCCCTGAACCAATCGGCATATTTTTTTCGAGGGTTAAACGCAAATTTTTTACGTTGCCACCACGCAGTTTTAAGCGTTCACTGAACAGCACATAGGCTTGGTAAACAATGTTCTTTTGTGGTTCTTTTGGCAATTTACGCACAAAATAACCTGCACTTTCTAGCTCAAATTGTTGTTCACTCTCTTCAATTTGAACTACATCGCCGAGCAAAGAGCCGTCAATCGGGGAGATTGCAGCGCCTAATGAGTCAAAACCCACACTAATATTCGCACTTGAAGCTGGGGCATAAATTCGTAACGCCATTAGTTCACTCCTCCTTGTAAAGTACGCAGAATATCGGCAAAGATACCGGCAGCGGTTACGCTATTGCCCGCACCATAGCCACGCAATAATAATGGAATAGGGTTGTAGTAACGTGTGAGGAAAGCAAGGGCATTTTCGCCGTCTTTAACTTTGTAAAGTGGGTGGTTTTCGTCCACGGCTTCAATCGCAACTCGGCATTTATCACCTGTGATCGAGCCCACATGACGCAACACTTTGCCTTCAGCCTTGGCAGCTTCTACACGCTTGCTGAATTCTTCGTCTAAAGACGGTAGAGCTTGTAAAAACTCATCACGACTCATTCCTTCCGAGAAGCCTTTTGGCAATACGCCTTCAATTTCAATATCCTCAAATTCAAGCGGTAAGCCGGTTTCACGAGCAAGAATTAAGAGTTTACGAGCTACATCTGCCCCTGATAAATCATCACGTGGATCAGGCTCGGTAAAGCCTTTTTCTTTGGCGATTAAGGTTGCCTGCGAAAGAGTTAAACCTTCTTCCAACTTGCCGAAAATGAAAGAGAGCGAACCGGATAAAATCCCTTCAAATTTTTCTACTTCATCGCCGGCAGCTAACAGGTTTTGTAAGTTTTCGATCACCGGTAAACCTGCCCCTACGTTAGTCTCATACAGGAATTTGTGCTGGCTTTGGCGGGCGTTTTCACGCATTTCTAAGTAGTAATCGTAACCTGATGTATTGGCTTTTTTGTTTGGTGTCACAACGTGGAAGCCCTCTTTTAAGGCTCGTGCGTACAGGTTCGCCACCGATTGTGCCGAAGTGCAATCTACAAATACTGGGTTTACCACGTGGTGGAATTTGATGAAAGAAAGCAGTACGTCAAAGTCTGACGGCTGAATTGCTTTTTCTAAATCGTCTTTCCAATTTTCTAAATTTAAGCCGTTTTCGTTCAATAACATTTTGTCCGAATTGGCTAAGGCACAAATTCGGATCTCAATGTCCTTCTTTGCTAAAAATTCCTTTTGCTGTTTGACTTGCTCGATGAGTTCGCTACCCACACCGCCTACACCGACTAAAAACATATCCACTACACGTTTGCTGTTAAATAGTGATTTGTGAGTTGCTTTTACTGCCTCAATTGCTTTATTTAACGGCACGACAGCAGAAATGGAACGCTCTGATGAACCTTGTGCAATCGCCACAATGCTGATGTTAGCTTGAGCAAGGGCAGAGAAGAAGCGGGCAGCAATTCCTTTAGCGGTACGCATACCGTCACCGACTACCGAAACAATAGATAAATCTTTAATAATATCAATCGGGTCAAGTAAGTTTTCAGATAACTCTTGTGCAAATTCAGCATTTAATGCAGCTAAGGCTTTTTCTGCTGATTTTGCCGGCACACAGAAGCTGATGCTATATTCTGATGATGATTGGGTAATTAAAATTACTGAAATACCGGCTTTCGACATCGTTGAGAACACACGGGCTGCCATACCCACCATTCCTTGCATTCCTGAACCTGAAACGTTGAACATTGCCACGTTATCAAGATTGGTAATCCCTTTTACTTTGAGATTATCGTTTGCCACATTCCCATCAATTAATGTGCCTTTTCCTTCCGGATTACCGGTATTTTTGATTAAACACGGAATGTTGAGTGGCACTAAAGGCCCGATGGTGCGAGGGTGGATCACTTTTGCCCCAAAGTAAGAAAGCTCCATTGCCTCTTGGTAGCTCATTGTTTCTAAACATACTGCATCAGGCACTAAACGAGGGTCACAGGTGTAAACGCCATCTACGTCAGTCCAGATTTCACACACATCGGCTTTTAAACACGCTGCCAAACAAGCGGCAGAATAATCTGAACCGTTACGCCCTAATAACACCAGTTCGCCTTGCTCATTACCTGCGGTAAAACCAGCCATTAGCACGATATTTTTCTTTGGAATTGAACCTGCATCAACTCGCTTGGTGGATTCGGCAATATCGACCGAAGATTCCAAATAGCTGCCGTGAGCCAATAATTTTTCGACAGGGTCGATACGAGTGACTTCATAGCCTTTTGCCTCGAACCACGCTTGCATCATCGCAATAGAAAGTTTTTCACCACGGCAGTGAATAGTGGCAGCAATTTTATCTGACAACGATTTAGTTTGAGCTGACTCAGCTGCAACTTGTTGAATTTGGTTTAATTCCGCTTCCACTAAGGCTAATAGTTCTTCTTTGGCAAAGTGATTATTTGCGACATATAAGCCGTTAATGATGTTGTGGAAAATCTCGGTAGCTTCGGAAAGGTTAGATTGAAATGATTCACCGGCAATCGCTTTATCTACAATAGCGACAAGATGATTAGTGATTTTGGCAGGGGCGGATAATACGCCGGCAGCTTGATCTGCCAAGTGAGCTTTTTCGATAATCTCTGCCGCTTGCATAAAGCGTTCAGGGTTGGCAAGGGAAGTGCCTCCAAATTTAAGAACTCGCATAGTTACTCCTGATAAATTATTTGTAAGTTTTTATACAAAAAAACCCGCTTGTAGCGGGTTTTCGTTTTATTCTTTCTTTGTTTCAGCCAATCAACACCCGCACTATGTTGGAGACATAATGGTGGTAATAATCGTTGTCATCATATTAAAACAATTCATTGGCGGAATCTCGGTCAAGAGAGTGAATAATGGTTCAAGAATGCGTGAAAATAATGCCTTTGTCAATGGGCTTAACGCTGTTTTTCACCACATTTTTTTAAATTTCTTTGTCTTTCTATATAAAACAATTAAAAGCAAGAATTTGATTAGGAACCTTTCTAAATAGATAGTGAAATAATTTTGTTCTAGATCAAAAAAATGTGCATTTTTTGTGTGTTTCTTGATAAAATGTACTCGGAGTTTAACTCTGATTAACCTATTTACTATTTGAAAGGAATTAACTATGGCATATACATTACCAGAATTAGGCTACGCTTATGATGCGTTAGAGCCACATTTCGATGCTAAAACAATGGAAATCCACCATTCTAAACATCACCAAGCTTACATCAACAATGCAAATGCAGCATTAGAAGCTCACCCTGAATTATTAGAAAAATGTCCAGGTGCATTAATCAAAGATTTGAGCCAAGTGCCTGCAGAAAAACGTATCGCAGTGCGTAACAACGTAGGTGGTCATGTAAACCACACTTTATTCTGGAAAGGTTTAAAAACAGGCACTACCTTACAAGGTGCATTAAAAGAAGCGATTGAGCGTGATTTCGGTTCAGTTGAAGCTTTCCAATCAGAATTTGAAAAAGCAGCGACTACTCGTTTTGGTTCAGGCTGGGCGTGGTTAGTATTAGAAGAGGGTAAATTAGCCGTTGTTTCAACCGCTAACCAAGACAACCCACTAATGGGCAAAGAAGTGGCTGGTGTTTCAGGCTACCCAATTTTAGGCTTAGACGTTTGGGAACACGCTTACTACTTAAACTACCAAAACCGCCGTCCGGATTTCATTAAAGCATTCTGGAACGTGGTAAACTGGGACGAAGCCGCCCGCCGTTTTGAAGAGAAAGTGGCAACCTGCGGTTGTGCGAAATAATATTTTCGATCTTGAATAAGCTACAAGCGGTAAAATTTGTTGAAAATTTTACCGCTTGTTGTCTATTTATACTCAAAAATCACACGAGGAGTGAGTTTAGTAATCAGCTCATAGCTAATCACGCCAATGTGTTTCGCCACATCTTCAATTAATAGTTGCTCTCCCCAAAAAATGGCTTTATCGCCTACTTTATCTTGGCTCTCTGCACCTAAATCGACCGTCAGCATATCCATCGAAACCCGACCGACAATCGGCACTATTCTGCCGTTAATCAACACAGGGGTACCTTCAGGAGCATTGCGAGGGTAGCCGTCACCGTAGCCCATTGCAATCACGCCGAGTTTGGTATCTTTAGGGCTTACCCAAGCACCACCATAGCCTACAGGCTCGCCGGCTTTATGGGTACGCACGGCGATCAGGGAAGATGAAAGCGTCATTACCGGTTTAAAACCTAAATCGGTAATCGGCGTATAATGTGGCGAAATGCCGTGCATAATAATACCCGGGCGAACCCAATCATAATGAGCCTGTTTCCAATAAAGAATACCGCTTGAGGCAGAAATACTGCGGGCGTGATCGTGATATTTTTGCGTAGCTTGCTCAAACACCGCAATTTGTTTTTCGGTATAGCCACAATCGAGTTCATCGGCACGGCTAAAATGGCTGACAAAGCTGATTGAATTAACCAGCACACAATTTTTCAAACGTTCAACAAAATGATCGACTTGTTCTGGGTGAATGCCTAAACGGTGCATTCCGGTGTCGATTTTTAGCCAAATATTAATTGGGAAATAGATTTTGGCTTTACGAGCCCAAAAGCCTTTTTGTTGCTCTGCCTGCCATTCTTTTGCTACTTGCTCGAGTAATTCCAGTTGTTCGATATTATGAATCACGGTATCAAACTTACGGGAAAGGGTTTTGAGCAACTCTTCTCGGTCGAAAAAACCTTCAACTAGCACAATTTTGCCTGTGTAGCCGGTTTCTTGAATTTCTAAGGCTTCACGCAAACGGGCAACTCCAAAGCCATCAACTATATCCGCTAATGTGCCGGCAGCCGGCAATAAGCCTTGCCCGTAAGCATTGGCTTTGATCATCGCCAATAATTTTTGCTTTGGTGCAAAAGATTTGATCAGGCGAATATTATGGCGGAGGGCTTGGCTATCAATGGTTGCTGTTGCTGGTTTCATAGTTATCTACATAGTTAAAATCACAAGAAAGGCTAAATTATACGCCTAAAATAAAAAATCCCTTAGAAAATAATGCAAAAAAGATTAGTATTATCGCTTAATGCAAGGTGGTTGATTCAAGGTTTGATTATGCTGAATTTATTATTGGAACTTAAACAAGAAAAGGTGATTTCTGACTTAAATTATCAATTTGCCCGTTTTATTGATAACAAACAGAAGCCCTATGGTTATTCACCTTTGGAACAAGATTTAGCGGTGTTAGCTGCTGCGTTGGTTTCTTACCAAGTGGGGCTTGGGCATACGGCATTACGTTTGGAAAATCTCAGCCTTTCTTCTCTTTTTGAATTAAATAGCAAGCCACAAACTTATCATTTGCTCGAACAAATTTTGCAAAAAATTGAGCAAATTCCACCGCTTGAATGGCAGAGCGTGCTGAAAAATCATATCGCTTTTAGCCATTCCCCCGAAACAATTAAACCGATGTTATTCCAAAACGGTTTGCTCTATTTTTATCGCTACTGGCAAGCGGAACATCGCATTGCCGGTTATTTACAACAAGCGGTTGATTTTTCGGAAAAATTTGCAAATACCGAATTAAGCCAAAGCATTCTCAACCAACTATTCACTGGGAAAGCTCAAACTATCGACTGGCAAAAGATTGCCGTTGCAACAGCATTAGAAAAGCAGTTTAGCTTAATTTCAGGTGGGCCAGGAACCGGAAAAACAACTACGGTAGTAAAATTATTACTCGGGCTGCAATTAAAACAGCAAGCACTACAAAAACCATATTTGCAAATAGCTCTGGCTGCACCAACAGGAAAAGCAGCGGCAAGAATGAAGGAGTCGCTGGAAAGTAAGCTGGCGGAAGAGAAGGGCTTATCTGAGGCGTTAAAACAGGCTATTCCAACACAAGCTGTGACAATTCATCGTCTGCTTGGCGCTAGACCATTGAGTGAAGAAACCAAATATCATGCCAAAAACCCGTGGCATTATGATTTAGTCGTATTAGATGAGGCTTCGATGATTGATTTATCAATGATGGAGAAAATTGTTCAAGCGCTCAAACCAAACTCTCGCTTGATAATGCTGGGGGATAAAGATCAGCTTGCCTCTGTAGAGGCAGGATCGATTATGGGAGAGCTGGGTTCTTTTATCGAGAATGGTTATAGCCAATCACATTGCGATTACCTGAAAGAGGTTACCGGTTATCAAATTGAAACAGGTAATACGTTGCCGATTGGTGACTGTTTATCGCACTTAAAGCATAGTTATCGATTTGGTGAAAAAGCGTGGATTGGCGAGCTGGCAAATGCAGTAAATGAGCAAAAAATTAATCTTTCGTGGGAGATTTTTGCTAAATATAAAAGCAGCAATAAGTTAGAAAACTTCTGTTATCCGGAAACGAAAGAGGTAACAGATAAATCAAGTTGGATTGAAAAAAGTGTGCAAATGGTAGTGGATAAGGCAGTTGAACTTTATCGTGATTATTTGCAAGCGGTTCAAAAACGGGAGAAAAATCCACACTCAGTGAGTGTGAAAGCGATTTTTGAGAAATTTCAAAAAGTCCGCATTTTATCAGCCTTAAGGGTAAGTGAACTCGGTGTTGAACGCCTTAATATTGCGATTGCAGAGGGATTACGCAGAGCTGGGTTGGTGAAATTTAATCATAGCCGAGATCGTTATATAGGGAAACCGATTTTAATGACAGAAAATATGCCGATAAATAGCATTGCCAGTGGTGATGTTGGAATCATTTTGCCTGACGAAAATGGGGAAAGCCGAGTTTATTTTGATTCGTTACAAGAAAATAGAGAACACCATAGTTTGCCACTCAGTAGGGTTTCAAATTATGAAACGGCTTATATTATGACGGTGCATAAATCGCAAGGATCTGAATTTGAACATACGGTATTGGTGTTACCGCATTCAATTTCTCCGGTGCTGACGAAAGAGTTAATTTACACAGCAATCACAAGAGCGAAGGATAAATTTACCTTATTTGGTAGCGAAAAAGTGTGGAAATACAGTGTTGGAGCTAAAACAGAAAGACAAAGTGGGCTAAAAGAACAAATAAGTGACAAATTTAGCTAAATTAACGCTCATTTTGCCGTAAAAATACGCAAGCGATGATTTTTTTCAAAATTTTTACAAAAAGCGCTTGCAAGGTTTTAATTTTTCCCTATAATACGCACCACACAACGACGCACTGTTGTGAATGATTTAAAATTGATTTCCAGTGCGTCGTTTCTTTTTGTTCTTTAACAATTTATCAGACAATCTGTGTGGGCACTTGTTGATTGACTTGATTGAAAATATTTTTTTAATTTTGAAGTCTTAATAGGTGCTAACTAGAAATTCATTACTTTCTTTTAACCTGATTTTAATTAGGTTTAAATTTGAAAGTGCGATTTTATGTCAGCAGTATTGAGCGATTAAACTTTTTGAATTGAAGAGTTTGATCATGGCTCAGATTGAACGCTGGCGGCAGGCTTAACACATGCAAGTCGAACGGTAGCAGGAAGAAGCTTGCTTCTTTGCTGACGAGTGGCGGACGGGTGAGTAATGCTTGGGAATCTGGCTTATGGAGGGGGATAACTACTGGAAACGGTAGCTAATACCGCGTAATGTCTTAGGACTAAAGGGTGGGACCATTTGGCCACCTGCCATAAGATGAGCCCAAGTGGGATTAGGTAGTTGGTGAGGTAAAGGCTCACCAAGCCCGCGATCTCTAGCTGGTCTGAGAGGATGACCAGCCACACTGGAACTGAGACACGGTCCAGACTCCTACGGGAGGCAGCAGTGGGGAATATTGCACAATGGGGGGAACCCTGATGCAGCCATGCCGCGTGAATGAAGAAGGCCTTCGGGTTGTAAAGTTCTTTCGGTGACGAGGAAGGCGATTGTTTTAATAGAACAGTCGATTGACGTTAATCACAGAAGAAGCACCGGCTAACTCCGTGCCAGCAGCCGCGGTAATACGGGGGGTGCGAGCGTTAATCGGAATAACTGGGCGTAAAGGGCACGCAGGCGGTTGTTTAAGTGAGGTGTGAAAGCCCCGGGCTTAACCTGGGAATTGCATTTCAGACTGGACAACTAGAGTACTTTAGGGAGGGGTAGAATTCCACGTGTAGCGGTGAAATGCGTAGAGATGTGGAGGAATACCGAAGGCGAAGGCAGCCCCTTGGGAATGTACTGACGCTCATGTGCGAAAGCGTGGGGAGCAAACAGGATTAGATACCCTGGTAGTCCACGCCGTAAACGCTGTCGATTTGGGGATTGGGCTTTAAGCTTGGTGCCCGTAGCTAACGTGATAAATCGACCGCCTGGGGAGTACGGCCGCAAGGTTAAAACTCAAATGAATTGACGGGGGCCCGCACAAGCGGTGGAGCATGTGGTTTAATTCGATGCAACGCGAAGAACCTTACCTACTCTTGACATCCATGGAATCTTGTAGAGATATGAGAGTGCCTTCGGGAACCATGAGACAGGTGCTGCATGGCTGTCGTCAGCTCGTGTTGTGAAATGTTGGGTTAAGTCCCGCAACGAGCGCAACCCTTATCCTTTGTTGCCAGCGATACGGTCGGGAACTCAAAGGAGACTGCCGGTGATAAACCGGAGGAAGGTGGGGATGACGTCAAGTCATCATGGCCCTTACGAGTAGGGCTACACACGTGCTACAATGGCGTATACAGAGGGCGGCGAGCCAGCGATGGGGAGCGAATCTCAGAAAGTACGTCTAAGTCCGGATTGGAGTCTGCAACTCGACTCCATGAAGTCGGAATCGCTAGTAATCGCAAATCAGAATGTTGCGGTGAATACGTTCCCGGGCCTTGTACACACCGCCCGTCACACCATGGGAGTGGGTTGTACCAGAAGTAGATAGCTTAACCGAAAGGGGGGCGTTTACCACGGTATGATTCATGACTGGGGTGAAGTCGTAACAAGGTAACCGTAGGGGAACCTGCGGTTGGATCACCTCCTTACCGATAATCAAGAACGACAGCAAGTGTTCACACAGATTGTTTGATAAAAGAAGACAAAACCGAAGGTCATCCGTTGGGTCTGTAGCTCAGGTGGTTAGAGCGCACCCCTGATAAGGGTGAGGTCGGTGGTTCAAGTCCACTCAGACCCACCACTCAGAAGGCAAGCGAAAGCGAAGCGACTATGAGTGAAGAAAACGGAAGATGAAATGGGGATATAGCTCAGCTGGGAGAGCGCCTGCCTTGCACGCAGGAGGTCAGCGGTTCGATCCCGCTTATCTCCACCAATCATCATGACTTTAGTCATCATACCTAAGATTACAAGCGGTTAAAAATGCCGAATGTTTTGCAATTTTAGGTATGATGATAGGCGAAAGCCATAATCTTTGTTCTTTAACAATATAGAAACAAGCTGAAAAACTGAGAGATATTTCAAGTTCGTTACGCATAAGTAATTATACATAAGTGATAACGAATAAATTGAAAGTCTGAGTAGTAAAAAATCTTGACTGAACAAAAGCAGTCAAGTGTTTAGTTGTAAACTGACTTCATAGTTTTTTACTTTTTACTTTTAATTTTTTAGAAGTGTTAGAAAACATTTGAGGTTGTATAGTTAAGTGACTAAGCGCACAAGGTGGATGCCTTGGCAATCAGAGGCGATGAAGGACGTGCTAATCTGCGAAAAGCTTGGATGAGTCGATAAGAGGCGTTTAATCCAAGATGTCCGAATGGGGAAACCCAGTAGGTGAAGAACCTACTATCACCCAGTGAATACATAGCTGTGTGAGGCAAACCGGGAGAACTGAAACATCTAAGTACCCCGAGGAAAAGAAATCAACCGAGATTTCGTTAGTAGCGGCGAGCGAACGCGAAAGAGCCAGTTAGTGATAGCAGTGAAGTTAGGGGAATGTTCTGGGAAGGACAATCGTAGAGGGTGATAATCCCGTACCTTAAAACCTTATTGTGATACTAGGCTAACAACAAGTAGGGCGGGACACGTGATATCCTGTTTGAAGATGGGGGGACCATCCTCCAAGGCTAAATACTCCTGATTGACCGATAGTGAACCAGTACTGTGAAGGAAAGGCGAAAAGAACCCCGGTGAGGGGAGTGAAATAGAACCTGAAACCTTGTGCGTACAAGCAGTGGGAGCAGATTTATTCTGTGACTGCGTACCTTTTGTATAATGGGTCAGCGACTTATATTTTGTAGCAAGGTTAACTGAATAAGGGAGCCGAAGGGAAACCGAGTCTTAACTGGGCGTCTAGTTGCAAGGTATAGACCCGAAACCCGGTGATCTAGCCATGGGCAGGTTGAAGGTTGGGTAACACTAACTGGAGGACCGAACCGACTAATGTTGAAAAATTAGCGGATGACTTGTGGCTGGGGGTGAAAGGCCAATCAAACCGGGAGATAGCTGGTTCTCCCCGAAATCTATTTAGGTAGAGCCTTGAGCGGACACCTTCGGGGGTAGAGCACTGTTTCGGCTAGGGGTCCATCCCGGATTACCAACCCGATGCAAACTGCGAATACCGAAGAGTGATACTCAGGAGACACACGGTGGGTGCTAACGTCCATCGTGGAGAGGGAAACAACCCAGACCGCCAGCTAAGGTCCCAAAGTCTATATTAAGTGGGAAACGAAGTGGGAAGGCTTAGACAGCTAGGATGTTGGCTTAGAAGCAGCCACCATTTAAAGAAAGCGTAATAGCTCACTAGTCGAGTCGGCCTGCGCGGAAGATGTAACGGGGCTCAAATATAGCACCGAAGCTGCGGCATCAGACGAAAGTCTGTTGGGTAGGGGAGCGTCGTGTAAGCGGAAGAAGGTGGATTGAGAAGTCTGCTGGACGTATCACGAGTGCGAATGCTGACATAAGTAACGATAAAACGAGTGAAAAACTCGTTCGCCGGAAGACCAAGGGTTCCTGTCCAACGTTAATCGGGGCAGGGTGAGTCGGCCCCTAAGGCGAGGCTGAAAAGCGTAGTCGATGGGAAACGGGTTAATATTCCCGTACTTGTAATAACTGCGATGTGGGGACGGAGAAGGTTAGGTTAGCAGACTGTTGGATGTCTGTTTAAGCCGGTAGGTGGGAAGATTAGGCAAATCCGGTCTTCCTTAACACCGAGAAGTGATGACGAGTCTCTACGGAGATGAAGTAACTGATACCACGCTTCCAGGAAAAGCCACTAAGCTTCAGGTTATTATAAACCGTACTATAAACCGACACAGGTGGTCAGGTAGAGAATACTCAGGCGCTTGAGAGAACTCGGGTGAAGGAACTAGGCAAAATAGCACCGTAACTTCGGGAGAAGGTGCGCCGGCGTAGATTGTAACCCCTCGCGGGTGAAGGTTGAACCGGTCGAAGATACCAGCTGGCTGCAACTGTTTATTAAAAACACAGCACTCTGCAAACACGAAAGTGGACGTATAGGGTGTGATGCCTGCCCGGTGCTGGAAGGTTAATTGATGGTGTTATCGAAAGAGAAGCTCCTGATCGAAGCCCCAGTAAACGGCGGCCGTAACTATAACGGTCCTAAGGTAGCGAAATTCCTTGTCGGGTAAGTTCCGACCTGCACGAATGGCATAATGATGGCCAGGCTGTCTCCACCCGAGACTCAGTGAAATTGAAATCGCCGTGAAGATGCGGTGTACCCGCGGCTAGACGGAAAGACCCCGTGAACCTTTACTATAGCTTGACACTGAACATTGAATTTTGATGTGTAGGATAGGTGGGAGCCTTAGAAGCAGTCACGCCAGTGATTGTGGAGGCGTCCTTGAAATACCACCCTTTAACGTTTGATGTTCTAACGAAGATTACGAAACGTGGTCTCGGACAGTGTCTGGTGGGTAGTTTGACTGGGGCGGTCTCCTCCCAAAGAGTAACGGAGGAGCACGAAGGTTTGCTAATCACGGTCGGACATCGTGAGGTTAGTGCAATGGTATAAGCAAGCTTAACTGCGAGACAGACAAGTCGAGCAGGTGCGAAAGCAGGTCATAGTGATCCGGTGGTTCTGAATGGAAGGGCCATCGCTCAACGGATAAAAGGTACTCCGGGGATAACAGGCTGATACCGCCCAAGAGTTCATATCGACGGCGGTGTTTGGCACCTCGATGTCGGCTCATCACATCCTGGGGCTGAAGTAGGTCCCAAGGGTATGGCTGTTCGCCATTTAAAGTGGTACGCGAGCTGGGTTTAGAACGTCGTGAGACAGTTCGGTCCCTATCTGCCGTGGGCGTTGGAGAATTGAGAGGGGCTGCTCCTAGTACGAGAGGACCGGAGTGGACGCATCACTGGTGTTCCAGTTGTCTCGCCAGAGGCATTGCTGGGTAGCTACATGCGGAAGAGATAAGTGCTGAAAGCATCTAAGCACGAAACTTGCCTCGAGATGAGTTCTCCCACACAATAAGTGTGTAAGGGTTGTTGGAGACTACGACGTAGATAGGCTGGGTGTGTAAGTGTTGTGAGACATTGAGCTAACCAGTACTAATTGCCCGAGAGGCTTAACTATACAACGCTCAAATGTTTTTAGGCTTGTTTTTGTATTGAGAAGAAAGAACGAAAATAGAGAAGAAATGAATCAAAGTGAAGTTAATGGCATAATTAACTGAAACTGAAGATAGAAAAGAATTTTCCCGACGACAAGAGTGCTGTGGTCCTACCTGACCCCATACCGAACTCAGAAGTAAAACGCAGTGACGTCGATGGTAGTGTGGTGATTCGCCATGTGAGAGTAGAGCATCGTCGGGGTTTTAATTTTAAGCGAGATTGAGTGAAAGCGAAAACTTAATCAAAAGCGAAGCGCAAAGAAGAAGTAAATAAAAAGAAGAGCCGCCTGTAGAGATACAGGCGGTTTTTTGTTGTGGTGGTAAAGGTAAAAAACGCACGGAAAATGACCGCTTGTCGGAATGTGCTCAGTGAAGAGTAGAGGTAAAATAGTAAGCCTTTTTAACCAGTTTGTTTATTTTGTACCTATTTTAGAAAAAAGAAAAGTAGAAAAGAAGTATTAGGTAAAGTCATAGTGAAAAATAATACAGAAAAAACGGCTTGTGTAGAAATGGTGCTTAGTTCAGCCCTCAGCTAAAATTTTAGAAAAAAGCATAGAGATTTTTTGCCTCTATGCTTTTTATTGTATTGACTATAATTTAACGCCAAGCCTTGAATTGGTTGATTAAACCGTTGGTTGAGCTGTCATGGCTATTGATTTCTTCATTGGTTTCGAGTTCAGGTAAAATGCGGTTTGCCAGCTGTTTTCCTAACTCCACGCCCCATTGGTCGAAACTGTAAATGTTGAACAGAACGCCTTGCACGAAGATTTTGTGTTCATACATTGCAATTAATGCCCCTAAGCTGTACGGGGTGATTTTTTGTACCAAGATAGAGTTGGTCGGTTTATTGCCAGTGAACACTTTAAACGGCACGATTTCAGCTACTTCTTCCAACGTTTTACCTGCATCTAAAAACTCTTTTTCAACTGTTTCCTTTGATTTACCGAAAGCTAATGCCTCTGTTTGAGCAAAGAAGTTAGAAAGCAGTTTGTTGTGATGATCGCTTAACGGGTTGTGTGTTTGTGCCGGCGCGATAAAATCACAAGGAATTAGTTTAGTGCCTTGGTGAATGAGCTGATAGAACGCATGCTGACCGTTAGTTCCTGGTTCACCCCAAATAATCGGGCCTGTTTGATGAGTAACAGGTTTGCCGTCACGCCCTACAAATTTACCGTTTGATTCCATATTGCCTTGTTGGAAATAGGCAGCAAAACGGTGCATATATTGGTCGTAAGGTAAAATTGCTTCGGATTCAGCGCCTAAGAAATTGTTATTCCAAATGCCGACTAAAGCTAACGTAGTTGGAATGTTTTTCTCAATCGGCGTGATTAAGAAATGTTTATCCATTGCGTGAGCACCCGCAAGCAGTTGCTCGAAGTTCTCAAAACCTAATGAAAGAGCAATCGAAAGCCCGATGGCAGACCATAATGAGTAGCGGCCACCTACCCAATCCCAGAATTCAAACATATTAGCGGTATCAATACCGAATTTTTCCACTTCTTTGGCATTGGTTGAAAGGGCTACGAAGTGTTTTGCTACCGCAGATTCATCTTTGGCAGAATCTAATAACCATTTACGAGCTGAAAGAGCATTGGTCATTGTCTCTTGGGTGGTAAAGGTTTTTGAAGCCACTAATACGAGAGTGGTTTCCGGATTAACTTTACGTAACACTTCAGCAATATGCGTGCCATCCACGTTGGATACAAAGTGCATATTCAGGTGATTTTTATAAGGGCGTAGAGCTTCAGTAACCATATAAGGGCCTAAATCTGAGCCGCCGATGCCAATATTAATCACATCAGTAAGCGCTTTGCCGGTGTAACCTTTCCATTCGCCTGAAATGACACGCTCGCAGAAATCTTTCATTTTTGCCAATACCGCATTCACTTCCGGCATCACATCTTTGCCATCTACCGCAATAGGTGTGTTGGCACGGTTACGCAACGCAACGTGCAACACAGCACGGTTTTCAGTGCGGTTGATTTTTTTGCCGGAGAACATCGCATTTTTTGCCGATTCTAAACCGCATTCATTTGCCAATTGGCGAAGTAAAGTTAAGGTTTTTTCGTTGATCGCATTTTTTGAAAAATCGACTAATAATTGATCTTCAAAGCGGAGGGAATATTTGTCGAAACGGTTTGGATCTTCGGCAAAAAGTTGAGGAATGGTGAGGTTATCTGCTTTATGTTGCGCTAAGGCATTCCAAGCAAAGGTTTGCACAGGGTTAATTTTTTGCATCTGAGTTTCCTTATACTAAATTAAAAAATCGGTTATTCGCCTGTTTGTTGAGTGAGTTCATCAAGGCGTTTTTCTAATTCGGTTAATTTTTCACGAGTGCGGAGTAACACTTGAGATTGCACGTCAAACTCTTCACGGGTGACGACATCAAGGCGGGCTAATTGAGCTTGAAGAATTTGCTTAAATTTTTCATCTAGGTCATTACCGACATTTTTTAAGCTCTGCGGTAAGGCGTTGTGGAGTTGTTGAGCAATCGCTTCTAAGTTCTTCGGCGTGAGCATATTTAAATTCCTTACTATAAATGAGTATCTCAATTTTATTGAATTTTGGGTTTAAGAGAAAGCAAATTCTTTGTAAAATATCACCTTTCGCAAAATACAAGCAAAAAAGACCGCTTGTATTTTTTATTTGTGGTTCGTAAACCTCCCACACAAAAAAACTAAGGACACAAAATGACTCATCAAAAACCAAAAGCCGTTGTGATTTTTTCCGGCGGTCAAGACTCTACCACTTGTTTATTCCAAGCTATTGCTGAATTTGGCAAAGAAAATGTGGAAGTCGTTACCTTTCAATATGGGCAACGCCATTTGATTGAACTTGAAAAAGCACGCTGGATTTCTAACGATTTAGGCGTCAAACAAACGCTGATTGATACTTCGGTGATTAAAGCGATTACTACCAATGCGTTAATGGATAATAATGCTGAAATTCAACAACAAGGCAGCACACCCAATACCTTTGTGGATGGGCGTAATGCCTTATTTCTGCTTTATACCGCCATTTATGCCAAAGGGCAGGGCATTCAAACTATTTTTACCGGCGTGTGTGAGACCGATTTTAGTGGTTACCCCGATTGCCGAGATGTTTTTGTAAAATCAATGAATGTAACGCTAAATTTAGCGATGGACTATAATTTCAACATTCGCACGCCATTGATGTATTTAACCAAAAAAGAAACTTGGGCGTTAGCAGATAAGCTCGGGGCTTTTGATTACATTCGAGACCATACCCACACCTGTTATTTAGGCGTTGAAGGTGGTTGCCACGACTGCCCGAGTTGCGTATTGCGAGAAAAAGGCTTGAATGAATATTTAGCAGAAAGGGAGGTGAGTAATGTTTAAAATTGCTAAAGAATTTAGTTTTGATATGGCTCATATGCTAGATGGACACGATGGCAAATGCCAAAACTTACACGGACACACCTACAAATTGCAAGTTGAGGTGGCAGGTGAGCTATTTCAAGAGGGAGCTAAAAGAGGAATGGTAATGGACTATTCGGATCTAAAAGCAGTGGTAAAACAACATATTTTAGAGCCGATGGATCACGCTTTTATTTACGACTTACAGAGTGAGCGTGAAAGCCAAGTAGCACAATTATTAATTGATTTAAACTCTAAGGTGTATGGTCTGCCGACTCGTACCACAGCCGAAGAAATGGCGAAGTATATGTTTGAAAAATTAGAGAAAGTGGGCTTACCGGTTAGCCTAATTCGCTTATGGGAAACACCTACTTCTTATTGTGAGTACAGCAAATAATGGCGGAGTTAATTTCAAACCCTCGTTTTCCGATTGTTGAGATCTTTGAAAGCTTACAAGGGGAAGGCTTTAATACCGGAATGCCGGCTATTTTTGTACGTTTTGGCAAATGCAACCTCACTTGCCCTTGGTGTGATACCAACTATAACCAATTTGAGCAATGGACGTTAAGCGATATTCTTGCCAAAGTAAGAGGCTATTCTGCGAAAAATGTGATTATTACCGGAGGAGAACCAACGATTCAGCCCAATTTATCGCTATTACTTAATCAATTAAAAAAAGAAGGCTATTTTTTAGCGATAGAAACCAACGGCTTAAAAGAGGTTCCGGCACAAATTGATTATATTGCGACCAGCCCAAAGCGAATGTACCAAGAAAAGTATCAACGCCGTTGCATTGAATTTGCGAATGAAGTTCGTATCGTCGTTGATGGAGAAGTACAGGGTTTCTGTGAGCAAATAGAAAGCCAAATTAAGGCTGAGCATTATTATCTTTCACCTTGCGAAGTGGAGGGGAAAATGAACCTGCTGGAAACCATTACTCAGTTAGGTCTGTTGAATCAGCGCTCCAATAAACCTAAGTGGCAGTTGAGTATTCAAACACATAAAATCGTTGGGATTGAATAATTATGTTTAGGGCGGATTAGTATTCGCCCTATTTATATGAGCTAGTTTGAAAAGCTGTCTTCTATAATGCTGTTAAATCAATATTCAGCAGTTTTGCCATTCCTTGAGCCTTACGGCGAATTTCTTGCCATTCTGAGTGTGGATCTGAGCCTGCTACAATGCCGGCTCCTGCATAAAGTGTGATTGAATTTTGTGAAATTAACGCAGAACGGAGTGTTACGCAAAATTCGGCTTCCTCGTTCCCCATTACGCCTAATGTACCGGCATACCAATGGCGGGTAAAAGGTTCATTCTCGGTGATAAAACCCTTTGCTTTTTGGCGAGGCAAGCCGGCAACTGCCGCAGTTGGGTGGATTTTGCTTAAGCAATCTGAATCTGAGGTGTCCAGTTTGAGCGTTGCTTGAATTTGGCGGCGTAGGTGTTGCACATTATGCAAACGCTTAATTTTTGCCTCGGATACTGCAAATTCGGTCACGCACACTTTGAGTTGGTTTTCAATGTCATCAACCACTAATTGATTTTCATAGATATTTTTGGGATCACTTAACAGCCATTGGGCATTGAGTTCGGTTTGCACTTCACTGGCGGTAACCGCAGCGGTTCCAGCAAGGGCTTCGGTAGAAAAGCGTAGCCCTTGGCGTTGATATAGCCGCTCAGGGGTTGAGCCAAGAAAGGCAACATCCGCACTTTCCGCCCATAAAAAGTGGTAACAGCCTAAATTTGTGTTTTGGCTTTGTGCCAGCAAGCTGTAAGCACAAATCGGTTGCTCAAACTGAAGTCGCATCGCATTTGCCAATACCACTTTTTGGAAATCTCCTTGCTCAATGGAGAGAATCGCTTTTTCTATATTGGCTTTCCATTGTTCAAAATGGCTGGTAGCACTCATTGAAACGAGTTGATTATCTGTTAGACCTAATTCAGCAATTTGAGTGAAATTTGCAAGAATTTGCTCAAAAATAACCGCTTGTTGTTCAAAATCATCGCTATCGAAGTAGAAGCAAGCGGTTAAATTTTGCTGATTTTTTACCAATGAAAATTGAGGCAAAATAAATTGCGTATTGCCTTCAAATTGTAGCCCGCCGATTAAAGGGAAATGATGTTGCTGAATAAAAGACTGTGCCGTTTCTAGCGTATGAAATTGGCGAAGTGTGCCAATGGTGGCAATGGTCTGATCTGTATCACGATATTGCAGAAAAAAGTGAGGGTAGCTTGTTTTTTGTGTTTTCAACCAACCGAGTAGCGGAATATTTTCCTCCAATAGCGGCATAGAGGCTTGAATGGCGACCAATCCTTGCTCTCTTCCCACTTTTGAGTAACTTTTTGTAAGTTCTTGTTTTAATTGATTAAAAATAAGCATTTGCAAAAAAATCAGAAAAAGAAACCGCTTGTTTTTAGCTGATTGAAAAAAAGGTCTCCATTTTAACGTATTTCCTCTTTTTTTTCCTCCCAAATTAGAGTAATGTTTACAAATTCATTCCGAATTACCGATTTTTTGAACAGCGGGATGAGACTACAATTAAATAATACATTATAGGAAGTTTACAATGGATCGTTTTCCCAAATCAGATAAGTTAGCTCAGGTTCGTTACGATATCCGTGGGCCAATTCATAAAGAGGCACTTCGCTTAGAAGAAGAAGGGCATAAAATTTTAAAATTGAATATCGGTAACCCAGCCCCTTTTGGCTTTGAAGCACCCGATGAAATTTTAGTGGATGTGATTCGTAATCTTCCAACCGCACAAGGCTATTGTGATTCAAAAGGTTTGTATTCTGCCCGTAAAGCGATTGTGCAATATTATCAATCAAAAGGTATGCGTGGTATGGATGTAAACGATGTTTACATCGGCAACGGCGTATCTGAACTGATTACAATGTCGATGCAGGCGTTATTAAATGATGGCGATGAAATTCTAATTCCGATGCCGGATTATCCGTTATGGACAGCGGCTTCTACCTTAGCCGGTGGCAAAGCAGTGCATTATTTGTGTGATGAGGAAAATGAGTGGTTCCCGGATCTTGAAGATATTAAATCGAAAATCACGCCTCGCACTAAAGGGATTTTGGTTATCAACCCGAATAACCCGACCGGAGCAGTCTATAGCCGTCAAATTTTGCTGGAAATTGCAGAACTTGCCCGTCAGCATAACTTAATTATTTTTGCTGACGAAATTTATGAAAAAATTATCTATGATGGTGCGGTACATCACCATATTGCTGCTCTTGCACCGGACGTATTAACCGTAACTTATAACGGTTTATCCAAGGCGTATCGTGTTGCCGGTTTCCGTCAGGGCTGGATGGTGCTGAGCGGTCCGAAACATCAAGCTAAAGGTTTTATTGAAGGATTGGATATGCTTGCCTCGATGCGTTTATGTGCCAATACGCCGATGCAACACGCCATTCAAACTGCATTAGGTGGTTATCAAAGTATCAATGAATTTGTGTTGCCGGGTGGTCGTTTGCTGGAACAAAGAAATAAAATGCACGAATTATTGGTACAAATTCCGGGTATTAGCTGTGTAAAAGCGAAAGGGGCGTTATATATGTTTCCGAAAATTGATACCGAAATGTATGGCATTAAAGATGACCAAAAATTCATCTACGATTTGTTGCAACAAGAAAAAGTGCTATTAGTGCAAGGCTCCGGTTTTAACTGGAAAAAACCGGATCACTTCCGTGTGGTGACCTTGCCTTATGCACACCAAATTGAAGCAGCAATCGGGCGATTGGCTAATTTCTTAAAAACTTATCGCCAAGATTAGGTAAACTCTCCGAATTTCTCCTAGCTAAAACAGAGAATGTTTGGCAATTAATCGCTTGTATATGGCACATAATGCCTGCAAGCGGTTATTTTTCTCTCAATTTTTACCAATTTAAGGGGCGTTAGTCGTCCCTATAAAATTTGTCTCTATGTTAAAAGGCATTCTATTATCTCTTTCCGCTTCAGTGCTTTTCGGCTGTATGTACTATTTGGCGATTTTTTTAAAACCACTTTCAGGCGTAAGTGTGTTTGGTATTCGTATGGTAGTCACGCTACCTTTTCTTTTTCTGGCGTTATTTTTACTCAAAAAACAGACTGAATTTATCGCTTTTTTAAAACGGTTGAAAAACGAGCCTTATTTGCTACTGGTGGTGTTAGTCACTTCGGCGATTGTCGGCGGGCAAATGTGGCTGTTTTTATGGGCGCCGAATAGTGGTAAAGCGATTGAAGTATCAATGGGCTATTTGCTGATGCCGATTGTGATGGTTGCCTTTGGAAAAATGGTTTATCAAGAACCACTTTCGTTAAATAAGTGGATTGCAATTGGATTTGCCTTTGTAGGTGTTGCCAGCAATATTGTGCTAACCGGCAAACTGTCGTTAGAAAGTCTGTTTGTTTGCACCGGTTATCCGATCTATTTTTATCTTCGGCGTAAATTTGGGCTAAGCCATTTACATAGTTTTGTGCTGGAAATTCTGTTTTTAATCCCGATTTCGCTCTATTTTATCGGGCAAACCGATATGGTTTATGTGGAAAACCAAAACTCGCAAATTTACTTTTTTATTGCCTTACTGGGGCTAATCAGTGGGGCGGCATTAATCAGTTACACGTTGGCAAGCACGATGTTACCCTTTAATTTGCTAGGATTACTTGGCTATGTTGAACCTTGTGTGATGTTGATGATTTCATTTTTAATCGGCGAAACCTTAGCCAAAGAATCCTATCTTTTAATGATTTGTTTATTGGTTGCGATTTTATTTTTAGTGCTAGATGGTATCATCATTTTGTATAAACAGCGTAAAAAACGCAGGCTTGTGGATAGAATTTGATTTGCAAATCATTGAGCATTTTTGACCGCTTGTATGCGGCATAAAAATAGGGTTAGAGAAGTGAGATTGATTCGTGTGGCACTGAATGTGCCGTTACATCGTTATTTTGATTATTTGCTACCGCCGGCATTCAATGTCTGCCAAGGTGGGCGGGTGGTTGTGCCTTTTGGTCGCCAGACCAAAATCGGCATTGTGGTCGATTTCCCGCAAACTAGCGATGTGCCAACCGAAAAACTCAAACCGATTAAAGCAGTGTTGGATTCTAGTCCGATTTTTGACTCAGAAATGTGGCAACTGCTCCACTGGGCGGCTCGTTATTACCACGCCCCGATTGGCGAAGTGCTAACCTGGGCTTTACCGGTAAAATTACGCAATGGAGATTCCACTGAGCGAGTTCAGCCGAATTATTTTGTGGTGACGGAGCAAGGGCGGAAGTCTCTGATTATTGGTGAAAATAAAAAAGCCAAAAAACAGGTTGAGCTTTTAAGCGAGCTTGCCGAATCTGCAAAATATTTTGAAAAACCGACCGCTTGTAGCCCATCTGCTTGGAAAGGCTTACTCGAAAAAGGCTATGTTGAAAAGATTGAACTGCCGTTTATGGCACAATCGTGGCAAGACTCGCTAGGTGAATTGTCGTTAGTTAATGTCGGCAATCGGCTGACCTTAAATAAACAACAAACCTTAGTGGTCAGCCGTTTAAACACACAAACTACTTTTGCGAGCTTTTTGCTCAATGGCGTAACAGGTTCAGGCAAAACCGAAGTGTATTTGCAGTTAATTGAAACAGTGCTTAAGCGAGGGCAACAAGTGCTTTTGCTTGTGCCTGAAATTGGGCTAACATCGCAAACGGTGCAACGCTTTAAGGCTCGCTTTAACGTTGAAATTGACGTGCTACACTCGAATATGAACGAAACCGAGCGGTTAAATGCGTGGCTGCGGGCGAAAAATGGCGAAAGTGCGATTGTAATCGGCACTCGCTCTGCTTTATTCACCCAGTTTCAGAAATTGGGCGTGATTATCTTAGATGAAGAACACGATAGCTCGTTTAAGCAACAAGACGGTTGGCGTTACCACGCACGGGATTTGGCGGTAGTTAGGGCGAAAAATGCGAATATTCCGATTGTGCTAGGCTCGGCAACACCAAGTTTTGAAAGTTTGCACAATGTGCAAAACGGTAAATTTATCGAACTGACGCTAACTACTCGAGCAGGCAATGCACAACTGGCAAATCAACAGATTATTGATTTAAAAACGCAGCGGGTAACTGCCGGTTTGTCGGAACGTTTGCTTTCAATGATGAAAACGCAGTTAGAGCAAGGCAATCAAGTGATGCTGTTTTTAAATCGCCGTGGCTTTGCTCCGGTATTACTTTGCCACGAATGCGGTTGGGTTTGTGAGTGTGAGGCGTGCAATAAGCCTTTTACTTACCACCAAAAGCAAAAAGTGTTGCGTTGCCATCATTGTGCCACTCAAAGGGTAATTCCCCGCCAATGCGGACATTGTGGTTCAACCCATTTAATAACTACCGGTGTCGGCACAGAACAGCTTGAGCAAGTGCTAAATCAGCAATTCCCTCATTACCAAGTGACTCGTATAGACAGAGATTCTACCGCTCGCAAAGGTGCATTGGAAAACTATTTGACCGCTATTCGAGAGGGCAAAAGCCAAATTTTGATTGGTACACAAATGTTGGCAAAAGGGCATCATTTCCCGAATGTGACGTTGGTGGCGATTGTTAATGTGGATTCAGCGTTATTTTCAACTGATTTTCGTGCGGAAGAAAAATTGGCACAGCTTTACATACAAGTGGCAGGTAGAGCAGGGAGGACGGAGAAGAAAGGTGAAGTGGTGCTACAAACCCATTACCCTGAGCACCCACTGCTTAAAACCTTGCTGGAACAAGGCTACCTAGCTTTTGTTGATGAGGCGTTAAAAATGAGGAAACTAATGGGTTTGCCACCATTTTCCTCTCAAGTCTTGTTCAAAGCGACCGGCAAAGATCATCAACAAACTTTACAGCTGCTTGAGCAATTAGCAGATTATTTTAGCCAAAAAATCCAGCAACAAAACGGGCAAGGCTTCCAGATCCCTCCACCATTTTCAGCCCCAATGGCGAAGAAAGCAGGACATTACCGCTGGTTATTGCTGATTCAACACCCTCTCCGAGGAGCATTACAACAGCTACTCGATGCCTTTGATCAAGAAAGGGAAAGTTTAAACATTCCGAATAATATCAGGCTGAATATCGACATTGACCCACAAGAGATTAGTTAGACAAGCGGTTGATTTTGGCTGATTTTTTGCAAAAAGAAGGCAGGTGAAAACCTGCCTTGCTGCTATTTATCTTCGGTTATTTCTCTTTCCAATAACCAATCCACTCTTTTAATGCCAGCATATTGCTATTCATTGCACCGGCTTGCGGAATAAAGTGCATAAAGTTGAGTTTGTAATGATCGGGCGTATCGCCAGAACCGACACTTGCAGGCATCACCTCAAACCCTTGTTGGCTAAACAGCATTTCAGCCCGTTTCATATGCCATTGGTTGGTGACAAGAATGATTTTATGAATATTCTCTTTTTCTAAAATTTCACGGCTGAAAATCGCATTTTCTTTGGTGGTTTTTGCCTTATTTTCCAGCCATTTGGTCTCAATATTGAAGAACATTTTAAATTCGTCTGCCATAATCTTTGCCTCAGAAGTCCCATTTGGGCTGCTGCCGGTGACTAAAATCGGCAAGCCGGTTTCTTTATGCAAGTAAGCGGCATAACGCATTCTTTCAAGAGGAATACCGGTAATTGCCAGTTTTCCGAATAACTCTTGGCTGTCTCGTAGCCCGCCGCCTAGCACCACAATCGCTTGAGCATTTTTATATTTCTCTATGGTAAATGGCTCTGCTTCGACTAATGAATCCCCTAATTTCTGTGAAGTATAGGGAATGCTGAAGATATATAAAATCAGAATACCTAACAAGGCAAAGAAGTAAGCAGCGTATTTATAGCCTAAAGAAAAGAGGATTAATGCTAACAACCACAACAAAATAATATTAAATGGTGGTAAGATCATAGCGGTAATCAGTTTAACGAATTCAAACATAAATAATGCCTATTAAGTAGAAAATATGGTTCATTTTCCTAAATTATAGGAGGGTTGTCTATTTTTCTCGGTTGAAAAGTATTAAAATGCTCCATTTGAATCAAAATGCGTTAAGGGCAATGGCTATGAAACAGCAATCTACAAGAGAAAAATTGATTTTGATTGGAGCCGGTGGTTATGCAAAGTCAGTTTTAGATTCACTTGATCACGAGCAGTATGAATTTTGTGGATTTATTGATAATTTTAAACCTGAAGGTAGTTCTCATCTAGGATACCCTGTATTGGCATCAACAGTACAAAATTTTGCTAATCGTGAACAGTATAGCTATTTTATTAGCATTGGGGATAATGCACACAGGCTAGAGAAGTTTTTTAAATTACAGCAGTTTGGTTGTAAGATAATTAATGTGGTGGATAAAACAGCGTTGGTGTCTAAAAATTCCACTCTAGGCATTGGAGTGTTTGTCGGAAAAATGGTAATTGTAAACAGTGGCGTCACCGTAGGCGATAATGTGATCATCAACACTAAATCACTGGTTGAGCATGGTTGTTTTATCGGCAATCATTGCAATATTTCAACCAATACGACACTAAATGGCGATGTGATTGTCGAAGATTATGCTTTTGTGGGCAGTTCATCTGTGATCAACGGTCAATTAAGAATCGGTGAAGCTGCATTGGTTGGCTCCGGTGCAGTGGTAATTAGAAATGTGGAGCCTCGCACTGTAGTGGCGGGCGTTCCAGCGAAATATATTAAGGATATAAAATAATGGCAAATGTATTTATTGTGGCAGAAATCGGTTGTAATCATAATGGCGACCCTGCTTTAGCAAAGAAAATGGTTGATGTAGCGAAAGCCTGTGGCGTTGATGCGGTGAAATTCCAAACATTCAAAGCAGATAAGCTGATTTCTAAGTATGCCCCGAAAGCGGAATATCAAAAAGTAACAACCGGCACGGCAGATTCTCAATTAGAAATGACTCGTAAATTAGAGTTACCTTATGATGAGTTTGTGAAATTAGAGGCTTATGCTCGTTCACTGGGGTTAGAGGTATTCTCTACACCATTCGATTTCGAGTCGATCGATTTCTTGGCAAGCCAGCAACAAAAAGTGTGGAAAATTCCATCAGGCGAATTAACCAATTTGCCGTATTTAGAAAAAATTGCGCGACTTCCGATTGAGGGAAAAACGATTGTTATTTCTACCGGTATGGCAACGATTGAAGAAACTAAAGCCTCATTAAAAGTGTTGGAAGATAACGGTATGGCGAAAAAAGATATTACGATTTTACATTGTAATACTGAATACCCGACACCTTATGAAGATGTGAATTTAAATGCGTTCCATCAGCTAAAACAGGAGTTTGGAGACTATAGTTTAGGTTTTTCTGACCACTCTGCCGGTTATTTTGCAGGGTTGGCGGCAGTACCTTATGGCATTACTTTCATCGAAAAACATTTTACCTTAGATAAAAACTTTGAAGGTCCGGATCATAAAGCGTCGGTTACACCTGAAGAGTTAAAATTACTGTGCGAAGGTATTCGAGCGGTGGAAAAATCGCTGGGTTCTTCCGAGAAATTAGTTACCAATTCGGAAGCAAAAAATAAAATTGTGGCAAGAAAATCGATTATTGCTGCACGCCCAATTAAAAAAGGCGAAATTTTTACGACCGAAAATATTACGACTAAACGCCCAGGTAATGGCATTAGCCCAATGTTTTGGTATGATGTGCTAGGCAAAGAAGCACAACACGATTTTGAAGAAGATCAATTAATCCAAGATTCTCGTTTTCAAAATCAGATGTAATATAATATAGTGATGGGGCGAAAGTCTCATCATTTTGTGTTTAACAAGCGGTCAAATTTATGAAAAAAATTGCAATTATTACAGCCCGAGCCGGTTCAAAAGGCTTGCCGAATAAAAATGTATTATTAGCCAATGGTAAGCCGTTAATGGCGTACTCTATTGAAGCAGCGATTGAGTCGGGGCAATTTGAAAAGATTATTGTCAGTACCGATTCTCAAGAATATATTGATTTGCTTTCACACTATCCGATTGAATTTATCAAACGTGCCGAGCATTTAGCTAGTGATAAAGCCAGTTCTTTTGTAGTAATTGAAGATGTGTTAAATCAATATAAATCGGTAGATTTTGACTATTTTGTGCTACTTCAGCCGACTTCTCCGTTAAGAACCGCACAGCACATTAAAGAGTCTTGCGAGAAGTTTGAGAAAAATTTTGAGCAATTTGATTTCTTAGTCTCTGTTTCTGATGCTCATAAACCAACCACATTAACCCGTGTGATTGAAGAAGATGAGAGCTTAAAACATTTCCAGTTGGATTATTCTAACTATGCTCGCCAGTTATTCCGTCCGGAGTATTCACCAAACGGTGCAATTTTTTCGGCAAAACCGACAGCTTATTTAGCGCAAAAACATTTCTATGGAGCGAAATGTTTGGCATATTTTATGGACAAAGATGTCTCCATTGATATTGATGACCGCCAAGATTTTGAGTATTTCTACTTTATCCTACAACAACGAAATAAAGAAAAAGTATTACTTGAAACTATTAAACGTTCAATTTTAATGAAAAAAGAGAACTTTAGAGAAGTGAAAGAGATTGCCTTAATCGGACATTCCATCATTGAATATTGGGATATTGAACATTTAAATGGTAAAGCAGTCAATAACTTGGGAATTGCAGGGATTTCAACCAAACAATATAGTGAGTTGATTTTAGATCAAGGATTAATTTCTACCTTGCCAAAAGATGTTGTCTTGATGCTCGGTACTAATGATATCGTATATAATGGCTGGAGCGATGAGCAGATACTGGCAGATATTACGCATTTAATCGAGCAGTTAAAAGCAATTCGTGATGATATTAACCTCTATTTCTTGGAAATTACCCCAACCGCATTTAGAATTGATCGCAATAACAACGATATTCGCTTGTTAAATCAATATCTTAAAGATAATTTAGCGGTGAAATGGATTAGCTTAGATCAGGCATTTAGTGATAAATACGGCAAATTGGATTTAAGCTACAGCGATGACGGATTACATTTAAATGCAAAAGGTTATGAGAAATTAACTGCTATTTTGGAAAAAGAACTCAACTAATGAAAAATATTGCCTATATTACCGGATCTCGTGCTGAATACGGGATTGTCAAACGTTTATTACAGAAATTAGATCAGGATCCAAACATCAATTTTTCGTTGGTCGTGACAGCGATGCATTTGGATCCGCAATATGGCAATACGGTGACTGTTATTGAGCAAGATGGCTTTGAGATTGCAGCTCGTATTCCATTGACGTTAAATAGCGAAAATAACCAAGCGGTTATTCATTCAATGGCAGAGTGTTTAGACCAATTTGGCGAACATTTCCAGCAACATCGTTATGATGCGGTGATTGTGCTAGGGGATCGTTACGAGATGTTGGCGGTCGCAACAGCTGCGGCGATGCATAATATTCCGTTGATTCACCTACACGGTGGCGAGCAAACATTGGGCAATTACGATGAATTTATTCGCCATTGCATTACCAAAATGTCTAAATTGCATTTAACTTCAACTGAAGAATATAGACAGCGTGTGATTCAAATGGGAGAGTTGCCGGAAAATGTGGTAAATACCGGTTCGTTGGGGGCAGAAAATAGCTTGGATTTAGTGCTGCCGACTCAAGCAGAATTAGTCGAGAGATTAGACATTCCGACATCGCCTTATTTTTTAGTGGTGTTTCACCCGGAAACCTTAACCGATGTTTCCGTGTTGGATCAGATTGATGCATTGCTCAATGCCTTTGAGCAGTTTAAAGACAAATATCAATTCGTTTTTATCGGCTCAAATTCAGACACCAATTCAGAGCAAATTTATGCCCGCTTTAAGGATTACACCGATGAAAATCAATTTAAGTTTTTCACCTCAGTAAAACCGGAAGAGTATTTAGCGTTGATTAAATATTCAAACGGATTGATTGGTAACAGTTCATCTGGCTTGATCGAAGCACCAAGTTGCGGCGTTGGTACGCTAAATATCGGTAATCGCCAGCAAGGTCGAGTACGGGGGGAGAGTGTGATTGATGTGGAGAGTAATGAACAAGCTATCATAGATGGTATCGGAAAATTGATTTCAGCCGATTTCCAAAACCGTTTACCGAGTATGAAAAATCCATATTTTCAAGACAACGCGATGGAAAAGGCTTACAATGCAATCAAAATATTCTTAGCAGATAGTTACCATACTCAACCGAAAGGATTTTATGATGTGGCTTTCTCGCAAGCGGTCAAAAAATCAAAATAATTTGCAACTATGAAAGCAGTTAAAGACAGCGTGATTTATTTAATTGGGGAATTGGCTTCAAAGTCAATTCCTTTCTTACTCTTACCCTACTTTTCCCGCAAACTTGGCGTGGCAGGCTATGGGGAGCTTTCTTATTACCAAACCTTCGCCGCTTTATTTGTGATTTTTATCGGGCTTAGCCAAGATGGGGCTGTTGCTCGCTATTTCTATTTTTATGGTAGGCGTTCACTAAATTTAGTTTTGAGTACCGGGTATTTATATACTCTTTGTGCAACTTTGCTTATTCTGTTGGGTTGCTGGTATTTCCAGTCTGAAATTATTGCTTATGTAGCGATTGGGGCGATGTTTCAATCGTTTCTGAATGTACAGCTTAGTGTAAGGCAGTGCCAAAAACAGGCGGTTGCTTATACAACGATTCAATTAATGTCGGCGATTTTTTCGGCAGTAATTACCGTTGCAATGATGGAATATTTTAAGACCGATTTAGTAGAAAAGCGGATTTTAGCGATTTTGATAAGCAATGGCTTAGTCTTTTTAATCGCTTACTTTTTGTATGCTAAAAGAGCAAAAACGAAGAAATTTAGCCTTGCCCGCCATAAAACCGCTTTATTGTATTTATTAGGTTTTGGTATTCCGTTGATTTTGCACCATTCCAGTATTTTTCTAAAAGGGCAGTTAGACAGAGTATTTATTTACCATAAATTTAGCGAAGATGATTTAGGCTTATATGCAATGGGGGCTCAAATTGCAATGATTTTAGCCATTGTTGTTCAAGCCTTAAATAAAGCAACACTGCCTTATTTTTATGAAGCCTTAAAGCAGAAAAAAATTAATGTACGCCATATCCACAAATGGGCGTTTTATGCTTTATTTATAGTGCCACTGCCGGCTATTGTGATGTGGTTTATTCCTGAAGAATTAGTGGTATGGCTTCTAGGTAGCCAATTTGTAGGTACAAAATACTACATTATTCTCTTTTTAATTGCGACAATGTTGGTTGTTCCTTATCTCATTTTAGTGAATTATTTATTTTTTTATGGCAAAAATAAGCTGATTTCGCTTTGCTCGATTTTATCTACTATTTTTTATTTAGCTGCATTATTTGCTTTAACTTTTACTAAAATTGAATATATTCCTTTTGCCAGTATTATTGGTGCAATCAGCATTATTCCGATTCTCTACATAATGACGGCAAAAGTAGGAAAAACCGTATGAATTTAATTATTTGTTGCACGCCCTTGCAAGTATTGATTGCTGAAAAAATCATTGGAATGCACCCTAATGAGCAATTCTATGGGGTGATGCTTTCGACGGTAAAAAACGCCAAATTTGATTTTTACCAAGCTAGGTTAGCTCAAAAATGCGAACAATTCTTTGCGATGCAACAGCATAGCGAGCGTATTCAATTATTAAAAGAAATTATTTATTTGAAACGCACTTTTGGCGGTAAGCAGTTTAATAAAGTGTTTTTGGCAAATATTAATGAGTTAGAAATTCAATTCCTATTAAGTGCAATTTCCTTTCAAGAACTCAATACCTTTGATGATGGCACAGCTAATATTGTACAAAACAGTATTTTCTATCAAGCTGAAAATATTGGGTTAAATCGAAAATTGATTAATCTTGTTTTAGGTAATAAATATAGCCTGGAAAAGCTAAAACAACGCTCTAAAATCCATTATACGATTTACAAAGATTTCCCGAATATTATTGAAAATACGGTTTATATTGATCTTATTAAGAATGTTGAACCAGCGGATACAGTACCATTAAACGATAAAGTTACCCATATTTTATTAGGGCAGCCTATTTTTGAACGAGATGATGAAAAAAATATAGCATTAGCGGAAAAAGTCATTCAACGATTTGGTATTGAGTTATATTTGCCTCACCCAAGAGAAACGTATCAATTAGAAAATGTAGAATATATTAATACTAATCTAATTTTTGAAGATTATATTTTTCAAGAGTTTAGCCATAAAAAATGTAGAGTTTATACTTATTTTAGTAGTGCAGTGATTAATATTTTAAATAAAAGTAAGCATATTGAAGTAGTGGCATTGAGAGTGAATGTAGATAATCCGGCTTATCTGCAAAGTTATGAATTGCTTGAAAAATTAGGCGTTCAGATTATTGATATTAGAGAATAAAATGAAGAAATATTTAATTTCATTAGAAAAAGATGTAAAAAGACGAGAGTTGTTTTTTAGTCAGCCCAATACGGAAGATTTTGAGGTGTTCAGTGCCATTAATACAATGAGTAATGATTGGGAGGCATTAAATAACCGTTTTGATTTGGCTCTATTTGAACAGCGATATGGGCGTAAAACCACTAAGGGCGAAGTAGGTTGTACTTTAAGCCATTTAGCCGTTTACCAAAAAATTGCCGAAGATAGCACTATTGCGGACGATGATTACTGCCTAGTGTGTGAAGATGATGCCTTATTTGCCGATGATTTCCAAAAACATCTTGATGCTTTATTAGCACAAAATTTAAAAGCCGATATTATTTTAGTTGGGCAGTCGAAAATTCCAACTTTTAACGATAGCGAATTAGAGCTTAATTACCCATCAACCTTTGGCTTTTTGCAAAAAAATATTCCGAATAGCCAATATAAATATGCTTATTCTTACCTGAATTATTTTGCTGGTACGGTTGCATATTTAATTAAAAAATCGACCTCTTTTCAGTTTTTAGCACAATGTGCCGGAAAAAATCCATACTGGCTTGCCGATGATTTTATTTTATTTGAAAAGAATTTCAAATTTGATGTGTTAATTGTCCGCCCGTTAATGGCGATAGAAAATCCTGTTCTAATTAGTAATTTGGAAGATTTGCGTGGTTCATTAAGTAATAACTTATTTAAAAAAGCCGTAAAATATCCACTTAAAAAATTACTGGCAATTAAACGTAATTTTACTCAGCTAAATTCATAATAGGTCTGAAATGTCAGCACTCATTAACTTATTTTATCTTTACGACCCGTGGTTTTTCCATTTTTTAAGAATGGCGTTTGTAGCAGGGCTTGTTGCTTGTGGCTATTTGGTTTTCCAAATAATCAAGGGCAAATCGAATGGCATTATTATTCCTAAAGATAGCCTGATTGTAATTATTGCATTAATCGGCTTTAGTATTATTCCATTATTGATTAACAGTACAAAAGAAATTGGTGTGCTGGCAATGTATGTCAAAATGCTGATTTTATTTGTATTCGGGATTGCCATTTATAATGTTTTTTATCATAACCAACAAGGTAAAACTTTATTCGTTCGTGATTTAAAAATCGGCATTGTTATTCAATGGATTTGTGGTGTAACAGCCTTATTAGGTTTGCCGTTTATGGTGGATTTTTTATTATCTAGCAATGCAATGATGCCTCGCTTTTTTGGTTCGGAACAAGAATACCGTTTATATAACATCACCTCTTCTGCCTTTTTCCAATTAAGTATTTTTTATTTAATGCTATTACATTTTTTATTGGCATATAATAAAAAAACAGATGCGGTGAATGAGTGGTTTTTATTTTTACTATTATGTATCGGCTTAATTTCAGGTCGAACTTTTTTATTAATATCGGTTATCAGTATCGCCCTTTATTTTAAATGGAAATATATATTACCGCTGATTGCATTTACTGCTTTAATTCTATTTTTGGCGATTGTGTTTCCGGAAAATCGTTATGTTGAACACGCCTTAGAACCGGTAATTAATTTATTATCCGGCACTGGAAAAGTCAGCTCTTCAACCGATAATTTAGTGAAAAACCATCTGTTTTTACCGACTTTAAATCAGTTTATTGCCGGTGATGGTTTATATTACACCAAAACAGGGGGCTATTATGGTGGCTCGGATTCCGGCTATATTCGCCAAGTATTATATGGTGGGGTAAGCTATATGTTGGCGTGTTTTGTCTTCACTTGCTATTTTGTACGCAAAGTGGCAGTGAATTGGTTTGAAGGTAGTTGGATTTTTACCTTATCCACTATCGGCATTTTAGCTATTTTAAATATTAAGGCGGATACCTTTGCCTTCCCGGGGCTGATGATGCTGTTTTTAATGTTCTTATCGCTGTTTGGAACAAGCGGTCGGAATGTGACAGTTTTTTGCAAAAACAAAGAGGCTGAAAATGTTTAGTATTATTGTGCCTTCTTATAACCGCAATCAAGAAATCAATGCGTTGCTTGAGAGTTTAAAGCAACAAACAGCGTATAATTTTGAAGTGATCATTGTTGATGATTTCTCAAAAGATCCTGTGGAAGTGAATAAAAATTATCCTTTTGAGGTAAAGGTTATTCGAAATAATCCAAATGTAGGGGCAGCACAAAGCCGAAATGTAGGGGCAGCTAATGCCACACAAGAATGGCTGTTGTTTTTAGATGATGATGACCGCTTTATGCCTGAAAAATGCCAACGTTTAGCAGTGGAGATTGCGAACAATCCAACTGCTAATTTTGTGTATCACCCGGCAAAATGTGAAATGGTAAATGAAGGTTTTACCTACGTTACCCAGCCGTTTAAACACAAAAGTGACTTAACTAAAGAGAATATTCTGAAAGCGAATAAAATTGGCGGTATGCCGATGATTGGTTTGAAGAAATCACTTTTTTGCAAAATTGGTGGATTATCTAACCGCTTACGATCACTTGAAGATTATGATTTCTTACTGAAATTATTGGAAGAGCCGAGTTTTGAGCCATTGTATGTGGATGAAGCCTTGACCTATTGTACTTTCCATACCAAGCGTTCTAGTGTTTCAACCGATACCACTAATACCGAAAAGGCGATTGAGTATATTCAACAAACTTATATCAAAACATCTGAGCAGGCGAATAATTTTAAGCTCAATTCGCTTTATATTTTAAGTTATCCACACGTAATGAATTTATCCCGCAAGGCAGCCGGTTATTATTTTGAGATGTTTAAACAGACTAAAAATATCAAACAACTGATTATTGCGTTGGTTATTTTTATTTCGCCGAAGTTGGCGATTAATTTGAAAAGGTTTATGTAATGAAATTTTCCGTTTTAATGTCTTTATACATTAAAGAGCAACCGCAATATTTAAGAGAATGTTTTGAAAGCTTGAAAGTACAAACTGTGCAGGCTGATGAAATTGTCGTTTGTTTTGATGGTGCAGTTACGCCTGAATTAGAGGCGATTGTAGAAGAATATAGTGCAATTTTGCCGATTAATGCGGTGAAATTCCCACAAAATCGAGGTTTAGGTAAAACGCTAAATGATGGGCTAACCCATTGTAAGAATGAATGGGTTTTCAGAATGGATACAGACGATATTTGTGTGCCGGAACGTTTTGAGAAACAAGTGGCATTTATTGAACAGAATCCTGAAACCGTGATTTTTGGCGGGCAAATTGCTGAGTTTGGGCAAGATATTCACGATATTGTCGCTTACCGCAATGTACCAACCACGGCAGAGGAAATCGTCAGATTCACTCGCTTGCGTTGTCCGTTTAACCATATGACAGTTGCTTATCAGAAATCCAAAGTGTTGGAAGTAGGCGGCTATCAAGATCTGCAAGAAGATTACTATTTATGGATCAAACTCATTGCTCAATTTAAACAAGTGGCAAACTTACCGGATTTATTAGTCTATGCCCGAGTCGGCAACGGAATGGTTGGCAGACGGCGTGGAATGGCCCAAGCAGAGGCAGAATGGCGTTTATATAAATTAAAAAACCGCTGCCAGATTCACGATCCGATTTCAGGTTTTGGGATTTTTCTAATGCGTGCAATTCCACGTTTATTGCCACTTTCTGCGTTGAAGAAAGTCTATGGGCTGCTGAGAAAGTAAGTTATAAAAGAAAACCACAGATTGCTCTGTGGTTTTTTTGTTATTGATTTTTCAAAATTTCATTCATCAGCTGAATATCAATATGGCAGTAGCCGTTTGGGTTTTTGACTAAATATTCTTGGTGATACTCTTCGGCAGGGAAATATTGCTCTAACATTTGGTTTTCTACTGCCAGCGGTTTATCAAATTGGGTCTGCAATTGGGTAAGTGCAGCAGTTACCACCGGTTCGTCTTGTGGGTCAGTATAATAAATGCCGGTGCGATATTGAATGCCAATATCGCCACCTTGCTGATTAATACTCACAGGATCAATCACTTTAAAGAAATAATCTAATAATGTTACCAAGCTGATTTGGTTGGCATCATAAGTTACTTTTACCACCTCAGCGTGTCCGCTGCCTGCACACACATCTTGGTAAGTCGGATTGTCAGTATTGCCATTAGCATAGCCTGATTGAGCCTTAAGTACACCATTAATCCGTTGCATAAAAGATTCCACACCCCAGAAACAGCCTCCGGCTAAGTAAATTTCACGAATATTTTGCATATTACCTCTCTATCTTGTGTAACTTTTTTTAAAATTTAACCGCTTGTGATGAATAATAAAATACCATAATTTGGTTTTTGTCAATTTTTGTCTTAATTGATGATAATTTCGCAAGATTTTTTACGTAAAAATAGGTATAGTATCGGCACTTTTTAGTTATTTTATATTAGAGGTTCTATGGGTACGCTAAATAGCCTTTTAGGCATTATTGTTTTACTGCTTATTGCATTTTTATTTTCAACTAATAAGCGTTCGATTAGCTTACGTGCAGTATTAGGTGCGTTAGCATTACAGGTTGCTATTGGTGCATTAGTGCTTTATGTTCCGGCAGGACGTGATGCCTTAAATGCAATGGCAAATGGTGTGTCAAAAGTGATTTCTTATGGTAATGAGGGGATTTCATTTTTATTCGGTGGCTTAGTCAGCGATAAAATGTTTGAAGTATTTGGCGGAGGTGGTTTTGTGTTTGCCTTCCGTGTGCTTCCAACCATTATTTTCTTCTCTGCTCTCATTTCCTTGCTTTACTATATTGGTGTGATGCAATGGGTGATCCGCATTTTAGGTGGTTTATTACAAAAAGCATTAGGTACTTCAAAAGCGGAATCAATGTCTGCCGCAGCGAATATCTTTGTAGGACAAACTGAAGCACCACTGGTAGTAAAACCGTATATTAGTAAAATGACTGAATCTGAACTCTTTGCGATTATGGCAGGTGGTTTAGCCTCTATTGCTGGTTCGGTAATGGCAGGTTACGCTGGAATGGGGGTGCCACTCACTTACTTGATTGCTGCTTCCTTTATGGCTGCTCCAGCAGGTTTATTATTTGCGAAGATTATGGTACCACAGACTGAAAAATTCCGTGATGAATTAGAATCGGTAGATTTAGAAAAACCGGCAAATATTCTTGATGCGGCAGCAGCTGGTGCAGGCTCTGGTATGCAACTTGCCTTAAACGTAGGGGCAATGTTAATTGCATTTGTCGCATTAATTGCATTAATTAACGGTATTTTAGGTGGTGTAGGTGGCTGGTTTGGCTACGAAACCTTAAACTTAGGTCAAATTTTCGGTTGGATTTTCAAACCGCTTGCATGGGTAATCGGTGTACCTTGGGAAGAAGCTGAAATTGCAGGTCAAATGATTGGTTTAAAACTTGCGGTGAATGAATTTGTTGGTTATTTAGAGTTTGCTAAATATTTAACTCCTGAGTCAACCGTGCATTTAAGTGAAAAAACAGTTGCAATTATTACCTTTGCACTTTGTGGCTTTGCAAACTTCAGCTCGATTGCGATTCTAATCGGTGGAATTGGTGCAATGGCACCTAATCGCCGTGGAGATATTGCACGCTTAGGTATTAAAGCGGTTATTGCAGGTTCACTTGCAAACTTAATGAGTGCAACTATTGCAGGTTTATTTATCGGCTTAGGCGGCGCAGTTTTATAAAAACACTCTGATTAAAACCACTAGAAATAGTGGTTTTAATCTTTTTAGCTCAACGTAAACGGTTGCATTACTGTATGCTATTTACAAGCGGTTAAATTTTTATATTATTTTACAAATAAGAAGAATGAAAAGGAGGAAATAATGACATTGAAAGATTCGGCAAAATTGGCGTTATCTTTGATGGATTTAACGACACTGAACGAAAATGATACAGATGAAAAAGTCATTTCGCTGTGTCAGCAAGCTAAAACATTATATGGCACGACTGCTGCAGTATGTGTTTACCCCCGTTTTGTGCCGATTGCGCGTAAGACATTACAGTCAGAAGGTATTGAACAGGTGAGAATTGCGACGGTGACTAATTTTCCTCACGGTAATAGCGATGTTGAAATTGCCGTTGCTGAAACGAAAGCTGCTATCGCTTATGGGGCTGATGAAGTTGATGTTGTCTTTCCATACAAAGCATTGATTAGCGGTGATGAAAAGGTCGGTTTTGAACTGGTAAAACAATGTAAAGCCATTTGTGCGGCTAATAATGTGTTACTTAAAGTTATTATTGAAACTGGTGAATTACAAACTGAAGAATTAATTCGCAAGGCGAGTGAGATTTCTATTCAAGCAGGTGCGGATTTTATCAAAACATCTACCGGTAAAGTTGTGGTGAACGCAACATTAGACTCAGCTCGTATTATGCTTGAAACCATTCGGGATTTAAATGTTGCGGAAACTGTTGGCTTTAAAGCTGCCGGAGGGGTAAAAACCTCAGAAGAAGCGGCACAATATCTAGCACTCGCAGAGTCAATTTTGGGTAATGATTGGGTGAATGCTGCACATTTTCGCTTCGGTGCATCAAGTTTATTAGCTAATTTATTAGCGACATTGAATGATGAGCAGCAACAAGCTGCTCAAGGTTATTAATTAGTAAAGAGGAAAATAAAATGGCAACTCCACATATTAACGCACCTGAAGGTGCTTTCGCAGACGTTGTAATTATGCCGGGCGATCCGCTTCGTGCTAAATATATTGCTGAAACTTTTTTAGAAGATGCAAAAGAAGTAACTAATGTTCGCAATATGTTAGGCTATACCGGCACTTATAAAGGTCGTCGTATTTCAGTAATGGGGCATGGTATGGGGATTCCATCTTGCTCGATTTACGCTAAAGAGCTAATTACCGAATATGGTGTGAAGAAAATCATTCGTGTCGGTTCTTGCGGTGCGGTACGTAACGATGTCAAAGTGCGTGATATTGTAATCGGTGTTGGGGCTTGTACCGATTCTAAAGTAAACCGTATTCGCTTCCGTGATAACGATTTTGCGGCGATTGCTGATTTTGATATGACATTAGCTGCTCACCAAGCAGCTAAAGCGAAAGGCATTGAAGCTCGTTTCGGTAATTTATTCTCAGCCGATTTATTCTACTCACCTGATGTCGAAATGTTTGATGTAATGGAAAAATACGGCATTTTAGGCGTAGAAATGGAAGCAGCAGGCATTTATGCGGTAGCGGCAGAGTATGGAGCAAAAGCATTAGCAATTTGCACCGTTTCAGACCATATCCGCACCGGTGAGCAAACTACCTCTGAAGAACGTCAATTAACCTTTAATGGTATGATTGAAATTGCGTTAGAGTCAGTATTAATTGGCGATAAGTAGTAATTTCTAACCTGACAAGCGGTGAAATTTTGCAAAAAATTTGCAGAATTTGACCGCTTGTTATTTTTGATTCTTCCTTTATCTTCCTTTCGGGCTTTCGCCAAACTGTCTTTTATATTCTCGACTAAACTGGCTTGGGCTTTCATAGCCGACTTGATAGGCGGTTTCACTCACGCTTACTCCTGCTTGTAGTTTTTCCCTTGCCGCATTTAGTCTTAACGATTTCTGATATTGCAGTGGTGTCATTGAAGTTACGCTTTTAAAATGAGCGTAAAACCCCGCCACGCTCATTCCTACCTCTTCAGCCAGTGCTGACATATTTAGTGTATCGGCAAATTTTCTTTCTAAGATTTTTGTTGCATTGGCAATTTTAGCAATATTGCCATCTTGAGAGAGTAGAGAGCGTATATAGCCACCTTGCTCAGATTGTAATAAATAGAAATAGAGTTCGTTTAATATCAATGGTGCAAGAAAATGAATATGATTTGGAGAATTAAGCAAATTTAGTAAGCGTAACAAACAGTCTTTAATTTCATTCTCCAGCTCCCATTTAGTGCGTTGATTAATGTTTTCACTTATTTTCTGTGGGGGAAGCTGCGTGATAATTTTGGCAATAAGATCAAAATCCAAGCGTAGTGAAATCGCAAGATAAGGCTGATTTTCTGCAACTGATAAGGTTTGGGTAACAATCGGCAAATTCACAGGGCAAAACATCATTTCCTGATTACCGAAGACTTGGCAATGTCCATTGGTACAGATTTGCCGCTCGCCTAATAATACTACACATAAACTTGGGTCTTGGATATAACCGTTAAATCTAATAGAACGATCGGCAGCGTGAACGGTTAGCCCTGAAATGGGAGTAGCCCAAAGTTCATTTTTTGGAGCGAGGGTAAAAATAGATTCAATAATAGCTCGATGATCTTGCATAATAATCTCACTTTTAGAAAATTAGGCATATTTTATAGAAAATCAGGCAAGACGACAAATAGCAAAAAGCGGATAATATCCCCAATCAAATAAAGCATTTAATAGGAGCAAAATATGAAAATTTTCTATCGCACTTCGGCAACAGCAACAGGCGGACGAGATGGCCATACTCGTGTAGATGACGGTTCTATCGGTTTTGATTTAGTCGGTTTCCAAAATGAAAGTGGCAAAGTAGGCACTAATCCGGAACAATTATTCGCAATGGGCTATGCTGCCTGCTTTGACAGTGCAATGAATCACGTTGCCCCAACCTTAGGCATTAAGCCAACCAAATCCAGTACCACTGTTGCAGTGGGGATTGGTCAAAAAGCTGACGGTGCTTTCGGTTTAGATTTAGACATCACTATTACCGTTGAGGGCATTAGTGCGGAAGAAGCGAAAACCTTAATCAGCAAAGCCCACGAAGTTTGCCCATATTCAAATGCAACCCGTGGTAATGTAGATGTGCGTTTACACGTTAAAGTCGTGAGTGAATTTGATTTATAAAAGAAGATAGGATGCGAAAATGTTAGATTTTGAAACAACGGTTAAAACACGTCAATCAATCCGCAAGTTTTTACCGACTCCTATGACGGAAACTGAAATCAAACAAATTCTTGTCGATGCTCAAAATGCCCCTTCGGCTTGTAATACACAGCCGTGGTTAGTACACGTTGCCTCTGGTGAAACGCTAGCACGCTTAAAAGCTCGTTTTAAAAAGACTTTTGAAGCAGGCATTAATGATGCCGATTTTGAGTTCAATCAAACGAAATTTACCGGTGACTACGAACCACGTTGGCGTAATCAATACAGCCACGTTTTCACCACCAGCTATGGCATTCCCCGTGAAGACAAAGCCGGTCGCCAAGTGGTGTATGATGACAATATAATTGGTTACGGAGCTCCGCATATGGCATTCCTGTTTATGCCAAGCATTGACGGACACGATGTCAATATTGCCAGCGATGTCGGTATGTATTCGCAAACTTTCTTGCTCTCACTCACCGCTCGTGGTTTTGGCGGCATTCCGCAACTTGCGATTGCGATGTTTGCTAAAGATGTGCGTGAAGAGTTAGGCATTCCGGATAACTACAAATTACTCCACGCCATTTCGTTCGGACACCCGGACTGGGACGCAATGCAGAACAAACACCATTTAGGGCGTGTGCCGGTGGAAGAGAGTGCGACCTTACATTGGTAATGAACAAGCGGTTGATTTTTCGCAAAAATTTGCAAAAATCAACCGTACTTTTTGAGGAGAATACGATGACAAATTTATTTACCCCTTACACCCTGAATAACAATGTAGAAATTAAAAACCGCCTTGTGGTTGCCCCAATGACCCATTCTTCATCGAACGATGATGGCACAATTAGCGAACAAGAACGCCATTTTTTGCATAATCGTGCGGCGGATATGGGCTTATTTATCACCGCAGCAACCGGGGTAATGCGTAACGGCAAGGCGTTTTACGGCCAGCCGGAAGCCCTTGACGAACGCCATTTAGCAAGCCTGACTGAAACTGCCAATATCTTGAAAAATCAAGGCACCAAAGCGATTTTGCAAATTTTCCACGGTGGTGCACAAGCCATTCCAGCCTTACTTGACGGGGCGAATGCGGTTGCTCCGTCTGATCACGCCAACGGTGCTAAAGCCCTGATGGCAGATGAAGTAAACCAAATGATCCAAGCCTTTGCCAACGCCACCGAGTTAGCCATTCAAGCCGGTTTTGACGGAGTGGAAATTCACGGGGCTAACGGCTATTTAATTCAACAATTCTTCTCGGCTGAATTTAATCTGCGTCACGATGAATGGGGCGGCAGTCTTGAAAAACGCTTGCGTTTCCCGTTAGCTGTGGTTGATGCGGCAGTCAACGTGCGTGAAAAACACCAACGCCCTGATTTTATTATCGGCTACCGTTTTTCACCGGAAGAGCCGGGCGAACAGGGCTTAACGATGACCGATACTTATGTCTTAATTGATGCACTCTGTGAAAAACCGTTGCAATATTTGCACATTTCACTGTGGGATTTCGGCAAAAAAGCCCGCCGTGGTGCAGATACCAACCTCACCCGTATGCAGCTGGTACACCAACACATCAACGGGCGTTTACCGCTGATCGGCGTGGGTAACTTATTAACCGGCGAACAGATCCGCAACGCTTATGCAACAGGCTGGGCAGAATTTATCGCCTTAGGTAAAGCGGTAATGATCAACCCGAATGTAGCGACCTTGTTGAAAGAAAATCGAGACAGCGAGATCGTCAGCGAGCTTGACCCGCAACAAGCCGACCACTACGGCATTCCGGACAGACTATGGGGCTACTGCGTGCAAGGTGGTGCTTGGTTACCGCCGCTTAAAGGACAAAGCTGGCAACCAATGGATATTTAATCATTACAGACAAGCGGTCATTTTTTTGTGAAAATTTGCAATTAAAGTGACCGCATTTTTTCAATTATCTGAAGGGAAAAATTATGATTACGTTACATTACCTGAACAATTCCTGCTCTCACCGCATCGTTTGGTTGTTGGAAGCCTTAGGCTTGGATTACGAGCTAAAAATCTACCATCGTGAAGAGAGCGGTTTTGCACCTATGGAGATGAAAGCCTTACACCCGCTTGGTAAAGCACCGGTGCTACAAGATGGTGATTTGGTGCTTGCCGAGGGCAATGCGATTATCCAGCATCTGATTGCCCGTTACGCCGAAGGGAAACTTGAGCCGACTCGTGGTAGCGAAGCCTATTCAATGTATCACTACTGGTTGTCGATTTCTGCTTCATTATTCTCGGCAAACCTTGTGACAATGTTGGCTAATCGCTCTGATCTCGGAGCTTTTGGCGACTACGCAAAAGCGCAGACTCCGCTGTATTTTAACCATATTGAGCAAACACTTTCAGATAAAAAATGGATTGTGGGTGATGAACTAACCGGTGCGGATTTTTCTCTCTGTTTCCCACTACAATGGGGGCGTAATTTTGTTGAAATGGCAAATTACCCGAATATTGCACGCTATTTAGAACAGGTGGAAAATCACCCTGCTTATCAAAAAGCGAATCAAAAAGCCCTGAAGCTTGATATGAATAGATTTTAATACTCTTTTTAATCCCTAACATTTTGTTAGGGATTTTTGAATATAAAATCAATTAATATGAATAATTATTCAAAAATAAACTTGAGTTTAGCCTTAAATAGTCTTAGACTACTGAGCAGAAAAAGTCAAAGAAGGATTTTTAATGAGCAAATACAAGATTTTTGTTGATGGAGCAGTAGGAACAACAGGACTACGCATTCATGAACGGTTAAGCCAAGCGGACGATATTGAATTATTAACCTTGCCGGAAGCACAACGGAAAGACTTGAGCGCCCGTGTGGCAAAAGTAGCGGAGGCAGATTTAACTTTCCTCTGTTTGCCGGATGAAGCCTCGAAAGAATTGGTAGCCAATGCACCGGAAAATGCCCGAATTTGCGATACTTCAACCGCTCATCGAGTGGATCCTGATTGGGTTTACGGGTTTGCAGAATTAAGCGGACAACGTGAAAAAATCAAAAATGCCAAGCGTGTTGCGGTGCCGGGTTGCCACGCCACAGGCTATATTGCGTTGGTTCGTCCATTGGTGGAAAAAGGGATTTTGCCTGCCGATTACCCTTTAAGTTGTCACTCTTTAACCGGCTATTCAGGTGGTGGCAAAGCGATGATTGCCGACTATGAAAATGAAAACCGCCTAAATGCGTTCAATGCCCCTCGTGTTTACGGCTTAGCTCTCCAACACAAACATTTGCCTGAAATGCAAGCACTTACTCAAATGCAAAACCCGCCGATTTTCACTCCTGTGGTTGCCGATTATTACAGCGGGATGTTAGTCACTGTGCCATTGCCGATCTCTGCCTTGCAAGCGGTCAAATCCGGCGAAGAAATTGCAAATTTGCTCGCCGATTACTACCAAACCAGCCGACTAATTCACGTTCACCCTTTCCAAGCACTACCCGAAGACGGAATGCTTGCTGCTAATGCTTATGCAGGCAAAGACAGCTTAGAGATTTTTATTTACGGCAATAGCACCCAACTTTTACTCGCCGCCCGTTTTGACAATTTAGGCAAAGGGGCATCAGGTGCCGCAGTGCAATGTATGAATATTATGTTGGGGAGAGATGAGGTTGAGGGGTTAAATATTTAATGATTTATCTCGCCTCTTTAGCAAAGAGGGGCTGGGGGAGATTTGGCAGAAATCATTTACTCTCATAAGGATTTAGGCATTGTAATCAAATCTCCCCTACCCCCGCTTTTCTAAAGAGGGGAACTCTATAGTGAGGAAAGTATGCAACAACAAGAAATCGATCAATTTGCAAATTTATTGGAAAAATCCACCGCTTGTTTGGCGAAATGGCAGGGTAAAATTATCGTGGTGAAATATGGCGGTAACGCGATGATTAATGAAGAGCTGAAAAAATCGGTGATGGCAGATCTGCTGTTACTTCATCGTTTAGGCGTAAAAGTGGTGCTGGTACACGGTGGCGGGCCGGAGATTTCACAAGGCGTGAAATTATTAGGCAAAGAACCGCAATTTATCAACGGGTTGCGTGTTACCGATAGTGATACGATTAACGTGGTTTTGCAAATGTTGGCAGGCAAAGTTAATAAAAGCCTTGTTGCTTTATTGAAAGGGAAAGGCATTGGGCTATGCGGGATTGATGGGGCGATGTTGCAATGCAAAAAATTAGAGGCAGAGGTGGATTATGGCTTTGTGGGCGATATTGTGAAAGTCGATCCAACCGTGATTGAAATTGCCCTTAATGCAGGTTTCATTCCGGTTGTTTCCACGGTGGGCGTTGATGAAAACGGGCAGGCTTATAACATTAATGCAGACACCGCCGCCAGCGAGATTGCGATTGCGTTACAAGCAGGGAAATTGGTCTCGATGACCGATATTGCGGGCTTATTGCGAGATCGCTTTGATGAAAGCACCTTAATTCCGGAAGTGGAAGTAAGCGAAGTGCAGTCCCTGATTGAGCAAGGCATTATTGCCGGTGGGATGATCCCCAAAATTGCGTGCTGTACCGATTTCATCAAGGAGGGTGGCTCTGAGGCAAATATTATTGACGGGCGAATCGACCACGTAATTTTGGTAGAAATGTTCGGTGGCAAAAACGGAACACGGTTTTATAAAAAATAACAGGAAAGTGAAATGACAAGCAGTAATACGATTAAGCAATTAGATAAGGATTATATCGCCCAAACCTATGGCAGATTTGACCTTGCACTGTCGCACGGAAAAGGTTGTGAAGTGTGGGATTTTGAGGGCAATAAGTATCTCGATTTTACCAGTGGCATTGGGGTAAACAGTTTAGGCTGGGCAGATGAGGATTGGCTACAGGCCGTTACTGAACAAGCCGGCAAATTGGCTCACACCTCGAACCTGTTTTTTACCGAACCGGCAAGCCAATTAGCCCAAAAATTAGTGGCTGCAAGCGGTCTAAAACGAGCATTTTTTTGCAATTCAGGGGCAGAGGCAAATGAGGGGGCAATTAAAACCGCCCGTAAATATAGTTTCGACAAATACGAAGCCGGTCGTTCAACAGTTTTAACTCTCGTCAATTCTTTTCACGGGCGAACTATTTCAACCCTTGCTGCTACCGGGCAAGATGTTTTCCACAAGCATTTTTTCCCCTTTACCGAGGGCTTTGAATATTTACCTGCAAATGACATTGAGGCATTGAAAGCTCGCTTGGAAACCGAGAACGTTTGTGGGATTTTGCTGGAAGTAGTGCAGGGCGAGGGCGGTGTTTGTTCATTAGAGGCTGATTACCTGCACGCTGTGCAAAGCCTATGCCAAGAAAAAGATATTTTATTTATGATTGATGAGGTGCAAACCGGCATTGGGAGAACAGGTACAATCTTCGCTTATCAACAATTTGATTTAACGCCTGATTTAGTCACGCTCGCTAAAGGCTTAGGCGGAGGTTTGCCGATTGGAGCTTTCTTGTTAGGCGAAAAAGTGGAAATGACATTAGGCAAAAGCGACCACGGCTCGACCTTTGGTGGCAATCCTGTTTCCTGTGCTGCTGCAAATGTAGTAATCGATAAAATCAACGCCGAATTTCTCTCCCAAGTGCAACAAAAAGGGCAGTTGTTACAGCAACGCTTAGCGAGCTTACCAAAAGTTAAATCCGTTTCAGGCTTAGGTTTAATGCTCGGCGTAGAATTTGAGGAAGGCATTTTAGCCGCTGACGTTGTTGCAAAATGTATCGAAAAAGGCGTGCTGTTTTTAACAGCCAAAAGCAAGTTAAGATTACTCCCAGCGCTGATTATATCGGAGGAGCAAATTGAGCAAGCTGTGAACATACTGAGAGAGGTTTTAAAAAGTTATTAATTTTTTTATATCGTTTTGGTTTGATAAATTCAGGGGCTACTAATAAGTAGTCCTTGTTTATTTTAGAGTATTTTATCAGGTTAATGAGAATGCTTTCTATTTTTAAGTTATTGATTTTATTGGTATTTATATTTGTTTTGATGTAAGTCAATTTATTTATACTTCTTTTGGGTTAAAGTTTAATTTACTTAATCTAAGTGGGGGAAATTATATGAGTGATTTTAATCTTAGCTTAAATCGTCGTCATTTTCTGAAAACCACATCAGCAGCGGGTTTGACTGCTGCAGCTTCCGGCTTATCTCTTCCTTTTACAGCGAAAGCTGAATCTATCCCTGTTAAAACAGTAAATGATGAAAAAATTGTTTGGAGTGCTTGTACAGTAAACTGCGGTAGCCGTTGTGCTTTGCGTATGCACGTTAAAGACGAGCAAATTACTTATGTAGAAACCGATAATACGGGGACAGAAACTTATAATGTTGATCACCAAGTACGAGCTTGTTTACGTGGCCGTTCAATGCGCCGTCGGGTTTATAATCCTGATCGCTTGAAATATCCGATGAAACGTGTAGGCAAGCGGGGCGAAGGAAAATTTGAACGTATCACTTGGGATGAGGCTTTAACAATAATAGCGGCTTCACTAAAGAAAAATATTGCTCAATATGGAAATGAGAGTATTTATTTAAACTATGGTACAGGTACTTTAGGGGGAACTATGACAAAATCATGGCCTCCTGGTTCAACTATGGTTGCACGGTTGATGAATTGTATAGGGGGATATCTCAATCATTATGGTGATTATAGTACAGCACAAATTGCTGTTGGGCTAGATTACACCTATGGTGGAGGTTGGGCATTAGGTAATGGAATGGCTGATATAGAAAACTCTAAGCTTATTGTATTATTTGGCAATAATCCTGCGGAAACTAGAATGAGCGGAGGAGGGTTAACTTATTGTATTCAGCAAGCTAAAGCAAAATCTAATGCGAAATTAATTCTTATTGATCCCCGCTATACGGATACCGGTTTAGGTAAAGAAGATGAATGGATTCCTATCCGTCCTGGTACAGATGCGGCGTTAGTGTCGGCTCTTGCTTATGTGTTGATTACGGAAGATTTGGTTAATCAGCCATTCCTTAATAAATATTGTGTTGGCTATGATGAGAAGACCTTGCCAGCAAGTGCGCCCCAAAATGGGCACTATAAAGCCTATATTTTAGGGCAGGGAGAAGATGGTATCGCTAAAACCCCGGAATGGGCATCGAAAATCACCGGTATTTCGGCAGAGCGTATAGTGAAATTAGCTAGAGAAATAGGCTTAACGAAACCAGCTTGTATTTCACAAGGTTGGGGGCCGCAACGTCGTAGTAATGGTGAAATTCTTTCTCGTGCGATTGCGATGTTACCTATTTTGACTGGGAATGTGGGAATCAGTGGTGGTAACACAGGTGCTCGTGAAAGTACTTACAGTATTCCGTTCGTGCGTATGCCGACTTTAACTAACCCGGTAAAGGCCAGTATTCCAATGTTCCTTTGGACGGATGCGATCATTCGTGCAACGGAAATGACTGACAAAACAGATGGTATTCGTGGTGTAGAACGTTTGACTGCTCCAATTAAAGTTATTTGGAACTATGCGAGTAATTGTTTAATTAACCAACATGCGGATATTAATCGTACTCATCAGATTCTACAGGATGATTCTAAGTGTGAGCTTATTATTACTGTCGACAACCATATGACCTCAACAGCGAAATATAGCGATATCTTGTTACCTGACTGCACCACATCTGAGCAAATGGACTTCTGTTTAGATGCTTTCACTTCCAATATGAGCTACATCATTTTTGCAGATCAAGTGGTCAAGCCACCATTTGAGTGCCGTAATATTTACGATATGTTGAGTGATTTATCAGAAAAATTGGGAGTAAAAGAGCAATTTACTGAAGGTCGTACACAGGAGGAGTGGCTACGCCATATTTATGAACAATCTAGAGCACGACTCCCTGAATTACCCACGTTTGAGAATTTTAGAAAACAAGGTATTTTCAAAAAAGTCGATCCGAATGGTTTCTATATTGCTTATAAAGATTTTCGAGAAAACCCAGAGGCTAATCCATTAGCAACACCATCAGGTAAGATTGAAATTTATTCAGAACGCCTAGCAGAAATCGCTCAAACGTGGGAGTTAGACAAAGATGAGGTTATCCATCCATTACCAATTCATGTCGATAGTTTTGAGCATTACGGAGACCCGTTAATAGAAAAATACCCACTGCAAATGTGTGGTTTTCACTATAAAGCCCGTACACATTCAACATATGGCAATGTGGATGTGTTGAAAGCTGCAGCACCGCAAGAAGTTTGGATTAATCCGATTGATGCAGAACCTCGGGGCATAAAAAACGGCGATATGCTGAAAATTTTTAATGATCGTGGTGAAGTCCATATCAATGCCAAGGTTACTCCTCGTATTATGCCGGGTGTAGTGGCTTTAAGTGAAGGTGGTTGGTACGCCCCTGATAATAAAGGAATCGATCACGGAGGTTGTGTGAATGTGTTAACAACACAGCGCCCATCTCCTTTAGCTAAAGGTAATCCACAACATTCTAATTTGGTTCAAGTTGCAAAATTATAGGAGTAAGCTATGGAACAATATGGTTTTTATTTCGACTCTGAGCGTTGCACTGGCTGTAAAACTTGTGAACTCGCCTGTAAGGATTATAAAGATTTGGATACAGAGGTGAATTTCCGCCGTATTTATGAATATGCTAGCGGTAATTGGATACAAGATAATCACGGCTGTTGGAATCAAGATATCTTTACTTACTATATGTCTATTTCTTGCAACCACTGCGATGATCCTGTTTGTAGCAAAGTTTGCCCGACAGGAGCAATGCATAAAAATGCTGAAGGCTTCGTTTTAGTTGATGATGCCAAATGTATTGGCTGTCGTTATTGCAGTATGGCTTGCCCTTATGATGCACCGCAGTTTGATGTGAAAAAAGGATTAATGACGAAATGCGACGGATGTTATTCACGAGTAAAAGAGGGTAACAAGCCAATTTGTGTAGATGCTTGCCCATTGCGTGCGTTGGATTTTGCTCCGGTTACAGAACTTCGCAAAAAATATGGCGAGCAGGCTTCTATTGCTCCATTACCACCAGCAGATTTTACTAAACCGAATTTGGTCGTAAAACCGAATAAGAATGCTCGCCCGAGTGGCGATAAAACCGGCTTCTTAGCAAATGCAAGGGAGGTGTAATATGAACGGACTACACGAATTGCCTTTAATTATTTTTACTGTTCTTACTCAAGCAGTGGTGGGGTGTTGGCTATTATTTAGTTTTATTCTGTGCCGTGATAATTCAGAACAAAGCCGCTCTTATTTGCATAAAGTAATGTTTATTCCCTTAGCTTTATTAGCAATGGGATTTATTGCATCAGTTATGCACCTAGGTTCGCCTTTAAGAGCATTTAATAGTTTAAATCGTGTTGGGCAATCAATGCTAAGCAATGAAATTGCAAGCGGAGCTGCTTTCTTTGCGTTAGCCGCTTTGTATTGGCTATTAGCAATGTTAGGTAAGATGCCAAGAGGAATTGCAAAAATCTGGCTAATTTTGACCGCTTGTATCGGCTTACTCTTTATGTATATGATGAATAATCTCTATCATATCAGCACAGTACCAACTTGGAATACCGTATTTACCTCGTGGCACTTTTATTTAACAGTTGTTATTGGTGGTAGTGCGTTAGGGTATGCATTATTAAAAAGTAATCCTCATCAAGAATATTCACTTTACTACTGTTCTTGGATTTATTTTATTGCCATATTTTTAGCAGCTATTGTGGTTATTTATCAAGGCTTCAATTTAAGCCAAATCCACAGTTCAGCTATGCAAGCAACAGCATTAGTGCCGGATTATGCCATTATGCACACAGTACGATTATGCTTACTAGGTTTAGCAGGTGTTTTGTTATTTAAGAGTAAAAATACCGTATTTCTGGGACTAGTAGTTATAATGGTGCTATTTGGTGAAATGATTAGTAGAACAGTATTTTACGGCTTACATATGACTGTTGGAATAGCAGTTTCAGGATAAAATAAAGGGCGGACTATTCGCCCTTTAAGAATTTTTATATTCGAGGTGGTATGGATAAAGCATTATTAGAGTGGATTTCCTTAAGTGGAAGATTATTGGGAACACTATTTTATTATTCGCCAAATGAACAGCAGTCTCAAACTGTATTATCTCTATTTTCTGCTCCTGATTGGCAACAGCAATGGTTTATTCAGCATTCAGAAACGCAAGATTTAATAGCTAAAGGGCTAAAACAAAATCTTCCTAGAGATTATCAAGTATTGTTTATCGGTCCAAATGAACTGGCTGCACCACCTTGGAGTTCTGTTTATTTAGATAAAGAATCAGTTATTTTTGGTGAATCGTTATTAAATTTAAGAGCATTTTTGCAAAAGCATCGGATTATCTTTTCACTTGGTACAAATGAACCTGAAGACCATTTTGGATTGATGTTAATGTTATCCGCCTATTTAGCTGAAAATAAGCCAGAACTGTTAGCTGAATATTTAGAAGGCTATCTATTAAATTGGGCTTATCGATATTTAGATTTATTAAGTGTTCAACAAGATTATCCTTTTTATCAAGGTCTGGCACTACTTGCCAAAGATACATTACTTTTTTGGCAAGAGCAGACGAACATAGAGGTTATCCAATCTCAATTCTATCGGTAAGAATATGCAACCTAGAAATGAACAATATTATGAGGCTTATTTAAATCATAAACAGATTTCAAGGCGAGGGCTACTACGCACACTCTTTCACTCTGTAGATAAAGGGCAAAAAGAACACAATATTCGTTTAGCTCATCGTCCGCCTTTTGCTGCAGAAGAACATCTATTTCTGGCTGTTTGTACTGGCTGTGGTGATTGCACTCAGGTCTGCCCATATAATTTAATTCAAATTCAGCAACAAAAAGCTGTTTTAGAGCTAGATTATATGAGTTGTAATTTATGTGGAAAATGCGCCGAAAGTTGTTCAACCAATGCGTTAAATAGCGTATTTAAACAAGATACAGAGCTTCGTCCAAATTTCTCTAGCAAATGCTTAGTTAAACAAAATCAGTTTTGCACTATGTGTCAAGACAAATGCCCGCAGAAAGCTATTTCTGAAAACTTAGCAGTTAATGATGAATTATGTAATGGCTGTGGGGAATGTAAGATAAGTTGCTTTTTGTCAGCCATTCAATTAGTTTAACCAAAAAGAAAATCAGCACTAAAGAGTGCTGATTTTTTTATGTTCTACGAACGTTTCATAATCTCAAAAAACTCTTCGTTGGTTTTTGCCATCATTAATTTGTCGATTAGCCATTCGATAGCATCTACTTCATCCATTGGGTTGAGGACTTTGCGTAACATCCAAGTTTTTTGGAGTTCGTCTGCTGCCATTAAGAGGTCATCTTTACGAGTACCTGAGCGGTTGAAGTCAATCGCAGGGAAGATGCGGCGTTCTGCAATACGGCGAGAGAGGTGTAATTCCATATTACCCGTACCTTTGAACTCCTCGAAAATCACTTCGTCCATTTTTGAGCCGGTATCCACAAGTGCGGTTGCGATAATGGTTAAGCTACCACCTTCTTCCACGTTACGAGCTGCACCGAAGAAACGTTTTGGACGGTGCAAGGCGTTTGCATCCACACCACCGGAAAGAATTTTGCCGGAAACCGGGGTAACGGTGTTGTAAGCACGAGCAAGACGTGTGATGGAGTCTAATAAAATTACCACATCTTTTTTATGCTCTACCGAACGTTTTGCTTTCTCGATTACCATTTCTGCAACTTGAACGTGTCGGGTTGCAGGCTCATCAAAGGTTGAGGCAATTACTTCACCACGTACGGTGCGTTGCATCTCTGTTACTTCTTCCGGACGCTCATCAATTAATAATACGATAAGCTCACATTCAGGATGATTATGGGTGATGCTTTGTGCAATATTTTGCAGTAACACGGTTTTACCAGCTTTTGGCGGGGCAACAATTAACGCTCGCTGACCTTTACCGATTGGGGCGGCTAAATCTAAAATACGAGCGGTTAAATCTTCTTTTGATCCATTGCCACGCTCCATTTTTAAGCGAGAATTGGCGTGCAGAGGGGTTAAGTTTTCAAAGAGAATTTTACTGCGAGAGGCTTCCGGTTTGTCATCATTAACTGAATCGACTTTTAATAGGGCAAAATAACGTTCACCTTCTTTTGGCGGGCGGATTTTCCCTTCTACTTTATCACCGGTTTGTAAGTTAAAACGGCGGATTTGGCTTGGTGAAACATAAATATCATCAGGGCCGGCTAAGTATGAGCTATCCGATGAGCGGAGGAAACCGAAACCATCCGGCAGAATTTCAAGCACGCCTTGTCCGAAGATGTCTTCACCGCTTTTTGCGTGTTGTTTAAGAATAGCGAATACAATGTCTTGTTTACGCAAACGAGCCAGATTTTCTAAGCCCATTTGATTTTCACCCATTTCCACAAGCTCTGAAACAGGGGTATTTTTAAGTTGAGTAAGATGCATAATTTGAATGTAAAATTGTGATTAACTAAGATTGGATTTGTTGATATTGATTAGATACGGCAAACCGTAAAGATGTGGCGAAGAATAACCCAATAGAAGACAAATTGCAAATTTTTTATAAAAAATGACCGCTTGTTTCCAATAAAAATGCCGACATCAGTCGGCATTTTTATATTAATTTAATATTACGCTTCAATCCCTTCAAATAGTAGCGTACTTAAATAACGCTCTGAGGCTGAAGGCAGAATTACTACAATTAATTTATCGGCAAATTCCGGTAATTTAGCGATGCGATCTGCTGCGGCAACGGCTGCTCCTGATGAAATACCGCCTAAAATCCCTTCTTCTGCCATTAAACGGCGTGCGGTTGTAATCGCTTCTTCGCTTGAAACTTGTTCAACACGGTCAATCAGTGATAAATCTAAGTTTTTTGGAATAAAACCAGCTCCAATACCTTGAATTTTGTGCGGGCCCGGTTTGACTTCTTCACCGTTTAAAGTTTGCGTAATGACCGGCGATTCACTCGGTTCTACCGCCATTGAAATAATTTGCTTGCCTTTATCTTGCTTAATTGCACGGGAAACACCGGTAATAGTACCACCTGTTCCTACGCCTGCTACTAATACATCAATTTTACCTTCAGTTGCTTCCCAAATTTCAGGGCCGGTAGTTTGTTGGTGGATTGCCGGGTTTGCCGGGTTTTCAAACTGTTTTAAGGTAACATAGCGATCTGGGTCGGAAGCCGCGATTTCTTCGGCTTTCGCAATCGCTCCTTTCATTCCTTTTGCCCCTTCGGTTAATACTAAATTTACCCCTAAGCCACGCAATAAGCGTTTACGCTCGGTACTCATCGTTTCAGGCATCGTTAAAGTTAATTTATACCCACGAGCGGCTGCCACATAAGCAAGGGCAATACCGGTGTTACCACTGGTAGCATCTACAATTTCTTTGTCTTTGGTGAGAATACCGTCTTTCTCTGCCTGCCAAACCATATTGGCTCCAATACGGCATTTCACGCTAAAGCTCGGGTTACGACCTTCCACTTTCACCACAATATTGCCGTTGCCAAAATTCTTTAAACGCACCAGTGGGGTATTGCCGATAGAGTATGAGTTGTCTGCATAGATAGTCATAGTGATATTCCTTAATAAGTATTGAGATTGGGATTTATCATACTTATTTTTAATCGCTTTTCTAGTAGCTGGAATTTATTTGATATAACTAAAAAGAATATAGGGTCGTATGAAGAGGATCGGTCTGATTTTATTTTTGCAAAAACTCGATAAAATCAGACCTCTTGTGAGGGTTAGACGTGGGCTTTATTGATCAAAAATTGTGTTAGTAAGGATACCGGTCTGCCGGTCGCCCCTTTGGCTGCCCCAGATTTCCAAGCCGTGCCGGCAATATCTAAATGTGCCCAAGTATATTTCTTGGTAAAGTTAGAGAGGAATTGACCGGCAGTACAGGCTCCGCCTAAACGTCCGCCGATATTAGCAAGATCAGCAAAGTTAGATTTTAACTGTTCTTGATATTCTTCCCCTAAAGGTAAACGCCACGCTTTGTCATCGGCTTGCTCTGCGGCAGCTAAGAGTTCGTTTGCTAAACCGTTATGAGGTGATATCAGCCCGCTGTTATGATTACCTAAGGCAATCATGCAAGCACCAGTTAGGGTAGCAATATCAATCACTAATTCCGGTTCAAAACGTTCTACATAGCTGAGAGCATCACATAGCACTAAACGTCCTTCTGCATCGGTGTTGAGTACCTCAACGGTTAAACCAGACATTGTAGTGAGAATATCCCCCGGTCGATAGGCTTTGCCATCAACCGCATTTTCACAGCCGGCGAGTAAGCCGATAACATTGAGTGGTAATTTCATCTCGGCAATTGCTTTGATTGTACCGTAAACAGTAGCAGCTCCGCACATATCGTATTTCATTTCGTCCATCGCCTCCGCAGGTTTAATGGATAAACCGCCAGAGTCAAAGGTCATTCCTTTGCCGACTAAGATAATCGGCTTCGCCTCAGCATTCGGGTTGCCTTTATATTCAATCACTGAAAGAAAGGCCTCATTTTCAGAGGCTCTGGAAACCGCTAAGTAAGCATTCATTCCCAATTCTGCCATCTGTTTTTCATCAATAATGGTAGTTGAAATGGCAGGATAGTCGGAGGCTAAACCCTTAGCCAATTCGGCTAAATAGCGAGGATTACACACATTAGGCGGACAATTTGCTACATTTTTAGCGTGGCTGATTCCAAATGCTACGGCTTTTCCGTGTTCTAAAGCTCGTTCGGCATCAGGAAGATCTTTACGGTGTGCGACATTAAAAATCACACGGCGTAATTCACGGCGAACTTCAGGTTTGATGCTTTTGAAATCGTTATAGGCATATAGTTGTTCTTGGATTGCCTCTACCGCAAATCGCACATTCCAATAAGGTGTTCTACCTTTAACGTGCAGTTCGGTTAAAAAGCTGACAGCTTCCATTGAGCCGGTTTCATTAATAGTTTGTACACTTTTTTGAATAATTTGTTTGTATTGGCGTTCAGTTAATTCACGCTCTTTTCCACAGCCGACTAATAATACTCGATCAGCGAGTACATTCGGCACATTATGCAAGAGTAAGGTTTGCCCTGCTTTGCCTTCTAAATCTCCTCTTCTCAGTAATGTGCTGATATAGCCGTTACTTAATTTATCAAGCTGTTCTGCGGCAGAACATAATCGGCGGGGTTCATAGACACCAACAACCAAACAGGCGGTTCTTTGTTTCTCAACACTGCCGTTTTTGACACTAAATTCCATTTTTCCTCCTTAATTTTTATTGCTACAGATTTTATAATGCCAACATAATCATCAATGATAAGTAAAATATAGATATACCCTGATGTAAATCATTATTTAAAATAATTTACTTTTTATTTGCAAATATTGAATGTTTTTGCGGTCGTATAGATAATTTTACTGGTTTTTCTTTTAGTTTGCTTACTTTATACTAAAATACTAAAAGAGTTTTTTAGATTTAAGAGAATAATTGGAGATAAAAATGATGCGCTTTTGGGGCAAAACGTTTGTTGTTGGTCTAATCGGCTTAGGGACTCAAAACACTATTTTCGCTAATGATGATGCTCAAATTAGTCGCTATGAGCAGGCAAAGTTACGTCTTTCTTATGATGGAAATGTGGGCAATTTACTTCAGCAGTTATCACAACGTTTAAAAGTTGGTTTTATTACTTATGATGTTGATATTACACGTAAAATATCGCTTCAAAATGAGACAGAAACTGCGATCAAGACAATTAATGAACAAATTGAATCACAATTAACCAATATTGATGTCCGTTTTGAAAAAATAGGTGAACGGTTATTTTTGGTTGTTTCAGCTAAAGACGTTGCACCATTATTGCAAAATGAGCCTAAAGAGGTGCAATTTGTTGGGGATGTTATTTTTGATGGAGAACCAAATTTAACAGAACAGGCACAATCTACAGCAGAAGCGACTAAAGTTCAAAATATTCTTAATATTGCGACTAATCAAGAGAAGATTATGGCTGCAAAAGGGAAAAAAGCACCTCAATATAAAACGGTAACGAAGGACAATATAGGGCTTAAAAATATTAGAGTTACCGCATTAGGTACATTCTTAGTATTTGACACTAGTGTTGAGGCGGCTAAGTTACGTGTGAAAGGAAACTTTGAAGATATTGCACAAGGTGAAAATATTATAGCTATCCTTCATCAAAATACGGAAGCACCTCCTAAGATTGAAATTGAAGATAGCCAAGGTAAGAAATTAATTCTTGAAGCTCATAAAGCAACATCATCGAAAAAATCGAAAAAACAATAATACTTACGCACGGTTTTGCCGTGCGTGATATTTTCTATAGGTGATTTTTTTGTATGAAAAAGGTATTATTAGCGATTCGAATAAGTTATTTTGCGCTCTTTGCAAAAAATTAACAAAAATAGACCGCTTGTGTTTAGCGGTATTCAGATTTGTAAATGTTATAGAGAAAAAACGTGATCTTAAGCCGATATTTAACCAAAGAGATATTTAAAAGCCAATTAGCGATATTGTTTATCTTATTGCTGATCTTTTTTTGTCAGCAATTAGTGCGTGTTCTAAGCTCTGCTGTGAGTGGTAAAGTGCCGGCAGATTTAGTGGTGAGCCTATTAGGCTTAGGTATGCCGACAATGGCACAATTAATGCTGCCGCTTTCGCTGTTTATCGCCTTGTTATTAACCCTCGGGCGGTTTTATGCCGAAAGTGAAATTACCGTAATGCGGGCTTGTGGTATCGGGCAAGGGCTATTGGTTAAAGTGGCGATGTTTCTCTCGATTTTTACCACTGCATTAGCGGTTTATAACGTGTTTTGGCTTACGCCTTGGGCAATTAATAAACAGAGTGAAATGTTAGCGGAAGCGAAAGCCAATCCACGTTTTGCGGCTCTTTCAGCCGGACAATTTATGTCTGCCGGTGGCTATGTGTTATTTATTGATAAAATTGAAAATAACAGCCTAAATGATATTTACGTTTTCCAGCCGGAACAGCAGAAGAAAAACAAACCTTCTGTGGTGGTTGCTGAATCCGGCACGCTGCAAGGTTTGCCAAATGGCGATCAAGTCTTAACCTTGGCGGAGAGCAAGCGTTTTGAAGGCACACCACAAAGTGCCGATTTCCGTATTTCGCATTTTGAGAATTATTCTGCTTATTTAGGCTACCAAGACGTTGAGTCTGATGAGAAATTGGTGCAACGAGCCGATTTCAAAAAGTTAATCGAAACCAAAACGCCTGAAGCAAAAGCCGAGCTTCATTGGCGACTAGCCTTAATTTTAGCCGTGCCGTTAATGGCGTTATTGGCGGTGCCGATGAGTAGTGTAAACCCTCGTCAAGGACGTTTTGCCAAACTACTACCGGCGTTATTGTTATATTTGATTTACTTTTTACTCCAAAGCTCGCTAAAATCGTCAGGGGCATCAGGCAAGTTGAATGCGGAAGTGTTAATGCCGTTGGTGTCAGTTGCCTTCTTAGCTTTAGGTATTATTTTAAATGCGTGGGATAGTAAATTTATGTCTAAGTTACGCTATCAATTTGGTGGGAAAAAATTAACCAATAAGGCGGTGGCATAATGCAATTTTTCTCAATGAATATTTTAGAACGCTATATCGGCAAAACGATTTTATCCGCGATTTTTTTAACCCTGTTTATGTTGATTGGGCTTGGGGCGATTATTAAATTTGTGGAAGAGTTTCGTGATGTAGGACGTGGCTCTTACGATGGCTTAAAAGCGGCATACTATACTTTTTTAACTATTCCACGAGATGTCGAAACCTTTTTCCCGATTGCAGCTTTACTTGGCTCATTACTCGGCTTAGGCAATCTAGCGAGCCGCAGTGAATTGGTGGTGATGCAAGCCTCCGGTTTTTCCCGTTTCCGCATTGGCTTAGCGGTAATGAAAACCGCCTTACCATTGGTTATCTTCACGATGATTATCGGCGAATGGGGCGTACCACAAACCGAACAATTTGCCCGTAATATGCGTTCGATTGCTCAAAGTGGTGGCTCAATGCTTGCCACAAAAGACGGATTTTGGGCAAAAGATGGTAATTCGTTTATCTACATTAATCGTATCAATAACGAAAAAAGTTTGAGTAATGTACTGGTTTATGAATTTGGCGAAGGCGATAATAAGCGTGAATTACAATCTATCTTAAAAGCTGGGGTGGCGAATTACAGCGATGAGAAAGGTTGGGTACTCTCTAAAGTAGAAAAATCGAGTGTTGGAGAAAATCAGATCCAACAAGCCAAACAGCCCGATCAAGTTTGGCAAACCAGCTTAACCCCAAGCAAGTTAGGTATTGTTTCACTCAAACCGGAATCGCTCTCGATTTCAGGGCTGGCGGATTATGTCGGTTTTTTAAAAGACACTGGACAAGATCCAAAACGTTTTGAGATCACTTTCTGGCGAAAAGTATTCCAACCAATCTCCATGGCGGTGATGATGCTACTTGCGATCTCCTTTATTTTCGGACCACTTCGTAGCAGTACGATGGGGGCGAAAATTGTGATTGGTATCGTTGCCGGCTTTATGTTCTATGTAGCAAATATTGTGTTTGGTAACTTAAGCTTAATTGCCACTTGGTTACCTGTGCCGGTCGGAGCATTAATTCCAAGCCTACTATGTTTGATCATCGTTTGGTGGCTGTTAAGCAAAAAACGTGATTGATTTTTACTCCCCTCTTTAGATAAAGAGGGGCTGGGGGAGATTTGATTTCGATGTTAATTTTCTTATGAGCGTAAAATTATTTCTGCCAAATCTCCCCTAACCCCTCTTTGCTAAAGAGGGGAACTGCTTTACTTAGATTATATTCCTATGTCAGATTGTCGTTTTGTTCATTTAAAAGTTCACAGTGATTTCTCAATGATTAATGGTTTAGCCAAGGTCAAATCGTTAGTCAAAACGGCGGTTGCCAATAATATGGTGGCGATGGGCTTGACCGATTTTACTAACTTTTGCGGGTTGGTGAAATTCTATGGCGAAGCATTGGGAGCAGGGATTAAGCCGATTATCGGGGCGGATGTTTATGTTAGAACCGAGAGCGGCAATGAAGATTATTTTGAGCTGACATTACTGGCGAAGAACAACAAAGGCTACCATAATATTACCCAAATTTTATCCAAAGCCTATCAGCAAGGCTATGTGGAATTTCCGATGGTGGAACGTGAATGGTTAGCAGAGCTGAATGAAGGCATCATCATTCTTTCTGGCGGGCGAATGGGCGATGTGGGTAAAGCCTTACTCAAAGAAAACCGACAAGAAGCCGAAGAAAAACTGGCTTTTTATCAGCAATATTACCCGAATCATTTTTACCTTTCCGTTTGCCGTACCGGACGGGCAGACGAAGAACGCTATATCAAACAAGCGGTCGAATTTTCACAAAAAAATGCAATTCCGCTGGTGGCGGTAAATGATGTTGCCTTCTTGAAAGAAGATGACTTTGACGCACACGAAATTCGGGTTGCCATTCACGACAGCTACACCCTAGACGACCCGAAACGCCCGAAAAAGTACTCACCGAAACAATATTTCCGCACTGAAGAGGAAATGTGCAAGCTGTTTGCCGATTTACCGAGTGCATTGGCAAACACGGTTGAAATTGCCAAACGCTGCTCGGTGACTGTTCGTTTGGGGGAATATTTCCTGCCAAATTTCCCGACCGGTGAGCTTTCTACCGAAGATTTTTTGGTGAAAAAATCGAAAGAAGGCTTAGAAGAGCGATTGGCATTTCTCTTTCCTGATCCCGAAGAGAGGGCAAACAAGCGGTCGGTTTATGATGAAAGATTGCAAGTTGAATTAGATGTGATCAACCAAATGGGGTTCCCGGGTTACTTTTTGATCGTGATGGAGTTTATCCAATGGTCGAAAGATAATGATATTCCGGTAGGACCGGGGCGTGGCTCAGGGGCAGGCTCATTGGTGGCTTATGCGTTGAAGATTACCGATCTTGACCCATTGGAATTTGATTTGCTTTTTGAGCGTTTTCTTAACCCTGAGCGTGTTTCAATGCCCGATTTTGACGTTGATTTCTGTATGGACGGGCGAGACCGTGTGATTGAACACGTTGCGGAAACCTACGGGCGACAAGCAGTATCGCAAATTATCACATTCGGTACGATGGCGGCAAAAGCGGTCATTCGAGATGTAGGGCGAGTGCTTGGACACCCCTATAGCTTTGTGGACCGCATCTCCAAACTCATTCCGCCCGATCCGGGAATGACGCTTGAAAAAGCCTTTGCCGCTGAGCCAAAATTGCCTGAGCTATATGAAGCCGATGAAGAGGTGAAAGACCTTATTGATATGGCTCGTAAGCTCGAAGGCGTAACTCGCAATGCCGGTAAACACGCAGGTGGGGTGGTAATTGCCCCAACTGCGATTACCGATTTTTCACCGCTTTATTGCGATAGCGAAGGCTTACATCCGGTTACCCATTTTGATAAAAATGACGTGGAATATGCAGGATTAGTGAAGTTTGACTTCTTAGGCTTGCGTACGCTCACCATCATCAAATGGGCGTTGGAGATGATTAACGAACGCTTGGCTCGTGAAGGCAAAGAGCCGATTCGGATTGAAACCATTCCGCTTGATGATAAAAAATCCTTTGATCTGTTGCTGGCAGCTAAAACTACGGCTGTATTCCAGCTCGAATCACGGGGAATGAAAGACTTAATTTCTCGTCTGAAGCCGGACTGTTTTGAAGATATTATCGCATTGGTGGCACTATTCCGCCCGGGGCCGCTGGAATCAGGTATGGTGCAGAACTTTATTGACCGTAAACACGGCAAAGAAGAGGTTTCTTACCCTGATCCGCAATACCAACACGAATGCTTAAAACCGATTCTTGAGCCGACTTATGGGGTAATTGTTTACCAAGAACAGGTTATGCAAATTGCCCAAGAACTTGCCGGTTATACACTTGGTGGAGCGGACTTACTCCGCCGTGCAATGGGTAAGAAGAAACCGGAGGAAATGGCTGCACAGCGTGAAGTGTTTGAAAAAGGGGCGGAAGCTAAAGGGATCGACGGCAAACTTGCCGGTCAAATTTTTGACTTGGTGGAAAAATTTGCCGGCTACGGCTTTAATAAATCGCACTCTGCAGCTTATGCGTTGGTTTCTTACCAAACACTTTGGCTAAAAGCCCATTATCCCGCAGAATTTATGGCTGCGGTAATGACCTCAGAGATGGATAATACCGATAAAATTGTCGGGTTCTACGATGAGTGTATGAATATGGGCTTAACCGTTGTGCCGCCCGATGTAAACAGCGGTAAACATCGTTTTAGCGTAAATGAAAAAGGTGAAATTGTTTACGGGTTAGGAGCGATTAAAGGCGTTGGGGAAGGACCGATTGAGGCAATTCTGGCAGCTCGCCAAAAAGAGGGGAAATTTAAAGATCTATTTGATTTAACCGCTCGGGTTGATCTGAAAAAAATTAACCGCCGCACCTTTGAAAGCCTGATTATGTCCGGTGCTTTTGACAAATTAGGCCCTCACCGAGCTGCTTTGATGAAGAATTTGGAAGATGCTCTTAAAGCCTCAGATCAGCACGCTAAAATGGAGGAACTTGGGCAGAGCGATATGTTTGGCGTGCTTACCGAGACACCGGAAGAAGTGCAAAATGCTTACGCCAATACGCCAAAATGGTCGGAGCAAGTGATTTTAGATGGCGAGCGAGCCACGCTCGGGCTGTATTTGAGCGGACACCCGATTGGTAGATTCCTCAAAGAATTATCCCACTATGCTCCTAATCGACTGAACGAATTACAGCCGACTTTCCGAGGGCAAATGACTACGGTTTCAGGGATTGTTATGGCATCTCGAGTGGCAGTTACCAAGCGAGGAAGTCGTATTGGGATTGCGACTATTGAAGATCGTTCGGGTAAATTGGACATTACCCTTTTCTCGGAAGCCTTAGAAAATTTCGGGCATTTGATGCAACAAGACCAAATTATTGTGGCAACAGGTTCGGTACAGTTTGATGATTTCAGCGGTGGGCTGAAAATGTCAGCTCGCGAAGTGTTATCGCTTGATGAGGCTCGAGGTCGATTTGCCAAAAGTTTAGCGTTAGCGATTAGCAAAGAGCAACTTTCTGCAGATTTTATTAAAAAAATGACCGCTATCATCAGCCCGCATAAAGAAGGCACTTTACCGCTACATTTTTATTACCAAAGCCCGGAAGGTAGGGTATTGCTTAAAGGTGGAGTAGAGTGGCGAATCAGCCCAAATGAGACAATGTTCAGCGAATTAAAGGCACTTCTTGGTGAACATTCGGTTGAGCTGGAATTTGAATAGAAGGGTGAGCTTTGGCTCACCCTTGTAGTTGTTAGACCTATTTATATTTTTTGTGATATTCACGCTTAATCATTTCAAGCTCGGAAATCAGCATTTTGGCTTCTTGTAATTCACCTGCTTGGGCTTTTTCATTGGCTTGATTAACCACATCAATCAATTTTTGCATACCGGCTTGGTAATCTTCCTGAGCGGCTTTATCGCCTTCTACGCTATTAGGAAAAATCCCTTTGGTTTTCTCGGTAATCGTAATGAAATCATTAGCGATTTGGCTAAACTCTTCAGCCGATTCGGCACGCATTAATTTATTCGCCTGCATATTCATTTGCATCATCTCCATTTTAATGCTTTGAGCAGTGGTAAATGCTGAAAATGCCAGTAATGTTGTTGCTAAAAGGTATTTAATTTTCATATTGTTCCCCACATAAAAATCGGATTGTAATGGATTAGCTTGCCATTACGCAATATTTCTTAGAAAATATACCGCTTACGCTTCCCACGCTGGGAAGTCCTGACTTGTTATCAGAATAGAGAATTACCTATGACTTTAAAATATGCCAAACCTGAACTACTTTCGCCCGCAGGTTCGTTAAAAAATATGCGTTACGCTTTTGCTTATGGTGCCGATGCAATTTATGCAGGACAGCCTCGCTACAGCTTGCGTGTGCGTAATAATGAATTTAACCACGCCAATTTAAAAATTGCGATTGATGAAGCCCACGCTTTAGGAAAAAAATTCTATGTGGTGGTGAATATTGCTCCACACAACTCAAAATTAAAAACCTTTATTAAAGATCTCAAAGTTGTGGTGGATATGAAGCCGGACGCTTTGATTATGTCTGATCCGGGCTTGATTATGTTGGTGCGTGAAAATTTCCCTGAAATGGATATTCACCTTTCGGTGCAAGCCAATGCGGTAAACTGGGCAACGGTGAAATTCTGGCGTCAAATGGGGCTAACCCGTGTGATTTTATCCCGTGAATTATCACTTGAAGAGATCGAAGAAATTCGTGAACAAGTGCCGGATATGGAGCTTGAGATCTTCGTTCACGGTGCTTTGTGTATGGCATATTCAGGTCGCTGTTTGCTTTCAGGCTATATCAATAAGCGTGACCCAAACCAAGGCACTTGTACTAATGCTTGCCGTTGGGAATATAAAATGGAAGAAGGTAAGATTGATGAGGTAGGGCAAATTGTACCGAAATATGAGCCGGAAATTGAAGTCAAAAATGTGGCTCCGACTCTAGGTAATGGCGAAGCAACAGATAAAGTGTTCCTTTATACCGAATCACAACGCCCGGACGAGCAAATGACTGCTTTTGAAGATGAGCACGGCACCTATTTTATGAACTCTAAAGATCTGCGTGCAGTACAACACGTTGAGCGTTTAACTCAAATGGGGGTGCATTCACTGAAAATTGAGGGGCGTACGAAATCGTTTTATTATTGTGCCAGAACGGCTCAGGTGTATCGTAAGGCAATTGATGATGCCGCAGCCGGTAAACCATTTGACGAGAGTTTGATGGATACCCTTGAAAGCCTTGCACATCGTGGTTACACAGAGGGTTTCTTACGTCGTCATACCCACGATGAATACCAAAACTATGAATATGGCTATTCGATTTCAGAACGCCAACAATTTGTGGGCGAATTTACCGGCAAACGCAATGCAGAAGGCTTGGCGGAAGTGGCGGTAAAAAACAAATTCTTAGTGGGTGATTCAGTGGAAATGATGACCCCTAAGGGCAACATTGTATTTAAAATCGATCGTATGCTTAACCGCAAAAATGAAAATGTGGAAGCCGCTCTCGGTGACGGGCATTTTGTCTTTTTAGATGTGCCGGCAGATATTGAGTTAGAATTTGCTCTCTTAATGCGTAACTTAGTGAATGCGAATACCCGCAATCCACATCAAGCGTAATGATGCGAGATAAACCACGGATTAAGGTTATTCCGTGGTTTTGTCTTTGAGGATATAGATTGCACAATTTTTGGTAAAAATAACCGCTTGTTCCCCCTTCTCGAACAAGAGAGGAACGATTTATTGGCGTATTTGTCTCTCTCCCCTTGTGGGAGAGAGACCGATAAAATTGCGTTCAGCAATTTTATCAGAGAGAGGGCAAGCGGTCGTTTTTTGTAACAGTTTGCAATATTCCCCCTCTCCCTGATTTTTCTTCTGAACGAAGAAAAATCTGTCCCTCTCTCTCAAGGGGCGAGGGTTATGGTATAAGGAAAATAAATGCTACGTTTACTCTATATTTGTTTAAGTTATCTATTACAGCCTGTGGTTCTGCTATTAATGTGGTACAAAGGGCGTAAACAACCAGCTTATCGGAAACGTTTATGGGAGCGTTATGGGATTTATGACGAATCGGAAAAACCGAAAGCAAAAGGGGTGGTAATCCATGCGGCATCGGTTGGTGAGGTGATTGCTGCAACGCCTTTGATTAAGGCAGTCAGCAAGCAATATCCTGAACTTCCGTTGATAGTCACAACGGTAACGCCAACAGGCTCTGAGCGTGTGCAAGCCGCTTTTGGTAATAGTGTTTCACATTTTTATTTGCCTTATGACTTACCTGATGCTATCGAGCGGTTTTTGAATTTTATCGATCCGAAATTGATAATTGTGATTGAAACCGAACTTTGGCCGAATTTAATTCGTAAGGTGAATTTTCGTAAAATTCCATTTGTGATTGCTAATGCTCGTTTGTCGCCACGTTCTGCGAAGCGTTATGGTTGGGTAAAAGGTAGCATTAAGGATATGCTCAACCAAATAAGCCTCATTATGGCTCAAGATGAGGTAAGCCGAGATCGCTATTTAGCACTCGGTTATGAGCTAGCAAAAATGGTTAATACCGGCAACCTGAAATTTGATTTAGAAATTACGCCACAGCTTCATCAATCGGTGATTAAAACTAAAGCTAGTCTGAATTTAACCGATAGACCGATTTGGATTGCCGGCAGTACTCACGAAGGGGAAGAGAAGCTGATTTTAGATGCTCATAAACTCTTATTAGAGCATTACCCGAATTTAGTGTTGATTTTAGTGCCTCGCCATCCGGAGCGTTTTGGTTTAGTTGAGCTACTGATTCAAAAATCAGATTTAAATTATGTAAAACGTACTGAGAATAAAATGTTAAGCCAAAATACTCAAGTAATGTTAGGTGATACAATGGGCGAGATGATGTTACTGTATGGGCTGTCTGACATTGCTTTTGTGGGAGGTAGTTTGGTCAAACATGGTGGGCATAATCCGCTTGAACCAATCGCTTTTAATATTCCGGTGGTTTCCGGGCTTTATACCTATAATTTCCCTGAAATCTTTGAGAAGTTGCGTGAGGTGAAAGGCGTGATTGAAATTGAAAGTTCAGTCGAGGCTTTGACCGAGAGCATTGAATTATTGCTTGAGCAGCCCCAAATCGGACAAGAAATTGCAAAATCCGGCTTAAGCGTGTTACAGGAAAATCAAGGGGCATTAAAACGCCATTTGGATTTATTAGCCCCCTATTTAGAGAAATAAAATGAGTTATAACGTAATTTATGCAGGCACCTTTGATCCTATTACCAACGGGCATTTAGACGTAATTCGCAAAGCCTCTCACTTATTTGGCAAAGTAATTGTGGCGGTGGCTCAAAACCCAAGTAAGCAGCCGCTTTTTAGCCTTGAAGAGCGGGTGGAATTAGTCAAACAAAGTTGTTCTGAATGGCAAAATATTGAGGTGATCGGCTTTAGCGGATTACTGGCAGACTTTGCCAAACAGCAGAATGCCAAAGCGTTAATCCGTGGTATTCGTGGGGCAGATGATATTGACTATGAAATCCAACTCGCTCAGTTAAATTACAAATTATCGGGCGATTTAGAAACTATTTTTTTCCCCCCTTCAATAGAATGGCGTTACCTTTCTTCAACGATGGTAAGGGAAATCTATCGCCACAATGGTGACATCAGCCAATTTGTGCCGCAAGCGGTCAAAAATGCCCTAAAAATTGCAAAAGTGTAAGGAAATAAAATGGCTCAAAACGAACAAAATTTAATTTGGATCGATCTTGAAATGACAGGGTTAGATCCGGAAAAAGAACGCATTATTGAAATCGCCACCATTGTGACCGATAAGGATTTAAATATTTTAGCGGAAGGACCGGTACTTGCGGTACACCAAACCGATGATTTATTAGAGAAAATGAGTGATTGGTGCGTCAAAACCCATACCGCTAACGGGCTGATTGAACGAGTGAAAGCGAGCAAATTGACGGAACGGGCAGCAGAGTTGCAAACTTTAGACTTCTTAAAACGCTGGGTGCCAAAAGGCGCTTCTCCGATTTGCGGCAACAGCATTGCTCAAGATAAACGTTTTTTGTATAAATATATGCCTGATTTAGCCGATTATTTCCATTATCGCCACTTAGATGTGAGTACTTTAAAAGAGCTGGCACGCCGTTGGAAACCGGAGATTTTAGATAAATTCAGTAAAGGCAATACGCATTTAGCGTTGGACGATATTCGTGAATCCATTAACGAATTGAAATTTTATCGGGAACATTTTATTCAGCTAGACCAAAAATAATGACAGATTTTCTCTCTTTTTACTGCGAAGATGAAACTAAATTGCTGGAATTTGGTCAATCATTCGCGTTAGAACTTAAGAAATATTTATTGCAAGACCAAGCTCATTCGCTGGTTGTTTACCTAAACGGCGAACTTGGGGCAGGTAAAACCACCTTAACCCGCTCGATCGTACGGGCTTTCGGGCATCAAGGCAATGTGAAAAGCCCGACTTATACGCTGGTGGAAGAATATCACCTTACGCCATTTAACCTGTATCATTTTGATTTGTATCGCTTAGCCGATCCTGAAGAACTGGAATTTATGGGGATTCGTGATTATTTCAAACCCCAAACACTTTGTTTGCTGGAATGGGCAGTTAAAGGTAAAGGAATGATTCCAGAGGCTGATTTTGTGATCCAAATTGATTATAAGAATGACGGACGGCAGATTAGCCTGTTGCCGCAAAATCAAACTGCAGTAGATATATTAGTAAATTTTCATCAAAAATAGACCGCTTGTAGGGAAGGTAATGAAGCAAGTTATCAGATTTATTGTTTTTAGCACATTGAGTTTATTCAGTTTTTCCACATTTGCCAAAACCATTGTGGCGATTGATGCCGGACACGGGGGAAAAGATCCGGGGGCTATTGGTAAAAATCTGGGGATTTTGGAAAAAAGCGTTACCCTCGCAATTTCTAAAGAGCTAAAAGCCTTGTTAGATGCCGATCCTAATTTTAAAGCAGTGATGACACGCTCGGGAGATTATTTTATCCAATTACCGCAACGTACCGAGATTGCCCGTAAGCATCGTGCCGATCTGCTGGTTTCTATTCACGCAGACTCTTCGCCTCGTGGCGATTCCTTGAAAGGGGCTTCGGTTTGGGTACTTTCTAATAGCCGTGCTAGCGATGAAATGGGTAAATGGTTGGAAGACCACGAGAAGCAGTCGGAATTACTTGGCGGGGCTGGTTCGGTGCTTTCAAGCAACAATGAACGTTATTTAAATCAAACAGTGCTTGATTTACAGTTCTCTCACTCTCAACGTGCCGGCTATGAATTAGGCAAGAGCATTTTAGCTAAAATGTCAAATGTGGCTGCATTAGCAAAATCGTCTCCTCAGCACGCAAGCTTAAGTGTTCTGCGTTCACCTGATATTCCATCTGTATTGGTGGAAACGGGATTTTTATCTAATTCAACCGAGGAAGCAAAGCTAGCCAGTGCAAATTATCGTAAACAAGTTGCTCGGGCCATTTATAATGGATTAGTCGCTTATCGGGCAAAAAATGCAGTTGCTGGCTCTTCAGTCAGTAAAAAATCGGACAAAGAAGATAAGCAAAATAAGAAAGAGGAAAAAACTGCTAAAGCTGATTTAACTAAAAAGCCTGCTTCTGAGAAACAAGAGAAGAATACGCAATCAGATAAGACAAAATTGAAAGAAAAGAGCAAAAAAGAGGATAAAAAAGAAGATTCGGCTAAAACCAATAAGAAAGAAGAGCAGCAACTAAAAGAAAAAACAGCTCTTGAGAAAGATCAAAAAAATCAGTCTAAAAAATCAGACTCTCAAAGAGAAATTAAGGTGTCTAACAGTGGCTACCATATTGTCCAACAAGATGAAACGGTTTACTCGATTGCTAGAGCTTACGGTACTACGCCGCAAAAAATCAGTGAGCTGAATAATTTGAAAAATTATCAGATTACGGTAGGTAAAAAATTGAAGGTGAAGTAAATTGAAAGGCTGATGGAAATATCCATCAGCCTTTATTTTAAGGTACAGTTAAAATTCGGCAGTTACATAAATCATCACTTTCAAATTCTGTCACTTCCCCAGCACTCTTATTCGGAATTGGAAATAAACGTACTGTAAGCGGTTTATTTAGTCTAAATGCCATTGTGCCGGTGTCTCGCATTAATGCGGCAATTTGTTCAACAGTAGCTTCATTGGAAATCGGTACGGTATCTAACCCAATGCCACAAACAGCACTATAAGTGAGTAAAGCACGAATGTCGAATTGGGCTTTGTGTGTGCCTGCAGCTAAGCCTAAATCTTCGGTTACTGCCAACATTAAACCTGAAAAACCGACAAGCGGTACATTTTTGATAGATTTAAAGACTTTTGTCAGAAGTGAAGAGGCTTCTACTGTTCCGGCGGCCCCAAAAAATGGTACGCCCATTAATTCATAAACTTCTGTCATTGAGGCACAGTTTTTTGACGGAGCAGCAGAACTATCAATGCCAGCAAAGGCAAATTGTAATTTGTGTTGTACCGATTTTACTGCTTCGAGAACTTCATCAACGTGATATTGCAAGGCTTGAGACATCGTTTCATAGCATTGGCGATAAAAGTCGTTATGTGGGCTGGCTTTCAGCTCTTTTAACACCGCTACTAATAGATCTGGTGTTTCTAGGCCTATCACAAAACTGTTAGGGATCTTGCTTGAATGGTAGCTTGCCGGAAAATAAGGAATAAAAGGTTTACAGTTAAAATTCACCGTAAAATTAAAATTTCCTTCACCTCTTGGGGTAATTTCAGCGATTTGTTTGATAATTTGAGCAGATTGTAAAATGGTTTCATTGTCTAAAATCCCAAATTCATCGGGTTCAATATTGACACAAGCGTTAGATAAATCACCATAATTTAAAATCAGCTCAGGCAGTAATGCTAATTCGCGGGGTGTTTTTGCCTCACCAATGGCAAAGCGAATGCGTAAACCGCTATCGTTAAGTTGGGTTAATAGCTGTTTAAGGTAGGCTAAATCTTGCTTAGCGGTTTGAATATCGGTTAAATCCAAATACTCTCCGAAACTGTTGGTTACAATACGAATAGATTGAATGGTATAACCTTGTTGTTGAATAGCAGGAACGAGTAAGTCAAATTCTGCTTTGGCTGAATTTAACGCTTGCTGCCATTGGGATTTATCTTTGGTTAAACTAAGGAATAATGTGATGGTGCGTACACGGCAAAGTGCTTTGTTTTGGTAGGTTTGCATATATTCTCCTTGTAATTGTTGTGAGAAATAGCAATTCTAACGAAGTTTTTGCAAAAAATCCTAAAAAAATGACCGCTTGTAAAAGCGGTCTTTTCACGTTTAGCTATTGGCTAATAGCATCGGCAATTCAATTACGGCATAGCCAAAAATCACCAGTAGTACCATTAAGATGATTTTTTCAGTCGTTGAAAGAGTTAATCTGCCGTTGAATTTATAGTTGGAGTAGAGGAAGAGTAAAATTCCGGGTACATAAAGCACCACCGAAAGCAGCAAGTATTCCAGCCCTGCGGCATAGACAATCCATAATCCGTAAAGGGCTGCCATAAAGCCGGTGAGTTTAATGTACCAAGTGGCGTTGGTTTGAATCGCTAATTTGAATAAATAAGCCCCGATTAAGAAATAGGGAATTAAAATCATCGAGGTGGAAATCAGCAATAAGGTGTTATAGCTTTGCTCAAAAACAAACACCAACACCAAGCAAAATTGCACGATAAAGCCGGTAAACCAGAGTGAGTTAATCGGCGTGCCGTTTTCATTCACTTTGTCTAAAATTTTCGGGAAAGCCCCGTTTTTTGAGCCACGATAAGGCACTTCTGCCGAATACATCGTCCAGCTAATGTAAGAGGCAAGTACTGATACAATTAGACAGGCAGTAATAATTACCTTACCGGTTGGTCCCATCATCGCATCAAGCAACGGCCCCATTGACGGATTTGCCATATTGGCAATAGTTTCCCGTGGCAGAATTCCGAGTGAAAGAATGGTAATTGCCACATAAAGAGCAAGTGCAATAATAATACCTAATACGGTTGCCAGCCCCACGTCGGAACGCTTTTTCGCGTGAGCCGACAGCACAGAAGCCCCTTCCACACCGGTAAATACCCATAAGGTGATTAACATTGTGCTTTTCACTTGGTCGCCTACGCTATTATTGAGGGCGGTGGCTTTAACGTCACTATTAAACAGCTCCACATCAAAATACCAAATGCCTAGCCCGATGAACAGAATGAGCGGGGCGACTTTCACAAAAGTGGCAATTAAGTTTACAAAGGCTGCTTCTTTGATACCGCCTGCGATGAGGGCGTGAACCAGCCACACAATAATCGAAGAACCAATAAAAGAGGCGAGGGTGTTACCTTGCCCGAAAATCACGGTGTTCGGGTTGTCGGTAAACACACCTAAACCTTCAAAAGCAACGGTGAGGTAGCCTACAATGCCAATGGTGGCACAGAGCCAATAGCCCCACGCCGACATAAAGCCCATCAGCTCGCCAAAACCTTCCCGTGCGTAGGTGTAAATGCCGCCGTCTAAATCCGGACGTAAGCGGGAAATAAAGAAAAACGATAGACCTAAGAAGATAATGCCGACACCGGTAATCAGCCAGCCTATCGTGATCGCTTCTGCTCCGGCAACGGCTGCCATATTTTGCGGTAAGCTAAAAATCCCCGAGCCAATCATTGAGCTTAGCACTAAGGCGGTGAGTGAAATTAATCCTATTTTTTTATTTGACATTCGATTTCCTTATTTTAAATGTTTTGCCAGCGTTTCAATATACTCAACCCCAATGCCGCAGCAGCCACCGATAATGGTTGCCCCTTGTTCCGTCCATTTTTTTGCCCAGCCTAAATAAGCCTCCGGGGTTAAATCTTGGCGAACTTCGTCCAAGCCGTCATTGGCGGTGGCATCTTTTGGTTGTGGAGCAAAGGCGTTGGCATAAGCTCCAGTGCGAATATGGGTAGCTTTTAATTCGGCTAAAGTTTTTTGAGTCACGCTTAACGCCTCGCCGATCACTTCAGGCTGACAGCAGTTAAATAAAATCGCTTGCACGCCTAACTTCACCATTTCTTCGACTGCTTGTTTAACGCTTTCGCCCGAGCGAAGCTGTGGCTCGGTGGTTGGTTCATCATCGGTGAGGGTAAAAGAGACCCAAAGCGGGCGGTTGTCTTTCGGCAATAATGCTTTAACGGAAATCGGCTCAATAATCGCACTTTGAGTTTCACAAAGCCAAATATCCACATAAGGCGAAAGCCCGTCAATTAAAGGCTTGGCAATTTCAGCAAAGCGTTCCATTTGAATTAAATCGGCACGGTAAGAGCCAAACATTGGTGGAAGTGAGCCTGCAATTTGAGTTGCGAAATTTTCCGAATTTTTGACCGCTTGTTTGGCAAGGCGACCGGCTAAATCGGCAAGCATTTTGCCGTCTGCCGCAAAGCGTTTTTCGCCAATATGGAAGGGCACAACCGCATAGCTGTCGGTAGTAATCACTTCTGCCCCGTGAGCGATAAAATCTTCGTGTACCGCTTGCACAAAATGTGGGCCTTCATACAAAGCGGCAGCAGACCATTCAGGCTGATGAAATGGAGCATTGCGACGCATTAATTCACGGCTAATTCCGCCGTCTAGTATTGTGATGGGCATACTTTTTCCTGTAAGGTAAGTGATGAAAAGATGGAGCGAGCAGTTTACCTGCTTTTTTCAGAATTATTTATAACTAAATGGTATAAATTAGATTTTTTGCAAAAAAATGCGAAAAAATGGCCGCTTGTTATTCCAACATAAAATAAGAAAGCACCTGTTGGAGATTAGTTTGGGTAGTTCTTGGGTCGAGTAGCGTATCAGACATAATAACGTGCTCCATCATAGTAAGCGAAAGGGTAGAGTTTACCTTGAAACTCGGTATCGGTCGTCTCATTTTGCGGACGGCTTGAAATTACCTCAATATATTTCTTTTTCACTTCCTCTTGAATTTGCCGTTTTAAGCTCACCCGATGGGTATCAATTTTCCACAGTGTTTGCAGGGTGGTTTTCAATGCATTGATAATTGGAGCGGCTTTGAGGGCAAATTCCAGTTTAGGGGTGTTAAAACGTTGCTCAAGAAGCGGTAAAAGCGATTCGGTTTTGAGCTTCTCGATAATCTCCGTTGCCAGATGATCTTTATTTAAGTAGTGCTTATAAAAGGTAGAGCGGTTAATGTTTGCCCGGTCTAAAATATCTTGAACCGTAATCTCGCTATAGTCACGGGTTTCAAGGATTTGCATAAAGGCAAGTTGGATAAGTTCTTTGGTGCGGGTGATTCTTGGGTCTTCTTTTTTCATTTTTGGCGTCATATAGCGATAAATAAGCAACATTTTATGCAGCTTTGTATGATTAGACAACATTTTATCGCTTTTTGATTGTTGCTCATCTCCTATTATTTTTTTACACTGCAATCACAACATTAGCACAGAGGGATACAAATGAAGAAATTATTACTTGCCACATTGTTGGTTATTGCTGCCGGCGGAGCTTATTTGTGGCATCAAATTAAAGGGGAACAGACAGAATTGTCCGGCATTGCTTCGGTGAACGGGCGGATTGAGTTAGAGCGTCTGGATATTGCCACTTTGTATGCCGGAAGAGTAGAGGAGATGTATGTCAAAGAGGGGCAAAATATTGAGAAAAATCAACCGCTTGCACGGCTTTCTTCTACTCAATCCCAAAACCAAGTGAATTCTGCCGAAGCTCAGATCTCTGCGGCTAAAGCTCAAGTTGAAAGTGCGAAGGCTCAAAAATTACGGGCATCGGAAGCGGTTGCTCGGGCAAATGCCGAAATGGCAGCTCAACAGCAGCAAGTCTCCGTAACTAAGTTAGAACTGGAGAATGCGAAAAAATTACGCCGTGAGAATTTGGTTTCAGCCAGTGAGCTAGAGCGTCGCCAAGCGAGTTATAAAGCGGCTTTAGCGGCGGTTGAAACGGCAAAAGCGGCGAAAGCAGAGGCTCAAGCGGCGGTAAATCAAGCTCAAGCAGGGGTTTCTCAAGCTCAAGCAGGGGTGAGTCAGGCAGAAGCAATGGCGAGCCAAGCCACTTCGCAAAATGATGATATGCTGATTAGATCACCGATTGCCGGCAGAGTGGAATATCGGATTGTAGATGTCGGTAATGTGGTGGGGATGGGGGCAAAAGTCGTGAGCTTATTGGATACTACCGATGTGTATTTGAATATCTTTTTGCCGGCGTATCAATCTAACAGTCTCAAAATAGGCGACGAAGCTCGGATTAAAATAGACGGCAGCGATTATGTGTTTCCGGCTCAAATCGGCTATGTTGCAAGCGATGCTCAATTTACGCCAAAGTCGGTTGAGACAATGGAAGAACGTACTAAATTAATGTTTAAAGTGAAATTACAAGTTTCGGCAGAAATAGCAAAACAGTATGCCGGTTTTTTCAAAGGCGGTATGACGGCAATGGGTTATGTAAAATATGACCATAGTATTGATTGGCCTGAATCCTTGGCTGTAAAACTGCCGGAGAAAGAGTAAAAAATGACTGAACTTGCGGTTAAAATTGGCGATCTTCGGCATACTTATGGCAATACGGTTGCGGTAGATAACGTTTCTCTTGAAATTCCCAAAGGCAGAACGGTTGGGCTTATCGGACCGGACGGTGTCGGAAAATCAACCCTGCTTTCCTTAATTGCAGGAGTAAAAATATTGCAACAGGGGCAGATTTCGGTGTTTGGCTTAGATGTGTCCAAAAAGCAAGATCGAGAGCAGCTTACCCATAAAGTTGCGTTTATGCCGCAAGGGTTAGGCAAAAACCTCTATCTCACGCTGTCGATTTATGAAAATATTGATTTTCACGCCCGAATGTTCGGTTTATCGGCAAGCCAACGAAAAGCCCGCATTCAGCGTTTACTTAAAGCCACAGGGCTGTTGCCTTTTGCCGATCGCCCTGCCGGTAAACTTTCAGGGGGAATGAAGCAAAAACTCAGCCTATGCTGTGCTTTAGTGCATAGTCCGGAATTACTGATTTTAGATGAACCTACCACCGGCGTTGATCCACTTTCCCGCCGCCAATTTTGGGCGTTGGTGGAAGCATTGCGGGCAGAAACGCCTGATATGACTGTGATTATCGCCACCGCCTATATTGATGAAGCGGAGGGGTTTGAGTATGTACTGGCGATGGAGGATGGCAAGCTGATTGTTGATAAGCCTACCCGAGAGGTGATTGTTCAAACCCATAGCCAAAATTTAGAGCAAGCCTACATCAAATTATTGCCGGAAGAAAAACGGGGAGCGGTAGATGGGCTGGTTATTCCGCCGTTTACGCCGCCGGAAAATGAAGAACCTGTGATTGTGGCAGAAGGCTTGACCAAGAAATTCGGTGATTTTGTCTCGGTTGATAACGTCAGTTTTGTGATCCCCAAAGGGGAAATTTTTGGTTTTTTAGGTTCAAACGGCTGCGGTAAATCCACCACGATGAAAATGCTGACCGGTTTACTTGAACCTACCGAAGGCACGGCATTGTTGCTTGGTCAGCCGATTGATGCCGGAAATATCGACACCCGCAAACGGGTGGGCTATATGTCGCAAGCCTTTTCCTTGTATGAGGAGCTGACGGTTCGAGAAAACCTTGAACTGCACGCCAAACTTTACCAAATTCCCCGCAGTGAGTGGTCTCTCTATGTGAGTGATGCGATGAACCAGTTTGATTTAACACATTTAGCCGACAGAAAACCGCTTGCGTTGCCACTCGGAATTCGTCAGCGGTTACAATTAGCGGCAGCCTGTTTACATCAGCCGGAAGTGTTGATTTTAGATGAGCCGACTTCAGGAGTTGACCCGGCGGCACGGGATATGTTTTGGGAATATTTAATTAAATTATCCCGAGAAGATCGCATCACGATTTTTGTAACGACTCACTTTATGAATGAAGCCGCCCGTTGCGACCGCATTTCTTTTATGCACCGAGGCAAAGTACTTGGCGTTGGTACGCCTGAAGAATTAAGACGGAGTAAAAATGCAAAAACGCTTGAACAAGCCTTTATTACCTATTTAGAAGAGCAAGCTGATGAGGTAACAGCTCCTTCGTCAGAAAATCAGGCTGAACAAGTTGAAAATCAACCGTTACAAGCGGTCAAAAATTCACAAAATTTTGCAAATGGCTTAAGTGTGATCTGGACATTTGCCGTGCGTGAGGGCAAAGAGCTGTTAAGGGATAATATTCGCTTATTATTTGCGTTGCTCGGCCCGTTAATTATGTTGCTGGCAATGGGGGCTAGTATTTCATTTGATATTAAACCGCTTAATTTTGCTGTACTTGACCACGACAACAGCTCGGAAAGCCGCAAACTGATTGAAGCATTTTCCGGTTCGCCTTATTTTATTCGTCAGGAAAATCTCTACTCGATTGATGAGATAAACCACCGCTTACAAACCGGTAAGGCGAAATTGATTTTAGAAATTCCGAACGATTTCGGGCGGGATTTATTGGCACAACGCACACCGGAAATCGGCATTTTTATTGATGGGGCTTTCCCGATTACAGCCGAAAATTTACAAGGCTCAGCGAAGGGAGCGATTGGGCAGTATATTCAAGAAATGCTAAGAGAAAACGGCATTAGTGCCAATATTCGCTCTGCCACCGAGCCAAGAATGATTTATAACCAAGATTTCAAAAGCGTATTTGCTATGACGCCCGGTATCATTATGTTGGCGATGATGTTAGTGCCACCTATGATGACCGCTCTCAGTGTAGTGAGAGAGAAAGAGATGGGAACGATAATGAATCTTTATGGCTCGCCGGCGTCTCAATTTCAGTTTTTGCTGGGAAAACAGTTACCTTATATCGCTCTTTCTTTTATCAGCTATTTAATTATGGTGCTGGCGGCAATTTTTATTTTCGGTGTGCCGATTAAAGGCTCGGTAGCGGCGATGTTTTTAGGCGTGTTGCTGGCAATTTGTGCTTCTACCGGTTTTGGCTTGCTGGTGTCGAGTTTTGTAAAATCGCAAGTGGCAGCCATATTTGCCGCGGCTATTATTTCAATGGTACCGACCATTAATTTTTCGGGAATGATGTATCCGGTATCACGGCTTGATCAAAATGTGCAGTTAGTGACTAAAATTTTCCCCGGCTCGTGGTTTCAACAAATCAGCTTAGGTGGCTTTACCAAAGGGCTTGGATTTGCCGATTTTATTCAGCCTTATGTTGCCTTAATCGCGATTTATGCGGTTTATCTAACCTTAGCGACCTTTGCGTTGAAAAAACAGGAGAAATAATATGAACCGTTGGTTTAAAAATGTCGGTTTTCTCGCATTTAAAGAGCTAAAAAGTCTGTTTAGCGATAAAGTATTGGTTTTACTGATTATTTATATGTTTTCCTTTGCGATCATTACCATTGCAAAGCAAGGTATGACCGATGTGAAAAACGGCTCGGTTGGTATTATTAACTATGATCACTCCGCACTCTCTTATCGTTTAAAAGATGCTTTGATTCCGCCTTATTTTAAGGCGGTAGAAGATATTGAGCCACAAGCGGTGGATAGAGCAATGGATATTGGGCAATACACCTTTATTGTGGAAATTCCGCCGAATTATCAACGTGATATGGTTGCCGGCAGAGAGCCGAAAGTGCAATTGTTAGTTGATGCCACTGCGATGACCCAAGCTAATATCGGGGCTTATTATATCGGGCAGATTTTTAACCAAGAAATTGAACGTTTTCTCGGCACGCCACAGCCATTAATGCCTTTGAATACGGCAATCAATGTGCTGTATAACCCCAATTATGACACCTCTTGGTTTATGGGAGCGGGGCAGATTGTCGGAAATTTAACCTTGCTGACGTTACTGCTTTCAGGATCTGCGGTGATTCGGGAAAAAGAGCGTGGTACGATTGAGCATTTACTGGTAATGCCGGTTCGTTCCAGCGAAATTGCGGTGTCTAAAATTCTTGCTAACGGCTTGGTATTAGTGGTAGTTACCTTATTTTCGCTTAAGTTTATTATTTCCGGCTTTCTGGGCGCCCCATTTAGTAACGTGCAAATCGGAATTTTTGTATTAGGCGTGGCGATTTTTCTGTTTTCGGTTGCATCACTAGGGATATTGTTGGCGGTATTTGCACCTTCTATGCCACAATTTGGGCTACTTTGCATTCCGATTTATTTAGTGATGTATATGCTTTCGGGGGCTAATTCGCCGCTTGAAAATATGCCGCAACTGGCACAGCAATTAACCCAATTTTCACCGACCACTATTCTTGGGGCTTATGCCCAAGATGTGCTATTCCGCAATGCCGGCTTAGAATTGGTTTGGTCACATTTGCTTAAAATGGCTCTGCTCGGAGCGGTGTTTTTAACGATTGCCTTAATGCAGTTTAAATCAATGCTATCGAAACAAGGATAAAAAATGACGTTTTATAAATTATCAGCAGTTGCAATTTTTACTGCTTTTTTGACCGCTTGTAGCACTATTAACGTTGATACCCAATCTTCGGTTGAAGTGCCGCTTGAGTTTGATCAAACCCAAGCAGCTAAAGGCTCAAGTGAAATTCAACAGTGGTGGAAAAATTGGCACGATCCACAATTAACTGCCTTAATTGAACGAGGATTGGCAAACAGTTTAGATATTCAGCTCGCCAAAGCCCGTTTAGCTGAAGCTCAGGCAAACAGCCAATATACTGAAGCGGATAAAGGGATTAACGTGGGGGCAAATGGAACAGTTGGTGGCGGAATGTTAGATATGAACACCGATGTCTATAACCCCAAACGTCTTGATGTAGCGAATGCTCAAGCGGGTATTTCCGCTTCGTGGGAACCTGATTTCTTTGGTAAAAAACGTAGTGATGCCGATGCTGCAAAAGCAGGGGCATTAGGGCAACAAGAACAAGTGTATGGGGCTCAACTTTTGGTTTCAAGCAGTATTGCCGAAAACTATTTTAAAATTTATGCGATAGACCAACAGCAAGCAATTATTGGTAAAAACGTTGCGATTTTGAATGAATTACAACGCTACATTCAAGGGCGTTTTAACGCAGGGCAGGCAACAGCTTATGAACTGAGTGAAATTGCCGCACAAATCACCGCATTAAAAGCTCAGCAATCTACGCTTCAGTCTCAGGTTGATGCGTTGCAGCGAAACATTGCGGTACTGATTGGTGTTGTGCCTCAAGGCTTTAAAATTGCCAGACAGGGCAATCCGTTAGCTAAAATTCCGGACAGCCCGAGCGGGCAAATGCCGAGTACGGTAATTGAACGCCGGCCTGATATACGGGCGAATGCACGCAGAGTGGAAGCTATGGCGGCAAAATTAGCTAGTGCGAAAGCTGATCTTTATCCACGTTTTGATATTCAATTTTTAGGGCAAGGCGGTTATGTCAAAATTAATAACGATCTGTCGCCGATTTCAGCGTTATCTAATTTAGTCAGTGTTGGGGTTAAGTTACCGATTTTTACCAATGGTAGAATCCAAGCTAACATTGATGCAGCAGATGCCCGCTTGCAAGCAGCAATGATTGAGTACGATAACAGCTTACTCACCGCATTGGGAGAAGTGGATTCAGCGTATCAGCACCAATCCGGTCTTGTTAAACAGAGCGGATTGCTACAGACTGCATTAAAACAAGCCCAAAAACAGGCAAATGACGCCCAAAAATTATTCCAATTTGGTGAAAAAACCTTAGATGTGGCAATCAGAGCCAGAACCTCAGTGCTAAATTACCAGCAGCAACTGGTTCAGTCACAGCTCTCGCAAGCGTTAAATTTAATTAACCTATACAAAGCATTAGGTGGCGGCTGGCGATAAGTGTTTGCAAAAAATCCATAAAAAATGACCGCTTGCAAGCGGTCATTTTTTTAGTTCAACGATTAAATTGTGCTTTATTCCTTGCCATAGTAGGCTTTGGTCATAATCGCCTCCAAACCTTAACAATCCCTTTAAAATCATAAGGTTACAGTAATGCCAATGCTTTTAAATTGGGAAATAGGGTAAAATAAGGGGAAATGAAGTAAATAAATCGCCACTTTATCGCCACAAATTATCGGTTTACGAGAGGGTTTAAAGTGATAGCTTGCTCAAGGTGAGCAGGGGCAAAATGTGCATAACGCATAGTCATTTTGATGTCGGAATGCCCTAAAATATCACGCAATACTAAAATATTACCGCCGTTCATCATAAAATGGCTGGCGAAAGTATGGCGTAAAACGTGGGTAGCTTGTCCCATAGGCAGGGTAATATCCGCTTTTTTAAGGGCTAACTTAAAAGCACGATGGCAAGCCTTATAATAAGTACCGGCAAAAACTTTACCGCTGGTTTTGGGGATTAAATCATACAACTCTTGAGATATAGGAATAGTTCTATTCTTACCATTTTTCGTGCCGGCATAGGTAATTTTATACGGTATTAATTGAGATGATGTTAAATCTTGAGCCTCGCCCCATCTTGCACCGGTTGCCAAGCAAATTCGGACAATAATTCCCAAATACTTATTTCTTGATTTATCACAAACATCTAACAAACGGTCGATTTCATCAGACCGCAAAAAAGCCAAATTTTGTTCTTTAACTTTAAAGGCACGAATTTTGGCTAAAGGATTACCCCCACTCCATTTCCCCAAACGCTCAAGTTCAGCAAAAACAGACCTTAAAATAGCTTGCTCACGGTTTATATAAGTCTCTTTCGGCACAATACCGCTTAAATCATTCACGATTTCGCCGCTTAACCGTTTTGCCCGATATTCTGCAAAATCGGAGGCGGTAAAATCCCGGGCGTAAGGGTCGCCAAACACTTTACACATCCATTTTAATTTATCATAGCTTGCAGCGCCGCTTACCAATGATTTGCCGTGCAACTCATACCACAGTTTGCAAAGTTCAGACAGCCTTTGAGGTTGTTCACGTCTAACTACTACGGCTTGAGCTAGTGGGCTATTCTCTAGTTTGAGCTGATTGTAAAAGCGGCTTGCTTCCGCCTTAGCATCAAACCATTTACGAATCCGTTTACCCTTGACATAAGCCTCTGCCAGCCACTTGCCACGGATTTCATCTTTACGAACTGCCATAATAATATCCCTTGAGCTTGTAAGTTAGCTTGCAAGTAATCTATCCAATATTTCACGCTCATCTTTGGGCATATATTCAAGCCACTGTTTTTCGGTGATAATTTTAATTTCACCGCCTTTTTGTTGCAGCTCTTTTGCCTCTTCGATTTTTCTTCCAAAAGACGCAGTTTTCCAATTTTCAGAACCAAGTGAGCCAACAATCAGAAAAGTAGTTTTATAGGTAGGATTCTTAGTTGTTTTAGCATTTAATTCTTTTGCTAAGGTTTCGCAAAGCCCCCTTGAACAGATTGAAAACTTTCCAGTAAATACAATTTTAGAATTTTTGATAGAAGCGGTTTCAACTTCATCAAAGAAAAAATCGGATTCACTTAAAGACAATCCTGATACTATTTCTTCACTTGAACCACCAAATGCGATAATTAATTGCTTTATTTTTTCTAAATCATCGTCAGATAATTCTATTTCGGCAAATAAATCCAGTGCATCGTAAAGATTGCGACATACGGGGTGTTCAGATAGATAAGGAAATTCATTAAGAAGTAATATTAAATTGTTGATCTTATCTATTGATAAATTGCCATCGGAAACAAGACCTTTACAAAAACCTTGAAGATAAAGAATATCGCCTTCCATTTGTGAATATACACTCGCAATAAAAGGAGATGATAAAGATATAATAAAATCATTTAAATTTTCAATTTCATCAAATACTTCATCATCATTCAATGTTTTCTCATTGTTGATAATGGGCTGAATAAAGTTTTTTACTTCACTATAAACAACCATAGATATTTCATTGAATTTTAAATTATCTTGAGCATTTAATAAGAATGTATCAATAAAAATAGCCTCTTGCTTATTAAATTCTAAATCACTAGATATAGCTTCAATAAGTCCACATAAGGTAAAAATAAAAGCCGCATTTCTTTTATCATTAAAATTATGATTCATATACTATCCAAGCTCCTTCATCTTCTCTTGAGAGAATTTAGCTTTAGCGTGGATTATCAATTTACTTTCATTATCCCTAGTTATCTCCCAAGTTTTATATAAAGGATTATCAGAGATAACTAAGAGAGAGTCGCCAGCAAGCTGCAAACGCTTAACGTAAAGCATATCACCATAGCTAAAAACATACACACCGTCACCTGAAAAGAATTTGATATTTGTATTTACAACTAATAAATCACCACTATTTAGAGTTGGCTTCATTGAATCGCCATCTATATTGATGATACTTAAGCCATTTGCTGATGTTTGCTGAAACATCTGCATAAAATAGCCTTGTTCAAATTCTATTGCCCGGGTGAAACCGTCTAAATCTCCGGTAATAAATTTCCCTTCACCAGCGGAAGCATAAACATCCAATATTTCTAATCGAACATTTCCTTCTTTTTCACAAGCGGTCTGATTTTCTTCAATTTTTGTAAAATCGGGAGCTTCACCCTTGCCTGTTTTTAGCCATTCGACTGATACACCTAAAGCATTTGAAATTTCTAGAATGTACTTAGGGTTTAAGGTTTCCCCTTTCAAAATCTTACCGATTGATTGTTGAGATACACCAATGTGATTTGCTAACCATTGCTGTGATTTGCCTTGCTCTTTAATAGCAAATTGTAAACGTTCTGCCAAGTTGCTCATTTTAAGTTCCTTAATGTAATTCACAAAAGATACAACTAAAGTTACCAAAAATAAAGGTAAAAAAAGTTGTTGATTAAAGGTAATTAAAGTTATATTATATATCCATAAAGTAATTTAAGTTACCTTTATGGGGGGTGTATGAATAACAAAATTAAGAAAGCTATAGAAATTTGTGGTTCGCAAGTTGCTTTAGCTAAGGCATGTGGTGTTACCCATCAAGCCGTTAAAAAGTGGTTGAACGGCAGTGGAATATCTGCCGAATATTTACTAAAAATCGAAGCTGCCACAAACGGGCAGGTAACGATTCGTGAGATTTGTGAGGAGTTGGAAAAGTGAAACATTTTCTACAAGTCATTCTTGAAATAATGGTTTTCTTCGGAATGTTCGTTTTCTGCATATCCTTTGGGTTTATGTTTTCCGGAGGCTGAAATGGAACAACCGCTAGTAATCCAAATCGGGGCAACCGTGCCGGTTGTGACCTATGCCAAGTTTGCCGAAATGGTGGGAATGTCGGAAGAGTGGGTAAAAGACCAAGTACAACAAGGCAAAATCCCGATTATGCCGAAAAAGGGCAAAGAAAAACCGCTGATTAACTTAGCGAAATATTGGCAAATAGCATTTTCCCAGCCTTACTAGGAGTAAGTTATGGCAAAAGATGACGAGCTACTTCACCCCATAATCCGTGAGGGGTTAGCCAAAGCCCGACAACGGGTGAAATACTACAAAGAGAAAGGTTTAATTACCTTAGAAAACGGAGCGGTAAGCATTTTTAAGCTGGCAGAGCAGCAAGCGAAAGACTTTGTGGATTGGCAAGAAAAAATAGCAAAGTCACACTTGCAAGAAAGGATAAAAAAGAACAGCGAATTAATTAAGCACATTAACGGGTGAAGAAATGGAAAGAGCAACAAAGCAACAAATAGAACGCCTCAAAATAGGCGTGGTAGTAGCCGAGAGAAACTGCAAAACCTACTTTGCCAGATACAACAAAGCCAAAGCCGAACGGAACTATGCTGACTGGCAAAATGGCTATTACTGGTTTAATCAAATGCTACGTTATCAAGCCGAACTAAAGGAGATTGAAGAATGCCACTAATTACAGTAAGCAGTTACAGAATTAAGAAACTACCGCCGGCACAAGACCCAGTCTATCACCTATACCAAGGAGATAGGCTTATATTCACCAACAAAAGCCTAGATGAAACATTAAGACACTTGTTTTATAAATGGCGGCGTGAACAGCGACTTCAAATCGCAAAAATGGAAGCTGAAACCGAAATCAAAATCACGGTGTCAGCAAAATGATAAACCTCTCAAAGAGAACTTAAAAATGAACCGTGAGCAGTTGAATTTAGCAATAGATAGCGAACAAAGCTATAAAAGCGTAAATTCCACCGCTCACGGTTTATCCGTTAAAGGTTGGGACTACGAAGCAAGAGAAAAAGAAGTTGATGAGCAACGTGCTAAAAACGTAGCGGAGCTTATCGAATTGCGAAAACCTCGCAAAATTCAACCGCTTGCACTGGCAGACATAGACCCGCAAAGCACACCATTACAACAAGAGCTATTCTCGGCGATTCCGAAAGACCATTACTACTTTGTCGAATCGCTAATCCAAAAGCTACCAACTAAACGCCAAAAAGAACATTTTCGAGGTCTCTATTTAAAAGAGCTGAAATCAGTAAAAGATGACGGCTCTGTCGCTTTCCGTTCAGGGTTAAAGCAAATCACTCACGCCAATAATTTTATCAGGGAATTGGTGCAAGACCGCTTGGGGCTAGTGTTTAAGCAATACCGCATAGACCTCACCTACCTATCTAAATCACTCAGTGATAAATGGGCGTGGGCAAAAGAATACTACACTAGCCAAGGGGAATACTTTAATTACTCCATTGAAATCAGCAAGGAACACGACAAAGCGGAGCTATTAGCAGACAAAGAAAGATATCTGCCGTTTTATCTTATCCCAAACAGCAAGCTAGAGTCTCTTGCCGAAGATGTGGCAAATATCTTTCAGCAAATTCAAGTGAGCCATTTTACTGCATTGGCAGAAAGTGGCAGGGAGTTTAGCGACAGCGATTTGGTAAAAGTGCTAGATGAAATCTACCAAAAGTGCGGACACCTGTGCGAAAGCATAGGATTTCCTTATTACTACTGGGAAAGCTACCTAAACCAAATTGAAAAAGGCAAAAAACCAAGCCAAAAAGCAATGGAAACCGCCTTAAATAAAGTCGTTTGCAGAAAGCACTGGGCTAGAACCTTTAACAAAATTCAAGCCCAGCTATTAGAGCATCTACGCATTGCCTGTGGTGAGGTGAATGCCAAGTCTCCTTATGTATCAAAAGAGCATTTTAGCTTTTACAGTGGCAAGCAGGCGGAAGCTTTAAGATTTCTTAAAAACAGCATTTTGGTGAACGTGGACAACCAAGAAGAGCAAATAGAGCTGTTCGATATGTGGTTCCGCTCTAACTCTAACCCTATCAAACGCAGATATGAAATGATGACCCAACTGCGTGGAATTGAAGAGTGGGCAGAAGAAAACAACTACCAAGCCTTATTTTTAACCCTTACCGCACCATCATCATTTCATGCTCAACACAGTAAACACGGACGCAACAAGAACTGGAAAGGGGCAAGCCCGAAACAGACCCACAACTACTTGAATAAGGTGTGGCAAGAGTTCCGTGCCTTATTGGCAAAACGCAAAATAGACCAAAAAGGAATGCGAGTGGCAGAGCCACACCAAGACGCAACACCTCACTGGCACTTGTTAAGCTATGTGCCACAAGAACAAGTTGAAGAATTTATTGAACTGTTTAAGCAAAAAGCCCTTGAGTTAGATGGAGACGAAAAGGGAGCAGCAGAACACCGCTGTAAGGTTGAGTTATGCGACAAAACCAAAGGCAGTGCGACCGCCTACATAGCGAAGTACATAGCCAAGAATATTGATGGATTCGATGAAGATGGCTTAACTTCCGATGAAGCACCGGAAATGGACTTTAAAGCGAACAGCCGAAAAGTGAAAGCTTGGGCTAGCCTTTGGGGTATTCGCCAATTCCAATTTTATGGGGTTGGCTCTATCAGCGTATGGCGAGAGTTAAGACGTTGCACTATCGGCAATTTTGAGAGCGACAAATTTATGGAAGACCTCTTTATTTATGCCGACAACGCAGAATACGCCTGTTTTATGGATAAACAAGCAAAAGGCAACATAAGACAAGCACCGGTTAAATTGTACTACGAAGACACAGAGGAGAATAAGTATGGCGTAATAAACAAGAAAATTAAAGGAATTTTTAACCAATTCAAACAAGTTGTTTCTGACGGGGTGCAGTTTGTCGCTACCCGCATGAAATCGTACCGCATAGAGCGTAAATCTAAGGCGGTAAATCGTGCCACCTCAGAACAGGAGCAGGCACAAACAAACACGGGGCATAGCCCCGCTTGGACTTGTGTCAATAACTGTAACCCTAGAAATAGCAAGGGTTCAGGCGGTGAAACAAGCCAGCAAGTAGTTATTTTTCTGAGAAATCACCGGGAAGAATTGGAGCGGTTAAATAATGCACTAATTTTGCAGGGGATACCGCAAAGATTTATCACAGATTACCGAAAAATGAGCTTAATTAAAGGCGGAGAAATCCAACTTTACGGCAACGCACGCATTAAATTTAACGGGTGCGAGATAGTTTTTACACAATAAAAAGGAAAACAAGATGAAAAAATTTAATTTAGACGAAGCATTAGCGGGTAAACCGGTAAGATTAAGAGATGGTAGTAAATGGCTTAATGCAATGAAAAACAACCGAGCAGATGGTGATATTCCGTTTTAGGGGGGGAAATGGTAGTTTGGGCATTATTTGACAGCGGAAACGGTTGTTACACTCAAGCGGCTAAACAAATTAATGGGGTTGAAATATACCCCATTGGGATAGACAAAGAGAATAAGAACAGCCATTTTATTAACTTAAATTTAGCCGATTATGGGCGATTATTTGGAGATAATCAGCTTTTTGAGGAGCTTGATAAATTGCCACAACCTGATCTAATTATTGCTTCCCCTCCTTGTGAAAGCTGGTCGGTTGCGAGTGTTATGTAGGGGGGGAATGCTTGCTGGAAGCAGGAGGAAAAGGCACTATCTAAATTTACTATCAGAAATAAGGTGGACTATGACTTGCCACACGTTCAGTTTAAATATGAGCGTTCATTTTTTAATAGAATTAATGGTGAATTATGCATTTATAACACAATAGAAATCATAAAAAGGTATCAGCCCAAAATATACATTATTGAAAATCCAGCAAGGAGCAAAATATGGCACTATATTAATGATATTTTAGGATTTATTATCCCGTATGATAATTTAACCTACTATAATAATTATGGATACGACATTCAAAAAGCAACGAAATTTAAAAGCAATATCGATTTAAATTTAAAAGGTGAGAAAAGAAAGGCGGATAGAAAATGGGACAATTTTTCAAAAAATTATAATGAGCGTTCAAATATTCCAATCAATTTAATATTAGATATTTATAAAAGAGTTAAAAATTTGATTAATGAGGAAATTAAAAAAAATGAATTATTAGCCTTATTCTAAAAAATAGCACGTTTAACCGTGCTATTTTTATTTACATTGAAAAACTTAACTGTTTTTTCTCTACTTTCTCAATCGCTATTTTAAATTAAAAATTTGCAAAAAAATTTAAAAAAACTCTTGCAATAAAATTATAATGCGCCTATAATTAGGCGCATAAAGCAAGGCTAGGGAGCCAGCTAATAACCATCAGCCAAAGGGGGCTAAAATGACAACTCAAATTACAATCGCACAAATCAACGACTTATTAAAATCTCACAATATCCAAGGCTACGCCAATGAATGGCAAGGTCGCCGCATTTACATCAATCTTTCGGCAAAAAATAATGAAAGCAGAGGTGATCGGAATTACCAGTTGTACATTGACTTAGCCACAGGTGAGTTAGTGAGCAAACTTGGCAAAGGATTAACAACAAGAGAGTTCGACTCTGCCGTAAAAGCTTTTGAAAACGCTTTTAATGCTAAAGACAACGCTGAAAATACAGCGCCGGTAGAAAGCAAAGAAACAGAGCAAGAGAACAAACAAGAAACAACTAAGCTTGTAATCACAAAACCAACATTAAAAGGCTCTGAAAAACAAATCGCTTGGGCAGACGAAATCATCAATCTTTTTATTGCGAAGATTGGTGATACCTCTATCCCAGTAACAGCAACGCAAGAGCAAATTAAGCAAGCTCAAGCAATGGTAGATAATTTTTTTGCAATGACAAACGCTGGAAAGTGGATCGAAAAATTTAAAGGTCTAAATGATAATAGCGAACCAAAGCAATTTTGGTTATCCGTAAAATATGGATGGTAGATTGATATAACAAATAAGCCGTAAGAGCAAAGGCTTACGGCTAAAACAAACAGATAACCGGAGATTATTATGACTACACAAGTAACACCACAAATTATGCGTACTATCGGACAAATTGTCGCAGCTATATATGGTGACGATGTACCAACAAACGTACAAACTATGATTTTGAGATACCCGATAAAAGGCCTTGGACTCATCTCACAACGTAGGGATTTACCTCTAAATGAGGGAGACTTAAAAAACGAAGTGGCGAGATTAATGGATAAAATCCCTGCCGATCTCAAAGACCCAAAAGACGGAATGTCTTTTGATTGCCAAGGGGCTTTTTGGATTGGCTATCACCAATACTGTAAGCTAAATGAAGATGTTAAAAATTACACCAAAAAAGAATTAGCATTTATCGGCGAATCACTCTACGGAACCCAGTGGCAGTCTAATCTTGCTAGAGATTTGGGATTGTCTGATGCTCGACGTGTACGAGAATGGGTGGCTGGTGACCGTAAAATCCCTTTCGGGGTTTGGGCTGACATAGCCGAATTGGTTAGAGCTAAGCAAAGCAACTTATCATCGATTTTAAGCAAGATGACCAAAACAAATAAATAAAATTTATCTTAAATAAGAGTAGTTATTTAATTAAAATATAAGGCGTAGTGAATACGCCTTATATTTTACTGATTTTGCCTAAATTGTTGAACAGCCTGAATAATTAGCTGATTTTGTGGAATGTTGAGTTTTTGGCTAAGTTCTTCGATTTCTGCGATCACCTCAAGGGGAAGTTTAAAGGATTTCTGCTTTATTCCTCTTTTGGCTTCGCTTTTAGCCTGAATTTCATTTCTTGACATTGCCATAATTAAACCCTATTATAAATTTGTTTGAAGAGCCGGGAGCTTTCACCCCCGGCGAGTTGCTTCAGATTAGTAAGCTGGGGAGCTAAGGACTAATAAGAAGACAACTAGGATAATGTATTTAAACATTTTGCTATCCTTCTTCATTTCGTAAGGTTTAAGCCTTACGCTCACTTTCAAGCTATCTCTTGAAAGTGAGGTTATTATAATGTAGGATACCCTATATTGCAAGTAATAAATACAAAAAATCCGAGAAATTTTTAGTTTCTCGGATTTTTATTATACCTTATGCAAAATTCTCTTTTTGTTTTGGACTTGGTGTGATCAGCTTAAATAATTCGTTTTTATCTGCTTCGGATAATTTACTCACCAAATATTTAAACAATCCTTCTTTTGTTAATTTGCTGGTGCTGGTTGTATGGCTAAATTCTAAATTCATTACAAATTTATGCCCACAATCAGGATTTCTGCAGGTGCAATACAATTTCTTAAAATTGCTGTGAATATTTTCAGTTTTTGTAATAAATGCCTTTGAGCCACATTCGCAATAAATATCTAAAATTTTAGCCATAACAAGTAACCTTTATAACACTTAAATAATTGATAATTATAGCAAAAAATGAATTGCTTTTCTTTTGAATTATTCTGTGATTTGTGGCTTTTTAAACTTGACTTGCATTGATTTTTTAATTTCAAAATCGCTATTAATTGCTTCTTCGATAATCTCTTGTAGTGGGAATACTTCATCAAGTTGATAAGCCTCACGATATTTCAAAGGGTCGCCTAATCCACCGCTATTGCTTGGGATAATGCCGCCTAATCCGGGAGGGAATCGGTGAGCAGTTAAAACATCTTGTGCAGAAATATTTTTGATATTCGCAAATTCATCTTTTGTGCCGGTATCGCCAATCGGAATCAGCTTAACTCCATCGGGGCTGCCATCGGGAATGTTAATAAACATAGATTTAAAATTCCCGACACCTTTTGACTTTTCTATTTTTTTGCGGATTTCATCTTCCATATCCTCCGATAAATCAGGGTCAGTAGTGTAAAGAATAAATCCCATATGGGCCCCATTGCTAAAATAACGGCGGCGAAATGTAGTGGCATCGGAGTTAAGCAAGGCGGATTGAATACCGCCGACATAATCAGGTGAGCCGTAAACTTGTTGAATAGGGTCATACAGTTTGATGAAGATAATATCTTTTTCACTATATTCGTAGATTTCCGATGCCGTATCATAGAGCGATTTTTTCATTAAATAGGAATAGCCACCATCTTTTTTTACTCTCATATAAAGCGATGATAACGGGTGTAGTTTTACCACTTGCCCAAAGCCATTGCGTAATTTTAACAATGCCACATCACCAAACTGAATTAAATTTAAACAGGCTGCCCGCATTTCCATTCGTGAAAGTGTCGGGCTACCTAAATAGCCACTACTCACCATATTTGACCGGCTATTTAAAATGCCGCCGTGTTGTGCATTTTGATATGGCAATTTCGCTAATGCGTGGCGATTAATTGGAGGTAAATGGCAGTTGTAATGATTGTCGAAACCTAACCCAACATAATCTAGTGCTGGGGCTGCGGACATTTCCCAGTTTCGGTCATTTATGGAAAATAATTTCATTCCATTCTGTTTTGTTTGTTGTGCTTTTTTTGATTTTGTCATAATTAAATACCCCAGCTACTACGCCGTTTTTTCGTGGTTAAAGATTTTTTGTTAATTGCATTACACATAGCCCAAAATACATCAGCGTGCTGATTCTGTGCTGTACGTTCTGCAATAAAAGTCGTTTTCTCGCCCGATCTTGTTGTGGTTTGCTTCACCATCAAAAATGAGGCGGCAATATCAATTTCTTTATTCGACCAAGCGATATTTTCAGATGTCACCAAGTCGTGCATTTTTAGCACCATACCTGTCTTAACCTCCGGATTATAATTAAGTGGCACAGCCTCACGCCGGGCAAATTCCTTTACTTCTTCGTAAACGCCGTAACCAACCCCGGTTGCATCTATCCCTAAATAAGTGATATTGTATTTTTCAAACAACCCTTTTATTTGTTGTGCCTGCCATTTATACGATAAGCCGTGCCATTGGTGCCGCTCTAAAAGCCTGAATTTTTCTTTCGGCAATACAGGAGGAGCAATAATCACAAAACAGGCGGCATCTTGGCTATGTGCTGGGTCATAACCCGCCCAAACTTCACGCATTCCGAATGGGTGTTCTGCACTAGGTTCAAAGTCTTTCCACGTTTCAATATCTACGCCACATTTGAGCAATTCACCGATTTTGAAAATACTATTAGCATCATCAATCCATACGCACATAAATAACTGGTTAAAAACGTGCCGATTGTATTTTTGCTTGAGCTTTTCAATATTAAATAAATCGCAACCGCCTTTTTCAGCATCTTCAATCGTGACTACATAACGCCATACACCGTCCGGACAAACTCGCCCGCCGTCGCGATATTCCTCAAAGGTTGGGAAAATCACATTCTTGCGTTTAGGGTCATCACTTTTCCATTTATCACCCGACCAAAACGCATAAGATGGGTGAAATTTTGAGGATGGAGTAGAAAAATACGTTTCACGCCATCTTTCGTGCGTAGCCATTGCTGAAGATACATCGTGGAAACGGTTAAAATCACGAATCCAAGCATATTCATCACCGTAAACGTGGCCGCTATTACCTTGTGCGGTATTCGCATTTGTGGCTAAAAAATGCAATTCAGCCCCATTGCTTAAAATAATCGGATTGCCTTTTAGCTCTAAATCGAAATACTGGCGAGCCATTTTTACAATGTAGTTCTTAAAAATTTCAGATTGTCGCTTGGAGGCAGATAAGAAAATTTGGTTATCACCGGTTAAAACGGCATCTTCAAACCCTTCAAACGAAAAGTAATAAGTCATCCCGATTTGTCGGGATTTTAGAATATTTCTAACATCCTGATGTTTATTAGCCCTTGCGTGTTTCTGATAGTCAAAAAGTGAATCCACAAACGGCTGAAACATTTCAGGCGTAATATGCGAAATATCGTTCTTAACCTTTTTCTTTTTCTCGCCCTTTTCAGACTTTGATTTTGCCCCATCGCCGCTATCAGCAAAATTTGCAAAACTTTCACCCAAATTGACCGCTTGCTGTTTAGCCTGCTTAGCCTGTTGGGTAGCCCGAAGTTTTTTATACTCCAAATCCTTATCAATTAAGGCATTCAGCTCTTTAATTTCGTTTTCGCTTTTGCCCTCACGTTCCGTTAAAGCAACGATACGCAAAGCGATTAATTCTTCAATACCGCTTTCACTAATCAGGTTTCGCCAGTTGTATTTTTCAGCCCAGTAATAAATAGGGCGGGGTGAGTTTAAGCCTAACTCTGCTGCAATTTCTTTAGGAGTATGTTTTTTTAAATACAAAAACTTTGCAGCATAGATCGTTTCATCATCGTAGCGTAAAGATTTACGTACTCTTAATTTTTTCTCTGCCATATCTCTTTATTATTATTTTTATTGGATATACAGCCGTATTTTGGCAAGAAACAAACACAATTTATTGTGCTGTTTTTCGGATATGGTCGGATATACCTCAAATTTGCTTTATATCCGAATAGAACAGAAATCAACCAAGTGAAAAGCCTAGAAATTTAAGTAAGAATGTGGGCATTGACCGATTTCACTTTAATAAAGGCAGTTATGACAACAGTAAGTAAAAGTAAGTTACGTACAGATTTTATTTGTATCGCAACATCCGGAACAACAGTAGATGGCCGTGAAATCACTAAGCAAGAATTGCTGGATATGGCAGAAACCTATAGCACGGATTTATATACTGCGAATATGTGGCCTGAACATAGACGTTGGTTTAACTTTGGGCAAGTGCTAGAAGTAAAAGTAGAGGAAGTATCAGGCGAATTAAAGCTCTTTGCCGTGCTTGCACCGAATGATCATCTTATTAGCTGGAATAAAGATGGGCAATATCTATTTACCAGTATTGAAATTACACCGAATTTCCGTGGTAGCGGCAAAAGTTACCTTACCGGCTTAGGTGTGACTGATTCACCGGCATCAGTTGGCACAACTCAACTGCAATTTAATATTAAAGATGCTCCCCAAAATACGGTGGCAAGCGAATATACCCAAATCAATCTTGCGTTAAGTAATCCGCAAGATGAAGAAAAGTCTTTTTTTAATCTGGTAAAAGCCTTTTTTACGCAACATAGCGAAAAAGAAGGTGAAGCCAAAGCAGAAACGATTCCCCAAAATAACAATAACAACGAGGAAACATCAATGGACGAAAAGCAATTTTCACAGCTTCTTAATGCGGTGAATGGCTTAGGCGAAAAGGTGGAAAAATATTTCACTCAAACCCTAGCTACACCGGCATCAGAGCCAGCACCAAAGCCGGAAGAACCAGCTCAAACACAAGGTATTACAACAGAACAATTTAACCAATTATCGACAGCAGTAAGCGAATTAAATAAAAAATTCGATGCATTAGCTGAAGTTAAAACACCTGTTCCGGGTGGTGTACCTGAAACCAAAGAATTTAATACGGCGGTGTAAGAATGAATAGTGTAGCAGCAAAACTCTTTTATGCTTTAGTAACTAACGCAGCTAATTTTTACGGTGCAGACCCAAATTTAGCGTTAGCCGGTAAGCAATACAATATTGAAACCTCAAAAGCGGTTGTATTACTTGGTAACATCCAAAGCCGTTCTGATTTCTTAGAGCAAATCAATGTTATCACAGTAAAAGATGTTGAAGGTGATCTCATTTATGGCCCGGCTGAAGGCGGTATTACAGGCCGTAAAGCAGAAGGCCGTTTCCGCAAAAAAGTCAGTGCCAACGGCTATAAGTACAAATTAGCCGAAACCGATTCAGGCGTGTTAATCCCTTGGACTAAAATCAGTCAATGGGGGCATTTATCAGACCAATTCGCATCACTCTATGCGGAATACGTTCAACGCCAAATCGCCTTAGATATGATTAAAATCGGCTTCTACGGCGAATCTGTAGCAGATGATACGACAGACAGTAATTTAGCTGATGTAAATAAAGGTTGGTTACAGTTTGTGCGTGAGAATAAACCGACCCAAATTTTAACTAAAGGCAAAAATGAAGGTGAAATCCGCATTTTTGGTGACGAAGGCGATTATAAAAACCTGGATGAGTTAGCGTATGACTTAAAGCAAGGTTTAGCAGAAGTACATCGTGATGCCGGTGATTTAGTTTTCTTGGTCGGTTCAGATTTAGTCGGCAAAGAGGCAAGCCTTGTTTATAAAGGTAATGGCTTAATTGCTACCGAAAAAGCAGCATTAAATACGCAGGATTTAATGAAAACCTTCGGCGGTATGAAGGCAATGTTAGTGCCAAATATGCCACCACGTTTAGCGGTAGTAACCAGTCTTAAAAACCTATCAATCTATACGCAAGAAAACAGCGTGCGTCGTGGTATGAAAGACGATGATGAGTTGAAAGCGGTTAAAGATTCATACTGGCGAATGGAAGGCTATGTGGTTGAAGACCCAAGCAAATTCGCAGCGATTGAGTTTAAAAATGTAAAACTGTTAGAAGCAGACGGAAGTTATAAATAATTATGGGAATGCGTGAATTTCAAGCTCAAATGCGAGCATTACAGGAAATTGAACAAAGCAATGAGAATGCGGCTACTAAACAAGCTGTGATTGCCAAGCACGGAAGCGATTATTCTGTGTTGCAAATTGCCTTGGTTAATGATGTAAACCGAATTCATGCATTACCGACATTAGCACTTCGTGCGGAAGAAAAACGTAATGTATTTCTTCCGCATTGGCTCCCGTTTGTGGACGATTATTTTAAAAAAGGTGAGGTATATCAAAATGACATACTGGGCTATTGCATCGTGTATCTGTTTGATATTGGTGATTTTGACCGGGCATTATCCCTTGCTGAAAAGGCAATCGCTCAAAATCAGTCGTTGCCCGATGATTTTCGTTCTACGCTTCCCGCATTCACAGCAGACCAAATTTACAAATGGACAGACAAAACAGCCACAGCCGGTCAATCCGTTGAGCCATATTTTACGCAGACTTTGCAAAACGTGGCGACTAAGTGGACGCTGCACGAAATCAAAGTCGCTCAATGGTTGAAATTAGCTGCCGCACTCCTATTGCGAAATGAGGTAGGACGAATACACGCAGCAAGTGTGAATGACCCATTAAAATTGATTATGGCTATTCAATTATGTGTAAGAGCATTCCAGCTACATCACAAAGTGGGTGTTAAAAATATGGTTGAACGTTGCATTATGCGGTTAAACGCACTGCAGCAAGCAGGCGAATATCAGCCTGAAAAATTCCCTCCGGTGGCTAGTTTAAGTTTGGAAAAAGTGGAAATTGATTTTCCGTTACTTATTGAAAAACTTAAATCTAGCCAACTTCAGGAGGCTAAATAATGTTTAACGGCAGAACGACAGAATACGATGATATTTCCATCACAAATAACGGATTTTGGCCCGATGTGAATGTGCAAGAGTTTCAGAAACAACGTGCGATTCCATTACAGATTCCGCTTGAGATGGTTAAAGCATCGCTTATATCAGCTATGCAGCAAGTGAATTTAGACCTTGTTGAAGTTGAGAAAAAACACCTAGATAACGGTATTGAAAATGCTGAACAAATATCAGTAGTAACCGTGGGGGGCGAAAATTACGCCCAAACGCTTTACAAAAAAGCAGTATTTGCAAGAGCCAAACACGAGCTTTTGCCCGAATTTAATACATTGTCGGGGCGAGAAGTCCATCAAAACCGACAGTATGCAGAAGAACAAAAAAGCCTTTTAGCTGAAGCCACTCACGCAATTAGGGTTCTAAAAGACAAAAAAAGAGGCAGTGTATGTCTGATTTAAAGCGGAAGTTTCTTTATCAACAATTAACCGATTTTTTACTGACAAAGCTGCCGAAGCGTTATCACGGTAATTTTTATTCTTGGATTGAAAACGGAAAATTAGTTAATCAAGGAAAGAATGTCACAGTGAATGGCATTGAAGTTGCTCATATTAAATATGATGCGGTACTGTGGTTTGATTCATTCCCTTATAGAGAAATCCAAGCTCCGCTAATAATGGCATATATTCAGGTATGGCTTAATGAGAACGATTTATTAAGAGACCAGCTAGACCATTATGAAAGTGATTTTGACTTAGATATTTTGGATGATAAAACGGCAGATTTAAGTTTTACGATTAGCTTTGAAGAACCTCTTACAGCTATGGAAAATAACGAAGGACCATTAATGATTGATGGTGTTCATTATCAATTACAAGATATTGAAATTTATTATGCTGAAGATGTTGAGGTTAAAGTTGTAAATGATTGAGTTACGTGCAAATCCTGCAAGCCTAAAGCAATTTCGGCACGATTTAGCAATATTAATGCTTTCGGCAGGTGATAAAGCAAAAATCAAAAAATACACTGCACAGGCCATTAAACGCAATGCACAATCCAACATCAATAAACAACAATCGCCTGATGGTGTGCCTTGGAAAGCTAGGCAAAAGCCTATTGATACAACAGGTTTAAGCAAGCGTGATGCCAAAAAACAAGCGAAAATGCTGAAGAACCGGGCAAGATATTTAGTGACCCAAGACATTGGAATTAATATGGCAAAAATGTTTTACCGCATTCAGCGTACAGGTGAAATATCTTCTATTCACCAATTAGGGTTGGTAGATACCTTGCCTCAAGCAAATAATGAAAAACAATCAGGGGTAGAAAGGAAATCTTTAAATAGTCCGGCAACAGAACGACAAGCAAGACGACTTAATCAACTAGGTTATAACGTAGCGGATAAACCAAATAAGCAACCTAAAAAAATACGGTCAAAATCTGAATTAAAAATAATTCAGGAAAAATGGAAGCAAAGAATTCAGAGTGGGAAAAATCGCCACAAAGTGAGTGATAAAGAAATTATGCAAACACTCACTATAGGTCAAGCGGGTGTTTTAATTAGGCTATTAGATCCTAATTATGATGCAAAAACTTATAAAGAACGCTTCAAGGCACGTAATGCTAAGCCACTACCTAAGCGAACATTCTTAGATACCGATGAAAAACGTAATGCAGAAAGAATGACCAAAGCAATTGAACGGTTATATAAAGAGAAAAAATAAAATTCAAAATAATAAGAGGACAAACAAATGTTCCCAGGTGTACAAATCAATGCCCTTAATTTATTAAGCGGTGAAAACAAAGAAATTGAACGCCACGCATTATTTGTGGGCGTAGGCACGCACAATGTTGGCAAGTTAATGTCACTTAGCCCTGATAGCGATTTAGATAAATTGCTTGGCGAAGAAAAAACAGTGCTGAAATCGCAAATTAAGGCAGCAATGCTAAATGCCGGTCAAAACTGGTTTGCTTATGTGTATGTTGCTGCTGAAGACGGCTACGATTTTGCAAAAGCGGTATCGGAAGCTAATGCAGTGTCATCGTTTGAATATGCGGTAAATACCTACACGTTAGGCGTAGATAAACAAAAAATTAATGCTTTGCAATCGTTGTATGCTGAGTTGGTGGCGAAATTAGGTCGCCGCACATTCTTTATTCAAGCCATTGAACCGATTAACACAGACGAAGAATCGGGTGAATCTTGGGATGACTATGTGGCTAAATTAGTACGTTTGCAAGAAACCTTAGCGTGTGAACACGTAATGCTAGTGCCGACCTTGTTTGGTAATGAAGTTGGTGTGATTTCAGGGCGTTTAGCCAACCGTGCGGCCTCCATTGCTGACAGCCCTTGCCGAGTGCTAACCGGTCCATTATTAGAAATGGGGTCAGCAGAAAAACCGAAAGATAAAGACGGTTCAGAGTTAAACTTATCGCACCTCAAAGCATTAGAAAAAGCGCGTTATTCTGTGCCGATGTGGTATCCGGACTATGACGGCTATTACTGGTCTGACGGCAGAACCTTAGATGTTGAAGGGGGCGATTTTCAGGCGATTGAAAATTTACGGGTTGTAGATAAAGCTGCACGTGCCGTGCGTTTATTGGCGATTGCCAAAATCGGCGACCGTTCGTTTAATTCAACCGCTTATAGCACCGAATACCATCAGCAATATTTTGCTAAACCGTTGCGTGATATGAGCAAATCTACCACGGTAAACGGTAAAGAATTTCCGGGTGAATGCTTCCCGCCGAAAGATGATGCGGTCACTATTACCTGGCACAGTAAAACTAAAGTTACGATTTATATTAAGGTTCGTCCGTATGACTGCCCGAAGGAAATTACCGTGAATATTTTCTTAGACTTAGAAACATTGGGGGATTAATCAATGGAACGCATTTCAGGAATGTCTTTTGACTTTGCTTTTATGGGCTTACCGATTCACGCTGAAAATATTACCTTGAGTATTACCGATAATTCAGCCGTTGCACAAACCCGAGGTATTCCGGACGGCTGGGTAAGCGGTGATGTATCGGCAGAAGGTGAAATTGAGTTAGATGCTAAAAATTTTGCAAAAATCTCAACTGCCGCCGCTGCAGCAGGGAGTTACCGCAATTTACCGGAAACCGATTTCACTTTTTTTGCAATGCGAGGCGGTGTACGGGATAAGGTGGAAACCTTCGGCAATAAATTAGTGTTGTCTGATTTATTAAATATTGACCCGAAAGGCGGTTCTAAAACCACTAAAAAAGTGAAATTTTTCGTGACAAGCCCAGATTTCGTCCGAATTAATGGTGTGCCGTATCTTTCTGACGAAGATACCCGCGATTTAATCGGCTAACAGAATTTAGGGGCAATTTGAACACTACAGATAACAATAATAATAATAAACGAAAGAGCAAATTTGCCCCTAATCTTACTTGAGGTCTTGGAATGAACGGAAAATTAGAAGGTTCAGTACCGTTTTTAGGCTCATTGCTGGCTTTTGTGTCAGGTTGGAGTTTATCCGAATGGGCATCATTATTCGGTATTTTATTTGGTGCAATTACAGTCTTAATTACTTACAAAAAATACAAAGAAGACATTGCATTACATAAACAAGAATTAAATTACAAATTATTGGTTGCCCGTATTGAGGCAAAAAAATTGGGGATAACAGATGAAAATATCAGGTAAGGCTTTATTTATCGGCTGCTCCATTTTGGCTGTTTTGGCATCAGTATTTGAATCACCCAAAGCAAATGAAATCAGAACGAGTAAAGAGGCTTTATTGTTAATTGCAAATGCAGAAGGCTGTGCAAGAACGCCGTATCGTTGCCCTAGTGATGTATGGACCGATGGTATCGGCAATACTCGCAATGTTACACAAGGTCGCTATTTAAGCCTTGAGGAAATTGCTGATGATTTTATTGAAAATATCAAAGTTGCCGAACAATGCGTAAATACGCATTTTAACGGTAGAAAAATGACCCAAGGACAGTTTGATGCAATGACATCACTTGTTTTTAATGTGGGGTGTTATGGTGTAAAAACCTATTACAACAAGCAGTTAGGAAAAAGAGTGCCTACATCACTCTACAAGCACGCCCAATCACTTAATTTTAAAGCGATGTGTAGCCATATTAATGATTTTAACAAGTCAGGTGGCAAAGTGTTAAAAGGTTTAGTGATTCGCCGAGCCAAAGAAACTGAATTTTGTGTGAAACAGTATGCAAATTAAAAATATTATTCTTGTGATTTTTTGTGTGGCATTAACCTTTTTTACTACCTCCGCTAAGTATTACAAAGCAAGGGCAGAGAAAAGTGAGTTGGCATATCAACAACTGCGGGCAACATTTGAGGAAAATCAAAAAATGCTACAGAAATACCAACAGCAAATGAGCAAATTAACCACAGAATTAAACTCGGTAACTGCACAAGCTAACCAGCGTAAACAAGTATTGCAAGAGGTACTGGCAAATGAAAAAAATCAAAAATGGCGTAATGAGCCTGTGCCTGATGATGTTATTCGGGTGTTCAAAGAGCGTTCCAGACGTGGCGAAGCAAAAATTAATTTGCCCGCAAACCACGGAATGTCGGGCAATCAGCCCGCAAGTGAACACTAACGGTCTAATGGCACAAAGCCTTAATGAAGCTCTTGATAAATTAGATGTATGCGTAATTGCCTATCAAGCTATAACGCAATGCATTACGGATTTTAATAACCAAAAATAAAAACCAAAAAGGAACTAAAAATGACAGAACCAGTTAAAAATACAGCCCAAACCTTGTTAGAAAAATTAATGGCAAACGTGAAAGATAGCGTAACCATTTCAATTTCAGGTGTAGATTTCACTTTTAACCGTGACGATGCTGCTTATGATGCAATGGTAAACGAAATTGAAGGGAACAATAAAACTACCCCGATTAAAGATTACTTGTTGGCAATTATTCAGCGAGAGCAGCGAGACGAATTAATCAAAATCATTAATGTGCCTGGATTAGCTCCGCAGGTTGCTGGTGCAGTAAATAAGGTGCTAGTGCCAAAAGTTGAAATCACTGTAAAAAACTAGCACAGCGTGTGAATGCAATAGAAGGCAATGGTTTATCACAAGCCATTGCACTACGAATGCACTATCTACCACACGCAGATAACAGTGAGTACAATCTTGCTAGGGCAATTTGGCTAAATAAGCAGTATTTTGAAAATTTAGCCAATTCAGTATCAACAGGCATTGCACAGTGTTTTTAAGGTGTAATGCCTTTTTATTAGGTATTTAATATTTATGGCGATTCCGGGTTTAGAGTACATCATCAGTCTAAATGACCAACTATCAGGACCTCTAAGAGAAGTAATGAAAGATGTTGATGTATTAGGCGATAGCCTTACATCTATTGCAAGTATTGGTGCTGCTTTTTTCGGTGCTGCCATTGGTATTGGTGCTTTTGTCGATACTAATTTAACTGCACTGGATGATATTCATCAACTTTCTAAAGTGACAGGGGTCGCGGCAAATGAAATTTACGAGTTAGGCAAAGTAGCTGAAGTAAACGGCTCAAGTAGTGCAGCTGCTCAAGCCTCTATTGAAGGCTTATCGAAAACCATTGGTGAAGCAGTAACCGGTGTTGGTAAAGGTGCGAAAGTATTTGAAAAGTTTGGTATCAAAGTTAAAGACCAAGAAGGTAAAGCACTTCCATTCAATGATGTGTTAGATAACATTATGGTTAGAATGGAAAAGATGAGTGAAGCCGAAGAAATCGCATTACTTTCCAAGCTAGGCATAGACAAAACAATGATTCAAACCCTACGAATGGGTTCAAAAGAGCTGGATATTGCAAGGCAAAAAGCAAGAGCATTAAGTTTAGGTGTTGGACTCGACGAAAATGCAAAGGCTGCCGCTGAATTTAAAGATGCTCTAACACTGGTTACGCAGGTTATTAAGGGGGCTGGTGAATATATTAGTGTGCGGCTAGCACCATATTTGCAAAATATTATGGAGTTATTCACAGATTGGTACATCGTGAATAATGATTTGGTTAAAGAGAGTTTAGACGATATCACTACAGCCTTAGGCAGTGTATTGAAATTTGTGTTTAAAACAGTGCAAGCAATAGATCGTATTTTACAAGCGACAATTGGCTGGAAAGGGGCTGCATTAGTTTTAGTTGCTGCTTTAGCTTTGGTTAAAAAACAAATGATTTTAACCTTTATTACTAACCCGGTAACTAAATTAGCCACAGGGATTCTTGCTTTAATCTTATTAATTGATGATTTAGTCGTTTATATGAAAGGCGGTAAATCTTATTTTGGTACAGCGTGGCAACCATTAGTTGATGTTATTCGTGCTTGTCAGGTGCAGTTTGCGAAATTTAAGCCTTATTTATCTGCTGTTTACGAAAAATTGAAACCATACCTACCAATGATTATTGGTATTGTAGCCGGAATTAAAGTGGGAGCTTATGTATTAAGTGGCATTGCTTCTGTATTTGGTGTTGTAACTACTGCAGCAAAACTATTTTTTACTGTATTAAAAGTCGGTATTTTAGGTAACCCAATAGGATTAATTTTGACTGCATTAACTACCTTAGGCGTTTTGATTTACGAAAACTGGGACGTATGTAGTGCATTTTTTAGCAATTTAGGTACTGATATTCAAGATGTTTGGGGGAAATTTACTGCTTGGTTAGGCAGTGTTAAACAGTGGTTTGTTGAATTGGGTGAAAATGTTTACGGCATTTGGGAAAGTATTTGGGGCAATATTACTGTAATTTTCGCTGGTGTAATGAATACCATCACTCAATTATGGCAAAGTGTGACAGACGGCTGGAAAAATACAGACCCTGCACAAATTTTTAGCTCTTTAGGTAATGGGGTTAAAAACGTATTCAATAATATTTTTACCGGCTTGAAAAATATGTTTATTGACACTTTAAACTGGATTATCAAACAAGCCAACAAACTAGGTGGGGTGATCGGGGTGGAAATCCCATTAATACCAACAGTCAGAAATGAGCCATTTCAACAACCCCAGGCTAATTTATCAAGTAATGCAGCAAATATTGCACAAGGTGTTTTTGGTACAGTAAAAAATATTTCAAATTTAACACCAGCTCGAAAAGTAGTACAAAACGAAGAGCAGAATGCGGTTAAAACTCCTAAAATTGAATATAACTTGAATCAAGTTAATAAGACAGGGGAGAGCAATAAAATACTAAATGATTTAAATAAAGTAAAAGCGACAATTCAAATACCAAAAGAATTGGAGCAAACAAAGGCAGTCAATAAAATACAAAACCAAAACCCAACGGCACTAGAGAAACCGAATGTTAATAAACAGCATTTTGCCTTACCTGAAAGCACTAAAGCACAACTGGTGCCTGTGCCTCAAGGTTCTGTCAGCAAAAATATGACAATGAACCAAAATAACAGTAGAACGGTGCATATTGGATCTATTGTAGTGAACGAAGCGGTAAATGCACAGCAACTGGCACAACAAGTAAAAGATAATGCAGGGTTAATGGCGTAATGAGTGAAAAACTTTATATTGATTTATTAATTACAGGTGAGGACATCACTTTAGATAGCGGCAATCAACCCATTATGTGTAATAACCGAGTATCTATCGCCCAAGATGTTAAGCACGCTATCTTAGAAAGTGGATTAGCAACATTACTGATTGCAGAACGTAGCCGCATTCTTCGCCGAGATATTATTTTACAGATTATTTTACTGGTTGAAGAAGATGAACGGTTAATTCCTGGAACTGTTGTAATTAATGAAGAAAACCCACGCCGACTGCTACTTACCGCAGATACTTATGATTTTGGCAGAATTGATAGTCAGGAAATCTTACTATGACAGAAGAATTTAAAACCTTATTAGCAGACACAGGGTTGCCAATAGAAGAAGGGCAAATCATTCAAGAATTTGAATCATTGGTCGAACAAGAAAATTTAATTACCAATACCAATCGAATGTCGCCATTTTGGCGATTAGTAACGGCTATTGCCATTAAGCCGGTAAAGTGGCTAACCGATAATCTGATTAATGACATTCTACCTAATCTCTTTGTAAAAACGGCTAAAGGAAAATGGCTGCAGATTCACGCTTGGTCGGTGGGGTTGGATTTTAAAGAGGCGACAAAAGCCCAAGGTGTTATTGAGTTCACTAAACAATCTGCAGTCACTCCGGTGACTATTAAAAAAGGTACGGTTATTCAGACAGAGCGGATTAATGACACTATTTTTAGAGTAGTTGTAACGGCAGATACCTTCATTCCTCAAGGCATACTTGCCGCATTGGTGCCGGTTGAAGCTGAATTAGCAGGTAGTAGCTATAATTTAGCAGGTGGATACTATCGTATTTTGCCCGAAACAGTACAAGGCATTACAAGCGTAGTGAATAAAAACGACTGGCTAACCGCTCCGGGTGCAGATAGGGAAACTGATGAAGAACTAAGACAACGTTACAAAGTACAGTTTAATAGTGTTGGCCAGCATCATATTGATAGCGTTTATAAAAGTATGATTGCTCGTGTTGCAGGTTTATCAGTTGATCGTATCTATTTTAAACATAATGCCCCACGTGGCCCGGGGTCGGCGAATGCTTATTTATTACTGGATACCGGTGTGACCAGTCAGCCGTTTATTGATGCGGTAAATAATTACATTACCAATCTTGGCAATCACGGACACGGTGATGATTTAGTCTGTTTCGCAATGCCGGAAACACACCATACCATTACCTGTAAAGTGTATTTTGCCCCGAATCAAGGTATTCAAGATACGCAAAAACAACTGATTTTAAAACAAGTTGAACAGATGATTCGCTGTGCGTGGCGTGAAAATAATAATTTTGACGTACATAAAACTTACCCATTTAGTCGATTTTCTTGGTCAAGACTAGGCGAAGAGATTCACAAGGCAATACCGAATATTAAGTCGATTGTATGGGGGCAAAATGACATCGTAAGTGATCTTAATATCCCTCGAATCCAGCAATTAACTGTGAGTGAGGTATAAATGATAAAAATCAAACTCCCGTTCTGGATGGATAAAGGGGAGCTAAGCAAAATCGCTTCGCTCTTTGAAAAATGGTGGCAAAAAACGCTAAATCTGTTTTTGGCTACATTCGTTGCCCAAGATGAAGAAAAGTGCAATGAAGAAATTTTAAATTTAATTGCTTATCAACGTGATGTCACGAGATTTGCAAATGAGCCGCTGGAGTTATTTAGAAAACGGGTGAAGTATGCTTTTATCAATGCGAAAGAGGCTGGTAGTAAAGCCGGTTTTATTCGTATATTTGAGCGATTAGGTATTGGCTACATAGAATTAGAAGAACGATTTGATGATGAAAATTGGGATGTAATCAAAATTCGCTTAAACGATTCCCAGTTGGCAAAAAATCCGGATTTACTCAATTTGATTATCCGGCAATATGGGCGAACCTGTCGCCGATACACCTTTGAAGTATTGATTAATCATAAAGTGCATATTTACCACGGTGAATTTAACCACGATTACCAAACACACGCAGTAATATTGGCTATTTAACCTGTTAATTCCAATAAAAATAATAATAGGAAGAACAATGACAACATTAGCAACCCCACAACTTGAGCAATATATTTCCCAGCAAATTGTCAGCGGTCAAACCGTTGTATTTGATGAATTTATTTTTGCCAATATCCCAAATTTAACCGCAGATAACCTACAGAATCATCTAGTTATTCCTAGCGCATCGCATATTGTACATAGACAAGTAGTATCACAGACAGGTGTCGTAAACCAAAATTCAGTAGTGTATTCCGTCACTATCGGTTCAGATATTGGCGATTTTGATTTTAACTTTATCGGCTTAATCAACAAGTCAAAAGGCTTGTTGGGTATTGCTATCTATACCGATACCGTAAAAAAACTTAAAAATAAAAACGGCATTCAAGGTAATAGCCTTACACGCTCAATTTTGCTTGAATTTTCTAATGCTCCACAGCATACAAATATTACGGTTCCCGCTGAAACGTGGCAAATTGACTTCACTCTACGTTTAAATGGTTTAGATGAAAAAATCAGACTAACTAACCGTGATTTATACGGGCGAGCAATCTTTTTTGATGAAGGTTTCTTACTTAAGCGTAAATCCGGTAATAATTTTACAATTACTGCAGGTACAGCTTATGTAGAAGGTGTACGGACCAATATTATTGCAGACGAGAATATTACTTTAGCATTGCCTTGTTCGGTATATGTTGATGTAGTGCATCATTGCACCGTAACCGGTGCATATCAAACCGAGGTGAAATTCTTAAAAACGGCTAAAAGTGATTATATTGATACTGCAGGTAATCAACACTATGTACAAATCTTGGCAGATATTGACCAAAACGGCAACATTACAGACCGTCGGTTATTATCGCCATTGTTAGGCATTAACCCTAAAGATCTGGATGATACAACGGAAAATAGAGCAGATAAAACAGGGCATACGCACAAATTACCGTTAGCGTCTTTGCTCAAAAAAGGCATAACCAAACTCTTTTCAGGCCTAGATTCAGATGCTGAAGATATGGCAGCTACGCCAAAGGCAATTAAAGCTCTTAAGAGCTTAATTGATGCCATTACACGCAACCTAAACAACTACATCCCCAACAGCAAAAAGAGTAACGCGGTAAACAGCAATAGTGCGGATACGGTGGCAACGAGTTATGCAGTTAAGGCTGCCTATGACTTAGCCGATGCCGCCTATAAGGTTGATACCAATAACCAAAATCAAAACCTCAACAATCTGCTTGGGCAAAACACGGTATTTGGTACATCGGGTCGGGCAGCCAGTACAACTGGTTTGAGTGGTATTTATAGCTACGGTGTAGGTTTAGCGATGAGTGCTGCCGGTGCTAGGGCAATGCTCTATATCCCTCACTCTCACGCCGGCAGTAATAATGGCGTTTGGGTGCAGGCAAGTTTTGCTGGCAATAACTCGGCAGCGCAATGGAGGCGTATTGATGGTGCGGATTTTGCTGATATACGTGGTAATCCATTTACGATAGATGGCATTAGAGCCATTAGTACAACACGCTATCTTAGTGTACAAGCCCCCAATGCCGTATTTGCTGGATTTGAGGTTGAGCGTAGCGGTACAAGTGGTAATTGGCAATCACGATTTGAGGCTCTACCGGACCGCAGATGGAAATTTTGGACTAACTCTGACAGCCGAGGGTTTGAGCAATATTTGCCGGCAAAAAGTGGCACTATTGCATTAATGGATGATGTCAACGGTCGTGTGAGCAAATCCGGTGACACGATGACAGGCACATTATCCGTTAAAAACGGCGATTATTCGGCTCTTAACACCTATAACACTGCCAACTGGTCAGTACGATGGGAGTCTGCACCACAATCGGCAGCTCACTTTGCAGCGATTGTGCAAGCTAACAATAACGGTGCTGTAGTTAATCGGGTATTAATGCCTAAGAAAAGCGGCACAGTATTACTAGATAACGATGGCAGTGTATTAGTAGATGCTAACACCTATGTTAAGAGAGATACTGCAGGAGATATTTTTGCTCGATTACTACGTACGAATTATCAAGACGAAAATCGTATGGTGGGAGCAATTGCTTTTAGAGTTAATAATGGTAGTGATAACTTCACCCGATATTGTAATAGCCCGGCTGCGGTGCGTAATTGGTTGGGGGTTAATGTACAAAATATCGTGGTTTTACAAGGCGTCATTAATCACGGTGGCACATTACCTTTACCGTCAGGATTTAATGAGTCTCAATGTAACTTTATCATCTCTACCAACAACTCTAACCCAAGCGGCGAAGCTTGGGACTGGAATGAGTCTGTTAAAGGCAAACATTACCGAAATATCTGCGAACTCAAGGGTAGAGTTGTAACCTGTCAGACAATTGTTAATGACGGTATTTCAGGAAACGGTGCAATCCACACAGTCATTAATGGCAAAGCAAATTATATGGTAATTGGAGTTAAATAATATGTATTACATTTTTGATAAAAACGGAAATTTTATGGCCAATTCGGATTTTGAACCAAACCTTGAAGACCTTGCCGAACGAGGTGAACAAGCGGTCGAAAATGCCGAGATTTTTACAAATCCGATACTGATTAACGGCAAAATTATTGATAGAGGAATCGCTCCAAGCCCTTATCACGAATGGAACGGTAAAAAATGGGTCTTGCCGAAAGACCAACAACAAGCGGTCATTTCTGCTGAAAAATCTGCAAAACTAGCTGAAATAAACCAACAGGCACAGGCGTTTATCAATGATTTGGCAAAATACGATGAAACGCCCTCATTTGAGCGTGATACGTGGTTAGAGCAAGCCAAAGAGGCAAAAGCGTGGGTGGCAGACCAAACTGCCCAAACCCCAACCCTTATGTTAATTGCTCAAATGCGAGGTGTGCCGCTCGATACACTACGCCAAAAAGCTTACGAAAAAGCGATGGCGTATCAAACAGTCGCAGCGATTGTGGCAGGGCAACGGCAAGGCTACGAAGACCGCCTAGAGCAAGCGGAAACCTTAGAGCAAATACAAGCGATTAAGCCGGTGTATCAGTTGCCGCAAGGAGGGATAGATGACAATCATTAAACTCACCAAATACGGCAGTTGTGATACGGTGCTTGTTAATACAGATAGTATTGTATCTGTGCAAAAAGAAAGTAATGGCGCAGTTATTCGGACAGCCAGTGAGCAAATTTCGGTATTAGAGAAAGTTACGCAAGTTTGGGATTTAATTCAAAAAGGAGTAAAAAATGACTAAATTCAAATCGTGGTGCTACCACGTCTTAATCGCCATCGACCAATTATTTAATGCTCTTACCGGCGGAGCAGCGGATGAAACTTTTTCGAGCCGTTGCTATCGTGGAGCGGTAAAAGCTAAGCAGCCGAAAAAGCGTTGGCGTTTTTGGTATGCTTTTGTGAATGGCTTATTTTTTGACAAAAACCATTGCAAACTCGCCTATTTGAGCGAGTTACATCGCAAGCAGTATCCGCCGGAGTTTACGGCAATCTAAGAGGTTAAGAGGTGCTAAATAAAAATGTGGAAAAAACAATTATTAAAACTATCCCCACAAGCCAAAATAGCACTAGATAATAATTTAAAAGGGGTTTCAACCCCTTTTAATTTATCTGTTAAAGGCACGAAGATTGGGGTGCATAACTGGTCTCACGGAACAGAAGCAAAATCAGGTAAGTATTTATCACCGGAAAACGCAGTGAAGGCATTTATTAAAAAACTTACGGATTATTCAGACCCAAATAGACCCAATGGAGAACAAGATGTTGTACTGATTATGGTGACAGCAAGTGATATTGATGTATTCATTGCTCAACTTGAGCGAGTAAGCATTTTGCTACCAGAGCCAACATTTAAGCAAGCTCTAGACTATGCAAAATCGGCAAAAACATTGCAGGATACAAAAATGGTTAAAACACCGACCATTTCAAGTCCAGCATTTGCCAATGCTGCCGATATTACCCCAGGTTCCGCACGTACAATGCAAAGCATTATGCGTAATGCTCAATCTATGGCTAATGCGGCAAAATCGGGTAATCCAATGCAAGCTATTCAAAGATTATTGCAAATGAAAGCACAGAGAGAGCAACAGAATGCAGCAAAATTAAATCAATTACTTACTGCACAGGCTCAAATTTATGCATTTACAGAACGTGGATTCTTAGAATCAGCTACAACCAAAATGCATTTGAATTTGCCTGATGCCGGCAATGTTTTTACTGCTTGCGTAATGTTTGTAGGAGGCAATCTTTCATCACTTAAGGATATGTTAAATGACAATTAGAAAACCAAGCGTACAGCTTGCACTTAATGGCAAGCCAATTTATTTACATAATATCCTAATGACTGTAAGCGTTAAACGTGAAGAAAAAGATATGAGCGGTCAGAAGTCCAGTACAAAGAAAGCGGATAAAGGGATTAAGGCAAAAGAACTTAGTGTAACCGGGTTAATTCCTTACAACCAAAAGGAATGGCTAACTACACTTTTTAATTTGGCTGAAGCGGAAGACGGTAAAGGCGAGCAAGCCAAATATCGAGTATCAGCGATTATAGCCGAAGCGGTGAATATGCGCGAGGTACAGTTTAGCGGTGAAGTTAGTGCGGTAGATGCCGGTGATAAATTGGCGTGGAAAATCCAATTTCAGTTAAAAGAAGTTAATTCAGTTGCCGAGAAAAAAGAGAGCAGAAAGAAAAAGCCAACTGCGAAGAAGCAAGGAGAAAAGGCTAAATCAACTAAAACAAATTCAAGCTCGACTAAATCTTCAGGTAACCCCGTGGGTAATGGAGCAAATCAAACTAATTCACCGGCAGAGAAAAAAGAAACATCATCCGTATTAAGTGATATTTTAGGTTAAGGGTTAAAAATGAAAATTATAAAAACCTGTTTACTTGATGAAAAGGAAGTTGAGCTATCTAGCGAGCATATTATTTTAGAACTTAATAATACTGGTCGTGGCTATGTGACGGTAAAAACTGAAGACGATTGCGTAGGTAAAAAGGTCATTTTTGAAATGGGCGAATATGACCACTACTACACTTGGTTTAATGGCTTTGTCGAGCGTGAACAGTCTGCAGAAAGTGGCTATAAAAAATTATTTATCCGGGAACTAGTCGCCGCATTTGAACGTCCGCTTAGTTGCTCACATCGCCATATTACGCTACGTAGTTTAGGTGAGTGGCTCACACAAGCGGTCGGAATTGAAGTAAAAATTCCAACTGCTGACTATGCCGATAAACCAATTCCCTTATTCACACATAGTGGCAGCGGCTACCAGCTATTACACAATATTGGGCGACAATTTGAAATACCGCATTATATGTGGCAACAATCACCAGACGGCACGCTATACATCGGCTCGCACGCGGATAGCAGATGGCACGGTAAAGATGCCGAGCTAGATAGTAAAGAGGCACTTATCAGCGGCAGTAATGATATGACTATTCCTATTATGGCTGCTATTCGCCCCGGTGCAGTAATTAATGGTAATCGCATTAAAAAAGTAGAGCTACACGGCGATGATTATATTCTGTCTTGGGATACCTTAGACAGTAACGGCAAACCGGTTCAAAAAACACCGGAACGGCGGCAAATGGAAAACGTATTCCCCGAATTAGCTGGTGGATACCATTTACCCAAATATGCAAAAGTGGTTGGTGTAGCAGACCCTTCAGGCGGTGGAGATATATCTGACCCATTCCGTCCTAAGTATGCGGTTGAATTACAACTACTTGATGAGGATGGCAACGATGATACAAGCACGCCTGTTTATCCCGCTGTGCCATTGCCGGTGACAAGTACGGGTTCACAAGGTGGCGATTTTGCATTCCCTGAAATTGGCACTATTGTAGAAGTTGGTTTCGCTTACGGGCGGTCTGATAAACCTTTTGTACGTACTATGTTAGCACAAGGTAAAACTGTGCCAGCAGTCGCAATCGGCGAGCAACTTAAACAACAACGCCCTGAAGTGTATGAACGTACGGATTCAGCCGGAAATAAAACACGTGAAACTGACCAACGCATCACAGATAAATCTTTTGAACGTGTTATCGAAACGGATTCAGAAACTAAGAATATTGGTACATCTACACGTAATATTGATTCAGATGATACCAAAACTGTAGGTGGAAATAAGACCACGCACGTTTTAGGCAACATCGAAAGCGTAACGGCAAGTAATAAATCCGTAGGTGTCGGCGGTCAATTAGATGAAAAGATACAGGGGGTTGCAGAAAGAATATCGGATGCTAAAAATAAATTTGTTGCTCCAATAAGTTATATAGGTAGTGAGGGGCAAAATATTTTCAGAATCCTTGAAGACTTATGTCAAATTGTTTCTGACCTTGCCAAATCGGTAAGCACGCATACACATAGAGGAGGACCTCCGCCTGATACTTCAACACAGATAGGTGGTTATGGTACAAAAGCAACCGAAGCTAAAGCCAAACTGACACCAATCATCGAATGATAATAAAGCCACATTACTGTGGCTTTTTTCATATTGCAACTACGCTTCTTCGCTATTAAGTCACGTAAAATTTTCACGGCAACGACAACGGCACGGAAAAAGCACTTCCCTCCCCGCGGAATTTATAAAAAATTTTGTCGTTTTTTCAGTTAAATTACACGTTATATAGATCTGATAAACCTTTAGCAGATAAAGGATAAAGTTATATAGCGTGATTGTGATCTTAACTGAAAATTTTGCGAGATTTTTCAGTGTTTTTCACGTTATAGAGATCTAAAAAAATTATTGAATGCCATAGAACCATTGAGAAATAAGGCTTTCGGTAATTTTACGTAATGATATATCACCGGAAATTTTACAAAAAAAGAATAAAATGCCTCCATTGCGGAGGCATTTCTTATAAATCACAAAATATTAATCGCCACTTTGTCGCCATTTTTATTTTGTTTTTATCTTTGTTAATGTAACTAATTGATTTTAAATATCTTTTTCTCCATAAAATGCTTTAGTCATAATTGCCTCCATATCTTCAATCATTGCCAAACGTGGGTTTGCCGGTGTGCATTGGTCTTCAAATGCGTGTAGGGCAAGTTCACGACGGGCATTCAAGAAGGCTTGTTCATCAACGCCTTGCTCACGTAAGGACATTTTCACACCGCAACGAACCGCTAAATCGTGTACTGCTTGGGCATAAGACTCCACTGCTTGTGCCGGTGTTTCTGCCGGTAAGCCAAGCATTCTGGCAATATCTTGGAAACGCACATCGGCGACGTAATTGGTATATTTCGGCCAAGTTGCCACTTTGGTTGGGCGTGTGCCGTTATAGCGAATAACGTGTGGCAGTAAAATCGCATTGGTACGACCGTGAATGGTGTGGAATTTACCCCCGATTTTGTGTGCCATTGAGTGACAAATACCTAAGAAGGCGTTAGCAAATGCCATACCTGCCATTGTGGAGGCATTGTGCATTTTTTCACGGGCGGTTTCATCGAACTCTTTGACCGATTTTTCCAAGTTTTCAAACACTAACTTAATGGCTTGCAAGGCTAAACCGTCAGTATAATCGTTGGCTAAAATCGACGTGTAAGCCTCGGTAGCGTGAGTTAATACGTCTAAGCCGGTGTCAGCTGCAACGTGAGACGGCACAGACATCACTAACGCAGGATCGACAATCGCAATGGTTGGGGTTAATGAGTAGTCAGCAAGCGGATATTTAATATCGCCATCGGTGATTACCGCAAACGGTGTGACTTCAGAGCCTGTACCGGAGGTGGTTGGAATACCGACAAATTTCGCTTTTCTGCCTAATTGCGGGAATTTGAATGCACGTTTGCGGATATCCATAAATTTTTGTACTAAATCACGGAAATCGACTTCAGGTTGTTCATAGAATAACCACATAATTTTGGCAGCGTCCATTGGTGAACCACCACCAAGTGCGATGATAGTATCCGGTTGGAAGCTACGCATTAATTCTGTACCACGTTGTACGGTTTGCAGGCTTGGGTTTGGTTCAACATCGGTAAAGAGCTGAATCATCACTTGGTTGCGACGTTGGCGAAGTTGTTCGGTGATTCTATCTACAAAGCCGAGATCGACCATTGAGCGGTCGGTTACGATCATCACTTTATGCACATCGTGCATTGATTTCAAATATTGAATTGAGTCACGCTCAAAGTAGATTTTTGATGGCACTTTAAACCATTGCATATTATTTCTCCGTCTGCCCACACGTTTGATATTGATTAAGTTCACCGCACTGACGTTGTTACCTACAGAGTTTTTACCGTAGGAACCACAGCCTAGTGTAAGCGATGGCAGGAAGGAGTTATATACATCACCGATACCACCAAAGGTTGATGGTGAGTTCCAAATCACCCGAATGGCTTTTACACGCTCGCCAAAGGTTTTGGCTAATGCTTTGTTTTCGGTATGAATAGCGGCACTATGCCCTAAACCGTGGAAATTCACCATCGCTTCAGACAGTTCCAAGCCGTGTTCGGTGGAGTCAGATTTTAATAGAGCCAGTACAGGTGAAAGTTTTTCACGGGTAAGTGGCTCGCCTTCTCCCACAAAGGCACATTCAGCTAACAGAATATTGGTTTTTTCCGGTACTTTAAAGCCGGCTTGTTCGGCAATCCACGCTGCCGGTTTACCAACCACTGCTGCATTAAGTTTTGCACCTGAGCAGTTTTCATCTTTGGCTTTATCAACACCGAAAATGTATTTTTCCAGTAAAGCTTTCTCTTTTTTGTTTACTAAATATACGCCGTAAGATTGCATCTCTTTAATAAATTCAGCGTAAATTTCTTTATCTACAATCGCTGCTTGTTCAGAGGCACAAATCATACCGTTGTCGAAAGATTTTGACATTACAATGTCATACACTGCCTGTTTTAATTTAGCAGTTTTTTCCACATAAGCCGGTACGTTGCCTGCACCAACGCCTAATGCCGGTTTACCGCAAGAGTAAGCAGCCTCAACCATTGCATTACCGCCGGTGGCTAAGATGGTTGCAATACCCGGGTGTTTCATTAAGGCTGAAGTGCCTTCCATTGAAGGTTGGGTAATCCATTGAATACAGTTTTCCGGTGCACCGGCAGCTACAGCTGCATCACGTACAATTTGAGCAGCGTGAGCAGAGGATTGTTGAGCAGACGGGTGGAAAGCAAAAACGATAGGATTACGGGTTTTAAGGGCGATTAACGCTTTGAAAATGGTAGTTGAGGTTGGGTTGGTGGTTGGGGTAATTCCGCAGACAACACCGACTGGGTCGGCAATTTCGGTAATACCGGTGACATCGTCTTCACTAATGACCCCTGCGGTTTTTAAATGTCGCATATTATTGACAACATACTCACAGGCAAACAGGTTTTTAGTGGCTTTGTCTTCAAACACACCCCGTCCGGTTTCTTCATAAGCGTGCATTGCTAAAATGCCGTGTTTATCAAGAGCTGCGACTGAAGCTTTCGCAACAATAAAATCCACTTGTTCTTGGTCGAGTTTTCTAAACTCATCAAGGGCTTTCAAGCCTTTTTCAACAAGCTCATTCACTTCTGTTTGGGCATCAAATGGTTGAGTATTTTTAGCCATAGTTTGGTTCCTCATAAAGTTTAAATTTGATAATTTTTTTAACTGGTGAAATTATTACTCAAAAGAGTTATTTTGTCGTTAAAAATTAAACACCTTTTGGTGTTGTTTTGATCTATGTCAAGTTTTTAAATAATGGCATATATGCTATAAAAAATAGGTGTGTTTATGTACATTATTTTTGAGTAAAAAGAGGTATTTCTGACTAGAAATAAGGGCAATATCCTCGATTATTTTTGGCAGTTCCAGCAAAAAGTGGTAGGATAAATCATTGGCTATTATGTTTTTAGTTTAGAGATTTATGAAAGATATTTTACGCATTGCAACGCGTCAAAGCCCGCTGGCGTTATGGCAAGCGAACTTTGTGAAAAGCGAGTTGGAAAAACATTTTCCGCAATTATCTGTCGAACTGGTTACGATGGTAACAAAAGGCGATATTATTTTGGACACCCCATTAGCTAAAATCGGCGGAAAAGGATTATTTGTGAAAGAGCTAGAATTAGCCCTTTTAGAAAATCGAGCTGATATTGCGGTGCATTCAATGAAAGATGTGCCGATGAGCTTTCCCGAAGGTTTGGGGCTTGCGGTTATTTGTGAACGTGAAGATCCCCGTGATGCTTTTGTGTCGAACAACTACTATTCGTTAGAGGATTTGCCGAAAGGTGCTGTGGTTGGCACATCGAGCTTACGTCGCCAGTGCCAATTAATGGCAAAATATCCGCATTTAGAGGTTAAATCATTACGAGGTAATGTCGGCACTCGTTTAAGCAAATTAGATAATGGTGAGTATGATGCAATTATTTTAGCCTCTGCCGGCTTAATTCGTTTAGGTTTGAAAGAGAGAATCCGTAGCTATATTTCGGTAGAACAATCATTACCCGCAGCTGGTCAAGGAGCAGTAGGGATTGAGACTCGAGCCAATGATGAGCGCGTTTTGAACTACATTGCAAAATTAAACCATAATTCGACCGCTTGTTGCGTGATGGCAGAACGTGCAATGAATACCCGTTTGCAAGGCGGTTGCCAAGTGCCGATTGGTGGTTATGCGACATTAAACGGCGATGAATTAACGCTTAATGCGTTAGTTGGAGCTTTAGATGGCTCGCAAATTATTCGTGCCTCGGCAAAAGGAGATAAGCAAGAGGCGGAGCAATTAGGCATTTTAGTGGCAGAACAGTTGCTTGCTCAAGGTGCAGATAAAATTTTAGCTGCGGTTTATAACGAAAACGTACAATAAAATGAATGTGTTAGTCACACGCCCAGATAGTAGGGGGCAAGAGTTAGTAGATATGTTAAATGAGCAGCAAATTTTTGCTATTCATCAACCGCTATTTACGATTGAAGCCGGTAAAGAATTACCTTTGCTTCCTTCGGCTATTTCTCGGCTAAAATCAGACGATTATGTATTTGTTGTTTCGCCGAATGCAGTGGACTATGCTGCAAAAACATTAGTAGATACCGGGTTCCATTTTCGTTCAGATTTGAAATATTTTGCGGTAGGGCAACGGACTGCGAAATATTTAACAGAAAAAGCTGAACAAGCGGTCATTTATCCGATAGAATTTGAAAATAGCGAGGGGGTTTTGGCATTACCTGAAATGCAGAATCTAACTGACAAAACTATTTTAATTCTAAGAGCAGATTCTGGGCGTGAGCTACTTGCTGAAACTGCAGTCTTGCGTGGGGCAACTATTCAATATTTGGAGTGTTATCGTAGAGAGCCGGTTACCGATGATATTCCCGAAAAAATCAGCTTATGTAAACGCTTGGGAGTAGATACTATTGTGATCACCAGTAGTGAAATTTTAAGATCACTTTATGAACAAACGAAAGCAGATTGTAGAGCATGGTTATTTGAATGTGATCTGGTTGTAGTGAGCCAGAGGATTGCAAAGATAGCTAAACAAATGGGATGGCAAGAAGATAAGATTAGGGTATCGGATAAAGCCGATAATGTAACTTTGATGAATACATTATTATTTAAAGTGGGCAAATCTAACTAGAGGTGGCGAGTATGTCAAGATCTAAAAAAGTAACTGAACATTTAGAGCATTCAGCTGAAAAGGTGGTAGAAGAGGCACAACAAGCGGTCGATTCTGCGGAATCTTTTGCAAAAAAAGAGATTGAGGAAGATGTAGTGAACGAAGCTATAGAGAAAGATATTCAAACAGAAATGCAAAAAGCGCCAAAAGAACAAGTGGTTGTTCAAAAATCGGGCGGAAAGGGCTTGGCATTAGTTGCACTATTAGTGGCTTTAGCGGTTGGCGGAGCTGGTCATTATATGGCAAATAAAAAGTTTGCAGAGGTTGAATCTCAAATTCAGGCAGTATCTGCTAAAGCAAATCAGCTTACTACTCAAACTATGGTTGAGATGCCAAATTTCGAAAATGAAAAAGCACAAATTGCCGAATTGGTCACGGAATATCAAAAAGCTTTAGAACGGATTAAAGCTTTAGAAACAGCCCAAAATGGTTATACCCAGCAAATTAGTAGTTTGCAGCTTCAACTGCAAAAGCTAAATAATACCTCTGGTTCGGATAACACATTCTGGTTATTATCTGAGGCAGATTTCTTATTGAATAATGCGGCTCGTAAAGTGGTATTAGATAATGACATTGAAACAGCGAAAAATTTATTGTTAGAGGCAGATCAAGTTTTATCAAAAGCACCGAATACGATTCACATTCGTGAGGCAATCAAAATTGATTTAAATACATTAACCGCATTGCATCAGATCGATCAAAATGCCTTAATGCAGCGTGTCGCAAATTTAGCGAATAAATTAGATGATTTGCCGATTTTGGAAAGTGAACAAGCTTCAAATAGTAAACAAGATGGGCAAGTAAGTGATTCTCTTGCGGATTGGGAGAAAAATTTAGAAAAAAGTGCTGCTTCATTTTTAGATCATTTTATTCGTGTATCGAAACGTAATGCAGCAGATGAGAAAGCCTTTGTTGCACCGAATCAAGAAATTTATTTGCGTGAAAACATTCGCTTGCGTTTACAAATTGCGATTTTAGCTGTTCCTCGCCAGCAAAGCGAACTTTATAAAAAATCGTTACAAACGGTAGGCTCTTGGGTAAGAAGTTATTTTGAAACTTCAAATGAAAATGTGCAACATTTCTTGAAAGAGCTAGATGAGTTGGCAGAACAAACTATTTATGTGGATGCTCCAACTTCATTACAAAGCTTAAAGGTGATTGCTCAGCAAATTAATAAAACCCCTGAAAAAATAGAGAAAGTCGAAATAAAAGCTGAAAAAGAATTAGAGCAAGCAGAGCCTGTTAAAGCAGAGCAAGATGCGATGCCTCCTTCAGCACAATAATAAAAAGGAGAATAGATTATGTTTAGAACGCTCTTTTTGATGCTTTTATTATTAGTTGGGCTAATCTCTGGGCCTTATTTAGCCGGAAATCAAGGTTATGTTAGAATTGAAACAGCAACTACCGTGATTGAAATGAGCATTGTAATGCTTGTGGTTTTTTTTGTGTTGGCAATGGCGGTAGTTTATTTACTTGAATGGATTGTCACTAAAATATGCCGTATGAGTAATGGAGCTTATAACTGGTTCTCAACTCGTAAGCATAAAAAAGCTCAGCAAGAAACACTGGAAGGTTTAATGCGTATGAGTGAAGGGAATTACTCAAAAGCGGAAAAACTCTTTAGTAAAAATGCAAAACATGCAGATGAGCCTGTACTGAATTTAATTAAAGCGGCGGAAGCTGCTCAGCAAAATGGTGATGATTTAGCTGCAAATAAATATTTAATTAAGGCTACTGAAATAGCTGGACCGAATAATGTTGCAGTGGAGTTGGTTCGAACCCGAATTTTATTACAACAAGGAAAATTACCGGCTGCCCGAACTGCGATTGATAGCCTACTAGAGCTTGCACCTCATAGCGATGAGGTATTACGCTTAGCGATTCAAATTTATAAAGAATCCAGAGCTTATATTGCGTTAGATAGATTATTAGTTGAAATCGGCCAACGTAATTTCTTAACTGCAGAAGAGTATGCGGAGTTAGAGTATTTCGTTGATGATGGTTTACAAGATGAGCGTTTACAGGAAGAAGGACAGGAAGGCTTGCTTTCTTGGTGGGAAAACCAACCAAATCGTCGTCGTAAATCGGTGTATAGTCGTGTCGGTGTCATCAAGCGTTTAATTGATAGTGACGATCATCAATCTGCACAAGAAATTGCTTTAGAAACGTTGAAGAAATTTGAAGATGAGCAATTACAAGGTTTATTTGTGCAATTAACCCGTTTACAAATTGATTCTGACAGTAAGCTACTAAAAGTATTAGCAAAACGGGCAGATAAAGCGAATGTTAAATATACCGATGATTATGCTAGAGCGCTTGGCTATATTTATACACGAGATGGGCAATACCAAAAAGCGAAGTCTCAGTTTGAATTGTTATTGGCTCATGATGAATGTGTTGCTGATGATCGTATTATGGCACTGCACGTGGCAGAGCAGATGGGGGATACATTAATGGCAAACCGTATTCGTGAGGAAAATCTCAAACAGGTGAATATGGCTACTCAGTCTAAAGTTAATGAGCCATTAGCCTTACCGCAAACAGCCACTGAGTCTAACTCATTATAATAATTAAAAAAATAGCAGGCTTGAACCTGCTATTTTTTTATAGCAAGAGATAAAAAGCTAGCTTTAACCAAAGCTACGCTTTTGGGGATTAGTGCGCCTTTTTAGAAAATAATTTCATCAAAGGTAAAATAATTAAGCATGCAATAATACCAACCACAATACCCACTGCAAAATCAACCAGAGTAGAAAAATGGGGAGAGATACCGAATTGTTCTACGAAGTGATGAATCATTGGTAAATTATGGGTGAAAATACCACCACCGACTAAGAACATCGCAATAGTACCAATCACAGAAAGTCCTTTCATAAACCACGGCATTGCAAATAATAAGCCTTTTCCAACCGCTTGCGAGAGGGCGCTTTTTTTCTGCATCAGCCACAGGCCGATATCATCAAGTTTTACGATTAATCCGACTAAGCCATAAACAAACAGGGTAATTCCGACCCCGATAGCGGAGAGAGATAAAATTTGGGTTAGGGTTGAAGAGTCTTGCAAAACACCTAACGCAATAATGATAATTTCTGCTGATAGAATAAAATCGGTGCGAATTGCACCTTTAATTTTATCTTTTTCAGAAAGGGTTTCGGTTTCATCAGAATGAGCTTGATTGTTTTTATGTAATAGACGATGGAGTAATTTCTCTATGCCTTCAAAACATAAATATGCACCGCCTATCATTAATAGCGGGATAATAGCCTGCGGTAAAAAGACCGATAGCAGCAACGCTAGTGGAATCAAGATCACTTTATTGATTAATGAGCCTTTCGCTACAGCCCAAACAATCGGTAGTTCTCGTTCTGGCACCACATTCTTTCCACTGACTTGATTAGCATTTAAGGCAAGATCATCACCGATTACGCCTGCTGTTTTCTTAGCAGCCACTTTAGTCATGATCGATACATCATCAAGCACGGCAGCAATATCGTCTAATAATGTAAATAATGACGCAAAAGCCATATTTTTTCCTCGAATAAAATTTATAAAAAAGCCGAACTTTTCAGCTCGGCTCTCATATCTAATATTTGAAATTAGCGACGTAAACCTAAACGTGCGATAGTTTCTGAATATTTAGCAAGATCAGTACGTTTTAAGTAGTCTAATAATTTACGACGGCGTGAAACCATACGTAATAAACCACGACGACCGTGGTGATCTTTTTTATGCTCAGCAAAGTGTGCTTGTAAGTGGTTGATTTGTGCAGTTAATAATGCAATTTGAACTTCAGAAGAACCGGTGTCTTTTGCATCACGACCAAATTCAGCAACGATTTTTGCTTTTGCTTCTACGCTTAGAGACATTTTAATTTCCTTTTTGTTAAGGGTTGATAATACATCAATAGCCGATCTCTAACCCAGCTATGACAGGAAATGCGAATTTTAAAGAGAAAGTGGTTAAATTTCAATAAAAATTTGCAAGTTTATTTCTCATCGGAGAAAGAGTATAATCAGCAACAATTTTTTGAGTAATTTTAGGAATTTTTTAAATGATTGAAAAAATGCACGAGCGGACAAATGGGCCGGTATTTAAAATTATTTTTGCATTAGTCTCTATTTCCTTCGTGATTGGCGGAATTGGAACAGGATTGATTTCACATGATAATTCTGTAGCGAAAGTAAATGGTGAAGAAATTAGTCAGCAATTATTTAATAACACGCTGAATCGTGAGCAAAATAGATTAAATGCTGAACTGGGGAGTCGCTTTTGGGATTTAATGGATAGCCCGGAGTATGCTGCTCAATTTAATCAATCGGTATTAAATGGATTAATTGATGAAGAGCTTCTGCGCCAGTATGCAAAAGAGTTAAAACTAGGTATTAGTGCTGATCAAATCAAATCTGAAATTGTAAACAGCCAGATGTTTCAACAAGATGGCAAATTCAGTAACGAGTTATACCAACAAACATTACGCCACAATAATTTAAGTGCCGATGGCTATGCAGCGATTGTGCAGGAAGGTATGTTGCAATCCCAGCTACAAGAGGGGATTATCAATAGTGATTTTAATGTACCGGCACAACAGGCTTTGTTAGCAAAATTACTGTTGCAACAACGTGAAGTGCGTTTAGCCGAATTTTCAGTTGCAAAAGAAATGGAAAATCAGACCGCTTCCGAGCAAGAATTACAAGCCTATTACGAAGCAAATAAAACTAAATTATTAGCACCTGAAAAATTAGCGGTTGAGTACGTTACTCTCTCTCCAAAAGATGTGGAAAGCAAAGTTGAGATTACCAATGAGCAAATTCAAACTTACTATGATCGCAATAAAGCTGATTATGTAACTAAAGGTGAAGCCCGTTTAGCTCATATTCAAGTCGCTAGTGAAGCGGAAGCTCAGGCTATCGAGCAAGCGCTCAAAAATGGGGAGGATTTTGCTACTTTGGCAAAAAGCAAATCCGGCGATACTTTATCAGCAAATAATGGTGGTGATCTTGGTTGGGCAAAAGCTGGCACTTTCCCGAAAGCTTTTGAAGATGCTGTAGCAAATTTAACTGCCGGTCAGGTGAGTGCAGCGGTGAAAGTGGATAATGCTTACCATATTATCAAAGTATTGGAGCGTAAACCTGAGCAAGTGATTGAGTTAGCACAAGTGAAAGATAAAATTGCCCAAACTATTCGCCAAGAATTAGTGTTAACTGAATATTCTACAGTTGCGCGCGAAATGGCAAATAAAGCCTTTGAGAATAATTCTTCACTTGAAGAAGTTGCAAAAGCCGGTAATGTGAAACTGCAAAAAACGGATCTGTTTACCCGTGAAAACGTACCTACTGCTTTACAAAATGAGAAAGTATTAAAAGTTTTGTTTGAAGGAGAGCTACGCCAAAATAAACAAAATTCTGATGCTTTAGATGTTGGGAATGATGCAAATCCACAGACATTGTTTGTGAGAGTGAGTGAGTACGAAGCAGAACGTCCACAAACTTTTGATGAAGCAAAAGCAGCAGTTGAAAATTTTGTGAAGGCAGAAAAAGCGGAAAAAGCGTTGCTGGTGAAAGTAGAAGAAAATGTAAAAGCCTTGAATGACGGGAAATCAGTGGACGTGAAATTTAATGCGCCACAAACTTTAGTTTATATGCAAGCAGAAGTAGAAAACCCGGTACTGGTTGGAACGATTTTCGCAATGAAAAAGGCGCAAGATAAAGCGACTTATCAAATGGCACGTAATCAAAAGGGTGATGTAGTTATTGTTGCCTTAGATAACATTACGGAAGGGAGTGCTGAACAGTTTAAGACATTGGCGCCACAATTTGAACAAGCTAATCGTTTAATCTTACGTAATGAATTCTTACAATCGCTACGTGCAAAAGCTTCAATTGAGGTAAATGAAGATTTTATGCAGCAACGTTCGTCACACTAACAAGTCTTTCATTTTATCAAAAAGCACCCAACCGTCCTTTAGGCTGGGTGCTTTTGGTTTGTATCTACCTTGATTAACCGATATAATAGCGCCCGAAACACTGTTGTTTGAGAAAGTTTTTGTGGATATCATTATTAATTTTGCCATCTACCTCCAATTCTTCATTGGTCTATTTGCTATAGTCAATCCTTTTGGTTCCTTACCTATTTTTTTCAGTATGACCGCTCACCAATATGAGGGGGAAAGAAATCGCACCAGCTTAATCACCGCTGTTTCTATTGGCGTAATTTTATTAGTCAGCCTCTATTTTGGTAATCTGATTCTCAATGCGTTTAGCATTTCACTTAGCTCTTTTAGAGTAGCTGGTGGCATTTTGATTGTAAGCATTGCGATGACGATGATTAGCGGTAAATTAGGTGAACACAAACAAAATAAAGAAGAGAAAAATGAAGATATTACTGAATACGAAAATATCGGTGTCGTGCCATTAGCAATGCCGATTATGGCAGGACCAGGGGCAATTGGCTCAACCATTGTGTGGGGAACCCGCTACCATACTTGGGAAGACTATGTCGGCTTTAGCATTGCGATTATTGTATTTGCATTAATTTGTTATATTTTATTCCGCTATTCAGCCCCTTTGGTGAAAAAATTAGGCAAAACAGGATCTAATGTCGTTACTCGTATCATGGGGCTGATTTTAATGGCGCTGGGAATTGAAATTATTGTGGCAGGAATTACAACTTTATTTCCTGTGCTTCTTGTAAAATAAATCTTAATTAAATTAACTTTTGGGGAGTTTATGTTGAAATCCTTACAAGCGGTTACATTTGTAAAAAAAATTGCAAAAGTTACCGCTTGCATTCTGCTTATTACATCTTGTGATCAATTAATTTGCCCTCAATCCATTCAATCTGTCTGGGTAGAAAACCGGCAGAGTGATACTTTACTCAAACGTGCAATTTATTCTGCAGTATTTCAACTCGACCCTCATAAAATTAAAGCTTCGGCAGATGCTGCTCCTTTAAGAGATCTATTAGTCGGTTTAATGGCCTACAACAGAAAAGGAGATGTTGTTCCGGCTATTGCTCAGAATTGGTTTACTGAAGATGAAAAAGAGTGGTTGTTTATTTTAGATGAGAAAGCTGTGTGGTCTAATGGCCAACCTGTGACTGCACAAGATTTTGTAGCAAGCTGGCGACGTTTAATAGATCCTCAAAATCATTCTGTATTGTCTAAATATCTCATCTATATGGGTATAGAAAATGCAAAAGCGATTGAAGAGCAAATAAAGCCAGTTGAAGAACTCGGTGTAGAGGCATTAAATGCGCATACATTGAGAATTCGGCTAAATCACCCAAATCACCAATTGCCTGAAATGCTGGCGCATTCCGCATTATTACCTACTTATCAAGGGATTGCTCCAACCATAGATAACTTCGTGAGCAATGCGTCTTACCGTCTCGAGAAACTAGATGCTCAAAAAATGGTGTTAAAGGCTCGAACCCAAGAAATTCCCTTTCAAACTATAGAGTATGATTTAATTACAACTATCCAAAACTGCTCTGCTTTTGATATTGTCGAGAATCCTTTATTAAATAAAAAAACGAATATCGTGAAATTTCCGCGTTTGTGCTCCTATTACTATGAGTTCAATTTTGATGATCCATTATTAGCTAAACGAGAGATTCGTGAAGCAATAAGGACAATGGTGGCTTCAGCAAATATTGGGCAAGAATATGGGGTTCCGAGTCAGTCTGTAATTCCACATAGCTTAGTAAAAGATAGAGAAAAGCGTTGGAATCCTGTTGTGGTTGAGCAGCTATTAACAAAAGCAGGAATTAGCCCTTATAATCCTTTAAAGCTGACTTTGTTATATGATGAGAATAGCATTAATATTAATATTGCTAACCAAGTTACTCGAGCCCTTTCTCAATCAGAATTATTTAATATTACGCCTAAAATGGTTGATTGGCAGACTTTAAATAAAGTAAGGGAACAAAAAGATTACCAGATAGCACGAGCAGGCTGGTGTGCAGATTATCCTGATCCGGTTGTATTTTTGCAGAAGTTTCATTCAATGAGCCCGGATAATCATTCCGGCTATAAAAGTGAGATAGTCGATCAAAAATTAAATCGTTTACAAACAGAAACCCTTAGTGCAGAAGCGAGAGAGTCACTTATTCAAGAAATTAGCGAGCAGCTTTATAGTGATGTTGCTGTATTGCCATTATTTCAATACCATCATCGAGTTGGGATTGTTTCCTCCCTTTTGGGTATTGATTTGAATAACGATAGCGAAGTAATTTATAGCAAAGATTTAAAACGCAATTTAGCAAACAAGGATAACCAATGAACCAATTAAATGAACAGCAACTTGTTGAAATTAAAGCAATTTTGCAACAATTTTCCCACCCGACTTTACAGAAAGATTTAATTGCCCTTAATGTGTTTAAAAAAGCAGAATTAGGGGGCGATATTCTTAGAATTGAAATCACGATGCCATTTGCGTGGAACAGTGGTTTTGAAGCCTTAAAAGCCGAAACAGAGGCTAAATTAAAGCAAGTAACGGGTGCAAGCGGTGTAAAATGGGTATTAAATTACCAAATTGCGACCTTAAAACGAGCGAATAAACACCCGGCAGTCAATGGGGTGAAAAATATCATTGCGGTCACTTCAGGTAAAGGTGGGGTAGGGAAATCCACTACTTCGGTTAATCTTGCTTTAGCCTTACAAGCACAAGGGGCAAGAGTGGGGATTTTAGATGCGGATATTTACGGCCCATCTATTCCGCATATGTTGGGGGCAAAAGATCAACGTCCAACTTCTCCTGATAACAAGCACATCACGCCGATTACCGCTCACGGCTTGCAATCTAATTCTATCGGCTATTTAATGGAAGAAGATAACGCCACCATCTGGCGTGGCCCGATGGCAAGCAGTGCGTTAAGTCAGCTTTTAAATGAAACTTGGTGGAATGAATTGGATTACTTGGTCATTGATATGCCACCGGGTACGGGTGATATTCAGCTTACGCTTTCACAGCAAATTCCGGTGACCGGTGCGGTGGTAGTAACAACCCCACAAGATATTGCCTTATTAGATGCGATTAAAGGGATCTCAATGTTTGAGAAAGTCTCAGTACCAGTGCTTGGGGTGATTGAAAATATGTCAATGCATATCTGCTCAAACTGTGGACACCATGAGGCAATTTTCGGCACCGGCGGAGCGGAAAAGATTGCTCAAAGATATGGCACCAAAGTATTAGCACAATTACCATTACATATTCGTCTGCGTGAAGATTTAGATACCGGTGTACCAACAGTGGTAGCAGCGCCGGAACACGAAATCAGCCAAGCCTACCTCGCATTAGCGGAAAAAGTAGCTTCTGAACTCTACTGGCAAGGCAGTGTGATTCCGTCTGAAATTATGATTCGTGAAGTGAAGTAGTTAATATTGATGATTTGATGGCACAAGTTTCTAAGCTTGTGCCATTATTGTTTCTTAGAGAGTATATCCTCTCAAAACAGCCTGCCAATTTTCTTCGCTGAAGAAAATATTTAATCGCCCTTGTTCTTTCTTAAACGAGCGTAACAGACGGTCTAGGTTATTTTGTTTCCAATTTTCGCCCGGCTCAATACCGCATTTATCGAAATCAATCAGCCAAAATTTGCCATCATTACCAAGCAAAATATTATGGATATTTAAGTCGGAATGGTGAATTTGATGGTTATGCAGGTGGCGAATCAGTTTCCCTATCTGCTCATATTGTTCGTTTGCTAAAGAACGATTTTGTAAGATCTTGCTTAAATCCTGCGTATTTTCTAGCTTTTCGAGCATAATGTCGGCACGATAGCAACAAAAATTTCTTTCTACTTTGATCGCTATTGGGCGAGGCACAGGTAAGCCCCAAGCTAACATTTGTTGCAGTAAGAAAAATTCTTTATAAGCTCGGGTGGCTTCAAAACTGGTAAAAAAGTAACTGTCTTTGATGATTTTACCGAACAAGCCGCCACGATAATAATGGCGAAGCACTACATTGATACCTAGTTCGGCAGAGGTATCTAAAAACCAAGTCGTACCTCGCCCTTTTGAGAAACCTAGCAAGCGGTCGGAATTGTCAAAATTTTTGCAAGTTAAGAGAGACTGCACAAATTCAGCTTGATGTTCGGGAATTAGGTCGGCATTAAAAAGATACTGAATATTTTGCATAGTTTAGGGAATATTTATAGCTGAAATAGCCCATTTTAGAGCTATTTTTTTTGATGTCAATTTGTTAGAATCTTCCGCTTACATTTGAGAGGAAAACCAATGACAACGATCTCGCCTGAATTAACGACCCTAGAAAACACACTTTCGCCGGAAGCCCAAAAGGTTCGACAAGCCTTGTTAGCAAAGGGCATTGAAACTCCTACTGTTGCTCATACCAAAGATAAAGCCAGTCGCCGTTCGGAAATTCAGCAACATATGCAGGCAGTTTTAGAATTGCTCGGTTTAGATTTAAGTGATGACAGCTTAGAAGAAACGCCTCACCGTTTGGCGAAAATGTATGTTGATGAAATTTTCAGCGGGCTTGATTATGCTACTTTCCCGAAAATTACCAATATTGAAAACCGAATGAAAGTCAGTGAAATGGTGCTGGTGGACGATATTACTTTAACTTCTACCTGTGAGCATCATTTTGTTACTATTGACGGCAAAGTAGCGGTAGCCTATTACCCGAAAAAATGGGTGATTGGACTCTCGAAAATCAACCGTGTCGTGCAGTTTTTTGCCCAACGTCCGCAGGTGCAAGAGCGTTTTACCGAACAGATTTTAACTGCCTTTCAAACTATTTTAGAAACAGACGATGTTGCGGTGTATGTGAAAGCCACCCATTTTTGCGTGAAATGCCGTGGCGTAAAAGACACCAATAGCTATACAGTTACTTCTGCCTTTGGCGGTGTTTTCTTAGAAGATCGAGAAACCCGCAAAGAATTTTTAGGCTTATTGAATAAATAATTGCAAATATCAATTACTGTGGGGGCGAAAAATCTTTCGCCCTCTTTTTTAGGATTAAAAATGAAAATCGCATTAGGTATTGAATATGACGGCAGCCGTTATTTTGGCTGGCAACGACAAGAAGCGGTAGAGAGTGTACAACAACAGCTAGAGCAGGCGTTGTCGGTTGTTGCCAATTCGCCCGTAGAAGTGTTTTGTGCCGGCAGAACCGATGCCGGTGTGCATGGCACAGGGCAGGTTGTGCATTTTGAAACGCAAGCAAACCGCCCGCTACAAAGCTGGTGTTTCGGCACTAACGCTCATTTACCCGATGATATTGCGGTGAAATGGGCGGTAACGGTGAATGAGGATTTTCATGCCCGTTTTAGTGCCACCGCCCGCCGTTACCGCTATATTATTTTTAACCAAAAACTGCGGTCGGCAATTTTACCTAAAGGTGTTACCCACTTTCACTTTCCCCTTGATGAACGCAAAATGCACCAAGCAGGGCAGTATTTGCTGGGTGAGAATGACTTTTCCTCTTTCCGTGCCGCTAAATGCCAATCCAATACGCCGTGGCGGAATATTCATCATTTGAATGTGTCTCGTCAAGGCAATTATGTGATTGTTGATATTCAAGCCAACGCCTTTGTACATCATATGGTTCGCAATATTGTGGGAACATTGCTCGAAATCGGGCAAGGCAGACAGCCTGTGGAATGGGCAAAATGGGTGTTGGAGCAACGTGACCGGGAAAAAGCTGCCCCTACAGCGAAAGCCGAGGGGCTATATTTGGTCGAGGTGCATTACCCTGAACATTTCGGCATTCCCAAAACACCTCTTGGGCCGCTGTTTTTGGCGGATTAGCGATTACAAGCGGTCAAATTTGCAAAAAAATATGCAAATTCGGCCGCTTAAATTATTTCAACAACCTTTGACTATTTAACACCACGGTAATTGACGACAATGTCATCGCAATGGCGGCAATCATTGGGTTGAGTAGCCAGCCGGTGCAAGGGTAAAGTACACCGGCGGCAATCGGAATGGCAATCACATTATAGATAAAAGCCCCGAGTAAACTTTGTTTCATATTTTGTAGCACTTTTTTAGAGAACGGCAGAATTTGCACCAGTGGTGCTAGCCCTTCTCGCATCAGCGAAAGATCGGCGGTTTCCACTGCAATATCCGAACCATTGTGCATCGCAATGCCTACATTAGCTTGAGCCAGAGCTGGAGCATCGTTTATGCCGTCGCCAATCATTGCTACTTTTTTACCCTCTGCTTGCAAGGCTCGAATTTTTTCCGCTTTTTGCTCCGGTAATACCTCCGCAATCACGCCGTCTAACCCCAATGCGTTGGCGAAATAGTCGGCAGTTTGTTGGCGATCACCGGTCAGCATCACGCATTGATAGCCTTCAGCTTGGAATTGATGAATGGTTGCTTTCGCTTCAGGGCGAAGTTGATCAGAAATCGACAAGACTCCGGCGAGTTGATTATCGACCGAAACAAAAATTTTTGAGGAAAAATCCCCCTCTTTAGCGGGCAATAGGGAGGCAAGATTTGCTTGAATGGTTTCGCCTACAAATTGCCAATTTCCCATTCTGATTGTACTGCCTTCATATTTTGCTGAAATGCCTAACCCTTTCAACACTTGCACATCGGTTACACCACAAGCGGTCTGATTTTCGGCAAATTTTACAATCGCTTTCGCAATCGGGTGTGAGGCGTGTTGCTCTACACTTTTAGCAAGTTGTAGCAAGCGCTTTTGCTCAAATCCGTTAAAGGTGAGAACATCAGACACTTCCATTCTGCCGGTAGTGAGTGTGCCGGTTTTATCGAACACTAAAGTGTCTATTTCACTACTTGCCTGTAGTGCCTCAATATTTCGTACTAGCACGCCAAATTCGGCAGAACGTGCCACACCGGCAATGGTAGAAAGCGGAATTGCCAGCCCCAATGCACAAGGGCAGGCGATGATCAACACGGTAGTAAAAATCGAGAGTGCAAAGGCAAAATCCTGACCAAGTGCCAGCCAAATTAACGCAGAAAGTAATGCGATGGAAACCACTACCGGCACAAAAACGGCGGCGATTTTATCTACAAACTGTGCCAATGGCGGCTTGCTGCTTTGGGCGTGGCGAACAGCATTGATTACACGAGCCAAAGCGGTTTGTGAGCCGACTTGCTCGGCAATATAAATGCCTGAACCATCTTGCACCAACGTGCCGGCTCGCACTTTATCACCGATTTTTTTCTCCACCGGCAAGGCTTCACCGGTGAGCATTGATTCATCCACCCAAATAGAGCCACTGTCTAAAATACCATCAACCGCTAAGCGGTCGCCGGTTAAGGCTTGCACCCGCATTTGTGGTTTAATGGCTTTAGCCGGAATGGTTTTTGCAATATTTTCTTCAAAAATGACCGCTTGTTTCGGGGCGAGATCCAGCAATTTCTCCAACGCTAACGAAGAACGCTGTTTGGCTTTCAGTTCTAAGTATTTTCCTAGATTGATAAAGCCGAGAATCATCACGCTGGCTTCAAAATAAACGTGAGCATTCGGTTGTGGAAAAAGCGTGAGCCAACAGGAATAGAGCCAAGCCGTGCCGGTACTGATTGCTACTAACACGTCCATATTGGCTGAGCGGTTTTTCAGTGCCGAAAATGCCCCGAGAAAGAAATCTTTGCCTGAAAAATACATTGTCGCAAGGCTAATGCCCGCCCAGCCTAGCCAAAGAGAACGATTGGTTTCGTTTACCGTCATTCCTTTGTAGAAACCAAAAGCAACTAAGGCAAAACCAACTACAAGGGCAAGCATAAACTGAGTACGTTTATGCCCTAATACCCGTTGTGTTTGGGCTTGTTGCTTGATTCGGCGTTCTTCTTCGCTTTCCAGCACTTCTGCCCCAAAGCCGATTTTAACCACCTCCGCTACTAAGTCTTCAGGGCTGGCGTTGCCTTGCACAAAAGCGGTTTGATCGGCAAGATTGACTGATGCAAATTCAACCTTTTCCACTTTAAGTAAGGCTTTTTCCACTCGCCGAACACAGGCGGCACAGTGCATTCCATCAATCAAAAGTTGTTGTTCTGGCGAATAGTGAGCTGTGCTTGTCATTTATCCTCCGAAATATTAGGCAGATTAGGGCAAAATTTCTGCCCCTTATTAATTAGGCTAATTTTGCGTCAAAGCCAATGTCTTCAATCGCTTCAATTAAGGCTTGTGCTTCTGCCGAGCCTTCCACCACCGCAATTTGCGGTTCTAACGTTACGCTAACTTGGCTCACCCCAGCCACGCCATTTAACGCTTTTTCGACACTTTTCACACAGTTGCCACAATGTAAGCCATCAAGTTGTAGGGTAATTGTCATCATTTTCTCCTGTTTTGAGTGATTATTCAGGCGTATAATAAAGCTTAACCTTAGGTTAAGGTCAAGCGATTAAAGTGGGAGGATTATAATGAATATTAGCCAAGCCGCAGAAAAAACAGGTCTTTCTGCCAAACAAATCCGAGATTATGAAAAAGCAGGACTTCTGCCGCCGACAAGTCGCACCGAATCGGGGTATCGATTCTACAATGCCACAGATTTGAGCCGATTACATTTTATCAGCAATGCCCGAAAAGTGGGCTTTTCGCTGGCTCAAATCAGCGAACTACTTAAATTAAACGACAACCCAAACCGCTCAAGCCGAGATGTAAAACAATTAACCGAACAGCATATCGGTGAGCTTGAACAAAAAATTGCCGATTTAAACCAAATGCTGACTTTGCTCAAAAGCTGGAGTAGCTCTTGCTGTGGCAACGCCAATTCGGAGTGTTCGATATTGAATGGGTTAAACGGGTAATACAAGCGGTCATTTTTCACCAAAATTTTGCAAAATAGCTGAATATTCCTTAAAATTCAGCCTTATTTTATTTTAAGCCTAAGAGAAAGCATAATGTCTGAAAAACGCTATGGGGCGGATGAAATTACCGTTCTGAAAGACCTCGAGCCGGTGCAGCTTCGCCCGGGAATGTACACGGATACCACACGTCCAAACCATTTGGGGCAGGAGGTGATTGATAATAGTGTCGATGAGGCGTTGTCCGGTTTTGCAGATAAAATTGATGTGATTCTTCACGCTGATAATTCATTGGAAGTGGTGGATAACGGGCGGGGAATGCCGGTCGATATTCATTCCACCGAGAAAATTTCGGGAGTGGAGCTTATCTTAACGAAATTGCACGCCGGCGGTAAATTTTCCAATAAAAACTATACGTTTTCCGGTGGTTTGCACGGGGTGGGGATTTCGGTGGTAAATGCCCTATCCGAACGAGTGGAAATTCAGATCAAACGTGGCGGAGAAGTCTATTCGATAGCCTTTGCCAACGGGGTAAAAGTGGAAGATCTGACAGTCATTGGAACTTGCCCGAAAAAGCAGACTGGAACGACCGTGCGTTTTTACCCAAACCCAAAATATTTTGACAGCCCTCGTTTTTCGGTGAGCCGTTTACGCCATTTGTTACGAGCCAAAGCGGTGCTTTGCCCGAAACTCACCATCAATTTTATTGATAAAATCAACAATACCGAAGAAAGTTGGTATTACGAAGACGGCTTATCTGATTATTTGAGCGAGGCATTAAACGGTCATGAAACCGTGCCGAATCCACCGTTTATTGGTGATGTTACTGCTGAAACAGAGGCGGTAAGCTGGGCATTAACTTGGTTGCCAGAAGGGGGCGAGTTAGTAGCGGAAAGCTATGTGAACCTGATTCCGACTGCACAAGGCGGCACCCACGTTAATGGCTTGCGTAACGGTTTATTAAAGGCGATGGTGGAGTTTTGCGAAATCCATAATTTATTGCCGAAAGGGGTAAAATTAACCGCTGACGATGTTTGGAACCGTTGTGCTTATGTACTTTCTCTGAAAATTCAAGAGCCACAATTTGCAGGGCAGACCAAAGAGCGTTTGTCTTCCCGCCAAGCCTCAAGCTATGTAGATAGCACCTTAAAAGATGCCTTTAGTTTATGGCTTAACCAAAATGTGCAGATGGGCAAATTAATTGCTGAAATGGCTATTAGTTCCGCCCAGAGCCGTATGCGTGCGGCGAAAAAAGTGGTGCGTAAAAAATTAGTCAGTGGGCCGGCTTTACCAGGCAAGCTGGCGGATTGTACCGCTCAAGATCTCAGCCGAACCGAACTTTTCTTGGTAGAGGGTGATTCTGCCGGTGGTTCGGCAAAACAAGCGAGGGATAAAGAATATCAAGCCATCTTGCCACTGCGTGGTAAGATTTTAAACACTTGGGAGGTTTCATCAGACCAAGTATTGGCTTCACAAGAAGTACATGATATTGCGGTAGCCTTGGGAATTGACCCTGATAGCGATAATTTAGAAGAATTGCGTTATGGCAAAGTTTGTATTCTTGCCGATGCGGATTCAGACGGTTTGCATATTGCTACCTTGCTATGTGCGTTATTCCTTCGTCATTTCCCGAAATTGGTGCAAAACGGACACGTTTATGTGGCAATGCCACCACTTTATCGCATTGATATCGGCAAAGATGAGGTGCATTATGCCTTAGATGAGGCGGAAAAAGAGGCGATTTTAGCTCGCCTTGCCAAGAAAAAAGGCAAGCCAAATGTGCAACGCTTTAAAGGCTTAGGCGAAATGAACCCGAGCCAGTTGCGTGAAACTACGATGGATCCAAGCACTCGCCGCTTAGTGCAATTAACCTTTGATGACACGGCAGAAGAGGGCGAATTGAATACCTTTGAAATTATGGATATGCTATTGGGTAAAAAACGAGCGGAAGATCGTAAACAATGGCTACAAAATCGAGGCGATGAAGCGGATTTAGCGGTTTAGTCGAGAAGACAAGCGGTGATTTTTCCGCAATAATTTGCAAATAGGCATAGTGAACGGTTCACTATGCCTATTTTTATGCTCTATTTTTCTTGAATTTATCCCACAGTTTGTCTTCCTGCCCACGCCATAAGCGTTGAATATTATCGTGATGGCGGTAAACCAATAGGCAACAAACTAAGGCGACGGGGAAAGTAAATTGTGGCTCGAACCACCAAATGTAAAACGGTACGACCAAGGCAGTGAAGACGGCACTTAAAGAAGAATAGCCGGAGATTAAAAACACCAGTAGCCAAGTGCCGATAGCACCGCCTGCAACAATAAAGCTTAATGCGGAGATTGCACCAAATGCGGTGGCAACGCCTTTTCCACCACGGAATTGGAAGAAAATCGGGAAAATATGCCCAAGACAAACCGCTAAGGCGATGAAACCGAGTTGTGAGGGAGAGAGTTCAAAATAAATCCCCATCGCCACCGGTAATGTGCCTTTTAAAATATCGAATAAAAGCACACCTAATGCGGCACTTTTACCGCCAATTCGTAGTACGTTCGTTGCACCGGCATTGTGTGAGCCGACTTCTCTTGGGTCAGGCAAGCCTGCCAGCTTACAAAAAATGACCGCACTGGAAATCGAGCCGAGCAAATAGGCGGTTAAGATCAATAAATAGGGAATTAAATTCATAAATTTTCCTGATTAAATTTATCTTGTGTTATATTTTACAGAAATTCAGAAAATAAAACAGGACGAAAAATGAGTGATAAGGTTTTTATTCGAGAACTAACCGCTTTTGCTTCCATTGGGGCTTACAATTGGGAGCATACGATTAAGCAACGCTTGGTTTTTAACATTGATATGGCGTGGGATTTTTCCAAAGCGGCAGAAACCGATGATGTACAATATTGCTTGAATTATGCGGAAGTATCGCAAAAAGTGCTGGATTTTGTTGAATCTCAACCTTTCAAATTAGTTGAAACTGTTGCCTATCAACTGGCGGAACTATTACAAAAAGAGTATCAACTTTCTTGGATTCGGATTGAACTGCATAAGCCGAAAGCGGTTGCCCAAGCAAGCAGTGTAGGTGTGATTGTAGAACGAGGTCATCAATGATCTCATCATCACTACTCTTTTTTGGGGTGGGAATTTTGTATTAGGCAAAGTGTTAAGTGGGGCAGTTCAGCCTATTACCTTAACCTATTTGCGTTGGTTGCCGGCTTTTTTAATTTTAGTTTTGCTCTTTTTTCGCCCAACTTGGCGGGTAATGCACTTATTAAAACCTCGTTTAGGTTTGATGTGGGTATTAGGTCTGCTTGGGGTAATTTTATTCCCGGCTACCTTATATGAAGGTTTAAAAACGACAACAGCATTGAATTCTCTATTTAGCTATTTCGCCTGTATTGGTGCTATTTTTAAATCGGCTCGTTTTTAAGGAGAAAATCAGCCCGATTATTCTAAGTGGGGCAATAATCAGTTTGCTGGGAGTGCTGTGGCTATTGATGCAAGGGAAGCTAACTCGCTTATTTAGCTTGGCAATTAATCAAGGTGATTTATGGGCGATTGCTTCTACTATAAGCTGGGCGGTTTATTGTTGTGTGATTCGGCTACGTCCGCAAGGTATAAGCAATACGGTGTTTTTGACCGTATTAGTGGGGCTGGCAGTTTTAACGTTAACGCCATTTTTTATCTATGAATATGTAGCAGAATCTGCAAAAAATTTAGTAAATTTGACCGCTTTACAATGGAGTGGGATAGGCTATTTGGTTATCGGACCTTCTATTCTCTCTTATGCGTTTTGGAATTTCGGCATTGCAATAGTCGGTTCTGCTAAAGGAGCGGTAATGACTAATTTTACGCCGCTCTTTGCAGCAATATTCAGTATTATTTTATTAAATGAATCAGTTCATTCTTACCATATTATTAGTGCCATACTGATTACGGCAGGGATACTGATTTGCAGCTATAAAAAACATTAAACGGAGGTACCGTATGTTTCGAACAGACATTACAGAGCGTTTTGAACAATTAAAAGCAGAGAAAAACTGTGCAGTTACACAGGCTATTATTGAGCAACTTATCAAACAAGATTTTCACGGGCAGCTCTCTTATGAAGTGGTTGATGAACTCTGTGAAAAATTTAAACGCTCTCGTGTTGAGTTGGCTTTATATTGCATTGCCATTGCTGCCTGTTATGCGGTTACACCGGTTTCCGATTTTAATGTAGGGGCGGTTGCGATTGGCAAAAACGGAGATTTCTATTTTGGGGCAAACCAAGAGTTTTCTGGGGAATGTATGCAACAATCCGTTCACGCAGAGCAAAGTGCAATCTCGCACGCATTTTTAGCAGGGGAAACTTTGATAACAGATGTGGTTGTGAACTATACCCCTTGTGGGCATTGCCGCCAATTTATGAATGAATTAAATAGTGCGGCAAGCTTAAAAGTACATTTACCTCATAGCCAAGATAATTTGCTTCATAGCTATTTGCCGGATAGTTTTGGGCCGAAAGATTTAGGGATTGAGAAAGTCTTATTTGATGAACAACCGCAACAATTTGAGGTTAAGGGCGATCATTTACAACAAGCGGCAATTTTTGCTGCCAATAATGCTTATGCCCCTTACAGCAACGCATTTAGTGGGGTTGCACTGCAAGTGGGTGAGCGTATAGTTTGTGGTAAATATACTGAGAATGCAGCTTTTAATCCTACTTTTTTACCGTTGCAAAGTGCGTTGAACTATCGATTATTTTTAGGGCTTGCCGATATTCCCGTTACTCGAGTTGTGCTGGCTGAGGCGAAAGGCTCTCTCAGTAGTTATGCAATGACTCAAGCATTGGCAAAATCACTATTTGGGTTAGAGATTGAATACCTTTCGCTACAAGCGGTGTAATTTTGATTTATTTTTGCAAAGGTGCTGTATCTTTAAGCAATTTATTTTTTAGTGTTAAATTTTTTGATGAGCTTCACACTTTTGCAACAATTATATTTGCCTATATCGTTTTTTTATATATAGTGATACCACCGATTATCTATATTTTGTGAGATTTTTATGGAAAATACTCCTCTTATTGAACCGAGTAAAAATACACGCAATAGCTTGATTTTTGTTGCTGATGCTATTTTATTTATTATTTTGTTAAATACCTTGCCTTTTACGCCTGAAGCCAATAAGGGGTTGGCATTGTTAATTTTCATTGCCGTCTTATGGCTAACAGAAGCATTACACGTTACGGTTACGGCATTATTAATTCCGATTTTGGCTGTAGCACTGGGGCTGGTTAAATCAAAAGAAGCTCTTGTTGCTTTTGCTGATCCAACGATTTTCTTATTTTTTGGAGGCTTTGCCTTAGCGACAGCATTACACATTCAGCAGCTAGATCGTATGATTGCCAATAAAATTATGGCATTAGCTAAAGGTAAATTATCGATTGCAGTTATTTATTTATTTGCGGTAACAGCGTTTTTGTCAATGTGGATGAGTAATACAGCTACAGCTGCAATGATGTTACCTTTGGCAATGGGGATTTTAAGTAAACTTGATCAGAAACAGAACCACAATACTTATCTTTTCGTGTTATTAGGAATTGCTTATAGTGCCAGTATTGGTGGAATGGGTACTTTAGTGGGAAGCCCACCAAATGCGATTGTTGCTTCTCAATTGAATCTGACTTTTGCTGATTGGTTAAAATATGGTTTGCCAATTATGCTAATTTTATTCCCGTTAATGATTGCAACACTATATATCGTGTTTAAACCAAATTTTTCAGTTAGTTTTGATCGATCATTTGAGAAAATTGAATTAAATCGTTCTCGTATTATCACCTTGGCTATTTTCGCCTTTATTGCGCTTGGTTGGATTTTTGGTGATAAAATTAACCCTATTATTTCTGCATTTCTGGGAATTAATGGCAAAATTGCGAGCTTTGACACCATTCTTGCATTGATTGCAGCAGCCCTTATTTGCATTACTCGTGTCGCAAATTGGCAACAGATTCAAGAAAACACCGAGTGGGGGGTATTATTCCTATTTGGTGGTGGTTTGACGTTAAGTACAGTATTAGGGCAAACTGGTGCAAGTAAAATTATGGCTGATGGAGTAGTTTCACTAATTGAAGGTGGGCATTTTTACCTAATTGGTTTAATTGTTGCGGCATTTATTATTTTCTTAACTGAGGTTACTTCTAATACAGCGAGTGCGGCTCTGTTAGTGCCGATTTTCATCTCTATAGCACAAGCATTAAATATGCCACCGGTTGGATTAGCCTTAATTATTGGCTTAGGGGCTTCTTGTGCCTTTATGTTGCCAGTTGCCACTCCACCGAATGCGATTGTATTTGGTACAGGGCAAATTAAACAAAGTGAGATGATTAAAGTCGGTTTCTGGTTAAATATCATCTGTATCTTTGTGATTGCAACTGTTGGGTATCTCTTCTGGTTGTAGTATTAAAACAAACTAAAATAGCCGAGTATTTACTCGGCTATTTGCATTATAAGAGATTAATTACCCCAAACCTCTTCCGCAATTTCTTTGATAAGATTCAACTTCGCCCATTGTGCGGCTTCGGTTAAAATATTGCCTTCTTCGGTGGAGGCAAAGCCGCATTGTGGTGATAAGCATAGCTGATTGATTGGCACAATTTGAGCCGCTTCTTTAATACGATCAATGATGGCATTTTTATCTTCTAAATCGCCAAATTTAGAGGTAATTAAGCCTAGTACCACTTGTTGATCTTTAATGTGGCGTAATGGCTCGAAAGTACCCGCACGTTCGGTATCGTATTCTAAGAAGAAACCATCAACACGGCATTTACCGAATAACACTTCGGCAACCGGCCCATAACCGCCTTCCGAGAACCAAGAAGAACGGAAGTTACCACGGCAGATGTGCATTGTAATTGACATATCCGCTGGTTTTGCATCAACAATACGGTTTAATAATGCGACATATTTTTCGGCTAAATCGTTTAAATCAAACCCTCTGGCTGCGAATTCTTTACGTTTATCTTCCGCACAGAATTGTCCCCAGCTGGTATCGTCTAATTGCAAGTTGCGTAGCCCCATATCGTAGAAGGTGTGCATTGCTTTGATATAAGCATTAGCAATATCATCATACAGTTTTTGTTCGTCTTGATATTGTGGTAACGGTTGGTAATCTTCTGCACGCACACAGCAGATAATATGTAACATTGTCGGTGCCGGAATAGTGAATTTGGTTGGGTAATCACCGGCGGCTTCTTTTAAAATACGATAAGCGTCCACAAAAGGGTGGCTTTCGGAGAAATCAATATTGCCTACGATTTTTACCGTTTGCCCTTTGGGTTTATGACCGGTAAAGTTCACGTTAAAGACTTCGGTTTCTTGCCAATCCATACCATCAAGTTCAGCTAGGAAATCTAAATGCCACCAAGTCCGACTAAATTCACCGTCAGATACTGCTTTTACACCGTGTTGTTTTTGCAACTCAACTAATTTTTTGACCTCTTGGCGTGTCACTTCACGCAATCCGTCACGGCTGATTTTTTGCTGGTTAAAATCTTCTCTGGCTTTTTTTAACGCATCGGTACGCAGAAAACTGCCTACAATATCATTACGATACGGGGCTTGGGTGCGAATTGTTGCTTCCGGAAATAATTGGCTCATAAATCACTCCTTGTAATTGTATTGGTTATAAACGCCGTTAATGATAGCAAAAAGAGTAATAAAAAGCCCTTCATTAACTTATGAAAATTAATGAAGGGCAATATGAAAATTTTTACTGTGCAAGCGGTCATTTTCGATCAATTTTTTGCAAATTTTTACGATAAATCCACCGCTTGTAAGGTACGAGCGAGGACGCTCGCACCATCGGAGACATTATTGTGTTGCAACAATTTGCCCGTTTTGGTAATCCACCTTAACCGCTTTATTCGGCAATAATTTACCGCTTAAGATCTGTTGAGCAAGTGGATTTTCAAGCTCTTGTTGAATCGCTCGTTTCAGCGGTCTTGCACCAAACAGCGGATCGAAACCGGCGTTGCCGATATGATCTAATGCTGCATCGGTTACTGTCACCTCATAGCCTCGTTCTGCCAAGCGTTGGATTAAGCGTTGTAGCTGAATCTTCGCAATCGAACGGATATGCTCTTGACCAAGTGAGTGGAACATTACTGTTTCATCAATACGGTTGATAAATTCAGGGCGGAAGTGCTGTCCAACGACTTCCATCACCATTTCTTTAACCACATCATAGCCTTTATACGCATTTTCTTGAATTAAATGCGAGCCTAAGTTTGAGGTCATAATCACCACCGTATTGCGGAAATCGACCGTTCTGCCTTGTCCATCGGTTAAACGTCCGTCATCAAGCACTTGCAGTAGAATGTTGAACACATCAGGGTGAGCTTTTTCCACTTCATCAAGTAACACCACCGAATATGGACGGCGGCGAACGGCTTCGGTTAAGTAGCCGCCTTCTTCGTAGCCGACATATCCCGGAGGTGCACCCACTAAACGGGATACGCTGTGTTTTTCCATAAATTCAGACATATCAATCCGCACCATTGCATCAGGATCGTCAAACAAGAAATTGGCTAAGGTTTTGCTTAATTCGGTTTTACCCACACCGGTCGGGCCTAAGAACAGGAATGAACCAATCGGTTTATTTGGGTCGGAAAGCCCTGCACGGCTACGGCGAATTGCATTTGCCACCGCATCAACAGCTTCGTTTTGCCCGATAACCCGAGTGTGTAGCACTTCTTCCATACGCAACAGTTTTTCTTTCTCACCCTCCATCATTTTAGAAACAGGAATGCCGGTTGCTTTGGAAAGCACTTCAGCAATTTCCTCTTCAGTGACTTTAGTACGGAGGAGCTGAGCATCTGCATTTTTTTCGCCATTTTCGACCGCTTGTAACTGTTTTTCCAAGTTTGGAATCACGCCATATTGCAATTCCGACATCTTCTCGAAATCGTTTTCACGGCGAGCCTGATCCATCGCAATGCGAGCATTTTCCAACTCCGATTTAATATGCTGCGTGCCAAGTAAGGCGGATTTTTCTGCTTTCCAGATTTCTTCCAGCTCGGAATATTCGCGCTCTTTCGCTGCCATCTCTTCGTCTAATTTGGCTAAACGCTGGCGGCTGGCTTCATCTTCCTCTTTTTGTAACGCTTGGCGTTCCAATTTGAGTTGAATAATACGGCGTTCCAGTTTATCTAGCGGCTCAGGTTTGGAGTCAATTTCCATACGCAAGCTACTTGCCGCCTCATCAATTAAGTCAATCGCTTTATCCGGCAACTGGCGGTCGGAAATATAGCGGTGTGAAAGCGTTGCTGCCGCTACGATTGCCGGGTCGGTAATTTGAACGTGGTGGTGGATTTCATAACGTTCTTTCAAACCACGCAAAATCGCAATCGTATCTTCAACTGTTGGCTCGTCCACCAATACTTTTTGGAAACGGCGTTCAAGGGCGGCATCTTTTTCAATGTATTGGCGATATTCATCAAGGGTTGTAGCCCCCACACAGTGCAATTCACCACGGGCAAGGCTTGGTTTTAATAAGTTGCCGGCGTCCATTGCCCCGTCAGTTTTACCTGCTCCGACCATCGTGTGAATTTCATCGATAAAGAGAATGACTTGCCCTTCTTCTTTCGCCAGTTCATTTAAAACCGCTTTTAAACGCTCTTCAAATTCACCACGATATTTCGCCCCAGCAATCAACGCTCCCATATCCAGCGAAAGTACTCGTTTATTTTTCAAGCCTTCCGGCACTTCGCCGTTTACAATACGCTGTGCCAAGCCTTCTACAATCGCTGTTTTCCCCACGCCGGGTTCACCAATTAACACCGGATTATTTTTGGTACGGCGTTGTAATACCTGCACCGCACGGCGAATTTCTTCATCACGTCCGATAACCGGGTCTAATTTACCGGCTTTGGCTCTTTCGGTTAAATCAATCGTATATTTTTTGAGTGCTTGGCGGGTATCTTCCGCATTTTGATTATTCACTGTGTCTCCTCCTCGAATTTGGCTGATGGCTTGTGTTAGTTTTTCCTTGTTTAAGCCAAATTGTTTAAATAGTTTCCCCAAGTCGCCATTGTCATCAAGTGCAGCTAGAACAAATAGTTCTGATGAAATAAAGCTGTCGCCGAATTGTTGTGCCAGCTTGTCTGATTGATTTAACAGTCTGACCAACTGTTGTGAAACTTGGGTGTTACCGCCTTGAACTTTCGGCAAGCGGTCTAAAATTTGTTGTAATTCACGAATTAAAGTCGGGACATCAACATTTAATGTGGTAAACAAAGAGGCAATCGAGCCACCTTCTTGTTTTAACAATGCATAGAGCAAATGTGCCGGTTCAATGTACGGATTATCTTTTCCTACTGCAAGCGACTGTGATTCAGCCAAGGCTTCTTGCAGTTTTGTGGTCATTTTTTCAAAATTCATTTCTTTCTCCTTACAATGAGTTTAGAAAGTGTAAATTTTTATTTACATCTCTTGTTGAAACACTAAATGGAGCTTGGTAAACAATTTTCAAGTAAAAATGTGAAAAAGATCACAAAAATAAATAAAATAACTCTTGTTGGGTATCTTTGTGTTAAAAGTTTGATAAATATCAATTCATTTCTATTTCATTTCATTTACACTTCGCTAAAGCTTACCTCATTATAGGTATTCTAATTATTTTTGAGGATATGAAAATGAAAAAATCAACTTTAGCAATTATTTTAGGTGGGGCATTATTAACTGGAACTGCGGTGGCACATCAAGCAGGTGATGTGATATTCCGTGCCGGTGCGGTGCATGTTAAGGCAAATTCAAGTTCAGATGCAAAATCAAAAGCAGCGACAGGTATTGATGTAGATTTAGAAGTGAAAAACAATACTCAGTTAGGCTTAACTGCAACTTATATGTTAGCCGATAATGTGGGTATTGAGTTATTAGGTGCAACCCCTTTCTCTCATAAAATTAATGCCAAAGCCAAAGTTTTAGAATCAGGTGCAGAAGTAGATTTGGATAGAGTTGTTATCTTAAAACAATTACCACCGAGCCTTTATGCCCAATACTATTTCTTTGAGCCAACTGCAAAAGTAAAACCTTACGTTGGTGCAGGTTTAAATTACACTCGCTTCTACCACGCTAAATCAGTTAGCCCTGCTGTTACTGACTTAAGTGTAAAAAAACATTCTTTCGGACCGGTAGCAAACCTAGGTGTTGATGTACAATTAACCGATAACATCTACTTCAACGCGGCAGCTTGGTACACACGCATTAAAACAACCGCAAAATTTAAAGCAGCAGGTGCAGATCACGAAGTAAAAGTAAAACTTGATCCGGTTGTCCTATTTGCCGGTTTCGGGGTGAAGTTCTAATTATTGTTGAGAACGAGTTGGGCTAATCTTAGTGATTAGCCCTTTTTGTTGCAGTTGTTTAGATATAGCCCGTTTCTACTTTTAATTGAAGAGATAATAAAATCGCACTATGCAAATATTTATTGGTGTAATTGGTAAATCTTGCTTGAAATTTTATAGATTAATCTCTATCTTATACACAACTGTTCGCCTTAACTTGCCAGTTAGGGCGTTTCTTTTTTTAATTTAATATTTAAGGATAAACTTATGAGCAATGTCATTCATACAACAGATGCTACATTTGAACAAGATGTTTTAAAATCAGATGTACCGGTATTATTAGACTTCTGGGCGCCTTGGTGTGGTCCTTGCCGTATGATCGGCCCCGTACTTGACGATTTATCTGTTGATGCACAATTTGATGGTAAAGTAAAAATTGTCAAAATGAACGTAGATGAAAATCCATCTGTACCAGCACAATTTGGCGTACGCAGCATTCCATTTTTACTATTATTCAAAAATGGTGAAGTGATTGCCCAGCAAGTTGGTGCAATTCCGCACGTACAAATGGCTGAATTTATCAAACAAGCATTATAATTTTAAGAGCAATACTAGGGCGAATTTATCGCCCTATTTTTTTGCAAATAAATAGTGAAAAAAGACCGCTTGTTTCAGATAAACCTAGTCAAAAGCTTACTAAATAGGTACAATCACTAACTTGCATTCTAAGCTTTAAAGTGCGATTCGATTTTATTTTGGAGATATTTATGTCGTGGAATGAATCAGGCAATCAGCAAGATCCTTGGGGTAAACCGGGGCAGAAAAAAGCTGAGCCAAAGCCTGAGCAACAAGAACAAGGTTCACAACAAGAGCCGGCCAATAATCAACAGAATGAACAACAGCCCCCTGATTTAGAAGAAGTATTTAGCAGTTTATTAAAAAAAATGGGTGGTGGAAAAGGGTCTAATAATAGTTCAAATCAACCTACTGCAAGTTTCGGTAAATTCCTACCTGTTGTTTTAGGTCTTGCTGCAATCGTTTGGGCTGGTTCCGGTTTTTATACTGTACAAGAGGCTGAGCGTGGAGTAGTTACTCGTTTAGGGAAACTCGATAGTATCGTAATGCCTGGGTTGAACTGGAAGCCGACTTTTATTGATTCTGTCACCAGAGTAAATGTGGAACGTGTTTCAGAGCTTAATACAAGCGGTTCAATGCTGACACAAGATGAAAATATGGTGCAGGTGGAAATGACGGTTCAATATCGTGTGGAAGATCCGGCTAAATATTTGTTTAGTGTAAGCAATCCTGATGACAGCTTAAAACAAGCTACAGATAGTGCATTGCGTTATGTGATTGGTCATATGACGATGGACGAAATTTTAACTACTGGGCGTGCAACCGTACGTGAAAGAACGTGGTCCACATTGCGTGATATTATCAAAACTTATGATATGGGGTTATTGGTAACAGACGTAAACTTCCAATATGCACGACCGCCTGAAGAGGTGAAAGCTGCCTTTGATGATGCGATCAAAGCACAAGAAGATGAGCAACGCTTAATTCGTGAAGCAGAAGCTTATGCAAGAGGTGAAGAGCCGATTGCGCGTGGTCAGGCACAGCGTACAATTGAACAGGCTCAAGCCTATAAAGAAGCCGTTGTGTTGAATGCAAAAGGGGAAGTTGAACGTTTGAGTCAATTATTACCTGAATATAAAGCCTCTCCAGAGTTGACTCGTGAGCGTTTATATATCCAGACAATGGAAAAAGTGATGAAAAACACGCCTAAAGTGGTGATGGATTCAAACGGTAATAATTTGAATGTATTGCCTTTAGATAAGCTAATGAATTCTTCATCGGCAGTAAAAGCGGAGCAGCCTGCAGCGGCACAAGTAGTTACACCACAAGTTGTTCAGCCGCAAGTACAGTCAAGAACACAAATTCAGCCGCAGCAAGCAGAACAACAAGAACCAACTCGTAAGGGGAGATTTTAATCATGCGTAGATTATTAGTACCTATACTTGCTGTAGTTGCTTTTGTTGTGCTACAGGCAATCACCATTGTAAATGAAGGCGAGCGTGGCATTATGTTACGTTTTAACAAAGTTCATCGTGATAGCGATCAAAAAGTGGTGGTATATGAACCGGGGATTCACTTTAAAGTACCATTTATCGACAGCTTAAAGGTATTGGATGCTCGTATTCAAACTTTGGACGGACAAGAAGATCGTTTTGTAACAGTCGAGAAAAAAGATTTATTAGTGGACTCCTATGTAAAATGGCGAATCAGTGATTTTGGCCAATTTTATACCTCTACTGGTGGTGATTACCAAAAAGCGGCGGATTTATTACGCCGTAAGGTAGGGGATCGTCTGCGTTCCGAGATTGGTTCTCGAACCATTAAAGATATTGTATCCGGCTCTCGTGGTGAGTTAATGGCAGGAGCCCAAAAAGCGCTGAATGCCGGTGAAGATGGAGCAGAGCGTTTAGGAATTGAAGTGGTTGATGTGCGAGTGAAGCAAATCAACTTACCAAATGAAGTTTCTTCTTCAATTTACCAACGTATGCGTGCCGAGCGTGATGCGGTTGCTCGTGAACACCGCTCACAAGGTAATGAGAAAGCAGAGGTAATTCGTGCCGAAGTGGATAAAAAAGTGGTGCTGATTTTGGCAAATGCGAACAAAACTGCCCAAGCCTTGCGAGGTGAAGGTGACGCTCAAGCTGCAAAACTCTATTCAGAGAAATTTGGTAACGAGCCGGAATTTTACAGTTTTATTCGTAGTTTAAAAGCCTATGAAGATAGCTTTGCCGAAGGTCAAAATAATATGATGTTATTAAAGCCAAACAGCGAATTCTTACGCTTTATGCAAGCACCGACAAAATAATTGTATCTATAAAACCCGATCTTGTATCGGGTTTTTAATTTTCATCCCTATTCTGATCATAACAAGCGGTAAATTTTGGCTGATTTTTTGCAAAAAATTTGAAAAAATTGACCGCTTGCGATATGAAGTTATAATGGGTTTCGTTATTCATCCTAACTAAAAGAGGCATTTCTATGGGTAAAAGTGTTGCTATTCTTGGCGCTCAGTGGGGCGATGAGGGAAAAGGCAAAATTGTTGATTTATTAACAGATCGTGTGAAATATGTAGTACGTTATCAAGGTGGACATAATGCAGGGCATACCTTAATCATTAATGGTGAAAAAACCGTTCTGCGTTTAATTCCATCGGGTATTTTGCGTGATAACGTGACTTGTTTAATCGGTAATGGTGTAGTGCTTTCTCCAGAGGCATTAATGAAAGAGATGGGGGAGCTAGAAGAACGAGGCATTAATGTGCGTGAGCGTTTAAAAATTTCTGAAGCTTGCCCGTTAATTCTGCCTTATCACGTTGCGATGGATCACGCTCGAGAAGCGGCTCTTGGTAAAAACAAAATTGGTACAACAGGACGTGGTATTGGCCCAGCTTATGAAGATAAAGTCGCTCGCCGTGGTTTACGTGTCAGCGATTTATTCGACAAAGAACATTTTGCCGCAAAATTAAAAGATATTTTAGATTACTACAACTTCCAATTAGTCAATTATTACAAAGTTGAAGCGGTAGATTATCAAAAAACCTTAGATGATGTGTTTGCGATTGCGGATGTGATTACCGGAATGGTTGCCGATGTGACAACTTTGCTTCACGAAGCACGTGAAAACGGCGACAATATTTTATTTGAAGGGGCTCAAGGCACGATGTTAGATATCGACCACGGTACTTACCCGTTCGTAACCAGCTCGAATACGACAGCAGGCGGTGTGGCAACCGGATCAGGCTACGGTCCTCGCCATTTAGATTACGTATTAGGGATCATCAAAGCCTATTGTACCCGTGTAGGTAGTGGACCATTCACCACCGAACTATTTGACGATGTAGGTGCTGAAATTGCTCGCAAAGGTAATGAGTTCGGAGCGGTAACCGGTCGCCCTCGCCGTTGTGGTTGGTTTGATGCTGTAGCCGTTCGCCGAGCGGTGCAAATTAACTCCATTTCCGGCTTCTGTATGACTAAATTAGACGTTTTAGACGGCTTTGAAGAGCTGAAAATCTGCGTTGCCTACAAAATGCCAAACGGAAAAATTGTTGAATACGCCCCTCTTGCGGCAAAAGACTGGGAAGGTGTTGAACCAATTTATGAAACAATGCCGGGTTGGTCTGAAAATACTTTCCGTGTGACAAAACGTGAAGATTTACCACAAGCCGCATTAGATTACATTAAACGTATCGAAGAGCTGGTCGGTGTGCCGGTAGATATTCTTTCTACAGGTCCGGATCGTGTCGAAACGATGATTTTGCGTGATCCTTTTGCAGCTTAATAAAAGATAAAATAAAGCCATTTAGTGAGATAGAGCTAGATGGCTTTTTTGTTTGAACCAGTAAACTTTACTTTGGCACAATTTTGTCACAATACAGAAAATAGTTCTTTAGCGTGAGTTTTTAAGGCTGTGTAAGTATTTGAATTTAAAAGAATTTAATGGCACGCCCTAAAGGATTCGAACCTTTGACCCACGCCTTAGAAGCCCGTTAATTAAAAATAGATGCAATTAAAATATTTAATATAAACAAAGACTTATAGAGCAATCCCAATCTAAAGTACTGTGTATATTTGCATCTTTTTGGTATAAATTGGTGTAATTTAGTCACAAATTAGTCACAAAATCAATCTCCCTCAATTCTATTTTTCTCTTCCTAAATTTTCAGGGGCATTTTCAGCCCCATACAGTAATGTTTTATTTAGTTTCTATCATTTCTTTAACCTTACCTCCAGCAAACATATATGGGTTTACATAACCGCTATAGGTCTCAGGTACAAAATCTTCTGGCTGTGCTTTGACTAATTCAGATAAAGCCCACTCGTACGGTATTTGATCCCACGATGGAACAGCCGAAATAGTGAAGGTATTTACCGATAGCGATTCCTTACCCTCATCTTTTTTCTGTTTGGATACATACGAAGCCATTGTGATAAAAGTACTATTATTCACATAGTCCACTTGTAAGCCTGTTACCACGTGATGATTTGATAATGCACCTGTACGTTGGCATTCTGTTTGTTTTTCGATGAATTTCATAATGTTTTCCTTTTTTGTATTGGTAATAAAAAAGCCCAAGTATTTCTACTTGAGCCATTGAGCTATGCGACTAATGCAACTAAAGAGTTTTGACCACTTAGTGCTGTTGAATTGTTTGCAGTTATCTTAATTACGACGCTTTTGCCGGTAATTTGTTTATAGCCAGAAATACTCCCTGATACAGGGACTTTAAGCCAAAATGATGACGTTACAGTTGTTGTTGGGGTAGTTCCTTCAGCAAACCCCGCCGCCGTGCCACTAACACGCCCTGAGGCTCTACCCCGAGCTGTACCGCTTGCTTGCCCTGATAAAGATCCTGATGCTGTCCCTGATACGTGCCCATTAACAGTTCCGCCATTAACAAAACCCGATACACTACCTGATACCATTCCACTAGCTTGCCCATTAACAGAACCCGATACACTACCTGATAAATCCCCACTTACCTCTCCTGAAACAGAGACTGATACACTACCTCGTATTGTCGTTGGTGGAATAGTTCCTGAAGCGATTATCTGCTCTTTAATACCGCTAACACTAGATTCCGCAACTTTCGACCCATCAATGTAGATTGCAACGGTACTTGTTTCTCCGCTATTAGCTTTAAAACTAATTGAAGGAACTACGACAGTTCGAGATGACACTTCACTCGCTGGTACAGTTCCTTCAAATCCATTACCATTTTTGGTAAGAATTACTGCTTTTACAATATCCCCAAGAATAGTTGAGCCACTAATTACACCACCTTCGATTCTCCCACCTTTGACAGTAGCACCAGTGACCGTTCCACCGCTAATATTTGTGCCTGAAATATTACTACCTTTGATTGTAGTACCATTGATTGTGTTACCTGTAATTGTACCACCTGTGATATTTGGTGAAGAAAGTGTTTGATTTGCCTTAATATGTTCCCCTCGGATTGTATCGGCAATAATACTTCCACCGTGGACTTGAGTAACACCGGCGTTTTGCCATGCTGACGGCTGTGTTGCGTGAGGGGTACATTCCTCAAGCATTGGACGAGCAACGAAAAGCATTGCGTTGCTAGCCCCCGCTGCTGTTAATTTGTATCCCATAATATACAAATCAACTCGGTTAGCATTTTCAGGCACAGTAAATTTGACAAATAAACGGCTAGTGTTTCCGATATTACCTCTCATACTACCGCTTGCTAAGTCTGAAACATAGTTACCTACATAACGATTATCAGCAGTGCGGCAATCTACATATAGACGAGCAGCAAGCCTATGACCAGAGACATAGGCAGAGAAGATGTAAGTTTGACCTGCAATAACTGATACACCAGTTTGACCTAGCCATACTGCTTTAGCATTTATTGGTAATGCACTATTTGTGGTATCAACTGTATATTGAGCTAAATTTTCATTTGGTAAATACACTTGTTGATCTACCCAGCTATGATTAGCAGTTACATTATCTGCAATACTCCTAACATTACCATAAACGTTTTTACCCCAACCGTAAGGCACTCCATTTGTAGGATTAGCAAAGATCGGATTTTGTAATAAGTTACCACCTAGACCACTACTCAATTTATCATTAGTAACTGTACCTGCAACAACCAAATCACCACGAATGCCAACTTGACCATTTGCCACACTAAATACAGGTCTCACATTTCCATCATTCGCATTAGCAACAATGCCAAATTTATCCGCCATTACAATGACAGATGATTCAGTTGTTACACCGTCAGATGTTGCCCCCATTGCAATACCTGCAATAGCAGTTCTACCACCAGCAATAGTCTGTGCTTTGACTGTGTGAGTTGCAGATAATTTACCATTTACACCTGCAACCGCATTACTCACCTGTGAAATTTGTGCTTTATTGCTATTCACGGATGCTGTTACACTGTCAATGCGAGAACTTAAAGCTGAATCAGAATTAGCTAGAGTTTGCTGAATGGTATCAATTTTGGCTGACACAGCACTCACAGAGTTTTTTACATCTGCCTTCCAAATTGCTTGTAACGAACTTTGAGCAAGACTTGCTACCTCTGTTTTACTCGCTTTGGTTGATTGGATAGCCGTAATATTGCTTTCCGCATCACTCATTCTTGCTGTCAAGCCTGTGAGCTGCTGTGATTGAGCTAAATCTGCACTTGCTTGAGCTTGTTTGTAGGTGGTTAAATCAGCAGATACAGCACTCACACTGCTTTCCACATCTTCAGGGGCAGGTGTCCAGTCTGTAGCAATATTGCCTTTCTCCAGTTTGATATTCTTCAACCAAACTTCAGCACCTGCAGTAAAACAACCTAAAACAGCTAGCCAATACTTATGTGTTTTATCAGATGTAGATAAATCTTCAATCTCAATCTGAGCTGAAAATTTATTCCACTCAGTACCAATCTCCCTAACCCATATTGATTTGTTATTGTTTTCACCATTATTAAAATATTGCCGTACCGCAAACCAAATGCGGTCATTATCAATATTGCTCTTAGCCATAAAGCTAATTGTATATGTGCCAGACTCTAACCGGTTCAGCGATTCTGATGATAATCTCTGACTTATTGAACTTTCTCGGCTAAATTGATGCCACTCTGAAACTTTATTGGTTTTTGAGTTAAAGTACAAACAACCATCAATAATAGTACCGTTGCCATTTAAAGCGGTTTCATTAGCGTGTTGAGCAAACTCCCAACCGGAAGAGAAATCTTTGGTGTATCCTAAATAATTTCGCCCACCCATACTTAAATTATCCAGCTTCGCATTTAAGTTTTGGCTAACCTCACTAATGCTTTGGGTATTAGTTGCTACCGTACGTTGAATAGTTGCAATATTGCTTTCCGCATCACTCATTCTTGCTGTTAATGCTTCACGGGCTTGAGCTTCAGCTTTATCGCCGTTTGCCCGTGCTGTTTTTTCCTCTTCCAAGCCTGATAGGGCATTATTAGCTTTTGCGGTGACGGCAGAAATGAGTTGTGCTTGTTGAACATCAACATTTTGTAATTGTGTAACAGCATTCCCTCGAGTCGCTGCTTCTGCTTGAATTCTTTTCGTTAAATTTACACTTTCTGCTTGAATTGCTTTGGTACGATTATTAGCCTCGTCCTGAATGGCTTTAGCTCTAGCTTGAGATTCCGCTATGATTTGTGAAACAGCATTAGCGACAGCTGATTGTCTTAATCCTGCTTCACTAGCAACAGCGGTATCAATATCTTGCTGTAATGAAGCAATCAAATCTGCTCCCAACTGGCTACGAGTAATTTGACCTTCAAGTACATTTAACAAAGTGTCAGGATTATGATCTGCTTCGCCAAATACGCCTTCTGTAAATTGCCCTTTATTCCCTGCTTTATCGCCACAACGAACAAAGAAATAATAACTTTCGTTTAAATCAATGCCGTTGAGAATATGGCTATTTTGCGGATACGGTAATGTCGCAATTTTTTTCGCATTGCGGATATTATTATCCACGCTACGCCAAATTTCGGTGTAATTACCTACGGTTGCCGTTTTTGGTAGATCCCAGTCTAATTGAATAGAGAAATAAAGTGATTTTGTGGTTAAACGGTTGATCGTAAGATTGATTTCAAACGCACGAGTAACAGGATCAGATAATTGACCATTAGCATTTTTAGAGCGAATTTCTGCAACATAACTACCATCCGGTAAATCATCAAAAGTAAGCTCGGTGGTTTCCAAATCTAAATAGGTTTGGTAAAGAACGCCATTGCGATATAGGCGAACTTCATATTTTACAATGCTATTAGATGATGGCATTTCCCACGTTAATTTCACACCGTTTTCGTTAATGCTTGCTTCCGCATTTGCTACTTTCTGAGCACCACCGGTATGAGCTGTTGTCACAACAGGAATGAAACTCGCACTACCATCAACAATCGACTCTTTTTGCGGTTCGTGTTGGAGAGCGGTAATGGTATAACTGCCGTCGTCATTTTCTGTAATACCAATCGCTCTATAAAGCTGAGTAGAAACGGTTGGTGTTTTTAGTACCCAATCATCCATTGGCTCAAGCCCTGTTGGAACTGTTGCCAATGTAACTACGGCTTTATTTTTGCTATCTACGCTAGAAATTGCCACTTTTACGACTTTCATTTCATCGTTGAGGTAGCTCAAATAGCTATTACCTGAAATTTCAATCGGCTGATCAAGCGTAACCACTTTACCATTAACCGCAACAACACGACCGCCAAGCGTTTTACCGGCGTAATCGTTATCAGCGACTTCGATAATATCCCCAGGTAAATGCAATAGACCTTGACGACCAACACTAAATGTAATGGTACATTGTTCTAGTAGCGAAGTGGCTAAAACCCATTTGCCCCAACGGTGAGCTTGCCCACGGCTTGTTGTGGCGTAAGCGGTCATTTTCTTGACGTTGTAGCCGTAACGCTCGATCATTAAATCATCAGCGACATATTCCACCGCCTTTTGATACATATTGCGTTCGTCGGCATATTCGACTTCTGCAGCAGTATAGATAGATTTCATTGCTGCATACTGGCGAGAAAATTTACCGTCGATTACGTTTGCTTGGCTATAAGTACAAACGGGATCGGTTGTACGGTCTTGAATCGCAGTGAATTGCGTACCATTCCATACGGCAATCGCACGAAATACTGATGCCATATCAGAAAGTACTTCATAGGCAGAACGTTGATCAGTCAGCCATAAGTTAGCAGTCATTCGTGGTTCTTTGCCACCGTAGCCGTCATCAACCAATTCATCACAGTATTTCGCAATTTGGTAGAGTTGGAATTTATCCAAACCATAATCGCCCACACGCTTACCTAATCCAGCTAAAGGGTCAGTTACTAAATCGTAAAACACCCAAGCAGGGTTATTTGTCCAGGCTTGTTTCCAATCACCTTTCCAGAGTGCTGTCGAGTATGTGCGAGTTTCAGGATCGTAAGTGCTTGGCACTTTAACCAAACGCCCATAAAGCAAAAAATTTACATTTGGGAAATTTGGGTTGTAGCGTGAATCAGTTTTAATGCCTACTAATGCCATATTGGGATAGGACAATTTGGTATCAATGATTTCGGTGTAACTAACCCAGTTTGTCGCATTTTGTAGGCGTTGGCTTTTAGAATCTGTTGTTGTGCGTTCGACAGTAATGGTAAATGGACGCTCAGGTAAATCATCAACAATGTAGCTTCGGTAAAAGCGAGATGATGATTTTCCTTGAATTTCATATGTCGCACGAGGCAAGCCGTTAATTAAAATACGGAACCAAACCGATGTGCCATTAGTATCGCCCTGATCGTTTTGTTCATAGAGAGCATTTACGCCCAAAGTTACACGTAAACGAGTAACATCAGGATCGGTAACGGTTCGAGTAATTGGGGTGGTGTATTTTACTTCGGTGCTAACCGATACTTCACGCTCCGACATTTCAAAGCCTTGTAATGGGAGTTGATCTTGTGTGCCTAACGTAAATGACACTTCGGTATTTTTAAAGTTAAAACTGGCTTCATCGTTATCATCAACGCCATTTTCGTTTTGAATTGGTGTATTATCAAAAAAAGTGGATTTCCACTTGTTTACAGGGCCTTTAATTGGACCTAGTGAAATCAAACCAATCGCACGTAATCGCTGTGCTGATTTTAGGCTATCAGGTGCTTCGTGTGGTGTGCGTGCTGAACCTTGTTTTTTACCGCCCATACATACCTCTTAAAAACAGAAAACCGCCTGTAAACAATGCTTACAAGCGGTCAAATTTATTCAGAATTTTGCTAATTATTTAATGCTTCAATATCATCAAAGGTTTCAATCCCTTGTGAAATTAATACAAGGCTTGTCATCATTTTGCCATAAAGCAATGGGATTGGTCTGCCTTGCGGGGTTAAGTTACGGATATTACTAAATGATGTACTTTGCTTTTTCTCGCTTTCGCTAGCACCTGTGCTCATTTCAGGTGTTCGAGTTAAAAGGGAAATCGCCCCTGACATCGCAAGTGAAGCACCCATAGCACCAGCCATCATTGCAGCACCTGCCGACCAGCCTAACGGATTCCACCAAGCCACAGCAATCAGAACAACACCAACCACCGCTTGAATAATACCTGCGGCTTTACCAGCTCCGGCGATCACAGGTGTGAAATGAATGGAAGAATTGTCATCAAGAGCAATCATCGGGTTAGTTTGTAGCTGATCATTGTTTAAGTAATTCTTACCAATCCGCACCTTGTAATAGCCATTGCGTAAATGTTCACGTAAGCCTTGAATTTGCGTAAGTAGCCCACTCATTAATTCACGGAAGTCACTTACTTCAAGCTCGAACGGCTGATCGCTAAATCGTTTAAGATCGCCATAAAATGTAATTTTTGCCATTGTGAATGTCTCCAAATTGAATGTGTGGATTTAAGCCAAAAGCCGTCATAAGGTACTCGTGCTGATAATCGCCCTTCACTGTGATGAATCATCATCTGGTTACCAAGATAAACACCAGCGTGATTGCCTACCTCTGCCCCTACCTGAATTAAAATGACATCACCAAGCTGAGGTTCTTCATCAAAAGGAATTTTTTCAAATCCGCAACGAACCAAGCCCTCTTCATATAAATTAGAATGCTCAAACCATTCAAATTCGTAAGTAGATTGTTCGGGTAATTCAATACCAGCCAACATATAACAATCAAGAATGATATTACGGCAGTCCTGTTTATTGTTTTCAAATTGACGACCAATCAGCGGTTCAATAGGACGGAACTGTTTAATATCGTTATCTACTACCAGCCAAAAATCTAATTGTGTACGAACTTGGCATCGACGATCTGCTATTGATAAGTATGGCAAGCCTTTTTCCAGCACTGAATCAGGGTGAGAATGGACGAGAGCTATAATCTCTCCGAGTTCTGATGTCATAACCCATTCTTCATAATCAATCTCAAAAAAATGTTCAGGATCATCAGCTATATTTGGGCAAGGGTAGAACACTAATTCTCCTTGCTCTAAAACAACAAAACCGCAAGACTCTTGCGGTTCACATTGTTTGGCGTGATCTAGAATTTCTTTTTTTAATCGGTCATCAATTTGCATTTTAATTTCCGTATTGTGTAGTACTAGGGAAACCGCCAAAGGGTAACACTGCATTTTCGCCAAAACGCAGTTTACAGCCACGAATGCAATGTGAGCATTTATCTTTTTTACGGTCAGATGTCGGTTTATCAAATTCATCAGCAACTGGCCCGCCAGTGTAACCGCATTGAGCGGAGCGATATTGCCAAATACACACATCAGAAGTAATCATTAGTAGCGGAATTTTGGCGTTATCGGTTTCTGCCGGCGAAGCCAGTTCAAAGGTCGCTTGTTCATCATCAAGGCTTTTAAGTTGCTCAATAATGAAGTAACTTACTGCTTCTTGTGTCGGATCAGCTTTATTATTTTTGTTACCGGTAAAATTACGAGCATCAAGGAATTGAGCGTACACCAAGCGGCGAGTGACTTTACCGCCCACGCCTTGCCCAAAGTTGGCAGCAATGCCGGTAATAATGCCGTACAGGTTGGAAACTGTAAGCGTGGGGCGTGAGCTTGGTCCTTGTCCGCTAATTTCAAAACCATCGGCTTTAATCGGGTAGGCTTGATATTCGTTACCTTGCCACCAAATATTCGCACGGCTTTGACTTACACCATTATGGAATCGATATAGTTCACCGCTATCGCCATTGCTGTTGGCAATATGGCGTAAATCAATTTCCCATAGTTCAATCAACGCCCCTTGTTCCAATTTGGGCAATTCTTGAGCCATTTTTGACGGTAGATCTTTTGGCATTACACCACCTCTTCAAATTCACAAGTAAATATTGTGTGTGTTTTCCCCACTTGTCGAGGAAATTTAGTACATACAACCTTTACTAACTCGCCACCAAGAGCTATATCTTTAAAATAAAAGGCACGAACTCCGCTATGTTCTTTCATAAAGTTACGGAATTGTGCCGATTCTTTGTTTTTTATTTTGTAGGTTACGGAATACTTACGTAGCAGAGTATTAATTCCATCTTCCATTCGTTGCTGATAGCCGTTACCATACTTCAGCACTTTTCGTCGTGGTTCTTCTTCCACTGTGTAACCGGGTTGCGGACACCACGACAGCGTTTTTAATGCCATATTTACCACCTATGAGAGCAAACCACCTGGGCGACGTTGCTTTTTCAATACTTCAAGCACATTAGCCTGAATAGCCATAGCGAGTTCTTTTCCTTGTGCAGCTTTTTGCTCCATTGTAACTTCCTCATTTCCATTGCTATCAATGTTGATCGTAATAGATACTTCATTGCTTTGGGCATTGTTACTATTAAACAAACCATCATAATTACCTGACTTGCCACCGACGTGACCACCATTCGCAAATTTAGGTAAACGACGTTGATTAAGGGCATTAAGAAATCCGACACCATAATGATCGACCGTGCGAGAGGTCATCACAAATTCGTTATTGGATAATCGAGCAAGAATTGAATCGCTTGTACCTGTCCCAGGTCCTTGAACGTGGCCTCCTTTCGCAAAGGCAACACTTGTAATTTGAGAAATGACATTTGCTCCAGCAGCTGCAACTGCTGCCATATTCGCAAATTTCTGTGCTGGAGTAAGTGCAGTTGTATCAGCCATAGCCTGAGCAATAGCCTGTGATAGTTTCACACTAGCTTCGGCAATAGCAAAGGCTTTTGATACGGCAAACATTGCCTTATAAGCGGCTGACTGTTTACCGGCCGACTGTTCAACAGTTGATGTAAGAACATCAAATGCACCACCAAGATCATTAAGTCCTGTCGCATACTCGGACATTTCTTTTTGCCAGCGTTCATTTTCGTAACGCGAAATAATTTGCTGTTTACGTTTCTGAAACTCCTCTTCAGTCATCAATTTCTGATCATAAAATGCTTGAAGTTGGGCTAATTCTCGGGCTTGTTGATTTTTCAAGTCCTGCTCAGAATCATACATTCCACGCACTTGATCTATCGGGCTAATAGCTTGTTGAGATTTATTTTGAGCATAATCAAATTTGAGTTGTTGCTCTGCTATTTGATATTCACTCTCTGTCAGATGACCTGCTTTACGTAATTCCTGAATAGCAGACAATTCATCTTTTAAATTTGCGGAAAGTAGTTTTTCAGGAGCATATTTACCTGCTAACTCTAAACGTTCTTTCGCAAAACGCTGTGTAATGGCTGTTTTAGCTGTTTCATACTCAGTATGAGAAACCACTCCTTTTTTCATATGCTCTTCAAGTCGTTGAAACATTCGTGTTTCTTCGAGATTGATTTCATTTAACGTTGAACCGCTTTTCTTGCGTAAATCATCATAAAATGAAAGCCAATTATCGCGAGCATTTTCGCCACCACTTTTCTTGGCTTTTTTCTCTTTTTTGGGCTTAGTTACTTTAGCTCTTTCCCTTAACTCAGTTTTAATGGTCTGAATTTGAGTCTCATTTTTGAACATTCCTTGTAGCATAGCTTTGCCGTCAAGGATTTTTTTCAATGTTTCCTGCGAAAGCCCAATGGCTTTATCTGCCGCATTAGCTGCAGTAATTGTACCTGTGGCAATGCCGATTAAAACCTCATTATATTTAGCTCCTTCAACACCCAATAATTCATAAAGTCCAGCAAGTACATAGGCTGATTCTGCTTGCCCTTGTTGTTCCAGTTTAGCGACTTCCAATTTTTGAGCTAAAGTAACTGATCTCTCTTGCAATTTTTTCATTGCATCATCAAGATTAAGTGTTTCCCCTGCAGCTTTTTCGGCACTATCACCAATATCATTTAGCGTTGAGGGAATGCCTGCTAAAATCCATTCCGTTTCGCTTGCATCAATACCTAAGAGTTTAAATTTATCCCTAACATCATCAAGACTTTTTCCGCTTGATAACATTGCCCGGGCCAATGCCTCAAGTTGGTTTTCAAGCACAGAGAAATCAATGTTGGCATTTTCTTTCAACAGCTCAATTTGATCGCTTAGTTCGGCAATCTCTTTTTTTACGCTATCAGGAATTGGTAAGCCTGTTGTAAACCAGTTAGCTTCTAAGACTGATATATCAGATTGAAGTTGTTGAATTTGGTTTTTGTAGTTTTCTAATTCTTCCTGTTGTTGGGTAATTTTGAGCGAGATAGCGGCAGCACTTAACCCATCATAGCTTTCTTTTAAACGTTCGTTTGCCCCTGCTGTATCTAGGGCTTTTTGGCGAGCTTGATCTGCTTGACTGCTAAAATACATTAACGCACTTGCTGCAATCATAATCACACCAGCGGGGCCACCAAGTAATGCCATTGCACTCTGTAACCCTCTAGCCGCTGTACTGGCTAAAGTGTTTGCTGCTGCTAAATTGCGTTTGGCTGTTGCCTCTGCTTCCGCCAAAGCAATAATTTGAGCTGCTTGCACTTTCATTTGCTCACGTAAAGCGTAGCGAGTTTTTTCTGATTGAGCTAGCTGAAGCTGTGCGGCAAGACTTGCCATTTCCACTTGTGCAGCAGTCCGCATTGCTGTTGCTTTGGCTAAAATAGCTTGAGCTTCACGAGTATGAGCGATTGCATTTTTCGCACTGTTGTAACCTGTTTGTAAGAGTGTCGCCGAATACTTACTGATATGCCCGATTGCTAATGCTCCAATAAGAGCTCCAGCAACTTTGATCATACTTTCAAGATTTTCAGATACAAAATCAACTCCTTCTGCCAGTTTTTGAGTAACACCGTATGTTGAATCAACCTGTCCAACGAATTGGATCATTGATGTTTCAAGGTTGGTAAAGGACATTGAAAGTGTTTTTACACGCTTTTCAAAATCCGTATCAACGGTATCTTTCGCTTTTTGGAGAGCTTCAATCACTTTCGAGATTTGGAGCTCGCCATTCTTCCCCATATCCTTTAATGCACCAACGCTCACACCTAAACCATCTGCAATAGCTTGTGCTAATGCTGGAGTTTGCTCCATAACAGAATTGAGTTCAGCACCACGTAATTCACCGCTTGCCATTGCCTGACCAAACTGCATTAAAGCAGCTTCTGCAGAAGCAGAACTTGCCCCAGACATTGCAACTGCTTTTGATACTGTTTCTGTCAATTCAGCAACTTGTTTTTGGCTAATTTTGAGAGTATCAGCATTTTTCGCAAATCGTTGGTAAACTTCTGAAGTTGCTCCAACAGCTTGATTTGTGCGTAACGATATATCAAATACCGTATTAGTTGCAGCGACCATTTCATTTTGGCTATCAGTTACTAAACGCATACGGTTTTGCAATTCTGTATAGCTATCCGCATATTTCAATGTTTGTGAGGCTGCAGATACCAAATTGTTTCCTGCCCAGTTGGCAATACTTGAAAATAAGCTGATATTTGCTGTTTTATTAATTGAGGTAGCTGCACGTTCAATATTATTTAAATATTGGGTTGTACGTTCGGAGAATTGTCTTGCTTTGTTTTGTGCGGCAGATAAATTTACTTGAAATTCTCTTGAAAATTTTTGTGATTGATAAGCAGATTTGTTTAGCCCTTGCTGAAATTGGACTGTTTCCAAACTCAAGCTGATATTTAAGTTACCAAGAGAAGCCATATTCCCCCCAATAAAAAAGCCCGCAAATGCGGGCTTCTTTGAAAAATTTAGTTTTATTTAATAATGACGTAGTTTACACGGGCTTTTTCTTTTTCAGCCTTTTCTAAGTCATCATAGTGTCTGTTAGTTTGAATAATAGCCTGGACTAAGCGAACAACAAACACAATGGCAAACATACCAAAAAATGTGAGAATATAGGCAAAATCAACAGCAAATAGAAGAAATACTGCACCTAATGCTATCAGCATTATAAAAAAGAATTTTGCCCAAAACTGGATAAAATCACGCATATGCCAATTCTCCTACTTGTTACTAATACTTTGATTATATTGTCTAGTTTTACGCCATGCAATAACTATTTTATCGATTAGCCAGATAAGCCACTGAACCATCATCTTCATCATTTTCAGCACTCTTCTTTTCAGAAAAGAAGGGCATTAAATCGCTAATGGTTGTGGCTTTTTGTTTCGGATCTCGATGAATTGCCGCTAACAGATGTGAAATCTGTGCTGTACGGTAATCTTCTCTCCATAGTCCAAAAGGTTGTTCTTCATAAAATAACATATATTCTTGGAAATGCGATTCAGGCATTTCTTCGATTTCTGCTAATGTTTTACCCAACGCAAGACTGAGTATTAGTTGGAACTTGCGTCGGGTTGTGAGTTTTTTGGTTCTTCTACCATTAATGCACGGCTTAACTCTTCTGATACGGATTTATCTAGGCGGGATAACGCTTCTAAATCGTCCATATTTTCAAAATCAAACAAATTATTACCATCTGCATCACATAAACGTAGAGCAAGGTTTCTGGCTAAGCGATACGGATCGTAAACTTTGCTGAGCTGTTTTACTAACTCTTCAGGATCATCATAGTTTAATTCAATGCCTTGAGCTTCTGCTAGCTCACACATTACTTTTTGCTGGCCATATAAGCTACGGTTCATATCGCCAACATTAAATTCACGAATAAAGTATTCGGAATTACCAATTTTGATTTTCTTCAGTTTTGGCTTATTTTCTGCTAATAATGATTCACGAGTGCCAATAGTCATTTTTCATCCTCATCAAATTAACAAGACCGCTATACAAGCGGTCTATTTCGGGCAAAATTATGCAATTACAGGTAAATGATAATCACGTTTTGATTTTTTAATCGTAACGCCTGATTCAAATTTACCTTTTACTTCACCGCTCCAGTTCGGGCTGGTTTGAATGAAACCTGTGCCATATAAAGAACCTTGTTTGTTTTTTAATACCATCATCCAAGGGAACGTTTCTTTTGCGAAGAATTTCTTGCGAAGATCTGACTGCATTGCCGTAGCCGGCGCATAAAAGAATGTAAGTTTAATTGAACCATATTCAATTTCACCTGCTTCGGTTTCTGTTCCTTCCGAACACATTGTCGTCACATCTTCTTCGCCTAATGTATCGCCATCGCCTTCAATGTTTTTGATCGCACAGAAGTTTGATGACCATTTCACAACTGCTACTTTTGCTGCTGCGAAATCCGTTGGTCTATCTTGTGATGTCCAATCTACCTCATCAGCAAATGTTAAGACATCTGAAGCAACAGACTTAACAGGATAAAAGCCATCAAGTGAACCTAAGCCGGTGATTTTGACAAAATCGCCTACTTTAGCACCGTGACCAGCGGCGGTAATTGTTGCATTAGGTGTTACCGTACAAGCAGTAATGGCTTTTTCTTGGGTTAAGCCAGTACCAATATAAAATTTTGTTCCCTGAAATGGGGTGGTTTGTGTTGCCATATGGTTATTCTCCGTAAGCAATTTGATAAGTCATCACCCGACGATGTAGTTTAGTGTCGGGTTCGTAATCGCTGAAATCATTCACACGCTCAGCAAAATCAAAGTTTTCTGTTAGGGCAGTAAAAATTGGTTTACGCAAAGCGAAGATGTCATCAGGATTGGGGCTGTAAATGTCAATCTGTACTGTAAAATCATCAAGATCGCCATCTTCTAAAGCAGAATTTGGTGTAATAGTTGGGAATTGATAGACAATTACAGGATATTCCCGATTAGTTTCAGGAATCACTTCATAAAAACAACGCCCTGAAACCAGTGATTTCAGGGCAGAGTAGAGTTCATTTTGAATCAAGAAGCCTCCTTGTGAATTTCGGTGCGGAGCGTATCGGTAATAGCTTTCGCCGCTTGCTGTTTGCTTTGTTCAAAAGCCGGTCGCATAAATGGCTTTGCTCCCATTTTGCTTGTGCCGAACTCTACAAACCGCCAGTAATACGGATCGTTAGGATTGTAAGCCCCACCTCTTCCGCTTTTCCCTTTGAAACGGCTAATTTGTTTGTCGGTCAATTTCTTAACCCAAACGATTGTTTCTGTTTTACCGTTTTTAATTTTGGTTCGGGCGGTAATCGCTTTTTTCAATGTGCCTTTTTTACGATGTGGTACGTTTTCTTGCAATACAGGAGCTTTGGCTCGGGCGGTATTTCGCACTATCGCACCACCTTGTCGCATCGCTTTGACTGCAATCCGATTTGAGGCTTTTTTGCCTAACGATTGCATTTTTTGACCAAGCTCTTTTAAGCCTTCAATCTTAACGTTGAGCATTGCCATTGGTTAGTTCCTTACAATGCAGTAATAGACTTCGATCAAGTTCCCGCCAGTTTTGGATTGCCACAATCTCAAATAGGCGGTTACCAAATTTCACTCGCATTGTGTGATCAAGGTTCGGCAAGTAACGTAGCCAAATTTGCATCGTAGCCTCACTGTGAATTTGGTTTGCCGAGTTAAGTTCTCGCCCCGAAATCGGTTTAACTTCCGCCCAAGCGGTGTGTAAATCGTGCCATTCGGCAACGACTGCACCATATTCGCTTGGGCGGTTGCGTTGCGTTTGGATAATAATCCGATGACGAAGTTTGCCGATGTTCATACCTTTCCTTATGTAAATTTTTCGGAAAATTTGACCGCTTGTTAGAGCGTGATGAATTTATAGGGTTGAATAATAATCTCGACTGTTGGCGGAATGGCAAAATTCGGTGAGTTATTCGCTTCATTCCAGCCGCTTCGGTTTTCGTACAAGTATGCCGTGAGCATTAATACCGCCATTTTGAGATCTGCCGTCAGAAGCAAGGCATTTGCCGGTGGTTCTTCGGGTAGTTCATCAAAAAGTTGGCGATTAGTCAGATTTTCTACCGTTTTTCGGGCTGAAAGCAGGTAGCCATTGAGCAAATCATCTTCCAGCTCGTGTTCGATACGGCATTGTTGTTTGACTTCTTCTAGGGTAATGTTCATTGCTTTACCTTATAGAAACAGGGAGAATAGTCTTTCTCCCTGCGTAGAGCGATTAGCCTTTACCGGCTAATGATTTTATTGCTGCGGTATCTTCAAGCACACAGTCGAAACGGTGGAATGCCAAGAAACCGACCTGATCAAACTCTGCGTAGCGTTCCACTAAACGGCGTAATGTCATACCCGAGACCCGTCGGATAATAAAACGACTAAAATCACCGAAGTAAGCAAATTTCGCACCGGCAGCAATGTCTGCGATGCCTTGGTCGATAACATATTGCTGACCTAAAATAGTTGCCGGTGCAACACCTGCAATATCAGGCAACCATAATGGGCGTTTTTGACCGTCCACCATTTCTTTTAATGCCTTCAATGTGTTGTCGTTAAACGCAAGACGAGTCGTGTCTAAATTTCGATATGCTGGATCAACTGAGTGAATTAAAGCATTTAAATCTGTCCACGCTACCGCAGTTGCAGCTGCTGCTTGAGTTACACCGGTCACGGCAGCCTGTAAACCTTTCGGTTGTGCCGGTGTACCTAAACCTGTGCCTTGGATTAGATATTTTGCTTCCGCACGACCGATACGTTGAGCGATGCGGCTTGCTAAAAACGCTTCAATATCCACACCGGAATCTTGTAGTAATTCATTCGATACACGGATAATTTTGGAAGAAAGTTTTTTCGCACCCAATTCAGCAGAACCAAATTCCACATCTTGTTCGGTCGCAGCTACGTTTTCACCGATTAATTCACCTTCTTCTGCTGTGCCGTCTGCGGTTGCCCACATAATCGGATGACCATCTGCCGTATTAAGAATTTGAGCTACGCTTGCAATACCGCCATAGGCTTTCATTTTTTCTACAATACGAGCCTGCATTTCTTTTGGCACGGTGTAACCACCTTTGTTATCAGTACCCGCTGCCTGAGCTCGAAGTTCAGCCATTACCTGCTTTTCTTCTTGAGTTAATTCGCTTAAGCCACGGCGTAAGAAGGAATCAAATACTTGTGAGCGTTTTGCTTCTACATCTAACACAGGATCTTTAACTTGCTCTTCACGTTTTTCTTCCACAAAGAGTGCATCGGTTGAACGTAACGATTCTTCACGCTCAATTTGTGCCTCTACCCCGACAAGTTCGTGTTTCATCGAATCCCACTTGGTGCGTTGTTCATCCGTCCACGTTTTTTCTCCGATTTCGTCATTTAATTGACGCATTTGTACCGCAATATTGCGGCGTTTTTCTTGTAGCTCGTGTAATTTAGCCATTTTGGTTTCCTCTTAAATGAAAAAAGCCACAAGAATGTGGCTCGTATTGATAAAAATTGTGTTGGTTTAAGCACTGATTAGGCTTAAAAACCGCTCTCGTGCGGCTTTTTGTGAAACGGCTTTTGCGATTGCTCCTGAATTTCTTGCTTCTTTCCACGCTTCAAGGGAGCGTGCCGTGCTGCTGGCTTCTTGGTAAGCCGGATAAGTTACCGGACTGACATCATACAGACGTGAAATTTTGTGGATTTCCCGAATAATGACACCATCTTCATTTTCGTACCAATCATCACCGTTACGAGCGATACGAAACGCAAAGGACGATTGAGTAATGTCGCCACGTTTTAGAGGGGCGATCACTAAATCACGAATGGTTGGCGTATCAGGGGCGATGATGTCATATTTTAAGCCTGTTTCATCAACAGAAAGGCTTAATGTACCGGCTTTACTGCGACCTAGAATAAAATTCGGATCGTGATTGAATAAACCTCTTACATCGTCTTCAAGGACATCATCAAAGGCTCCTGGCATAATGATTTCACGGAAACCCCACATTACTTCCGACTTTGAGTTGAATACCGAGCCGTAGCCGATAATGTGCGTTGGTTCATTTTCTCGGTTTTCAGCTCGTACTTCGCCAGCGTAGGAGCGTTTTTCAATATCACTCATTGCTGTTCTCCTGTTGTTGATTGTGTTGAGATTGTTGGGCTGCATTCACGCTGACTAACATTTCGTCTAAGCCCTCAACTGGGTTCATATCTTCCAGTTGTCGAGCTTCGTTGCGAGACATCCAGCCATCGGTAATAGCATTGTGGTAGAAAGTGGCTCGCTCAGCTGCTGTGCCACGCATAATGCCGGCAAGGTTAAATTTGACGAAGTAGCCTGCTTTGCGTTCTGCTTCGGTAAAGATTTTGCGATTTAGCTCTTGTTCCCAATTTACTACCCACGGCATTACGCTATAGCGGATAAATTGAATGGTTTGCTCGGAAATGTTGGAGAAAGTGGCTTTTTCCAAGTCGTTAATCATATGAGCCGGTACATTGAAAATACCGGCAATTTCTGAGCGGTTGAGTTTCATCATTGACAGTAGTTCGGTATCAACCGGCGATACAGTCAGGGCTTTATAATCAAGTTCTGCCGGGAGTAAAATGGTTTTGTTTTCTTCGCTACGGAGTTTATTTTGAGCCTCTTGCCACATTGACTTAAAATTAGCCCAAGAACTGCTATTGATAGGTGTTTTTACCGATAAAATCCCTGCCGGTCGTGCGTTGCCGCCAAAAAATCCGCTGGCAAATTTGCGAGCATCTAGCCCTAGACCAATGGTTTCAGCGTGGGTTTGAATAACGGATTTGCCGGTTTTGATCGATGGCCCAAGTGATTTAATGTGAATCATATCATCGGGCGAAATGCTCAATGTTTTGTCGTCATCATAATAGCCGTAAACGTAACGACCGCCATTTTTCAGTAGCTGAACTTTCCACGGTTCAAGTGATTCGAGAGACTGCACCGTGCCATTTTTATTCCGCACAATGTGAATGTACGCATTACCATACAGTAACACCGCACTTTGAGCATACTCACGCAATTTATATGAGGTTTGCCAAAAATTCGGGCTGTCGTGCAGTAAGTAATAAGTTGAGTGATCTCGAACGGTTTCTACTTTATCGCCGCTTTTGCGTTTAACGTGGAGCGGTAATTGAGCAATAGAGCTGGAAAGAACATATACGCAAGCATAAACCGCTGCGAGTTTCATCGCTAAATCAGGACTGACTGCTTTTGTTGGTTGTGTGCCGAATAATTCTTCGTAGGCGTTCTCTGCATTTAATGGGACGGCTGGATTTTCCAGTGAGCGAGTGGTAAAAAGTTTGTCAAAAATCACCGCTTACCTCCGGCACTTATAAGGGCATAGATCAATAAGAGTGTTCCACCAGCCATACAAGCAATAGCCTCTCCATATTGGAGATACACGCCATAACAAAGTATTAAAAATCCGCCAATACCGATGACATCTGTTAGGAGCGTTTTCATAATTCTAATACCTCATTAGGGAAAAAGTTATCGTCCACGTTCAACATAATGCGACCGATGGCCATCATTAGAGCAACTGCTCCGTCAATTTTGTTTTCGGGGATTTCTTTAATCGGGCGAACCACATCATCATTACCCGGCACAGTTTTACCGACAACGTTACCGATACACCACGTCATAATAGGGTTGCCGTCGTGATGGAAACGTCCGCTTTCGATGGCTGCTTCTAGCTCTTTCATTGGGTCGGAAAGATTAGTGTAGTTTTGGGTAATGGTTATCGGGTTTAAACCTTCGTCCGCCAAGTTGTGACTGATTGCAATCGCTCCGTGTGGGTCAATCGCCACACAAGACACTCTGTGTTGGTGGTTAGTTTCTTTAATGACTTCTTCGATTTCTCGATAATCCACTTCTGCACCGTCCGTTGCAGTTAAATGCCCGCTGTTTACCCATTTTTGATACTTATCTACCACACGTTTTAAGGCCGTGTCGGTGTTGTAAACCGTATCCTCCGGCACAAAAAATTCAGGAGCAATGCAGTAGTAATGACGTTTGCCATCTATCATTCGACTGAATACTTTAACGAGCGAGTTCATATCGAGTTTGCGAGCCATATCTAGCCCTAAATAAACCTCGTCATCTTGGAAATCATTGAGGCTAAGGCTTTCATCTTTGCAGTTTTCCCAACTAACCATATTGAAGAAGCTCTCTTTTGCTGATACCCATACGTTCAGGTGCTTGGTTTTGAAAGTGTTGGTGAGCCGTGCGTTGTTGATCGCTTTGTTTTGTTGGCTAATCAGATAATCACCATAAACCGATACATCAAAATTGGGGTTCGCTTTGCGGAGTACGCTTTCGTCCGTCCAGTCATCATCTTCATCTATGGTGTATATGATGCCGAATAGTTCGTCATTTGGGATTGCTCCGTTAAGTTTTTCAATCACTTCACGGCGTTTGTCGTAACACGGCCCTTCAATGTTGTAACCTGCAGTAGTGATGATGAACATTAACGGCTGTTTTCTTGCTCCCATACCGGTGAGCATTGTGGTGTAGAGTTCATCGTTTTTGTGTTCGTGGTATTCGTCCACAATCGCACAACTTGGCGAAGCACCATCACCCGGTGAGCCGATAAGCGGTTCAAAGCGTGAACCGTCACTTGGACGGTTTAGATTAGAAGCATTTACTTCAATGCCGAAGGTTGAGCAAAGTAGATCGGTTTTCTTACACATTAGGCGTGCCGGGCGGAAAACTTCCCACGCTTGTTTTTCGGTAGTCGCACCTGAATAGACTTCGGCTCCAAATTCGTTGTCCATACAAAACATATACAAGCCGACACCGGCGGAAATTGCTGATTTACCATTTTTTCTTGGCACTTCCACATAAATTTCACGGTAGCGGCGAAGGTTGTTAGATTTTCGTAACCAGCCAAAGGCATTGGCTACGATGAACAGTTGCCACGGTTCAAGTGTGATGTTCTGCCGTTTTAATGCCCATTCGCCTTTGGTGTGCGGTAGATATTGAATGAACTTGCAAGCTTTTTCTGCTTTATCTTCCGCAAAATAATAGGGAAATTCGACCGCTTGTTGGCGTTCAAGATCATCAAGATATTGCTGGCAGGTTTTTACAATGAAACGGCAAGCCGGAATTTTCCCTGCAACAACATCTTTGGCGTATTTAGTCGCTTTTTTGATATTGTCCGTCATTGTAATAACTCCGCAAATGGGTTGATGTTTTGTTCGTCTGCTTTGCCAGTTAGACGTTGGCGGCTGCTGGGGTCAAGTCCAAGCAGAGATCCAAATGTTGTCATCTGTTTTAGAGCCTCATTCAGTACAGTAAAGGCAGGGTTTTTGGAGAGTCCACCATTGCTGTTTTCAACAAATGTGCCGTATTTATCAATGTCTTTACAGGCTGAATTTCGGTTCTGATAAGCGATGCAATAGTTGGCTACAACCTCAAGATCGGTTTGAAACAGTACACCTTGAGGTAATAATTCTTTCAAAAGAAAAGCCCACATTCGCTGGCCATCTTCATTAAGCTGTGGCGGTGGTGGGCTATGTTCATTAAATGGGCTAAATTCAGGTTCATTCTGATTTAGCTTTCGTTTTCCGGGGTTGCCTCGACGCTCTTTCACTTTGGTCGGGGTGGGTTTTCGCCCTCGTCCCGGCGTAGTGGATTTTCCTGTCATTTGGCGTTTACCCTAAATTTTTAATTTCGCGGTTGTAAAAATTGAGTTCAGGGGGCGGTTTCGAAGAGCGTTCGCCCTAGCGATTTTCCTCCCCCCTCCCTGCCAAATTTTTACGCTAACCGTTCTCGTGCGGTTTTCGTTTTATGGCACGAGTAGCACAAACTTTGTAGATTGGATAAATCATCATTACCACCGTGTGCTTTGGCAATTATATGATCCACAGCTGAGGCTGATACATACAAACCTCGCTGCAAACAGGCTTGGCACAAATGCTTATCACGCTCTAATACGATTGCTCTTAGCTTTCGCCACTGTGAGCCGTAGCCACGTTGCGATGATGTTTTACCTTGCTGATGTCGCTGCCAACCACAAGACTTGTGCGTATCACAATAACCACTTGGATCAGTGGTTGTATGTTTGCAGCCTTGCTTGCGACAGGCTTTGGGTATTCTAGCTGGCATAATAAGTTATCGATAACGTTTAGCTTTTACTTTACTTAGTGTAGTGCCTGTATCAGTAAGCACTTCCGCATAATCTGTCTTATAAATGAAAATAGATTGCAGTTCGCCAACCACGTTATCATCTAGAATCAATACCACCGCAACAGGATCGCCACTTACATTATCTGAACGTACTGTAGTTGCAATCTGCTCAGGGCAAACTTCTTCTTGTCCATCTTCATCGGCATACACAGCAGGTAAGTGAAGAACCGTTTCAAACGGTTTACCTTTATCTTCATCGCGTAAACCTTTCTTGGCTTGCTCGATTGCTGTTTGATACGCCTCTGAATCAGCGTATGCAATAGTCGCTTGTTTAACTTGTGATAACACAAGCACCGAACCTAATTTCAATTTAATAATCATAAGTAATCCTTTTGTTAATAGAACACATTGCTTAGTTATGATCTTGATACAATCAAAAGCATAACTAAGTAATGTAACGCAAATGAAAAGGGAGCAATTAAGCTCCCACTCTCATTAGCGGTTTAATCCACCAAGTCATTTAAAACCCTGTTTGGTTTGTGCTTGCCACTCTCTGATACGGTCAATCTGACTCGCACACAAATCACGCTCTCCCATTACTCTAACGAGATACTCGACCGTATCGCCGTAGGTTTTACCGCTAAACTCTGTTCGCTCGCACGGTACTAGGTATGCTGCCGGCGGATATAAATATTCAGTGCTTGTGATTGTTTTGCTGGTGCAGCCGCTTAATACTATCAGCCACGCCATTAGGCAAATCAGCTTTAGCACAACTGTCTTGTGCCAGTATTGATTTAATTTCACTTTGTGCAACCTCCACTTTAGTTCGCAGCTCATTTGCAATTTGTTGGCTTTTTTCGACCGCTTGTCGCTCTTGCTCGAGCGTATCAGCAAGCCGTTGATTGACTTTTTGTTGCTGCTCAATGGTTTGGGCTTGCGTTTGGTTCTCGGCTCTTAAGCTATCTATCATCTGAGACTGACCCCATAACCATACACACAAGCCCAAAATCACAATGGCTATCGTGCCACTAATCCAGTTAAGCATAATGCTTTCTCCTTTTCACGGCGGATAACCAATCCGTTCAACACCTTACCACTGGCACGAATAAAGTCAGGTAGTCGATGACACATCTCCTCAAATTGTTTATTCACTGCGAGTTTATGGATGGTAGTCTGCACATATTGACCTTGTTTATTCCGATAAAATCTCATGTTATAACAACCCATATTAAATACAGCGGACGTCATTCCCGAAAATTGATTATCGTTCATGTCTTTACCATTAAAATGACGATTGACACAACTCTCCGCAATCTTCAAATCTTTTGCCCAACGGTCAGCAATTTCTTTATCCGAATAAAGATGGTATGGGTTAATCTTTTCACCGCCAAACTCCGTTGAGCCAATCCCAACCGTGATTACATCGGCAGGGCATTTATACGGATCACGTCTGCAACCCTCAGCATTACCGATAATCTCTAATCCAGCTTGGTTAGTGCGGATTTCGGGATGTTGATATTGGACTAATGCAATAATGGCAGCGATACCACAAACGATACCACTGCCATATTTAAGGCTTTTACTCATCACTTAACCCCTTTCTCAATCTTGTCATTTTCGCTTGATGAAGCTCTTCCGCCCGCTCATCTTCACGCTTACGCCGTTTACCATCTTCACAACGCTGATACAAATTCGCACAAGCTGTAACAATACCAATAGCTAGGCTTAATATCATTAAGTTTTGCTGATCGCTTAACCAAGCAATAAAACCACCAAAGCTAGACCAAATATAGCTTTGCGTTCCCATATCTTTCATATATTTCATACTCCACCTCATTTTTGAGGCAATAAAAAAGCCCCGACTGGAAAACCAATCAGGGCTATAAAAATAGTGTTGCGTAATGCACTTGCACTAATCGCAAGGATTACATAAACGATACACTTTCAGGTGAACCTTGTCAATCATTTTTTGACCATTTGAACACTTGCCGCTAAAACAAAGCCCCATTGATTGCAATAGGGCTTAGTTAATTTAACGATAGCTTTTGTTACCGCCAGATGTGTAGCAATATCTGCCGCCTCTTGGCCCGTAGCAATAGCCATAACCGCAATCACAACTACTAAAATTTCTATAACGTTTCTTAGTGGAATATGATGAAACAGCTTTCTTTTTTGCTTTAACTTTTGATTGCTTACCTACCGATTTTTCTACTTTTGACGGAGGGAATATACGACCTTGCCCTGGTATCGTAGCGTTGGCATTATCAATTTGTGGAGTGGAATAAACTTCTCTTGTCTCCGATTTTGAATCACTACTGCTGTTATGTGTAAACCCGGAATGACACGCAGATAAAGTAAGTCCTATTAAGCTCATAAATAAGAGTTTTTTCATTTTCATCTTTCCGTAAGTAATTAAGAATTATACCGATTCTATTTGTATGCTGATTGAGTAATTACTCTTTTCCCATCTGGTTGTGAACAAGTCACAGTAAGAGCTGCGTCATTAACCCAAGCTTTCACGGAATAAACCATAGAAGTGTCAACAATGGTAGATACTGGGTAATTACTGGCTATCTCAGATAAGAGTGCTTTAGTCGTAAGCACGCAATCTGAGAAATCCATTCTACTTGATTCGGATTTTGCTTCTCCTTGTTGAGGATAATTCCCAGAATTAATCATTTGTTTTAATTGTGACGGGGTGTATTCTTTTGCTTGAGCAAAGGCTATAAATGGCAACAGACATAATAATTTTTTCATTTCAAAATCTCCATAGGTAAAAGGAGCTTATACTTTATCGTATTTTTAGGAATGGTATAGTGATATAGATCACATTATTTAAACCACCAACGCCAATTTTAACCCAACTACCACACCCAGCACATACATTTCCGCCTGTGCCAGTTCTCGTTTAAATGTGGAGTGACTGATACCTAATACTTTTTCGATTTGTGTATCAGACACCCTTGCTGCATATCGACCAATCAGCACCTCATATTGCTGAGGCTCTTGCTCTTTAAGCTGTTTGATACAGCGGTCAATCTCAAAAATGGACTCGTCAGTTAAACGCAATATGCGGTGGTTGCTTGCCGGCACGGCGGGTTTCATACCTGCCGCCACGCAGGGAAATTCTGTGCCGAGTCTGCCGTTGGCGGAATAGCCCCAAAACCGTAAAATACCTTTAATATCAATTAACATCTAACCTCTCCTTAATCCTTACAATTACCGCACCGCCTTTTTGATTGCCCTTGTCCTCAAATGTCAGCTTTTTGACATAGTGCCGGGAGTCATCAACAATGACTTTGCTATATACCAACGAATCTAAAATGCACTTGCCTAAGTTATCCAAATCCCGATCTCGGTTATCGGGAAAGTAAACATCGCATTCAATTTCCACCTGTCCTATAAATGAGGGTTTCTCTCGACTCGCAATAAATGTTGCCCATTGATAATCTTTGCCTCGTTTACACACCACTCGTCTTGTTTTGCTTACCCACCGCCAATAGTCGTTTACACTTGGCGGATAGGGCAGCACTAATTCAACCATCAATTTCTAACGCCCCCAAACCTATCGCTCGGTCTAAAAACTTAATCAACAACTCCAACTGTGAGCCGTAATCTTGCTCAAACTTACCCACATTACGATGTAACTCATCGTGATGGATTCGGCAGAGTGGTATTACAAATAAATCGTGCTGTTTGCTACCCATCGCTCCGCCATAGCCAATAATATGATGTGGATCGTCTGCTTGTTTACCGCAACACATACAAGGTTGTGCTTTTACAAACTGCAACCACTTACGCCATTCAAACCGCTGTAATTTCGGTTTTGCCATAAATGCCGCCAACGGTTCCGGTTCGACTTTCAGTTTTAATTTTTCCGCCCATTTTTTGAGATTGGCCCGGGCATTCGGCACATCATCAAAGCCTATATTACTTTCTTGGCTCACACCGCTATTATTCAGTGGTGGATAGCCGAGAAACTGCTGTAATGCGTTGCTGTCTAATTCATCAAGCAAACCTTTGATACTCGCAAACAACACTAAGTCCGCAAATTCAATAGCGGTAGATTGTTTTTTGCGTAAGGTTAAGCGGATTTGTTGGGCGATAAACCTTTCCCAGTTTTCATCCGCCAATTCTTCTAATTTTTCTGTTGAAATTTCGCCGTCCATTCTCATTTTGTCGTGATGCCAGCAAATATGCACCGCACCGTTTTTATTCTCTACCAGCACTTTTTCCGTGTGGCAATATTTGCCATCTCGGCATTGGCAAGTCTGAATAGATTTCACAAATCGCATATACGGAAATTCGTTGTTATATCTATCACGTTTATTTAATACGGCTCTCACGTTTTCTGATTTCGCAAACGCCGCCAGCTCTTTACAAGCGGTCGAATTTTCCGAAAAATTTGCAACCTTACCTGATTTAACCGTCGCTAAATCAGTCGGTGCCGGTCGCAATAATGTCCGCTCACCGAATGCGGCAGGAGAAACATCTTTCGGCACACGGTAAAACACAATACCGACTTCAGTTTGAAAATAGGGAGTGAGTAGTAAACCTTCCGCCATCATTGCCCCCATTTCTCGGTATCATCATAGGCTTTAACGAGCAGCATAAATACACCAACACATAGTAAAAAAATGAATACGCCAATCACCGCACTAATACCAATAAATAATTCCCAATAATTCATTTTATCTTCCCCATTCCTTGATTTTATCTAGTGGCATCTGACGAGTTACAATGCCCTCAATAAATGGGTCAAACACAACAATCATCGAGCCTTTATTATTACCTTGTGCCGGTTTACCTGTTACCGGGTTGATAAATTGAATCCGCCCTGTCCGCCAAGTGCCTTTTTCATCGTGATAGCCTATGATGTCTATAACCTCATTAGCGTGTTGCTGGATAATGGTGTACCATTCTGTAGTCTTATCCGCTGGTAACAACATTACAACTAAATGACCGGCTTTTTTCAGCTCTGCCGCCCGTTGTACAAACGGCAGTGGATTGCTATATGGCGGATTAACGAAGATACGGAGTAATTCGCCCCAATCAGCCACCCGATCTAATAACACATCCAACAAGTTGTCTGCCAAGAAATCATCGGCAATTTGGCAACTTAATTTATCATCATCTAAACCGTCCGCCGCTTTACCAATCCAATAGGTGTACAACGCATTTTGTCCGTTAGAGCAACCGTCAATGTGGAACCACGCATAGCGGTGATTTAGCCAATTACGCAAATCATTAGGTGTTTGGTAGCTGTCTTTGTCAAAATCTGTCATTGTCTAATCCTTACGAAAATGTCGGTACTTTTAGCCGGTCGATACGCTCAACGGCATTTTTAATTTCTTGGCTGATAATCATCGGCAAATCTCGCTCAAGTGGTCGCTTGTTTTTGGTGTTGATGGTGGCGTGGTACATCACTAAATTGCGTTTATTGCTGAAATCCAACGACTTAAACGGATTGCCACTTAGTGATTTCTGAAACAAGGCTTTTACTTCCTCTACCGTTGGCATAATCAAGCGTTTTTCTAGCTCTGCTGGTGCAACCCACTTGCCATTTACACAAACCGGCTTGCCATTGCTCGCCCAAGCGGTCGATTTTGGCAAATAATCCGCAAAATTGGATTGGCGGAAAATCGTTTTCGGGCAGAGGTATTCACGCATTTTGCCGTCTCGCCCCCACTTGGCAACAAGGTAGTCCACCACTTGGCAACAGTCCGCCACCGAACTTTCCCGAATCCGTGCTGCGATGTTTTTCTCCCACGGCTTGAGTGAATAACCTACTGGCTTACGCTCGCCAAGCTGTACCGCCAAGGTTACCAAAGCCGAATTGAGATAATTCAACACAACTTCAGCCGGGGCAGGCTCCCCCGTTGGGGGATTAAGGGGGGTAGTATGATCATTATTGTTTTTATAATTAGTATTATTATCTGTCGGATTTTTTTCCGAGCTTTCTCGGAAATTTTTCCGAGTTTGTTCGGATTGATTTCCGACACTCGGATTTTTTTCCGACTCTCGGATCGGCTCGAATTTATTCCATTCACATCCTTTTTCAGTTAAACGGACATAATCTTTACCGTCCATTTTGAAGTGGTCGATAATGCCTTTTTCTTTCAACACCTTATATTGGCGGTAAACAGTATCTTCTTTGCTAAATACAGCAGGCAACTCTTCGCATACTTTGCTAAATGACATCCAGTAATAGGTTATGCCGTCAATAACCACCGCTTTTGCCCAACTGGAGGCTTGATTGATTAAATCGACCAATGCCCCCTGAGTGATGTTGATTTCCCACTCTACTAAGCGGACGTTGTTTATGGTTGATGTAAATCTCATTGTCCTAACTCCGATGCGTAACGTTGAGCGATCCATTCAATCCCTTTGGCGGTTACTCTCGTTTGGGTAAAATTATGACCGTGTTCTGCCGTGCCGGTTTTTACTGCAAAAAGCTGTTTAGCCTGTTTGTCTTGGTAGGGGAGTAAGTTGCCGGATTGGCGGTATAGCACCCGATCCCGTTCTAAGCACTCAATCAACCGCTTTTCTGGAAAATTGAGGATTTTGGCGGTTTCTCGCAATGATTTAGTCGTTCCCACCTCAACATAATGCTCCACAAATGCGACTTTCGGGGCTTGAATGGCTAATTGATGATTCTGCTGCTCAATCACTTCTTGCTGTTCTGCCGCCAACCGTAGAGCTTGAGAGAAAGATTGTGGAATACCTTGTCTGCTTTCTAGCTCTTGCCAACGGTCGATAATTTTCTTGCGAAGTATCACGCTATAGCCGGAAATTAGGGTAAGGGTTAAATCGTAAGGCAATCGAAATTCCCGGTATGTTTGCCCATTTTGAGGGTGTGTCCAAAAATGGGCATACCCCTCGGCAGGAATATCTAATTGACTAAACATCGCTTCTATATCACGAGTAACGTGTCGATGTTCTTTTTCGCACAACTCAGCAATCTCACGACTACTCATCGTAATGCTTGCTTTTGGTGCCGAAATGTTTAATAATTGATTCATCGAAAATACCTTTCGTGTTTAATTATGTATGAAAGCCACCGTTACAGCGGTGGTTTTTTATTTGCTTCTATTTCTATAAAGTGAGTGTTTGACCTTTAACTTGCCGGCAGTGATCTCTTGTAATCTGTACGCATTTTTCTCAGGAATAATCTCGCCCCATTGAGAAACAGCAGATACACTAATCCCTAAAGTTGCCGCCACTTTTTCTAGAGTTCCGAAATGTTCGAGCACATCATCTTTTTTCATATTTTCTTAATTCCTTTCTTGAATTTTATTTAAGACCTCTTAAATATACAATTAAAGGAAACTTAAGTCAATAAATGTTAAGATAACTTAACAGCAACTTTGTTTTTACCTTTAAGGGGATACTATGAATACTCAGACCTTGGGCGATAGAATTAAAAGCCGTAGAAAAGAATTAAAATTGACACAGAAAGATCTTGCTACTGCGTTAAAAGGGGTCTCACACGTTGCAGTATCTCAATGGGAAAGTAGTACGACTAAGCCAAATTCAGAGAATATTTTGGATTTATCTACAGTATTGCAATGCGATATTAGTTGGCTCTTGCGTGGTAATGGAGAGTCTAATGTTCTACCTGCTAGCCTCGGTATGACTAAAGTCCCATTAATTAGCTATATTCAAGCCGGACAATGGACGGGAATTGAAGATTTTCGTGAAACCTGTGGGGATTATGAATATATCCTTACTGATCTTGATGTATCTGAAAATGCGTTTGCTTTAGAAATCAAAGGCGATTCAATGAACCCTGATTTTATTGAAGGTGATGTTGTTATTATTGACCCAACAGAACAACCTCACGCCGGTGAGTTTGTGGCAGCTATTAATGGTGATTATGAGGCTACTTTCAAAAAATACCGCCCGTTAGAAGACTTAGACGAACACGGAAGACAACATTTCGAGCTGATCGCTCTTAATCCCGATTACCATAAATTATCAACGCTAAAGCAAGAAATCCGAATTATCGGCACAATGGTAGAGCATCGTATTTATCGTAGAAAGAGATAAGGGGAAATAAATATGACAGAATTTAAAGATGTAAAACAGGCTATCGTTGAGGCACAACTTGCATCAACACCAAAGGATAAAATGATCAACAGTATAATGAAAGGTTCTGCCGAATTACTTTCCGCAAATGATATTATCCAAAGGTTAGGTATTGGGGCAGATGAGTTTCAAGAGTTGGTTAATTTGCCTAACCATCATTTGCGTATAAATGGAGGGCTAGGTGCTACTGTGTATAATACAAGAAGAATGTATGAGACTCATATTGAGTTAGTCCATCAAGAATTAGAAAAGAATATTTCATTTCCTAAACCTGATTTATATATTTTGGGGAAAGCTCGTTGGAAAAAAGAAACATTTAAGAAATGGTTGGAAGAACAGTGTAGATAAAGAAAAGGTAGGTTTAAAAAACCTACCTTTTCTGAACCGCAAACAAGCGATTCTCACACTTTACAAAGCGATCCAGCTCCTACGTCTGGGGCTTCGGGTCCGTTGCCAGTACAAGCATTATTACATTAAACTAAACTTGAGTAAAGGAAAATATGTTGTCCAAACAAGTGATAAGCATTTCAGAAAGTCGGCTGAGTACATATTTATTTTGCTTTTTCCGAAATGATCCCACAAAACAGAAAGAAGCGATTGCAATTTATACTGCCTTGCAACATCGAACAGGAATTTATTTTTCATTGATTCAAGAAATAGAGGTGGCACTAAGAAATGAAGTCAGTCAGTTGTTACGCCTTGCTGCACCTAATCATAATTTATACGAATTCTTTCATTTTCTAGCGAATGATAGTAATGCTCCTCTTAATGCAGAATCTAAACGCCAGCTACAAAAAGCCATTAGTGAATGTGGGCGTAACTACAATGAAAATGACATCATTTCTCACATTTCTTTTGGATTTTGGGTAAATCTGTTTAATTATGATATAAAGCGTAATCAACATGTTGCCTACTGGCAAAGTGTATTAAAGCCTATTTTTGGACATAGATTTAGTAATTTTAAGGATTTATACAATACATTAAAGCAAATTATGCGTTTTAGAAATCGGCTGTATCATCAAGAAGTGGTTTGGAATAAGCGAATTGCTAAGAAACCAACGCACGCACTAGAGAATTTAGAAAAAACTTACAAGCAATTTGAGTTAGCACTACAAAAAATAGCACCTGAACGATTTGTGTTTCGTCAGCTTTCACAAGCACTTATTTGGCAACGCCAAATTTTCTTCGACCAACAAATTTTTGAGGCTGAAATAGTTATTTTGCCCCAACATATCTAATCAAAAAAGCTACGCATCTACGTAGCTTTTTCCCGATTAAAAATGTTTCCATTCTAAACCTTGTGTATCAAAGGTAAATTGCCCTTTGCCATAATTATAAAAGCTCGCTTCTACAATTAATTTTTTCGACTTTTTCAGCTTATCTACAAAAGTTTTCATTGCTTTTGCATTTTCGATGAAAAGCGTATCATTGCTGCCGCCATCTGCCCCTACCATTCGATAACTTTCCAATTTACCATCATCAAACTTCACCGTAATTTTACAACTATCAATCATACAGCCATTAAACTGCCCATGAATACTGAAAATGACATCATTGCCATATTTAGGGTCTTTGCGTAGCATTAAATTCAGTCCGGATGAATCATAAGGAAAACCAAAATCTATTGTATTAGTCGATCTCACTCTAGCAAGATAAGTTGTGGCATTACGCAGTTCATCTTTCTCTTGCTCATATTCCCACTTAGATTTTTCAACGGTAGCCTCATCTTTGCCGGCATCTTTTTTTATAAAGACACTATCGTAACATTCCAAGCGTTTTGAATTATCTTCAACCTTAGAACAATTTTCCCCAGTTTCATTGGCAAAAGAAAAAGCAGGTAAGCAACATAAAGTCATCAGTAGTTTTTTCATACAACCTCCATAATCAATGTCCCTATTCTCCCAAAAACTGATTTTCTAGTCTGTGAGCAATATCACAATCTCAATAATCAGATTTTTTAGTTTAAAAAACAATCAAGTAAAAACTCGTAACCAATTGATTTTTTAAGAAGTCTTAAAATTTTTATTAAACAAACTTAAGTTTGTATTGACTTAAAATTTAAGTTTTCTTAAAATATTTCCATCAAACGAGCTACGGCTCAACGCTCTTTAACAATTAGATGCTTGTGCGGACGATATTAACAACCTCGAGCAACTGTCAATTTAAAGTTGATAGTTCGGCAAGGTTGGTTAGACCCTGACATACAAATTTGAACGACTTGCCAAACAGAGGTGGCAAGGTTTAGGCAACACACTCGCAAGGTGTGGAGAGCTGAAAAGGCAACACTGGTATCTGTCCTAAGCAATCACGCTTATCTCAAGTTTGAGTAAGTACGGATACAAGCAGCACCCGACGGAATGGCGAAAGCCGGACGGGCGACGGCGTGGGCAGACACGCATTTATTCCAAAGCATATTTCACCAAGTGTGTTTCGGAATACCCACAACTAGACGCAAGTCGCTCCATTTGCCCACCGTAAAACGTGGGCTTTTTTACCCGAAAGGACAATCCTATGAACAAAATGAAACAACTTGCCCCATTTGCCTTGCTAATTTTGCTACTAGGCATTGTCGGGCGAATGGATTATGACGACCACATAAAAATGCAACGTTACAAATGCGAACGAAATCAAGGAGTTTGGCAAGTGGAAAGCAACGGCAACCAATACTGCGGAGGTAAAAATGGCTAAAACAGAATTTATCGGCTCGGCGGAAGTAGCAAAGTTATTAGGTGTGTCACTTCCGCATCTCTACGGTTGGGGCAGTGATGACCGCCGGAAACGGAGACCATTTTTTCCTAAGTCTCAAATGGTGAGGCGTGCTACCTGCGGTGACAGGAGATTAATCCATCAATGGGACAAAAAAGCAGTTTTGAAGTTTATCAAGGAGGCGAAAGAAAAGCCTTATTACCTACTTTCTGAACATCAATATGAAGCTTTGAAAGCAGAATACCGCCAAAAGAGCGAGTTACCGCCATCTGCTTTTGTTGAGTTTAACAAGTTGATGTTTACTCAAAAGCAAAAAAGAATGGAGTGTTAAATGATTAAGCATATCCGATACGGATTAGCTGCGTTGCTTGTTTTAATTGCTATTAGCCTACTAATGCAATGCAGTGAGAACGAAGAAATCATACCAACCGGCAACTGCAAGCCGGAAAAGTGCGAGTTCAAGATAACCGAACATATTAGATTAGTAAAACGATAAAAGGACATAACAATGGCAGGAATTAACAAAGTGATTATTGTCGGTCGCCTAGGTAACGACCCGGAATTACGAACAATGCCAAACGGCGACCCGGTCGCCAAAATCAGTGTGGCAACTTCGACCGAATGGACGGATAAAGTATCAGGCGATAAAAAACAAGCCACAGAATGGCATAGCATTATCGCCTTTCGGAATTTAGCTGACATTATTGGCAAATACCTGAAAAAAGGCTCACAAGTCTATGTTGAGGGCAAACTACGCACTCGCAAATGGCAAGCCCAAGACGGCACAGACCGCTGGACAACCGAAATCATCGCCGACCAGTTACAAATGCTCGGTAGCTCAAATAACGGAAACAGCAATAATAATTGGGCAACCGAACCGGCAGGAAACCCACCGCCAACCAATCCATATAACCACGTAATGACAGATTCAGAATCACGAGATTTTGATGATGATATTCCGTTCTGAGATACGGCCCCGCAAGGGGCTTTTTAGTAGGTAAAAAAATATGAGAAAAATTATTCAAATCTGCGAAAGCTCAATGGCTTGCGATAGTTTGGGCGACATGTTCAACATATCCGCTCTATGTGATGACGGGACATTGTGGCATCTGTACAGTCTCAAAGACGGTTGGCATAAATACCCCGATATTCCACAAGATGGAGATAAAAAAAGCCCAGAGATACTATCTAAGCCAATAGGTTTTTTAAACCTTAAATCCAGAACGCGTAACATCCTAATTGGTGCAAGCATTTTTTATGTCGGTGATTTAGTTAAGATGACCGTTGTAGATGTTATTAAATTGCCATTATCAGGTAAAAAAACGCTGATGGATGTTGAGAGTGCATTAGCCGAACACGGGTTAAATTTAGGAATGAAATAATCTTTACACCCCACCTCCGCCTGTCAATGATAGGCGGTTATTTTTTAAGGAAAATTAACCATGAAAACAACCCAAGATATTTTAGATGAACGCCAATCAACCCACGGTAGTTTTACAACCTGTGCTGAAGCGTCTCAAGAAATCAAACGCCTTATTAAGTATTACGACAAAGGTTTACACTTAACTCAAAAAGAAGCCCTTGAAATGATTGCAGTTAAAATCGCACGAATACTCAATGGCGGACAGAATCACCAAGATAGCTGGCAAGATATTGCAGGATATGCCCTTTTAGGTGGTGGAATTTACACACCTCAATCATCGGACAATGCCAAAGGTTTGCCTAAGCCATTAACTGATAGCATTTATCCTGAATCCCACCTTGATAAAGGCTCTATTTGGCGGCTTGACTTGGAGTTTAATACCAAAGAAGAGGCGGTTGCTGTGTTGGAGGCCTTGAAAGGTAATACTTGAGGTGAATATGTTTGAGAAAATTATAAATTCATCTACTCTTTGGCTGTCTTTGCTTATGATGAATACGGCTTTTTTGGTGATCAACATCGAACAGGTAGATAGAATGGGAATCCTTATATCGATGGTAGGAATATTTTTATCTGCCAGAATGTATGAAAAAACTCGCCATTGAAATTATCTACCGCCAATGGAGATTACATTCAATGGCTACAAAAAATTAGTTAAAGAGGTGTTCTATGAGTAAACCTTTTGATCTCACTAAAGCATTGAATGGTGCATTAGTGAAAGTTAAACACACGGAAGACCCAAGACGAATCGTTGGTCAATCAGCATTCCGAAATGATGAATATATCATTGAAGATGAATGGGGAGCATATCGATTACCTTTGACAAAAATCCAAAATGGATTTTTGATGTATGAGGAAAATAAATAATGGGAACAAGACAAGAGTTTGAATTAACCCGCCAAGATTTAATTGTCGGTCACGTTTATGAAGCAAAGAAAAAGCAAACAAATTTTTGCCGAGAAATTAACGACCGCCAAATATTATGGATTGGAAAAGAATTTTATAAGAATGAATATCAAGAGGTTATTCAATATGACAGCCCAACTGTTAGAGCAGGTAGTCATTATCCTAAGGTGAGCGTTGCTCAGTTTCTCAAGTGGGCAAAATCTGATGTAACGGACGAAATGCCAAAAGGTGAATGGCGAACATCTTTTTAAAAAACGGCGACATTATAAGTGCAGCAACACTTATGATGCCAGCTACGCAAAGCACGCTTGCATATAGCCATACGCCGCCACCTAGCTAGGTAGGCGGAATTTTATCAAAAAATGAAGTAAAAGTGTATTTATATGCAATCATTAAGATTAATTGAGTTCCGCTGTAAGTATTGCCAAAAATTATTGGCAAAAGCGAAAGATGTACAACATTTAGAAATTAAATGTGTACGTTGTAAATCAATCAATAAATTTAACTGAATTGAGTGTCTTAGCGTTAAGAACGCCTGAACGCCATAGGAGAACTATGGCAAAGCAAATCTTTAAACAAGCCCCACTTCCGTTTGTAGGTCAGAAACGAATGTTTCTAGCTCAGGTTTCTCAAATTTTAAATGAGAATATTCCTGATGACGGCCAAGGTTGGACAATCATAGATGTATTTGGTGGTAGTGGGTTATTAGCTCATACTGCCAAACATATCAAACCAAAAGCTCACGTTATCTACAATGATTATGATGGATAACCGCTTGTTCCGCAAGCGGTTATTTTTTGGAGAAAAAATGCAATTCACCTACGGCTCAATTTGTAGCGGTATCGAAGCCGCAAGCGTAGCGTGGCACGGTTTAGGCGAGCCTTTATGGTTCTCCGAAATTGAGCCATTCCCCTGTGCGGTATTAGCTCACCGTTTCCCCAATGTGCCAAATCTAGGCGATATGACCGCTCTACCCGAAAAAATCGTAAACGGCGAAATCCCTGTTCCTGATGTATTGGTTGGGGGAACCCCTTGCCAAGCATTCAGCATAGCGGGCAAGCGTGAGAGTTTAGATGATGACAGAGGGAATTTAACCCTTACTTTAATCCATATTTTAGAGGCTATTGATTATGTCAGACAACAAAACGGACAACCACCCTGCGTCCTCGTGTGGGAAAACGTACCCGGTGTGCTATCCACCAAGGACAACGCATTCGGACACTTTTTGGCTGGACTGGTTCAAGAGCGTGAGCCATTACAACCGGCAGGGGAAAAATGGACAAACGCTGGTTATGTGCATTCAGCCCGAACTATCGCTTGGCGAGTCCTCGATGCTCAATACTTCGGTGTCGCCCAACGCCGTAAAAGAGTGTTCCTTGTGGCAAGTGCTAGAAAACGAAGTATCGCCCAAATACTCATTGAGCCAAAAAGCGTGCGAGGGGATATTGAGGCGAGCAGAAACAAGGGGCAAAGTGTTACCGGCTTTATTGAAAGCAGCTTTGGAACGTATCGCCAATCCGACAAAGGCGGCACAGTTAAAGCATCAGGGGAGGGCTTTGAGTGGCGGGAGTGAGACGCTAGTTGTTCACGGTACGCAAGATCCAATTATCAGCCAAAACAAAGCTCATTGTTTAGGTCGAAACAACGGGCAAGAGAATGTCTTATTTGAAGTAAAAGGTGCTGAAGCTGTACGAATTAGCGAAATTCAGGACAAAACGCCAACATTGAAAGCAAGAATGGGAACTGGTGGTGGAAATGTGCCTTGTATTGCCGGCAAGTGCAATACAATCGGCAGACAACCCGAGAACGGTGGGAATGGCAACGGCTTTGACGAAAGTGGCGTAAGCTACACCTTGACCCGAACTGATGTTCACGCTGTATCTACAGGTACGGCTATACGAAAACTAACCCCAAGAGAATGCGAACGGTTACAAGGGTTTCCTGATGATTGGACGAAAATCCCCTACCGCAACAAATCCGCCGATGAATGCCCTGATAGTCCACGCTATAAAGCCATTGGCAATAGTATGGCTGTACTTTGTATGCGTTGGATAGGGCTACGGCTAAATAATTATTTAATTCAATCCCTCTAAACGAGGGATTTTTATTGGAGAATAATGTGGAAACATTAAGCATTAAACAGGTGGCAAATATTCTTAATGTATCCTATTGGACTGTGTTCAATAATCGACATCGATGGGGATTTTACCAAATGGATGGCTCCCGGTTATGGCGAGTTGATAAATCAAATCTTGATTTGTTGAAAAAACGATCTAATAATGACCGTGGGCTTGCTCTATCGGTCGGAGAGGAAAAATTATGCCGATCAGAAAAAGAGGTGACGTCTATTACATTGACCTCTACACCCCTAGTGGAGAAAGAATTAGACGCACTATTAAAACAACTGTAAAAAAAGAAGCTCAGCAATACCACGATAAATTAAAAGCTCAGTTGTGGCAAATTGATAAGCTAGATCAAAAACCTGATTATCTCTTTGAAAATGCATTGGTTTTATTTCTAAAAGATGCGGAAGGAAAAGAGGATACAGCAACCAAAAAACGGCACGCAATTTATTATCGAAATATTTTTGCTGGTCGAATATTAAGTTCTTTAACAAGCGATGAAATACTGGGGGCGATTCCAGAAAAGCATATGTTAAAAGACACGCCATTGACAAATTCTACTAAGAATAAATATAGAACCTCTATAATGCGAATTTTAAAATTAGCTTATCAGGCAGGATATATTGATAAAATGCCGTTTATCCCTAAAAAGAAAGAGCCACCTATCCGGGTTCGTTGGATTACCAAAGAACAAGCCAAGCAGTTTATTAATAATATTAGTACTGATTGGATGAAAACTATCTGCTCTTTTGCTTTATTAACAGGAGCAAGGCGAACAGAAATACTTTCTATGACTTGGGATAAAATAGATTTTATCCGTAAAGTAGCGATTGTTTCGAATGATATTGCCAAATCTGAAAAAGCGAGATCGCTTTTACTTAATGATGATGCAATTGAATTATTACAAAAGCAGAGAGGGAAAAATCCTAAATATGTTTTTGTAGGAAGCAAAGGGCAGGCATTACAAGATATTAACCGCAAAATATTTAACAAAGCGACTGAAAAATGTTTATTGGTTGATTTCCATTTCCATGATTTAAGGCATACTTGGGCCAGTTGGCACGTTCAGGCCGGCACACCATTATTTACCTTAAAAGAATTGGGTGGCTGGGAAACATTAGAGATGGTAAAGAAATATGCCCATCTTAATGCAGACCATTTACTCAACCACGCTAACTCAGTTAAATTCTAGTCACAAATTAGTCACAAAGTATTTTTGACATAGAAAATTAATAACTGATATTTAAATGTAACTATTTGAAATATAAGGGTAATTAATGGCACGCCCTAAAGGATTCGAACCTTTGACCCACGCCTTAGAAGGGCGTTGCTCTATCCAGCTGAGCTAAGGGCGCAGATGAAGATAATATAAAAAGAAGTGGTCGGCGAGATAGGATTTGAACCTACGACCCACTGGTCCCAAACCAGTTGCGCTACCAAGCTGCGCTACTCGCCGACATAAGATGTTGTTGATTATAGATTTCTTTGCACAACAGTCAATCTTTTTTTGTGAATGTCGGCTTAAATGATTGAAGTTTATCCGTTATTCAAAATTAGCTTATCAAAAAGGCTATTTTTTGAGAGAATGACGAATGTTTTGCCAAGTGATATTTCGGGAGGTAGTAATGACTGCACAAATTATTTCGGGGAGTGAGGTTTCTTCACAAATTAAAAAAAAGGTGAGTGAGAAAATCGCTCATTATCTTGAACAGGGTAAACGTAACCCTGGTCTTGCGGTCATTTTAGTGGGGAATGACCCAGCCTCTCAAGTGTATGTGGGGAGTAAACGCAAAAGCTGTGCCGAAATTGGGATTGCGTCGAAATCTTATGATTTACCCGAAGAAACCACAGAGGCTGAATTATTAGCACTGATTGAAAAGTTGAATCAAGATGATTCGGTCGATGGGATTTTAGTCCAATTACCGTTACCTAAACAGATCGATTCGACTAAAGTGATTGAAGCCATCTTACCACATAAAGATGTTGATGGATTCCACCCTTATAATGTTGGGCGTTTATCTCAGCGTATTCCCACTTTACGCCCTTGCACTCCATACGGTGTGATGAAGTTGCTTGAAACAACTGGGGTAGATTTATATGGTCAACACGCAGTGATTGTAGGTGCGTCTAATATTGTTGGTCGCCCGATGGCGTTAGAACTGTTGCTTGGTGGTTGTACAGTCACAGTTACTCATCGCTTTACCAAAGATTTAGAGCATCACGTTCGCCAAGCAGATATTTTAGTTGTGGCAGTCGGCAAGCCTGAATTTATTCCCGGGGAGTGGGTTAAAGACGGTGCTATCGTGATTGATGTAGGGATTAACCGTGGAGCAGACGGCAAACTAAAAGGTGATGTAGAGTATTCAGTTGCCTCACAAAAAGCGGCATTTATTACCCCTGTTCCCGGTGGAGTCGGCCCGATGACGGTGGCAATGTTAATGCAAAATACCTTGCTGGCGTATGAAAACCATTTACAAGCGGTCTAATTTGACAGGTATTTTGCAAATCCTCGGCATTAGTCGAGGATTTCTTTTTCTGGGCTTTTTCAGCAGAAAAGGCTAAAATACTCGCCATTTTTGTCACACTATTCTTATTTAAATATGAAATTTATCATCAAACTTTTCCCTGAAATTATGATTAAAAGCGATTCTGTTCGAAAACGCTTTATCAAAATTTTAACCTCAAATATTCGCAACGTATTATTAAAAGAGACCGAAAATGTGTCTGTGGTTCGCCATTGGGACTTTATTGAAGTACGGGCGAAAGTGGAGGAAGAAACAGCCTTAGTGTTGGATTTGCTTAAACGCACGCCGGGTATTCACCATATTTTAGAAGTGGAGGAAACCCCTTTTACGGATATGCACGATATTTTTGAGCAGACTTATGCTGCGGTTAAAGCCGATCTTGAAGGTAAAACGTTTAGCGTGCGTGTTCGCCGTAAAGGAAAGCACGATTTCCGTTCGCTTGATGTAGAACGTTATGTCGGTGGTGGGTTGAATCAGCGGATTGAAACAGCGAAAGTGAAATTAACCAACCCTGATGTGACGGTCAGAATTGATATTGAACACGATAAAATGTTGCTGATTAAAGCTCGCCACGAAGGGTTAGGTGGGTATCCAATCGGCACACAAGAAGATGTGTTGTCATTGATTTCGGGTGGTTTTGATTCGGGTGTATCGAGCTATATGTTAATCCGTCGTGGTTCTCGTGTGCATTACTGTTTCTTCAATTTAGGCGGAGCTGCACACGAAATTGGCGTGAAACAGATGGCATATCATATTTGGAGCCGTTATAGTACCTCACATAAAGTCCGTTTTGTCGCCATTAATTTTGAAAATGTAGTGGGTGAGATTTTAGAAAAAGTCGATAACGGACAAATGGGCGTGGTATTAAAACGTATGATGGTACGGGCGGCAAGCCGTATTGCCGAGCGTTTTGATATTCAAGCGATTGTGACCGGTGAGGCGTTAGGACAGGTCTCGAGTCAAACACTGACTAATTTACGTTTAATTGATAAGGCATCAGATACGCTGGTATTACGTCCGCTCATCACTCACGATAAAGAGCAGATTATTGCAATGGCAAAAGCGATTGGCACTGACGATATTGCTAAATCAATGCCGGAGTTCTGTGGAGTAATTTCTAAAAATCCAACGGTTAAAGCGATCGAAGCAAAAATCTTGGAAGAAGAAGGCAACTTTAATTTTGAGGTACTGGAACAAGCAGTTCAAACAGCAAGTTATTTAGATATTCGTGAGATTGCTCAACAAACAGAAAAAGAGGTTGTTTCGGTTGAAACCACAACAGAATTGAGCGAAAACGATGTTGTGCTGGATATTCGCAGCCCTGAAGAAGTGGATGAAGCTCCATTCCGTTTGGAGGGAGTACAAGTGAAAGAACTCCCGTTTTATAAACTTTCCAGCCAGTTTAGCACACTTGACCAAAGCAAAACCTACTTGCTCTATTGCCAACGTGGGGTAATGAGTAAACTACAGGCTCTTTATTTGAAAGAGAATGGCTACAGCAATGTAAAAGTGTTTCGAGTGAAATAATGGTTTTGATTGCACCTTAATGATTGATTAAGGTGCAATTTGTTACCAAATGAGGCTTGCTAAAAAGAGTAGGATAACAGGAAATTCAAGCATGCCAACTTGTTTAACATTCCAGCCAAAGCTTGGCACAATAATGGCTCGAACAGTTGCAATTAAATAAGCAAAAAAGACCGCTTGTAGAGAGCAGAGAATGTAAAACATTGCCAAAACCAAGTGTATTGCAATGCTGATTTCCATATAAATTGGGTTTCTTCGCTCTCGCACTATACTCTTTATATAGAAAGTGGTGGCAATAAAAAATAGGGTTGGGTGGAGCAGAATCTCAAACTGATATTGTGTTGTCACCAGATAATAAGCTGCCATTCCCATTATGCCAAAGGTTAGAATGCCGGCAATATCATTCCATAAATTGCGTTCATCCTTTTGTTTGGCGTAGTGAACTTGTACTAACCCAAGCGGTAGAATTATCGGTAAAAATTGCAAAATCGAAGGCTGAGCGTAGATCACCGGTAAGGCAAACAGCAGGCTTAAGCTAAAGTAGATTTTCGCCCATTTTTTATTGCGTTCAGTTGGCTTTTTACTAAAAAGCGAGAGAAAAGGGTAGGAAAAGAAGTAGAGAAATAGCCACGACAGCCCAAAGAAAATATGCAAAGCGGTAAAACCACTTTCAATAACGGCGTAGAGAAACGGCAACATTGCCATTGCTAATGCACCGTGTTGGTTGGATATAACGGGTTTTTCTTTGAACATTCAATTTCCCTCTTAATGTGGCAAATAAAAAGGCGACTAAACAGCCGCCTTTAAATTGTAAGAAAAGTTAGAATAATTTTCTAGAGGCTTCAAATAATTCTTCTTTGAATGGACGACGCATATTATTGATCGCATCAATAATATCGTGGTGAACCAGCTGCTCGTTTTGAATACCGACACAGTGACCGCCAAAGCCTTGCAGTAATAATTCCACCGCATAGACGCCCATACGGGAGGCCAAAATACGGTCGAAGGCACAAGGCGAACCACCACGTTGAATATGACCTAATACGGTTGCACGGGTTTCATTGCCAAAACGGGCTTCAATTTCTTTCGCTAATGCGTGAACATCGGTCATCAATTCTGTAATTGCAATAATTGAATGGCGTTTACCTTTGTGGAAACCTTCTTCAATGCTTCGCATTAATGCATCTTTATCTAGGCCTTTTTCCGGTACGATCACATATTCGCAACCACCGGCGAGGGCAGCACTTAGGGTTAAATCACCACAGTGGCGACCCATAATTTCCACAATCGAAATACGTTGGTGTGAACTTGAAGTATCACGCAGGCGGTCAATCGCATCTAATGCGGTTTCAAGGGCAGTTTGATAGCCGATGGTGTAGTCTGTTCCCACAATATCATTGTCAATCGTACCCGGAATACCGATACAAGGGTAGCCAAATTCTTCGGTTAATAATTTAGCCCCCATATAAGAACCATCGCCACCAATAACCACTAATGCATCAATGCTGTATTTTTTTAAGGTTTCAACACAATGTTTGCGAACTTCTGGTCTTTTAAAATCAGGGAAGCGGGCAGAACCTAAGAATGTACCGCCTCGGTTGATGGTTTCAGACACGGAACGGCGGTCAAGTGGGATCACTTTATCGTGGTAAAGCCCATAGTAGCCGTCTTGAATACCACAAACCTCTAAACCTTCATTAAGTGCGGTACGAACCACACCACGGATTGCCGCGTTCATTCCTGGTGCATCACCACCACTGGTTAATACTGCAATTTTTTTGATTTTTTTACTCATTTAAAAACACCTTGTTGATAAATTAAAGTTAAATTGGAAACTGGTGCAAGGTTACAATATTCAGCCTTTTCGTTCTACTAAAAAATACGTATTTTTTTGATTTAGCTTAGCTTTCTTGCAAAATTTCAAGGGTAAAATCTAGAGCGTTGAAAAAATGCTCAACATCTTGTTGATTATTGTAATGGGCAAGTGAAAGTCGGACTGTTCCGACCTCTTCTAAATGGCGTAAATAAGGCTTGGCACAATGCTCCCCTTGGCGGATCGCAATTTTACTTTGGGTTAAGAAAGCGGCAATATCGGCAGGGTGCTGATTTTTCACCACAAAGCTAATAGTCGGTGCATTTTGTTGCCCGATAATTTGCAAATTTTGATAAGAATTTAACCGCTTGCGGGTGTATTCAGCCAAGTCATAAAGCTGACGATTAAGATCTACAAAATCCCATTTTTCGAGCCAAGCTAGCACTTGCCCAAAGCCGATAATGCCGGCGATATTCGGCGTGCCGGCTTCCAAGCGATAAGGTAACTCTGCCACAGTTAATTCACTTTCCGTAATGTTTTTCAGCATTTTACCGCCAAATACAAGCGGTCGAATTTGCTCCAAACTTTGCAATTTGCCGGTTAGCACACCCACACCGTTTGGACCATACATTTTATGGGCGGAGAAAGCGTAGAAATCTGCATCTAATTTCTGAACATCCACTTGCTCTGAGCAAACTGCTTGAGCAATATCTAACACAATTTTAGCAGAGCAAGATTGGCGGATAAGCGGGATTATTTGTTCCGCTGGCTGGCGAACTCCTGTTACGTTAGAAACTAAATTAAATGCAACAATTTTGGTTTTTTCCGATAACGCATTTTTAAGGGTTTCCAGCTCAATTTCATACTTATCATTAAGTGGCAACACCACGAGTTTCGCTCCTGTACGCTGTGCCAACTGCTGCCAAGGAATAAAATTAGCGTGATGTTCCGCTACTGAAATCACAATTTCATCACCTTCTGCAATTTGATGCTCCAAGCCATAAGCCACGGTGTTAATGCTTTGGGTTGTGCCGCTGGTCCAAATTACCGCCTCACGAGTTTCCACATTAAAGCGTTTCATGACCAAATCACGAGCTAATTCATATTGCTCGGTTTGTGGTAAATCATACTGACTGCGATGCACCGAACCGGCAGAGGCATAAAATTCGTTTGTTGTTTGAATCAGCACATCAGGTTTCAGCGTTGTAGCGGCAGAATCTAAATACGTCCAGCCGTCAGATTTTTCAAAAAAAGGGAAATGGGTGCGAAATTGGGTGTTAGGCATAAATTAATTCCTATTTTTCTGTTCTTGCCGATAAAGTTTATTGCACGGAATGCCGTCGTTGTTGCCGTCTAGCTCTTTCCAGCCACATTGTTGAAAGTAGTGTTTTGCCTGTGCGTAATTGCTGATTTGGTTACAACTTAATTTAACTTGGCAATCAATCGTTGGTGGCGGAATTGTAATATTTTCCGATTTTTTGACCGCTTGTGGTAAGGTTGAGGCGTGTGTTTTTCGCCATTGGCTCGGGTTAATCGGGAATTTGTCCTGCCATAAGCCGATTTTAGCTTGCTGTGCTTGATCTTGTGCTTCGATATATTCCCGCTTTGTGGTGTAAGCCCATGCCATACCGTTTTCCACTAAGGCTAAGTTGATGTTTTTGCCGTTTAAATAGAGGGTGGCAAGTAGTCGCTGGTAACGATCATAGCCTGAAACTATGGCAGTAATGTTTTGTTGAAACACGAATTGAGCCAGAGCTTGTTTGGCTTTGTTGCCGTAAGGCTGCGCTTGTTCGGGGGCATCAATATGTTGTAGCCTTATTTTTAGTGGTGTTTTATTGACCAAACAAGTGAGGGTGTCGCCATCGCTAATGCCAACGACTTTGCATTGTAACTGGCGTTCGGCGGCATATACCGATGAGAAAAATAAGCTAAAAATTAAGGTATAAAGGTATTTCATTTATCAAAAAAGAGAGGGCTAATTAGCCCTCATTCTATCATTTTTTATTCGGTTTCGCCTGTTTTAAGGCGGGCGAAGAAATCTTTTGTTTCCCTAATAATCACTTTGCGTAAGGCAATCAATGCGATTAAATTCGGGAATGCCATTAAGCCGTTCACGATGTCTGCCAGCGTCCAAATTGTATCGAGTTGTAAAAATGGAGCAGAGGCGATGAGTGCAATAAACAGCAAGCGGTACAATTTAATGTATTGGGTGCGACCTCGAGTGAGATAGACAAAACAGCGTTCGCCATAGTAGCACCAGCCTAAAATGGTGGTAAAGGCGAAGAAGACTAAACCAACTGTAACAATCACCGCACCGAATGAGCTGTTTAAACCTTGAGTAAAGGCGGTAGTGGTGAGTTCTGCTCCTTTGACATCACCTGCCCAAGCTCCAGAAATAACAATCACTAAGCCGGTCATAGTGCAGACGATAATGGTGTCTAAGAACGTACCGGTCATTGAAATTAAGCCTTGGCGTACCGGCTCTTTGGTTTGAGCGGCAGCGGCGGCGATGGGGGCAGAGCCTAATCCTGATTCATTTGAGAAAATACCACGTGCAACCCCTAATTGAATCGCTTGCATGACGGTGAAACCAACCGCCCCGCCTAATGCCGCTTGTGGGTTAAAAGCTGCATGTACAATGGTAACAATTGCTTGTGGGACTTTTTCCATATTCAGTAGAATGACGGATAAAGCTGCGATGACATACCCAATAGCCATAAATGGTACAACAACGGTTGCAATTTTAGAAATTCGTCTGACTCCCCCTAAAATAATTGCAGTGACAACGAGGGTTAAAATAATCGCACTGAAGATAATCGGTACATCAAAGGTGCTTTCTAGGGCGTGGGTAATGCCATTCACTTGGGGGAATGTGCCGATGCCAAACAATGCAACCAATACGCCAAAAAACGCAAAAGCTTTAGCGAGCCAACGCCATTTTTTGCCCATTCCCAGTTCGATATAGTACATCGGACCGCCAGCCACAAATCCGGCTCTATCTTTAGTACGATATTTAATTGCCAATAAGCCTTCGGCATATTTTGTTGCCATACCAAATAGGGCAATGAGCCACATCCAAAATAATGCTCCCGGTCCGCCCGAATGAATGGCGGTTGCCACGCCGACAATATTCCCCGTGCCGATAGTAGCTGCTAGGGCAGTGGAAAGGGCGGCAAAAGCCGAAATATCGCCCGATTGCCCTTTGCCTTTTTCCGGCTTGAACATATAGCGAAAGGCTCGTCCGAGTTGGCTTAATTGAATACCTTTGAGTGAAAAGGTTAAATATAACCCTACACCTGAAATTAAAAGCAGGAGTGGGGGACCCCAAACAAAATTGTTGATTTGATTAAGAATAGTGTCGATAGACATTTGGTGTTCCTCGTAAAAATTGCTTACAAGGAAAGAAAAGGAATGCAAGAGACAAGCGGTTAAAAAACGGAGATTTTTTGCAAAGAATTAGCAAAAAATCACCGCTTGTATCGTATAACTTTTCTCCCCTGTCCTTTTGCCTGAGCGTTTCACGCATTGCTGCATTTTCGCCTTCGGCGGCGGATTTTTATCCGCTCTCTCCAAGGGTTCGTCCAGTAACAGTCCCCGCAGTTTGCACTGCACCTGAAAGAGTTTACCTCGTCGGTGAAATGTTAATTCATTTCTCTCCAGCTACCTTCATCCGAACAATCTAATTTATTTTATAATGTAAAATAAAAAAGAGTTGCCAAATTCTAGCAACTCTTTTGCTTCCGTCAAGTGAATTTAACGATATTTTTGTTCTTTCGGTACTTCTTCTAAATCGCTAAATAATACGGCATATTTTTGGGTGGCTTTATTGGATTCTAATGCCACTTTACACGCCATCGTGAGTGGAACGGAAAGTAACATTCCTACTGTGCCGAGTAACCAACCCCAAAATAGAAGTGAGAGGAACACTACAAGGGTAGAAAGCCCAAGTTTCTTGCCCATTAATTTAGGCTCGAGTGCATTACCTACGACCATATTAATCACGACAATGCCGATTAAAGTGCCTAATCCTATAGAAAAGCCATTTAGTACCAAGGCTTGAATCACAATTGGAATTCCCGCCAAAATAGAGCCGATATTCGGGACGTAGTTAAGCAGGAAGGTCAGAATTGCCCATAATATTGCATATTCTACGCCTAGGATTTCAAGCAAAGTCCAGACTAATCCACCGGTGAGTAGGCTCACAAAGGTTTTTACCCCAAGGTAGCCAATCACGCCTTCAAGCACTTGGTTGATATACTCTTTTTCGTTGCTTAAATCATCATCTGGGCTAAGTGCGAGGGCTAATTTATATTTGGCAACCGGCATTTCCAATAGCATAAAAATGACGACTAAGAAAATCACAAAAATATTCGATAATGCACCGGATAGCCCCATTAGCAGTTTGCTGACCAAATTCATTATTGAGCTTGGGTCAAATTTGCTCATAATCTCTTCTTGTGAGAGGGTAAGTGGAATATGCCATCTATGAGCGAGTTCTAGAATCACCTGGATTCTAGACGAAAGTTGGATTTTGTATTGCGGAATAGCATTAGTAAATTCTTGCAAGGTACTATTGATAATGCCGGCCAAGAAGGTAAAACCCAAAATAAAGACAATCAGTAAGATGGTAATAGCTAACCATAATGGCACTTTACGCTTAGTCATAAATTTGATCATTGGTGAACAAATAATGGCAATAAATAGCGAAAGTAAAAATGGCACAACAATTTCATTGGATAATTTAATCCCTGCCAGAATAATGATAATGGAGGCTATCGCCACGAGAGTTTTGGTGGAATGTGTCATAATTTTTCCTTTTACAAGCGGTTAAGAATCGGCAAATTTTTACAAATTAGTGATTCTCAAACCAACTTTCTAAAATTAAACAAGCGGAAATGGAATCCACTTTATCCTTTTTTAATGCTTTGTAACCACCACGAGAAAAAATTTCCGCTTTTGCTTCAACAGTAGTGAGGCGTTCATCTTGTAGCTCAACCGGCAGATTAAAACGTCCGTTTAAGCGATTGGCAAATTTTCTGGCACGCTGAGTTAAAGGCTGCCCTGTGCCGTCCATATTCAAGGGTAGCCCAACAACCAGCATATCAGGTTTCCAATCTTGCAAGAGTTTTCCGATCTCTTCCCAGTTTGGAATACCGTCTTGGGCTTTAAATGTAGTTAAACCTTGAGCTGTGCCGGTAATACTTTGTCCAACTGCACAGCCGATGCTATTTGTGCCAAAATCAAAGGCAATCACGGTTTTTGTTGTGGTTTCTGTCATTAAGCTCTCCCAGCTCTTGACGGTATGCTTGAAAGCCCCATCATTTCATAGGCTTCTGCCCAACGCTCTAAATAACCGGTTTCAAACAGCGTTTTTTCATTCGCATCAGACACAATCCAATAATTTTGAGCAATTTCTTGCTCAAGCTGGCTGCCACGCCAAGTGGAACAACCTAAACACACAATAAATTTTTCAGGTGAAGCCAGTGTGCCAAAGGAGTCTAACACATCACCGGAGGTAGTGAGCGTAATTTTATCGGTGATCGGATAAGTGTGAATAAAATCATTGGCGGTTTTGGTGTGAATAATAAAGCCACGATCTTGATTTACCGGCCCACCGCTTAACACCATTTGGTCTTTTTTGTAATCACGCTGGTTCGCCATTTGGAAATCCATTCGGGTAATCAGCTCTAGAACCGACAGATCGGTAGGAGTGTTAATTACTACTCCCATTGCACCTTGCGGATTATGTTCGCAAATATAGACCACCGTCCGCTCGAAATAGTCATCGTCCATTTCCGGCGTGGCAATTAAAAATTTACCTTGTAAATTCTCTAACATTAAATATCTCCAAAACAAACTTGTAACGCAGTAATTGCCGCAAGTGAGGCGGTTTCTGTGCGTAATACACGTTTACCCAGTAAGACCTCAGTAAATCCTTCATTCTCAGTCATTGCGATCTCTTCTGCGGATAATCCTCCCTCTGAGCCAATCAGTAAACGAACTCCGGCTTTCGGCACATTCGGTAGCTCACGAATGGTATATTTGGCTCTTGGGTGCAAATTTAGTTTCAACATATCGTCTTGCTCTTTGCACCAGTCGGTGAGTTTCATAATCGGGCGAATTTCAGGGATTTCATTCCGACCACATTGTTCACAGGCGGCAATCGCAATTTTCTGCCATTGCTGTAATTTTTTATCTTGCCGTTCATCATTGAGCTTTACGCCACAACGCTCCGACCAAAGTGGAGTAATGGTTTTCACCCCGAGCTCCACCGATTTTTGAATAGTAAATTCCATTCGATCACCTCGGGAAATCACTTGCCCTAAATGGATCGGCAGGTTGGATTCTCGGTCATCTAATTCACTTGAATCAATTTTTGCAATAATTTGCTTTTTTTCGACCGCTTGTAACGTAGCGTGGAAAACGTGGTTTGAGCCATCAAATAAAATGATTTGCTCTCCTTGTTTCATTCTTAGCACTCGCCCAACGTGGTTAGCGGCATCTTCACTTAACACGCAACTTTGTAAATTGGCTAACGGCTGTGGGTGGTAAATTCTTGGGATTCTCATAATTATCTAGTTATAAATTAAAGGCAGACGATTGTCTGCCATAGGTAAGTTAAAATAGGTTAAGGATAAAGTCTTGAACAATGCAAAATAGTAATAATTGAAATTTCATTCTCTTTAACTTTATACACTATTTATAGCCGTTATGATATAGTTCTCTCGTATTAATAATTGCACCTTTTACACCCATTGTAGGAAAAATGGCTAAATTATTAATACTATTTTCCAATTCTTCTAGTATCCTAATTCCGCTACTAGCATAACCGGTAAATTCGCTAACAGAAATGGCAATATTCTCTAAATCTATTAAGGCTCTTCAGTATAATAAATATTATGCAACTTTTTTGGCATTTTCAGCACCTCTAAAAGCGGCAGCAATAACTCTTTTTCTGACCTCTTCGGGTGAATAAATCCGACCGTTTTTAATATCTTCCTTTCCTTGCTTTACTTTTTTAGCAAGATAATCAAGATACTCTTGGCTGACATTATGATAAGGATTATTCATATTTTTCTCCTCTTTCTATTTTTACATTGTGAGCTTTACTGATCATTTTATCAAGTTAATTTGCTCTATTTTTCGAGCTACATCACAAAACGAGAAAACAACAAGCGGTCATTTTTCCACACTTTTTTGCAAAAAATCGAAGAAAGGTGACCGCTTGTCAGAGAAAATCAATTATTTGAACTGGTGAATTGCATTGGCGATTTCATTATCGTTGTAAATTGCTTTCACCACATCAGAATAGGCTTGGTCTAACACTTTCTTGATTTCATCATTGCTTGCACCAAATGCACCTTCGTAACCACGGGTGGCGTTGAAGTTTTTGCTAAAGTTGCCTTTAGAACCTTGAACCGCCACTTCCACGCTCACTTGTGCATCAGCTTTGTAGCGTAAGTTTCCTTGTTCTACTGTGGCAAAGAATTTACGAATATTCACTACCACATTGGCATTCGCTGCACCTTGTACAATTTGGAAACCTTTTGCATTCAGGTCTTGTTGGACGGCTTGTTGGAACATTGCAGCAACTTCAGGCACTGCGGTTAAACGAATCACTTCTCCGTTTTTAGTGTAGCTTGCGATTTCACGCGAGGTGCGTAAATCTTGTGTCATTACATTCACCGCAGCCGTTTGATTGTTTGTGTTAAATACGGCAGTTGGCGTTGGGGTAGAGAATGTTAATGTGTTGGATTGGCTTTGGCAGCCTGCCAGTAATGCCGCAGCAAAAGTAGTGGCTAACACTAATGTCTTTTTAGAGAGTTTCATAGTAAATCCTTCTATATTGAATAAATTTCGAGAAAATTTCTGCTTAGTATAGTATTATTTTGTTTTGATTTTCAATGAAAGAGAGCAAAAAATGTGGGTAGAACAGACAATTATTCAAAAAATTAAGGCAGAATTTCAGCCGATTTTCTTTAATGTCGAAAACGAAAGTTATATGCACAGCTCAGGTAGAGGAGCAGAATCGCATTTTAAATTAACCTTGGTGTCAGATAAATTTGAAGGGCAGAGAACGGTTGCTCGTCATCGTGCTGTTTATGCGTGCTTAGCTGAGGAATTAGCTAATGGCGTTCACGCACTTGCTTTGCACCTATATACCCAAGGTGAATGGGATGCGACTGGCGGACTTGTACCTAAATCGCCAAATTGTTTAGGTGTTGGACAATAATCTGGTCAAAAATGATTTATTTTATTTTGTGAAGAAAATACTTGAAAGAGCCGTGTAAAATTGCTATATTTACGCCATCTTTTTGTTGATTCGGTGAGATGTCCGAGTGGTTGAAGGAGCACGCCTGGAAAGCGTGTATATGGGAAACTGTATCGGGGGTTCGAATCCCCCTCTCACCGCCATTCATACTGAAAGATTCCTTACTGTTTTCATAGATATTTCCTTGGTTAAGTTAAAGTAGATAATACTTTTTCATTTTTAGGTTATCCCCGAGCAAACATTGCTTGGGGATTTTTTTATGCTAGTTTTAATTGATTGCAAATAAAAAGGATTCCGAAGAATCCTTTGTTATGCCCTTTTAACGAACTTTACCTAGTTTATAGTTATTGCTGTTTTTCACCGTATTGCCATTTGGGTCGCAAAGTTCAACGTGTTGTTCAGACACTTGGAAGGCAAGATTGCCTGATGCTTTTTCCAAACGAATCACATTTGGCTTATTGGGTTCAAAGCTATATATGCCTTTGTCTCGGTAAGCGTATTCTTTTTTATCTTTAAAATATACCGTATCATATTGGTAGGTTTTATCTGCATTTAAGGTTAGCTGGGCTTGGATTTTCTCACAATCAGCACAAGGTAATTCGCCTGCATAAGTACCGGTAACGCTTTTTTGTGGTAGTAATGAACAAGCCCCTAGCATTGCAGTGGTAAATCCAATTAGTGCGATTTTTTTCATACTATTTTCCTCTTTAAAATTAAATTATATAACACTCGGATTTACTCTAAATTCAAGTTGGGTTATTTCAGGTAAATCGGTTTGTATCTGTTTTAGTAACATATTTTGTTGCAAGATTAAACCTTGCCGTACGGTTGCATTCTTAACGCTCACAATAAGCTGATTATCAACTAAATTCACTACTCGGTAAAGCCCACGATAAGATTCTGGCCATCTTTTCTGAATTTTTTGGTTTAAATCGTTAATGAAGTTTGCTTTTTCGACAATACGGCTTAAGCTTGAGTTCTGTAAAATGTCATTAATCTTTTTAGGTGCTGAATTTTTCATCTGTTTCTTTACATTTCGTCTTATTTTAGGCTTGATTTTACGATACTTGACCCAATAATTTACTCATTCGGCTTGAATTTAGCGTATAATTAGCCCAATTTTTTCGTTTATCTTAATTTAATGAGCTTATTTTTAAAACACTTTCATCGAACGCCTTTTTGGTCGCAACTCTTTTTGGGAATGGTTGCGATACTTGCCTTACCTGAAATTCAGGTTGCGTACGCTAATGAAAGTGAACAGGAAACCGTTCTTAATCAATCTTTTCTTCAATATGCTCAATCGGCTAATGATATTGAGCAACAATCGCTTTTTATTGCAGAGTTAATCCATAAAATTGTGGAAATTAAACCACAAACGGTGCATTTTTGCGAATTTTTTGCAAACTCCTACCGCTTGGATAGACAAAATGCTTACCCCATTCGAGCCGGGCCACAAACCTAAATATAATTTAATTTTACCATTAATTGATTAACCCATTTTTATATTTAGGAATAACACAATGATTTCAAAATTACTGACTTCTATTTTTGGCTCAAGCAACGATCGCACTTTAAAACGTTTAAGAAAGCGAGTGGCACAAATTAATAAGCTTGAACCAACCTTCGAACAATTATCTGATGAAGCGTTAAAGGATAAAACAGCGGAGTTTAAACAACGCCTTGCAGATGGTGCATCGCTAGATAGCCTGTTACCTGAAGCTTTTGCGACAGTGAGAGAAGCAAGCAAACGAGTATTAGGTATGCGACCATTTGATGTACAACTGATTGGCGGTATGGTGCTAACTGGGCGTAATATTGCAGAAATGCGTACTGGAGAAGGTAAAACCCTAACTGCAACTTTATCTTGTTATTTGAATGCTTTAACCGGTAAAGGTGTTCACGTTGTTACGGTGAATGACTACCTCGCTCGCCGTGATGCGGAAACCAACCGCCCGTTATTTGAGTTTTTAGGCTTAACCGTTGGAGTGAATATTCCAGGTTTACCGCCGGAAATGAAACGTGCTGCTTATCAGGCAGATATTACCTATTCAACTAACAGCGAATTAGGTTTTGATTACTTGCGTGATAACTTAGCTCACGATAAAAACGAACGTTTCCAACGTGAGTTACACTACGCATTAGTTGATGAAGTGGACTCTATTTTAATTGATGAAGCTCGTACGCCGTTAATTATTTCAGGGCCTGCGGAAGATGCGACCCAAATTTATCAAGCGGTAGATCAAATCATTCCGCATTTGATTGCTCAAGATAAAGAAGACAGTGAAGAGTACACAGGTGAGGGGGATTTCACCTTAGATCTGAAAAACAAGCAGGCTCACTTAACCGAGCGTGGTATGGTGAAAGTGGAAGATTTCTTAACTCAAATGGGGCTAATGGAAGAGGGCGAAAGTTTATATCACCCAGCTCGTATTTCGCTTTTACACCATGTAAGTGCAGCATTGCGTGCCCACAAATTATTTGAACGCAATGTGGATTATATCGTTAAAGATGGTGAAATTGTGATTATTGATGAACACACAGGGCGTACAATGGCTGGACGTCGTTGGTCTGATGGCTTACACCAAGCGATTGAAGCCAAAGAGCGTGTAACTATTCAAGGCGAAAACCAAACTGTTGCCTCAATTACTTACCAAAACTATTTCCGTTTATACGAAAAATTAGCCGGTATGACTGGTACAGCAGATACTGAAGCCTTTGAATTCCAACAAATTTATGGCTTAAACACAGTGGTAATTCCAACCAATAAACCGGTAATTCGTGATGACCGTACTGACCTAATGTTTAAAAGCGAAGCAGAGAAATTTGCAGCGATCATTACTGAAATTAGAGATTGTATCGAACGCAAACAGCCGGTATTAGTGGGAACGGCATCGGTGGAAAAATCGGAGTTATTATCGGCGGAACTTACTAAAGCCGGTATTGCTCACAACGTATTAAATGCCAAATTCCACGCTCAAGAAGCGGAAATTGTAGCAGAAGCCGGTGCACCGGGGGCGGTTACTATTGCCACCAATATGGCTGGTCGTGGTACTGATATTGTGCTTGGCGGTAACTGGAAAATGGAAGTTGCTAAGCTTGAGAACCCGACACAGGAACAAATTGATGCGATTAAAGCTGAGTGGCAAGAGCGTTATGAAACGGTGATGAAAGCCGGTGGTTTACATATTATCGGTACGGAACGTCACGAATCCCGCCGTATCGATAACCAGTTGCGTGGTCGTTCCGGTCGTCAAGGTGACCCGGGTTCGTCACGTTTCTATCTCTCTTTAGATGATGCCTTAATGCGAATTTACCTCAACGAAGGTAAATTAAATATGATGCGTAAAGCCTTTACCGAACACGGTGAGGCGATGGAGTCTAAACTATTAACCAAAGTGATTGCCTCTGCTCAGGCGAAAGTAGAAGCCCATAACTTTGATGGTCGTAAGAGCTTGTTACAGTATGACGATGTTGCTAATGAACAACGTAAAGTGATTTATGAACAACGTAATCATTTATTGGATACCGATGATATTTCATCAATGATTGAAACTATTCGCCAAGATGTATTTGACAATACTATTAGCGAATACATTCCGCCTCAATCTATCGAGGAAATGTGGAATGTACCGGGCTTGGAAGAGCGTTTACGCCGTGAATTTGGTTTAGATTTACCGATTGCTCACTGGCTTGAAACTGAAAAAGACTTGCATGAAGAGACTTTGCGTGAACGTATTTTAAATATTGCGATTGCAGATTACAAAGCGAAGGAAGAAAAAGTAGGCTCAGAGGTAATGCGTAATTTTGAAAAAGGCGTGATGCTCCAAAACTTAGATGAGCTTTGGAAAGAGCATTTAGGTGCAATGGATTATTTACGCAAAGGTATTCACTTGCGTGGTTATGCGCAAAAAGATCCTAAGCAAGAATATAAAAAGGAATCTTTTGCGATGTTTACCAATATGCTTGATACCTTAAAATTGAATGTAATTAGCATCTTAAGCCGTATTCAAGTGCGTAGCCAAGAAGAGATAGAAGAGGCTCAACGCCAGCAAGCTGAAATGGAAGTTGCAAGTAAGCCAGCTACACAAGCTAGCGATTCTGTTGCTGAAAGTAGCGAAGAAAATAGTGCTGAGAGCCTAACTGAAGAAGAGTTGGCGAACTTAAATATCGGTCGAAACGACCCTTGCCCTTGTGGTTCAGGCAAAAAATATAAGCATTGCCACGGTAACAAAGCGAGATATTCGTAATTAACAAGCGGTCATATTCAGTCAGGAATTTGCAAATTTTCTGCTTAATATGACCGCTTGAGTTTATAGAAGAGAGAAGGAAACTATGTCAAAACCGATTATTCAAGTCTCAGCAGGGATTATTCGTAACGAATTTGGGCAAATTTACTTAACCCAACGTTTAGAGGGGCAAGATTTTGCTCAGTCTCTTGAATTTCCCGGGGGGAAAGTCGATCCTAATGAAACCCCTGAAGAAGCACTAAAACGAGAATTAGAAGAAGAAATTGGTATTCAAGTGTTAAGTGCTTTTCCGTATGAAAATTTTTGCTTTGAATATCCAACCAAAATCATTGAATTTTTCTTTTATTTGGTGGAAGAGTGGGTAAATGAACCTTACGGAAGAGAAGGGCAAGAAGGTTTTTGGATCGCACAATCGGATTTAGATGAGGGAGCTTTCCCACCGGCAAATGCCCAATTAATTAAACGCTTAAAAGAACACGCATAATTTGTATTGAGAACTGTATCTAAAGTAATTTAGCTGCGGTTTTTTATTGGATACGCTATTGAGACATTTATAAAGCTGATGTGGGGGCGAATTACTATTCGCCCTTTCTTTTTTGCAGAGTTTTAGTAAAAATGACCGTTTGGTATACCTAATAAATAATGATTGTATCGGATTTAGCACAACTTATATTATTGAGGAGCGTCATTAAAAAATGGTAATAAAATAATAGATGCGGGAATCGTAATTGGTGCTGCAATGACCGAAATGGTGTCATCAAAGCTAAATTCTATGCTTTTCTGATAACTTTTCGCTTTAGCGATTATAGGTTGCTTAAATTTATACTTTTCTAGTATTTCCTTGCGATTTTTAAACTGTGTGATTTTACCACCAAGACCTGCATAGCTTTTCCATAGATATTCTTTTGAATGGCTAAATTCAAAACCTAACTTTTGTAGAGCTTGAATATCGCTCATGGTGAGATTTTTTGCAATAAATTGCGGACTGTACTGAATTTGAATATTTTCATCATAAATAGCTAAAGTAATTCGGTGATTACTGATCTTCCTTCCATACGGACTTTGAAGAAGTTTATTCAAAAAATAAATAACATCTGAAGCTTTTGTATTATCTGTCAGCGTTTTATCAAATATCGCATCAATTGTGGAACCAATGAAATAAATTTTATCTGATTCAAGCAAAATTGCTTGTACAGGTTCTTCAAATTCTTTTCCTCTAAAATCATAACTTTCGTTAAAGCATGCGGAGAGAAACCATAGTGAGCAGAGCATTAAGTATTTTTTCATTTTATTATCCTATCTTGAAATTAATAGTTTAAATGGTATAAGAGAATTGGAGTTTTTCTAAGCAGAAACAGATTTCTTAGGTATATAGTTTTATCAAAAATGGTCAAATTTGTAAAAAATTTTACAAATTTGACCGCTTGCACTTGAAACTCTAAAATCTGCCTTTATATTGTTAGGCGTTACGCATTTTGCGTGAAGTTTTATTTATTCATTTTTAAGAAAAGGAACATATTATGGCACTTCGTCCATTACACGATAAAGTTATTTTAAAACGTGAAGAAGTTGAAACAAAATCGGCAGGCGGTATTGTTTTAACCGGTTCGGCAGCAACAAAATCAACCTGTGGCAAAGTGATTGCAGTGGGAACAGGTCGCATTTTAGACAATGGTTCTGTTCAGCCTTTAGCAGTTAAAGTGGGCGATGTAGTGATTTTTAACGAAGGCTACGGCGTAAAAACCGAAAAAATTGACGGCGAAGAAGTGCTGATTTTAGCAGAACACGATATTTTAGCGATTGTAGAATAATTTTATTCTATACAAGCGGTTAAAAAAGCAAAATTTTTTACACATTTCAAAACAAAGGATTTAGAAAATGGCAGCAAAAGACGTGAAATTTGGTAACGATGCACGCGTAAAAATGTTAAAAGGCGTGAATATTTTAGCCGATGCGGTAAAAGTAACTTTAGGCCCTAAAGGTCGTAATGTGGTGTTAGATCGTGCTTATGGTGCACCAACGATTACAAAAGACGGTGTGTCGGTTGCCCGTGAAATCGAATTAGAAGATAAATTTGAAAATATGGGGGCTCAAATGGTGAAAGAGGTTGCCTCTAAAGCCAATGATGCCGCCGGTGACGGTACAACTACCGCAACTGTATTAGCTCAAGCGATTGTAAACGAGGGCTTAAAAGCAGTGGCTGCGGGTATGAACCCAATGGATTTAAAACGTGGTATCGATAAAGCGGTTGCAGCAGTGGTTGAAGAGTTAAAAGCGATTTCAAAACCGTGCGAAACCTCAAAAGAAATTGAGCAAGTAGGGACGATTTCTGCAAACTCAGATTCAACAGTCGGTCAATTAATTGCTCAAGCAATGGAAAAAGTGGGCAAAGAGGGCGTGATTACTGTTGAAGACGGTACAGGTTTAGAAGATGCATTAGACGTGGTTGAGGGTATGCAATTTGAGCGTGGTTACTTATCGCCATACTTTATCAATAAACCGGAAGCCGGTACGGTTGAGTTAGAAAACCCATATATTCTTTTAGTGGATAAAAAAGTGTCTAACATTCGTGAATTATTACCAGTGTTAGAAGGTGTTGCAAAAGCAGGTAAACCATTATTAATTATTGCCGAAGATATTGAAGGCGAGGCGTTAGCTACCTTAGTGGTGAACACTATGCGTGGTATCGTGAAAGTGGCGGCAGTGAAAGCACCTGGCTTTGGTGATCGCCGTAAAGAAATGTTACAAGATATTGCGATCTTAACTGCAGGTACTGTGATTTCTGAAGAGATCGGTATGGAGCTTGAAAAAGCAACGTTAGAGGAGCTTGGCCAAGCAAAACGTGTGGTTATCAGTAAAGATAACACCACGATTATTGATGGTATTGGCGATGAAACTCAAATTAAAGGTCGTGTAGCACAAATTCGCCAACAGATCGAAGATTCAACCTCAGATTACGATAAAGAAAAACTCCAAGAGCGTGTGGCAAAATTAGCCGGCGGTGTTGCAGTTATTAAAGTAGGTGCGGCAACCGAAGTCGCAATGAAAGAGAAAAAAGACCGTGTTGATGATGCTCTTCACGCAACCCGTGCTGCGGTGGAAGAAGGTATTGTTCCAGGAGGCGGTGTGGCTTTAGTGCGTGCAGCTAACAAAGTGGCTGGTACGTTAAAAGGCGATAACGAAGAGCAAAATGTGGGTATCAAACTTGCATTACGTGCAATGGAAGCACCTTTACGTCAAATCGTTGCCAATGCCGGTGAAGAAGCCTCAGTAGTGGCTCGCAACGTGAAAGAAGGTTCTGGTAACTATGGTTACAATGCCGGTACAGAGCAGTACGGTGATATGCTTGAAATGGGGATTTTAGACCCAACTAAAGTGACTCGTTCAGCACTTCAATTCGCGGCTTCTATTGCAGGTTTAATGATCACAACAGAATGTATGATTACTGATCTGCCAAAAGAAGAAAAATTAGATCCGGCTGCAATGGGCGGTATGGGTGGAATGGGCGGAATGATGTAATTGCCCATTGAGTGAACAAAAGCTACTGAAATTAATTCAGTAGCTTTTTTGTTGGTAACAAGTGGTTAAATTTATGCTATTTTTTGCAAATAAAAAACCAAGCAAGTAAGCTTGGTTTTAGCGTTTATTGATGTTTTTGTTTAAGGCTGTTTAGTGCTGTTAAACCTTTCTCGCAACTTTTTTGTTGTAATTCAGAATCCATTTTTAGGATTTGTTGCTTTGTTAAAGAAAGTTTATTTTTCATTTTTAGCACTTGAGTATGAGTACCAGGCTGTCTTTCTGCATCAGAGACCAATTTATTTGCCGTGTTAAACATTTTCTCACATTCAGTTGGCAAATTTTTACTTAAAGTAGGTTTTGCAACTGTAAGTGATGAGGTTTTAACACTTGCTATAGCATTACTGGAAACCAATATGGTACAAAGTGTTATTCCTAAAATTCTTTTTAGCATGCGTTCTCCACACATTAAGTGTTTAAAATTAAAAATCTAATATGTTAATTAATAAAGCTTTCTGATGTTATCAGAACTTTAATTTAAAGTCATCTAAAACTAAGATCTTTTTGCCAAGAATAAATTTTCAAGATCGTTAGTATAAAAAATAGTAAATAAATTGTTACTTATTTGTTAAGTATAACCGTGTTATTTAGTAGGTTAAATAGCAATTATTACATAAATAAACCAATTTTGTGACGAATATAACAAAATTACTATTTTTTAATTAGCTATTTACAGGTAGAATACTCGCCGACACTTTATTATAAAATTAACCAATTTGGGTTATTTATTAGAATTGAGTGAATTTGTGGGTGATTACTTTTACAGTAATCTAATTGTCAAATTAGTATATTAATATAAGAGGTTTGAGATGTTAGATGTAGTTGAACTCTCACGTTTGCAGTTTGCTCTAACTGCACTCTATCACTTCTTATTCGTACCGCTTACATTAGGTCTTTCTTTCGTCCTTGTGGTGATGGAAACCCTGTATGTAACTACGGGTAAAGAAGTATATAAAGATATGACTAAATTCTGGGGTAAATTATTCGGTATTAACTTTGCCCTAGGGGTAACAACTGGTATTACAATGGAATTCCAGTTTGGTATGAACTGGTCATATTATTCTCATTATGTAGGTGATATTTTTGGCGCTCCATTAGCGATTGAAGGTTTAATGGCGTTCTTCTTAGAATCTACCTTTGTGGGCTTGTTCTTCTTTGGCTGGGAACGTTTATCGAAAGCGAAACATTTATTAGCAACTTACTGTGTTGCGTTTGGTTCTAACTTCTCTGCACTATGGATTTTAGTTGCTAATGGTTGGATGCAAAACCCGATTGCTTCTGAATTCAACTTTGAAACCATGCGAATGGAGCTTTCAAGCTTCTCTGAACTTGTATTAAACCCAGTTACACAATCTAAATTCTTACATACTGTAACCGCAGGCTATGTTTGTGGTGCTATTTTTGTATTAGGTATTAGTTCATACTATATCTTAAAAGGTCGTGACTTAGGCTTTGCAAAACGTTCATTCTCGGTAGGCGCAAGTTTTGGTTTAATTGCGATTATTTCTGTACTTATTATGGGTGATGAATCCGGTTATGAAATTGGTAAAGCTCAGCCAACTAAATTAGCGGCAATGGAAGGTGAATTTGAAACTCAACCTGCTCCAGCTGCTTGGAATGCTTTTGTGATTCCAAATACTGCAGAAATGAAAAATGAATTCTCAATCCATATTCCTTATGCAGCAGGTATTATTGCAACCCGTTCTTTAGATACTGAAATTAAAGGCTTAAAAGATATTCGCGTGATTAATGAACAACGTGTTCGTACCGGTATGGTAGCCTACGGGTTATTAGAAAAATTACGTTCTGGCAATTATACAGAAGCAGATAAAGAAGCATTTAAAGCCGTACAAAAAGATTTAGGTTTCGGATTATTATTAAAGCAATATACGCCTAATGTTGTCGATGCAACTGAAGAGCAAATTCAAAAAGCAGCAGATAATACAATTCCAAATGTAGGCCCTACATTCTGGGCATTCCGTGTAATGATGTTATCTGGCTTCTTGATGCTTATCTTAATTACAACAGCGTTTATTCAAAATATGCGCGGTAAGGTAGAAAGTAGTCGCTTCTTACTAAGAGGATTATTATTAGGTCTTCCATTACCTTGGATTGCGATTGAATCTGGTTGGTTCCTTGCCGAATATGGTCGCCAGCCTTGGGCTATCTATGAAATGTTGCCTGTTGGAGTGTCAAACTCGGCATTAACAACAGGTGATTTATGGTTCACAATCGGCTTACTGTGTGGTTTATATACACTATTCTTAGTTGTAGAAATGTATTTAATGTTTAAATATGGTCGTCTTGGCCCAAGTGCATTAAAAACAGGTCGTTATTACTTTGAGCAATCAACTAAATAATAGGAGTTAGAAATGATCGATTATGAAATTCTCCGCTTTATTTGGTGGATCTTAATTGCGGTATTGTTAATTGGCTTTGCGATCACCGATGGCTTTGATATGGGCGTATTAAACCTTTTACCTATCATTGGTAAAAGTAATGTTGAACGTCGTATTATGATCAACACAATTGCGCCTCACTGGGATGGTAACCAAGTATGGTTATTGACTGCTGGCGGTGCGATCTTCGCTGCATGGCCAACAGTCTATGCAACTTCGTTCTCGGGTTTCTATATTGCAATGGTACTTGTTCTTGCGGCATTATTTTTCCGCCCTGTAGGTTTTGAGTATCGTGCAAAAATTGATAATCCGAAATGGCGTAGTGCTTGGGATTGGGGATTATTTATTGGTGGTTTCGTTCCATCATTAGTATTCGGTGTTGCATTTGGTAACTTATTACAAGGTGTACCATTTGAATTTAATAATATTAACCAATCACAATATACGGGTTCATTCTTTGGTTTATTAAATCCATTTGCATTAGTGTGCGGTATTATCAGCTTAATGATGTTAACCACACAGGGTGCAACTTGGTTACAAATGAAAACTACTGATGAGCTACATAACAACTCAAGAAAAGTGGCACAAGTGACAGCTTCTATTGTATTAGTGGCATTTATTCTTGCAGGTGTATGGTTATATTTTAAAGATGGTTTTGTGATCACAAGCGAGTTAGATCATAATGCGCAATCTCTATTGACGAATAAAACTGTAGCGGTTCAAGCTGGTGCATGGTTTAGAAATTATGCTGAAATGCCTGTATTATGGGTTGTTCCTGCATTAGTTGTAGTAGGTGCATTACTGACTATTATTGCCTCTAAAGCAAATCGTTCAGGTTTAGCATTCTTCTCATCATCATTGATGATTGTTGGGGTCATTTTAACTGCCGCAGTATCAATGTTCCCATTCATTATGCCGTCAATTACTCACCCAGAAATGAGTTTAACGGTTTGGGACGCTACTGCTAGCCACACAACATTAACTGTAATGTTATTTGTTGCTGGTATCTTTGTACCGTTAGTATTAGCATATACTATTTGGTCATATATCAAAATGTATGGTCGTTTAGATGCTAGTTATTTAGAAGAAAATAAAGCAGCTTACTAATAAGGAGACACAATATGTTTTATGTAACTTGGGTCTTAGGTGTATTGCTTGCAATCTTCTTTGCAACAGTCATCACGATCAGCATTGAAAAAACAGGTAAGTTTGACGAGTAATGATTCATAAACTCTATAACTTAACAGCAAAGGGCTTGTTAAAAGCCCTTTCTTTTATTTTAGCGACTGTATTATTTGCAACTATTTGGGTAAATTCGACCGCTTTCGCTCTTTCTTTTGGTGGAAAAACGCCGTATTTAGCAATGTTGGTATTTTATGGTATGGCTATTTTATGGGTACATGGAATTGGATTTGAAATCCGAGCTGCTCTTTGGAAAGTGATTTTTTTACCACTTCTAGGTTACCTTATTGTTATTTCGGCATTATGGATTTTACTTGTTAAATAGAGGCATTTTTATGTCTCTATTTTTATTTTTGATAGATAAAAAATATTTTTGCAATTTACCAAAAAATATACTTGCATAACAATATTTCTGATTCTAAAATATCTCACAATTTGCGCCTAAATTTTGGGCGTTTTTTCATTTTGAATGAGAGAAATAATGCTTATGGATTTCCCGATTCGTGTTTATTATGAAGATACTGATGCCGGCGGAGTAGTTTATCATTCCAACTATCTGAATTTTTTTGAGCGGGCAAGAACGGAATTTTTGAGACAGCAGCATTTCTCACAGCAGGAACTTTTTAGCCAATCCCTTGCTTTTGTGGTTAAGAGGATTGAAATAGATTATAAGCTCCCTGCTCGTTTAGATGATTTATTAAATGTGGAAACAACACTCTCAGAATTGAAGAAAGCAACCCTTATCTTTAAACAACGATTGTGGAAAGATGGCGATTGTCTGAGTGAGGCAAATGTTACGGTCGCTTGTGTTGATTTAATCAAAATGAAGCCGGTTGCAATTCCTGATGATATTCGTCAAGCATTACAAAAAAGTTATTTTTCTATTTAAAAACTATTCGGAGTTTTATTAATGCAAACTGAATTTAGTCTTCTTTCGTTATTTTTAGAAGCAAGTATTGTGGTAAAGATCGTGATGCTGATCCTTATTGTATTCTCAATTTTGTCTTGGGCGGTGATTATTCAGCGCAGCAAAATTTTAACTAAAGCCAAAAAAGATTCCCTTGCTTTTGAAGATCGATTCTGGTCAGGGGAAGATCTAAACCGTTTACACCAAGGTTTAGAGAATCGTCGTGATGCATTAAATGGTTCAGAGCAAATCTTTTATGTTGGGTTTAAAGAATTTACCCGTTTACAACAAGCGAACCCAGATGCGCCAGAATCGATTATTCAAGGTTCTACCCGAGCGATGAACTTAGCATTAAACCGTGAAATGGAAAGTTTAGAAAACTACATTCCGTTTTTAGGCACAGTGGGTTCAATCAGCCCATATATTGGTTTATTCGGAACGGTTTGGGGAATTATGCACTCCTTTATGGGATTAAGTGCAGTTAAGCAAGCAACTTTACAATCAGTCGCACCGGGTATTGCAGAAGCATTAATTGCAACGGCTATCGGTTTATTTGCGGCGATTCCTGCAGTAATGGCATATAACCGTTTGAATTTACGTTTAGGTAAAGTTGAGCAAGGGTATGTGAATTTCATTGATGAGTTCACGACCTTATTACACCGTCAGGCTTTTTCAAAAAGATAATCTACAAGCGGTTGATTTTTAATGAAAATTTGTAAAGTTTTGCGTAAAAAAGACCGCTTGTAACCGCATTATTCGAGACCGGGACACTGTGCCGGTTATTTCAGATCAATTAAGGTGCTAAGCACCTGTAAAGAGGAATATATGTCTCGTCGTTTAAAACGTAATGACATTAAATCAGAAATCAACATTGTTCCATTTCTTGATGTATTGTTGGTATTATTGCTGATTTTTATGGCAACGGCCCCAATTATCAGTCAAAGTGTAGAAGTGAATTTACCGGAAGATACGCATAGCCAATCAGTTTCTAATGAAGATAAAACTCCAGTGATTTTGGAGGTGGCAGGTGTTGGTGAATATAAATTGAAAATTGACGGTAACTATGTGCAAAGTAATGGGCAAGAGAATATTAATGAATCAGAAGTTGTTGCCTATGCAGGGGAACAATTTCAAAAAGATAACAATACCTTATTTTTAGTTGCCGGTGATAAAGTAGTACCTTATGAAGAAATTATGAAAGGTATTACACTACTTAAAGATGCCGGAGTGAAATCGGTAGGTTTAATGACAGAAGGTAAATAGCCAAGGATAACGTGTGAAATCTCAACAAGATAGACTAGAGCTAGCGGTTATTGTTTCGATCTTATTGCATATATTGTTAATCGGGTTGTTATTGCTCGGGTCTCTTTTCACTAAGACGGAACTCGCTGCGGCTGGTGGCAGTGGTGGCGATAGCGATAGCTTTGAAGCTGTGATGGTAGATACCGGGCAAGTGGCTGCTGAATATGGGCAGTTATTGGCAGAGAAAAAAGGCTCAAAAGCATCGAAGCCAAAGGTAGAGCCTAAAGAGGAAGCTGTTGAAGAAGATGTGGAAGATAAACCGATTCCGGAAGAGATCCAAAAACAGAAACAAGCTGAGTTAGCGGCGATTCAAGAGAAACAGCGTCAGCAAGAAATTGAGCGTCAGCAAAAACTACAAGAACAGCAAAAGCAAGAACAAGCTAAGCAAGAAGAGCTTAAAAAGCAGCAAGCAGAAGAAGCAACTCGTAAAAAAGCAGCTGAAGCAGCAAAACTGAAAGCAGATGCAGAAGCTAAGCGTTTAGAGGCTGCTGCTAAACAAGCTGAAGAAGAGAAAAAAGCTAAAGAAGCTCTTGAAAAGAAACTTGAACAGCAGAAGAAAGCGGAAGCCGAGAAAAAGTTAAAAGAGCAAAAAGAACTGAAGGAACAGCAGGCAAAAGAAGCGAAGGAAAAAGCAGAAAAAGAAGCTAAAGCCAAGGCAGAAAAAGAAGCAAAAGAAGCAAAAGAAAAGGCTGAGAAAGAAGCCAAAGCAAAAGCAGAAAAAGAAGCCAAAGAGAAAGCCGAGAAAGAAGCTAAAGCGAAAGCTGAGAAAGCTGCTAAAGAAAAGGCTGAAAAAGAAGCTAAAGCGAAGGCAGCTGCTGAGGCAAAAGCCGCCCAAGCGAAAAACAATAAAGCACTTGATGATTTCCTCAATAGTGGAGACATCGGTGGTGGTTCAAGTAAAGGTGGTAACAAAAATTCAGCAGGATCACAAGGTTCTGGTGGTACAAGTGGCTTAGGGCAAGGTACTAATGTAGATGGTAATGCATATGGTCAACGAATTAAGAAATTAATTCAATCTCGATATCGGGTTGATCCAAGTTTTGCCGGAAAACAATGTGATGTTAAGATATTCTTAAGTCGAGATGGCACAATTACTAACTATCAAGTTATCAGTGGCGATAAAGCAGTATGTGATGCAGCGGTAAGTGCAATAGTGGCAACTAGAAAAGTACCACCTGCACCATCAGATGCGGTATATAATATGTTTAAATCACCAACACTTGATTTTAGTTTAAAAGTTAAATAATTTAGAGGACTACAAATGAAATTATTCTCTCGTATATCGGGTGTAATAGGCATCTTTTCAGCATTATTGACAACTCAGGTGGTTGCTGATTCTGATGTGCGAATTTCTATTGATGAAGGTGTAAGTATAGCTCAGCCGATTGCGGTTGTGCCATTTAAAGCCAGCGGTGTGCCGGCAGATGTTGCACAAATTATTTCTGATGATTTGCGAAATAGTGGTAAATTTACACCGCTTGAACGCTCTCAAATGCCTGCTCAACCGGGATCAGCAGCGGAAGTGGTGGCAGATCAATGGAGTGCTATCGGTATTGATAATATTGTAGTTGGCCAAGTGAGTAGCACAGGTGGCGGTTATAATGTCGCTTATCAATTAATTGATACTCTTGGTACATCGGGTACAGTGGGTGGTGTCATTGCCCAAGGTTCATTTATTGTGCCAGCAGCCCAAATTCGTCAAGGTGCGCATACAGTAAGTGATGAGGTATTTGAAAAATTAACCCAAATTCGCGGTGCATTTAGAACTAAAATTGCGTATGTGGTTCAACGTGGCGTATCATCGTATGAATTACGAGTATCTGATTATGATGGTTTTAATGCTTTTACTATTACAACCAGTAAAGAGCCATTAATGTCGCCGGAATGGGCTCCAGATGGCAGTAGATTAGCTTATGTGACATTTGAAAATAAAAAAGCGCAGGTTGTTGTACACGATATTCGTTCAGGCGCTCGTCGTGTCGTGGCAGCATTAAAAGGCCATAATGGTGCGCCTGCATTCTCTCCAGACGGTTCTCGCATTGCGTTTGCCTCAAACCAAGATGGTGAGTTAAATATTTATGTTGTTGGTAGCGGTGGCGGTACACCAAGTAAATTAACTGCAAATGCAGGTAATAATACAGAGCCGAGCTGGTCTCCGGACGGAAGTACAATCTACTTCACTTCTGACCGTGCAGGTTCGCCACAAGTTTATAGAATGAGTTCATCAGGTGGTGGTGCTAGCCCAATGGGCGGTAGCGGTAGCTACAATGCGAAAGTATCATCTGATGGTAAGAATTTAATCATGATTGCCGGTGATAGAGTTGTGAAACGCGATCTCGCTTCAGGTGGCACAGAAGTACTGAGTTCAACTTTCTTAGACGAAAGTCCAAGTATTTCACCGAATGGCATTATGGTTATTTATAGCTCTACCAAAGGTACGAGTAAAGTGCTACAATTGGTGTCTGCAGATGGGCGTTTTAAAGCTAATTTGCCTGGCGCAGGTGGACATTATAAATTCCCTGCATGGTCACCATACTTAACTAAATAATAATATTTCTCTATTAGGAGCAACAAATGAAAAAATTTGCTAAAGTATTAATGGTAGCAGTACCAGCTTTCGCATTAGCAGCATGTAGCAGCTCATCAGATGACGCAGCGGCAAATGCAGCAGCAAACGCAGCAGCAAATGCAGCAGGCGAATTCGGTGGTTTAACTGCTGAACAATTAAAAGCACAATACAACACAGTTTACTTCGGCTTTGACAGCTATGCAGTTGAAGGTGAATACCGTCAATTATTAGACGCTCACGCTCAATTATTAGCAAAAACTGAAGGTAACGTAACTATCGCTGGTCACGCTGATGAGCGTGGTACTCCAGAGTACAACATCGCATTAGGTCAACGTCGTGCAGATGCAGTGAAAAGCTACTTATCAGCTAAAGGTGCTAACAACACTTCAACTGTTTCTTACGGTGAAGAAAAACCAGCTGTGTTAGGTCACACTGAAGCTGACTACGCGAAAAACCGTCGTGCAGTATTAGAATACTAATTCTTAGTTTATTCTAAATGAAAGCCCTGAATGATCAGGGCTTTATTTTTATTAAAAGCTTTATACTATGGATTTTTGGAATTCGCTTTCACCGTTATTTAAAGCCATTTTTTGTGTGCTTTTGTCGGCATTAAGTTTTGCTACTATGGCTGTATTTCTTCTCTTATCAGGTGATTTACCTGTGGCGGAAAAAGCCATCTTTCGTAATGGCATTACGGCATTAATAAGCGGTTATATTGTTTGGAAAAATCACCAATTGTTCTTTGGTCATAAAGAAAATCATCTTTTGTTGCTTTGCCGTTCGATTAGTGGGTTAATTGGTATTTTAGTTGGGGTTTACATCATTGATCATCTTGTTTTAAGTGATGTAGATATGATAGGTAAGCTCACTTCTTTTATTTTGATTATTCTGTCCGCTATCTTTTTAAAAGAAAAAGCTTCTATAACACAATGGCTCTTATGTATTGTTGCTTTCATTGGTGCTCTTTTTATTATTAAGCCTGCACTTGATGTTCGATTTATCCCTTATTTAATTGGTATTGTCGGCTCTGTTTTTGCTGCTATTGCCTATTTATGCCTAAGATTATTGTCAAAAACCGAAAAAGTAGAATCGCCAAATACTATTGTTTTCTTTTTTTCTGCCTTTTCAACCTTGATATTATTACCCTTTGTCGCCATTGATTATGTTGTGCTAACGAATTTACAAGTTGTTTATTTAGTGTTAGCAGGAATAACCTCTGCGATTGGGCAGTTTTGTGTTACTACCGCCTATAAATATGCCGCGGCAAAAGACATCTCAATTTATAGTTATGCCTCTGTATTATTTAGTGCAATTTTAGGGCTGTTCTTCTTTGAACAATATCCGGATATCTGGAGTTGGGTAGGTTACGCGATTATTTTTGTCTCAAGCTGGTTTATGTTTGTGTTAACTAAAAAGCAATCAAAGTAAAATTTTGTTAGAATAACGTTTATTCATTTCTATAAAAGGATAAAAAATGCAATTTATCGGAAAAATAGTAGGTTTTTTCTTGGGTTATCAGCTTTTTCACGGTTTATTTGGTGGGATACTTGGCGCTTTTATCGGGCATTTAGCCGATAAAAAACTCTATGAATTAGGCTCAGTTCGTTCAAGTCTTTTCGGCAAAAATTTAACTCGCCAATCGCTTTTCACCCAAACCACTTTTGCGGTGTTGGGACATATTGCGAAAGCAAAAGGGCGTGTTACTGAAGCGGATATTGAATTAGCCCGAGCGTTAATGGCTCGCTTAAAATTAGATAGTGCAGCCCAGCAATTAGCGCAAAATGCTTTTACCTTAGGTAAAGAGCCTGACTTCCCGTTACGCCAAGTCATTCAAGAGTTCAGAGAAGCCTGTGGGGCAAGAACTGACTTATTACGCTTCTTTGTGGAAGTGCAAATGCAAGCAGCCTTGCAAGATGGGCAACTTGATGTGAATGAGCAACAAATTCTGTTTACGATTGCGGAGACAATGGGAATGTCTCGCTTCCAATTTGAGCAGATGATCGCAATGATTATGGCAGCTCAACAATTTCGAAATGGTGGTTATTATCAGCAAAGCGGTAGTTATCATCAGCAATCTCAAGGTAGCTATCAAGGCAGTTATCAACAGCCAGCACAACCAAGTATTGAGGCAGCCTATACCGTATTAGGTGTAACTGCACAAGACGATCAAAATACGGTGAAACGGGCCTATCGTAAGTTAATGAACGAGCATCACCCAGATAAATTGGCTGCTAAAGGCTTGCCTGATGAGATGATGGAGTTAGCAAAAGAGAAAGCCCAACAAATCCAAGCGGCATACGATTTAATTTGTAAAGTAAAAGGGTGGAAATAATGGATTCACGTTCGCATATCATTCCTCTATTTTTAGCGATTGTGATTACCGTGATTGCGGTTTGGTCGGGGTTAAACCCGGCAGACCGAGCGGTTTGGTATGCGGAAGTAATACCGATTTTTATCGTTTTTGCCCTTTTAATTGTGACATACCCTAAATTTCAGTTTAGCGGTTTAGCCTATTTTTTGATGTCACTTTGGCTGATTATGCACTTAATCGGAGCAAAATATACGTTTGCTAATGTGCCGTTTGATTGGGCAAATCAATTTCTAACCCCGATTTTAGGTGAAGAGCGTAACCATTTTGACCGAGTAGCACATTACATTATCGGTTTTTACAGCTTCCCGATGGCAGAATGGTTACTGCGTAAACGCAAATGTGGAATGGGCGTGGCATTCTTCTTCTCACTGTTTTTCATTATGTCGGTAGCAGCAGCTTACGAAATTATTGAATGGCAGTATGCCGTGATTGAAGGTGGCAATGCCGGCGTGGAATTTCTAGGCTCGCAAGGGGATATTTGGGACGCTCAAAAAGATATGCTTGCGGATACTCTTGGGGCATTAACCGCACTGATGATTTACCTGATTGCTCGCCCCGATTTACGCATTCACGATAGACATTTTTAACCTTCAAGCGGTTGTTTCTTGCCAATTTTTTGCAAAATGTTGAGAAAAAATAACCGCTTGTATTTTTTAGTTTACCAATGAATCCAATTCCTAACGTTATTCTTGCCCCGATGCAAGGGGTTCTAGACCCTTTTGTCCGCAACCTTTTAACTTCAGTGAATGACTACGATCTCTGCATTTCCGAATTTGTGCGTGTGGTCGATCAACGTTTACCGAAGAAAACCTTTTATCGCCTAGCCCCTGAGCTATATCAAGGCGGATTAACCGATTCCGGCACACCAGTGCGGGTACAGCTTTTAGGGCAACACCCACAGTGGCTGGCAGAAAATGCAGCTCTTGCCATTGAGCTTGGTTCACACGGGGTAGATCTCAACTGTGGCTGCCCCTCTAAAACGGTAAATGGCAGCAATGGTGGGGCTTCGTTATTAAAAGATCCGGAACTGATTTATCGTGCAACCAAAGCGATGCGTGAAGCTGTGCCAAGCGATAAAATCGTTTCCGTAAAAGTGCGATTAGGTTGGGATTCCGTTAGCCAATGTTTTGAAATTGCCGATGCGGTAGAACAGGGTGGAGCGAATGAAATTACCGTTCACGGGCGAACCAAAGTAGATGGTTATCGAGCAGAAAGAATTAATTGGCAGGCGATTGGCGAAATTCAACAACGGCTGTCTATTCCTGTTATCGCCAACGGCGAAATTTGGGATTTTGAATCGGCAAAAAATTGCCAAAAAATAACCGCTTGCAAGGCATTAATGATTGGGCGTGGGGCGTTAAACACACCGAATTTAAGCAAGGTAGTGAAATATAATGTTCCGAAAATGGCGTGGAATGAAGTGCTACAGCTATTGTTTAAGTACGTTCAGATGGAAAATCAGTTTGATACCGGTTTTTACCACGTTGCTCGCATCAAACAATGGCTACGTTATTTGGATAAAGAATATCCTCAAGCGGTAGAATTATTTGATATCTTGAAAACCGAACACGGTTATGATGGTCTAAAAGCACATATTGAAAAGGCAGTGGAGCAATAATGACTAAGCAAATTTTTAATGAAGAAGAGATAAAAACAACCGAGCATTTTGAGCCTAAACAAGAGTTTGATCTTGAAAATGCGATTATTGAAGAAGAGGCTAAAGCGGTGGAAGCAGAACTGATTATTGAAGAAAGCCTCAAACCGTCTCGTTTTTGGATTCGAGTACTACTTGCCACACTTGCTTTGTTTGGCGTAGCGGTGATTGCCCAAAGTGTGCAATGGCTGATAGATACTTTCCAACAAAGAGAATGGATTTATTTTGCGTTCTCGATAGTCTTTTTTATTGTCAGCTTGTTAGGCGTTGGGGCGATTATTTCCGAATGGCAAAAATTGGTGTATTTGCGAAATCATCAGAAAAATCAGCACATGAGTAATCAATTATTGCTGGAACAGCTGCCTTCCAATGATGGCGAACAAGCGGTCAAATTTTGCGAAAATATTGCAAATCAGCTGAATCATTTGCCGAGCATTGCTCAAGCCGAACAGCGTTGGAAAAATCAATTAAATGAGGCTTACAATGCCAAAGAGGTGCTATATCTATTCAGCGAGAACGTACTGAAGCCGATTGATAAACAAGTGAAGCAAATGATCTCCAAAAATGCGGCAGAAAATGCGGTGATTGTGGCAGTTAGCCCACTTGCGGTGGTTGATGTGCTGTTAATGGCAGCCAGAAATATTGCGTTAGTGAATAAAATCACTAAAGCCTATGGAATGGAATTGGGTTATATCAGCCGCTTAAAACTGTTCAAAATGGTGCTGAAAAATATGGTGTTCGCCGGTGCAACCGAAATCGCTACTGATGTCGGAATGGATTTCTTCTCGCAAAACCTTACGGCGAAATTATCGCTCCGCGCCGCACAAGGTATTGGTGTGGGTTTACTCACTGCTCGCCTTGGCATTAAAGCGATGGAATTTTGCCGCCCGATTGCGTTCCAAGCTAACGAACGCCCAAAAATTTCCGCTATTCGCCAAGAGCTGTTAACCTCAGTGAAAGACACGGTATTTTTTAAAACGGAGAGCAAGGAAAAAGCATTCCAAAATCAATAAAGCCCCGTTTGGGGCTTTATCAATGTGCTAATGATTTAAGTGTTCGACATTGTTAAAATCGATCACTTTCACCTCTCCATTTTCCACTTCCACTTGGGTAATCGCAGTATTGAACACAAAACTGTGTTTTTCTTCGTTACGAAAATCTTGCCACGCAATGCCTTTTAACACAGCCGTGAGTAAGGTTAAGGTCATACCATGTGAAACAATCAGCACTTTGCCGTCATTTTTGTGTAGCTCGGCGATTTGATGGAACGCCTGAGTCACCCGTTGATAAAGTTGCTCAAATCGCTCGCCGCCGTTTGCTTTTGCCAGATATTCTGCCGGTGTACGTTTCATCACCCAATATTCATCATTTTCTTGCAAATCGACAGATTTCATTCCTTCCCAGCTGCCAAAATCAAATTCATTCAAGCCTTTATGATGAAAATGCGGAATATTACTGCGTTCATTTTCCGCTAAAATATAGCTGGCGGTATCTTGAGCCCGTTTCTGCATACTGGAATAGGCGGCGGTAAACGGAATATGTTTTAACGCAATGCCGGTTTTCTTCGCTCCGATAATACCTTCTTCTACTAAAGCGGAATCGCCCGAGCCTTGTAATCTGCCTTCCAAATTCCACACGGTTCTGCCGTGTCGTACTAAATAAATGGTAACAGCCATTGTAATTTCCTTGCTAAAATAGTCAAAAATTGGAAGGATTATAGCAAAATGACCTTAACATTGCCTATTTGTTATCAACATCGTGATTTTATTATTATCAATAAGCCGGAAGGCTTGAGTGTGCATAAAGATGAGGCTGATATCGGCTTAACGGAATTAGTGGCTCGCCAACTGAATGTTAAACAGGTTTGGTTGGTTCACCGTTTGGATAAAATTACATCAGGCTTACTGATTTTAGCGTTAAATAAAGAGGCGGCAGCAAGGTTTTATCATTTATTTGAACAACATAAAATCCACAAAACCTATTGGGCGTTAAGCGATAAAAAGCCGAAGAAAAAGCAGGGTAGAATTGTTGGCGATATGCAAAAAAGCAGAAATGGAACGTGGAAATTATGCCACAGCAAAGAAAACCCAGCAGTAACGCAATTTATTTCTCATTCTGTTGAAGACTCGCTCAGGCATTTTATTTTGCAACCCAAAACCGGCAAAACTCACCAATTAAGAGTGGCAATGAAAAGTTTGGGCAGCCCGATTTTAGGTGATAAACTCTATTCAGGTAGCCAAGCTGATCGTGTTTATTTGCACGCTTATCAGCTTGATTTTGAATACGAAAATGAGAAAATCTCAGTACAAGCCTTGCCGACAAGCGGTCATTTTTGGCAAAAAATTTGCAAATCCAATCACATCAAACACGGAGAATAGTATGAAACTTTGGTACTCAACCACCAGCCCTTTCGCCCGCAAAGCCCTTGCGGTGATTAAACACCACCAATTAGACGATAAAGTCGAAATGTTGCGGGTGACAAAAGCAATGGATCCAAATTCGCCACATAATCAAGATAACCCGTTAGGACGTATTCCGGCACTACAACGCAACTGTGGCCGCTGGCTTTTCGGCAGTTTGTTGATCAGCGAATATCTTGACCAAAAAGGCAACAACACGCCTTTGTTACCTAAAGAGGGTAAACCTCGTTGGGCGGTGTTGGCGTTACATAATTTAGCGGATGGCATTATGGAAAATACGATGCCAACTTTATTACAAGAACGTATGGCTCGCCCTGAGAATGAATGGTGGATCAGCCGCCACGAGCAATTAATGGAACGCAATATCCGTTCGTTCAGACAATTAGAAGACGCATTGCAAGAGTTTGGCACAGAGCTGAATTTAGGCACATTAACCGCAGTAGCATTAATTGACTGGTGGGCATTCCGCTTAGATAAGCTTGGCTACGATCTTGCAAAACATCACCCGAATTTAACCGCTTGGGCAGAGGAAATGAATAATAAATACGCCATTTTGGCAGAGACTAAGCCGAGCATGTAGAGATTTGACATAGAAAATAAAGGCATTGAGTTATAACTCAATGCCTTTATTTATGAGGAAATTGTTGTTCAATTTCTTGCAATACAGATAAAGGATCTAAATCTAACCCTTTGCAATAAGCGATAAATTCAAAAATATCTAATCTGCGATCTCCTGTTTCTACTTTTCCGATAAATGAGTAAAGAACGCCCATTTTTTCTCCTAATGTGCGTTGTGTTAGCCCTAGTTCCAAACGACGTTTTAAGAATAGTTCTCTTAACCAAATATGCTCGCTGGAATGTATTGATAATCTAAGATTTTTCATTGCACCTATATTAGGTACAAATAATGTTGAACCTTTTTTAGGTTCATTATATAATTAATTTGTAGTTACATTACCACATTTTATAGGGAGAATAAGTATGCCTGATTTTATTATCGTCAGTGTAGTTGCACTCGTGATTTTACTATTAATATCATTATTTATTTAATCTATAGGTTTTTAAATTTATAAAAAAGCTAGCTTAATGATCATTGTTTTTTTGAGGTGTATAGTTCCCTTAAATGGCACAAGCGTGGACGCTTGCGCTATCTTGTAGAACCCTAGCGTAACATGGTCTCAAACTCCTCCTGAGCCTCCAACCACTGCATTTCAATGTCTTCAACCAGCCTTTTAGCCTCTAACTGTTTTGCAAGTGTGTCAGTTAGTTTTGCTTTATTTTCGGCTTCGTAAATATCACTTTCGGCAAGCATTGCCTCGAGTTTATTCAATGTTTCGGTTGCTTTTTCTAACTCTTTTTCCAGTTGAGTAATTTTCTTCCGCAATGGGGCGGTTTGTTGGCGGCGTTCTGCTTCTAAGCGTTTTTGCTCTTTGCGTTGAGCTGCACTATTTTCGTTGGTGGTTGAGCAAGCGGTCGAATTTGCCGAATCTTTTGCAAGTACGGATTTTGGCTCGTTAGCTAAGGCATTTTGCTCATTGAGCCATTTTTGGTAATCGTCTAAATCACCTTTAAATTCTTCTACTTTGCGGTCGTGTACCAAATAAAATTCATTCACGGTACTACGCAATAAATGGCGGTCGTGCGAAACCACCACTAGCGAGCCTTCATAGTAGGTAAGAGCATCAACCAAGGCTTGTCGCATTTCCAAATCTAAATGGTTGGTCGGTTCGTCCAATAGCAGTAAATTCGGGCGTTGCCATACAATTAAGGCAAGCACTAAACGGGCTTTTTCTCCGCCGGAGAATGATTGTACCGCTTGTACTACTTTATCGCCTTTAAAATCAAAACCGCCTAAATAATTGCGTAATTCCTGCTCGGTTTTTTCCGGTGCGAGTTTCTGCAAATGCCAAAGTGGGCTTTCATCAAAACGTAGGGTATCCACCTGATGTTGAGCGAAGTAGCCTAGCTGTACGCCTTTTGCCAGTTGAATTGAGCCGTTTTGGGGTGGAAGTTCACCTGCCAATAATTTAATCAGCGTGGATTTCCCTGCACCGTTTCGCCCGAGTAAACCAATGCGAGAACCGGGAACCAAATTCAGTTTGACCGATTCCAATACTGTTTTTTCTGCATAGCCGGCACTGACTTTTTCCATCATTAATAACGGGCTAGGCAGGGCAAGTGGTGGGCGAAATTCAAATTCAAACGGCGAATCAGCATAGGCTGGGGCAATAAGCTCCATTTTTTCTAACGCTTTAATTCGGCTTTGTGCCTGTTTTGCTTTAGTCGCTTTGGCTTTAAAGCGATCAATAAAACTCTGCAAATGAGCAACTTTACGTTGCTGTTGCTGATAAGCGGCATTCTGTTGGGCGATTTTGGTCGCACGTTGAATCTCAAATGAGGTGTAATTGCCGGTGTATTCATTAAGCTTTTGATGTTCAATATGAATGACACGATCGATAATTGGGTCGAGAAAATCACGGTCGTGCGAAATCAGCAATAAAGTGCCACGATAGTTGCTTAGCCAACGCTCGAGCCAAATGACGGCATCTAAGTCTAAGTGGTTGGTTGGTTCGTCAAGCAACAATAGATCGGAACGGCAAATCAGGGCTTGGGCCAAATTTAACCGCATACGCCAGCCACCGGAGAAGGATTTCACCGGCAGTTGCAGTTGTTCAGTGCTAAACCCCAAGCCGTTAAGCAGGGTAGCGGCACGGGATTGAATTGTCCAAGCATCAATGGTATCAAGTTGAGTATGGATAATCGCAATGCGGTTACCATCATTTTTCTCATTTGCGGTATCCAGTTCAGCCATTAAATGAGTATATTCCCGATCCCCTTGAATCACATAGTTTAACGCTGAAATAGCTAACGCAGGCGTTTCTTGATTCACCCACGAAATCGCCCAGTTTTTCGGCAACGACACGTCCCCGCCTTCAGGTTGTAATTCATTTTTCAGTAAGGCAAAAAGAGAGGATTTACCACAGCCATTTTTGCCCACCAAACCGACTTTCTGCCCAGTATGAATAGTGGCGGAACTGTTCTCAATCAGGACGGAATGCCCTCGTTTTAAAATTAAGTCTGTAAAAAAGATCATTGCAAGCGGTCTATTTTGTTAAAAATTTTGCGTATTTTAGCATAGGAAGTTTTTAAGCTAGCATAATGTTTAAGGTCAAAATTAAGTTTAATTCAACATACCATATTGAATTAAACTTAATTTTGATGAAAAACGTATTAAAAATAGTCTTGTTATTGATTTTTTAGGGTGATTTAAAATCGGTAATGTTTATTTCTCATTTAGCTATGATATTGTGTAAATATTTACACTATATGACATCTCTATAAGCGGTGACTTTATGTTAAAATATGACAAGTTAAAAATTTAAAATAACAGGAGAGAATATGTTTGATTCATTAGCGGTACAATTTGTGGTTTTATGGGCGGTGATCGACCCGATTGGTTCTGTTCCTGTTTATTTGGCAAAAACCATTGGTTTGCCGATTGAAGCACGGCGTAAAATTGCACTAAATGCGGTCTTGATTGCCGCCGGTATTTTGATTTTCTTCCTTATCGGTGGACAAGTGCTGTTAGAATCAATGCAGATTCCGTTACCTGCATTCCAAGCGGCAGGTGGCTTAGTGCTGTTGTTATTTGCTTTAACGATGATTTTTGGTGAAAGCAAGCCGGAGCAAGAAATGCGGATCAGTAGCAACCTCAGTGAATTGGCGGTTTATCCGCTAGCAGTGCCCTCAATTGCTTCACCGGGGGCGATGATGGCAATCGTACTATTAACTGACAATCACCGTTTTAATATTGGCGATCAAGTTATTACCGCCGGCATTATGCTTTTGGTGCTGTTTATTACCTATTTGCTCTTTTTAGTGGCAAATCGCATTCAGCACCTTATTGGTAATGCAGGTGCTGCGATTATCAGCCGAGTGATGGGTTTAATTCTCGCGGCGATTGCGGTGAATAATTTATTAATTGGTGTACGGGATTTCTTTGTACAAATTAGCTAAACGTTGAATAGGTAGGACAATTTATGGCACTTTTAGCCTTGAGTGATGCGTTAGACAATATGCTTGCTCGTTTACCTGCACCTAAAATGGTGGAACGACTTCCATTAAATGAATGTGCGAATCGAGTATTGGCAGAGGATATTTTTTCCCCGATCAATGTGCCGAATTTTGATAATTCGGCAATGGACGGCTATGCGGTTCGTATTTCAGATTTAGCACAAAATTTAACCTTGAAAGTGGCAGGTAAAGCCTTTGCCGGTAATCCGTTTAACGGTGAAATAAAGGCAGGTGAATGTGTGCGGATTATGACGGGAGCATTAGTGCCACAAGGCGTTGATGCCGTTGTAATGCAAGAAGAAACGATGCTCAATGATGATGGTAGTGTAACTTTTAACAGCGTACCAAAATTAGGCAGCAATATCCGCCGTGTTGGAGAAGATGTACAACAAGGGGCTTTGGTGCTGGAAAAAGGCTCATTATTGAATGTTGCAACTTTGCCGTTGTTAGCGTCACTTGGTGTTGCATCAGTACCTGTTTTTGCCAAATTAAAGGTAGCGATTCTTTCTACCGGCGATGAATTAACCAGTGTCGGTGAGCCTTTGACAGACGGCAAAATTTACGATACTAACCGTTTTGCCGTGCGGTTGATGCTAGAAAAATTAAATTGTGAGATTTTGGATTTTGGAATTTTACCTGATGACCCAATTCTGTTTGAGCAAACTTTCAGACAAGCCCAACAGCAAGCTGATGTGCTGATTACCAGTGGCGGTGTATCTGTGGGCGAGGCTGATTTTACCAAAGAGGTGCTGGAAAAATTGGGCGAAATCGGCTTCTGGAAAATTGCGATGAAGCCAGGCAAGCCTTTTGCATTCGGTGAATTAGAACAGGCTTGGTTTTTCGGGCTGCCGGGCAATCCGGTTTCGGCATTAGTGACTTTCTACCAATTAGTGCAACCGGCGTTGGCCAAACTTTCGGGCTTATCGACAGATAAAATTGCAAAATTAACCCAAAATTTTACCGCTTGCAGTGCCGGAAAATTGAAAAAAGCGGTCGGTCGCCAAGATTTCCAACGGGGCTATTACTATGCCAATGAAAAAGGGGAATTAGAGGTGCGTGCAGTTGGTACACAAGGCTCACATATTTTCAGTGCTTTCAATGAAAGCAACTGTTTTATTGTGTTGGAAGCTGAACGTGGTAATGTTGAAGCAGGGGAAAAGGTCATCATTCAGCCGTTTAATTCGCTGCTACATTGATGAATTAAGATAGCGCAAGCGTCCACGCTTGTGCTAGCAATAAAAATATAGGCACAAGCGTGGACGCTTGAGCCATCGTTTACTATTTAGGTGTAAAAATGGAACTTACCGATCACGAAATGCTACGTTATAATCGCCAGATTATCCTAAAAAGCGTGGATTTTGACGGGCAGGAAAAGTTAAAAGCCAGCCGAGTGTTGATTGTCGGCTTAGGCGGTTTGGGCTGTGCGGCATCGCAATATTTAGCCTCTGCCGGCGTTGGGCATTTGACTTTGGTGGATTTTGATCTGGTCTCGCTTTCTAACCTACAACGCCAAATTTTACATACCGATGCTACTATCGGGCAGCCAAAGGTGGAATCTGCCAAAGCACGATTAGCGGCGATTAATCCGAATATTCAGATTGAAGCTATCCATCGGCAATGTTCCGATGAGCAGTTAGCAGAACTGATTGCCAATACAGATTTAGTGCTGGATTGCACCGATAATGTCGCCGTTCGTAATCAGTTAAATTTGCAATGTTTTAAGCAAAAACGACCGCTTGTATCCGGTTCGGCAATTCGGTTTGAAGGGCAGGTGAGCGTATTTTGCTATCAAGAGCAGGAACCTTGCTATGAATGTTTAAGCAGATTGTTTGGCGATGGCACATTAAGCTGTGTTGAAGCGGGTGTGATTGCCCCGATTGTCGGCATTGTGGGCAGCATTCAAGCCTTGGAAGTGATTAAAGTGTTGCTTAATATTGGTACAACACTCTCCGGAAAATTATTGATGATTGATGGTTTGCATTTTTCAGTAAGAGAAATGATATTACCTAAGCAAATAAATTGCTCTGTTTGTACCTCATTGTGAGTACAACTGAAAATAGAAAAGTAAAAAAGTTTCAAGAAATGTAAATGAAGAGCAAGGGTTGCCTATTTTGTTTGACGGCTAAAACGTTTTAGCTTATCATTTTCTCCGATAATTCCTCCTTAGTTCAGTCGGTAGAACGGTGGACTGTTAATCCATATGTCGCAGGTTCGAGTCCCGCAGGAGGAGCCAATATTTTTCTTTTGTTCTTGTTTTATTTGTCTCCTTTTATAAAACAGTAATTCATACCTCCAGAATTAGAACAAAAGTTTTTGCCCCACTCAAAAGTGGGGCTTTTTTTATTTTGAATCTGATTAAAGTTCATCGAAATAGTTATCTCCCCAAGTATCTTGCGCTAATTTCAGCAAATTTGCAAAATCTTGAAAAGAAGGCACCGCTTGTTCTTCCTCAATTTTTACCTGTGCCGTAATGAGTTTTTGCTTTAGCGACTCGTACCATTCCAGTAAGGAAAGTGACAGTGGCGATTTTGCACGTTTCCCAAGCCAATAAAGCCCTTGAAACGGTATAGAGACAGCAAATACCGCAGTCAGCACGGAATTGGCTAAAATAGATTGAGTCGGATCGGTAAAGCAATATTGCCAAACTAATGCAAAGCAAGCAAAAGCAGGCATTACTTTAGAGGAAAATTTTACCAAGCGAATAATGTGGTAATCTGGCATAAAATTGGCTAATTTTTTCTGATTCGGCAGAGTGTTGAGGTAACGCTGTCCTGCATCAAATAAGCTTAACATAGGATTATCTCTTTCAAATTTTTCTTTTATTTTAGCTAACTGATTAAAATCTACAATAGGTTAATGCAGTTTGGCTCAAGCCTTGCTATACTTCACAACAAAATATTTACAATCTATTGAAGGGTATTTTATGTCAATTAAATTTCCGGATTTACTGCAACAAAGCTGGAACTTTATGCGTAATCAACAAGCATTTTCACTGTTTGCCATTATCACCATTGTGGTTGTGCAGTTGGTTTTTATTTTAGTGTCGCCAAATTCGCCTGAGCTAATGGCGGAGTCGCAACCGCAGCAACTTCAAATTGATGCCTCTAAAATGGTGTCTATACTATTGCCAACTATTTTATTAGGTGTTGTCAATCTTTTGATCAATGTCTTAATGATTTTCAATATTCAATCGATTAACGATGGCAATTATCGTCAATTTTTCCAAAATTCAGGAAACGCATTAAAGCACTTCCTACCTGTGCTGTTGTTACAATTTGTGATGGTGTTACCGCTTTCTCTCGGTGCATCTTTTGCAATGGCATCGCCTGAAACAGTGATTATTGCATTGCCGGTGTTGGTAGTCGGTTTTTATTTTTTTATCAAATTATCGTTAGTGATTTATGCTTATTTGTTAGAAAAACCACAGAAAGGTTTATCGGAAAGTATTAAATTCACGCTTCAATTATCACGTGGAAAAATGCTACCGCTGATTTTATTTTGTGTGATTTCTTATTTATTACCGGGGATGTTATCTCGTTTGTTCACGGTGTTTGGTAATGACTTTATTGGCATATTCATTACCATTGTTTTAAGTGCGGCAATTAACGTCTTTATGGCGATTTTCAGCTTCCGCTTTTACCAAGTTTACCGCCAAATGCCGGCAGTGCGTTAGGAGTATCAATGAAACAATTACTTGAATTTATTCCGCTGATTCTGTTTTTTGTCGTGTATAAAATGAGCGGTATTCAGATGGCGTCTATCGCATTGGTTATCGCTACAATCGTGCAAATGATCGCCTTAAAAATGCTCTACGGCAAAATTGAAAAACAGCAAATTATTATGGGCGGTTCGGTGGTCTTTTTCGGCTTACTGAGTGCCTATTTTAATGAAATCAAATATTTACAATGGAAAGTAACTATTGTTTACGCTCTGTTTGCATTGGTGCTATTAGTGAGCCAATTTGTGTTCAAAACACCATTAATCAAAAAATTATTAGGCAAAGAAATTCAGTTGCCTGAAGCGGTGTGGAATAAAATAAACCTCGGTTGGGCAGCATTCTTTCTGATTTGTATGTTGCTGAATATTTATATCAGTCAATATTTATCGGAAGAGATTTGGGTTGATTTCAAATCTTTCGGCATTATTGGCTTAACCTTAGTCGCAACGGTTATTACCGGTTTCGTCCTTTACCCCCATTTAAAAGAGGCTGAAAAGCAGGAACAACAAAATGAAAGATAAACCTTATGGAAAAGCCCCGGAAGGGAAACTGATTTTAAGAACTTTGGCAATGCCATCAGACACCAACGCTAACGGCGATATTTTCGGCGGTTGGATTATGTCGCAGATGGATTTAGGTGGTGCAATTTTAGCCAAAGAGCTGGCAAAAGGCAGAGTGGTGACGGTAACGGTGGATAAAATGATTTTCCACCGCCCGATTTCAGTCGGTGATGTTGTCTGCTGTTACGGCAAACTAATGCACCTAGGACGCTCTTCAATGCAAGTGAAAGTCGAAGTGTTTATTAAACAAGTTTATGAGGGAAATCGGGAACGTTATCTGGTAACCGAAGCATTATTTACCTATGTGGCGATTGATAAAGAAGGCAAACCTCGTGCCGTGCCGAGAGAAAATAACCCCGAATTAGAGGAAGCATTATCGCTAATTGATTTAACCCCTGAAAAACAAGGAGAATAGTATGTATTATGTGATCTTTGCCCAAGATAACCCAAATATGCTGGAGAAACGTTTAGAAGTTCGTCCGGCCCATTTGGCCCGTTTGGAAAAATTACAAGCGGAAGGGCGATTATTAATCGCAGGACCTAACCCGACCGAAGATGGCTCAAGTGTGACCGGTTCAAGCGTCATTGCCGAGTTCAATTCACTTGAAGAAGCCCAACAATGGGCAAGCCAAGATCCTTATGTTGAAGCCGGTGTGTATGGCGATGTGATTATTAAACCGTTTAAACGTGTATTTTAATTTTTTCTCCCCTCTTTAGAAAAGATGGGTAGGGGGAGATTTGATTACGATGTTAAAATTTCCTATGAGTGTAAAATTACCTCTGCCAAATCTCCCCTAACCCCTCTTTGCTAAAGAGGGGAATTGGATCAAGCGTAAAATACCTATTCATTCCCAATTTTGAGCCCAAATTTATGCTTATTACCCTAACCTCCCAACCCCAACTCAATTTACCGCCCGATTTGCAAAATTCTGAGCAAATTCAACCGCTTATTACTGCAATTTCGGTTTCTACCTTTGTTAACCAAACCTTGCAAAAACAGCCGGAACTACTGGCAGAATGGCTTGTCAAGTTTCCTACGCCTGATGATTGCAATAATTATGCCGAGCGTTTAGCGAAAGCATTGGAAAGTGTGGAAAATGAAGACACATTGGGGCAGGTTTTGCGGCAATTTCGCCACCGTGAATTGGCTCGTCTGAGTTTTATTCAGTCAAATAAATTAGCGACGGTGGAGTTTGTGTTTCAGCGTTTGTCAGATTTAGCCGAGAGTCTGATTCTAGCCGCTCGAGATTGGTTGTTTCAGCGTTGCTGTGCCGAATATGGCACGCCCAAGAACACTCTTGGCGAAACACAAGAACTGCTGATTTTAGGTATGGGTAAATTGGGCGGGCGAGAGCTTAATTTTTCTTCCGATATTGACTTAATTTTTACCTATCCTGATGCGGGTGAAACTGAAGGAGGACGCAAGCCGATTGAAAACAGCAAATTTTTCACCCGAATGGGGCAGCGGTTAATTAAAGTATTAGATGAGATCACCGCTGATGGTTTTGTGTATCGTACCGATATGCGACTTCGCCCCTTTGGCGATAGCGGAGCCTTGGTGCTGAGTTTTACCGCAATGGAAGATTATTACCAAGAGCAAGGACGTGATTGGGAACGCTATGCGATGATTAAGACAAAAATTTTAGGCGAGGATAGCCAAAATTTAAATCATCGCTATTTAAAGCAAATGCTCCGCCCTTTTGTTTACCGCCGTTATCTGGATTTCAGTGCAATCCAATCGTTGCGTGAAATGAAAGAAAAAATCAGCCGTGAAGTGGTTCGCCGTAATTTAACTGACAATATCAAACTTGGAGCAGGTGGAATTCGGGAGGTGGAGTTTATCGCCCAAACTTTCCAAATGATCCGTGGCGGGCGAGATAAAATTTTACAAGAACGTAGCCTGTTAAAAGTGCTACCACGCTTGGCAGAATTAAATTTATTAACCCGAACGCAGGTGGAAACGCTCCACAATGCCTATATTTTTTACCGTCAAATTGAAAATGTATTGCAAGCGATTGACGATAAACAAACTCAAACCCTACCCAGCGATGAAGCCTCTCAAGCCCGCCTTGTGTTTGCTTGCCAAAGCTATTACCAGCAAGATTTATATAGCGAAAACACGCATTGGGTGGAGCATTCCTTTAACGATTGGCAACAATTTATGGCAGTATTGAGCCAATATCAACAAGCGGTACGGCAGATTTTTAATGAAATTATCGGTGAAGAGGAAACACAAGCCGACAGCAATCCGGTTAATGAAAAATTAGCCGAATGGAAAGATATTCTGCACTATAACATTAGCGTTGAAGATTTATCCGCAGTGCTAAAAGGTTACCCAAAGGTTGCAGAAAATGATTATGCGGAAATTTTCCGTCACTTTTCCACCACCTTTCAAGATTGGATAAAACGCCCGATCGGGGTAAGAGGGCGAGAGGTATTACGCAATTTAATGCCTAGAATTGCCGACAGCATTTTTAAAGGTGAAGATCATTTATTGTTATTGCCTCGTGTGTTGAATATTGTGGATAAAATCACCACCCGAACTACCTATTTGGAATTAATGCTCGAAAAAGAGCAGATTCTGCCTCAACTTTTAGCATTGTGTAGTAAGTCGGTGATGATTGCGGAGCAAATTGCCCGTTACCCAATGTTGCTTGATGAACTGATTGGCAATCGAGGATTAACCGATGTGCTGCCTTTTGAGCAATATCAATCGGCGTTGCAAGATTATTTAATCCGCATTCCGGAAGAAGATGAAGAAGCCTTAATTGATGGATTACGCCAATTCAAGCAAACCCACATTTTACGCATTGCTGCGGCGGATATTTTAGGCGTGCTGCCGGTAATGAAAATCAGTGATCACCTCACTTATTTAGCAGAAGCGATTATTAATGCAGTGGTGAATATGGCTTGGAAACCGCTCACTCAGCGTTTTGGCGTTCCTGCACATTTAGAAGCCAGTGAGCAAGGCTTTGCGGTGATTGGTTATGGCAAATTAGGTGGTATCGAACTTGGTTATAACTCGGATTTAGATCTGGTATTTTTGCACAATGCTCCAGATGATGGTGAAACGGTTGGGGGAAAAAAAACGATTTCCAGCCACCAATTTTACCTCAAGCTCGCCCAAAAAATTAATTCGATTTTTAATCTAAACACCAGTGCCGGTGTATTGTATGAAGTTGATATGCGACTTCGCCCTTCCGGTGAGGCAGGGCTTTTGGTTAGCACCTTTAAAGCATACGACTATTACCAAAAAAACGAGGCGTGGACGTGGGAAAGCCAAGCACTAGTGAGGGCAAGATGTGTGTTTGGGGCTGAAAACCTCAAACAAGCCTTTGAACAAATCCGCCAAAGCACGCTTGCTCAGCCGCGTGCAAGCGGTCAATTACGCCAAGAAATTTGCGAAATGCGACAGAAAATGTACCAACACTTAAGCTCGCATTCAGCCGAGCAATTTCATATTAAACAAGATCAAGGTGGCATCACCGATATTGAATTTATCGCCCAATATTTGGTATTAGCCCACAGCCACCAACACCCGAAAATGGCAGTATGGTCGGATAATGTCCGCATTTTCGACAGTGCGGTAGAATGTGGTATTTTAAGTTCCGAACAAAGCGAACAGCTACAACACTGCTACACCGCATTGCGTAACAAAATCCACCACCTAAACTTATTACGCAAAGATAGCGTAGTGGAGGCAACTGAATTTACCACTGAGCGAGCATTTGTGAAGGAAATGTGGCAGAGTTTATTAAACTAAATCGCAAAATTTTCCAAAAAAAGACCGCTTGTTAGGCTATAATAGCCGTAATAGAGGAGAAGGTGTATGGAATATCAATTTACCCATAGTATTCACGGGGTGGTGGCAAAATGTTCGATGGATCACGAGGCGTTTGCTCGTTGGTTGAATGCCGAAATAACGGAAAATCCTAGCCAGTTAGCCCCTATTTTTGCTGAAATAGAGAAGTGTCGAGCTGCATTTCCGAATCATTATGAATGTGTGTTTGAAGGGCGGGAGTACAGTCTCTATTTTGATTATGATGAAGTAATGGCAAAGGCAAATAATTTAGATGCTGCTTTTGATGATGAGGAAATGGAAGAAGGCTTTCAATTTTATAATGAAGAGAGCATCGCATTTTGTGGTTTAGATGATTTTGAGAAATTTTTGAAAGCCTACCAACATTTTGTGCAAACTTATCATTGATTGAAATGATTAATTGAAACCAAAGCTATTAAGGGATACTAATTCCTTGTAGAATAGCCGTTTATAGCAATTTTAAGATATTAAATTTATGAGTCGTACTAAAAAAACACGTCGTATTACCGACATTATGCCGGCAAGAAAAACCGATAAACCTAAACAGCCCACGCCTAAATTAGGTGGGGGGAAAAATCGCAAACCCACCCGTTATGAGTTAGATGCTCAAGCCCGTGAGGAAAAACGTAAGCGTAAACATAAAGGTTTGCCGACAGGTTCACGCAATGCTGATCCGGCAGAGCAGAAAAAAGCAGTGGTGAAAGAGGTGAAAGATCCGCGTATCGGTAGCCGTAAAAAAGTGCCGTTAATGGTGGAATTTGTGAACCAGCCGGAAAAAGGGCGGACGATTAAGCCTGTGCCGGTTGAGCCAATCAAACCAACGATTTCACCGGAACAAGAGCTGGAGCAGTTAGAAAATAACGAATGTTTAAATCAGTTGTTAGATGATTTGGAAGCGGGCAAAACCTTATCCGCAGAAGATCAGAAATTTATGAATGAGTGTTTAGATCGCATTGATGAATTAATGACTGAGCTTGGCATCGAATATGAAGATGAAGAGGGCGATAATGGTGATGCGTTATTACGCCAATTCGAGACGATGGATATTAATAAATTCCGCTAGGTAGCCGATGATGATGCTAAAAATGTTCCTGATGGTGCTTGCCGCTCTGATTTTAATTTCGCTGGGCGGTTATGCACTGCACTTAATGTTGAAAGTGCGAGCTCAAAAAAAGCACGAGCAAGCACTGATTGAACAGGCAAAACAAGCTCAAAAAGATCGCTATATTCGGATTTTAGACAGCATTGATGTTATTGCTCGGGCAATGATTTCCGAACAGTGCGATTTGTCGGAAGGTGTTTTACGTTTAAAACCGCTATTAGATGTTCTCGGCAGAAAATTAAGCGACTATACGGCGATGTGGGCGTTGTATGGCGTGGTGGAAAATATGCCGATTTTAGATGAACGAAAAAATTTAAAACGTAACGAAAGAATGAAGTTGGATTTAGAGCGTGAAGCCAAAGAAGCAGAGCTTGAATCAGACATCAAAAATGAGTGTTACCAATTATTAAAAGATATTGAAGAAATGAGAAAGGCAATCTAATGTCAGAAATTATTTGGGATTTAGCCCTTATTCAAAAATATAACCATTCAGGGCCTCGTTATACCTCTTACCCAACAGCGTTGGAGTTTAACGAAAATTACACCAATGAAGATTTTATTCGTGCTGCCGCTCGTTACCCTGAGCGTCCGCTTTCTCTTTATGTGCATATTCCGTTTTGTCACAAGCTTTGCTACTTTTGTGGCTGTAATAAAGTGATTACCCGTCATCGCCATAAAGTTGAAATTTATTTGGATTATTTAGAGCGTGAAATTAAAACTCGTGCACCTCTGTTTCAAAATCGTTTAGTGACCCAAATCCACTGGGGTGGCGGTACCCCGACCTATTTAGACGAAGATCAATCGGCACGTTTAATGCAAATGCTACGAGCCAATTTTGATGTGAGTGATGATGCGGAAATCAGCATTGAAATGGATCCGCGTGAAATCGAACTAAGTATGTTGGATCACCTGCGAGCTATCGGTTTTAACCGTCTGAGTATGGGGATTCAAGATTTTGACAAAGAAGTGCAACGTCTGGTGAATCGTGAGCAAGATGAGGACTTTATTTTTGCCTTGATGAAACGGGCAAAAGAACTTGGCTTTGTTTCAACCAACGTGGATTTGATTTACGGCTTGCCAAAACAGAATGTGGAAAGCTTTATGTACACTTTACAACGTGTGGTAGAGCTAAACCCTGATCGTATGAGCGTATTCAACTATGCCCACTTGCCAAGCCGTTTTGCCGCACAAGTGAAAATTAAAGAAGAATTGTTGCCGGCTCCGGAAACTAAATTGACCATTTTGCAAAATTCCATCGAATTTTTAGGCAAAAATGGCTATAAGTTTATTGGTATGGATCACTTTGCCAAACCTGATGACGAGTTAGCCATTGCACAAGAAAAAGGCATTTTACACCGTAACTTCCAAGGCTATACCACTCAAGAAGAGTGCGATTTATTGGGAATGGGTGTGTCAGCAATCAGCCTACTCGGCGATACTTACGCCCAAAACCGCAAAGAATTACAACAATACTATGCTGATGTTGAAACCAACGGTATTGCGTTGCATAAAGGCATTGCGTTAACCCAAGATGATTGCATTCGCCGTGATGTGATAAAAGCCTTGATTTGTAATTTCAAATTAGATTTTGCCACCATTGAAAAGCAATATGGTATTGATTTTAAACGCTATTTTGCCGAAGATTTAGCTTTATTGGCTCCGTTGGCGGAAGATGAATTATTAACGATGAATGACGACAGCATTGTGGTTTCCCCACGAGGGCGTTTATTGATCCGTAATATTTGCTTATGTTTTGATGTCTATTCAAGACAATTAGCGAGAAGACAGCAGTTTTCCCGTATTATTTAATGAGTAAGCGGTCGATTTTGGTAAAAATTTTGCAAAAACAGACCGCTTGTTCCCGGCTTATAAAGGAAAAATGATGAAACAGCGTTATAGCTTACTTTCTCTTGCTGTGATGGCAGCTTGTTATAGCAACAGTGCCGCAGCCGATTTAAAGCAACAATGTTTACTTGGCGTGCCGCATTTTCAGGGCGAAGTGGTAGAGGGCGATCAACTTAGAATGCCTGTTACCATTGAGTCTGACAGAGCGGTCATTAACCAGCCTCGTGATGCCACCTACACCGGTGATGTAACGATCAAACAAGGTAACCGTTCGATTTGGGCGGAGCAGGTGCGGGTTGAGCAAGATGGCGAAAATGCCCGTATGGCGTATTTGCAGGGTAATTTTAACTACCAAGATAATTTGATTCAGGCAACCGGTTCAGATGCGACCATCAATCTGCTTTCCAAAGATGCGAACTTAGCTAATGCTAATTACCAATTAATTGGCAGACAAGGGCGTGGCACTGCAGAATCTGGCGAGTTTGGCAACAGCAAACGTACGCTGAAAAATGCCAGTTTCACTTCGTGCCTACCGAATGATAATTCGTGGCAAATTGAAGCGAATGAAATGATTCAGCACGTTGATGAGGAATATGCTGAAATGTGGCACGCCCGTTTTAAGGTGCTGGGAATGCCGGTATTTTATTCGCCTTACTTACAATTTCCGATTGGCGACCGTCGCCGTAGCGGGTTATTAATTCCAAGTTTTGAGCGTTCAAGCAAAAACGGCTGGACATACTCCCAACCGTTTTATTGGAATATCGCACCGAATATGGACGCGACCATCACCCCAACCTACTACTCACGCCGTGGTTGGCAAATCAGCCCAGAATTTCGTTATTTAACGAAAATTGGGCAAGGCTTAGTGGCAACCGAATATATGGCGAAAGATCGTTTAAGCGAATACCAACCGGAAAATGATGATCGTAAACGCTATTTATTCCACTGGCGTCACGCAATGAGTTTTTTAACCGATTGGCGTTTCTCGGTCGATTACACCAAAGTGAGTGACAGACGTTATTTCTCTGATTTTGATTCGGATTATGGTAGCAGTACTGATGGCTATGCGACGCAGAATTTTAAATTAGGCTACTATCAGCCGAATTATAATATCTCAATTTCAGGTAAAAAATTCCAAACCTTCGATGAGTTGGATATCGGGCCTTATCGCGTTCTGCCACAAATTGATTTTAACTATTATAAAAACGATCTAATTAAAGGCGGAGATTTCAAATTCTTTGCCCAAGCAGCCCGTTTTGAAAATGATAGTAAATTAATGCCAAAAGCGTGGCGTTTCCACGCTGAGCCAACACTGAATTTCCCATTAGCGAATCGCTATGGTAGCTTAAATTTAGAAACCAAGCTCTATGCAACCCACTATCAACAAACGAAAGGTAGTGAGAGTACGGAAGAAATTAAGAAAAGTGTAAGTCGTGTACTGCCACAGATTAAGCTCGATTTTAAAACCGTGTTGGAATCCGATAAACAGCTTTTCTCTGGCTATACTCAAACGCTTGAGCCTCGGGTGCAATATATTTATCGCCCATATAAGGATCAAAGCGATATTGGCTCGAAAGCACATCGAAGTGTGAGCTTAGGCTATGACTCTGCATTATTGCAAAACGACTATTTCTCGCTGTTTAACGACAGACGCTATAGCGGTTTAGATCGTATTTCGTCAGCAAATTTAGTCACCGCAGGTGGCACAACCCGTTTCTTTAAAGAGGCAACCGGTGAAGAGGTGTTTAATTTCAGCTTAGGACAAACTTATTATATAAGCCCGTCTAAAATTGATGATACCTCAGATAACAGCACTAAAGGTCATACGACTTCATGGGCGGCGGAATCTAACTGGAAATTCCATAAAAAATGGAACTGGCACGGCAGCTATCAATATGATACTCGTTTAAACCAAACAGCGTTAGCGAATATGTCATTACAATACAAGCCACAGTCAGACAAATTGATTCAGCTCAATTACCGTTATGCAAGTAAAGATTATATCAATCAAAACTTGAATACGAATAAATACGGGCAATCAATTAAACAAGTGGGCGGTGTACTAGGTTGGGAATTAACCGATAAAGTATCGGTAATGACCAGTTATTACCACGACCTTGCATTGAAAAAACCGGTGGAAGGGCAAATTTCGCTTAACTACAACACTTGCTGTTGGGCGGCAAATGTGTATGTGGCTCGCCGTTTAGTTTCAACGCCGGTAGGTTCATCTGATACGATCAATGATTTCTACTATGACAATAAATTCGGCATTAACTTTGAGCTACGCTTTGGCACAAACTACAGCAATGGTGTAACCCGTATGCTAAAACGAGGTATTATTCCTTACACCGAGCCGTATGGCATTAATTAACAAAGTAAAAACAAATAAGTAAAAATAAAAATCGGGGCGAAAAATATTTGCCCCGATTTTTTTATATTTGGCTGATAAGCGGTTAAATTCTGTTGGAATTTTGCAAATCTTCCGCTAAATTCAACCGCTTGCCATCGAAACTTAACCTGTATTTCGCATACCTGCGGCAATACCTGTGATGGTGATCATCAATGCTTGCTCCAGTACAGGATCGGCATTTTCACCTTGTTTGCGAATCCGATCTAACAATTCTACCTGAAGTAGATTGAGCGGATCGGTATAAATATTGCGTAGTGCAATCGATTCTGCGATCCAAGGTAAATCGGCCATTAATTGTCCATCGTGAGCCAGTGCAAGTACGGTTTTAAGATCAGCCTGTAATTGCGTACGCAGCATATTGCCTAAACGGTGTAGTTTTGGCTCGACTAGGCGTTGGTCGTAATATTCAGCCAGCCAAATATCAGCTTTACTAAATACCATTTCCAGCATTCCGATACGGGTCGAGAAAAACGGCCATTCGTTACACATTTCTTTTAGTAAGGTTTCATTACCTTCATCAATCAACTGTTGTAATGCTTGCCCTGCACCTAACCAAGCAGGTAGCATTAAGCGGTTTTGCATCCAAGCGAAAATCCAAGGAATTGCACGCAAACTCTCCACTCCGCCTTTTGGATTACGTTTTGCAGGGCGTGAGCCAAGCGGCAGACGGGAAAGTTCTTGCTCTGGTGTAGCAGAGCGGAAATACGGTACGAAGTCTGGCTCGCCACGCACCATATCACGGTAAATTTGGCAAGAAATATCGGAGGCTTTCGCTAGCACATCTCGCCATTGCTGCTTTGGCTCCGGTGGTGGGAAAATATTCGCTTCTAAAATCGCACTGGCATAGAGTTCTAAACTTTCAACTGCCACGGCAGGTAAGCCTAATTTAAAGCGGATCATCTCTCCTTGCTCTGTCACTCGTAAGCCGTTTTTGAGTGAACGAGGGGGTTGAGAGAGTAAGGCTGCATGAGCCGGTGCACCACCACGCCCGATAGTGCCGCCACGACCGTGGAATAAGGTTAATTCAATATTATATTTTTCACATAAATTGACCAGAGCTTCTTGCGCCCGATATTGCGCCCAGCCGGCAGCAAGCATTCCGGCATCTTTGGCGGAATCAGAGTAGCCGATCATAATCATTTGGTAATTGTTGATGACGCCACGATACCAGCCGATATTAAATAAATCGGTCATCACTTTTTCACTGTGGTCTAAATCGCCTAGCGTTTCAAATAATGGGGCGACCGGAATAGTAAATTTGCACCCTGCCTCTTTGAGTAAAAGGTGAACCGCAAGTACATCAGAGGCCTCTCTTGCCATTGAAATGACATAGGCTGAAATGACGCCTTCAGGTTGCTCGGCAACAATTTTACAAGTGTCTAACACTTCTTTAGTTTCAGGGCTTGGAGTCCAGTTGGTTGGAATCAATGGGCGGCGAGAACTAAGTTCACGCACTAAGAACGCCTGTTTATCATCTTCTGTCCAATGAGCATAATCGCCTAAGCCGATATAGCGGGTAATTTCTGCAATCGCCATTTCGTGGCGGGTACTTTCTTGGCGAATATCAAGGCGTGATAACCCTAAACCAAAACAGTTTATACGACGTAAGCAATCTAGTAATGCACCATTTGCAATAATTCGCATACCACAGGCTTGTAATGACTCATAGCAATCAAAAAGCGGTTCCCACAATTGCTGATCTGAAGTTAAAATGTCACTTTCATCAATAGTTGAAATTTTGCCTTCCAATAATTCCGCATAGTAAATTCCGGTATTAATTAATTTCTGGCGTAATACTTTTAGTAATACGCGATATGGCTCTAAATAGTCACCATATTTAGCACGAAATGCAGGGGTACACTGTGTAATCGATAATTCTTCAGCAAGATTTTTAATATCTTGTAAGAACAATTCCGCGGCTTTCCAACGGTTCATTCTTAATACACGGCGAGTTGTTTCTGCCGTGACGAACGGGTTACCGTCACGGTCTCCGCCCATCCAAGAAGAAAAACGGACAGGGGCTAAATTTACCGGATATTGCACACCAAAGTGTTTTTCTAAATAGAAGTTAAGCTGACGACAAAATTCCGGCACAGCTTTCCATAAACTATTTTCAATGACTGCCATACCGCCTTTGGCTTCATCAACAGGGGTTGGGCGTTGGGTTCTGATTTCATTAGTATGCCAAGCAAGAGCAATCAGTTGCATTAAACGGCGTTTGATTTTATAGCTTTCTGCCTCAGTTAAATCATCATGTTCCAACAAATTCAAACATTTATTTATTTCAACGTGTTTATGTCCCAGCGAACGGCGGGTTACTTCCGTTGGGTGAGCGGTTAGCACTAAATCAATCATTAGGCTTTCCACGGTTTTAATCACTTTTTCAACGGGGATATTTTGTGATTTTAGACGAAGGAACAGAGAGTCTAATGAGCGACTACCAAGTGATTCATCAATATGATGGCGAGAAACAGTTTGATGTTGTTCAGCAATATTTGTTAGATTTAGAAAATGGCTAAATGCACGTGCAACGGGTAAGACATCATCGTTAGAAATATTGGCTAATTTATCTAATAGCTGTTCACGGGCGTTTTCATCGCCGGCACGAGAATTGCGAGATAACACACGAATGCTTTCGATGAGTTCTAGAATGTAATCTCCTTGCGCATCACGAATCGTTTCTCCCAAAAATTCACCTAACATATGGATATTATGCTGAATTGTTGAATATTGCTGGTTCATAAAAAATTCCTATGGTAAACATAAATTAAATTAGGTCTAAATATGCCGAAAATCGCTGAAAATAGCAAATAGATTTAATTTAATTTTTGAATTAAATGATAAAACGCAAAAAATAGCTGTCTATGGTAGGGATAATATGAAATCTTTTATAGAAAATGGGGGAAATAGAATGAAGCAGATTTATGCTTTAGGTTTGGCATTCATTGTCGCTAGTGTAAGTTTATTATCTACTAAAGTACAGGCAAATCAAGCGTATCAAACTACTAAGCAAGGCTTGCAATATAAGGAGCTTAAAGCAGGCAGCGGCAAAAAACCAACACTAAATGATGAAGTGGAGGTGCGTTTTACTTCTTATAATGATAAAGGGGAAGTGTTTGAAGGGACGTTTAATCAAGTGCCAGTAATTTTGCCTATCAGAGAAATGTTTTCCGGCTTACAGCAAGGATTATTGCTTATGCCGGTAGGCTCTGTATATGAGTTTAATATTCCGGCTCACCTAGGTTATCAAGAAGAGGGTAGTAGAGCTAAGAAAGCTGCATTATATCGGATAGAACTACTTAGAATTAATCCTTAAACTCAGGAAAACCTATATAGAAAAAGTATTTTGCAAATTTTTCCCTAAATTCAACCGCTTGCATATTACCACAAGCGGTATTTTTCTGCCTAAATAACGCTAATTTACTCGTCACATTTTTAAATTCAACTGCTTTATTACGTCAAAAAGCCAAACACATTCAGGTGATGATGGATTTTTTTTTAATAGCCATTGACAAGCATGGTATATACCGAAAAGTGTATCCATTCCAGAAGAATGCCCTATATTTTCAAAACGTTGTGCTAATAGGCAGAAATCCTCTTGACGTTGTTGTGTGTGATTAAAGAAGCTCAAAATAGGGGCGGAAAATTGTTGTTGCAATGCACAATCTAAAAAACGGCGACTGATCGTATTAGTATTATCTAAATGTTGTCGGAGTTTTTGGGTTAGTGTTTGGTAAAATGCTGTCTGAGTTTGAGTAAAATACTGAAATGTGGCAATAAAACCGCATAGAAAATCATCGCCACTTGGCGTGAGACCAATACCAAGCCCAATAAGTTTTGTGAAATATTCCGCTGATTTTTCTAATTCGCCTAGTTGATAAAGATCCTCAGCTTGAACTAAATATTGCTTGAATGCACGGAGTAGTATATCGTTAATACTATTTTGTAATAATAAATTCAGTCCTTTGGCATTCGACTTTTGCAAGATTTTTTGCGCAAGATTTGCATACCAAACCACATTGTTTGGTGAAAAAGAAGTGCAAGCGGTTAATTTTGAAGAAAAAATTGCATCATTTGAATAATGTAAATTGAGCCGATAAGGTTGGTTAGGTTGGAATGAGAGTTGTTGAAATTTTGTTATTGAGAAATCTGTGATTAGACTGATCGGTGAAAGCTCACTTTCTTTCGGCTGTAATGTAAAAATCTGATTATTAATCAATAAATTAATAGTTTTATTGTAACGAGAGTGAAGCATTACAATAGGTGCAGCTTCTATTGCATTTTGAGCGTACAGAGTGGTTTTTAAAATAGGGATGTTTATTATTTGCTCTTTTATTGTCATTCTGTAAAATACCTATTGATTTGTAGTAACTTTATTGATTAGTATACTTGCAAAGTTGAAATACGATTTCATATTTTTTATTTTCCTTTCAAACCATTAAAAGTCAATAAAAAGAAGGTTCATTATGTATGATTTAATCGTTAAAAACGGACAATTAGTCACGCCGGATAGAATTTATCCTGCCACTATTGCGGTAAAAGACGGGAAATTTGCCGGTTTTCTTGCCCCTGATATTGAGGTTGATGCGAAAGAAATTGTCGATGCAAAAGGCAATTTGGTTTATCCGGGGATAATTGACTGCCACGCCCATTTAAATGAACCGGGCTTTGATTATCGTGAGGATTTTGAAACCGGATCCCGTGCCGCGGTAGCTGCCGGTTGTACCACGCTCATTGATATGCCTCTCAATAATGATCCTTCTCTCATCAATAAAGATGTCTTTAAATTAAAACACGCCAACGTAAGTAAACATTCCTTTATCGACTTCGCCCTTTGGGGTGGGATTGTCGGTGATTATGACGACACTCCAAATTCCATAAAAAGCAATTCTGCCGATCTTGTTGAACTAGAGGCCTGTGGCGTTGCTGCCTTTAAAGGTTTCACTTGCCCGAACGGGGATTTATTCCCAACCGTAAACTTAGGCAATGTGCGTAAAGCCTTGGAAATCTTAAAACCTTTTAATGCGTTGTCCGGATTCCATTGTGAAGAGTTTGGGCAAGTTAAAGAGCGAGTGAAAGAGGCAAAAGCGAAAACAGGTTTAACAAATCAAGAAAAAATTCGTGAGTTTTTAGATGCTCACGATGTTTGGGTGGAATATGTAGCGACTAAAAATATTATTGATATGTCTCGGGCCACCGGCGGCAGGGTGCATATTTGCCATGTTACACACCCAATGGTCGCTCAACTGGTTAAAGATGCAGTTTATGAAGGTTTACCTGTTTCAGGCGAGACTTGCCCCCACTATTTAGGATTTACCGAAGATTTCGTCTTTGAAAAAGGCGGACCGGCAAAATGTACTCCTCCTTTGCGTAAAAAAGAGGATATGGAAAAACTTTGGGATTATGTGATTGATGGCACATTGTCTTGTGTGGGAAGTGATCATTCTCCGGCTGCCGATGAAGAGAAAAATAATGACACTCACGATATTTGGGAGGCTTGGGGAGGCTTAAATGGTATCCAGTTCTTTTTGCCGATGATGTTCGATATGGTGGTTCATCAACGTAAACTAAGCCCGAGCCTGATTGCGAAAGTGATGGGCGTCAATCCGGCAAAATTGTTTGGTTTATATGGGCGTAAAGGGGCGTTTGAACTTGGGTTTGATGCGGATATTGTGATTGTAGATCCGGAAAAACCGTGGAAAGTAGAACAAGAGAAACTGTTTACCAAAGGACATGTTACTTGTTTTGATGGTTTAGAAGGCAAAGGTGCAGCAACCCATACCTTTATTCGTGGTCGTTTAGTGGCGGAAAACGGTATGTATAAACAAGATGCTATGGGTTATGGCGAATTTATTCGCCCGGTGAAAAGCTAATGCGAAGTGCGGTTGATTTTTCAAAACTTTTGGGAAATGACCGCACTTTTTATTATATAAAAATAATACATTAAAAATGCGATTACAGGAGAGACAACATGTCTGAAAAAACCAACTTACAACCGATTCCGGAAAATAAACGGATTATGGATTTACTGTCTTACCTTTTCTTATGGCTTGGCGGCTGTGTATCTATCGGTACATTCGCACTCGGCTCCGGGCAATTAGAGAAAGGGTTAAATTTAACCCAAGCTTTTGTGGCAATGTTAATTGGCTCGTTATTGCTGATTGTCTGTTTATGTTTAAATGACCAAATGAGCTATAAAAGTGGTGTTCCTTATGCGGTTCAATTAAAAAGTGCATTTGGGACTAAAGGTGGGATTTTACCTGCAATGTTGCGGGGTGTGCCTGCCATCGTGTGGTATGGCGTACAAAGCTGGTTAGGCGGTTCGGCAATTAACCAAATTTCAATTTTATTATTTGGTTATGATAATCTAGTGCTTTATTTCCTCTTATTCCAAGCCTTACAAATTTGGATTTCTACCACCGGTTTCCACGGCTTGAAATGGTTAGAAAATATTGGTGCGGTTGTAATTATCGCCTCGCTTACCTATATGTTCTATATCTGTATGACTAAATTCGGTGGACGTATTGAAGAGAATTTGATTAATAAAGAAGGCACTTGGGGCTTACCTTTTGTCAGTGCTATTGTGGCTTTCTTTGGCGTGAATGTATTGGTTATGCTGAATGTAGGTGACTATGTGCGTGAACTAAAACCGGGGTATTCAACGGCAAAACGTGGTGTGGTGTATTTCTTAGCAATGGTGCCAACTACCGTATTTATGGGCGTAATTGGTTTAATGATTTCCTCTGCAACCGGTATTGCTAACCCAATCAATGCGTTTGCTCAAGCGGCAGATAATAAATTCTTAGTGATTATTACCTTAGTCTTTATTTTATTTGCTCAAATGACCACCAACCTAGCAAGTAATGTTGTGCCACCTGCCTATGCGTTAATGGATGCCTTTAAAATTAAACATAAAACCTCAGTGGTGCTTATCGGTTTATTAGCGATTGCAACTTGCCCTTGGTTAATTACCTCCGATGCGTCATCAAAAGGAGTGGATATTTTCGTTTTAACTTACACTGTATTCTTCGGCCCGATTTTCTCTGTGCTATTGGTTGATTACTATATTCTCCATAAACGCAAAATTGACATTGCCGAACTCTATGATGAAAACGGTAGCCGTAAAGGTGTGAACTGGGCAGCGATTTTGGCAATTTCTGTGGGAGCAGTGATTGGCTTATTCAATGCAGATATTTCATTCTTAACCGCAACTATTCCAACTGCCTTAGTTTATTACTTCGGTATGAAATATATGGCATCAAGCGCCCGTTTCAGAAAGGGAACGATTTTAGAGAAATAATGGGTAATAACCCCATACGAGCCGTATGGGGTTAGATAATCTGAGCCACGTTGTGGCTCTATAAAAGTCCCGGAGGGACTTGGGTTATTTAACCTAGCACGGCTCGTGCTGGGTATTTTGGATAAATTGAATGGTTGCCTGAATGAGTTCCTGTGTATGTTTCGATTCAGTATCACGATCAAAATCGTGTAAATCGGCAGAAATCACAAAACGAGTCGGATTACATTTTTCACAAAGTGCCAGAAACTCGCTAAAAGGGACATCAGGATCACCGGTGGCGTGTGCAGCAAAAACAGGGGACTTAAATTCTGCTAGGCGTAAGCTGTAATCAAGATAGAAAAATTTATCTCTGCCTTGATAAATCAATGATTTCCACTTACCGCTTTGGCGGGCATAAATATAGGCACTGAAATGGGTGTTTAATTCTGCCTCTACTAACGGCATTGTGATTAGTGATTGAAAGGTGCTTTCACTGACTAATGGCAATTTTAAATAATACTCGCTTGGGCTATCAAACCAACCATCGGTGAGAAAACCGTAGCCATAATATGAAATGATCCCTTTGGGCTGAGGAATATCGGTTTGTTGGCTGAGTTTGCTTGCAGCGAGTAATGCCAAATAAGCGCCGGCAGAACGCCCGAATAAAAAATAGGGCATTGCAGAAAAGTGCGGTTGGTTTTGTAATGCTTTTATTGAGGAAAGTACAGAACGCAGAATTTCCTCAATTTGAGCATAAGGTGCAAGCGGGTAATTTATCGCAAAAATTTGCAAACCGGCTTGGGTAAATTGGTCAAGATGAAAGTTGGGCAAGTCCGCTTTAGAGCCGTAAAGTAAGCCCCCACCGTGTAGGTAAATTAGCGTTGCTTTCGGTGTAATTTCATCATCTTGGTAAAGCGTTGCTTGAATAGGCAACAGGCTGTGTTGAATTTCAATCGAATTTAGGGAGATTTGTGTCGTTTTTAGCATAATGATCCTCAACAGTTTTGTACCGCATTATAGTACAAGATAAAGTTACGTTATCAAATTCACTTAAAGTAAAGGAGAATGCTATGGGATATTTGAATGGTCAAACAGGTTATCGCCAAGGGTTGCTTGAAACACGTTCAGTCATTCGCAAGAATAACTTTGTGATTTTGGAAACTGATGGTTTGGTAAAAAACAGTATTCCAAACTATCATCATTGCGATATTAGTATTTTATCTTCCCCCGCATTAGGAGCCTCTTTTGCCGATTACATTGCCACGGTTCACCCAAACGGCGGCTGCACTCAGCTAGGCGGAAACGGGATAGAGGTGTTTGTGTACTGTGTAAGCGGTCAATTATCGGTAAAAAATAGCGACACCCAAGCCATCCTTGAAACCGGAGGCTATGTTTTCTCGCCTGCCGACCAAGTATTGAGTTTTATCAATCCATCAGAAAATCCTACCAAAATTTATATTCACCGCCGCCGTTATACGCTGTTAGAGGGGCATCAAGCCAAAACCTATGTTGGCAATGTGAACCAAATCGAATACACCGAATATGAAGGAATGAAAACCTGCCTGATTAAGGACTTATTGCCATCTGCTACCGATTTTGGCTTTGATATGAATATGCACATTTTATTATTCAAGCCGGGGGCATCGCACGGTTATATCGAAACTCATTTCCAAGAACACGGAATGTTATTCCTTTCAGGCAAAGGAATGTACCGTTTAGACGATGAATGGATTCCGGTGAAAAAAGATGACTATGTCTTTATGGATTCCTATTGTCCGCAAGCCTGTTATGCGGTGGGGGACGAAGATTTCGTCTATATTTACTCAAAAGAGTGCAACCGTGATGTAGAACTGTAATTTAACCTTGAGGAATTGACTATGAAATTATCTAGAGAAGAATTAAAAGGCTTAATGAAAGCGAAGTTAATGAAAGCCGGTTTAAATGATCAGCACGCAGATATTACCGCTGAAATCCTAACTTGGTCAGACGAACGAGGTTATCACTCTCACGGTGCAGTACGAATGGAATATTACTGTGAGCGTATCTTTAAAGGTGGTATTACCCACGATCCAAAATTTGAATGGAAAGAAACCGGCCCGGCGTCGGCGATTTTTGAAGGGGATAATGGCTGTGGCTATGTAGCAGCTACCTTTGCAATGGAAAAAGCGATTGAAATGGCAAAAAAATCGGGCATTGCGATTGTGGGTATCCGTAATATTTCCCATAGCGGTGCGATTGGCTACTATACTGAAATGGCTGCGAAAGAAGGATTACTCTCTATTTCATTCTGTCAATCAGACCCAATGGCAGTGCCTTATGGTGGTTCAGAGCCTTACTACGGCACAAACCCGATTTCTTTTGCCGCACCGGCTGATGAAGGCAGAAATGTGGTGTTTGATATGGCAACCACCGTGCAGGCTTGGGGGAAAATTTTAGATAAGCGTTCTCGTGGAGAATCTATCCCACCGGATTGGGCAGTAGATGTTGATGGCAACCCGGTGACAGATCCTAACAAAGTGAACGCTTTAGTGCCGATCTCAGGCGCAAAAGGCTACGGGTTAATGATGATGGTGGATATTTTCTCGGGTATTTTATTAGGTGTGCCGTTTGGTAAACACGTTTCTTCAATGTATCACGATTTATCCGAAGGTCGCCGTTTAGGACAAATGCACATTGTGATTGATCCGGCTCGTTTCTGTGGTGCAGAACAATTCCGTGAGAATATGGCACAATCTATCAATGAGCTTAACGAAATGCCACCGGCACCGGGCAATGATAAAGTCTATTATCCGGGGCAACGTGCCGAAATGCGTCGTGATAAGTATTACGCAAATGGTGGTATTGAAATTGTAGATAAAGTCTATGAATATTTAATCAGCGATGATATTCATTTTGACCGCTACGATCATAAAAACCGTTTTGCGGATTGATTTGATGACCTAGCACGAGCCGTGCTAGGCTAAATAATCCAAGTCCCTCTGGGACTTCTAGAGCCGCAGAGCGGCTAAGATAATAGAACCCCATACGGCGCGTATGGGGTGGCTGACAGGAAGGATAAAAGATGTTAAAAACCGTTGTAAAGAAAGGTAGTTACCACGATTCGGTGGTGTTAATGTTGCTGACAAATGCCATTTCCGGTTTGGAAGGCGTAAACAAAGTATCGGTAATGATGGCAACGCCGGCAAATAAAGATATTTTCGCCCAAAGTGGGTTAGATACTCCGGAATTACAAGAGGCGACCCCGAATGATATGGTGGTGGTAGCAGATGTGGAGCGTGAAGAGATAATCCATATCGTGATGGAGAAAGTAGAGGAATTTTTAAAACAAAAATCCCAAGCAAGTGCGGTACAAAGTGGCACTGAAATTGTGAAGTCTTGGGATAAAGCAACGGCTAAATTGCCTGATGCTAATCTTGCCGTTATTTCTATTCCGGGTGCTTATGCAGCTTTAGAGGCAAATCGAGCCTTAGATGAAGGTTTGAATGTCTTTATGTTCAGCGATAACGTGAGTGTGGAAGATGAAAAAGCATTAAAACAAAAAGCACACAACAAAGGCTTGGTGGTCATGGGGCCGGACTGCGGCACGGGTATTATTCAAGGTGTGCCGATTGCCTTTACTAACAGTGTTACACCGGGTTCTATCGGGATTATCGGCGCATCAGGCACGGGGATTCAAGAGCTGACTACCATTATCGACCGTTTAGGTGAAGGGGTTGAAAATGCTATCGGTACAGGCGGGCGTGATCTGTATGAAGAGATTGGCGGTATTACGATGCTCGATGCGATTGAGGTAATGGAGCAAAACGAAAAAGTCAAAGTGCTGATTGTGATCTCAAAACCTCCGGCAAAAGCGGTGCGTGAGAAAATTTCTGCTCGCTTAAGCCGTTACACCAAGCCTGTGATTACGTTGTTCCTTGGCGAAAAACCGACTTTCCACGAAGAGAATTTCTACCACGCTTATACGCTAGATGAAGCAGCTCGTTTAGCGGTTGCACTTGTGCGTAAGGAGCCGATACCGACATTTGCAAAAAATCAGGCAAATTCGACCGCTTGCGGTAAAACCCTAAAAGCCTATTATTCAGGCGGTACGCTTGCCGGTGAGGCGGCAATGTTGCTCAAAGATGCGTTAAATATTGAGGGCAGTGGGGCAAAAGCCGATGGCTTTATGTTTAAGCAAGACGGGCATATTGTGGTGGATTTAGGCGATGATGTTTACACCCAAGGCAAACCACACCCGATGATCGACCCTGCCAAACGGATTGAATCGATGCGTGAAGCCGTCGATGATGCGACCACAGGCGTGATTTTATTTGACATCGTGTTAGGCTATGGCTCACACGAAGATATGGCAACGGCATTGATTCCAACCATTCAAGAACTCCAACAAAAAGCTAAAGCTCAACATCGAGAGGTGGCATTTGTCGCGACGGTATGTGGCACTCGTAGTGACTATCAAGGTTATGATGAAACAGTGCGTAAATTGGTTGAAGCGGGCGTTGAAGTTTGTGAAACCAATAAAAGTGCGGTGGAAAAATCTCTCGCTTTATTAGGCTTGCATTTTGATGAGCCGGTAAAACCGATCCAAGCTAAAACTGTGGTGCAAGGTGAAAATACTCCTGCCTCTGAATCGTTATTACGATTATTATCGGAAAAACCGAAAATTATTAACATCGGGCTGAAAAGTTTTGCCGATGTGGCGGAAAAATTTGGCTGCCAAGTGGTGCAATTTAACTGGCAACCACCGGCAGGTGGCAACATTCAATTAATTAAAGCCTTGAATTTCTTAAACGAATCTCAGACGGTGGATATTGATGAGGCAAACCGCAAAGTGATTGCCAAAGTGGTTGCGGCTGCTCCCATTATTCGGGATAACGTATTAGCGAAAACTGTCATCAAAGAATTAAACGACGGTAAAGTGATTTTACACGCCGGTCCGCCAATTCAATATCAAGATATGCCAAATACCGTGCAAGGCTCTTGTGTGGGGGCTGTATTATTTGAAAAATGGGCAACGGACGAGACTTCAGCCCGTGCTTTATTGGAAAGTGGTGAAATTAAATTTATGCCGTGCCACCACGTGAATGCAGTTGGACCGATGGGCGGCATTACCACTGCCAATATGCCGGTGTGGGTGGTGGAAAATGCAACCGATGGCAATGTTGCCTATTGCACAATGAACGAGGGTATTGGCAAAGTGTTGCGTTTTGGTGCTTATTCAGAGGAAGTAGTAAAACGCTTAGAGTGGATGCGTGATGTATTAGGCCCTACGCTCGGTAAAGCTATTCGTTCAATGGAAAACGGCTTGGCGGTAAATCCTCTCGTGGCAAAAGCGATTGCGATGGGCGATGAGTTCCACCAACGCAATATTGCTGCCTCAATGTCTTTCTTCAAGGAAGTAGCTCCTCGTATTACTGCGATGAGCGATCTTGCCGAACAGGATAAATATGACGTCATTAAATTCTTAGCGGATACGGATCAATTCTTCCTCAATATTATGATGGCAACCTGTAAAGCGGTTATGGATGGGGCGAGAACACTCACTGAAGGCACGGTGGTGACAGCCATGTGTCGCAATGGCGTGCATTTTGGTATCCGTATTGCCGGTATGGGTGATGAATGGTTCGTTGGGCCAGTGAATACGCCACAAGGCTTATATTTCACCGGTTATGACGGTGAAGATGCTTGCCCAGATATTGGCGATTCGGCTATTACTGAAACCCTTGGTGTAGGTGGTATGGCGATGATTGCGGCTCCAGCAGTTACCCGATTTGTTGGTGCAGGAGGCTATGAAGATGCACTTCGTACCAGTAACGATATGATGGAAATTTGTATTGACCGCAACCCAAATTACATTGTGCCGAACTGGAATTTCCAAGGGGCTTGTTTAGGTATTGATGCCAGATTAGTCGTGGAAAAAGGCATTACGCCTGTGATCAACACAGGCATCGCCCACAAAGTTGCAGGCTTTGGGCAAATTGGTGCAGGTACGGTTCGCCCTCCATTGGCTTGCTTTGAAAAAGCAGTGTTAGCCTATGCAAGAAAATTAGGGTTTACAGAATAATTCTGTAGGGGCGAATTATAATTCGCCCATTGTATCTACGATTTAAAAGGAAAGAGAATGTCAAAACAAACCATCGTGTTAGCCCTAGGCGGTAATGCGTTAGGGAACAATTTGAAAGAACAGCGTGAAGCAGTGGCAAAAACCGCAAAAGTAATTGTTGATATATTACAGCAAGGTAAAAATATTGTGATTACGCACGGTAACGGCCCTCAAGTGGGAATGATTCAGCGGGCAATGGACGATTTTGCCAAGCATTCCGGAGATGAAATTCCGCTACCGACCAGTGTCGCAATGAGCCAAGGTTATATCGGGATCGATTTACAAAATGCGATTAAATATGAGCTACTTAACCGTGGTATTGAGCAGAAAGTCAGTACGATTTTGTCTCAAATTGAGGTGAACCCGACAGACCCTGCATTCCAAAATCCGGATAAACCGATTGGCAGATTCTTAACCAAAGAGGAAGCTGATGAGCTAGAGGCAAAAGGCATTCGTACAATGGAAGATGCCGGGCGAGGTTATCGCATTGTTGTGCCTTCACCGAAACCACAACGCATTCGTGAGTTAGAAACCATTAAAACCCTACTGAATGCCGGACATATTGTCATCACCTGTGGCGGTGGTGGTATTCCGGTGGTGAGCGATGAACAAGGGCGTTTAGTGGGCGTGAACGCGGTGATTGATAAAGATAACGCCAGCTCGTTGTTAGCACAAAAGCTGAATGCCGATTATTTGGTTATTCTAACGGCGGTGGAAAAAGTGGCGATTAACTGGGGCAAGCCAAATCAGGAATGGCTTTCTGAATTAAGCACAGCACAAGCACGCCAATATATTGCGGAAGAACAATTTGCCAAAGGTTCAATGCTACCCAAAGTGGAAGCTGCTTTACAATTTGCCGAAAGTGGCACAGGCCGCAGAGCGTTAATTACCTTACTGGATAAGGCTGCACAGGGTATTGCAGGCGAAACAGGAACGGTGATTTATTCGTAAAATTGACCGTACTTTTCTATCCTAGCACGAGCCGTGCTAGGATAGGTAAGCCAAGTCGCTTTGTGACTTGTATGAGCGTTGAGCCACAGCGTGGCTCAGTTAATTTAGCACCATACGGCTCGTATGGTGAACACAACAAGCGGTCATTTTTCTACATTTTTTTACAATTAGGTTTCAATAACAAATGGATATTCCGGTGAATTTTTTTATGTGGTTTATGGCGTTATTGCCGATTATCACATTAGTTATTTTAATGGTGAAATTCCAATGGGGCGCAACAGAAGCTGCACCTATTGGGCTTTTGATTACGATTTTTACAGGGGTTTTTCTCTATCAAGCAGATGTTTCATTAATTGCGATTGAGTCCGCCAAAGGTATTTGGAATGCCTTAGTGATTTTGCTGATTGTGTGGACGGCAGTGTTGATGTACCAAGTCAGTGATGGCGCAAAAGCCTTTTTAGTGATTCGAGTCGGAATGAGTAAGTTGTTCCCGAATGAACTCTTGCTGGTCATGACAATGGGTTGGATCTTTGAAAGTTTCTTACAAGGCATTACCGGCTTTGGCGTACCTGTGGCGGTTGGCGCCCCTCTTTTAATTGGAATTGGTGTTCGCCCGTTATGGGCAGTGGTGCTACCGCTATTAGGGCAAGCGTGGGGGAATACTTTTGGTACTCTGGCTGCTGCGTGGGACGCATTAGCTGTTTCTGCAGGGCTGGATATCGGCAGTGATGACTATTTCCTCACCGCACTTTGGTCTGCTGCATTTTTATGGTTTTGGATTGTGATTACAGGCTTGGCAATTTCGTGGTTTTACGGCAGAGGTAAAGCACTGAAAAAAGGGTTAGTCGCCACCTTAATTATCGCAACTATTCAAGGCGGTGGTGAATTGTTACTGAGCCAAGTCAATACCACCATTTCTGCTTTTATTCCTGCCTGTTTATCCATTTTAGCGATTGTGCTTATCAGCAAAATACCGATGTATAAAGCAGTTTGGCGTGTGGAAGAGAGCCCGATTATGGATAGGAGTAAAACCACAGAAAATGAAGAAGCCTTGCCAAATATGAATTTATTACAGGCTTTTATTCCCTATATTGTCCTTTCTGTGATGACATTGGCAATTTTGGTTATTACGCCGGTTAATCAGTTTTTATCCCAATTTAAGTTTGGTTTTGCTTTCCCAGAAACCGTCACAGGTTATGGCTTTGTGAATAAGGCTTATACTGCTTATTCGCCGATTGCGATTTTTACGCACGCCAGTATGTTCCTGTTTGTATCTTCTATTATCGGCTTAATTTATTATCAACATAAAGGCTGGATTGGTAAAGGTGGCACGAAAACCATTTTTGCAAAATCGGTTTCAATGACGATGCCATCAGGTATTGCCGTAGTTGGTTTGGTGATTATGTCAAAAATTATGGGTGGAACCGGGCAAACGGCAGTTCTAGCGCAGGGAATGGCAGCTGTATTAGGGAAATCTTATGTTATTTTATCGCCATTTATCGGCTTATTAGGCACCTTTATGACCGGTAGCAATATGAGTTCTAATATTCTATTTGGAGATTTCCAAATGACCACCGCGAAACTGTTAAATGCAAATTCTGCGGCAATTTTAGGGGCGCAAACTACCGGTGGAGCGATAGGTAGTGCAATCAGCCCAAGTAAAATTATTTTAGGCACCACCACCGCCAATATTCTCGGTAAAGAAGGTGATGTAATGAAAACTATCATTTGGATTACGTTATTACCTACGTTATTCATCGGCGTTGTGGCATATTTTGCCTCGCTTTAACTATAGGCTAAGAACCAGAGGATAAGATGAATGGACTTTTTTAAAACTAAAGCAGGCAAAATGACCTTAGCTTTTATCGTGATTATGCTAGCCTTTGCGCTAATTATGCTAGGCATTGCACAAGCTAATAATACAGCTATCCATATCGGCTTTGGGTTGATGGTTGGCGCAATGTTATATTCACCGATTGATGTATTTATCTTAAATAGAAAGAAATAGGACACAAAATGGAACAGATTACCCAGCGTATTACGCAAAATTTAGAACATCTAAAACAATTCACTGCCACACCGGGCAATGGTTGTACCCGTTTACCTTTTTCTCAAGAGGCGAGAAGTGCGGTTAATTATTTAAGAGATTTAATGATCTATGCCGGGCTGCAAGTGAAGGAAGACGAAGCGGGCAATATTTTCGGTATTTTAGCAGGTGAACAACCTGAATTACCTTGTGTGATGTCCGGTTCTCACTATGACAGTGTACTTCACGGCGGAAATTATGATGGTATCGCAGGAGTGATTACCGCATTAGAAACCGCCCGTTTATTAAAAGCAAGCGGTAAAAAATTTAAGCGTAATTTTGTGGTTGTAGGCTTTAATGATGAAGAAGGAATGCGTTTTGGCACAGGGTATTTTGGCTCAGGGGCAATGCTCGGTTTGCGTACTCCAGACTATTGTCGCCAATATAAAGACAAAGACGGAATTTCTTATTATGAGGCGATGCAAGGCTACGGATTAGATCCTGAAAAAATTGAAAATGCAAAATGGGCTGAGGGGGCGATTGGGCATTTTATCGAAACCCATATTGAACAAGGGCCGGTGTTAGATACTCAAGGTATTGAAATTGGTTTGGTAACAGGTATTGTTGGTTTGCATCGCCATATGTTCACTGTTCATGGGCGAGCCGATCACGCAGGTACGACCCCAATGGATATGCGTTTAGATGCCGTAGATGTTGCAACCAAAGTGATTGCTCAAATTGCAGACTGGGCAAGAGAGAAAAATGACGGCACGGTGGCAACGGTTGGCTATATGAATGTGCTACCGGGTGGGATTAATATTGTGGCGGAAAAAGTCGTGTTTAGTGTTGATATCCGCTCACTAAATATGGCAAATGTGGAAGAAATTACCGCTAAAATTGAGCAAGCTCTTGCAGAAGAAACGGCAAAAATCGGTTCAACTTTTGAAAAAGAAACAAAGTTGATTATTCAACCGGTGGCGTTATCCGAAAAAATGCTCGATATTTTGGAAAATTCAGCCCAAAAACATCAGTTTAGCTATAAACGCTTACCGAGCGGAGCAGGACACGATTCATTAGAAATCGGGCAGAAAATTCCAACGGTAATGATTTTTGTGCCAAGTAAAGACGGCAGAAGCCACACACCGGTCGAATTTACGGAATATCACTATTTCGCAAAAGCGGCGGTGTTACAACAGGAGTTGGCAGAACAATTATTAGACGAATAAATTGCAATCGGGGAATTTGCAAATTGTTAGAAAAATTTGACCGCTTGCACATTCCTCCATTAACAAAAATTAACTACAAACATAACATAAGGAGTATTTGGCTATGTATGATCTCGTCATTAAAAATGGGAAGATAGTCTTATCCGATGCCATTTTCAACGGTAATATTGCCGTGAATGCAGGAAAAATTGCCGCTGTTTTAGCAGAGGGCTTGGAGCCTGAAGCAAGGGAAGTGATTGATGTAAAAGGCAATTACGTTTTCCCGGGGGCGATAGATACCCACGCTCACTTAAATGATCCGGGGTATGAATGGCGTGAAGATTATGCTCACGGGACAGCAGCAGCGGCAGTAGGCGGTTATACCACTATTATTGATATGCCGTTGCAAAATGAGCCGGCATTAACGGACGCTAAGATTTTTGATGCCAAAATAGCGAAAGTATCGCCAAATGCTTATGTGGATTATTGTTTCTGGGGCGGATTAGTTCCAACTAACTTTGACCATTTAAGCGAATTAAATGATAAAGGTTGTGTTGCGTTAAAATCCTTTATTGGGCCGGTTTCGCCTGATTATGCCTCGCTGAATTATGGGCAAACCTTTGAGGCAATGCAAATTATCCAAAAATTTGGCGGACGAGCCGGTTTCCACTGCGAAGATTTTTCCACCATCAAATGGCAAGAACAACGAATGAAAAATGAAGGTCGTTTAGACTGGAAAGCCTTTTTAGACTCCCGCCCGCTGATTGCAGAAATGCTCGCAACCATTAATATTATCGAAATTGCCAAATCCACCGGCTGTAAAGCCCACATCTGCCACGTTAGCCACCCTGATGTTGCCCAAAAAATCAAAGAAGCTCAACAAGAAGGTTACGATATAACCGCTGAAACCTGTGCGCATTATCTCTGCTTTAGTGAAGATGATGTAATCGAAAAAGGTGCGCTCTTTAAATGCGCGCCACCACTACGTTCAAAAGCCGATGTAGATCGCTTATGGGATTATGTAGTTGATGGCACATTTAGTGGCATTGCCAGTGACCATTCACCTTGCTCCTATGATGAAAAGCACAATCAAATTTTAGGTCAAAAAATTGAAACGGTATTTGATGTCTGGGGCGGTATTAGTGGTATTCAAAGCTGTGTACAGGTTGCTTTCTATGAGGGCTGTGTAAAACGGGGGATCTCTCCGAGAGTGCTGGCGAATGCAATGGCAAAATTACCGGCAAAAGCCTTTGGTATTTACGGGCAAAAAGGCGATATTCAAGTTGGCTTTGATGCCGATTTTACCATTATTGACCCAAATAAAGAGTGGGAAATTAAAGCCGAAGCTCTGCAATATGTAAATAAACTGTCTGCCTATGTCGGCAAGAAAGGTAAAGGTTTACCGGTTTGTACCATTGTGCGAGGTAAAGTAATCGCACAAGATGGAAAGCTGACTGATAGCAAAGGTTTTGGTAAATTCATTCGTAAAACAGAAGGAGCATAGCTATGTTGGATAACAAAGAACTCAGCCCTGAGTTAGCTAAAAATGTTAATGTTGATCTTCAGCCGACCAAAGAACGGATTATGGATAATTTTTCCTACTGGGCTAGCTTTTTAGGTGGTTGTGTCTCTATTGGTACATTCTCAATGGGAGCAAGCTTGATTGGTGCATTGACTGTCACACAAGCTATTTTGGCAATGTCAATCGGTTGTATTGTCATTGCCATCGGTTTAGTGCTAATCGGTAATGGCGGCCATAAATATGGCATTCCGTTCCCAATCCAACTGCGTAGTTCTTTTGGTACAACGGGTGTGAAAATTCCGGGAATTTTGCGTGGTGTGCCGGCGATTGTTTGGTTCGGTTTCCAAAGTTGGGTGGGCGCAGGAGCGATTAATATGTGTTTAAAGCTCCTGTTTGGCTTTGATAATCTACCAATAGTCTATGTGCTATTTACCGCCTTACAAGTTGGGCTATCCATTAATGGCTTTAAAGGCATTAAATGGTTGGAAAATGTATCGGTGGTGTTCTTAATCGGTATTTTGGCTTATATGCTGTATGTCGTGAACACTAAATTCTCGGTGCAGATAGGCGATCGTTTCTCTAATATTGAAGGCTCTTGGGGAATGCCGTTTTGGGCAGCGACTACAGCCTTCTTGGGGATCTATTCAACGATGATTCTCAATGCCTCAGACTATTCACGCCACGTTAAAACAGGCACAGGTGCAACCACAACAGGTGTGATTTATGTATTATCCATTCTACCTGTCACCTTATTTATGGGGCTAATCGGCTTATTGGTGACTGCGGCTACGGGAAATAGTGACCCTATCGAAGTATTCGCCACGGCAATGGATAATAAAGTGCTTACAGTCATTACATTATTATTTATTGCCTTTGCACAGATTACGACTAACGTGCTAAATAATATTGTGCCTCCTGCCTATATTTTAATGGATTCCTTTAAAATGAAATGGTCACACGCCACGATTTTAGTCGGTATTCTTTCGATGTGTGTGATGCCTTGGAAACTTGTCACGGCAGAGTCAGCAGAAGGGCTTTCTCTATTTATCAAGATTTATTCCGCTTTCTTAGGCCCGATTTTTGCGGTAATGGTGGTTGATTACTACATCTTAAGACAGCAAACTTTAAACGTGAATGACCTTTATAGCAAAGAGGGGATTTTCAAGGGCGTTAACTGGGCAGCAATTATTGCGATTGCTATCGGTTCGCTTTGCTCACTGATTGTGGTGGATCTCTCTTGGTATGTCAGCTTAATTCCATCAGGCTTGAGCTACTATATTTTGATGAAAGTGCTAAAAAGTGCGGAATCTTTCCGCAAAGGGACGGTGTTGGAACATCAATAAGATGACAAGCGGTAAAATTTATTAAAAATTTTACCGCTTGCTTTTACGCTAAGAATTAAATTCTTTCATTAGCTTATCTACGGTTTTGCAGTTTTGGCTAAAGGCTCGGCAACGAGAACAAAGCATTAAATGAACTTGCACATTAACACGTTGTTTTAATGTCAGTTTTTGTTCTTGGGACAGAGAAACTAATTCGGTAATTTGCTTACATTTTAACATTTAACCTCCAAACCATTTTTGACTTAAACAGACCTGTAACTGCAATCTTGCCCGATACAGTAAGGTATGCACATTTGCCGGTGAAATTTCACATTCTGCGCAAATTTCTTCGGTTTCCATTTCCAAATGGGAACGCATCATAAACACCCTTGCTTGATTTGCCGGCAGATTATTTAGGCAAAATTCAAATACTTGCCAGAATTGAGCGGAATAGGTATGGCTTTCGGTGTTCTTCCACTCATTGGATTGATAAGCGTCTTTATCCCAACCGCCATTTTCATTAAACAATTTATCGGCAAGATCGTGATCGTCTTCTTCCATCAGCTCAGATACTGCCACCAATTTGCCTTTGGCTTTCACCAAATCTACGATCTTGTTTTTTAAAATTGCAAAAATCCACGTTTTTAACGCACTCTCACCTTTGAAGCTGTCGGCATATTTATAAGCGCTGACAAACGCCTCTTGCACCACATCTTCGGCAAGTTCGTTATTTTTTAACTGTAAAAAGGCAAATTTCACCATTTGCAGGCGAATATCTTCCAACTGCGAGGGGGAAATTTGCCGTAAAGCCGGTTGGCTCATTGAATGATCCTTTGGTAAAAAATTTAGCGAAACTGACCGCTTGTAATTGATTTTTCTATAAAAATTGCCTCTTGTGATTCAACAAGCAGGGAGTTAAAACTAAAATTTTGCGAAAAATCTTAAATAATGCATCTCTTATCCCGTCTGAGCGACTTGCGATTTCTAGGAAAATTTGTACTGTTTGAGCGTAGCGAGTTTACAAATTTTCCGTAAAGGAAATCGCAACAAAGCGAAGTTTGGGTCGCCTTTCTTTTGGTTACTTTTACTCTCTGCGTTCGCCCTTCGGGTTGTTGCCTTCGGCAACATTCAACGCAAGCGTTGTCTTTGGCGAAGCAAAGAAAAGTAACGTTTAGAGTGGATAAAGCACCTCAGCCTCAACCCATTTTTCCCAGAGTTGGCGTAACACGGCTTTTAGATCCGGATTTTGCTCGGTAAACTCGCTGAGTTCCGCCAGCAATCCGTTGAGGGAATTTGCCCCCTCTTGCAACGAGCTAAGCAGCAAGAAGTCCAGCTCTTCCAAACGGTTGTAATAAATCCCAAATTCGGCATCTCGCCAAATCAGCACGTTGGTTGGTTCATCCTCAAACTGTTTGAACTCGCTACGGATAAAGTTTACCGCATATTGACGCAGTTCGGCAGCCCCTGAAAGTTGCATTACGGTGTCGTTATCCCACTCAAATTCTGCCGGCACATTTGCCATTGAGACTTCTGCCAGCAGTTGTGCGTTTTCAAAGTCCATCAGGGCAAGTAAGTACGGTTCAAAACAGGCGTTTTGTTGGCAGAAAGTTAAAAACTCGCCAGCGATGTCTTGGAAAAACGGCGAATGTGCCTTGCCTTCCCGCACAAATTTTTCTTTCACCTCACGCCACTGTTCGCTCGAAATATGTTGCGGTAGCTCCACATAACAGCGGTCGATAAAGCCCAACGTATTGTTACGCACTAAGCGTGCATACACGCCTAAGCGTTGTGGCGATACATTACCGCTCATCAGGCTGACATCGTTGTGGCGAATCGCATTGGCAAACTCGGCTTGGGTCTCTTTCAAGCTCGGTTTTGTATTTTCAACCAGTTTAAGCGGCATTTTTCAGCCCCGTTTTTGCATATTTTTTCTGTAAACTTGCGATGTGTTGCACTTCCTCGATCAGCTCTTGGAACGAAGGGAAGTTGAAATCACGTTCGAGTAACGTTGGTGGAATATGCGGTAAACGTTCGTAGGTGTATTCAAGCAGATCCCACACGGTTTTCTGCACCGCTTCGCCGTGCGTGTCCACCAGTAAAGTCGGCAAGTGGCGTAATTCGCCTTTGACCATATTGAACGACTCACCCTCAGTGATTTTCACCTCTTCCGCTGCGCCGTGATCTTCATCGTGGCCGGCAATATGAATGTAGTTCACACGGGCTTTATCCACTTTATCTACAAACACAAACGGATCGAGCAAGCCGTGGTTCACGCCGTTTACATAAATGTTGTTTACGTCTAAATGAATACCGCAATCCGCCTCTTGTGCAATCGCATTTAAGAACTCAACTTCGTTCATTGTACTGGTTGGCGAGTGCAGATAGTAAGAGGTGTTTTCGAGTGAAATCTGCATTCCAAGATAATCCTGCACCTGTTTAATCCGATTGGCAACGTGCATTACCGCCTCATCGGTGAACGGCATTGGCAGTAGGTCGTACAAATGCCCTTCGCACTCGCAGTAGCTAAGATGGTCGGAGAAAAAGTGAGAATTATACTGCTGCTGCATGGTTTTAATGCCTTTGAGCAGTTCCATATCTAATGGCGCTTGACCGCCAAGTGAGAGCGATAAACCGTGAATAATCAGCGGAATTTTTTCCGCTACTTTATCGAAATTGTAACGTGCCTGACCGCCCATTTTGAGCCAGTTCTCCGGCGAAACTTCCATAAAGTTAATAATACTGTTGTCTGTTAGAGATAAAAATCCGTCCGCTAAATCACGGCGGTAGCCTAAACCGGCGCCTGTAAATTTCAGCATTTGTGGTTCCTTTAATGAGATGTAAAAAGTTGGGGAAAATTGACCGCTTGTAGGGTGCGTTTGCCAACGCACCTTTTACAAGTTCAGATCAGGTGCGTTAGCAAACGCACCCTACCAGTCTTATTTTGAAGCGCCGCATTTACCTTCACCGCATTTGCCTTCAGCGGCTTTCGGTGCGCTTTGTTTTGGTGCAGTTGCGCCACATTTGCCTTCGCCGCATTTACCTTCTGCTGCTTTTGGTGCTGCAGAGGTTGCGCCACATTTACCTTCGCCACATTTACCTTCAGCGGCTTTGGTTTTTACGCATTTACCGTCTTTCATTTCTACACAAGCGTCTGCTTTCACAGCCTCTGTTTGTGCGTTTACGGTTGCAGTTGCCATAGTTAATGCGCCGGCTAATGCCATTAAAGTTGCTTTTTTCATTAAAAATTCTCCAAAGAATTAAGATTAAAAGATTAAAGGAATTTCAACCACGTTTTGGTTGGGTGTTTTTTCTGTAACAGAAAATCGAGAGATAACGCACCTGCACCTTGCATCAGCACCGGTACAAGCATTACCAAATAAATCAACGCCATTTTGTAACCATTGTCACACACATTGTAACCGTTACCAGCGTGAACGGCGTACCACGCCACAGCGGTTAAAATCATTAAGCCGATGGCACTAAAACGGGTAAACAGGCCCAGCACCAATAAAATCGGCAGAATGATTTCCGCACCGGTTGCGACTACCCAGTTGAGGTCGGCAGGCAATACATTAAACGGGAATGGGAAACTCTCTTGAATAGAGGCAAACCAGTTTTCACCATTCAGTTTTTCCAACCCCGCCTCGATAAATTCGTAAGCAAGGAATAGACGTAATACCAGCAGACCGAAACCGGTCATCATCGCTTTTTTCACACAACATTGGGAAGAGTATTGAATTGAACAAGATGACATAAAATGCTCCTTAAACTAAAAACTGAGAATTAGACAGAGCAAGCGGTAATTTCTGACAAAAAATTTTCAAAAGTGGGAAAATTTCTTTATGGTGATAAAAAATAAAAGCCTTATTTTATTGATAAATAAGGCTTTTATTGATAATTATGAAAGAGAAAAATTATTTCTCAGCTTCTTTATAGACAGCAAGTGCAGCAGCTACCGCATCTCCTGATGGCACTTTGACTTTGTGGCTTAAAAGTACCGCTTCTAATGCACCTAATGTCAATAAAATATTGCGTTTTTGGCTAGAAAAACCCATATTACCAACACGGATAACTTTACCGTCTAATGGGCCGAATGACGTTGCCAGTTCGATACCAAAATGATTCAGAATATCGCTACGCAATGCCGGGCCGGTAATTCCCTCCGGAATATGGAATGCAGTAACTACAGGGGCTTTGTGTTTACGATCACCAAAAATTTTCAGTCCCATTGCCTCCAAACCAGCACATAAAGCTTTATCATTTAAAATATGACGTTTAAAGCGAGCTTCTAATCCCTCTTGCAAAATAATACGTAATGCCTCGTGAACACCATATTGTGCAGAGGTTGCTTCAGTATGGTGGTTTAAACGGCGGGGACTCCAGTAATCTTGCAGCTGTGCTAAATCTAAATAGTTACTTGGAATAGGCGGGAGTATGCCGTCAATATCGGACTCGATACGAATGCCTTTCTCTACACGTTTACGTTTAGCGATAATCTCTTCAATGCGTTTATTGTAAGTAATTAAGGCTGTACCTGAAGGAGCAGAAATACATTTTTGTGTGCCGCCGATACAGGCATCAATTCCCCATTCATCAACACGAATATCCACGCCACCTAAGGTAGCAACAGTATCAACAATCAACATCGCATCGTATTGTTTACAAATTTTGCCGATTTCTTCTAAGGGTTGCATCATTGAGGTTGAGGTTTCACCGTGAATGATGGCAACAGCTTTATAGCCACCTTTTTTCAATTCTGCCTCAATTTCTTCCGGCTCGAATACTGTTCCCCATTCTCTTTCAATAATAGTGATCTCTGCACCACTACGAGCGAGAATTTCATTTAATAAATAGCCGAAACGACCAAATGCAGGAATTAACACTTTATCGCCAGGGCAAATAGCTGCGGTTAAGATTGTTTCTAAACCACCACGAGACGTTGAATTGACCACATAAGTCTGTTCATTTTTAGTTTGGAAAAGACGACGCTCCATTTCCATTGTTTCATTCATCAGGGACGTAAATTCTGGGTCGAATTGCCCTAAAATCGGTGCTGACATTGCACGCAAAACTCGAGGATCGGCATCTGTTGGGCCGGGACACATTAATAAACGTGGGGAAGGGTTAATTTCTCTGAATTGCATAACATTTCCTATTTAATTAAATTAAAAAAACTTATCGATTCTACAATAAAAATTTGTTGATACTCAATACTTTTTATATTGAGTGAAGTTGTTTGTAATAAATAATGACAAGCGGTCAAATTTTTTAAAAAATTTACAAGCAAAGGGAATAAACCCCGAATACATTCAGGGCTTTGGTATTAAGCTAATAATTTTTCAATCAGAGTAGTATAGATATTTACCCCGGTTAATAACTGTGCTTCATCAAAATCAAATTCGGCTTGATGATGTTCGGCGGTGCGATCGGCTCCGATGATAAAGTAAATTGCTTTGCCGCCGTTGTCTTGCACACGTCGCCCAAGAATAGTCGCATCTTCGCTAGCATTAAAAGAATAATCTTGATCGCTACTGTGAACTTGAGGCTGGGCCATCGCAATTTCTTTAATTAATTTGACTAATTCAGCATCATTAACCATATCCACCGCTTCGCCCATAATTTCGGTTTCATATTCCACTGCAAAACCGGTGGCAATCCCTTTGGCGATTTGCATTACCTGATCAACCATATATTGATTGATCGCTTTATTTTCACCTCGTACCTCAAGTTTAATTTCGGCATCGGATGGAATCACATTTCGCCCTGAACCACCTTTAAATATACCAACATTAATGCGGCTCATTCCTTCGCCGTGGCGAGAAATACCGTGTAGCTGAGTAACTGCGTGAGCAGCAGCAAGTAAGGCATTATGCCCTAAATGGGGTGTAGCCCCTGCGTGTGCCGGTTTGCCTTTGTAGCGAATATCAATCTTGGTTGTGGAAAGAAAATTTTTCGGATCGGCTAATACTGTTCCACTATTCGCACAGAAGCTGATGTGCGAGCCTGCGAAGTAATCTGCATCATCAATAATACCGCTTGCAGCGATGGCTGCCGCACCTCGCACACCTTCTTCGGCAGGCTGGAAGACGATTTTAACTTTGCCTGTGAGCTTGTCTTTGTTTGCCATTAGAAAATGAGCCACACCTAAGCCGATGGTAATATGCCCATCATGACCACAGGCGTGCATTTCGCCTTCGTTTCGAGAAGCAAAACCAAGTTGATTGGCTCGATGATTAGGATCTTTAGTTTCAGCTACATCGACACAATCAATATCAAAGCGTAGAGCAATGGTTTTGCCCGGTTTACCTGAATCAAACACCGCTACACAGCCGGTGTAGCCTTCCATTTTTTCAAGCCATTTTGAGTTTGCTCCATAGGCTTTGGCTCGTGCTATCCCTTTTTCTACAATCGCAAGGTTTCTGCCACGCACAAAATCGGGGTTAATGATTTGCTTACCCAGCAAGATTTCAAAGCCAAGTGGTTCTAAGTAATCGGCAATTTTTGCAGTAGTCCAAAATTCGCTCCAGCCTGTTTCAGGGAATTGATGAAACTCACGTCGCCATTCAATTAATTGCGGTAATGAAATTGTCATACTGTTCTCCTTCTAAAAAATTGCCCTTTATTGATAAAGGGCAATAGGGTTATAGCATAAAGAGGGCTAAGAATAAGGTGGCAAGCACCATACCGGGGGCAGTGCGTTTAATCATCTCAACCGGATTCACTCCGGCAATGCCGGCACATACAATCACGACACCGGCAATAGGTGAAGCTGTTCGCCCGATAGCGCCTGCAATAGCGGCTGCCATACCTAAATTAACGTGGGTGTAGCCTAACTCCGCTGCGTGTGGGGTTACAGCAGTATTAAAGGCAATGGCGGCAGCATCGCCTGAGCCTGTGACCATTCCCATTAAGAACGGACCGATGGTTGCTCCCCAACGTACAAATTCGTTTGAGTGTTTTAAAAATTCAATGGCGGAATCAATCGCTCCTGTTGCTTTTAAACCTGCCACAAATACACCTGCTGCAATGATAATTCCTAACACATTTGCATAGGCGTTGCCCATTCCGTTAAAGAATTCATTGGTGATTTTAGCTGGCGATGTGCGGGTAACCAATAATCCGTAAATAGCACCGATTAACATAGCTTGTGGTACGCCCATTTTTGTCCAATTCAGCCAAGAGATTTCTTGCAATGATGTTCCACCAATAACTAAAATCACTAACGGCACTAAAGGTGCAATCGCATAGAGAATATTTGTACTGCTTGTTTCACTTTGTCTATTTTCCGCAGTTTGTAAATAGGCATCACGATGCTCTTTGCCGTAGTCTTTAAAAACAAGTGCAAGAATGGTTAAGGTAACAGCTCCAATCGCTCCGGCAATGATGGTGTAAGGAGCGTGCGACAGGTTTACCTGCGTAACAGTTAAGCCAGACATTTCACTAATCATTGCAGAGTGCGAAGAACCCGGACTCATCATCGAACCAAATGTGCCGGCAAGAATAGCCGCTCCAGCCATAGCCGGACGAACTCCCGATGATTTCAAGACAGGAATTAAAGTTGCCCCTACCGCAGCAGCACAACCTGCTGCCGATGGAATCGCAATATTGATAAAGAAGGTGATAATAGTTGCAATCGGAATCAGGAAAAACTTCAATCCGCTTAACGGTTTGGTTAAAAGTTGGACTAAGTGATTATCGCAACCTGTTGATTTCATCACATAAGCAAAACCCATACTGGAACAAATTGCCATAATCAGACCGCTTGACGTCATACTTTTGGCAAAAGCATCAAGGGCTGCCATTGGTTGTAAGGTCAGTAACGCCATTCCCAAGCCGATTGCAATTAATACCGTTCTGGTTTCGTATTTTTTTATCAGTAAATAGATGGTGGCAATAATTCCCACTATTGCAATGATTAAGTTAAAATTCTCCATATCGTTCTCCTCAGTAAGTGAATATAGTATTAGGCTCAAAGGTTTTTAATTGCATATCTTGGCTAAATTGTAGCACCGCCGTTTCTCCTAACACTTTTGCTTGATTGCCTTGAATATGTAATGCAGTTCCTTCCGGCAAGGCGTAAACAATCGAATTAGGGTTTACAATCAGAAATTCTTTCAAGCGTTCTTCTCGGCTCTCGCCATTATGCCCCTGAATTTTGCCGGCAATAAAATGTGGATTAATTTGATGAGGAAATAAATTTAAGGCGTTAAATGAAGGAGGGTAAGTAATCGGCATATCGTTGGTGGTCATAATTGATGCACCGGCAACATTCGCCCCGGCACTCCAACCAAAATAAGGTGTGCCGTTTTCAACTTTTTCACGAATACAATCCAGCACCTTGTTTTCATACATCTGATTTAACAAACAAAACGTATTGCCTCCGCCAACTGCAATTACATCTGCTTGCTCGAGAATTTCGGTGTGTTTTTTCGCTCGATGAACAGATACAATCTCTAATTCCAGCTCTGCGAATTTATCTTGCACGACTTGTTCATATTCATCATAGCTTCGGCTTACTCCTGCATAAGGCAAAAAGGCGATTTTCTTACCCTTATAATCAGCTAGGAACTCTTTTAGCCATTTAATCGTATGAGCTAAATACTCTGTATTTTTATACTTAGAACCACTCATTAACAGCATATTTTTCATAGTTGTCTCCTTAATAAGATATTCTTTGATCAAAACAGCTATTACTTCTTTTAGGATTGTATATAATTTTACCTATTTCAGGTTAAGAAAAGAGGTGACCTATGTCAATAAATATGCAAAGAATTCAACAGATTTTTTCAGATTTGGCAACATTTACATCAGTTGATGGGGAAGTAACCCGACTTGCCTTTTCTGAACAGGATATCAACGCCCGAGATTATGTGATCAATTTGTGCAAACAGTACGATCTTTCGGTCAAAATAGACCCAATCGGCAACGTATTTATCCGAAAACAAGGCATTGATAACAGCCTTCCTGCGGTTGCCTTTGGTTCGCATATTGATACGGTAGTCAATGCCGGAAAATTTGATGGCACACTAGGCACTATTGCAGGGCTGGAAACCCTTTTCCAACTTTGTGAAAACAAACAACAAACTCGTTATCCCCTTGAATTAATCATCTTTGCTTGTGAAGAATCCAGCCGTTTTAATTATGCCACACTGGGCAGCAAAGTGATGTGCGGTATTGCAACTCAAGAAACATTAAGTAAATTAAGCGATAAACAAGGTTTAAGCTTGGCTCAGGCACTGGATACAATCGGGTTGGATTTCAATCGTGTTAATCAATCAAAACGCCAGCCAGAAGAATTTAAATGCTTTTTAGAATTGCATATTGAGCAAGGTCCAAGATTGGAAAACGAACAGAAAACCATCGGGATTGTGACCGGCATTGCTGCTCCGATTCGGGCTATTGTGAAAATTCAAGGTCAAGCCGACCATTCAGGGGCAACGGCAATGCATTATCGCCACGACGCTTTACTGGGGGCAGCAGAATTAGCATTAGAGCTAGAAAATGCGGCAATTCAAGCTGGGCATTCAACTGTCGCAACCGCAGGTAATTTAACCGCCAAACCGGGTGTAATGAATGTAGTTCCTGGTTATGCGGAATTATTAGTGGATATTCGAGGTACACATTTTGAAGCGAGAGAATCTGTCTTTATCGCATTACAAGATAAAATCAAGGAAGTGGCAGAAAAACGAGGTTTAACCATTGAATTGCAGCTGATTTCAAAAGACAAACCGATTGTATTGGCTGAAGAAATGGTAACTCATTTAACTCAAGTTACGGAGAAATTAGGCTATAGTTATGACATTATGCCAAGCGGTGCAGGACACGATGCAATGCATATGGCAACGCTTTGTCCGACAGGTATGTTATTCGTACCTTCTCATTTAGGCATTAGTCATAATCCACTTGAATTTACCGAATGGACAGATATTGAAGCCGGTATTCGTGTGCTGCAACAGGCTGTGCTAGAACTGGCAGAAATAGTTTGATCTTACCTATTATTAACAAGCGGGTGTTTTTACAAAGAAATTTGCAAATTTTTAAGCAAAAACAACCGCTTGTTTGTTCTTCTTTTCCTTTGCAAAACCTTGTATTTCAAGTACAATTCCCCGATTAATTTTTCGATAAACAAATAACAAAACAGGACATTAACTGCCCGATGAAAATGCAAAATATTCGTAACTTTTCGATTATCGCCCATATCGACCACGGTAAATCGACTTTATCAGACCGTTTAATTCAAACTTGCGGTGGTTTATCAGACCGTGAAATGGAAGCCCAAGTATTAGACTCAATGGATCTGGAGCGTGAGCGTGGTATTACCATTAAAGCACAAAGTGTTACCTTAAATTATAAAGCGAAAGATGGTGAAACTTATCAGCTTAACTTTATCGACACGCCAGGGCACGTGGATTTCTCTTATGAAGTGTCTCGCTCACTGGCTGCCTGTGAAGGAGCATTATTGGTGGTAGATGCAGGGCAGGGGGTTGAGGCTCAAACGTTGGCAAACTGTTATACCGCGATTGAAATGGACTTAGAAGTCGTGCCGATTTTAAATAAAATTGACTTGCCTGCAGCTGAACCGGAGCGTGTAGCAGAAGAGATTGAAGATATTGTTGGTATTGATGCGATTGATGCGGTGCGTTGTTCTGCGAAAACCGGTTTAGGGATTGAAGATGTTTTAGAAGAAATCGTGAAGAAAATCCCTGCACCGGAAGGTGATCCGGAAGCACCATTACAAGCCTTGATTATTGACTCTTGGTTCGATAACTATTTAGGCGTGGTTTCTTTAGTGCGAGTGAAAAACGGCGTGCTGAAAAAAGGCGATAAAATTAAAGTGATGAGTACCGGACAATCTTACAATGTGGATCGTTTAGGTATCTTCACACCAAAACAAGTAGATACTACTGAACTTAAAACCGGCGAAGTAGGCTGGGTAGTGTGTGCGATTAAAGATATTTTAGGTGCGCCGGTGGGCGATACCTTAACGCATCATCACAATCCGGCAACCAATGTGCTACCCGGCTTTAAAAAAGTGAAACCGCAGGTATATGCAGGTTTGTTCCCGATTAGTTCAGACGATTACGAAGCCTTCCGTGATGCTTTAGGTAAATTGAGCCTAAACGATGCCTCGTTATTCTACGAACCTGAAACTTCGAGTGCATTAGGTTTTGGTTTCCGTTGCGGTTTCTTAGGCTTGCTACATATGGAGATCATTCAAGAGCGATTAGAGCGTGAATATGATCTAGACCTGATTACCACTGCCCCAACGGTAGTGTATGAAGTGGTGCAAACCAGTGGCGAAACCATTTATGTGGACAGCCCCTCAAAACTGCCTGCTATCAATAATATTGCAGAAATTCGTGAGCCGATTGCAGAGTGTAATATGCTTGTGCCACAAGAGTTTTTAGGTAACGTGATTACCTTATGTGTGGAAAAACGTGGCGTGCAAACCAATATGGTGTATCACGGCAACCAAATTGCATTAACTTACGAAATCCCGATGGGTGAAGTAGTGTTGGATTTCTTCGATCGCTTAAAATCAACCTCTCGTGGTTATGCCTCATTAGATTATGGTTTCAAACGCTTCCAAAATGCAGATATGGTGCGTGTTGATATTATGATCAACGGCGAGCGTGTAGATGCGTTGGCAATTATCGTTCACCGTGCGAATGCAGCTTATCGCGGACGTGAATTAGTGGAAAAAATGCGTGAGCTGATTCCTCGCCAGCAATTTGATATTGCGATTCAAGCGGCTATCGGCAACCACGTTATTGCTCGTTCTACGGTAAAACAGCTACGCAAAAACGTACTGGCGAAATGTTACGGTGGTGACGTGAGTCGTAAGAAAAAACTACTACAAAAACAAAAAGAGGGTAAAAAACGAATGAAATCTCTCGGTAACGTAGAAGTTCCGCAAGAGGCATTCTTAGCGATTTTACACGTTGGCAAAGAATAATTTGCAAAATAAATGCGGAATTAAACCGCTTGCAAGCGGTCGTATTTTGAAAAAATTTTGCAAAAATGTAGGGGCGAATCATCATTCGCCCACACGGTAAAAGATAAAAGGGAGAGTTAAATGGCACAACTTATGCCGATTATTTTTCTAGGCATTATTTACGGTATTTGGAAATGGTTGGATTCAATGCAACTGCCAAATACAATTTCAATTATTTTAGTGGCGTTAGTGATCATCTGTGGCGGATTTTGGGCGTTCTATAAATTTAGTGCCGACCCAAGACGTAAACTGGCAATCGCCCAGCAACAAAAACGCTTAGGTAGAGCATTAACCGAAGAAGAAATGGCAGAGATTCAACCGAAATCGGCAGTTGGAGAATTTTTTGCCTCCCTGTTCGGAATTTTATTCTTTGTTACCGTATTGCGTTCGTTTTTATTTGAGCCGTTTCAAATTCCAAGTGGTTCAATGGAACCGACCTTGCGTGTTGGCGATTTTTTGATAGTAAATAAATTCAGTTATGGGATTAAAGATCCGATTTGGCAGAATACTTTAATCGAAACCGGCAAGCCGGAGCGTGGAGATATTATTGTTTTCAAAGCACCGGCTCAACCTCACGTGGATTACATTAAACGTGTGATTGCGGTAGGCGGCGATAAAGTGAAATACGATTTTGCTACCCAACAATTAACGGTTACTAATGCAAATGGCGAAACCAAGACATTTGAATACAGCGAAAGCAAACCAAACCCTGAGTTTTTCTACCACGGCGAAATGCAACTTGAGCGTACCGAAAAAGGTGATGTAACCCACCAAATTTTAAATCACCCAATGGCGTTTAATTATGCACCTTACTTCTATAAACAAGAAGGGCAAATAGACGGTGAGTGGGTTGTCCCGCAAGGACACTATTTTGTGATGGGTGACAACCGTGACAACAGTGAAGACAGCCGTTTTTGGGGCTTCGTGCCGGAAAAAAATATTGTGGGCAAAGCGACATTTATCTGGCTAAGTTTAGATAAAAAAGCAAACGAGTTTCCAACCGGATTGCGTTTTTCCAGAATGTTTACCACTATTGAATAATGTAGTGTAGGGGGCGAATGGTAATTCGCCCCTCAGTCATTAATAAATAAAAGAATTTATGCAATTAGAACGATTACAGAAAAAATTAGGTTATCAATTTCATAACCTTGATTACCTCACACAAGCCTTAACGCACCGCAGTGCCGCTTCAAAAAATAACGAACGCCTTGAATTTTTAGGTGATTCCATTTTAAATTTTACCATCGGCAAAGCTTTATACGACAAATTCCCAAAAGCAAATGAAGGCGAGCTAAGCCGTATGCGTGCGACCCTTGTGCGTGAGCAAACCTTAGCCATTATTGCCCGTCAATTTGACTTAGGTGACTACCTGAAATTAGGGCCCGGTGAACTAAAAAGTGGCGGTTTTCGCCGAGAATCGATTCTTTCCGATTGTGTAGAAGCCATTATTGCAGCGATTTATCTTGACCAAGATATGGCAAAAGCAATGGAAAAAGTAGCGGATTGGTATGCTGATTTACTGGCGGAAATCAGCCCGGGTGATGCCCAAAAAGATCCGAAAACACGCCTGCAAGAATTTTTACAAGGCAGAAAATTACCTTTGCCTGAATATAATGTGTTAGATATTAAAGGCGAAGCCCATAACCAAACCTTCCGCGTGACCTGCAAAGTGATTAACATCGAGGATGTGTTTATCGGCATTGGTACCAGCCGCCGAAAAGCCGAGCAAAATGCCGCAGAAAAGGCATTAGCCGTGGTTAAAACGAAAAAGTAACGATAGCGCAAGCGTCCTCGCTTGTGCTAAAGATTTAATTAAATGGTACAAGCGTGGACGCTTGCACCATCAAATTCATTCCGCAGAATGAAAGGAAAACAAAATGACAGAACAAACTCAAACTCCTGCTAAAACCTATTGTGGTTTTATTGCGATTGTAGGTCGCCCGAATGTGGGTAAATCGACCCTTTTAAATAAAATTTTAGGACAGAAAATCTCGATTACTTCACGCAAAGCACAAACAACCCGCCACCGTATTGTGGGGATTCACACCGAAGATCAATACCAAGCAATTTATGTGGACACTCCGGGGTTACATATTGAAGAAAAGCGAGCCATTAACCGATTAATGAACCGTGCTGCAAGCTCGGCGATTGGCGATGTGGATTTAATTATCTTTGTGGTGGAAGGTACTAAATGGACAGAAGATGATGAAATGGTGCTAAATAAGCTCCGTTCTGCAAAAGCTCCGGTTTTATTGGCGATCAATAAAGTCGATAACATCAAAGAAAAGGAAGAACTACTGCCACATATTACCGAGCTTTCACAAAAGTTTGATTTTGCGGAAATCCTACCGATTTCGGCACAACGTGGTAAAAACGTGCATATTTTACAGAAATTTGTGCGTAAATCGTTGCGTGAAGGCGTTCATCATTTCCCGGAAGAGTATGTAACAGACCGCTCTCAACGCTTTATGGCATCGGAGATTATCCGTGAAAAATTAATGCGTTTCACCGGCGAGGAATTGCCTTATTCCGTGACGGTAGAAATCGAGCAATTCAAAATGAACGAACGTGGTGTTTATGAAATCAACGGCTTAATTTTAGTGGAACGAGACGGACAGAAAAAAATGGTGATCGGTGCCGGCGGTCAGAAAATTAAGACCATCGGCATTGAAGCCCGTAAAGATATGGAGCGTTTATTCGATAACCAAGTCCACCTTGAACTCTGGGTGAAAGTCAAAGCCGGTTGGGCAGATGACGAAAGAGCCTTGAGAAGTTTAGGGTATATGGATGAGTAGTTTTTTTGTCACTTTTCTTTACTTGTGCAAAGAAAAGTAACCAAAAGAAAGCACACCCTGCTTCGTTGCTATCCTCACTTGGTTGAAATTTTCTTAACGAAAAATAACCCTGATGTTCGCTTCGTTCTCGCTCGGGTTATTTTCCTAAAAATTTCAAGTCGTTCGGGCAACTCAGAAGGGAACCCGATCCGACCATACAAGCGGTGATTTTTTTGAAAAATTTTGCAAAATGATGCTCTGCCGGGTTCCCTTCTGAACCGCCTGAGCGACTTTGAATTTGTAGGAAAAATTCCTTGTTTGAGCAGCGAAGCGGCGAGTTTGGAATTTTTTCGTTAAGCAAATTCAAACCAAGCGAAGACAGCGGTGAAGTAGGGTCGCCTTTCTTTGGTTACTTTCTTTGGCGAAGCAAAGAAAGTGACATATAGTCGGGATTAATTATGACCACAGATCAATGGCAACGAGCCTTTGTACTCCACCGCAGAGAATACAGCGAAAGTAGTTTGCTGGTGGAGTTTTTTACCGAATATCACGGGCGGATTACCTTGCTGGCAAAAGGGGCGAAGCGTCCACGTTCGCCGTTGAAAGCGGTGTTGCAGCCGTTCACGCCGTTGTTGTTGCGTTGGTCGGGTAAAGGGGAGCTTAAAACCTTAACCAAAGCAGAACCGGCAGCATTAACATTGCCGATGGAAACCCTTTCGCTTTATAGTGGGTTTTATATTAACGAAGTACTTGCAAGAGTATTGGAAAATCAGACTGCTTACCCTGAATTATTTCAGCATTATTTACGTTGCATCACCGAGCTTGCCGCACAAAAACAGATTGAGCCGATTTTACGCACCTTTGAATTTCATACGTTAAAAGCATTAGGTTATGGGGTGGATTTTACGCACTGTGCGGCAACCGGTTTGCCGGTTGATCCGAAAATGACCTATCAATTTCAGGAAAATCAAGGATTTATCGCCTCATTATTACAGAATAACCAGACCTTTTTAGGCAGCGATTTGTTGGCATTTGCTCAGTTGGATTTTTCAGAAAAAGCGACTCAGCAAGCGGCAAAACGTTTTACCCGAATTGCATTAAAGCCCTATTTAGGTTCACAACCGTTGAAAAGCCGAGAGCTTTTCCAATCCATTTTGCCGAATAAACTCAAAAGCGGTTAAATTTGAGAAAAAATGCCCAATATGCTATTTTGCAAAAAAATGTGTAAAAAAGACCGCTTGTAACACAATAATTATCAAGGAAATACTATGTCTAATCACCTTACCGAACACCGTTTTATTGACTTCCCGATTCACGCTAATGTGTTAAATGCTCTTGATAGCAAAGGCTTTGAGTTCTGTACTCCAATTCAAGCGAAAACCCTCCCGATTACTTTAAAAGGAAATGACATTGCAGGCCAAGCTCAAACTGGTACAGGCAAAACATTGGCTTTTTTGGTGGCAACTTTCCACCATTTATTAAACAATGAAACAGAAACGGCGAAGAACCAGCCGAGAGCATTAATTCTTGCCCCTACCCGTGAATTGGCGGTGCAAATTGGGGCTGATGCCGAGCTGTTTTTAAAACATTCTGATTTAAAACTGGCGTTGGCATACGGTGGTGATGGTTACGACAAACAAGTTCAAGAAATTGAAAAAGGGGTAGATATCCTAGTCGGTACAACAGGTCGAGTGATCGACTATGTGAAACAAGGCATTATCAATTTAGATAAAATTCAAGTGATTGTGCTAGATGAAGCAGATCGAATGTTTGATCTTGGTTTTATTAAAGATATTCGTTATCTGATGCGTAAGTCCCCTTCACCGAAACAGCGTTTGACCTTGCTCTTTTCGGCAACGCTTTCGGCAAAAGTGCGGGAGCTTGCTTATGAAGATATGAATAATGCCGAATATATTGAAATTGAGCCGCTACAAAAAACCGGACATCGTATTAAAGAAGAGCTATTTTACCCTTCTAATGAAGACAAAATGGCATTGTTGCTGACATTGCTTGAGGAAGAGTGGCCGGAGCGTTGTATGATTTTTGCCAATACCAAGCATAAATGTGAAGAGATTTGGCAATATTTATCGGCAGACGGACATCGGGTTGGAATGCTAACCGGCGATATTCCTCAGAAAAAACGCCTTTCTTTGCTGGATAATTTCACCAAGGGCAATTTGGATATTTTAGTGGTAACAGATGTTGCGGCTCGTGGTTTGCATATTCCGGATGTCACGCACGTGTTTAATTATGATTTACCGGACGATAAAGAAGATTACGTTCACCGTATTGGTAGAACAGGTCGAGCAGGTGAGAGTGGGCATTCAATCAGCTTTGCTTGTGAGCGTTACGCGGTCAATTTACCAGCGATTGAAGAGTATATCGGACACCAAATTCCGGTCAGTCAATATGATAAAGAGTCCTTACTTGATTTACCTAAAGTAAACCGACCAAGAACGAAAAGCCCTTTTGTAGCGAAGAAAAATAATCGTAATGGTTTTAATAAATAAAATGAAATTTTTGAAATACCTATGTTGTTTGGTATTACTGACCGGCTGTAAGAGCTTAGAGCAATTTGAAGAGGATTGGTTCTCTTCGGCAGAATCGGCTAATCGCCATTCATCAGTTAAGATTACGGCTAAAAAAGAACAAGCTGTAAGAATGAAACCAAGTATCGAAGCAGCACAAAATAAAACAAAAATCGTTAATCAAACAGTTGTAAATAAGCGAATAAATACGACCGCTTGTAAAGACAGTGATGATTGGTATTTAGATGGCTACCGTGTCGGGAAGTCTTTCCGTACACAGAAAAACCAAATGTTGCAACAACGTAGCCAATATTGTGGCTATAATGTAAAAGATCTACCTTCCCATTATTATCACAACTGGGAAAGAGGTTTCCGCATTGGCATTAAAAGTTAATTTTAGACAAAAGAGAATCAAATATGAGTTTATATAATATTGCTCAAACTGAATCAGGTGAAGTGATTTCACTTAACTCAAAAATGGCTAACCGACACGGTTTAGTAGCTGGGGCGACGGGGACAGGTAAAACCGTTACGTTACGAAAATTAGCGGAAGCCTTCAGTGATGACGGCGTGCCGGTATTTTTAGTGGATGTAAAAGGCGACCTTTCAGGTTTAGTACAAGCGGGTAGTTTTTCCGGAAAAATTGCAGAACGGATTGAACAATTTAATTTAGGCGGAGAAGATTACTTAAACGGTTATCCGGTTTCGTTTTGGGACGTGTTTGGCGAGTCAGGCATTCCGCTACGCACTACCATTTCCGAAATGGGTCCGATGTTGCTTTCCCGTTTACTTAACTTAAACGATACTCAAGAAGGTCTATTAAACCTTGTTTTCCGTGTGGCAGATGATAAAGGCTTAATGCTGATTGATTTAAAAGACTTGCGTGCGTTATTAAAATTTGTTGCCGACAATGCGAAAGCATTTCAAGTGGAATACGGCAATGTTTCCGCCGCAAGTGTCGGAGCAATTCAGCGAGCTTTATTAGCCCTTGAAAATGAAGGAGCAAGTAACTTATTTGGTGAGCCAGCATTAGATTTACACGATTGGATCCAAACCCGTAACGGCCGTGGTGTTATCAATATCTTAAATTCGGAAAAATTGATTAATTCACCAAGAATGTATGGGGCATTCTTACTTTGGTTTATGGCAGAGTTGTTTGAGAATTTGCCTGAGGTAGGCGATCCTGAAAAACCGAAGTTCGTATTATTCTTTGATGAAGCCCATTTACTGTTTGATGATGCACCAAAAGTGTTGGTCGATAAAATTGAACAAGTGGTTCGCTTAATTCGTTCAAAAGGTGTAGGGGTCTATTTTGTAACCCAAAACCCATTGGACTTACCGGATTCTGTGTTAGGGCAGCTAGGTAACCGAATTCAACACGCGTTACGAGCGTTTACACCTCGTGATCAAAAAGCAGTAAAAGCAGCAGCGGAAACGTTCCGAGCCAACAAAGAGGTCAATGTAGTGGAAGCCATTACCCAGCTTGGAGTTGGGCAAGCATTGGTTTCTGTGCTTGATGAAAAAGGTATGCCGACACCGGTTGAGATTGCTTATATCTATCCACCAAAAAGTCAATTAACACCATTAGCAACAGCTGAGCGTGAGGGCTTAGTTAAACAAGATGATTTATATCACCACTATAGCCAATATGTGGATAATGAATCAGCCTTTGAAATGCTGAATGCCAAAGCGGAAGCGGTAAAAGCAGAGCAAGCGGCGGCAGAGGAAGAAAGTAACGATTTCTTTGGTGGCATCCTTTCTTCGATTTTTGGCTCGAAAAAGAAAAAAGATCAATCCATTACCGAACAAGTAGTGAGCCAAGTGGCTCAATCGGTGGGCAGAAATCTACGTAACCAAGTAACCAAACAAATTATGCGTGGCATTCTAGGGGCGATTACGAAAAAGTAATTGGTAAATTTTAAGAAGAATGAGACCGCTTGTTTATTTACAAGCGGTCTTTTTTTGGATTATTTTTGCAATGCCTGCTTAATTGCATCAAGCAACACTGCCGGCGGTTGAGCCCCCGACACTCCAAGTTTTTCATCAATCACAAAAAACGGCACGCTATTAATGCCATAGCGGTGAGCCATTCGTTCATCTTCCCGTACTTCGTGCCCAAAATCATCACCGGTCAGTAATTTAGCCACTTCATCACGATCTAAACCGATCTCCAACGCCAACTCAATAAGTTGGGTACGTTTTGCCAAAATGACATTATCGGTAAAATAGGCTTTAAACAGCCGCTCAGTCATTGCTTCGCCCAAGCCTTTGCTTTCAGCAAATTTCGCCAGACGATGAGCTTCAAAGGTGCGAGTATATTGTGTGGTACGGTAACGCAGATCAATTCCGGCTTTTTTTCCGGCTTCTTCCACATAATCAATCATTTCATTTGCTTGCTCGGCAGTTTTTTGATATTTCTGCATTAAGCGTTGCTGAATATCAGCCTCCGGTTCGCCATTGGCGTGAGGATCAAGCTCGAAGGCTCGGAAAATAACCTCAACCTCGCCATCAAATTGGGCTAAGGCTTGTTCTAAATGGCGTTTGCCAATATAGCAAAACGGGCAAGCAAAATCTGACCAAACTTCTATTTTCATCATTTCTCCGATTTAAAATAAGATAAATTCCCTGACTTGGAAGCCCACTTCAACTTGGTCTCCAATTTTCAGTTCCTGATTTTGATAAGCGGTAATTTCAATGCCGTTGATGGCAATTTGGTAGCGGTAGAATAAACCTAAAAACAGTTTGCCGACCACTTTTCCTAACCCTAATTCGTTTGGTTTTAAAATCAGCTGTTCAGGGCGGAGCAACCACTGGTAGCGTCCTTTGCTGATTTCCATTTCCGGAAACAGGCGGAACTCACCGATCGGGCTGAACAGCACTTTGTCTTCGGTTATATTACAGCTGAGATAATTTGTGCCGCCTAAAAAATCCGCCACAAAAGGATTCACCGGGGCGTGATACAGCTCATTCGGCTTGCCGAATTGCACGATTTTGCCTTTATCCATTACCGCAATTTTATCCGCAAAGGCAAAGGCTTCTTCCTTGCTGTGAGTCACAAAAATTGCCGGCACTTGCTGGCTTTTCAAAATTTGTTTGATCTCTTGGATCATCGCATAGCGGGTTTGGCTGTCGATGTTGGAAAAAGGTTCGTCTAGCAACAGCAGTTGAGGCTTACACGCCAAAGCACGGGCAATCGCTACCCGTTGTTGCTGACCGCCCGAGAGTTCATGCGGAAAACGGGCTTCAAAGCCTTGCAGATGTACCACTGAAAGCATCTGTTCAGTGACGTTTTTTTGCTCTTCTTTAGGCAATTTCGCTAAACCGAATTGAATATTTTCCGCCACCGTTAAATGTGGGAAGAGAGCGTAATCTTGGAAAATCAGCCCGATTTGGCGATCTTCCACCGCCTTGCTTTTCAGGCATTTGCCGTTCAAATGAATATCGCCTTGCTCAATCGGCAGCAATCCTGCTATCGCTTTTAACAGCGTGGTTTTGCCGCAACCGCTCGCTCCAAGCAGGCAGATAATTTCATTTTGGTTTACCGCAAGGTGAAGATTTTGTAACACTGCAGTATTGCCAAAATTAAGATTCAGATTATTAATAGTTAAAACAGACATAAAATTCCTTTATCTTTCCTTTTCCGATTGCGAAATAAGCGATCGCGTTAGCCAAATCACCGGCAGTAACCCAACAAGTACCAGTACAATCGCCGGCAGTGCGGCACGTTCTAATTGTTCGTCAGAAGTGAAAGTAAAAACGTGAGTAGCGAGCGTATCAAAGTTAAACGGACGCAGTAAGAGCGACGCGTTCAGCTCTTTCATACTTTCGATAAAGACCATTAAACCAGCGGTTAAAATCCCTTTATAAATCAGAGGGATATGGATTTTGCTAAACATCGTGAAGCCGCTTTTGCCTAGCGTTTGGCTTGCCATATCGAGTGATGGAGAGACTTTGGCAAGCGAGGTTTCAAGGCTACCAATCGCCATTGCTAAAAAGCGAACGGTATAAGCAAGCACAAGCGCGAACAGCGAACCGGAGAAAATTAAACCGACAGGGGAAAGTTCAAGGCTTTTGAGCAACGCGTGCAGTTGGTGATCGGCAAAAGTTAAGGGCGAGAGCAAACCGATGGCAAGCACTGTGCCGGGTATAGCATAGCCAAGCGAGGAAAGTTGCAACGACAAGCGGGTCGATTTTGCTGAAAATTTACCAAACGAGAGACGATTGGCAAAATGCAAAATTAAGGCGAAAATGACCGTTATGATAGAAGCGATGATTGACACTTTCAGACTATTGAGGGCAAATTGCACAAAGTCTAAATTCCACGACTGCTCGAAATAGTCATACGCCCAGTAGAGTAAACGCCCGAACGGAATAAAAAAAGCAAGGGCGAGTAAGCCCCAGCACCAAGCAAGAGCAAGAGCTAATTTCCAGCCGTGTAATGTTTTAAATGCCGATTTTTTCTCATAACCACGCTGATAGCTTTTTTGTTTGCGGCGGCTGTATTGTTCTAGGCTTAAAAACAGGAAGATCATCAGTAGCATAAAAATCGCAATTTGGCTTGCTGTGCCAAGATCGTGATAGCCAAGCCACGAGTCGTAGATGGCGGTGGTGAGTGTGGGAACGGCAAAATAAGCAACGGTACCGAAGTCGCCGAGCGTTTCCATTGCCACCAGTGCAATGCCGACGGCAATCGCAGGGCGGATCAGCGGAAAGGTAATACGGCGGAAAATCTGCATCGGGCTTGCTCCGAGCATTTTCGCACTGTGGGTGAGGTTTTCAGATTGTTCTAATAACGCGACTCGTACCAGCAGGAAAATGTAAGGGTAAAGCACTAACGCCAATACAAAGCAAGCACCGTAGAGGGTGCGTATTTGCGGAAACCAGTAATCTTGCGGTGTTTGCCAGCCGAAAAGATGGCGTAGCATTTCTTGAAAACTGCCCGAATAATCCAGCAAATCGGTATAAAGGTAAGCAATCAGATACGCCGGCATTGCCAGTGGTAGGCAAAGTAGCCATTGTAAGGTTTTTTGCCCGCAAAATTGGTAATTTGCTACTATCCAAGCGGTCGGTAGAGCAAACAAGAGGGCAAGGATAATAGTTCCCAACACTAACAGAGCGGAATTTTGAATATAGGTCGGCAACATCGTATGCCAAAGATGTGCTAAATTCTCAGACTCGCCGCCGAATGCGTGGTAGGCAATGGCAAGCAAGGGCAGAAGCACAATCAGCGTAATCAGAATAGCGAGGGTTTTCCAGCTAAGATATTGTTTCATTTTTTGAATGACTCCGTTTTCATTGTTGCCAAATCTGCAGAGTTTAATATTTTTCTAAAATACAAAAAGGACGCCGCAGCGTCCTTTTGCAAGCGGTCATAGTTTAGCAAAAATTTGTAAATTTTTGGCTAAAATTAACCGCTTGTCAGCCGATTATTTTTTCTGCTCGAAGTCATCAAATTTCACTTCATCAACCAGTTTCAATGCGGCTTCATAGTTTTTCGCAATGTCTTCCAGTTTGATAGTATCGGCAGTGAAAGTTCCCCAACCTTTAACCAGTTTAGACGGCTCAATCCCTTCTTTCACCGGATATTCGTGGTTAAGTTCTGCATATAAACCTTGGGCTTTTTCACCACTGAGGTATTCGATCAGTTTCACCGCATTTTCTTTGTTCGGTGCATATTTCGCAATCACTACGCCACTGATATTTTTGTGCGTACCGTATTGACCACTTGGGAAGTTGAGGATTGCTGATTCTGCCCAGGCTCTTTGTCTTTCATCGTCTAACATTTTGCCGTAGTAGTAGCTGTTACCCAGTGCGTAATCGCAGATGCCTTCTTTGATGGCTTTTACTTGGTCACGGTCGCCGCCTTGCGGTTTTTGTGCTAAGTTTGCTTTTAAGCCTTCTAAGAACGCTTTGGTTTTTTCCACGCCATAGTGTTCAATCATCGCCGCAAAGAGTGACGCGTTGTAAGAGTTTTTACCTGAACGTACGCACACTTTGCCTTTGTATTCCGGTTTGGCTAAATCTAAGTAATCAAAACCGGCAGGCAGTTTACCTACACGATCTTTAGAGGTGTAAATTACACGGGCACGGGTAGTTAAACCGAACCATTGGTCGTTAGAGTCACGGAATTGTGCCGGAATGTTTTGCTCTAACACTTTTGAGTCCACTTTTTGTGCTAAACCTGCGTTAACGATTTCCATCACACGGGCGATGTCCACGGTTAAAAGCACATCGGCAGGGCTTAACTCGCCTTCTTGTTTCACACGATCTACCAAGCCTTTATCAGCAAAGATCACGTTTACTTTAATACCGGTGTCTTTTTCAAAGTTTTTCAGCATCGGTTCGATTAAGTAAGGTTGGCGATAGGAATAAACATTTACTTCGTTTCCTGCAAATGCAGACATTGAAGTAAAAGCAGATACAGCTAGAGCTAGTGTTGAAAGGGCTTTTTTCATGAGTTCTCCTTTTATTTTTTTATTAAAGTGGCAAAATTCTAAACGCTGTTGAGATTTTAGTCAATAATGAGAACGGTTTTTATTTTTGAGCTTGATTTAGATTTAAGAGAGCAATGCGAATAGAGTAATAAAATAATTGGCAAATTGTTTGTTTTTTGGCATAATACGCCCCGTTTTTGTCTATTCAGGCAAAACGTACACATTTATTTTTTTAACACTAAAACACACACATATCACAAGCTAGGAATTGGGGTGTCTTTAACAGATTGATTTTCTAGGATATGTGGAGGCTAAACCCCGTTTTGCCGTTCATAAGTGGCAAAACAAACAACTTTGAAGGAAAATTCTTATGGCACAAGTTTCTATGCGCGATATGCTTAACGCAGGCGTTCACTATGGTCACCAAACACGTTACTGGAACCCAAAAATGAAACCATTCATCTTTGGTGCTCGTAATGGTGTTCACGTAATCAACTTAGAAAAAACTTTACCTTTATTCAACGAAGCATTAGCAGAATTAACCCGCATTGCCAGCAACAACGGTAAAGTATTATTCGTTGGTACAAAACGTGCGGCAAGTGATGCTGTTAAAGCAGCGGCAGTAGAGAGCCAACAATTCTACGTAAACCACCGTTGGTTAGGTGGTATGCTGACTAACTGGAAAACAGTTCGTCAATCAATCAAACGCTTAAAAGATTTAGAAACTCAAACTCAAGACGGTACTTTTGACAAAATCACTAAAAAAGAAGCGTTAATGCGTACCCGTGAGTTAGAAAAATTAGAGTTAAGCTTAGGCGGTATCAAAGATATGAACGGTTTACCGGATGCAATTTTTGTTATCGGTGCTGATCACGAGCATATCGCAATCAAAGAAGCAAACAACTTAGGTATTCCTGTATTTGCGATTGTTGATACTAACTCAACTCCAGATGGCGTTAACTACATCATTCCTGGTAACGATGATGCAACACGTGCTATCCAACTTTACTTAGATTCAGCAGTTGCTGCAATCAAAGAAGGTCGCGGTGTTGAAACTGTTGAAGTAGCAGAAGAAGCTTCTGCGGAATAATTCAGTTTAGGGGGCAGGTTTTAACCTGCCCTAAACAATGAAATTTCTAGGCAGGTGAGAGCCTGTTTTACTATATCAAATAAGGGGAATTTAAAATGGCTGAAATCACAGCATCATTAGTTAAAGAACTTCGTGAACGTACCGGTGCAGGTATGATGGAATGTAAAAAAGCATTAGTTGAAGCGAACGGTGATATTGAATTGGCAATCGACAATATGCGTAAATCTGGTCAAGCAAAAGCGGCTAAAAAAGCAGGTCGTGTTGCAGCTGAAGGTGTAATCCTTGCTCGCGTAGCTTCAGGTTTTGGCGTATTAGTTGAAATGAACTGTGAAACTGACTTCGTTGCAAAAGATGCCGGTTTCTTAGAATTAGCAAACGAAGTTGCTGACTACGCAGTTGCAAATAAAGGTACAACCATCGAAGCATTACAAGCACAATTTGAAGAAAAACGTGCGGCATTAGTTGCGAAAATCGGTGAGAATATGAACATTCGCCGTGTTCAATACTTAGAAGGCGAAGTGATTGCTCAATACTTACACGGTGCGAAAATCGGTGTATTAGTAGCAGGTAACGGTTCTGAAGATGAACTTAAGAAAGTTGCAATGCACGTTGCTGCAAGCAAACCTGAATTCGTAAATCCGGAAGATGTTTCTGCTGATGTAGTTGCTAAAGAGCGTGAAATCCAAATTGAAATTGCGATGAACTCTGGTAAACCAAAAGAAATCGCAGAAAAAATGGTTGAAGGTCGTATGGCTAAATTCACCGGTGAAGTTTCGTTAACCGGTCAGCCGTTTGTAATGGATCCATCTCAATCTGTAGGTCAATACTTAAAATCAGTAAACACTTCAGTTTCTAACTTTATCCGTTTAGAAGTGGGTGAAGGTATTGAGAAAGTAGAAGAAGATTTCGCAGCAGAAGTAGCGAAAATCACTGGCGGTAACGCTTAATTTTTCTGATACTAAAAACTAAAAAAGCAGGCTTAAAGCCTGCTTTTTTGTTACTTACTTTTGCTAATTAGTCGCTTTATATAAGTAGCTTTCAGGAATAGGAACAGCTGGATCTTCTACAGTAGACAGCGTTTCAATGATTTTCTTTAGCCCATAATCACTTTTATCGTTTTGTTCGTTAAAAAGATTAATTTCTTTATCTAATAACGGATTTTCGATACCAATCCAATTCGCAATACCATTAGTGAAGTTTAAGCCCGATTTAAAGGCTTTATAGACATTGCGTTGAGTATCATCGCTTGAAATTTTAAACAGCGGAATATCGTAGTGTAATTTACTTCTATCCTTTCCATTGTGGATAACAATGTTCTCTTTTGAAACCTCGTGCGATAAACCGTGATCAGATAAATAAACCATTGAGAATGTACGCCGGTGATTTTCTTGGTTTTTTACTAACAAATCATATACCCGTTTTAGCAGCTCATCGGTTTTCTTGATAGATGAAACATAGCAATTTACATTAAAGTAGCGTTTGGGCAGTTTGTTATCGTCAAACATTTTCGGGTAATCGGTGAGGCGATCGCAGGTAATAGGATGCGAGCCATATAAATGTAGGAAGATGAACCGCTTACCTTGAGCCGGTTTTTCAATCACTTTAGCAAAGTGCGGTAACAATTCAAAATCGCTCACATTGGTATTTAATGAATCGCCAGATTTTGTGAAGATTTTTACATCGCTTTTATTGCCGATAGAAGAAATCGGCGTATCGTAATTGCCCAAATAGCCTTGATTTGAGATCCAATAGGTCTTAATACCAGCAGATTTGATTAAATCAATTAAGGTCAGCCCATAATTTGCTTCCCACTTTTCCGTATCTGGCTTGGTCAGCATTAAGCGTAATGAGGCGATAGTATTAGTGCCGCCGGAGGTCAAACCGTCAATCAGTGTTCCTTTTGCCGAACTCATAAAAGGCGTATTGGCAGCCGGATAGCCATAGGCGTGGTGATAATCCTTTCTCGCACTTTCGCCCATAATTAGTACATAATCATCGTAGTTTGAAGTTGAGCTGAGGGTTGATTGACCCCACTGCGAATCTAGCGTTAAATTGTTCAGCACTTCCAATTCTTTCTTTACCTTTAGGCTTGAATTGTAGAACTCCTGAAAAAATTTAAACGGTGCAAGGGAAAACAGCATTAATACAAAAGCCGAAATCACGAATGTTTTATTGCGTAAAAAACGGATTTGATAGCGATTGGTAATTTTTCGATAAAAAATGACCGCTAGCACAATCGCAATGCCCGCCGCAATATTTAAAATCGGCAGTTGAGCAATAAACTCTTTGCTTTCCATCATATCGGTAGCAAAAATAGAGGCGATATACTCGTAAGTCGGTTTACCGAATTTTATCCCAACCGGGGTATAAATTGCATAAGCGATGCTGATTGGTAGCAAGAGTAAATAATAAGTCCATTTAGAACTGGCGAGAGCGATGATGAGGAATACGCCCAAAATGACTTCAAAGATACTCGGATTTGGAAAAAAGCCTGATCCGATTAGCATTAAACAGCTAGCAGCAGTTGCCAGCGAAATAGCGACAAGAATGCCGAAAAGTTGTTTGGATTTCATTGTAGTGAATATTTTTAGTTTATCGTTATATTGGATTGTTCTATAATAACGTAATTTTGTGTTTAGTCCATACAGTTAAGAGGCAATTAAAATGAGCAAACCTATTTATAAGCGAATTCTTCTCAAATTAAGTGGTGAAGCCCTACAAGGCAGTGAAGGTTTTGGTATCGACCCGTCTATTTTGGATCGTATGGCGTTAGAGATTAAAGAATTACTTGCTGAAGGCGTTGAGGTTGGTGTGGTACTTGGCGGCGGTAACTTATTCCGTGGAGCTAAATTAGCCAAAGCAGGAATGAACCGTGTAGTGGGCGACCATATGGGTATGCTTGCCACTGTAATGAACGGCTTGGCTATGCGTGATGCCTTACACCGTGCAGAGGTGAATGCTAAATTAATGTCTGCGTTTCAATTAAACGGCATTTGTGACACTTACAACTGGTCTGAAGCAATTAAAATGTTGCGTGAAAAACGTGTGGTGATTTTCTCTGCCGGTACTGGTAGCCCGTTCTTTACCACCGATTCAGCCGCTTGCTTGCGTGGTATTGAAATTGAAGCTGATGTGGTTTTAAAAGCAACTAAAGTAGATGGCGTTTATGATAAAGACCCAGCCAAACACACAGATGCAAAACTGTACAATAAATTAACATATGCACAAGTTATTGAGCAAGAATTACAAGTAATGGACTTAGCTGCATTCACGCTTGCTCGTGACCACGGAATGCCAATTCGTGTCTTTAATATGGGCAAACCGGGGGCGTTACGCAACGTGGTATTCGGTACTGAAGAAGGTACAACCATTTCTGAATAATTAATTTTCTCTGTTTAACTCTCAGTTACTAAATAAAAGGATAAAAAATCAATGATTAACGAAATCAAGAAAGATACACAAGATCGTATGGAAAAAAGCCTTGAGGCTTTAAAAGGGCATATTGCGAAAATTCGTACAGGTCGAGCTCAACCTTCTTTGTTAGACGGCATTCAAGTAGAATATTACGGCTCTGCCACCCCATTACGCCAAGTAGCGAACGTGGTGGCTGAAGATGCCCGTACTTTAGCGGTAAACGTATTTGATAAATCTTTAATCTCTGCGGTAGAAAAAGCAATTTTAACCTCAGATTTAGGTTTAAACCCATCTTCTGCCGGCACAACCATTCGTGTTCCGCTTCCACCATTAACGGAAGAACGTCGTCGTGATTTAATCAAAATCGTTAAAGCAGAAGGTGAGCAAGGTAAAGTAGCAATTCGTAATGTCCGCCGTGATGCTAATGACCAAATCAAAGCGTTATTAAAAGATAAAGAAATCAGCGAAAACGAACAACACAAAGCTGAAGAAGATATTCAAAAAATCACCGATACCTTCATTAAAAAAGTTGATGAAGTATTGGCAGCAAAAGAGAAAGAGTTGTTAGATTTCTAATCTCATTTCAAAATGATAAGGGCGAGTGCAGATCAAGATCATATCCGCCCTTATTTTTGTTGATATTTGCCATTTGCAAAAAATCAACAAAAAATACCGCTTGTAATGTGTTGCACTACAAGCGGTCATTTTTTATTGGAAATTTACCAATTATAAGTAACGTTTGCTGATGACTTTTAAGTTATCATCTAGTTCATACACTAACGGCTGACCGGTTGGGATTTCTAAGTCCATAATGTCTGCATCGGAAATGCCTTCGATATGTTTTGCTAATGCGCGTAATGAGTTGCCGTGTGCGGTAACTAATACACGTTTACCTGAAATTAATGCAGGTGCAATTTGGTCTTCCCAGAATGGTAACACACGCTCAAGGGTGATTTTGAGGTTTTCTGCATTTGGAATTAAATCTTTTGGTAAGTTAGCATAACGGCGGTCGTTATGTGCTGAGTTTGGATCCTGTGGGTCTAAATCCGGTGGAGAGATGTCATAAGAACGACGCCAGATGTGAACCTGTTCATCACCATATTTTTCAGCAGTTTCTTTTTTGTCTAAACCTTGTAATGCACCGTAGTGACGCTCGTTTAAACGCCAGTTTTTCACTTGAGGGATCCATAATTGGTCTGATTCTTCTAATACGATGTTACAAGTTTTGATCGCACGGGTTAAAACAGATGTAAACGCAATATCAAATTCAAAACCGGCTGCTTTTAATTTTTGACCGGCAGATTTTGCTTCTTCGATCCCACGTTCTGTTAAATTAACATCACGCCAACCGGTAAATAAGTTTTTAGCATTCCATTCACTGAAACCGTGACGGATAAATACTAATTGCATAATGACTCCTTAGCTTTGAGTAAAATTAATGGATTTGAAATTGTGCTATTTATAGCAAAATTCTTTATATTTTGAAATAGATAGTTAAATTCTTTCACTAAAAAGCTGATCTTAAGCAAATAACCGATTAGAATATAACCTTAATAATATTTTGAAGAAACAAAGGTATGCTGGTGAAACGAATAAATTCTTACTGTTGGACTGCTATTTTCAGTGGGGTAATAAGCTTTTCTACCCCTTTTTCTTTTGCAAATAATCTTAATCAGATTCAGCAAAAAATCCAACAGCAAACCTCAAAAATTAATGAACAAAAGCAAAAACGTAATGCGTTGCAGTCTACCCTAAAAAACCAAGAAGTAGAAATGGGGAAGGTGTTGGATAAATTACAAAAAACCGAAATGTCTTTAACGGAAGTTCGCCAGACCATTAAAGCGACCGAGACTGAAATTGCCCGTTTAGAAAAGTTGGAAAAACAGCAGAAAGAAAAATTAAAAGAGCAGTTGGACTCTGCCTACCGTTCTGGGGTGAACCCTTCGGTCTTAGAGCGTTTAATGTCTGAAGAGGCAAAAAATGCGGAAAGAATGACAGCTTATTATCAGCATATGAATAATATTCGCATTGATGCGATTGTTGAAATTCGTAAAACCCAAGCTGATCTTAAAGCCAGACGTGATGAATTGAAAGGTCAGCAAAAAGATCATCAAACACAACTTAATGAACAAAAGAAACAAGAGAAAGATTTAAAGAAAGTACAAAGCCAGCGTGAAAGCACCTTACGCTTAATCGATAAAACGCTTGAGCAGGATCAAAGCCGATTAGAGAATTTACGCAGCAATGAACAGGCGCTAAAACAACAATTAGAACAAGCGCAAAGAGAGGCTCAGCAAGCAGAAAAACGTGAACAACAGCGGGAAAAACAGGCAAAATCCGGTCAGTCCAAAACAACTGAGAATGTTGAGAGAACACCGATCAAGGCTGGTCGATATACGATGCCGGTGTCTGGCAATATTATCACTCCTTTTGGTAATAATTGGCACGGTGTAGTGATTGGTGCTTCTGCCGGTACTTCGGTTAGAGCAATGGCAAGCGGGCGAGTCATAATGGCTCAATGGCTTGCAGGGTATGGCAATATGGTTGCGATTGACCACGGCAATGGTGATATTTCCCTTTATGGCTATAACCAATCTATTTCAGTCAGCAAGGGTAGCCGAGTGCAAGGCGGACAGGTTATTGCGAAGGTTGGTAACAGTGGGGGACAAAGCCGTTCTGCACTCTATTTTGGTGTTACCCGTAAAGGCACGCCGATTAATCCTCTAAATTTGGTGAAATAGATGTTTAAACAAATTGACAAGCGGTTGAATTTTAACATTTTTTTGCAAATGTTTGTGCTTTTTACACCGCTTGTACAAGCAGCTCAAATGGCGATTGTAATTGATGATGTGGGCTATCGAATAAAAGAAGATCGAGAAATCTTAGCCTTACCCAAGGCGGTAAGCGTGGCGATTATTCCTGTTGCACCCTATGCAACAGAACGGGCAAAGGACGCTTATAACCAAAAACGGGATATTTTGATTCATTTGCCAATGGAACCTAAATCGAAACAGCCAATTGAAGAGGGGGGTATTCATATTGGTGATAACGAAGAGAAAATTCGGAAACTTATTCATACTTCTCGTGGTCAAGTACCATATGCTATTGGTTTAAATAACCATATGGGCAGTGGCGCAACTTCAGACTCTGCTACAATGCAACATTTGATGAAAGTGTTAAAAGAAAATACGCTTTTCTTTTTAGACAGTAAAACTATTGGCAGTAGTGTGGCGGCTAAAACGGCTCGTCAATTTGGTATTAATACGCTGGAGAGAGACATTTTTTTAGATGATAGCGATCTGCTTGCTGATGTACAAAAACAGTTTGCACATGCAATTAATCACGCACGAAAAAACGGGGTAGCGGTGGTGATAGGACACCCTCGCAAGAATACGATTAGTGTACTGAAGCAAAATTTAGCACAACTACCTCAAGATATTGAATTGGTGAGTGTTGGAAACTTGTGGCGTAATGAAAAAACAGTGCCTGACAAACCATTCATTATGCTCTTTGAGCAAGAGCCAGCGTTAAGTTCTGTTCCGCCTTATGACAGTATTCCGCTTTTGCGTGGCATTCCAAAAGAATAAAAAGGTTACTAATGAATACAAAACTACATTTTTTAACATTCTGCTGTTTAGTGGCTTTTGCTTCAATGGCACAAGCAAATCAAGAGCAAAGGCTGTCTGACGTAGATCGTGAGCGAGTTGAAAATCTGCAAGAAAAATTAGCGGAAGATAGTGATGATGAGCCAGAAATAGAGCCATTAGTCACTTTAGAAGTCAAAGGCATTCAGGATAAAGATGCCAAGAAAAATGTGGAGCTATATTTAGATCAAATTGCCAATGAATATGCAGATGGTTCAGAGCGTTATCACTATTTGGTGCAAACCACAGTAGATAAAGCTCTGAGAGCCTTGGGCTATTATAATAGCCGATACCAATTTGTGCAGCTACCTCAAGAGGGAAAGAAACCGCTCTTAGTATTAAATGTTGAGCTAGATAAAGAGACAGTAAAAATTGATGAAACCGATATTGTGTTACAAGGCGATGCAAATACGGACGAAGATTTCACTCATTTAGTGAGTAAAGCCCCAAAACAAGGTAGTCGTTTAAATCATAAAATCTATGAGAATTTTAAGGGTGATATTGAAAGTACCGCTTTTAGTAAGGGGTATTTTGACGGCCATTGGCTTTATCACCGTTTGGAAGTTTATCCGACCGATCATAAAGCGGATTGGCGTTTAGGCTATGATAGCGGAAAACGCTACCATTATGGACAAATCCGGTTTGTAGATAGCCAAATCAAAGAAGAATATTTGCAAAATATTCTTAAAATTCATTCTGGTGAGCCATATTTAGCTAACGATCTGTCAGTTTTAACCCAAGATTACCTTTCCAGTAATTGGTTTTCATCGGTGATGGTTGAGCCACATTTAAATGAGCAGGATAAATTAGTCGATTTAAATGTACTATTTCAACCTAAAAAACGTAATGAAGTAGAAATTGGAATAGGCTACGAAACTGAAGTTGGCCCAAGGTTACAGCTTAACTGGAAGAAACCTTGGTTAAATAGCCGAGGTCATAGTATTGAAAGCCGAACGTACGTTTCTAAGCCGGAGCAGACATTTGAATTTGGTTATAATATTCCACTTAGAGAAGATCCGCTCCATTATTATTACCAATTATCCGGCACTTTAGAAAACGAAGATCAAAACGATACAAAATCAACCGCTGCCACCCTTGGGTTACAACGTTTCTGGACGCACGAAACCGGTTGGTCATTTTCTGTTGGTTTAAAAGCCCGTTACGATTCTTTTACTCAAGCTAATGATCGATTTAAAACCTTATTAGTTTACCCAACGGCATCATTGAATCGAACCAGAACAGATGGCAAGCCTTACCCATTATGGGGGGATACACAAAAATTAACGGTAAACTGGGGGAGTCGTGCAGTAGGTTCAGATGTAAACTTTTATAGTTATAAAGCCTCGACATCTTGGGCGAGAACTTACTTTGATAACCATCGGTTCTATTTAAGGGCGGAGTTGGGGTATTTGAAAGCCAATCAATTTGAACGTATTCCACCGGCGTTACGCTATTTTGCCGGTGGCGATATGAGTGTGCGAGGCTTTGGCTATAAGGATATTTCCCCTCGTGACCCGAGTAATGGTAAACGTGTCGGAGGCTCTCATTTAGCCACAGGCACAGTAGAATATCAGTATCAGGTTTATCCTAATTGGTGGGGCGCAATTTTTTATGATGCAGGTTTGGCATCGAATAAATTCAAAACTAAAGATCTCTACCATGGTACAGGCTTAGGTGTGCGTTGGGCATCACCTATCGGGGCGATTAAATTTGATGTCGCCACGCCGGTAAAATCACCAGATAATTCCAAAGGAATGCAAATTTATATTGGTTTAGGTTCCGATCTGTAAATGCAAACAAACGGTCGAATTTCAGTAAAGTTTCGCAGACCGCTTGTTTACTTTTTATCACCCCATAAGTATTCACGATTATGACTGACGAAAATAAACAAATAGCCACACATCAAACCGACTCAACACAAGAGCCACAAACAACACAGCCTAAAAAATCAAAATGGCGCTTTTTAAAGCACGGCTTTTGTCTGACGTTTATTCTACTTTTACTCGCAATTCTCTTGCTATGCACAGGTTACGGGCAACGTAAAGTGTTAAGCTGGGTAGATAAATTCGTAGAGCCATTACAACTGGGGCAAGTGCAAGGGAGCTTGCAAGAGGGGTTACAGCTTTCTGATGCCCGATTTGTGATGGACGGTGTGAATGTAACGGTTGGGCAAGCGGATCTGCATATTGGCTTTAACTGCTTGCTCCATTATGAAATGTGTTTGAATAATTTGAGCCTTAAAGATACTGAGGTCTTGATTGATACGACTAAATTACCCCCTTCTCAGCCAAAAGAGGAGACTGAACCTTTCACCGAATTAAATTTGCCATTGGGGATTTCGGCTAAAAATATCGATTTAGAGAATATCAAGGTCAAAGTTGATGATATGGATATTCATCTTAATCATTTCCACACTGCACTTTCCGGTAAAGGGCGGGCTATTACCGTTCACCCGACACAGTTAGAGGGGCTAAATCTGCTTTTAGCCTTAAAGTTAGACGAAACTGATACTGAACAAGCGGTCGATTTTGCACAAAAAAATGCAAAAACAGAGGCGTCATCAGCGACAAATCCACAAGAGATTGCTGATAAAGTGATTCAAGAGGCGGTGGAAAAAACCGGTGAAAAAGTCGTAGATGGCTTTCACCAATTACAGGGAAAAACTGTCGCACAGGCCGAACAGGTGGATAATAAAGTGGATTGGACAGCGATTAAAGCACAATTAGCACAGCCGTTATTGGATAAAAACCTTCGTTTTAGTTTGCCTCTTGATCTCAATATTGAACAGATTGATATTGCGAATGTAGCACTTGCTCAAAAAGCTAAAGATGAAAAAGGGAATTTGATTGAGCCGATCTCATTGCTAAATGTTGCCTCTTTACAGCTTCAGGCTCAAGCAACAGATCAGCATATCAACCTAAAAAGTTTAGATTTCAAAAGCGACCAAGGAGATCTAACCGCAATCGGATCTTTAACCTTACAAGACAATTATCCGTTAAGTTGGATGCTAAGCGGTCACGAAGCAAAAACGGCGAAAGTAAAATTGCCGTTCAATCAGATCGAAGCCACTCTTTCCGGTGAGCTATATGACAAAACCAGCCTAAAAGTGAAAACAGCCGGTGCAATTAATGCCTCGTTGGAGGGTAATGTTACACTGGCTCAGGCGAAAACTCCCTTTGATTTATCGCTGAAGAGTGAGTCAATGCGTTATCCGTTTGCCCCTCAGCAAAATGGTGATGTGCTGAGTTTAGAGAATATCGCCATGAGGCTTAATGGCAATCTCCTAGATTATGCTTTGGAGGCTAAAGTCAGTGCCAAAGGAATGGGCGTACCTGCAAGCTCGGCTAGCTTAACTGGCAAAGGGGAATTAACTCATTTTAATATACAAGATTTAAATCTCAATACGCTGGAAGGTACAGCGAAGATCGACGGTTTAGTGGATTGGAGTGAGGGCGTTGCGTGGCGTTCAAATTTGAAACTTCAGAATATTAACACTAAATCTCTACTGGCAGACTGGCCGGCGGTATTGTCCGGTTCTTTATCTTCCGAAGGTTATGCAGGACGGGGCAATTCAGCTAGCGAATGGAAAGCGGACGTCTCGAATATTGATATTAAAGGTTCGTTATTACAGAAAAATCTACACTTAAGCGGTAATTTAAAAGCCGATCATCAACAACTTTTAGATGTTCCGGGCTTATCGCTGGTGTATGGTGAAAATAAGATCGATTTAAAAGGTGTGTTAGGCGAAAAATCTGATTTCTATGCAGATATTAAAGCGCCTAATTTGCAAGGGTTAGTACCAAATTTAAAAGCCAGCGTGAATGGCAATGCCAAATTATCGGGTAAGGTTTCAGAACCTAATATTGATTTAGATTTAGTTGCCTCAAATGTAGGCTATGAGCAATTTAAACTGCAAAATTTAACCGCAAAAGGCAAAATTACCACTGAGAAAACCATTCAAGGGGATTTAACCTTGGGGTTACGTCAATTTGCCTATAACGAAATCAAAGTGGAAAATGCCTCTTTATTGCTAAAAGGAAATGAAGAAAATCATAGCTTGAAATTAAGTGCAAAAGGCAACCCGGTTGGTGCTGATTTGCAAATTTCCGGAAAATTTGACCGCTTGAAAGAAATTTGGGAAGGGCAATTAAGCCAAGTCTCGATTCAATCTAGCGAGTTTGGTCAATTCCAAGCAGATAAATCGGTGAATGTGAAATATGACAATAAAGCCATTAACGCCAATATTTCCGCACATTGTTGGCATAACCGGAAAATTAACCTTTGTTTCCCGACTGCATTTAACGCAGGTGTAGAGGGCAAAGTGCCTTTTGAAATCCGCAACTTTGATTTAGCGGTATTGCAACAATTTTTGGAGAAAAACAGCCAGCTTTCAGGGATTGTGAATGCCAAAGGCGATGCAGCTTGGTTTAAAAATAAACAGCCTCAAGTGAATCTGGATTTAACCTCTAATGCGATTAAATTTATTCAAAAAATGGAGGGGGGGAAAAGTTTCCCGCTGACGGTTTCACCGCTTAAAATTGATCTGAAAATGTCTGACAATAATTTAACCCTTAAATCCGATTTAAGAGTTGAAAATAACGGCAGGCTTTCGACTGATTTAGTGATGAAAGATTTAAGTAAGGCTCGTGCGTTATCCGGCAATATTCATCTTGACCAATTAAGTTTAAAGCTGATTCGACCGATACTTGAACGGGGCGATTCGGTTGATGGCAATGTGAATGCTCGTCTTACTGTGAGCGGTACCGCAACCTCTCCGTTATTGCACGGAAATCTAAACGTCACAGAGTTAAAAGCCCGCTCTGTTACAATGCCGTTTGATATTACAGGTGGGAATTTAGCAATGAATTTCCACGGGGCAACATCGACTTTAAGCGGTAAATTACAAACCAAACAAAGCGAACTGCGTTTGGAGGGCGATGCAGACTGGCGAGATCTAAATGCGTGGAAAACACGGGTTCACGCTCAAGCTAACCGTTTCCAAGTGGATATTCCTAATATCGCAAAAGTGGCAGTTAGCCCGGATATTCAAGTGACGGCAACGCCAACTCTTTTAACCTTAAGTGGAAATGTAGATATCCCTTGGGCAAGAATTGAAGTCGAGCAGTTACCTGAAAGTGCGGTCAGTGTAAGTGGAGATGAGGTAATTATGGATGGCTCGGTGAAAAATAAAGTGCCGTTTAGCCAACGTAATATTCCGGCTCAAACTTCAAGCGGAATGGCAATTAATGCAGATATTAAGATTAACATCGGTAATGATGTCAAACTCAAAGCCTATGGTTTAAACAGTAACGTGAATGGCTTATTGTCTGTCAGACAAGGTAAACAAGGGCTGGGGCTTTATGGGCAAGTTCATTTGCGTGAAGGGCGATTTGCTGCCTATGGGCAAGACTTATTGATTCGTAAAGGTGATATTAGTTTTGCCGGCTCACCGTCTCAGCCAACCCTAGATATTGAAGCCATACGTAATCCGGAGGCAATGGAAGATCCGACCATTACTGCGGGAGTGAGAGTAACGGGTTTGGCAGACAGCCCAACGGTAAAAGTATTCTCTGATCCGGCAATGTCGCAAAATGAGGCACTTTCCTATATTTTAACTGGTCGCTCATTGGAAAGCAGTGGTGATGCAAGCTCTAGTAATGCAGTCGCTGCGGCATTACTCAGTATGAGCTTATCAAAAAGCAGTAAATTGGTGGGTGATGTTGGTAGTACTTTCGGACTCAAAGATTTAAGCGTGACTACCGCAGGTATCGGTGATAACACCAAAGTAGAGGTAAGCGCCAGCCTTGCCCCTAAATTCCGAGTGAAATATGGCGTAGGCATTTTTGCACCGCTTACCGAATTAACCTTACGCTACAATTTAACGCCAAGGCTGTACTTACAATGGGTCTCAAGTATTAACCAAGCGGTAGATTTAATGTATCGCTTTGAATTTGACGAGCTATTCTAGTTAAGGCTGAATGAAAGGTTGTTAATGTTTCGCCATTAACAACCTTTTTGCTTTATAGTAGAATGGCAAACCCGATTTACAAGCGGTTGAAAAAACAAAAAAATTGACAAAATTATGGAAAAACAACGCCAACGCGAATTACAAAAATGGCTTAAAAGTGAGCAAAAAGTCATCAAAAAATATATGCACTTAAACATACTGTTAGGGAGTTTCAGTAGTTTATGTATGATTGGACAGATGTGGCTGATTGCCACAATGTTAGACAAAATGATTATCGGAAAGCAGTCACCGAATAGCTTTCTGGTTGAAATTATGCTCTTATTCTGTTGTTTTGCTGCCAGAGCATTCTTCATTTTTCTGCGTGAGCGTGTCGGTTTCAAAGCGGGGCAAACCTTGCGTTTACATCTTCGCCGCCAAATTCTAGCCAAAATGGAAGCAGTCGGGTCGATGAGCATTCAACAAAAACCGGCGGGCAGCTGGGCAACCTTAATGCTTGAGCAGGTGGAAAATCTACATAATTTCTACGCACGCTATTTGCCACAGCAATTTTTATCGCTGATAGTGCCATTACTGATCCTCTGTTTTGTATTCCCGATTAACTGGGCAGCAGGGGCTATTTTATTTGCAACAATGCCATTATTACCTTTATTTATGATTTTAGCCGGAATGAAAGCAGTGGAGGCAAATCAGCGTAATATCGGCATTCTTTCCCGTATTAGCGGACAGTTCTTAGATAAATTAAAAGGTTTAGAAACCATTCGCTTATTTGGGCAAGCGGAAAAGCAGACTGAACAAATCTACCAAAGCACCGAAGATTTCCGAATCAGTACGATGGACGTACTAAAAATGGCGTTTTTATCCTCTGCGGTATTGGAGTTTTTCACGGCGGTATCGATTGCGGTGACGGCGGTCTATTTTGGCTTTATTTTTTTAGGTGAGCTGGATTTTGGCTATTATGGTACGGGCGTGACCTTGTTTATCGGCTTCTTTTGTCTAATGATGGCACCTGAGTTTTACCAACCGATGCGTGAACTTGGGGTATTTTATCACGACAAGGCAGCAGCGATTAGTGCCGCAGATAATATCGAAACTTTCTTAAAAGAAAAGGTGAAAACGCAAGGTGGCAATTTGCAAAAAAATGTTGAAAATCAACCGCTTGTGATTCAAGCCAAAGATTGCGTGATCTTCTCACCACAAGGCAAAGCCTTAACCCAAGCGTTAAATTTCGAGTTGAATGCACACCAACATATCGCTTTGGTTGGGCAAAGTGGTGCAGGAAAAAGTTCATTAATGAATATGTTACTTGGTTTCTTGCCTTATGAAGGATCGGTTACGATTAACGGCACCGAACTGCGAGATTTAAATTTAAGCCAATGGCGAGCGAAATTAGCGTGGGTAGGGCAAAATCCGCAATTAATGCGTGGCAGTTTGAAAGAGAATATTTTAATAGGCAACCCTAATGCGACAGATTCTGAATTAGCCAAGGCATTACGGCTTTCAAAAGCCGATGAATTTGTGGCACGTTTAGGGCAGGATCACCAAGTGCAAGATAGCAATATCGGTATTTCGGGCGGACAAGCTCAGCGGATTGCGATTGCACGAGCGTTGCTTCGCCCCTACGAATTATTACTGTTAGATGAACCTACCGCCAGCTTGGATATGGATTCGGAACAGCAAGTGTTAGCCGCTCTGCATAATCTCAGCCGAGAGCAAACCACGCTAATGATTACCCATCGAGTGGAAGATTTAACCCAATGCGATGAAATTTGGGTGATGAAACAAGGGCAAATCATTCAGAAAGGTCGTTTCACTGAATTAGAGCACACCAGCTTTTTTGCGGAATTATTACATAATGAATTAGTGCATCAGGGAGAAATCTAATGAAATCGTTGTTCCCGTTTTTTGCTCTCTACCAAACCCATTTGGGGCGACTATTATTAGGTGTTATGCTGGCAATTTTAGGATTAGCGGCAAGTATCGGTTTGCTCAGCCTTTCCAGTTGGTTTTTAGCCGCCTCATTTCTAGCCGGCAATGCGCTTATTTTTAACTTTTTCTACCCTTCATCGGGGGTGAGAGGATTGGCAGTAGGGCGGACAATTTCACGTTACTTTGAACGTTTAGTCACCCACGATGCGACTTTTCGGGTATTGGCAAATTTGCGTGTTAGCGTCTTTAAAAAATTGATCCCACTGAGTCCAAGCGGGCTAAATCGCTTTAGAAACAGTGAATTGTTAAACCGCTTGGTGGCAGATGTGGATACGTTAGACACCCTATATCTGAATTTAGTCTCGCCTTTTATCAGTGCAGTGATGATTATTGCATTTATGGCAATCGGGCTTTCTTTTGTTTCCGTGCCATTAATGCTGATCATTTGCGGCACACTATTGGTATTGCTTGCCGTTATTCCTACCGTATTTTATCGATTAGGTTTGAAATTAGGGCGTAATGCAATACAAAGCCGAGCAAATTACCGCAGCCAATTTATTGAGTGGGTACAGTTAAATGCAGAATTTTTGCTCTTTGGCAACTTGAACCAAATGAGCGAAAAATTACAGCAAACTGAACGCCAATGGCTGAACGCTCAAAGCAAAGAAAGCCGATTATCCGGCTTATCAAATAGCTTGATAATGTTATCCAACGGCATTTTGACTTGTGTGGTGATCTATTTGGTTTCAACTTCGATTAATGTGCCCACTGCAAAATACCCTGAAGCCTTAATTGCGTTAGTGATTTTTTGCGTAATGGCATCGGCGGAGATTCTTTCCCCGATTGGTATCGCCTTTTTGCATTTAGGGCAAGTGATTACCGCCGCCGAGCGGATTAGTGAAATTACCGAACAACAGCCTAATGTAACATTTGGTAGCAAGGCAGAATGGCAAAATTTTAGCCAAAATCAACCGCTTGTACGCTTTGAAAACGTGAGCTTTGCTTATTACAGCGAGCAAAACGTACTAAATAATCTTTCCTTTGAGGTATTAAAAGGGCAGAAAGTGGCAATCTTAGGTAAAACGGGTAGCGGAAAATCGACCATATTCCAACTGTTAAACCGCAACTACGACCCTACAAGCGGTCAAATTTGGCTGAATAATTGTAAAATTGACGAATATTCAGAGCCGATGTTACGCTCAAAATTAGTTACCTTAAGCCAACGAGTGCATATTTTTAGCCAAACGTTGCGAGATAATTTATTGATGGGGAATGCTCAAGCCACAGACGAACAAATGCAAGAAGTAGTAAGAAAAGTAGGCTTAGGGCATTTGCTTGAAACAGACGGCTTGAATTTATGGTTAGGCGAGGGCGGCAGACCGCTTTCTGGTGGCGAACAACGCCGTTTAGGGCTTGCCCGTTTGCTCCTGAGTTCTGCTGAATTAGTTTTACTTGATGAGCCGACAGAAGGGTTGGACAGAGAAACCGAACAGCAAATTTTAAACCTGATTTTGACTCACTGCCGAGAACGCACCTTAATTATGATTACTCACCGCCAAAGCGGATTGGATAAATTCGATCTGGTTTATCGAATGGATAATGGGCGATTGGTAGGGTAGTTTTTGCAGCAAACTGCGTATTAATGAAAAGGCATTTATTTTTCAATAGAATAAATGCCTTTTGCCATTCAAAAGAAGCTGAAAAAATGCTATATTCCCCACTAATTTTTTATCATACTGAATTTTACAGAGATGACGGATTACCACGATATTACCCTTGCTTATGCCGGAGTGTGCCAAGCAGCGACGTTAGTACAACAATTTGCACATAAAGGCACGGCAGACAGAGAGGCTTTTAAGTGTGCTTTAGAAAGCCTGTTAATCACTCAGCCGGAATCAACGTTAAGTGTATTTGGCGATGATCTTTCCCATTTAAAAATGGGTTTAGAAACCGCATTAGCTCAAACCGGCGGCGGTAACGGTAAATTAGATACCGAAGTCGGTCGTTATTGGATAAGCTTGCTCGCCCTTAGTCAAAAACTCAATAAAAACCCTGAAGCAAAACAACAGTTAGCTCAGCGTTTACAGCAAGTGGAACGCCAGTTAGCTCTGTATGAAGATAATGTGATGGCAGATCAAATGATTGCCAATTTAGCCGCTATTTATAGCGATATTATCAGCCCGTTAGGCACGAAAATTCACGTGATAGGAATGCAGGATTACTTGGTTCGCCCGGATATTCAAAATAAAATTCGAGCCTCGCTACTAGCCGGTATTCGAGCCGGTATTTTGTGGCAGCAAGTCGGCGGAAGCCGTTGGCAATTTTTATTTTCACGCAAGAAAATTTTTAACCAAGCACAGAAATTTTATCGTCAAATCTAACCGAACATTTACCTATTTGGAGAATATAAAACAATGGAACTTACCGCTTTAACTGCGTTATCCCCGATTGATGGACGTTATCAAGACAAAGTTGCGAGCCTTCGTCCGATTTTTAGTGAATTTGGCTTATTAAAATTCCGTGTGACGGTGGAAGTTCGCTGGTTACAAAAATTGGCATCGCATACACAAATTAATGAAGTTCCAGTGTTTTCTGAAAAAGCAAACGATTACCTAAACCAAATTGTGGCTGATTTTTCGTTAGAAGATGCCAATCGGATTAAAACGATTGAACGTACCACCAACCACGATGTAAAAGCGGTGGAGTATTTCCTAAAAGAGAAATGTGAAGCGTTGCCTGAATTACAAGCGGTGAATGAATTTATTCATTTTGCGTGTACTTCTGAAGATATCAATAATACTTCGCACGCTTTAATGCTTAAAACCGCTCGTGAAGAAGTGTTATTACCTGAATGGAAAAAAGTGATTGATGCAGTAGCCGAGCTGGCGAAACGTTACCAACATATTCCGTTGCTTTCTCGCACACACGGTCAGCCGGCAAGCCCGACAACAATGGGCAAAGAGATGGCAAATGTTGCATATCGTTTACAACGCCAATATAAACAGTTAGAAAATTTAGACATTCTAGCCAAAATCAATGGGGCAGTGGGCAACTATAATGCACATTTATCGGCATATCCGGAGATTGATTGGCACACTTTCAGCCAAGAATTTGTGGAATCGTTAGGTGTGATGTGGAACCCATACACCACCCAAATTGAACCGCACGATTATATTGCGGAGTTCTTTGATTGCGTAGCTCGTTTTAATACGATTTTAATTGATTTTGATCGTGATATGTGGGGCTACATTGCCTTAAATCACTTCAAACAACGTACTATTGCCGGTGAAATCGGCTCAAGCACAATGCCACATAAAGTGAACCCGATTGATTTTGAAAACTCCGAAGGCAATCTTGGCTTGGCAAATGCGGTAATGGCTCATTTGGGGCAAAAATTGCCGATTTCCCGCTGGCAGCGTGATTTAACCGATTCCACGGTCTTACGTAATTTAGGCGTAGGCTTAGGTTATGCCTTGATTGCTTATGCGGCAACTTTAAAAGGCATCAGTAAATTAGAAGTGAATGAGCAGCACTTGCGTGATGAACTCAACCAAAACTGGGAAGTATTGGCAGAGCCAATTCAAACTGTTATGCGTCGTTATGGCATTGAAAAACCGTATGAAAAACTTAAAGAGCTGACTCGAGGCAAACGGGTTGATGAAACCGCAATGCGTGAGTTTATCGATAAGTTGGAAATTCCGGAAAATGAAAAAAATCGTTTGAAAGAGATGACACCGGCAAGCTATATCGGCTATGCGGTTGAACTTGTTGATAAATTGTAAAATTTAACTGAAAAAAGACCGCTTGCAAGCGGTCTTTTTCTGCAAATTATTTGCAAAAGAGGAAATATGAAACAGGCAAACAGACACAAAAAGATCATCGAGCTGGTTAATCAGCTTGGCTATGTGAGTACCGAGCAATTAGTGGCTGAATTGAATGTGAGTCCGCAAACCATTCGCCGTGATCTGAATGAAATGGCAGAAAATAATCTGATTCGCCGTCATCACGGTGGGGCAGCTGCTCCTTCCAATACGGAGAATAGTGATTACACCCACCGCAAGCAATTTTTCTCACACGAGAAAAATGCGATTGCCCAACAGGTGGCAAAACTGATTCCAAATGGAGCATCATTATTTTTAGATATTGGCACGACTTCAGAAGCAGTGGCATTAGCCTTACTTTCGCATAAAAATTTAAAAGTAGTTACCAATAATTTAAATGCGGCTCATATTCTGATGCAAAATGAAGATTGCCAAATTACGGTAGCAGGCGGAGGACTAAGAAGTGATGGCGGGCTAATCGGAGAAGAAACGGTTCGCTTTATTAACCAATTCCGTTTGGACTTTGGGATTTTAGGCATTAGTGCGGTGGATATGGACGGCTCTATGCTCGATTACGATTACCACGAAGTGCAGGTAAAGCGTGCATTGATGGAATGTTCCCGACAAGTGGTTTTAGTGACCGATCATTCAAAGTTTACCCGTACAGCTATTGCACGTTTAGGAAATGTTAAAGAAGTAAATTATTTGTTTACAGATCAAGATTTACCGTTAGAATTACAAACTCATTTAAGCCAATCGGACGTTATCGTCAAAATTTGTAATGAATAACGAAACTCTTTTTTCTAAACAAAAATGGATTGCCTACGCCCAGTTAATGCGTTTCGATAAACCCATCGGCACGTTATTATTATTACACCCCACACTATGGGCGTTATTTATTGCCGCAGAGGGAATGCCGCCTGTTGCGATTTTAGTTATTTTTACCCTTGGGGTAATCGTTATGCGTGCGGCAGGTTGTGTGATTAATGATTATGCCGACAGAGAGATTGACGGACACGTTAAACGCACCTCTCAACGCCCGCTAGCTACCGGCAGAGTGACTACCACAGAGGCAAAAGTGATTTTTGCAATCTTGCTATTGTTCGCCTTTCTGCTCGATTTAATGCTCAACCGATACGCTTTTTTACTTTCATTTGTTGCGGTATTTTTGGCAGTCATTTACCCCTTTATGAAGCGTTTTACCCACTTGCCACAAGTGGTGCTTGGAATGGCATTTGGCTGGTCGATTCCAATGGCATTTGGTGCGGTAACGGAAGCCCTTCCACTTGAATGCTGGCTGCTTTTTTTTGCCAATCTGGCGTGGACAGTCGCTTACGACACCCAATATGCTATGGTGGATCGTGATGATGATTTGCGAATTGGAGTTAAATCCACCGCGATTTTATTCGCTCAATACGATAATAAAATTATTGCGTTATTACAGTTTATCACCTTGATTTTATTGGGATTATTGGGCGTGGTAAAAGATTATCACATCGGCTATTTTGTCGTATTAGCCTTAAGTGCCACGCTGTTTATCTACCAATGCTGGCTGACTAAAAAACGAGAACGCAGCGAATGCTTTAAAGCGTTTCTAAATAACCACTATTTCGGTTTAGGTGTGTTCGTGGCGATTTTAGTCGGGATTTATTTCTGATGACGGTAGGGGCTAAAGATATTTAGCCCCTATTTTTTTATCTATGGTTTTTATCTACAAGCGGTGAAATTTATCGGGAAATTTGCAAATTCTAACGGAAATTTAACCGCTTGTTTGACGATACTTTTACGCATTTTTCTGCTATAATCGGCACAATTTTTTCGATTTCAAATTAGTAGGAATAAGAATGTCTGAACAAACTCAACCAACAAGTTATGATTCTTCCAGTATTAAGGTGTTACGTGGCTTAGATGCGGTGCGTAAACGCCCGGGAATGTATATCGGCGATACCGATGACGGTACGGGCTTACACCATATGGTGTTTGAAGTGGTTGATAATGCGATTGACGAAGCATTAGCCGGGCATTGTAAAGACATTATTGTCACGATTCATTCTGATAACTCGGTTTCTGTGCAAGATGACGGTCGCGGGATTCCGGTGGGAATTCACCCGGAAGAAGGCGTTTCGGCAGCAGAAGTCATTATGACCGTTCTTCACGCAGGTGGTAAATTTGACGATAACTCCTATAAGGTTTCCGGCGGTTTGCACGGCGTGGGCGTATCGGTAGTGAATGCACTTTCCTCTAAATTACAACTTACCATTCGCCGTGAAGGACACGTTCACGAGCAATTCTATAGCTTAGGTGAGCCTGATGCACCTTTAGCGATTATCGGCAATACCGAAAAAACGGGGACATCGGTTCGCTTCTGGCCAAGTTTGGATATTTTCAAAAATAAAACCGAATTTGAATATAAAATTCTGTCTAAACGCTTGCGTGAGCTATCATTTTTGAACTCAGGTGTTTCGATTAAATTAATTGATGAGCGAGACGGCAAAGAAGAGCATTTTAAATATGAGGGCGGTATTAAAGCCTATGTTGAGTATTTAAACGAAGGCAAAACTCATATTCACAATACGCCATTCTATTTGACCACTGAGAAAGACGGCATTGGCGTAGAAATTTCCCTACAGTGGAATGACAGCTATAATGAAAATGTGTACTGCTTTACCAATAACATTCCACAACGTGATGGTGGTACGCACTTAGCTGGTTTCCGTGGGGCATTAACCCGTGCGTTGAAAAACTATATGGATAACAGCGGGGTACTGAAAAAAGCCGATGCGAACATTGATGCCTCAGGTGATGATGCCCGTGAAGGTTTAGTAGCGGTGATTTCGGTGAAAGTGCCGGATCCGAAATTCTCCTCACAAACCAAAGATAAATTGGTGTCGTCAGAAGTGCGTGGAGCAGTGGAAAGCTCAATGAATGAGGCTTTATCCGACTATTTAGCCGAAAATCCGGACGATGCAAAAAATATCGTTACCAAAATTATTGATGCAGCCCGTGCAAGAGAAGCAGCTCGTAAAGCCCGTGAAATGACCCGCCGTAAAGGGGCGTTAGATTTAGGTGGCTTACCGGGTAAATTAGCGGATTGTCAGGAAAAAGATCCAGCATTATCAGAGCTGTACTTGGTGGAGGGGGACTCTGCCGGTGGCTCGGCAAAACAAGGACGTGATCGCAAAAACCAAGCGATTCTGCCGTTAAAAGGGAAAATTCTGAACGTGGAAAAAGCCCGCTTTGACAAAATGCTTTCTTCACAAGAAGTAGCAACCTTGATTACCGCTTTAGGCACAGGCATCGGGCGTGATGATTATAATTTGGAAAAATTGCGTTACCATAAAATCATTATTATGACCGATGCGGACGTGGACGGTGCGCATATTCGTACGCTTTTATTAACTTTCTTCTACCGTCAAATGCCGGAGCTGATTGAAAACGGCTACATTTATATTGCACAGCCACCGCTTTATAAAGTGAAAAAAGGCAAGCAAGAGCGTTATATTCAAGATAACGATGAAATGTCGCAATATGAAATTGATATTGCATTAGAAGGTGCAGGCTTATATGTGAGTGAAGATGCTCCAGCTTTAAGTGGCGTAGCGTTAGAGAACTTAATTGCCCAATATAACGGCGTACAAAAATTAATTGAACGTTTAAGCCGTCGTTACCCAACATTATTGCTTAACGAATTAATTTATTCAAAACCGCTTTCGGTGGAATTTGCAAAAAATCAAGCAAATATGACCGCTTGGAGCGAGCAATTTGTCGCTACATTGATGGCAAAAGAGGTGGGCGGCAGTTTCTACCGCATTAATACGCTATTTAATGAAGAACGTCAAATTTATGAGCCGGAAATTATTGTGACTACACACGGTATGGACAGCACCTATCGCTTAGATTACAACTTTATCAACGGTAATGAATACGCTCGTATTGTGGCATTAGGCAACGAGCTGAACGATTTACTCTCTGATTCCGCCTATGTAGTGCGTGGAGAACGTCGCCAAGAAATCAGCAGTTTTGCGGAAGCATTAGATTGGTTGGTGAAAGAGTCTCGTAAAGGCTTAACGATTCAACGCTATAAAGGGTTAGGTGAGATGAACCCGGAACAATTATGGGAGACCACGATGGATCCGGTGGCCCGCAAAATGCTACAGGTGAATATTACCGATGCGATTGCGGCAGATAAACTTTTCAGCACGCTGATGGGCGATGAAGTTGAACCTCGCCGAGATTTCATTGAAACTAACGCCTTATATGCACAGTTAGATATTTAGTTAAAAAATCCGCATTTGATATGCGGATTTTTTATTCTCTTAAACTAGCATTTTAAGCATTCGCTAAAATAACCGCCCGTTTGGGAGCAGGGTAGCCCTCAATGGTTTTGCTGTGATCAAGCGGGTCGAGAAAGTCCACCAAACTTTCATTTTCCAACCAATCGGTTTTTCGCTGTTCTTCGAGTGTCGTAATTGCCTCATCAACACAACGCACGTTTTTAAACCCGACTTTTTCCAGCCAATTAATGAGTGCAGCAACAGAAGGAATAAAATAGATATTTTTCATTTTCGCATAGCGATCAGCCGGCACTAAAACATCATTAATATCGCCATCAATCACCAGCGTTTCTAACACCAATTCACCGCCTCTGACTAATTGGGCTTTGAGTTGGGAAAGATGGTCAAGTGGCGATTTGCGATGATAAAGTACGCCCATTGAAAATACGGTATCAAAAGCAGCAAGCGGTTGCATTTGCTCAATACCAAGCGGAATCAGATTAGCCCGTCTATCATTCCCTAAGAGTTTCCGCACTGCCTCAAATTGGCACAGGAACAGCTCGGTTGGGTCAATGCCCACCACCAGTTTTGCTCCTTCGCCCACCATTCGCCACATATGATAACCGCTACCACAACCAACGTCTAAAATCGTTCTGCCTGCAAGTGGAGCAAGGTGGGGTAAAACACGATCCCATTTGAAGTCTGAACGCCATTCAGTATCAATATGAATGCCGTGTAAGTGATAAGGGCCTTTACGCCACGGCATAAGCTGTTTTAAGTGGTGGGTAATTTGCTTGATTTCGCCCTCAGATAAAGGCTTGCTTGGAATAGACTCAACCTTGTCTTTTAGATTGATACAAGAGGTCGAATTTGGTAAAAAATCTGCAACTTTTGCCCATTTAGCATAGTCAGCATGGGTGGTTTTTTCCCATTGTTTTAGTTGCAACGGAAGGGTTTCCAGCCAAGCTGAAAGAGGCGAGGTGGCAATTTGTTGATAAAAAGGACGGAAGTCGATCATTTTTAAAATGTATTTGTAGGACGGGCAGTGTTCCTGCCCGAAAGATGTCAATAAAAACGGATAGGCTCAGAGCCTATCCCTAATAAAGGCTAAATTATCTCGCAATCGGATTTACTTTCGCTTTTTGCACTTTGCGATAAGCGTTCAGTAATTTCTGATGTGCAGTCATATTTTCAAGCGATTCGTCCGATGCAGTTAAACCGTGGAACGGGTTACCGCCTTGGATTGCACCCCAAGCAGCTTCAACCGCTTGTTTACCGTACATTTTTTCAAATACCATGCGATATTGTTCTGCCTCACGCTCTTCATCTAAGAACAACTCAATCGATTGGATTAAGCAGCGGTAATAATTGTTACGTTCTGCTGAGAATACGCTTGCATTCATATTTGCTGCCCAGTTTGCCCAATCTAGCGCTTGCTCTAAGTTACCTAAAGCTAAATGCAGCATCGATTTAAGCTCACCGATACGCAATGTTTGCATTGCAGAGCCTTTCTCTGCCACCACGCCAATAAATTCACGCACACGGGTTAAATCATCAATGCTTTGCTCATCTAATTCATCAAGCAGTTCTTGGTAAGTTTCAGCATCGTGATGGAAATGTGGCAAATCTAATAAGATTTCACGCCAATCCATACCCATATTGTTATTGGCATAGACCAAATCATCGCTTGGATAGATATTCGACATACCCGGTGCAAGAATACGGCAAGCGTACACGCCTAAATGCTCATAATCCATAATATACACAGGCTGATTATGCTTGTTGAAAATCGCCATCATATTATTAAATTCTTGCTCCGTTGTGCCGGAGAAATCCCAATGTACGAACGGATAATCCGCATCACGTTTGAAAAGATCCCACGAAATTAGACCGCTTGAATCAATAAAGTGTGTCTCAAGGTTCGCATGATCTGCCACATCTTCATTATTAAATGAAGGCGGCGCAAACACATCTAAATCTTTTAAGCTACGGCCCTGTAATAGTTCGGTTACAGTACGCTCGAACGCAACTTGGAAATTCGGGTGAGCACCGAAAGAGGCAAAACAAGTACCGTTTTGCGGATTTAATAAAATCACGCAAATAACCGGAAATTCTCCGCCTAATGACGCGTCATAGCATAAAATTGGGAAGCCTTCTTGCTCTAGTTTTTCGATAGAGGCTTTGATTGTCGGATAACCGTCAATCACACTTTGCGGAATTTCCGGCAAGCTGATTGCCTCAGTAATAATACGGTTTTTGACAAAACGCTCGAACACTTCGGATAAGCCCTGCACTCGAGCTTCGTTTTTTGTATTGCCTGCCGACATACCGTTTGAAACAAATAAGTTGCCGATAATACTTTGCGGAATGTAAACCGTTTCATTGTCAGATTGGCGAACGTAAGGTAGGGTAACAATCCCACGCTCATAATTCCCTGATTGCAAATCAACCAATAATTCCGGTGTGATTTCACCATTCGGATCAAAATATTCCCATAAAAACTCGTCCATCATCTCCATTGGGGGGATGGCTTCATCATCAATCGGGAACCATTTTTCGGTTGGATAATGTACAAATTCACTATTAGCAATTTCTTGGCCTAAATAAAAATCTGCCCAGAAATAGTTGGTAGATAAACGCTCAAAATACTCACCTAATGCTGAGGCAAGGGCTGCTTTTTTGCTGGCTCCTTTGCCGTTAGAGAAACATTGCGGGCAGTCTGCATCACGAATATGCACCGACCACACATTCGGCACAGGGTTTAACCAAGAGGCTTCTTCAATATTAAAACCTAAGGTTTTTAATTTATGCTGAAAGGTCGCAATGCTGTCTTCAAGTGCAGCATCTTTACCGGTAATAAAAGTTTGTTCTGACATTATAATACCTTTAACTTGTCGTAAAAATGGCAACATTCTAGCAAAAATCCCCATAGATAAGTAAATTTTTTGTGAAATTTCTGCTGAAAGAACAGAGTTCACAACTTAGAAAAAATGATTACAAGCGGTCAAATTTTCCTTGAATTTTGCAAGTGAAATTTACGTTTGATTTAGATTAAGAAAATATTATCTAGGGTATATACAGGGAAACTGGTTGGAGGTAGTATTGTATGTATTAGGAAAGAAATATTGAAGGTATAAAATGGAAGAACATACTATTCAGTCTTTTTATGCCCATTCGGGGAAGCTTTCAGATCATTCAGATTGGCAAACTTTACTCAGCCACGCCAATAATGTTGGCTTGCTTGCCGCCGAATTTGCTGCGCCGTTTGCTTCACAAGAAATTGCTCGCTGCACGGGGCTATTGCACGATTTGGGCAAATATAGTGAACGTTACCAAAAGCGTTTACATGGCGGAGAACGGGTAAATCACTCTACTGCCGGTGCAAAAATTGCAGTGGAACGTTGGGGGCCTCTGGGCAAAATGATGGCGTTTTGCATTGCAGGACACCACGCTGGGTTAGCAAATGGTTCTGGAGAAGGGAAAAATCGTTCTACACTCACACAACGTTTGCAAGAGCAATTTGGCTATGGTCATAAAGATCTACCGGTACTTGACGCTATTTGGCAGCAGGAACTTAATTTGCCTGAAAAATTGCCCTTACCGCCGTTAAAGCCTTCTAAAAACGAACCTTTCTTTTCTTACGCCTTTTTTATCCGAATGCTCTATTCTTGCCTTGTTGATGCGGATTTTCTTGATACAGAAGCTTTTTATGCCAATCTTGAAAAAAGACCGCTTGAACGAGGACATTACCCAAATTTAACCGCACTCCATCAGCAATTTAATCAATTTATTGTACAGTTTAGGGAGCGAATTGCCATTCAAACGCCTAATACGCAGGAAGCGCAACGTAAAGCGGAAGTAAACCGCTTGCGGAGTGAAATTTTGGATTATGCCGTATCTCAAGCAAAACAGGAAACAGGCCTGTTTTCTCTGACTGTGCCAACGGGCGGAGGAAAAACCTTTACTTCAATGGCGTTTGCCCTTGAGCATGCTAAACAGTATGCTTTACGCCGCATTATTTATGTTATTCCGTTTACCAGCATTATTGAACAAAATGCTGCGGAATTTCGTAAAGCTTTTGGCGAGCTGGGAGAAGAGGCTGTATTGGAGCATCACAGCACTTTTGATCACGATAGCCTACCTGATAAATCAAGCCGAGATAAGCTGAAATTGGCATCGGAAAATTGGGATGCACCGATTGTCGTCACCACAGCAGTGCAATTCTTTGAAAGTTTGTTTGCCGACCGTTCTTCACGTTGCCGCAAATTGCACAACATCGCCGGCAGCGTGATTATTTTGGACGAAGCCCAAATGCTACCGTTGAATTTATTACGCCCAATTATGGCTGCGATTGATGAATTAGCTCGCAATTATCAATGTTCGGTAGTGCTTTGCACAGCGACACAACCTGCTATTCATCAAGCGAACGGTTTTTATAAAGGATTTGAAAATGTGCGAGAAATTGCCCCTAATCCAACCGCACTTTTTGAAAAATTGAAACGTACTACGGTAAAGCATATCGGTATTCAAACAGATGTGGAGTTGCAAAGCAAACTCGCAGATAACCCACAAATGCTGATAATCGTGAATAACCGCCGTCATGCCCGAGCGTTATATGATTCAGCGAAACAGTTAGAGGGAGCTTATCACCTCACCACGCTAATGTGTGCCAAACACCGCTCACAAACGCTGACTGAAATTCGTCTTCGCCTAAAACAAAACCTACCTTGCCGAGTGATTGCCACTTCTTTAATTGAAGCTGGTGTTGATGTCGATTTCCCACTGGTTATGCGAGCTGAAGCAGGACTAGATTCAGTGGCTCAAGCAGCAGGGCGTTGCAACCGAGAGGGAAAACGTTTAGCTGTAGAAAGCAATGTTTGGGTTTTCCAACCGGAAGAACAGTGGAAAGCTCCGCCAGAGTTGGGGCTACTTTCTGGCTGTATGCGTTCAACGGTTCAGGTTCACGCAGATGATCTACTTAATCCGCAAGCAATCAATCATTATTTCCAAGCGGTTTATGAGGCTAAAGGAAAAGAGCTGGATAAGCCAAATATTTTAAAGGCGTGTCACGATGCAGGGCAAAGCCTCAATTTCCCATTCCAAAACATAGCAGAAGATTTCCGAATGATCACAAGCCATTTAATTCCGGTGATTATCCCTTTCGACCAAGAAGCCGAAAACCTTATTGACCGTTTACGCTATGCGGATCAAGTAGGCGGTATTTTAAGAAAACTCCAGCCTTACATTGTGCAAGTACCAGAAAAAGCATTAGCCGAACTCTATAACGCTGGCAGAGTTGAAGCTATTAATGAAACCAACTTCGGCAAACAGTTTTACTGCTTAATTGGAATGGATTTGTATGATGAGGTGGCAGGGTTGAGTTGGGAGAATGTGGATTTTCTTGAGGCGGAGAACAGTGTTTTTTAAAAGTAATTATATAATTTTTGAATATATAGAAGGAGGGATAAATTATTTTAATCAGATAATATTGTTATTTTCAAGGTCATCTGAATTTTAATCAGATATTTTTATTTCTATGGGAACAATAAAATGGAGAATTTTATGGGGCGTAAAATTTTTATTTCGTATAAATATAGTGATAATGCTGTTAAACGATTATCACCATACAAAGAAGCAACGGCACGTGATTATGTTGATATTCTTCAAAATAAGCTGGAAAGAGATGGTATTCATGTTAACAAAGGAGAAAAAGATAACGAAAGTTTAGCTCAGTTTAAAGATGAGACAATTCAAACCAAGTTATCAGATAAAATTTTTGATAGCTCAGTAACCATAGTGCTACTTTCTCCAAATATGAAAGAACGATGGAGTTCAGAAGATGAACAATGGATTCCTTGGGAAATTTCGTATTCTTTAAAGAATAAAAAGAGAGCCTTATCTACAAGCAAGAGAAATGCAATTTTATTAGTGGCTTTACCTGATCAATATGGTAATTATAGCTATGTTAACCAGCCTAATTTCTATTTCAATATTATTAAAAATAATAGAAATAATTTGAAGTATGAATATCCAGCAGAATATTTAACAAATGGATGCTCTTATTCATATATGCTTCAATGTACTTGGGATAATTTTATTTCCAATATTAATGGTTGGATTAATGCAGTAGTAGAGATTAAAGAGCATGCCGAGCATTACATTATTAATACAAAAATTTAAGGAGGTGTACCAATGACTTATTTTACTAAACAAGAAGCAAGAGATTTAGCCAAACGAGTGGTATCATCTTTTGAGAGCTATTCCAGTAAGTTGGAAAGTATAGTCGAAAGTCAGCGATACCAATCTAACTTCGATGTATTTTTATCTCATTCAATTAAAGATGAAGATTTAGTTTTAGGAGTGGTTAAAATTTTAGAAGGAATGGGAAAAAGAGTTTATGTCGATTGGATTGTTGACAAGCAACTTTCTCGTGATTCTGTTACCCCTGAAACAGCAGAAACATTACGTAAACGAATGAAGAAGTCATCACATTTGCTTTATTTGGCGACTGATAGTTCTTCATCATCTAAATGGATGCCTTGGGAATTAGGTTATTTCGATGGAATGAAACCAGAGAAAGTAGCTATTTTGCCTTTAGTTGACTCTATTTACAGCTCATTTAAAGGACAAGAGTATTTAGGACTTTATCCTGCTCTAGATAAAGATGGGCTAAAACAGTTTTTGAGATAACATTTTTAGGCTTTGGGAGAGCTACTCCCAAAGTCTAATTCTTAATTCAAATGAGGTTTGTATGAAATTTACATCTAAACAGAAAAAGTTCATCAATGATTTTGTTATAGAAATAAAAAATGGTGATGCAGCAATTTTGGCTGGAGCGGGTTTGTCTGCGTCTGCTGGTTTTGTTAATTGGAAAGAATTATTAAGAGATTTAGCAGATGAATTAAAACTTGATGTAGAGAAAGAACATGATTTAGTTGGATTAGCCCAGTATTATTTTAATAAATACAAAAGGGGAAAAATAAATAACAAGATAATTAATGAATTTACTACTCTGAGACAAGGTAGTGATAACCATAAACTTCTATCTAAAATGGGTATTAATACTTTTTGGACAACTAATTATGACCAATTGATTGAGAAGACTTTAGAGGCAGATGGAAAAACTGTCGAGAAAAAAATTAGAAATGAAGATTTCTCAAGAAATATTAAAAAGAAAGATGCTATTGTTTATAAAATGCATGGTGACAAAGATTCTCCTGATGAAGCAGTTTTGATTAAAGATGACTATGAAACCTATCAAGACAAAAAAGAACTGTTCGCCACTGCTTTGCGTGGAGATTTACTTTCAAAGACATTTTTATTTATTGGATTTAGTTTTGATGACCCGAATTTGGAATACATTCTCGGAAGAATCAAAGTGTTACTAAAAGACAATACCCCTACACATTATTGTTTTTTCAAAGAAGTTACGAGGCAAGATTTTCCTGACGAAGAAAGCTATTTATATGCAAAAATCAAGCAAGAGTTAAAAATAGAGGATTTGGTCAGATATGGAATACATTCAATTCTAGTTGAGGAATATTCAGACATTACCGATATTCTGAAAGAAATTGAAAAACGTCTAAAGCGTAGTCATATTTTTATTTCAGGGGCTGCGCATACATATGAACCATTTAATGAAGAAAGAGCTAAAGAGCTTATCCATAAACTTAGTTATAAATTGGCAGAAAGAGAATACAAAATTATTTCAGGATATGGATTAGGTATTGGTAGCATGGTTATCAATGGGGCATTGGAATACAAGTATCAGTCAAATTATAGAAATTTAGATGATTTATTAATTTTAAGACCTTTTCCACAAATTCAATCGGGGGATAAATCTATTTCTGAGAGATGGACTGATTACAGACATGAAATTATTTCCCAAGCTGGTATCGCTATTTTTATGTTTGGAAATAAGCTAGATAGAGAAGGAACAACAGTTCCATCGAACGGCATGAAAGAGGAATTTGATATTTGTTTAACCCATAACGTAATACCTATACCGATTGGGTGTACTGGTTCAATATCAAAAGAACTATGGGATGATGTTATACAAAATCATCAACATCTATATTCAAATAATGAATCTTTGATAGCTGAACTTAAAGCCATCGGAAACGATGATATTTCAAATGAAGAAATAATTTCAAAAGTTATTGCAATTGTGAGTAAATTGCAAAATTTATAGCAAATTTAGCTGCTTGATACCTTCTGAAAAAAATAAACAACAAAACGGAGGCTTTCATGCCAAACAAAATCAAACTCCATATTTGGGGTGATTATGCTTGTTTTACCCGTCCTGAAATGAAGGTAGAACGGGTGTCTTATGATGTGATTACGCCGTCTGCGGCACGGGGGATTTTGGCGGCGGTGCATTGGAAACCAGCGATTCGCTGGGTGATTGATAAAATTTATGTATTACAACCGATTCAATTTGAGTCTGTTCGCCGTAATGAGTTAGGCAGTAAAATTTCTGCCACTAAAATCAGTGGGGCAATGAAACGTAAAACAGTGGCGGATTTATATACCGTGATTGAAGATGACCGCCAACAACGTGCTGCCACTGTGCTGAAAAATGTCGGTTATGTGATCGAAGCTCACGCAGTGCTGACCAAAATGGCGGGAGAGGCAGAAACCGTCACCAAGCATATTGAAATGTTTAAACGCCGTGCGAAAAAGGGGCAATGCTTCCAACAGCCTTGTATGGGTGTGCGTGAATTTGCGGCAAATTTTGCCTTGATTGATGACGATGAACCGTTACCTGAGTGTTTTTTGGCAGAAAATGAGCAAGATCGGGATTTAGGCTGGATGTTGCACGACATTGATTTTGAGCACGGTAATCAACCTCGTTTCTTCCGTGCGGAAATGAAAAATGGCGTGATTGATGTGCCACCATTTTATGCAGAGGAGGTGAAATCATGATTCTCTCCGCTTTAACCCGCTATTATTACCGTCTTGCAGCACAAGAAGATCGTTCAACAGGCGAAGCCAAGGTACCTTCCTATGGTTTTAGTGAAGAAAAAATCGGTTGGGTACTAGAATTGGATTCAAAGGGAAATTTGGTAAATGTCATTCCAAATTTAACCGCTGACAAGAAACCCAAACCGAAATTGATGAGTGTCCTCCGCCCTGAAAAACGCACATCAGGCATTAAACCCAATTTTTTATGGGATAAAACCGCTTATGTGTTAGGCGTGGAAAGCAATCAAGATAAAGCCACCGCCAAAGATCAACCTATCAATTTCGCTGAGAAAACCTTTGAGGCATTTAAACAGTACCATTTGGATTTGCTTGCGGATTCCAATGATGAAGGTTTAGTTGCGATAAAAAATTTCCTGCAACAGTGGCAACCAGAACACTTTGCCGAATCAATCTGCCCAATCGAAATACTTGATGCGAATGTCGTGTTTAAATTAGTCGGCACAAGCGGTTATATTCATCAGCGAGAAGCCGCTCAAACCCTTTGGGGGTGTTTGCTGGTTAGCGAAGAGAGCGAACAAGGGTTGTGCCTAATCAGTGGCGAAATTGCCCCGATTGCACGTCTCCACCCTGCAATTAAAGGTGTTTATGGCGGGCAAAGTGCGGGCGGTTCAATCATCTCTTTTAATAAAGAATCTTTCACCTCATTTGGCAAGGAACAAGGTAGTAATGCCCCGGTTTCTGAACAAGCCGCCTTTGCCTATACCGCAGCGTTAAATTATTTGTTACGCACCGAGAAACATCGTTTAACTATTGGCGATGCGAGTACCGTCTTTTGGGCGGAAGCAGATAATACCACCCAAGCAGAAGCTGCCGAAGGGTTCTTTGCTGCCCTAATGACCCCACCTGATGACGATCAAGAAAACCAAAAAATCTTTGATGAATTGCAAAAAATCAGCAAAGGACGACCGCTTGCAGAAATTTCCCCAGAATTATCTGAAAACACCCGTTTTTATGTGTTGGGACTTGCTCCGAATGCGGCTCGCATTTCTGTTCGTTTTTGGCTGGATACTACCTTTGGGCAACTGGCAAAAAATCTTAGTGAACATTGGCAAGATCTCGCCATTGAGCCTTGTGCATGGAAAAATCCCCCCTCCATCTGGCGACTGTTATTACAAACTGCTTCATTAGGTAAAAGTGAGAATATTTCCCCTGTTTTGGCGGGCGAAATGGCTCGGGCGGTTATTAGTGGTCATTTATATCCAATGAGCTTGCTTTCTCAGCTGGTGACTCGAATCCGAGCAGACGGAGATATTAACGGCTTGCGAGTAGCATTGATGAAAGCAGTATTACAACGAAAATTTAGAAAAGGTTTTATTAAAGAAGGAGTTCCTATGAGCTTGAATAAAGAAAGCGATAACCACGCTTACTTGCTCGGCAGGTTATTTGCGGTATTAGAAAGAATCCAAACCCAAGCGTTAGGTGAATTAAATGCCGGCATTGCCGACCGCTATTATGGTTCTGCGTCTGCTGTGCCGTTTTCGGTGTTCCCTCGCTTATTAAGCGGAGCAAAACATCATTTATCTCGCTTGAGAAAAGATAAGGGCGGAATGGCAGTTAATCTGGATAAGGATTTAGGTGAGATTATTGCCAGCTTGCCGGAAAATTTCCCTCGCCATTTAAGTATCGATGAGCAAGGGCGTTTTGCGATTGGTTATTACCACCAAAAACAAAGCTATTTTGCCAAAAAAGAAACCACCGAATCTATTGAAAACTAAGGAAACACTATGTCTATTAAAAACCGCTATGAATTTGTTTTTTTCTTTGATGTTACTAACGGCAACCCAAATGGTGACCCGGACGCAGGCAATATGCCACGCCTTGATCCTGAAACCAGTAAAGGCTTAGTCACCGATGTTTGCCTAAAACGCAAAATCCGCAATTTTATTGAAATGAGCTATGAAAACGAGGCAGGTTACGAAATCTATGTTAAAGAAAAAAGTGTTCTGAATTTACAAAACAAACGTGCTTATGAAGCATTAGGGATTGAATCGGAAGCGAAAAAACTACCAAAAGAGGAAGCTAAAGCTCGAGAAATTACCTCTTGGATGTGCAAAAACTTCTTTGATATCCGTACTTTTGGGGCAGTGATGACCACAGAAGTGAACAGTGGACAGGTGCGAGGCCCTGTGCAATTGGCGTTCGCTCAATCTATTGATCCGATTATTCCACTTGAGGTTTCTATTACCCGAATGGCAGTAACCAATGAGAAGGATCTTGAAAAAGAACGTACTATGGGACGTAAATACATCGTACCTTACGCACTTTATCGTGTACACGGCTTTATCTCCGCTAAACTCGCTGAAAAAACGGGCTTTTCTGATGAAGACGTACAAAAACTTTGGCAAGCCTTGCAACTTATGTTTGAACACGACCGTTCTGCCGCACGAGGCGAAATGGCAGCACGCAAATTAGTTGTGTTTAAACACGACAGCGAATTAGGCAACCAACCTGCACACAAACTGTTTGACTCGGTAAAAGTTGAGCGAATCAACGGTGAAAAAGACACACCTGCGAAAGGCTATGATGACTACCGTATCAGCGTGGAAGCTGAAGGTTTAAATGGCGTAACCGTTGAAGAATTATTGTAATGGACGATTTACAAAATTCTGTGGAAATTTTACCGCTTGTCCAGCCCCAATTTGGCAATGACAAGCGGTCAATTTCGCTTTCCGCTTTGCAACACTACGCCTTCTGCCCACGTCAATGTGCCTTGATCCACAATGAACAGGCGTGGGCAGAAAACTATCTCACTGCACAAGGTCAAGCGTTGCACGAGCGAGTGGATAGCGGTGAGCCGGAAACCCGAAAAGGTATTCGCTTTGAGCGAACGGTTCACGTTGCAGCGGAAAAATTAGGCATAAGTGGCATTTTGGATTTGGTTGAGCGAGACCTAAAAACTGGCGAACTTAAGCCTGTGGAATATAAACGTGGTAAGCCCAAACTTGAGCCAATTGACGAAATCCAGCTTTGCGCCCAAGCCTTATGTTTGGAAGAAATGACAGGGCAAACCATTAACGAAGGGGCATTGTGGTATATGCAAACTCGCCACCGTTTGCCGATCATTTTTTCCTTAGAATTACGCACCAAAACCCTTGCCACCATTGTCGAAGTGCGGTCGCTACTAAACAGTGGAAAAACACCACCGCCCACCTACCACAAAGGCTGTAAAGCCTGCTCGCTGATCGAACTCTGCCAACCACAGTTGTTGGAAAGGGATAGATCGGAAAGGTATGTGGTGGGGATTTTTGGATAAGATGAATCATAAAATAAGTATCTATGTGAGATAAATAAAATGGATAGAAAGACAGTTTTAGAATTAACAGCAGATGAGGCAAAGAAATTTTTCTTAAAACATGAAAGTTACTGCAATATTGATTTGCCAAAATATTTTTCATTTTCAGAATTATTAGAAAAAATATCCAATGAATTTGAAGGAAAAGATTTATTAAATGATTTCTGTCAGTCTAAGGGGGCAATGAGTAAACAGGAGAGTGTAAATTATTTATTATATGCTAATAAAGACGGAAAGCTCTCATGGAGACCTTTACAAATTATTCATCCATTAGTGTATGTGGCATTAGTCCATGAAATAACTAAAGAAAATAATTGGGAAAAACTACGAACTCGATTTAGAAAATTCCAAAATAATGAAAAAATAAAATGCTTAAGTGTTCCTATTCAATCTGATAATCAAAAATCAGATAAAGCTCAGCAGATTTCTTATTGGTGGGAACAGGTTGAACAGCAATCTATTTTGCTTTCATTGGAATACGATTATATTTTTGATACTGATGTCGCTGATTGTTATGGTTCAGTTTATACACACGCTATTGCTTGGTCTGTAGAAGGTAGAGAAAATGCCAAAGAAAATAGGAAGGACGGACTTGGGAATTACATAGATAAGAGTATTCAAAATGCTCAATATGGGCAAACTAATGGTATTCCGCAAGGATCAGTGCTAATGGATTTTATTGCTGAAATTATATTAGGCTATATTGATAGAATTTTAGGTGTTATTCTAAAAAAACAAAAAATAAAAGATTATAAAATTTTGCGCTATCGCGATGATTATAAAATATTCATTCAGAATCCTAATGATGGAGAGAAAATTCTAAAACTTCTAGCCGAAATTATGATGCCATTTGGCTTTAAATTAAATTCAAGTAAGACGAAAGGTAGTCAAGATGTGATTACTCAATCCATTAAAAAAGACAAATTGGCTTGGCTTAGTGTTCCACAAAATAATGGAATAAGTTTACAGAAACAAATCTTATTAATTAGACAGCATAGTATCAATTATCCTAATTCAGGAAGTTTAAATACTGTGCTTAATAAGTTTGATAAGAAATTAGAAAAAATTAATAAAATACAGAGTATTGAACAGATTATTAGTATTGTTACTGATATTGCATATCACAATCCCAAAGTCATTCCAGTTTGTTGTGCCATTATTAGTAAGTTATTAGATAAGCTAAATAACGATAAATCTATTGCTAAACTTGTTCATCAAAAATTAAGTAGAACACCTAACTCAGGTTTTACTCAAATCTGGTTACAACGAATGCTTAAAGCAAATTTAGATGATTATGACTTTTCGGAAAAAATGTGTAATTTACAAGGGGACTCTTTATGGAATAATGATTGGGTAAAAGGAAGAAAAATGCTTAATATTCTAAATAACTCACTAATTTTTAATAAAGATAAGTTTGATGAGTTAAATGATGTTATTCAAAATGAGGAAATTAATATTTTTGATTATTAGGTTGATTAATGAGCTATTTAGATAAAAACTGGGAAAAATTCTTGTCTTCAAAAGAATTAAAAGGGAATTTAATCTCAATTTCTCTTTTTATAACTACATTTGAGTTATTTAAAAAAAGAATTATCGATATGCCAGTAGAGTTTTTTAGTAATGGATTTGATAAGGATAAGGGATGGATTCTAAGTCAAGAAGAGTATGAGAAAAATATTTTAATAAAGAATAAGAACTACCTATATGGTTCATTGCTTTGGTTTAAGGAATTGAATGCAATAGATCAAAAAGATATAGATGAATTTGATAAAATAAGAAAGCATAGGAATGAGTTAGCTCATGATCCTTTTAGTTTTATTAGTGAATCAGAAAAAAATTTGGATGTTGAAAAATTCTCAAATTTAATTGATTTATTAATAAAGATAGAAAAATGGTGGTTTATAAATTTTGAATGCGAAATTACCCCTGATATTTATACAAAATCTCTAAAACTAGATGAAGTTATAACTCCCTCTCAATGGCAATTAAAACTATTATTCGACATTGCTTTAGGAAACGAACCAGAAGAAAATTTTTACTTAAATCATTTTATTAATAATAAATCGCTTTAATATTTTATAATTTAAGGTGCGGTCAAAATCTAAGGATTTTTTACAATGCGCAAACTCCAAAACACTCTCTATATCACCACCCAAGGTAGCTACTTGCATAAAGAGCGAGAAACCTTGGTGGTGGAGCAAGATCGGAAGAAAGTGGCACAGTTGCCGATTCATTCCATTGGGCATATTTTTTGTTTTGGCAATGTGTTGGTGTCGCCGTTTTTAATGGGATTTTGTGGCGAAAATAACGTAAATTTAGCGTTTTTTACCGAAAATGGGCGTTATCTTGGGCGGTTGCAGGGGCGGCAAAGTGGTAATGTATTGTTACGCCGAGCCCAGTATAAAAAGTCGGAGACCAACCCTGTTCCTGTGGCTCGCAACATCATTGCAGCCAAAATTCAAGCATCTAAGCGGGTGTTACAACGGCAAATTCGTAATCACGGCGAAAATGCTGACCTTCAATCGACAATTACCGCATTAAATTACAGCCTGCAACAGTTGAAAACTGCGGATAATTTGGATTTGATTCGAGGTATTGAGGGTGATGCAGCTTCCCGTTATTTTGGAGTGTTTTCTCATCTTCTCAAAGAAAATAGTGGTTTCCACTTTGACGGACGCAATCGCCGTCCACCTCGTGACGGTGTGAATGCTTTGCTTTCATTTCTTTATAGCATTGTAGGAAAAGATATTAGCGGGGCATTGCAAGGTGTAGGGCTTGATCCCCAGATTGGCTTTTTGCACGCAGATCGACCGGGTCGAGATAGCTTGGCTCAAGATATTTTGGAGGAATTTCGTGCGTGGTGGGTAGACAGAATGGTGCTGTCGCTGATCAATCGAGGGCAGGTTAAGCCGGATGATTTTGTGACGGAAGCCAGTGGTGCGGTAACGCTCAAGCCTGAAGCAAGAAAATTACTATTTCAAACCTTGCAAGCGAAAAAACAAGAAAAAATCATCCACCCATTTTTAGAGGAAGAAGTGGAAATCGGCTTGTTACCTTATATCCAAGCGATGTTATTGGCTCGTCATTTGCGTGGCGATTTGGCAGAATATCCGCCGTTTTTAATGCGTTAAAATCTGCAAAATTTTGTTGAAATTTGACCGCTTGTTTCTGTTTTATTTATTGAGGAATTGGCAACTATGTTGATGTTGATTACCTACGACATTTCATTTGATGACCCAGAAGGGCAGGCTCGCCTACGCCGTATTGCTAAGCATTGTTTGGATTATGGTGTACGGGCGCAATATTCTGTGTTTGAGTGTGATGTTACCCCCGCTCAGTGGGTAACACTGAAAAATAAATTATTAGCAACTTATAACCCTGATTGTGATAGTTTGCGCTTTTACCACTTAGGCAGTAAATGGCGTAATAAAGTCGAACACCACGGTGCAAAACCGTCAGTGGATATTTTTAAAGATACGTTAATTTTATAAATCGCTAACCTGTTGTTCTCATAAAAATGCTGGAAGGTTAGCGAATATACATTGTTCTTTAATAATCAAGGAATTAGAAAAAATAAAGTACAGTATATTGGCGATATGCTATACTTTTTCCACTCTCTACAAAACGTTAGCGAATAAAGGGCTAAAAAGCCTGATATTTCAAAATGTTATCTAGTAGGGAGCAGCCACCTACGCGTGGCTGTGAATTGAAACTTAACTTGTCGCCACTTAGAGACTGGTGATGGAAGCAGCCACCTACGCGTGGCTGTGAATTGAAACTCTATATCCTGCTCGTTATTTAGCTTTGGGTCTGGCAGCCACCTACGCGTGGCTGTGAATTGAAACCTTGGTGGTTGCCCCGTTGTCGGAAATAAAGGCAAGCAGCCACCTACGCGTGGCTGTGAATTGAAACCGAATATCGAGCTATTGGAGGTGCGAAATGCAATGCGCAGCCACCTACGCGTGGCTGTGAATTGAAACTATTGTCCCATATTTAGCTTGGTGATAAGCCATAGCAGCCACCTACGCGTGGCTGTGAATTGAAACTTTGTTTTTTGATTGATATTGACATTTTACTATGCAGCCACCTACGCGTGGCTGTGAATTGAAACAAATCATAATTTACACCATTCGGCATTGTAAGTAGGCAGCCACCTACGCGTGGCTGTGAATTGAAACCGCATTGACAGCACCTCGCCCTGTTATTTTAGCAGGCAGCCACCTACGCGTGGCTGTGAATTGAAACTTGATGTTTTATATTTCTCGTACAAGTATGCGGAGCAGCCACCTACGCGTGGCTGTGAATTGAAACTTAGGTATCCAGCCTGTCTATGGTGTTACCCACGCAGCCACCTACGCGTGGCTGTGAATTGAAACGTTGGCTCGGTCGATTTGGTCTGACATAGTCGTCCGCAGCCACCTACGCGTGGCTGTGTATTGAAACGGTGTACCCACAAATCCTATGTTTTCGCCATTGGCTGCTACCTTCGCATCAATATATATTGAAATATCAATGGCAAATTTGTATGTTGTTAATTAGACTGATTGCATCTGCTATGTATCATAGTAATGACGAAAATATTCTATTTTGCAAAAAATAATCAGAAATTACCCGCTTGTTCGAACTGAGTTTTTGTTTTCTAAGATGTGAAATGATACACTTTAGATAGTTTTAAAATATAGAGACAGTAAGATGAGTAGTACGGAATTATTAGTGAATGTTACCCCAAGCGAAACAAGGGTAGCGTTGGTAGAAAACGGAATATTGAAAGAATTACATATTGAGCGGGAAGCTAAACGCGGGATTGTTGGTAATATTTATAAGGGAAGGGTGACAAGGGTATTACCAGGTATGCAATCTGCTTTTGTGGATATCGGCTTGGAGAAGGCTGCTTTTTTGCACGCTTCTGACATCGTTTCGCATACGGAATGTGTTGATGAAAATGAAAAGAAGCAATTTCTGGTTAAAGATATTTCTGAATTGGTGCGTGAAGGGCAAGATATAGTTGTACAAGTAGTGAAAGATCCAATTGGTACTAAAGGAGCTAGGCTCACTACTGATATTACGTTACCATCTCGTTATTTAGTGTTTATGCCAGAAAATAGCCATGTGGGAGTATCTCAGCGGATTGAAAGTGAAGAAGAGCGTGCTCGTTTAAAAAGCTTGGTTGAGCCTTATTGTGATGAACTTGGGGGCTTTATTGTACGTACCGCTGCAGAAGAGGCAACTGAAGAAAGTTTAAAGCAAGATGTTGAATTTTTAAAACGGTTGTGGCGTAAAGTATTAGAACGAAAAGGGAAATATTCCGCAAAATCAATGCTTTATGGAGAGCTTGCGCTTGCTCAAAGGGTACTGCGTGATTTTATTGGTACACATATCAATTCGGTTAGAATCGATTCAAAGCTAACTTATGAGCAAGTGCGAGAATTTTTAGCTGAGTTTATGCCAGAATTAACGGATTGTGTCACTCTCTATACCGGTCAACAGACCTTATTTGATGCCTATGGCGTAGAAAAGGCAATTCAAAAAGCATTAGATAAACGAGTTGATTTAAAATCCGGAGGCTATTTAATTATTGAGCAAACCGAAGCGATGACGACCATTGATATTAATACTGGTGCTTTTGTCGGACATCGTAACCTTGCACATACGATTTTCAACACAAATATTGAAGCAACTCAAGCAATCGCACACCAGCTACAGTTGCGCAATTTAGGTGGTATTATCATTATTGATTTTATTGATATGCAAGAGGAAGAGCATCGTGAAAGAGTGTTACAATCTTTAAAAGAAGCTCTAAAAGGCGATCGAGTCAAAACCAATGTGAATGGCTTTACTCAGCTTGGATTGGTGGAGATGACCCGAAAACGTACGAGGGAAAGTCTAGAGCGAATTCTTTGTTGCGATTGCCAAGCTTGCCAAGGGCGTGGCACAGTGAAAACTGTAGAGACGGTTTGCTATGAAATTATGCGTGAAATTGTGCGTGTACATCATTTGTTTAAGACAGAAAATATTCACGTTTATGCAGCTAAAGATGTTGCTGAATATTTAATTAACGAGGAAAGCCACGCATTATTGGCTGAGCTTCAGGCGTTTATCGGTAAAAAAATTGAGATTAAACTTGAGCCATATTATCATCAAGAGCAGTTTGATGTGGTCGTGATGTAATCTATTACTTGGTTGAGGCTAAATAGTTAGCCTCAATATCGTTAGTTACAAAAAATTTAGAAAATCTGACCGCTTGTTTCCTATCCAAATTCCTCAAAATAACGTATAATCGTCCAGCTTTATTTATCCTTTTTTGAAATCTAAGGTAATTCAATGTCTGAAGTAGAAAATCAAGAATTAGATCTAAACGGTGAAATGTTAGCCCGCCGTGAAAAATTAAACAAAATCCGTGAGCAGGGTAACGCATTTCCAAATACATTCCGTCGTGATGCGTTAGCCAAAGAGCTGCACGCTCAATATGATGCAGTGGAAGGTGAAGCCTTAAAAGAACAGAATATTCAAGTGAAAGTTGCCGGTCGTATTATGTTAAAACGAGTAATGGGTAAGGCATCTTTCTTTACCATTCAAGATGTAAGTGGTGCAATTCAGCTTTATGTAGCTCGTGATAACTTAAGTGACAGCGTTTACGAAGAAAAAGTCAGCCTTTGGGATTTAGGCGACATCGTGGGCGTCGAAGGTGCGTTATTTAAAACCAAAACCGGTGAATTAACGGTTCGTTGCTCTGAAGTTCAACTTTTAACCAAGTCTTTACGCCCGTTGCCGGATAAACATCACGGTTTAACGGATTTAGAAACTCGTTATCGTCAGCGTTATTTAGACTTGATTTCTAATGAAGAATCTCGCCGTACTTTTATGATCCGCTCGCAAGTGGTTTCTGGTATTCGTAAATTCTTCTTAGAAAGAGACTTTATTGAAGTTGAAACGCCAATGTTACAAGTGATCCCGGGCGGTGCGGCAGCGAAGCCTTTTATCACTCATCATAATGCGTTAGATGTGGATATGTACCTGCGTATTGCACCAGAGCTTTATTTAAAACGCTTAGTAGTGGGCGGTTTTGAGCGAGTATTTGAGCTTAACCGTAACTTCCGTAACGAAGGGGTTTCAGTACGCCACAATCCTGAATTTACAATGATTGAGTACTACCAAGCCTATGCGGATTATCACGATTTAATGGATAACACCGAAGAGCTGTTACGCCAATTAGCACTCGATATTCTTGGTACGACTGATGTGCCTTATGGCGATTATGTATTCGATTTCGGCAAGCCGTTTGAACGTATTACGATGCACGATGCGATCGTGAAATATGGCAATGGCATTCAACGTGAAGATTTAGACAGCTTCGAGAAAAGTGTGGAAATTGCGAAAGGTTTAGGCATTGAAATCCAAAAATCTTGGGGACTAGGCTCAGTAGTTAATGCGATTTTTGAAGAAGTAGCAGAACACCAATTAATTCAGCCAACTTTCTTGATGGCTCACCCGGCAGAAATTTCACCACTAGCTCGCCGTAATGATGAAAACCCGGACGTAACTGACCGTTTTGAGTTATTTATCGGTGGTCGTGAAATCGGTAACGGTTTCTCAGAATTAAACGATGCAGAAGACCAGGCAGAGCGTTTTGATGCTCAAGTTGCGGCTAAAGATGCCGGTGATGATGAAGCGATGTTTAAAGATGAAGACTTTATCGTGGCATTAGAACACGGTTTACCGCCAACAGCAGGAGAGGGCTTAGGTATTGACCGATTAGCAATGATTTTTGCTAACGCCCCATCAATTCGTGATGTGATTTTATTCCCGGCGATGCGTCAGAAGTAATCAGAAATAGAACAAAAGCACACTTCGGTGTGCTTTTTTGTATTACAAGCGGTCAAATTTATAATAAAAAATGCAATTTATTTTGCTAATCCTGCTTTAATCATCGGTTCGAAGAAATCGTAATCAACCAAAAAGGCATCGTGTCCGAAATCGGAGTGAAACTCGTGGAACTCCAAATTTACGCCTGCCTGTTCTAATTTTTGTTTGCTCTTATACACGTCAACTTGCTTGAATAGTTGGTCGCTTGTTACCGCTACAAAAGTGTAGTTGGCTTTAATACGTTTTAGGGCAGCTTCCTCGCTTTCATAGCCAAGAGCCGGGTCGTATAAATCTAATGCTCGGAGTAAACGCAGATAAGTATTGGCATCGAAACGACCTAAAAATTTCGTGCCTTGATAGCTTAAATAGGATTCCACTTGGAAATGCTCGCCCCAAATTTGTCCTTGCTGTTTGGTTTCTCGTCCAAAGGCTTTAGCAAGTTGAATATCAGTACGGTAAGTCAGCATACCGAGCATACGGGCGATTTTTAAGCCGTTATCAGGTGCAATGCCATCATAATAGTTCCCAGCGTTAAAGTGTGGATCGTTAATAATAGCTTGGCGCATAACGTGGTTAAAACCGATAGCCTCGGCACTTAGGGTAAGTGACGAACAAAGATTTATAATGTTGCGAACTTTATCAGGGTAACTAATACCCCACTGTGTTGCTTGCATTCCGCCGAAAGATCCCCCTACCACTGCGTGAAGTTGAGGGATTTCTAAATAGTCCAATAATGCTTTTTGTACATTAACAATATCTTGCACTGTAATAATTGGAAACAAACTACCGTAAGGTTTATTGGTTTTAGGGTTAATCGAAGCTGGGCCAGTTGTGCCTTTACAACCGCCTAATACATTACTGCAAATAAAGAAATATTTATCGGTATCAAATGCAAGCCCTTTGCCGATGAAATCTTGCCACCAGCCTTTCTCGGTTGGTGAGTCATAGTAAGGCTCAGCATCACCGGTAAGGGCGTGGCAAAGCAAGACCGCATTGCTTTTCTCTGCATTTAATCTGCCGTAAGTCTGGTAAGCCACTGTGATAGGGGACAGTTCGCCTCCTAATGTGAGTGGTAAAGGTACGTCCTCAAAAAGGGTAATCTGCTGAGTCATAAAAATCCTGTTTGCAAAAAATTCTGCTTTTTTGACCGCTTGTTGTAATGACCGTTAAATTAGCGGTGTTCATTTCAATTGTCAAGAATTTTTAGACGTCTAAACGTCTAGATTTTTAAACGGCTAAAATCAAAATTTTATTGCTGAGAAGATATTTATTACTTAACAAATAACATGAAATAGAATAAATTTATTGAACGATTAGACTATTTTGTTTGTCTCTAATTTACCCATCTTAAATAGGGTAGCAAAAGTAAAGGATCTCATTTGAACCAAACGCGTGATAGGTTAGAAAAATTGCCACTTTTCCATAAAATGCAGCAGTTTATTATTAAGGCATTGAAAATAATTGCAATTTTCCCCTTATTGGGAATAGCTATATTATTAGTGGTTGATTCACTTACAAGTTATATTGTGAGGGATAAAATTTATACAGATAGTAAACAGATTCCTTACCGGGAGTATGCAGTTGTACTCGGTACGGCAAAATTTTACTCTAAAGATGTGATTAACCAATATTATAAATATCGTTTGGAAGCCGCTAAGCAATTAGTCCAAGAAGGAAAGGTCAATCAGCTTTTGTTAAGTGGAGATAATAAAACGCCGTACTATAATGAGCCAAAAACAATGACAAGTGATCTACTTAAAATGGGGATTGCGACTTCAAAAATTAAGCAGGATTATGCGGGGTATACCACTTTTGATTCAATAATTAGGGCTAAAAAAGTATATAAATTACCGCCATTTACGATTATCTCCCAAAAATTCCACTGTGAAAGGGCATTGTTTATTGCAAAATTTAGGGATATTGATGCAATTTGTTATGCTGCTACATATCCAGAGGGGGCTTATCAGGTACGAATACGGGAAATTTTAGCCAGATCGGCAATGGTTTTTAGTTTGTTGATAGGTAAAGAGCCTGAATCATTGGAAGATATCCGTTCTAAATGAGATAGCCGGTCAGATAATGTTGACCGGCTATTTTGCTTATAAAATAATGGTTTTGTTTTTATATACAAATACTTTGTCAGCAAGCACTAATTCTAAGGCTTGGCTAAGTACGGTTTTCTCGACATCACGTCCGGCACGCATCATGGCTTCTGCAGTGTAGGTGTGATCAACATTAATCACATTTTGCATAATAATCGGGCCTTCATCTAATTCATCATTCACAAAATGGGCGGTTGCACCGATAATTTTCACTCCACGTTCGTAAGCTCGGTGGTAAGGTTTTGCACCAATGAAAGCCGGTAAGAAAGAATGGTGAATATTAACAACTCGGTTAGGGTAACGAGCGACAAATTCCGGATTCAGCACCCGCATATATTTAGCCAACACAATATAATCAGGTGAATATTCATCAATTTTTTCCGCTAATAATTTATCGTGTTCCACTCGGGTTAAATTTTCGTGGCTGACTAAATGGAATGGAATATCGAAACGTTCAACTAAACTTTTTAATGTTTCGTGGTTTCCAATCACGGCAGCAATTTCTACATCTAATCCACCATAGTAATTTTTCATCAGTAAGTCGCCTAAACAATGTGCTTCTTTGGTAACTAAAATAACGATACGTTTTCTTTGTTTAGGGAGTAATTTATAGCTTGAGCCTTCAGGTAAGGTAAATTTTAAATCAGCGAGTAAGGTTTCATCATTAAAAATTCCGTTTAATTCGGTACGCATAAAAAAACGTTTAGTTTCATTCTCAACAAATTCAGAATTTTTAATAATATTTAATTGGTGCTTATAGCAAATATTGGTAATTTTAGCGACAAGTCCTGTATCATCAGGACATTCGGTTAATAATATTTTGTGTTGTTGTAGCATTTCATTTCCTATTATAAAAATAAGAGAACTCAATTGAGTTCTCTTTAAACTAAAAATAGTTATAGCCAATTAAATAGCAAAATCTTCTAATTTTTTACCACTATCTAAAGCATCTTGTAATGCCTTTGGTGTTCTGCCTTGACCTGTCCAAGTTTTCTCATTGCCGTTAGCATCAACAAATTTATATTTAGCCGGGCGAGGTGATAGTGCTTTACGTGCTTTGCGGGTTTTGATTACTTTATCTGCTAATAATTCCGCTAATTCATCAATAGATAACCCATCTTGTTTTAGCATTTCTCTATATTTATTTAAACTTTCTAGTTGTTTTAGTTTTTCTAATTCTTCCTGTTTCATTTCTTCTTCTTTTTCAGCAATAATTATATCTAATTTCTCAGAAATTGATTTTAATTGCTCTAATGCTAAATCTTTAGCCAAAGCCCTTAAGCTGCGGATATTCAAAAGACTTTTTAAAGCTGACATTTTACTCTCCTAAATTAATGTTTTATATAAGTAGCTTTTATGCTCCTTTTATCATATCTCAAAAGGCATTTTAGGTAAATAAGCATAAATAAAAAAATAGATACTTTATATCTAAAGATATTCGTGCTATCTTAAACACTGTCCTACAAATTGTAGAGGTGCGAATTCAATAAGTATTTCTTCTGAGTGGAAAACGATGAAGGGGAAGGAAAGGTGGATTTGCCGAAATCAATTAAGCGTCATCTTAATTGGTTGGGGTCGTTGTCGAAAGAAACGACACTGTCGTAGTAAATGCTACGGAGTGCTACTGTTAGGGTGGGTTTCAGATATTTCACATTTGCCTTCCTTTCATATTTATTTTTATAAATATCCCAGTAGATCTCTTGTTTGGCTATTCTTATTTATACAAATTATACACAGTCATTTTAGAGGTTTTATGAATCTAGTTGATTATTCTACGTCACTTTGGTCGGTATTGCCGGCACTGATTGCGCTAATATTGGCAATTGTGACACGCAAGGTGATTATTTCACTTAGCATTGGTATTCTCTTTGGTGCATTTATGCTTACTAATAGCAATTTTCTTGATGCACTTACTTATATTAAAAATAGCGTTGTTTCTTTAGTTTATAAAGGGGCTGAAGAAGGATTAAATTCAAATAATGTTAACATTATTTTATTTTTGCTTTTATTAGGGGTGTTAACGTCATTATTAAGTATTTCAGGTAGTAATCAGGCGTTTGCGAATTGGGCGCAGAAAAAGGTAAAAGGCAAACGAGGCGCAAAATTAATGGCGGCAGGTTTGGTTTTCTTTACCTTTATTGATGACTATTTCCACAGTTTAGCAGTAGGTGCGATTGCCCGACCTGTTACGGATAAATTCCGTGTTTCTCGTGCTAAATTAGCTTATATTTTAGATTCTACTGCCGCTCCAATGTGTGTGTTAATGCCAATTTCAAGCTGGGGGGCTTATATTATTACCTTAATAGCTGGCTTATTGGCTACGCATTCCATCACAGGCTATTCGCCACTAGGCGCATTTATGACAATGAGCGCAATGAACTTTTACGCCATTTTTGCGATGATTATGGTGTTCTTTGTGGCATATTTCTCATTTGATATTGGTTCGATGGCGCGTTTTGAACGTCAAGCAGCGCATTTAGCAGAATTAGATGATGAGCAAATTGAAACGAAAGGACACGTGCGCGATTTGATTTTGCCAATTATTGCACTTATTGTTGCTACAGTCTCAATGATGATGAAAACAGGTGCAGATGCACTGGCCGAATCAGGTGCTTCATTTTCTATACTAGGTGCTTTTGAAAATACTACGGTAGGCATTTCATTAGTTGTTGGTGGTGTGGCAGGGCTTATAGTTGCAACTATTTGTATCATTACAAGCGGTAATATTTCTTTTAAAAATTACGTCCGTGCTTATGGCTTAGGTGTGAAGATGATGTCTGGTGCAATCACTATTCTCTTCTTTGCGTGGACAATAAACGGTGTAGTAAGTGATATGCAAACAGGGAAATATCTATCAGGATTGGTTGCAGAAAGCATTGGAGCAGAGTTTTTACCTGCAATTCTATTTGTGTTAGCCGCAGCAATGGCGTTTTCAACAGGAACTAGCTGGGGAACATTTGGCATTATGTTGCCAATTGGGGCCGCAATGGCAGTGCATTCAGATCCAGCATTAATTATTCCTTGTTTATCTGCAGTAATGGCTGGTGCGGTCTGTGGTGATCACTGTTCTCCGGTATCTGATACCACTATTCTTTCTTCAACAGGCGCACAATGTAATCATATGGATCATGTTATTTCTCAATTACCTTATGCTTTATTAGTTGCAACCGCTTCTATTGTTGGCTACTTAGTGGTAGGCTTTACCCAATCAGCGGTATTGGGATTTATTGCTACAGCTATTGTTATGGCAATACTCATTTTGCTTTTTAAAGAAAAAAAGCATTAATTTCTGAAAATGTGAAGGGAATCACAGAATGAGATTTATTGATGAGATAAAATAGCACTCAAGATATGGATATCGAATGTTGTGTTATATAAATCTTAAAATAAGATCCTCCTAGCATTAGCGTACCTTTTGGTACGCTTTTTTCTTTTATGGCAATATTATTTCTTGCAATTTTAAATTTTTTGTACTACTTTAATAGTACATTTTAAATTTGAGGGTGAAAAGATGAAAATAGCATTAGTCACAGGAGCAACCGCAGGCTTTGGGTTGGCAATTTGTAAATTATTGCTTCAATCGGGTTATAAAGTAATTGGCACGGGCAGACGGGCAGAGCGTTTAGAAGAACTGCATTTGCAATTTGGCGATAAATTTCTACCGCTTGCATTTGATATTCAACAGCCCGATGAGGTCGAAAAAGCATTGAATAGCCGCCCTAAAGCGTGGCAACAAATTGATTTATTAGTAAACAATGCAGGCCTTGCACTCGGCTTAGAACCTGCACAGAAAGCAGATTTGAACGACTGGTATCAAATGATCGATACCAATATTAAAGGATTGGTAACGATGACACGCTTAGTTTTGCCTGAAATGGTGGAGCGGAACAGTGGGCATATTATTAATATCGGCTCGATTGCCGGCACTTACCCCTACCCGGGCGGTAATGTATATGGTGGTACTAAAGCCTTTGTGAAACAGTTTAGCTTAAATTTGCGGGCAGATTTAGCCGGCACTAAAGTGCGTGTTTCCAATGTTGAGCCGGGGTTATGTGGCGGGACGGAATTTTCAAATGTACGCTTTAAAGGCGATGATGAAAAAGCGGCTAAAGTTTATGAAAACGTGCAGTTTGTTCGCCCGGAAGATGTGGCAAATATTGTACTTTGGCTGAATCAACAACCTGAACACGTTAATATTAATCGGGTTGAAGTGATGCCGGTGGCTCAAACTTCTTCTGCCTTAAATGTAGCGAGAAATATTTAAAAGGAAATATTATGTCAGACATACTTCTTAATCCTTATTTTGGTGAATTTGGTGGTATGTATGTGCCGGAAATTTTAGTGCCGGTGCTAAAAGAATTAGAACAAGCCTTTGTAGATGCTCAGCAAGACCCAACATTCCAAGCTGAATTTGCCGATTTACTCAAAAATTATGCCGGTCGCCCGACTGCCTTAACCCTTTGCCGTAATTTAACCAAAGGGAGCAAAACCAAACTCTATTTAAAACGTGAAGATCTCTTGCACGGTGGGGCACATAAAACCAACCAAGTGCTAGGGCAAATCTTACTTGCCAAACGAATGGGTAAAACTCGCATTATTGCCGAAACAGGAGCAGGACAGCACGGCGTGGCAACGGCATTAGCGTGTGCGATGTTGGGAATGCCTTGTGTGGTGTATATGGGTGCAAAAGATGTGGAACGCCAGTCGCCAAATGTGTTCCGTATGCGTTTAATGGGGGCCGAGGTGATTCCGGTACAAAAAGGCTCTTGCTCGCTCAAAGATGCCTGTTGCGAGGCAATGCGGGATTGGGCAGCAAATTATGATACTACCCATTACCTAATCGGTACAGCAGCCGGCCCGCACCCATTCCCGACAATGGTGCGTGAATTTCAAAAAATGATTGGTGAAGAGACCAAACGTCAAATTTTAGCAAAAGAAGACCGCTTGCCTGATGCGGTAATCGCAGCGGTAGGCGGTGGCTCAAATGCTATCGGTATGTTTGCGGATTTCATCGAAGAGCAATCAGTCAAATTAATCGGTGTTGAACCGGCTGGAAAAGGAATTGAAACCGGCGAACACGGGGCACCGCTCAAACACGGTACAACGGGGATCTATTTCGGTATGAAATCGCCGATTATGCAAGATAAAGACGGACAAATTGAAGAATCTTACTCCATTTCAGCGGGCTTAGATTTCCCTTCTGTCGGGCCGCAACACGCTTATTTAAATGCGACAGGGCGAGCTGAATATGTATCGATTACCGATGCAGAGGCTTTAGAGGCATTCCAAGCATTAGCTAAAAATGAAGGCATTATTCCTGCGTTAGAATCTTCTCACGCTTTAGCCTATGCGTTAAAAATGATTCAACAAAACCCTGAAAAAGAGCAGTTATTAGTAGTGAATTTATCGGGTCGAGGCGATAAAGACATTTTCACTGTGGATAAAATTTTAAATGGAGGAGAGTAAAATGAGCCGCTTTGATACGCTATTTACCGCATTAAAAGCAAAAAACGAAGGGGCTTTTGTGCCGTTTGTGACATTATGCGATCCTGATTTTGACCGCAGTTTTGAGATTATCGACACGCTGATTAAAAATGGGGCTGATGCGTTAGAGCTAGGCTTTCCGTTTTCTGACCCGCTGTTAGACGGACCGGTGATTCAAGCTGCCAATAAACGAGCTTTAGACGGTGGTTACAGCACCGATAGCTGTTTTGAGCTAATTGCCAAAATTCGAGCCAAGTATCCGGACATTCCTATCGGTTTACTGCTGTGTGCCAATTTGATTTTTGTGCCAACCGCCGAAGTGTTTTTCCAACGCTGCCAACAAAGCGGTGTTGATGCGGTGTTGATTGCTGATTTACCGGTTTTGGCTGCACAAGAGTTTGTGCCAACCGCTGAAAAATATGGTATTCAGCCGGTGTTTATTTGCCCACCGAATGCCGATCAACAAACTATTGAACGGATTTCTCAATTAACCAAAGGTTACACTTATTTAGTTTCCCGTGCCGGTGTAACCAGTGCCGAAAACCAAGCTCACGCAAGTAATTTAGATAATTTAGTGGAAAGTTTGAAACAAACCGGAACTGCACCTATCTTACAAGGTTTTGGCATTGCCAAACCTGAACAGGTGAAAGAGGCGTTAAGGCTCGGAGCAGACGGGGCGATTTCAGGCTCAGCGATTGTGAAAATTATTGAACGTAATTTATCTAACCAAGCTAATTTGCTCAAAGAACTTGCCGAATTTGTACAAGTGATGAAAGCGGCTACTAAGTAAACGACAAGCGGTCATTTTTTGAAAAAATTTGCAAACGCTTTTAACTAAAAAACGGTTAAAAGCGTTTTGTTTTACTGTTCAAAATTAATACGTTAGGCTAGAATACACAGCCTAAATTTTGAACCTACACACTATGAAATCTGTTATCCCATTTTGCTTATTTTGCCTTTTTCTCCCTTATAGCTACGCTAAACAAACCATTGGGGCGGTGAATGGCTATGGCGAACAAGAGCTGGAAATTGCGAACAACATTGTTATTGAGCAAGAAAAACCACTATTTATAGCAAATAAATCGGCAAGAAATTACCGCATTCCCTCATTGCTCACTACTGAAGACGGCATTGTGTTAGCAGCAATCGATAAGCACGAATTTGATAACAAAGATTGGGGCAATATTGATTTGGTTATTCGCCGTAGTTTGGATAACGGCAAAACTTGGCAGAACGACCAAGTGGTGATCGATTTAATTGAGCAACCTTACAATGCCCCTAATTTTGAAAATACCCAATCCGCCTTTGTGATTGACCCGGTGATGGTGCAAGATAAAGAGTCCGAACGCATTTTCTTGCTGGTGGATATGTACCCGGAATCCAGCGGTATTCACAGCCAGATTACCTATCAAGGCAAAAGAGAGCCCGCCAATCCTGCCAATTCGTTAGGCAATGGTTATACCAAAATTGATGATAAAGCCTTTTTAAAACTGGTTGGTAAAGGCGAAACTTATACCTTGCGAGAGCAAAATCACCATTTAAGCCGAGTGTATGACGCTCAAAACCGCCCGACAGATTACCAAGTCGTCACCAAAGGCGATCCTGATAAAGCCTATCGTGATCTCGGCGATGTATATTTAGGAGAGGTGAGTGAGGCAAATTATCAAGGCAATATTTTTCTCTCCTCACAAAAAGAGTTTAATCGTTCCGCTCCGTTTGCGATACAGAAAACCAGTTATTTATGGTTGATTTACAGTGATGACAACGGCAAAACGTGGTCTAACCCGGTTGATTTAAACCCACAGCTTAAAACCGATTCAATGAAATTTCTCGGTACCGGTCCCGGCACAGGTGTACAGTTAGAAAGTGGTTCGCTATTAGTACCGGTTTATTTTATTGACCAAAATGATAATGAACTGACTGCGGTCATCAAAAGCGAAGACGGTGGAAAAACTTGGGTAATGGGTGAAACCCCGATTAAATTTAATGGTAATAAAGCTCCTTATAAGGCGAGCGAATCGCATATTGTCGAACTCAATGATGGCACGATAATGCTTTTTACCCGTACCAACAAAGGCAATGTATTGGTGTCTAGTAGCAATACCGAAGGTATGACTTGGCAAAGTAGCGAGCTTGATGCGGAGTTACTCAATTCCTATACGCAATTGTCGGCGATTAAATATTCAAAAGAAATTAACGATAAAACCTATGTGTTGCTCTCTAATGCTCATTCCAAGCAGATGTGGAAAAGAATGAACGGACGAGTTTGGATTGGTGAAATCAAGGCGAATAACCGCATAGACTGGCAAGATCATATTCAAGTTACTGATGAGAATGAAACCTTTGGCTACAGTAGCCTTGCAGAATTGCCTGATGGCAAGGTCGGGCTGTTATATGAAAAAGTCGGTGGTGAAATCAGATATATTCGATTAGAGGTTGAACAGATCTTAAAAGATGATAAGCTAAACCACTACAAGCGGTCATTTTTTTAGTATTTTTTACAAATTAAAGGAAATTTATGAAATTAACAAAAATTGCTATTTCGCTAGTTGCTATTGTTGGCGCAGTTGCGGTTGGAGGAAGTTGGTACACAGGTAAGCAGGTTGAAGAAAAATATCAGCAACTGATTATTCAAACAAATAATCAACTTAAACATATTAATAGCCAATATGGTAGTAAAGTAGAAATTAAAGATGTGCAAATTGAGCGCCATTTCTTTAGCTCCGATGCGAAATATCGTATAGAAATTGATATGTTTGATGGCGAAAAATTTGATGTAATCGGCAATGATACTATTTATCACGGTCCACTACCGCTTAATCGTTTAGCCAAATTTAACTTTGCTCCGGTAATGATGAGCCTGGAAAACCGTATTCAAGCACCTGAGCAATTTAAAAAAGTGGTTGGAGAGCAGCTAGGTTCAGGTACTACCAATATTAGTTATTCTGGTGATGCTGAGGGAGAATTTGCGCTCTCTCCGGTTAAATTTAGTAAAGATAAAACCTCGGTTGAAAGCACCCCGGTTAAAATAGAATATAGCTACGACAAAAATGGCGAAAATGCAGTGGCTAAGGTTCAGTGGGATAAGTTGGATGTGAAAGCCGAAGACGGCAATTTCCAAATTCAAGGTATATCTTATGATATTCATACAGGCGATAACCAAGGCTATGCAAATTTAGGTTTGGGTAAAGGTAGTGGAAAAATCAAAACAATCTCACTCCAACTTCAGAATGGGGACGGAAATTCCCTTATTACAGATATTGCGTTCAAGGGTGAAAATACGTTAAAAGGTGATCGAGTTGTTTCAACAGGTACTTTAGATGCAGCCTCTGTGAATATTGGAGGTATTGAGTTTGGTAAGTTTAATCTAGATATGGCGTTAGACTTTGATGCACAATTATCTGATCAAGTTTCAGTGGCACTTTCTGATCCTAAAGCTTTTGAAAATGAGCAGACTGGCGAGTTAGCCTTAGCATTATTAGCAAAGTCGGTTAAATTTCATATTAATAATGTATCGTTTGAAAATAGTAAAGGTAAGTTTGATTTAGCATTATTATTAAATGTAGCTCAGTTTGATGCGAAAGCTATAAGCGACTTAAATAGTGTGCTAAAAGCGGTAGCGACAAGTAAATTTACCTCAAGTGTGAATCGTGATTATGCAGAAGATATTGTTCGACAAATCTCAATGGTAAGAGAGAAATTAAGCGAAGAAGAGGCAAAAACTATAGCCAAACAACAAGTTGATGCTGTTTTTGCCAATGCACAAGAGAATAGCTTAAGAGTAGTTGATAATAACAAAGTGATGGTTGAATTAACGGTAGATAACGGTAAAGTGCATTTAAACGGACTTGAACTGAGCGAAGATGAACTTCAAATGGCTCTGTTTATGATTATGATGGGTGTAAGTTCACTCGGTCACTAATCTCATTCACTTAATTAAAGCGTATTTTTGCAATAGCAGAAATACGCTTTTTTTATCCTATTTTTCGCCTATTCTTGTATAATAACGCCAATATTTATTTGATTATAAAGAGATTTTTATGGCAACTATCGCAAAAAATCCACTGGTATTAGTGGATGGTTCTTCCTATTTATATCGAGCATTTCACGCTTTCCCTCCACTCACTAATCGCTTAGGAGAGCCGACAGGGGCAATGTATGGCGTGCTGAATATGTTAAAAAGCCTGATTTCACAAATGAACCCAAGCCATATTGCCGTGGTGTTTGATGCCAAGGGGAAAACCTTCCGTGATGAGTTGTTTGAGCAATATAAATCGCACCGTCCACCAATGCCGGACGACTTACGCCCTCAAATTGAGCCTTTGCACCGTATTATCAAAGCCCTTGGGATCCCGTTGATTTCCATTGAAGGCGTTGAGGCAGACGATGTGATCGGCACACTTGCAGTGCAAGCCGCTAAAGACGGCAAAGATGTGCTGATCAGTACCGGCGATAAGGATATGGCACAACTGGTGAACGATCACATTATGTTGATTAACACCATGAACAACATCGTGCTAGACCGAGAGGGGGTGATCGAAAAATACGGTATTCCACCTGAATTGATTATCGACTTTCTGGCATTAATGGGCGATTCCGCCGACAACATTCCGGGTGTCAAAGGGGTAGGAGAAAAGACCGCATTAGCCTTATTGCAAGGCATCGGTTCACTGGAACAGATTTATGCTAATTTGGATCAAATAGCCACCCTTTCTTTCCGTGGGGCGAAAAATTTTGCCCCAAAATTGGAAGCGGAAAAAGCGAATGCTGATTTATCTTATTTGCTTGCTACCATCAAAACCGATGTGGAACTTGATGTCACTCACGATCAACTTTTAACGCAGCCGCAAGATCGGGCGGAACTTGCGACCTTGTTTGAGCACTACGAATTTAAGCGTTGGTTATTTGAAGTAAACCAAAACGCTAACCCGGTGACGCAAACCACTAGCGAAAAAGTGCCGAATAATTACCAAGCCACACAAGCGGTCAGAAATGAGGAAAATGTTGCAAATGTGGTCGAGATCGATCGCGGCAAATATGAGACCGTTGATACCGAACAGAAATTATCAGCCTGGATTGAAAAACTCTCGGCGGCACGTTTGATTGCGGTGGATACCGAAACTGACAGCCTTGATGCAATGACGGCTAATTTGGTCGGTATTTCTTTTGCACTTGAAAATGGCGAGGCGTGCTATATTCCGCTTGGGCATAAGCAAAAAGCCCAGCCTCAACAAGCTGATATGTTTGGCGATGAGGAGAGTTCAGAAAACCCGTCTTTCGAAGAATTGGTAAAAAATCAGCTAAATTTGACCGCTTCCTTAAGCCAACTCAAGCCGATTTTGCTTAACCCAGAGATTAAAAAGATCGGGCAGAATATTAAATATGATTTAACCATTTTTGCGAACTACGGTATTGAGCTGCAAGGCGTTGCTTTTGATACGATGATTGAATCTTACGCCCTAAATAGCACCGGTCGTCACAATATGGATGATTTAGCCGCCCGTTATTTGGGGCATAAAACGATTCCGTTTGAAGAGCTTGCCGGCAAAGGGAAAAACCAACTGACATTCGATAAAATCGAGATAGCAAAAGCGGCTGAATATGCCGCAGAAGATGCTGATGTAACGATGAAACTCCACCAAGTATTGTGGGAAAAATTACAGAAAGAGCCTGAATTGGTGAAATTATTCGATGAAATTGAAATGCCACTTGTGAGCGTGCTTTCTCGAATTGAACGCAACGGCGTGTTGATTGACCCGAAAAAATTATTGACCCAGTCGGCTGAAATTGAAAAACGCTTGGCGGAAGTTGAAACATTAGTACATTCAGAGGCAGGACAAACCTTCAATCTTGCCTCAACCAAACAATTACAAGAGATTTTGTTTGAAAAATTAGGCTTGCCGGTGTTGAAGAAAACGCCAAAAGGTGCACCCTCAACCAACGAAGAAGTATTAGACGAGTTGGCTCAACAAGGGCATTTAGTGCCGAAGTTATTAATGGAGCATCGTGGGCTAAGTAAGTTGAAATCCACCTACACCGATAAATTGCCGCAACTGATTAACAAAAAAACAGGGCGGGTGCATACCTCTTACAACCAAGCGGTCACTGCAACCGGACGCCTTTCTTCCAGCGATCCGAATTTGCAGAACATTCCGATCCGCAATGAAGAGGGCAGACGGATTCGCCAAGCTTTTGTTGCGAGAGAAGGTTATAAAATTGTCGCTGCCGACTATTCACAAATTGAGCTACGGATTATGGCTCATTTATCGAATGATGAGGGAATGATCAACGCCTTTGCGGAGGGCAAAGATATTCACCGTGCTACCGCTGCCGAAATTTTCGGGGTGGAGTTAGGTGAAGTCACCTCCGAACAACGCCGCAGTGCGAAAGCAATTAACTTCGGGCTGATTTACGGAATGTCGTCATTTGGGCTTTCAAACCAATTAGGGATTGGGCGTGCTGAGGCTCAAAAATATATGGATCGCTACTTCCAACGTTACCCAGCAGTTCAACAATTTATGACCGATATTCGTGAAGTTGCAGTTGAAAAAGGCTATGTTGAAACCCTATTTGGTCGCCGTTTGTACTTGCCTGATATTAAATCCGGCAATGCTATTTTGCGTAAAGCCGCAGAGCGGGTAGCAATTAATGCCCCAATGCAAGGCACGGCTGCCGATATTATTAAGGTGGCGATGATTGGCATTGATAATGCGATTCGTGATAATGATGAAATCAAAATGATTATGCAGGTTCACGATGAATTGGTGTTTGAAGTCAAAGCCGATAAAATCGACCATTACAGCCAATTAATCAAAACCGAAATGGAAAAAGCGATTAGCCTCAAAGTGCCACTAATTGCCGAAGTCGGCATAGGCGAAAACTGGGACGAGGCTCATTAGCTTATATATTTGATGAGCAATCCCCCCTCTTTAGCAAAGAGGGGAGGGGGAGATTTGGCAGAAGAGATAAACGAAGAAAATAAATAAAAATAGAATGATGTATATAGACTTGAGAGTTATCAATTCTCTAGCTTTGTGAATATGGCTACCAAATCTCCCTAGCCCCTCGTAGCTCAAAGAAAGGAGCTAAAAAGGAAAACAAAAAATATAAACCTACATATTCTCAACTATACATAGTTTGGATTTTATTGTATTGTTGTAACAGTTCATTAATATGAAACTTTTGATGATTTTATTGTCAAACAAGAAAATTCTTGTTGGTAAAAAGGAAAACAAATGAAAACATTATTTAAAAAATCGGTATTCGGTTTAGCGTTATTTGGCTTGGCAAATGTGGCATTGGCTGATGCACAATCTGTTGCAGAATTACAACGCCGTTTGGAACAAGTAAGCCAATACAGTGCGGATTTCGACCAAACCGTGCGTTCTAGCAAAGGTAAACAAATTCAGCAAGGCAAAGGCAAATTCCAAGTAAAACGCCCGAACTTATTTAGAATGGATACCAAATCGCCACAAGAAAATTTGATTGTGTCTGACGGCAAAGACTTATGGTTTTACGATCCTTTCGTTTCACAAGTTACGGTAAATACCGTGCAAGATGCAGTGAATAATACGCCATTCGTCTTATTAACCAGCAGTGATAAAAGCCACTGGGATCAATATGATGTCAGCCAAAGTGCTGATACTTTCGTGCTTAAGCCAAAATCGAAGAAAAGCAATTTAAAACAGTTTGATGTGCGGATTGACCAAAGCGGTTTATTAAAAGGTTTCAGCACCATTGAGCGTGACGGGCAAAGTAACTTATATGTGTTACGCAATATTACTACCGGCGGTGTCTCAAGCGATTTGTTTAAATTCAGCGTACCGAAAGGGGCAGAGTTAGACGACCAACGTGGCGGTAAAAAATCGAAAAAATAATGGAGAGCAAGCGGTCGTTTTTCTGCAAAATTTTGTAAAAATCTGACCGCTTGTCACCGTTTTTACTTCAAGGGACAGTATGAAAACACTCTATAACCAGCGAGATCCAAACGAGTGGACGCAGTTTTTGGCTCTGCTTGAACAAGCGGTTGCGGAAGATAGACTTGAGCCGTTTTTCTCAATGTTTCTCACCGCCGATGAGCGAGGTTCATTAGGCTTACGTTTACAAATTGTGCAAGCTTTGCTAAAAGGTGAAGATTCGCAACGGGAAATCCAACAAAATTTAAACACCAGTGCGGCAACCATCACTCGTGGTTCAAATATGCTTAAAACACTCGATCAAGATTTTCTGCAATGGGTGAACGGCAAGGTTAACGGAACAGTCAATGGCAAAGCGTAACAAGCGATTTTTAAGCTCTCTTTTGAAGAAAATAGGGCTTTTTTTTATTCCTCGCAAAATAAGAAGTAAACTGGGCTGGCTTTGGTTTGGCTCGAGCCGCTTATTAGCCTTTGGTGGTACATTTTTTCTAATTCCGATACTGATTTTTTCGGTGTTACCGGTGCCTTATTCTGCGTATATGGTGCAAAAAAAGGTGGAAAATTTGGTTCAGGGGAAATCTTATCCAATCAAAAAAGAGTGGGTGAGCCTGAACGAGATTTCGTGGCAAATGCAAATGGCTGTGATTGCCTCAGAAGATCAAAAGTTTGAAAGCCATTTTGGCATTGACTTACAAGCGATAGAAACTGCCTTGAAACTGAATGCTAAATCCAAAAAAGTGCGTGGTGGCTCAACCATTTCGCAACAGACGGTAAAAAATATGTTTTTATGGCACGGGCAAAGCTGGTTACGCAAAGGGATAGAAGTGCCTTTAACTCTGTTAGTCGAAAATGTGTGGAGTAAGGATCGGATTTTAGAGGTGTACCTCAATATTGCGGAATTTGGCAACGGCATTTTTGGCGTGGAAGCAGCCGCAAAGCATTTTTTCAAAAAATCAGCCAAACAGCTAACCTTGCAAGAATCCGCACTATTGGCAGCCTCTTTGCCTAACCCGTTGGTGTTTAGGGTAGATAAACCCGGCCCGAGTATGCGAAAACGCCAAGCGTGGATTATGCGACAGGTAAGCTTGCTTGATGGCAAAAATTATTTAGATAAACTTTAGACGAGAAAAATATGCAAAGTAAACCGACTCTTGAGACGATTTTATCTCACCGTTCTATTCGTAAATTTACCGAACAGCCTATTTCTGAAGCGATGTTCCAAACCTTAATTGAGGCAGGCAAAGCGGCTTCAAGTTCAAATCATCTGCAATGTGTGAGCGTGATTCGTGTAACCGATAAGCAGATTCGAGAAACATTAAAAGCCGTTTCAGGTATGCAATATGTGGTAGATTGTGCTGAATTTTTGGTGTTCTGTATTGATTTTAATAAACACAAACAACTTGTGCCTGAATCGCAATTAGAATGGGCAGAGGTGTCGTTAATTGGGGCGGTAGATACCGGTATTTTTGCTCAAAATGTATTTTTAGCCGCCGAATCACTAGGGCTGGGAGCGGTGTATATTGGGGCATTGCGTAATGATATTGAGCGAGTTTCTAAAGCCCTTAGGTTGCCGGAATACTGTGTGCCACTGGTGGGTATGTGTTTGGGGTATCCGGCACAAGACCCTGCAATAAAACCTCGTTTGCCGAATAGTTTGGTTTGTTATAACAATCAATATCAGGATTTTGATTGGACTGAATTTGCAAAATATAATGAAAATTTGACCGCTTACTACCAAGCAAGAATCGGCGAGCCACAACAATGGCAAGCAGCCATTCATAAAACATTGGATAAGCCTGTTCGTCCGCATATTTTGCCGTTTTTCAATCAGAAAGGATTACTGAAAAAATGAAGTGGCTAATGCTATGCCGAGAGCCTCGTTTATATAGCTGCTGTCGAATAAAAGCAGCTTGTGAGGCAAAGGGGATTGAGCTGGATATTTTAGACCCTAATCGAATGCTACTCGGGTTAGAAAATGGCAAATTTCAAATCTATTATCAAGCTGGTGAGAGTTATGATAAAAACCGTCCGGAGCCGGTATTGTTGCCGGATTATGGCGGTATTTTGCCTCGCTTTGGCACCAGTAGCACTGAAATGGGCTGTTCGGTGTTACGCCATTTTGAAGCAAAAGGTATTCCGGTTTTAAATCATTCAGCGGCATTTGCGTTAGCTAGAGACAAATGGCGAACATTGCAAAAATTAGCAGAACATACTTTACCCGTTCCCAATACGAATTTTGCAGGGCATTTGGTTTCGGTGAAATCACAACTCAATCAATTTGCTTTTCCACTTATTTCAAAAGTGCTAAATGGTTCACAGGGCAATGGCGTAATGCTATTTGAAGGCAAAAATAATGCCGAGGCCGTGTTAGCGACCTTTAGGCAAGTAAATGAGCCTTATTTATGCCAACAATTTGTGAGCGAAGCTGAAGGACAAGATATTCGGGCGTTTGTGATTGGCAATGAAGTGGTAGCATCAATGAGCCGAACCAGCGTAACAGGCGATTTTAGAGCTAATATTCATCAAGGTGGAACGGCTCAACCGATTGAATTAACTCAGATGGAACGTGCGTTAGCAATTAAAGCAACTAAAACGATAGGGCTTGATATTGCAGGCGTTGATTTTCTGCGGATAGAGAAAGGCGTAGTTATTTTAGAAGTCAATGCCAGCCCAGGATTTGAAGGCATAGAGAGAGTAAATGATGTTGATATAGCTTCTGAAATGGTCTCTTATTTTATCAATAAGATGAAGAATGCTTGATTTGAGTAAAACAAGCGGTCGTTTTTGTATTATTTTTTGTAAATATCATAAAAAATGAGAGTAAAGCCATAAAAATGCGAAAAAATTTAGGGTAAAATGGCTACTCTTTGGCTATTGATTACTTTTATTTTTATAGATTATAAGGTTTCTAAAATGAGCGATTTAAAACAACAGGCGCTTGATTTCCACGAGTTCCCAATCCCCGGAAAAATTTCCGTTACTCCTACTAAAGCATTAGATACTCAGCATGATTTAGCTTTAGCCTACTCTCCTGGGGTTGCTGAGCCTTGCTTAGCGATTGAAAAAGATCCTTCAGCTTCTTATCGTTATACGGCACGAGGTAACTTAGTTGCAGTTATTTCTAATGGTACAGCAGTGTTAGGCTTAGGCGATATTGGTGCTTTAGCAAGTAAGCCTGTGATGGAAGGAAAAGGGGTTTTATTTAAGAAATTTGCCGGAATTGATGTGTTTGATATTGAAATTAATGAAACTGATCCGGAGAAATTAGTAGAGATTATTGCATCGTTAGAACCGACTTTTGGTGGCATTAATCTGGAAGATATTAAAGCACCTGAGTGTTTTTATGTAGAGCAAAAATTACGTGAACGTATGGGAATCCCTGTGTTCCACGATGATCAACACGGTACGGCAATTATTACCGGTGCGGCGGTGATTAATGGATTACAAGTGGTAGGTAAAGCAATTTCAGAAGTACGTTTAGTGGTAAACGGTGCTGGAGCATCAGCGATTGCGTGTACTAACTTACTCCGTTCATTAGGTGTGAAAAAAGAAAATATCACAATGTGCGATTCTAAGGGCGTTATTTTCCAAGGTCGTGGTGATAAGATGGACGAAACCAAACAATTCTATGCAATAGAAGATAATGGTTGGAGAACATTGGCAGATGCTGTTGCGAATGCAGATGTTTTCTTAGGTTGTTCAAAAGGCGGAGCTTTAACGCAAGAAATGGTTAAAACAATGGCAAAAGATCCATTAATTCTTGCTTTAGCGAATCCTGTGCCGGAAATTACACCTGCTGAAGCGAAGGCTGTCCGTCCAGATGCGATTGTATGTACCGGTCGTTCAGACTTTAAAAACCAAGTGAATAATGTGCTTTGTTTCCCGTTCTTATTCCGTGGAGCATTAGATGTTGGGGCAAAAACCATTAATGAAGAAATGAAAATGGCAGCAGCCCATGCGATTGCAGAGTTGGCTAAAGAACCTGTGCCGTTTGAAGTTATTTCAACTTATGGCGAATTATCGTTTGGCCCGGAATATATTATTCCAACGCCATTTGATCCACGTTTGATCGTGAATGTCTCGATTGGTGTAGCAAAAGCAGCAATTCAATCAGGTGTAGCAACTCGACCAATTACAGATTGGGAAGCTTATGCAGAGCAGTTGAAAAAACTGGTTGCTTAATATTTTTACATTGCATTTTTCTGCAACTTTAGTAAAATACGCAGTCGGCATATCGAGACGGATATGCCGATATTTTTTCGGAAACAGCTGGGTCGCCTGCTGTTTTTTCTATTCACGGGGATTTCCCCATTTTATTTAAGAGAATAAAACTATGTCATTCAAATTTGAAGCTGAAGTTCGTTCTGCGCAAGGTAAGGGTGCGAGCCGCCGCCTGCGTCACAATGGTCAAGTTCCTGCAATCATCTACGGTGGTAATGCAGAGCCTGTATCAATCATTTTAGATCACGATAAAGTGAACAACGCACAAGTTCACGATTCATTCTATAACGAAGTATTAACTATCGTTGTTGCAGGTAAAGAAGAGCAAGTAAAAGTACAAGCAATTCAACGCCACCCAACTAAACCAAAATTAGTTCACTTAGACTTCAAACGTGCGTAATTTTTACGAGTGAATTAAAGCGAAGAGGATTAAGTTTTTAAATGAACTTAATCCTTTTTTATTTTGCCATAATAGCTACAAGCGGTTATTTCCTTGCAATTTTTTGCGAAAGCATTATACTCTAGTGCTGAGTTGGTTAGGCAATCGCTGGTTTATTGAAGCCTCTAAATTCGTGAAAATGTAAACTGGGGGACAAGTAAACGAGAGGAAAGTCCGAGCTACACAGGGCAGAGTGCCGGATAACGTCCGGGGGGCGTGAGCCTACGACCAGTGCAACAGAGAGCAGACCGCCGGCTTTGTCGGTAAGGGTGAAAGGGTGCGGTAAGAGCGCACCGTGTGGGTGGTAACATTCCACAGCAGGGTAAACTCCACTCGTAGCAAGACCAAATAGGAACTCAATCGGTGGCCCGCTGAGAGTTCGGGTAGGTTGCTTGAGCGTATATGTAAATGTACGCCTAGAGGAATGATTGTCCACGACAGAACTCGGCTTATCGACCAACTCACTAAATTCTTGAAATGCGAACAGGGGGAACTTGTTCGCTTTTTTATTTTATAGTGAAAGTAAATATGAAATTTATTAAGACGATTATCACGTTAATTGCATTATATTCAATGCCAGTTTTTTCTCACCCACATTCATTTGTTGATTTGAAAACGAATGTTATTGTGGAAGGTTCAATGTTGAAATCTTTTCAGATGGAATGGATGATGGATGAAATCGCTTCTTCTGAGTTAATTTATGAAGTGAAAAACAGTCAAGATAAAGAAAAAACTCAGCAAAATATCACCGCAGAGATGGTGCAAACTGCACTGCAAAATCATTATTTTAGCACCTTATATGATAGCCAAAATCAGCCGATAAAATTTACGACAAAACCCACAGAAACTCGCTTTGAAATCAAGAATAACAGAGTGATTTTTTATATTACTTTTCATTTAGCTAATCCTTATGAATTAAAGCAGAGTAAAGTGAGATTCTATACTTATGAACCGAGTTATTACATTGCGATGGAATATAATCGCCCTGCTGATGTCAATATCAGTAATGCAAGTTGTAAAGCAACATTGGTGCAACCTCAAGTAGATAGTAAGTTACGCTTATATGCTTCTGGTTTGGATAAAAACCAATCACCGGATATGCCTGAAAATGGAGATTACTCTCTTGGTGCCCAATTTGCCCAAAAAGTGGAGATTATATGCGATTAAAAGTAACACATTGGGGGATGATATCGATAGGATTTTTGAGCCTATTTGCTCTTTATCAGCTTTATCCAATGATATTGTTTAAAGTGATGGAATGGCAAAAAAATTTTAATTTACAGCTTTCCGCTTCTCTCAATGAATTGGCTGAAAATCAAAGTAAAGCCGGTATTACCTTAGTATTTATTAGCTTTTTATATGGGGTATTTCACGCAGTTGGGCCCGGTCACGGAAAATTTATTCTGAGTAGTTATCTTTCTTTTGAAAAAACAAAATTAAATCAGGCGATGAAAATCACTTTTGCCTCAGCATTGGTGCAGGGCTCAGTGGCAATTTCATTGGTGACGGTCATTGTGGTGATTTTTACTCTCTCTCGCCAATATTTTAATTTAACCCTAAAATGGGTTGAGCGGGGGAGCTTTGGTTTGATGATCTTGTTCGGCATTTACTGGTGTTATCAGGTGTATCGAACGGTTAATAAAGCACGAAAGCCTATCATTAAATCCATTCGGATTTCGCAAAAAAAAGCTGGAAAATTACCGCTTGTTACGCAGAAAGGGCATATTCATACCGAAAATTGTAGCTGTGGCCATAAACATTTGCCAACTTCAAATGAAATGCAGCAAGTGAAAGATTGGAAAGCACGGCTGATGTTAGTATTGAGTATTGGCTCAAGACCTTGCTCTGGTGCTATTCTTGTTTTATTTCTTTCTTATACGCTCAATCTCTATGCTTGGGGGGTTATTTCAGCATTAGCTATGGCAGTAGGAACAGGGCTGACTTTAAGCTTATTTGCTTATCTTGTTATCATTGCGAGAAATAAGGCAGTTAAGGTTAGCCAATGGTATTTTTCAGCTCAAATTAATCGAAATATCGTTTGGATATTAAAATTTACACTTGGACTCGCATTAATTCTATTTGGAATGGTATTATTTCACAGTAGTTTCATTGATACTGGTACAGGCATTTTTTTCAAACGCTAAATTAATAAGTTATTAAAAATTTTTATTAAAAGTATTAAAAAAACTTTTTAAAAATATTAAATCAGTTACAATGTGGAAGTTTTATTTTCAATTAAGAGGTCTTTATGGATTCAATTATTCTATTCTTTGAGAGTGTACTGACTTGGATTGTGAACACAATCGACGGTCCACTTTGGGACGTAACGATTATCCTATTGCTCGGTGCAGGGTTATTTTTCACTCTTACAACAGGTTTTGTCCAGCTACGTCTTCTTCCGCAAAGTTTGCGTGAAATGTGGGGGGGACGTTCTAGTGAAGGGAAATCATTAACTCCATTCCAAGCCTTTACTACTGGCTTAGCCAGCCGTGTTGGAGTTGGCAACATTGGTGGGGTTGCTACTGCGATTGCTCTTGGTGGGCCAGGTGCGGTATTCTGGATGTGGATTACAGCACTAATGGGAATGAGTTCTGCCTTTGCTGAATCTTCTTTAGCTCAACTATATAAAACTAGGGATCCAAATGGTATGTTCCGTGGTGGACCTGCTTATTACATCACTCGTGGCTTAAAACTTCCTTCTCTTGCGATTGCTTTTGCAGTAACGCTTATCTTCACCTTTGGTTTTGCTTTTAATGCTGTGCAATCTAACTCTATTGTGGAAGCAACCAAAAATGCGTGGGATTGGAACCCAGTCTACGTAGGCATGACATTAGTGGTGATTACAGGGTTAATTATTTCTGGAGGGGTCAAGCGTATTGGTAAAGTTTCTGCTCAAGTTGTTCCAATGATGGCATTATTCTACTTGATTATTGCAGTAATTATTTTAGGTATGAATATTGAAAAAGTGCCAAGTATAATCTCTTTAATTATTGAAAGCGCCTTTGATTTTTCTGCTGCTGCAGGTGGAATGTTTGGAGCATTGGTATCCAAAACTATGCTGATGGGGATTAAACGTGGTTTATTCTCAAACGAAGCCGGTATGGGGTCTGCACCAAACTCTGCTGCAACTTCTGATGCTAAACACCCGGCAAGCCAAGGTTTAATTCAAATGTTGGGCGTATTTGTTGATACGATTGTAGTCTGTACTTGTACCGCAGTGATCATTCTTATGTCAAATAACTATGGTGGTGAAACTTTAAGAGGTATTTCACTTACTCAAACTGCATTACAATTCCATTTAGGCGAATTTGGATTACACTTTTTGGCCTTTGTGATTTTACTATTTTGTTTCACTTCCATTATTGGTAACTATGCGTATGCAGAAACTAATATCCGCTACATTAAAAACAGTCCGTGGTTTGTGTGGGGATTCCGTGCCATCGTTTTATTCTTTGTGTACTTCGGTGCAGTAAGAGACGGCGGTATTGTATGGGCATTTGCCGATACAGTGATGGCATCAATGGCGGTAATTAACTTGGTGGCTATCTTAATTCTTGCTCCGATTGTCTGGATTATTTTAAAAGACTATCTTCGCCAAGTGAAAAGTGGCAAAGAGCCAGTGTTTAGAATTGAAGAACATCAAGACCTTATCCATAAAGGTGTTGACCCATTAATTTGGAAATCGAAAGAGTAATTTAATGGCAAAAAACAAGCGGTCATATTTACAAAAAAATGGGTAAATATGACCGCTTGAACTTTTAGTTTAGCCTAAAATTTTTCTCAGTGCGGAGCCGATTTCGGCTAAACTCCGGACTGTTGTCACACCTGCCTCTTCAAGGGCTTTAAATTTTTCATCGGCAGTGCCTTTACCGCCACTGATAATGGCTCCGGCGTGTCCCATACGCTTGCCTTTAGGTGCGGTGACACCGGCAATGTAACTGACTACAGGTTTGGTGACATTTTCTTTAATAAAGGCAGCCGCTTCTTCTTCGGCAGAGCCACCGATTTCACCAATCATCACAATCGCTTCAGTTTCAGGATCGTCTTGGAATAACTTTAAAATATCAATAAAGTTAGAACCCGGAATAGGATCGCCACCGATACCAACACAAGTAGATTGCCCAAACCCTTCGTCAGTTGTTTGTTTAACTGCCTCATAAGTTAAAGTGCCAGAACGGGAAACAATGCCAATATTACCTTTTTTATGAATATGCCCCGGCATAATGCCGATTTTGCACTCATCAGGGGTAATCACACCCGGGCAGTTCGGGCCGATCATTCTTACGCCGGTTTGGTTTAGGCGTTGTTTGACTTGTAACATATCCAAAGTTGGAATGCCTTCGGTAATACAGACAATCAGTTGAATGCCGGCATCAATGGCTTCTAAAATGGCATCTTTGCAGCCGGGAGCGGGAACGTAGATAACGGTTGCAGTTGCACCTGTTGTTTCTACCGCTTCACGCACGGTGTTAAAAACTGGCAAGCCTAAATGGGTTGTACCACCTTTATTCGGCGAAACTCCACCGACTAATTGTGTGCCATAAGCAAGGGCTTGTTCGCTGTGGAAAGTACCTTGTCCGCCGGTGAAACCTTGGCAAATTACTTTTGTGTTTTTATCAATTAAAATCGACATTTTTCCTCCTAATTTGCAGATTTTACCGCTAATTCAGCCGCTTGTTTGAGTGATGATGCCGCCAGAATGCTGAGTCCGCTATTGGCTAAAATCTCTCGTCCTTGTGCAGCATTAGTGCCTTCTAAACGTACGATAACAGGCACATTTACGCCTACTTCATTAACTGCTGCAATCACACCATCAGCAATCAAATCGCAGCGGACAATACCACCAAAAATATTGACTAACACAGCTTTTACATTCGGGTCAGATAAAATCAATTTAAAGGCTGCTGCTACACGCTCTTTGGTTGCCCCACCACCAACATCTAAGAAGTTAGCAGGTTTACCGCCATAAAGTTTGACGATATCCATCGTCCCCATTGCTAGCCCTGCACCGTTTACCATACAGCCGATATTGCCGTCTAATGCAACGTAGTTAAGATTCCATTTTTCTGCTTCGGCTTCACGTTCATCATCTTGCGATGGGTCTTGTAACTCTTTAAGTTCCGGGTGGCGGTAGAGAGCATTGCTGTCAATCGACATTTTTGCATCTAAGCAGAGTAGTTGCCCTTCTTTAGTGATGACAAGTGGATTTACCTCTAATAAAGCTAAATCTTTTTCAACAAATAGGTTAGCCAGTTTCACGAAAATATCCGCAAATTGTTTAACTTCATCGCCTTTTAAGCCTAATTTAAACGCTAACTCACGCCCTTGATAAGCTTGTCCACCGGTGAGTGGGTCAATTACTGCTTTGTGAATTAATTCAGGGGTTTTCTCCGCTACTTCTTCAATATTCATACCGCCGGCACTTGATGCCATAAAAATCACTTTTTGAGCAGAGCGATCAACCACTGCCCCTAAGTACAATTCACGGTCAATATTGCAGGTTTCTTCTAAATATAAGGTATTAACCGGTTGTCCGTTAGCATCGGTTTGAAAGGTTACTAAGCGTTTGCCGAGCCATTTATCGGCAAATTCACGAACTTCTGTTTCATTGCGAACCAACTTTACTCCACCGGCTTTGCCACGCCCACCAGCGTGAACTTGGCATTTTATCGCCCACTGTTCGCCTTGTAGTTTGTTGATTGCCTCAACGGCTTCCTCCGCCGTTTTGCAAGCAATCCCTTGGCTTACGGGAAGCCCGTATTGTTTGAATATTTGTTTTGCTTGATATTCGTGTAGGTTCATAGAGTTTCCTCGTTTGGTTTTTTTATGTTACTTTTCTTTGCTTGTGCAAAGAAAAGTAACCAAAAGAAAGCACACCCTGCTTCGCCACCTTCTTCGCTTAGTTTGAATTTGCTTGACGGAAAAATTTATAACTCGCTTGCCTTGCAAGCTCAAACACTAAATTTTTCCTACAAATTCAAAGTCGCTCAGGTGGCTCAGAAGGGAACTCAAATAGAGCGTTTATCGGATTTTGTCAAATTTTATTAAAAACAGACCGCTTGCAGCTAAAAGTACAAGCGGTCATATTTTCGATTAAATTTCCAAAAGAAGACGGGTTGGGTCTTCTAATAACTCTTTGACTGTCACTAAGAAACCGACAGATTCTTTGCCGTCAATTAAACGGTGGTCATAGCTTAAGGCTAGGTACATCATCGGGCGGATTACCACTTGCCCGTCAATGGCGACAGGGCGGTCTTTAATAGCGTGCATACCCAAAATCGCACTTTGTGGCGGGTTGATAATTGGGGTGGACATTAAAGAACCGAATACGCCGCCGTTAGTGATAGTGAAGTTACCGCCGGTTAAGTCTTCAACGGTTAATTTGCCGTCACGCCCTTTTTCGGCAAGTTCTTTAATTTTCTTCTCGATATCCGCCATACTCATTTTGTCGCAATCACGCAACACCGGTGTGACTAAGCCTCGTGGGGTAGAAACCGCAATGCTGATGTCGAAATAGTTGTGATAAACCACATCATCGCCATCAATCGAGGCATTGATTTCAGGGTAGCGTTTTAACGCTTCAACCACTGCTTTAATATAGAACGACATAAAGCCTAAACGCACGCCGTGTTGTTTTTCGAATTTTTCGCCATAGGTCTTGCGTAAATTCATAATCGGTTGCATATCCAGCTCATTAAAAGTAGTGAGCATTGCGGTAGTGTTTTTTGCTTCTAGTAAGCGTTCGGCAATACGTTTGCGGAGTCGTGTCATCGGCACACGTTTTTCGCTACGGCTGTTAAATGCTACAGTGCTAACGGTGTTTTGGCTGGTTGCAGACTCTTTCACTTGGTTGATTTGCACTCGTTTGGCAATCTCTTTTTCAATATCTTCGCGGGTGATTCTGCCGCCTACACCACTGCCTTGAATATCAGCGGCTTGTAAGTCGTGTTCGGCTAATAAACGGCGAATCGCTGGGCCTTGATCATCTGCATTGGTATGGCTGTTTTCAATCGCGGCATATTTGCGATCTGAAGGGGTTGCCTCTGTTTGTTGCTCGATAGTTGCTGGGCTAATATCACCGGCTTTAGCTACCACTAATTTACCCAGTGATTGCTTAGAAACAACTGTAGCACCTTGTTCTTGCGTAATTTCAGCAAGGATTCCGTCGCTTGAAGCAGGCACTTCTAAAACAACTTTATCAGTTTCAATTTCGACTAAAATTTCATCACGTTTTACATTGTCGCCCACTTTTTTATGCCAAGTGGCAACGGTTGCATCGGCAACAGATTCGGGTAAATCGGGGGTTAAAATTTCAATGGTCATAACTTATTCCTTTTTTCGAGAGAGTTTTAAAACTCCAACAGCGTAAATGGTAAACTTTTCTTAAAAATCAACCGCTTGTAGGGCGTATGCACGCCCATTTTTGTTATTAAGCGATCGTTAAAGCATCTTCAACAAGTTGTTTTTGTTGTTTTGCGTGTAAAGACGGATAACCCACTGCCGGTGAGGCGGAAGCTGGTCTGCCTGCGTAGGTCAATTTTGCACCTTCCGGCAGAGAAGCCTCAAAATTGTGCTTGCTGCAATACCACGCCCCTTGGTTTAGCGGCTCTTCTTGGCACCATACAAAGTCTTTAACGTGAGCGTAAGGGGCAAGAATTTGTTGCATTTCCTCCAGCGGGAACGGGTAAAGTTGCTCAATACGAATAATCGCTACATCGGTTTGGTTATTCTCACGGCGTTTTTCAATTAAGTCGTAGTACACTTTACCTGAACACATCACCACACGTTTGACTTGTTTAGGGTCAATGTTATCGATCTCACCAATCACATTTTGGAATGAACCGTTAATCAGCTCATCAAGAGACGACACCGCAAGTGGGTGGCGTAGCAATGATTTCGGTGTAATCGCAACTAATGGGCGACGCATTTTGCGAATCGCTTGGCGGCGTAACATATGGTAAACCTGTGCCGGCGTTGATGGCACACAAACCTGAATATTTTGTTGGGCACAAAGCTGTAAATAGCGTTCCACTCGAGCAGAGGAGTGTTCCGGACCTTGTCCTTCATAGCCGTGTGGTAATAACATCACTAAACCGCACATTCTGCCCCATTTTTGTTCGCCTGAGCTGATAAATTGGTCGATGACAATTTGAGCCCCGTTAGCGAAATCCCCAAATTGAGCTTCCCAAATGGTGAGCGTTTTCGGGTCGGTAGTGGCAAAGCCATATTCAAAGGCGAGTACCGCTTCTTCAGAGAGTACGGAGTCCCACACTTGGAAACGTCCTTGGTTAGCGTGTAATTGCGTTAATGGCACATAGCCCGTACCATCATTTTGGTTGTGGATTACTGCGTGGCGATGGAAGAATGTTCCACGACCTGCATCTTCCCCTGAAAGGCGAACGTGTGTGCCTTCGTCTAACAACGTAGCGTATGCCATTGTTTCAGCCATACCCCAGTCGAATAATTTCTTGCCTTCGTACATCTCTTTACGATCAGCATAGATCTTTTCCACCCGAGAATGAGCTTTAAGCGAAGCCGGATATTCGCACACCCGTTTGGCAATGGTTAAGAATCGTTCTTCAGGGAATTTACTTTCGTATGGGGCAGTCCAGTCGTAATTGAGATATTGTAGCCAATCGACCGCTGCCATATCCATTTCACGCCATTCCGGCACAACGCATTCGCCGTTGTCTAAGGCATCACGATACAGGTTTAACATCTCGATTTCTTGCTCGTTGGTTAAAACACCTTCGGTAATTAAACGATCCGCATAGACTTTGCGAGGTGTCGGGTGTTTTTTGATGATGCTATACATCATCGGCTGAGTTGCTAAAGGCTCATCGGCTTCATTATGACCGTGACGACGGTAAGAGATTAAATCAATAAAAATATCACGTTTAAATTTAGTACGATATTCCACAGCCATTCTCGCTGCAAAGGCAACAGCTTCCGGATCATCACCATTAACGTGAATAATCGGTGCCTGAATCATTTTGGCAATGTCGGTACAAAATTCGGTGGAGCGGGTGTCATTTGGGTTAGAGGTGGTGAATCCGATTTGGTTGTTTATGACAATACGGATAGTGCCTCCTACTTTATAGCCACGAGCATTTGCCATATTTAAGGTTTCTTGCACTACACCTTGCCCTGCCACTGCAGAGTCACCGTGAACGGTCACCGCAAGCACCTTTTCGTGTTCGGTATCACGCATACGTTCTTGTCTTGCACGCACTGAGCCGATTACCACCGGGCTAACAATCTCTAAATGCGATGGGTTGAAAGCAAGGGTAAGGTGAACGTTTTTATCATCTACGGCAAAGTTTGAGGAGAAACCTTGGTGGTATTTCACATCGCCCGTGCGGCTTTCATCAGCGTGTTTGCCGGCAAATTCATCAAACAATTCTGCCGGGCGTTTACCAAATACGTTCACTAACATATTCAAACGACCACGGTGTGCCATACCTAAAACCACATCGGTCATACCTTGACGGGAAGCGTGGCGGATAATTTCTTTCATCATCGGAATAAAGGCATCACTACCTTCCAATGAGAACCGTTTTGCCCCCGGGAATTTTGCCCCTAAGTAACGCTCTAAACCATCGGCAGCGGTCAATTCGCTTAATAAATTCAGTTTTTCTGCTTTGGTGAACAGTGGTTTGTTTAGCACGCTTTCCATTTTGGCTTGAAGCCAGTTGCGTTGTTCAATATCTTGAACGTGCATAAATTCTAAACCAATAGGCCCTAAATAAGTTTCTTTTAATGCTTTATCCAGTTCGCTGAGTTTCATTGTGTCTTTATCATACACATAGCGACCGACCGTAAAGGTCTCGTTGAGATCTTCATCGGTGAAGCCGTGATATTTGTAGTCCAATTCAGGCACGCTGGAGGTTTTCCAACGGTAATAGTTAATTGGGTCAAGTTTTGCCTCTAAATAGCCACGGAAACGATGAGCGTTAATCCATTGCAGTAAGCGAACTTGTTTCGCCCCTGCTTCTGGGTCAATAATAGTGACGGATTGAGGTTGCTGTTCACGGGCTAATTTACGGAAATAGTCACGAATAGGGGTGTGAGCTTGTTCAACTTGGGGAGTTTTAGGAAATGAATCAAAGATGTTTCTCCAGCTTTCATCAACATTTGCTGGATTTTCTAGATACTGTTCATAAATTTCTTCTATATAAGATTGGTTTGCACCGCCTAATGCAGATGATGCAAGCCAATCATCAAAATGTGTATATTGCATAAAGACCTGACCTGTTTGTGGTATGAAATCACGCCCTTATTATACTCCAATTTAAGCAAATAAAATGTGAAGTAAGTCTGATTTTTAGATAAATCTTGTGCTACAAGCGGTTATTTTTAGCATTATTTTTACAAATTTTAAACATTTAGTAAAAAGGACGCCTATTAGTGCTTACAACTACATTCACCAAGGCAGATATCGCCATGTAAATTATGGTGATGGTTATGTTTATGTGAATAAAATGCAACATTACGTGCAAATTGGTCGCCAAAAAAATGGATAAAGCTCGGATCGTGTGTAATGACTTCGGGGCTACCGGCACAACAAATATGTTTATTGATGCAAAGCACTTCATCTGTATTCGCCATCACAATATTTAAGTCGTGTGAGACCATTAAAATAGCACAGTTAAGGAGATCCCTTGTTTTATTAAGTAATTGATAGAGTTCGGTTTGGCCTATAATATCAACGCCTTGCATTGGTTCATCTAACACTAAAAGTTGCGGACGATCTAAAATTGCCCGAGCCAGCAATACACGTTGAAGTTCACCACCCGATAATTTTTGCATACTATTTTCAGTGAGATGGGTAATAGAAAACAGATCTAGTGCTTGGTTAATCATTTCTTTGGTAGTATGTGGTTTTAGCGCAAGAAATCGATAAACAGTAATGGGCATCGAGGGTTCTAAATGCAATTTTTGTGGTACATAGCCAATTTTGAGTCCTTTTTGATGAATAACCTTTCCTTTATTTGGGCTAAGTAATTTTAGCAATATTTTAAGCAGGGTAGATTTTCCTCCACCATTTGGCCCGACTATCGTCGTGATAGAGTTAGGATAAATAGATAAATTAATATTTTGTAATGCTTTTTGTCCATTGAAAGACACTTCAATATTCTCAAGAGAAACCAGTGCTGTCGCGGATAAATTCTGTTTGAATAGTTCAAATTTAGTGGTATTTAGATTCGGTTTAAGATGATGGATTTTCATTGATATAAAAAAATTAGGGGTATTAAGTTAAAATTAGCTGATTTTTCGTGTTGTGACAATAGATTAAATGAATTTTTTCTTGGTAAAATAGTCTACTCAGAAAAATATGTAAATTTTAGTAAATTTTAAAAATAGCGGGATATATTTTGCAACATGTAATTTTAGCGAGAGATCGTAAGCGACATAAAAAACATTTTAAGATTGCGGTTTTCTTATTAGCGGTATTTAGTCTATTTGTTGGTATTGTTCTCGCACTAAAAGATCAATCCTCAATCAATAATACATCTTCACAGGAAGATATTATTGCCATTGATAAACAGGAAAAATATCAGAGTATCAACACTAATTTGGCGGAAAATAATACTCTCCATCAGGAGCAACATTCCAGTTTTATTAATTATGTGACTGATTTACTGACTCAGTCGGCATTAGTAATCGAACATGACGACGAAATTGTTGATGATCAAACAGCGACTTCTTATGAAGATGAATTAGTTGGGCAAGACGATGAAGTAGAAGAAGGGATTGAAACGGTTGAAAATCAAGTTCCTGGGGAAAAACTCCCAGAAGAAGCTGAAAAAGCATTAGAAGATTTACTTGATGTGGCTGACCAAGCACTACGAATTCAAAACCAATTCAGTTATACCGTAGCTCGAGGCGATAAACTTAAAGATGTATTAGAGCAATCAGGCTTAACTGCATCCGTTGCGAAAAATTTAATTAAGCAGCATTCGGCATTAGCACAATTAGAACCAGGTCAACAATTTTATTGGGTATTAGATAATGACGGTGAATTAGAATATATGAACTGGCTGGTTTCCGAAAAAGAGGAACGGGTTTATGAGCGAAAAGAAAATGGTAAATTTTCTTTTCAAAGATTTGAGAAAAAAGGGGAATGGAAGTTAGATGTTGTAAGAGGAACTATTCAGAATAGTTTTGCGGTTAGCTTAAAAGCCGTTGGCTTATCAGACCGCCAAATTAACCAGCTAGCGGTTGGATTGCAGTCACAAATTGCGACGAATAAATTAAAAAAAGGGGATAGGTTTGCAATTCTGATTAAGCGGGAATATATTGACGGTAAAGTAACGGATTTAGGAAATGTGGAAGGAATCCATGTAATTAGCAGTAAAAAAAGTTATTATGCTATTCAAGCAGATAATGGACGCTATTATAGTCGATATGGTGAAACATTAAGTGGAGGGTTTGCTCGTCATCCATTATTATTTGCAGCAAGAGTAACTTCTTCTTTCAACCCCAAACGCAGACACCCTATTACAGGGAGAATTAGTCCGCATAAAGGGGTTGACTATGGTGTGCCAATAGGTACTCCGATCATCGCACCAAGTGATGGTGTCGTAGAGCATGTTGCATATCAAGCCCGTGGAGCAGGACGTTATATTCGGATAAAACACGGACACATTACGACTGTTTATATGCACCTCAGCAAAACGTTGGTAAAACCAGGGCAGAGTGTTAAAAAAGGGGAGCGGATAGCATTATCGGGTAATACAGGCGGTTCAACCGGGCCTCATTTACACTATGAATTCCATATTAATGGTCGACCGGTCAACCCGATTACGGTAAAATTGCCCGGCTCAAATTCAGGTATGGGTAATAAAGAACGTCAAGCATTCTTAAATAAAGCGAAGAATGTAGAAAGTAGATTAAAAATGTAAGGATTCTCAATGAAAAAAAATCTAATCACTTTAGGATTAATGTGTTTATCAACCATCACGTTTGCTTCAGATGCAAAACTAAAAAGCCAGCTTGAAAAAATTGGAGCCACAGATGTTAAAATTTCAGATTCTCCATTAACAGGCTTTAAAATGGCGACTTCAAATGAAGGTGTTGTATATATCAGCCAAGACGGTCGTTATGTAATTCAAGGTAAAGTATTTGAGCTAAAAAATGGTAAAGCGATTGATATTACTAATCAAGGATTGTTGGCAGAATTGAATTCATACACTAATGAAATGATCGTATATCCAGCGAAAAATGAGAAACATGTGATTACGGTGTTTATGGATATTACTTGCCATTATTGCCATTTACTACATACTAAAATCAAAGAATATAATGATTTAGGTATTACCATTCGCTATTTGGCATTCCCGCGTGGTGGAATGAATACCCAAACAGCAAAACAAATGGAAGCGATTTGGACATCAGCAGATAAAGTAAAAGCACTGAATGATGCTGAAGATGGTAAATTACCAACCCAAATAAAAACGCCGGATATTGTGAAAAAACATTACCAATTAGGGATTAAATTTGGTGTGACAGGTACCCCAAATATGGTAACTTCAGAAGGTGAGTTGATTGGTGGTTATGTAGAGCCTAAAGAATTAGCGAAAATGTTAAGTGAGTAATTCATTAACTTGAATACAAGCGGTCTTTTTTTGTAAAATTTTTGCAAAAGAAGACCGCTTGTTGTTTCATTAAAGAAGAGTATTGTGGAAAAAATAATTAAAAGGCGCCCATTATTAACAACGGAAATAGTATCTACAAACCCGTTATTAAATCGAATCTATCAAAGTCGAGGCATAAAGAATACGCAAGAACTAGAGCATAATTTAAAGAATTTGCATAGACCACAGCAACTTGCCAATATTGAGCAAGCCGTTGACTTGCTATTACAAGCCTTTCGTGAAAAAAGCCGGATCATTATTGTGGGTGATTTTGATGCAGATGGTGCAACCAGTACATCGCTTGCCCTTATTGCGTTACGCCAATTGGGTTTCGATAAGGTAGATTATTTAATTCCGGATCGTTTTTCTCAGGGGTACGGATTGAGTGTGGCGGTTGCTGAAATGGTATTAGCAAAAGGGGCGGATTTAGTCTTAACGGTAGATAATGGGATTTCTTCGACTGAAGGCATTGCTCTGCTAAAAAGCCATCAGATTCAAGTTTTGGTTACCGATCATCATTTACCGCCAGAGAGCCTACCCAATGCAGATGCACTGGTAAACCCCAATTTAGCTTTTTGTGAATTTCCGTCTAAATCTTTAGCCGGGGTAGGCGTGATCTTCTATGTAATGATGGCATTGCGTTCTCGTATGAGAGAACAACATTTATTTGAAAATAAACCAGAGCCAAATTTTGCTGAATTACTGGATTTAGTCGCTTTAGGCACAGTGGCTGATGTAGTGCCGTTAGATCAAAACAATCGAATTTTGGTTCACCAAGGGCTACAGCGAATTCGTTCGGGACATTGTCGTTTAGGAATAAAAGCTTTAGCAGAAGTGGGAAAACGAGATCTTTCTACTTTACAAGCCGCAGATCTGGGTTTTGCTATTGCGCCGCGTCTGAATGCAGCAGGGCGGCTAGAAAATATGTCGTTAGGGGTTAAGTTACTGATTTGTGAAAATATGGAATTAGCTCGCCAGCTTGCGCTTGAGCTTGATTCTCTTAATCAAACCCGAAAAGAGTTTGAACAAGAAATGAAAGCAGAAGCACTGTCGATTTGTGCGAATTTGCCAAGTCTTGCGCAGTCTGAACAGGCACACGGAATAGTGTTATATCAAGCAGATTGGCACCAAGGTGTAATTGGGATCTTAGCTTCTCGCATTAAAGATCAATTTAACCGTCCTGTTATTGCTTTTGCACAAGAAAGTGAGGAAAGTGAATATCTAAAAGGTTCTGCTCGCTCGATCAACGGAGTACATATGCGAGATTTACTGGAACATATCGATATGCGACATCCAGACTTGATTGAAAAATTTGGTGGACACGCAATGGCGGCTGGTTTGACTATCCATCAATCAAAATTAGATTTATTTAAACAAATATTTGACCAATCTATTAATGCAATTATCGAGCCTGAGCAATTACAAGGCATCATTTATACCGATGGTGAGTTAAATGCACAAGAGTTTACTTTAGCCAATGCCGAGATGATTAGGCAAGGTGGGCCTTGGGGACAACATTTTCCAGAACCTAGTTTTGAAGGGGAGTTTAGCATTCTCCAACAAAAATTACTCGCAGGTAAGCATTTAAAATTAATGTTGCAATCAGAGAAAGGACAACTATTTGATGCAATTTGGTTTAATGTGGATGTAAGGGCGTTTCCTGACTTATCGATCAAAAAGGCAAGATTAGTTTATAGGTTGGATATTAATGAATTTCGAGGAGAGAAATCTTTGCAATTAAAAGTGGAGTATCTTAAATATATTTGAAATGTTATTTTACGTAAATTTAATAGAATTAATTATATTTGTATTGTAGAATCCGTCCGAATGCGACTTTAATAGGTTGTGAAGCTATTTTTTATATAGATTACTATAAGGAAACTTAATATGAAAATGGAAAAAAAAGCCCTTTTCCGTGGATTTTTATTATCGACAGTGGCATTAGCAGTGGCTGCTTGTGGTAACTTAAGTAAAGTGAGTGATGAAGGAACAACTGAAAACCCGGTATTCCCGAAAATCTCAGAATCTGAATTTAACCACGATGGTTCACAATTTGGTTCATGGCCAAACTGGGAAAACGTTCGTCAAATTGAAAAAGGGATGAACAAAGATCAATTATATAATCTAATTGGTCGTCCTCATTTCGAAGAAGGCTTATATGGTGTTCGTGAATGGGACTATGCATTCAATTACCGTGAAAACGGCGTACATAAAATTTGCCAATTTAAAATTTTATTCGATAAAAATATGAATGCACAAAGTTTCTTCTGGTATCCAAATGGATGTAATGGAAACTCATCATTTACTTTAACTGGCGATTTCTTATTCGATTTCGATAAAGCGACTTTAACTACAAAAGGTAAAGAAGTTGTTGATAATGTTGCTCAACAATTAAAAGCATCTAAAGCACAACAAGTTAAAGTAGCAGGTTATACAGACCGTTTAGGCTCTGCTGCTTATAACTTAGACCTATCACAGCGTCGTTCTAATACAGTTAAAGCTCGTTTAGTACAACAAGGCGTTACAGCACAAATTGAAGCGGTAGGTTATGGTAAAGCGAATCAAGTAAAAGCTTGTGATGGTGAAACTGGTCAAGCATTAAAAGATTGTTTACGCCCTAACCGTCGTGTTGAAATTTCTGCAAATGGTGGTGTAATGAAACAAAATGAAGGTGGCAATGTTGCAGGTCCTAATGGTCCGGCTCCACTTTATCAAACCCCAGCATATGATGGCAGTAAATAATTTCTAGTTTTGACTAACTTAGAGTAGAATATTAAGGCAACCAAATGGTTGCCTTTTCTTTTATCTATTTATTTATAGGGGAATACTATGAACTACCAAGCTATTGCATTTGATTTAGACGGAACACTACTTTCATCGAACGCAACAATTTTAGAATCCAGTAAAGAGGCTATTAAAAAGGTAAGAGAAAAGGGAATTAAAGTCTACTTTGTTACCGGTAGGCACCATACTGCGGTTCGCCCTTATTATGTAGAACTAGGGCTGGATACGCCAGTTGTGTGTTGCAATGGCACTTATGTGTATGATTTTAAAAATGAAAAAGTATTAAGCGGTAATCCGTTATCAGCAGAAATTGCTTCAAAATTAGTTAATGATGCACAAGCTCAAGGGATTCATACTGCTGTTTATTTTGAAGATGCAATGACTTATGAGTCTTTGAATATTCACTTCACTAAATTCCAAAAATGGGTTGAGTCTTGCGCACCAGAAGTTCGTCCGAATGTTTATCAGGTAGAAAATTTCCAACAAGAAATTGATAAAGGTGTAACCGTATGGAAAGTGCTTATTAGCGATCCAGATCTTGCCAAAATGCAAAAATTTGTCGAAAAATTACCGCTTGATCAAGTAAGCCCGGAATGGTCTTGGGTTGATAGGGTTGACATTACCAGTGTTGGTAACAGCAAAGGTGCAAGATTAGCGGAAGTATTAAAAACAGAAGGTATTGATTTACAAAAGGTGATTGCCTTTGGCGATAATTTCAATGATGTTTCTATGCTAGAAACCGTTGGATTAGGTATTGCAATGGGAAATTCAGAACCAGATATTCAGCAAAAAGCGAAGAAAACTATAGGTTCAAATAATGAAGATAGTATTGCTAATGAATTGAAAGCTCAATTTAATCTTTAATTATGATAAAAGCAAAATACTCTATTGCTAGACGGATAGGACTCTATTTTTTAATTATGATCGGATTTGCTTCGATTATCAGTGGAATCTCACTTGGTATTATGTGGAGCAATAAATCTGATGCGAGCCTGATTAATGTTTCAGGCTCACTTCGTATGCAAAGTTATCGATTGTTATCAGAAATGGATTCAAAAAAAGCACTGCTACCTGAGCGATTGTTGGAATATCATCGAACGCTACATGCTACAGAGCTTAGTTCATTAAAGCAAAGTGTTTTATTGCCAGATAGCGTGATAGAAAGCTATCAACAATTACTTAAAGATTGGTATGAAATGCAATCTTATGTCGCTCAGGGAGATAAAGTTAATTATGCTTCACACATTGAAGATTATGTGCAGAGAGTTGATGATTTTGTTTTCCGTTTACAAGAGTTCGCTGAGTTAAAATTAAAGATTGCAACAGGCGTGATTGCGATTGCAATGTTACTGATTATTGCCCTTGCTTATATTGGCGTTTGGTATACTCGAAAAAAGATTATTGGACCTTTAAGGCAATTGGTAAAAGCGAGTTGGCAAATTCAAAATAAAGATTTTGACCACGTAAAATTAGCGGTTAATGAACCCAATGAATTAGGGCTACTTTCCTCTACTTTTACTGATATGTCTAATGAATTATTAAAATTATATACTTCATTAGAAGATAAAGTTCAGGATAAAACACGTCGTCTATTGGCGGTAAATCGTTCTTTACTGGTATTATATCAATGCTCTCAATTATTAACTGCTAAACCGATTAATAAAGAAGTGTTAAATCAAGTACTTAAAACTGTATTTGATAATGAACATTTGCTAGGGATTGATTTACAAGTGTATGGGGCTGAATATTGGAATGTATCAATAGACAATAAACCAAGTTTAGATTGGGTTTCTGCTGAAATTGCAATAGAAAATGAAAAACTGGGTGTCTTAAGCTGGAAACCCTCACTGGTTTGTCCAGATGAACGATTGATCCAAAATGTGTCGGAAATGATTGGTCGTAGCCTTTATGTAGTGCAGATGCAAAAGCAACAGCAACAATTGGTACTCATGGAGGAGCGTGCAATTATTGCTCGTGAATTACACGATTCCTTAGCCCAGTCTCTTACGTTTTTCAAAATTCAGGTTAGCCTGCTTAAGCTTGCTAAAACAGATGAAAAGCGTAATGAAATTTTAACTGTATTTGAAAAAGCGTTAAATGATGCTTACAGCCAATTAAGAGAGCTGTTGACAACATTTAGGCTAACGATTCAAGAAGCGAATTTACAACAAGCGTTAGAAAAAATTTTAGAAAGCTTAAGACCGAAAACCTCAGCACAGATTCGCTTAAGTTGCAAATTACCTTCGCATATGTTTAATGCTCAGCAGCAAGTTCACGTATTGCAAATTGTACGAGAAGCTGTGATTAATGCTATTAAGCATTCGCAAGCCACTGAAATTAATGTGATTGCTGAAACAAATGATGATGGTGAGCATTGTTTGATTATTCAAGATAACGGCGTAGGGCTTGCTGCCCATACGCAACCAGAAGGGCATTATGGACTGACGATTATGCAAGAACGGGCGGCTGAACTCAAAGCCGAATTTTCGATTGAAAATGTGGAAAGTGGCGGAGTAAAAGTACAGGTTTTATTGCCGAGTATGATTAGCAAGCGGTAATAAAATATTAATTTTTTGCATATTATTGGCAACGAATAAAAGGATAACAAATGGAATTCCGAAAAGCAGTAGAAGCGGATTTTGAGACAATATTGGCAATTTATAATCAAGCAATTCCCACTCACCAAATTACCGCCGATTTAGAATTGGTAACTACGCAAAATCGGCGGAAGTGGTTCGATTTTCACCTTGAAACAGCCCAATATCCTATTTGGGTGGTCGAAGATGAAAAAGGCATTGCTGGCTGGTTTAGTTTTTCACCATTTTATGAAAGACCGGCATTTTTACATACTTCGGAAATCAGTATCTATTTAGATCACGATGCCAAAGGTAAAGGTTACGGCTCAAAAATTATTGAGTTTATGCAAGCTGAAATGCTTAATCACAATATTCATACGTTGATGGCGTATGTGTTTGAATTAAATACAGTGAGCCAAAATCTAATGAGAAAACACGGCTTTGAACAATGGGGAAGATTTCCTAATATTGCTAATATGGGAAAAGATGAGAAAGGTGAGGATAAATGGCGAACGTTGCTGATGATGTCTTACCAAAAAGGTATCGAATAACAAGCGGTGATTTTTTAGAATATTTTTGCAAATAAGGACAATATGGAAAAGACAAAAATTGTACTTGCAACAAGTAATGCAGGTAAAGTTAAAGAAATGGCAGATGTACTCTCACAATTTGGTTTTGATGTGGTGGCTCAAAGTGAATTTGGCATTGAATCACCGGAAGAAACCGGATTGACTTTTGTCGAAAATGCACTGATTAAAGCACGTTTTGCCGCTAAAATGACAGGTTTACCGGCGATTGCTGATGATTCAGGTTTGTCGGTTGTGGCACTTGGTGGTGAACCGGGGCTATATTCTGCACGTTATGCTGGGGAGCAGGCAACCGATGCGGATAATCGTCAAAAATTACTAGCCAAAATGCAAGGGCAAGAGAATCGTCTGGCGAAATTTGTCAGTTGTATCGTGTTTTTAAAACACGAAACTGACCCGACACCTTATATTGCGTTGGGTGAATGTTTTGGTGAAATTTTGACGGAAGAAAGAGGTGAAAATGGTTTCGGCTACGATTCCCTGTTTTTCTACCCATCGAAAGCTTGCACTTTTGCAGAATTAGAAACCAAAGAGAAAAAAGCGATTTCACACCGTGCAATCGCCCTAGAGCAATTAAAACAGCAGTTAGCAGGAGAGAATAAATGATTATTACAACTACACCCACGATAGAGGGTAAACAAATTGTAGAATACAAAGGGTTAGTATTTGGCGAAGTAGTTTCTGGGGCTAATTTTATCCGTGATTTCTTAGCAGGCATCACTGATATTATTGGCGGACGTTCAGGCGCTTATGAAAGCAAACTGAACGGTGCAAGAAAAGAGGCATTAGCTGAATTAGCTAAAGAGGCACAAAAAGTGGGGGCAAATGCGGTGGTTGGCGTTTCTATGGAGTATCAATCAATGGGCGGCGATAAAGGAATGTTCATCGTGGTAGCGACTGGTACTGCGGTTGTAATACGTTAATTTATGCAGTTTGAACAACACTTTGAAGCAAATTTCTGGCAGAAAAAATCGCTACTTGAAATGAATGATGCTGAATGGGAAGCATTATGTGATGGTTGTGGTAAGTGCTGCTACCGGAAATATATTCAGGGAAGAGGGCGGCGTGAACGGCTTTACTATACCTCGGTTGCCTGTAATTTATTAGATGTGAATACAGGCCGTTGTATGAATTACTCGAACCGTTTTAAAATTGAGTCGGATTGTACAAAATTAACTAAAAAGAACTTACCTGATTTTGGCTGGTTGCCAAAAACCTGTGCTTATCGTTTACTTTATGAAGGAAAGCCTCTTTTTGATTGGCACCCTTTAATCTCTAAAGATCCTGATTCTGTAAAAAATGCCGGAATGCTGATTGCTAACGGTATTCACGAAAAAGATGTGATTGATTGGTTTGAGTTTGTTATTGATGAAGTATGAGAAAAAGGCGTTTGGTGCAAACGCCTTTTTGTTATAGAGATTAGGCTTTTTCCATCTCAAATTCAATTAACATCATCAAAATATGAATCACTTTAATGTGAATTTCTTGGATGCGGTCTGCGTAACGGAAATGAGGTACTCGGATTTCCACATCGGCTAATCCTGCCATTTGCCCGCCATCTTTGCCGGTCATTGCAATCACTTTCATGCCTTTTTCTTTGGCAACTTTGATCGCATTTAACACATTTTTAGAGTTACCAGAGGTTGATAGACCAAAGAGTACATCGCCTTTTTGCCCAACTGCCTCTAGATAACGAGAGAAGACATATTCATAACCGAAGTCATTACTTACACAGCTTAAATGGCTGACATCGGAAATAGCGATTGCCGGGTATCCGGGACGGTTTTCACGGTAACGACCCGTTAATTCTTCGGCAAAGTGCATCGCATCACAATGCGAACCGCCATTACCGCAAGAAATCACCTTACCACCTTGCTTGAAACTATTTGCAATCAGCATGGCGGCATCTTGAATTAATTTAATATTTTTTTCATCAGACATAAATTTGTCTAATACATCTGCAGCTTCTTGAAGCTCAGCTTTAATTTGTTCTAAATACATCATTTGCTCCTTTGTTTGCAAAACGCATACCTTTAAACATCGGCTTTACCAATGGGGGTAGCGAGTAAAAAATTCGTTTTTTATGACCGCTTGAGGCATAAAAAGTGCAATAAGTTTAGAAGATCTATGCTGTATTGTAAACCTAATAACTTAAATAATCTGAATAGGGTTGTAAACAAAAGTTTCCAAAAGAGAAAAATAGCGGTATGATCGCCTCACAATCCCTCTCGCATTGTTAACTCTAGTAGCTAATATCAGGCTTTAAGCGTATTAAACAATGCACAAATTTGCTATTTATAGGAGACTATATGGTCGTAAATCCAGAATCTTTTGAACAGATAATTGGACAATCTGTAAAGATAAAAGAGGTTGTTGAACAAGCAAAAAAATTTGCCAACCTTGATGCACCATTATTGATTCAAGGTGAGACGGGAACAGGAAAAGATTTATTTGCCAAATCTTGTCACCATTTTGGATCTCGTCGAATGCAAAAATTTATTGCCGTGAACTGTGCCGGTTTACCTGCTGAAGAAGCAGAATCGGAAATGTTCGGACATCGTGGCAATGGCGCTGAGTCCGTCGGTTTCTTTGAATATGCTCACGGTGGTACAGTATTATTAGACTCTATTTCTGAGTTATCGCTGGAAATGCAAGCCAAATTATTGCGCTTTTTAAATGATGGCTCTTTTCGTCGAGTGGGCGAAGATCAAGAGATTCAAGTCAATGTTAGGGTGATCTGTACTTCATTACAGCCTTTGTCATTATTAGTTGAACAAGGCAAAGTAAGAGAAGATCTGTTTCATCGTTTAAATGTTCTCACTTTAAATTTACCACCTTTGCGAGATCGAAAAGAGGATATTCCATTATTAGTTGATTACTTTATCGCCCAAATTAGCAATCAGTTGGGGGTGAGCAAATTAGAGTATGATAATGTTTTTTTGCAAGCATTGCAGAATTATCACTGGCGAGGCAACTTAAGAGAGCTTTATAACGCACTTTATCGAGCTTGTACACTTTCTCATAGCTACCGTTTAGCGGTAAAAGATCTTCATTTACCCAGAGATATGGAGGCGATGATTGAAGTACGTGAGGAGGCGACGCTTGAGGAAATGATGAGCCAGTATGAAGCCCAATTATTGCACCAATTTTATGCAGAATATCCGAGTACCCGAAAATTAGCACAACGGCTCGGACTTTCACATACTGCGGTGGCAAACAAATTGCGTCAATACGGGTTAACAAAAAATGGAAACAGTAAAGATGAATAAACTAGCGGTCATTTTTTCAGTATGTTTTGCAAATTTAGGGCTAAATTCGACCGCTTACGCAGCGCCAAGTATTCCTCAAGAGCTACTTGAAAATAGCCTTGTGTATTGCACGACTTCATCGGGATTCTCTTTTAACCCACAAAAATCTGATGTGAGTTCGAATATGAATGTGGTAACAGAGCAGATCTACGATAAATTGGTTGAGTTTAATCCGAAAAAAAATCGACTAGAGCCTGCTTTAGCTGAAAGTTATTCAATCAGCGACGATGGTTTAGTGATTACATTACGTTTAAGAAAAAATGTCGCTTTTCATACAACTCCATGGTTTACTCCGAGTCGTAAATTAAACGCAGAAGATGTGGTGTTTTCGCTAAAACGAATGATTGGTAAAGAAAGTGATTTACCTGAAGTGAAAAGTGAGCCTGAAAGTGCATTACACCACCAGCGACAAAGCTATATTTACCAAAAAACCGCGGGGCAGATTTATTTTCCTTATTTTGAAAGTGTTGATTTAGCGAATAAAATTGCCAGCATTCATTCTCCGTCAAATGACATTGTAAAAATTGAATTAGTCCGCCCTGATTCAGCATTGTTGGCGCATTTAGCCAGCCAATATGCAGTTATTCTGTCTAAAGAATATGCTTTACAGCTCAATGCAGATGATAACTTAGTTCAACTGGATTTGTTACCGGTAGGAACAGGCGTATATCAACTTGAAAGTTATGAAAATAATGATTATGTGCGTTTAAAACCAAATATGAACTACTGGGGCAAAAAAGCACATATTCAAAATATGGTCGTAGATTTTTCCACAGAAGCGACCGGCAGGATGGCAAAATTTTTAAATAATGAATGTGATGTGGTTGCTTTTCCGGAACCTAGCCAATTATCAGTGTTAAATAATCGGCAGCTTATTAGTAGTAAAGGTGCTAATTTGGTTTATTTAGCATTCAATATGCAACGGGGTATTGGGCAGGATTTGGCATTACGCCAACGTATTGCACGCGGCATAAATCGCAAACGTATTGCAGAGAAATTATTTTATGGTACAGGTGAAGTAGCGGATAACCTATTACCAACAGCTTTGTGGTCGAAAAAAAATAATGGAAGCTACCCTTATCAACCACACCAAAATTCAGGTGAGCAAGCGGTTGAAATGCATGACAGTATTATAAATCGGTCTTTAGATAGCAAAACAGAGACCGAAGAAGTAAACCAAAAACAGCGCTTAAAACTGTGGGTAATTGATGAAAAACGAGTTTATAATCAACACCCATTAAAAATGGCAGAAATGATACGTGCTGATTTAGCTACGCAAAATTTAGAGGTCGAGATTCGCGCAGTAAGTCGAGCTTATTTGGTGCAACAGCTTGCTAATAAAAGTGCGGATTATGATTTGATTTTAGGTGGTTGGTTAGCAAATAATCTTGATCCTAACAGTTTTTTGGAGGCCTTACTCAGTTGTAAAGCTGCGGAAACGGTGACTAATTTATCAAATTGGTGCAATGAAGATTTTGATTTTTGGTTACAAACAGCCCGTCTAAGTGATGATCCGGCATCAGCTAATTTATTGTATGAATTTGCACAAAAATTATTAGAAGAGCAATTGCCTATTCTCCCTTTAATGAATGCTAATCGTGTATTAGTCATAAAAGATGGAGTGAAACAGGCAGATATTTCCCCTTTCGGCCAGGTAAAATTATCAGAGTTACGTTTGGGCTTGGGGCATAAAAAAGGAAACTAATTATGCTGATTGTCTTTTTTCGAAAAATTTTTCTAACCTTGATTACGTTGATTTTTTTGTCACTTATCAGTTTTAATATTCTGTTACGAGATCCATTAAACCACTTAGCCGAGTTAGGCTGGTTTGAGGCTTATTGTTATTATGTAAAATCTCTGCTAAATGGTGATTTTGGTATTAGTTTCAGTAATGGAGAACCGCTCACAGCGCAAATTTTACAGGTGTTCCCGGCTACAATTACGCTTTGTTTATCGGCTCTCATTGTTTCTTTAATTATTGGTTTGCCTCTTGGTTTTTTTGCAGCTACTCAGCAAAAAAATATGGTTGGGCGATTATTAAATACACTAGGTTCATTGAGTTTAGCCGTGCCGGTATTTTGGCTGGCATTAGTGCTAATGTATTACGCTTCTCTCAATCAGTGGGAAGTGTCAGCAATTGGAGAAATCCATTCGCTTTATCCGAAACAGATGGTAACCGGCTTTTTGCTATTAGATATTTGGTTATCTGATGTACCTTATAAATTAAAAATGATGCAGAGTGCTTTACATCACTTAGCTTTGCCGACATTAGTCTTGGCTGTGCCAGCTACATTAGAAGTTATGCATATTACTCAAGCTAGAGCAGGTTATGTAATGAAACAAAATTACATTAAAATAGCGAAAACGCGTGGCTGGACACCGTTTAGAGTTTGGAGAACGCATATTATTTGTAATACTTTACCTGCATTATTACCTATGATTGCCCGTACCTTTATTTTAATTTTTGCCTTCGGTATGTTAATTGAGAACATATTTAGCTGGGGAGGAATTGGACGTTGGCTGATAAATGCCCTTGCTATTCAAGACTATAATGCGATTTCAGCGGGAGTAGTTGCAATCGGGGTGTTTGTGTTATTAGTAGATATGGTTACAGGCTTTGTGCGGGTGATGTTAGATCCATCAGATAAAAAGGATTGGTATGGCAGTTATTAAAGAACCCGAGCAATTCAGAGAAAGTAACGGATTTAAGACATTCTGGTTTTATTTTCAACAAGATAAGCTAGCACTTGGTAGTTTCTATCTTTTTTTACTCTTAGTAGCACTTATTTTTATGGGGAGCGTACTTGCGCCTTACAATTACAATCAACAATTTGTTGGTTTAGAATTAATGCCTCCCTCTTGGGACGACAAAGGTCAAATCAGCCATTTTTTAGGTACTGACGATTTAGGACGGGATATTTTAAGCCGTATTATGTATGGTTTTTACTACACGCTTGGTTCCGCACTGATGATTACCTTATTAATTGCGATTATCGGCGGTATGATCGGGATTTATGCCGGGCTGAAAAAAGGGCGTTCATTTTGGTTGATTAGCCATTTGTTCGATACCTTTTTATTTATGCCGATTTTATTGATTGCGATCATCATTGCAACCTTAATGGAAGCGAGTTTGGTCAATGCAATGTTGGCGATTTTTTTAGCGATGTTGCCGCATTTTATCCATAAAATTTATCAAGCAACCGAAAAACAACTCAAAAAAGAGTACATCATTACCTTAAAGCTAGACGGTGCAAGCCGCTGGTATTTAATTCGAGAAGTGATTATTCCTAATCTTACCGGCGTGGCAATTAAAGCACTTTCACATATTTTTGTGATCGCCATATTAGATATTAGTGCGTTAAGTTTTATTATGCTGGGGGCTAAAAGCCCGACCCCTGAATGGGGAGCGATGATTCGTGAATCCATGGAACTGATTTATATAGCTCCTTGGACGGTGATATTACCTGGCTTAGCAATTATTTTTAGTATTTTTACCGTTACAATACTTGGTACACGCTTAAGCGTGATTTTTGAAAAATACCGTAAAGAATAGTATTTAAATAGGATACTGACACATAACAAGCGGTCATTTTTAAGTAAAATTTTACAGATTAAGGAATAGTATGGCATTACTTGATATTCGCCATTTAAGTATTGAAATTGATACGCCAAAAGGCAGAGTAAAAATGGTGGATAACATCAACCTGACTGTTGATGAGGGCGAAATTTGTGGCTTGGTGGGAGAATCTGGTTCGGGAAAAAGCCTCATAGCCAAAGTGATTTGCGGTATGATTAAAGATGAATGGATTGTGAGTGCAGATCGCTTTCGCTTTGACGATATTGAATTACTGAAACTTTCGCCAGCGGAACGCCGAAAATTGGTAGGCGATCATATTTCAATGGTATTCCAAGATCCGCTTACTAGCCTTGACCCAAGCCAGCAAATTGGTAAACAACTGATGCAAACCATTCAATTTAGAGGGAAGTGGTGGCAACGATTTGGGTGGAAAAAGAAAAAAGCAATCGAGCTACTACACCGTGTTGGTATTCGTGATCATCAAGATATTATGAAAAGCTACCCAAGCGATATTACCGAAGGCGAAGCTCAGAAAGTGATGATTGCAATGGCGGTGGCAAATCAGCCCCGATTATTGGTGGCAGATGAGCCGACTAATATTATGGAATCAACCACGCAGTTGCAGGTTTATCGCTTGCTTTCCAGTATGAATCAGAATTTGGGAACCTCAATCTTGCTGGTGAGTAATGATATGCGTAGCATTCAAAATTGGGTGGATTCTTACAATGTGCTTTATTGTGGACAAACCGTTGAAATTGCGGATAAAGAGAGCATTCTGGAATCGTCTTACCACCCCTATACTCGAGTGTTACTCAATAGTTCACCGGATTTTTCTCAGCCTTTAGCCTTTAAAAGTAGCTTAAATACGCTACGAGGCTCAGTCCCGATGTTACAAGAAATGCCGATTGGTTGTCGTTTAGGCCCTCGTTGCCCTTTTGCACAAAAAAAATGTATCAACAAACCGCCATTAGTGAAAGTAAAACAGCACGAGTTTGCCTGCCATTTCCCAATTAACTTTAGAGAACAAAATTTGCTTAAAAATAAAACAGAAAATACGCCGTTTGTGGTGGCCGAAATAGCAGAAAAAGAGGCGTTTTAATGTGGTTATTATTGGCTAAGTGTAACGGGTAACATTAAAGTATCTAATACAAAGCTCAAGGGTAAATCGATCACTGCAAGCACTGCGAATATGCCTCCTCCTTGCATTGCTTGGAAATCTTTTATTACGCCGGCATAAACACGGTAATCCTGTTCAACCAAGCTTAGCACTGTGCCACAAGCGGTGAGGTTAAACATCAAATAGAGCAGAAAAATGAGTTTACAAGCGGTCAATTTCATCAAAAAATCTCCAAATACACTTTTATTCTACGCTATTTTTATCAGGTTGGCGGAAAATTCATTTTAAAAACAGCTATTTTCAGGCAGAATGTAGCCGAATCGACATTAAATATACTAAGAGGATCTTATATGCAAACTTACAACATTGCAGTGCTTGCCGGTGACGGCATTGGGCCGGAAGTGATGGCAGAAGCTATCAAAGTGCTTGAAGCGACTCAACAAAAATTTGGCTTTAAACTAAATTTTAATCAATATAACATTGGTGGAGCTGCGATTGATGCTCAAGGTAAAGCGTTACCCGAAAATACCTTAAAAGGCTGTGAAGAGGCAGATGCGATTTTGTTTGGCTCGGTAGGTGGCCCGAAATGGACGCATTTACCACCTGATGAGCAACCTGAACGAGGTTCGCTATTACCACTGCGTAAACATTTCTCGCTATTCTGTAATTTGCGCCCTGCTGCATTGTATCAAGGGCTGGAAAAATTCTGCCCATTGCGTGCCGATATTGCTGCTAAAGGTTTTGATATGGTGGTGGTACGGGAGTTAACCGGTGGCATCTATTTCGGTCAGCCGAAAGGCCGTGATGGTGAAGGTGCGCAAACGAGAGCGTTTGACACCGAAGTATACTACAAATATGAAATCGAGCGTATTGCCCGTGTGGCGTTTGAATCTGCAATGAAACGTAAAAAACACGTAACCTCTGTGGATAAAGCCAATGTGTTACAAAGCTCGATTTTATGGCGTGAAACCGTCACGGAAGTAGCTAAAGAGTTCCCAGAAGTCACGCTTGAACATATGTATATTGATAATGCGACAATGCAGCTAATCAAAGCACCTGAATCGTTCGATATTTTATTATGCTCAAACATCTTCGGTGATATCATTTCTGATGAGGCAGCGATGATTACAGGCTCTATGGGAATGTTGCCTTCAGCCAGCCTCAATGAACAAGGTTTCGGCTTATATGAACCGGCAGGCGGTTCAGCACCGGATATTGCTGGTAAAAATATTGCGAATCCGATTGCGCAAATTTTATCAGCCGCAATGATGTTGCGTTATAGCTTTAACTTAGGTGATGCTGCTGATGCGATTGAGACAGCGATCCAAAAAGCCCTTACCGATGGCTACCGTACCGCTGATTTAGCCGATGACAGCAAACCACTTTCTACCTCAGAAATGGGCGATATTATTGCGAAAAATATTCTCGCTTAAGGTTGAATCTGAATAGCACAAGCGGTCATTATTAGCTAAATTTTTGCAAATTTCTTGCTAATAATGACCGCTTGTTGATTAATAGCTAGCCATCAATCTCTTCGCCTGTTTCTTCCCACTTAAAATTCAATGCCACAGAATTAAGGCAAAAACGCAACCCCGTTGGTGGTGGGCCGTCCGGAAAAACGTGTCCCATATGCGAATCACAATTCCCACAACGAATTTCGATACGATGACGTCCTAAACTGTAATCATCTAAGTAACGTAGTGACGATTCTGAAATCGTTTGGTAAAAACTTGGCCAGCCACAACCAGCATCAAATTTAGTATCTGAGTGAAATAAATCGTGATGGCACCTGGCACAACGATAAATTCCTACCCGATGTTCATTCAAAAATTTTCCTGTAAACGGACGTTCCGTACCGTGGTTGATTAAAATATCAACTTGTTGTTCTGTCAGGGCGTGAATAGGTTTAATCATCAGCAATTCTCCTAAGATAGTAGCGAAGTCATTGTAGCTTTTTTTGACCTGAAAATCGTTATAAATTTCAAAATTTGACATAGATCACAAAAAATTTATCTGTTATATTGGAAGGGTTCTTTTGGCTTGTCAGGAAAGTGAAAAGATGTGCTATAATTCAAGCATCTTTAGTGTAGTACATAAAGAACAAATTTTGTTTAACTTTAATATAGGTAGAAAAATCTATGGCAATTAAAATTGGTATTAACGGCTTTGGCCGTATCGGTCGTATCGTTTTCCGTGCAGCACAACACCGTGATGACATCGAAGTGGTAGGTATCAACGACTTAATCGATGTTGATTATATGGCTTATATGCTGAAATATGATTCAACTCACGGTCGTTTTGACGGTACTGTTGAAGTTAAAGACGGTCAATTAGTAGTTAACGGTAAAGCGATCCGCGTAACAGCTGAGCGTGACCCAGCTAACTTAAAATGGAATGAGATCGGTGTTGATATCGCAGTTGAAGCAACAGGTTTATTCTTAGATGATGAAACTGCTCGCAAACACATCACCGCAGGTGCGAAGAAAGTTGTTTTAACCGGTCCGTCTAAAGATGCAACACCTATGTTCGTAAACGGCGTAAACTTTGATACTTACGCAGGTCAAGACATCGTATCTAACGCTTCTTGTACAACTAACTGTTTAGCACCATTAGCGAAAGTTATTCACGAAAAATTCGGTATCAAAGAAGGTTTAATGACAACTGTTCACGCAACTACTGCAACGCAAAAAACAGTAGATGGTCCATCAGCGAAAGACTGGCGTGGTGGTCGTGGCGCGTCACAAAACATCATTCCTTCATCAACAGGTGCAGCGAAAGCAGTAGGTAAAGTATTACCTGCATTAAACGGTAAATTAACCGGTATGGCTTTCCGTGTTCCAACCACTAACGTTTCTGTTGTTGATTTAACTGTAAACTTAGAAAAACCAGCAACTTATGCAGAAATCTGTGCTGAAATCAAACGTGCTTCAGAAAACGAAATGAAAGGCGTATTAGGCTACACAGAAGATGCAGTTGTTTCAACAGACTTCAACGGTGCAACTGAAACTTCAGTATTTGATGCAGCAGCAGGTATCGCATTAACTGATACTTTCGTTAAATTAGTATCTTGGTACGATAACGAAGTTGGCTACTCAAACAAAGTATTAGACTTAGTTGCTCACGTATATAACTACAAAGGTTAATTGCTAAGTTATATTTTAAATATAGAGCTAAATTCTGAATGGGATTTGGCTCTTTTATTGCGAACAATAAATTGAAGATAGTTTCCGTTTTCCTGTAAGATTATTTCCTACAAATAGAGACTAAGTACAATTAGGAAAATTCTCTTGCTTTTTGCTGTGTATTTTGTGTAAAAGAATATTATTAGAGGCTACAAACGATTAATAAATATCAAGTTTCCTATGAAAAATAATGTTTTTATTAATGCCATATTGCACTTTGAGAGATGATTTAACTTATTGATTTATAAGTATAGTAAGATTAAAGCCTGAATGGGGATATTCAGGCTTAAAAATAATGGTGCGACTAGCTGGACTCGAACCAGTGACCCCCACCATGTCAAGGTGGTGCTCTAACCAACTGAGCTATAGTCGCGTTAACGGTGTGCATTCTATTGGAAAAAGGAACTTAGTGCAATATGCTTTTGGTCGAGTGCTTTTATTTTAGACGCTTTTGGGTAAAAATTTGTTTATCTTCCCAACGGAGCATTGTTAAATAGCTTCCCCAAGCACAGCCGGTATCAAGGGCATAGATGTTTGGGCGAGTGCATTTGCCCATTAGGCTTGCCCAGTGACCAAAGATAATGTTTTTCTGTGTAAATAACGGATTATCCAAGTCAAACCAAGCCAGCAGTTCTTGAGGGGCTTGTTCAAGCGGTAATTTACACTCAAAATCTAACCGCTTGTCGGTGTAGCAAAATCGCATACGGGTAAACACATTGATGATATAACGCCAGCGTTCAACACCTTGCAAATCTTCACTCCAGCGTTCGGGCTTATTCTCATACATTTGGCCGATGTAGTCCGCATAATGATCACTTTGTAGCACCTTTTCTGCCTCTTTGGCACAAGCTAGCATAGTTGCCAAATCCCACTCAGGGCCGATTCCTGCGTGAGCGAGCAAAAATTGATGTTTGGGGTGATGAATTACAAGCGGTTGATTTCTGAGCCAATTTTGCAAATCGAGCCGATCTTTAGCCTCAAAAATAGCATCAACCTTATCATTTGGTTTTACCCGTTTGATGCCAAGCATTGTGGCAAGCAAGTGTAAATCGTGATTGCCTAGCACAGTTTTGGCATTGTTTGCAGAGTCTTTCACAAAACGTAAACAGGCTAAAGAGTCCTCACCACGGGCGACTAAATCCCCGGTTAAAAAGAGTTCGTCTTGCTTGGGGTTATAATTGACTTTTTCTAATAAAAGCTGAAATTCTTGGAAACAGCCGTGCAAATCACCCACAATATAAGTTGCCATTGTTTCTCCTTTGTTCCCCTAAAGTTATAAACAAGCGGTTATATTTTAGAGAAAATTTGCAAAATCTCATCAAAATATAACCGCTTGAAATTTAAATGATATTTCCTACGATTGAGCGGGTTTCTAAGCGTACTTCGGTGAGTTTCACTTTCACCGCTTGCCCGATCTGATAGGCTTTTTCACCTTTAATATAAAGTGCAAGTTCTTCTTGGCGGTATTCCATTTCCTCTTTGTTGTCGTGCAAGCTGGAGAATGGCACAAAAATTTGAGCACCGTTTTTTATGACTTTCGCACGCAAGCCACCACGGGAAACATCTGCAATTTCGCACTCAAATTCGACCGCTTGTTCCACCATTGGGGCAAGATAGCGGGCGTAAAGCCAGTCGGCAATATCACGTTCTACTAAACGGTTTTGACGGCGAGCCTCTTGTAAACGGCTTAATATTGATTCTTCCACCGCTTGGCTTTGTTTGCCCAGTAATACTTGTTTGATTAAACGGTGATTTACCATATCGCCATATTTACGGATGGGTGATGTCCAAGTGGCGTAATCGGTAATGCCTAGCCCGAAATGTGGGGCAACTTCGGCTTTAAATTCAGCAAAAGTTAAATAACGGCGTAACCGTAATTCTAAGAATTTCTCCGGAAAGTCTTGAATATCACGCTGCATTTTGCAATAGCCTTCTAAGGTGGCTAAACGTTCGGAAGAGTAGCGTTCGGCAAGCTCATCACGATTGTCATCGTTGGCTAAGGTTTGGAGTAAAAATGATTTTACCAATTCATAATTTTTCGGATCAAAACCTGAATGGGTATTGAATACACCGGTTTTGGCGTGCTGGCTCAAGAATTTCGCACAACAAATATTGGCAAGAATCATTGACTCTTCGATCATTTGATTCGCAATACGGCGATATTCAACGTGAATATCTTTTACCGAGCCATCTTCATTTAACTCAAAGGCATAATCGCCTTGTTCTTTGAATAGCAACGCATTCTCAGCACGCCATTGAATACGGGCTTGAGTAAATTGATGTAACCATTCGATTTGTTGTTTTGTTTCTTCAGACTGAGGTTGCCACGCATTTTCCACGCCTTCGAGATAATCGGAAACATCGTCGTAAGCCAAGCGATCTTTTGATTCGACCCAAGCAGAGGTAAAGGTTGTCTCTTTAATGAGATTGCCGTTTAAATCGGTTTCAATAAAGCCAACGAGGGCAGGGCGTTTTTCATTCGGGACAAGCGAACAGAGATCGTCTGAGAGTTCTCGAGGTAACATTGGAATGTTAAAGCCCGGCAAATAGTTGGTGAAACAACGCTGGCGAGCGGCTTTTTCAATATGGGAATTTTCTGGGATATAAGCGGTTGGGTCAGCAATCGCTACTACTAAACGCCAGCCGGTTTGCTTGCCATTTTGCTTAATTGGTTCGATGAACAGAGCATCGTCCATATCTTGCGTGCTTGGGCTGTCAATAGTGGTAAAGTAAAGATGAGATAAATCTTCACGAGCTAATTCATCGTGTAATTCATAGTTTTTTTCATTTGCGACCGGTTCACGAGGCTGTTCGTGGCGGGCAAGTGTGACCCACCAAGGGGCAAAATTATCAGATTCTTTACAGATAAATTGGGTAACTTGAGCAAAGAAAAAACGGTCGTCACGCAATGGGTGCGTTTTTAATTGTGCAACCACCCAGTCGCCATTTTCTAATTTTTCAGTGACTTTTTTATGGGTATTTGCCGGGATAGTTTGCTTAATGCTTGGGTGATCAACCGCAAGTTGCAATTTGCCCTCTTTATTCAAGCGAACTTGGGCAATAAATCTATCCAGCATTGGCTCAAGTAGTGAATCAATTTCTACCTGTTCTTTGTCGCCATCACGTTTGACTACGGCTTTTACCTTATCACCGTGCATTACTTTTTTCATTTCCGCAGGTGGAATAAAATAGCTTTTTTTATCGCATTCTAAAAAACCGAAGGCTTTGTCTGAGGCTTTTACCGTACCTTCGACATACTCTTTACTTGCCTCGATTTGCTGTTTGAGTTGAGCTAAAAGGGGATTGTTTTGAAACATAATTTCTCATTTTAAAAATAAAAAAAGGTGCTATCGTTGCACCGAAAAAACAATGGCATTATAACGGATTTGAACCAAGTTCAGCAAATAAATGCTGTTGCTATAACTTATAAAGGTTAGTAGAATATAATCCATTTAAAAATAATGGAGACTTTTCAATGAAAAAATTACTTGCAATTGCAACAGTATTTTCTTTAGCAGCCTGTTCGACTCAAACACTTGAACTATCTCCTGCCAAGGAAGCTCAATATGATCGTGTTCAACACTTCTTTGTTTCAGGGCTTGCTCAAAAACAAGAGATAGATGCGGCAAAAATTTGTAATGGTGCAGATAAGGTAGGTAAGGTAGAAACTGAAACTACTTTCTTTAATGGCTTGTTAGGTACAATTACTTATGGTATCTATTCACCTCGCCAAATCCGTGTATATTGTAACTAATCCTAGTAATTTAAGGAGTTTAAAATGAAAAAATTGCTTGCTATATCTGTATTAACAGCCCTGCTGACTACGGCATGTACAACACAAACTGCCCATATTGGCGGCAAAGTTACTGATAATATTAAACCAACTAAGAGTGTAACTCAGTCGTTCTTTATAGGCGGGATTGGACAAGAAGAAACATTGAACGTTACCGAGATTTGTGGTTCGACAGATAAAGTTAATCAAGTAGAAACTGTTTTATCTGGTAGTAATATTCTAGTTGGTATTGTTACCCTTGGTATTTATACTCCTCGTACAGCAAACGTATATTGTAAATAATACTAATATAAATGTAGAAAAAACGGACTTAAGAATTAAGTCCGTTTTTTCTATTAATTAATCGTTTTAATCGTCACCTAATTCACCCATTGCCATTACGCTGAAGCCGGCATCAACGTGTAACACTTCACCTGTTACACCAGAGGCTAAATCTGAGCATAAGAAAGCTGCAGAGTTACCTACATCATCAATAGTTACGGTGCGGCGTAAAGCAGCGGTTTTCTCGAAAGCAGAAAGCATTTTCTTGAAGTTTTTAATTCCTGAAGCAGCTAATGTACGGATCGGGCCGGCTGAAATCGCATTTACACGAATGCCTTCTTTACCTAAATCGGCTGCCATTACACGAGTTGCGGCTTCTAATGAAGCTTTGGCTAAACACATTACATTATAGTTAGGAATTGCGCGCTCTGCACCTAAGTAGCTTAAGGTTAAAAGTGAGGCGTTTTCATTTAAGAACGGGCGAGCCGCTTGAGCCATTGCTACGAAACTGTAAGCACTGATGTCGTGGGCAATACGATAGCCTTCACGGGTTGCGGCATTTACATAATCACCGTCTAACTGATCACCCGGCGCAAATGCGATAGCGTGAACAAAACCGTCAAATTTTTCCCAGTGTTTGCTTAATTCAGTAAAACACTCGGTAATGCTTTCATCAGTTGCTACATCTAACGGAAGGACAATATCTGAACCAAATTCTTTGGCAAATTCTTCAACACGTGGTTTTAATTTATCGTTTAAGTAGGTGAATGCAAGTTCTGCACCTTGTTGTTTCATTGCGTTTGCAATACCGTATGCGATTGAACGGTTGCTTGCTAAACCTGTTACTAAAATACGTTTACCAGTTAAGATACCCATAAAAATTCCTCTATTTATTAATTGGGGTCAAAATTGTGTCGATTATAACGGATATAGGAAAAACGGGCAAATAGAGTTAGAGGCTCATCGGATCAGAAATCCCTTTTTGAACGAGGTTTCAAAAAGGGATTTGGTAAGATAAATTAAGCGGTAGTTTGAGCAATAATATTTTGTTGCGGTTTGATTGCTCCGGCTAATTCGGCTAATTCTTCCATACGGTTAATAATAATATACTTTCCTTGTACTGAAATCATACCGCTTTTTTGGAAACGCCCTAGTAAACGGCTAATGGTCTCAATGGTTAAACCAAGATAATTGCCTATATCTCCACGGGTCATGGTTAAGCGGAATTCTTTTGCAGAGAAACCACGGGCTGAGTAACGTTGGGAGAGGTTATACAAAAATGCCGCCAGTTTTTCCTCCGCATTCATTTTTGAGAGTAATAGAATCATTTCTTGATCACTTTTAATTTCATTACTCATCAAACGCATAATTTGATGGCGAATTTTTGGCATTTTGCCGGCAAGATCATCTAAAATATCGAATGGAATCTCACAAATCATTGAGGTTTCGAGTGCTTGAGCATAGCCTTCGTGCTGCATATTGGTAATTGCATCAAAGCCAATCAGATCGCCAGGTAAATGGAAACCGGTAATTTGCTCTTCACCACTTTCACTTAAGGTATAGGCTTTTAATGTCCCAGAACGGATAGCATAAAGCGAACGCAGTTCATCACCTGACTTAAAAATGACTTGCGATTTTTGAATCGGTTTTTTACGCTCAATAATATTATCTAATTGAGTTAATTCCGTTTCATTAAGAGTAAAAGGTAAGCATAGTTGGCTAATACTGCAATTTTGACAATGAATTGTGCAAGTATGACGTCCGCTTGTTTTAGGTTCTGATACAATTTTCATCCATTCAACCTTAAATTAGAAAAGTATTCCTAAATTTGATTTAGAACAAAGTTTACCATTAAATTTACATGAAGCAAAGTATACCAAGGAAAAATAAAAATACTTACAAAGAGGTATAAAAAATATAATCAAATTTTTATTTTTGAGATCTACTTCAAGTTTTTATCAAAAAGAGTGTGTTAGTATGTTTATACACAAAGTAAACAACTCTCACAAGCAAGGAGCATATTATGTATAAACATATCTTAGTTGCAGTGGATCTTTCTGAAGAAAGTCTTGTTTTAGTGCGTAAGGGGGCTGCGTTAGCAGAAAAATGCGGAGCTAAACTTTCCCTCATTCACGTTGATGTTAATTTTTCGGATCTCTATACAGGATTAATTGATATTAATATGTCTTCGGTACAAGACAGTGTTGTTGAAGAAACAAATACGGCACTGGCTGAACTTGCCTCAAAAGTAAATTATCCTGTATCTGAATGTTTAAACGGAACGGGAGATTTTAGTCAAGTTTTGGAAGAGGCCGTAGAAAAACACAATGTCGATTTACTCATCACTGGCCATCATCAGGACTTCTGGAGTAAATTTATGTCTTCAACTCGTCAAGTCATGAATAATATCACTGTTGATATGCTGGTTGTGCCATTAGCAGATGAATAGCAAGAAGGTGAATAAAAAATAACCGCTTGAGACAGTTTATCTGTCTTACAAGCGGTTATTTTTTTAGGAAAATTTACAAAAATTATTTAATTGAAAAAATAAGTAGCATATAGCTCCCCCAATAGCATAAAAAATGTGTAAAATAGCAAGATAACTAAATGTTTAACTTCTATTTACAAAAAGAGTGATTTTTAATGAAAACAACTTCAGATATCAGACAATCTTTTCTAGAGTTTTTCCAAACTAAAGGACATACGATTGTTCCAAGCAGCTCTCTTGTTCCCGAGAATGATCCGACATTATTATTTACCAATGCGGGCATGAACCAATTCAAAGATGTTTTTCTTGGGTTAGAAAAACGCCCTTATAGCAGAGCGACTACGGCACAACGTTGTGTACGTGCAGGTGGTAAACACAATGATTTAGAAAACGTAGGTTATACCGCTCGCCATCATACTTTTTTTGAAATGATGGGGAATTTCAGCTTTGGTGATTACTTCAAGCAAGATGCAATCAAATTCGGTTGGGAGTTTTTAACTTCTCCACAATGGCTTGGCTTACCAAAAGAAAAATTATATGTAACTGTGTATGAAACTGATGATGAAGCCTACGATATTTGGCATAAAGAAGTCGGTGTACCATCGGAACATATTATTCGCATTGGCGATAATAAAGGCGCACCTTATGCTTCAGATAACTTCTGGGCGATGGGCGATACCGGCCCTTGTGGTCCTTGTACCGAGATTTTCTATGATCACGGGCCTGATCATTGGGGTGGCTTACCGGGTAGCCCAGAAGAAGATGGTGACCGTTATATTGAAGTGTGGAATATCGTTTTTATGCAGTTCAACCGCTTGGCCGACGGTACGATGGAAAAACTGCCTAAGCCTTCTGTAGATACAGGGATGGGGTTAGAACGTATGACTGCGGTAATGCAACACGTAAACTCCAACTACGAAACGGATATTTTCCAAACTTTAATTAAAGAAGTCGCTACTTTGCTTAATGTGAAAGATTTAGATAATAAATCTTTACGTGTAGTGGCAGACCATATTCGTGCTTGTTCCTATCTGATTGCCGATGGTGTTTTACCCTCAAATGAAGGAAGAGGCTATGTATTACGCCGTATTATCCGCCGTGCGGTTCGTCACGGTAATATTTTGGGTGCAAAAGAAGCCTTTTTCTATAAATTGGTGCCAACACTTGCAACGGTAATGGGGCAAGCTGGTGAGGTGCTGACCCAAAAACAAGCGCATATTCAAAAGACACTCAAAGCAGAAGAAGAGCAATTTGCCCGTACTCTTGAGCGTGGATTGAATTTATTAGAAGAAGCATTAGCGAAGGTTGAAAATAACACCTTATCTGGCGAAGTTGCGTTCAAACTTTATGATACTTATGGCTTCCCGTTAGATTTAACCGCAGATGTTTGCCGTGAACGTGATATTAAAATTGACGAAGACGGCTTCAATGCAGAAATGACCGCACAACGTGAGCGTGCGAAAGCCAGCAGTAGCTTCGGCACAGATTACAACAATGTGATTAAAGTGGACGGTAAAACAATCTTTAGCGGACACACTGAAACCAACTTAAATGATGCTACTGTAGTTGCTTTATTCAGCAATGGAAAATCGGTTGAATCAATTCAATCGGGTGAGAATGCAGTCGTTATTTTAGATAAAACGCCATTTTATGCAGAAATGGGTGGACAAGTGGGAGATAGCGGTCAAATTTCTACAGAAATTTGCAATTTTGAGGTAGTAGATACACAAAAATATGGGCAAGTATTTGGGCATATAGGGCAATTAACCTCAGGTTCACTTGCTGTTGGTGACAAAGTTAATTCGATAGTAGATAGAGAGCGTCGCCACGCTATTACACTCAACCACAGTGCTACTCACTTACTGCATTCTGCGTTACGCCAAGTGTTAGGCGACCATGTGGCACAAAAAGGCTCATTAGTGTCAGAAAATATTTTACGCTTTGATATTTCTCAGCCGGAAGCAATTACTAAGTCACAACTTGAAGAAGTTGAACGTATCGTGAATGCTAAAGTGCGTGAAAATATTCAGGTAATCATTGAAGAAATGGATATTGAATCTGCAAAAGCGAAAGGTGCAATGGCGTTATTTGGTGAAAAATATGGCGAAGTAGTGCGTGTAGTGGAAATGTCAGATTTCTCGATTGAACTCTGTGGCGGCACACACGTCAAACAAACCGGTGATATTGGGCTATTCAAAATTACCTCTGAAGGCGCAGTAGCGGCAGGTGTACGCCGTATTGAGGCTGTCACTGGAGAAAATGCGATTGCTTGGTTACATACCTTACAACAAGCCGTTCAACAAAGTGCTGAATTGTTAAAAGCAGACAGTCATTCACTCGTTGAGAAAATTGTTCAATTACAAGAGAAGGCTAAACGTACAGAAAAAGAGCTTCAACAGCTAAAAGATAAGCTGGCGGCTCAAGCAGGTTCAGATTTAGCGAAACAAGCTACCCAAATCAATGGCGTGAATGTAGTAATTCAACAATTAGAGAATGTTGAACCAAAAGCATTGAGAACGGTGGTTGATGATCTAAAAAATCAATTAGGAAGTGCAGTAATTGTATTTGCTACAGCTTCCGAAGATAAGGTAAATCTGATTGTAGGTGTTACAAAAGATTTAACTGATAAAGTCAATGCTGGTCAATTAGTTGGTGCAATGGCGGAGAAAGTTGGAGGTAAAGGGGGCGGACGTCCTGATATGGCAATGGCCGGAGGCTCAGAACCACAACATTTATCGCAAGCATTGTCACTTGCTCAAGAATGGATTACAGCAAAACTTTAAAAATAATAACAAGGCGAGCTGAACTCGCCTTTAAAACTTTACTCTATATTTAAGTATTTATAGAGTTTTTCACTTTTTAGGAGACAATTATGCTTATTCTAACTCGTAAGATTGGGGAAGTTTTACTCGTAGGAGATGATGTTGAGATTACGGTACTCAGCATCCGAGGAAATCAAGTTAAATTAGGTGTGAATGCACCAAAAGAAATCTCTGTACACCGCCGAGAGATTTATGAAAGAATAAAAGCCTCAGTAGAAGAGGAAAATGCGGAATAAGCATTTTAACTGTAAAGCTGCTAGATGATAACAGCGAAGCAGGCAATGCAAAATTTTCTGAAAATTGACCGCTTGTTATGTCTAAGCGGTTTATTTCAGTTATATCTAATATTTTAAGTCATCAAAGGATTCCAAATGAAAGTCATTATTCCTGTTGCTGGACTGGGAACGCGTATGTTACCCGCAACCAAAGCTATTCCAAAAGAAATGCTTACCCTTGCAGATAAACCTCTTATTCAATATATTGTAAATGAATGTGTGGCTGCAGGTTTCAAAGAAATTGTATTGGTTACTCACTCTTCAAAGAATGCTATCGAAAACCATTTTGATACCTCTTTTGAATTGGAAACGATGCTGGAGAAACGAGTAAAACGTCAATTATTAGATGATGTACGTTCTATTGTACCAAAAGATGTTACCTTAATTCACGTTCGCCAAGGGCAAGCTAAAGGTTTAGGTCATGCGGTTCTATGTGGACGAGCAGTGGTTGGCGATGAACCGTTTGCGGTTGTATTACCGGATGTGTTACTTGGTGAATTTACAGCAAACCAAAAAACAGAAAATTTAGCTGCGATGGTGAAGCGTTTCCAAGAAACCGGATATAGCCAAATTATGGTTGCGCCGGTTCCAATGGAAAATGTAAGTAGCTATGGGGTTGCAGACTGCCATGGTGTAGATATCCCTCTCGGGGGTTCAGCGCCTATTGCAAAAATGGTTGAAAAACCAAGTATTGAAGAGGCGCCTTCTAATTTAGCTGTAGTAGGACGTTATGTATTTTCCTCAAATATTTGGAATTTATTAGAAAAAACGCCAGTAGGCGTAGGTGATGAAATTCAGTTGACGGATGCAATTGATATGTTGATTCACCAAGAAACGGTTGAAGCTTTCCATATGACAGGGCGCTCATTTGATTGTGGTGATAAAGTCGGCTATATGAAAGCATTTGTGGAATATAGTTTAAACCACGACAAATGTGGAAAAGAATTTAAAGCATTTGTTAAAGAGTTAGCTAAATCACTTTAAGTTTTAAAGTTTAGACTATGAGCTTAAGGGCTGTGTCCGATATTCTATTGGATTCAGTCCTTTCTATTTATGGCATCATAAATTAGTGTAGTCATAATAAATTTTCAGATTCATTTACCTTTAAAATGCTTTTTTGCAAAAAATCCCCCATATTTGACTGCTTGTATTGTTCATTTCTCTTGTCTGCGTTTTATCCATTCCCATTTTGATTACATTCAGTTACAATAAATGCCATTTTTGTATAGAAATTAAAGATTAAGCCCGTATGCAGAACGAATTGGCACAGACTATTCCAGAACTCATCTCTTGGACGAAAGATCGTGAATTTTCGCTTTCACTCTCTTCCGACCGCTTAGCGTTTCTACTTGCTATCTCTATTTATAATCAAGAACAGACAGATGGTGAATTGTTAGAAAGCGATCTTGTTGATCTTTTCCGTTATGTTTCAAATTCGTTTGAGCAATCTGATGCCACTTTTATCCAGCGTGCCAATAATGCGATTAATGATTTAGTCAGACAACGTTTGTTAAACCGTTTCAGTAGCGAATTTACGGAAGGTTTGGCAATTTACCGTGTTACGCCGTTAGGGGTAGGGATTTCAAATTATTACGTTCGACAGCGGGAATTTTCTACCCTGCGCTTATCAATCCAACTTTCGATTGTGGCAGATGAAATTCAGAGAGCATCAGTAGCAGCCGAAGAGGGAACTGAACAGGCGGCAGATGAACGTTTTTGGCGAAACAATGTGTTTGCCCCATTGAAATATTCGGTGGCGGAAATTTTTGACAGCATCGATCTTTCGCAACGGATTATGGATGAAAACCAACACCAAATTCGTGAGCGAATAGCCGAACTGCTTAGCCAAAACTGGCACGAAGCAATTATGAGTTGTGAGCAGTTGTTAGACGAAACCTCGGGGAATTTGCGTGAGTTGCAAGATACCTTAAATGCAGCCGGCGATAAACTGCAAGCTCAATTATTACGGATTCAAAGTTGCCTGATGGCTCGTGATGATTTGGATTTTATCGATCAGCTGATTGTGAATTTACAAAATAAGCTAGACCGCATTATCAGTTGGGGGCAGCAAGCTATCGATCTTTGGATCGGTTATGACCGCCACGTGCATAAATTTATTCGTACTGCGATTGATATGGACAAAAACCGTGTATTCGGGCAACGTTTACGCCAATCGATCCAAGATTATTACAACAACCCTTGGCTGCTTTATACTGCAAAAGCCGATTCATTACTAGACTTGCGTGATGATGAGGCGATGTTAAATGAGGCAGAATCGGTGGGCGAGTTGCCAAGTGAGTTAGAGTATGAGTCGCTTTCAGATGTGCAAGAGCAAATTGTTTCGGCAATGCAAGCTCATTTAGCGCCGTTCCGTGCTGAAGGTAAACCGATAGATTTAGGCGTTATCTTGCGTGAACAGCTTGCCCGATTCCCGGAATCCCGTCACTTTGACGTAGCCCGTATTATTGTGGATCAAGCCGTTAAGTTAGGTATGGCAAGCCAAGACAGCCAAGCCGTTTACCCACAATGGCAGCCGATTAACGAGCAAGGGGCAGAAGTGCAGGCGAACGTTATCGACCAATACAATAAATAACAAGCGGTCGTTTTTACCCAAAATTTTGCAAAATTAAAGAGAATGACAATGACAGACAATATCCAAGATCTCATTTCCCCAAAACTGGCACTTGCGATTGCCAATCCGATTTTTCCGGAGCTGGACAGCCAATTACGTGCCGGTCGCCACATTAATACCGAGCAGCTTGACCAACACGCCTTTTTGATGGATTTTCAAGCGGAACTAGAGAGTTTTTACCGCCGTTATCACGTTGAGTTGATTCGAGCTCCGGAAGGCTTTTTTTACTTACGTCCGAAAGCCTCGACTCTGATTGCCCGTTCGGCAATGTCGGAAATGGAAATGTTAGTGGGTAAAGTGTTGTGCTACCTCTATTTAAGCCCGGAGCGTTTGGCTCAGCAGGGGATTTTCAGCCAAGATGATGTGTATGAAGAATTACTCAGTCTTGCCGATGAAAGCAAATTATTAAAAGCGGTAAACCCACGTTCGACCGGTTCTGATTTAGACCGTGCCAAGTTGGCAGAAAAAGTCGGCGGAGCATTACGCAGATTAGCCCGTATCGGCATTATTACCCGAGTGGGCGAGCAAAACAGCAAAAAATTTGTGATTTCAGAATCAGTCTTCCGCTTTGGGGCTGATGTGCGTACCGGTGATGACCCAAGAGAGGCCCAACTTCGCTTAATCCGTGATGGTGAAGCGACAACTCCAGCTTTGTTAAACGAACAAGCGGTCGAAATAGATGAAAATATTGCAGATGAAGAACCCTTTGACGGAGAAAATGAGTGATTTCATTCGAATAGATTCAGCATTTAATGAGTCTGCCCTAGCACGGTAAAGCCGAACTAGGTTAAGCATAAAGCAGCCCTCCAAGGCTGAAGTTGCGATTAGAGTAGCGGAGCTACTCACCTATACCTAACCTAGTACGCTTTAGCGTGCTAGGACAATTAGTGAGAAAACATAATGATTGATACCACAGAATTGCAAACTAATCCTCAAATTGCACCGCTTGCACGACCAAATGATGTACAACGCGGTAAATTTCTCTCTTTAACGTTGATTAACTGGAACGGTTTTTTTGCTCGAACCTTTGATTTAGATGACTTAGTAACCACGCTTTCAGGTGGTAACGGCGCAGGTAAATCCACTACAATGGCTGGGTTTGTAACCGCGTTGATCCCCGATTTAACCTTGCTTAATTTCCGCAATACAACTGAGGCAGGCTCAACCGCCGGTTCTCGTGATAAAGGCTTATACGGTAAGTTAAAAGCAGGTGTTTGCTATGCGGTGTTAGAGTCATTCAATTCCCGTGGGCAACGGATTATTACCGGTGTGCGTTTGCAACAAATTGTCGGACGGGATAAAAAAGTCGATATTCGTTCGTTCTCGCTCCAGAATATTCCCCAAGAGCAAAGCATTATCAGCCTACTCACCGAACAAGTGGGGAATAAGGCTAGAGTGCTGGCGTTAAATGAACTCAAAGATCAATTTGAGAACAGCGAAGTTCAATTCAAACAGTATCATTCGATTACCGATTACCACAGTTTTATGTTCGATTTAGGCGTAATTCCAAAACGCCTTCGCTCGGCAGCCGACCGTAGCAAATTCTACAAACTAATCGAGGCCTCGCTTTACGGTGGTATTTCAAGTGTGATCACCAAATCCTTGCGTGATTATTTGTTACCGGAAAATACGGGCGTTCGCCAAGCGTTCCAAGATATGGAATCAGCTCTGCGTGAAAACCGTATGACCTTAGAGGCGATTAAGGTCACGCAATCGGATCGGGATATGTTCAAACGCTTAATTACCGAATCGACCAATTATGTATCAGCCGATTATATGCGTAATGCGAATGAACGCCGTGGTAATGTGCAGCAAGCTTTAGAACAACGTAAAGAGTGGTATGCGGCAAAATCTAAAATTTTGCTCGAACAGCAACGCTTTGTGGAATTTAGCCGTGAAAGTGCGGATATTGCCGAGGCAGAGCAGGCGTTAGAGGCAGATTACAATAGTGCGAACGATCATCTAAATTTAGTAATGAATGCGTTACGCCACCAAGAGAAAATCGAACGCTACCAAGACGAAGTTGAAGAGCTGAATATTAAGCTGGAAGAACAGCAAGAGGCATTAGAAGAAATTGCAGAAATTGCCGAAAATGCTCAGGCTCGTGCGGATGAGGCTGATGATCACGTTGAAGAATTGCGTTCCCAAATGGCGGATTACCAACAAGCCTTAGACGCACAGCAAACTCGCGCATTGCAATACCAACAAGCGGTGAACGCATTAGAAAAAGCCAAGCAGCTGACCGGCTTAGTGAATTTAGATTTAAATAATATTGAAGATTACCACGCAGAATTTGTGGCTCAAGCTGAAGATCTTACCGATCAAGTATTTGAGCTGGAGCAACGCTTAAGCGTGTCGGATATGGCGAAAACCCAATTTGAAAAAGCGTTTGAATTGGTTTGCAAAATTTCAGGTGAAATTGACCGCTTGCAAGCGTGGGAAGAGGCTCGAGCGTTACTTTCTGCCTTCCCTGAGCAAAAAATGCAGGCTCAACAAGCGGTGAGTTTACGCCAAAAACTTAACGATTTAGAACAGCGTTTGCAACAACAGCAAAATGCCCAGCGTTTAGTAGCGGAATTTAACCAAAAATCGCAACAGCAGCTCAATTCAGCGGAAGAATTAGACGCCTATTTTGAAGAGCAGCAAGCTCGCTTAGAAGATTTAGAGGCAGAGCTTTCGGACTTTGTAGAACAACGTTCAACCCAACGCCAACAACGTGAACAGCTTAATCAACAATATCAGCAATTAGCGAAAAACGCACCGGCTTGGCATACGGCACAATCTGCATTAACTCGTTTGGAAGAGCAATGTGGCGAGAAGTTTGAATCCAGCCAATCAGTGATGCAGTTTATGCAAAATATGCTGAGCAAAGAGCGTGAAGCAACCCTTGCTCGTGATGAATTGGCTCGTAAAGAACAACTGCTTGATGAGCAAATTAACCGCTTAAGCCAGCCGGACGGCTCGGAAGATGCCCGCTTAAACCAGTTGGCAGAACGTTTTGGCGGAGTGTTACTCTCTGAGTTATATGATGATGTATCAATAGAAGATGCACCTTATTTTTCCGCTTTATATGGTGAGGCTCGCCATGCAATCGTGGTGCGTGATTTAGAAGCGGTTAAAGCACAGCTTGAGAAATTAGACGATTGCCCAAGCGATCTCTATTTAATTGAGGGCGATCCATCTGCCTTTGACGATGCGGTATTTAGTGCCGAAGAATTAGGCGAAGGCGTGGTGGTTAAAGTCTCTGATCGCCAATGGCGTTATTCTAAATTCCCTGAAGTACCGCTATTTGGACGTGCTGCTCGTGAAAAACATTTAGCAACTTTAAAAGCAGAGCGTGATGAAACCGCAGAGAAACACGCTGAACGTGCCTTTGATGTGCAGAAATGCCAACGTTTACATCAACACTTAAGCCAGTTTGTCGGCACGCACTTAAATTTAGCATTCCAAGAAAACCCTGAAATGTTAATGCAAGAGATTGCGGCAGAACGGGTGGAAATCGAACGTGAATTGGCACAATCAGCCGGTAACGAACAGCAATTACGCCACCAATTAGAAAGCGTAAAAGGCCAGTTGCAAATGTTGAATAAAATTCTACCGCTTGCGACTTTACTAGCTGATGAAACGCTGGAAGCACGAGCGGAAGAGTGCCGTGAACAATTAGAGTTGGCGGAAGAAGATGAGATGTTTATCCGCCAATTTGGGGCAACACTGAGCCAACTCGAGCCGATTGCCGCTGCATTAAAAAGTGATCCGGCTTTATTTGAGCAGTTGGAAGCCGATTACCGCCGTTCGGTTGCCGAGCAAAAAGTGTTACAGCAAAAAGTGTTCAGTTTGGCTGATGTAATGAATCGCCGACTACATTTTAGCTATCAAGAAACGGTGGGAACAGAAGGCTCGGCATTAACCGAACAACTACGTCAACGTTTGGAAAATGCACAACGTGAGCGTGAACAGGCTCGTGATCAGCTGCGTCAAGCTCAAGCCCAACTTTCGCAATATAACCAAGTATTAACCGGTTTACGCAGTTCTTATGAGGCGAAAAACCAAATGCTACAAGAGTTAATTCGTGAAATTGACGATTTAGGGGTGCGTGGCGATAGCGGAGCGGAAGAGCGAGCCAGATTCCGCCGTGATGAATTACAACAACGCTTAAGCCAGCAACGTTCCCGCAAAGGTTATTTAGATAAACAAATTGCGGTGATTGAAGCGGAAGTGGATAACCTTAACCGCACCTTACGCAAAGCTGAACGTGATTACCATACACAACGTGAATTAGTGGTGCAGGCAAAAGCCAGCTGGTGTATTGTGCAACGTTTATCTCGTAACAGTGATGTGGAAAAACGCTTAAATCGCCGTGAATTGGCGTATCAATCGGCAGAAGAATTGCGTTCGATTTCGGATAAAGCCCTCGGGGCACTACGCACCGCCGTAGCGGATAATGAATACCTGCGTGATAGTTTGCGAGCCTCAGAAGATAGCCGTAAGCCGGAAAACAAAGTGGCGTTCTTTATTGCGGTTTATCAGCATTTGCGTGAGCGGATTCGCCAAGACATTATCAAAACCGATGATCCGATTGATGCGATTGAGCAGATGGAAATCGAGCTTTCACGTCTAACCAATGAATTAACTAGTCGTGAGAAAAAACTGGCGATTAGTGCGGAAAGTGTGGCGAATATTTTACGCAAAACCATTCAGCGTGAACAGCAACGTATTTTGCAACTGAACCAAGGTTTACAAAATATTGCGTTCGGTCAGGTAAAAGGGGTGCGTTTGGTGGTGAATATCCGAGATACGCACGCCATTTTACTCAATGCGTTATCCAATAATCGTGAGGAACACAAAGATTTATTCGACAGCCAAAAATTGAGCTTCTCCGAAGCCTTAGCAATGTTGTATAAACGGGTGAATCCACATATTGAGATGGGGCAACGTACACCGCAAACCATTGGCGAAGAGTTATTGGATTACCGCAACTACTTAGATTTAGAAGTGGAAACCTTCCGTGGTGCAGACGGCTGGATGCGTGCAGAAAGTAGTGCGTTATCGACCGGTGAGGCGATCGGTACCGGTATGTCGATTCTCTTAATGGTAGTACAAAGCTGGGAAGAAGAGGCTCGCCGTATGCGTGCTAAAGATATTCTGCCGGCTCGCTTATTGTTCTTAGATGAAGCGGCTCGATTAGATGCAACCTCAATTAATACGCTATTTGAACTCTGCGAACGCTTAGATATGCAGCTATTAATTGCCGCCCCTGAAAATATCAGCCCTGAACGAGGCACAACTTATAAATTGGTGCGTAAAATTACCAATAACCAAGAGTATGTTCACGTGGTTGGATTGAAGGGCTTTGCTAAGTAAAATTAGCACATTTAAGCTAAATGTGAATTAAAGGATTGCTGATGGAAACATTGGCAATCTTTTTATTTTCAGAAATTTGGAAATTTGATTTTGTTTTTACATTTATTTTTAAAATTTTGAAAATAAATGTGTTTTTCTCGGATTTAATTAATATGAAACTTGCTCGAAAAGCTCAACGGAGATTATCGTTCCTTAGAGTATTTAGCCTTGCCTTTGCGGCGTTTATGGTAAACACCACCGAATTTATTCCTATTGCGTTGCTTTCAGATATTGCGACCAGTTTCCAAATGGAGCCTTCAGCGGCAGGCATTATGATGACGGTTTATGCGTGGGTGGTATTTTCGTTATCGTTACCGCTGATGTTACTTACCGCGAATATGGAAAGAAAACGGCTGTTGTTGATGTTATTTACGGTGTTTACCTTGAGCCATATTGTCTCGGTAATGGCAACTAATTTTTGGATCTTACTGATTTCTCGGGTGTTAATTGCGATTGCTCACGCTGTTTTCTGGTCAATTACCGCATCACTTGCCATTCGCCTTGCGCCGAAAGATAAGAAAAAACAAGCGTTAGGGTTACTGGCATTGGGTAGTTCACTGGCGATGATTTTAGGATTGCCTCTTGGGAGAATGATCGGGCAAGCCTTAGGCTGGCGGGCAACTTTTGGCATTATTGGTGTTATCGCCTTGATTGTGCTACTGATGATTTGGCACTTATTGCCCTATTTACCGAGCAAAAACGCAGGCTCGATTAAAAGTTTACCCTTGCTATTTAAACGCCCGATGTTAATCGGCATTTATTTGCTGGTGACATTGATTGTTTCCGGGCATTTTACCGCTTACAGCTACATTGAGCCGTTTATGATTAAAATTAGTTCGGTGAGTGCGGAAAACACCACCTTTATTTTGCTGGTTTTCGGTTTGGCTGGTGTAGTGGCAAGTTTTTTATTTGGTCGGTTATATGGCAAAGCTCCGAATAAATTTATCTTAAGTGGAATTGCCATTATTATGTTTAGCCAGCTTTGTTTACTGTTTTTGAGTGGCTCAACAGTTGCGATGTTTATGCTCGCTTTTGTATGGGGAATTGGTATTACCGGAATGAGCATTGCGTTACAAATGAAGGTACTTGAACTTGCCCCTGATGCTACTGATGTCGCAACGGCAATTTTTTCCGGCACTTATAATTTAGGCATTGGTGGTGGAGCATTACTGGGGAGTGTCGCCATTCAACAACTGGGTTTAGCTAACATTGGTTTTGTTGGTGGAAGCATTGCCTTTGTTGCAATGGTTTGGTTTGTGTTTATTAGCCTGAAATATAGGAAGGGTATATAGCTAACAAGCGGTCAGTTTTTGCTGAAATTTTGCAAATGTTCCGGTAAAAATGACCGCTTGATCATCACTTCGCAATAAACTGATTGCTCTGTTGAATCATTTGTAAAAACAATGCCAATGGCGGTCGGGTTTCTTTCTCGTGTTCGCCATCGCTGTTAAAGTGCTTGAAGTTGCCTTTACGATCGATTTGATACTGCTCGCCATTCGGCATAATCGCCACATTCCATTTATGATTAGAGCTGGATACCCATAAACGTTGGTTCTGGGTGCTTAAATCCATACCTTGTGCATAATCATTCAGCGGATTTTGCACGCCGAAGAATTGGCTCAGTAAGGTTGGCATAATATCTAAATGGCTTGAAAGGAAATGATACTCCTTGCTTTCGCCTTGCCAGTAAAACATCATCGGCACTTGAATGTGCTGTTTATCGAAGCTATTTTCTGCCTCAATTTCATTTGCAATATCAGCGGTAATAATCACCAGTGTGTTTGCTAGCAAGGCGTTTTGGGTTAAATGCTGCCAGATTTCAGCGAATTGCCAATCTAACAATTTTGCCTGTTCTTGAGTAGTGTGGGCGACAGGCATTCTTAAGTCTAAGTAGCTAAAGAACGGATTTTCCAATGAACGAGAGCTGATCCAGCTTTTCCATTGCCCGATTGCTCCGACATTACTATGAGCAGTAGGCAATAAAATGCCGGAGAAGATCGCTTGATGGTAAATCGGGTCGGCAAAGCCGTTATGTGAAAACAGCCCTAATTGATAGTCTGATTTTCTGGCAATTTGAACCAGCGGCGACACGGTTTTATCGGCTAAAACGGAATCCAAGTATTTGCCACTTAAACTGTAAAATAAGCCCAATGCACCGGCAGAGGCTGAATCACCACTGCTGTAATGCTGCATAAAGCGGTGGCTTTGTTGGCTGATTTCTGTCAGCTTAGGCATTGTTTCGGCATTTATTGCCTGTTTAGATAAACCTGATAAATTAATCAGTAAAATATTGGTTGACGGCGTTTTGGTCGCAATCAACGGCGATTTTGGGTAATTCAGATAAAAAGTATCTAGTCTGCCGCTTTCTTCAATTTCTTGGTTAAATTCTGCTCGGTCAATAAAGCCGTGTTTTTCTAAGAAATTGCGTGCGGTCATCGGGTAAGAAAGGGGGTAGTTTGCCCGTTGAGCGGTAATTGGGCGATAAGCATTCATATCTGCCCACGCATAAATTAAATGAGTGGCGGTAAAACTGATTACGAAGAACAGAGCAACATATTTGCCCCATTTTTGGCGGCTAAAACTACGCAGTTTTTGCCAGCACCAGCGAGAGTAGAGCATTTCTGCCAGTAAAAGCAGCGGCATTGGCACAAACAGCAGTTGCCATTTACGGGTCAGTTCCCCTTCTTCCGGATTAACTAACAGATCCCATACAAGCGGTGATAAATGCAGATAAAATTGCTTGAAGACTTCAGTATCCACCAATAACACGGTTTGCCCGATGGTGGCTAAAATCACGGAAAGCCCACGATAGGTGCGATGATTCTTAACAATAAAACTGAGCGGAAACAGAATTAATAGAAATCCTGCAAAGACCACAAAGCTGAAATGTCCGAACAGGCTGACAAAGAAATAGAGTTTACCTACAAGGGTATTCGGCCAGTCGGCATTGAATGCGTAACGAGAGGAAATGAGTAGTGCCAACACAATATTAAATAGTGCAAACCAATGCCCCCACGTGATTTTCTGTGAGGTTTCTTCTCGATATTGGCGAGAATTGGTCGGCAATAAACTGCGTAGGCGTGCAAACATCATCTTATTTGGTTTTTAGTGATTGTTTTAATGCATCGGCAAAGGCATCAGCGAGAGCTTCTCTTTGTGCCGGGCTTTGAATATTTTCACTTAAAATGTTAGTTATCATATTGCCTAATGCCATTAAGGATAAATCCACCGGTGCTTTATGCTTTTCTACGGTGGCGATGAGGTCAGCCAATAGCTGCTCAAATTGTTTGGTGTGGTATTTAGATTTCGTTGCCATATTGAAATAAAGATGATCCTATAATTAGGTACAAATAGTAGCACAAAAATAATAATAAAGTAGCGTTAAGCGTTATTGTTTGAGTGATTTTTGCAAAGTTTTAGCCCAAAATGACCGCTTGTTCAATAAATGAGGAATTTTGCAACTATTTTATTTTAATTTGATAGGTGTTTTCTGCTTTCTTTTTTCATAAAAAAAGCTAAAATGAACGGCTGTTCATTATAGGTAAGGAGATAAAATGTCTAGGCGAAGCGAACCAAAAGAAGAGATGGTAAACCGTATTTTATCGGCAACCGAGTCGTTAATTGTTCAAGAAGGTTTGCAAAATCTTTCAATGCGTAATATTGCAAAAGAAGCAGGGATCGCTTCCGGCACATTATATCTTTACTTTAAAACTAAAGATGATTTATTACACTCATTGGCTGCCCAATTACTCGAATGTTATAACGGTTATATGCATTTTGAGTTTAAGCCTGAAATGGCGTTATTTGAGCAATATAAAGCGTTGGTCAATAAAAAATGGCAGTTTTTAATCGAGCGTTTAGATTTGGTAAAACAGTTTCAAGCGGTGATAGGGATTGATGAATTGATTCGGGAAACCATAGCTGATGAAACTTCCTTTTGGAATAAATTAATTTTAGAAGGGAAAAAGCAAAGGATTATTGCTGATCTACCTAATGAGTTGCTTTATGGATTAAGCATCGGCACATTGGTGGATATCCAATATCTGCAAAATCTGAATCAAGAAAATCAGTTTGACGGATATTTAGACGAGATTATTTTACGCACTTGGAAAGCAATCACTTTTTAAGTTTCTTTTTATTAGTTTTATGTTTTATGGAGAATGTATGACAACGGAAACACAGAAGCCGGGTAAAGGCAGAAAGTTTTTAATTGTACTCACATTGTTAATCGTATTGATTGTGTTTGCCGCAGTCGTAGGGTTACAAAAAATCGGGGCGATGAAAAAAGCAGAAGCTGCGGCTAATATGCCAGAAGCGGTGAGTGAAGTTACCGCTATGCAAGTGACGACCCAAGAATGGACACCAACCATTTCTGCGGTGGGTTATATTCGCCCAAATCAAGGTGCGATGTTAAGTGCTGAAACCTCAGGCGTGGTTAGCCGTGTTTTGGTCACTTCAGGGCAACGTGTGAAAAAAGGTGATCTGTTGGTAGAATTTGACAGCAGTGTTGAAATTGCAAACTTAAGAGCATCAGAAGCTCAGTTATCTACTGCGAAAGCAAATTTTGAACGTTACCGTAACTTGGTTGCATCAAATAGTGCGTCTAAGGCTGAGTTTGATAATGCACAATCTACCTACAACCAATTATTGGCAAATATTGAAGCATTACGAGCAACTATTAAACGCCGTCAAATTTATGCTCCATTTAGTGGTGTAGCTGGTATTGTGAATGTAAACGTAGGTCAATATATCACAATGGGTACTGAAATTGTGCGTGTGGAAGACCAATCTTCTATGAAAGTACGTTTCACTTTACCACAAACTAATTTAGAGCAGATTTCGATTGGTCAAAAAGTTACAGCAGTGATCGATGCATTACCTGCACAAACTTTCCCGGCTAAAATTGTAGCGATTGATCCGGCAGTTGATCGTCTAACCGGTTTAATTAATGTTGAAGCGGTTATTGAGGAAGGACAAGAAAAATTACTTTCCGGTATGTTTGCCCGTTTAAATGTGGCATTACCGACCCAAGTAGGGCAAGTAGTAGTACCACAAATTTCGGTCGCTTACACTATGTATGGTGAAACAGTGTATGTGTTACAGCCATTATCTGATGAAGATAAAGAAATGGTAAATAAAATGGCTGCTCAAAACCCAAGTTTAGATGTGAATAAAATGTACCGTGCCAAACAGGCAGAAGTTAAAACTGCTGACCGCAAAGGAAATTATGCACAGTTAATCAAAGGCGTGAAAGCAGGTGATTTAATCGTTACAGGTGGCTTGCAACGTTTAAGCAACAATGCGTTAGTTAAAGTTTCTGATGTCGAAGCGGTAGGCATTACTACACCGGCAAAAAATAGCAAACTGTAGTGGAGTGAGTTAAGTGAAATTTACTGACATCTTTATTAAACGCCCTGTTTTAGCTGTTTGTATCAGCCTATTGATTACTATTTTAGGCTTACAAGCGATTGAAAAATTGCAGGTGCGTGAATATCCGGAGATGACGGTTTCGATTGTAACTGTAAAGGTTAACTATTCAGGGGCTGATGCAAGTTTAATGCAAGCACTGGTTACCTCACAGTTAGAAGAAGCCGTTGCTCAAGCGGATAATATCGACTATATGACTTCATCAAGTTCACCGAGTACAACTACGGTAACAGCGAAAATGAAGTTAAATACTGATCCGAATGCAGCACTTTCTGATATTTCGGCAAAAGTAAATGCCGTACGCTCCAACTTACCGAGTGGTATTGATGACCCATCAATTAGTGTCTCAACCGGTTCAAACGATGCGTTAATGTATATCCGCTTTGTCTCTGATGAGTTAAGTACCTCACAGGTTACGGATTACATTAACCGCGTGGTAAAACCACAGTTCTTTACGGTAAATGGGGTATCCAGTGTTGATGTGTATGGCTCTGTTTTCGGCTTACGCATTTGGCTTGACCCGGACAAAATGGCAAGTAATAACCTATCAGGTGCGACAGTATTAGGGGCATTAAGTGCCAATAACTTACAAACTGCCGCCGGTAACTCAAACGGCTATTACACGGTTTATCGAAACAAGGTACTTTCTACCACCCCTTCAGTATCAGAACTTGAAGAGGTTACAGTTTCTACCACTAAAGACGGTCGAACCATTAAATTAAAAGATATTGCGACCGTTGAGCTTGATAAATATCAAGATGTAGCCAGAGCAAGTGTAAGTGGTAAAGATGCGGTGGTATTAGCGGTGTCGGTAGCAGCTACGGCAAACTCGTTAACCGTTGCGAAAGATATTTACCCGATGTTCGATCAAGTGGTAAAAAATCTCCCAAGCACCATTCAAGGCGATATTGTGTATGATAAAACGGTTGCGATTGATAGCTCAATCCATGAGGTAATTCATACCATTTTAGAAGCAACGGTTATCGTATTAGTGGTGATTATCTTGTTCTTAGGTTCATTGAGAGCGATGATCGTGCCGGTAATTACCATTCCAATTTCATTAATTGGGGTGTTATTCTTCCTGCAAATGTTTGGTTTCTCCATCAACCTTCTTACCTTGTTGGCATTAGTATTGGCTATCGGCTTGGTAGTAGATGATGCGATTGTGGTACTTGAAAACGTAGAGCGTCACGTTAAAGAAGGAAAAACGCCGTTTGATGCTGCTATTATTGGTACGCGTGAAATTGCATTACCTGTTATTTCAATGACAATTACCTTAGGTGCGGTATATTCGCCAATGGCGTTAATGACCGGTGTAACCGGCACGCTTTTCAAAGAGTTTGCCTTAACACTTGCGGGTGCGGTATTTATTTCGGGTATTGCAGCATTAACCCTTTCTCCGATGATGTCAAGCAAGGTGCTAAAAGAGCATAAAGAAGGGGAAGAATCAGCATTTGCTCGTTTTATCCATAAATCATTAGATAAAATGACCAGCTGTTACACCGGAATGCTTAACGGCGTGATGGCGGTTCGTGGCTTTATGCTATTTTTTGCAATTCTGATTTTTGCCAGCTTACCAATGTTATTTGGTTCACTTTCCAGTGAAGTTGCACCAACAGAAGACCGTGGCTTTGTGGTAGGGATCTCAAATGGTCCTTCAAATACCAACCTAGACTATACTGAAGCTGCATTGGCTCAATTTAATGATGAGGTGAGCAAATTACCTGAAGTTTCATCTTTAATGACAGTTTCGGGCTTTAACGGCACAAACAGTGCATTATCGATTATTGCCTTAAAAGATTGGAATGACCGTACGCGTGAACGTGCAGCTATTTCTAATGATGTTGCGGCTATCGGTAAAAAAGTAGTGGGTATGGACGTGAATGCGATTTCATTCCCTGAAATTTCAACCGGTGAAAACGGTTTACCGTTCTCATTGGTGATCACGACTGCCGATAGCTATGAGAAATTAGCGGTTGTTGCCTCTGAATTCTTGAAAAAAGCACAAACCTCCGGTCAGTTCTTTTTTGCCAACTTAGACCTAAAATTTGACACGGCAACAATGAATATGAAATTCGACCGTGAAAAAATGGGGGCTTATGGCATCACTATGCAGCAAGTGAGTGGGACATTAGGGGCATTCTTATCCGGTGCAATTATTACCCGTGTAGATATTGACTCTCGTGCTTACCCGATTGTTTCACAAGCGGTGCGTAATGATCGTTTAAATCCTGAAGATTTAATGAATTACTATGTCACAACAGCATCAGGCGAATCTATTCCACTAGGCTCATTTGTGACAATGGAATTAAAAACATCACCGTCTTCATTACCTCGTATGAGCCAATTAAACTCTGCAACCATTGGCGGTGTAGTATCAGGTTCAATCGGTGATGCAGTAAATTGGGCAAAAGCAGAATTAGATCGTACTTTACCATCGGGTTATCAATACGATTTCCGTGGTGAATCTCGTCAATTCGTCCAAGAGGGTAATGCGATGGCAATGACATTTGCTCTTGCAGTTATCATTATCTACCTTGTGCTTGCAATTCAATTTGAATCTTGGCGCGATCCGCTGGTGATTCTGGTATCTGTACCGCTTGCAGTAAGTGGTGCATTGCTGGTGATGAATATTCCAACAGCGATGAAAGGCTTATTTATGGGAATTGCTGCCGGCACAGGTTCTAAAGAGATGATGGCATTTGCCAACAGTATTTGGACGGCAGGCTACACCTTGAATATTTACTCGCAAGTAGGCTTGATTACCCTTGTAGGCTTAATCACTAAACACGGTATTTTAATGTGTGAAGTGGCAAAAGAAGAGCAGTTACTACACGGCAAATCACGCTATGAAGCGATTATTCATGCGGCAACCATTCGTTTACGTCCGATTATGATGACGACCGCTGCGATGATCGCAGGTTTGATCCCGCTGCTATTCGCAGTCGGTGCCGGTGCGATAGCCCGTTTCAGTATGGGAATGGTTATTGTAGCAGGCTTGGCAATCGGGACATTATTCACCCTGTTTGTGTTACCGGTGATCTACACCTTCTTAGGTCAAGAGCACAAACCGCTGCGTGAATTTGATGAGGAAAAATATTTCCCGGTCAAAACAGTAGCATAAAATAACTTAAGGGCGTATTCATAAATACGCCCTTTTTGTTGCCTACAAGCGGTTGTTTTTTGCAAAAAAATTGCAAAATTTGACCGCTTGTTGCGTTGTTTTTGGTTTACGTAATCGTTTGCCTATTTACAAAAACGGCGATCCTCTGTATAATCCGCTCGCAATTTTCCAGTACAGATTTTTCAAATTAATCATTTTTAAAGGAATAATTGCAATGCTACGCATCAAACAAGAAGCCCTGACTTTTGACGACGTTTTACTCATTCCAGCCCACTCCACGGTGCTTCCTAATACTGCCGACCTTTCCACTCAATTAACCAAAACCATTCGCTTAAACATTCCAATGCTTTCTGCGGCAATGGATACCGTGACCGAAACCAAGCTGGCAATTTCCCTTGCTCAAGAAGGTGGTATTGGTTTTATCCATAAAAATATGTCGATTGAACGCCAAGCTGACCGTGTGCGTAAAGTGAAAAAATTTGAAAGTGGCATTGTGTCTGAACCGGTAACCGTTTCTCCTGATATGACCTTAGCCGAATTAGCCGATGTAGTGAAAAAGAACGGTTTTGCAGGCTATCCGGTGATTGATGAACAGCAAAATTTAGTGGGTATTATTACCGGACGAGATACCCGCTTCGTCAGCGATTTAAGTAAAACCGTGCGTGAGTTTATGACACCGAAGGAGCGTTTAGTCACGGTAAAAGAAGGGGCAACCCGTGAGGAAATTTTCCATTTAATGCACGAACACCGTGTAGAGAAAGTGTTGGTAGTAAACGATGAGTTTCGCTTAAAAGGAATGATTACCTTAAAAGACTACCAAAAAGCCGAAAGCAAACCGAATGCGTGTAAAGATGAGTTTGGTCGTTTGCGTGTTGGGGCAGCGGTGGGTGCCGGCCCGGGCAATGAAGAACGCATTGACGCTTTAGTTAAAGCCGGTGTTGATGTGCTATTGATCGACTCTTCACACGGGCATTCTGAAGGCGTATTACAACGTGTGCGTGAAACCCGTGCCAAATATCCGGATTTACCGATTGTTGCCGGTAATATCGCCACCGCAGAAGGGGCAATTGCCTTAGCTGATGCCGGTGCCAGTGCGGTGAAAGTAGGCATTGGTCCGGGTTCAATTTGTACCACTCGAATTGTTACCGGCGTAGGTGTGCCACAAATCACGGCGATTGCAGAAGCGGCTGCTGCTCTTAAAGATCGAGGCATTCCGGTGATTGCTGACGGCGGGATTCGTTATTCAGGCGATATTTCAAAAGCGATTGCTGCCGGTGCAAGTTGCGTAATGGTCGGCTCAATGTTTGCCGGCACAGAAGAAGCCCCGGGCGAAATCGAACTTTATCAAGGCAGAGCTTTTAAATCTTACCGTGGAATGGGGTCATTGGGTGCAATGAGCAAAGGATCCTCAGACCGCTATTTCCAATCCGACAACGCCGCCGATAAACTCGTCCCGGAAGGCATTGAAGGGCGTATCGCTTACAAAGGCTATTTGAAAGAAATTATCCATCAACAAATGGGGGGCTTACGCTCCTGTATGGGCTTAACCGGCTGTGCCACTATTGAGGAACTCCGCACCAAAGCTGAATTTGTCCGCATTAGTGGGGCTGGGATCAAAGAAAGCCACGTCCACGATGTGGCGATTACCAAAGAAGCTCCAAACTACCGTATGGGCTAACTTTGCTGGGGCGAATCATATTCGCCCCAATATTGCTCATTACAAATTTTTGCCCAAATTTAACCGCTTGCAAACAGGCACAGAGGATAAACTATGCTCCAAGCTATTATTTTCGATATGGACGGTGTGATTGTCGATACCGAATATTTGGAATTTTCCTTACAAAAACAGTTTATTGACGACATCAAAGAACACAAACGCCCGATTACTTTAGAACAACAATCGGAAGTGGTGGGTAAGTGTTTAAAAGAAATTCCGGTGGTTATCAAAAAACTAAGCGAATCCAGCTTGCCGATTGAAGAAATTCGTGAGCGTTACTACGCCTTTTTCCAAGATCTGTTTAGCAAAGTGGATTTTAAAACCATTTTCAGAGCCGATATTCAGCAGATTATTCAATTTGCTAAGCAACATCACATTAAACTTGCGGTTGCCTCTTCTTCCGCCCTTTCGCATATTGAGAATATTCTCACGATTTGCGGCATTAAAGACGAATTTGACTTGATCGTCAGCGGTGAACAGTTTGAACACAGCAAACCAGACCCGACTATTTACCGCTACACCTGCGAAAAATTAGGCGTTGAGCCACAAAATGCGGTGGCGATTGAAGATTCCTACTACGGAATGCTTTCTGCCAAAACCGCCGGCTTAACGGTGATTGGCTACGAAGAAAAACGAATGCTGATCGACCAAAGTTTAGCGGATTATATGGGCAAAGATATGAACGAGATTTTGGCTATTATTCAGGAATAACATTGTGCTTAAAAGCAGCAAAGACTGTACTTTTGAGATATCATAATTACCTTCAACCGCTCACTTTTAGGCAAAACTTATTAGCCTAGATTAGGCATAAATCTTATATGTTATAGTGACCTATTAACTCACCTTTTACATATAGGGCTCATTTATATTAGGAGTAAAACTATGAAATTTGCAGCTTATCCAAGAAATATTAGAGACATTCTTTCATTACCTAGACAACATGTGATTCCAAGATATCAAAGAGAATATTCTTGGGAAAAATATGAACAAGTTTCAGAATTTTGGAATGACTTATTAAAACAAATCAACTTTAATGAAACTCCTATAATAGTAAAAGACTATTTTATTGGCTCATTAGTACTAATCGGAGATGACTCTAGAGATACTACGTTTTTTGTTATTGATGGGCAACAAAGGATAACTACAATTACAATACTTCTATCTGTACTTTGTGAAATAGGAAACGAAATCTATAAGAAAACTAGTGTAGAGGATTATAAAGCATTTTCTGATTTATGTTATTCTTTTATCGAGGGAACCAATAATGAAACTTTTAGTAAGTTTTTTAAACTTGATAACGAAACTCCAAAACCATTTTTTCAGAAAAAAATCTTATTCATAGATAAGGATAAAAAAATAAAGCCAGAAACAATTGAAGAAAAAAGATTAAATGAAGCATATGATTTCTTTTATGAAGAAATAGAGAATAATTTATTATCTAAGGATTTTAAAAATTCTCAATTAGAGTTCTTAAGAGCAATATTTAACCAGGTTATGAGGTTTCAAACAGTATATATTACTGTAGATAACCGTGAGAATGCTCAAACAATTTTTGAAACATTAAATACAAAAGGAAAAGATTTAGAGCCTATTGATTTAATTAAAAACAAGATATTCGAAATACTTTCTGATGAACATCCTAATGACTTAGCAAAGGAGTATTGGGATAAAATTAAATTTAATTTAAATTCTCGAGAAGAACAAGTAAATTTGTCAGAGTTTTTCTATCATTTTTGGATATCAAAGTATGAGGCTATACCTAATCATAAAATATATGATTCTTTTATGAATTCTGCTATAGAAAAAAACAAAGATGGGATTACTAAGTTTTTAAGAGAATTGTTAAGTGCCTCTGAAACTTATATTCAAATAATTTCTCCTCAAGAAAACGATTGGAAACAACAAGAAGAGAAAAAGTTGTTAAATTCATTAAAATGGTTGAGTATATTTAGTAAAATAAATAATTTAAAAATACCTAGAACGTTTTTATTGGCTTCCTTGACAAAATATAAAGAAAAAAAAGTTAATGTTCATGATTTGTCTAATTCTTTACATAAAGTAGCACTATTTCATTTAATATTTTCAGCTATAACCTCTACAAGGCTATCGGGATTAGAGAAAACATATTCTAAATTTGCTAGGGATATTTTTAGTATCAAGGATAGAGCAGATGCAAGAAATGTATTAGATATAGTTGATGAACGACTAAAAACAAAATTAAAGGATATTTCTTATCCTGATTTTGAGAGAAAATTTATTGATATAAAGTATTCAAACAAAATAACAAAGGATAAAAGATTGATACAATTAATATTTTCCATTATAGAAGATGAGATTTTAAAAAACACACAAGAGTTGAAAGTTAATCTCATTAGTTTAGAACACATATACACTCAGCAGAAGAATACATCTTGGTCTCATAACATAGGAAATATTATACCTTTATCAAAGGAATTAAATGAAGAATGTAAAGATTATTCTCTTAAAGATAAAATGCCAATTTTTAAAAACTCTGAACTTAAGCAAGTGTTAGGTTTTTGTGAGGAATTTAAATATACGGATGAATGGACAGAAGAATTAACTAATAAACGTGCTAAGAATTTAGCAAACACTATTTTTACGCACGTTTCTAATATATTGAATAAATAGAGAAACAAGATGAAAAACATCCACCACCACAAAATTTTAATTTTAGACTTTGGTTCACAATATACTCAGTTAATTGCACGCCGTGTGCGGGAAATTAGGGTTTACTGCGAGCTTTGGGCTTGGGACGTGACCGAAGCGCAAATTCGTGAATTTAACCCAACGGGGATTATTCTCTCTGGCGGGCCGGAAAGTACCACTGAGGCAAACAGCCCACGAGCGCCGGAATATGTGTTTAACGCAGGTGTGCCGGTGCTAGGTATTTGCTACGGAATGCAGACAATGGCGATGCAACTGGGCGGTTTGACTGAAAATTCCGATCACCGTGAATTTGGATATGCCTCGGTGAATCTCAAATCTGCCGATCAACTTTTTGCAAATTTAAACGATGATTTAACCGCTTGCGAGCCCAAATTGGACGTTTGGATGAGCCACGGCGATAAAGTCACCAAATTGCCACCGCACTTTACCATCACAGGCGTTACCCCAACATGCCCGATTGCTGCAATGTCGGACGAAAACCGCCGTTTCTATGGCGTGCAGTTCCACCCCGAAGTAACCCATACCAAACAAGGCTTGGCGTTGCTGAAAAACTTCGTGGTCGGCATTTGCGGCTGCGAAACCAACTGGACGGCAGAAAACATCATTGAAGATGCCGTTAAACGCATTCGTGAGCAAGTGGGCGATGACGAGGTGATTTTAGGCTTGTCGGGCGGGGTGGATTCCTCCGTCACCGCACTGTTATTACACCGTGCCATCGGCAAAAAACTGCACTGCGTATTTGTAGATAATGGTTTGCTCCGCTTGAACGAAGGCGATCAGGTCATGGAAATGTTCGGCAACAAATTCGGCTTGAACATTGTGCGAGTGAATGCGGAAGATCGTTTCTTGGAAGCGTTAAAAGGCTTAGACGAACCGGAAGCCAAACGCAAAACCATTGGCAAAGTGTTTGTGGACGTGTTTGATGACGAAAGCAAAAAACTCAGTTCAGTCAAATGGCTTGCCCAAGGCACGATCTACCCTGATGTGATTGAGTCCGCCGCCAGCAAAACCGGCAAAGCCCACGTGATTAAATCGCACCACAATGTTGGCGGCTTGCCGGATTATATGAAGCTCGGCTTAGTCGAACCATTGCGTGAACTGTTTAAAGACGAAGTGCGTAAAATCGGCTTGGCACTCGGCTTACCAGCTGAAATGCTCAACCGCCACCCGTTCCCCGGCCCCGGCTTAGGCGTGCGTGTGCTGGGCGAAATTAAAAAAGAGTACTGCGATTTACTGCGTAAAGCCGATGCGATCTTCATCGAAGAACTGCACAAAGCCGACTGGTACTACAAAGTCAGCCAAGCCTTCACCGTGTTCTTACCGGTGAAATCGGTGGGTGTAATGGGTGATGGACGCAAATATGACTGGGTTGTCAGCCTGCGTGCGGTGGAAACCATCGACTTTATGACCGCCCACTGGGCGCACTTGCCGTATGATTTATTAGGTAAAATCTCCAATCGCATTATCAACGAAGTCAATGGCATTTCCCGTGTGGTGTATGACGTGAGCGGAAAACCGCCTGCGACGATTGAGTGGGAATAACTCTTACAAAATAGGCTTCTTATAACCTAAGTTCAGTATCTAAAGCTGAAAAATGTTGTTAACTGCTTAATGTAGCGGTTTAGAATAAAGGATTGATTCCAACGGAATCAATCCTTAAACTAAGTGTCTTTTAGTAAAACTAAATATTCAATTTTTAGTTTTATGATTTCAGTAAGCCAGATGAACCTTCGGAATAATCTCTAGGTTGATCTTCTTCCGTTTTTTCTGCCGGAATAGGTAACTTGGTTTGTTGGAAAAAGGTAATATTTTTTGATGCTTCTGGTAATAGCTTTTCAGAGCTTTGTGCTAAATGGGTATAAAGCTTTTTATAATCAGAAGCTAAACTTGAAAGTAATTGGGCTGATTGCTCAAAGTGTTGTTCAAGTTTTTGTTTTTGCTCATCCACTTGAGTTTTGGTTTGCTTCAACTCTTTTTCCAGTTCATGCTGTTTTCTGACACTACTGTTAAATACTCTAACTAGAGTGCAACCTATTACAGCTCCTACAATAAATGCTGCCATAATGGCTGCCCAAACATCTGTTGTCCATTGTTCCATCATAAACTCCTTATGTTTTAGTGATTGATTACTGCTATTTTTAACATTTCAGTTTTTATTTGAAAAGCTCCAAATGATTAAAATGTGATATAGGTTCAATTTTGAAAGATTATCCGCAAAAAACGTTAGATTTTTGAGTGAAATCTCTGTATAATTTCGCCACCCTGTTTTTGTGTGGTTTTTCCCGCTACACAAGTTTGGTCTGAATCAGACTCGAAGGGGTCGGGTTCACCGTAAAATAATAGGAAATACCTCAATGAGGTATTGGGTTTTAAACTTTAAATTTGGTATTTAATTAATGAAAACTTTTGTAGCAAAACCAGAAACAGTACAACGTGACTGGTATGTAGTAGATGCGACGGGTAAAACATTAGGTCGTTTAGCGACTGAATTGGCACGCCGTCTTCGTGGTAAACATAAACCTGAGTACACTCCACACGTTGATACCGGTGATTACATCATCGTGATCAATGCAGACAAAGTAGCAGTAACAGGTAAAAAACAAACTGACAAAATCTACTACTGGCACACTGGCTATGTAGGTGGCATCAAAGATGCAACCTTCAAAGAAATGATTGCTCGTCGTCCTGAAGCTGTGATTGAAATCGCAGTGAAAGGTATGTTACCAAAAGGTCCACTTGGTCGTGAAATGTTCCGTAAATTAAAAGTTTACGCAGGTTCAGAACACAACCACCAAGCACAACAACCACAAGTTTTAGATATCTAATTCACGGAGCATAAAAATGACAGCAGCAAATCAAAACTACGGCACAGGTCGCCGCAAAAGCTCTTCAGCCCGTGTATTTATCAAACCGGGTTCAGGTAACATTACTATCAACCAACGTTCACTTGAAGTTTACTTCGGTCGTGAAACAGCTCGTATGATCGTACGTCAGCCGTTAGAATTGGTTGAATTAACTGATAAATTAGACCTTTATATCACTGTTAAAGGTGGTGGTATTTCTGGTCAAGCGGGTGCAATCCGTCACGGTATCACTCGTGCATTAATGGAATACGATGAAACTCTACGCCCAGCACTTCGTGCAGCAGGCTTCGTTACTCGTGACGCACGTCGCGTTGAACGTAAAAAAGTGGGTTTACACAAAGCACGTCGTCGTCCACAATACTCAAAACGTTAATTTTCTTTTCGTTTTCAAGAAGGCAGGGTTTCCTGCCTTTTTTGTTTTTATGACTGTGGTAGAATAACCGCCCTGATTAACTATTTGATAGAGGCATTTATGTTAGCCATTATTTCCCCTGCCAAAACCCTTGATTTTGAAACCAATATTGACGGTTTTGCATTTTCTCAACCAAATTTGACCGCTTGTAGCCAAGAGTTAATTGATATTTGTAAACAGCTTTCACCTGCCGAAGTAGGAAGTTTGATGTCAATTAGCGATAAATTAGCCGCTCTAAATGTCGCTCGCTTTGCCGAGTGGCAGTTTGAGCATAACCAACAAAACTCTAAAGCCGCCATTTTTGCTTTTAAAGGCGATGTTTACACAGGATTAGATGCAGAAACGCTAACTAAAGAGCAGGTTGAATATGCCCAGCAACATTTGCGTATGCTTTCAGGCTTGTATGGTTTATTAAAGCCGCTCGATTTAATGCAGCCTTATCGTTTAGAAATGGGAACTAAGTTGGCAAATCCGAAGGGCAAAGATCTTTATGCGTTTTGGGGTAATATTATTACTGAACACTTGCAGCAAGCGATTGATGAACAGGGCGATAATATTTTAGTTAATCTTGCCTCTGATGAATATTATGGTGCAGTTAAGCCGCAAAATCTGAATGCAACTATTATCAAACCGGTGTTTTTAGACGAAAAAAACGGCAAATATAAAGTCATCAGTTTCTATGCGAAAAAAGCCCGTGGAATGATGGTTCGCTTTATATTAGAAACCCAACCGACTAATATCGAACAACTCAAACAGTTTAACTACGGCGGCTATTGGTTTGATGCGGATAGTTCTAGCGAAAACGAGCTGGTCTTTAAGCGCGAGGAACAGGCATAATGTCGGCTATCAAAAAGGGGATAGTTTTCGTTGCGTTCTCGTTGGCCGGGTGTGCAACCAATGTCTCACAATTTGCTATGCCCGATGTTGTTCGCTTTGGGCAGGATAATTTTGTGAAAGTTACGCACAGCCAAATTGACGAAATGCAACATTTGCTTTACTTGCCCGAAAACAGTGAGAAAAATCCGGAAAATTGGCAAAAAGGGATTTTATTTTTCCTAGATAAAAACAGTAAAAATCAAACTTTAGAGCAACGAGCCGCATTCCGCCAAGCCGGTTTTGTCAAACAGCCGAACATAAAAGCAGAGGTTGTTATCGAACAAAATGAATTACGCAGTGGTGTGATTTACCCACCGACAGAACGCTTTAATGATGTGATGTTGGAAGTAACCCGTGGGCGGAATTTAGCTTGTGGTTATGGCCAGATACAATTTGCAGATAAACGAGAAGTCGGAAAGGCGGTTGCAAAAAAATTGCCAAATTTGACCGCTTACAGTCACGAAATCGCCAGACTTTCTCTTGAATTTAACCAACTTGCTTGGCAAGTCCAATGCAGTAAATAATGCAGTTAATGAACGAAAAATACAGTAAATTAGTTAAACGAGCCGCAAATTTAGCGATTATTGTTGCGATCTTGCTTATTGTGATTAAAGCCTTTGCGTGGTGGAAAACCGGCTCGATTTCAATCTTGGCAGCAATGACGGACTCGGTAGTAGATCTGTTTGCTTCGCTGACTAATATTTTGGTGTTGCGTTTTGCGTTGCAACCGGCAGACGAGAATCACGCCTTCGGACACGGCAAAGCGGAATCTTTAGCGGCACTTGCTCAAAGTGCCTTTATTTCCGGCTCGGCGGTTTTCCTGTTGCTACAAGGTTTCCATAAACTCACCAATCCGGAATTAATTGCTCAATCTGATATTGGGGTAATTGTGAGTATTGCTTCCATTGTGATCACTGCACTTTTAGTCTTTTATCAACGTTATGTTGTCACACTCACGAAAAGTCCGGCGATTGAAGCGGATTCATTACATTACCAAACTGATTTATTAATGAACGCAGCAATTTTAGTGGCAATGTTGCTCAATAGTGCCGGCTTTGTATATGCCGATGCGGTTTTTGCGATTGGCATCGCTCTTTACATCGCTTTCAATGCGGTAAAAATGTTTTGGTGTGCGGTACAAACTTTGCTAGACCAAGCCTTGCCCGATGAAGAAATTGAACAGATAAAACAGATTGCTTCGCAACACCCGAACATTTTAGGCATTCACGATATTTTAACTCGCCGTGCCGGTGCGGTGCGTTTTATCCAACTGCATTTGGAATTAGACGATCACTTAACCCTGCTAGTGGCTCACGAGATCACCGATAGTCTTGAGCAAAAATTACTGGCGGCATTTCCGATGTCTCACGTGATTATTCATCAAGAGCCGACTACGGTGGTCAAACAAGAATTTCAAGATATGGCGGAGAATATTTAATGTATCAGGCGATAGTGCATTTCAGCTATCATAATTTTGAGCAAGATCCGGTGACGGCAATCAGCCAAGTCTTAAATCAATGGTTATATAACGGGCAAGTCATTGGCAGAGAAATGCCGATTACCTTTCATCAAAACGAGTTTCAAGCTCGGGTTTGTGTGCCGACACAAGAAAGCTTGTTGCCACAATATAATAGTGATGAAGTGAATGAAGCGTTGCAACAAGCGGTCGAAATCGGCGTAAATTTTGCAAGTTTTGAGCTTGTCGGGCGAGATTATCAGGGCGAAGAAAGCAGTCATAACCGATCGCCAGCGTTTCAAATATTATATACCACCCATTTAGATACCTGCTCGCCACTCTATGATGGAGAGCAGTTTGCTCCAATTCCGCTTTATCATTTGCAAGATCAGCCTCTCAGCGAAGCGATATTGGAATGGCAGCAAAATTGGCAAGCGTGCGATCTGCTGCAAATGAACGGCAATGTGCTAGAGTGCCACGCACTTGCTCAAATTAGCGATGAAACAAGCGATCTTGCAATGATCGGTCGAGATCTATGTCAGCAAATTGAGCAGAGAACCCACATTCCCACCTTTTATTACCTCTACCGTTTAGGGCGTGATGAAAGTGAATATCAACGCAAATGCCCTTGTTGTGGCGGAGAATGGAAATTAACTGAGCCGTTGCACGATATTTTCCATTTTAAATGTGAGCCTTGCCGTTTGATTTCGAACCTGAGCTGGGAGTTGTTATAACTTTTGGTTATAATCAAGTAACAAATTGTCTTGAATTAATGCGATAAGAGGAATAATCTTATCGCATTTTTACTTTGTGCAGTTATGTTGGAGGCTCTGTGTTTATTCTTAACTTAGCTATTTTTGTAGCAATTTTATTTTTGTTAGCCAAAATCTATCAATCTACTCAAAAACTCGGGCAAACCGTGTTTATCGGCTTAGTGTTGGGGCTTGCAAGCGGTGCTTTTTTGCAAACTTTTTACGAGAAAGCAACCGTTGATGCCACACTTGATTGGATTAACTTAATCGGCAGCGGCTATGTTCGTTTGTTACAAATGATCGTAATGCCATTGGTGTTTGTCTCTATTTTATCGGCAATTACCCGTTTAAAAGAGGCAGGATCTTTAGGCAAAATCAGTTTTAGTGTACTGTCTGTGCTATTAGTAACCACTGCGATTGCAGCGGCGATTGGTATTGCGTTAGTGTATCTGTTTGATTTATCTGCCGAAGGGTTGGTTGCCGGTTCTCGTGAGCTTGCTGCTCAAGAGAAAGTGGTAGGGCGTGCGGAGCAGGTGAGCAACTTATCTGTGCCTGCAATGTTGCTTTCTTTCATTCCGAAAAATCCGTTTTTAGAATTAACTGGGGCAAACCCAACGTCGATTATCAGCACGGTTATTTTCTCGGCTTTATTAGGCATTGCTGCACTGAGCTTAGGCAAAGAAGATAAAGCGTTGGGCGAACGTATCGCACAAGGTGTGGAGACCTTAAATAAATTGATTATGCGTTTAGTCCGTTTTGTGATTCGCTTAACCCCTTATGGCGTATTTGCGTTGATGATCAAAATGGCAGCAACCTCTCAATGGAGCGATATTGTAAACTTGGGTAGCTTTATTGTGGCATCATACATTGCGATTGGTTTGATGTTTATTGTGCACGGCATTTTACTCTTTGTGGCAAAAATCAATCCGTTTGATTACTACAGAAAAGTATTGCCGACACTAAGTTTTGCCTTTACTTCTCGTTCCAGTGCGGCAACCATTCCGCTGAATATTGAGACGCAAACCAATAAATTAGGTAATAACAGTGTGATCGCCAACTTTTCTGCAACCTTTGGGGCAACCATCGGGCAAAATGGCTGTGCGGGAATTTATCCGGCAATGTTGGCGGTGATGGTCGCTCCAACAGTGGGAATGGATCCGTTTAGCTTAAACTATATTTTAACCTTAATTTTAGTGGTGGCAATTTCCTCATTTGGTATTGCCGGTGTGGGTGGTGGTGCAACTTTTGCAGCGATTGTGGTGCTATCAACCTTGAATCTGCCAATTGAATTAGTGGGCTTACTCATTTCAGTTGAGCCGATTATTGATATGGCTCGCACCGCCTTAAACGTGAATGGTGCAATGGTGGCGGGCACATTAACCAATAAATGGGTGAAAGCCGAGTAGTCAAAACTAAAGATATAAAAATGGGCGATTAATTCGCCCGTTTTTATAAGTTAAGGGGATTATTCAATCCACGCAATCACTTCTTCGGTAGGTTTGCGGGATTTTTTCTTAATTTCTTTGTTGCGATAGCCAAAAGTTATCATACAAGACACACCATATTCGTTTAGGTCAAATAAGCCTTCGTCCGATAAAATTTGGTTTACGGTATCGTAATGAAAACCTTCAATCGGGCAAGAGTCAATACCAATCAGAGCCGCACCGGTCATCATATTACCTAATGCAATATAGGTTTGCTTGGTACTCCAATCAAATATTTCACGTTCGCTGAGTAATTTCATATCTTCTTCTTGGAACGATTTATAACGCACTAATGAGGCTTCAATCTGCTCATCGGTTAAGCCACGCTTAGCTAACATATCACGCATATATGGGGTGTTATAACGAACATTCTTTTTAGTTAAAATGACGACTAAATGGCTCATTTCTTCCATCGGGTGCTTAATTCCCCACGAAACAGGAGCAATTTTCTGACGGATTTCTGGGTTTTGCAGCACTAAAAATTTCCACGGTTCAGAACCGACAGAGCTTGGCGAGAGACGTCCGAGTTCCAAAATATAATCCATATCTTCTTTGCTGATTTTTTTGTTTGGGTCGTAACTACGGCAAGCGGCACGGAAGTGAAAAGCATCTAAAACTTGCTGTTTGCTAATGTTAAACATCGTTTTTCCTTTTATAAGTGAAATAAGTAGATTAATGATAACTTGATTTAGAGCAGAATGCGAATTTCACGCCTGTTAATTTGCAAAAAATTAGGAAAAAATGACCGCTTGTTTAAAATTGCTTTACCTTAAAAATCAATCATTTAACGAATCCGTTGATTTACTTTTTTTTGCTAAAGTATTATCATCTCTGCAATTTTAAATCAGTAAAACTTTAGAGGATAGAATGCAAAACTTAGAGGGTTTAGTTGCTCAGGCAGTTGAGGCTGTTAATGCAGCAAACGATATTGCCACATTAGAAGCGTTAAAAGTGGAATATTTCGGTAAAAAAGGTCACTTTACTGCCTTAATGCAAGGCTTGCGTGACGTGCCAGCAGAAGAAAGGCCGGCGGTTGGGCAAAAAATTAATGACGCCAAACAAATTGCACAAAACGCACTAAATGAGAAGAAAGAAACATTAGAAATGGCAGAGTTAAATGCAAAACTAGCCAACGAAAGCATTGATGTTTCACTTCCGGGGCGTAAAACCGAACTAGGTGGTTTACACCCGGTTTCTATTACCATTGAACGTGTGGTGAAATTTTTCTCTGAATTAGGTTTTACGGTGGCAAACGGGCCTGAAATTGAAACCGATTACTATAACTTCGATGCTTTAAACATTCCGGCTCATCACCCGGCTCGAGCGGATCACGATACATTTTGGTTCGATGCTAATCGTTTATTAAGAACTCAAACTTCCGGCGTGCAAATTCGTACAATGGAAAATGTAAAACCGCCTATCCGCATTGTAGCACCGGGGCGTGTATATCGTAACGACTACGACCAAACTCACACACCGATGTTCCACCAAATTGAATTATTATATGTGGATAAAAAAGCGAACTTTACCGAGTTAAAAGGCTTAATTCACGATTTCCTCAAAGCATTCTTTGAAGAAGATTTACAAGTGCGTTTCCGCCCATCATTCTTCCCGTTCACCGAGCCTTCTGCGGAAGTTGACGTAATGCGTCAAAACGGTAAATGGTTGGAGGTGCTTGGTTGCGGTATGGTACACCCGAACGTGTTACGTAATGTAGGAATTGACCCTGAAGAATATAGCGGTTTTGCTGTGGGTATGGGGGTCGAGCGTTTAACGATGTTGCGATACAATGTCACGGATTTACGTTCATTCTTTGAAAATGACTTACGTTTCTTAAAACAATTTAAGTAATACAAGCGGTTAAAAATTTAGAAAATTTTACAAATAGGATAGAAATAATGAAATTCAATGAATCTTGGTTGCGTGAATGGGTAAACCCTGCAATTAGCACAGAGCAATTATGCGACCAAATTACCATGTTAGGTTTAGAAGTTGACGATGTAGAGCCGGTAGCGGGTGCGTTTTCAGGCGTGGTTGTAGGTGAAGTGGTAGAATGTGCCCAGCACCCAGATGCCGACAAATTACGTGTGACTAAAGTGAATGTTGGCGGAGAGCGTTTATTAGATATCGTATGTGGGGCACCAAACTGTCGTCAAGGTTTAAAAGTGGCTTGTGCCGTTGATGGTGCAGTGCTACCAGGAGATTTCAAAATCAAGAAAACCAAATTGCGTGGTCAGCCTTCAGAGGGGATGTTATGTTCTTACTCAGAACTAGGGATCAAAGAAGATCACAGCGGTATTATTGAATTGCCGGCTGATGCACCTATCGGTCAAGATTTCCGTGAATATTTAAATTTAAATGATGTGGCGATTGAAATCAGCCTCACACCAAACCGTGCAGACTGCTTAAGCATTGCCGGTATTGCTCGCGAGGTGGGGGTGATTAACCGTGCTGATGTGAAAGCACCGACCATTACAGAGGTGAAAGCCACGATTTCAGATAAAGTTTCAGTGGAATTACAAGCACCGGAGGCTTGCCCTCGCTATTTAGCCCGTGTGGTGAAAAATGTAAATGTCAAAGCGACATCGCCACTGTGGCTGCAAGAAAAATTACGCCGTTGTGGCATTCGTTCAATTGATCCAATCGTTGATATTACTAACTTAAGCCTTTTAGAGTTAGGACAGCCAATGCACGCCTTTGATGCAGCGAAAATTGAAGGCGGCATTCAAGTGCGTATGGCAAAAGACGGTGAAGAATTGGTGTTGTTAGATGGCACAACCGCTAAATTACAAGCTAATACCTTAGTGATTGCTGATAGCAAAGGGGCATTGGCAATGGCAGGTATTTTCGGTGGCGAAGCCAGCGGGGTGAGCGAGAATACGAAAGATGTGGTGTTAGAGTCTGCATTTTTTGCTCCGTTAGCGATTACCGGTCGCGCTCGTCAATATGGGTTACATACCGATGCATCACACCGTTTTGAACGTGGAGTTGATCCAGAGTTAACTCGTCAAGCAATGGAGCGTGCAACGGCATTATTACTGGAAATTTGCGGCGGTGAAGCAGGTGAAATTGTAGAAGCCGTGAGCCAAGAAAATCTACCAAAACGCAATACTGTCACGCTTAGACGCAGTAAATTAGATTCGGTGATTGGTCATCATATTAACGATGAAACGGTAACTGATATCTTGACCCGCTTAGGCTTGAACGTCACATTTGCTGAGAACAGTTGGACGGCAGTTGCTCCAAGTTGGCGTTTTGATATTGAAATCGAAGAAGATTTAATTGAAGAAATTGCTCGAATTTACGGTTATAACAGTATCCCGAATAACTCGCCGCTGGCTCATTTAACGATGAAAGGTACGCCGGAAAAATTACTTGAAGCAAACCGTATTCGTATGGCATTGGTAGATAGTGATTACCAAGAAGTGATTACTTATAGCTTTGTTGATCCGAAGAAACAGTCACTATTGCACCCGCAACAAGAAGCGTTGATTTTGCCAAACCCGATTTCAAGTGAAATGTCGGCAATGCGTGTTTCCCTTTTAACCGGTTTATTGGACACTATCGTGTATAACCAAAGCCGTCAGCAAAACCGTGTGCGTATTTTTGAGGCAGGTTTACGCTTTATTCCGGATAACAATGCGGAATCAGGTGTGCGTCAAGAATTTGTTTTTGGTGCGGCGATTGTGGGCGATAAACGTCCGGTCCATTGGGAAAATAAAGCAGAAGCGGCTGATTTCTTTGATTTAAAAGGCGATATTGAACGTATTCTCTCTTTAACCTCTATTCGTCACGATTTGCAATTTGTTGCAAAACAGTTCCCAGCATTACACCCGGGGCAATCAGCGGCGATTATGCTGGATGGCAAGGAAATTGGTTTTATCGGTACTGTTCACCCATCAATCGTGCAAAAATTGGGTATCAAAGGTAAACCGATTGTATGTGAAATTCTAGCCTCAGCCATTGCAGAGCGTCCGGTGACACAAGCGGGCGAAATTTCTAAATTCCCTGCAAATAACCGTGATATTGCTGTCGTGGTAGATGAAACTGTTCCAGCCGGTGAGGTGCTAGAGGCTTGTCGTAAAGCTGGTGGGAATAAATTAGTAGCACTCAATTTATTCGATGTTTACCGTGGTGCGAATTTAGAAAGCGGTAAGAAAAGTTTAGCTATTAGCTTAACGGTTCAAGATAATGAAAAAACATTAGAAGAAAATGAAATCAATGCGGTAATTCAAGCGGTATTAGCTGAATTAGCAACACGTTTCAATGCGGTACTTCGTGATTAATCAGTAAAATATGGCTGATTTATTTTATCAGCCATAACAATAAACTAAGGATAAATGATGGCGCTTACCAAGATTGAAATTGCAGAAAACCTGATTGAAAAATTTGGGTTAGAAAAGCGTGTAGCGAAGCAATTTGTTGAATTGTTCTTTGAAGAGATCCGATCCTCCCTGGAAAATGGTGAAGAAGTGAAATTATCTGGTTTTGGTAATTTTTCACTGAGAGAAAAAAAAGCTCGTCCAGGAAGAAATCCTAAAACGGGGGAAAATGTGGCTGTTTCAGCCCGTCGAGTAGTAGTTTTTAAAGCTGGGCAAAAATTACGAGAACGTGTTGAGCAAGCTAGCTACCAATCATAGGGGCAGTTATCTTAGTTAGATTTAATGTGGAGTAATAAATGAAATTAACCAAACGGTGGCTTTCCTTAGGTTGTTTGTTAGCTACTACAGCGATGTTAGTGGCTTGTTCAAGTTCAGATACAACCTCTAAGTCTCAAGTAAAAAGTAAAGTTTATCGTTCAATATACCAATCAGACCTTTCTGATCCTATTATGGCAATTAGTCGATTAAGTGAACACCAACACGAATGGAAAGGCACTCGCTATCGTTTAGGTGGCAATAGCAAGGCTGGCATCGACTGTTCTGGTTTTATGCAAGTCACTTTTAAAGATCTTTTTGGGATAGATTTGCCGAGAACCACCACAGAGCAGGCTAAGGCTGGTGAGCGTATATCCAAAGACGAATTGCGTACAGGTGATTTAGTTTTTTTCAAGACAGGGCGTGGTCCAAATGGGAAACACGTTGGTGTTTATGTAAAAAATGGGCAATTTCTTCACGCCTCAACAAAGGGAGGGGTGATTTATTCTGATTTGGATTCGCCATATTGGTCTAAGGCTTTCTGGCAGGCTCGTCGTTTATAATTTAGGGTAACATACATGCTGAAAAAAATCGGACAAGCGGTCATATTTGGACTTTTTTGTGCAATTTTAATTTTGTTTGTAGCTCCAATTATTCAGAGTAAAGGGAGTTCGTTTTCATTATCAGCATTCACTCAAAAAGAGATTGTAAGCTACAATGCAGCGGTTAAAATAGCCTCCCCCGCAGTCGTTAATGTATATAGCCGAAATTTTAGTTCTGAAAATGAAACATTTGAAGTTAAGAATTTAGGTTCGGGTGTGATTATGAGTAGTGATGGCTATATTTTAACTAACAGGCATGTGATTGAAGATGCGGATCAAATCGTGATTGCTTTGCAAAACGGTGCTATTTCGACTAATGTAAAATTAGTCGGCGATGATTCTTTAACTGATTTAGCTGTTTTAAAAATTGAGGGTGAGAATTTACCTACTATTCCACAAAATCTGGAGCGCAAACTACAAATTGGCGATGTGGTGTTGGCAATTGGTAATCCTTTGAATTTAGGACAGAGCATTACGCAAGGGATAGTCAGTGCTATTGGGCGAAAAACCTTAACAGAAAGTGGTAGACAAAATTTTATTCAGACAGATGTTTCCATTAATCAAGGGAACTCAGGTGGTGCTTTAATTAATACTGCTGGTGAGCTAATAGGTATTAACACTTTGCGTTTTGGGAAAAATACGAATGAATTATCAGAGGGCCTAAATTTTGCGATTCCCATTAATCTGGCGAATCAGATTATGAGTAAGATCATTAAAGATGGCCGAGTTATTCGTGGCTATTTTGGGGTAAGTACAGATTTGCTTGACACCGCAAAAATGCAAGGTTATGAAAAAGGGGTGATCATTGCTAATGTAGATAAAAATGGGCCAGCCGCAAAAGCGGGGATTCAAGCAGGTGACTTAGTGCTTAAAGTCGGAGATATTGAGGCATTCTCTCCTTCTCAAATGATGGAAGAGCTTGCTGAAATGAAACCTTATACTACAGTAAAAGTATTGGTTCAACGTGATGAACAATTACTTAACTTTGATGTAACTATTACTGAGTTACAGACTCAATAGGGTAGAAAATGAAAAAAATAGTGATTACAGTTGATGGGCCGAGTGGTGCAGGTAAAGGAACGTTATGTCATGCATTGGCTGAAAAATTAAGGTTTGATTTTTTAGATTCAGGTGCTTTATATCGAATTACTGCATTAAGTGCAGTTAAAAAAGGAATTGCACTTGATGATGAGGCTAAATTAGCCGAAGTAGCCCGTTACCTCGATATTCAGTTTTTGCCTGAAAATGGCGAAATTAGAGTAATTTTAGACGGAGAAAATGTCGGCGACCAGATCCGCAGTGCAGAAGCTGGGCAAAACGCATCGAAAGTGGCTGCGTTTCCTCGGGTTCGAGAGGCATTGTTAGAACGTCAAAGGGCCTTTAGTACAGAAAAAGGACTTATTGCTGACGGCAGAGATATGGGGACAGTTGTCTTTCCTGATGCTCAAATTAAGCTGTTTTTAGATGCAAGTGCCGAAGAACGCACAAAAAGACGTGTAAAACAGTTGCAAGAAAAGGGATTTAATGCTAACTTTGACGAGATTTTAGCTGAGATAAAAGAACGTGATTTTCGCGATAGAAATCGTGCGGTTGCACCTCTTGTTCCGGCTAAAGATGCGTTGCTTTTAGATTCAACGCATTTATCCATTGAAGAGGTGATTAACCAAGCGTTAAATCACATCTCTCAATACATTAAATTTTAGTTTGTCGGCTTTACACAGGAATTGTTTAGCTTTTATTACCAACCCCGTTTAACAGGACGTTAGATGGATGTTTATTTTTAAGAAGATTTATTATGTCAGAATTATCGTTTGCTCAACTACTTGAAGAATCATTTGCAGCTACACCACGTTTAGGTGATGTTGTTAAAGGTACTGTTGTTGCTATCCAAAAAGGCTTAGTTATTGTTGATACAGGTTTTAAATCTGAATCTGCAATTGATGCCTCAGAATTTACTAACGCTCAAGGTGAATTAGAAGTTCAAGTGGGTGATGAAGTTGATGTTGTTCTTAAAGCTGTAGAAGACGGTTTTGGTGCAACAGTAGTTTCTCGTGGTGATGCAAAACGTAACGAAGCTTGGATTGCTTTAGAGAAAGCATTTGAAGAACAAGCTACAGTTATCGGTTTCGTAAATGGTAAAGTAAAAGGCGGTTTCACTGTTGAATTAAACGGTGTTCGTGCGTTCTTACCAGGTTCATTAGTTGATACTCGTCCGGTTCGTGATTCTTTAAACTTAGAAGGTAAAGAGTACGAATTCAAAGTAATCAAATTAGATCAAAAACGTAACAACGTAGTAGTATCTCGTCGTGCTGTTATCGAAACAGAAAGCAACCAAGATCGTGATGCTGTATTAGCAAACTTAGTTGAAGGTTCTGAAGTTAAAGGCACAGTTAAAAACTTAACTGACTACGGTGCATTCGTAGATTTAGGTGGCGTTGACGGTTTATTACATATCACAGATATGGCTTGGAAACGTGTTAAACACCCAAGTGAAGTGGTTAATGTAGGCGATGAAGTTACTGTTAAAGTATTAAAATTTGACAAAGACAAAACTCGTGTATCATTAGGCTTAAAACAATTAGGTCAAGATCCTTGGGCTGTAATTGCTGAAAGCCACCCGGTAAACAGCAAATTAACTGGTAAAGTAACTAACTTAACTGACTACGGTTGCTTCGTTGAGATTTTAGACGGTGTTGAAGGTTTAGTTCACGTTTCAGAAATGGACTGGACAAACAAAAATATTCACCCATCTAAAGTGGTTAATGTAGGTGATGTAGTTGAAGTAATGGTACTTGAAGTTGATGAAGAACGTCGTCGTATCTCATTAGGTTTAAAACAATGCAAAGCAAACCCTTGGGAACAATTTGCGGCAACTCACAGCAAAAATGATAAAGTATCAGGTAAAATCAAATCAATTACTGACTTCGGTATCTTTATCGGTTTAGAAGGTGGTATTGACGGTTTAGTTCACTTATCTGACATTTCTTGGAATGTTTCAGGTGAAGAAGCAGTTCGTAACTACAAAAAAGGTGATGAAGTAGAAGCAGTTGTTCTACAAGTTGATGCAGTAAAAGAGCGTATCTCTTTAGGTATCAAACAATTAGAATCTGATCCTTTCACAAACTTTGTAGATGCTACTAAAAAAGGTGCAATCTTAACAGGTAAAGTTGTAGAAGTTGATGCTAAAGGCGTTAAAGTTGAATTGGAAGGCGGCGTTGAAGCATTTATTCGTGCAAACGAAGCAACTGCTGAGCGTGTAGAAGACATCACTTCTGTTATTTCTGTTGGCGATTCAATCGAAGCGAAATATACCGGCGTTGATCGTAAATCTCGCGTAGTTAACTTATCTGTTCGTGCAAAAAACGAAGCTGAAGAATCAGCAGCAATTGCACAAGTGAACAAAGAGGAAGTTGTTGTACCTAATGCATTTGCTGAAGCTTTCAAAGCAGCTAAAGGCGAATAATTAGTATAGACTAATTTAAAATGGGTATGTTTTGAACATACCCATTTAAACTTAGAAATGCCATTTTGAATGCTTATTTTCATAATAAATGATTATTCAAAATAGAATTAATTTTTGGTAGAAATAATATGACTAAATCTGAATTAATTGAGAGTTTAGCATCTAAAAATCCAAGTTTACCAATTAAAATGGTGGAGCATTGTGTAAAAGAGCTTTTAGAGCAGTTAACGGCTACTTTAGAAGAAGGTGAAAGGATAGAAGTAAGAGGATTTGGTAGTTTTTCTCTACATTATCGGCAGCCGCGTTTAGGTCGTAATCCCAAAACAGGAGAAAGTGTTCTTTTAGGCGCTAAATATGTACCACATTTTAAAGCAGGTAAAGATCTAAAAGAGAGAGTTGATTTGCTTTAAGTCTTATTAATTCAATAATCGCAGTAAGGAGATTATATGATTAAGTATATTTTAGGTATTTTAATTGTGATTGCAGTTATTATTGTCGCTGTTACGATTGGTGCCAATAATGATCAACTTATCACCTTTAACTATATTTTTGCTCAGAGTGAATTACGCTTATCAACGTTAGTTGCGATTTTATTTGGCTTGGGATTGATTCTTGGTTGGTTGATAACGGGTATTTTTTACTTAAAAATTAAGCTTCAAAACGTTGCTTTAAATCGTCGTGTAAAACGCCAAGCTCAACAAATAACTGAATTAACGACTCCAAAGGCTGAATAATCAATGCTTGAATTATTGTTCCTTTTATTGCCTATTGCAGCACTATATGGCTGGTATATGGGGCAACGTAGTGCAAAGAAGGATCAAGAAACCGTTAGTAACAAGTTTTCTCGTGAGTATGTTACGGGATTAAATTTTCTTTTATCTAATCAGCAGGAAAAGGCGGTGGATCTTTTCCTCTCTATGTTACAAAAACAAGAATCCGAAAATCATATTGCATCTGAATCCCAATTTGAAGCGGAGTTAACCCTAGGTAATCTTTTCCGTTCAAGAGGTGAGGTAGATCGCGCCTTACGTATTCACCAAACATTAGTGAATAGCCCTCATTATTCATTTGATCAAAAATTATTAGCAAAACAGCAATTAGCTAAAGACTTTATGGTTGCAGGTTTCTATGATCGTGCAGAAAATTATTACATTTCATTAGTTGATGAACCTGAGTTTGCTAAATATTCTTTATCACAGCTTGCTGTTATTTATCAAAAAACCAGAGAATGGAAAAAAGCGATTAATGTTGCAGAAAAACGGCTTAGAATAGAGCCAGATACAGATAAAATACCGCTTTCACATTTTTATTGTGAATATGCGCAAGGAGTTAAATTTGATGATAAAGCGGCATTTATTGAATCCTTAAATAAAGCGTTAGAATATTATCCTCAATCCACTCGAGCTTCTATAATGTTAGGTGACTTCTATTTAGAAGAGGGAGAATATCTAAGAGCATTAAGCTATTTCGAGCAGATTCTTGTGCAAGACCCTGATTATATTAGTGAAGTGCTTGGACGAATTAAGCAAAGCTATATGGCTCTTGAGGATTTAAATGGCTATGAATTATTTCTCATTCGAGCAAACCGAGTAAAACATAATAGTAGTGTAGATATTGCTTTAACTGAATTTATTGAAGAAAAAGATGGTATCAATGCTGCACATTCTAAACTATACCAGCAGTTGAGTACTTATCCGAATTTAATTACTTTTCACCGCTTTATTCGCTATCAAGCAGATTTTGCGGAGGAAGGAAATGGTAAAGAAAGCTTAGTTTTATTACATAATATGGTGGGAAATCAGATAAAACGCAGCTTCCAATATCGCTGTTTGAATTGTGGTTATCAAAGTTATCGCTTAATGTGGCAATGTCCTTCTTGTAATCAATGGGAAAAAATTAAGCCGGTACAAAGTATCGAAGGTTTATTCAATAAAGAAAGAATCTGAGGAATTGAATATGAACAATAAAGTAATTGTTGCGTTAGACTATGAAACTGAACGTGAAGCATTAGAATTTGTGGATTTAGTCGATCCGTCGCTTTGTCGTTTAAAAGTAGGCAAAGAAATGTTTACAACCTTAGGCACAAATTTTGTCAAACAATTACACGAACGTAAATTTGATGTATTCCTTGATTTAAAATATCATGATATTCCAAATACGGTTGCTCGAGCAGTACGTTCTGCTGCTGATCTTGGTGTGTGGATGGTTGACTTGCATGCTTCTGGTGGTTTAGCCATGATGGAAGAGGCAAAGAAAATTTTGGAGCCTTATGGCAAAGAGGCACCATTATTAATTGCAGTGACGGTTCTAACCAGTATGGAAGATTTGGATTTGCTTCAAATAGGTATTAATGCTTCGCCGATGGAACAAGTTATTCGTTTAGCACATTTAGCACAACGGGCTGGTTTAGATGGCGTGGTATGTTCTCCACAAGAAGTTGAGGTATTACGTACCCATTGTGGTCAAGATTTTAAATTAGTGACTCCAGGAATCCGACCAAAAGGAACAGATTTTGGTGACCAACGCCGAGTGATGACACCAAAACAAGCAGTAGAAACAGGCTCAGATTTTTTGGTTATTGGTCGTCCTATTACCCAAGCTCAAGATCCGCTTGCGGTATTAAAATCTATTAACCAATCTATCAGTTAATTCATTGCATTTTTAATGAAGGCGGAAAAATTTCCGCCTTTTTTAATCAAACAAGCGGTTATTTTTGAGGAAAAATTTGTAAATGACATTAGTCTATTCAACGGAAACAGGCAGAATAAAGCCCGAAGTAATAAAAGAAGAACGCCCTAAAGGGGATGGTATTGTGCGCATTCAACGTCAAACAAGTGGTAGAAAAGGGAAAGGTGTTTGCCTCATTACCGGTCTTGATTTAGAGGATAAAGCCTTAAATTCTCTTGCTTCAGAGCTTAAACGTAAATTGGGTTGTGGTGGCTCATTTAAAGATGAAGTAATTGAAATCCAGGGCGATAATCGAGAATTCATTAAGCAAATCTTAGAACAGAAAGGTTTCAAAGTGAAACTGGCAGGTGGTTGAGTTTTAAACAATTATCAGCTGGCAGCTTTTAAATAACTTCATTTTATTTGAAACTTCATTCCTACTTTTCTGCCTAAAACTCACGATTAAGGAGAAAAACTAATGTGGAAGAAAACATTGATTGCTGTATTTTTAGCAAGCCAATATGCTTTTGCGGTAGGAACCGGGAAAGAACCATCAAAAAGTTATACTGAAACAGAATTAAAACAATTAAAAAATGATTGGTTAGCGATTTATCAAAAAGAGCTACAGTATGCAGAAAATTTGCGTTTAAAACAGAGAGAAAATTTTCAGCAAATTAATTATTTGGCAGATGCAGTGGTTAGTCAGAAGAATTTATCACTTTCAACGGAGCAGATAATTCAGCGTTTATTACTAACCTTAGCGGGCTATCCGTTGGAGATGGAAGCTGAATGGAAGCTGCTAAATGCTAAAATAACGTTAAAACAAGCTACAGAAAATGAAGTTAAAGCATTTATTTCAAAATATCCTGATTCTTTGTATCAAAGGCAGTTACAGAACTTGATGTTTGAGCTGCTCTATCGTGAACAGAAATTTCCGGAGTTACTGGAATATGCTCAAAATGTAAAACCGAGTAGTCTTGCCGACCAATGCCGTTTATTTTCTGCTCGTTATGAACTGGCAGCAAGTAAAGCTCAAATCAATCCAGAAGTTTCTCAAGTAACTGAGCAAAAAGCAGAAAATGCAGAACTGCTTGCTTTGGTGCAAGAGTTTGATCGCTTTTGGCTTGCTACGCCGAAATTAACTTCTGATTGTGCGAATTTAGAAAGTTATTGGCGGGATCAGGGGCTTAAAACCGATGAAAAAGTACGGTTGAAAGCGGTCGAATTAATTAAACAGAATGCAAATGCTGAATTGGCGAATTTGGCTGCAAATGTAAATAATGAGAATTTGAAAAGCTGGCTATCTTCAGTTGAAAAGGTAGCGAATAATCCAGCAGATTTGCAAAATTTTATCGAAAATCAACCGCTTGATTCCCCATTTTATGCTGAAAATAAAGCGATTATTCAGCAACTCTTTGCTAAATATGTGCGAACTTTATCGGAAAATATGGAGAACCCGAGTTTCCAGCAATACCAAGCGTGGGCGGAGAAGTATCAATTTTCCAATGAGGAAATGAATAGCTGGAAAAATGCCTTTATCACTCGGCTTTTTGATAACCCAGAACCAACATTCCAGCTTTGGCGTGATGAGCAAATTAAACTGCTCAAGGCAGACAATTTAACCGAACGCCGTTTACGAATGGCAATTTGGCAGCAAACAGCGTTAAATGAGTGGTTGGATTTACTCTCAACTGAAGTGAAAGATAAAGCAGAGTGGCGTTATTGGGCAGCGAAAGAGGAGAAAAATGAGGCGAAACGCAAAGCTGATTTTGAAAACTTAGCTAAAGAGCGAGGCTTTTATGCTATGTTGGCTGCTCAACAATTAGGCATTGTTTACCAAATCCCGATGCTTGAAGTGCCTGAATTGACACAAGCACAGCTTGAATTGTATGCAAACCAATTAGCTCGTATTCAAGAGTTGCGAGAGCTAGGGCAGTTTGACCAGGCAAGAAAAATATGGATTGACTGGATAAAAAACATCAAGCCGGAAGCAGGTGAAAATACACCAACTAAAATCCAGTTAGCCCTGATAAAATATGCCAAGGATAAAAATTGGTATGATTTGGCGGTGGAAGGTACAATTCAAACAAAAGCCTTTGATTATCTTGATTTGCGATTACCGAATGCCTATTCGGATTCGTTCGATTTACATCTGCAAGATAAAAAAATCAGCAAAACGTTTGCTCAGGCGATTGCTCGTCAAGAAAGTGCGTGGAATGCTCAGGCTCAATCGCACGCTAATGCGAGAGGGCTAATGCAACTGTTACCGACAACAGCACAAAAAACCGCTAAAGATAACGGTTTAACCTTCAAAGATGGCAATGATCTCTTTCAACCGTTTAACAATATTATGTTAGGCACAACCCATTTAATGGAGTTAAACGAAAAATATCCGAATAATCGGATTCTGATTGCCTCTGCTTATAATGCAGGAGCAGGGCGTGTTGAGCAGTGGCTGAAACGTAGTAACGGGCAGTTAGCAATGGATGAATTTATTGCCAGTATCCCGTTTTATGAAACCAGAGGCTATGTACAAAATGTGCTGGCGTATGACTACTATTATCAAATGCTCTATAGCGATACAAATGATAAAAATGGATTAAAAATGTTCTATCAAGAGGAATTAACAAGAAAATATTAAAAAATGCTTGTGTTTTTGTGTAGAACCTCTATAATGCACCCCATCAGACGCGGGGTGGAGCAGCTTGGTAGCTCGTCGGGCTCATAACCCGAAGGTCGTTGGTTCAAATCCGGCCCCCGCAACCAGTTTTAAGCTCACAGCTTTGGTTAAAGTTGTGAGTTTTGTTTTATATGCTGTAGCAAATTTGCAAAAAATTTGGCAAAAAAGACCGCTTGTTGTGGTTGCTACAGCAAAAAACAAACCGCTTAAAGCCCCACGGTTTCCCGTCTGGGGCTTTTTTGCGGAAATTGGTACAGCATTAACGTATCAAAGCTGGTTTATCCGGCTTTTTTTATATTTGGAGATTATGACTTGGCAACTTTAGAACAAAAACTAGAAGATTTAGTGCTCGATTCTATTGAAGCATTAGGCTTTGAATTAGTCGGCATTGAATGCCAACGTGCAGGCCGTTTTTTAACGGTGCGTTTATATATTGATAAAGAAGGTGGCGTGACGATTGATGATTGTAGCGATGTCAGCCGCCAAGTGAGTGCGATTTTTGATGTGGAAGATCCGATTGCCGATAAATATAACTTAGAGGTTTCTTCACCAGGGTTAGATCGTCCATTATTTACCGTTGCCCACTATGAGCGTTTTATCGGGCAAGATGTAGTGATTCATTTACGCATTCCGATGTTCGATCGCCGTAAATGGCAAGGTAAAATCAAACAAGTAGAAGGTGATTTCATCACTTTAACGGTAGAAAATGAAGATCGCCAGTTCGCATTTGGCAATATTCAAAAAGCAAATTTAGTTCCGGTTTTTAATTTTTAAGATAAAGGTAAACTGACAAAATGAGTAAAGAGATTTTATTAGCTGCGGAAGCAGTTTCAAACGAAAAGCAATTACCAAAAGAGGCAATTTTTGAAGCCTTAGAAACCGCTTTAACCATTGCAACCAAAAAGAGCCGTGATTTAGATATTGACGTGCGTGTGGTGGTAGATCGTAAAACCGGTGATTTCCAAACTTTCCGTCGTTGGGCTGTGGTTGAAAATGTGAATAATATGACCCGTGAAATCAGCTTAGAAGCGGCACAATTTGAAGATCCAAACGTACAATTAGGCGATTTTATTGAAGATGAAGTAGAGTCTATCGAGTTCGGTCGTGTGGCGATTCAGACTTTTGGTCAGGTAGTCAAAACCAAAATTCGTGAAGCGGAGAAGACGAAAATCATTGATGAATTCCGTTCGGATTTAGGCAAAATTATTCTTGCCACTGTGAAAAAAGTAACCCGTGATAATATTTTCCTTGAGTTACAAGGTAAATCAGAAGATATCAAAGGCGAAGCGGTCATTGTGCGTGAAGATATGATCCCACGTGAAAACTTCCGCCCGGGTGACCGTGTGCGTGGTGTGTTATACGAAATCAAGCCTGAATCAAAAGGACCTCAGCTTTTCGTTACCCGTGCTAAACCGGTGATGTTAGAAGAGCTATTCAAATTGGAAGTGCCTGAAATTGGCGAAGGCGTAATTGAGATCAAAGGTTCAGCCCGTGATGTCGGCTCTCGTGCAAAAATTGCCGTGAAAACCCACGATAAACGTATTGACCCGGTAGGGGCTTGTGTGGGTATGCGTGGTGCTCGTGTTCAAGCTATCAGCAATGAATTAGGCGGCGAGCGTGTGGATATCGTACTTTGGGACGAAAATCCGGCTCAATTTGTGATTAATGCAATGGCTCCGGCAGATGTAAGCTCTATTGTGATTAACGATGAAACTCACTCAATGGATATTGCGGTTGAAGCGAAAAATCTGGCTCAAGCTATCGGTCGTAACGGTCAAAACGTGCGTTTGGCGACACAATTAACTGGTTGGGCATTAAATGTAATGACCGTTGAAGAGCTAACGAAGAAGAGCGAAGAAGAAGATGGCAAAGTCATCAATTTATTAACTTCTGCTTTAGAAATTGATGAAGAATTCGCTCAAGTTTTAATTGAAGAGGGCTTTACGTCTCTTGAAGCGATTGCTTATGTGCCGGTTGATGCTTTAACGGCAATTGACGGTTTAGAAGATGAAGATTTAGTTGAAGAATTACAATCTCGTGCTAAAAATGCGATCACGAAAAAAGCGTTAGAAGAAGAGCAGTTATTAAAATCAGCTCAAATTGAAGAAAAATTATTAACGCTTGAAGGTATGGACCGCCATATCGCATTCAAATTAGCTGAAAAACAGATTACGACTCTTGAAGAACTTGCAGAGCAAGGCGTGGATGATTTAGCCGATATTGAAGAACTTTCAGAAGAGAAAGCAGGCGAGCTAATTATGGCAGCACGCCAAATTTGTTGGTTCAACTAAGCAAAGAGGATAATAAAATGACAGAAGAGAAAAAAACACTTTCGCTTGGTGGCGCTCGCAAAGCGAGTAAAGTGAATACAACCACAACCAGTGGTAAAGTAAAAGCGGTTGAAGTAAAAGAGAAAAAACCGAAAATTGATGCAAAAGCATTGCAAGAAAAAGCAGCAAAAGAAGCTGCCGCAGCGAAAGCTAGAGCTGAAAAGTTAGCCAAAGAAAAAGCCGAAGCTGAAGCTAAAGAGAAAGCTGCAAAAGAAGAAGCTGCAAAAAAAGCAGCAGAATCGACCGCTAGTAAACCGATTTCTGTGCCGGTAATGCCAAGCAGCAAAGCAAAAGAAGAAAAACCGAAAGCACAACAGACACAGCCAAAACAAGAGAAAGCGATTGATCCTGAAAAAGAAGCTAAACGCAAAGAAGAAGCTGAGTTACGCCGTAAGCAAGAGGAATTAGCTCAGCAAAAAGCGGAAATGGAAGCAAAACGTGCAGCAGAAAATGCCCGCCGTTTAGCTGAAATTGCTCGTGAAGAAGCGGAAGATAACGGCAACGAAGATTTTGATGATGAGCGTTTTACTTCTTCTTATGCTAGAGAGGCTGAGCGTGATAATGACCGCCGTAGTGAGGGAAATCGTGGTCGTAACGGCAAGGGCAATGTGGCTAAAGCGAAAAAAGGCGGACGTGAAGAGGATAAAAACGAACGCAGTGCAGATCGTCGCAACCATAAAGAAGTAAAAGGCAAAGGTAAACAAGGTAAGAAAGGTGCAGCTTTACAACAAGCCTTTACCAAACCTGCTCAAGTTGTTAAAGCCGATGTGGTGATTGGTGAAACTATCACTGTAGCTGAATTAGCAAATAAAATGGCGGTGAAAGCGACTGAAATCATCAAAATGATGATGAAAATGGGCGAAATGGTGACGATCAACCAAGTTATCGACCAAGAAACCGCACAATTAGTGGCGGAAGAACTTGGGCATAAAGTGATTTTGCGTAAAGAAAATGAGTTAGAAGAAGCGGTTTTAGAAGATCGTGATACTCACGCAGAAAAAGTAACCCGTGCACCGGTAGTGACTATTATGGGCCACGTTGACCACGGTAAAACCTCGTTACTTGACTACATTCGTAAAGCCAAAGTGGCGGCAGGTGAAGCAGGTGGTATTACCCAGCACATTGGTGCATACCACGTTGAAACCGATGACGGCAAGATGATCACTTTCTTAGATACCCCGGGGCATGCAGCCTTTACTTCAATGCGTGCGCGTGGTGCGAAAGCAACCGACATCGTTGTTCTCGTCGTTGCGGCTGATGACGGTGTAATGCCACAAACTATCGAAGCGATCCAGCACGCCAAAGCGGCGGGTGCGCCATTAGTGGTAGCGGTGAATAAAATTGATAAACCGGAAGCAAACCCTGACCGTGTAGAACAAGAGTTACTACAACACGAGGTTATTTCTGAGAAATTCGGTGGCGATGTGCAATTCGTGCCGGTATCTGCGAAAAAAGGTATGGGGATCGATGATTTACTAGAAGCCATTATTCTGCAATCCGAAGTGCTTGAATTAACCGCAGTAAAAGACGGTATGGCAAGCGGCGTGGTAATCGAATCTTACTTAGACAAAGGTCGTGGCCCTGTAGCAACCATTTTGGTACAGTCCGGTACGTTAAACAAAGGCGACATTGTTCTGTGCGGTTTTGAATACGGCCGTGTGCGTGCAATGCGTGATGAAAACGGTAAAGAGATTGAATCGGCAGGCCCGTCTATTCCGGTGGAAGTATTAGGCTTATCCGGCGTACCGGCTGCGGGTGATGAAGCAACCGTCGTGCGTGATGAGAAAAAAGCCCGTGAAGTAGCACTCTACCGCCAAGGTAAATTCCGTGAAGTGAAACTGGCTCGTCAGCAAAAAGCCAAACTGGAAAATATGTTCAGCAATATGGCAGCCGGTGATGTGGCAGAATTGAACATCATCGTTAAAGCAGACGTACAAGGCTCGGTAGAAGCGATTAGCCAATCATTAATGGAACTTTCAACCGATGAAGTGAAAGTGAAAATTGTTGGCTCCGGTGTGGGTGGTATTACCGAAACTGATGCAACCTTAGCCGCAGCTTCTAATGCTATTATGGTCGGCTTTAACGTGCGTGCTGATGCCTCTGCCCGCCGTGTGATTGAAAACGAAAACATCGACTTACGTTACTATTCCATCATTTATGAACTATTAAATGACGTGAAAGCCGCAATGAGCGGTATGTTACAGCCTGAATTTAAACAAGAAATTATAGGCTTGGCAGAAGTGCGTGATGTGTTCCGCCACCCGAAATTTGGGGCGATTGCCGGTTGTATGGTGACGGAAGGTATCGTTAAACGTAACAACCCAATCCGTGTTCTACGTGATAACGTGGTGATTTTTGAAGGCGAGTTAGAATCGCTACGCCGTTTCAAAGATGACGTATCTGAAGTGCGTAACGGTATGGAATGCGGTATCGGCGTGAAAAACTACAACGATGTTAAAGTCGGCGACCAAATCGAAGTGTTTGAAATTGTTGAAGTGAAACGTTCGATTTAATAAATTGAAATGTAGGAGCGTACTGTGTGCGTCCGCAAGCGATCTGTTTTATAATATATTTTACAAATCAAGATCGTTGGGGCATATGCAGTGCGTCCTATTTTTTATTGTGGAGAAATAAATGTCCAGAGAATTTAAACGTAGTGATCGTGTGGCACAGGAGCTACAAAAAGAAGTGGCGGTGATCTTACAACGTGAGGTAAAAGATCCTCGCATTGGTATGGTGACTGTTTCTGATGTGGAAGTATCAAGAGATTTGGCGTATGCCAAAATTTTTGTGACTTTCTTATTTGATAACGATGCTGAGGCTATCAAACAAGGTATGCAAGGCTTAGAGAAAGCAAGCCCCTATATTCGTACTCTTTTGGGGAAAGCAATGCGTTTGCGTATTGTGCCTGAACTGCGTTTTATCTACGATGAGTCGTTAGTCGAAGGTATGCGTATGTCAAACTTGGTTTCCAGTGTTATTAAAAATGACGAAGAAAAACATAAAGAGGACTAATTGTGTCTAGACCTCGCAAACGTGGCCGTGATATTCACGGCGTTTTCTTATTAGATAAACCACAAGGAATGTCTTCAAACGATATTCTGCAAAAGGTAAAGAGAATTTTTCAAGCGAATAAAGCCGGACATACTGGAGCGTTAGACCCACTTGCAACCGGTATGTTGCCGATTTGCTTAGGTGAGGCGACCAAATTTTCGCAATTTTTGTTGGATTCTGATAAACGTTATCTCGTTACTGCAAAATTGGGCGAACGAACCGACACCTCAGATGCTGAAGGGCAAGTGGTGGAAACAAAAGCGGTTGTAGTGACAGAATCTCAAATTTTGGCTGTTTTGGATAAATTCAGAGGCGATATTTTGCAAGTGCCAACAATGTTTTCAGCCTTAAAACATAATGGCAAACCCTTGTATGAATATGCCCGAGCAGGGATTACAGTGGAGCGTGAGGCTCGCCCGATTACGATTTTTGAACTGAATTTCATTGAATATAACGCCCCATTTTTAACCCTTGATGTACATTGTTCTAAAGGTACTTATATCCGAACTTTGGTGGATGATTTAGGCGAAGAGTTGGGTTGTGGTGCACACGTTACGATGCTACGTCGTACCGCGGTGGCAGATTACCCGATTGAAAAAATGATGAGCTATGCAGATTTGCAAACTTTAGCCGAAAATCAACCGCTTGCAGAGTTAGACCAGCACTTATTGCCGATGGACACGGCAGTTTCTGCATTAGCGAAAATAAATTTAACTTCAGAGCAAACTAAAGCGGTGGGCTTTGGTCAAAGAATTAAGTTTGACAATCCGGACCAAATTTATGGACAGGTGCGTTTGTATTCCGATAGCGGACAATTTCTAGGTGTGGCGGAGATCACTCAGGATAACGTGATTCGACCCAACCGAATGATTAACCTAACAGAATAAAGATGAAATCGACAATTTTTACCTTACCTTTAGCGATTATAGCCTTAGCTGGTTGTGCAAGTGATAATAAGGAAAACTATTCAAGCTTAAACTTAGATGCTAAATACAGCAAATCTCGCTCGGTCAGTCATTTTAATGATTATGTGCATTTTTTGAAACAAAAAGCAGCGGGTGCAGGCGTGTCTGCAAAAACGTTGAATGCTCAGAAATTCATTCATTACAACGCTAGAGCGGTGCAGTTGGATCAACAGCAAGCTGCACGAAGACGCGACCCGAATTTACCGCCTCCACCTCCTAACCCAAATGGTGTAACCAATTACTTAAATAAAGTCTTAACCCAAGCGAAGGTGAATCAGGCAAGCGAACGTTGGTATGAATATAATAGCCAGCTTACCCGTGCCAGCCAAAAATATGGGGTACAAAAAGAGTATATTTTGGCACTTTGGGGAATGGAGAGCAGCTTTGGGCGTAACCAAGGGGATTTTGATGTACTTTCAGTATTGGCAACGCTTGCATTTGACGGTCGCCGTGAGAAGTTATTCACGCAAGAATTTGTGAATGCGATGAAAATGCTTGATGATGGTACAATCAAACGTTATGAATTGCTTGGTTCTTGGGCAGGGGCGATGGGACAAACTCAATTTATGCCAACTTCTTACTTAATCTATGCAGCTGATGGCAATAATGACGGTAAAAAAGATATTTGGGAGAATGAAGCCGATGCGTTTGCCTCTATTGCCAATTATCTTTCAACAGTAGGTTGGGATAATCAACTACCTTGGGGTGTTGAGGTTAAATTAGCTTCACCGATGGATTTAAGTTTTGCCGGTCTTGAAATCAATAAAGCGAAAACATTGGCTGAATGGCAAGCCTTAGGTGTTTATTTAGCTTATCCGAATGGACAAGAGTCGGCAAAATTAGCTCAATTACACGGCAAAAAGGTTTGGTTGATTCGTCCGGATAAGGAAGCGGGAAGAGCGTTTTTAGTTTCTAATAATTTCCGTACTTTAATGGATTGGAATAAATCAAACAACTTCGGTATCAGTATCGGAAAATTTGCCGACAGAATTTTAGCTTCAGTTGGTCAATAAGTTAAAAAGCATAGTAGAACATTCTACTATGCTTTTTTTTGAGCTTTATGCTCTTCACGTCTTCGCTTAAAAAAATCACTGATCTTTTGGCTACATTCCTTGCCTAGTACATTACCTTGTATTTCTAAAAAGTGGTTCATTTTATAATCTTCAAATAGATGATAACGTGAGCCTACTGCTCCGGTTTTGTAATCACTCGCTCCAAACACTAAACGACCAATTCTGCTATGTAAAATAGCTCCGGCACACATAGGACAAGGCTCGAGCGTGACATAAAGGGTACAATCTAATAGGCGATAATTCCCTAAAGTTTGGCCTGCTTGACGAATTGCCTGCATTTCAGCGTGGGCAGAAGGGTCGGAAAGTTGAATGGTTTGGTTCCAGCCTCTGCCGATAATTTGTTGGTTTTTATCAACCAGTACCGCCCCAACTGGGATTTCGCCTTTTGCTTCGGCTAAATCAGCGAGATCAAGAGCATATTGCATAAATGCGATGTCTTGTTCGGAAATTGTGGTTGAGCAAGACATTTGGTTAGGTTTAATAAACATAGTTGCAAAAAAATGTAAGAAAAAGACCGCTTGTAAAATAGTGTAATATGAAAAATGCCCTATTGACTAGGGCATTGGGTTAATTAATCACGGCGGCTACGTTTTTCACTAAAGCGTTTTTCTTTAAAGCCACCTTTGCGGTCTTTATTGAAACCACCGTCTCGGCGACCACCACGATCATTACGATCGTTACTACGGCGACCACGACCTTCAAATGGATTTGCATTACTTGCACTGTTTGCAGAGCCAAGTAATGTCATCTGCATTGGTTTGCTTAATACACGTGCTTTGTGAGCGAAATGTTGTACGAGATGATTTGGCATTCCTTGCGGCAACTCAATGGTTGAGTATTTATCATAAAGTTTGATATGCCCGATGTAACGGCTGCTGATATCACCCTCGTTGGCAATCGCACCAACAATGTGACGAACTTCCACACCGTCTTCACGCCCCAATTCAATGCGGTATAAATCCATTGCCACACCATTGTTTTCACGGTGTTCACGACCGTTACGACGATCGTTTCGCTCATTGCGGTCACGTCCACGTTCAGAACGGGCTGCACGAACAACCGGATCCGGTGGCAGAATCAGTTTTTGTTTTTCTTGCAGTAACATCATCATCGCCGCCGCTAATTCTTCGTGGTCTTGATCCGCAGTAAATAAATCTTCCAACAATTCACGATATTTTTCTAAATCGTGATGTTCTAACTGCTTAGAAATGCGGGCTTTGAATTTCTCACGGCGTTTTTCCATTAAAATTTCGTGGTTTGGAATCGCCACTTCATTAATTGGTTTTTTGATTAAATTTTCGATATTGCGTAATAAGCGGCGTTCACGAGGCTCAACAAACAGTAAGGCACGACCTGAACGACCGGCACGACCGGTACGCCCGATGCGGTGAACATAAGATTCTTCTTCTAACGGAATATCGTAGTTAATGACCAAGCTGATTCGCTCAATATCAATACCACGAGCGGCAACATCGGTGGCGACTAAAATATCTAAACGACCGGAGCGTAATTTCTCTAAAGTTTGTTCACGAGCTTGTTGAGTCATATCGCCGTTTAATGCTGCGGTGCGATAGCCGTTACGTTCACATAGTTCGGTAATATCAATAGTACCGGTTTTGGTACGAGTAAAGATAATTGCCGCATCAAATTCTTCCACTTCTAAGAAACGTAATAATGCGTCATTTTTACGGAAACCGTTAACTAACCAATAGCTTTGTTCAATATCCGGGGCTGAACGCTCGGTTGCCTTAATTTTTACCTCTTGCGGATCTTTCATAAAGCGGCGGGTAATGCGGCGAATTGGCTCCGGCATAGTAGCAGAGAAGAGGGCAGTTTGATGTGTTTCCGGTAATTCAGCCATTACCGTTTCAACATCGTCAATAAAGCCCATACGCAGCATTTCGTCAGCTTCATCTAACACGATGAATTTTAATTCGGATAAATCTAATGTGCCACGGCGGATATGGTCAAGAATACGCCCCGGCGTACCCACTACTACTTGTGAGCCTTGTTTTAAAGCACGTAATTGAATGTCATAACGTTGTCCACCATAAACCGTCACAACACGAATGCCTTTCATATTTTTTGCAAACTGCTCACAAGCATCGGCTACTTGAATGGCAAGCTCACGGGTGGGTGCCATCACTAACATTTGTGGGTGGCGTTGTGTTGGGTCAATTTGAGCCAACAACGGTAAAGAGAAAGCGGCGGTTTTACCGCTCCCGGTTTGTGCCATACCAAGCACATCTCGACCGGCTAATAAGTGAGGAATACATTCTTGTTGAATTGGTGATGGGTTTACAAAACCCATTTCATTTACAGCATCAAGGATTGGTTGGGGTAAGCCTAAATCGGCGAAAGTTAAAGATTCAGTTGTCATAAAAAACCATTTGTTTGGAACGGCGGAAAGCAGAAAATATTGACTATTTTTCTGCACAGCCATTAATGAAAATTATATTGTTGAAATTTAGGAAGAAATGAAATAACAAAGCAAGTGATGCTTTAAAAATCCCCTGAGTATAAGCGGTTAAATTTACAAAATTTTTTGCGAAATTAACCGCTTGTATTGTCCTAATCTTTCCCTATTCTTTATCAACAACGGGAGTCGTTTGAGTCATACCACGAATTTGTGATAACTCAAACAGGGCAAAACGATACTCAACGAAGTTAAACACTTGATTTGCAAGAGCAAGACGAAAGAGGCTGATTGCCTCATCTTTATGATCTAATTTGAGTTGTTGTTTTGCTAAGTAGAAATACGTTTCTGTCAGTATTTCTGCATATTGTGAGCTATTTTCTTTAGCATCACGATCGATTATAGCACGAAGTTCAGCTAAATTTAACTTACCTAAAAAATAATTTATGATATTGGCTCCCCAAAATTCGGCTGAAACCGATTTTGCCCGTTTTTGTAAGTTATTTTTAGCCTCAAGTGGTGTAATTTCCAGCTCATTGAAATATAGCCATAATACTCGATAAGGGTCTTTTTTATCTTCTTCATAAAAATGAAGAAGATCACGCTGGGCTTCAGAATATCGACCACTGTAGTAGAAGGCTAAACCTCGATTGAGGTAGGTATAACTATATTCTCGATCTAATTCTAATACGGCATTAAACGCATCAATCGAACTGTCATAATCACCTTCCAACAGCAGATATAATCCCATATAGTTATAAGCTGCCGCCATACGTTGATTTAACGAAATGGCTTGGGCAAAATCATAACGGGCTAACGACCATAAACCTAAACTGTCGTAAATAACGCCTCTTTCAAAATAGAGGTCAGCTTGTTCAGATGAACTTAATTCAGCTTCTTCTAATACTTGACTAAGCCTTACAACCATTGCTTCTTGTTCAAAGCGAAGTTGAGGGTTGAGCTCTGCTAACGCTAAGTTTTTAATTGATACCAAATCGGCATACCGACCGGCACAACCGCTTAGCACTAAAACAGAAATTAAATTCAGCAATAAGAAACGAATTCGTAACAACTTAAACAGTTGTGCCATTACTAAATAGCCTTTAAATTAATCAATGATAAAATGGAATAACGGGCGGTTGAAGCCCGTTATTCATCTTTATTAGTGAGAACTAGAAATTAGTTTCTTGTTCTGTTTCCACCACATTTTCAGATACAGTTTCCTCTGTATTTGCTTCGTTGGTATTATTGATGTCTTTCATCGTTAAGCGGATTCTGCCTTGACGGTCAATTTCTACCACTTTCACTTGTACTTCTTGACCAACGGCTAAGTAGTCTGCTACACGCTCAACACGTTCGTTAGTGATTTGCGAAATGTGGACTAAGCCTTCTTTGCCGCCTAAGATAGAAACGAATGCACCGAAGTCCACCACACGGGTTACTTTACCGTTGTAAATTTGGTTTACTTCCACTTCGGCAACGATCTCTTCAATGCGAGCCATTACCGCTTTCGCTGCATTACCGTCAGTTGCCGCAATTTTCACTGTACCGTCATCATCAATATCGATAGAGGTATTAGTTTCTTCGGTTAAGGCACGAATTGTTGCACCGCCTTTACCAATCACATCTTTGATTTTCTTCGGATCGATCTTCATTGTGTGAATGCGTGGCGCATAGTCAGAAATATCCGCACGAGGTGCCGGAATAGCTTGTTCCATTACACCTAAAATGTGCATTCTTGCACCTTTAGCTTGGTTTAGGGCAATACGCATAATTTCAGGGGTGATCCCTTCGATTTTGATGTCCATTTGCAACGCAGTCACACCGGTGCGGGTTCCTGCGACTTTAAAGTCCATATCGCCTAAGTGGTCTTCGTCACCTAAAATGTCAGAAAGTACCACGAATTTCTCGTCTTCTTTCACGAGTCCCATTGCGATACCCGCAACCGCTGCTTTGATTGGCACACCAGCGTCCATTAACGCAAGAGACGCACCACACACAGATGCCATTGAAGAAGAACCGTTAGATTCAGTGATTTCAGACACCACACGCACTACATACGGGAACTCTTCAGCGGTTGGCATCACGGCTAATACGCCACGTTTTGCTAAACGACCGTGACCGATTTCACGGCGTTTTGGCGAGCCGATACGACCGGTTTCGCCCACAGAGTATGGAGGGAAGTTGTAGTGGAATAAGAAACGGTCAGATTTTTCGCCGGTCAATTCATCAATGATTTGGGCATCACGCTCTGTACCCAATGTTGCTACTGCTAATGCTTGGGTTTCGCCACGAGTAAAGAGGGCAGAGCCGTGGGTGCGTGGTAACACGCCAGTGCAAATATCCAATGCACGCACGGTATCTACCGTACGACCGTCAATGCGTGGTTCGCCTGCAATAATACGGCTACGTACGATTTGGCTTTCTAATGCGGTAATGATGTCGATGATTGCGCCTTCGGAAACGGTTTCATCTTCTGCGGTAAGTTGTGCAATCACGTCTGCTTTAATCGCATCGATTTGCTCGTAACGAACTTGTTTTTCGACGATACGATAAGCATCGCCAATGCGTGCTTCTGCTAATGCTTTTACTTTGTTGATTAAATCTGTGTTTGGCTCTGGTGCAACCCAATCCCAACGTGGTTTGCCCGCTTCTTTAACAAATTCTTTGATGTTTTCGATCACAACCTGTTGTTGCTCGTGACCGAACACCACCGCCGCTAACATTTGCTCTTCGGTTAAGATGTCAGCCTCAGATTCCACCATTAACACGGCTTTGTCTGTACCGGCAACCACTAAATCTAAGCGGCTGATTTTTTGCTCGCTGGTGGTTGGGTTTAGCACGAATTGGTCGTTGATGAAACCAACACGAGCCGCACCGATTGGGCCGTTAAACGGCACGCCGGATAATGAAAGAGCAGCCGATGCACCGATCATTGCCACTAAATCAGGGCTGATTTGTGGGTTTACCGATACTACGGTCGCAATCACTTGAATTTCGTTGAAGAAACCTTCTGGGAAAAGTGGACGCACAGGACGGTCGATCAGGCGAGCGATTAAGGTTTCACCTTCGCTAGGACGCCCTTCACGTTTGAAGAAACCGCCCGGAATACGACCGGCTGCGTAAGTACGCTCTTGATAATCTACGGTTAAAGGGAAGAAATCTTGTCCTTCTTTCACGTCTTTTTTCGCAACCACAGTCACGAAAACCGTGGTGTCGTCCATACTTACCATTACTGCCGCCGTCGCTTGGCGTGCGATAGCACCGGTTTCTAAGGTCACGGTGTGCTGACCGTATTTAAACTGTTTTACAATTGGAGTCATTGAAATTTTCCTTTTAAAGAATTTACTATTATTGTCGTTTTATTTCTCTAAATTGCGACTAGCAAAAAGGCTTTTAAGTAAAACATTTTTGATAGCCGCCTCTCAATAACAAGAAATAAAACTTGTCTAGTATAGCGTGATTTTTATAAAAAATCGCCTATTATTTTCTTTCTACAAGCGGTTATTTTGAGTAAAAAAATGGCAAAAAACGACCGCTTGTGTTTCAGGCTAGACTAAACAGGCTAAATCGTAGAAAATACCCCTCGTTTTTTTAATATAAATATCAATAAAAATGACCACAGAAATCAATTATGAAGGCATTGAGCAGATGCCGATTAAGCGTTTTACCGAAGATGCTTACCTCAATTATTCGATGTATGTAATTATGGACAGGGCATTGCCGTTTATTGGTGATGGCTTGAAACCTGTGCAACGCCGTATTATTTATGCGATGTCAGAACTTGGGCTAAATGCTTCGGCAAAGTATAAAAAATCAGCCCGTACCGTGGGGGATGTATTAGGTAAATTCCACCCGCACGGTGATAGTGCTTGTTATGAGGCGATGGTGTTAATGGCTCAACCGTTCTCTTACCGCTATCCATTAGTGGACGGGCAAGGCAACTGGGGGGCACCGGACGATCCGAAATCCTTCGCTGCAATGCGTTATACCGAATCGAAATTGTCTAAAATTGCAGAAATTTTATTGGGCGAGTTAGGGCAAGGAACGGTGGATTATCAGCCCAATTTTGATGGCTCGTTGGAAGAACCGAAATATCTGCCGGCTCGTTTACCGCATATTTTGCTGAACGGTACGATGGGGATTGCGGTGGGAATGGCAACTGATATTCCGCCTCATAACATTAATGAATTGGCTGATGCTAGTGTGATGTTGCTGGATAACCCTAAAGCCACGCTTGATGATGTGCTAAGCGTGGTGCAAGGGCCGGATTACACGACAGAGGCTGAGATCATCACGCCAAAAGCCGAAATTGCCAAAATGTATGAGCAGGGTCGTGGTTCCATTAAAATGCGTGCAGTATGGAAAAAAGAAGAGGGTGAAATTGTGATTTCAGCCTTGCCTCACCAAGCCTCGCCTTCAAAAATTATTGAGCAAGTAGCAACGCAAATGCGGAATAAAAAACTGCCGATGGTGGACGATATTCGTGATGAATCTGACCACGAAAACCCAATTCGGATTGTGATTGTGCCACGCTCTAATCGCATTGATTTTGAAGCGTTAATGGATCACTTGTTTGCGACAACCGATTTGGAGAAAAGCTATCGAGTCAATATGAATATGATTGGCTTAGACGGCAAACCGGCAGTGAAGAATTTACTGACTATTCTCAATGAGTGGCTGAGTTTTAGACGTACCACGGTCACTCGCCGCTTGAATTACCGATTAGATAAAATTTTAAACCGCTTGCATATTTTAGACGGTTTGATGATTGCATTTCTCAATATTGATGAAGTAATTGAGATTATTCGCAATGAAGATGAGCCGAAAGCCGAGTTAATGGCTCGTTTTAACCTGACCGATGTGCAAGCAGAGGCGATCCTGAACTTACGTTTACGCCACTTAGCCAAATTGGAAGAACATCAATTACAGGCGGAAAAATCCGAACTGGAAAAAGAACGTGATGAATTGCAACTGATTTTAGGCTCGGAACGCCGTTTGAACAGCCTGATCAAGAAAGAGATTCAAGCCGATGCCAAAGCATTTGCCAGCCCACGCCGCTCACCATTGGTTGAACGAGCGGAGTCTAAAGCGATTGCGGAAAGTGACTTGACTCCAACCGAAGATGTGACGGTGATTTTGTCTGAAAAAGGCTGGGTACGTTGTGCGAAAGGACACGATATTGATGTTCAAGCCCTTAGCTATCGAGCCGGAGATGGTTATCTTGCCCACGCAAGGGGTAGAAGTAATCAGCTGGTGGTATTTTTAGACAGCACAGGCCGAGCTTATGCTCTCGAACCAACTTCACTGCCTTCGGCACGCTCGCAAGGTGAGCCACTTACAGGCAAAATCACCCTGCCGGAAGGTGCAGTAGTGCAGCAAGTGCTAATGGCAAGTCCTGAAACCAAAGTGCTAATGGCATCCGATTCTGGCTACGGCTTTATTTGTACCTTTGAAGATTTAGTTTCTCGTAATAAAGCCGGCAAAGCGGTTATTTCTTTAACCGAAAATGCAAAAGTGCTTCCGCCACAACTGCTTGAGAGCGATGACAATTTATCTTTAGTGGCAATGAGTAATGTCGGCAGAATGTTGGTTTTCCCGGTGAGTGAACTACCGGCACTTTCCAAAGGTAAAGGCAATAAAATTATCAATATTTCCGCTGCCTCAGCAAAATCCGGTGATGAATATTTAGCCCGTTTATTGGTCATCAAACCAACCAACTCATTGGTTTTTGTGTCCGGCAAACGTAAAATTACATTAAAACCGAGCGATATTGACAACTACCGCGGCGAACGTGCAAGAAAAGGCTCACAGCTTGTAAGAGGGCTTAGTACTAATGCGACGGTGGAGATTGTGGAGTAAAGGGAAGAAGCGGTTAGGGGGTAAATCCAACAATTTTGCCCCAAATAACCGCTTGCAATGGAGTTATTGCTTATTCAAATAAGCCTTTGTGAAGCGAACGAACCACATCGTCTGCTTCTGCATTTTTCACTAAGGTGCAAACATTATTGCTGCTTGCTCCATAGCTGATTAGGCGAATGTTGTAATTCTCAAGAGTGTGGAATAATTTTTTCGCCACACCGGACTGAGCGTGTAAGTTGTTGCCGATAATAGCGACTAAAGCGAGGTCGCTTTCTACTTGCACATTGCAATATGCGTTGAGTTCATCGAGTAGTTCGGCTGATAACATATCCGCACCCGAAGAGGCTGAGCCCGTTTTATCTAGGGTTAATGCAACGCTGACTTCGGAAGTGGTAATCACATCAACCGAAATTTTGTGTTTTGCTAAAATCGCAAATACATTCGCTAAGAAACCTTGTGCGTGTAGCATTGAAAGGCTGGAAAGCGTGAGTAAGATTTGGTTGCGGCGTAATGCAATCGCACGGAAAGTCGGGCGTGGTTGTGGATCACGGGTTACCCAAGTACCGCCTTGTTCCGGTGCTTTACTTGAGCCTACGTATACTGGAATATTACTACGCACTGCCGGCAATAAGGTTGCAGGGTGTAATACTTTTGCCCCAAAGGTTGCCATTTCTGCCGCTTCGTTAAATGCCATTGTGTCAATGCGTTGAGCGTTCGGTACAACACGAGGATCGGTAGTATAAATCCCCGGTACGTCTGTCCAAATGAGTACATCGTTAGCATTTAATACTTCTGCTAACAATGCAGCAGAGTAGTCTGAACCGCCACGTCCTAAAGTGGTGGTTTTGCCTTCATCATCACGACCGATAAAGCCCTGTGTAATCACAATTTTGCCTGATGCGATTAATGGCTTAATCACATTGTCTGATTGTTGCTGGGTTTTCTCGTCATTTGGTGCTGCTTTTCCATAATGGTTGTTTGTTGCCACAACGTCACGCACATCTACCCATACTGCCGGGTGTCCACGTTCAATTAATAATTGCGTGAAGATTTTGGTGGACATCATTTCCCCGTGGCTGATTAACTCATCACTTAAGGCGGCTGAGGTAGCTAGGCTGGCTGATTCTGCTAATGTTTCAATACGTTCTAATAATTCGTCGATTTCCGCTTTAACGGCATCTTGATGTTGTAATTTTTCAATAATATTGTATTGAATTTGGCGGACTGCTGCGATGACTTCATCACGGTGTTCTTTTTCACAGCCGTTAGCAAGTTCCACTAAGTAATTTGTTACGCCGGCAGAGGCAGAAAGCACAACCACACGAGTATTTGCATCAGCAATTACAATATTGGCAGAAGAGGTCATTGCATCAAAATTTGCAACACTTGTACCACCAAATTTAGCCACAGAAAGATGAGACATAATAAAAATTTCCTTAAAACAAAAATAGATAAATATTGTGTTAGGGGATATTCGGAAAGGAAATTTGAGTAGATTATACGGTTTTATTGTTGAACCAATTAATCAGAGCACTCCATTTAATATGGTAAAATAACCTATTAAATGACAGCTGATAGGATTCAACCTATTCAGCCGATGTTAATTCCAGTCTAGTGAATTCACACCTCGGCAATCACTCCCATCACTTAATTCTCAAACGGCCCTAGTTGCCTAAAATCAAGTTGCCTGAGTGTTGCACCTCTCCCGTAATGGCAAGCCCATTACTCTTTTTCAACAGTATTGAAAAGTGTGCATAGAAATACCGTTTTATTAATGTTTTGTCAATGAATATTTAGGTAATCCAGTGCTATTTAGATAATTATTTAAAATATCACGATAAAAAGTGAACATATTTCTAATATTGAATAAAAACTCCTAAAAAATATTTTGAAATGGATCACAAAACCAAATTTATTTGATTGTTCTTTAATCGGTTTTTTCCTATGCTTAAGTTACTCATTATGAGGTATTTTTGGAGGCTTTTATGAGTACATTAACCTATTTACAAAAAATTGGGCGTGCATTAATGGTGCCGGTTGCTGCATTACCGGCAGCTGCATTATTAATGGGTATAGGCTATTGGATTGATCCGGACGGCTGGGGAGCGAATAGCCAATTAGCGGCATTGCTAATTAAGTCTGGGGCGGCAATTATTGATAATATGTCTATTCTGTTTGCTGTGGGCGTGGCATTTGGTATGTCAAAAGAAAAAGATGGGGCAGCCGCATTATCCGGTTTAGTCGGGTACTTAGTGATTACCACTTTGTTGTCTCCGGGGGCTGTTGCTCAGCTAAAGGGGATTGCAGTTGATCAAGTGTCTGCAGCATTCGGTAAAATCAACAACCAATTTATCGGGATCTTAGTAGGGGTTATTTCAGCCGAAATTTATAACCGTTTCTACCAAGTAGAGTTACCGAAAGCATTGTCTTTCTTTAGCGGTAAACGATTGGTACCGATTGTGGTGTCAGTGGTAATGATTGTGGTGTCATTTATCTTACTCTATGTCTGGCCGGTTATTTTTGGTGCTTTAGTCTCTTTTGGGGAATCTATCAAAGATATGGGAGCGTTAGGGGCAGGTATTTATGCTTTCTTTAATCGTTTGTTAATTCCGGTTGGATTACACCATGCATTAAACTCGGTTTTCTGGTTTGATGTTGCAGGTATTAATGATATTCCAAACTTCTTAGGTGGAGCAAAATCATTGGCTGAGGGCAAAGCAGTGATAGGGGTAACAGGTATGTATCAAGCTGGTTTCTTCCCGGTGATGATGTTTGGCTTACCTGCGGCAGCATTAGCTATTTACCACAGCGCGAAACTGGCTAAGAAAGTGCAAGTAGCCTCTATTATGTTTGCTGCTGCTTTAGCTTCGTTCTTCACCGGCATTACGGAACCGCTTGAATTTGCCTTTATGTTTGTTGCACCTGTGCTTTATGTGGTTCACGCTTTATTAACCGGATTATCTGTTTATATTGCTGCCTCAATGGAATGGATTGCCGGTTTCGGTTTTAGTGCAGGTTTGGTTGATTTAGTGTTATCGACACGAAATCCGCTGGCTATACAGTGGTATATGTTATTGGCTCAAGGTATCGTGTTCGCGGTAATTTACTATGTATTATTCCGTGTGGTGATCCAAGCCTTTAACTTAAAAACGCCAGGGCGTGAAGATGATACCGAAGTGCAAACAGTGAATGCGGTTTCTCGTAGTGAACAAGCTGCCAAATTTGTTGAAGCATTAGGTGGTAAAGAGAATATTACCAGCATTGATGCTTGCATTACCCGATTACGCTTAATCTTAAATGACACGGCGAAAGCTGATGATGATAAATTGAAAGCCTTAGGGTCAAAAGGCAATATCAAATTAGGTGAGAATGGCTACCAAGTGATTTTAGGGCCGGAAGCAGAATTTGTGGCAGATGCAATGAAAAAACTGAATTAACCGTATGAATCACAAGCGGTCTGATTTGCGAATTTTTTTGCAAATTAGACCGCTTGGCTTTTTATGCTTTTTTATTGGTTGGTGCTTGTTTGTGAGAGGCCATTTTTTGGCGGATTTCACGGCGTTGTTTGGAAAGTTCCGCATTACGGATCATATAATCATCCACCCGATTTTCATAGTCATCACGCATATTGGAGATGATGGCTCGAACTTCCTCGATAGACATTTCATCGGTAATGTATTGCGTTAGGTTATCTAATAAAAGAACACGTTTCTGATTGTCACGAATTTTGCGATCATTATCCGCAGTTTCACGATGTAGTTTGTTTTTTAGACGATAAAGATGCACATATTCCAGCATATCGTGGAATGATTTATTCACTTCAGACATATCAATCTCCCTTGATGTAGTGTTGAATTAAGTAAGCTCGTAAATCCTATTCTTTTTCCGTCAATTCGTCAAAAAAATTTATCACATTTTATGATTTAAATTAATTCTCGCGAATAACGCTAAATTTGTAGTGATATCTAGGGCTCAAAAATGGTAATATCTTACTTATTTCAGTTATTGGTACAGGGTTTCATTATGTCATCAAATATTGCTCCTAGAGAGTTTGCAGCTATTGATTTAGGCTCGAACAGCTTTCATATGATTGTAGCCCGTATCGTAAATGGTTCCATTCAAGTGCTTTCCCGCTTGAAACGGCGTGTACGGCTGGCAGATGGGCTTGATGAGAATTTAGTGTTAAGCCAAGAAGCGATTGATAGAGGGATTGCTTGCTTAGCCTTATTTGCCAAGCGTTTAGAAGGATTTTCTGCGGAGAATGTGAAAGTGGTTGGCACTTATACCTTACGCAGAGCAATCAATAACCAAGATTTTCTGGAGCAAGCGAAAGCAGTATTTCCTTACCCTATTTCCATTATTTCCGGACAACAAGAGGCGAGGCTGATTTATTCGGGCGTTAGCCATACCCAACCCGAAACTGGCAGAAAATTAGTGGTAGATATTGGCGGTGGTTCAACTGAAATGACTATCGGTGATGATTTTACCCCGATTCGAGCGGAAAGTCGTCATATGGGTTGTGTGAGTTTTGCAAAACGCTTTTTCCCGCAGGGAGAATTAACGATTGAGCGTTTTGATAGCGCCTATCAGCTTGCAATGGAAAAAATCGAAGATTTAATGTGGGAGTACAAAGAGTTAGGTTGGGACTATGCTTTAGGTTCTTCCGGCACGATTAAAACTGTTCATCAAGTGCTGATTGCCAATGGCTATCGTGATGGCTTAATTACAGAAAGCCGCCTACAGAAAATTATTGATATTTGCCTAGAGTTTAAATCGTTAAATGAGATTAAGCTACGAGGCTTACTTGATGAACGAGCAGACGTGCTAGTTCCGGGCTTAGCTATTCTTTTAGCACTTTTTCACACCTTTAGAATTGAGGTATTACGTTATTCCAACGGAGCTTTAAGAGAAGGGGTAATGTATGGTTTGGAGAAAAGTTTCCAAGTTGGGGATATTCGCCAGCGTACCGCAGAGGCGTTAGCCGAGCAATTTGATTTAGATAAACAGCAAGCAAAAAGGGTGGAACATACGGCGTTGATTTTATTTGACCAAATCAAAACTTGGAAAAACCGCCGCCAAGTGCAAGATTTGCGTTCAATCTTAAAATGGGCAAGCTTATTGCATGAGATCGGCATTGTAGTAAACCACAATAATGTGCATCGTCATTCTGCTTATTTGATTGCAAACCGAGATTTACCGGGATTTGATTTTGAACAGCAAACCCTTCTATCGGTATTAATGCGATACCATCTTAAAGGATTCAAACGCTCGGATATTCGTAGTATCAACCGTTACCAATGTAGAGATGTATTAACGTTGGTACGGGTTTTCCGGCTAGCGGTGCTATTAAACCGTTCTCGCCAAGCGACTGTAGTGCCGAAACAGTTGAATTTGGTGATTGAAAATAATGCTTGGCAACTTACCTTTGAACAGGGCTTCTTAGCGAATAATCCACTGATTTCAATAGATTTAGAAGAAGAGCAAAAAATATTGGCGAGTACAAATCTTCAGTTTGCGGTCTCTTAACATTTAAATGAAGGAAGCGAAGGCTTCCTTTTTCGTTTATTGCATTCCCTTTTGCGAACAAGCGGTCAAATTTAGCTAATTTTTTGCAAAAAGTATTTTTTAAAATTTGATCAACTTCTCATTTTTGATGTTTGCTTATTGAGATTATATATTTTACGAATTATCCTACTTTTATTGGAGTGTATCTTCATAAATTTTAGTAGTATGGAGCAGATTATTAGGATTAGTTATTTTTAGGAGAATTATATGATATTAGCCGATTTATCAAGAGACGATTATTTAAAATCACTTCCACCAGTATTCGCTCGCCTTTGTAAAAAATTAAAAAGTTTAGATTTAGTTAATTTGGAATTAGGCTGGCAAGAATTAGAAAATGGTATTCGCATGAATGTGATGTCATTTGAAACTACGCCAGCTGAGGGAAAAAAAGCAGAGTTACACCGAAAATTTATCGATATTCAATTATTAATAGACGGTGAAGAAATGATTGAATACGGATTAAGTCAGCCGGATTTATCTAAGTATGATGAATATCGAGATGAAGATGACTACCAATTAACAGCTGAGATTGATGATAAAAATAACTTGATCCTCAAGCCAAATATGTTCGCTATTTTCCTCCCTTATGAACCACATAAGCCTGGAAATTCGGTGAATGGTAACAAAACATTGAAAAAGCTGGTGGTGAAAGTACCTGTTGAATTGATTTAGGAGGCTACTATGTCTAGTCGGGGAAAAATTCTTAATACAATTAGCTCGCTACAAAATAGTTTAACCAAAACAGAGAAGAAAATAGCTGCTGCTATTTTATCTCAGCCGGAATTGCTAAGCCAATGTTCATTATCTGAAGTGGCCAAACAATTAGATGTTGGTGAAGCAACTTTTATTCGTTTTTGTCGTACATTAGGTTTTAAAGGTTATACCGACTTTAAATTAGAGCTTGCAATAGAGTTGGCTACGCAAAATCAAGATAATAGAGTATTGCTTGATACGGATGTTTCAGAATCGGATACATCGAAAGATATTGCTGAGAAGCTCAAAGTGAGTTTAGATAACGTTATTGAAGAGACTATTAATTTGCTTGACTTTAACGTGTTGGAAAAAGTTGTTGAAGAATTACGTAAGGCAAAACGGATCTTTTTATTTGGAGTGGGTTCTTCTGGGTTAACCGCAGAAGATGCAAAACATAAATTAATGCGTATTGGGCTACAAACCGATGCAGTCACAAATAATCATTTTATGTATATGCAGGCGGCATTAGTGAAAGAGGGGGATTTAGTTATAGGGATTAGCCATTCAGGCTATTCTGAAGAAATAGTGAAATCACTACGTTTTTCTCGTGCAAATAAAGCTACAACGGTTGCGATTACACACAATTTACGCTCCCCCGTCACGGAAGAGGCTAATTATGTGTTAATTAATGGTAATCGACAGGGGCATATGCAAGGAGATTCTATCGGTACTAAAATGTCACAACTTTTCGTTCTTGATTTAATTTATACCTTACTAGTTAAAGCCGAACCCGAAAATGCGTTGAAACAGAAACAAAAAACACTGAATGTGATTTTGGAACAACGTGTTAAAGGCTAATAAGCAGTGATATTACCCTATAAAAGTCAAAAACCTTTGGCAAAGTATTGCCAGAGGTTTTTTAATTTTCATCATATGGTGATGAATTAATTTGGTAGGGATTTTTATCGATTTCCTATAACACTTGAAAGTAAGAAAACAATCTACTGGCAGCCACAGCTCTTTTGAGCAGAGACTGCCAGAGTGAGTTTCATTTTCTATAGCTCTATTTGAAAATGATCTGGTTTTTTGGATCGTATTTATCTGCCTCAATAATTTTATTTTCTTCGAAGAATTTTTTCAGCATTTCGGCATCAATAAAGCCTGTATTGACATAGCTAGGGTGTTTTTTCAGTAATGGGTAGCCATCGCCACCAGCCGCAACATAGTCAGGCAGAGAAACTTTATAAGTTTTCTCTTTATCAAAAGGTTTGCCACCGATTTTAACATCAGAAATAGTTTTTGCTGTACGATCGACTACCATTGAAATGCCGGCAAATTGAGGATAAGCGCCAGTATCAACTTCTTTCAGAGCAATAGTGGTGAGGGTATCTAACAATTCTTGTCCTTTTAAATCCACCGTTGCAATCATATTACCGAAAGGTTGAACAGTCAGAATATGTTTATAAGTTACTACACCTTCTTCAAGGGAGGTACGAATACCGCCGGAGTTCATAATCCCGATATCGGCTTTTACCCTTTCCATTTGCGATTGTGCAATTAAACGACCGAGATTGGTTTGTTGGAAGCGAATATGCTCACGTTTGCCGTCTAATAACCCTTTCACACGACCAACTTCAATATTAAGCTTTTTATCGCCCTCATCTTGATATTTTTTCAATAAGGTATAGGTCGCTTCATCGGCTTTGATTTCAGGCTGGTAAAGTTGGTATTCTTTAGTACCGTCTTCTTTTTTAATGGTTTTTTTTAAGTTGACCGGAATTAATTCATATTTTACCAAGGTGGTTTTTCCATCTTTAAACTCAAAATCAGCCCGTCCAACAAATTTGCCCCATTCGCCGGCTTGCACAATCCAAGTACCGTTTTGGAAGTCTGGTTTACATTCCTCACCTGGCGTATATTTGGCTTTGAATTGACCTTTTTCATCAATACAAACAGTATCGTGGGTATGACCGCCAATGATTAAATCGAACGCTCCTTTTTCTAAGGTACGGGCCATTGTTACATCACCTGGTGCATTAGTACCATGTTTACCGTCAAAATAGTAACCCATATGGGTTAAAGCGATACGTACGTCGGGTTTTTCTTTTTGATTAATTTCAGCTAATGTGTTTTTTGCTGTTTCAATAGGGTTTTTGAAAAAGGCATTTTCCGTTACATCTGGATTACCTAATTTTGCGGTATCTTCGGTTGTTAATCCGATAACAGCAATTTTTAGTCCGCCTCGTTCTAACATCACGTAAGGTTTTACAATGGGTTTATCCGTTTTTTTATTAATGACATTGGCCGAAATAAAGGGGAATTTAGCCCATTTTTCTTGCATAGAGAGAATTTGCAGTGGGTAATCAAATTCGTGATTACCTAGAACCATTGCATCGTAACCAATCGCATTCATTCCTTCAATATCAGGACGTGCATTTTGCATATCTGACTCCGGCACGCCTGTATTCGCATCACCTGCATTCAGCATTAATACCGAACCACCTTTTTCTGCGACCTCTTTGCGAATATTATCAACCAATGTTTTTTGAGCAGCGAGACCGTATTCGCCTTTATCACTTTGCCAAAAGTGACCGTGTATATCGTTAGTATGTAAAACCGTAAAACGATATGTTTTACCTGTCTCGTAGGCCATTGCTGATGTTGCACTAAGTAGTGCTACCGAAAGTAATGTTTTTTTTAAGCGCATAAATACCTCAGTAAGAGTGTTGGTTGAAAAATAGAGTTAACAAAACAAAATTAATATCCAAGTTATAGCGAGTAAAACCATCGCCATAAATACAGCTGCAGAGCCAATATCTTTAGCTCTACCAGAAAGCTCGTGGAAATCAGCCCCAATGCGGTCAACAACAGATTCAACCGCACTATTGAGTAGTTCTGTAACTAAAACAAGTAAAACTGTGCCTACTAATAATGCTTTTTCAATATTGGTTTCGCCTAGAATAAGCCCTAGAGGGAATAAAATAGTAGCGCACCAAATTTCTTGGCGAAAGGCGGCTTCATTAATATAAGCGGCTTTTAACCCCTTCATAGAGTAGCCAGCTGCATTGATCACACGTTGAAAATCTGCTTTATTGGTTGGTTTCATAGTAAATAAAATAAATAAAAGAGTTTAGAGAACTATTGTACTGAAAGAATAGTGATGTTCAAAGAACCTAAGGAAAAAATAATATGATAGCCATGGAATGTAAAAAACTTCACTTTTTTGTAAAAAAATCTGAAAAATAAACCGCTTGTTTATTCCATATTTGTTTATTTTCCGCTAATCTTATAAACCTATTTTTTCAGGCGGATAAATTTTATTTATCCTTATTTTTTTGTTGTCTTACAGAAGTGAAGGGTTATGAGTCAATCATTATCATCAAAAATTCTTGGCGGTAATTTAGTATTACGTATCGCCATTGGTTTAGTGCTAGGGGTATTGCTGGCATTTATTAATAAAGAATGGGCTACCAGCGTTGGTGTATTAGGTCAATTCTTTGTGAAATCATTACGTGCCATTGCGCCTATTTTAGTATTTGTATTAGTTTTGGCAGCGATTGCAAATAAAGAAGTTGGTTCAGATAGCAAATTAAAGCCGATTCTGGTGCTTTATGTATTAGGTACATTTTTTGCGGCATTAACGGCTGTTGTTTTAAGCTTTATGTTCCCAACTACATTAGAGCTTACTGCAAGCCCAGACGGTTTAACCCCGCCACAAGGCATTGGTGAAATTCTAAAAACCGTTATTTTTAACTTAGTTGATAATCCATTAGTCGCATTAAGTAATGCAAACTTTATCGGTATTCTTGCGTGGTCTATCGGTTTAGGGATTGCATTCCGCCACGGTTCGGCAACTTCAAAAGCATTCTTAAATGATTTAGCTAATGCCGTTTCGTTTGTTGTGAAAGTTGTGATTGCATTTGCGCCTATTGGGGTATTTGGTTTAGTAGCTGAAACTGTTGCCATCAATGGTATTGATGCGTTTGAAGATTACGCACGTTTATTAGTTGTCTTAGTTGGTGCAATGTTATTTGTGGCATTAGTACTAAATCCATTATTAGTCTATTGGAAAATTCGTCGTAACCCATACCCACTTACATTTACCTGTTTACGAGAGAGTGGTGTAACGGCATTTTTTACCCGCAGTTCAGCAGCCAACATTCCGGTAAATATGAATTTAGCCAAGCGTTTGGGCGTTCGTGATGAGATCGCTTCTGTAGCTATTCCATTAGGTGCAAGTATTAATATGGCAGGAGCAGCGATTACTGTTACCGTATTAACCCTAGCAGCAGCTTATACACAAGGTATTCAGCCTGATTTTGCAACAGCACTTTTATTAAGCGTAGTTGCATCAATCTGTGCTTGTGGCGCATCTGGTGTGGCAGGTGGTTCATTATTATTGATTCCATTAGCTTGTAGTTTATTTAATATTCCAAACGATATTGCAGCACAAGTGATTGGGGTAGGTTTCGTGATTGGGGTAATTCAAGACTCAGTTGAAACCGCATTAAACTCTTCAACAGACGTATTATTTACCGCAGCGGTAAGTTACGCTGAAGATCAAAAATCAGCATAATATCTCTTCTTTATAAGGCAGGCTAAAAAGTCTGCCTTTATTTTTTCAGGTATTTTTGCGATCTGTGTCGAAAATCTGAAAATTTATTCTGAAAATATTAAGCATAAACGGCATACTCAGGTTTAAAAAGTAAGCCGAATTATGACTTTAGATCGTCTTTGTATTGCCCTGATTCTATTTCATCTGCCTATTTTATGGTTGCCTAAAGCGTTTCTATTTGTGGGTATAGTAATAGGAACTTTAGTGCTGATATTGAGTGTTTATCTACGCTCAAAATTAACGGCTGTACTCGGCTTATTGGTTTGTATTGGCTATATTCAGATCATTCAAGTTGCAAAAAATGCGGAAAAAACGACCGCTAGTAAAACGCCTGTTCAATTTGAAATCAGTAAAATCTTAAAACAAACCGATTATCAAACAGCAATTGCGACACTAAATACAGGCGAGAAGATCTACTTGAACTGGCAATCGGAACAGCCGTTGTTACTTAATCAATTCTATCAAGCCGAACTGGCTCTTCGCCCCATTTCAGCCCGTAGTAACATAGGCAATTTTGACCGCCAACGTTGGTATTTTGCCAATCATATCAATATAACAGCAACGGTTCGCAAGGTAGAAACATTAGCCAAAACTGATTATAGCTTGCGAACAAATTGGCTGAATAAGGTGAAAGCTGAAACGGACTCTTTGCCTACGCAAGGCTTATTATTGGCTCTGGCTTTCGGCGAAAGGGCGTGGCTGAAAACAGAACATTGGGCGCAATTCCAACAAACCGCTACTGCCCATCTAATTGCCATTTCAGGCTTGCATATCGGGCTGGCAATGTTGTTTGGTGTTTACTTTGCCAAAGGCGTGCAATGGCTCTGTTTAAAAAGCGAGCTTACCGCATTACAAGCGGTCGGATTTTCGCTTTATTTTGCAAGAATAGTTGGTTTAATTACGGCATTCGGTTACAGCTATTTAGCCGGTTTTGCCGTGCCGACCGTCAGAGCGTTGCTGGCGATTGCGTTTGTCTTGCTTTGCCAAGTTCTGCGGCGACACTATACCCCTTGGCAATATTGGGGGCGAATAGTGGCATTACTGATTTTAATTGACCCATTGAGCCTGCTGTCTGATAGTTTTTGGCTCTCAATTTTAGCGGTAGCAAGTTTAATTTTATGGTATCAATATTTTCCCCCTAGCCGATTTTTAAACGATGAATATCGTAAAAAAATCACAAAATTTAACCACTTGTGGTTATCGCTTTTACACTTACAAATCGGCATTTGGCTGATTTTCTCACCGGTTCAACTCTACTTTTTTGAGGGAATCTCTGCTTTTGCATTGCTTGCCAACTTGATTATTGTGCCACTGTATAGCTTTTTGCTTGTATCGCTTATTTTATTTACGCTCTTAACCGACAATCTGTTTTCAACGTGGCAGCTGGCGGACTATCTAGCTCAATTTAGCTTATGGCTGTTAGCTCCGCTTTCTAATGCGTGGTTTGCATTAAGCCATTGGCAGCAATGGCAGTTGCTTTCGCTTAATTTATTGGTTTTAGCATTGCTTTATTGCAAATTATATCGGCTGGCTTATAAAAAATGGTTGAGTGCAGTAGCGGTATCCCTATTGTTCAATCTGAGTTTTTATCTGCCTAAGATTTTAAATCAAGCCAAAACAGAGTGGGTAGTATTTGATGTCGGGCAGGGGCTGGCAATGGCGTTAATTTATGAGCAGAACAAAGCGGTGATTTATGACACGGGATCGAGTTGGCAATCGAAGAATGGCGAGATCAACTCAATGGCAAAAATGGAAATTTTGCCGTATTTAAAGCGAAATGGGGTTGAGGTTGAAGCGATTTTTTTAAGCCACGATGATAATGATCATTCAGGTGGGGTTGAGGAATTATTGAAAGCCTATCCCAAAGCAGGGCTAATTAGTTCAAGCAAGGTGGCGTATCACAATCTAAATCCCGAGCCTTGTATTGCCGGAACATCGTGGCAATTTGGCGAATGGCAGTTATCGGCAATTTACCCATCACACATTGTAGAACGAGCTAAAAACCAAGACTCTTGCGTTATTTTAGCCAAAAACGACCGCTTGCAAATTTTGTTGACAGGAGATTCCGGCGTGGAACAAGAACGCCAATTTGCCCATCAGCTCGGCAAAATTTATTTTCTACAGGTTGGGCATCACGGCAGTAAAAGTAGCACCGGTGAAACCTTATTAGCAGCTACTCAGCCAACATTTGCACTAATTTCTGCCGGCAGATGGAACCCGTGGAAATTACCGAATAAGCAGATTATTGAGCGATTAAACAGAAAGCATATTAGCGTATTAAACACCGCAGAAACAGGAATGATAAGAGTAAAGTTTTACCCAAATTCTATTGAAATTGAACAAGCAAGGGGAGGAGTCTCCCCTTGGTATAAGCAGTTTTATTAAGGAACATCACTCAACGCATTTGGGTTTTTATTGATAAACATCGCATCGCCATAGCTGAAAAAACGGTATTTTGCTTCTACTGCGTGGGCGTAGGCGTTCATCGTATTTTTGTAGCCGGCGAACGCCGAGACTAACATAATTAGCGTGGATTCTGGTAAATGGAAATTGGTTACTAACGCATCAATGACTTTAAAGGTTTTTCCCGGGTAAAGGAAAATAGCGGTGTCAGAAAAGAACGGTACAATTAATTTCCCGTCTTTTTCAGCCGCTTGGGCGGCACTTTCAACCGAACGCACTGATGTCGTACCAACCGCAATGACTCGTTTTCCTTTAGCTTTCGTTGCAAGAATTTTATCAACGACTTCTTGGCTCACTTCGGCATATTCGGCGTGCATTTTATGATCTTCAATGGTTTCTACCCGTACCGGCTGGAAAGTACCTGCACCAACGTGTAGTGTCACGAAAGCGGTTTCGACTCCTTTTGCTTTTAGTTTTTCAAGCATTGCATTGTCAAAATGCAAACCTGCGGTAGGAGCGGCAACTGCACCTAACACTTTGCTGTAAACCGTTTGATAACGCTCTTGGTCGGCATCTTCATCGGGGCGGTCAATATAAGGTGGAAGTGGCATATGACCGGCTTGCTGTAGCAATTCAAATAATGGCTGATCTCCGTTAAACACCAATTCAAATAAGGTATCGTGGCGGGCTACCATTGTCGCCGTAAAGCCGTTACCTTCACCTAATTTATCTTCCCCAAAGATCAATTCAGCCCCTTCTTTCGGTGCTTTTGAGGCTTTAACGTGAGCCAAGCAACGGTGTCCATCTAATACCCGTTCTACTAATGCTTCCACTTTACCACCACTCGTTTTTCGACCATAAAGGCGAGCCGGGATCACTCGGGTGTTATTGAAGATCAACAGATCACCTTCGTTGATATGGTCGTATAAATCCACAAATTGTTGGTCGGCAAATACCCCTGTTTCTCCGTTTAAATGTAGTAAACGGCTGGCAGAGCGTTCAGCAGTCGGGTAACGAGCAATCAGCTCATCGGGTAAGTTGAAATGAAAATCTGAAACTAACACGGTTATTTTATTCTCTTATAGTATAAAAATGGCGGAGATTTTAGCATAAAAACCGATTGACGTCAGAAGATGTAAAGCACTTCAAAAATTGGAGTTTGCAAAACACCATAAATTTTTATAGACTAAAAAAGATTCAATATCTTATTGGCGTAATCCTATGAAATATTCACAAAATTTAATTTTAAGTTCGCTGTTGTTAAGTATTTCTTTCGTTGCGGAGGCAGACTCAAGAGCTGCACAAACACACATTGATGCAACTCAACAACAAATTGATGCTGCCCAGCAACACCGTCAACAGCAATACCAACAAAGCCAAGCAGAAAAATTTCAGCCGAAAGCTGATGTGCGGCTCGAGACACAAATCACTGATACACTTACTCTTTCCAATCACGAATCGCCTTGTTACCCCATTCATCAAATCACCCTCATTGACTATTCGCCTGATAATTCTCTGACTACCAGCCAATTCCAATGGGCGTTTGAAAAAGCAGCAAAATCACTTCATTTGACATTACCGCATTGTTTCGGCGGTGAAGGGGTAGGCGTGTTGATGAAGCAAATCCAAAACGAAATTATCGGCAAAGGTTATGTCACCACACGAGTGGTCACTGCAGAACAAGATTTACGTGGCGGAAAATTAGTCTTAACCGTGATTCCGGGCAAAATACGCAATACTTTAGTGGTAGATAGCGGCAAAGTACCGCGTTTTACCAAGCTGCACGCCTTAACCGGTTTTACTTTTGCTGAAGGCGATATTCTGAATGTGCGAGATATTGAGCAGTCGTTGGAAAACCTAAAACGGGTGCCGACGGCGGAGGCAAATATTGAGATTTTACCCAGCTCAAGCGAAAAAGCGGAGGCGGGCGAGAGTGATTTAAAAATCAGCTATTCGCAAGCGTTTCCATTTCGCTTAAATCTTGGGCTGGACGATGCCGGCTCGAAATCCACAGGCAAATTACAAACCTCCGCCACTCTGTCTATAGATAATATTTTTTCGGCAAATGACCTATTCTATACCTCTTTTACCCATTCGATGAAACAAAAAGGCGATGATAACGGCAGACGTGCCAGTAAAAATCTCACGCTTTACTATTCCGTGCCGTTTGGCTATTGGCAGTTAGCGTTTTCGCACACTCACAGTCGCTATCACCAAGAAGTATTTGGTGCCTTTGATAAGAGCTATCTCTACGCCGGTGAAAGTGATACCGATAAATTAACGCTCTCTTATTTGCTTTATCGTGATGCCAAACGCAAAACGACCTTGTCCGGTTCACTTTGGTCACGCCAGTCGCAAAACTATATTGATGGAGCAGAAATCAGTGTCAACAAACGCCGAATGGCGGGCTGGGAAGCGGGTTTTTCGCATAAAGAATATTTCCCGACCGCTACGCTTGAGCTTTCGGCTAATTTCAAACGAGGTACGGCAGCACGAGGAGCATTATCTGCTCCCGAGGAAGATTATGGTGAAGGGACTTCTCGCCCTAAAATCATCACGGCAAATGCAAGCCTGACGAAGCCATTTTTATGGGGCGAACAGCAATGGCAGTGGCAAAGTAGTCTAAATGCTCAGTGGAATAAAACTCCACTGGTTCCTCAAGACCGTTTTTCGATTGGCGGGCGTTACACCATACGTGGATTTGACGGTGAACTGACACTTTCCGGTGAGCGGGGCTGGAACTGGCGTAATGAGTTGAGCTGGCAATTTAATCCGAGCCACGCTTTTTATTGGGCGGTAGATGGTGGTCGAGTGTCCGGTTGGGCAACGGAAAATCAGCTCGGACATCATTTAATGGGAACAGCCATTGGGTTTCGGGGTGGAGTTAAAGGATTTAGTTATGACGTGTTTGCCGGTAGACCGATGCGAAAACCGGAAGGGTTTAAAACCTCAGACACCGTTGCCGGTTTTAATATTGGTTACAATTTTTAATGAATGATTGGGCATATTGTATTAAGTATATTGTGCTATTAAGGAATTATTATGAATAAGCATTGTTTTCGCACTATTTTCAGCAAGACCTTAAAACGTATCGTGGTGGTATCTGAATTAGCAAAATCAGCAGGTAAATCAGAAAGTGAAAGTATGACAAGCGGTGCAATTTTACAAAAAATTTGCAAAATTCGACCGCTTGCGTTCAGCTTGTTCTGTGCGTTGGGATTCGTTACCTTATCAGACAACGCTATGGCGGAAACCTTGATTATTCAAGCCGATAGCACTGCACCGAAAAATCAGCAGCCGATTATTTTGCAAACCGCCAACGGGCTGCCGCAAATCAATATTCAAACCCCGAACGATAAAGGGCTTTCCCACAATAAATACAGCCAATTTGACGTAGCGGAGAAGGGGGCAATCCTCAACAACAGCCGCACCAACACCGCTACCCAACAAGCCGGTATGGTGCAAGGCAACCCCTATCTTGCCCGTGGCGAAGCGAAGGTGATTTTAAATGAAGTCAATTCCAGCAAGCCTTCGGTAATGAAAGGTTATGTGGAAGTGGCTGGTAAAAAAGCCGAAGTGATTATCGCCAACCCGAGCGGCTTGCATTGTGACGGCTGCGGTATTATCAATTCAGACCGAGCAACTTTTACCACAGGTAAACCACAGATTAACAACGGCAATCTGGATAGCTTTGTGGTGGAAAAAGGCAAGGTAAAAGTATCGGGCAAAGGAATGGATAACAGCCGTGTGGATTACACCGATATCATTGCCCGAGAAACCCAAGCCAATGCAGGGATTTGGTCGAAAAAAGAGACCACCGTAATTACCGGCAAAAACACCGTCAAGCGGTCAGCTTCTGATAAAAATTTGCAAATTATTCACACAAACCAACCGCTTGCAGGGGAAGAAAAGCCCACAGTTGCGATTGATGTGGGCGAACTGGGCGGAATGTATTCGGGCAAAATCCACCTGATTGGTACGGAACAGGGCGTGGGCGTGCGTAACGCTGGGCACATCGGTGCAAGTGCCGATACGCTCACCATTGACAGTCAAGGGCGGATTGTAAACAGCGGCACGTTAAACGCCCAACAATCCGTGCAACTCAACGCCCAACACGGCATTGAAAACCACGGCAAAATTGAAAATAAACAGGGCGATATTCAGTTTAACTCGAAAGCCGATATTCAAAATAGCGGTTCCATCGTGGCGAGGGGCGGCAATATTCAGAAAAAAGCTGATACTAAAATCCAACAAAGCGGCGAAACGGTGGCAAAAGGCAATATCACCTACACCGCCCGCCAAATTCACGCCGACAAAAACTCACTGATTGCCGCAGGGGTAGATATTACAAACACAGCACAGGGCGAAGTGCGGAAGTTGGAAGCTCAATCTGTAACCGGGAAAGCTATCACGGTTGCAACCACCGAAAAAGCCACGTTGCAGGGCAAAAATTTAGCTTCGGGGAAAATTCACGTTGCGGCAGCTGAGATTGATGCCAATCAGAGCCAAAATAATGCCCATACCGTTGAATACAGTGCCAAATCGGGCGATATTCAGGCGAATAGTGCCTATTTCACGGCAGAACAACTCACTCTAACCACGCCAAACTTACTTTCTACACAAGGTAGTTCTTTAACGGCAAAAGCGATAAATACCTCACAAACAGTCTTAAATGCACAAAATGCCGTCTGGAAACAAACGGGTGAGCAGGATCTGCATTTAAACGGTGAGATAATCAATACACAAAGTGGTGAATTTAGCACACAGGGTAATTTTGCGATTAATGCTAAGCAATTAGACAATAAACAAGGTACGCTAAGCAGTGGAAAATCACTTTATTTGAATTTAAACGGCAGTGTAAATTCTGCGGATGGAAAATTATTTTCAGGGGAAAATATACAACTCAACAGCCAACACTTAAATAATGACAACGGCTTAATTTATGCGAAACAAAAAGCCGGCATTACGGTTAAAAATGGTGTGGTGAGTAATAAAAATACCAACGCAGAAGATAAAGGTATCATTGTAGGTAAAGAATTATTATTAGAAAGTCAGACGCTAGATAATACAAACGGGAAAATTATCAGTAAAAATAGTCGTTTAACCGCTTCTCAAATCAATAATGAAGAAGAGGCTATTCGTGCTGAACAGAAGATAGAGATTAACGCCGACACATTGTTAAACAATAAAGGCATTATTTCTTCGGCTCAAAAAGCGAATTTAACGGTGAGTGAAATTAGTCAGCAAAAAGGAACTATTGAAGCTCAAAATCTACAATTAAATTCAAACACACTTTCTTCAACAGAAAATAGCCTTATTTTTGCAGAGCAACTTAATCTTACCACCAAAGGCGAATTGAATAATCAAAATAGCCATATTGTTGCGAAAAAAGCGGCTCATATAACAACAGAAGGAAATGTAACCAATATTGGCGGAGTTATTGGCAGCCAAACTGCGGATTTACAGTTAAATACGCATAACCATCAGTTCAATAATACAGCAGGTAAAATTGTTGCCGCTCAACAATTGAATGTAAAAAGTGGCTCATTATCTAATGAGCAGGGTCTTATCACAGCAAATAATATTAGCCTAGATACGGGTAACGGAACATTAAATAATCAAAATACGCTGACGAGCAAAAAAGATAAAGGGATTATCGCTCAGCAAAATTTAGCATTAAATACAAAAGTGCTAGATAACCAAGTGGGTAATATTATCAGCTTTAATAATGCTCAACTCAATACAGCCGAAATAACCAATGATAGCGGGCAAATTCGTATCAGCAGTGATCTTGATATTCAAGCGAAAAATTTGTCACAACAAAATGGATTGATTACCGCAGGTAAAGCAACACTTGCTTTATCAGAGCTTAATTCAAGCCAAAATAGTGAAATTAGTGCGAATGAAATTACCCTCAATGCCGATAAAGTGATTAATCAGCATAGCCGTTTACAAGCAGAGAAATCATTCACACTAGAAGCCAAACAGGGCATTACTAACCAGAATGGCATTATTGCCAGTAAAACAGCTTCTCTTGCTATTAATACCCACCAATCAACGTTGGATAATGCCAATGGCACATTGTTTGCCAACCAATCTTTAAATATTCAGAGCGGTAAGATAGATAACCGAGCCGGGTTAATTTCTGCCAAACAAACGGAAATTAATACACAGCAACATCAAATTGATAACCGTAATACGCAGGCTGAAAATAAAGGTATTATTGGCGTAGATAAACTCTCTCTAAATAACCTTTCATCATTGAATAATGAACAAGGGTTTATCCATTCAAATAAACAGCTAGACGTTTCTGTGGCTTCAAATATCAATAACCAACAAGGCATTTTAAATAGTAACGAAGGTTTAACGCTCAATGCTGCACAAATTGACAATAAAGCTGGCTCAATTACCGCGAAAACGGCAGAAGTGAATGCAAAAGTGATAGATAATACTGCCATGAGTGATAAAGGCTCATTGATTTTAGGCACAACTCAGCTTGTGTTAAATGCAGAGCAACTAGATAACCAAAACACGAAAAGAAAAACCGCAGATAAAGCCCCAACACAAGGTATTCAAGCAGGGCAATTAACGCTAAACAGCAATATGTTCTCTAATCAACGAGGTGGTGTTTATGTTACTGATGCTGCTGCGATAACGGTTAATCAAACCCTAGATAATTTTCAGGGAGAAGTACTTTCAGAGAATACACTTACCATCAAAGATAATGGCAATTTAAGCCTTAACAACCAAGAGGGCTTAATTCAAGCGAAAAATCGCCTTAACTTAACGGCAAAAACGTTGGAACAGGAAGGCTCAATTAAAACGCAAGGGGATTTAACTGTTCGCTTAAAAGACAGCTTTACCTTAAATAACGCCTTTGAAGTGGGCAATAGTTTAGATTTTAGCACGCAAGGCAATTTTACCAATAATGTCGCTTTATTGATTGGCAATAAAGCAACGCTTGCTGCCAATCAAATTATCAATACCGCAAGCGGTGAAATTTCCTCAAAAAACAGCAAATTAACCGCCAATGAAATAACCAATAGAGGTTTAATTGACGGCGAGAAAACCCTGCTAAATGCCACTGAAATTAACAATATTGGTACGGGGCGGATTTATGGTGATCATCTCTCGCTTAAAGCAAAAAATATAAACAATCTTGCGGAAACAGTTGATGGAAAAGTAAGTTCTGCCACTATCGCTGCAAGGGAAAGATTAGCTCTTGGTATAGATACTTTAATAAATCGTGATGGGGCATATATCTTATCATTAGGTCAAGCCGATATAGGGAATAGTTTTGATGAAAATGGGAACGTTATAGGTAATGCAAGTTTAATTCAGAATGAAAGTGCCACAATTGAATTTTTAGGTAATTCTACAGTTAATGCTCAGAAAATAGAAAATCGAGATATTCATGTCAGTACTACAATACGTGAAGAAAAAGAAGAATTTGATCTATATGGCAGAGAAAATAGTACTACTCATACAGTTAATGAATGGTATAGAAACGGTGTTGATGGAGAAATGGAATACAATAATGGGCAGCGTCATAAGCGGGCAGTATTTATGTTTTATGATAAAACTAGATCTAACGAAGTAGCTTATAGAGACGAATATTGGCAAAGGAAAAAATATACGCAAACTAAATATATTCCAGAAATTCAAAGTCAAGCTTCTGCTAAATTTTTAGTGGGTGGAAATTTGAATTTGAATAGTGAAAATGCATTAAATCTCTATAGCCAACTTATGGTTGGCGGAAAGCTGTTTTTTAATAGCAAAGAAATTACTGAATCAAATGAAAAAATTATTTCAAATCAAGGGGTTCTGATTAATAAGGATCTGGAAGCTACTATGAATATCCATAATGACGGTTATTTTTATCGTTATTATCAAGATAGATATAGACCGAAAAAATGGCAAACTAAACGGTTTTTCTTTGATGAAAAGATTAAAAAAGATATTGATCAAGAACCATCAAAGCAGATTAAGTTTGATTTGGTGCTAAACACCATCGGCACTCCAATTTCATCTAATGCGACTGTTGATGAACAAACCAAAGCCCAAAATGTGTCCCTAGAAACCGTCAGTATTACAGGGTCTGATACCAACCCAAACAGCGGTACGGTAAATGTCAAACTTACGCCAACGATTAGTGAGCAAGATAAAAACAAAATCGTTGATTCAGGGCAGGTTGTCGGCAAATTAAATACAACTGTTGATAATTTTGATGCGAATAAACTAGGCGAGTTAGAAATGCCAACTATCAAAACCCATTTAGCAGACGTGAGTTTACCGCAGGCGAGTTTATACAAAATCACCCCTGATGCACCCAACGGCTACATAGTGGAAACCGACCCTAAATTTACCGACCGTCGAAAATGGCTAAGTTCAGATTATATGTTTGAACAGCTTCGCCATAACCACGACAACGTGCATAAACGCTTGGGCGATGGGTTCTATGAGCGTACGCTGGTGAATGAGCAGATTAACCAACTGACAGGCAGACGTTTTATTGCAGGTTACAACGATGATTTAGAGCAATATAAAGCCCTGATGAACAGCGGAGTAAAATATGCCAAACAGTTTAATCTTGCGGTTGGGGTGGGTTTAACGGCAAAACAGATGTCGGAACTTACTACCGATATGGTGTGGCTGGTCAATAAAGAAATCACCCTTGCAGATGGTCGAAAAGTTACCGCCCTTGTGCCGCAGGTTTATTTAGTGGCTCGCAATAGTGATATCACTTCTCGTGGGGCGGTGATTTCGGCTAATCAAATTATTGGTAGTGTAGATAAAGTGGAAAACAGTGGTGTGATTGCAGGTTTAGATTTAACCCGTTTACACAGCAACCAGCTTGAAAACAGAGGCATTGTGTTAGGTAAGAATGTGGATTTATCGGCACAACAGACCTTAATTAACTTAGGCGGTAAAATTGAGGCGGTGGATTCCCTTTCCCTTTATGGTGGAAAAGGGGTAGAAATTGCCAGCACCCTAAGCCATACCGAAAATCAAGATAAAACCTTTATCCGCACGCAATTAGACCAGCTTGCCAGTGTCGCTGTCACAGGCAATAACGGCAGATTAAGCGTTCAGAGCGGAGGCGATATAACCTTAAAAGCGACTTCGCTAGAGAGTAAAGGCTCAATAGATATTGATGCGAAGAACTCGCTCAACATTACCACGTTAAAAACGCAAAACCGAGAGCATTACAACGGCAATGCGGATAACTACTACCGCTTAGACCAAACACAAGAGGTCGGCAATAGGATTTCGGCAAAAGGCAATATTCGTGCGGTAAGCGGTGGCGATATGGTAGTTCGCCAGTCTGACATCAGCAGTGAATCGGGCGAAGTGTTGCTCGGCTCACGCCAAGGGGATGTGCGGATTGAGGCAGGCAGAGCGGAAGAGCGATTGGAAACCGCCAGAAAATCGACCAGCCGAGGTATTTTCAATAAAACCACGTCAACTTACCGTTACACACACGACATCAGTGAAGCCATCGGTAGCAATATAGACGGACGCAAAGTGAATGTAATTGCACAATCTGGCGATGTGTTAGTGAAAGGCTCCTCGTTGGTGGGCGATGAAGCCTTGGGTATTTATGGCAACAATGTTGCTATTGTGTCTGATGTCAATACCCATTACCAAGATGAAATGAGCAGCACGAAAAAATCGGGCTTAATGGGCAGTGGTTTTGGTTTTACCATCGGCTCGAAAAAAGAACAAATCGAACAAGACCGCACTCAACAAAGTGCAGCTCGTAGCCAAGTGGGGAGCTTGTCGGGGAATACCGCCATTCAAGCAGGCAATCATTACCAACAAACCGGCAGCGTCGTGACCTCCCGAGATGGTGATGTAGATATCACCGCCAAATCAGCCAACATTACGGCAGCACGTTCGGATTATGAAAGCAATTACAAACGCACCACAGAGCAAAAAGGGGTGACGGTGGCAATTAGCACACCGATAACGAATGCGATACAAGCGGTCGAAAACACCGTAAATTCTGCAAAAGCGATAGGGAGCAGTAAAAATGATCGCATTAATGCATTAGGGGCGGTGAATGCCGGTTTTGAAGCAATGCGGACAGCGGAGCAAGTAGGTAAATTAGCCGAAGCATTAAGCCAAAACCCAACGCAAGCCTTAAGCCAAGATGTGAGTGTGTCGATTACCTATGGCGAGCAAAAAAGCGTAGAAACCCAACATAGCGAAGGGAACAAGGTAGAGAAAAGCCAAATCAACGCCGGCGGTAAGGTAAATATCAAAACCGAAGGAGACGGCAAAAACTCGACCTTGACTATTGCAGGTAGCGATGTATCAGGCAAAGGCGGCACGCACTTAAAAGGCGAAGGTGGTGTAAATATGTTAGCAGTGGATGAAAACCACCTTGAACGGAGTAAAAACAAATCGAGTGGTTTTAATGCCGGCGTGGCGATTAGCTACGGCTCAAGTGGTTTTGCGTTTGGGGTGACAGCAGGCGGCAACGTGGCAAAAGGCTACGGCAACGGCGAAAGCCAAGCGTGGGTCGGTAGCCAAGTAGGTAGCCTTTCCAGCCAAACCACGATTGAAAGTGGGGGTGATGCGAATATCATCGGCTCACAAGTCAAAGGCAAATCTGTCAAAGTGAATGCAGAAAATCTCAACATTCAAAGTTTACAAGACACAATGAAGTATGAGGGTAAGCAAGAAAGTGTGAGCGGACAAGTGACGGTAGGCTATGGCGTTTCAGGCAGTGCGAGTTACAGCAAATCGAAAATGAATGCCGACTATGCCAGTGTCAATCAACAGGCAGGGATATTTGCAGGGGATGAGGGGTATGATGTAGAGGTGAAACAGCATACTGAATTAACCGGCGGATTAGTGACCTCAACTGAAAAAGCCGAAGCGGAAGGCAAAAACCGTTTCAGCACAGGCACGCTGAATGCCACAAACTTGGATAATCATGCTAACTACAAAGGCAGTAGTGTGGGAGTAAGTGCGAGTGCAGCGGCGAATTTTGATACGCCATTGGGAGATAAAGGTCAAGCACAGAGTTCAAAAACAGTCAAAGATGAAAGTGGAAACCGAGTTTTAGCCACAGGTGTAGCGTCATTACAAAGCGGGGTGAATGTAGGTTACGGTTCGGATAAAGGCAGTCAATCCAGCCAAACAACATCCGGCATTAACACCCAAAACCTGATAATTCGAGACGAGCAAGCCCAGCTTGATAAAACAGGCAAAACGACAGCACAAATAAAGGAGGAGGTAAAAACCGATATTACAACAGATAGTGCTGAAAGCCATTCAGGTAAACTTGAAAACCGTTTTGACAAAGATAAGTTGCAAAAAGAGCTGGATTATCAGGTTAAAGCGACACAAGAGTTTCAAACCATCACGCTGGCAACTATCAATGAAAAAGTTGCCACTCACGCTGAAAGCAAACGAGCAGAGGCAGAAAAAGCCAAAGCCGCAGGCAATCTTGCCAAAGCCAAAATACTGGAAAACGAAGCGGAGAAATGGGAAACGGGAGGAGCTTACCGACAAGGTGTGGATGCGATTACCAACGCAGTAGGGTTAGCCTTAGGTGGCAGCCCAACGGCAGGGGTAATAACGGGAGCGGTTTCGCCTTATATCAACACAGAAATTAAGCAGGCAACAGAGGGTAATACAGAAGCGAACCTGATAGCTCACGCCCTTTGGGGAGCGGTGGAAGCCTATGCACAAGGCGGCAAAGCTGGTGCAGGAGCGGTTGCAGCGGTAACGGGCGAAGTGGGGGCGAAACTGATTTCAGAACAGGTGTTTGGTAAATCTCCTGAAAATCTAACGGAAGGGGAAAAGCGGACGGTATCGGAGCTAAGCCAAGTAGCGGCTGGATTGGCTGGTGGTTTAGCCTCCAGTTCAGGCAGTTCGTTATCTACAGCTCAAGCAGTGAAAACAGGGCAGGGAATTGGGAAAAATGCGGTGGAGAATAACTATCTATCTAAGCAAGATTGGATTGACTATAAAAGAGATATAAGTGCTTGTGGTAACAATCAAGAATGTATTGAACAGGTAAAAGAAGAATTTACTGATATTAATAAAGCAAATAGTGAAACATTAAAAGCTGCTTGTAGGCTAGGAGGAAATACAGAGGAATGTGCTAAACATACATCTCTTGCTAAAGAAGGATTTGATTATGCTAGAGAGAATGTTCGCTTTGACGGCTCAGGCTGGATGGCAAAAATAATGAATGCCAATAAAGCGGAAGCTAAAGTCAAACCAACAGAAGGGCTATTAGGTAGTGAAGCTATTACTCATATAGAGAATGCCTTATCTAATCCAGAGATTAGAAATAAAGTTGAAAATGATCCTGTTGTAAAACAAGCACTGACACAAGGCATTGACCAAGCAGCTAGTGCAGTTAGAACTGAAAAAGCGAATGCCTATGAATTTAGTTCAAAATGGGAATATCCAAATATATCAGGGCTGTCAAATGATTATAGCGTATTTGGACGAGAATTAGGTGCTGAACCTGTTGTTCCTGAATTTTATTTCTCTACTGTATTGGGAGCAGGCAAAGTCGGTAAAGCACTATTTGACCTCTCATCAACATCAACCCGTGTGATAGTGGGAGCGAATGGTGCGGTGAGTGCTGGTGCTCAATACCTGACTAATGGAGAGATTAGTGTAAAAGAAACCTTAAAAGATATGGGAGAAGCCTATATTACGAAAGACTTTAGTTTTAAAGGATATACGGCTTGGAATATTGGAACAGGTTTTTTAGAGGGAGGCTTAGAAAATGCTAAATGGCAAGATGGGAAATTACAAGGTTTCTCGGTTGAAAATGCGCTGGAAAGAGCGGGTGTAAAAACAGTAACAAGTAGTATAGGTTATGGCTTTGGTAAAGGAGTAGAAAACCCTCTAAATAGAAATATTAATACTTATGGAAATGGTCTAAGAACGGAGTTTATTAAAGAAGGAAAACCAATCATTCGATTTGTTAAACCTAGTTCAATCCCTGTAGGGGTCGGAAATATGTTTGACAGCTCTACAAGTAAATCATTGGAAATGATTTGGGATAATTATAGATACTTAAATGGGGGTAACAATGAAGCTCCATCTAAGTAATAAAGCAAAAATGTTTTTTTATTTCTATATCTATTTTCTTATTTCTATTTTTGTAGTTTTAATAGGTGGTAAATATTTAATTAGAGCTGTGCATGGAGTTTATCATTTAGATTATCTGATTGAGTGGAGTGAAGTGAAGATTATATTAATAATTCCTTTAATTATATCTTGTAGTATTGTTTGTTACTATTATAGCAGTAGCAAGTGATATTATTTAATATATCCCCCGATAGCGCCCGCCTCCAGACGGGTGCTAAACAATTTATCTAAAATATGAGATACAGGCACTCGTCAGAGACGAGTGCCATCGGGGGGTTAACGGGCAAAGGGTAGATAAAGAGGGCAAGCCAACCCACAGCCTAAGCAATGCGATTGGTTATGGTAAAGACCAAGACAGCCAATCCAGCCAAACAAGATTCGGCATTAACACGCAGAACCTGATTATTCGAGATGAACAAGGACAATTAAACAAAACAGGCAAAACTGCGGCTCAAATCAAGGAAGGAATCAAAACCGACATCACAACTGAAACAGCGGAAAGCCGTTCAGGCAAGCTCGAGAATAACTTTGATAAAACCAAACTCCAAAAAGAGCTGGATTATCAGGTAAAAGCCCTAAGCGATTTCCAAACCATCACGCTGGCAACTATCAATGAAAAAGTTGCCACTCACGCAGAAAGTAAACGGGTAGAGGCAGAACAAGCCAAAGCCGCAGGCAATCTTGCCAAAGCCAAAATACTGGAAAACGAAGCGGAGAAATGGGAAACCGGTGGAGCTTACCGACAAGGTGTGGATGCGATTACCAACGCAGTAGGGTTAGCCTTAGGTGGCAGCCCAACGGCAGGGGTAATAACGGGAGCGGTTTCGCCTTATATCAACACAGAAATTAAGCAGGCAACAGAGGGTAATACAGAAGCGAACCTGATAGCTCACGCCCTTTGGGGAGCGGTGGAAGCCTATGCACAAGGCGGCAAAGCTGGTGCAGGAGCGGTTGCAGCGGTAACAGGCGAAGTGGGGGCAAAACTTATTTCAGAGCAAGTGTTTGATAAATCCCCTGAAAACCTAACGGAAGCAGAGAAACAAACGGTGTCGGAACTCAGCCAAGTAGCGGCTGGGTTGGCTGGTGGATTATCTACAAGCGGAGGAAATTCCCTATCAACGGCTCAAGCGATGAAAACTGGGCAAGAGGTAGGGAAGAATGCGGTGGAGAATAATTCACTTGTAGTTGATAGGTTGAGAGAAAATAAAAAAGCAGATGCTGAAAAGTGGAAACTAAAAGTCAGAGAAAAAATTGGTCATAATACTGCATCACAGTTTATTAATGGTGTAATTGATGTTGTTGAGGAAGGTGCTGATTCAGCTTTATTCGTTGGAGATACAGTATTTGATACATTTGCTCTGTTAACTACTTGTGCTGTCGGCGATAGTTATTGTAATCAGGCAAAGATTGATCTAGCAGGAAAGAACCAAGCAGTATCAAATACATTAAATGCTTTGATGACGGGAGAATATTGGGAAGGTGTAAAAGCAGTTGCGAAGCAAGCTTATGAAGGGGATCAACAAGCGTTAGAGAATTTCTCTGGAATATTAACAGGGTTGTTATTGCCAACAAAAGTTTTACCTAATAATTCTAAGCTAGGTGATTTTTCTAGGAAAGCTCCAAATAGTATTAATGCGAGTAGTGATTTATCAGTAGTTGGAGAAACATTAGGTTATAAAACCATACATGTAGATTTTAATAAGTCTTTAATTAAAGGAAGTGATGAAAGTCATCTAGTTAATAACTTAGCAGCTAATACAAATTATGAGCTAAGTAATGGAACTAAATTTAAGACAAATAATTATGGATATGTAGAAGAAATTTCATATTCTCCAATAGATATGAAAATGCCAAGAGATAAAAGACAGACTCAGGTTGGTAAAGAAGGATTACCAACAGATGTAGGAGGTCATATACAGGCTTGTAGTCAAGGTGGCACTTGTGATAGATATAATTTATTCCCACAAGATGCTAATTTTAATAACTCTGCATATAAAGTTTATTTTGAGAATATAATAAACAAAGCCGTAAAAGAGGGGAAAACAGTTAATGTAAACACAAGATTTATTAGACAGGATCCTAGTTCAAGTAGACCAGACAGATTAGAAGTAAATTATTCTATCAATGGTGTAGAACAAAAGCTATTAAGATTTAACAATGAGGCGAGTAAGAAATGATCAATGAAGAAGTTAAAATTATCAATAGAATATATGAGTCTGTTATGAAAATGGATAAGTATAAATATAATTCATTTGAGTATGAGTATGTGTTAAATAAAGATGAAGGTTGGGTTAGTATGGGGTTAATTTATAAATTAAATAATTCTATAGTATTGCAGAATGATTTTAAGTATGTTGATAGTGATTTGCTGGAGGAGCTAAGTGAACAGTTAAAAATCACCATGTTTAAACATACGGGTGGTGAATGGACTAAATTTATTTTGTTGTTTGAAAATAATGAAATAAAGACAAAGTTTGAATATCAACCTCAATCATTAATTTAGATACGAGCCACGATAGCGCTAGCGTCCACGCTAGTGCTATTTAATATAAGTTACAAGCGGTTAATCATGTGAAGTATTTTGCAAATTTTAGCAGTAAATCAACCGCTTTTCTTGGTACGAGCGAGGACGCTCGCACCATCGGGGTGTTTCGGGCAATAAAAATATGTTGAATTGGTCGGAGTATATTGGAAATGAATATAAGAACACGAAGATTAATTTCTTGCATTTAGGTGGTTCTTATCCGTCTGAAGAAATAGACAAACAAGCGAAAGAGCTATTTGGCAGTGTGAATACCGAATATCACGGTGTGAAAGGAGATGTTGTCTATTCAGGCTTTGGAGGACTATTTATCGGAAATAATCCTAATGCTAAACAAGTAGCAGGGTTGTCATTCGGTCAAGCACATTCAGAAGCTAATCAGAATATAAATAATTTGAAGTATGTTTATGACAAAAAAGATAACAAGGAAAGAAAACAATGGGAAAAAGCAGAAGATACTTTAAACAAAGTGTATCCGAATAGTGGTATTAGAGAATTTAATAAAGTAAATGAGGTGAATAAATGAGATTGTTTACTTGTTTATTAGCCTCCTTAGTTCTGACTGGATGTTTATTTTGGGAGTTAATGCCGTCATATTCCTCGTATTGGGATGAAGATATTTGGATACATAAAAATACCAAGCAACCTTTAAATAGAGATATTGATATGGATTGCTTTAATAAGTCCCTTGAAGGATTTGAGATTAAAAATATATCAGGACTACCAAGGGTAGTAGGAGAGGATAATCGGGCAAAATCAGAAAAAATATATGCTTCTTGTTTAAGAAGAAAAGGTTTTATATTTAATGCCAGTTATAAATACTGTTATAAATTTAGAGAAATTTGTGATCGATATAATGAATATAGAAAATGAACAACTAGCCAGCATGTACGCTCACGGCATTATGAATAAAAATGATGATGACCGCTTGGAACAGTTTCTGTATCAAGATCTAAATATCCAGAAACCGTTTCCCATATAGAAGATTCAATTGGTCAAGGTAAGCCAGCAGTTTTAACAATTGATCGAAAAGGTGCATCTCAACGGAGAAAAGAGGCATTAATGGATACTCCAAGTAAAGCAGGCTATGATCGAGATGAGTATCCTCCTGCTATGTTTAAAGAAGGTGGTAAAGGAGCATCAGTGAGATATATCTCCCCAAAAGATAATAGAGGTGCTGGTAGTTGTATAGGGCATCAGTGTAAGCAGTATTCTGATGGTGATAAAGTCAAAATTGAAATTAAGGAGTGAACTTGTGAAGTACTTCAATAAATTAATCAGTATATCAAGTGAATCTATCAATAGTATAAGGAATGTAGATTTGCCAGTTGAGTTAAAAAAACTATATAGAGAAAAAAATGGTTTTGTAGCATTTGAAGGTACTTTCCGTATTTATGATATAGAAACCCTACTTAATATTAATAACTTAATTAAGTTAGAATTGAGCATAGGACTTATATTTTTTGGTGATAATGCTTTAGGTGAGGGATTTTGCATCAAAGGTGATGATTTTCATAAGTATGACTTTGAACTTGATGAGTTAGAGTTTATGGGGAAGGGAATAGAAGAATTTTCTTATACATTATTATCAAAATATAATTATTATACTGGATATGAATTAGCTAAGGACTGGATGAAATATAATAATGTGTTGGATATAAATAATATTCTTATGCCTATAATTCCGTTTTCACTAGGCGGCGAGTATTCAAACGAAAATTTAGTAGCCTATCCTAGATATGAGGGAATAAAAATAAAAATTAAATTTTGCAAAACTATCAGCGAATATAGTGATGGTATGCAGGTGAAGTTAGATGAGTTATATAATCTAAATTCCTTAGATAGTTCTATTACCCACACTAGTGCTATTTAATATAAGTTACAAGCGGTTAATTATGTTGAGTATTTTGCAAATTTTAGAAGTAAATCAACCGCTTGTTTTGGTACAAACGAGGACGCTCGTACTATCGGGGAATAGGGAAAAATGCGGTGGAGAATAATTTCTTATCACAATCTGAATATGCAGAACTTGAACGGTTAATGAAGAAAAAAATCCTGACTCAAGAAGAATCTATTAGAGTGCAACATTTATTAGAGAAAGATAAAGTTTCAGATAGATTATTGCATATTTATAAAACTCAGCCGGAAAGCCTATCGCAAGAAGGGAGAGATTTACTGTTAAAATGGGTAAAAGAATATGGAAATATTCCGCAACAAATACAATTGTTAAATACTCCGGCTAATTCATCAGTAATGAAACCTGATTATTCTGATTTAAAACTTGAAGCACAGAAAGTATATAACTACTCGGGAAGTGTCCAAGGACGTTTGAGCGAATCTTTGAATACTGGGGTTTCTGTTGTAGGAACAGGGGGGAATAGTTTAGTTATAAAAGGTGTGCAATATTCTAGCAATGTAGCTAAAGGTGTTTCCTCTGCTGCACAGAAAGCTGTCAATAAAATAGGCGAATTTGCAGTTAAATATCCAAATGCGGCGGGAATGGTTACAGATGGAACAATAGCATTAGGGGTTCATTCCGGTTATAAAGTTTCTACAGGGCAAGAGATTAATCCTTATGAGGCAATAGGAGCATTTGGTTCAGGAGCTTTAACAAGGAATCAATCTGTTGGAAATCAGATACGAATCAATCTTGGGATTAGTACAGTAACGAGCTTATCAAAAGATCCAAGTGGAAATAGTTTAGGTAACGATTATTTTGGAGCAGTAATTTCTCCTGTAATTAACAAGCCATTTAGTATGAAAGATTCAGCTCTCGGGAATATTGTTGGGGGAGCTATGGGAGAATATGGTGGAGATTTTGATAATAGGGTAAAAAATTATGAAGAACTGAAAAAACTCCTAGATAACAAGGGGTTGACAAAATGATAAAGAAAGTAATTTATTTAGCTGTGTTATTTTTAGCGACATTCTTTGTTGCATCATTAAAGCATATAGCGATATTTATATATATATTGGAATTATAGTGATTTTTATTGGGCTGAAGACGCTTTAAATGATATTTTATCGTTTGCAATCCCTTTGTTTATAGGGTTATGTGTAAAAAAATTTATATCAAATAAATTTAATGTTAAATAATAAAGTTAACTAGATAAGTACCCCGATAGCACTAGAATTCACATTAGTGCTATTTAATATAAGTTACAAGCAGTTAATTATGTTGAATATTTTGCAAATTTTCGAGGTAAATCAACCGCTTGTTTTGGTACGAGCGAGGACGCTCGCACCATCGGGGGCTTACCGACAAGGCGTTGATGCTGTAACCAATGCAGTAGGGTTAGCGTTAGGCGGTAGCCCAACGGCAGGGGTAGTAACTGGAGCGATTTCGCCTTATATCAACACAGAAATCAAACAGGCAACAGAGGGTAATACAGAAGCGAACCTGATAGCTCACGCCCTTTGGGGAGCGGTGGAGGCCTATGCACAAGGTGGTAAGGCTGGTGCAGGAGCGGTTGCAGCGGTGACAGGTGAAGTGAGTGCAAATATCATCTCTCAAAATCTCTTCGGCAAAGAGCCTGAAAACCTGACGGAAGCGGAAAAACGGACGGTATCGGAGCTAAGCCAAGTTGCGGCTGGGTTGGCTGGTGGTTTAGCCTCCAGTTCAGGTAGCTCGTTATCTACAGCTCAAGCAGTGAAAACAGGGCTGGGAATAGGGAAAAATGCGGTGGAGAATAATTTCTTTGATGACCTTCACCCTTCAGAAGAGCGAAAACAAACGATAGTGGTAATGGCAAAAGCCTTAATTGAAGGTATAGAAGGTGCGATAGAGGTAGTTCAGCACTTTGATGAAACGATAGTAACGATTGCGAAGCATTGGCTAATCCAAAGTCTTGCAAGGCTTAGCCACACAAGACGTGGGGCAAGCGGCAGTGGGTTTAGCTTCGCCATACTTAAATGCAGAAATCAAAAAGTACACCGAAGACGCCTCCCAAGCTAACCTGCCCACGCATTACTGGGTGCGGTGGAAGCGGCTGCGATAGTCATATCCACCTTGAGCAATTTTCAGTTCAAGGTGATGACCGGGAGCAGCCATTATTGTTGCAACGGTGGTATATTATTTATACTGAAGGAAAAGAAGCTGCAGTATAGATACAAGCGGTTAAACTTTCTACATTTTTTTGCAATTTGCAAAATTTCTAGGCATTTTAACCGCTTGTTGTTTTTATGGAGCTAGAACCGACTTTCAATAATTAAATTGATGTTTTTATCGGTGTAAGCATAGAGGCTTGGTAGGTTGCTACGGTGTTTAGCGTAGGCAAATTGTAGTTTCGGGGTTAACCCAAGCCAGTGCCAGTCGCGTTTCCAAAGGGTAAGGTTGGCACTTTGTACACGGTCGTGGCGGATTTTGCCAAGATTGAGTTTTCCGCCCAATGTTGCAATGTCTTTATAGCGTCTATCGGTATAGCCAAGCGTGAGGCGACTGGAAAGTTCAAGCATTTTCCATTCTCGTTGCCAGCCGAAGCGTATTGCTTTGGTGTCGGAGCTATATTGTTTTAACTGAGTTTTGTCTCGATTGAAATCAGTGCCGACAAAGAAAAATTGTTGTGGATTGCGTAACCAAAGCAATGTGGCAGAGGCAAGTTTGTAGCTGCCGTTATAAATCGGCAAATCAAAATAACGTTTTTTGCCGTATTCCAATGCGGTGGCGAGTTGCCAATGCGGTGAAAACCATTGTGCGTGTTCAAGTCGAATTCCGTTTGTCCAGCGTTCCGAACGGTGATGTTTCCAGCGTTTTTCATAAAACGGTAACAAGCGGGTGGTTTGGTCGGATTTTTTGTAAGCGTAGCCAAGCAAGGTACGATTAGTGATTTCATCATAATCGTGGTTATCCCAATAAAGTTCGCCTTGGGTTTGATTATCAAAACTCACATAGTGCGAGCCAAACAGGTTGAAATCTCTCTGTAATCCAAACGAGTACTGAACGCCATGTGCGGTTTGGGGCAGCAAATTAGGTTGTTTTACATAACCGGTTTGTTCAATGTTCGGTTGTTTCGAGGTTCGATTAATATTGCCGTCTCGTACATAATTGGCTGAGAAACTGAATTTCCATTCCTGTTTTTTAGCCAGATGTTGCTGATATTGCTCAATTAATGCGTGAACTTTAGGCGGTAGATGTTCGGCTTTTTTGGCTTGTTCAAATTGTGCTTTGGCTTGATTAAGTTGCTGATCGTACAATAGAGCAATCGCTAGCTCAATGCGTACCGTGTTTAGGTTTGGCTGTTTAGCGAGAATGGTTTGAAAGTCATTAATGGCTTTCGGGTAATTACCTTTAAGTAGAGCAATTTTACCTTGTGCATAACGCAATAAAACCGGGTCAATGTGGGTAAAATCCCGATAAATCGCAGTTAATTTTTCCATGTTAGCAAGCCTACGACTATAAATAGCTTGGATAAGTAGCTTTTCGGTCAATAATTGATTAGCACGTAATTCAGTTTCGTTAAAAATAGGCACTGATTTTTCGATCTTGATCCTTTGGGGGGTTGTAGTTGGCTGTGCTGTATGCTCAAGATGAGCAGGTGTCGTATTCGGATCTCGGGCAAAGAGTAGTGTTGGGAAAAATGCCAGTAATGCAATTTTTTTCATTTTTTGTCCTTAAAAATAAAAGGCTGTTGCCAGCCCTTATCAGAAATAAAAGATTAGTTGGCAGATTTAGTCGCACCGAATACGGCGTTGTATTTCAGCTCTTCATTTTCTAACTCAACGCCACCGACTGCATCTTCTAAGTTTGGTCCGGTGAATTCCACGTGGTACTCGCCCTCAAAGCTATCATTACCTTCTACAGTAGCTTCCTCACCAAAGCTAAGGTTACTGTTTACAGTAGAACTTGGGGTAATTTGCGTTTCATTTAAGGAAATTTTACCTAACGTTTTGCTGTTGATTTGACCGCTAAGTTTGCTGTCTTCCCAATTTTCAGCTAAATCTAAATTTAAGGTTACATCTCCGTCAAATTGCGGCAAACTTGCAACTTGTTTGCCTTCTTCGGTGCGAACCACTCTGGCAATAGTTTGTCCTTTATAAGTTGCATTACCGACTAAATTCTCATTCCATTTATCTTCATTGCTAAATACACCATATTCTGCATAAGCATCACCTCTGGTATTCTCGCCTTTTTGCCCAGCCGCTAAATGCACGCTAAATAGATGGCTATCGTTTTCATTGGTAAATAATGCCCCATAGCTTGAATACGGTTGGTTCACATAAAGATAATTGATAGCTTGAGAATCACCTTCTATTTTCTCATCTTCATAAGTGCCACGATGAATACCTAAATGTTTATCCCCTTTTTGATTTAAGTTCTTAAAATAAGAATCTTTATCTCCGGCACCAAGCCCAAAAACAAGTGTATTATTGTATTCTTTTTCAGTATCGCTACTGACAAATGGTGAATTTTCAACAGATTCATCCGTAAAAGAGTCGAAATCTACTTTTTGCATAGCACTTGCATTTACTACGCTTTTTCTCGGGTTTAGGTTTATTACTCGGTACGGGCTACCTTTACTATCTGTATCTATAGGCTTTGCCCCGTCAAAATTAATGTTAGGAGTATTATTGCTTGAGTCCTCTTTATTCTCCTTTTTACTTTTCTCAGCTTCTTTATCTTTATTTACTGTTTCTGTTGGGGTATTTGGTTTATTGCCTTCAGTGACTTTGTCATTATTATCGCTATCGCTTTCTTTGGGGTTAGGTTTATTACTGTCGTTTTCCTTATTCTCGATAGGATTAGGCACCATTTTATCCGGCTGTACTGATGAGTTATCGATTTTTTCAGTAGCAGGTGGTGTATATTCTTTATCTTTTTTACTTGGTTTATTTGTCTCCGTATCAGGTTTTACTGGGTCTTTTGCGTTAGCAGGTTTATCCGGTTGAGGATCGGATTTATTTGGTTGCGCAGACTTTTTCTCTTTGTTATCGGTTTTCTCTTTATCGTTGCCATCAGTAGCTGTTATTTCCTTAGGTGGAGGGCTGTCTGCAACAATAGATGGACCTTGGCTAGATTTACAGCCACTTAAAACAATAGAAACAGCTAAAGCTGCAAGAGTAAGTTTGAATGTAGAACGCATATTTTGTCTCCGTTAGATTAAATCCATAAAATTTTAATGGATATATTTCCTGCTTGGCAATAGGAAAAATGCAAAAACTATAATTTTTTTATGGTTATTGTTGTAAAGACTCATATTTTGCAGTACCTTATTATCCTTAATTTTTTTAAGGAGAAAGATTGTGTTTAAGAGAACAGGATTGGCATTGCTGATTTCGGCTCAATTTAGCCCGCTTGTTTGGGCGGAAAATAACGATGTAGCGGTGTTAGATGAAGTTTCGGTCGTTGGCAGCACCCCAAGTATATCGCAGGGGAGTGAAGTTACCTTGCTAAAAGTCAGTGATAAAATTATTGCAGGTAAGGAATTTAAAAAGCGTTCGGCAACGCTGGGTAATGCGTTGGCGTCAGAATTAGGCGTGCATAGTAACCCGTTTGGTGGCGGAGCGAGTAAGCCGATTATTCGTGGGCAGGAAGGGGCGAGAATTCGCATTTTGCAAAACGGTTCAGACGTGATTGATATGTCGAACCTATCTCCTGATCACGCCGTTGTTGCTGATTCACTGCTTGCCGATCAGGTCGAAATCTTGCGTGGTTCCAGCACCTTGCTTTATGCCAGCAGTTCGCCGGCAGGAATTGTAAATGTGGTAGATAAACGCATTCCGACCGCCATTCCTGAAAAAGGGTATGAGGTTGAACTCAACAGCCGCTTTGATACCGCCGCCAAAGAGAAAGTCGGTGCATTAGGGGCAACCTTTGGCATCGGTAAACACATTGCGGTGCGAGCCGAAGGGCTGACCCGCCATAGTGATAACTACCGTGTACCGGGGATCAACTTAGGCGAGCGCTTAAACTATGTGCCGGATACTTACAATAAATCCAAAGTCGGCACTCTCGGTTTATCCTTTGTCGGTGAACGAGGCTATATTGGTGCGTCATACAGCAAACGGCGGGATAACTATGGCTTGCCGGGGCATAACCATAAATTTGATTTCTGTACCGGTCATATCTACGGCAATAAGCGGGATAAATACGCTTATACCTATCTCTATCCGCATTTGATTGGTGAGGAAAATATTGGGAGCAATCCGCACTTCCACTGTGGAACCAACCACGCCGAAGACGGCACACACAGCCACGATAACCCGTTCGGACACGCCCACGATCACACACATAAAGGCCCTTGGGTGGATTTAGAATCGAAACGGATTGATGTGAAAGCCGAACTGCGCCAGCCGTTTAAAGGGGTGGACAAAATCCGAGCGAGCTATGCCGATGCCGATTACTATCACGATGAAAAAGATGCCGGCGTGTTGGCAACCCGTTACCATAAACAGCTAAAAAAAGATCAGGATTATGGTAAGCCGGTCAATATTTTCAAAAATCGGGGCAAAAATACCCGCTTGGAGATTTATCACGCACCGCTGGGAGGGCTAACCGGTATGTGGGGCGTTCAGTATCAAACTCAAAAAAGCAGTATGAATGCGCCGAAAGATCGTGAAGTGAAATTCCCGCTGGTTGAAAATACCAATAAACAGATCAGCCTGTTTGGGGTTGAGCAGTATATGTGGGATAGTGTTGCCGTTGAGCTTGCCGGACGAATGGAAAAGCAGAAGATTGAGATTGAGTATGATCGCAATGAAATTAAACGGTTACAGGAACATTATCGTATCAGTGGCGGCAAACAGGTTGAGCCAGATCTTTCACCCTATGATGAAACGGCTTATGCCTATTCCGGCACGCTTAACTGGTTCTTCCACCCTGACTATCAGCTTTCGTTTACTGCCTCGCACAATGAACGCTTGCCAACGCCGATGGAGCTGTATTACCACGGGCAGCATATTGCTACTAATTCGTTTGAATACGGCAATAAAGACTTGAAAAAAGAGCAGTCAAATAATGTGGAGTTGGGCTTGGGCTATCAAGCTGAACGTATTGGCTATAAAGTGAGTGTTTATTACAATCACTTTAAAAACTACATCTACAATGAAAATCTTTTCCGTGAAAATCAGCTATTTATGCGCCGTTATAATCAGGCAAAAGCCCGTTTTTACGGGGTAGAAGCCGAGGCAAGCTACCGCTTTAACGACCAATACCAAGCCACGATTTTCGGCGATATGGTACGAGGCTGGCTAACAAATTTACCACCATTGAGAATAAATAGCGATTATAGTGTGTTCAAAGATTATCTGCCGGAAAATGTGGAAAAAGGGAAAGATTATCTTCTATATCGGGCTGACCAAAACACCCCTCGTACACCGCCAATGCGTTTAGGTTTTCGCTTTAATGCGGAATTTACCCCAAATTGGTCGGGGAATTTAGAGCTGATCCGTACATTTACTCAACGCCGTACGAGCCAGCTGGAATATATTACCGAAGGTAATACGATGTTGAATGTCGGGTTGGCGTATAGCAATAAGTGGAAAGAGCTGGATTACAAAATCAGTCTAAACGGCACAAACTTACTGAATCAGCCGGTGTATATCCACACTTCGTATCACCAATTTGTGCCACAAATGGGACGAAATTTTATGTTGGGAATGGAGATGAAATTTTAAGTTCTCGACATAACAAGACAAGCGGTTATTTTTTCTTCAAATTTTGCAAAAAAACGGCTAAAAATAACCGCTTGTTTAAAACTCAGGTATTGGTAATTTGGATAAAATAGTGTTGTTTTTCCTTTCTTGTTATTTTCGGAGCCTACCAAAATTTCCTATTTGTTGTTAAATAAGACAATTAACTTTATCCCTTTATAAAAATATGGTTATTTATAAATAACTTAGCATCTGTCAAGAGAAAAAGTAAAAATTTATTGGTTGATGTTTTGCTTTAAGCACACTATCTTGTGTTTACTTTAATGAAAAAACACAATATGTAGTGTTTTGCTAAGGTATTTTATAAAGGGTTAATAATTATGAATAAAAGTTTAATGGTAACAAAGCGTGATGGCACGCGCGAGCAACTCAATCTAGATAAAATTCATCGTGTGATTACTTGGGCGGCAGAAGGGTTAGAGAATGTTTCTGTTTCACAAGTAGAACTCCGTTCTCACATTCAATTTTATGAAGGTATTCGCACTTCAGATATTCATGAAACTATTATCAAGGCTGCAGCTGATCTAATCACTAAGGATACGCCAGATTATCAATATTTGGCAGCACGCTTGGCGATTTTCCACTTACGCAAAAAAGCTTATGGACAGTTTGAGCCACCGCATTTATATGAGCACGTTAAAAAATTAGTTGCGCTAGGTAAGTATGATGCGGATTTGCTGAGCGACTACACGCCCGAAGAATGGGAGACAATGAATGGATTTATTGATCACTGGCGGGATATGACGTTTTCCTATGCAGCAGTAAAGCAGTTGGAAGGAAAATATTTAGTGCAGAATCGTGTTAGCGGGGAGATTTATGAATCGGCTCAATTCTTGTATTTACTCGTAGCTGCCTGCTTATTTTCCAAGTATCAAGCAGCAAGCCGCTTAGATTATATTCGCCGTTTTTATGATGCGACTTCCACTTTCAAAATTTCTTTGCCAACACCAATTATGGCAGGAGTGCGTACACCTACTCGTCAATTTAGTTCCTGTGTGTTAATTGAGTGTGATGATAGCTTAGACTCCATCAATGCAACCTCTGCTGCAATCGTTAAATATGTTTCACAGCGTGCTGGGATAGGTATTAATGCCGGCGCAATTCGGGCATTAGGTAGCCCTATTCGTGGTGGAGAAGCATTTCATACCGGCTGTATCCCCTTTTATAAACATTTTCAAACTGCAGTAAAGTCTTGCTCTCAAGGTGGTGTTCGCGGTGGAGCGGCTACCGTATATTTCCCGATCTGGCATTTAGAAGCAGAAAGCTTAATGGTATTAAAAAATAACCGTGGTGTGGAGGAAAACCGTGCTCGCCATATGGACTACGGGGTACAGATTAATAAAATGATGTATCAACGTTTAATTAAAGGCGGTGAGATTAGTTTATTTAGCCCATCAGATGTGCCGGGGTTATATGAAGCGTTTTTTGCTGATCAAGCTAAATTTGAGCAACTTTATTTGCAATATGAGCAAGATCCGAGCATTCGGCAACGTAAAGTTAAGGCTGTGGAATTGTTTTCATTATTGATGCAAGAGCGGGCTTCAACAGGGCGAATTTATATTCAGAATGTCGATCATTGTAATACTCATAGCCCATTTGATCCTCGTGTCGCACCGATACGCCAATCGAACCTCTGCTTAGAAATTGCTTTGCCAACTAAGCCACTGGCACATTTTTATGATGAACAAGGGGAAATCGCATTATGTACATTATCGGCATTTAATTTAGGCACACTCAGCAATTTAGATGAGTTAGAAGAATTGGCTGATTTAGTAGTTCGTGCGCTAGATGCCCTATTAGATTATCAAGATTATCCGGTATTAGCTGCACGTAACAGCTCATTAAATCGTCGCGCATTAGGTGTAGGCGTGATTAACTATGCTTACTATTTAGCTAAAAACCAAGTGCGTTATTCCGATGGCAGTGCTAATAATTTAACGCACCGTACCTTTGAAGCGATTCAGTATTATTTATTAAAAGCCTCGATGAATTTAGCCAAAGAACAAGGGGCTTGTGCTTATTTTGATCAAACCACTTATGCCAAAGGGTTACTCCCTATCGATACTTATAAAAAAGAAATTGATGAATTAACTCAAGAACCGCTTCATTATGATTGGGAACAACTACGTCAGGATATTCTGCAATTTGGCTTGCGCAATTCCACTTTAACTGCCTTAATGCCATCGGAGACTTCGTCGCAAATTTCGAATGCCACCAACGGAATTGAACCTCCGCGTGGCTATATTAGTGTTAAAGCATCAAAAGACGGTATTTTAAAGCAGGTTGTGCCGGAGTATGAACGTTTAAAAGCATACTATGAACTGCTTTGGGATATTCCTAATATGGACGGCTATTTGCATTTGGTGGGGATTATGCAGAAATTTGTTGACCAAGCGATTTCGGCGAATACAAATTACGACCCAAACCGCTTTGCAGAAGCTAAAGTACCGATGAAAGTATTATTAAAAGATCTATTAACGGCGTATAAATACGGGTTAAAAACCCTTTACTACCAAAATACCCGTGATGGAGCAGAAGATGCGCAAGACGACTTAGATGAAGGCTGTGCTGGTGGTGCTTGTAAAATTTAATAAGAACAGAAATAAAGGAGAATAAGATGGCATATACTACGTTTTCACAACATAAAAATGATCAACTAAAAGAACCCATGTTTTTTGGACAAAATGTGAATGTGGCGCGTTATGATCAACAAAAATACGAAATTTTTGAAAAACTGATTGAAAAACAACTCTCATTTTTCTGGCGACCGGAAGAAGTGGATGTGTCGCAAGACCGCATTGACTATGCCCAACTGCCTGAACATGAAAAGCACATTTTTATCAGCAATTTAAAATACCAAACCTTGTTGGATTCCATTCAAGGGCGTAGCCCGAATGTGGCGCTTTTGCCATTAGTGTCTATCCCCGAGCTTGAAACCTGGATTGAAACTTGGACATTTAGCGAAACAATTCACAGTCGTTCTTACACACATATCATCCGTAATATTGTCAATGATCCATCAATAGTATTTGATGATATTGTCACAAACGAAGAAATTATTAAGCGTGCCAAAGATATTTCCGCCTATTATGATGATTTGATTCGTGACAGCCAACTCTATAGTTTGTATGGTGAAGGCAGTTATCAGGTTGATGGAAAAACCTGTGAGGTCAGTTTGCATAGTCTAAAAAGACAACTTTATCTCTGTATGATGAGTGTGAATGCGCTTGAAGCAATTCGTTTTTATGTCTCTTTTGCTTGCTCATTTGCCTTTGCGGAACGGCAGCTTATGGAAGGAAATGCCAAAATCATCAAATTTATTGCACGTGATGAAGCATTACATCTTACCGGCACTCAGCATATATTGAATATTATGACCTATGGCAATGATGATCCTGAAATGGCAGAAATTGCACGTGAATGTCGCCAAGAGGCCTACGAGCTTTTTTTAAGTGCAGCTGAACAAGAAAAAGCGTGGGCGGAATACCTGTTTAAAGACGGTTCGATGATAGGGCTAAATCGGGATATTTTGGTGCAATATATTGAATATATCACTAATATTCGGATGCAGGCTGTTGGGTTACCATTGCCATTTAAGGCACGTTCCAACCCCATTCCGTGGATCAATGCATGGCTGGTTTCCGATAATGTACAGGTAGCACCACAAGAAGTGGAAGTCAGTTCTTATTTGGTTGGTCAGATTGATGCTAAAGTAGATAGCCGTGATTTTGGCGATTTTGAACTCTAGACTGTGATAAACAAGCGGTTGATTTTTAGTGATTTTTTGCAAATTGCAAAATTTTCAGGAAATTCAACCGCTTGTATTTTTTATGCAGGGTTATCAATATCAATAAATTCAACATTTAAACCATATTCAACGGCTAACCATTCACCTAAGGCTTTTACGCCGTCTCTTTCTGTGGCGTGATGACCACAGGCGAAATAATAGATGCCTTGTTCACGGGCAGAGTGGGTGGTCTGTTCGGAAATTTCGCCGCTAATAAAGGCATCACAGCCTTTTTCAAAGGCTAAATCAATATAGCCTTGTCCTCCGCCGGAGCAAATCCCGATTGTTTTAATCATTTTTTGTGGGCTATGCACAAATTCATCACATAAAATAACGGTGCGTTGTAACGTTTTTTCGAGTTTTTGTTTTAGTTCATTGGCGGAAATCGGATTTTCTAATTCACCGTACATTGGAATTGAATTAGGTCTGTCTTCTAAACCTTGTAGATTTTTTACGCCTAAATGCTTAGCAAGCTGGGCGTTGTTACCTAGTTCGGGGTGAATATCCAGTGGTAGGTGATAACCAAAGAGATTGATGTCATTCACTAAAAGCTGTTTAATGCGTTTACCTTTCATTCCTCGAATGCACGGGTTTTCACTTTTCCAAAAATAACCGTGGTGGACTAGAATCGCATCGGCGTTTCTCTCAATCGCTTTTTCAATCAGGGGAAGTGTGGCAGTCACACCGGTAATGATTTTTTTGATTTCTATTTTCCCTTCAACTTGCAAGCCATTTGGGGCATAGTCGTTAATGACGGAGCTGTTAAGTTTGGTGTTCAGTATTTGTTCTAGTTCAGTATTGGTTATGGTCATCTTATATCCTTAAAATTGCGTGATGATATGTATGTGGGGGCAAAAAATTTTTTGCCCTACAATGTAACATATATTAGATAGATTTACTCTTGTGCTAGAGCCGTAATCGGATTGAGTCTTGAGGCATTGCGTGCAGGAATGTAGCCAAATACCACACCGATAAGCGTAGAGCAGAGTACGGCAATCACAACCGATTCAGGTGAAAGCATCATTTTAAAATTCGTGCCTAAGGTATTAAATGCCCAAATAATAGCACTTGCGAGCAAAATGCCTATTACACCACCAATCAGGCAAATAACCACCGCTTCAATTAAAAATTGTTGCAAAATATTGCGTTGTTTTGCACCAATCGCCATTCGCACGCCAATTTCTCGGGTTCGCTCAGTGACGGAAACCAACATAATATTCATTACTCCGATACCGCCGACAATCAGCGAAATAAGGGCGATAGAGGAAATCAGCAAGGTCATTGTATTAGTGGTACTGGTAATGGTTTGTTTGATCGTATCACTATTCATAATAAAGAAATCTTTTTTGCCGTGTTTAGCTACCAACAATTCGGTAATACTTTTTTCGGCAGTTTGGCTTTCAATATCATCTTTAATTTTAACCGTGAGTGAATCTATCTGTTTTGCACCTGAAATGCGTTGCATAATAGTGGTATAAGGCGCCCATAAGGTAAGGCTACTTTGGTTCATATTGTTTGACTGTTGCGCCACACCAATAATCTGTAACGGTTTTTTATCCACTAAAATCGTTTTACCTTCAACAGGCTCTGTTAGCCCCAAATCTTTTTGAGTGTTAGGGTCAATGACAATAACCTGTGCCACATTTTTAACTTCCTCAGCACTGAAAAAACGCCCTGAAATCAGCTTTAACCCTTTCACATCAATAAATTGCTCTCCAACACCTCGTACTGAACCGGTTACTGCGGTATTACCATAAATCAATGTGGCACTGACATTGCTTGAAGGAGTAGTGCTTTCCACATAGCTTTGCCGCCCCAACATTAAGGCATCACTGATGGTTAAATTTTTAGTCAGATTGGCTCTTCTATCACCAAAGCCGGTTCCATTCATAATATCCATCGTATTTGTGCCTAGGCTGTTGATATTAGAAAGGATTTGTTGTTGTGAGCCTCTTCCAAGAGCAACTACAGAAATCACGGAGGTAATGCCAATAATAATGCCTAGCATCGTGAGAATTGCCCGCATTTTATGTGCCATAATCGCACTGGTTGCCATTTTGAAGGATTCAAACAGCTGATCCCAAAAGCGAGGCTTTTGTACTGTCGTTTTATTGAGTGCGGTTTCCTGAACATCAGAGCGTTGGCGTTCATCTCGAATGATTTGCCCATCTTTAATTTCAACGACACGGCTGGCTTGGGCAGCAATGTTTGGGTCGTGTGTCACCATAATAATGGTATGACCTTCTTGGTGTAGTTCTCGCAAGATTTCTAGCACAGTTTCGCCACTTTTAGAATCTAATGCACCGGTAGGCTCGTCTGCAAGAATGATTTCACCGCCGTTCATTAAGGCTCGTGCAATGCTGACTCGTTGCTGTTGCCCTCCAGATAACTCATTCGGCTTATGTTGGGTTTTATCTGATAAACCTAACTTCGTTAATAACGTATTAGCTCGCTTTTTGCGTGATGAGCTATCCATTCCGGCATAAATGGCAGGCAGAGCAACATTTTCGTTTGCATTCAAAGCTGAAAGAAGATTATAGCGTTGGAAAATAAACCCAAGCTTGCGTTGGCGTAAATCAGACAGTTCATCTGCAGACATTGTTTGGGTTTCTTTGCCATCAATACGGCAAATGCCTGAACTGGCGGTATCTAAACAGCCAATAATATTCATTAAGGTAGATTTGCCAGAACCTGAAGCACCTATAATTGCGACAAAATCACCCTGTTCAATACTGAGATTGATATTTTTTAAAATATGGGCTTGAGTTTGCCCCAAGCCAAAGTATTTATTGAGATTTTCTATTTCAATTAATTTCATACAAGCGGTTATTTTTCGACTGTTTTTTACAAACGAAATGATCTTTTTCCTTAGGAATGCCAAAGGGGAAGTTTCAGTTCGATTTTCAATCCCCCCATATTACTTTTATCTAAATGAATAGTACCTTGGTGCTGTTGAACTACATTTTGCACAATCGCTAATCCTAGTCCGGTTCCTCCCGTTTCTCTTGCTCTTGCTTCATCTATGCGGTAAAAAGGTTTAAGAATATTTTCATATTCGTTTTCTGGAACCCCTTCGCCATCATCTTCAACTGTGAGAAATAAATGACCATCATCTACATTCATTGAGACCGAAAGCATTTTTTTTGCATATTTTTGGCCGTTTCGGATCAAATTTTCTAAAGCACTGGCCAGTAAATCTACGGCCCCGTTAATAGAATAAGATTCTGGGTTTTTGATATTTTGCTTAATGATAAAAATGATATTATTTTGTGAGGTTTCAAATTTAGCGTCTTCAATTACATTATTCCAAATTTCATCAATTGCAAAAATTTTTTTATGAATTTGATAATTTAATTGTTCACGTGATATGGTTAACAAGTCTTTTATCAATTGGTCTAATTTACCTACTTCTGCTTCAATGCGATCGATTTCTGCCAGACCACAGGTTTTACGGCGTAATATAGCAATAGCGAGTTGTAATCTGGCTAAAGGTGTTTTTAACTCATGAGATATATCCGAAATCATTCTTTGTTGCTGCTGAGTTAAATTTTTTAAGCTTATCACCATATGGTTAAAGCTTTTTCCAACTTCCCCAATTTCATAGATCCATTCTGATTCTAATTTAGGATTAGTTTCCAAATTACCAGAGGCTACCGCATTTGCCGAGATAGTTAATTCTTTAACCGGTTTGGTAATTTTAAAGGATAACCAGATTAATAAAGGAATTCCGGCAAACATAAGTAATACCGCCATAATAAAAGGGGAGTCTAAAATCGTATTAATCCACTCTTTTTGAGCATCTACCGCTTTAATAAAATATTGGTTATAAGTATGGTTTTCGGATTTCACGACAAATGGACCATAGATTTCACTATTTTCAAACCGTCTTTGTAACGGCTCTTCAGTCTGTTGTGATTGATAAATAAAAAACTGCAATGCTTTAATATTACTTTGGTTTACGCCACTTAAATTACCAGTTTTTTTATCTTCTAGGATTACATCAAATCCATTAGATGTTTCAACTGATAAATTTCTATCAAAAACTTCATCTAAATTTAAGCTTTTCTCTGTTTCAAAGCTTTCATTTTTAAAGAAAATTTGGTCTTTTGCAGAAAGGGGAGAAAATTTGCGAGCATCAAATTTATCTAAATTAAATGCAATGGTAATAAATAATATAAGCAATAAACCATACGAGGTCACTAGCTTGTATGCTAAGCGTTTACGAAATTCTAAATATTTTTTAACAAGATTTGACATAATAATAAAAATGCAAAAAATCCCTAAAATATTAACTATTTAGGGATTTAATAAAAGACATTATTCAGTTACTAACAAGTAACCCCGACCTCTTAAGGTTTTAAACCAAGGTAATCCATCTTCCCGTTCGGGTAATTTTTTACGAAGATTAGAAATATGCATATCAATTGCACGATCATAAGGCGTTAAATTTTTCCCTAAAATTTCTAAACTCAATAATTCTCTGGACAAAATCTCCCCTGGGTTTCGCATTAACATTTGTAATAATGCAAATTCAGTCCCCGTTAAATCAAGATCACATCCTTGATAATAAGCCTGCTGACGTCCTGAATGTAATTCAACTCCGGCAAATTGTAATGATTTAGAGATGTTTTCAGTATAATTCTGTTCAGAATGGTCTGTTGAAGCTGGGCGAGAGGTTGTTCTTCGAAGTATCGCTTTCATTCTAGCGACTAGTTCACGATCATTAAAAGGTTTCGGTAAATAATCGTCAGCCCCTAATTCTAAACCTAAGATTCTATCAATTTGATCATCTCTTGCACTTAACATTAAAACGGGTAATGAGTATTTTTGTCGTATACGTTTTAATGTTTCCACGCCATTTAATACCGGCATCATCACATCTAGTAATACTAAATCATATTGATTAGACTCTAACTCATTTAAGCCTTCTAAACCATTATGCACAACTTTCATTTTAAATCCTTCTAATGAAAGTAATTCAGTTAATAGCTCAGTAAACTCAATATCATCATCTATTAATAAGATTTTTGACATAAAATATTTCCTATAAAATTAAAACTAACTTTACAAAGGTAAAAATCATTATAACAATTGATGTAATTTATTCTACCACTTTTATTTTGTGCCAAATTATATCTAATTCTTCTAATTTACATTCTTTTACAGTTCTTCCCGATTTTTTCACAGCTTTTTCAACTTTTCGAAAGCGACGTTCAAATTTTAGATTTGCATTGCGTAAATTTTCTTCAGCATCGGTATGGTAATGACGACATAAATTTACAGTTGCAAATAACAGATCGCCTAATTCTTCAGCAAGTTCGGCGGAGCGAGCCGGATATTGTACGATTTCTGCTTTGACTTCATCGAGTTCTTCTTCGACTTTTGCCAGCACATCGTGCGGATTATCCCAATCGAACCCGACTTTCGCACACCGTTTTTGTAGCTTATTCGCACGGGTGAGGGCAGGCAAGGCGAATGGCAAATCGTCTAAAATCGAGTCTTGATTGCGGTGTTTTTCATCATTCGCTTTTTGAGCTTCCCAACTTTGTAAGGCTTCTTCGCTGTTAGTGGCTTTTACTTCACCAAAAACGTGAGGGTGGCGGTAAATCAGTTTATCGTGAATATCGGTTACTACATCATCAAACGTAAAAGCTCCTTCTTCTTTCGCTAATTGGCTTAAAAAGACCACTTGCAGTAATAAATCACCCAATTCTTCACGCAGAGCAGTGCGATCTTGGGTGTGAATCGCTTCCGCTACCTCATAGGTTTCTTCCAACAAGTGGGGCAACATCGTGTCAAAATTCTGTTTGAGATCCCACGGGCAGCCGTGTTCAGGGTGGCGAAGTTGGTTTACAACATCAAGAAATTGTTCAATGGTTGCCATAGTATTTCCTTTTTACAAGCGGTTATTTTTGATCAAAATTTTGCAAATTCTACCATAGCCCGTACTTTTTCGCTTATAATGCGGAAATTTATTAAGTATGAGCAGAGCAATGGCAGCGGAAAAATTAACCAAAAAACGCTTAATTCAAATTGTGGTGATGTTAATCATTCTTCTGATTGCGTTTTTTTATCGAACTTATACACATAGTTAGTGATCTGATATGTCAATAAAACATATCAAAAACCGATAAATTATGCTTTAATAGCAACCATTTAGTGAACCCAACAACTCAATCCAAAAGGAATAATAATGAGCTGGTTAGACAGAATTTTAGGTAGAGACTCTTCATCATCAAGCAATGCAAAATCAAAAGTGCCGGAAGGTGTATGGACAAAATGCACAAGTTGTGAACAAGTTCTCTATAGCGAAGAATTACAACGCAACCAACAGGTTTGTCCAAAATGCGATCATCATATGCGTATTGATGCCCGCACCCGTTTATTGAATTTGTTAGATAAAGATTCTGCGGTCGAAATCGCTGCCGACTTAGAGCCGGAAGATGTACTGAAATTTAAAGATTTAAAGAAATATAAAGATCGTTTAACTGCCGCGCAAAAACAAACCGGTGAGAAAGATTCTTTTATCGTGCTTGCCGGTACATTGCATAATATGCCGGTGGTTACTGCCTCCTTTAACTTTGAGTTTATGGGCGGCTCAATGGGTTCTGTGGTGGGAGCAAAATTTGTGAAAGCCGCAGAAAAAGCCCTAGCTGAAAAAATTCCGTTTATCTGTTTCTCGGCATCGGGTGGGGCTCGTATGCAAGAGGCGTTATTCTCTTTAATGCAAATGGCAAAAACCAGTGCGATTTTAGCCAAAATGAAAGAGCAGGGCGTGCCGTTTATTTCGGTATTAACCGACCCGACTTTAGGTGGTGTTTCCGCAAGTTTGGCAATGCTGGGCGATGTGAATATTGCTGAACCAAAAGCTCTAATCGGCTTTGCCGGTCCACGAGTAATTGAGCAAACCGTGCGTGAAAAACTGCCTGAAGGTTTCCAACGTGCAGAGTTCTTATTAGAACACGGGGCAGTTGATATGATCGTGCATCGTAAAGAGATGCGTGATACCCTTGCCCGCCTGTGTGCAAAATTAACCAATCAGCCAACACCGTTTAAAGTGGCGGAATTGATTGTAGAAAATGCAGAATAAAATATCTGAATGAATACATTAAGCATACCTAAAGCCACGGATTCTTTGGAAACGTGGCTTTCCTATTTAGAACACGCTCATTCTAAACCGATTGATATGGGCTTAGATCGTATTCGTAAGGTTGCAACAGAGCTGGATTTACTCAAGCCTGCCCCTTATGTGATTACCGTTGCAGGCACCAACGGCAAGGGTTCGACCTGCCGTTTATTAGAAGTTACCTTATTAAAAGCCGGTTTTCGGGTTGGGGTTTACTCTTCACCGCACTTAATTCACTACCATGAACGGGTGCGAATTAACGGCGAAGTATTACCTGATGCCGACCACGTCCAAGCATTTGCAAAAATTAATGCAAAAAAGACCGCTTCACTCACTTATTTTGAGTTTAGTACGCTGTCTGCATTTGAGCTATTCAAACAAAATCAGCTCGATATTGTGATTTTAGAGGTCGGGTTAGGTGGGCGGTTAGATGCAACCAATATCATTGCTCCAAACCTTGCTGTGATTACCTCGATTGATATCGACCACGTTGCGTTTTTAGGCGATAATCGTGAAGATATCGGGCGTGAAAAAGCCGGTATTTTCCGTGAAAATATTCCGGTTGTCATCGGCGAGCCTGATTGCCCTAATTCGATGAAACAGATTGCGAATTCGTTAAATTGTCACGCTTTTTACCGAGGTAAAGACTGGCAATTTGAAATTAAACATAATCTGTTTCATTGGTATTCTAAAGAAAAATCCTTTACAGATTTACCAATGCCGCTTATTCCGATTCCAAACGCCGGCACCGCATTGGCTGTGTTAATGAAACTGCCATTTGAAATTGATGAAGAAATTATTCGACAAGCCTTAAATGAAGCTCAAATGACAGGGCGTTTTCAAACACTGACGGATAGCGATTTTGCTCATTTTTCTCAACCTAAACCGGCTGCAAAAGTAATTATTGATGTAGGGCATAACCCACACGCAGCACGTTATTTAGCAGATAAACTTGCAGAATTAAAGCAAGTAAATCAGAAAATCTATGCGGTATTTAGTGCATTAGAAGATAAGGATTTGTCTGGCATTGTCGAGCCATTAGCGAATATTATTGATGAATGGCATTGTGCAGGGCTAGATTGTTGGCGTGGGCAAACAGGCGAGGCAGTGTTAGCGAAATTGGTAAAAGTTTTGCCAAATTCAACCGCTTGTTGCTATGAAAATGTGGCACAAGCAAGCCGAGTATTGTTTGAAACAGCCAACGAAAATGATATTGTGCTGGTGTTCGGCTCATTTCATACGGTAGCAGATTTTATGCTTTGGCTGGAAACGTAAAAATTGATGGTGCAAGCGTCCACGCTTGTACCTAAAAAAGATAAAAGAGAGGCACAAGCGTGGACGCTTGCGCCATCTATCAATCCTTATCTTCAGTTCTTTAACGTGTGATTAAAGCACTTTCACAATCGCATCGGCAAGGGCATCAATGTTTTTGCTGGTAATACCTGCCACATTGATTCTACCTGAACGCACAGCATAAATTGCAAACTCATCTTTTAACTTATCCACTTGCTCCGGTGTTAAGCCACTAAATGAGAACATACCATTTTGCTCGGTAATGAAAGAGAAGTCTTTGTTTGCCCCTTTTTCTTTTAATTTCTGCACTAATTGGCTACGCATTTCTTTAATGCGGTTACGCATTTCATCTAATTCCGCAATCCATTGTACTTTAAGGTCAGGATCAGCCAATGCAACTGCTACTGCACTTGCCCCGTGAGCAGATGGGTTAGAGTAAAGTACACGAATAATCGATTTGATTTGGGTGAAGGCACGGTTAGCATCATCTGCATTATCTGCAATTAGGGTAAATGCACCAACACGCTCGTTATATAACCCAAAGTTTTTCGAGAATGAGCTTGCGACCAACAATTCACGGTTATTTTTCACAAAGGCTCGTAAACCGTAAGCATCTTCCTCTAAACCATTTGCAAAGCCTTGGTAAGCAAAGTCAAATAACGGCAACCAGCCTTTTTCGGCAGATAATGCCGCTAACTGTTCCCATTGCGCCGGTGTTGGGTCAATTCCGGTCGGGTTGTGGCAGCAACCGTGTAATAATACGACATCACCAGCTTCCGCTTGGCTTAAATCGGCAATTAAATTTTCCCAATCTAAACCGTTAGTCTCTTTATTGTAGTAGCGATAGCCTTTTACATTCACGCCTACCGCATCAAAAATACCGTTATGGTTTGGCCAAGTTGGGGTGGAAATCCACACATTTTTCGCATTCGTATGACGTTTGATAAATTCCGCCGCAATGCGTAATGCCCCTGTGCCACCCAAACTTTGTGCAGTTTTGGCACGACCTGAGGTAATTACTTCAGCCCCTTCGCCAAATAATAACGCTTGCGTTGCCGCATTGAATGCTTGAACACCGTCAATGGTTAAATAATTTTTACTGTTTTCCGTCTCTAATAAACGTTTTTCGGCTTCTTTTACCGCTTTGACAATCGGGGTTTTGCCTTCATCGGTCATATAAACACCGATACCAAGGTTGATTTTACCTTCACGGCTATCTGCTTTAAACGCTTCGCCTAAGCCTAAAATTGGGTCTGCCGGAGCAGCTTGAATGTGACTAAACATTGACATTGGAGTTCCTCATCAAAATGAAAAATAAACAATGAATTTATACGATTAAATTGCAGATTTAGCAAGAGCAAAAACACAAAAAATGTAATAAAACCTATAAATTATTTTAATGATTTATTGTTTAAGTTTTGCAAAACGAGTTTTCGATAATTTTCCACCTCCATTTTGGAGATTTTTTGCCCTTTTCGTTCAAAAATGTCCAGCTCTGAAAAGCGTGCTTTATCCGATAAATAAAGCCGTTTCAAACTCACATACGCCGCTGAAAACGTCCGATTGCCATGAGCAAACGCGGTTAAATTTTTCCAATCACGTTCATCTAAATTGTGTGCGGCAAGCGGTCGAAATTGTTCGAAATTTTGCAATTCCTCACAAATTTCCGTGAAAAATGGCTGAAGGGCGAAATCTCTGGCAAAGGCTTGGGTTGCCTGCTGTGCAAATAACTTTCCTTGCTCTGAAACTGGGTAAAGCATCATTGCACTTTGATAACCGCTACTTGCTTCTTTATTCGGTGTGATTTGCACAAGCCGGAAACCGCAAGATTGCCAAAAGGCGTAGAGTGGAGCAGTTAGCCCAAAGCTCACAGAGATAAAATCAAGCGGTCGTTTTTTTACCGAATTTTGCAAAATAAACAGAGAAATCAACCGCTTACCAACGCCTTGATTTTGCTTTTCAGGTAGCACCGCAATCCGAGAAATACGAATGGAGTGCAGTTTGCAAGCTTGCGGTAAATTCCCTTGAAAGCAGAGATATTGAGCCACCAGACTGCCTTGCGGACGGCGTTCCCCCAGCCAAATGGCTTGGGTTAATTTTTCATCTAAGCCACCCTCTTGCATTGCCCAAATCCCGCCGATAAGTTGCTCGTTTTCCTGTTGTGAAAACAAAAGCTGATTTTCGCCATCAAATAAGCGGCGTAAGTCAGTTGGAGTGGTTTTGTAATGGGCGTTGGCGAGTAAGCGGTAAAATTCAATTTTATGATGTATTCGCCTATTGGCTACGTCCGTAGATTGTAGAGGCGAATTGCAATTCACCCCTACGGTATCGCCATTTAGCAGAAGTAAATCATTAATAAAATGTTCCAACGGATCATTTTCGCTCCACCGCAACGGCTGAGATAACGCCCAATGTTTAAACGGTTTATCCAACATTACCGGGAATTTCAGCTCAAATCCTCGCCCCGTGCCTTCGTAATTTTGGGTGGTTGTGGTTAAAACCACTTTTTCAAAATAGGCACAAAGTGTGTGGAGTATCGGCAAGGGTAGGCTGGCTGCTTCATCAATAAAGATCCACTGGTTAGACGAAATGTTTTTACTTTTAACTTGCTCGATTAAATTGTCAGGTGCGAAAAAAGGGATTTTTTGCTCTGCTGAACGCCAAAAACTGGGCAATGCAGAATAAGACCGTGCGGTAATTAATACCTTATTTTGTTCGAATAACGCTGTTGCAAGTAGCCCTGCAAGGGTAGATTTGCCCCGCCCACGAGGGGCGGTAATCAAATGAATATCGGCAGGATCAAGCGGTAGATTTTGCAAAATATTTTGCTGTTCTTGCGTTAATTGGTAAATTTTTGAAGGAATTTGACCGCTTGCAGTGGGTAATTCAGGCAAATCAGTTCTGACTTCAAAACCAAATTTAGCGACTAATTGTTTGAAATACCGATAGAAATTAGGGCAGGCAATAGCGTGATTTTCGTTCCAACGTAACGCATCGAAATCTAATTCATTTTCTAAATTATCCCACTGAGGACAAAGCAAAAATAAAGTACCGTTTTCTTGAATTGTGCCGGCAAGAATGGCAAATGCTTCAAAATGAAAATTGATACCATTTTCCGCTCGCATATTATAAATAGCGAAAGGATACTCTTGCCCCAAAATAGATTTGGCTTTAGCGAAAGGTATAGGATTAGATGAATTCGGAATGAAAATACCGGGTGCAATAAGCCTAGGAATTTGTTTACCTTCGATATCGACAGTATTTTCACAATTAATAATCCAAAGTTTCCGCATATATCCAACCAAATTTAAATTTAGAAAAATCAATGTATCACAACATCGATAGAATTTGAATTAATAGCATAAGATTTGTTTGCTTAATTTTTATACAAAAATAGAAGTGTACACTTCTATTCCTTTACCTTGACAGGTAAAGGAAACATCTCTGGTTAAAAAATTTTCTGGGGAGAGAAATATGAAAAAAGAGCAAATTTTGGTCGTTTTATCAGGCTCACCAAATTGCGGTAAAACAACGATGCTGAAAAAGATTGTCTTATCTCTTTGTGGCCAAGCTGATTATGATGATAGCCCTTGTTTCACACTTTTATTTAAGAACAAAAAAATCGAAATAGCTCTTGATGGTGATGATAAAAATACTGTTGAGGAAAATCTGAAACATTTGTTAAAAAATGAACAGTGCGATCTTGTTATTACTCCTTGTAGAACAAAGGGTGAAACGTTAACTGCAGTCAATTTCTCAATACAAAAGAACAAGATTGAGCAAGTTTATTTTATTTCTAAGGTAAGGTTGGGAAAATTAGGTTCCAAAATTAATGAAGAAGAATTTAATAAATTTAATCAAATTGAATCAGAGTATTTTATTCGATTTATTGAAATCTTAATTAAATAACCTCTATTTTAACTTCACTAGGACTTTATTATGAAAAAACTGTTAATTTTACCTTTGGTAATTTTTACTTCCCCTACGTTTGCTAATTCACTTACTGCTGAAGAAATGGCTATTATTCAAGATCAAGAATGTCAAACTAAAAGGAAAGGCGGTAGATATGTTGAATGTGATGATAAAACTATTCAGCATCGGAATGATGTGCTTTATTCTGCTATAACTGAGTTGAAAAAGATCCCAACCAAAGATGCTAAATATGAAATGGGGTTTTATAATCGTTGTGGAGAAGGAGAAATTGGTGCGAAAGGATCAGATTGGCGGATGCTTGATACGCAAATACTTACTCCGGCTCAGAAAGGGCTACTGAAAAAGGCTATGGATGAAATGCTATCTAATTGTCCAACTTATCCTACAATTAGTAATTATGATGAGCTTATTAAATTACCTATGCTATCTTTTTCTTATATTCTCACTAAAAATGAACAATACGGAAATTCACAAGCATTTAAGGAAATTATCGGTGTTTTAAAAGAAGAATATGGTGCACGTATTAATGATAACACTATGTGGGCTGATGATATTAGCTCATACGTTAGATGTTCTTCAGTGAAAAATAATTTGGAAAACATCTATCAGGAAATTGATGAGCGTTATGGAAAAAGAGCTCAAAATCTAGCAGAACAAGAGAAAAAGAAAGTTAATAAAGATTTTTTACAATATTGTTCTGACATTTTAAAATTAACACCGAAGAGCTATTTGAAAAAACGCTTTGAATAGATCTAAGTCAAACTTAAGCGGTAAGTTTTAAGAGAATTTTGCCAATTTTAAATAAAAGCTAACCGCTTATTTTATTACCCTTACATTTTTTCGCTCAAATACGGATCTTCATACCCTAAATTTTGCATAATTTCGGTTTCAAGGCTTTCCATTTCTTCCGCTTCATCTTCTTCAATGTGGTCGTAGCCGAGCAGATGAAGTGTGCCGTGAATAGCCAAATGAGCCCAATGGGATTCAGCTGAAATGTCTTGTTCTTCCGCCTCTTTTTCCATTACTTGACGGCAGATGACTAAATCACCCAATAGTGGCATTTCGATTCCTTCGGGGGCTTCAAACGGGAAAGATAGCACATTGGTTGGCTTGTCTTTACCACGATAAGTCAGATTTAGCTCGTGGCTTTCTGCTTCATCGACAATCCGAATGGTGATCTCACTCGCAGGGAAATCATCGGTTTTTGCCTCAACTGCGAGGGCTTTTTGTACCCAAGTATAAAATTGTTGTTCGCTTGGTAAGTTTTCGGTATTTTCGCAGGCGATCTGCAAATCAATATATAAATTTTCCATTTGTTACCTTTTGCAAATTATTGCCATTTTTTGACCGCTTGCTGATCGCTCTCTCGCCCTTCAATCCAACGTTCACCGGCTTGGGTTTGTTCTCGTTTCCAAAATGGGGCTTTGGTTTTTAGGTAATCCATAATAAACTCGTTAGCGTGGTAGGCATCACCTCGATGAGCAGAACTCACACCGACTAATACGATTTCATCACCGGTATGCAGTTGCCCAATGCGGTGAATCACTGCAACACGTTGTAAATCCCAACGAGTGCGAGCTTGATCGACAATTTCTCGCAATGCTTTTTTCGTCATTGCAGGGTAGTGTTCAAGAAACAAACCGGAAACATTGTCGCCCAAATTCATTTCACGCACTTTGCCGATAAACAGGGTAGTTGCCCCCACGCTATGTTGTTCACTGAGCCATTGGTAAATGCGGTTTTGGTCAAATTCGGCTTCTTGTACTTCAATCAGGGTTTCAAACATTTTAGCCCCCGGTTACCGGTGGGAAGAATGCCACTTCATCGCCGTCTTTGATCTCTGTTTCAAGCGGGCAGATCGTTTGATTAATTGCAACCAACAGTTTTCCTTTTTCAAGGGCGAGTTGCCATTTTTTACCCTGTTGGCTTAAGTGTTCACGCAACTCCTCTGCGGTGGTAAAAGTAGGCTCAATATCTAGTCTATCCGTTGCCACAAGCTCACGCACTTGGGCGAAAAAAAGTACCTTAATCAACTTTGAAATCTCCTGATTTTCCGCCGCTTTTACTGAGTAATCTTACATTTTCAATAATCATATCTTTTTGCACAGCTTTACACATATCGTAAATAGTCAGAGCAGCAACACTAGCTGCGGTTAATGCCTCCATTTCCACGCCGGTTTTGCCGGTTAGTTTACAGAGTGATTCAATTCGCACTTGGTTGCTTTCCGGCAACGCTTCCAGTTGAACTTCCACTTTAGAAAGCAATAACGGGTGGCAGAGTGGAATCAGTTCCCAAGTTCTCTTTGCAGCCTGAATGCCGGCAATTCGAGCGGTTGCGAATACATCACCTTTGTGGTGATTACCACTGACGATCATTTGTAATGTTTCGGCATTCATTCGTACAAATGCCTCTGCTCGGGCAATGCGTACGGTTTCTTGTTTCATTGAAACATCAACCATATTGGCTTCGCCGTTTTGGTTGATGTGGGTGAAGGTTGTCATTTGTTTGTCTCTTTGAATTTGATTGTAAAATTTTTTTCTGTTACTTTCTTTGCTTGTGCAAAGAAAGTAACCAAAGAAAGCACACCCTACTTCACCGCTATCTTCGCTTTATTTGAATTTGTTTAACGGAAAAATTTAAAACTCGCCAACTTCGTTGGCTCAAACACTAAATTTTTCCTACAAATTCAAAGTCGCTCAGGCGGTTCAGAAGGGAGAAATTGGAACATTACAAGCGGTTATTTTTAAATAAAAACTTGCAAAAATCTTAAATAATGTACCGCTTGCCCCTATTTTCCTCCGTAGCGGTTGCGTAAACTTTTGAGGACAACTTTTCGTGTTTGAGCCAACGAAATTGGCGAGTTTGAAAAGTTTGTCCCAAAAGTTAGCAACAAGCGAAGGATTAAGGAAAATCTGGGGTCGCCTTTCTTTTGGTTACTTTTCTTTGGCGAAGCAAAGAAAAGTAACAGAAAAACACGCTCGGTGGTTGTTTAACCACCGATACTCGCCAAATTATTCCTAACCCCACTATCCCCAATATGCAAATAGTGGTGTTCTCGCTTGCCTTGTAAGGCAGATTTTAGCCGTGTTTCAAGCTGTAATTGTTGTTCATCGCTTGCCAGTAAATCACGAATATTAATCCCTTCTTCACCAAATAAGCACAGATGCAGTTTACCAAGTGCGGAAACACGCAAGCGGTTACACGAGGCACAGAAATTTTTCTCGTAAGGCATAATTAAGCCGATTTCGCCTTTAAAATCAGGGTGAGAAAGCACTTTTGCCGGGCCGTCGGACATCGCTTTGGGTTGTAGTTGCCAGCCCTCTTGTAATAAGCGGGTCATTACCGATTGCCCGGAGAGATGTTGAGCTTGGAAGAAAGTATCCATTTCGCCGGTTTGCATCAGCTCAATAAACCGCATTTGAATCGGTTTTTCTTTGATCCAAGCGAGGAATTTATCCAATTCAGGAGCGGTATATTGCTTCATTAGCACCGCATTAACTTTAATTTTTCGGTAGCCAATTTCAAAGGCTTTATCAATACCCTTTAAAATAGATTGCAACTTGTTCTCGCCGGTAATCAGTTGGAATTGGCGTGGGTCAAGGCTATCAACACTCACATTAATATCGGTAATACCGGCTTGCTGCCACAGTTCAACATCACGTTCTAGACGATAGCCGTTGGTGGTTAAGGCAACTTTACGAATACCGGGTGTTTGTGAAATAGTGTGAGCGATTTCGAGGAAATCTTTGCGTAAAGTAGGCTCGCCGCCGGTGATACGGATTTTTTCCGTCCCTAAATTGGCAAAGGCTTTAGCCACTCGCTGGATTTCATCAACGCTAAGAAAAGTTTGCTTATGTGAAGGCGGCTTATAGCCATCAGGCAAGCAATAATTACAACGGAAGTTACAAACATCAGTAATGGACAGTCGCAAATAAGTGTATTGACGCTGAAAGCGATCAACTAAACCTGAAACGACATCATCACCCACGTTTTTAATTGGGATAATAGACTGCATTTGACACCTTTCTAAACACGAGAGGACAACCCATTTCTAAGTTATCCTTTGAACAGCTTTATGCTGTTACTGGCATAAATTCCATATCAAAAATTTGTCTTTAATTTTTAGAGTTAGGAAATAATGCTCGGAGTCTTCAATAAATTGGTTTTCATTTTATGGTGAGAAACCTAATTAGGCAAGAGGTATAATTTAAATTGTATGCTCTACCTATAAAAATCTGGCAACCGTTGCTTAGTTTGATTTATATCATATTAATGCCGAGATAATTTTGCTATGTTAGCTAACGTTTTTAGTTCGAGGTGAGAATGGATAAACGTAGCCGATGGTCTTGTTTAGTGAATGAACAAGGTGAAATATCAGAATGGGAAGACAAAGCAGGTGCTGAGTATTTTGCTGAATTACCGCAAATTTGCCACTATGCACAGGCATTGCTCTATTCAGCTAAAAATAGCTTGCAGTTTTACTATAGTTCAAACCATCAATGGCTTAAGATCAGCCTAGAACGCCACCAATCGTTTGTATTGACTCAAGCAGAGCATACCGATTTGCCTTATGGACTGAGTAAAAGGGAGATTGAGCTTCTCACTCTAATTAGCAGTGGTTTAAGCAATGAGGAAATCGCCCATGAGCTTTGTATCAGCAAACGGACAGTTGATAAACATATCGAAAATATTTTTGCGAAAACACACACCGAAAGCCGAACCTTATTAGCTGTTTTTGCTATTACCGAACATTTAATCTGTTTACCCACACCGGGAAAGCTAACTCAATCCATTCTTGCCAGCTTTAAGATTGAACAATTGGCATTGCAAATTATCGCGAAAAAACAACCGCTTGCAACACCTTCAACTCGGCACGAACCACCGATTTTTACGATAAGCCACCACCATAGTCGCCCGATTATTATTGGCGTGCCTTATGTTGAACAGGGTATCGGGCAAATTGATACCCGAGAGCTACTTAACGGCACTCAACTTGCGGTTGAAACCATTAACCAACAAGGGGGGATTCACGGCAGAGAAGTACAGATTGCAACGGCAGGGTTTTGCGTTAAAGATAAAGCAAGTATTCTTCAGGCATACCATCATTTATTTGATCAAGAAGTTGATGCCATTTCAACCGCTTATGCCTGCTACTTGCCGGAAGTACACGAATTAATTGCAACTAAAGGCATCCCTTATTTGCATATTGCAACTCATAGTGGCTCAAACAAACTTGCCCAAAATTTACCGAATCAACGAATTGAAAATATGTTTCAGGTTTGTGCCAGTGATGTAACCTATGGCTTAGGTATATCTCACTTTCTGCAATATTACCGTTACCATTATGCCCCTTGGCTTCAGAATAAAATGGTGATGGTGGTCACGGTGAGTTGGCAAAAAGTTGATATCGGTATTGAAAGCTTAACCCTAAGTTTGCGGGAGCAAGGCTGGAATGTGGATTATCTAGAACTCACCCAAGAGCAAGATAATTATGCCAAATTAATGGCACAGGTGCATAATCTCGCACCTTCCATTATTGTGTTTGCCTCTTATTTTGCAGAAGATATTGTACAGTTTTATCAAACGTTCATTTGCAACCCAACAAATGCCATTATTTACAGTATTTATGCACCTTCGGCATTTTTGCCACACGAGAAACTTTGCGAAGGCGTTCTCTGGAGTACCAATAGTGGCTTAAGCGAAAATTATTTAGGCAGACAGTTTAGCCAACATTACGAACAATTTTTCGGCAAATCGCCCACTTATTCCCAAGCCAGTATTGCTTATGACCAAGCAAACATTCTGGCAAATGCGTGGAAACAGAGTGTTTCACCACGGCATTTTAAAGCCGTCTCCAATGCGATCCGCTTACAGCCACACTACGGGGTAAACGGCACTTACTATTTTAATACCGATAGCCAAATTGGGCTAACTTACGCAGAAACCCACGATTTGTCTATCAGCTTGCCGCAGTTGGTTTACCAAATCCAGCAAGGGAAAAGCCGTGTGATTGCACCGGAGTTGTTTGCCAATGCACAATTTATCTTACCGCCGTGGTTCTCTGAGAAAGGCTAGAACTTCACTACATTTTTGCCTTAGATCAAATTATTCTTACTCTTTCGAGGTAATAGGTATTATTACTTATTTTTATACCTCTTGGGAGTTAATACAATGCCTCTGTCTTTAATTTTTAGTGTATTAAGTGGGGTAATTTATGGCTAAGATGAAAAAAATTGCTGTATTTGTCGGTGTTATGGCATTAGGTGCTGCGGTATTAGGCGGCACACAATATGCAATGAAAGCTACCAGCTCAACAGAATTTTGTGTGAGCTGCCATTCTATGACTCACCCACAGGCAGAGTGGGAAGGCAGTGTCCATTTTTCCAACCGTAAGGGAATTCGAGCCGAGTGTTCGGATTGCCATCTACCACAAGACGGCTTGCATTATGTCAAAGCTAAAATCATCGCATTAAAAGATGTTTGGCACACCGTTGTAACCAATAAATTACCTGATCAAGAAGCCTATGAAGCCCATCGTCTAGAAATGGCACAACGTGTTTGGGGAGAAATGAAAGAAAACGATTCTATGACCTGTAAAAGCTGTCATAGTTTTGATGCGATGGTGCTTTCTGAACAAAAAGAAGCGGCACAGAAAATGCACAAACTAGCCCAAGAAACTAATCAAACCTGTATTGATTGCCATAAAGGAATTGCCCATTTTATGCCTGATGTGCCGGTAGATAATGCCGCAGCAATGGGCGAATTAGCTAAACACGGTGCGGAATTTAGCACAAACGATAAAACCCTTTATACGCTCGCAATGACGCCGGTGCAACTCGCTCAAGGTGGAGAAATTCGCTTGCTACCTTATGCAGAATTACATCAATGGACAGCCGAAGGCGAGCAGGTTAAAGCAACGGTTAACGGCTGGCAACAAGAAGGTGCGGAGTCTGTAGTGTATATGGATTTAGGCAAGCGTATTATGGTTGCTCTGCTGCCTGATGAAGCTCAAAGTAAAGTGAATGTCACAAAAACTGTTTTTGATAACGTCACCAACTCAAATTGGAAAGAAATCAATTTTGAAATTACTGCTCCTAAAAATGCAGTTACAGCCAATATTGCGGCACTAAATCATTTTGGCGATAACTTAAATCAATCTCACTGTAGCGGTTGCCACGCACCGATTGGGGCAGAGCATTACACCGCAAATCAATGGATTGGGGTAGTAAATTCAATGAAAGACCGAACATCTATGTCGGCTGATAATGTGCGTGCGGTGACTATCTATCTCCAACGTAATGCAAAAGATGTAGCAGGCAATTCCCATTAATTGTAACTTAGAGGATACCGAGCTTGTGAGCCTAAGTGTCTGCTGATAGCAGAGATATGGTAGCAAGCCGTAAAGCACCTATTACAAGCGGTCATTTTTTCCTAACATTTTGCAAAAAATTACCGTCGGTTCTTTACCAATGGATACACGAGAAATGGTTTATCCACTCGACTTTAGAAAGGTGTCTATTTTTAACTTAACTTCAAACGAGGTTTATTATGAAAAAACAAGACAGTATTGACGTAAGTCGTCGCGGTTTTCTAAAAAATTCATCATTAAGCTTAGCTGCCGGTGCGGGTTTAGCCAGTGGTACGACCGGTGTAGTGGGAGCATTGGCTTCCACCAGTGCCAAAGCAGCCGAGATGAAAACAGTAGTAACTGCCGCCCACTGGGGGCCTTTAGGCGTAGTGGTAGAAAATGGCAAAGTGGTGAAATCTGATTCTGTGCTTGAGATTTCTGTACCAAATGAATTGCAACATGTGGTAGCAGATCAAGTACACGGTGAAACACGAGTAAAATACCCAATGGTGCGTAAAGGCTACTTAGAAGGGAATAAAGACACCACATTGCGTGGACGTGATGAATGGGTGCGAGTTTCGTGGGACAAAGCATTTGAATTAGTAGCGAATGAAATGAAACGTGTTCGTGAGGCTCACGGGGCGAATGCTATTTTTGGTGGTTCTTACGGTTGGTATAGCTCTGGCGCATTACACGCTTCCCGTACACTGTTACAACGCTATTTAAATGTTACCGGCGGATTTGTTGGCGTAAAAGGCGACTATTCTACCGGTGCTGCTCAAGTGATTATGCCACACGTCTTAGGTACAATCGAAGTATACGAACAGCAGACCAGTTGGGAAGTGATTTTAGAAAGTTCAGATATTGTAGTGCTTTGGTCAGCGAACCCGTTAAATACGCTACGCATTGCGTGGACTTCAACCGATCAACAAGGTATTGAATACTTCAAAAAACTCAAAGAGAGCGGAAAACGCATTATCTGTATTGACCCGGTGAAAAGCGAATCTTGTGAATTTTTAGGTGCAGAATGGGTACCGGTAAACACCGGCACTGATGTTGCGTTAATGCTCGGTATGGCTCATACCTTAGTCGCTGAAGGCAAACACGATCAAGCATTCCTTAAAAAATACACCACCGGTTTTGAGAAGTTTGAAGAATATCTGCTCGGTAAGGCAGACAATCAACCGAAAGATGCAAAATGGGCAAGTCAAATTTGTGGTGTGCCGGAAGAAACCATTAAAAAATTAGCGACCGATTTCCAGTCTAAACGCACAATGTTAATGGCAGGCTGGGGGATTCAACGCCAACGACACGGTGAACAAGGGCATTGGATGTTAGTCACCTTAGCTGCAATGTTAGGTCAAATCGGCTTACCGGGCGGTGGTTTCGGTTTAAGCTACCACTACTCAAACGGCGGTGTGCCGAGTGCAACAGGGGGCATTTTAGGCTCTATCACAGCGAATCCGGCAGTAGAAGCTGGGGCGAAAACCTGGTTAGATGAAACCTCAAAATCTTCATTCCCGGTGGCTCGTATTTCTGATGCACTCCTCAACCCAGGTAAAACTATCGATTATAATGGCACACAAATTACTTATCCGGATATCAAGATTGTCTATTGGGCAGGTGGTAATCCGTTTACTCACCACCAAGATACCAACACTTTAGTGAAAGCGTGGCAAAAACCGGATACTATTATCGTCAATGAATGCCATTGGACACCAACGGCTCGTATGTCTGACATCGTGCTGCCGGCAACCACCAGCTATGAACGTAATGACTTAACCATGTCGGGCGATTATTCAATGATGAATATTTTCCCGATGAAACAGGTGGTTGAACCGCAATTTGAGGCAAAAAACGACTACGATATTTTTGCCGAACTAGCTAAACGTGCAGGCAAAGAAGCGGAATTTACCGAAGGCAAATCTGAAATGGATTGGCTACAAAGTTTCTATCAAACAGCATTTGAGGCAGCACGCAAAAATCGTGTGATTATGCCGAAATTCGAGAAATTCTGGCAAGAGAATAAACCACTTTCTTTTAAAGCATCAGATAAAGCGAAAAAATGGGTTCGTTATGAAGAATTCCGTAATGACCCACTCCTAAATCCATTAGGCACACCGTCCGGCAAAATTGAGATTTTCTCTGAGGTAATTGCCAAAATGAATTATGATGACTGTAAAGGTCACCCAACTTGGATGGAACACGAAGAATACTTGGGTAAAACCACCGTAGAAGAACCGTTGGCATTGGTGACTCCACACTCTAAATGGCGTTTACACAGCCAGTTAGCTTACTCATCATTACGCAAACAATATGCGGTTAATGACCGTGAGCCGGTGTTGATTCATACTGAAGATGCTGCCGCTCGTGGCATTGCAAGCGGTGATATTGTGCGTATTTTTAACAAACGAGGGCAAGTATTAGCCGGTGCGGTGGTAACAGATGACATTATCAAAGGCACATTAGCCTTGCACGAAGGGGCATGGTACGATCCGCTCGATCTCGGCACCAGCGAGCAACCGCTATGTAAAAACGGCAACCCTAACGTACTAACCCGTGATGAAGGTACATCAAAATTAGCACAGGGTAACTCTCCAAATACTGCCACGGTACAGGTTGAAAAATTTACCGGGCAAGCACCAGAAGTCACCGTATTTAAAGAGCCTAAATACACACAAGGCTAATCTCATATAACCAAAAGGCACAGCATAAAACTGTGCCTTTTCTATGTTGTAAGCGGTCTTTTTTATTCGTTTTTTTGCAAAATTTAACCCAAAAATAACCGCTTGTAATAATAAACAAGCGGTTAAAATTTTTCGATTTTTTGCCAATCTTATGATTTATCCATTGGCTCAAAATCACGTTTAGTATGTCCGGTGTAGATTTGACGTGGACGAACGATTTTGATATTGCCTTGGAGATACATCTCTTTCCAGTGAGCGATCCAGCCAACGGTTCTGGCTAAAGCAAACATTACGGTAAACATTGAGGTTGGAATACCGATGGCTTTTAGCACGATTCCGGAGTAGAAGTCCACATTCGGATAGAGTTTATGCTCAATGAAATAAGGATCGCTTAACGCAATACGCTCTAATTCCAATGCCACTTCAAAGAGTGGGTTATCAATATTCAGTTCTTTTAACACTTCGTGGCAGGTTTCACGCATTACTTTTGCACGAGGGTCGTAGTTTTTATAGACACGATGTCCAAAGCCCATTAAGCGGAATGGGTCATTTTTGTCTTTGGCTCGGGCGATAAATTCAGGAATGCGATCCACAGTGCCGATTTCTTCCAACATATTGATACAGGCTTCATTGGCCCCACCGTGTGCAGGCCCCCAAAGCGAGGCGATACCGGCAGCGATACAAGCAAATGGGTTTGCACCTGATGAAGCTGCGGTTCGTACTGTTGAGGTAGAGGCATTTTGTTCGTGGTCTGCGTGTAAAATGAAAATTCGGTCTAACGCACGTTCTAACACCGGGTTTACTTCGTAGGGTTCGCACGGGGTGGCAAACATCATATATAAGAAGTTACCGGCATAAGATAAGTTGTTTTGTGGGAACATAAACGGCTGACCGATAGAGTATTTGTAACACATCGCCGCCAGGGTTGGGATTTTGGCCAATAAACGAATGGCGGTTAATTCACGGTGGGCTTGGTTGTTTACATCAATAGCATCGTGGTAGAAGGCAGCTAAAGCTCCACTTACCCCACACATTACCGCCATTGGGTGTGAATCTCGGCGGAAACCGGAGAAGAATTTGGTGAGTTGTTCGTGTACAAGAGTGTGCTTTTTGATGAGTTGAACAAAGTCTTTGTATTCTTCTTTGGTAGGGCGTTCGCCGAATAACAGCATATAACCGACTTCTAAGTAATCAGAGTGTTTGGCTAATTGGTCAATCGGGTAGCCTCGATAGAGTAAAACTCCTTCATCGCCATCAACATAAGTGATATTGGATTGGCATACTGCAGTCGAAACCAATCCGGGATCATAAGCAAACAACTTATGCTTTAAAAAAGGCTGAATATCAACAGTTTGATAGCCTAAACTCCCTTTTTGTATATTGAGTTCAAGTGTTTCACCCGTTTCGAGTGTGAGTGTTGCTTTAGACATAAGTTACTCCTGTTTATTTTGGATTTAGAAGATAAACTAGATGATTTCTGATCAAACTACAATGATTTTTTACATTTTATTTACATAAATGTGCGTTAGATCACAAATATCCTTTTCGGCATAGTCTGTTTTATTTACATTTAGAAATTTACTGTTTATAGTTAATCCATTGTTCTCTTCTTGTCAACATTCATTTTTCGTCACTACGAGGTAAACCAAATGCAAACACAAGTCTCAATTCCACAAGGCGAAACTATTCAACTAAACCAAGACGGTTCTCTAAAAGTACCTGATAATCCGATTATTCCATTTATTGAAGGTGACGGCATCGGTGTTGATGTTACTCCTGCAATGAAAGCAGTGTTAGATGCTGCGGTTGAAAAAGCCTATCAAGGCAAGCGAAAAATTGCTTGGATGGAAATTTACGCAGGTGAAAAGGCGAATAAATTATATGGCGAGAACACTTGGTTGCCGGATGAAACCCTAGAGCTTATCCGCCAATATCACGTGGCGATTAAAGGTCCGTTAATGACACCGGTGGGTGGTGGTATTCGTTCATTAAATGTTGCAATGCGTCAAGGATTAGATTTATACAACTGCTTACGCCCAATTCGTTATTATGACGGTACGCCAAGCCCGGTTAAACACCCTGAGCTGGTGGATATGGTCATTTTCCGTGAAAACTCGGAAGATATTTATGCCGGCGTAGAATGGGTTGCCGGTTCGCCTGAAGCTAATAAAGTGATTCAATTCTTACAACAAGAGATGGGCGTGAAAAAAATCCGCTTTACCGAAGATTGCGGTATCGGAATTAAGCCGGTTTCTAAGCAAGGCACACAACGTTTGGTGCGAGCAGCATTACAATATGTGATTGATAACAACCGTAAATCGCTGACTCTGGTGCATAAAGGTAACATTATGAAATTTACCGAAGGGGCATTTAAAGAGTGGGGCTATCAAGTTGCCGAAGAATTTGGAGCAAAATTAATTGATAAAGGCCCTTGGATGAGCTTAACCAATCCGAAAACCGGCGAAGAAATCATTATTAAAGACAGTATTGCTGATGCGTTTTTACAAGAAATTTTATTACACCCGGCCGAATATGATGTAATTGCTACCCTGAATTTAAACGGTGACTATATTTCTGATGCTTTAGCCGCTCAAGTAGGAGGTATTGGTATTTCCCCGGGGGCGAATATTGGGTTTGAAGCAGCTATTTTTGAAGCGACACACGGCACAGCCCCTAAAATTGCAGGGCAAAATAAAGGCAATCCGGGGTCGTTAATTTTAAGTGGGGAAATGATGTTACGCCATTTAGGCTGGGTTGAGGCAGCGGATTTAGTGGTAAAAGCCGTGTCTAAAACCATTGCAAATAAAACCGTAACCTTTGATTTTGCGGAAATGTTGGAGAGAGCAACTCTACGCTCAACCTCAGAATTTGCACAAGACATTATTGCCAATATGTAAAGTTGGAGAGGGAATGATAATGGAAAATTTTATAGAAAATTATCAACAACAGGTTGATGAACGTGCGGCACTGGGTGTTGTGCCTCAGCCACTTTCTGCGGAACAAACGGCTCAACTGGTTGAATTATTGAAAAACCCACCGGCTGAACAAGCGGTCTTTTTATTGGATCTTTTTACCAATCGTATTCCGGCAGGTGTTGATGAAGCCGCTTATGTTAAAGCCGCCTTTTTAGCCGATATTACCAAAGGGATTGCCACATCGCCGCTCATTTCGCCTGCTCACGCAGTGAAATTACTCGGCACAATGCAAGGTGGTTATAACATTGAAACCTTATTGTCTGCGTTGGATAACCCTGAGCTTGCACCGATTGCGGTAGAAGCCTTATCTAAAACATTATTGATGTTTGATAATTTCCACGATGTAAAAGAACGGGCAGAGCAGGGTAATCCGTTTGCACAACAAGTATTGGAATCTTGGGCGAATGCCGATTGGTTTACCTCTCGCCCGAAACTTGCCGAAAAATTAACGGTAACGGTATTTAAAGTAACCGGTGAAACCAATACCGATGATCTTTCCCCGGCTCAAGATGCTTGGTCTCGCCCTGATATTCCACTTCACGCATTAGCAATGCTGAAAAATGAACGTGACGGTATTTTCCCTGATGAAAACGGTCACACTGGCCCGATTAAGCAACTGGAAGCCTTAAAAGAAAAAGGTTTCCAGTTAGCCTATGTCGGTGATGTCGTCGGCACCGGCTCTTCTCGTAAATCGGCAACCAACTCCGTGCTTTGGTTTATGGGGGAAGATATTCCTTACATTCCAAACAAACGTGCCGGTGGTGTGGTATTAGGCGGTAAAATTGCCCCAATTTTCTTTAACACATTAGAAGATGCAGGCTCTTTACCGATTGAAGTTGATGTAACCAACCTGAATATGGGCGATGTAATCGACATTTACCCTTATGCAGGCAAAATTTGCAAACACAACTCCGATGAAATCTTAGCCGAATTTGAGCTAAAAACCGAAGTATTGCTTGATGAAGTGCGTGCAGGCGGACGAATCCCGCTGATTATCGGACGTGGTTTGACCCACAAAGCGAGAGTGGCACTTGGCTTACCGGAAAGTGATGTATTTATTAAACCGCAATCGGTTTCAGAGAGCAACAAAGGTTACACTCTTGCCCAAAAAATGGTTGGGCGTGCTTGTGGCGTAGAAGGTGTTCGACCGGGGCAATATTGCGAACCAAGAATGACTTCTGTCGGCTCACAAGATACTACAGGGCCAATGACAAGAGACGAGCTGAAAGATTTAGCCTGTTTAGGTTTCTCGGCAGATCTTGTGATGCAATCGTTCTGCCATACCGCCGCTTACCCGAAACCGGTGGACGTAATTACCCACCACACTTTACCTGATTTTATTATGAACCGTGGTGGTGTGTCACTTCGCCCGGGTGATGGTGTGATTCACTCTTGGCTAAACCGTATGTTATTACCGGATACTGTTGGTACGGGCGGCGACTCTCACACCCGTTTCCCCATCGGGATTTCATTCCCTGCCGGTTCAGGTTTAGTTGCCTTTGCTGCGGCAACAGGGGTGATGCCGCTAGATATGCCGGAATCGGTTTTAGTCCGTTTTTCCGGCACAATGCAACCGGGCATTACCTTACGCGATCTGGTTCACGCCATTCCGTATTATGCTATTCAGCAAGGCTTGCTGACGGTTGAGAAAAAAGGCAAGAAAAATATTTTCTCCGGTCGAATTTTAGAAATTGAAGGGTTGGAAAATTTGAAAATCGAACAAGCCTTTGAGCTTTCTGATGCTTCTGCCGAACGTTCTGCTGCAGCTTGTACTATTAAGCTGAACAAAGAGCCAATTATCGAGTATCTAAATTCTAATATCACCTTATTAAAATGGATGATTGCAGAAGGCTATGATGATAAACGCACGTTGGAACGCCGTATCGCCAATATGCAAGCGTGGTTGGATAATCCGGAGCTTTTAGAGGCAGACGAAAATGCGGAGTATGCCGCAGTGATTGAGATCAACTTAGATGAAATCAAAGAGCCGATTGTGTGCGTACCGAATGACCCTGACGATGCTCGCCTGCTTTCTCAAGTACAGGGCGATAAAATTGATGAAGTCTTTATTGGTTCTTGTATGACTAATATCGGGCATTTCCGTGCGGCAGGTAAACTGTTAAGCCAAGCACAGGGCGAATTGCCGACTAAATTATGGATTGCTCCGCCGACTAAAATGGACGCAGGCTTGCTGACCGAAGAGGGCTATTACAGCATTTACGGCAAAAGCGGAGCAAGGGTAGAGATGCCGGGCTGTTCTCTCTGTATGGGTAACCAAGCCCGAGTGGCAAATAATGCTAATGTGGTTTCTACCTCTACCCGAAACTTCCCGAACCGTTTAGGGCAAGGGGCAAATGTGTATTTAGCCTCAGCAGAATTAGCCGCAGTTTCTGCGTTATTGGGTAAATTGCCGACACCGCAAGAGTACCTAGACTATATGAATAACTTGCAGAAAGATAAGGACGATATTTACCGCTATATGAACTTTGACCAAATCAACAGTTATGTGAAAAAAGCGGACAATGTAATCGTTCAAGTTGCCGTTTAACTTCCTTGAAGCCCACCTTTTTAGGTGGGTTTTATTTTGCAAATTTTTGGCTAAAAACAACCGCTTGTGGTTGCAACTTTTGGCTTAATCCAGTAAATTCCTCTCAATTTTGTAACAGAAAAGGCATTAATTTAAATGAACACAGCATTAGAAAAAGGGAAGTTTGTCTTTTTGGATAAACCGAAAAATACCATTACCACCGCCGCCCACTGGGGTGCATTAAATGTAACGGTGGAAAACGGAAAAGTGGTGAAATCAGAGGGCAGTTTAGCCAAAAATCACCAAAACGAATTGCAAGATGTGGTGGCGGATCAGCTCTATAGCCCGGTTCGGGTGAAATATCCGATGGTGCGGAAAGGCTACTTGGAAGGGAATAAAGACACCACTTTGCGGGGGAGAGATGAGTGGGTAAGAGTCTCTTGGAACAAAGCCTTCGAGCTGGTTTCCAGCGAAATCCAACGGGTAAGAGAACAATACGGGAGCGAATCCATTTTCGGTGGTTCTTACGGCTGGTATAGTTGTGGTTCACTGCACGCCTCTCGCACGCTTTTGCAACGTTATTTAAACGTCACAGGCGGCTTTACCAATACTAAAGGCGATTATTCCACCGGTGCGGTGCAAGTAATTATGCCCTATGTATTAGGCAATATTGAGGTGTATGCTCAACAAACCAGTTGGCACACGATTGTAGAAAGCACAGAATTATTGGTAATTTGGTCGTCTAATCCACTGAATACACTTCGCATTGCGTGGACCTCTGCCGAACCGGAGGGGATTGATTATCTCGCCAAATTAAAAGCAAGCGGTAAACGGATTATTTGTATCGACCCGGTGAAAAGCGAGACCTGTCAATTTTTAGAGGCAGAGTGGTTGCCTATTAATACCGGCACGGATGTTGCACTGATTTTAGGGATCGCCCACACCCTTATTACTGAAAACAAGCACGATCACGACTTCTTAACTAAATATACTGTTGGTTTCGAGCAATTTGCTGATTATGTGTTAGGAAAAGCAGATAATTTACCTAAAACAGCAGAGTGGGCGAGCCAAATTTGTGGCATTCCGGAGGAGGTGATTAAAACCTTAGCGAATGATTTTGTTACTCACCGCACAATGTTGATGTCCGGCTGGGGATTGCAACGCCTGCAACACGGGGAGCAAAGCCACTGGGCATTAGTGACTCTTGCCGCTATGCTCGGGCAAATTGGCTTGCAGGGTGGCGGTTTCGGCTTAAATTATCGTTATTCTACCAATGGGCTAAATGCCAATTCAGGTGTTCGACTAGGGGCAATCAATGCAGGTAAACCTAACCCCGATATGCCGTTTTTCCCGGTAGCTCGAATTGCCGATGCGTTGCTCAAACCGAATCAGCCTTATGATTACAACGGGCAAAAATTACATTACCCGAACATCAAATTAGTCTATTGGGCAGGCGGTAATCCGTTTGCTCATCACCCAGATACCAACTATTTAGTGAAAGCGTGGCAACAGCCGGAAACGGTGATCGTCAATGAATGTTACTGGACGCCGACCGCTCGAATGGCGGATATTGTATTACCGGCAACCACCAGCTACGAGCGAAACGATCTCACCGTTGCCGGTGATTATGTGGCAAAACATATTATCCCGATGAAACAGGTGGTTGAACCGCAATTTGAGGCGAAGAACGACTACGATATTTTTGCCGAATTAGCGAAACGAGCAGGTAAAGAACAAGCATTTACCGAAGGCAAAAGTGAAATGGAATGGCTTAAGGAATTTTACCAAGTTGCCTTTGAAGCGGGGGAAAAAGCTAATACGCCATTGCCGGATTTCGAGGCATTTTGGGCGGAAAATAAAGTGTTGAGTTTTGAGGCAGAGAATCAAAATAATACTTTCGTTCGCTATCAAGATTATCGTAATGATCCGATTAAACACAAATTGGCAACACCATCAGGCAAAATTGAGATTTTCTCCGAAACCGTTGCCAAGATGAATTATGAAGATTGTAAAGGACACCCAACTTGGTTTGAGCATCACGAATATTCAGGCAAAACCAACGAAGCCGAGCCATTGGCATTAGTTACACCGCATATTAAATACCGTTTACACAGTCAGCTTGCGTACTCCTCATTACGTCAATATTACGAGGTAAACGGCAGAGAACCCATGCTAATTCACACAAAAGACGCCGCTGACAGAGGCATTACAAGCGGTGATATTGTGCGAATTTTTAACAAGCGAGGGCAGGTGTTGGCAGGAGCAGTAGTGACTGATGGCATCATTCAAGGCACAGTAGCGTTATACGAAGGCGGTTGGTATGACCCGCAAGATTTAGGCAAAACCGACACTCCACTATGCAAAAATGGTAACCCGAATGTGCTAACCCGTAATGAGGGTTCATCAAAACTCGGGCAGGGGAATGCACCTAACACTACCACGATTCAAGTGGAAAAATTCGTGGGAGATGCACCTGAAGTGACGGTGTTTAAAGCCCCTGTTTTTAGTGAATAGCAATTAATCCAAGCGGTTATTTTTCTACTGTTTTTTGCAAAAAAGAAAGAAATAAGGCCGCTTGTTTATTTGACGACTTTTCACTAATTTGCTACTCTCTCGCTTCATTTTTAGCCGACTTTGCTCGGCTTTTCTTTTTATTTAAGGGTAATAATGACAACTTTATTTCAGCAATTTTCGCCTACGGTAATTAAACAACAATGGTTTTCAAATGTACGAGGTGATGTTCTCTCTGGTTTAGTGGTGGCTTTGGCGTTAATTCCAGAAGCCATAGCATTTTCAATTATTGCAGGGGTTGATCCACAAATTGGTTTATATGCCTCATTTTGTATTGCAGTAATGATCAGTTTTGTGGGCGGCAGACCGGCGATGATTTCTGCAGCAACCGGTGCAATGGCTCTGGTATTAGCAGGCTTAGTGAGGGATCACGGTTTACAATATATGCTAGCGGCTACCTTATTAACAGGCGTGTTGCAAATTATTGCCGGTTGGTTAAAACTCGGCTCGCTTATGCGGTTTGTGGCACGAGCCGTAGTGATTGGTTTTGTTAATGCACTTGCCATTTTAATTTTTATGGCACAACTACCTGAGTTACAAAATACAACTTGGCATACTTATGCACTGGTGGTAGCAGGGCTTGCTATCATTTATCTTTTTCCTTATGTACCGGTGATTGGAAAAATCATTCCCTCACCATTAGTGACCATTATTGCTTTAACACTTTTCACATTATGGCAAGGCATTGATGTTCGTACCGTTGGGGATATGGGGCAATTACCCGATACCTTACCAGTGTTTTTATTACCCGATATTCCGCTTAATTTAGACACCTTATGGATTATTTTGCCTTATTCTTTCAGCTTGGCCGCAGTAGGGTTATTGGAATCTTTAATGACGGCAACGATTGTTGATGAAATGACAGAGACAGACAGCGATAAAAACCGTGAATGTAAAGGGCAGGGCATTGCCAATATTATTAGTGGCTTATTTGGTGGTATGGCAGGTTGTGCGATGATTGGGCAGTCGGTCATTAATGTTAAATCTGGTGGACGTACAAGACTATCTACCTTTCTCGCCGGTTTTTTGTTACTGATTTTTGTGGTATTTTTGAGCGATATTCTAAAAGTGATTCCGATGGCAGCATTAGTTGCGGTGATGATTATGGTCTCTATCGGCACCTTTAATTGGCAATCCTTAAAAGAGCTAAAAACGCACCCAATCGGTTTTAATGTAGTGATGTTAGTCACCGTTGCAATTGTGGTTTATACACATAACTTAGCCCTTGGCGTATTTTCCGGCGTGTTACTCTCAGCGTTATTCTTTGCGAATAAAATTGGGCGTTATATGGTGGTTAAAACAAGTGCTATAGAGAAAGATGAATTGCGTTATGATGTTATCGGGCAAGTGTTTTTTGCCTCATCTGATGATTTTATCGCACAATTTGATTTCACCCGTTCAGAACTGAAAAAAGTCCACATTGATTTAACCCACGCTCACTTTTGGGACGTAACGGCAGTTTTAGCGTTAGATAAAGTTGTGTTGAAATATCGAAAAAGTGACGTTGAGGTAGAAATTATCGGATTAAATGAGGCCAGCAAAACCTTAGTGGATAGATTTGGGGTTCACGATAAATCGGAAGATGTGGATATCTTGAACCATTAAGTATACAAGCGGTGATTTTTTGTAATTTTTTTGCAAAATTTCACCGCTTGTTGGTTTCGATAATATGATATAGTAAGCCATCTAATATCATACCTATCTTCAATTATGAAAAACAAATTTGTAGCGATTGCCGCATTCAGCGGCTTATTTACTGTGGCATTTGGGGCGATAGCCAGCCACGCATTATCGGCTCAATTATCGCCTAAAGCGTTAGGCTGGATTGAGACGGGCATTCAATATCAAATGTTTCACACCCTTGCCATTTTAGCCTTAGGCTTATTCCAAATTGCAAATTTTGGGCAAAATCCACCCTCTTGTAGAGCAAAAGCCTTTAAGCTGATTGGCGGAAGCTGGACGCTAGGCATTTTGCTTTTTAGTGGCAACCTGTACTTACTGGCGTTAAATGTGCCGACTATTCATTGGCTTACGCCTGTTGGTGGACTCAGCTTTATGCTTGGTTGGATTGCGTTAATTTACATGTGAGAAAAGCCTAATGTTCAATAAATTAGCCTTATATTGCCGAGCAGGGTTTGAAAAAGAGGTGGCAGGTGAAATCACCGATAAAGCTGCACAACAGGGCATTTTCGGCTTTGCCAATCTCAAAGAAAATAGTGGTTATGTGATTTTTGAGTGCTATCAAGCAGGAGAGGCAGATCGATTAGCTCAAACGTTAAAGTTTGAACAGCTTATTTTTGTTCGTCAAATGCTGGTTGTTGGGGATTTGTTGCAAAATCTGCCTGAAAATGACCGAATTTCGCCGATTTTAGCCCAATATGCCGAACTTAACCCTCGCCAGAGTTCGGATGTATTTGTTGAAACACCGGATACCAACGAAGCGAAAGAATTATTAACTTTCTGTCGTAAATTTACCGTGCCGTTACGTTCTGCATTGAAAAAACAAGGCTGGTTGAGTAAATCGGAAAATATGCAGGGTAGTGTTAGCTTGCATATTTTATTTATTCGCCCGGGAGCTTGCTATGTGGGCTATGCGTACAACCATAATAAATCGTCGTTTTTTATGGGGATTCCCCGTTTAAAATTCCCGCCTGAAGCACCGAGCCGCTCAACCTTAAAACTAGAAGAGGCGATTTTAACTTTTATTCCGCATGCAGAGGAGAAAAAACGCTTTAATGATACGATGGTAGGGGTCGATCTTGGGGCTTGTCCGGGTGGTTGGACTTATCAATTAGTCAAACGTGGTGTTTTTGTCTATGCAGTCGATCACGGCAAAATGGCAGCAAGTTTACACGAAACCGGAAGAATTGAGCATTGCCCTGAAGACGGTTTTAAATTCCAACCGCCTAAACGTAAACAAATCGATTGGCTGGTGTGTGATATGGTAGAACAGCCGATTCGCATTGCGAAACTCATTGCAAAATGGCTGACTAACGGTTGGTGTCGAGAAACGATTTTCAACCTAAAACTGCCGATGAAAAAACGTTATCAAGAAGTGCAATTGTGTCTCAATTTCTTGGAAGAAGAGCTAACCAAACACGGGTTTTGGTTCAAAATGCAAGCTAAACACCTCTACCACGACCGTGAGGAAATTACGGTACATATTGCAGTAATGGGAAAATAATTCACAAGCGGTAAAATTTTCACAAAATCTTGCTGATTTCTTGTAAAATCAGACGCTTGTAACAAAACAAATATAAAAAGGAAGAACAAATATGACATTAAAAATTGGAATCGTCGGTGCCGGTGGGCGAATGGGGCGTCAATTAATTCAAGCTATCCATAATGCACAAGGCGTAGAATTAGGGGCGGCTTTTGAGCGTAAAGGTTCATCATTAGTAGGTAGTGATGCTGGTGAAGTAGCCGGGGTTGGTGCATTAGGTGTGGTGATTTCTGATGATGTCGCCCAAAATGTAGCAGGTTTTGATTTACTAATTGATTTTACTCGCCCTGAAGGCACTCTAGAACATTTGGATATTTGTGTGGCTCATCATAAACAAATGGTGATTGGCACAACCGGTTTTGATGATGCGGGTAAAGCTGCAATCAAAGCTGCAAGTGAAAAAACCGGTATCGTTTTTGCCTCAAACTACAGCGTTGGAGTGAATTTGGTTTTTAAACTGCTCGAAAAAGCAGCAAAAGTGATGGGCGATTATTGTGATATTGAAGTGATTGAGGCACACCATCGCCATAAAGTTGATGCACCATCAGGCACAGCTTTATCAATGGGCGAACATATTGCTAAAACACTCGGGCGTAATTTGAAAACTCACGGCGTATTTGAACGTAACGGTATTACAGGCGAACGCAAACGTGATGAAATCGGCTTTGCAACTATTCGTGCTGGTGATGTTGTAGGGGAGCATAGCGTGTGGTTCGCTGATGAAGGCGAGCGTGTGGAAATTGCACATAAAGCCTCTAGCCGAATGACGTTTGCTAATGGTGCGGTGCGTGCTGCAAAATGGTTAAATAGCAAACAAAACGGCTTGTTTGATATGACAGACGTATTGGATCTAAATAATCTGTAATTGAAGGATAATAACAATGACAAAATTCAATAATATTGAAACGACATTAGTGCAAATTGGTAACAGAACTGATCCTCGTACAGGGGCGGTGGCAATGCCGATTATTTTATCAACTGCTTACGGGCGTGATGGCTTAGGTGAATCTACCGGCTGGGATTACACCCGTACCAAAAACCCAACTCGAGCCGTATTAGAGCAGGGGATTGCGGATTTAGAAGGTGGTGATGCCGGTTTTGCGATGGCATCTGGAATGGCAGCGATTCAGCTAGTGATGTCATTATTTAAAGCCCCCGATGAATGGATTATTTCCAGCGATGTTTACGGCGGTTCTTACCGTTTGTTTGATTTTAGCCACAAAAATCACGGTACATTAAAGCCAGTTTATGTTAATACTGCGGATTTAGCGGCAATTGAAGCAGCTATTACACCGAATACTAAGGCGATTTTCGTAGAAACACCGTCAAATCCATTGATGGAGGAGTGCGACGTTGCCGCTATTGCTAAAATTGCTAAAAAATACAATTTAATGCTGATTGTGGATAATACGTTCTTGACACCGGCGTTATTCCGTCCGATTGAACACGGAGCTGATATTGTTATTCACAGTGCGACCAAGTATCTTTCGGGGCATAATGATGTGTTAGCCGGCTTAATTGTTGCAAAAGATTCTGAAGCCACTAAAGTCAACGGGCAGAACTTGACTGAGCGTTTATTCTATTTCCAGAACTGTGCCGGTGCTGTGCTTTCACCATTTGATTCTTACCTTGCGGTGCGTGGTATGAAAACCTTGGCGTTAAGAATGGAGCGTCATCAATCTAATGCCACAGAGTTGGCGAAATTCTTGGTTGAGCAGCCGGAAATTGACAGCGTGTTATATTCAGGTAAAAGCGGTATGTTATCTTTCCGTTTACAAAAAGAAGAGTGGGTGCCGAAATTCCTCAAAGCAATTAAATTGATTACCTTTGCAGAAAGCTTAGGCGGTGCAGAAAGTTTTATTACTTATCCTGCAACACAAACCCATATGGATATTCCGGAAGCAGAACGTATCGCTCGAGGCATTACGAATAATTTACTGCGCTTTTCTGTTGGTTTAGAACACGTTGAAGATATTAAAGCTGATTTACTGCAAGCCTTTAAACAGTTGAAGTAATTTTTTTGTATTCACAAGCGGTCATATTAGGTATAGATTTTACCAATCTCTGACCGTTTTCTTTTTTTAATAAAGGAGGAGAGGAACACGAAAAGATTTAATTAAATGTGTTATTTTAACTATCTATTTAACATAATATACGTTATGCGAAAATTAATGATGTAAGTCATTGATTTATAAGGATTTGTTTATTTTTATCAATCAGCGGTATTATTGAAACACCATCACATCTATGTAACAACATAATCTATGAGTTATTATGTAAATACACTCGTTTTGTAATAAATACTTTTCATGTCATAATGAATTATGATAATCTTTAGCCTTAAAAGTTAAATAAGGACTTTAAGAAAATGGATAGTATTTTAGGTAAAAAAATTAACTCAACTGCAATACCATCATTATTATGTGATTTTTATAAAACTTCACATCGAATTCAATATCCTGAAGGTTCTCAGTTTTTATATAGTACATTCACACCTCGTAGTAATATTTATGCTCCATTTGTTGCGCGTGTTGTATCATTTGGTTTTCAGGCATTTATTTTAAAATACTTGATTCATTATTTTAACGATAATTTTTTTTCTCGCTCACAACATGACGTTGTTTCTGAATATACTCAATTTATTTCTGACACATTGAATATTGAGGACTCTGGCGAACATATTGCACAATTGCATCAGCTCGGTTACTTACCTATCAGAATTAAAGCTATTCCAGAAGGAAAATCTGTTGCAGTGAAAGTTCCTTTAATGACAATTGAAAACACTCACTCAAGCTTTTTTTGGCTGACTAATTATTTGGAAACCCTGATTAATGTGTCATTATGGCAGCCGATTACATCGGCCTCTATTGCATTTGCTTATCGTAAAGCTTTAGCCGAATTTTCAGAGCAAACCTGTGATGATAATAGCCATCTACCCTTCCAGTCACACGATTTCTCTATGCGTGGAATGAGTTCCTTAGAATCAGCAGAAAGCTCCGGCGCTGGACATCTAACCTCATTTTTAGGCACAGATACCATTCCTGCAATTTCATTCGTGACAGCCTATTATGGTTCTCAACATTTAATCGGTACATCTATTCCGGCATCAGAACATTCGGTGATGAGTTCACACGGTGTTGATGAGCTGCCGACTTTCCGTTATTTAATGGCAAAATATCCAAACAATATGCTATCTATTGTGGCAGATACAACCGATTTCTGGCATAACATCACTGTTAATTTACCATTATTAAAACAAGAAATTTTAGCTCGACCGGAATCAGCTAAACTGGTTATCCGCCCTGATAGCGGTGATTTTTTTGCAATTATTTGCGGTGACAGTTCTTCCCCCGTTGAGCACGAACGCAAAGGTCTAATTGAGTGTTTGTGGGATATTTTTGGTGGTAGTATCAACCAAAAAGGTTATAAAGTGCTTAATCCGCATATTGGGGCAATTTATGGTGACGGCGTCACTTATGATAAAATGATACGGATTTTAGAGGGCTTAACGGCAAAAGGTTTTGCTTCCAGCAATATTGTGTTTGGCGTTGGGGCTCAAACTTATCAACGCAATACTCGTGATACACTGGGTTTTGCAATCAAAGCGACTTCAATTACAATTAACGGTGTCGAAAAGGCGATTTTCAAAGCCCCTAAAACCGATAACGGCTTAAAAAAATCGCAAAAAGGGCGAGTAAAAGTAATCTCTTATGATCATTATGTTGACGAGCTAACCGCACTGGATGATTTTTCAGATGATCTTTTAGAGGTGGTTTTTGAAAATGGTAATTTAGTCAAATCGACCAATTTTGATGAAATTCGGCAAAATATAGCACAACAATTTTAGAAAAATGGAATGAAACAAGCGGTCAAATTTGTTAATTTTTTTGCAAATTAGACCGCTTGTATTTAGCTCTGATTATTTGGTTAAATCAATACGGTAAACCGCAAAGCCGGTTTCATCGTTTTCGATATACTCCATCGGATATTGTGCATTTTCCTTAATGAAGGCTTTAGCTTTATCTGTTGGAGAGGTTTCAAAACGAATATCCAGTTTTGCATTTGAGCTAATTGGTGCAATACGCCAGTTGTTATCCGCTTTCGGACTTACCTGCCCGTGAGCTTTACTTTCGGTGGTAATATAATTCGCTAACACTTGGCGGTTTTCGTCCGGTGCGGCGAACACAATGTGTTTATCGCCTGTTCCCGGGAATTTACCACCATAAGCACGATAATTATTGGTCGCAATTAAAAACTCTTGTTTAGGATCAACAGGTTTACCCTCAAAAGTCAAATTCACAACACGATGCGAATTAGGGTTAATTAATTTGCATTCACCATCATAACGAGCCGGTTGGGTTAAATCAAACTGATAATTCACACCATCAATCACATCGTAGTTATAGGTCCGGAAACCTGTCCAGTCTAATAAATATTGAGGTTTATCCGAAGCAACATCAATTTGTTTGAACATTCCGGCACTGCACTCTAACCACTCTTTTAATTCTGCCCCTGTTGCTTTAACCACCACTAAGGTATTTGGGTAAAGGTATAAGTCTGCCGCATTGCGGAAAGTTAATTCGCCTTTATCGACTTCGGTATAGCCTGTCGGGTCATTTTTACGTCCACCGGCTTTAAACGGTGCTCCGGCACTTAGAATTGGTAATCCTGCAAGCTCCGGCAAGCCTTTTACCACATTTTCTACATACGCTTTTTGAGCTTGGTTCACAATTTGAATGGTAGGGTCATCTTGAACTAACGCAAGGTAACTATACATATTATCAGTTGCTTTACCGATAGGTTGAGACACAAATTGACGGGTTGCTTCATGGGTTTCTTTTAATAATGCAACGATTTCAGGGTGGTTCTCAACGGTTGCTTTTTTCTCTTCCGTATTATAAATTGGACGCAACTCTGCTCTACCGTCCACAACGCCCCATTTACCATTGTTTTCGGCCAAGCTTAAATCAATCACACTGATGTTATTCCCCCAGTAGCCTGCCATACTTTCCGGTACGCCTTTCATTGTTCCTTTTGCAATATCGGCATTTGGCGAATTTGCAAATTCTTTATTTGGGAACAGGCGATGTGAATGCCCGAAAATAACCGCATCAATGCCTTTTACATCGGCAAGATAGAATGCACAGTTTTCAGCACCTTCTTTATAAGGTTCGTCAGACGGGCCGGTATGTGCTAATGCAACGACAATATCTGCCCCTTCTTTTTTAACTATAGGCACATATTTTTGTGCGGTTTTCACAATATCTCGGGCTTCAACTTTTCTCTCAAGATTAGCTTTATCCCAAATCATCACTTGTGGCGGTACAAAACCGATATAACCAATCTTAAGTGTGTGTTTGTTACCTTTTTCATCAAAAATTTCTTTTTGTTGAATAACATAAGGTGTAAAGAATGGTTCATCTGTCCCTGGCTTCACAATGTTTGCATTAACAATAGGGAATTTTGCTTGCTTAATAGCATTATCTAAATAGCTTAAACCGTAGTTAAATTCATGATTTCCCAGCGTTCCAACTTCATATTGCATCGCATTTAATGCCATAATCGAAGGTTCAGGTTTGCCCTCTTTTGCACCTTTGGTTGACTGGTAGTCAGAAATAGGATTACCTTGAATTAAGTCACCATTATCGACTAACACACTGTTTTTAACTTCTGCTCTAGCTTGTTTAATTAGGCTTGCCGTACGGGTAAAACCAAACTTTTCTGTTGGAGCATCTTTGTAATAATCAAAATCAGTTAAGAAACCGTGAATATCCGTAGTGGCGATGACACGCAAGCCAGCTTTATTTTTGGCTGTTTGTGCAAATGCAGACGGTTGTGTCCCCAATACAAGCATTGCAGTTGCACCAAGCTGGATAAATTTTCTTCTATTTAACATAAAATATCTCCTTAATGAAATGAAAGGGTAAATTGTAAAATATTTTAGAAAAATAACCGCTTGTTCGCCATATTTTTTCACATTTATAGCTTGTTATATCAAATTTTAAACACATTTTTATCTTTCTTTGAGTTCAAGCATTTATTTTAAGAGCTGAAAGGTGTATCCTTTACACCTTAAATACACCAATAAAAATAGTATTTTCTTCAAACTCATTTCATAAAATAAGGTAATTTGACCATGTCTAAAAACTTAATCTTAATCCTTAACTGCGGTAGTTCATCTCTTAAATTTGCTATCTTAGATCCTAAAACAGGTGATGAAAAATTATCTGGACTTGCTGAAGCTTTTCATTTAGAAGATGCACGTATCAAATGGAAGTTAAACGGGGAGAAAGGTAATGCCGATTTAGGTGCAGGTGCAGCACATAGTGAAGCACTTACCTTTATTGCTGAAAAATTGTTATCTGACGAATTAAAAGCAGGTATCGGCGCGATTGGTCATCGTATTGTTCATGGCGGTGAAAAATTCACCTCATCAGTTGTAATTACCGATGAAGTGATTAAAGGTATTGAAGATGCAACGCAATTTGCACCATTACACAACCCTGCGCATTTAATTGGTATTAAAGAAGCATTCCGCATTTTCCCTGAATTAAAAGACAAAAACGTAGCTGTATTTGACACTGCATTCCATCAGACAATGCCGGAACACGCATTCTTATATGCACTTCCATATACATTCTATAAAGAAAATGGTATTCGTCGCTACGGTTTCCATGGCACAAGCCACTTCTATATCACCTCACAAGTTGCAGAATTAGCAGGTAAGTCTGTTGAGCAAACCAATGCCATTATTTGCCACTTAGGTAACGGTGGTTCTGTTTCTGTTGTACGCAATGGTAAATGCATTGATACCTCAATGGGTTTAACTCCATTAGAAGGTTTAGTAATGGGTACTCGCTCTGGTGACTTAGACCCTGCGATTATCTCTTTCTTATACAATAACTTAGGTATGTCAATGGACGAAATTGATACTACTCTAGTAAAAAAATCTGGTCTTTTAGGTTTAACTGGCGTAACTAGTGACTGTCGTTATGCGGAAGATAATTACAATGACGTATCAAAACCGGAAGCAAAACGTGCTTTAGATGTATATAGCTATCGTTTAGCTAAATATATTGGTTCATATATGGCAATTTTAGGCGATGACCACTTAGATGCTATCGCATTTACAGGTGGTATCGGTGAAAATTCAGGCTTAGTACGTGAATTAACCTTAAATCACTTAAAATTATTTGGCATTAAGTTAGATCAAGAGCGTAACCTTGCTGCCCGTTTTGGTAAAGATGGAGTCATTACAGCGGACGAGTCAACATTTAAAGCTGTTGTTATCCCAACTAATGAAGAACTCGTGATTGCACAAGATACCGCTAAATTAGCATTATAATCATAGGGGCAGATATTCTGCCCTTTCACTTTCTTTTAATTTGGAAATATTATGTCTAGAACGATCATTCTTATCCCTATTTCAACTGGTGTTGGTTTAACCAGTGTTAGCTTAGGTTTAGTACATGCTTTGGAGCAAAAAGGTTCTAAAGTAGGATTTTTAAAACCGATTTCTCAACCTATCAGCGGTGAAGATACGTTAGACCGCTCAACAACGATTATCAGAGCAGAACAAACAACAGAGGTTGGTGAGCCGTTTATGTTAAGCGAAGCTGAAACATTAATCGGTCAAAACCAAACGGATGTATTGTTAGAAAAAGTGGTAGAACGCCACCAAAAATTATCAAAAAATAATGAAATTGTCATTGTTGAAGGTTTAATTCCAACGCGTAAAAACTCATACGCTAACAGCATTAACTATGAAATGGCTCAAGCCCTTGATGCTGAAATTGTATTAGTTGCAGCACCGGCCTCAGATACACCAGCTCAATTAAAAGAGCGAGTTGAAGCTGCCGCTTCACAATTTGGTGGACGTAACAACCCAAATTTACTGGGCGTTATTATCAATAAATTCAATGCACCAGTAGATGATTCAGGTAGAACCCGTCCAGATTTGACTGAAATTTTTGATTCATTTCAGCACTCAAATAATAATGCTTCAGAAGTCGAGCATCTTTTTGCTAAAAGTCCAATTAAGCTGTTAGGCTGTATTAGCTGGAAAGCAGAACTTATTGCTACACGAGCAATTGATGTTGCAAAACATTTAGGCGCTTCAATTATTAATGAAGGCGAAATAAAGGCTCGTCGGATTCGCGGTGTGACATTCTGTGCGCGTAACTTACCAAATATGGTCGATCATTTTAAAGCAGGTAGTTTATTAGTTACCTCTGCGGATCGTCCTGAAGTGTTAGTTGCTGCATCGTTGGCGGTAATGAATGGCATCGAAATTGGTGCTATTTTACTAACCGGTGGTTATAAAATTGATAGCTCAATTGCAAAACTTTGCCAACAAGCATTTGAAACCGGTGTGCCTGTATTCCGTATTGAAGGTAACACTTGGCAAACCGCATTAAGCCTACAAAGCTTCAGCTTAGAAGTGCCTGTAGATGATAAAGAGCGTATTGCTGCAATTAAAGAATATATGGCAAGCAAATTTAATGTAGGTTTCATTGATGAGGTTTCTAAAGCCGCTACTCGTGCAAGACGTTTATCACCTGCAGCATTCCGTTATCAATTAACCGAGTATGCCCGTCAAGCGAAAAAACGCATTGTTTTACCTGAAGGAGATGAGCCTCGTACTGTGAAAGCGGCTGCATTATGTGCTGAGCGTGGCATTGCAGAATGTGTGTTATTAGCCAACCCAACAGACGTACAACGTGTTGCTGAAGCACAAGGCGTGGTATTAGGTAAAGGCGTAACGATTATTGACCCTGCGAGCATTCGTGAAAATTATGTTGATCGCTTAGTTGAATTACGTAAAGCAAAAGGAATGACTGAAGTTGTTGCTCGTGAGCAACTTTTAGATACAGTTGTATTAGGTACAATGATGCTTGAAGCTAATGAAGTGGACGGTTTAGTCTCAGGCGCAGTTCACACAACCGCTAACACTATTCGCCCACCAATGCAGATCATTAAAACTGCACCGGGAAGCTCTATTGTATCTTCTATCTTCTTTATGCTACTACCTGATCAAGTATTAGTATACGGTGACTGTGCGGTAAACCCTGACCCAACTGCAGAACAGCTAGCGGAAATTGCTATTCAATCAGCAGAATCTGCCAAAGCCTTTGGTATCGACCCTCGTGTTGCAATGATCTCCTACTCTACCGGTACATCAGGTTCAGGTGCGGATGTAGAAAAAGTGAAAGAAGCAACTCGTATTGCCCAAGAAAAACGTCCAGATTTAATCATTGATGGTCCATTACAATATGATGCGGCAATTATGGAAGATGTTGCCCGCTCAAAAGCACCAAATTCACCTGTAGCAGGTAAAGCAACTGTATTTGTCTTCCCAGATTTAAATACTGGTAATACCACCTATAAAGCGGTACAACGTTCGGCAGATTTAGTCTCTATCGGCCCAATGTTACAAGGTATGCGTAAACCTGTAAATGACTTGTCCCGTGGGGCTTTAGTTGACGATATCGTTTATACTATTGCATTAACTGCGATTCAAGCAACGCAATAACTCCCTCCCAAAATGAAACCAAATGCCCTTAAAACTAAGGGCATTTTTATTTTTTACCTACCCGACTTTTCAATTTAATCATATAATCAAGATTAGTGTTAAAAAGGAGAATTTATGGAAAAAATTGAACGCTTATTTGCCAATAATCACGCCTGGGCAACTAAGATGAAAGATGAACAATCGGATTATTTTAAAGAATTAGCGGAACATCAAAAGCCAACCTATTTATGGATTGGCTGTTCCGATAGTCGTGTGCCTGCTGAAAAACTCACAGGGTTAGGCCCCGGAGAATTATTTGTTCATCGAAATGTAGCAAATATGGTGATTCACACTGATCTTAATTGTCTGTCGGTTGTTCAATATGCGGTAGATGTATTAGAAATTGAGCATATTATTATCTGTGGTCACACTAATTGTGGTGGTATCAATGCGGCAATTGCACAAAAAGAACTTGGTTTAATTAATAACTGGTTGTTACATATTCGTGATATCTGGTTTAAACACAGCCATTTACTAGGCAAACTTCCCTATGAAGAGCGATCAAATGTCTTGACCCGATTAAATGTTGCAGAACAAGTTTATAATTTAGGTCAGTCCTCTATTATTAAAACCGCTTGGGAACAGGGTAAATCCCTCTCGCTACACGGTTGGGTATACGATGTTACAGATGGTTTCTTGATTGACCAAGGTGTTATGGCTACTAGCCGAGAAACATTAGAAATTACCTATCGTAATGCAATAGCTAAAATAACAACCGAAGCAAACGAAAAAATAGTTTTAAACGATGAAAATTAGCCATTGTAAGCGGTTAAATTTATCGATTTTTTTACAATCTTTTTATAAAAAACCATTGTTTGATGGTTTTTTATTTTCCTGATTCCTGTTATCGTCAAAAAAGTTTTAAATTTCAGCAAAAGTGTAAAATATAGATTTAAAAATCAAAAAAATACAAATATATAGATTTATTTTTATAAAATCCCAACCTTTTAAGATAAAAAAGAATATAAATCTAGCAAATCTAGCATTTGATCCCATAATAAGAACTAGACATCAATAAAATTTTACTGCAAAATCCAACCATCTTAGAGAAGAAAATGCTATTTTGTTGGAGGATTCAATGAAAAAACTTTCTGGTGCAGAAATGATTGTACAGTCCTTAAAGGATGAAGGCGTAGAATACGTTTTCGGCTATCCGGGTGGCTCTGTACTCGATATTTATGATGCAATTCATACACTTGGGTTGAATCACGTTTTAGTTCGACACGAGCAAGGTGCTGTACATATGGCTGATGGCTATGCCCGTTCAACAGGTAAAGTCGGCTGTGTGCTAGTGACTTCAGGTCCGGGAGCAACGAATACAATCACTGGTATTTTAACCGCTTATACCGACTCTGTTCCGTTGGTAATACTGTCGGGTCAAGTTCCATCAAGTTTAATTGGAACAGATGCATTCCAAGAAAGTGATATGATCGGTATTTCTCGTCCGGTTGTAAAACACAGTTTCTTGGTAAAAAGTACAGAAGAAATTCCTTCGATCATTAAGAAAGCTTTCTATATTGCCTCAACCGGTCGACCAGGTCCGGTAGTTATTGATATTCCTAAAGATGTAGTCAATCCATTAAATAAATATCCCTATGAATATCCGCAAGAAGTATCAATGCGTTCTTATAACCCAACGGTTCAAGGGCATAAAGGGCAAATTAAAAAAGCATTAAAAGCACTATTAGTGGCAAAACGCCCAGTACTTTATGTAGGCGGTGGTGTAATTAGTGCAGAGTGTTCCCCAGAAATTACAGAGTTTGCACAAAAGCTAAATCTACCTGTAACCTGTTCCTTAATGGGACTAGGTGCCTACCCTGCCTCTGATAAGCAATACTTAGGTATGTTAGGAATGCACGGCACTTTTGAGGCAAATAATGCAATGCACGAAAGTGATTTGATTTTAGGTATTGGGGTACGTTTTGATGATCGTACAACAAATAACTTAGCAAAATATTGCCCGAATGCAAAAGTGATCCACGTGGATATTGATCCAGCCTCAATTTCCAAAACAGTACAAGCTTATATTCCAATTGTAGGCAGTGCTAAGAATGTAATGGAAGAATTTTTATCTTTATTAGGTGAGGAAAATCTTGCAAAAAATCAGGTAGATTTAACCGCTTGGTGGCAACAAATTGATGCTTGGAAAGCTCGTAATTGCTTAGCCTTTGAAGAAAACAGTGATGTGATTAAGCCACAACAAGTGATTAGAATGATCCACAAATTGACCAATGGGGAAGCCTATGTTGCCTCAGATGTTGGACAACATCAAATGTTTGCTGCATTGCATTATGGGTTTGATAAACCACGTCGTTGGATTAATTCAGGCGGTGCAGGCACAATGGGCTTTGGCTTACCTGCTGCGATGGGGGTAAAATTTGCCCACCCTGATGCCACTGTTGTTTGTGTAACCGGTGATGGTAGTATCCAAATGAATATCCAGGAACTTTCCACCGCAAAGCAATACGACACACCGATTGTGATTGTCAGCTTAAATAACCGTTTCTTAGGTATGGTGAAACAGTGGCAAGATATTATTTACTCTGGCCGCCATTCACAGGTGTATATGAATTCTCTACCTAACTTTGCTAAATTGGCAGAGGCTTATGGCCACGTTGGGATTCAAATCGACCACCCTTCTGAATTGGAGGCAAAATTAACTGAGGCATTCTCAATTAAAGATAAACTTGTATTTGTTGATGTATTGGTCGATGAAACGGAACATGTTTACCCAATGCAAGTGCGTGGAGGAGCAATGAATGAAATGATGTTAAGTAAAACGGAGAGAACAGATGCGTAGAACATTAGCCGTATTATTAGAAAATGAATCAGGTGCATTATCTCGTGTAGTTGCCCTTTTCTCACAACGTGGTTTTAACATTGAAAGCTTGACCGTTGCCCCTACTGATGATCCAAGCCTTTCCCGTATGACAATTGTCGCGCAAGGCGAAGAACAGGTGTTAGAACAAATCGAAAAGCAACTACACAAACTCATTGATGTGTTTAAAGTGAGTAACTTAAGTGCTTATGAACACGTTGAGCGTGAAGTGTTATTGGTAAAAGTGCGAGCTACAGGTTCATCTCGTGATGAACTGAAACGTATGGTAGATATTTACCGTGGGCAAATTGTAGATTTAACGCCGAAACTTTACACCATTCAATTATCCGGTTCTACCGAGAAACTCAATGCATTTATTGAGGCAGTTAAAGAAGAAACAACGATTGTAGAGATTGTTCGCTCCGGCGTGATTAGCCTATCTCGTGGTGATAAGAACGCTCTGTAAGCGGTCAATTTTAGCTTAAAATTTGCAAATCCCTTTATCTTAAAGATAAAGGGATTTTTTATGTAACGTGAATTTGTTGCTAATTACTCTGTTTAGTTTCAGCGTGAGTAATATAAATGGTTGCCGCAATAATAATCGCTGCCCCTAGCCATAATTTACCCGGTGGCACCCAGTTAAATACCAACCAACCGGCTAATACATTCAGCGGTAATTTAATAAAATCAAACGGCTGAATGTAGGAGGCATCTGCTACACTGTAGGCTTTGGCTACCGCCAGTTGTGCTAAAGCCGTAAAGAAACCAAGTAAGATTAAAAAGCCGAAATCACTCCAAGAAGGTAAACTAAAGCCACTAGGACTAAGGTTTGTGAGCGCAATCAACAAATTAAAAGGCGTAATTAAAATAAACAGGTAAGCAACCATCGTAGTCGGGCTATCGTAGCGAGAGAGTTTTTTCACCATCAGCGAATAACCTGCCCAGAAAAAAGCCGCAGCAATCGGCAGTAACGCAATCATTTCAAAATGGTCACTCCAAGGCTCTAGAATAATCATTGCCCCAACAAACCCCATTGCGGTTGCAATCCAACGCTTTTTATCCACTTTCTCTTTTAAAAACAGACCGGAGCCGATGGTCACAAACAATGGTGAAGTCATCAATAACGCTATGCCCTGCCAAATAGGTAATTGGTTAGCGAGTGCCATTGTCCAACATTGAATACCAATCGCAGATAGAAAAATCCGAAAACAGTGTTGCCCAAAATGCTCGGTTTTTAATGAAGAGAAGAAACCGATATTATTCATACTGGGTACGAGGAAAATAAAGGCGACTAAATATTGCACCAGTGCAATCACGCTCGAATCAATCGGTGAAATGGACGTTAATTTGGGAATTAAGGTATTGATACAGGCAAATAATACACCTGCGGTAATAATTGCCATAGCCCCTTTGATGGGTTGATGTTTTTTCATAGTTCTCCTGGTAACAAACGGTCAAAAACATTGAATATTTTACCAAAGCGGTAAAATTAATACTTTAGAACGACGTTGATAATTGTAATTTTCCCGTTTATAACGAGGTAAATCTTGGGCATCTGCCAGCCTAAATCCTCGTTCTTGGAACCATTGTGTGGTTCTTGTAGTCAGCACAAAGAGTTTTTCCATTCCCAGTTGCACTGCCCGTTTTTGAATATTTTCCAGTAGAATATCCCCTCTTGAGGAATCACGATAATCAGGGTGAACCGCCACACATGCCATTTCCGCCATTTTTTCTTCCGGATACGGGTTAAGTGCCGCACAGGCAATCACCACACCATCACGCTCAATAATGGTATAGTTGGCGATTTCCATTTCTAATTGTTCTCGAGAGCGTTTTACCAATATGCCCTGCTGTTCGAGTGGGCGAATTAAATCTAATAATCCCGGAATATCGCTGGAGTTCGCAATACGCACTTGCTCCGAGCTTTCCATTGAGAACTGCGTGCCAATACCATCACGAGAGAATAACTCTTGAAGCAATGAGCCATCTTCTTTATAGCTTAATAAATGCGAGCGTTTCACTCCCTCTCGGCATACCGTGATCGCCGCCTGCAAAAACCGAGCTTTCGGGGTGTGATATTCGCCACGCTCGATTAACTGCTGTAACAAGGTTTCGCCATCTTGCGGAAGATAATCTGGAATTGGCTTGCCGTTTTCATCTAAAATCCCCTGCTCTTCACAAAAACCGATTAATTTATCGGCACGAAGTTTAATTGCAACCTGTGTGGCAATATCTTCAAACGGCAGATTAAACATTTCACCGGTGACAGACGGGGCAATCGGACCAAGTAATACAATCGAATTTTGTGCCAGTTGCTGCTTAATGCTCTCAATATTAATACGACGGATTTTACCGCTTAGTGCATAATCTACCCCATCCACCACGCCGATGGGCTGGGCTAAAATCATATTACCACTGACTACATTAATCACTTCAGAATGGGGTAAACGCAAGGAAAGACGGGCAAATAAATCATAATGAACTTTCCCTACCGCTTGTTTTACATATTCTAGCGATTGCGGATTAGTTACACGGATATTGTGGTAATACTCAGGTTCAATATTATTTTGAGCCAGTAATTGATTAATCTGCGGTCTTGCTCCAAATACAATCACTAATTTGATATTTAGGCTGTGCAGTAGGCTGATGTCATTGATAATATTGACAAAATTTGGGCTTTCTATCACATCGCCGTCAAGCATAATCACAAAGGTTTTGCCTCTGTGCATATTAACATAAGGTGTAGATTGCCTAAACCATTGAGCTAATGCGAGTTCTGTGTTTTGCATATATTTCCTCTTTATAATATAAACGCATATTATCTTTTTTAGAAAAATCCGCAAGCCTTAAATTGAATAATTAAGCATCATATTTGCATAAATAACAAAGCCCTGAAATAATATCAGGGCTTTATAGATTATGCTTCAGCTTTAGTTAAATCTTTTACTTCTGTTTCAGGTGTAACTTTTTTAACTGCTTCAATGCCTTTTTGACAACCTTGCTTAGTCGTATAAGCTTGGCTGGTTGCAATAACTTCGTGGTTACCCTCTTTTAAACGCCAACGAAATTCTTCTTTTGCGTCTTTGTAAATTTCAAAATACATATAAACACTCCTTCGTGTTGTGATTGCCCAAACACTGTGTTTGGTCGGGTTAGATTAAGCTAAATTCCCCAAAATATCAAACAAATGGTCACAAAAAGCATAGCTTTTTGAACGTTGGCTTTGCCAACGGCAGCGAAGCTGTGAACAATCCTTACAAGGATTGTGAATAATTTTTTTACAAAAATTTGCGAATTAATTTAACGATTGCATTAACTGCTCAATATCCGCAATTTCTTTCGGGCAACCGCTGGTTAAGTTTTTGTTGCCGTATTCGGTAATCAGCAAATTATCTTCAATCCGAATCCCAATGCCTTTATATTGCTCCGGTACATCAGCCTCTGTAGGAATATATATACCGGGTTCAACCGTTAACACCATACCAATCTGCAAAGGACGATCCCGCTCCGTGCCGTAATCCCCCACATCGTGAACATCTAGCCCTAGCCAATGCCCTAATCCGTGCATATAAAATTGGCGATAGGCTTTTTGCTCAATCAGGCTTTCCACATCACCGTTTAAAATCCCTAAGCGAACCAAGCCCTGCGTGAGAATCTGTACAGCCTTATCGTTTGCCGCTTTAATCGAGCTGTTTGGCACAAGAAGCTTCATCGCCTCTTTTTGCATAGTTAAGGTTAATTCGTACAGCTCTTTTTGCGGTTCGGAGAATTTGCCATTGATAGGGAAGGTTCGGGTAATATCGCCGGCGTAATACGCAAATTCCGCCCCGGCATCAATCAGCAATAAATCGCCGTTTTTAAGCACCTGATCATTTTCATTGTAATGAAGAATACAGGTATTCTCACCGCTGGCAACGATTGAATTATATGCCGGAAACCTTGCTCCAAAACGGCTAAATTCGTGTTGAATTTCCCCCTCAATTTCCCATTCATAACGATTCGGGCGAGCTTGTTTCATCGCTCGAATATGTGCCATTGAAGAAATATGACACGCCTGCTGAATTAAGGCAACTTCAAGCTCTGATTTAATCAACCGCATTTCCGACAACATTGGCTGCCAATCAATCAAGGTTGTCGGCACTTTTTGCCGATTGGCTTTCATTTTTTCAAATGTTGCAAACAGAATCTTATCGCCCCACTGTTGTAGCCCTAACGCACAATAACAAGCGGTCAGATTTTCTAATTTTTTTGCAAGAACAGTTTCCATGTCATCAATATCAAAAGCTGCGTTAAGCTGTAACGTTTTTGGAGCTTCCTCAACCCCTAAACGTCTGCCATTCCAGGTTTCCATTAAAGGGTCTTTTTTACGCACAAAAATAATACTTTCTGTTTTACCTTCTCTTTTTACCAGCAATACGGTTGATTTAGGTTCTGCCAAACCGGTTAAATACCAAAAGTAACTATCAGGTCTAAACAAGTATTCAGAGTCACTATTACGGCGTTTTTCCGATTCGGTAAAAACCAATAACGCAGAATTATCCTGCATTTGCTCAAGCACACGCTCACGGCGTGCGGTAAATTCTTCTTGTGGCATTTTAGCCAAATAAGCGAGATCCATTATTTCTCCTTTTTATTATATCGAAACTCAACGTATTTTAGCACAAACGCAGCATAAATTCAGCCCAACCAAAACAGATGAAAGATTATATTTGAGATCTTGATTGCAAAAACAAAACAGATTAAGATTAAATATAACCTTTATATATCCAAACAGGTTATATTTAACCCATAAACACATAAATAATCTACCTTTAGCTCAAAAATAAAATGAAACTATCAAACGAAATACAAAATCAGATAAACCAACTAAATCAGTTACGAAAACAGGCGCTCAAACAAGAGCGAGACGAGCAGAAATTATTTGAAAAAAACAAAATTGGGGATTTGCCACATTTTGGCAAGCAGCTTAATGCTCAGCGGAAACTATTAGGCATAGAATTAACCACCCTTGAAATGCAAACCGGCATTTCAAGCTCTACCCTAAAACGCTTATTTAAAGACCCAAGCCAAGTGAAATTTCAGACAATTTGTATTGTGGCAGAAACACTCGGCTTTAATTTATGTGCAATTAATACTCACAAACAAGAGTAAGCGTGACAATGTAGTGATTTTGATTACTTTGGGAAGACAAAAAATCGGGCTAAAAGCCCGATTTATCAGAGAAAAGCTATAAATCCAATAAAGAAAGGAGTTCGTTATCTTTACGATCGACATAATGGTCGGATTGAATTTTACGAATGGTTCTAGACTTACCACGAATAAGTAAGGTTTCAGTGCTGGCAATATTGCCTCTACGTTTAATCCCTTTTAACAATTCACCTGAGGTAATGCCAGTTGCAACAAAGACGATATTGTCATCACGCACCAAATCTTCTAATTTCAACACTGTATTCACCGGCACATTCATTTCATTACAGCGTGAAAGCTCTTTTTCGGTAGCAGTTAAATTTTCCGGGCTATTCCCCTTCACTTGGTTGCGAGGAATTAAACGTGCTTGCATATCGCCACCCAATGCACGAACCGCAGCCCCCGCCACTACCCCTTCAGGTGCTCCGCCGATACCATAAAGCAGATCCAATTCGCTCTCTGGCAAACAGCATTGCACCGCAGCCGCAACATCGCCATCAGGAATCGCAATCACTCTTACCCCTAATTTTTGCACATCGGCAATTATTTTTTCGTGGCGAGGTTTGGCAAGAATAGCAATAGTTAATTGGGAAAGTAATTTGCCCTTTTTCGAGGCGACACGGCGAAGATTTTGTTCAAGCGGAAGATTTAAATCAATCATTCCTTTGCATTCCTGCCCCACCACTAATTTTTCCATATACATATCAGGGGCTTTTAAAAAGGTTTCTTTGCCGCCTGCTGCTAATACCGACAACGCATTTGCCTGCCCCATTGCAGTCATACGAGTACCGTCAATCGGGTCAACCGCAATACTGATTTCCTCATCTTCTAGGCGGGATAAACCGATTTTCTCGCCAATATAAAGCATCGGTGCTTCGTCAATTTCGCCCTCACCAATTACCACTTCGCCACGGATTTCCATTTGGTTGAGCATAAACCGCATTGCTTTCACCGCAGCTTCATCAGCGGCATTTTTATCCCCACGGCCTAGCCAAGAGTAAGCTGCTAGAGCCGCTGCTTCCGTAACACGAGAAAATTCAAAAGAAAGAGTTCGTTTCATTTTTGTTCCTTAGTTTCTTGAAAGAAAAACTTTAAAAGAAGAGAGATTATATTTTATCAGTAACCTGCAAGCTACGTTACTAAAAAATCAGCGTTTGAATAAAAATTCACAAATAGCCAAACTTTTTTATAAAAATAAAGTCAGATTTAGAGTATAATCTTTACAAGTTTTTATATTATTTTAGAGGGAATTTACTATGTCATTATCGGTTTTAGACCAATTAGAAGAAAAAATTAAACAAGCTGTTGAAACTATTCAATTACTTCAATTAGAAGTTGAAGAATTAAAAGGCAAAAACGATGCAGCGAAACAAGAAAACGACACCTTGCGCAGCGAATATGAACAATTAAAAGTGGAACAACAAAACTTCCAAGATCGTTTACGTTCACTTTTAGGTCAAATCGACAACGTTTAATTCTATTTTCAGCACAAACGGCTAAATTTTTAGCCGTTTTTTATTTGTTACAGCTATGGCAAAACTCTATTTTTACTACTCTTCAATGAATGCAGGTAAGTCTACTACTCTGCTTCAATCTTCTTACAATTACCAAGAACGTGGAATGAACACTTTAGTTTACACCGCCGCTATTGATGACCGTTTCGGTGTGGGGAAAGTCAGCTCTCGTATCGGTATTTCACAAGAAGCCAATTTATTTACCGCTGATACCAATCTATTTGCGGAAATTAAGGCATTACACTCAAACAAAGCGTTACACTGTATCTTGATTGATGAGGCTCAGTTTTTAACTAAAACACAGGTTTATCAATTAAGTGATGTGGTCGATAAACTCAAAATTCCGGTGCTTTGCTACGGGCTACGCACCGATTTCCAAGCTGAATTATTTGAAGGTAGCAAATATTTGTTGGCTTGGGCAGATGAGCTGGAAGAACTCAAAACCATCTGTGATTGTGGCAAAAAAGCCCATTTTGTCGTTCGATTAAATGAAAAAGGCGAAGCCATTAAAGACGGTGAACAAATACAAATCGGCGGCAATGATAAATATCTCTCTGTCTGCCGCTATCATTACAAACAGAAGCTAGGCAAACTATAAGCCACAAGCAGCAAGCGGTTAAATTTTCGGGAATTTTTGCAAATTTTCAGCGAAATTTAACCGCTTGTTTGTGTTATTTACCTCTCTGTTACCTTCCTGCAAACCGAATTTGTTCACTCATTTGTCTCATCACGCCGGAAGTCTCGGCAAAAAACTGTTGGTAAGAGGGGCAAAGGTAGTTGTGATTTTCACCGCTGTCTTGGGGGACGATGCGGTGTTTTGGGCAGCCGCCGTGGCAGAGAATGCGGAATTTGCAATTTAGGCAGGTTTGCGAGAGTTTTGCCTGTTTATTCAGCCCGAATTGAAGCTGGGCTGCTGATGAGACGATCTCCGCCAGCGGTTGTTGGTTGAGGTTGCCGATGTGGTAGTCGGGATAGACGAAATGGTCGCAACTGTACACATCACCACAGGCTTCCACTACTAGTGAGCTGCCGCAAGTCGGACGGAAGACGCAGTTGTTGGAGGGATAGCCAAGCCACTGCCCGAGCAGGTTATCAAACTCGATCACAAAAATCTGCCCACGGTCGGGCAACCATTCGTGAAAGACATCGACTAAAAATTGCCCGTAGCCTTGGGGCGGAACGGAAAAGGGCTGTAATTTACCCTTGTGGCTTTCTACCACCGGAATAAACTGCATATAACGGCTGCCGAGGGCTTTGAGGGCTTGGTAGGTTTCTCTCCCCCGTTGCCAGTTGCGGTCGTTCACCACCGTGAGGGTGTTAAATTCCACGCCAACCTCTTTCAATAAATCGACCGCACTTTTCACCCGTTCAAAAGTCGGTTTGCCGTTGGTGGAAATGCGGTAGCGGTCGTGAATGTCGCTCAGTCCGTCAATGGATAAGCCCACCAGAAAATGATTCTCTTTGAAAAAGCTCGCCCACTGGCGGTTTAGAGCAATGCCGTTGGTTTGGATTGCGTTGGTGATCTGCTTGCTGTTTGCAAATTTTTGCTGATATTTGACCGCTTGTTTATAGAAATCTAAGCCCAGCAAGGTCGGCTCCCCGCCCTGCCACACAAAATCCACCCGTTGGCTTTGGTTGGCTTCGATATAATGGCGAATGTAGTTTTGCAGCGTTTCATCGTTCATAAACTGCGATTTTTCCGGCGGAATGGTCTGTTCCTTGCTCAGATAGAAACAGTACTCGCACTGAATATTACAGTGAAAACTGCTGGGTTTTGCCATTAGGTGGAAGTAGGTGGTAGTCATAAATTCTCTACATCATTCCCTAGCACGAGCCGTGCTAGGTTCAATAAACCAAGTCGCTCTGCGACTTATGGGCGAGCTACGGAGTAGCTCTGATTAAGAAGCCCTGTACGGCTCGTACAGGGCAACTCATTATATCTCATCAATAATCCGATACACCCAATTTTCCAGTGGGTCGTTGAGGCGTTTCATTTCCTGTCGCATTTCTTCCAACATCTCTTTTTTCACGGCTCGATAGGCTTCGTCATAAAAGAGGTTGTGCATCTCTTCGGGGTCTTTTCTGACATCGTAGAGTTCGCAGCGGTCGGCGGCGTTGAAGACTAATTTGTAATCCTTACGCCGCCACATACGCTGTTCAAAATAGACAAAATGCCCTGCCAGTTGGCACAACAAGCCTTTGCGGTCGTTGTTTTGGCTTTGTCTGGTTATAGGCAGAATGCTCTCGCCTTGGAAAGCGGTCGGGATCGGTTGATTTGCTACATCATACACGGTGGAAGTGAGATCGTGCAAATAAACGAGGTTATCGTCCACTTCATTCACTCTTGTGGAGTGCGGATCTTTGATAATCAGCGGAATGTTGTAGGTGGTTTCAAACATAAACTCGCCTTTTTCGATCATCTTATGCGCACCCATTGCATCGCCGTGGTCGGCAGTGGCAACGAGGAAGGTATTTTCATAGAGATGGTTCTCTTCCAAGAAACGGAACAGCTCGCCAATCGCATCGTCAATCAGCGTGATGTAGCCCCAGAATTTAGAAATCACCTCTTTCCAGCGCTCTTCGCTCGCCTCCCACATTCCCCACATTTGTGAAATGGTACGGAAGTGGTTCGGTTTACCCTCAAGCGGTTTGAAGAAACTTTCGTCCAGCACCACTTGGCTTGGGTCATACATTGAATAATACGGCTCCGGCACCACGCACGGGGTGTGTGGCCCCCAGAAATTGATCCACGCAAAGAACGGTTTCTTCTCATCAAGGGAGGCTTGAATGTATTTTTTCGCCTCGTCAATGATAAACCACTCTATCGTCTGCTCACGAGTGCCGGAAAGCAAGCCACAGAGTTCCTGCACACGCAGGTGCGGATTGTCGCCAAAATAGGCTCGGCTGACTTCGGGTGCATCATAGCCCTTTTCCGCCAACCATTCACGGTAGCGGTTGGAGTGTGTTGGCGGCTGATTAAACACGAGGTTTTTATACACTTGGCTGCCCGGATAGCCATAGCCGTCAAAGTTATGACCGGCGATGCCGTAATCTTCGGGAACGGATTTTGTACCAACGTGCCATTTGCCAATCACAAAGGAGTTATAGCCCTCCACGCCGGCAATGTTGGGGTTTTGTTGTGGAATTTCGCCAGTGCCGCCTTTTTCGCCGTTTTTGATAATCCCGTGGCTGGACGGCATTAAGCCGGTAAACAGCGAGGTGCGAGCCGGCCCGCAAACCGAAGCCGGCGTGAAAGCGTTGTTAAACCGAATGCCGTCTTTCGCCAAGCGATCTAAATTCGGGGTTTTCACCACCTGATGCCCGTAAGTTCCGAGCATATCTTTACGCACTTGATCTAACAAAATATAGATGATGTTATTCATAATGACCTCTTTGTTAGGGCAAGAACCCTGATGAAATAGTCTTCCAAATATGCACTCCCCTCTTTAGAAAAGAGGGGCAGGGGGAGATTTGACAGGCTAAATTAACGGAGAAAATAAGCAAAAAATGGTCGGAAAGCGAATATATTAAGGATTATTCATTCCCTCACTTCGATAATGACTACTGCCAAATCTCCCCTAACCCCTCTTTGCTAAAGAGGGGAATTTTCTATTTGGTTAATTCACCGCCTTTTTGCCTTTACATTTTGCAAAAAACACGACACAAACCACCGCTTGTAGCACCGCATACACCGCCAGCACCATCGCAGGGCTGCCGTCTGGCGAGGCTAAACCGAGCGGAGAGAGGAAAGCGTATAGCGTGAATAAGCCCAGTACGATAGAAGCCACTGCCAGTGGGGCGTATTCCCAGCTGCTTAAGTCCACATTGGCGTGGTTGATTTTGTTGTCTTCGTACGGAGTCGCACGTTTTAAGAAAGTACCTAAAATCAGCATTAACGCCACATCGAACACGAACAGGCCGGCTTGCACATACACAAAGTTGATTTTTACATCAAACACCCAAACGATGCAGAAGTAGAGAATAACGTGTGCGAGCAAGGCAATGCGTGCCGCTTTTCCTGATACAGTTTTGTTGAATAGTCCTACCGCAAATAATGCCACAATCGGAATGTTCACAAAACCGGCGAAGCGTTTGGTTAGTAAGAAAATACCGTCTGTGCCGAACATCAGTAACGGCCCAAAAATCATTGTAATCACCGCCATTACCGCAGAGACTTTTTTCGCATAGCTGATGAGTTCTGCATCAGAGAACTGTTTTTTGCTGATAGACGGCAGCAAGTCTTTACAGTAAATGGTTGCCGCTGAGTTTAAGAACGAGTTGAAAGTACTCAAAATCGCCCCGAACAATGCGGCAATAAAGAAGCCTTGTAGCACGGTTGGGAAAGTTTTGTTCACCAATTCAGGGTAAGATACGTCAATCGGTTTCAAGCCCTCGCCTAAAATGTGGAAGCTGAGCAAGCCTGGTAAGTTTAAGATAAGCGGTAGCAGTAATAAGAACAACGCCGCAATTAAGATCCCTTTTTGACCGGCTTTTAAGTCTCTCGCCCCCAAGGCACGTTGCACAATGGCTTGGTTAGTCGTCCAGTAGAAGAAATGCACCACCATAATGCCGGTGAAAATGGTCGGCCAAGGCACTGCATCGGTGGCACTGCCCACCGCATTCCATTTTTCAACATGAGTAGTGGTGATAATTTTCACCCCTTCCGCCATACTGCCGTTGCCTAAATAGATGAGTGCAAACACCGGCACTAATAATGCCCCGATGACTAACAAGACCGCATTCCAAGTGTCTGACACCGCCACCGCTTTTAAGCCACCGAAGATCGCATAAATAGCCCCAACAATACCAATCGCAATCACCGTGTAGGTGATCGCCGCCCCATAGCTTAAGCCGAAGGCAGTTTCAAGGTTGAAGATTTTATTGAACGCAATCGCACCGGTGTAAAGTGCGGTCGGAATGACGATGAAAAGATAGAACACCAAGAACAAGCCCGACATAATCAAACGGGTTTGGCGGTCGAAACGGTTTTCAAAGAACTCCGGAATGGTGGTGTAACCGTTGCGGATATATTTCGGCAACAGATAAAGTGCCAAGAAGCAAAGCGGAATCACTGCCGGCACAGTCCACGCAATAATCGAGAAATTACCGGCATAAGAGTTGGCATTCACGCCGATAAGTTGCTCGGTAGAAAGCGAGGTTAAGACCATTGAACAGCCGATAACCGTGGCACTCAAGCCACGCCCTGCCAAGAAATAACCTTTAGATGTTGAAAGATCGTCATTTCTGGTTTTTCGCCAGGATATATACCCGACTAGTCCAGTCACAACCAGAAAAGTAATTATTGTTAATAACATATTCTTCACCTCAATATGACTATATTAATGACATATCCCATTAGAGACAGGAATAGCATAAATCTTATTTTTAACGATAGAATATGATGTTTGTCATAATAGATATGTGATGGTGATCACAACTATGAATAATTTATGACAATTTAACTGATTTTCTTTAATTCCCGCCGTAACCGAATTGCCGTTTCGGTTTCACAACCTGCAAATTCAGCTATTTCACGGTTAGTCCAGTGATAATTGGGGTAACGTTGATGTAAATAATGGATGCTGTTCATTACCCGCTCTTGCGTTTTTTGGTAGGACACCATCGATAAACGATGTTCTGCATCTTGTAATTCTGTAGAGAGTTGTTTTAACAGAGAAATAATTAAGGCAGAATTATTTGCCCAAAACTCAATAAAATTTAAGGGAGTAATTCGTATCAATTCTGCCGGCTGTAACACCCGAGCTGAGCAATGATAGCGATTATCGCCAAAAAAGGTTCGGAACCCAAAATAATCATTGGCTTTATACACCCTTACCAGACTCTCTTTGCCATTTTCCAGCATATGATATAGCCCTATCAAGCCACTCTTTAAAAAATAAAATTCTCTGGCGTGATAACCCTGAGAATAAATAACGACTCCTTTTTCTAGATCAGACATTACACTTAATTGGCAAGACATCAATTGTTCGGGGGTTGGCATATTGTTCATTGATTATCCTTATTATTTTATTTTTTCCATATATGATTGCGATCATAATCCTTTATTTAGAAAATTTTGCATACTTATCACACTTTAGGAGATGGATTATGACAATGACCGTGATAATTATTTTGATCATTTGTGGCATCATAGTCAATATCACTTCTGCACTATTTGGGATTGGCGGGGGTGTTTTAATGATGCCGATTTTACATTCACTGTTTCCTGAACTGCCTCTCCAAGTGATTTCCGCCTGCTCTCTTACCATTGTGATTGGTTCAGCCACTATTAATTTATGCTTATTCCACCATCAACAGATAAAAATCAATCGAACAAATGTGTTGATTTGGTCACTTGCGATGATGTTAGGCGTACAAATTGGGTTTGAGCTCAGTTTTATTTTCTCTGATAACAGCATTATTGCTATCTTTATTCTAACCCTGCTGACACTTTCATTTAAAACCCTATTTCACAAACCAAGAGTTAAAGCAATAGTACCACCTAAACCAAAAGAAGCAGTATCTAATGCCACAATGTGCAGTTTAGGCGGTTTAATTGCAGGTATTACCGGCATTGGCGGCGGTTCAATTATGGCCCCGATTGTCACGCAAATACGCTCGGTTTCACCGAAACAGGTTGCAGTTTATACTAACTATATGATGGTGATTGGCGGAATCGGCAATTTATATGGCTACTTATCCCGCCCTTTTGTGTTGAATTCAACCTTAGCAACTTGGCAAATCGGCTATGTGAATTTTGCGATTGTCGGCATTGTGGTAATGAGTTCGCTTTTTACGGTCTATTTTTCAATGAAATTGCGCAATATTTTAAGCCCCGAATTAACCACGAAGCTACTAGGTATGATCTTATTTGGCATTGCTTGTTATACGGGGTTCTTGCAATACTTCTTTATTTAGCAAAAAGCGTAGTGTTATTGCTTATGAGGTAGTTTTTCCCAAGTAACTTCATTACGCAAATACACCGGTTCTATTTCAAAAGCAGATTGGATATTGCCTTTTTGAATCTCAGTTTCAGCAATCGAAAGCATATATCGGCTGGAAGGCAAGGTAATATCACTGATAACAAGCGGTAGATTTTGCTCAGAAAATTGCAAATATGCCGCCCAACCTGTGCCAACCACCACAGTCTCTTCACTTACTTGAAATTGGCCTATTGCAGCTTCGGGCGAACAGACTTGTTCAGCCACTACTTCATTCCATTCTGCACCCTTTCGTTCAAATTGAGCAAAGTAAACTTCATTCATTCGGGCATCAATTAAGGCAATTACCTTTGTTGCCCCTAATTTTTGATATGCCTCTTCTGCCATTGCTTTTAAGTTAGAAACGGCTACCACCGGCAAATTCGCTCCCATTGCCAACCCTTGTGCCACACTTACACCTACCCTCACGCCGGTAAAACTGCCCGGTCCACGTCCGAATACTAAATAATTTACTTCTTTGAGTTCGATATTGGCTTGATTAAGTAATTCATCTACCATCGGCAAAATACGTTGAGTATGGGAACGAGGGCTGATTTCTTCTAAGAAAGTAATATTTCCGTTATGTTGTAACGCTACAGAGCAAGCCTCTGTGGCAGTATCTAAAGCAAGAATAGTAGATTTCATCATATTTTTAGTTTGAACAAATTGAATTTGCTTTAAGGTTAAACAAAGAAAGGGCGAATTGTATTCGCCCTCAATGAAAAGATTATTTTGCAAATTGTCGGCGTTTTTCGACCGCTTGTGCCAGTGCAAATAACGCTTTTTCGCTATCTTCCCAACCAATACAACCGTCTGTAATACTTTGTCCGTAAACCAAAGCCTCTAAACCTTTGCCTTCAATTAAGTCTTGGCGACCTTCAATCAAGTGGCTTTCAATCATCACGCCTGAAATATAGCTTGAACCGCTTGCGATTTGGTTGCAGACATCAGCACAAACGTCCATTTGGCGTTTGAACTGTTTTTGGCTGTTAGCGTGGCTGAAATCGATCATCACGTGTGGACGTCCGCCGGATTTCTCAATCGCAGCACAAGCCGCTGCAACGGAGTCAGCATCGTAGTTGGTTGCGCTATCGCCACCACGCAAAATAATATGGCAATCTGGGTTTCCTTGCGTAGAAACAATTGCAGAATGCCCGAATTTGGTGACCGATAAGAAATGATGTGGCGATTTTGCGGAAGAAATTGCATCTAATGCAATTTTCACACTACCATTCGTGCCGTTTTTAAAACCTACCGCACATGATAAACCAGAGGCTAATTCACGGTGGACTTGAGATTCAGTCGTTCTCGCCCCAATTGCTCCCCAGCTCATAAAGTCAGCCACATATTGTGGGGTAATCATATCTAAAAACTCCCCTGCTGCCGGCACACTAAGATCATTAATATCCGAAAGCACTTTACGGGCAATGCGTAAGCCGTCATTAAGAGCATAGCTTTCATTTAAATATGGGTCATTAATTAGCCCTTTCCAGCCAACCGTAGTGCGAGGTTTTTCAAAATAGACACGCATCACCACTTCTAAATTCTGATTAATTTTAGGGTTAGCTCGCATTGCTTTAATTTTTTGTGCATATTCTAATGCGGCTTTCGGATCGTGAATGGAACAAGGGCCAATCACCACTAATAAGCGATCATCCGCACCGTGTAAAATTTTGTGGATAGATTGACGTGTTTTAGCAACAGTTTCTGCTGCCACATCACTTGCCGGATAGGCTTCCAGTAATGCAATAGGTGGTAGTAATTCTTCAATACTGGTAATTCTGACATCGTCATTCTTGATATAAGACATTGTGTTCACTCTCTAAATAAAATGAAAATAAAATCGTACTACCATAGTAGTACGATAATAAAAAGATTTCAAATAATTTAATTATTTTTTAATTAAATGTATTACAAACTGCAGGGTTCCCTGTACTTAACCCTTTTCTAAACCAAGCCAAACGCTGTGCTGATGAGCCGTGAGTAAAGCTATCCGGCACGACATAGCCACGACTTTGTTGCTGTAATCGGTCATCGCCCACCGCTTGTGCGGCGTTAAAGGCTTCTTCTACATCGCCTTGTTCTAATCGATTGGCTTTTGCTAATTGGTGTCCCCACACACCTGCAAAACAGTCGGCTTGCAATTCGACATTAACCGAAATTTGGTTCGCTTCTGCTTTAGAAGTGGCTTTCATTTGAGCACGTTGGGTTTTACCGGTAATGCCTAATAAATTTTGGACATGGTGGCCAACCTCGTGTGCAATCACGTAAGAGAAGGCAAAATCGCCCGATGCTCTTAATTTTTTACGCATATCATCATAGAATGATAAATCTAAATAAACCTTTTGATCGACAGGGCAATAGAAAGGACCCATTGCCGATTGACCTGTACCACAGGCGGTTGAGGTTGCCCCTCTGTAAAGCACTAAGGTTGGATCTTTATAGCTCAGTCCATTTTGTTTGAAATAAGCACTCCAAATATCTTCGGTGCTGGCTAATACTTTAGAAGATAACTCTTCCAGTTTTGCTTCTTCCGAACTGTTCAAACTAGAGGATTGTTGGTAACTCTCCTGCCCTCCTCCCATTAAACCCGTGAGATCTACCCCATAATAAGCACCCACCAGTACAATAATAAAAGTCAGAATACCGCCTTTGCCTCTGCCGACAGACATTCTGCCTGAACCACTTGCTCTTCTGTCTTCTACGTTTTTACTGCGTCTTAAATCATCTAATCGCATATATTCAACCTTAAAAGATGTAGAAATTGCGTTAATTTTAGCCCAAAGACTAGCCTTATACTATGCTTATTTAGCATTAGATAAATACAAGCGGTTAGATTTTTGTCAAAATTTGCAAAATTTCACAGAAATCTAACCGCTTGTATGTGTTTTACCTCGCCAGCACTTCTCGTTTGCCACCTTTAAGTGGCTCAGAAACAATGCCTTGAGCTTCCATTTGATCCACAATTCTAGCCGCACGGTTAAAACCAAGCGAGAAGCGGCGTTGAATATTACTGATAGAGACCGAACCGGTTTCCGTGATATATTCAACAACCTCATCAAATAGCGGATCTAAATCGCCCGTTCCGCCATCGTTTTTGCCATCAGCCTCTTCCGAGCGGGATTCCACAATGCTTTCCAAGTAGTTTGGTTTTCCTCTTGCCCGCCAATTATCCGCCACGCGTTGCACTTCTTCGTCTTTCATAAACGCACCGTGTATCCGAATAATATCCGGGCTGCCAGCTCCTGAATAGAGCATATCGCCTCGCCCTAATAACGCCTCTGCCCCACCTGAATCTAAAATAGTTCTTGAGTCAATTTGGCTCGCTACTGTAAACGCAATCCGGCTTGGAATATTGGCTTTAATCACGCCTGTAATCACATCTGTTGACGGACGTTGGGTAGCAAGAATTAAGTGAATTCCTACCGCTCGGGCTTTTTGAGCAATTCGCATAATGTACTCTTCCACTTCTTTACCGGCAGACATCATTAAATCCGCAAACTCATCGACAATCAGCACAATATAGCTTAATTTTTGTAGCGGAGGCGGAAGGCTATCCATTGAATCGCCCGGTCGCCACGTTGGATCTGGAATCGGCAAATTCATCGCTGCCGCTTGGTCGATTTTGGCGTTATAGCCTTCAATATTACGCACCTGTAAATGGCTTACCAGTAAATAACGGCGTTCCATTTCCTCCACCGCCCAGCGTAGTGCGTTGGCGGCTTTTTTCATATCGGTTACTACCGGCGTTAATAAGTGAGGAATATCGTTATAAATGGAAAGCTCCACCACTTTAGGGTCAATCATAATAAAGCGGACTTGTTCTGGTGTAAGTTTGAACAACAAGCTTAAGATCATCGTATTCACCCCAACCGATTTACCCCCACCGGTCTGCCCTGCCACCAGTAAGTGTGGCATTTTCGCCATATCGACCACCACAGGCTCACCACTGATGTCTTTACCTAGTGCCATTGGCAATGTTGCAGTGGTATTGCGGAATTCATCGCTGTCTAGCACATCACGCAACCACACTGTTTCACGGTGTTTATTCGGAGTTTCAATACCCATATAAGGTTTATTTGGGATAACTTCAGTAATCCTAATCGCTTTAAACATTAAGCCACGAGCGATATCGCTCGCTAAATTGGTAATTTTGGAGGCTTTTACCCCGGCAGCCGGTTGGATTTCATAACGGGTCACTACCGGACCGACCAATACATCTTCAACGGTAGCTTTTACGCCAAAGTTTGCTAATTCTGCTTCTAGCCGCACAGAGGTTTCTCGTATTTCCTGTTCGGTAATTTGCTGGCTTTGAATCGGTGCTTTATCCAACAAATCTAGCGTTGGCAACGGTGTTGTCGGTTTTTCGGTTATCACTTTTCGTTGTAACAACGGGTGAATTAACGTATCACCATAGCCTTTTGGATAGGCTGGCTGCTCAGACACATCTTTCATCGCCTTGGGCGGCGTTACCATAAATTCCGGTGTAATTTCACGCACATCGTCAATAGCTTCTTCAGCATCTTCAATATCATTATCAAGCTGAATTTGAGGTAACATAGATTCTGCTATTTTCAGGTCTTCCAATGATGAACTATTTTCGATTGTGTCCACCTCGTTTTCAATAGCGGTATTTAAGCGAATGGTCGGCATTTGCAGTACATTGGATTCTTCGTTTGGTAACTCATAGCCCGATGTAGCTTGTTCCGCAACTTGGTTAACCATATCAGGCTGCGTCAAAATATTAATAGTCGGTAGCTCAAGATCTCTTTCAATTTCATACATTTCTCGGTTATCTATCTCTACATTTTCCGAGTGTCTTAAACCACTAATGTTTGGGCGTTTAAAGGCGGAGATATCGGTAAATTGCGGTTTATGATCATCTGCAACTTCCACCGTCTCATTTTCAGTTACAAGCGGTTGTTTTTGCTCAGTATTTTGCAAATGCTGAAGAGATTCAGCTGTTTTACTCTCCTCTGATTTTGCCATTATCCACTCATAAAATTGCGTTAATATTGGCAATAATGATTGAACAGAGCAAAAATATAAGCCGGCTACGGTAAAAAGCATTGCAATCAGTAAGGCACCAAATTGCCCGATAGTATCAAATAATATTGTCTTCCAAACTCCACCAACAAAGCCCCCCGACAGATAATAAGCTGAGTTTGAAAAAAGCACGCTAAATAACCCGGCAAGACCGATCATTAATAATAAGAAACTGGCTAGGCGAATGAAGACAGTTTTCCATTTCATATCGGCACTTAAACCCATTCCTAAGCTATAAATTGAGAAAATAATTAATGCAATAGGTACTAAAACTGCAACCTTACCAAACATTGCATAGAGCATATCAATACTCCAAGCACCAAAGTGACCTGTTTTATTCAAGGTTGTTTGTGTAATGCTGCTTGCAACAGACCAAGCATTATCTAATGGACTATAACTTGCCCAAGCAATTAGCAAATAAACGCCCAAAAAGCCGGTCAACAAAAGCATAAGTTTGATCAAGTTCTCTTTGCCTTTTAGGTGTGGTTTAAGTTGTTCAATCACCCAATTCTCCTTACTTTAACAACAAATAGTTGGTTTGTTTCACTTCTTCCATCACCACATAGGTTCGAGTGTCATTTACGCCGGGCAAACGAAGCAATGTTGTGCCTAATAACTTACGGTACGATGCCATATCCGCCACACGGGTTTTTAACAGATAATCAAAATCCCCCGATACCAGGTGGCATTCTTGAATTTCATCAAGTTGTTGAATCGCTTTATTAAATTCCTCAAATACATCAGGCTTACCACGCACCAAAGTAATTTCAACAATCACCAGTAAAGGGGCATCGAGTAATTCAGGGTTAAGTAAAGCTTTATAGCCCATAATTACGTTATTTTTTTCTAACCGTTTTACCCGTTCTAAGCAAGGCGTTGGAGAAAGCCCAACTCGCTTTGATAATTCAATATTAGAAATTTTCCCGTTACGTTGTAGCTCGTTTAAGATTTTTAAATCAATCGCATCTAATGCTTTTGGTGGTTTTTTATTTTCCATATAAGCTCCTTTTTAGGCAATTATACTGTAATAGTCTATGTAACCCGAATGAAATTTAAGATAAAACCGATAGCAACTGTTCACCAAAAGGTTTTCGCCAACCGATTAATAATTCAGGAATTTTTTCTGATGATTTTCCATCAATATACCATTTAAATAGCTGATTTAATTGGCGTTTACTTGCAACCAATTCCGGTACGATATCAAGCGGTTGAATTTCTAATAATTTTTGCAACATCGCTTGCATATAATATTTATAACCCTTTTCATCCACCAAGCGCTGAATGAGTTCAGGATAATCATTCGATTCTATTGCTTTTCCTTGCTCAACCAACCATAGTATTTTTTTTCCGTGAATTCTGACTTCATTTGGGTGCATAAATTCTAACAACGAAGAAGTGTGTTTAGGACAGCTTTTTGCGATTTGAACTAAACTTGCCTCCTTCACGACAAAATTTAAGGCAAGATTGCGCTTTTGTGCTTCTTCAATCCGCCATTTCGCTAATATTTGTAATATGGCTAACTCTTCCCGATTCAATCGCCAAGCATTGGCAATATTTTTATAGGCTTTTTCCTTATTGATAGGCTGTTTCGCTTTCTTCAACAAAGCGACACACTCCTCTGCTACAGCACTTTGCCAAGTGCTTTTTGTTAATGCTTGTGCCAATTTCTCATAAACTGGCAATAAATACCAAACATCAGCTGCCGCATATTGTAATTGTTCAGCGCTTAGCGGTCTGGCAAGCCAATCGGTTCGGGAAGCGCCTTTGTCTAGTTCAATATTTAAGTAGTATGAAACCAATTTTGCAAACCCCATCGAAATACCAATGCCGGCAAAGGCTGCCATCACCTGAGTATCCAACATCGGCTCTGGCAATTGCTTAAATTGATACTCAAAAACTTCTAAATCCTCACTACAGGCATGTAATACTTTTATGATATTTTTATCGGCTAATAATGACACAAAAGGCGAGAAGTCAGAAATCGTATTTGGATCAATAAGGCTAACCTGTTGGCCATCAAAGAGTTGAATTAAACCCAATATCGGATAATAGGTACGTGTACGGATAAACTCTGTATCTAAGGCAACTACTTTTGTTTTTCTGGCCTGTTCACATACGGCCTCTAATTGCTCATTTGTTTCAACCCATTGGTAGTGAATCAAAGACTCCATATACTTTTCCTGAAATATTTAAACGTAAAAAATAATTATGTGATCTGTCTCTCATTATAAACAAAAAAAGATTGTTATTTTTTTCATATCAAAAAATAATTGTCATCTAAAAATTCTAACATAAGGATTTTAAATGTTTTCTGACAACAAAGCCCTTCATTTGGGTAAAATATACCATTTAATTGAGCAATTTGAACTCATTTCAAGAACAGATTTAGCTAAACTATCGGGGTTAGCCCCAGCTTCAGTAACAAATCTGACTAAAATACTAATAGATAACCACTTCATTTTAGAACGTACGGTTCAGACTACTTTATCCAGAGGTCGCCCCTCCGTTGGATTAGCTGTTTCTAATTTTTTTTGGCAACTACTTTGTGTTACTGTTTCATCTCATAAAATTGAAATTTCACTTTGTAAACTCAATGGTGCAGAAATTTATAAACAAGATTATACGATCTCAGCAGAAAATTATCCTAGGCTAAATGATTTTATTCTTAACTTTATTACAAATTTCCGCCAACTATATTGTGTCAATACTAGTCAGCTCCTGGCTGTATCTATTAGTGTGATCGGTAAAATTAATGCAGAAAAAGACAGTATTACTCAATTGGGAAACAAAAATATATTCTGTAACATTACATCTAAACTCTCGCCGCTGTTTCATTGTCCTATTTTATTAAGTGAACATTTTCAGCTGTGGTTGCTTGCAGAATCCACTGTTGGTTCATTAATTAACCAAGATAATGCCATTTTTCTACAATTAGATGATACCGTGAATCTAAGTGTATTACTTAGCGGTAGTTTGCTGTCTAAACAATCAAAGATGAATGTTGATAATATGCTTATGCCTAGATTTAGCCATCTCAGTGATGAAATATTCCCTGAATTAGATGAAATTCATCGCTATAAATTAGTCAATCAGGTGACGTTCCCAGCTATTGTGAGACTCATTGATCGTTATTTGCCTAATAATTTAAAAAGTCAGGAACAGAAAATCAGCTGGCTTTGTCAAAAAATTGATGAAAATCAACCGCTTGCATTAGCTATTTTATCGCATATTACCGATAATTTAGCTTATGCATTAATGAATTTAGTTAATATATTCTCTAGTGAGAAAATTATGCTAAACTCACCATTGATCAAAATAAAAGAGCCGTTATTTACGCAAATTTCGGAAAAATTGCATGATAATTTGTTACAAATAAACCTAAAAATCGATTTAGTTACCAGTCAATACGATTGGAATAGTCCATTAATTGCCTGTTCAGCAATAAAACAAGGAATTTATGACGGAAATTTGATCAAAGACAGAATAAATTGATCTATTTTTGGTTAAACTACCAGCCATATTTTCGAAAGGAGCCATTTATGCCCTCATTATTTATTACCGGAACAGACACCAACGTAGGGAAAACTGTGGTTACCCGAGCCATCATACAGACACTTACAAAACATAGTTTTCCTGTAATTGGCTATAAACCCATTGCTTGTGGCGGTGATGATTCATTACCCACAGAACCTACTCAATATGATTATGCTACTGAAGATAATTCAGACGTATTAACCATACTAGACAGCTGTCCAACTAATGTTAGCTATCGTGATATTAATAGCTATACTTTTATTCATTCCAGTACCCCTGTATTTGCAGCTTTAGATGCAGTTCATCATATTCAACTGGAAAAATTAAACACAGATTTAAAACGACTAGAAAATGCCTATCCAAATGTTGTCGTAGAAGGAACCTATGGCTGGCTAACTCCTATTAACAAGGATTACTATTTTGCTGATTGGGTAATGCAAAACAATATGCCGGTTGTTTTAGTGGTGGGAATTAAGGAAGGTTGTGTTAACCATGCACTACTTACTGCGAATGAAATTTTGCAGCGTAGTGTAAAATTAGTAGGTTGGGTCGCAAACAGAGTAAATCCAGGGCTACGGCATTATCACGAATTAATTGAACTACTGACACAAAAAATTAATGCGCCTTTACTTGGGCAAATTCCCTATATGGGTCACCCAGAGCATAAAGAACTTTCTTCTTATATTCAAAATCCAGAACCGTTGTTGGCCTATTTCAGTAAACCATAGTGTTTATCAGGCTTATAAAACTACAATAAACTACAAATAAAACCCCATTTAAAAAGACTCTAACCGAATATTTTTAAATGGGGTTTATTTTTGCCCATAGAGAGTTTTTTTGTGTTTTTCTTGTCTGCGATAGCTCCCTTTCCCTTTGCGATTTCTTTCTACACGCTGTCTAAAAAGTGGATCAGTCACTAATGCTTTTACTGCACTTTCTTTAATTTGACCTCGCTGGTGGAGGTAATCATTCTTTTGCTTACTCATTCTATTTTCCTCATATCAAAATGAGGTTGTATTCTGGCAAAATCTGTTGATGTTGTATATAAGAAAATGAAAAAATTGAGTATAATAACGAACATAGATCACAATACAAGCGGTCATATATTTAACGTATTTTGCAAATCCAGAGGTTTTTATGAAAAAAGAAGAAGTTGGTCATCATTTTTTAGCTCGTTTAGGCAAAACTCGTTTACGCCCGGGTGGTAAATTAGCAACCGATTGGTTAATTGCAAACGGGGATTTTGATAAAAATAAAAAAGTGCTCGAAGTTGCCTGCAACATGGGGACTACTGCAATCCAATTAGCTCAACAATTTGAATGCCAAATTGTTGGTATTGATTTAGATGAAGATGCACTTGAAAAAGCACGTAAAAATATTAAAGAAAACCATGTTGAGCACTTAATTCAAGTACAGCGCGCCAACGCAACAAAACTGCCATTTGAAGACGAAAGTTTTGATATTGTAATTAATGAAGCCATGCTGACAATGCTTCCTCTAGAAGCGAAAGAAAAGGCAATACGTGAATATTTTCGTGTATTAAAACCAAACGGTTTTTTATTAACGCACGATATTGTTATCCATAGTGAAGACACTGCTCCCTTGTTAGCTGAATTACGTGATGCTATTAAAATCACTGTATCCCCTCTCTCTAAAGCAGACTGGAAATCATTATTCCAACGTTGTGGTTTCCGTAATGTCGATACCTTTTCCGGAGAAATGTCCCTGCTTTCCCCTAAAGGTCTGATTCATGATGAAGGTGTTTTAGGTGCTATGAAAATTATCGGCAATGCATTAAAGCCGGAAAATCGCGAAACCTTTAATAAAATGTACAAACTGTTTAATGATCCGGACAAAAAGCTAGGGTTCATTGCAGTCTGTAGCCAGAAATAATTTTCATCGCATAATCTAAGGCACGCCATATGTTTCAAATGTTGCAAGATTGGTATCGAAAAAAATTTACCGACCCCCAAATAGTTGTGCTGTTTAGTATTCTATTGATCGGTTTCGGCATTATCTATTTTTTTAGCGATCTGCTTATGCCCCTTCTGGTTGCACTTGTGTTTGCCTATTTATTGGAATGGCCAATCCGTTTTTTGTCGAGCAAACTCAAATTACCTCGTACTTTGAGTGTCATTCTAGTGTTAGGAGGTTTCATCGCTTTATTGTCTTTTTTAGGCGTAGTGCTATTACCAAGCCTTTGGAATCAAGCAGTTACCTTTATTCAAGATTTACCTTCGATGTTTAATCTGCTCAATGCTTGGTTACAAGCCCTACCGGAGCATTACCCTGAATTAGTAGATTATGCGACCCTAGATTCCATTGTGAATACCGCTAAAAGTAATATTTTACGTATGGGAGAATCACTTCTAACACTCTCGATCAACTCTATCATCAGCTTAGTTGGCTTAGGCATTTACACCTTCTTAGTCCCACTCATGGTCTTTTTCTTACTGAAAGATAAAATCGTTTTAATGCGTTCTTTTAGTAAAGTATTACCGCAAAACCGTCGACTTGCAACACGAGTATGGTTTGAAATGCAACAACAAATTGCCAACTATATTCGAGGTAAATTTTTAGAAATTCTAATTGTTGGGGTTGTCACTTATATTATTTTCCTCTTTTTTGATTTACGCTATCCGTTACTACTTTCTGTAGCGGTAGGGATTTCAGTGTTAGTTCCCTACATCGGTGCGGTTTTAGTCAGCATTCCGGTAATGTTAATTGCTCTATTCCAGTTCGGGTTATCGCCGGATTTCTACTATTTAATGCTCGCATTTATTATTAGTCAGTTGCTAGACGGAAATTTACTCGTACCCTTTTTATTTTCTGAAGCAGTAAATCTACACCCTCTGACAATTATTATTGCCGTACTCATCTTTGGTGGTTTATGGGGCTTTTGGGGAGTGTTTTTTGCGATTCCTTTAGCGACTTTGGTTAAAGCTGTATTACAAGCATTACCTTCAGCCCAGTCAGATGCCATTATTTTAGAAAAATAAACGAAATTACCCATAGAGATGGAAAATACAGATATTCTTCCTTTTAAACCTACCCGACATCACTATTTAAACCAACTCAATGCAGTTGTTGCACTAGGTGGGGGCCACGGCTTAGGTCGATTGCTCTCCGCACTCTCTTTTTTAAAGGAACGGCTTACCGGCATTGTTGCCACTACCGATAATGGAGGCTCAACCGGTAGAATACGTTCACAACAAGGGGTGATTGCTTGGGGAGATTTACGCAACTGTTTAAATCAAATTATCGTTAAACCAACGATAGCTTCTCGGTTGTTTGAGTATCGTTTTGCTGGCACAGGCGAACTCGCTGGACATAATCTAGGCAATTTAATTCTCACCGCCCTTGAAAATATGCAAATCCGACCGCTAGAAGGGATTAATTTAGTGCGAGAATTATTGCACGTAAGATCGCAACTTATCCCAATGTCTGAAACACCGGTGCATTTAATTGCACAGTTGCATTCAGGCGAATCAGTATTTGGTGAAGTGCAAATTGACTCTTTAGCAGAAACACCACAACATTTAGCGTTAGATACTATAGTTGTTGCTACACCGGAAGCCATTTCAGCTATTCAAAGTGCTGAGTTAATACTGCTAGGCCCAGGTAGCTTTTTTACCAGTATTATGCCGAATTTATTAGTTTCCGAACTGGCACAAGCGATTACCAAAAGCCAAGCTAAAGTCATTTTTATTGATAATATCGGACAAGAACATGGTCCAGCTGGGCAACTATCACTTAATCAGCGAATTGAATGGATGGAGAACTGTATCGGACAGGCTAGAATTAATGCGGTAATTACGACTGATGATGAAGGTTCTGAACTTCCCGAACATATTCAAATCTTGCGAAAAAACTTATCTGCGAATGACGTTTATTACCGACACGATCGCAATAAATTAAGTAAAGCAATTGATGAACTACTCGCTCAGAACATATAAAAGCAAGCGGTAAAATTTTTAGAAAATTTTACCGCTTGTCTTTTAAGCTTTATTTCTTACGCTCAACCCATTTACCATCTAGATAATCAACAATCCATTTGGTGGCTTTGCCGTTTTTCTCAGAAGTCACATATTGACGTTTCTCTTTACGACTAAAACGGATAATAGCCTCATTTCCTTCCGGATCTTGCTGCGGAGCATCGGCAAGATACTGCAATTTCTCCGGTAAACGTTCACGATATTGTGCCAGTTCTGCTACTTTGGGCGCACGGCTTTCACGCACTTTCGGGAAGTTATGAGCCGACATAAAGACACCGCTTGCTCCGTCTCTTAATACAAAATAGGCATCAGCTTTTTCACATTTTAATTCCGGGAAAGCAATAGGATCTTCTTTTGGCGGAGCAACTTCCCCATTTTTCAGAATTTTACGGGTGTTATCGCAATTTGTACAGCCCATATATTTACCAAAACGCCCAAGTTTTAAGTGCATATCTGAACCACATTTATCGCATTCCACCACCGGCCCGTCATAGCCTTTAATTTTGAATGAGCCTTGTTCAATAATATGTCCATCACAATTTGGATTATTACCGCAAACGTGTAATTTACGTTCGGCATCAATCACATAGCTATCCATTGCCGAATCGCATTTCGGGCAACGCTTACGAGCCATTAGAGCTTTGGTTTCAGAATCTGAATCCAATACATTGAAAAATTCCGCCTCTGGAATTAAATTCATTGTGGTTTTGCAACGCTCTTTTGGTGGTAAAGCATAACCGGTACAACCTAAAAATACTCCAGTGGAGGCAGTACGAATTGCCATCTTTCGCCCACAAGTCGGGCAATCAATATCGGTTGGCACAAGGCTGTTTGGTTTCATCCCGCCTTCCAGCTCATCTAATTCAGCTTGGCTCAGCTCTTCAGAGAAATGTTTGAAGAAGGTATTCAACTCTTCTTTCCAATTTTTATTGCCTTCTGCAATTTGGTCGAGCACCTCTTCCATATTGGCGGTGAAATCATAATTCATCAAATCTTTGAACGATTCGTTGAGACGATCTGTTACTACCTCACCAATTTTTTCCACATAAAAACGTTTGTTTTCGGTACGCACATAGCCACGCTCTTGAATCGTCGAAATAATTGAAGCATAGGTTGAAGGGCGACCAATTTTTCGCTCTTCTAACTCAGCAACCAAAGACGCCTCATTAAAACGTGCAGGCGGTTTAGTAAAATGCTGACTTGGCAAAACTTCATCAAGCATCAATTTTTGATGCAGTTCAACCGCCGGTAACTCCTGATCTTCCGGATTTTTGCCTTGCACCGGTAGCACTTTCGTCCAGCCGTCAAAACGCATCACACGCCCGTTTGCTTTTAGCTCATAGTCTCCGGCAAACACTGTTACTGCGGTAGAATCATAACGAGCAGGCAACATTTGACACGCCAAGAAACGACGCCAAATCAAATCGTATAAACGCTCGGCATCTTTATCCATTGCTTTTAAGTCTGCCATTTTGACATTCACATCCGACGGACGAATAGCTTCGTGAGCTTCTTGGGCATTATCTTTACTGCGATACACATTTGCTTTTTCCGGCAAATAATTTGCCCCGAAGTTCTCTTGAATATAGCCTCGAGCCATTGCCAATGCCTCACGGCTAAGGTTGGTTGAATCGGTACGCATATAGGTGATGTAACCCGCTTCATACAACCGTTGAGCTAACATCATCGTCTTTTTCACTCCAAAGCCTAAACGGGTGCTGGCGGCACGTTGTAACGATGAAGTAATAAAAGGTGCTGAAGCACGAGAGCTGGTTTCTTTGGCTTCAATATTAGAAACAATAAAATCGCTCTGCTCCAAAGCACGTACTGCAACATTTGCTTCAGCCTCATTGCTTGCCGAGAATTTTTTACCTTTATAAGTGGTTAATTCAAGCGGTAGTTTTTTACGATTAATTTGCGTATTGGCAAGAATAGTCCAAAACTCCTCGCTTTGGAACGCCTTGATTTCACGCTCACGCTCAACCAGTAATTTTACGGCAACCGATTGCACACGCCCTGCCGATAAACCACGAGCTACTTTTTTCCATAATAATGGCGACACCATAAAGCCCACTACACGGTCTAAAAAGCGGCGGGTTTGCTGGGAATTTACACGATCAATATTGAGCGGCTGCGGATCATCAAAGGCTTTTTTGATCGCATCTTTGGTGATTTCATTAAATACCACTCGGCTAAAACGACTGTCATCACCACCGATGATTTCACGCAAATGCCACGCAATCGCTTCTCCCTCTCTATCCAAGTCGGTTGCCAGATAGATATGATCCGCTTTTTTTGCCAACGATTTTAGCTCAGAAACCACTTTCTCTTTATCTGGCATAATCTGATAATTTGCTTTCCAGCCGTTATATGGGTCGATTCCCATACGCTTAACTAGCGCAACACGTTCTTTTTCTGCCTTAATTTTCGCTTTTTGCTCAGCACTCATTCCTTTAGTTGAAATTGGCTTTGCTTTTTCCGTTTTTTCATCACTACCGCTTTTCGGCAAATCTCGAATATGCCCCACACTCGATTTCACCACATAATTACTACCAAGATATTGGTTAATTTTTTTTGCCTTAGCCGGAGACTCCACAATAACTAGTGATTTTCCCATGATTTATTACCTAATTTTTAATAATTATTTTAAATTGTTTGAAATTATTTCTTTTTAAGTTGATTTTTTTAGACACTATTTTTACGATAGCAAGCCTTAACACAAATTACAATATAAAGAAGAGAGAAAATGGATAAACTAAACGCAATCAGTTTATTTTGTAAAGTAATTGAAACCCAAAGTTTCACTCAAGCAGCACAACAAGCTCAAATTTCGTTACCAATGGCAAGTAAATTAGTGGCTCAGTTAGAAGAACATCTCAATGTGCGTTTACTACAACGAACCACTCGAAAAATTACGCCAACTGAGGCAGGGTTGCTCTACTATCAGCAATGCTTGCCTATTTTAAATGAACTAAAAGAGGCTGATGCCAGCGTAAGTAATATTAACTCAACACTACAAGGGAAAATAACAATGTCTGTACCAATGGATTTTGGCTCTCGCTTTATTGCCCCTTACCTTGGGAAATTTATGGAAGATTACCCTAATTTAGCCCTTCATATTGAATTTAGCGACCGTCGGGTAGATGTGATTGCAGAAGGCTTTGATTTGGTGCTGCGTATTGGTAGCCTTGCAGATAGTTCCATTGTGGCGAAAAAAATTGCAGATTCCCATTTGGTTTTAGTTGCTTCTCCAGATTATTTAGCTCGATTTGGCGAACCTAAAAGCTTAGAAGCATTAGTGGAACAAGACTGCCTACTCTATGAATACCATCCTCAATGGCAATTTTCTCAACAAGGACAAAAAATGCAAATTAAACCACAAGGTAAAATTTACAGTAACAATGGTTATGCGTTAGTACAGATGGCAAAAGCTGGTTTGGGCATCATTAACATTCCAAAGTTTTTAATAAAACACGAGCTAAAAAACGGAGAGTTGATTCCTATTATGCCTTTTTTGACACAGGAACCTTTACAAATCAGCTTACTCTATCCAAACCGTCGTTATCTCTCTCCTAAAGTGCGAATCCTAATTGATTTTTTCTCACAACTGATGCAAGAGCAAAAAGAGTATATTTAACAAAAAAGAAGCAGTTATAAAACAACTGCTTCCTTTCTGAAATACGAAATTAGTTAATTATGCTTAATTTTCTCAAAATGAAAATCAAAAGAGCTGCACCTAATACACCAAAAAAGATACTGACTATATTAAAGTCTCCAGCACTATAAGCGGAACCAATACCTAATACATCACCAAATATCCAGCGTCCAAGTGATGAACCAACAATACCAATAATAATATTTTTGCAAAGTCCGCCTTCACTTTTCATTACAGCCGAAGCTATCCAACCAATTATAGCGCCAACAATAATTGCAGCAATCCATCCCATAATATTCTCCTTAGCTGAGTTGAAATGAATTTTTACTCTACAAGATTATGACAAATAAAACAAATTTTTATTTTTTACACTAAAAAGTTTGTTTAGCTTCTTTGATTAATACCTCTGGTATAGTAATGCCCAATTCTTTTGCCGTTTTAGTATTAATTGAAAGCTCTAATTTGCTGACTTCTTGGGTTGGAATTGTCCCTGCTTTTTCCCCTTTTAATACACGAGCAGCAACTTTACCGGTTGCCACACCAATATCATATTGATTAACCGCATAAGCTGCCACTGCACCACGTTGTACTGTATCACGGTCAGCAGCAATCACCGGAATTTTTGCTTCCAAAGCCGCTTTATGTAAGGCCTCATAAGCCGAAACAACTGCATTATCTTCAGAAATATAAATAGCCTGCACTTTTCCGTTTAGGCTGCGAGCAGCAGTGCCAATATCGGCACTGCGTTGAACAGCAACCGGCACTATAGTAAAGCCCTGTTTTTGAGCCTCTTGTTTTAATTCGTCTAACACAATCGCAGAATTAACTTCCCCTGCACTATAAACATAGCCAACTGCTTTCAAATCAGGTACTAATGTTTGAATTAATTTCACTTGTGGAGCGATCGATTTGTGGTCTGAAATCCCAGTCACGTTAGTGCCACTTGGCTCCCAAGATTTTACCAATTTTGCAGCAACCGGATCAGTTACGCCTGAAAACACAATTGGAATAGAACGTGTTGCAGCAACGACAGGTTGTGCCGAAGGTGTCGTAATCGGGATAATAATATCTGCTTTATCCCCAACAAATTTACGCGCAATTTGTGCTGCAGTGGCGGTACTACCCTGTGCAGACTGATAGTCGATCTTAATGTTTTTACCATCAACAAACCCTTCTCGGGCTAATTCTTCAACCACACCTTTACGAATTGAATCTAATGCTGGGTGTTCAACAATCGCCGTAATTGCTACATTTTGAATTTTATCTTGAGCTAATGCCGCTACAGAAAGTGAACTTAACAACGTCACTAATAAGGTTTTATGGAATTTCATTTTCTCTCCTTAATATTATTACTGTACTATCACAACAGTACAAACACAAAACAAAGATAAGCAATTTTTAGTCAGAGTGCAAGTGGAATTTGATGATTTCCGTCACAAAACAAACAAGCGGTTAAATTTTGACTGATATTTGCAAATAATCAGAAAAATTTAACCGCTTGTAATGCGTTTTGATGAAATAGATCTCTTATTTCACTAACTTTAAGGTAGATGTTTTCTTCGCCTTGAGTTTTTTAGGCTGCTCCTCTGCTCTAACTCTAGCTTGATAAGCCTCTTCACTGTAATAGGCTTCCTCTTGGAACATAATACCATCACCGGTTTCTTGCGCATAAATCGCCACCATTGCCCCAAAAGGAATATAAATATCTCTTAACATTCCCTGAAAACGAGCGCTAAAGCTAATGTATTCATCAGCCACAATATACTGCCCGATGGAACGAGGCGAAATATTTAAAATAATCTTCCCTTCTTTGACAAACTCTACCGGCACATCAACATCTGGAAATTCCGCATTCACTAATAAGTAAGGCGTGCTATCGCTATCAATAATCCAGTTATAGTAGGCATTATAAAGATAAGGTCTTAATGGTTTCATTAGTCTTTATCGTCCATTAAATGTTTTGGCGCTTCGCCGCCAACAGACTGGATAAAACTATCACGTTGGAATACACGGGTCATATACGCATTGATTGGTTTTGCCGTTGCGCCGCTGAATTTAACCCCTAAGATTTGCATACGCCATAATAACGGTGCAATATAGCAATCAACCAAGCTGAAATCATCGCTCATAAAATAAGGTTTAGCCGCAAAAATTGGGGCTAATGCCAACACATCTTCTTTAAGCTGTGCTAACGCTTTCTTGCCTTCTGCTGATTCAGGATCTTTATTCACAATATCAATTTGTGAATACCAATCTTGTTCAATGCGATACATATTTAAACGGCACTGACCACGAGAAACCGGGTACACAGGCATTAATGGTGGGTGAGGGAAACGCTCATCTAAATATTCCATAATAATACGAGGGTTAAACAGCACTAATTCACGATCAACCAATGTAGGAATATTACCGTAAGGATTCAATTCTAATAAATCTTCAGAAATACTGCCTAGCATAACGTTCTCTATTTCATAAGGCACCCCTTTTTCTGCCAATACAATACGCACTTGGTGGCTGTAAATATCGTTTTTATCCGAAAAAAGAGTCATTACCGAACGTTTGTTTATACTACTCGTCATTTATATCTCCGATGATTAAATTAAAAAATAAAATTGGTCGTGGATTATACCATATTTTAACCAACAGATAACAGCCCTAAAATTAGGCTTTATTATATCAAACCACTACGCAAACGTTTGCTTTATATGCTATGATTACTCTGTTTTACATTAGTACAATAAGGATTTAAAATGCCAAACAAAGCTGAAATTGCGATCGTAATGGGTTCTAAGAGTGATTGGGCAACTATGTCTGAAGCCACACAAATTTTAGACCAATTCGGCGTGAGCTATCACGTTGAAGTCGTCTCCGCACACCGCACACCCGACAAACTCTTTTCTTTTGCCGAAACGGCAGAAGCTAACGGTTATAAAGTGATTATTGCAGGAGCCGGCGGTGCGGCTCACTTACCCGGAATGATCGCCGCTAAAACCATTGTGCCGGTGTTAGGTGTGCCGGTAAAAAGCTCAATGTTAAGTGGTGTAGATAGCCTCTATTCGATTGTGCAAATGCCGAAAGGCATTCCGGTCGGCACACTGGCAATCGGGCCGGCAGGTGCAGCAAATGCAGGCTTATTAGCCGCTCAAATTTTAGCAGCCTTTAACCCTGATATTGCAGAAAAACTGCGTATTTTTCGTCAAACCCAAACTCAGATGGTATTAGATAATCCTGATCCTCGTGTTGAATAACTACTGTATAAAAGATGTCTAAAAAATTATTAATTCTCCACACCGGTGGCACTATTTCAATGAAAGAAGGGGAAGACGGCAAAGTCTCCCCTTCCACCGAAAACCCCCTCTTAGCAGCCTTAGAACGTTTAAACCACCCGGCAAAATTGGTGCAAGAATCGTTATTTAATATTCCTTCTCCGCATATCAATATTGAACATTGGCAACAGTTAAAAATACGGATTGAAAAGGCAGTGAATGAGGAAAGTGTCGATGGCGTAGTGATCACCCACGGCACAGATACATTAGAAGAAACTTCCTATTTTCTGGATTTAGCCCTCAACGTAAATATACCTGTGGCAATTACAGGAGCGATGCGTTCCAGTAATGAACTTGGTGCTGATGGCTTAATCAATCTACAAAGTGCGATTTTAGTGGCATTAAATGAAGAAAGCCGAGATAAAGGCGTATTAGTGGTGATGAATGATGAAATCCACAATGCTAAATTTGTGACCAAAACCCACACCACTAATGTGGCAACATTCCAAACCCCAACCTTTGGGCCTTGTGGCTTAGTGACGAAAGAATCGGTTATTTTTTTCCAAAAATTGACCGCTTACGAACGCTTCCCGATTCAGCAATTAACCAAAACTAACGTGCAACTACTGAAAGCCTATGCTGGAATGGATAGTTTTCTGTTGGAACAATTAGCGAAAAGCAACTGCGATGGGGTGGTAATTGAAGCATTAGGTGCAGGTAATTTACCACCAAGCTGCCTTGAGGGGATTAAAGCTCTAGTAAATGCTGATATTCCGATTGTGATTGTCTCCCGAGCATTCAACGGCATTACCCAAGATGTCTATGATTATTTAGGCGGCGGAAAACAGCTAAAACAACAAGGCATCATTTTTACCAAAGGACTAAGCGGGCAAAAAGCTCGCATTAAACTTATGGTTTTGCTCAACCAAACCTTAAACAAACCACTATCAGACTATTTCTAACTCATTGAGAATATCACAATGCAAAAAAGTGCAATCTACCCACCTGTTTATGTATTAGGCAACGGTCAGCTAGGGCGAATGCTACGCTATGCCGGTGCTCCGCTTGATATTGAAGTCAAACCACTTGCTTTCGATGCTCCTGTGTTTGAGATTGATCCAAACAGCATTATTACCGCAGAAATCGAACGCTGGGCAGACACACCTTTAACGCAATTACTCGGTAATCACCCTAACTTTGTGAACCTGAATGTGTTTGGGAAGTTAGCCGATCGTTTTACTCAAAAATCGCTACTTGATGAGCTCAATCTTCCGACTTCAAAATGGAAACTGCTAGAAAATGCCGAACAATGGCAAGATATTTTTCAGCATATTGGCGAAAAAGTGGTAGTTAAACGCCGAACCGGTGGGTATGACGGGCGTGGGCAATGGATTGTAACCCAAGACTCGATTGATCAAATTACACCTGAATTATTTGGCGAAGTGATTGCCGAAAAATTTATCCCCTTTGATGGAGAAATTTCCATTGTAGGGGCGAGATTCCGTGACGGCTCAACCCGTTTTTACCCTATTTCTCACAATTTACAACAAAACGGCATTCTACGTTACTCCGTCTCTGACGTAAATTTACCGAACCAAGCCCTCTACCAGCAGCAAGCCGAACAGATGCTCACTACGGTAATGCAAAAATTAGAGTATGTCGGCGTGATGGCAATGGAATGCTTTGTTGTGGGCGACAAGCTACTCATCAACGAGCTTGCCCCTCGAGTGCACAACAGCGGACATTGGACACAACTCGGCTTTGCTATTAGTCAATTTGAGTTACATTTACGGGCGTTATTAGATTTGCCTACGCCAGCACTCAACCAAATTGCCCCAAGCGTGATGGTTAATTTAATAGGCATTGAACATAACAAGCAGTGGCTAAGCCTCCCATTTAGCCAACTACATTGGTATGGCAAAGAAGTCCGAGCCGGCAGAAAGGTTGGGCATATCAACCTCACTCACCCAAACAAAAACCGATTAATCGAATTACTGGAGCAACTCAGACCAACTCTAACTGAAGACTTCCATTCGGGATTAGATTGGGCAATCAATAAGCTCAAGTAAGCGGTCGAATTTTGTAACTTTTTTGCAAATCTGTTTACACGATGGTGCGAGCTTCTTCGCTCGTACCAAACAAGCGGTCGACTTAGTGCTAAAATTTGCAAAATAATTCAACATAATGGCTACTTCCGGTCATCATCTTGATCTGAAACCCCCTCAGGGTGGATATGGCTATCAAAAAGCATTTTCTTCCTCCGAGAAAACAGATTTCTTCACAAGAATCTTAGAGCTGCTCTTCATTTTGTTTCCTTAGGCAATAACTTCGAGCAAATGATAATAGAGAGCATCGCCCCAAATCCTGCACCTGAAATCTTCAGTGATTTATCATAAACTGCCGGCTTAAAATAAATAAATCCCAAAATCCAAATTAAAAAGAACCCCATATAAATCCAAAACACTTTATCTTCATTTTTCTGGGTATAACCTTTATAAACAATAACCGCACTACTTACCATCATCGGAATAATAAAAGTCAAAAACACATTATTGAACAGGGTACCAAATCGTTCAAACGGATTACTGTACTCCCGCATAATATGGTGGGCAATCCAGATAACCACCATAAAAACAAGTTGAGAGAAAATAACAATTTTGGCAAATAAGATTAATTTTGAAAATAATGAACGAGAAATCATATTTAAACCTCCAACAAATACGCCTTCAACTGCTCGATTTTATCCCTTACCGCAGCCGCTTTTTCAAATTCTAAGTCTTTCGCAAAATCACGCATTTGTTGTTCAAGCAGTTTAAGCTCTTTTTCCAACTCTTTGCGGGATTTCGGCTTGTAGTCGCTTGCAGAATTTTCGGCTTTTTTGACCGCTTGTTTGCCCCGTTTTGGCTTGTCGCTTTGCCCGATGTCGAGCAATTCGCCGACTTTTTTGTTCAACGCTTGTGGCGTGATGCCGTGTTCTTCGTTGTATTTCATCTGCTTTTCACGGCGGCGTTCGGTCTCAGTAATTGCTTTTTGCATTGAGTTGGTAATGCGGTCGCCGTATAAAATCGCTTTGCCGTTGAGGTTTCGGGCGGCACGTCCGATGGTCTGAATTAACGAGCGTTCGGAACGCAAAAAGCCCTCTTTATCGGCATCAAGAATTGCCACCAGCGAGACTTCGGGCATATCCAAGCCCTCACGCAATAAGTTGATCCCGACCAGTACGTCAAACATTCCCATGCGTAAATCGTGTATAATTTCCACCCGTTCCACCGTGTCAATGTCGCTATGCAGATAGCGAACTCGCACGCCGTGTTCGTCCAAATAATCGGTGAGATCTTCCGCCATTTTTTTGGTGAGTGTTGTCACCAGCACTCGTTCGTCCACCGCTACTCGCTTGTGGATTTCAGACAGCAAATCGTCCACCTGCGTGGCAACAGGGCGAACTTCGATAATCGGGTCGAGCAAGCCGGTTGGGCGAACCACTTGATCCACCACATCCGGATTTTTCTCCAATTCATAAGCTCCCGGTGTGGCAGAAACGTAAATCGTCTGCGGTGAAAGGCGTTCAAACTCTTCAAATCTCAATGGGCGGTTATCCAATGCAGACGGCAGGCGGAAACCATATTGCACCAAGGTCTCTTTTCTGGCTCGGTCGCCTCGATACATTCCGCCGATTTGTGGCACGGTAACGTGGCTTTCATCAATCACCAAAATACCGTCCGCCGGCATATAATCAAACAGGGTCGGCGGAGCTTCGCCCTCTTTTCTGCCCGAGAGATAGCGGGAGTAGTTTTCAATGCCCGAACAGTAGCCCAGCTCATTCATCATCTCAATATCAAACTGGGTGCGTTGGGCGATCCGCTGCTCTTCCAGCAATTTATTCTCTTTGATGAAATAGGTGCGGCGCTCGGCAAGCTCGACCTTAATTTGCTCGATTGCCTCCAAAATCCGCTCCCGAGGGGTCACATAGTGGGTTTTCGGGTAAATGGTATAGCGTGGCACTTTGCCCAAGCTATGCCCTGTAAGCGGATCAAATAGCGACAGATTTTCGATTTCATCGTCAAACAGCTCTACCCTTAATGCTACTTCATCGCTTTCGGCAGGGTAAATATCAATCACATCGCCCCGCACTCGAAAAGTCGAACGCTGAAATGCCTGATCGTTGCGAGTGTATTGCAATTCGGCAAGGCGAGAGAGAATTTCACGCTGCCCAATCATCGCCCCCACTTGCAAATGCAACATCATCTGCATATAAGCGTCCACATCACCCAAGCCGTAAATAGCAGAAACGGACGCCACTACAATCGTATCTCGGCGTTCCAAAAAGGATTTGGTTGCCGAAAGTCGCATCTGCTCGATTTGCTCATTGATAGAGGCATCTTTCTCGATAAAGGTATCGCTTGCCGGCACATAGGCTTCGGGCTGGTAGTAGTCGTAGTAAGAGACAAAATACTCCACCGCATTTTCCGGAAAAAACGCTTTCATCTCGGCATAAAGCTGGGCGGCAAGGGTTTTATTCGGGGCAAGAATCATCGCAGGTCTATTCAACCCTGCAATCACATTCGCAATGGTAAAGGTTTTACCCGAGCCGGTTACGCCAAGTAAGGTTTGATGTGCCAAGCCGTCATTTAAACCTTCGGTCAGTTTAGCAATCGCATTTGGTTGGTCGCCTGAGGGTTTGAACGGGGAATGGAGAATAAAGGGTTTGCCTTGCTTGCTCATAGAAAATCCTGTCTTAAAAAATCGGTTTATTTTAGCACAAGCAAGCGGTCTATTTTTAGCAATAATTTGCAAAACAAAATGTGATTTACGTCACAAAATTAGCATTATTTTTTGCGAATAATTCGCAATAAGGATATGATAACCGAACTGTTTTTATTAAAAGGAAATTTCTATGCGTTTAACCAAACTTGCTTTTGCACTTTCTGGCTTTTTTGTGGCTACTCAAGCGGCAGCTTTAGACTTAACTAAGGAAACCGAGGCTTATAAACAATTTGTGGTGGAACAGATTGACCAACTGGTTACCGATACGGAAAAATTTGTCGGCTACTTAAACAAAGGCGATGTGCAAAAAGCGAAGAAAATTTACCCGCTTGCAAGAATGTATTTTGAACGTTCTGAACCGATTGCAGAAAGTTTTGGCGATTTAGACCCTCGTATTGATGCCCGTCTGGCAGATTTAGCCGAAGAAGGTAAAACCGAGAAAGATTGGTCGGGTTTCCATAAAATCGAGAAAGTATTGTGGCAGAAAAACACCACTAAAGGCACAAAAGCAACGGCAGAACAATTATTAAAAGATGTGAAAGAGCTGCGTGCGAAAATTCCCACTGCAGAAGTTACCCCTGAGCTGATGATTACTGGTGCGGTAGATTTATTAAACGAAGTTTCTACCACTAAAGTAACCGGTGAAGAAGAAATTTTCTCTAAAACGGACCTTTACGATTTTAAAGCCAATATTGAAGGGGCAGAAAAAATCTATCAGATTTTCAAACCACAATTAGAACAAGTTGATGCGAAACTCTCAGCAGAGATTGCCTCTCGTTTTGCTACAGTAAATGCTTTGTTGGAAAAACATAATAAATCCAAAACAGGTGGCTATGATTATGTTGGCTACGATACGCTCTCAAAAGCCGATATTAAAGCGTTAGCTGAAGCCGTCAATCAATTAGGCGAGCCGTTAGCTCAACTTGGCGTACTTTTAAATAAATAATGGAGTAAAAATGATGGCAGAAACCACTTCTCGCCGTGATTTTTTAAAACATACCGCATTGGTAGGAGCAGGCTTATTGTCTGCTCCTGCTTTTGGTTTAGAATCACGCCCATTACCGCAACAGCCGAATCAATATGATTTTTACGGCAAACATCAAGCCGGCATTACCACGCCGGCACAAAAACACATCTACTTTTTAGTATTGGATTTAGACACCACCGACATCGCCAAAGTAAAAACTCTGTTTAAAAACTGGACGGAATATAGCCGTAACCTTACGCTTGGCAAAAATGTGAAGCCTTATAGTGCCAATGCTTATGTTCCACCGGCAGATACCGGTGAGGCAGATAGCCTTTCGGCACAAAATCTCACTCTTACTTTTGGCGTCAGTGCCAATTTCTTTACAAAACTCGGCATTGAAAAACATAAGCCGGAAGCACTAAAAGATTTACCACATTTTCCTCGTGATCAACTACAAGCAGAATACACCGGTGGCGATATTTGCATTCAAGCCTGTGCAGACGATCCACAAGTGGCTTTCCACGCTGTACGTAATTTGGTGCGTGTTGCCCGTGGTGAAATCAAAATGAAATGGTCGCAAATGGGGTTTAACTCCTTTGCGAATCAAGACACGCCTCGTAACTTATTCGCTTTTAAAGACGGTACTGCCAACGCAGAAAGTTTAAAAGATCAGGAAAACACCGTATGGGTGCAGCAAGACGGCTGGCTGAAAGGCGGTTCTTACTTAGCCGTTCGCCGTGTTAAAATGTTCTTGGAAACTTGGGATCGCACCCATCTGCAATCCCAAGAAGAAACCTTTGGTCGTCACCGTGATTCCGGAGCCGGTATCGGGCATCAGCACGAATTTGATAAATTAGATTTAGCCAAAAAAGACGAAAAAGGCAATGCAGTAATTCCGGAAGTTTCACACGCTCATATTGCCAATAAAACGGGGCTGAAGATCCTACGCCGTTCATTTTCCTATTCCAGCGGTATTGATGATAAAGGACAATTTGACTCAGGGTTGTTGTTTGTCTCTTTCCAACAAAGTCCGGAGCAATTTATCAAAATCCAAAATGCTCTTGGCAATGTAGATAAAATGAATGAATACATCACTCATATCGGCAGTGGTTTATTTGCCTGTTTTGCCGGTGTAAAAGATGAAAATGACTACCTTGGCAAAGCCTTGTTTGATTTAATTTAAGGAAGAAAAGGAAAATAGAATGAAATTAAAAACCTTAGTGCTGATTCCGTTACTCTTTTCGAGTACGTTATTGCTTGCCAAAGTGAATGTCAGCCCCTTATTTGTTCAGCTTTCCGATGCAATGGCAGAGAGTAAAAAAGGGGATTTTGCAAAATCCAGCCAAAATTTGACCGCTTTACAGCACGATTTTGAGCAGATTACCCAGCACGATTCCCTCGCCGGAGTTGAAGTACAGACCGCTCTGAAAAAAGCGATTGAAACACCCAATGCTGAAAACTTAGAGAGCCTTTCTAAAAAACTCTATGCGTTTGAAAAAGAACAAAACCCTAGCGGTTATGCCAAAAAACATCAGGATTTTGTGGCAAAAATGACACCGCTTTATGTAGAGCTTGCTCAAACCGTGCCGACTCAAGAGATCGCCAAAATCAAATGGGCGGCTTATCAGTTTGGCAAGAATTGGGTAAAACAGGAAAAAGCAGTACGGGAAATCAGTCTTCCCCATTATGGCAAATTTGAACGTATTCTCGGTTTAATGCGAATTAATCTGAACGCTGAAAAGCCGGATATGGCAAAAATCAGTGAGCTGGTTTCCGAACTAGGTGTAGTAATGGCAGACTTTAATCAAGTTAAAGTAAAATAAAAAAATCGGGGAAAATTATTTGCCCCGATAACACTAGAATAACGTCCAAATCGGTTTACATTCTTTGGGTAATTCCAAACTTTTACCGAGCTCAATCCAGCCGGTTGGATAGTGGAAATCAGAACCAACCGAGCCATATAAATCAAACTCTTTTGCCCAACGGGTAAGTAATTGCCGTTGGTCGGGTGTTTGTCCGCAGCCTGATACTTCAATGCCATCGCCTCCGGCTTGCTTGAAATCTGCAATTAAACGGCGAACCCAACGAGCAGTCATTTTATAGCGTAATGGGTGAGCAATCGAAATTACACCGCCTGCGATGTGGGTGACATTCACCGCTTCTTCTAAACTGCTCCATCTCGGTTTCACATAGGCAGGTTTTCCCATTCCCAAATAACGTTTAAAGGCGTGTTCAATATTACGTACATAGCCTTTTTCATACAAAAAACGCCCATAATGTGCTCGAGTTACCTCCCCTGTTGCCAACGCTTTTGCCCCCTCATAGGCATTCGCAATCCCGACTTTTGCTAATTTTTCGCCAATTTCGACCGCTCGTGCTTCCCTTAATTGGGCTTGGTTATCCAAAAACCTCACCAATTCCTCGTTGTTTTCATCAATATTCAACGCTGCAAGATGAATGCTTTTCTCTTGCCATAAAATTGAGATTTCCACCCCAGAGATAAACTCAAGCGGTTGATTTTGGGCAAAATTTTTCGCCTCTCTAATGCCCGAAATCGTATCGTGATCGGTTAAAGCTAACATTGTTACCCCTTGCTCCACCGCACGTTGAACCAATTCAGTCGGGGAAAGTACACCATCAGAGGCAGTACTGTGGGCGTGTAAATCATATTTCATTTTATTTATCCTTAAATTAAGCCGGCAGTCCTAAAAAATTGGCGATAGGCTTCGGTTTTGTTGGCTAAGCTGAGTGGATAAGCTCTCGAAGTCGAAGGCAGACGATATAAATAAAGTTCTCTTGTGGCGGAATAAGGATAGACCACCCATTCATTGGTTTTCGGTGCTTTGTGTTTTTCCGGCAATAAACCGAGCAATGTATCGGTTGCCAAACCACCTGTGGTAAATAACCATTTCAGTTTAGGTAATTTGAGCAACAGTTCGTCCATATCGATAGGATCAACAATTTTTAAATCTTTATCTGAAGCATTTCCTTTTAAACGAATCGCTGTTTTTGCCGAAGAACAAAGAGCAATGCCCTTTTCTCGCAAAAATGCCTCAATCTGAACAGGGTCAAAGCGTTTTTCTTCGCCCACTCGGAAATAGTCAGGGTCATCATAAAAAATATTGCCCATAATTCGCCACATATCATTTTGGAAATTCGGGTAATGAAATTCCATACAACGCTTTTCCGATGTTGGGGGAAAAGTGCCGACCATCACCACTGTTGCTTGTTCAGGCAAAATAGGGTCAAACGGGTGCTGTTCTAGCGGTAAATTATCTATTGTCATTTAATCAACTCTTTTAACATCTTGAGCTTTTCGGTTTTATCTAGAGGCTGTTCCGCTACTCTGTTAAGCTCGCTCAGCAATTTTTCATCTTTTGCAACATTTTGACCATAAATGACCGCTTGTTGTTGCGAAATCTGCTCTGCGTAAGCGGTCAAGTTTTCCAATAATTTTACCTTTGCCGGATTATCGTGATGTTGTTGGAACAAGTCGTCAATCGATTGGGCGAATTGTTCGGCTTTTGCCTCAATTTGCTGGTTGCAATGTTTCTGCCATTTGATCTGCTCGGCTCGACTGAGTGTTTGTGGATAGTGCCTTGCTCGGTAATGGAATAGTAACGCATCTACTCGAGGATCTTCAAATTTCAAGCCGTGATTGGCTAAATCTTCAGGTGGTAGCGTGCGTAAAATCGCCATATTATTTTTATCCGCAGGCGAGAAAAAGCCATCATACAAAGTGGTTTCTACATTGGCCGAAGGCTCAAATGTGCGTTCGTCAGTAAAGATTTCCAGCACTTTTTCTCGCACTAATGATTTCTGAGCTTTGAGAGCTTTCAAATTTTCTAAACATAATGCTCTATCAATACCTAACCGCTCTGCATTTTCAGGTAACAAGGTTTTTGCCGGTGCTAAAATCGGACATTTATTAATATGCACTAATTTCAACGGCACAGGTAGCTCATTTTCGGCTAATTCATCTCGTTTGGTGTATAAGCGTTGGCGTAAAACCTCCGCATTTTCAGTCAATAAACCATTCATATCGCCCGATAAATCACACACAATTACGGCGTTTTGGTTAGTTGGGTGCCAAGCAAGCGGCACAACCCAAGCGGTATTGCCCCGATAATTGCCCAGCATACCGGAAACGTGTACAAGCGGTGTCATTTCGCCGGTGTCAATTAACTTCTCCACCTCTTTTTTACTGCGTAAATTGAAGAAAAAATCGAACAGTTTCGGCTGTTTTTGCTTAATTAATTTTGCCATTGCAATGGTGGCATACACATCAGACATCGCATCGTGTGCATTTTCGTGAGCAATCCCATTGGCTTTGGTGAGGTTTTCCAACTTAAAACTCGGCATACCCGCTTCGTCTGTTGGCCACTCAATACCATCAGGTCGTAACGCATAGCAGGCACGCACTAAATCCAATAAATCCCAACGTGAATTACCGTTTTTCCAGCTATATTCATAAGGATCGTAAAAATTGCGGAAGAAGGTATAACGGGTCATCTCATCATCATAACGAATATTGTTATAACCGATAGTACAAGTATTCGCTCGGCTAAATTCAGCGTGAATTCGGGCTGCAAATTCCGGCTCAGATACACCTTCAGCGTTACATTGTTGCGGTGTAATCCCGGTAACCATCACCGCTTCGGGGCTGGGTAAATAATCCGGCGTTTGCTTACAAAAAAACATTACCGGTTCACCGATAATATTAAAATCCGCATCGGTTCGAATACCGGCAAATTGTGCCGGACGATCTAACGCCGGACTCACGCCGAAACTTTCATAATCGTAAAAGAAAAAAGAGAATTTATCGCTCATTCGTTCAATTTGTTAGAAAAAAATTGGGGTGATTGTAGCACAGTAAGGCAGAAAGGAGGGAATACAAGCGGTCAATTTCCGTTAGAAATTTGCAAATGCTAAAATAAAAAAAAGCCCCTAATCAAAAAAAGCGAAAAGGGGCGGAGGTCTTACCTAAGGAAATATGAAAAAAACTTGCATAAATCTGTTACATATACTCAGACTGCCTAACTGAACGAAAGTTCATTAAAAAATAAAAAATTTTTTAACACCAAGCAAAATCAGATTTAACTACTTGCAATGCTTATATAGACTCACAAATTTGCAAATAATTCCGTAAAATTATTATATTTCCCCCTATTTTCTTGTAGAATACGAAACGTTTCTTATATTAAAACTCACAATAAAGAATTTGAGGTATTCAATGTCTAAATTTCCAACAGTTTCGGAAATCCTATCCGGCAAAGTAGCGGTAGGTGAAGAAGCGACAGTGCGTGGTTGGGTGCGTACCCGCCGTGATTCAAAAGCCGGTTTATCTTTCTTGAGCATTTACGATGGTTCTTGCTTTGATCCGATTCAAGCGATTATTAATAACGATTTACCAAATTATAATGACGAAGTATTACGTTTAACCGCAGGTTGCTCTGTGGTGGTGACCGGTAAAGTTGTGGAATCCCCTGCTGAAGGTCAAGCCGTTGAATTACAAGCAAGTAAAGTGGAAGTGCTTGGTTGGGTGGAAGATCCTGATACCTACCCAATGGCAGCGAAACGCCACTCTATCGAATATCTGCGTGAAGTCGCTCACTTACGCCCTCGTACGAACTTAATCGGTGCAGTTGCTCGTGTTCGTCACTGTTTAGCTCAAGCTATCCACCGTTTCTTCCACGAGCAAGGTTTCTATTGGGTAGCAACACCTGTAATTACCGCCTCAGATACTGAAGGTGCAGGTGAAATGTTCCGTGTTTCTACGCTGGATTTAGAAAATCTACCTCGTGGCGAAAACGGCAAAGTGGATTTTAACCAAGATTTCTTCGGTAAAGAATCGTTCTTAACCGTATCCGGCCAGTTAAATGCGGAAACCTATGCGTGTGCCTTAAGTAAAGTTTATACTTTCGGTCCGACATTCCGTGCAGAAAACTCAAACACAACTCGCCATCTTGCAGAATTCTGGATGATGGAGCCGGAAGTTGCCTTTGCCGACTTAAACGACAATGCAAAATTAGCCGAAGATATGCTGAAATATGTGTTTAAAGCGGTGCTTGCAGAACGTAAAGATGATATGGAATTTTTCGTTAAACACGTTGATAAAGAAGCGATTAGTCGTTTAGAAAACTTTATCAATTCGCCATTTGCTCAAGTAGATTACACCGATGCGATTGAGATCTTATTGAAATCCGGCAAAGAATTTGAATTCCCGGTGTCTTGGGGAATCGATCTTTCCTCTGAACACGAGCGTTTCTTAGCCGAAGAACACTTTAAATCGCCAGTGGTAGTGAAAAACTATCCAAAAGACATCAAAGCCTTCTATATGCGTTTAAATGATGACGGCAAAACGGTTGCCGCAATGGACGTTTTAGCTCCGGGAATCGGTGAAATTATCGGTGGTTCTCAACGTGAAGAACGTTTAGAAGTGTTAGATCAGCGTATGAATGAAATGGGCTTAAACCCTGAAGATTACTGGTGGTATCGTGATTTGCGTAAATACGGTACAGTGCCACACTCAGGTTTCGGTTTAGGTTTCGAGCGTTTAATCGTGTATGTAACCGGGTTACAAAACATTCGTGATGTAATCCCATTCCCTCGTGCTCCACGCAATGCGAACTTCTAATTTGCAAAAAAGTAAGAGAATTTAACCGCTTGCAACAAGCGGTTAAAAAAGGCGAAAATTTTACCATTTTCGCCTTTTGTTTTTTGATTTCTGTTTAAGCTAACCTTTCAAAATTTTATTTGGCTCTTTCGCTATTTCTCTTGCCAGCTTCGGCACAAGATAGCCTGAGCTAATGCGTTGCAATTCTCGGTAAATCTCACCAGCCTGTTCATCTTCAATATAGAAATGGCTCGCCCCTGCCACTTTATCAAATAAATGCAAATAGTAAGGCAAAATCCCATATTCAAAAAGTTTATCACTTAACCTTTTTAAGATTTGAGCATTATCGTTTACACCTTTTAACATCACCGATTGATTCAGCAATACAACGCCGGCTTTTTTCAGTTGAGCCATTTTGTTTGCAAAAACAGCATCAATTTCATTGGCGTGATTAATATGGGTAACCAACACCACATTCAAGCGAGATTTTGATAACCGTTCACATAATTCTGTCGTAATTCGATTGGGAATAACGACCGGCAAGCGTGAATGAATACGCAGGGTTTTGATATGCGAAATCTGCTCTAATTGCGTTAATATCCAATCTAATTCCTGATCTTTTGCCATTAGCGGATCACCACCGGACAGAATCACTTCCTCCAGCTCGGGATGCTCAGCAATATAAGTTAGTCCCTGTTGCCACACAGCTTTACCGCTTTTCACTTCCTCATAAGGGAAATGACGGCGGAAACAGTAACGGCAGTTAATTGCACAACTGTTTTTAAGCATAAATAACAAACGGTTGTAGTATTTATGTAAAATATTCGGTGCCGGGCTTTGTTGCTCTTCCAATGGATCTACCACAAACCCCTCTGCCTCAATAAATTCCGCCTGTGAAGACATTGCTTGCAAAAAAAGCGGATCGTTTGGGTTACCCTTTTCCATTTTTTCGGCGAACATTCTTGGCACTCGAAGAGCAAATAATTTACGGGCAGCTATATCGCCCTCAAAATCATTTGGATTGAGTTCAAGAAATTGCAATAAGTCGATAGGGTTATTAAAGGCTTGAGCCAGCTCGGTTAGCCAAAGCGGTTTGAGTTGAATTGGTTGCATTGAATATTGTAGATACAAGGGGCAGGTTTTAGCCTGCCCGCAAATAAAAATAATTATGGAATTAAGTTACATTGTAATGGCGTGCCATTTGGATTAACCATTACAGTTGGTGAGGTTTGTACACCTTGTGCAGCGACTAGGTATTGCACGCCTGAAATACAATAACGGCGATAACCATCGGTTTTTTCTACTAAAAACGGATCGATTTGACCGCCAATACTCTTAAATTCCGCAATAGCAGGTGCTGACGCGTTTGCAACATTTTCAGCAGAATTGACCGCTTGTGCATTTGCACCCGCCGGCTGGCTAGGCTGATTGGCGTGTGCATTCGATGACATCATATCACCTAAAATATAACCGGCTGCTGCCCCCATCGCTACATTTGCCATCGTACTGCCTTGACGCACTTGTGGCTGGGCAGTTGCACTGTTTGGTGTATTCGCAAAAGTAGCATCTTTTTGTTGCGTTTGCTGGTTTGTGGTTGATTTTTGGGAAGTCACCGGCTTAGTTACTACCGCTCTTGACGGGCTAACAGAACGGAAACTCCCGCCTCCACGCTTTGCCTCTGCCACGGTTGCAACAGAAACGGCTAAAATCGCAGAAAGAGTAATCAGTTTTTTCATTCTCATTCCTTATCAATAAAGTTTGAAAAATTATAGCAAAAATCGCAAGAGATCTTTCGCTAATTTTGTGAATTTAGGTTATTATATGGCTCTTTTTGACAAACCCAATAGGGTTGGGTTCAAAATTTGTTAATTTATTGTTATTTTTTAAATAATTGAGGAAATAATGGCTAGCTACAGCACTAACGACTTTAAAAAAGGTTTAAAATTTATTCAAGATGGCGAACCTTGTGTAATCGTTGAAAACGAATTCGTAAAACCGGGTAAAGGCCAAGCATTTACCCGTACTAAAATCCGTAAATTAATCTCTGGCAAAGTATTAGAGATCAACTTCAAATCAGGCACTTCTGTTGAAGCGGCTGATGTAGTAGATTCTAACTACAACTACTCTTACAGCGATGGCGATTTCTGGTACTTTATGCACCCTGAAACCTTTGAACAAATCTCAGTAGATGAAAAAGCGTTAGGCGACAACGTAAAATGGTTAGTTGATAATGCAGAATGTATCGTGACTTTATGGAACGGTTCAGCGATTGCAGTCACACCACCAAACTTCGTTGAGTTAGAAATCGTCGAAACCGACCCGGGCTTAAAAGGCGATACTGCAGGTACAGGCGGTAAACCGGCAACATTAAGCACCGGTGCGGTGGTAAACGTGCCTTTATTCGTTCAAATCGGTGAAGTTATCCGTGTGGATACCCGTTCAGGCGAATATGTTTCTCGTGTGAAATAATTTAACTCCTTCTACAAGCGGTCGTTTTTGGTCAATTTTTTGCTAAAAACGACCGCTTATTTTTTACCTATCCTCTCAGCGCATCAATTAACACTTTCAACAAAGGCGAATTTTGGCGACGGTTGGGGTAATAGAGATGATAACCCTCATACTGCATTGCCCAGTCAGTTAAAATCGGCACAAGGCTGCCGTTATCCAACTCGGTTTGAATACTGTCTTGCGGACTCCAAAGAATGCCTAAACCTTGCTTGGCATAGTGTTTCAGCAATAAGCCGTTATTGGCAGTAAGATTGCCCTGCGGTTGGAATTTAACGATTTTCTTGGTGATGGGATCCCGAAATTCCCACGCCAGAATGCCGCCCAATGTCGCAAGACGATGTTTGAGGCAATGGTGTTCAGTTAAATCAAAGGGCGTTTTCGGCGTGCCGTGCTGTGCCAAATAGTTGGGGCTGGCAGCTGCGGTCATTTTCACATCGGGCGAAATGCGTAGTGCAATCATATCTTTCGCCACATCTACCCCAAGCCGAATGCCGGCATCAAAACGCTCGGCGACAATATCTACAAAGCGATCTTCCGCCGCCAGTTCCAACGCCACTTCAGGGTAGCGTTTAGCAAATTCAGCGAATTTATCTGCCAACACATCACGAAAAACGTGTTCGTTGCCGTTAATTCTCAGCCCACCTTTTAACGCATTGCGAAACTCACTCAGCCCGTTCACTTCTTGATCGATTTCATCAAACAGCGGTAACAACCTTTGATACAACCGCTCCCCTGCCTCAGTGGTTGAAATGCTGCGAGTGGTGCGATGAAACAGCTTGATTTTCAACCTCTCTTCAATCCCCCGAATGCTGTGCGACAACGCCGACTGCGACACGCCCATCTGCGCCGCCGCTTTGGTAAAACTGCCCGTTTGCGCCACCAGCAAAAAGGCTCTTAAATCGTTGAGGTTTTCTTTCATTTAACCACCTTATTAATGAATTTTTCTCATTACTTCAAACAATTTTACCCCACTAATCAAATGCAATCTACATCGCTATACTTGTTTCATTCAATGGAGAACAGCAATGAAACAGATCTTAATTTTAGGGGCAAGCGGTAGCCTTGCGAATGTCGTTATTCCTGAACTTCTAAAAGATGACAATGTGCAATTAACTCTTTTCGTCCGTCGTCCACAGTCGGTAGCGAAATTTCAAAGTGAACGCGTCAAAATCGTACAAGGCGATGTGTTGGATTTCCACGCATTAACCCAAGCAATGCAAGGCGTTGATGCCGTTTACGCTGGACTTGCCGGCGACTTAAAAGCGATGGCGGAAAATATGGTGAAAGCAATGAATAACGCTCAGGTAAAACGCTTGGTTTGGATTAGCTCAATGGGGATTTATGGCGAAACCGGCGAAGATCACGGGGCAATTTTAGAGCCTTACCGCCAATCGGCAGCCGTGATTGAAGCCAGCGAGTTGGATTATACCCTTGTTCGCCCGGGCTGGTTTACCAACGGTTCGGAAGTGCAATATCAACTGACTCACAAAGGCGAACCGTTCAAAGGGCATAATGTTTCCCGCAAATCCATTGCCGATTTTGTGGTTCGCATTTTGCGTGAAAACAGCGAAATCCGTGAAAGTGTTGGTATTGCAGCCTAACAAGCGGTGAAAAACCAAAGAAAATTTGCAAAAATCAGAAGGAAAACACAATGAACTTACAACAAATCCAAGATCGTTTAGCACTGAAAGACTTAGTAGATACCTTCTCCAACCTTGCCGATGAAAAAAAGGTTGCCGAGCAGATGCTGCTTTTTACGCCCGATGCGATTGTGCATACCTACATTGGCGGCAAATTAGTGTTTGAAATGCACGGTGTGGCGGAAATCGAACAGGTGTTTACCACCTTTTTAACGCCATTTCACCGCGTTTATCATTTAAACGGTCAGCATACGGTGACTTTTATTGATGAAAATAACGCCACTGCGATCAACTATTGTGCGGTGAAACTGGTAGAAACCAAAGAGGGCAAAGAGATCTTGCACGATCACAGCGTGCGTTATGCCGATACCTACGTTAAACAAGAGGGCAAATGGTTGATTGCCAAACGGATTGCGAATTTTATGATCAGCGAAAGCCGTGAAATCAGTCAATAACAAGCGGTTAACTTTAGCTAAAAATTTGCAATTCCATTTCATCTTACTAAAACAGCAAAATTCTTTGGAGGAAACCGAGGAATTTTGCTTTAGTCTTTAAGTCTGTTTCAATTAAGTGTAGAATAATCCGTTATTTTTATTGATACATTTAGAGAGAACTATGAGCGAAGAAATTTTAACGGCAGAAACTGGCACTCGAGCCAATTTTATTACCCATATTATTGATGAAGATTTAGCAAGCGGAAAGCACAACAATGTTTACACCCGTTTCCCGCCTGAGCCAAACGGTTATTTGCATATCGGACACGCTAAATCGATCTGCTTAAACTTTGGTATCGCTCAAGATTATAACGGTTTATGTAACTTGCGTTTTGATGACACCAATCCGGTTAAAGAAGACGTGGAATATGTAGATTCAATTAAGCAAGATGTGGAGTGGCTAGGTTTTAAATGGGAGGGTGAGCCTCGTTATGCCTCAGACTATTTCGACCAGCTTTATGGCTACGCGATTGAGTTAATCAACAAAGGATTAGCCTATGTTGATGAATTATCGCCTGATGAAATGCGTGAATACCGTGGTACTTTAACCGAGCCGGGCAAAAACAGCCCTTACCGTGATCGTAGCGTGGAAGAAAACTTAGCGTTATTCGAAAAAATGAAAAACGGAGAGTTTGCGGAAGGGAAAGCCTGCTTGAGAGCAAAAATTGATATGGCTTCTCCGTTTATTGTAATGCGAGATCCGGTGCTTTACCGTGTGAAATTTGCTCACCACCATCAAACCGGTGATAAATGGTGCATCTACCCGATGTACGATTTTACCCACTGCATTTCCGATGCGATTGAGCGAATCACCCACTCGCTATGTACGTTGGAGTTCCAAGATAACCGCCGCCTATATGATTGGGTGCTGGACAATATTTCGATTGAAAGACCATTACCGCACCAATACGAATTTTCACGTTTAAATTTAGAAGGCACTTTAACCTCTAAGCGTAAATTATTAAAATTAGTCACAGATGGCATTGTTGATGGTTGGAATGACCCTCGTATGCCAACCATTTCCGGCTTACGCCGCCGTGGTTATACTCCAGCATCTTTACGTGAATTTTGTCGCCGTATTGGGGTAACCAAGCAAGATAACGTGGTTGAATACTCTGCACTTGAGGCTTGTATTCGTGAAGATTTAAATGAAAACGCACCACGCGCGATGGCGGTGATTAACCCGGTTCGAGTAGTGATTGAAAACTTCGGTGAAAAGGAAATCTTAAAAGCCCCTAATCACCCGAATCGTCCGGAGCTTGGCGAGCGTGATTTACCGTTCACCCGTGAGATTTATATCGATGAAGCCGACTTCCGTGAAGAAGCCAATAAGCAATATAAACGCTTGGTCTTAGGTAAAGAAGTGCGTTTACGCAATGCCTATGTGATTAAGGCCGAACGTGTGGAGAAAGATGCAAGCGGTCGAATTTCAACTATTTTTTGCACATACGACCCGGATACATTAGGCAAAAACCCGGCTGACGGTCGCAAAGTAAAAGGCGTGATTCATTGGGTATCGGCTGAAGATAACAAACCGGCAGAGTTTCGCATTTACGACCGCCTATTTACCGTACCAAACCCGGGTGCGGAAGAAGACATCAATGCGGTGCTAAATCCTGAATCATTAGTGGTTAAGCATGGTTTTGTTGAGCCAAGTTTAGCACAAGCCAAACCCGAACAAGGCTATCAATTCGAGCGTGAAGGTTACTACTGCTTAGACAGCAAAGATGGTTCGGCAGACAACCTTGTATTTAACTTAACTGTCAGCTTAAAAGAAAGCGTAGCGTTCTAATCTAACTCTCTTCATTCAAATACCAGCAAATATGCTGGTATTTTTTTACTCTCAAAATAACTCATCAAGCATAAAAAAAGCCCCAATTCTTGGGGCCACTCGGAAAGCAAATTTATGTGTTAGGTTGCTAGGTACAACACTTATTCTTGTTGCCTTAAGGTTAAGCGAATTTACTAACAGTTTCAAACAAAATCTGTCAAAAATACAGACCAATGTTTAAATTTGTGATCTACTTCATATTTTTTCAAAAAAATGTCGTAAAACTCTAAATTTCAAACATAAAAAAGCCCTCACGAGGAGGGCTATATATATAGATATAGAGATTAAACAATACCCTGTTCTAACATCGCATTTGCCACTTTTTTGAAGCCTGCAATGTTTGCACCGTTTACATAGTTTACGAAACCATCTGCTTCAGTACCGTTTTCTACGCAGTTTTCGTGGATTGCTTTCATAATGTTGAATAAGCGTTGATCAACTTCTTCACGGCTCCAAGATAAACGAATTGCATTTTGGCTCATTTCTAAACCTGAAGTTGCTACACCACCTGCGTTAGCCGCTTTACCCGGCGCATAAAGAATTTTCGCACCGATAAAGACTTCAACCCCACCTAATGTGGTTGGCATATTCGCACCTTCTGCCACACAAATACAGCCGTTTTTCACTAATTCTTTAGCATCTTCGGTATCTAATTCGTTTTGGGTTGCACAAGGTAAAGCGATGTCACATTTCACGCCCCACGGTTTTTGACCGTCAAAGTATTTTAAGCCTTCTTCTTGTGCATATACAGATAAACGTTCACGGCGTTCGTTTTTAAGCACTAATAATGCTTGTAATTGTGCTTCTGTCATACCGGATTCAGGGAATAATACATAACCGTTAGAATCGGAAACCGTTAATACTTTACCGCCTTTTTGAATTACTTTTTCAGCCGCATATTGTGCCACGTTACCTGAACCGGAAATCACCACTGATTTACCTTCAATCTGCTGACCTTTAGTCGCTAACATAGACTCTGCAAAATACACCGCACCATAACCTGTTGCTTCAGGACGAATTAAGCTACCGCCCCAAGTAAGCGATTTACCGGTTAATACTGACGTAAACTCATTGCGTAATTTTTTGTATTGACCGAACATATAGCCGATTTCACGACCGCCCACGCCGATATCACCTGCAGGTACGTCAGTATCCGCACCAATGTGGCGATATAACTCGCTCATAAATGCTTGGCAGAACCGCATTACTTCGGCATCAGATTTGCCTTTCGGGTCAAAGTCTGAACCACCTTTACCACCGCCCATTGGCAATGTCGTTAACGCATTTTTGAATACTTGCTCAAAGGCTAAGAATTTTAATACGCCTAAATCAACCGTTGGGTGGAAACGAATACCACCTTTATATGGGCCGATTGCCGAGCTCATTTGCACACGGTAACCACGGTTTACTTGTACTTGGCCTTTATCATCAACCCAAGTTACACGGAAACTAATTACACGCTCAGGCTCAACAATACGCTCTAATAAACCTTGTTGGGTGTATTTTGGATTTTTGGCTAAAAATGGGGCAAGGCTCCCGAACACTTCTTCAACCGCTTGGTGGAAAGGTGCTTGGTTCGGATCACGTTGTTTGATTTTTTGAAAAAGTGCGTTTAAATCGCTCATTTACTACTCCTGAATTTTATTTTGATGTTGTGTATTTAAGATGTGCGAAGTCTAGCAAGCAATTTGGCGTTTGAAAAGAGAGATTAGAAAAATTTATCATTAAAATAAGAAAAATTAAGTCTAATTGCTGTTTTTTTACTCAAAAAAATAAAGCCCACTTTGAAAGTGAGCTTTATTGATTCGGTAATCTGATTATTTTTGTTCCGCATTCGCATTGCTGTCATCAATTTTTGAGACTAACCCTTTAGCATCAAAATACACAAACAGATTGCGTTGTTCAGGATCTTTATAACCTTCACGTTTAATAAACACATAATCCCAGCGGTGGGTTTCAAAAATGTTCTTCAACATTGGCGTGCCAAGCAAATACTCAACTTGCTCTGCTGTCATACCGACTTTAAGTTGAGCAATTTTATCTTGTTCTAAGTAATTGCCTTGCGGTACATCAATACGATACACCACTTTCTCAACGGTTGAGCAAGCCGTTACGCCCAGTGCAAGCAACATTGCAGCTAAAAGAGATTTCATTTTCATAATTGACCTTTTGATAATCCAAAATTCAGATAACGAGATAATACCTAAACTGATAAAAATTTTCCATTATTTGTTACGTTCCAGCTGGTCACGCAGATTTGCCGGTAATCCTTTGATTGTCAGTGTGTCGTTTAGTTCATCCCAAATTAAACGCTCTCCTAATAATTCGGCATTGAAGCTAATCGTGACTCCTTTGCCCGAACCGGAAAATTTAGTCAGGGTTTTAAGAGCATTTCGCATAGGGGGAATATTCTCTTCCAAGCCGTATGCTTGCTCTTGCGTAAATTGGGCAAAATCAATTTCATTCAGTGTTGGTAGAGCATTAGAAAGCTCATTTAACGCAATTTCTTCGCCACTATTTATCTGCCCTTTACAATATTCGAACACTTGCTTTTTCACTTCTCGAGTTTGAGGGGCGGATAACTCCCCTTGTTCACAATAATCGCTCACTGCTTGCAACAAGGTTTGATTTTGCAGTTGTGGATTAAACCCTTCTTCCGCACTTAAGAAATCCATAAAGAAATCGGCGATTTTTCGCCCTACTCTGCCTTTCACAAAAGTTAAATAGCGGTTAGAAGTAGCATCAAGTTTCAATTCGGTTAAATTAATTCGGCAAGCAATATCGTATTGTGCAATTTCCAAATACTGCGTTCGTTTGATCTCTAATTGCTCATCAACCAACATCGAATTGCGACTATCAATCAACGCAATGAACAAATATTCGGTGGCTAAAAAAGTGTAACGACACAAAATAAAGGTGCCGCCATCCGCAAACGGATATTTGATCAGCTCTGCCGCCAGCATTTTGGCACAGCTATGGCTAAAAGGTAAAAAATCGGTTTCTTGCTCCAATAAACGGTTGAGCTGTTGAGCAAAAACAGACTCCGGTTTAAATATACCGTAAGCCTTTGCTTTACTTTGATAGGCTTGATGTAACTGCAACATCATTTGATCAACTTCAGGGGAAATTGCCAATAAATTTTCTCGCAAAAACGTATTAAGCTCCGGGTTCTCGCCCTCTGTTTTTTGTAATTGATGTAACACGATTTCAGAAACATTAATGCTCATTAATTCACTTCTCTTTATTCCAAATAATAAGAAAAGATATTATCATTAATCCGTTTATTTTTCATTAAGAGGAACACAAGATGACAGTTATCCACACAGAAAATGCACCGGCAGCGATTGGGCCTTATGTGCAAGCAGTTGATTTAGGCAATATGGTTTTAACTTCAGGGCAAATTCCGGTGAATCCTCAAACCGGTGAAATCCCGAGTGATATTGTGCAACAAACCCGCCAATCTCTGAATAACGTGAAAGCAATTATCGAACAAGCCGGCTTAAGTGTTGCCGATATTGTGAAAACCACTGTATTTGTCAAAGATCTTAACGACTTCGCAAAGGTAAATGCGGAATACCAAGCCTTCTTCCAAGAAAACGGACACCCGAATTTTCCGGCTCGTTCTTGTGTGGAAGTGGCTCGTTTACCAAAAGATGTGGGTATTGAAATCGAAGCGATTGCAGTACGCTGATAACAAGCGGTCATTTTCTTGAGATTTTTTGCAAATGGATAAAATTATTCCAAATTGGAATGTGCCTAAGCATATTCACGCATTAACAACCTTAAGAACGGGTGGCGTAAGTAAACCGCCGTTTGACAGTTTTAACTTAGGTGATCACGTTAATGATGAGCCGCAAGATGTAGCACAAAATCGTGCTTTATTGGTTGAGAAATTTCAATTACCACAAGCTCCGCTGTTTTTAACCCAAACTCACAGCACCCGAGTGATTGAACTGCCCTATTCAGGCGATAATCTTGAAGCCGATGCGGTTTACACCAATCAACCAAACCAAGTCTGCTTAGTGATGACCGCCGATTGTTTGCCGGTATTATTTGCCAGCCAAGACGGGACGGAAATTGCGGCAGCACACGCCGGCTGGCGTGGGTTATGCGATGGCGTGCTTGAGGCAACAGTTGATAAATTTAAATGCCCGCCACACGAAATATCCGCTTGGCTAGGGCCGGCTATCGGGCCGACTGCCTTTCAAGTAGGAAGTGAAGTGGCAGACCAATTCTGTGCTTTTGACCCAATAGCCAAAGAAGCCTTTATTGAAGACAGCACTACAAGCGGTAAATTTTTAGGAAATCTTTACCAAATTGCCACCCAACGTCTAAATAAATTAGGCATTACCGCCATTTCAGGTGGTGAGTATTGCACCTACAGCCAATCAGAATTGTTCTTTTCCTACCGCCGAGACAAACAAACCGGACGAATGGCAACCTTAATTTGGCGAGCAGAATAACCCTATTTTCTCTCGTTCAATAATTAACCGAGTAATCCTCTAGCTATAGACGACTACTCGGTTTTTCTCTATAATTCCAACCACTTTCCAATCCCCCCATAGCTCAGTGGTTAGAGCAGGCGACTCATAATCGCTTGGTCGCTGGTTCAAGTCCGGCTGGGGGGACCAATTCAAGTTTTCCACTCTTATTTCTTCTTTCGCAATCTTACGCAAAACCCTTGATAATACTAGTACAAACTGAATTTTAACTTATTTCTTCATTCGTATACTTTCGCATTCATTCGTTTACATACCCTTATTTTAGGGGTATATTTGAGGGTATAACGTAAAATGGTACGAAACCCATACCCTTAAACCCCTTATTATTTGATAAAGCTCTATGAGATTTTAAGGTAAATTTCTATGGCTAGAGTTACTACCGAATTAAACAATACCCAAATCAAAAACGCAAAGGCTCAAACGAAAGACTACAAGCTAATGGACGGCAAAGGGCTATTTTTGTTGGTTAAGAAAAGTGGCTCTAAGCTATGGCGGTTTAGGTATAAAAAGCCTATCACAGGCAAAGAAAGCGATTTAGGCATAGGGAGCTATCCCGAAATTACTTTAACCTACTTGCTAACGAAGATACTATCAATATAGGCACGGCTTTAAGGGGCGTGGTCAAGGTGATTGATGACAGCGTAACACGTTTGGAAGAGATTTAAGGGGGTAAAGATGTGTAACCAAGACAGAACAGACTACTTAGACCTTGTCAATGAGTTAGATCAACACCTGTTACAGGTAGAAGCCGTTATCAACTACTTAAGCGTTGATTTAGGCGAGAATAAAGAGTTTTCAGTAAGTACTGATATTGTTAGCGGTATGCTATGGACAGCCCAAACCCTTATAGAAAATGCCAAAGATACGGCTGAACGACTACATACACATAACAGGAAAGCCTTTTTAGTGTGTAGCAACAAGGAGGCGAAGAAATGATTAAATCATACGATCAAGCAATCCGCCAAGCGTGGCAAGTAACAAACCTTTTAGAGATATTGAGCAAATCAGACTTTCAAGGAATGGACGGGCTAGAGATTAGCGAAGCAATAGGCGGCATTCATTCCCTTTTAGTGGAAGCAGTAACTATCATTGAGGAAAAGAAACCATAATCACAAATAAAGCCTAGATAATCCTCTAGGCTTTTTATTTTTGTATGAAACGACACAAATCTATGTATAAATTAACAACTTGCTACAAATGGCGGAATGATATTAAATACCCCCACAAATTAGCCACATTTCCTAATGACTTTTCATTTTAAGGGTACATTTAAGGGTATATTTAACAATCCTTAATAGCACCTCTCAATAATAACAAGCCTCTAAGCAAGCATTTCAAACTCGGCTGGGCAACTAAAACCTATCTACTCTTCAATCACTACTTTCCCGATATAATCTAAATGACGGTATTTTTGGGCGTAATCTATGCCATAGCCCACAACAAATTCGTCCGGAATTTCAAACCCGACCCATTTAACCGGTACTTCTACTTCACGGCGAGACGGTTTATCGAGTAAAGTACAAATCGCTAATGAATTTGGCTCACGCAGTTTTAGAATTTCCCCTACTTTGCTCAAGGTGAAACCTGTGTCGATAATATCTTCAACAATCAAAACATCTTTGCCTTGAATCTCGCCATCTAAATCTTTGAGGATTTTCACATCTCGGCTGGATTCGGTGCTGCTGCCATAGCTTGAGGCGGTTAAAAAATCTACTTCTACCGGTAAATCTAATTTTCTGACAAGATCTGCCATAAACATAAATGAACCTCGTAATAAACCAATCACCACTAAATGTTTACAATCATTTTCTTGATAATGTCGATTAATTGAGCTTGCTAATTCGTCAATACGTTGTATGACTTCCTCTTTGGCAATCAGTGTTTCAATATGATGCTTTTTCATTTATTTCTCCTAATAATTTGATTACAAGCGGTCTAAATTTGCTCTTTTTTTGCAAATTATTCCCCTGAAACCGTCATTTTTTCTAATAAAATCGAGCCGGTTTGGATATTGGAGCGATGCTCAATATCATCGCCCACCGCAACGATGTTTTTATACATTTCTTGTAGTTGCCCTGCAATGGTAATTTCTGCGACCGGGTATTGAATTTCGCCATTTTCAACCCAGAAACCCGCTGCTCCACGAGAATATTCGCCGGTTACGCTATTAATTGCCGAACCTAACATTTCTGTCACTAGCAAGCCCGTTCCCATTTCGTTGAGTAAGCTGTTTAACCCGCCTGTACGGTTTGGTTTAACCAACCAATTATGAATACCGCCGGCGTGCCCTGTGCTTTTTAGCCCCATTTTTCTGCCGGAATAGCTGGTCATTAGGTAAGTTTGTAAGATACCATCGGTAATAATTTCTCGGTCTTGGGTAATTACTCCTTCGCTATCAAAGGCTGATGAAGCAAGTTGGCGTAATAAGTGTGGGCGTTCTGAAATCGCAAACCAGCTTGGCAAAATTTGCTCGCCAAGTTTATCTAACAAAAAGCTGGATTTACGGTATAACGCTCCGCCGCTAATTGCTCCGGCTAAATGCCCGACCAAGCCGGTAGCAACATCATTGTAAAAAATCACCGGCATTTCACCTGTTTTGATCTTACGAGGATTTAAACGATCTACCGCTTTCACCGCTGCTTGCTGCCCTACCCATTGCGGTGCTTGGAGTTTATCAAACTCACGGGAAATGGCATATTCATAATCACGCTCAAGCTGATCTTCATAGGCTGAAATCACACTACAAGAGAGTGAATATCGGCTCGAAAGGTAACTCTGCAACATTCCGTGCGTATTGCCATAAACACGCACACCACTGTGAGAATTGAAAGTTGCTCCGTCACTATTCACAATTTTTTCGTCTGCATTTAAGGCATAATGCTCCGCCTCGATCGCCAATTCGACCGCTTGCTCAACTGAAATATCTGCTTGGTGGTACAGTTCCAAATCTTTTGCCTCAAAGGCAAGCAACTCTTTATCAGCAAGCCCGGTGCAATCATCTTCTGAGGTATATTTTGCAATCGCAAGGGCTGCCTCGACCGTTTTTTGAATCGATTCTGGCTGTAGATCGGACGTGGAGGCATTACCTTTGCGTTTACCTAAATAGACTGAAATACCGAGCGAGCCATCGTTATTGAACTCGATGTTTTCAACTTGCTCTAAACGGCTTGAAACCGAAAGCCCTGCGACTTTAGTCACCCCTACTTCTGCCTCTGCTCCAGCCTGTTTTGCAAAATTTAAGGCAAATTCGACCGCTTGTCGTAGTTCCTGTTCTTGTTGTAACAAGGTTTGTTTATCTGTAATTGACATTTTGTTCCATTGATTGATTACATTGATGAATATATTCTAACTCAAATTTCTGTTAGAATACGGCATTTTTTAGAGTTTATGTAATGAAAGGATAAAGAATGGCTAAAAAACGGAGTAAAAACGAAATTGACTGGACAGATGAGGAAGAAGAAATCATCTGGGTCAGCAAAAGCGAAATAAAACGAGATTCGGAACACTTAAAAAAAATTGGGGCTGAATTAATTGAATTAACCCCGCAAAATTTAGAAAAGATCCCGCTAGACGATGATTTAAAAGAGGCAATTCGCCAAGCTCAAGGCTTTAAAATGGAGGCTCGTCGCCGTCAAATTCAATTTATCGGCAAATTATTACGCAACCGTGACCCAGAGCCGATTCAAGAAGCCTTAGATAAAGTGAAAAATCGCCATAATCAGCAACAAGCCCTATTACATAAATTGGAATTAGTTCGGGATCAACTGATTGCAATGGGCGACGCATCATTAGATAATTTATTGACGGAATATCCTCAATTAGACCGCCAACATTTGCGTAATTTAATTCGTGGGGCAATTAAAGAGCGTGAAGCCAATAAACCGGCAAAAAATTACCGTGAAATTTATCAATATTTAAAAACTGAAATCGTGGAGTGATTATTATGGAGTACCTATCAACCATTCTTAAAGCTCATATCGGCTTAGCTTATATTAGTTTAATTTTATTATTAACCCGTGGATTTTTATCGTCAAAGATGGTGGATTGGCGACAATATAAAATTTTGCGCATTGCCCCACACGCAGTTGATACCTTCTTACTTATCACCGGTATTGCTGCTGTCGCTATTTTCTTAGCTTATGATTTTTTCACCTTAGCACAATTCAGTTGGTTGCTACCAAAGTTACTCTTCTTAGTACTTTATATTGTATTTGCGACAAAAGCGTTCAAAAAAGGACAACTGTTTTCACTCAAATTTTATCTGTTAGCCGTAGTCTCATTCTTATTAATGATGCTAACTGCCACTTTTCACTAAATAAGGGAAACTATGATCGGGCCTTTTGTGAATGCCGGTGCCATTATTTTAGGGGGAGTGATAGGGGCTTATTTAGGTAGCCGCTTGCCTGAACGCATTCGTACCAGCTTGCCACTTGTGTTTGGGCTATGCTGTTTCGGCTTAGGTATGATGCTGACTGCCTCCGTAAAATATATGTCTGCGGTTGCCTTAGCATTGATTTTAGGCACGATCATCGGTGAGCTGATTTATTTAGAAAAACGAATCGGCAAAATTGCCGGTTTAGCTCGTGGTTTAATTGACCGCCTATTCCCACCGGTGCATAGTCTTTCCCAAGAAGAGTTTTTAGAGAAATTTATTGCTCTGCTTGTACTGTTTTGTGTGAGCGGCACTGGTATTTTCGGAGCAATAAAGGAAGGAATGACAGGCGATCCAAGTATTCTTTACATTAAATCGATTCTAGATTTCTTCACCGCAATGATTTTCGCTGCTTCGTTAGGCTATGCCATTGCGGCGATTGCAGCACCGTTAATTCTCGTACAAGGGATTTTAATTCTACTGGCAACCGTGATAATGCCTTTAACTACTGCCAATATGATGGCAGATTTCTCTGCAACGGGCGGCTTATTGTTATTTGCAACCGGTTTTCGCATTTGTGGGATTAAAAACTTCCCGGTGGCGAATATGCTACCGGCACTGATCCTTGCGATGCCAATGTCTTATTTCTGGGAATGGTTGGTACATTAATGATGAAAAAACGTATTATTGTCGGCATTAGTGGGGCAAGTGGTTTTCAATATGGCTATAAAGTGTTGGAACTGCTGAAACCGTTTTCAGAAATTGAAACCCACCTTGTAATGACCAAAGGGGCTGAACTAACTCGAACGCTTGAGACAGATTACGAGCGAGAAGCCTTACATCAGTTAGCAGATGAAGTACATTCTCTACAAAATGTGGGAGCAAGCATTGCCAGCGGTTCATTTAAAACAGCGGGTATGATAATCGCCCCTTGTTCTATGCGAACGCTTGCCGCTATTGCTAATGGATTTAGCGACAATTTACTAACCCGTGCGGCAGACGTGGTGTTAAAAGAACGGCGTAAACTGGTATTAATGGTGAGAGAAGCCCCACTCAATCTTGCCCACATTGACAATATGCGAAAAGTAACGGAAATGGGCGGAATTATTTTCCCCCCCATTCCGGCGTTTTACCAAAAGCCAACAAGCCTCGATGAAATGGTCACCCACAGCGTGAGCCACGCCCTTTCCCTGTTGGATATTGACATTCCAAATACCCCACATTGGGGAGAATAATTCGGCTTATCTTTTGCTTTTTGAAATGCTAGAATACCTGATAAAAACTATCAGGTATTTTTATGCGCAATCCAATCCCGACCCATATTTTAGATTTCATTCAAACTAACCACGTTGTCAATATTGCAGCTCATACCGAACAGGATTTTTGGGCAGCAAATTGCTTTTATGCCTTTGACCAAGAAAATGCTCGCTTGATTATCTTGACCGCCAAGAAAACCAGACACGCTGGCTTGATGCTTGAAAACCCACATATTGTCGGCACAATTTGTGGGCAAATTGAGAAGATCAACGAAATTGAAGGTGTCCAATTCTCCGCTACCGCCGAATGTTTAGAAGATAAACAAGCCGAAAAAGCCGCTTTGCAAATTTATTACCAAAAACACCCGCTTGCACGGCTTAAGCCTAGCGATGTTTGGGTATTATCATTCAATACCATCAAGCACACCGGTAATAAACTTATGTTTGCGAAAAAGACGATTTGGGAGAGAAATATAATTTGAAGCTCAAATAATGCCTTTAGCCTTATCCCGTTTGATTTGGCTTGGTGTTATCCCAAAAGTTCGCTTAAATGCCGTTGAAAAATTCTCCGAATTGGCATATCCGGCAAATTCAGCTGCTTGTGTAATACTCTGCCCTTGTAATAGTAATTTATAGGCTTGTTCTAATTTAGAACGCCTTAAATACGCAAAAATAGAGGTTTTGTGGTAATGCTGAAATTCATTTTGTAATGTGGTCACATTGGTATGGAAATATATTGCAATCTGTTTCAAACTCCAACCGTCAAATTTGCCGCTATCTAACGATTCCGTTAATTGCTGTACTCGATCTTTTTTTAACTGGGGGGCATGCGTCAGCTGAGAAAAAGCACTTGCTAATAAAGCTAATAGCTTCCCTTCTTTCTCAAGCAACCCAAATGGTTGCATTTCCTGCTCTGACACAATATCGTGAATAAGTTTTAACATACTCTGAGTCAAAATAATTTGGTGGGCTTTTAAATGCTGTTTAAAGTGATGATAGCTTGCCAAATTCAACTGGCTTTCTATTAGCCATTTAGGGTAGAGAAAGATAACAAGCTCTTTTTGAAGTTGCCCTTTCCTAAAAATTTTACGCCCCATTTCAGCTCTATTTAGCGGTAAAAATGCGGCTTGAGGTTTTAAACTTGCATCTAATTCAAATACTTCCGAATTAAAATCAATTTCCGATCGACCACTCAACAATATAACCAATCTTAGTCCGGCTTCAAATTCCGCAGGTTCTTGGTCTACGGTTTCAGTGACTGAAATCTCTGTATATTTCAGCATAAGATCTGAACGTAATCGGTATAAATTTGAAAAACCTTTCATTTGGTTAGCTTCATCAATCAAAATTGTTTTCATCGTTAAAAACTTTTTTTCGCACAGTAAAAATTTTATTTTACAAAGGTTTTTTGCATAAAAACAAGATATTATTATGTTCAATAATCATTCTTATTTAAGGATAAAATAATGAACATAAAAAAACACTCACTCTCTTTAATCACTTTAGCGATTGTAGCACCTCAAGTATTAGCTGAAACAGCCTCTCAAGCAGAACTAAATGCTATTGAGGTCAAAGAGAAATTAGCAGCTACCACCGGCTATATTCCTGTTTATACGACTGTAGGAACCAAAACATTGACCTCTTTAGCTCGCACACCTTTTAGTATCAATGTTGTCTCTGATGATTTAATGAATGACCAAGCTGTTCGTTCTGTTACCGATGCAGTGGCTTACACCTCCGGTATGATGGGTGGCTATCGTGGTAACAATTCGCTTATCGAAATCTCCATTCGTGGAATTGGCAATAAAAGTGATGGCGGTACAATTCCAACTTATTTAAACGGTTCTCGCTACCAAACCGCATTTGAAATCGATCCGTTCTTCTTAGAAAGTATCAATGTGATTAAAGGCCCAAACTCCATTTTATACGGGCAAGCTAATCCCGGTGGCGTAATGGATATTATCACCAAAAAAGCCGGCAGTAACCCACATCGCCATTTGCAATTTGTGGTGGGAAACCATCAACGATACCAAATCGGGCTGGATATTGAAGAAAATCTCTCCAATACCTTATCCGCTCGCTTAATCGGTCAATTAGAACGAACAAACTGGAATACCCAATTTGTAAAAGAAAAAGGCGGTGCTTTTGCTCCAAGCATTTTATGGAAACCGACTACAAATACAGAACTTAATGTTTACGCTTACTATGCAAAAAAACCGAAAGCCGGTGATCGTAACTTTTTACCGAAAGAAGGGACGATTAATAGCGTAAACGGGAAGAAGCTACCCTATGATATGTTCCTCAGCGATCTGAACTATCACGATTTAAAAGCCGAACAAATGCAAGTAGGTTACAATTTTTCACATAAATTAGCACCAAACCTGACATTCCGCCAAAATGCAAGTTACCATAATGGCGAAGAGAATTTCAAAAATCTAGTTTATTGGGGCGATGTTGGTTCGGTTTTAGAACGTAGAGCTCGCCGTTGGGATGTCAAAACCCAAGAAATCAACTTAGATAACCAATTAGAATGGGTATTTAGCACAGCAAATATAAATCATACCTTGTTAGCCGGTATTGATTATAAACGGGTGCGTGAAGATCTTGATAACTATATGGGGATTGCCCCTGATTTTGATTGGCAGAACCCTGTTTATGGCGTGACCGTTACTGAGCCTAGCTTATTTTCAAGTGAAGTGAAGCATTTAAAACAACTTGGGGTTTATCTACAAGATCAAATAGAAATCGGTAATTTTGACTTCCTGTTAGGCGGTCGTTACGATCGAGCAAAAAACAGCAACCAAGATCGTTTGAACAGTAAAACAGAGAATAACCAAGAAGGAAAATTTACTTGGCGTACCGGCTTAGTTTACAACTTTGAAAACGGTATCGCTCCGTATATCAGCTACAGCACTTCTTTTGTGCCATCGGCTGAAAAAGATGCTCAAGGAAATTTCTTAAAACCAACAACTGCTGGGCAATGGGAAGTGGGAATGAAATACCAACCTACCCAAGACACCTTACTCACCTTAACAGGATTTAAAATTACACAAAAAGATTTAGCCAATTATCAATGGCAAACCCGCTCTTATGAGCAAATTGGTGAAGTACAAACTAAAGGGATTGAAGTGAGTTTAAATCAGCAATTATCCGATAAATTTTCAATAGCGGCTTCTTATGCTTACTTGAAAAAAGAGATTACTACCGATAAAGATGGCACGACGATTGGAAAAACGCAATGGGGAGTGCCTCGCCATCAAGCATCACTTTGGGCAAAATATAAATTCTTTGATAAGCTGACCACTGGTGTAGGAGTACGCTATATGGGAACGACTTTTGGTAATAACCAAAATACTTTTACCGTCCCCGCATACACACTTTACGATATGCTACTGGCTTATGATTTTACGCCTAACTTAAACTTACAGCTCAATGCACAAAACCTGACTAATAAAAAATATGTCGCAAGCTGTGCGAATAATTTTTCCTGTTTCTATGGAAAAGATCGCAATTTAAGTGCAACGCTAAACTATCATTTTTAATCTTTAACAGCCCTCATATAAGAGGGCTTAAACTTTTGTAAAAAATATGAAAAAAACGACCGCTTGTATTCTTACTTTTTTGGTTTCATCTGTGCTTTGTGCTAACAATATAACCATTGAGCTTAAGCAGAATGACTTTGTGCAAGGCAAATTGATTCAGAAAGCTCAACAGCCACTTTCGTTATCGATTATTTTTCCTGACCAAAGCTCTCGCGTACTGGCTCAAAATGTCTTTGGTGAACAAGATTTTATGTTTAAATCAGAACAAAATGGCACGGCAACTTTTTCTATTCTAGCAAATGGTGCAACCGTCTCAGACCAAGATTTCACCTTAACGATTGAACGGCATATTCCAATCTCGGCACAAGTTGCCCTACCTAAAGTGATTGAAAATACACAGCTTGAAGAACTTAGTCAAAAAATTGCAAAAAATCCTGAAAAACAGACCGCTATACTTAACGATTTTTGGGACAGCATAAAACAAACCAGCACACCATTGGTTGAACCACTGAATGAACAACAAAGCCGTGTAACTTTCTTATGGCGTGGAGCTCAGCACAATGTTCGCATTTGGGGCGGAGTGAGTACTGAACACGATTTTATGCAACGCTTTGGTGAAATCGATCTATGGTATAAAAGTTATATAGTGCCTAATGACACCTTAGTGGAATACAAATTAGCTCCGGATGTGCCGACATTGCCCGTTGATGAATATACCCAGCGCAGAGCATTACTGGCTACAGCTCAAGCCGATCCGCTAAATAAAACACCGTACTTCGAGAAAATCGGACAAAATATTCATAATACCGATAAATTCAACTACGCTTCGCTCCTTAAATTGCCGAACGCACCTACTCAATCTTTTTTGAGTGAAGCACCGAATATTGCAAAAGGTAAAATGCAGCAGTTGATTTTTGAGAGTGCAACACTCGGCAATAAACGCAGATTATTCGTCTATCTGCCTGACGGTTTTAGTGCAGAAAAAAACTATGCGGTTCTCTATTTATTTGACGGTGTTGAATATACCGAACGAGTACCCACCAAAACAATTTTAGATAATATGATCGCTCAGAAAGTGATTCCGCCTACCGTAGCGGTGTTTATCGAAAACCCATCGAGTGAATCAAGACGAGTTGAGCTCCCTGCGAATCCAATATTTACGCAAGTATTAGCAGAAGAACTCGTGCCTTTTGTTGAAAAACAGCTCAATATAAGTGCAAAGGAGCGAATTATTGGCGGCTCTAGCTATGGGGGGTTATCCTCTGCCTATACAGTACTCAACTACCCTAATGTATTTAGTAAAGCATTGATTCTATCCGGCTCATTTTGGTGGAAACCCAAAGGCACTCCTAGTGAACAAAGCCACTATATTGTTCAACAATTTATCCAAAAAGAAAAATTACCGCTCTGCTTTTTCATCAGTGCTGGTTTTTATGAAAGCGGGAAATCAACTATTTTAGAAACTTCTCGCCATTTAAAAGATGTTTTACTCGCTAAAGGTTATCCGGTTACTTATATTGAACAATCAACCTCTCACGGCTATTTAGCTTGGCAAGGGCTTATTAGTGACGGGTTAAAAGCATTACTGGGTAGCAATAAATGCAGCTCAAATTGAGCAATGGTAAAAATCACCCGATTTTCGACCGCTTGTAGCTCACAAAGCCAACCTTGCTCTTTGGCAAGTAGCTCAAAATCGGTAAGACTGCTCTGCTGATTGAGTAAAATTTCCAAGCTATCGCCCTTTTTAAGATCGTTCATCGCTTTTTTCGCCATTAATAACGGCAAAGGGCAAGCGTAGCCGGTTAAATCTAAAACATATTCCATTATTTCAATACACAAAAGGCAAACGTGTGGTTTGCCTTTTTACTAAAATTACAGTTTGCGGCGATCTGCCATTACTTTGCCCATTTCCGATAATTTTTCTTGAGCCAAATGCTCACGCCCTAGCTCAAAAAGTGGCTCTTCAATCGCAATATGCACATCATAACCTGCCACAAAACGCTCAATTAAATCTCTATCCACATTTTCACGTTTGCCAGCAAGTAACTCTTCAAGCTGTGCAGATAATTCGTCCCAGTTTTTATGCAAATGAACGTGCTGGCGTTCCAGTTCGTCCACCTCTGCTTGAGCTTGTGGTTGCACCTTAATAAGCTCAGGGAAGAAATCATCTTCTTCATCTTCGTGATGTAAAGGGGCAGAAATGTTGAAGTAATTCAAAATCTGCTGCACGTCATTCTTCACTGCTTGGTTTACCCCATTTTTCTCAAGGTAATCCGGCAAAATTTGTAGCTGTTTGCAGAAACTTTTTACTTTGCTGTGGCAAGCATAAAGCATATCAATCGGCTCTGCCCAGCTTGCAAAGGTTTGTGGTTCAAGTTGTTGCATATACACTCCTTGTTATTTCTGACCGTTTACTTCAGATTGTAAAGGTGGCACTTCTTTGCCAATTCGAGCATAAAATTCCACCACAAAATCATCAAAACGATCTTCTTCGATCGCTTGGCGAATTTCTGCCATTAGGCGTTGATAGTATCGTAAATTATGAATGGTGTTTAGTCTTGCCCCTAGAATTTCACCACATTTGTCTAAGTGATATAAATAGGCTTTGGTGTAGTTTTTGCAAGTGTAGCAATCACATTCAGGATCAAGCGGTGTGGTATCGTTACGGTATTTCGCATTACGAATTTTCACAATGCCGTTGGTCACAAATAAATGTCCGTTACGGGCGTTTCGGGTTGGCATTACGCAGTCAAACATATCAATGCCACGGCGAACCCCTTCGACTAAATCTTCCGGTTTGCCTACGCCCATTAAATAGCGTGGTTTATCTGCCGGAATTTGTGGGCAAACGTATTCTAAAATGCGGTGCATATCTTCTTTCGGTTCACCTACCGCCAAGCCACCGACTGCATAGCCATCAAAGCCGATTTCGACTAATTTTTCCACCGAGACTTTGCGTAGCTCTTCATACACACCACCTTGAATAATCCCAAATAACGCATTCGGGTTTTCAAGTTCATCAAAGCGATCACGAGAACGTTTCGCCCAACGTAGTGACATTTCCATTGATTTTTTTGCATAATCAAAGGTTGCCGGATAAGGAGTACATTCATCAAAAATCATTACAATGTCTGAACCAAGATCGTATTGGATCTCCATTGATTTTTCCGGCGAAAGGAAAATTTTCTCACCGCTAATCGGGTTTTGGAAAGTTACACCCTCTTCTTTAATTTTACGCAGTTTGCCTAAGCTAAAAACTTGGAAACCGCCGGAATCGGTTAAAATCGGGCCGTGCCATTGCATAAAATCGTGCAAATCACCGTGCATTTTCATCACTTCTTGCCCCGGTCTTAACCATAAATGGAAGGTGTTACCTAATAAAATTTGTGCTCCTGTCGCTTTAACTTCTTCAGGAGTCATACCTTTTACCGTGCCGTAAGTGCCTACCGGCATAAATGCCGGTGTTTCCACGTGAAATTCGCCTTGTGGGCGGTTAAAGGTTAAACGCCCACGGCGAGCATTACCACTTGTTTTTTTTAATTCGTACTTCATTTTTATCCACAAATAAACAGTTCGTGAAAGCGGTCAAAAACCACCAAAAATTTACCAATTAGAACCGAAAGCCGGTGCCGACACCTAAGCCGATTCCAACTCCATTAGAGCCGCCACCGACTCCGACATTGCCACCTACACCAGTTGAGGAGCAAGCGACTAACGTTAAAATGCCTAAGCATAATAAGAATTTTTTCATTTTTTTCTGTCCTAAACGAAAAAGAGAGTCTATGATAGACCCAATCTATTCTAACCTGTTTAATGGATTAAACCTAATTTTAAAAGGTAAATTATGAAAATTTTACATAAATTCGCTGCTGTATGCGTTGCCTCAATGGCTATGCTCTCTGCTAACGGTAATTTACTCAGCATTAGCGAGCAAGAAATCAACGACTATTTAGCCACCAAATTAGCTGAAAAAATCCCTTTACAGGATAAAGTGGGCGTTCCGCATTTATTTGAATTGGATTACCATCTGCATTCGCTGACAAGCCAAATTGGTAGAACCGAAGAGAAAAAAGTGGCTATTTCCAGTGTTGTTGATGGGCTTTTAAAAGCGAAAGGCAAGAAATATGATGCGTCCATCCAGTTAAATATGGATACCACGCCTTATTACGATCCCCAAAAAGGGGCATTATTTCTTAAAGATGTCAGATTGTTAAGCTGGTCTGCAACACCGGCTAAATATCAAGCAGAACTGCAAATGTTTTTGCCGGTGTTGGCTGATGGATTAAGTAGTTTTTTAAACAGTACGCCTGTTTATACTTTAGATGAAAATAAAACAAAAGAAGCAATGGTGAAAAAGTTCGGCAAAGCCATTGTAGTAGAAAATGGTAATATCAAGCTAGAAACCACTATTTTTTAAATAATTTTGTGATCTTCGTCTAATTTTTACACTTTGATAGTTGAGCTTTTACGCATTTTATTTACAATCCAACTATCGTCATTCACTATATTGGAGATTTGTATGGATATCGGTGTTGTTAAATGGTTTAACAATGTAAAAGGATTTGGTTTTATTACATCGGATGTATGTGAAGGAGACATTTTTGCTCATTTTTCTGAAATTCAAGCAGAAGGTTATCGCTCTTTAAAAGTCGGCCAAAAAGTACAGTTTGAATTAGTTCAAGGAGAGCGAGGTGCCTCAGCCTCAAATATCACGCCTATAAGCGAAAAAGCGTTATAATCCGTCGTTAATAAAATTATTGTTATAACCATACTTTATTAGATTTTAAAGCTCAGCTTACAGCTGAGCCATTTTTGTTTTTTGAATATGCCTTCCTCTTATCAATTAGTCTTAATTAACCTACTTTATATCTTCGGTATTGGTCTAAATATTGTACTGCTTAGGTTTCTCAGTTTGCATTTTGACCCATTAAATAATAACGGTATACGTTTTCTTGTTGGTGGGTTCACCTTATTATTTTTCATTTTATGGAGATTACGCACATCGCTGTCTCAGCTGATTAAAACTCCAAAATTGATTGCGATTTCTCTATTTGTCGGGTTAATGATGTCCGCAAATATGTATTTTTGGCTAAAAGGGGTCAAAATTACAAATGCTGTTACCGCCTCTATTTTTGGGGTATTGGCAATGCCATTTGGCGTGATTATTGCCGCCATATTCTTTCAAGATGAAAGAGAACGCATTAAAAGCAAAGCTTTCTGGTTCGGCTCAATTTTAACGATCATCGGTTCACTTGGATTTATTTGGCACGGAAAAACACTCTCAATTAGCGAAGGATTTATTCTTGGTTCTGTGTTCTTATTTCTGTCAATTATTATCCGTAACATACAAAACCTAGTTGTAAAATTCGCTCGAGAGCTGAACGTATTTACACTAAGTTGTGTAACATCTTTGACTACTTCACTCTCAAGTCTATTACTTAGCCAACAAGCAGGTAAATTTAATGAGCTTTTTACTGCACCAAACTGGCTACTATTCTCTCTGATGGCTGCTGGTATTTATGCGATTATGATCGGAATGGTATTAACCTTTCACATTATCCAAACCCAAGGACTGATAACCTACCAAGTATTGGAACTATTAATGCCGGTTTCAACAGCCATCATTGCTTATATTTTACTGGACGAACGTATTTCCATTGTTCAAATGGGCTTTGCTTGTATTGTGATTTTAGGCTCAAGTATCGCCTTAAAGTTAGTAAAATATCCTAAGCACTATTAGGATCTTTGCTAATTAATATTGGTAAAATTACATTTGGTTTACTAATCTGGGCGTTCATTAGTAATGATAAACAAGCGGTTATTTTTTATTATTTTTTGGTAAATACTGATAGTCATGTATAAAAACCTTTCTTTGCTTTCACCGACTTATCCATTTGACCTTGAATTCATCGCCGGTCTTACTCAATGTGAGAAAGGCAACTATCTTGATTCTATTGTCGATAGACAACAAGGGATGCAAGGTTATATGTTGCAATTAACTACTTTTGGGCATGGCTCTGTTTCTGATGGTAAACACGTCTTTTCAGCCCATCGAGGTCAATTACTCCTATTTACACCCAATGCAGTTCAACACTACCATCGTCACCCAGAAAGCCAATATTGGCACTATAAATGGGTCTATTTTCTGCCTAATCCAAAGTGGAATAAATGGCTGAATTGGTCAAATATGGAAGAAAAAATAGGGCGGATCACCATTAGCGATGACCGTTACTTTCTGGAAATTAGCCAACTTTTCAGTAAAATTGAATTAGAACTTAAATCCAGTAAATTTTTTAAAGAAGATATTGCGACTAGTTTATTGGAATACTTACTTATGAAATGTATTTCTGCCGAGAAAATTGAGGTTATTCCTGTCATCGATCAACGCATTTTAACAGTTTGTGATTTAATTTTAACGAATCTCGCTAAAAATGAGAGCTTAGAAACTATGGCAGAAAAAGTGTTTTTATCGCCATCACGCCTATCCCATCTTTTCAAACAATCTTTGGGGATCAGCTTAGTACCATGGCGGGAATTACAACGCATTTCTGAATCCAAAAAATTACTTTATTTCTCTAATATCTCTATCTCTAATATTGCGAAATCCTTAGGTTATGAGGATTCTCTCTATTTCTCCAAAATTTTCAAAAAGCATACTGGACTGTCACCTTCTGAGTTTAGAACCTTAGAACGGCGTAAAGATAGTGAAATGTGATCTTGATCTCACTTTACTTTGCGTAGCAGAATTTTCCATATCGATAACAAAAAGTTACCTGTTTTTCTCTCACTCAAAAGCATAAGATACAAACAGCTTTAATAGTGCTGTTTCTATTAGAGAAGGGATATCAAGCTCTGTGAGTGATATTCAGTGAAATAACTTCTTATGTATGAGGGAAGAACAATGAAAAAACCAACGTTCAAGCACGCATTATTTTCAAGTATTTTAGCTTTAGCCTGTTACGGTTCGGCACTTGCCAATGATGTCGTTAATATCTCCAAAATTGACGGTATGCCGTGGTTTAACCGTATGGCAGAAGGTGTTGTGCAAGCAGGTAAAGATAACAGTGTCAATGCTTATCAAGTCGGCCCATCCAATACCGATGCACCACAACAAGTGAAATTAATTGAAGATTTAATTGCGAAAAAAGTCAGTGCTATTTCCATCGTCCCTAACGATGCAAATGCCTTAGAACCGGTGCTGAAAAAAGCGAAACAGAGCGGCATTGTGGTATTAACTAATGAGTCAGTCGGACAACCTAGTGCCGATTGGGATATTGAAATTATCGATAATGCACAATTTGCGGCAGACTATGTAGAAGAAGTAGCAAAAGCTATGGGCGGTAAAGGCGGCTATGTGATTTATGTCGGTGGATTAACCGTGCCTCAACATAATCTGTGGGCTGATTTATTTGTGAAATATCAAAAAGAGCATTACCCAGATATGTTTGAAGTGACCAGCAGAATGCCTGTCGCTGAAAATATTAATGATGCACGCCGTACCACTATTGATTTAGTGAAAGCCCATTCCGATCTCAAAGCAGTCGTTTCTTTTGGTTCACAAGGTCCTATCGGTGCAGGGTTGGCGGTGAAAGAAAAACGCTTAAAAAATAAATTAAATGTCTTCGGAATGATGATTCCTTCCCAAGCAGCCAATTTAATTAAAAGTGGTGATATTACAATGGGAATTACCTATGACCCAGCCAATGCAGGTTATGCGTTAGCGGCTGTTGCTGCCAAAGTATTAAAAGGCGAAAAAATTGAGGACGGATTAGAGATTCCAACCGTTGGTAAAGCCAAAGTAGATGGTGAGAAAAAGTTACTTCAATTCCACAATGTACTGAAAGTCACCAAGGAAAATATCGATAAATTATATTAATTTGCGCTGACATATGGGCTGATAACCAGCCCATATTTTCCCCTCAGGAGGCATTTATGGCATTTATTTCGATGCGGCATATCAGTAAAACATTCCACGGCATAAAAGCATTAAATCAAGTCAATCTCTCATTAGATTATGGTGAAGCACTTTGCCTTGCTGGTCAAAATGGTTGTGGAAAATCAACCTTGATCAAAATTCTTTCCGGCGTTTATCAACCGGATAAAGGGGCTGAAATCCAAATTGGTGCAGCCCAATATACCAGGCTGACACCGCAGGAATCGATTGATAAAGGCATTCAAGTGATTTATCAAGATTTAGCCCTTTTCCCAAATTTAACCGTTGCGGAAAATATTGCCATTAACCTGCACCGAAAATTTGGCTGGGTGAGTCAAGACGAAATTCATCAAGTTGCTCTTAATGCCATTCAAAGCATCAATGCAAATTTAGACCTAAATGCGGTATTAGAGGATTTACCGATTGCTCAACAACAGTTAGTCGCTATTTGTCGAGCGTTAGCACAAAATGCCAGATTATTGATTATGGACGAGCCGACTGCCTCACTTACCGCAAAAGAGGTTAAAGACCTGTTAGATGTCGTCATTAAACTTAAAAGCAAAGGTATTAGCATCATCTTTGTCAGTCATAAATTGCAAGAAGTGATGAGTGTTTCTGATAGTGTATTAGTGCTGAAAGACGGCAATATGGTTGGACAATATCCTATCCGTGAAATGAATGAAAAACGCCTCGGTTTCCTAATGACTGGGCTGGAAATCGATTACAAGCGGTTAGATTTACCGGATTTTTTGCAAAGAAAAACGGTATTGGAAGTCCGCAATTTAACACTGCCTCATCAGTATGAAGAGATTAACTTTTCGCTACGAGAGGGGGAAATTGTTGCTCTTACAGGGTTGCTCGGTTCGGGGCGTACTGAACTTTGCCTAAGTTTATTCGGCATTACTCAGCCACAATCCGGCGATATTTTATTAAACGGTGAAAAAGTGAGATTTAACACTAACCGTGATGCCATTGCCAAAGGGATTGCTTATGTCTCGGAAGATCGAATGCACACTGGGCTGATTATGGCAGAATCGATTCATCACAATATTATTTCGACCATTTTCCACAAAATCACCGATAAATTACAGATTATTCAATCCTCAAAGGCTTATGCAAGTAGCCAAGCCTTGATTGATTCATTAAAGATTAAAGTATCCGATTCAGACTTGCCTGTTAATACCCTTTCCGGAGGGAATGCACAGCGGGTTTCGATTGCAAAATGGCTGGCAATTGAACCGAAAATTATGATTTTAGATGCTCCGACTATTGGGGTTGATATCGCCAATAAAGAAGGGATCTTCCAAATTATTAAATCATTGGCTCAGCAAGGCATTGCAGTTATTTTTGTGACTGATGAAGTAGAAGAAGCCTATTACAACAGCCATCGGGTAATTGTAATGAAAAAAGGTCGCATTGTTGATGAAATCTTGCCGGCATATTCCAATGAAAAATCGATTGCGGAGGTGATTTATGAAAATCAGCAATAATCATATTCTTTCCGGTACGTTACTGATTTTAATCCTATTATTAACGCTATTTACCCGTGATTTTGCAACCATTGAGAACCTTTATGATGTTGTAAATAATTACTCAATGTTAATGATTTTAGCTTGTGGCTTATTTGTGGTATTGCTGTCAGGTGGCATTGATATTTCTTTCCCTGCCATCACCATTATTTCTCAATATATTATGGTTGCAGCCATCGGTAAATATGATGTGGGATTTGCTGGCGTTTTTGTTATCTCTTCCATTATCGGCATATTATTAGGTTTTATTAATGCCCTATTTGTTAATCAGCTTAGTGTTCCTTCCATTATTATTACGATCTCAACACTCAATATTTTTTATGGCGGACTACTCTATTTTACCAAAGGTGTATGGCTTTATGAGTATCCTGAATGGTTTACCCAAGAAATCGTGTTCTTTAAACAGACCACTGCCGAGGGAGTGGAATTTGGATTATCGTTTCAAGCATTAATGGCTATTTTGGCGGTGCTATTAACCGGCTTAATTACGAATAAACTCACTATTGGCAGAAAAATTTACGCCCTTGGTGGTAATCCGGATGCAACCTCCCGTATTGGATTTAATCTCTTATTTCTCCATCTGTTTGCATACGGTTATATGGGCTTTATGGCAGGTTTGGCAGGTATTGTGCAATCTTATACCGTACAATCTGTCGCACCGGATTCATTACTGGGTTATGAATTAACCGTACTCGCAGCAGTGGTATTCGGTGGTGCTAGTTTATCAGGAGGTAGAGGTACCTTATTTGGTACGGTAATGGGCGTAATGTTACTGGCGATTATTCAAAATGGGCTAAATTTGATGAATGTTTCGTCTTACTGGCAAACCATTATCACCGGTGTCATCATTATCTTAAGTATTAGTGCAACAGCATTAAGTCAGCGGAAAAAACAAGGAGTATAACGATGAAAAGTAAACTGGACCCAACAATTTTCTATCTCTTAGCACTCTTTGCAGTTGCAGTTATCGCCTTTAGTATTTTTATTCCTGACATCTTTTGGTCTATGAGCAACTTTCAATCTATGGCATCACAAATTCCAGTATTAGGTATTTTAACCCTAGCAATGGCATTACCGATGTTAACAGGCGGAATAAATCTTTCCATTATTGCCGGAATGAATGCTTGCTCATTAATTATTGCCTACTTTATTACACAATATACCTGTATTTCTTGGTTATTCATTGCTATTTTATTAAGCCTTTGCTGTGCCTTAGCCATTGGATTACTCAATGGTACATTAATTGCTGTCGTTCGTGTTTCACCGATTTTGGCAACCTTAGGCACAATGACTTTAATTAACGGCATCAATATTCTAGTCACTAACGGTTCAACCATTGCGAATTTTCCGGAAACGATGCTGAGTATCAATGCCTCAACCTTTTTATGGATTCCGCTACCTATTCTGATCTTTCTCTTTCTTGCTGGGCTGATTTGGTTTTTCTTAGAAAAAACCGCAATGGGTAAAGCAGTTTATTTTATTGGCAACAATGAAAAAGCTACTTATTATTCAGGCATCAATACCAAAAAAGTGCTGATTTGGGTTTATGTTATTTCCTCAATTCTCTGTGTATTTGCCGCTATTTTGATGATGTCTAAACTCAATTCTGCAAAAGCCTCTTATGGTGATTCCTACTTGTTAATCTCCATTTTAGCCGCAGTATTAGGCGGTATTAACCCTGACGGAGGTAAAGGGAAACTATTAGGGATTATGCTCGCCTTAGTTTTATTACAAGTGATTGAAAGTGGCTTAAATATGCTTGGCATCAGCAGTTACATTACAATGATTTTATGGGGAAGCTTATTGCTATTCTTTATCTTGCTCCAAAAAAATCGCCTTTTCCGACTAACACAGTAATGGTGGTGGATTATGCAAAATGAAAAACAACTCATTGAACAAGGTCATATTGTTATTGGTATTGAATTAGGTTCAACCCGAATTAAAGCGGTGTTAATTAGCTCAGATGGGACGATTTTAGCAACCGGTGGTGCCGATTGGGAAAATCGACTGATTGACGGTATTTGGACCTATCATCAAGATGAAATATGGGAAAAACTACAAGCTGCCTATATGGATTTAAGCAAGACGGTCAAAGAAAAATATCACACAACTATTCGCACAGCCAAAGCACTGGGAATTAGTGCGATGATGCACGGCTATTTACCTTTCGACAAACACGGAAATCAACTGGTTGCTTTTAGAACTTGGCGAAACAACATTACCTTAACCTCATCGGAAAAATTGACCGCACTCTTTCAATACCCAATTCCGCAACGTTGGAGCATTGCTCATTTATACCAAGCACTGCTTAACCAAGAGCCTCACTTGCCGGAAATTGATTACCTGACAACCCTCTCAGGCTATGTGCATTGGCAATTGACCGATTACAAAGTCTTAGGTATTGGTGATGCTTCTGGTATGTTTCCGATAGATACCGAGCTGAAATCCTACAATCCAACAATGCTGGCTCAATTTGATCAAGCTATTACCAACTACCGTATGCCTTGGAAATTGGAAGCGATTTTGCCACAAGTTCGTGTTGCTGGTGAACAAGCGGGCAAATTAACCGAAAAAGGTGCAAAATTGTTAGATCCAACCGGTAACTTGCAAGCAGGTATTCCACTTTGCCCTCCGGAGGGTGATGCCGGAACAGGTATGATTGCTACCAACTGTATCAAAGAAAAAACCGGCAATATTTCGGCTGGCACCTCTGCATTTGCAATGATTGTGTTAGAGAAAGCTCTCTCCAAAGTCTATTCAGAGCTGGATATTGTCACCACCCCAGCAGGTAAATTAGTGGCAATGGCTCACGCTAATAATTGCACCTCGGATATTAATGCGTGGGTAAATTTATTCGGCGAATGCTTATCGGTTTTTGGCGTAAATATCTGCACCGAAGAACTTTATGAAATGTTATTTCTCCACGCCTTGCAAGGCGATGTAGATTGCGGAGGGTTATTATCTTACGGCTTCCACTCTGGTGAACATAATGTCGGTTTATCCGAAGGCTGTCCAGTTTTCTTACACCCAACGAATGCCCATTTTAACTTAGCAAACTTTATGCGAACCCATCTCTACACCGCTTTCGGTGCGATGAAATTAGGAATGGACATTCTCATTAACCAAGAAAAAGTGGAAATTTCCCGTATTCTCGGTCACGGTGGTATATTTAAAACAGAAGGTGTTGCACAAAAAATTCTGTCTTCCGCACTGAATATTCCATTGGCTACCGCAAGTACTGCTTCAAATGGCGGAGCTTGGGGAATTGCATTACTGGCAGACTTTCTCAGCGTATCAGACCGTTACAGTTTAGAAGAATATTTAGATAATTGCATTTTCAACACCACCAAACTCAATCTGGTTCAACCGGATAAAACAATGAGTGAAGGTTATGAACGCTTTATGCAACGTTATAAGCAAGGCATTCCTGTGGTAGAAAAAGCGCTGTTTTTAAATACAGATTAAATAATTTAAGTATCACAAGCGGTTATTTTTGCTAAAAACAACCGCTTGTTATTTACATCTGTACAAAAAATATCTACTATAAAGACGCATTTGTAAAATGTGCATTGATATATCGCAAGTTTTGTGTATAGGAAATGAACTAATTACTGTGTCCAATCAGTCCCTTTCTTCATCGTTATACCACCCTTGCAAATCCTATTAATCTATCCTTAGTTAAGGTGCTTTATGTTAGCGATTTGGCAAAGTTTTAAACAAAATTATCTGATCAAATATTGGAATCCTGTTGCGGCGGTGATCGTAGCTGGTATTATTTCAACTTATTATTTCGGCATTACCGGCACTTATTGGGCAGTAACAGGGGAATTTACCCGTTGGGGAGGCCATCTGTTAAACGCTCTGGGTGTTGATGTTTCAAGCTGGAGCTATTTCCAACTCATCGGCTTAGACGGGACCATCTTTACCCGAATTGACGGTGTGATGATTCTCGGTATGTTTGCCGGCTGTCTTTCTGCCGCATTATGGGCGAACAACGTCAAATGGCGTAATCAGCCACATAAAAAACGGATTATCCAAGCCTTGATTGGCGGTGCGTTAGCCGGTTTCGGAGCCCGTTTAGCAATGGGCTGTAACCTCGCCTCTCTTTTTACCGGTATTCCGCAATTCTCCGTCCACGCGTGGTTTTTCACCTTTGCAACCGCCATCGGCACTTACTTTGGGGTCAAAGTGACTTTATTACCGATGTTTCGGGTGAAATTAGAACTGAAAAAAGGGGCAGCAAAAATCAAAGAAAACGATCCGAAACAAGCTAATCGCCGTTTTTGGGTTGGTATGCTCATTTTTATCACTTATCTTTCTGCTTCCCTTTATGTAATGCAATCCTCAATCAAACTTGGTTTTGCAATGCTTTGCGGCTTAGCCTTTGGCTTATTGATTGAACGAGCCCAAATTTGCTTTACCTCCGCTTTCCGTGACTTATGGGTAACCGGACGGGCTTATATGGCAAAAGCAATTATTTTCGGCATTATTGCCGGCACAATCGGGGTATTCTCTTATATTCAATTAGGCGTTTCACCTAAAATTTTGTGGGCTGGTCCAAATGCCATTATCGGTGGGCTATTATTCGGATTTGGCATTGTGCTTGCCGGCGGCTGCGAAACCGGCTGGATGTACCGCTCAATGGAAGGACAAGTTCATTTTATGTGGGTCGGCGTAGGCAATGTAGTCGGCTCAACGCTGCTGGCTTACTACTGGGACGACTTAGCTCCGGTGCTTGCCCTCGATTATGAAAAAATCAACCTACTCAAAGAATTTGGACCGGTTGGCGGATTATTCGTGAATTATGGCTTATTAATTCTTTGCTTAATTGCTGTGGTTTGGTGGGAAAAACGCTTCCTTGCCAAAGCGAAAGCAAAATGGGCAACTGCATAATCTTTTTAATTTATTTTCAACCAACAAGAGGAAAATGACTATGGCATTCACCGTTGTACAAAAACTAGATAAAGATCCAAAAGACATCACGCCTGATTACACCTTAGATACCTTAGGCGAACCTTGCCCTTACCCTGCGATTACGATGTTAGAAACAATGCCACAACTACAAAAAGGAGAGATATTGGAACTGTTAAGCGATTGTGCCCAATCGATTAATAATATTCCGATTGATACTAAAAATCACGGCTATACCCTATTAAGCGTAGAACAAGACGGCACTAAATTACGCTATTTAATTCAGCGTTAATTGCAAAACATTAGTGAAAAACGACCGCTTGTCGTAAAATATCAACTATTCAAGAGCCTTGTAACGCAAGGCTCGTTTTATTCTAAGAGGTAAAAGAAAAATGAATAAATACGCTTTACTTGCAATATTTTGGTTTATTATTGGCATTTATGCTTTACTTTTTCGTGAAAGCACCAATGATATACCACCTTTTCCACATTTTGATAAAGCAAGCCATTTTGCCTTATTCTTTATCCAGATTTGGTTATCTGCAAACGCCTTTATCCGCTCAAAGAAAGGGATACCTTATTTCGGGTTAATAATTTTTGCCTTACTCTATGCTTTCACCAGCGAATGGGCTCAGGCAACTTTCACCTCAACCAGAGAAGGATCTTGGCTTGATGGACTGGCAGATATGCTAGGTGCATCACTTGCATTATTGCTAGTAAAATATTGCAAAAAATAAAGCATAAAAGACCGCTTGGTATATGAATTAACCATACAACAAGCGGTCATTTTTTTACCAAAATTATGCCATCAACTCATCAATCAACTCTTTCACCGTTTTAATACGGTCAATCGCTGAAATGCCGTTACCAAGCGACACATAGCCATTCTCAAAATCGCCTTCCAGCATACCCAAACGCATTCCTGTGCCGGCGTTCATTACCTTAGCAATCTCGCTACGAGTCGCCCCGTTTTCGCTCATTTCAAAGCATTTTTTCGCCAATTTGGTTGGCAAAGAGCGGTAATAATACGGCTCGGTGCGGAACAACAGCAAATCATTAGCGGTTGCATTTACAATCCATTCTTTAACCTTTTGATGGCTGCGGCACTCGGTTGTGGCGATAAATGCCGTGCCAATCCACACGCCCTCTGCCCCAAGCGTCAAGGCAGCCTGTACCGCTTTTTTATCAGCAATGCCACCAGCCAGCATCATCGGCAAATCCACCTTACCCACAAATTCTGAAAGCACATTAAAACTGCCCACTTCTTTCATCGGCAAAGTACCGCCCTCATCAAACCCCGTCAGCACCAAAATATCTGCGCCCAATTCTTGGGCTTTGAGTGCGTCCGCCAAATTGGGATTAGGCAAACGGCAGATGATTTTAATGCCCGCCTGTTTGAGTTTGGCGTAAATTTCAGGGTCAAGCCAGCCGTTATCCAGCACCACAGGCACACGCTCTTCAATGCACAAATCCACCATTAACGGAATCAGCGAAAAATCATAAGACAACATAAACGGCACGCCAAAGGGCTTATCGGTCAGTGCCTTCACCTTACGGATTTCATTACGCATACGGTCAAGTACTTCTTGATTGGAAGTTGGATTGGTCGTCTGCCCTGCGTGTGGGGCTAAAAAACCAAGCCCACCAGCCTCGGCAACGCTTGCCACCAGATGTGCATCGGTCAGCCAACTCATTGGGGCTTGGACGATGGGGTGTTTGATATTTAAGATTTGGGTAATGCGGTTCATTGGATTTTCCTGTTTGAATGAAAAGAATTAAGCGTATTTTAACGGTTTTGGATTTGGTATGGAATGAGTGAAAATGGGAAGGTGGTTTTCGGATTTGGAAAATTATCAATGCTAAAATACTTGAAATACACACGCCAATCCTCATATCAACAAAATTGAATATTTAATTATGGTAAAAGAAAATGTCTATTAGATGGGAAAACATCAAGCCCTTACAAGGTTCTCAAAATAGTGCTTTTGAAGAGCTAGTATGCCAATTGGCACGCCAAGAATTTAAATCTCAAGGAAAATTTACTCGAATTTCTGCACCTGATGGTGGGATTGAAGCAATGTGTGAATTGCCAGATGGTTCCGTATACGGTTGGCAAGCCAAATATTTTTTAAGCTCATTTTCTTCATCACAATGGCAACAAATTGAAGATTCCTTTAAAGAATCTTTAAAAAACTATCCTAAACTAACCAAATACTATGTTTGTGTGGCAACCGATAGAGCAAATGCCAATGTATCTGGAAAGAAATCATTTCTTACCAAATGGGAGGAGCATACCCAAAGATGGAAAGACTTTGCTCAAACACAAGGTCGTGAAATAGAATTTGAATTTTGGGGAAGTTTTGAATTATCTGACTTATTATCAAAACCTGAAAATGCAGGCAAAAAATTCTTTTGGTTTAACGAAAGCGAATTATCTGACAAATGGTTTGAACAATACAATCAACAAGCCATTAATAATCTTGGCGTGCGTTATACACCTGAAATTAATGTTGATTTACCTATTGCAATGCAATTAGAGAGCTTGGCAAGAACCAAAATTTTCAAAAAACATCTGAGTGATAAATTTCATAAATTATTAATAGAAATCACATCACAATACGAATCTCTTTATGATTATGAAGCGTTGAAAAATCATTTTGAATCTGTATATGAACTTTTAATTAATAAACTTAATTTATTAAATATAAATAATTTAGAAACAACAATTGATATTCATCTAATAACTAAAAAAATTAATACATTAATAGAATACTTTCAAGATTTTTCAAAAAACAATCTAAACAACGAAAAATCCAATAATAATGACTACTATCATTTTAGAAATTTAATTAATGGTTTAGCAAGCATTATTGAGTTGTTAAAATCATCTGAATTATCGCTATTTAATGGCAAAGTGCTTGTTTTAACGGGTTTGGCTGGTAGTGGAAAATCGCATTTATTAGGCGATTTTGTCCAAAAAAGAAAATCTTATGGAAAATATGCTTTATTGTTATTGGGTCAAGATTTTACAGAAAAATCCAATATTTGGAATCAAATCTTATCCAAACAATTAAACCTTAATATCACACCCGAAGTATTTTTGTCCGCATTGGATAGCATAGGAGAAATGCAAAAAGAGCGAGTTATTTTAGCCATAGATGCATTAAATGAAGGTGAAGGAAAATCCTTATGGAATAACCAACTTAATGGATTGATTGAGTTGGTAAGTCAATATCCAAATATTGGGCTTGTTCTTAGTGTGCGAAATAGCTATCAAGAAATCATTTTTGAAAAATTAAATGCAAAAAATAAAGACAAATTATGCTATGTAAATCATACTGGATTTATGGATAATGAATTTGAAGCCATTCAAATATTTTTTCCTTATTATGGCTTGCAATTACCAAGCATTCCTTTGCTTAATCCAGAATTTTCCAACCCATTATATTTAAAATTATTTTGTGAATCTTTGAAGTATCAAGGGGAAACCTGTGTTCCAAAAGGTCATAAGGGATTTAATCACATTGTAAAATCTTATTTAGATGGTGTTGAAAAACGCATTTGCGAACAAATTGAACAGGATATTGGTTCTCATCTAGTTCAAAGGGCGATTAATGTCATTGCTAAATTACAATTGGAAGAAGATCAATATAGTTTAGATTATATGACGGTTAAGAGAGCCGTTTGTGATGAATTAATAGTAGATATTGCAGAAACAGATGCTAAAAAATTTCTTGATTATTTAATCAAAGAAAATGTTATTAGTAAAAATGCTTACTATAACAGAGATGAAGAGTATATCTATTTTAATTATGAACGAATTGGGGATTATCAAAAAGCCAATTTAATATTAAAAAACATTCATAATAAAGATGATTTTGCTCAATGGTTAAGCACTGAACAAGGGAAAAAACTACATGGTAGAGTTGGCTATGATAAAGGCGTATGGGAGGCATTGAGCGTATTATTGCCTGAGAAATTTGATTTTGAAGTATTTGAAGTGATTGATTATTCAAAGGAGTTGTCTTGGTTTGAGATTATTGTAGAAAATCTCTTTTGGAGGCAGCCTGAAAAAATCAATATGCAAAAACTACATCAATTTTTCAAAAATAGTCCATATTTTAATCAAGCAACTTGGATTAATATTTTATATCAACTGGCTACCGAAATTAACCACCCATTAAATATAAAATATTTACATAACAAACTTTATTCTTTTTCTTTGGCAGATAGAGATGAGATTTGGACGACTTTTATTGCTTTGGAATCTGATCAATGCCCAGCAATTGAACGATTACTAACTTGGTGTCAGAAATCAAGTGGTCAAGAAAATATTGAACCTGAAGCACTATTATTGGGTGCAATTGCTGTTAGTTGGCTATTTACTTCTACCGATAAACGAAGTAGAAATGGCTATATTAATGCACTGGCTCATTTATTATGGAATAGATTGGAAATTGCATTGGCGTTATTTAAGGAATTTATAGAGGTTAATGACCCTTATGTTATGGAAGGTATTTTATCTGCCATTCACGGAGCTGTTGCTTATTCTGAAAATTCATCTGGCTTAAAAGCACTTGCATTAGAGATAGATAATCAAATATTTAATCAACCTGAAACAGAAGAAATTTATCCAAATGTTTTGGTTCGTGATTATGCTCGCCATATTATTGAATACTCTTTGCAAAAAGATGAATATTCATCAGATGATATTGAGATAATCAGAGAAAGAATTACGCCACCTTATAGAAGTTCATTTCCCCAAAACTTACCAACCAATGAAGAGATTGATAAAAAATATCATTCTGATGGACAAAGAATAATTATCCGTTCAATGACAACTGAATATGGTCGTGGTGGCGGATATGGCGACTTTGGCAGATATACTTTTGAAGCCAAATTCCGAAATTGGGAGAGTTATAAATTCGGCAATCTCATCAATGTTGATTTATTAAGTAATTATGCTTGCCAAATGATTTTTGAGCAATTTGGCTATGATGACAAGAAGCACCTTGAATTTGATAAAGAAACTTGTTCAAGATATTGGCGAAGAGATGATACCAGCAAAATTGAGCGAATTGGCAAAAAATATCAATGGCTGGCTTTATATGAAATTTTAGCAAGAGTGATGGATAATTTTCCTGCTTTTATTGATTCCTACAATGATGGTGTGAAGCGTGATTATGTAAGAAATCTAGATGACTTTTATTTGCCAAAAACGCAAATTAAAATTGTGCCACCAATCAGAACTGATGTCTTTTCTCAATACATAAATAAAGAGCAATGCAGAACAAAACATTATTTTACACTTCAAAATGATGAATTAATTGATGACTGGGTAAAAACAAATGATTTTCCTGATGTTGGTAATTTTTTGGAAGTAACGATTAATGATGAACAGTGGCTTGTTTTAGAAAGACACGATGATTTTCGTGAATTAGCAAAATTTGGGCAAAAAGAAACTTATGATAGGCAAATGTGTTTACAAATTAGAAGTTATTTAGTTAAAGAATCTCAATTTTCAAAAGCAAAAAATTGGTTGGTACACCAAGATTTTATGGAAAGATGGATGCCAAAAGGTAATGAACACTATGGAATGAATATTCATCAATTTTTTGCCGAAAATACATTAAATGAGTGGCAAGAAATTTATCGACATAGGGAAAATGAATCGCCTTCATTTAAGGTAATACCTAGTGTCGATTCCCACACTTGGGAATCTACTTATGGCAATGACGGCATTTCATTTTATGCACCAATTCCTATGCTTTATCACGGAATGAAAATGAAAAATGCGATTAAAGATGGTTATTGGGTTGATTCACAAAATAATTTGGTTTGCTTTAATCCAGAGATAAATGAAAAATTTCAAAATAGCTTACTGGTTAAAAAAGATAAATTTTTGGATTTTTTAAAAGAGCATGAGTTAAAGTTAGTTTGGACTGTGTTGGGTGAAAAACACGCTTATAAAGAAAGTAAATTTTTACAAGAACTTTCGGGAGTTTATTATCTATATGATAAAAATCAACAAGTCCAAGGCAGCATTAAACATTTTATTCAAGAAATTGAACATTGGGGAGAAAAACAATGAACCTCAACACCCTCCGCCTTTTTGTTGCCGTTATCCAGCACGGCAGTTTGTCCAAAGCCTCTGAGCGACTCAATGTGCCGATTGCGACCATTAGCCGTCAAATTGCCGACTTGGAAAAAGAGCTGAATATTCAACTCTTTGACCGCCAAAAATCAGGTGTTAAACCCACAATGGCAGGGCAACGCCTGTATGAACAGGTGTATTTGTCCATTGAACAGCTTGCCACTGCCAAAGAAGTGTTGTTTGAAGAGCAAGGCAATTTAAAGGGTAAATTACGCCTGTCGGCAAGCCCTGCCTGCGAGCCTGTTTTGGCGTGGATAGCTGATTTTCAGGCAGCTTATCCTCAAGTACAAGTGCATTGCACGCTGACCGACCGTCTTTTGGATTTGTCGGCAGATGGCATTGATGTGGCATTTCGGATTGGGCAGTTACACGGTGAACAGTTTATCGCCAAAAAAGTGGGACAAATCGGCAGTAAATGGGTGGCACACCCTGATTTATTGGCACGATTGGGTATGCCCAATACCATCAAAGATTTGAAAAATTTCCCCATTGCCGCTTGGGCAAAAAATTAAGCAAGCGTCATTACACTTGGCACAGGCAGACAAGCGGTGGAAATTCCCTATCTTTTTGCCAGCAATGACAGCTATGCCATTGAATATATGGCAAAACAGGGCAAAGCAGTGGCTCTGCTTGCTGACAGCACGGTGGATAGATTGGTGGCAGAAAATGGCTTGGTGGAAGTCTTGGGCGAAACAGAAAACCCTAAATTTGATTTGACGATGATTTATGCCGCCCACCGTTATCCGTCTAGCATTGTACGGGCGTTTGTAGGGTTTGTGTTGGAACAAGTAAAAGCTCATTGAGTATTATTAAAGAAAAATGACCGCTTGTGGATTTTAAACTCACAAGCGGTCATTTTTTTATGTTTTTTTGCAACTACTCTTTTAATTTTTCAATTTCTTTAATGAACTCTTCAATATCACTAAAGCTTAAATAAATAGAGGCAAAGCGGATATATGCCACTTTGTCTAATTGTTTGAGTGCGTTCATTGCCAATGTACCGATATGGCGACTTGGCACTTCTCGTTCGCCCATCGCCTGTAACTGAATAATGATCTGGCTAATGGCTTTTTCGACATCATCAGCACTTACAGGGCGTTTATTTAACGCACGTCTTAACCCTGTTCTTAATTTTTCGGCATCAAACGGCTCTCGGCTACCATTATTTTTGATCACATAAGGCACAACTAATTCGGCCGATTCAAAGGTAGTAAAACGTTCTTTACAGCTTATACATTCACGGCGGCGGCGAATTTGATAACCGCTTGCTGCAAGCCGTGAATCGATCACTTTAGTTTCTTCAGTAGAGCAAAATGGGCAACGCATTATTTTTCCCCTTTCTGTTGTGCAATAAAGGCCTTATGTAAATTCTCCGGTGGAGGTGGCATCTGCAAGTAGTAGCCTTGTTCTATGAGTAATTGCAACACTTCAGCATTTTTAGCTCGCACCAATGGCTTTTCACCGGTTAAATTAAACATCATCACAAATTCAGGCTTACCAAATAACTGGCGTAATGTTTCCGGCACTTGTTCAAATTGGTCACGCTTAGGCACATATAAATACATTCCTTCTTTTGCCTTACTGCGATAAATCGCACAAAGTGTGATTGGCTGAGTTGTTTTAGTATTCATCATCATAATGCCCTCCTGTGTAATTATCAAAACGGGAATACTGCCCTTGGAACGTTAAACGCACCCGACCAATCGGGCCGTTACGTTGTTTTCCGATAATAATTTCCGCAATGCCTTTCAGATCGGAATTGTCGTTATAGACTTCATCACGATAAATAAACATAATTAAGTCCGCATCTTGCTCAATAGAGCCTGACTCACGCAAATCCGAGTTTACCGGACGTTTATCGGCACGTTGTTCCAAACTCCGGTTTAGCTGGGAAAGAGCGACTACCGGCACTTCTAATTCTTTCGCTAATGCCTTTAAAGATCGGGAAATTTCTGCAATTTCTAAAGTACGATTATCTGCAAATCCCGGCGCTCGCATTAATTGGAGATAGTCCACCATAATCAAGCTTAATCCGCCATTTTCACGATAAATCCGTCTCGCTCGAGAACGTAATTCGGTCGGAGTTAAACCGGAGCTGTCATCAATATAGATATTATTCCGTTCCTGTAAAATTGCCATTGTGCTAGAGATTTTAGCGGTATCTTCATCATCTGAAATCTGGCCGGTTCGGATCTTAGTTTGATCGACCCGAGAGAGCGAGGCAAGCATACGCATCATAATTTGGTCTGCCGGCATCTCAAGGCTGAAAATCAGTACCGGTTTTGCCGGTTTTTTCTTCGGATTACCCTGTTCGTCTAAATCATCTTTATCTTCAATATCCACTAATGAGGCATTTTCACATAAGTTCATTGCAAAAGTGGTTTTCCCCATTGAAGGACGAGCAGCCACAATGATTAAATCTGAAGGCTGTAACCCTGCGGTTTTTTTGTTGAGATCCACAAATCCAGTAGAAACACCGGTAACTCCACCGTTATGGCGATTTTTAGATAGCGTATCCATTCGGGCGAGTGTTTTAAGTAAAATATCGTCAATACGTTGTGGCCCTTCATTGGCATTATTGCGTTTTTCTGCAATTTCAAACACAATTCGCTCTGCCTCGTCTAACACTTCTTTGGAGTTACGCCCTTTCGTTTTGTAGCCCATTTCCGCAATTTGATTGCCGGCACTGATTACACTTCTTAAATCGGAACGATCTCGCACAATATCCGCATAGGCTAAAATATTTGCTGCACTCGGGGTATTTTTAGAAAGCTCTGCTAAATAGGCAAAACCTCCTACATCTTGCAGCACCCCTTTGTCTTTTAAGGCTTGATCCAGCGTAATAATATCAATCGGTTTATTGTGGCGCACCAACTCCGCCATTTGTTCAAAAATAATTCGATGCGCATAGTTGTAAAAATCGTGCGGTTGTACACGCTCAGCAACATTATCCCAGTGATCATTACTGAGCATAATGCCACCAAGCACCGCTTGCTCTGCCTCAATCGAATGTGGTGAGATATTAATTTGCTCAACCTGCTTATCTTTCATCTTCTCTTGGGTTGTTCCGCTATATTCTGCCATATTTTTCTCTTGCTATAATGACGTATTGATGTACATAGTGTATCGGAATTTTAATTAAATTGAAATTTGCAAATTTTAGGCAAAATTCGCCCGCTTGTTATTTTCCGCTTTACTTAAAATCAATTTTCGTTAAAATCTTTGAGAATTATTTTCAATATAAATGGAGTTATCCAATGATTAAAAAAGCCTTGTTTGCATTGACCGCAACTGCTGTGTTTGCCGCGTCTGCATTTGCCAAAGATGTTACTATTCCAACTGCACGTGGAGAGGTCACTTTCAAAGAAACCCCATCTAAAATTGCCGTGTTTGATACCGGAAGTTTGGATACTTTACAAGCCTTAGGCGTAAAAATTGACGGTATGCCTGAATTTAAAGTGCTTTCTTATCTTAAGCCGAGTGCAGACAAAGCGGTGAATGTCGGTACGGTATTTGAGCCGAATTTAGAAGCATTAAATGCGTTAAATCCAGACTTAATCATTGTTGGTACACGCACAGCGAAAAAATTTGATGAAGTCAGCCAACTAGCTAAAACCATTGATATGACTGACAATGGCGATAAATTAATTGAGAGCGGATTACAGCGTCTTGATTCATTCGGCAAATTATTCAATAAAGAAGCGGAAGCCGAAAAACTAAAAGCAGAAATTAATACCTTATTAGACCAAACCAAAGCGGCAGTAAAAGGTAAAGGTAACGGACTGATTATTTTAGTCAATGGTGGCAAAATTTCTGCATTTGGTTCAGGTTATCGTTTAAGTTGGATTCACGATAATTTAGGGATTCCAATGGCAGATCCGAGCATTAAAAATACCGGTCACGGTCAGCCGGTTTCGTTTGAATTTATCCAAAAACTCAATCCAGATTGGTTATTTGTGCTAGACCGTATTGCGGCTATCGGGCAAGAAGGTCAATCAGCCCAACAAGTGTTGGATAATGAATTAGTTCGTCAAACTAAAGCTTGGAAAAACGGTAATATCGTTTATCTAAGTGCTGCCTCATATTTAGCGCCGGGTGGTTATGAGCAGATGAAAACCGACCTGACTAACATTAAAACAGCATTTGAGAAAAAATAATTAACCTTACAAGCGGTCAAATTTCCTCATATTTTTGCAAGTCCTCTGTCTTTGCAAAAAAGAGAGAGAATATGACCGCTTGCTATTTATCGCTATGTTCTCTTTTTTTAGATTAAATCTGTTTCTTTTAATATTACTCATTCCAATCAGTGCCAGTGTGGGCGTGGCAGATTTTCATTGGAGTGAAATTTTTCATTCTTCCGAACAAAGTCAGATCTTTTTTATCAGCCGTTTGCCAAGAACGCTTGCGGTGATCTTAGTCGGTGCAACATTAGCTGTTGCAGGTATGGTGCTACAAATTGTGCTGAAGAACCGTTTTATTGAACCCAGTATGATTGGTGCCAGCCAAAGTGCAGCGATTGGTATTTTGCTTGCAAGTTTACTTTTCCCAACATCAGCATTACTGTTGAAAATGTCTATTGCGACATTAAGTGCATTAATGGGAATGGGGCTTTTTATGTTACTCATTCGCCAATTACCGCCTCATCAACAATTAATGCTGCCATTAATCGGGATCGTTTTTGGTAATGTCATTGAAGCTATCACTACTTTTATTGCTTATGAAACTGACAGCCTACAAGTGCTTTCGATTTGGTTTTCGGGGGATTTCTCCGGTATTTTGGCAGGTCGGTATGAACTGCTCTGGATTACCGCTATTCTGGCTGTTGTGGTTTATGTGATGGCAGATCAATTAACCATTGCAGGCCTTGGTGAAAATATTAGTACCAACTTAGGCATTAACTACAAACAAATGACTTGGCTTGCCTTAATTGTGGTGGCGATGATTACCGCTATTGTCGTGGTGACGGTTGGACAGATTCCGTTTATCGGCTTGGTCGTCCCTAATATTGTCTCTCGCATAGCAGGTGACCGATTGCGTAAAAATCTGCCTGCGGTCGTGGTGTTAGGTGCGAATTTAGTGCTAATTTGTGACATTTTAGGGCGAGCCATTAATGCCCCTTATGAAGTGCCGATTTCAACTATTTTTGGCATTATCGGCACACTGATTTTCCTCTATTTATTGCTCAAAGGGAAACGGGCTGAGGAGAAAACTCGTGGTTAGATCACGTTTTATTGTTTTAAGCTTGATGTTATTGGCAAGCATTCTGTTTTATATGACCTATAATGCGAAAGGTAATTGGGCCTTTATATTGCAACTGCGTGGCAAAAAGCTTATTTTGCTCTGTACTATTGCTTATACGATTGGTATTTCGACCCTGTTATTCCAAACACTCACACATAATCCTATTTTAACTCCAAGTATTTTGGGGTTCGATTCGCTCTACTTGTTATTGCAAACCTCGTTAGTATTTTTATTTGGCGGTTTAGGCTTTACTCAGTTAGACCCAAGCTATAAGTTTTTCTTTGAAACCTTGTTAATGCTAGGAGCATCAATATTATTGTTTAGCTCACTGAATAAAAATAGATCCGATTTAACCCGAATGATTTTAATTGGGGTCATCTTTGGCGTCTTATTTAGGAGCCTAAATAATTTGTTGCAACGTATGATCGACCCAACAGAGTTTGCCGTTGCTCAAGGCTCTTCTTTTGCCTCATTTAACCTGACTACCCCCTCATTACTTTGGATTGGTGCTATTATCGCCCTTCTCTCTGCCATTTGGATCTGGTTACAACGGCATAAATTAGATATTTTGTTACTCGGCAAAGATAAGGCGATTGGGCTTGGATTAGAATATCATCAATTTTCACGTCAATTACTAATCTGTTGTGGGTTGTTGGTATCTGTTTCAACCGCACTTGTCGGCCCGATTCTATTTCTTGGGCTACTTGTTTGTGCCATTGTGAATGCCATTAGCCCGACCGTTTGCCATAGCGTACGAATGCCAATGACTTTTTTAATCTCTGCCATCACCTTAATTTTAGGGCAAGCAATCTTCGAGCAAGTGCTGAAAATGCAAGGGGTTCTGAGTGTCGTTATTGAATTTATTGGCGGTATAGTCTTTATTTATCTCATCTTAAAACGGAAAAAATAACCATAAATTAAGGAAGAAAATGATAACGGTTAAAAATCTTCACTACAAAATCGGCAATGCAAAAATTCTGAATAATATCAATTTAACCATTCCAAATGGCGGCATTACCGCTTTAATCGGAGCAAATGGTGCGGGCAAATCCACCCTGCTCTCTTTAATTGCACGCTTGCAACCTATCCAACAGGGTGAAATCCACTTAAATGAGCTGAATATAGCCAATACAGCTTCTCAAACTATCGCTCGACAACTGGCTATCTTGACCCAAGATAATGTGATTCATAGCCGTATTACCGTCAAAGATCTGCTGTTATTTGGGCGTTACCCTCATCATCAAGGCAGAATCACTTCGCACGATAATGCCATTGTAGAAGAAGCTCTGGTACGATTTGATTTATCGACTTTCTCCCACCGATTCTTAAATGAATTATCCGGAGGGCAACGCCAGCGGGCATTAATTGCAATGACCTTCTGTCAGCAAACCGATCATATCTTATTAGATGAACCACTGAATAATTTAGATATGTTCCATGCTCGGGAATTAATGAAATTATTACGAAAATTAACCGATGAACTCGCCTTAACTACTATAATGGTGGTACACGACATCAACATTGCTGCTGCTTACGCAGATACTATTATTGCAATGAAAGATGGTGGAATTAAGATGATCGGCACCCCAAAAGAGATTATCACCACTGAAAATTTAAAAACAGTGTTTAATCTTGATGCCGAAGTGTTAGAATGCCAAGGCAAACCTTTAGTTATTCATCATATTTAACGTTTGAAGATCATGGTAATTAATAAAAATTGCGTCTTAATTTATTAATCTAAACGATAGAAACTTATATTTAGTTTCTAATTTCTTGAATTCTCAACCTCTCTTAACTCGTGATTTAATTTACCTAAAACGTTGAAAAATTTACCGCTTGCAGTCTTCACTCCAAGCGGTTGTTTTCATTCACTATCTAGTTCGGTAATTAGAATGGCTTTTAGTTCTAACTGTTCTTGTTCCGATAAAGCTTTTCCTTGATCATTACTGACCACAAAGAAATCCTCTACCCTTTCACCAATAGTCGTAATTTTCGCATTAATTAAATTTAATCGGAGCCGGTTAAAAATATAGCCTATTTGTGCCAACAACCCTTCTCTATCCAAGGTAAAAAGTTCAAATTCGGTTTGTTGCTTTGATGACGGAGGAAGAAAACGCAGCCGAGTTTTACGCTTAAATGACAAATGTTTCACCGGTTTTTTGGTAAATTTTATGCCTGTTTCAGTTAAGCTTAACATTTTCATCATCGCCTGCTGAATTTGCATACATCTCTCATCGGTTAAATCATCACCATCACGCTCGCTCACAATAAAGCTGTCTAATACTACGCCATTTTCAGTAGTAATAATTTGTGCATCGTGAATGCTAATGCGTTTTTGGCTGAGTAATTGGGCGATTCGAGCAAACAGTTGAGGTTGATCTTGGCAACATACAAAAATTTCTGTACCACCACGGGCATATTCATTACTGATTAAAACCATCGGCAACCGGCGAGTTTTTACATAATGCAGAGCGTGCCATACCAACTGAGTCGGTGTATGGTGAAGAAAATAACGCTCCGGGCAAGGTTGCCAAAATGCGTTTAATGCTACTCGCTCATCAGCTGAAAGCACGAACTTCATCAGTTCTAATGCTTGCAAGCGATGCTCTTGTGCCACTGCTTGATAATTCAAATTTTGAGCCAGTTGCTGTAGCGTAAATTGATATAATTGGGTAAACAGCGAGGCTTTCCAATCATTCCAGAGGCTCTCACTAGTTGCACAAATATCTGCAATCGTTAAACAAAGTAGTGAAGATAAAGCGGTCTGATTTTGCACTTTTTTTGCAAATTCGCTGATGATTTGCGGATCGTGGATATCTCGTCTTTGTGCGGTGATCGACATTGTCAAATGCTCTGCCACCAGCCAAACCATATCATTGATTTGTGCTTGAGAAAAACCGTGTAGTTCCGCAAATTCTCGCATATCCACCGCACCAACTTGAGCGTGTTCGCCCTCTCTACCCTTGCCAATATCGTGGAAAAGAGCCGCAAGATAGAGCAACGGTTTCTCAGAAAGCGTTGCAAATAGCTGATGACATAGTGGGAAAAACGCCCGACTTGGATCTTCGCTAAAATTTTCTAAATTTAACATGACTCTGACCGTATGCTCATCGACTGTATAAATATGGAATAGGTCGAATTGCATTAGCCCTTCGATCCCCTTCCATTGCGGTAGATAAGCACTCAAAAAACCCAGTTGGTGCATTGGAAGTATTGCTCGGCTTATGACTTTCGGTTGAGCAAAAAGCTGTACAAATTTCGCTCGCATTTCAGGCAAAAAGCACATAGGCTCGTGTTGTTGCTGTAAACACAGTCTCAACTGACGTAAGGTGTCGGCATTCGCTATCAACGTAGGATCGTTTGTAAGATGAAAAAAGAGATCCAACATTGTTGTGGGTTGGGTTTTAAATATTTTACGTTCGACCACAAATAATTGCTGTTCTTGCCGATAAAAATACTGATCAAGCGGTTGTTTTTGTGCATTTTTTTGCAACTCGTTTACATAGGCTTGTTCAAAACTGTTTAACAATAATTGGCTCAGTTGCGAAATGGATTTTGTGGCTTGAAAATAATCTCGCATCATTAATTCCACCGCTTGATTTGCTTCGCCTTGGTAGCCTAATATTTCACTCAGTTGTAATTGTCTGTCAAACCGAAGGCGATTATCGTAACGTTTCAGTTGCAAATGAAGTGCAAAACGCATCCGAAAAAGTACCGCTTGTGCTGCGAGCAGCTCCTTATATTCTTCCGGGTAAAGTAGCCCTTTATTGAGGAGATCGACAAAAGAAGATACACCATAATGCCGTAGCATAATCCAAGAGATTAAATGCAGATCTCGCAATCCTCCCGGGCTATGCTTGAGATCTGGCTCAAGGTTATAGCTAGTATTATGATAACGTGCATAACGCTCATTTTTTTCAGCCATTTTCGCTCTAAAAAACGCTTTAATATCCCAGAAATCCGGCTGATAAAGTGCTTCTTTTAATCTTAGCCAAAGCGATTTATTACCTAATAAAAATCGCCCTTCCAACATATTAGTGGCAACCGAAATTTCTGCTTTCCCAATCTGAATACATTCTTCGAGCGTACGCACACTGGTGCCAAGTTGCAGTTTACTGTCCCAAAGCAAGGCAAATAGTTCGGTTAAACGCTGCTGAATAGCCTCTTCTAGCGGTTTTTCGGTTAACACTAAAATATCCAGATCCGAAAGCGGAAACATCTCCTCACGCCCATACCCCCCTACCGCTAATAGGGTAATATGTTCATATTGGGTCAGTTCAAAATCTTGCCAAAGTGCTTGCAATAGTTGGTCATAAAATTGGCTACGTTGTGCAAGTAAGCTGAGTACATTTTCGGATTGAAATGCTTGCCGCTGTTGCTCCGTAAATGCTGATAAAAGCGTTTTTAATTCGTTGCTGTTTTTCATCATAATCTCTTCCTAAACTGGCAAAATAATAGGTCATTTATTTTCGTTTGCCTATATTTATTTTGGCTAAAATGCTTATAATGCCTTTATGTTTTTCATCTAAAAGGATAGTTTATGACACTTGCTGTTGCCGCTATTATCGGCGGCTTAATGATATTAGTTTGGAGTGCGGATCGTTTTGTGGAAGGGGCAGCATCTACGGCTCGCCATTTTGGTATGACACCCTTGTTAATCGGTATTGTGGTCATTGGTTTTGGTACATCTGCACCGGAGATGATCGTATCTGCCTCTTCTGCATTAAGCGGATCGCCGGGTATCGCTCTCGGTAATGCCTACGGTTCTAACATTACCAATATTGCGCTGATTTTAGGTTTAACCGCAATAATTAAACCGCTATCAGTTAATTCTGATGTGTTAAAAAAAGAATTACCGATTTTAATGGCTGTCACCCTGCTTTCTGCTTATTTGGTTTATGATGCAAACGTCACTCAACTTGATGCGATTATTTTACTTGCTGTGTTTTTTGTATATATGGCGTGGACAATTATTACCGCAATGAAAAGTAAAAATGATGCATTAAGCTTAGATGTTGATGCAGAATTAACCAATAGTGCTGAGATGGGATTAGGAAAATCCATTCTTTGGCTAATTATTGGTTTAGTATTGCTAGTAATTAGTTCCCAATTCTTAGTCTGGGGAGCAGTTGAAGTGGCTAAATTTTTTGGCGTCAGTGATTTGGTAATAGGGCTTACTATTGTAGCGGTAGGCACCTCACTACCTGAATTAGCCTCTTCTATTGCAGCTGCTCGTAAAGGAGAAGTGGATTTAGCTTTAGGTAACATTATCGGTTCTAACTTATTTAATACGTTAGCCGTGGTGGGAATTGCCGGTGCTATAGAACCAATGCAAGTTTCAACGGAAGTGTTTTCTCGCGATGTCTTGATAATGTCGGCTCTCACCTTCTTATTATTCATTTTCGGGATCAACCTCTATCGTCGGACAGAAGGTGGCAGAATTAATCGGTTAGAGGGCTTATTACTCTTTGCCGCTTATGTAGGCTATAATTTCTATTTGTTTAAAACTGCGGTCTAGTGCCAAATTCAAAGAGCCACAAACGTGGCTCTTTAATTTATATGCTTAAGCTTGAATTAAGCATTACGTTGTTCAAATGCCTTCATAAATTCAATGAGTGCTTTTACCCCATCAATCGGCATTGCGTTATAAATTGAGGCACGCATTCCACCTAATACTTTATGGCCTTTCAAGGCCTGTAAACCACAAGCGGTCGCTTCTGCCACAAATTTTGCATTTAGCTCGTCATTACCCGTGGTAAAGGTTACATTCATTAAGGAACGGTTTTCATGTGCTACCGTATTGTAATAGAATGTTGAACTATCCAAATACTCATAAAGCAACGTAGCTTTAGCAAGATTACGTTCTTCAGTAGCTTTCAAACCACCCTCTGCCAGTAAATGTTGGAACACTAAAGAACATAAATACCAAGCGAAAGTTGGCGGGGTATTAATCATCGAATCAGCATCTCGCTGAGTTGCATAATTCCAAATAGATGGGGTATCTTTGCGTGCATTGCCAATTAAATCATCACGAATAATCACAATCGTAATGCCAGCAGGCCCTAGATTTTTTTGCGCTCCGGCATAAATCACGCCAAATTTACTGATATCAATCCCACGGGCTAAGATATTAGACGACATATCTGCCACTAACGGGGTGTTTCCGACATTTGGAATATCGAAAATTTCTACCCCACTGATGGTTTCATTGGTGCAATAATGGACATAATCATATTGCTCTGCAATATCGCTGAAATCTAAACGACTCACTTTAAGTTGCGGTTCAGTCTCTAAAATATTGATTTCATCAATTTCCGCAAAGTTACGTGCCTCTTTTGCTGCTGTTGCCGACCAATGCCCTGAATTAAGGTAAAGCGCTTTGCCTTTTTTACCGATTAAATTCATTGGAATGGCTGCAAATTGCCCCCTTGCACCACCTTGAAGAAATAGAATACGATAATTGTCCGGCACATTATACAGCTTGCGTAAATCTGCCTCCGATTGTGCCGCCAGCTCCATAAATAGCTTTCCACGGTGGCTCACTTCCATCACCGATGTGCCTTGGTCTAGCCAATTTAATAATTCCTGTTGTGCTTTTTCGAGTACTTTCTTCGGCATCATTGCCGGGCCTGCACTGAAGTTATATACGTCTGTCATTTTTCACCTCATATAGTCATAATATTGATGGTATTCTATCTGAAAAAAAGCGTAATGGTAGAATAAAAACAGAAAAAATTATTTTGGCAAACTTGCATAAGATGCTATTTTTAAAAGCATAATATTCTTTCTTAAGATCGCTCAAATAAGATAATAAGCAATAATAAAAAAACAAGCATAAATTTCTTCCATTTTTTGCAAAAAAATTATTAAAACAAACCGCTTGCCCTAAAAACATAATTTAATTTCGTGATCTTTACTAATACATCAAGTAAAATACGCCAGACTTTACAGTAAGAAGTCATTATAAACATTATCACTATGGAGATATTTTATGGCATTGAATAACATTTTAGGTTTATTCGCCCAGTCCCCACTTAAGCCATTACAAAAACATTCAAATAAAGTGACAGAATGTAGTGAGTTATTAGAACCTTTTTTTGAGGCAACTTTTGAACATGATTGGGAAAAAGCAGCCGAAGTGCGCGGTAAAATTGTTGATTTAGAACGCCGCGCGGATGCCCTTAAACGTGAAATCCGCTTAAAACTTCCGCGTGGACTATTTATGCCTGTGGAAAGAAGTGATTTATTAGAATTAGTTACACAATTAGATAAATTAGCAAACTATTCAAGAGATATTTCCGGTCGCATTATTGGGCGTAAATTAATTATTCCTGCCGAAATGCAGCCACTTTTCCAAAAATTCCTTTCTCGTAGTATTGATGCCAGCCGTCAAGTACGCAAAGTTTTAGATGAAATGGATCAGTTATTAGAAACTGGTTTTAGAGGGCGAGAGCTTGATTTCGTCAATAAAATGATTATGGAACTCGACCAAATCGAAGATGATACGGATCAATATCAAATTACCCTACGTCATACGTTGCTTGAGTTAGAAAAAACACTCAATCCTATTGATGTGATGTTTTTATACAAATGTATCGAACGTATCAGTATTTTAGCCGACCAAGCCCAACGAATTGGTTCTCGTATTGAGCTGATGCTGGCAAAATCCTAGGAGATCATCAATGGAATTTCTCAACCAATATGGCACAATCTTGGTGATTGTGACGGCTGTTTTAGGTTTTTTGATGGCATTCGGGATTGGGGCAAACGATGTATCTAACGCAATGGGAACATCAGTCGGCTCCGGTACTATTACGATTAAACAAGCCATTTTAATTGCAATGGTGTTTGAAGTAGCGGGAGCTTACCTTGCCGGTGGTGAAGTAGCAGATACCATTAAAAGCGGTATTATTGAGCCAGCCCAGTTTACACACCGTCCGGATACTTTAGTGCTGGGTATGATGTCTTCACTTTGTGCTTCAGGCGTGTGGTTAATTGTGGCAACCAAAATGGGTTGGCCGGTTTCAGGCACGCATACTATTATCGGTGCGGTTATCGGTTTTGCCCTTGTTACTGTCGGTGCTGATGCTATTCAATGGGATGCTTTAGGCGGTATTGTTGGCAGCTGGTTTATTACGCCGTTAATTGCCGGTATTGTAGCGTATTTAATTTTTATTAACTCACAAAAATTAATTTTCAACCGCTCAAATCCGTTTAAACAAGCGAAAAAATATGGCCCGATGTATATGGGCATTACTATTTTTATTCTAGTGATTGTAACGGTATCAAAGGGTTTAAAACACGTTGGATTACATTTAAATACGGTGGAAACCTTAGGTATTTCACTCGCTCTTGCCTTAGTTGCGGTGGTAATCGGCTTTTTCTACTTCCGTAGTAAAAGTTTTGCGATGAAAGCGCGTGCTGAAGGTAGAGGCTTTGCCGGTGTAGAGAAAATTTTTAGTATTTTAATGCTATTAACTGCTTGTGCTATGGCATTTGCTCACGGTTCAAATGATGTAGCTAATGCCATCGGGCCTTTAGCTGCGGTTGAATCTATTGTGCGTAGCGGTGGTCTAATTGAAGGAAAAACCGCTATTGCCCCTTGGATTCTACCACTCGGTGCAGTAGGTATGATGGTTGGCTTAGCCGTTATGGGCAAAGCTGTAATGGCAACCGTAGGTTCAGGGATTACCGAACTCACCCCAAGCCGTGGCTTTGCTGCTCAATTTGCCTGTGCAGTCACCGTTGTAATTGCTTCTGGAACAGGACTTCCAATTTCAACCACCCAAACCCTAGTGGGTGCGGTGTTAGGGGTTGGATTCGCACGCGGTATTGCTGCTTTAAATTTAGGGGTGATTCGCAATATCGTCATTTCGTGGGTGATTACCCTTCCTGCCGGAGCGGTGCTTTCTATCATCATTTACTATATTTTAAGTGCTATTTTCTATTAATTAATATAAGAATGCAGCTCGCTGCATTCTTACTAGCTTTGAGGAATCAATATGAAGAAATTATCATCAGCTCTACTCTCTTGTCTTTTACTCGGTCTATCTAGCCCAGCCTTTGCGGCAGATACATACATTACTGAAAATCTGAGTACATTTATGCGTAAAGGTGCTGGTGATCAATTCCGTATTTCAGGTGCAATCCAAGCAGGCGAAAAAGTCACGGTTTTAGACCGCAAAGAGCGTTATAGCCTGATTCGAGACAGCCGTAACCGTGAAGGTTGGGTGCTGAATTCTGAATTAAGCGAGACCGCCAGCCCGAAAGACCTCATTCCTCAATTAAAACAACAGGTGCAAGATTTAACCAATCGCCTGAGCAAAATTGACACCGACTGGCAACAACGTACCGCAGAAATGCAACGTAGAACCCAAGATTCGGTGCAAAAAAGCAGTGATTTAGTAGAAGAAAACGCACAACTCAAACGTGAACTGGAAATTCTGAAAAACAAAAATCGTGATTTAGAAACAATGCACGATTCCGAGAAACGTGAAATCGTGATTCAGTGGTTTATTTATGGTGGTGCCGTATTGGGAGCAGGGTTATTACTCGGCTTAATTATCCCATTACTGATTCCTCGCCGCAGACGTAACAATAGCGGTTGGGCATAATAAAGTGTAGAAAGTAAAAAGGATTCAGTTTTCTGAATCCTTTTTTGCTTTTATCTAACCGATAATTTTTCCAATTCACTAAAGTAAGTTGGGAACGTTTTTGCCGTACAGTTTGGATCTAGAATGGTTACTTCCGTATTGGATAACGCAATCAACGAAAAACACATTGCCATACGGTGATCATTGTAGGTCTCAATTTCAGCGTGTTGGAAGTGTTCTAACGCAAGCGGTTGAATCCGAATAAAATCTTCCCCTTCTTCAATTACCGCCCCGATTTTACTCAATTCGGTTGCCATTGCGTTCAAACGGTCGGTTTCTTTTACCCGCCAGTTATAAATATTGCGGATAACGGTTTCCCCTTCAGCAAATAAAGCGGTTGTTGCAATCGTCATTGCGGCATCAGGAATATGGTTCATATCCATATCTACGCCTTTTAACGGAGCTTGCTCGGCTTGAATGAAATCCTCTCCCCAAGTGATTTTTGCCCCCATTTTTTCCAACACATCAGCAAACAAGCGGTCGCCTTGGATCGATTTTTTACCAATCCCTGTTACTTTCACATTGCCCTTAATCGCTCCGGCGGCTAAGAAATAAGAGGCAGAAGAGGCATCACCTTCCACCAAATAATTACCTTGTGGGGCAACATAGCCTTGTTTACCTTTAACTAAAAAGGTTTTGTAATCACGATTTTCAACCATAATACCAAAATCTTTCATCATCGAAAGGGTAATATCGATATAAGGTTTTGATACCAGATCACCAATAATCTCAATTTCCATATCGCTTTCCGCTAGTGGAGCAGACATCAGTAATGCGGTTAGAAATTGGCTTGAAATTGAGCCATCAATTTGTACTTTTCCACCCTGCAAACCGCTATTAGTAATTACCAACGGCGGATAACCTTCATTTTCTAAGTATTGCACCTCAGCACCGACTTGGCGTAAAGCATCGACTAAGTGTTTAATCGGGCGTTCTTTCATTCTTGGCTCACCGGTAAGAATGACTTGAGCCTTTTCCTCACCTTTTAAACACAATGCTGCTGCAAGCGGCCGCATTGCCGTGCCTGCATTACCGAGAAACAATGATAATCCGTTTTGAACCTTAAAAGCTCCGCCAATCCCTTCAACTACGCAGACGGTTTTATCCTCCGATAGCTCATATTTCACGCCTAACGCTTTTAGAGCATTAAGCATATGGCGAATATCATCACTATCTAATAAATTGGTCACACGGGTCGTACCGGTGGCTAAGGCGGCTAATAATAAGGCTCGGTTAGACAGGCTTTTGGAGCCGGGTAAATTGATCTCCCCTTCTACACGGGAAATCGGAGTTAAAGTTAGTTTTTCCATTTTCTCTTTAAATTTGTAAAATTTTCATAAAAGGTAACCGCTTGTTAAGCTAACACTTTCAATAAGGCAGTAAAAAATCTCTCGTTTTCTTGCGGTAAACCGATACTAATGCGTAAATGATTCGGCATTCCATAACCTGCTATCGGGCGAACAATCACGCCTTCACGCAATAGTGCCTCATAAATCGCAGCAGCAGGACGTTTGAAATCGATAGTAATGAAATTACCTTTAGACGGAATATATTCCAAGCCGTTTGCTTGGCAGAAAGCCTCATAACGAGCCATTTCCAAGCGGTTATTTTCTGCCACTTTTTTGACAAATTCATCATCATTCATCACCGCAATCGCTGAAGCTAAAGCAAGGCTGTTGCAATTAAATGGCTGGCGAACACGGTTTAATAAATCTGCAATTTCAGGGTTTGACACCGCATAGCCAATCCGAAGCCCTGCTAAACCATAAGCCTTAGAGAGCGAACGTGACACAATTAAATTCGGGTATTTTGCCAATAAGCCAAACGAATCCACCCGCTCTTGAGGCGCAGTAAACTCAGTATAGGCTTCGTCCAGTACCACGATCACATTCGCCGGCACCTTGGCTAAAAAGCCCTCAATTTCCGCTTGGGTTAAAAAATTACCGGTCGGATTATTCGGGTTGGCAATAAAAATTAATTTAGTTTTGTCGGTGATTGCAGCTAAAAAGGCATCTAAATCGTGTCCCCAATTTTTAGCCGGAATTTCACGGGCAACGGCATTAATCGCTTTCGTCACCAACGGATACACAATAAACGCATACTGAGAATAGATAATTTCATCTTGCTCACCAGCGAAGGTGTGGGCAAACAGTTCCAATAAATCATTTGAGCCATTGCCTAAGGTGATTTGATTAGCTTGTACGCCAAATTTTTGGGCAATCGTGGTTTTTAATTCAAAACCGTTTGAATCCGGATAACGGGTTAAATCGTCAAGCTGGTTCAGAATAGCCTTTTTTGCACTTTCAGGAAAACCAAACGGGTTTTCATTCGAAGCTAGTTTAATGATATTTTGAATCCCTAATTCACGCTCTAACTCCTCAATCGGCTTTCCGGCTTGGTAAGGCGAAAGCGATTTCACGCCCTCATTTGCGATGTTGATAAATTGCATAATAACCTCTGTTGTTCTTATTAAAATATCAAGTGATTTTAGTGGAGAAAGTCCCTTTTTGCCAGTAAAAATTTTGTTACAAATGGCAAGAAATAAGTACAATCTAATCCTTTTGTCATTTGCAAAAAATCGGCAGAAAACAACCGCTTGTACACAAAAAAACCGAGAACAAAATTGTTCTCGGTTTCAGTCTTATGATTAGTTTCCTGCTTGTGTATCTGCAAGGGAATCACCAATATTATTATCCTTAGTCGGCTTATCATCTAAGGTCGTCGATGTAGTATCTGCCGACTGCTCTCCACTTGGTGGGGTCGCATTGTCATCTTTAGTCGGGGTATCGCTCCAACCTGATGGTTCACCCACCGGACGGCGTGCCATTAAATCATCAATTTGCTTGCTGTCTAAGGTTTCGTATTTCAATAAGGCATCTTTCATTGCGTGTAAGATGTCTATATTTTCTTCTAGCGTTTGCTTCGCTCGTTGATAGTTGCGGTCAATGATCTTACGCATTTCCACATCAATCAATTTTTGCGACTCTTCAGATACACCTTTAATCGCCCCCATTCCATCTTCATTTTGATAGAAAATCGGCCCTAATTCTTTCGAGAAACCCCATTGAGTAACCATTGCTCGTGCAATTTGGGTTGCTCGGTGAATATCGGACGAAGCCCCTGTGGTAATTTTATCTTCACCAAAAATCAAGCCTTCCGCAATTCGCCCTGCAAATAGGGTGGAAAGTTGGCTTTCTAATTTAGTAAAGGTTTCACTCACACGGTCTCCTTCCGGTAAGAATTGAGCAAAACCTAATGCCTGACCACGAGGCACAATCGTCACTTTATTTAGCGGATCGTGTTCCGGCATTAAATAACCAACAATCACGTGTCCAGCTTCGTGGTAAGCGGTGTTGATGATCTCTTTTTCCGTCATTGTATTTGAACGGCGTTCAGGCCCCATATTGATCTTGTCACGGGCTTCTTCGAAATCTTCCATCGTTACCACACGTTTATTTTTACGGGCAGCAAATAAGGCAGCTTCGTTCACTAAGTTTGCCAATTGAGCACCAGAGTAACCCGGCGTACCACGGGCAATTTGCATTGGATCAACGCCTTCTGCAAGCGGTACTTTTTTCAGGTGAACTTTCAAAATCTGCTCACGCCCTTTCACGTTCGGTAAATCGACTGTTACTTGGCGGTCGAAACGACCTGGACGAGTTAAGGCATCATCTAACACATCGGCACGGTTGGTTGCTGCAATAATAATCACACCTTCAGAACCTTCAAAACCGTCCATCTCAACTAGCATTTGGTTGAGGGTCTGTTCACGCTCATCGTGTCCGCCGCTAAAACCTGCACCGCCACGTTTACGTCCCACTGCATCAATTTCATCAATAAAAATAATACAAGGGGCATTTTTCTTGGCTTGGTCGAATAAATCACGCACGCGTGACGCACCAACACCGACGAACATTTCCACGAAGTCCGAACCTGCCATTGTAAAGAACGGCACTCTCGCTTCACCGGCAATGGCTTTCGCTAATAAGGTTTTACCTGTACCCGGAGGACCTACCATCAAGATCCCTTTCGGAATACGTCCGCCCAGTTTTTGGAATTTGCTTGGGTCACGCAAAAACTCAACCACTTCGCCCACTTCTTCTTTTGCCTCATCACAGCCGGCAACATCAGAGAATCGGGTTTTGACTTCATCGGCAGTGAGCATTTTGGCTTTGCTTTTGCCAAAGCCCATTGCACCGCGTCCGCCACCGCCTTGCATTTGTCGCATATAGAACACATAAAAGCCAATTAACAGCAACATCGGGAACCAAGAAATCAGAATTTGCGAGAGTAAGCCACGGCGTTCCGCAGGCTGACCGGTAATTACCGCATTGGTTTTAGCTAAATCTGCCATTAAGTATTCATCATACATTGGCATTACGGTTTGGTAGGTTGCACCGTCATTTTTGGTAACCAAAATAGTGTCGTCATTCTGTTTGAAATCGACCCCTTTTAAGCGATTTTCTTTAATATCGCTTAAAAAAGTCGAATATGGCACTGTGTTTGAGCTTCCGCTGAAATTAGCGTTAAAGCCTTCATAGGCCGTCATCATCACAATGGCAACCACTACCCAAAGTAAAATATTTTTAACCATATCGTTCAAGGTTAATCCCCTATCTGCTGAATAAAAAACTGTTCAAGATTACTATAAAAGCGGTCAAATTTTCCAATTTTTTTGCAAAATGTTAATAAAAAGTGACCGCTTGCCTGTTTTCTAGCCTTTATAACCTGTCGCTACAATATAAACTTCTCGAGAGCGATCTCGAGATGCCTCCGGTTTTCTGACTTTTACCACACTAAAGAGTGAACGGATTTCTCGAAGGTATTCATCAAATCCTTCGCCTTGGAAGACTTTTACCACAAAACTGCCTTTGGTTGCTAACACTTGGCGACACATATCCAATGCCAATTCCACCAAATACATTGCACGGGGAATATCCACCGATGGCATTCCGCTGAAATTAGGTGCCATATCCGACATCACTACATCCACTTTGTCTTCGCCCACTCGTTCAAGCAACGCATTCAGTACAGATTCTTCACGGAAATCACCTTGTAAGAAATCCACGCCCGCAATCGGGTTCATATCTAAAATATCACAGGCGATCACCCTGCCTTTGCTCCCGATTTGCGTCACCACATATTGCGACCAACCGCCCGGTGCAGCGCCGAGATCCACCACCGTCATCCCCGGTTTGAATAAACGGTCGGTTTGTTGAATTTCATCTAACTTAAAATACGCCCGTGAACGCAATTTTTGCTTATGTGCTTTTTGCACAAATTGATCTTTAAAATGTTCTGCAAGCCAACGTGATGAACTCGCACTTCGTTTTCTACCCATTTTTTCTTCTATATTAATTAATTCAACGATTTATAATAAGGTTTAAATTAGCAAATTCAAGAGATGTTCTAAAATTTAGCCCAGCTTATTATGTATAATTAATCGAGTATTCTAGCAAAGATATACACTATTGTAGAGAGATAGCTCAAATAAGTGCTACCTATTTATGCCGGTTTTCCACAAGTTCCAAATCAATTAATAGAAAAAGCTAACAACAAACAGGCAAATTTCTTTTGCTTGTCGATGAAATCCATTCATAAAAAGGTTAAAATATTGCAAAAATATCACTTGTAGCAATCAGATGTTGCTATAAGCCTTCATCTATTTAGTCAAATAAGGATTCTCTATGACTCAACTGAGCGTTGTGATTTTAGCTGCCGGTAAAGGCACTCGTATGTATTCTGATTTACCAAAGGTATTGCACCCTGTTGCTGGTAAACCGATGGTAAAACACGTTATTGATACTGCCAAACAACTAGATGCCCAGCAAATTCATTTAATTTACGGACACGGTGCAGACTTATTAAAAGCACGTTTAAACGAAGAGCCGGTAAACTGGGTGTTCCAAACCGAGCAATTAGGCACAGGTCACGCAATGCAACAAGCTGCTCCTTTTTTCGCTGACGATGAAAACATTGTAATGCTTTATGGTGATGCACCTCTAATCACAAAAGCTACTTTAGAACGTTTAATCGCAGCCAAACCGGAAAATGGCATTGCATTATTAACCGTTGAATTGGAAAACCCGACCGGCTATGGGCGAATTATTCGTGAAAACGGCTCTGTGGTAGCAATTGTTGAGCAAAAAGATGCTAATGAAGAACAACTCAAGGTTAAAGAAGTAAATACCGGCGTGATGGTCGCAAGCGGAGCAAGTTTCAAAAAATGGCTGAAAAACCTAAATAATAACAATGCTCAAGGCGAATATTACATTACTGATGTAATTGCAATGGCAAACCAAGAAGGTTTTAAAGTACAAGCGGTTCAAGCTACTGAATTTATGGAAGTGGAAGGGGCAAACAACCGTTTGCAACTTGCTGCCCTTGAGCGTTTCTATCAAAAACGTGAAGCAGAAAAACTGCTGTTAGCTGGTGTGACTATTATCGATCCAAGCCGTTTTGACCTTCGTGGCACGGTCACTCACGGAAAAGATGTTCAGATTGATGTGAATGTCATTCTAGAAGGTAACATCAAACTTGGTAACAATGTCAAAATTGGTGCAGGTTGCGTACTGAAAAACTGCGAAATTGGCGATAATGTTGAAATTAAACCATATTCTGTGCTTGAAGATTCGATTGTCGGCGCAAAATCCGCTATCGGTCCATTCTCTCGCTTACGCCCGGGTGCGGAACTGGCGGAAGAAACCCATATCGGTAACTTTGTGGAAATCAAAAAAGCGACCATCGGAAAAGGTTCAAAAGTAAATCATCTCACTTATGTCGGCGATGCGGAAATCGGCAAAGAATGTAACATCGGCGCGGGTGTGATCACTTGTAACTATGATGGTGCGAATAAATTCAAAACCATTATCGGTGATAATGTATTTGTCGGCTCAGACAGCCAACTCATTGCCCCGGTTACGATTGCCAGTGGCTCAACCATTGGTGCCGGAGCAACCGTTACCAAAGACGTTGCAGAAAATGAATTGGTCATTAGCCGTGTGCCACAACGCCACATTCAAGGCTGGCAACGCCCGACTAAAAAGAAATAATGCCAGTGGTCAAAAGTTATTATATTTAAAAATTGGCTTTGCCAATAACAGCAAAGCCATACACTTTAAAAAGGATAATGAACAATATATTTAAAACAAAACCCCTAACAATAAATATTGTTAGGGGTTTATCAATTTAGGAAATCAATTGATTACCAGTATACACGCATACCAACACCGATAGCTTTGTTAGTTGATTTGCCTGTGTATTCATAACCATTAGTTACTTTATCGTAACCCTTAGTACGAGTATAAGAACCCTCAACAAAAGCAACTACTTGTTTATGGAATTGGTAGTCAACACCTAGTAAGAAGCCATGAGTTTTTTCTTTACTTACGTTTTTCACTTTTTCACGCTCATATAGGTAGTTACCATATACTTTAGATGCTGGTACTACTTGGTATTCAAAGTTTGGAGACACATAGAAAGCATTTCCTTTCTCATTTTCTACTTTTTCATGACGATAGCCAGAGTCAACACTTAATTTTAAGTCACCAAATTTATAACCAACAGAACCTAATACACCATCTTTACGGTGCTTAGTGCTATCAGTAGCTGTTTTGTAGTTTGTATGACCATAAGCTGCACGTAAATCCCAGTTATCTACAGTATATAATGCACCAATGCCGTATGCATTTTGAAGTGAATTTACTAATACTTCACCAGCTGCATCACGATCTTGTGCAAAGTTATAGTTTGCACTTACATGTAAGTTTTCAACACCACGGTAGTCATAACGAATAACTTGGTTACCATCGGTTTGAATATAATCACCTTTTGGATTAATACCGTAGTTGTAATCTACTGATTGACTTAAATCATCAGCAATCGTTAATTGACGACCAAAAGTTAATTCACCATATTGCTTACTACCTAAACCAACATAAGCACGTTTAGTATATAAATCACCAAAACCATCATCACTGGTATTTTTGTTAAAACGGAACTCAACACGACCTAATGCATAGAAATCTTGAGCTAAATCATGTTTTACTCTCACACCAAAACGTGAACCAGCATTACGGATTCCTGTGTGTGCATCTTTTTTAGTTTTAACAACATTATGATTGTCTAGCTCTTTAGAATTCGTTCTATCAAGAACGATACGTAAAGAACCGTCAAAATCTACTTTTGAACCTTCTGCATCGTAAACGGTGGTTGCTGATGCTGACGCTGCGAACGCGGTTACTGCTAATGCAACTAATGTTTTTTTCATAATTTTCACCTTAGATTTTATATGTTATATGATAAGTAATTACCCTCATTAAGGTGTAAGAGTAATTATCCAAGATACAATGTATCAGCAAAACGCCTAACATTGTTTTCGCCAGAATAATTGCAAAAAGAAAACTTAATGTCAATAGTTCAAACTCCAAAACAAAGACGCCATTTTTTCTTTTAAAATCAAATGGTTATACTTACATTATTTCATTTGGAGAAAATCCACTCATTTTCAACAGAAAAAATGAAGTACATAACACATTGATAAATAAGCGTTTTTTATATTTAATTTGATATAGTTCAAACTTATCAGAAAGTTCATTTATTTTGTGACATAGTTCACATTTTTGATATTTAATTTCTTTTTTGCTTATTTTTCACACACGAACTATAAGAAATCAATAAAAATCAACCGCTTGAATGCAAGGTGTTTTGCTTTAAAATAGAAGTTATATGAAATAAAATTCACTTAAATTTTCTTTATTGATAACATCAAGCATGCAAAAAAAACTTTTTATCGCCCAAATAAAACAAAACCTCTCGGAATTAAATGTATTTTCAACGGATAATATTTTTCTGAATTCACCCTATTTCTCACAGCAAACCGGTTTGGTGAGTGTGTTCATTGCTGAAATTGAAAAAACAGTTGAGCTATTATTGAACCAAACTGAGGTGTTATATAGTGAATTTTACGCTGAAAAATTAGTTAAACAATTTGATGCATTAAAGAATGCCGTAGAAAAAATCCAAAGTAAGCCAGAATCAGCTCAATTCCATTCTTCCTATCAATTTTCTCCAAATATTCATCGTTTAGCGCCCAACAAACGCTTACAAGAATACCGTAAAGCGTTACGTGCATTGAACGAGAAAATTAGCTGGTTAGTTGAGCAAAATTTAAATACGCAAAATGAAGCAACTAAACAAACCCTGCAAAATCAAATTACAGAGACAGAATATCGCAAAATGAAATGTTTAAAAGCAATTGAAGATTTAGAACAAGAGTTGCTATTTAAATAGTGATGGAGGCGTGTCCCGGAGTCGAACCGAGCTACATGGATTTGCAATCCAGTGCATAACCGCTTTGCTAACACGCCATAAGATTTGAAAATTGGAGCGGGAAACGAGACTCGAACTCGCGACCCCGACCTTGGCAAGGTCGTGCTCTACCAACTGAGCTATTCCCGCATTTGAAGTCTCACAACATTGCGCTGTGGAACGAGGTGCATTTTACGGATTTATCATTTTATGTCAATGCTAAATTTAGCATTCCAGATTCAAATGCTGAAAAAAAACTCACTATGCAATAGTTTAGTTTTAAAAATAATCAAGCGGTTGATTTTTGCAAACAATTTACAAAATCCAACCGCTTGTTTTTAGAGACTAAATAATCTGATTAGCGTTTTTTCGCTTTCGCATTTGGTAAGTCTGTAATCGAACCTTCAAATACTTCTGCTGCTAATCCCACCGATTCGTGTAACGTTGGGTGAGCGTGAATGGTTAATGCGATATCTTCTGCATCACAACCCATTTCGATTGCAAGTCCGATTTCGCCTAATAATTCACCACCGTTGCTACCGACAATCGCACCACCTAATACACGGTGAGTATCTTTATCAAAAATTAACTTGGTCATACCTTCTGAGCATTCAGAAGCAATCGCACGACCTGAAGCAGCCCAAGGGAATTTCGCCACTTCGTAGTTCAAGCCTTCTTGTTTACACTCTTTCTCAGTTTTACCAACCCAAGCCACTTCTGGTTCAGTATAAGCGATGGACGGAATGACTTTCGGATCGAAGTAATGTTTCATTCCCGCAATCACTTCAGCCGCTACGTGTCCTTCGTGTACGCCTTTGTGAGCTAACATCGGCTGACCGACAATATCACCAATAGCGAAGATGTGTGGTACATTGGTACGCATTTGTTTATCCACACGAATAAAGCCACGCTCATCCACTTCTACACCTGCTTTACCGGCATCAATTAATTTACCGTTTGGCACACGTCCGATAGCCACTAACACCGCATCATAACGTTTAGTATCGTTGCAGGCTTTTCCTTCCATTGATACATAGATACCGTCATCTTTCGCTTCTACTGCGGTTACTTTGGTTTCAAGCATTAGCTTGAATTTTTTCTCGATTTGTTTGGTGTAAATCGCTACAACATCTTTATCTGCAGCAGGAATCACTTGGTCGAACATTTCAACCACTTCCACTTCTGAACCAAGCGCGTTATATACAGTTCCCATTTCTAAACCGATAATACCACCACCCATAATAAGGAGTTTTTTCGGTACTTCTTTTAATTTAAGAGCATCGGTTGAATCCCAAACACGTGGATCTTCGTGTGGAATAAATGGCAGTTGAATCGGGCGAGAACCTGCTGCGATAATTGCATTATCGAAAGTAACCGTTGTAGGATTACCATCACGATCACGAGCAACTAATGTGTTCGGGCCGGTAAATGCTGCTAAGCCTTCTACTACAGTCACTTTACGAGCTTTAGCCATACCAGCCAAACCACCGGTTAATTTTGAAACAACCGCTTCTTTACCGGCACGCACCTGATCTAAATCAATCGTTGGCTCACCAAAGGTCACACCGTTGTGTACTGCATTTTTAGCTTCTTCAATTACTTTTGCAACGTGTAATAGTGCTTTAGAAGGGATACAACCCACGTTTAAGCAAACACCACCTAAGGTTGAATAACGTTCAACAATCACTGTTTCTAAGCCTAAGTCTGCACAACGGAATGCCGCTGAGTAACCTGCCGGGCCTGCACCAAGTACAACAACTTGGGTTTTAATTTCTTTGCTCATAGTTTTTCCTCTTTGTAGGGACACACTGGGTGTGTCCGCGGACGCAAGCATTGCGTCCCTACCATAAGCGGTCAAATTTGCAAAAAAATCTGCAAAATCAACCGCTTGTACTGTCAATTACATCACTAAACGACGGATATCTGCTAATACGCTATTAATGTAGCTTAAGAAGCGTGCACCATCAGCACCATCGATCACGCGGTGGTCGAATGATAATGAAAGCGGAAGCATTAAGCGTGGTTCAAATTCTTTACCATTCCAAATCGGTTGCATTTCAGATTTAGACACACCTAAAATTGCTACTTCCGGTGCATTCACGATTGGTGTGAAGTGAGTTGTACCAATACCGCCTAAGCTTGAAATTGTGAAACAGCCACCTTGCATATCAGATGCTGTCAATTTACCTTCACGGGCTTTTTTCGATACTTCCATTAATTCACGAGAAAGCTCGATAATGCCTTTTTTGTTCACATTTTTGAACACCGGCACCACTAAGCCGTTTGGTGTATCAACCGCAACCCCGATATTGATATATTTTTTCAAGGTTAAACGTTGTGCATCTTCAGAAATTGAGCTGTTGAAACGAGGGAAGGCTTCTAATGCACTTGCCACTGCTTTCATAATGAACACTACAGGTGTGATCTTCACATCTAACTTACGTTTTTCAGCTTCTTTGTTTTGCTCTTTACGGAAGTTCTCTAACTCTGTAATGTCTGTGCGATCGAAATGTGTAACGTGAGGAATCATTACCCAGTTACGGTGTAAGTTCGCACCGGAAATCTTATTGATACGGCTTAATTCAACTTCTTCAACTTCACCAAACTTGCTGAAATCTACTTTCGGCCACGGTAATAAACCTAAGCCTGCACCGTTTGCCGCACCTGTTGCTGCCGCTGCTGTTCCGCCTTGTTTTTCAAATACTTGAACAGCCGTTTTAACGTATGCTTGAATATCTTCTTTAACGATACGACCTTTACGACCTGTACCTTTTACTTTGTCTAGGTTTACACCAAACTCACGAGCTAAACGGCGAATTACCGGTGTTGCGTGTGCATAGCTAGCTGAAGCCACCACTTGTTCTTGGCTTAAACCTGATTGGTTTTGACCTGCCGGAGCTGCGTCAGCTTTCGCCGGAGCTGCTGCTTGTGGAGCAGGAGCTGAAGCCGCTTGAGCAGCCGCCGGAGCCGGTGCCGCACCCGCTACTTCAAATTTCATAATTAATGAACCGGTTGATACTTTATCACCTGATTTCACTAAAATTTCTTTTACCACACCGGCAAATGGAGCCGGCACTTCCATTGATGCTTTATCGCCTTCAACCGTGATTAAAGATTGCTCTTCTGCAACAGAATCACCTACTTTAACCATAATTTCAGTGACGTTTACTTCATCTCCACCGATGTCCGGTACATTAACATCTTTAATTGCAGATGCTGAAGCTTGTTGAGCCGGTGCAGCTTCTGCAACCGGTGCAGATTGTGCTGGAGCTGCTGAAGCCGTTTCAAATTTCATAATCAATTTACCGGTTGAAACTTTGTCACCCACATTGATTAAGATTTCTTTTACTACGCCGGCAACCGGTGCAGGGACTTCCATTGACGCTTTATCGCCTTCAACATTGATGATAGATTGATCCACTTCAATGCTATCACCCACTTTTACCATAATTTCGGTTACGTTAACTTCATCGCTACCGATATCAGGTACATTTACTTCAACAACGGCTGAAGTTGTTGCTACTGGAGCAGCAGGAGCTGCTTCTGCTTTTGGTGCTTCTTGAGCAGGAGCAACATCTGCTGACTCTAAAATTAACATTGGTGAACCGGTTGAAACTTTATCACCCACTTTCACTAAAACTTCTTTTACCACACCTGCTTCAGGAGCCGGCACTTCCATAGAGGCTTTATCGCCTTCTACATTAATAATTGATTGATCTACTGAAATAGTATCGCCAGCTTTAACCATCACTTCAGTTACGCTGACTTCATCCGAACCGATATCCGGCACATTAATTTGTTTTGACATTTTGAAATCCTTCTTGAGTTACCCCCTCTCCCATTGTGGGAGAGGGACAGATTTTTCTTCTTAGATGAAGAAAAATCAGGGAGAGGGGAAATACAAGCGGTTGATTTTCTCAACATTTTTGCAAATAAAAATAACACCCTCTCTCTGCTAAAAGTTTCTCAACGAAACCTTTAGCCGTCTCTCTCCCATTAAGGGAGAGAGTATTAAAAATTACGCATATAATGGGTTAATACGATCTACATTTAAGCCGAATTTAGCAATAGCTTCCGCAACCACTTTGTTTTCAACTGTGCCTTCTTTTGCTAATTGAGCTAGGGCTGCAACCACTACATAACGCTCATCCACTTCAAAGTGTTCGCGTAAGTTTGCACGGCTGTCTGAACGACCGAAACCGTCTGTACCTAACACGTGATAGTGTTTACTTGGTACATAAGCACGGATTTGCTCTGCGTACATCTTCATATAGTCGGTTGAAGCAACAGTTGGTAAATCTTTTAACACTTGAGCAACGTACGGTACACGTGGTGTTTCAGTTGGGTGTAATAAGTTCCAACGAGCTACATCTGCTCCGTCACGACCTAATTCATTGAATGATGGTGCTGAGAATACATCTGCTGTAATACCATAATCATTCGCGAGAATTTGTGCCGCTGCACGCACGTGACGCATAATTGCACCAGAGCTTAACAATTGTACGTGACCTTTACCTTTACCCTCAACGGTTTCAAATTTATATAAACCTTTACGGATACCTTCTTCCGCACCTGCTGGCATTGCCGGCTGTTCGGTAATTTCATTTAAGGTAGTAATGTAGTAGAAGATATCTTCTTGGTTTTCACCATACATACGACGAATACCGTCTTGAACAATAACCGCAACCTCAAAGGCAAATGCCGGGTCATAGGTTACACAGTTCGGGATTACACCTGCTTGAATATGGCTATGACCATCTTCGTGTTGTAAACCTTCGCCGTTTAATGTTGTACGACCTGAAGTACCACCAATCATAAAGCCACGAGCTAATTGGTCACCGGCTAACCACATCATATCGCCTACACGTTGGAAACCAAACATTGAGTAGTAGATGAAGAATGGGATCATCGGTAAGTTGCTAACAGAATAAGAAGTCGCTGCTGCCACCCAAGAGGCTGTTGCGCCTAACTCATTGATACCTTCTTGTAATACTTGGCCATCTTTTGCTTCACGGTAGTAAGCCACTAAATCACGGTCTGACGGTACATAGTTTTGACCGTGTGGGTTGTAAATGCCGATTTGACGGAATAAACCTTCCATACCGAAAGTACGGGCTTCATCCGCAATAATTGGCACGATTTGCTGACCGATATTTTTATCTTTCAATAAAGTATTCAATACACGAGAGAACGCCATTGTGGTTGAAATACCACGTGGTTGCTCATCCAATAATGCTTGGAATTCGCTTAATTCAGGCACTTTGAAATCAACCGTAAATTTCGGTTTACGTACAGGCACATAACCGTTTAAGGCTTTACGTTGTCCGTGTAAGTAGTTGTACTCTTCAGAACCTTCAGGGAATCTTACATACTCTAGGCGTTCTACTTGCTCATCGGTTAATGGTAGCTCGAAGTAGTCACGGAAGCCTTTTAAGCTATCTAATGACATTTTTTTCGATTGGTGAGCAGTATTTTTACTTTCCGCTTCAGGAATACGGTAGCCTTTCACTTGGTGAGCTAAAATGACAACCGGTTTGTCCGATTTTTGTGCTTTTGCATAAGCAGCATAAAGTTTTTCAGAATCGTGCGCACCACGGCGTAATGCCCAAATTTCATCGTCCGTCATATCGGCAACTAATGCTGCAGTTTCAGGGTAACGACCGAAGAAGTGTTCACGTACGTAAGCACCATTTTTGGATTTGAAGGTTAAATAGTCACCATCAAGTACTTCCATCATTAACTGTTTAAGTTTACCTGAGGTATCTTTTTCAAGCAGTTTATCCCAACCGCTGCCCCATAACACTTTAATCACTTCCCAGCCACAACCGGTAAAGAGAGCTTCTAATTCTTGTACGATTTTACCGTTACCGTTAACCGGACCGTCTAAACGTTGTAAGTTACAGCTAATAGTAAAGATTAAGTTATTTAATTTTTCACGACCGGCGAATGATAATGCACCTTTAGATTCGATTTCATCCATTTCGCCATCGCCTAAAAATGCATATACTTTTTGGTCAGCAGTATCTTTTAAGCCACGGTTTTCTAAATATTTTAAGAAGCGAGCTTGATAAATAGCATTTACCGGACCTAAACCCATAGATACAGTTGAGAATTGCCAGAATTCAGGCATTAATTTAGGGTGTGGGTAAGATGATAAACCATCAGTGAACGCTTCTTGACGGAAGTTATCCATTTGTTCTGCGCTAATACGACCTTCTAAGAACGCACGACCATACATACCCGGTGCTGCGTGACCTTGGAAGAAGACTAAATCACCGCCATTTTTTTCGGTTGGAGCTTTGAAAAAGTGGTTAAAACACACTTCATACATAGTTGCCGCAGATTGGAAAGTTGAAATATGACCACCTAAGTCAAGATCTTTCTTCTGGCTACGAAGTACTGCCGCAATCGCATTCCAACGTACCGCAGAACGAATACGACGTTCGATTTTATGATCACCCGGATAAGCTGGCTGCTCGGAAACAGGGATAGTATTGACATAATCTGTTGTTACGCCTGTTGGTAATGCCACGCCACCTGCACGAGCTTGGCTAATAACTTGTTCAATGATAAATTGAGCGCGCTCTAAACCTTCTTCACGAATTAATGAATCGAGTGATGCTAACCAATCCTGAGTTTCGATTGGATCTACGTCATTTCTTAAGTTCTCTGACATAGTATTCTTCCTTATAAATTAACGATTGAGGTGATAAATAACAAAATTTTAACAAATTTTGTTTGCTTGGTGATTTTTAGACCAATTTTTATCGAAAAAATTTCAGTAAAACAACAATTTCCGAATTAAACCTCTCTTGAGGCATATACTAAAAATCATAATTAAAACTTATTATCTATTTGATTTTAAACGATTTTTATATAATTTTATAAAATTTGTTTAAATTTTGTAGATAAATTTGCAGTGCAAGATAGCAAAAATAGGCAATTTTGTCTATTTTTGATAGATAGCTAATACCGCCATCCATTCCACTAAGATGACAGAAATAAACCTAACCAATCATTTTTAACTAGAAATCTATCCCTAACTGTTCAGCTGAAGGTGTTTGGCTAAGGTTTGAATTAATGATGGTCCTTGGTAAATCATTGCGGAATAGACTTGCAATAAACTAGCACCTGCATTCACTTTCTCCTGCCCACTCTCTAACGAATGGACTCCCCCACAACCTATAATTGGTATTCTCTCGCCCAACTCGGCAGATAATTTTGAAATTAACCTTGTACTTAATGAGTGTAATGGCTTGCCACTTAATCCACCCAGTTGTTCCGAATACGGTAATCCGGCAATACTTTCACGAGACAAGGTAGTATTGCCGGCAACCACCCCATCAATTTGGTAGCGAACAAGGCTATCGGCCACGGAAGCTATTTCTTCATCAGTTAAATCAGGCGCAATTTTTAAGACAAGCGGTCGATATTTCCCCATTTTTTGCGCAAGTTGTGCCTGCTCATTTTTGAGGTTTCGTAGTAAATCATCTAATGCCTCACCATATTGTAAACTGCGCAAATTTTTGGTATTAGGTGATGAAATATTTACCGCCACATAATCCGCATATTGATAAACCTTACGCAAACAAATTTGGTAGTCATCAAAGCTATGCTCAATTGGTGTAACCGCATTTTTTCCAATATTAATACCTAAAATACCACTATAGGTTGCATTTTTTACATTTTCGACTAAAACATCAACGCCTTTATTATTAAATCCATTGCGGTTAATAATTCCCTCTGCATCTACAATACGAAATTGCCTTGGTTTAGGGTTTCCGTCTTGAGCGAGAGGGGTGACAGTCCCAACCTCAATAAACCCAAATCCTAATTTCCCAAAACCATCTATCGCTTCACCGTTTTTATCTGCTCCGGCTGCAAGCCCTATTGGATTTTTAAACGTGAGTCCCATTACTTGGGTCGGATTATCGGGTGTTGGCAGAATCGAAAAAGGCGATTTTCCGGCTAAAGCAAGTGCCTGAATAGAGAATTGATGTGCTTTTTCCGCATCTAGTGCAAAAAGTAATTTACGAATCAGGGAATACATACAAATTATCTTAAACTAAATATAGTAGTGAATAGATATAAAAAACCCAATCTTTCGACTGGGTTTTTATCTCATAAATTAGGCATCAAACATTGCTGAAATGGATTCTTCATTGCTAATACGGCGAATTGCTTCTGCTAACATACCGGATAATGTTAAAACACGTACTTTATTTAATGCTTTAATCTCATTACTCAGTGGAATAGTATCAGTTACCACAATTTCATCTAAAGCTGGATTCGCTAAATTTTGTGCTGCAGTGCCTGAAAAAACTGCATGTGTGGCATAAGCAAAGACACGACGGGCGCCACGTTCTTTCAGCGCTTCAGCCGCTTTGACTAAAGTACCACCAGTATCAATCATATCATCAACCAAAATACAGTCACGATCAGCCACATCACCGATAATGTGCATTACTTGTGATACATTCGCTTTTGGACGGCGTTTATCAATAATTGCCATATCAGTATCATTTAATAATTTTGCCACCGCTCTTGCACGAACAACCCCGCCAATATCTGGAGAAACCACGATAGGGTTGACCAAATCGGATTTTTTCAAAATATCATCGATTAACACAGGGGAACCAAATACGTTATCTACCGGCACATCAAAGAAACCTTGAATTTGCTCTGCGTGTAAGTCGCAGGTTAAGACTCTATCTACCCCTACGCTAGATAAGAAATCAGCAATCACTTTTGCGGTAATTGGCACACGGGCTGAACGCACTCGTCTGTCTTGGCGTGCATAACCGAAATACGGAATCACTGCGGTAATACGACCAGCTGATGCACGGCGAAGCGCATCTACCATCACGATCAATTCCATTAAATTATCATTAGTTGGTGCACAAGTGGATTGCACAATAAAAATATCGCCTCCACGCACATTTTCATTGATTTGTACTTGAATTTCACCATCGCTAAAACGACCAACTGTTGCATTACCTAATGAGGTATAAAGATGTTTTGCAATACGATTAGCAAGTTCCGGAGTTGCGTTGCCCGCAAACAGTTTAATATCTGTCATGGATTGATCCTTAAGGTTAAGATGGTTAGATTTGGAATAACATTTGATGTAATGGCGAAATATTTTGCCCTTTCGCCACAAAACCGAAGACGGCTTCCGGTTTATGTGCAAAAACCTGCTCGGCTTCTGCTTTTGTTTCAAATTCGGCGAAAATACAAGCACCTGTGCCTGTTAGCCTAAACTGGGCATATTGTAACAATTCTTGTATAAGATCTTCAACCGCAGAATACTTTTCTCGTACAACTTTTTCGCAATCGTTTTCCCACGGTAAAGATAATAATTCGGCTAAGGGGCGTTTTGGAGTATTTCTAGGTAAATTCGGGTCGGTAAACACCGCTGCGGTTGAAATCGACACTTCTGGTTTTAGCACTACATACCATTTTTCTTGTGGATCACAAGGGGTTAACACCTCCCCCACGCCTTCGGCAAAAGCAGCCATACCTCTAACAAATATCGGCACATCAGCCCCTAAACTTAAGCCTAATTCTGCCAATTTTTCCAATGAAAGCTCGGTATTCCACAAGTGATTTAAACCGACTAATACTGTTGCAGCATTAGAAGATCCACCACCAACACCTCCGCCCATCGGTAGGTTTTTTTTAATCCCAATACGGCAGCCTTGCCTACAAGCGGTCGTTTTTTGCAAAAGTTTTGCTGCTCGGTAAATGAGATTCTCCTCAGTTGCCACCCCTTCTACCGGATTAATTAATTCAATCTCTGAACTTTCTGTGATCTCAATCTCAATTTCATCGCCAAAATCTAAAAACTGAAACAGCGTTTGTAGCTCGTGATAACCGTCTGCCCGCTTATTGGTAATGTATAAAAACAGGTTTAATTTTGCCGGGCTGGGTAAGGTGACTTTCTTCATTAATACGCCCATTTTTCAATGCGGAGCTTCAATGTCTGAGTGCCGTTTTCAAGCACAATCAGCTTCGGTAAGTTTGGTACACGATCTTCGTGATACTCCACATAGCTTGCTTTCCAAAGCGTGCCATTAAGAGGATAACTAAATTGCGACAGCTGGCGTTTTTCATTCACAATATAGTTGCCATCTTTTTCAGGCAAGCCTTTTACCCAATAGGAAAACTGATCGATAGGAAACGAAACACCGATAATCTCTTGCATTAACGCATCAACATCACGGTCAGAACGGCTATTACCCTCACTGTCTGAAACCGTTAAGCCCCGTTTATTACGCTCTAATTTCAGTGATTTAGTCGAGAGATTCGAGGAAAGCTCTAACCTAAATTGGGTTGGATTAGTATAACGCCACTTGAAATGGGAAGAAAAACGCTCTTCAGGTGAAATATAGCCAAATTGCCCTGTTGCGGTATAGCCTTGAATTTGGCTTAGTTTCGCTAAATGCTGCTGCCATTGTGGATCGTTATGCGGAATTTGTACTGTTGGTTGTTGCACCTCTGTTGGTGCATTTAACACCGAATTACAGGCAGTTAAAACCAGCAAAGCACTGAGAGATAAAAGTTTTGTCAGTTTTTTCATAGTGTCTAAATATTATTGTAGGGTCGAAAAATCTTTCGCCCTGTTTTTATCATTAATTGGGGAGAAACATATTTCTCCCCTACAAATTAGGCTCCGAATTGTAAACTATGGAGTTGTTTATAAGCCCCACCTTGTGCTAACAATTCCGTATGGCTGCCACGCTCGATGATATTTCCGTGATCGACCACCAAAATTTCATCTGCTTTTTCAATCGTTGATAACCGGTGTGCTATAACCAGCACCGTACGATCTTTCTGTAGCACTTCAAGTGCAGATTGGATCGCTCTTTCTGACTCCGTATCTAATGCAGAGGTAGCTTCATCCAGCACCAGAACCGGCGAATTTCGCAGTAATGCACGTGCGATTGCCAAGCGTTGTCGTTGCCCACCGGAAAGACTTGCTCCGTTTTCACCGATTACCGTGTCTAAGCCATTTTCCAATTTTTCGATAAACTCCATTGCGTGTGCAGCTTTCGCAGCGGCAATAATTTCTTCTCGAGTGTATTTATCGGTGGCAGCATAGGCTATATTGTTGGCAACAGTGTCGTTAAATAAATGCACCTGCTGCGAAACCACTGAACATTGTTCTCTTAAGTTTTTTAAGCGGTAATCTTGAATGTTAATGCCATCAAGCAAAATTTCACCGTCAGTCACATCATAAAAACGGGTAAGCAAATTGGCAATGGTTGATTTACCCGAGCCGGAACGCCCAACCAATGCTACTGTTTTGCCTTTAGGAATGGTGAAAGAAATATTATTTAATGCTTTTTCATCTTTGCCTTCATAACTAAAGCTCACGTTTTTAAATTCCACATTGCCTTCTGCTTTAGCAACAGAGATTGAGCCGTGATCTTTTTCAGTTTTTAAATCTAAAAATTCAAATAATGTTTGGCAAGCTGCCATTCCACGTTGGAATTGTGAGTTCACATTGGTGAGTGATTTTAGAGGGCGTAACATTGCCATCATCGAAGAAAACACTACTGTGAATGAACCTGCAGTTAAATTCTCACTCATCACCTCAGGAAAGGTCGCAACGTAAAGCACTGCAGATAAGGCAAAAGAGGCAATAAGTTGCACCACACCGTCAGAAATACCATCAGCAGAAACGACTTTCATACCTTTACGCCGCATATCATTACTGACTCGGTCAAAACGAGCTTTCTCAATTTCCTGCCCACCAAAGGAAAGTACCACCTTATGCCCTTTAAGCATTTGTTCTGTCGTGACAGTAAGCTCCCCCATTGAGTTTTGAATATTACGGCTTAATTGACGGAAATATTTTGATACAAAGCCAATTAATACACCGATAATCGGAGCCATAATAAAGAGTACAATGGAAAGCTGCCAACTGGTATAGATCATCACCACAAACAACGAAAGCAGATACGCCCCTTCTCGCACAATAGTCACTAAGGAATGAGAAGCAGAACTTGCTACCATTTCGGTATCGTAAGTCACACGAGAGAGCAAACGCCCTGTCGGGTTATTATCAAAATAGCTCACCGGCATATACATCAAATGCTGAAAAATGCGGCGGCGTAATGTCATAACCACCTTGCCTGAAACCCAAGCTAAACAGTAACTGGCAGTATAATTAGTAATACCACGAACTAAAATAAACACCACAACAAGCACTGCCATCAATTTTAGAAAATCATTATTAGCTTGCCCAAAGCCTTCATCTAGCAAGGGTTTTAGGAGATAGATAAGCCCGGAATCTACCAAAGCATTTAATACTAAAGCGATTGCCCCTGTAATCAACCCTGCTTTAAACGGGCTGATAGTCGGCCATAAACGCTTAAAGGTTTTAAGCGTAGAAAGATCTTTTTCTTGTGTTATTTGTTCTTGCATAATTCTCTATTTTCATTGAAAAATCACGGTATTGTACCTTGATTTCAGCCAGTTACCAAATAAGGTTTGAGATTTCACTGTTTTTAGTAACATAACGTGACGATAACGTTAAATATTAAAGGTGCAAATATAGAAGACAGCACACCACAAGCCACTAATGCGATAGAACTATAGCTACCGGCTTTCATACTATGCTCTAAGCATCTTGCCGTGCCTAATGCGTGGGAAGCAGCTCCCATACTTAACCCAATCGCCATCACATTTCTTACTTTTGCCAGGCGCAGAAGTGTAAAGCCTAAAATAGATCCCACTAAGCCTGCGATCATCACCCCAACCGCTGCGATTGCAACATTTCCATTAATTTCATTCGTAATAATAATTGCCATTGGCATTGATACCGATTTAGGCAAAATGGCGGCTAAGATCTCTTGGCTTGCTCCAAACAACAATGAGAACCCAATCCCGGTTATCATCGTAATTAGGGTACTAAACAGCAAAATCACGACAATCTGCCGCCATTTTTTGCGGATATGAGGTAATTGTTCATAAAAAGGGTAAGCAAGTGCTACAACAGAAACGCCAAGTAAGTTATTCAAGGGGGAATTACCTTGATAATAGTCTCGGTAAGGGATATCAAAAATCAGTAATACACCGATTAGCAAAGCGAGAGCAATTAAGAAAGGGTTCAGAAAACTGCTCTTGAGTTTTTGGCTGATTTTCAAACCGGCAATAAACATGATTACCGTCAACACAGTATAAAGATAGCTCATTTTACCCTCTCTTGTGATGAAAAATCCACTGTGCAAACAGCCCAATCGCTACCACAGAAACTAAGGTGCTTAATGCCGTTGCCAACACAAACGTGTTCAGATTTTGGCGTAACAGATCAAGATGTTCGATGAGTTCGACACAAATCGGTAGGAAAAATAGCGTCATATAACGTGTGAGCGGTTTCGCACTCGGTATCACCCATTCCACTTTAACAATGCCGATAACCAAGCAGCCGAATAAGATAAGCATACCTAAAATACTATCCGGGATCCCGATGGGGAATAGATAAACGATTAACTTGCCTAAATAAAGCATCACAAATAACAATGCCAAAGAAGCAACCATACGCAGCAATGTAGACAACATATAACTCCTCAACAAGCGGTTATTTTTATCCGTTTTTTTGCAAAAATCTGCAGAAATCTGACCGCTTGTAACCCTATTTTTGTTTCAAAAATTGAATAACATTCCCCAAATCTCTGGTGCGTCTAGACGGCGGTAAACTTTTCAAGAAAGTTTGCCCATAATTTCGCATCACCAAACGGGAATCGCAAATAATCACTACACCTCTATCGGTCACATCACGAATTAAACGCCCTACGCCTTGTTTGAGGGTAATCACCGCTTCCGGAATTTGAATATCGTTAAACGGATCGCCGCCCTGTATTTTACAATCTTCCATTCGGGCTTTGAGTAACGGTTCGTCTGGTGAAGTGAAAGGCAATTTATCAATAATCACCAACGATAAATCATCGCCCCGCACATCAATCCCCTCCCAAAAACTTTGGGTTGCCACCAATACGCTGTGATCTTCTTTCACAAATTTTTCCAATAACAGGCTTTTGCTGGTTTCGCCTTGCAACAATACATTTAGCGAACTGTGTTCGCGTAAAAAGTCGGCTAAACCCCGCATCATATAATAGGAAGTACAAAGCAAGAAACAACGTCCTTTATTTGCTTCAATCACCGGTTTTAATAATTGCCCGAGAGCAGTTAAGGTATTGGATTTATTAGTATCCGGCAAGTAGCGAGGCACACAGAGTAAAGATTGATTTTGGTAATCAAACGGGCTTTGTAACACCAACTGCTCCGCATTTTCGATGCCTAGCCGTTGGCAAAAATGATCGAATTTGCCACCAACTTCGAGTGTGGCTGAGGTAAACACCCAACCAATTTGCTGGTTCTTCAACTGCTCGCCAAATTTATCTGCCACCGTAAGCGGCGTAATATGCAGCCCAAAGGATCGCCCATTCGCCTCATACCAATAACAATAGCCGGTCACACCGGTATCCATTAATTTTTTAAGTTGAATTTTGACTTCTGCCAACCGCTCGAAAATTTTATCCAACGTTTCCGACCGACCCAGCGATTTTTTTACCACTTCACTCAAAAAGTCGATATTCTCAGCCACTTTTACCAAGCCATCGATCACTTTTTTATCACGAAATAAATCTCGCAAATTGCCTCGAATCTGCCCTTCTCCGCCCATCAGTAATCGGAAATCTTGTACCACTTTCATCAAGTGATCAGCCGCTTTACCTAATTGAGCCAGATCTTTAAGTTCAGTGCGGTAAACAATATTGGTATCTTTGCAAATATCAAATAATTGGCGGGAAGAAAGCGATTGCCCGAAATATTGGCTGGCAATATCCGGCAGTTGATGGGCTTCATCAAAAATCACCAGTTCAGCTTCAGGGATCAACTCACCAAAACCGGTCTCTTTTACTGCCATATCGGCACAAAATAGGTGATGGTTTACCACGACTACATCCGCCTCCATTGCTTTACGGCGGGCTTGTACCACATAACAATCTTTAAAATGCGGGCAATCCGAGCCTAAGCAACTCTCGGTGGTGCTGACTAACTGCGGTATAATCGGGCTATCTTCGGCAATGGTAATACATTCACTTAAATCCCCTGTTTTAGTGGCATTTTGCCATTTGCTGACTTTTTTCAAATCGGCAAGAACGGATTTATCCCCCAATACACCCATTGCGGTCACTTGATCTAAACGCTCTAAACACAAATAGTTCGCCCGTCCTTTGAGTAACGCAATTTTGCCTTTGTATTTTAGGGCTTTTTGAATAGTGGGAAGATCTCGGTTGAAAAGTTGATCTTGCAGGTTTTTAGAACCGGTCGAAAGAATGGTTTTCTTGCCTGAAAGTAGTGCCGGCACCAGATAAGCAAAGGTTTTGCCTGTGCCGGTCCCCGCCTCTACCACCACAGGTGTCGCAAATTTTACCGCTTTTGCGACCGCTTGAGCCATTTCAAGCTGTGCTTGGCGTGGGCGAAATCCACTGATATTTTGGCTAAGCAGCCCATTGTCGCTAAATGCGTGCTGAATGTTATCGTCGTATTTTGTCATTTAAAAACAGGCAAGCGGTCGAATTTGCAAAATATTTTGCAAAAACAACCGCTTGTGAAAAGTAAAAATTATTGGTTTTTAGATAATTGTTCTTTAGAAATCCGATTAATAATATAAAGCCAACCAAACGCAAAAACGTTTAAAATTAGCAAACCTAGAGTTAAATTCCAACCTAGTTCCATCACAACACCTCCTTTAGCTGCCGCAATTTTCGCCCAAGTGTCAAAAAAACATAAATACTCAATACTAATAATGCTGAGTTAGTCAATTTAATCAGCGTTGGCTCTTTGCCAAAAAGTATAACAGGAATTGCCAAAATCGCAACTTTCGCTACATCTACCGAAATTTTAGCCCAATCGTCTAGCGTTTCTTTCTCTACCGGAGTTTTGAAAATACTTAACATTGAATACATCCTTTTGGGCTTATTATTTAAAATCTGAAAGCCAAATACAAAAGGAGAAGTTCATTTTTTCGATGCAGATCGCAAAATTAATTGCCGAGTAATAATCCATCGTCACTCAACTGCTCGTGGCGACTTTGTTGGAACAGTTGTAACAGATCCGGCACGTCCATTTTTTGCCGTTGCTCGCCCGAAACATCAAACGCCACTTGCCCTTGATGGAGCATTACCGTTCTATCTCCATAATCTAAGGCTTGTCGCATTGAGTGCGTTACCATTAACGTAGTCAATTTTTGCTCTCGAACAATTTTGTTCGTCAGCTCCATCACAAAATCGGTGGTTTTCGGATCAAGCGCTGCTGTGTGTTCATCAAGCAATAAAATGTTAGAAGGCTTAAGCGATGCCATTAAAAGACTAACGGCTTGGCGTTGTCCACCTGATAACCGCCCCATTTGGTCGGTTAAACGGTTTTCTAAGCCTAATCCCAAAAGAGATAGTTTTTCTTTGAATAACTCTCGCATTTGGCGTTTAATCGCAAAACCTAAACCTCGCTTACCACCACGCTGATAAGCTAACGCCATATTTTCTTCAATCGTTAAACTTTCACAGGTGCCTGCCATCGGATCTTGAAACACTCGGGCGACTTGATTTGCTCGCTGCCAGGTTGTAGTGTTATTGACTTTATTGCCTTGAATAATAATATCGCCACTATCAACCAAACAATCGCCGCTAATTGCATTGAGCATTGTCGATTTACCCGCCCCATTACTGCCAATTACGGACACAAATTCGCCTTGCTCAACTTTTAGTGATAAGCCTCTCAGCACAGGGTTTTCAATCGCAGTCCCTTTGTTGAAAGTAATAAATAAGTTATTGAGTTCAATCATATTAACCTCGCTTACCGAGCAATTTGTGTTTAATTCGAGGAACCGCTAATACAATCACCACCAATAACGCCGTAATTAAATTGAGATCCTGTGGTCCAAAGCCAATGCCGTTTAAGGTTTCGTTATTTAATGCCAGTGCGATGAAGTAACGGTAAAGAATCGAACCGATAATCACTGCAAAGGTAAGCCAAATAATCCGTTTTACCGAAAAAATCGCCTCACCGATAATCACCGCCGCCAAGCCAATCACGATAGTTCCTACTCCAATCGAAATATCGACACCACCATTACTTTGCACATACAAAGCACCACCTAACGCAATTAACGCATTGGAAATTGCCATCCCTAAAATCGTCATTTTATTAATTGCAATGCCTTGTGCTTTCGCCATTCGGCTATTGGTGCCGGTTGCCCGAACCGCCAAACCGATTTCGGTCGCAAAAAAGAGGTCAAACAAACCTTTTACGATAATAACAACCAGCAATGCCATCACTAATCGTACTAAGGCTAACTGTAGATCGCTTTCAATCGGCATTACATCGTAAATCGTGGTTTCGCCTAAAATCGCAATATTCGGCATTCCCATAATGCGTAGATTAATCGAATAGAGTGCGATCATCATTAAAATACTGGCAAGCAATTTCTCGATTTTAAAGCCGATATGCAAACTTGCAGTAACCATACCGGCTACCGCTCCGGCAAGCGTGCCGTATAAGGTTGCCAACCAAGGATCGACTTGGTTTAAAATGCCGATCACACACACCGCTCCGCCTAGTGGGAAACTACCGTCTGCGGTCAGATCCGGAAAATCCAGAATTTTATAAGAAATTAATACCCCAAGGGCAACAAGGGCATAAATTAAGCCCAGCTCTAACGCCCCAATCCAAGTGATATTAGTTAAAAAGGCACTCAAAAAATGAATAAGACTGTCCATTTGTTTATTATAGTCAATGAAATCACAACAAATGCACTACTATAGTAGTACAAATTAAAGCGGCATTTTACGCTATTTTAAAGATAAAATCAGCTAATTATTTGCATTTGCAAATTTTTCGCCTAAAACAACCGCTTGTCTTAATATATTTGCTCTTTCCTGCTTTTTATTGCGTTAGCTCAAATTTAATTTTATTCATTGCAGTAAAATAAGTGAAACATTCTCTTCTCTCAAACACACTATGTTAAATAAATGGTTTTTAACTAAAAATGCTTTCCTTGCGGTCAAACCTTTTAGTGCATTAAAAGATGCACTTAATGCAGGTTATGGCAAACAACATTTAATCAGGGATATCATTTCAGGCTTAACAGTTGGGGTTATCGCTATTCCGCTATCTATGGCATTGGCGATTGCCAGCGGTGTGCCGCCACAACACGGTTTATATACGGCGATTGTTGCCGGAATTGTGATAGCCCTTACAGGTGGTTCACGATTTAACATTTCAGGTCCGACAGCCGCTTTTGTGGTGATTCTATACCCCGTCACGCAGCAGTTTGGATTAAGCGGATTACTAATGGCAACAATGCTGTCCGGGGTAATCTTAGTATTGATGGCGTTACTCCGATTAGGACGGTTAATTGAGTATATTCCACTACCTGTCACACTGGGTTTTACCTGTGGTATCGGCATCGTGATTGCCACCTTGCAAATCAAAGATTTTCTGGGTTTAAGCATTGAAAAAATGCCCGAACACTATCTTGGCAAGCTAGAAGCTATTTTCTCAGCACTGCCTACTATAAGTTGGGCAGACACCTTAGTGGGTATCGTAACATTGTTGGTTTTAACCCGTTGGCATAAGCTACGACTACCCATTCCCGGGCATTTACCCGCTGTCTTTATCGGCACGCTGTTATCATTATTGCTGATTCATTTCGGACAAAACGTTGCTACCATCGGCTCAGCATTTCACTACACACTCTCTGATGGCTCCACAGGGTATGGTATTCCAAGCGTATTACCTGAATTTGTGTTACCTTGGAATCTTCCGAATGCGGAAGGAAATCGGATAGATTGGAACTTAACCACTATTCAAGCCTTATTACCGGCTGCCTTTTCAATGGCAATGCTGGGGGCAATCGAATCGTTACTGTGTGCGGTAGTGTGCGATAATATGACCGATACCAAGCACCACTCTAACAACGAACTATTAGCCCAGGGCTTAGGTAATATTGCATCACCATTTTTAGGAGGAATTACCGCAACAGCAGCGATTGCGAGATCGGCTGCCAATGTTCGTTCCGGAGCAGTTTCCCCCATTTCCAGTGTGGTTCACGCCTTGTTGGTTTTATTTGCCCTACTCTTTTTGGCTAAAGCACTTTCCTATTTGCCACTTTCCTCAATGGCTGCACTATTATTGGTAGTAGCTTGGAATATGGCAGATATTCCACAAATCATTCAACTTACCCGCCGTTCAGGTAAAAATGAAATTGCGGTTTTACTGACTTGCATTACCCTCACGGTATTATTTGATATGGTAATTGCCATTACAGTAGGGGTGTTACTGGCGAGCCTGCTATTTATCCGTACTATTGCAGAAATGACGAAATCCTTTGAAATGGCTCACCCAACCGATTTGGATAATGTATTGGTTTATCGGATCAGTGGCCCGTTATTTTTTGCTGCTGCCGATAACCTCTTTGCCGATTTACACAATAAAACCGTACATACCGATCACCAAATTAAACATATTGTGCTGCAATGCGATGCCGTTACAGTATTAGACGCCGGTGGCATTCACGCCCTCACCTGTTTTGTACAACATATGTTGCCACATCAGCAACTTCATCTCTGTAATGTACAATTTCAACCGATGAGAATGCTAGTCCGCTCACAAAAAACCGTAACCGAAATCCAGCAAATTCAATTCAGCAGCGATCTTGAATCTGCCTTCGACAAAATCAGACAGGCTAACTAGGAATAAGCTCTGGATATAAAACAAGCGGTCATATTTTCCAACTTTTTTGCAAATTGCAAAACTTTCCGAAAATATGACCGCTTGTGTTGAACATTAGCCCTTAGCCAAAATCTCTTTTAAGAAGCGTGCGGTATGGGAGCGTTTGTCTTTTGCCACTTGTTCCGGTGTGCCGGTGGCAATAATTTCACCGCCACCGCTCCCGCCTTCAGGTCCGAGATCGACAATCCAGTCTGCGGTTTTAATCACATCTAAATTATGTTCGATCACCACAATCGTATTGCCTTGATCACGCAGGCGATGTAGCACGCCGAGTAACTGTTTAATATCAGCAAAGTGCAAGCCGGTAGTCGGTTCATCTAAAATATAGAGCGTTTTGCCGGTATCTCGTTTGGAAAGCTCGGTAGCCAATTTCACCCGTTGGGCTTCACCGCCTGAAAGCGTGGTGGAAGATTGCCCTAAACGGATATAAGATAACCCTACGTCCATCAAGGTTTGTAGCTTGCGTGCAATCATCGGTACAGGGGCAAAAAATTCTCTCGCCTCTTCCACTGTCATCTCTAACACTTGGTGAATAGTTTTACCTTTATAGCGAATTTCCAAGGTTTCACGGTTATAGCGTTTGCCTTTGCAGTGGTCGCAAGGCACATACACATCAGGCAAGAAGTGCATTTCAACTTTAATCACACCGTCACCTTGGCAGGCTTCGCAACGTCCGCCCCGTACATTAAAGCTAAACCGCCCTACGTTATACCCTCTGGCTCGGGCTTCTTGCGTGCCGGCAAAAAGTTCACGGATTGGCGTAAATAATCCGGTGTAAGTTGCCGGATTTGAGCGAGGAGTTCGCCCAATCGGGCTTTGATCAATATCGATTACTTTGTCAAAATGGGATAAGCCGTCAATCGTTTCATAAGGGGCAACATCACTGTTTTCCGCTCGGTTTAACGCATTCTGTGCCAGAGGGAATAGTGTGTCATTAACTAAAGTTGATTTGCCCGAACCTGATACACCCGTGATACAAGTAAATAAACCAACCGGAATCTCTAATTTCACTTTTTTCAAGTTATTACCGCTTGCTCCCGATAAGGTGAGCAATTTAGTTGGATCATAAGGCACACGTTGAGCCGGAATCTCAATTTTTTGTTTGCCTGAGAGGAATTGTCCGGTAATGGATTCCTCAATTTGCATAATTTCAGCTGCCGTACCTTGTGCAATAACTTGCCCGCCGTGTACACCGGCACCCGGGCCGATATCCACGATATGATCTGCGGCTCGGATCGCATCTTCATCGTGTTCAACCACAATCACGGTATTGCCTAAATTGCGTAAATGCACCAAAGTATTCAATAGGCGTTCATTGTCTCGTTGGTGCAAGCCGATGGAAGGCTCATCTAGCACATACATTACACCTACCAAGCCCGCACCAATTTGGCTGGCAAGGCGAATCCGCTGAGCCTCGCCCCCTGAGAGGGTTTCTGCCGAACGAGAAAGCGAAAGATAATTCAAGCCGACATTCACTAAAAACTGTAGCCGTTCACGAATTTCTTTGAGGATTTTCTCAGCAATTTTTTCTTTCTGACCAGCTAATTTCAGCTCTTCAAAAAAGGTTAATGCCTCACCAATGCTTTTTTCAGAAACCATCGGCAAATTGGTTTTATCTAAGAATACATAACGGGCTTCACGGCGTAACCGTGAGCCTTCGCAATCCATACAAGGACGATTATTAATATACTTCGCCAACTCTTCACGCACCGAGTTTGATTCGGTTTCTTTATAGCGGCGAGCCATATTATTCAACACCCCCTCAAAGGCGTGTTTACGTTTAACCTTATCGCCTCGGTCATTGACATAAACAAATTCAATCTCTTCTTTAGTGCCATTTAAAATAATGTTTTGGTATTTTTTCGGTAGCTGCCCAAATGGCGTTTCTAAATCAAAGCCATAGTGCTCGGCAACGGCTTTCAATAAACCAAAATAGTAGAAACTGCGGCGATCCCAGCCTTTGATCGCCCCTGCAGCTAATGAAACCTCTTCATTTTGTACCACTTTTTTGGCATCAAAAAACTGCTCAACGCCCAAACCATCGCAAGTCGGGCAAGCCCCGGCAGGGTTATTAAACGAGAAAAGGCGTGGTTCTAATTCGTGTAAAGAGTAACCACAATGCGGACAAGCAAAGCTGGACGAAAACACAATTTCTTCGGCATTCGGGTCGTCCATATCTGCAATAATTGCGGTAGAGCCGGATAAATCTAACGCTGTTTCAAAAGATTCCGCCAAACGGGTGGCAAGATCAGCTCTTACTTTAAAGCGATCCACCACCACTTCAATGGTGTGTTTTTTCTGTAATTCTAATGCCGGCGGGTCGGATAAATCGCAAATTTCGCCGTCAATTCTAGCCCGCAGATAGCCACTAGCGGTCAAATTTTCCAATAATTTTACGTGTTCGCCTTTACGCTCTTTCACCACGGGGGCTAGCAACATTAATCGCTTGCCTTCCGGTTCTTCCAATACTCTATCTACCATCTGAGAAATGGTTTGAGCAGCCAATGGCACATCGTGATCAGGGCAACGAGGCTCCCCCACTCGAGCAAACAATAGACGTAAATAGTCGTGAATTTCGGTTACCGTTCCTACGGTCGAACGTGGGTTGTGAGAGGTTGATTTTTGCTCAATCGAAATCGCAGGGGAAAGCCCTTCAATATGATCCACATCAGGCTTTTCCATTAAGGAGAGAAATTGGCGGGCGTATGCAGAAAGCGATTCCACATAACGGCGTTGCCCTTCCGCATAAAGCGTATCAAATGCAAGAGACGATTTGCCCGAGCCGGAAAGACCGGTAATTACAATGAATTTATCTCTCGGCAAAGTTAAATTGATATTTTTTAGGTTGTGCGTTCTTGCTCCGCGAATATCGATATGTTGCATATTTTTAATGTCCAGTGCTATTTTCTCAATTTTCGATCATTATCGCATATTTTAATAAAACTGTACAAAATATCAGTTTTTTGGTGTTCATCTTTTGGATTTTCAGGTAGAATACTTGGTAAATTTTAGTTTAATTTAGCAAACAGAGGATTTTATGGCTGGTATCAATAAAGTAATTATTGTCGGTAATTTAGGTAACGACCCGGAAATGCGTACAATGCCAAATGGCGAAGCGGTTGCAAATATTAGTGTAGCAACTTCAGAAAGTTGGACGGATAAAAACACCGGTGAACGCCGTGAAGTAACCGAGTGGCATCGTATTGTATTCTACCGTCGTCAAGCAGAAGTATGCGGGCAATATTTACGTAAAGGCTCTCAAGTTTACGTAGAAGGACGTTTAAAAACCCGTAAATGGCAAGACCAAAACGGGCAAGATCGTTATACCACCGAAATTCAAGGCGATGTGCTACAAATGCTCGGCAGCCGTCAAGGTAATGATATGGGCGGTCAGCAAGGCGGTTGGGGAAATTCTGCTCCTGCGGATAATAGCTACAATCAAGGCAACAGCAATTATGGTTACAACCAAACCCAAAGTGCTGCACCGCAATCTAAACCGGCACCACAGCCTGAGCCGGCAATGAACAATTTTGATGATGATATTCCGTTCTAATCAAAGTATTGACTTAAGTAGCTCATGGGTTCCATACACCGCATTTCGATGAAATAAAAAGCTACTCATATAAAGCGCCCCTACCTTACTCAAAATAATAGGGAACACTTATTACTTGGAAGTGTTCCCTATTAATTAATAAATCCACTTTTCATTCGATTAATAAGTAACTTATTGACAGATTTATTATTGCCCCATTTCTCACATAAATGGCTAAAGTTCCCATCTATACGGGTTTATAAATACAATATTTTGAGAAAAATTGATATAGGAAGATAATAGAGAAATTCTTAATAGTAAATAAGAAAAGATATTAGAGTGGTGCCAGTGGTCGGACTCGAACCGACACGCTTTATGGGCGGCGGATTTTGAATCAACCGTGTACTAAGTGCTATTACACACTTGGCATACGGTTGAATTCATTTGCTCTTATAGTGAACATTTTCATTATATGACTTTTTACAAGAGTGTAAAGCTATTTCGTAAAAAAGTAATATCCTTATAAAAGCTCATCAATTTTATTCCTTATCATTTCCGTATTATACTCTATGTAACTCATTGTTACTTTTACATCACTATGATTCAGTAGTTGCTTCGTTGTATAAAGATTTTCAGGTTCTCTCATTAATTGGGTTGCGATAGTGTGCCTAAAACGATGAGGCGATACTTTAAAACCAACCTTCTCTGAAATCCATACAAACGCATTCTGTAGTTGATGAACACTCATCTTTTGGTCTCTATTTAGCGTATAGCTAGAAAACTTATTTAAATTGAAGAACTGTTCATCATCTTTCGATCTTCTCTGTTTATGTTCATAGGCAACTTTCTCAATATACGGTCGCAATTTATTAGAAATCGGGATTTCATGATAATTGTGGTTCTTATTAATATGAGCAGGTATCATAATGATTCCTCGATCTATACTCACATCTTTTACCCTTAACTGCACTAACTGGCTTCTGCGAATACCCGTATATCTAAATGTATTAATAATAGCCAAAGTAAACCAGCGAGGCCTTAAAATCTGCGGTAAATCCTCACAATAGTCTAAAAAATCAAATATTGCTTTAATTTGTTTATCTGAAAAAGTTTTACGTTTCTTAGCCCCATCTCTTAAAAAGGTTTTTACTACTGGATTACGCTTAAAATATAGAATTTCTTGCTCTATCGCAAAATTAAACACACTTCTAAGATGTCTAGCATACGTATTGTATGTTGTATTAGTCGCTGTTTTTAAGATATATGCTCTCCATTTTAGAATATGTTCCTGAGTCACATTCTGTGGGAGTAAATCCGGATAGAATTGCCGAAACCGAGAAAATACTTTAATATAAGTATGTACTGTTGCCTCTCTAAGTTTTCTAACGCAAAAATTTTTCAAGTAGTTGCTCAAAATCCAATTCAGTATTCATTGTATTTTCCCCTTCAGTGTGAGCCACTGATTGTTGATAACTAATTTATTCCCAACAAACAATTCAACATTCTCAATTAAGTAACCATTAAGTGTTGAAGAGCGGTTAGGTCCTGCAATTTTGCAAGTCCAGATATTCCGGCTATCGCCATCGTCAGTATGCTGGCGTTTATGAATAGCCAAATTCTGAAATTGCTTCTGTAATCTTTCCCATGTTGATTTTTCAACGTTTCCGATTACTTCCGTACAATATACCTGAAAAATACTCGGTGTTACCATAAAAAGATGATTTTCAACAAAATGCAACTTTGCATTCGTTTGATTCATTGGCAATTTACCCGATAAAACACTACTTTTTATCCAATCAATAAAATTCTGTACATCTATACTGAACTCAGTTTCAATTTCGGAAGGTGCTGTTTGCTTAAGTTTAGGAACGTTTATATCTCCCTTCTCTGGGAGGTTGCTACGATTTTCTATAACTGCTTCAGTTTCCTGAGGAATAGCGATTTTATGTTCTGCTTCAGTTTCTACCTGGTTTGATTCTGTTTCAGTAAATGGCATTGGACTATCACTAAATAGGCTCAATACCATATCCATATCATCGCCACCGTTCTCTTCTATTTTTATCTCATCTATCGAGTTAAACGTCTGAACGTCTTGTTGTAGGGACGAATCTGTTACAGCCTCTTGTACATCTAATACTGGTGCAGCATCCAATTGTTCCTGAGTATTCAATTCTGTCACAGGTAGTGTTAATGTTGCTATTTCTGACACTACCTTAGAAGTAGGCAAAACATTGTTATCTTTATCAACCAATAATACTGAACCGTCAAATAGTTCAGGGCGTTCATCAATATTTTCCCAAATGACGGTAGGTCTTATTTTTAGCATAGTAAATTTACCTGATGACCACCCACTATTAGCACAAACTTTAGCATCCCAAATTGCCGCTTTATCACTGGTTGCTTCAATGAGATTATGTGCAATTAATTCATCAAACATCGCTCCATTCTTACTTGGTGCTGAAATCCCTTGCCCAGATAAATACGCTCTAACTGAATCAGCTGTCGTCTTTGACATTACCCACAATCCACTGTCGGTTAACCAGCCCTGTCCACCACCCCTTGGAGTGTTTAATTTGTAGGTCTTCACAACCTCTTGCAATGCAAGATGAAGTTGTTTAGCAAATGAAGCCTTTGGTTTTTCTGATAATTTGGTCAGTTCTCCACCGAGAGCCATCGCAACACTATACTGATCCGCTTTTTGGATAATTTCACCTAAAATACCGGCTTTGTCAGCATGATTTGCTGCAAAATACATCAGATGGGAAAAAGCTTCTGTAAATGGAGCAATCCAATCAAAGGCTTCTTGAGGAATCAGCTGACTAGCAAAGAAACCTCCTAACGCAGGATGTAAATGATAGTCCCTACCCTTAATATATCGAAAGTTATAAGGCTGTTTTGGAATCCCTTGCCAAGGAAACCAACGTGAGCCATCTAATAATACAATCTCCAGATCTGTAGCAATCTTGCCAATGTCATGAATAAGAGCAGCATAAATCACTACGGCCGTCCATACATCTCGTTGCTTTGCTTGGTCTTCAGGAGCAGCATTCGGCGGTAAAACATAACTCTGACGAAGTTTGCTCGCAACCGCAATTACCTCTAATCCGTGATCGATCATTCCACCTAAATGAGAATGGTGGTGGCTTTCTGAAGCCGGTAATAATTGAACCATTTCGGCATAGCGATTAATTGGTGTTTGATAGAGTAAATCAAACATTTTGGGAGACATAGAAACGTTCTGCCAAATCGTTGTGATATATTGCTGGCGTAATGGAGTATCTAACAATCTCTGGGCTGACATAGGACTATGCCAGCCTGCTGGAGAGTCTATAATTGTCTGGCTATGGTCTTGATTACTCAGTTTTTTACGTGGTCTTAATTTTTCTAATAATTTAAGCATACGAATGAAATTAAAATTTTGCTCCTCGATTCACTATTATTAATACTACTCACCTAACTGAAATACCTTATAACGGAAGGTAATAATAAAACTAAAAATAAAATTGACACTATAAGACCCAATAGCATATATCCCCCTATTCAATAGTTATTGATGGCATTAAATCAAACATCACCTATCAATGTGAAGTAGAAATAGAATATGAATCTTAGATAATTTAGGCCTTTTAGCCTTTTTGCAAGTCCATATCAACCCTTTCGGGTAAGGCCGCTCTGCCCCTGCAGAGCGGTTACCCTTGTGCAAATTACCCTTCTTCCCTTAGCCTTTTACTCCTTTCTTTTGAGTCATCTGTGAAAACTCATTAAGAGTTTTGTACAGTTTTTTATTGTCATTCTATTTATTGTGAATAGAATAAAGTTACTTATAGATTTAAAGTACATATTAGAGAATGATGTAAATGGGAATTATATTTCTAACTTTCCTTATAGGAATCACTTTATTTATGCTTATAGTTCATATTGAATCAGAGTGTAGTCGTGGTGCATATTTGGATGGTGAACAAGAAAAAGCCGAATCAAAGATTATAAAGTTAGTAGTCTTACTTTTAATACTGACATTGATTTTAATGGCATGTATCTAACGAGGTAAAATAAATGATGAAATTTATAGAAGATGTCATAATAACCCCATTAGGAATTATATCCATTTCTATGGTCATTATACTCATTTACATTTGGACTGATTCAAACACCCAATATAAAATAACGTGCTATCGCAATAGCAATATCGAGCTTGAGCTATTAGGAAAGATAAAAAGGTTAGATAAAGGCAATTATATAACAATTAACGATAATAATGAAAACACATACGATATAAGCATTACGAATTATGATTATTGCAAATGGAATGAGCAGTAAACAATGATTAATATTTTATATTATTTATGGGCATTAACTCAAGTCACAATCGCAATACTGCTAATTTTTTATTCATTAGAAAAATCTTCATTGATATATCTTTTAATTAAAATTACAGGAGCAGCATTATTCATATCCGGTTTTTCATCTTTTTTAAAGAAGTAAACTATAGATTTGATTGTGACATATTTAACTTTGCAAAATGAAGGAAATCAATGCCTTAATACTTAATATACACACAATTATTAAAAAAGGAGTAAACTGTGAATAAAGTAAGTTTTGCCGATGAATTTTACATTGCACAAAGAATAGCTAAAATAGGATATTTAGCGATTGAAGTACAAAAAATAGAGATAGGAATGACAAAATCAACATCACAGGAAATGCTCAATAATGTACTTACAGAGTATAAAAAAGAACTTTCTAAATTAAAACATGTAGAACATTAGTATAATTATTTTAACAAAGGAACTTTAAAATGGATAATGAAAAATGGGCAATTCTCCAAAGAATTGATGATAGAGTTACTAAAGATTACTTTTGCAATGACTCTCAACTAGAATTAATTAACAATGCTTATAAGGAAATAGAAAACCTTATAGATATAGGCATAGCCAAAAGAATTAAAAAACCAATTAAATTCCTGTCAATCCCTATAGGCTGTATATTTTTCATAATGTTTTTTAATTTCCCCATTGGTTGGTTACTACTTTTTACCTTGTGTGTAGTCACATACTTTTATTCTAAACTTCAATATAATAAAATAATAAATTTATCATTAGATGACCTTATGAATCTCGAATCGGTCAAAAACGTGATAAACTGCGACAGCTCAAAAAACTTTATACTTCTTATAGAAAGCTGTACATATCTAACAAAAGAGCAAGAGCATAGGGTAAACTTAGAGTCTTTGGCTAGAAGGCTAAATTTAGTCATAAGAAAAAATAGATTTGATAACAAATTTAAAGTACTCAAAGGCGAATAATATGAAAAAATTACATTTAGATGTGCCAAAATATATTGTAGCGGAGTTAGAACATAGAGGTATCGATGTCAATAAAACCATATTAGCTTTATATTTAGATAGTACAACCATGATTGATTTATTTTCAAATTTCATTCAGACAGAAGAAGGGGGTAAAATCCTAGAACAGGAAACAAATAATGGTTATTTTGCTTTTTGCTTAGAAGAAGAAATCTCTCTTATTTTTGGTTGTGCATTTATCGAACAAAAAACATTACTTAATGTAAAGATTTTACCATTCTCGAAAGACACTACAGATTCCTATAAAGATATTATAGATGAAATAATAAAAGGCGAAGTTTGGAGCTTACGTTTTAAATATGATACCATTCTCAATGAACCATCTGATATGCAGATAAATTGGGATATTCTGTTAAAAACAGATTTAGAAAAGATGGTTGATAATTTCATTAAATATCAAAATAAAAGTACACTACATTAATAAATCTAATTATACATAAGGATAATTATATGATTTACGGCATGATATATTTCGCTAGAGCAAAATTCGAACTCAATGCTCTAATAAAAAATCATCTCCAAAATAACACTCCTATATTTGACCCCAAAATAGATTATGAACGCCATAAAAATTTATTTTTAATGTATAACTTTTATAAATTGCTAGGAATAAATGATGAATTACTTTTATTAGAACATAAAAAATGCCGATAAAACATCGGCATTTAGACATATAATCCACTATTCAACATCGTTGTCTTCGAAAGACTCGCCAAAGACATCTATAGCAAATAGTTTAATTTCATCATCGCTGATTTGAGTATGAAAATAGTCACCCTCTAAATCAGCTTCCATACTACCGGCAAACCAACAGCCTGGTTCATAGTATGATAATGTAAAATCTACATCAGGAAACTTCTCACATAGTACTTTAAACCACGTTTCCGGAGGTGTCCACGCAGAATCAAAGTAGAGTGAAATGTGTTCCTCACACTCATCAAAAATAACGGTTGAAGAGGCATTCCACTTACAGCCCCAATTGGCGATACACCAATCATACCAATCTTTATAGCCATAATGATCTATATTGTGTTGATATTGCTGTTCCAGTTGTTCCCTATTGCCATAAACTAGACCAACATCCAATTCTGCCGGCATAGGAATGAGATTGTGAAAATTAAGTTCAACTCGACCTACTTCATCAGTGGAAAAAAGAGCTTGATGAAGAGCCTCGTGTCGCTCTGCTGCAAATGTTATTTCGAGTTTATTTTGACACCAATTTGGCATAGTAAAATCTCCAATAAATATGAGTACACTATGCCACACAGGGCTAATGTACCCTGTGGGTGAAAAGAAAATACGGCACAAAATGTGCCGTATCTACTTGTTAAAATTCAGCTATTTTTTTAGCTGTTTAAGGCGTTCATCTTGCTCTTTGAGTAAGCTATTTGCCCAAAAAACCAGTGCAAAGCCTATAAAAGCAATGATCCATAAGCCGATTGTTAATCCCATTTTGATTTCTCCTTCTCAATAAATTGACGGATAGTCCTGCCTGATAATAAGAATCCATAGGTAATTGCCAATAAAGCACTTATGTTTCCTATTTTGATACATAGATCATAATTACTATAAATCATCGGCGGTATCGCAATAAATGCAACTTTACCGACATCATCACAGAATTTAGACCAAGATTCAAGCGTTGAAAGCTCAATGGGTCGTTTAAACAAGTTTAAATTAAACATTGTGTTCTCCGATTTAAATTAATAAAACAGGGATACACAATGCCCATAGGGATTATGTATCCCTATGGGAAAGCCGGTTAATACCAACCAAATTGTGGTGTTACTGATTCAATCACACCGTGTTTACCAACACAATTAAATTGCTCTCGAAAACGTTTTACCGCTTCTCGGCGAGAATAATACAAATAACGGCATTTTTGCAAAATACCATTCTCATCTTTCCCAGTAACAATCCAGCAATTCTGTCTGCGAGGTGTCATACTCATCGTGTATTCTCCAATTAAAAGTAATAGGGATACACAATGCCCAAAGGGTACGGTATCCCTTCGGGAAATGCCTTTCGGCAAGTGATTAAGCTGCTTCATCAAATACTTCGTATTTGTCAGCTAGCTGGGCGACGTTTAGTGCATCCAACATATATTGACATGCTTCACGAGCTTTACCGGAAGCACGGACAATAGCCCGTTTATCTTCTTTCAGCACTCGAATCCAACTATCAATGTACGCTGCATTTTGAGGCACTGTATCGAATCCAAGGTAGGCACATAAAAATGCTCCTCCCATTTCAGCCACCAATTCCTCAAAAGCATAGACTTTGTTTCCAAATTTTGCTTTTCCAGAGGTAATACCCTCACGATCAAGCCGTTTGAAAGCACCGGTAGCGTGGGTCATTTCATGCAATAACACGCTATGAAACGCTTGGGCATTTTTAAATTGCTTCATCTCAGGCATTACAACCTTATCTTCACTTGCTCGATAGAAAGCCCAGTTACTCGGTTTTATTTCCACGTGCAAATCCATTCCTTTGATAATCTGCCGAATATCAGCAAAAATATCGTATTGGTTTGGCTCAGATTTAGGTTGTTTTGGTTCTGATACAGGATCATACAGTTCCGCCGGTAAATTTTCACACTGGTCTAAATTGAACAGATTGTGCTTAGCAATGAAAAAGTGTTGTTCCATTTCCGGATTTCCTTCCTCGTCATACACAATATTTCCCTCCTCATCGAGTTTTTCTCTCTCATTAGGACGGTAGTTCATCACAACCGTAGCTTTTTCCCCTTTACGGATATATCCACCGAGTTCATTGGCTTTTTTCGCCGTAATCCACTTACACTGTTTGTAGCCGTGTTCAGCGGTAGCAATCCAAAGCAATAGCGTATTGATACCGGAATACAGACGGTTAGAAACCGCATTGCGAGGTAATGCCATATTGCATTCCGGATGGCTCCACGGTTTTAACCACGGAGCTGTACCTTGTTCTAATGCAGCAATGATTCTATCAGTGATATGTTGGTATAAATCAAATTTAGGTTGTTGAGTGTTCATCATGTGTTTCTCCAAAGTTCGGGTAGAAAAATGGGGAAACACGGCTACCCTATTGGGGAACTTGTTTCCCCGATGGGTGGTTTATAAAATCTCAATAGCAGCTATTTTTCTGGAATCATCAAAACCAACGGAACTACCTATAGCGTAGTAACTACGGATAGTTTGTTCATCACCATTGATTCGAGTGAAAAAATAATCGCCATCATCGTAAATGACTTTAACAGTACGAGTTTCCATAATTTCGCCCCCATTAAAGTAAACGTTGAAAACTATTTGCAGCGAGAAAGTTATAGCTTTTTTCCCCTGCTTCAGTCTCAGTAATCATTTTCTGTTCCAGTAAAATATGGGCAATGCCATTAAAAAACTGATGCAATAGAAATGATACAAAACCGGTTGTTTCAACTTTTTCCGGACGGCAATAAAACTGCGTATCCTGCCAAAGTTTAATATCATCTTTTAACTGTTGATAGCTCACAATCTCATAAACCACCGCAGAAATATTGACTAAATTGCCGTGCTGATTCAGCCAAATCGTGTAACGATTCCAATCTCCTTTTTTCATCGGCTCTATGCAAATGTGAAAGAGGTATTGGTAGGCTTTATTATCTAAATTGCGGTTATCCCAGATGTATTTGAGTAAATCTAAATTGTGTTTCATCATATTTCTCCAAATGAAAAGAGTGGAGAAACATCTTACCCAATAGGGAAAATATTTCCCCACGGGGTGAAAACCAACTTCTACAAGCGGTCAATTTTAAGTAAAAATCTGTAAATTAGGCGTGTAAGTAGGAAAAGCGTGCCGCATTGCTACGGGCAGAAGCGATAGCATTGCCAATAAGTTCTTGCCGATAACCACTAAATGTTCGATCAGTCGGGGAATAACTTAATCCACTGATGCTGTCAAATCCTAGCTGAATGCCACTTTCTTTATCAGTAACGATTGCTTCAAAATCAGCATAGAAAATTTTTCCTTGTAGGAGTTCCTCTATGCTTGTCTTAAAGTTGCATTCATCACCAAACACCCAATCAATAGGCTCTAAATAAAATTTAGAGGGTTTACGTTTAAGCTCTACCAGGTAGTTTTCCGTGTTAAATTTGAAAACGGTCTCCGTCTGATCCGGCGAGGCATCAATAATCTGATAGCCATTCGTTTCCAACTCACGAGAAGTACCCTTAATATACTGTTCTAAATCCTGAATAAACTCATCCCACAAGCCTTTATATTTATACACTTTTGAAGTCGGAAAATACCAGTTTCTTCGAGCATCACTATCATTGAAAAACGCTAACTGATCTGCAGTTTTAGCATAAAGTTCCATCGTATTCCAATGTGAGTAGTGATACCCAAAACTGTTTCGTGTAATGTCAAAATCTACGCCATACGATTCCCAAGACTCAATGTGACTTAGCAGATTGGCAAACATTTTTTGTTTGCGTTTCTGCGGATTTAGGCTGTTAAAGAGTTTAATTAATGTATCGGTATTAAGGCTACCGTAAAATGCTACGCCATCTCCCTGACAATGAGAGAGTGAATACTCAATTTTTAAATCATTAGGAAATCCGGCTGTGACAAGCTGTTGTTGAAAATAGATTTGTAAAAGGTTCATTGTGTTTCTCCAAATAAAATAAGGGAAACACATTGCCCGTTTCGGGAATTGTGTTTCCCGATAGGGTGAAGGTTAAAATTGAAGGGACTATAAATTAAGATTTATAAGGTTAAATATAAGAAACGCCCTGCATTTAACGATAAACTAGCAGAGAACCATCTGATTTCTCTGTCACACTCAAATGACGGAATAATCTATCGCTGATTTTGGTGACAAAACGCACGCTAGTCTCCGATTTCTGACGATGTTGCCAAGCATTCAAAGCATTTGCTTTAATTTGTTTAACAACATGATCTTGGCCACGAATATTCTTACAATCCAAAATATCCGACAGACAGTTAAATCTGATATGAATCATAGGGTAATCTCCTAAATTATATCCAAGAGAAAACACCTATTGCCCATGGGGAAATTGATGTTTCCCTGGACAGGTTGATAAGAAATGAAAAGTCCATTCCAAACTCAAGCGAGTTTGCAGCTGATTGCAGAATGGAGTCAGCTTTAAAAGGCAGTTCTTTATTTAAGTTGGCGAACCGACCAACAAAGGGAATGAACCAAATTCACCGCAGTGAATCCGTAGCTCAATTCAGACGCTTCTGAATGCAGTTCTAAGCTACCTACTTTGTATCCACAGATACAGAAAGTTAAGTTTATTATCGAATTTTCTATCTTTAACACAAGCAAAAACTGTAAAGCCTATTTAGAGAATTTTTTAAAACTCTCCAAAACCAAAAAACAATTTCCGATTTCTTCTCCCCATATCATCTTTTAAGGTAAGCGTGAATTACTCTATTTGTGGAGCATTTATGCAAGCTAAGACATTTTACTATTTACCACTACTGCTGCTTTCAGCTATGGCAAGTGCTAGTCCTGCTAATAAACTCTCAGATGTAACAGTTAAGGTATTTACTTCCGAATCCTACCCTATTCAACAGCCTCATCTTGCCGATGAAGTTTACTATTTAGACAGCGTAGAAAAATTGGAAGACTCATTTTTAGCAAATTTATCTACTGATCCTGTACAAGCAGAACAACAAGTACGACAAGTAATGAATACAACAGCTTGGACACAGTTTGAAACAAAACTTAAAACAGCTTATCAAGGCGTAATTGAGGGCTGGAAACAGGGAGTAATGAAAATTCCAGCGGTCGTATTTGAAAAACAAAATCCTGCGTTCTCCTCCGTCATCTACGGAGAAAGTGATATAGGCAGAGCCATTGAACGTTATCTCGCAGACCAACAACAAGGAGGATATTAATGAATATCGTCTCAAAAGTAAGAGTATCCTCCATTTACTCTGCCTTAATTTGTACGCTATCTCTATCAGTCGTAGAGCAAAGTGCAGCGATTGAGGCAAATAACATCAATACTGCAACGATTATGAGTTCTACAGCATCTCCCAGTTGTGCTGATTGGAGCGTTGTTGGTACTTGTTTTTGGCTTAAATGTACCTACTGGAAATGCAGTGTAAAGACATCTGTCAAAGTACATCACTTTATCCCTGAAATGGTTATATCTGCTTATAACCACGATAACCAAAGCCCTTGGACCGAAATGAAATGGCTAAACCAGGGAGCAAAAGGCGGAATGAATAATCGCCTAAATCAAAAATACACCCAATATCGTTTTAAGAACGCCGAAGCAATAGGACATCCTGGAGGTATGGCGATGCAAATGATCGGCTCGCTTGGTTATTCCTGTGAAAGTCAAACAACACCTTATATGCCTTATTTCCTGAGTGCATTGGACTATCTCGCTTGGAATAACAATATGCCGGAAATGTTCTATCCTGAGGCATTAGCTCCCAATATGCGAAACGTGGGTACTACAACAGATATATGGGGAAACCTCTATCCTCGCTCAGGCAGTATCACACAAACTCACGACTATAAAGCCTCAGCAGTTATTGCTCAACGAGTAGGCGATATTGTGAGTCGAACTGGCCAATTACACGTCTATTACCCGGTTCAGAAAAGCGGAGGAAAAGGTAAATGGTATCCCAAAGAAGTTATTGAAGGTGATAAGAAAACCCATCGCTGGCAACTACTCTCTCCTAAAATGGAACAAAGCTGTAAAGTCTTTCCGCACAGTGGTGATTGGGCTACCCATTCAGATAGTTTCTCCAATACTGAGAATTACAGCTGGGCATTATGGAGACCTTATTCTTGCTGTAAAAAACAAGGGCAAATTTTTTTAGGTCATGTGGACTGGAAAAGTACACATACTCATTAAATTATCAGCATTATTTAGGATAAATAAATGAAAAAAGCAAAAAGTCTCAAATTTCTAACCGCTTGTATAATGCTAACAACCATGAGCGGATACGCAAATAGTAATACCGTTAATGTTGGCAATAGCATTAGTAATTTCATTGAAAATACAACAGGCTATAGGACTGGTAATCTAGGCGTTTCTGGTAATAACGCTCTCACGGAATACTACCCTGTCCTTTCTGATTATATGCACTACTCCATTGGAGGAGGTAGTGCCATTTCCGCACCAGCTTCCCGTGGCAGACCAAATCAATATGGGATTGGTATTGGCTGGAAATCGAATTTAACTTGTGGCAACTTTGATATTAAACTTTCCATTAAAAACCAGCTTAATGGTATTACTGAAGGTTTTAAAGATCTTTATGGCAATATTATTGAGTCAGCAACCGGTGCAGTTGCCAGCCTCCCGGCGATGATTATCCAACGAGCAAATCCTCAACTGTATGACATTCTTTCTAATGGTCTATATCAAGGAAAACTTGACTTCAACAACTTCAAAACCAGTTGCGAAGCCATGTCTAGCCAACTTGCTGATTTAGCAATGGACAGTAAATTAGCAAAGATGGCCGGATTACACCGAGCCGCTGAAATTGCTGAAACAGAGCCTGATGCAATGGCAGCCAAGAAGAAAATGGATAAAAAAGATGCTGAAAAAGGCATCCCTTGGGTAGGTGGCGAACAACGTGGTGGTAAAAATCAAAAACCAATGGCTATCGTTGCTGACATTGTTGGAGCCGGATATAACCTCGCTTTAGGACGAGGACCATTAGAAAAAGGAGATATACCTATTGCAAGCTGTGATGGTATGCTTTGTACGGAATGGAAAAATCCAAGCGAGGCTGCTGCCTATGCAAGTGAAGTGATTGGTGAAACATTCCTTGATGCCTGTGAAACTTGTGAACAAAGTTCAAGTGGAGCTAAAGCCGGGAAAGGAATCGCCCATTTTATTGAACAAACAACTATTGAAAAAGCCACAAAGCTAGAAGCGGCACTGAATCACTTAGATAGTTTAACGCCGGAGCAACTCAATTCACTGAGTACATCAACGGTCAGTGTAACAAAAGGCGTATTAGAAGCCATTGCTGCTTCGCCGGATGCAGCCTTGCTGGGTGCAAGGTTATCGCAAGAATTAGCTATTTCTAAAGAAATGGAAAAGTTGCTACTGATTCGCCGAGCAATGTTAGCCGGTATGCGTGAGCCAAATGTTATAAAATCTTCCTTAGTAGAAGAAGCAGAAAGAAACCTCAAATTACTTGACAGAGAAATTGAGCAAGTTAAACTCGAAATGGAATTGCAACGTTCAATCAACGGTAATACAGCATTAGCTGCAATTACTCAACAGATGAACGAACAAGCTCTTGCTATTGATGATAATGCGATGGGTGATGGAAACCGTCGCTTTGCCAATTTAAGCAATCAAGCCGGAGCAAATAATCTCAACACCAGTGGCATTGCTAATTCTGCACAAAATGCCGTTGGCGATAGATATATTGCTATCCCAAAATCAGACGGCTCAGGCATGAGTGATTTTTATGGGGCATATAAAGCCTCCCCAACAAACATTGTCAGTAACGTGAATGTAGGGAGCTATACCCAAATTGCCCAAATGAACGGCAATGCGAATGAACAAGCAACGGCTCTTATCAAACAGTTTGAAGGATATTTAAGCCACGGGAAATGGGATGTAAATGCTAACCGTGCCGGATACGGCTCTGATACCTATACTACTGCAGATGGTATAGTTCATCGAGTTCAAAAAGGCACTTATGTAAGCCGGGAAGATGCTGAACGTGATTTAGCACGAAGAATGCCTCAATTTATGAATGTTGCAAGAGGTAATGTTGGTACCGATGTTTGGGCCAAATTGACTCCTCAAGCCCAAGCAGCATTAACGTCGGTATCATACAACTATGGTTCATTATCCAAACTAGAAAGTGTTCAAAAAGCGGCGGCTGTCTCTGCACAATCAGGTGATATGACGGCTTTAGCTAACTCAATCCGAAATTTACAAGGGCATAATAATGGTGTTAATGCTCGAAGACGTAACCAGGAAGCCGATTACATTATCAACGCACCAAAAGGAAACTAACCTATGAAAAAAATGGCAATTGTAGCTTTATCAGCATTTTTCTCAATGAATGCTTTTGCAAATAACAATGTAGTGTATTCTTGCACAACTACAGATAACCAAACGTTAAAAGTTACCAAAGAGGGGGGAAACTATGTGTACTCTCACGGTGACACCACATTCAAAAATCCTGTAAAAGAAGCTCTCAAAAATCCGGCATCGGAGATTGCAGGTGGCTCACAATTCACAACAATCTCGCTCGAATTAAGAAATGCAGGAAAATCTTATATTGTAGGTCATATAGAAGCAGATCCTAAATCACCTTTTGAAGCGAGTGTTCAGGTTAAGGATATTAAAACAGGGAATAGTATTACATCATTTGAATGTCGTTCCGATAAGCCTATTCGCCACAACTTTGATCGCAAACTGATGAGAAAATCCGGATTTGCAGCCTAACCGAAGTATTAACCCACCTTTCTCAAAGAGTTTGGTGGGTTAGTTTTTCTTGGCTAATTTCAATTAGTCAGCGATAGCGTAGATGAAGGCTAAAGCTGCCAATAGCAACACAAATATAGTTGCACAGCAATTATGCTTTCTTAACCACATCACAACAGATAATCCAATGATGAATAAAGCCACACGTTTTTTTGTCGTATCCATCTGTCATTCTTTCTTGTAAGGCTTCCATTTTTTGGCACCGTTCAACTTATCTCCGCCGACAGCTTCAAAAATATCGCCGGTTAAACTCACCAATAAGGCCTCCGGGCATTCTGTATTTGCCTCTCCTTTTTCAGCACACCAACCATAAGCCTCACCTTGATAAATACGAACATAGCCGCTACTCAACATACAGGGATGGTTATCTTGATAACGCTCACGATACTCTTGAGCAATAGCCAGTAATTGCTGATTAGTCATATAAAGTCTCCAATAACATAATAAACCTGAAAAAGTTCTCAGTATTTTGGCAACATTTTTATAAATAGAAACCAAAAACTATATTCAAATCATTTTTAGTTTCTACTCAACATTCTTATGTTTTTCCATACACTGAAGTAAATTTACCTAATCCTATTTTGCTGTGAAACCAAAACTTCTCATACTTATCCTTAGTAGCATTTCGATGTCGCTTACAGCCAGCCCTCAATTAGGGATGATATGCCACGCTGATCCTGAATATGTAAAATACAACTACGCCGGACTTTGGGAAAAAGACAGCGATGGTACTTTTTTCTGCAATTACCAGCAATTTATGCCTGAAGTTGAAGCTAAAGAATCACTAAGGGAACAAGAACTAGAACTTGATGATGGATATAACGAAGAGGAATATAGCGAAGAAGAATATTCCGATGAAAATGATGCCGGCGATGAAAACGATAACTACGATGAAACTTATGACGATAATTTTTAATATTCCCAAACCACACTTCCAAAAACCCTGCTCTTGACACTCTATTGCTTTAAGCGTAAATTGTTCCAATATTTCGCATTTGGGAGAACATAATCCCTATGCCCGAAAGCCGTGTAATAAGTGAAAGGAGCATAAAATGCTATTTAAAGAAAAAGGCTACGATGAGTTCCTTGCTCAAAAAATTGCAAGAGGCAGAGCTGAATTAGAATCCGGAAAAGGTATTCCTCTTGAGCAAGCCAAATTGTTAGTTCAGTCAACTATTGAAGAAACTGCTCAAGAGTTAGCAGATTTTGAGCGTGCAGTAGCATATGTCTAAACCAGTAATTTTATCGCCCGAGGCGATTAATGATATAAGAACTTGTGTACGTCAAGTAATGATATATACAGGTTTTGAAAATAGTGGAATCAAGCTACAAGAAGATATTTTTTCTAAGATAGACTCTATTGGATTTATGCCTTCAGCGATTGGTAGAATCCGTGACGAAAAGACACGAGAAGCATTTATTAGGGGCTATCGAATTGTTTATGAAGAGCGAGAAGATCACATTTGGATTATTGCTATAATTCACTCAAGCAGGATCTACCCCAGAACTTAATTAAAAACAGGAGAACCACAATGTCTCTACTTAAAAAAGCACAAACGTTTATTTCTATTTTTAATGACGTGCGAACTAAAAATGAAGCTCAACGCCAGTCTTCAAACAATTTAAATGTTGCCTTGAAAAATGCTGCTGAAATGAGAGCTGAGATGAATGGGTTCTCCCTTAAGCCTCAAAAGCGTTCTACTTACTTTGCTGACCATTATGGTTGTGGTATTCATGCAGTAGAAACCTATGATAATGAATAAATAGCGGTAACTATGTCACCGCTATTTTTTATATTTTCCTAATTATCTAGCTACTTTATCTGTGGATTTTTGCGTAGATTGCTGAACATTCTTACTACCACCACTAATAGCACCATCAATGCCAGATCCAGCTTTAATACCAGCCCAACCTAAGAAGCCAATCCATAATGCCGGCATCACTAAATACATTGTGTTTAACACAAGATTGATCGTAAACCCTTCACCTGACTGCATAATGGAATCCAGCAAATCATCACCATATAACGCCGTGTAGATTGAGGTATCTAACCAATAAGCAATTTCCCAAATAAAGGATAGGAAAAATACGGAGAACCACCCAAACGTCATTGCCATCATTGCTTTTGCACTATAGCCACTAAAGACCATAACAAATGGCATACTGAGAGTTAACGCAAATAAAATCAAGGCTTGTATATAAGGTAATGATTGTTTTAATACATCGAATGCCGGACCAGTCAAAGCGTTTCCAAAAATCTTTGCTCCCGTTCCTACTACACCTTTATAGAGGTCTCCCACAGTTGAATCTACACCATCCACTTGCATCGTACGGAACGAATCATACCGCTTGCCTATTTTATTATCAGATTTTATATCCTGAAAAGCCAGCATACCTCGTAAAACTGCATCATCATAGTTTGAATTTCCTATTGTCGAATCTGCAGCAGCTTTAATTTTTTGCCACGTGCTTGGCTCAATTTGTCCTAATAATCTTGCCCGAAGTCCATTTGTACCGTCTTGCCACCAGACATTACAATAAGGAAAACCACCACCTAAACCACTTGGCAACGTAGCATCACGATTAGGATCCCAAGGGAAAAACGGATTCGGTGTTTTCGCTCGGATTTTTGGGTATAAATGCGGATTGTCCAGCAATATTCGAGAACCTATCCAAGCTAAATCTTGGGCAGAAGCATCATCTAAATTTCGGATTTGGCCAAAATTTTTCAAGTAAGTTCTCGCCGGAATAAAACACTCCTGAACAAAATCGCTGACTTCTTTACGCAAGAATTGGTCTTTAATTTGCGTATTCTGTACTTCAAATCGGATTTGCCGTAAATCAGGCTTACAAGGAATGCTGGCAATCGAACCGTGAGTTAAGCCTTTACTTACCGTGTAAGTTAAACTCCACCACAATGGTAATCGGGCCGTCTGTCCATTTAGCTCTGTTTTCAAATGACCTAATCCCGTTTGCTCCGGAGAGAGTACCGAAATTTTGCACTCTTTCATCCGTGGTGTATCAAACTTCAACGTGCTAAATGAGACATTAAATAGCGGCACACAACACATCAGCATAATAACCAAGCTGGCATAGAGTTTATTTTCCAGCCAAGCAGTTAAAAGGCTACCCTTATTCCCCTCATCATCACCTTGTTCACGCACTTTCATAAAGGCATTAATAATATGAGCAACAAAAGGAGCGGCAACCAGCCCGGTATCTATTAATAAATCCCAAATATTGTTGCCAATAATCCAACCAAATACGGTCAGGAAATATTCAAAATAACTATCAACGGTTAAATTTAAATCCACATTAACCTCCCAAAAGTCGGCTGAATATCACAACTTCAATACACACAGCCCCAATGACCGCTGCTCGCACCAGTCTTTTATATTGTTGATGATTTTCATCTGTACCGGTAACCGCCGGTATTTTGCTTAATTTCCATAAAAACCAACCGCTTACTGCATACATTCCCCATCGAATAACTAACCAAAGTAACCACGTGCGTTCAAGAAACCTTGGCACTTCACCGGCTTCTATACCATATTGCAATCCAAAATGCCCAATAACAAATACTAAGACCAAGACTGCAACTAGCGTAAACAGGAATTTTCCTATTCCGGCAAACTTACGTAGCCATACCATCGTCAACCCCTTGTAATTTAGATTTCAATAGTTCAATTAACCAATGCACATCAACATAATCTACCGCACTCATCGTTAAGAAACCGGGATTCCCATCAGAATGAGGAATATCGTTAAAGCCCGATAAGGAGACGGTTAAACAAAATGGTGTTAAATTACTTGCTTGATTTCGTTTGCCGTCAAAATAAACTTTAACATAGTTAGTATTTACTACTCGGTAATAACGCTGCGTAACATTCAGAACAAGACCGGTATAGCGTTCAATCAAAGCAGTGAGTCGAGCAACCTGTTCACGTTGATTATCTCTAAGCAACGCTTCCGGCGTTTTATCTGTATCGGTCGGATTCACGGTAAAAAAGGTCAATCTGCGTAATTCATTCGGTAAAGTCTTCTCTCTTTCACTGTTCTTTGTTCTCATCTCTATTCTCCTTAATTCAAGTGATTTAGTGCAAGATACCTCTTGCTCTATCAATGTTCTCTGCTACTTTCAGTGCTGCATCGAGTTCAGAAATATTATATTTCCGCATCAATTCCGCTCGTTCAGCTTTTTCTTCCGGCTCTGTCATTGCCAATGCAAGGTAAATACTCGGCGGAACGACACGGAATAACGCCTCCTGTTTGCTTGATAGCAACACCCCTTCAGTATATTTACGGTTCTCTTTCCGCACCGAGGTAATCAGCTGAATTTGAGCTTCAGTCAGTTGCTTAAAGCGAATAACTTCTTGCACCTCCGCTTTCTCAAGGCATAATAATTCCCAAAATTCCAGCATCGAAAGTAGTTTTGCTGCATCATTTGGAAAGTCTTTCAGATTTTGTGTCGCCAACCATAACCAAATACCTAATTTACGCCACATCTTCCCGGCTTTAATTAAGAAGCGGGCCAACATTGCATTTACTGTAATAATATGAGCTTCATCAGTAATATTAACGATAGGTCTGCCACTGAACTGATACTTTTCACCGAGTGAGTTGATGTGGTTAATCAAAGAGATATAAGCTATCGCTAACTGAGCCTCATACCCCTCACGAGCAAGTGTTGCCAAATCTACGATAGTAATATCCGCTTCTGGCCAAATTTCCCCTTCACGATTAAAGAGTTCTGCCTCAAACGATCCCTCTTCACAGAACATACCGATAGAATCACCCATCTCTTCCGCTCTTCGACGTTTCTCCGGCGAGAGTTCAGTATCATCACGCATTGAATAAAACGCATCACGAATATCCTGCGTGAGTGTCATTCTGCTATCTTTGTAAGTTTGTGTTGCGGCGATTAAAATGGCTTTACGAATCATCGCTTTATCCGGACGAGTCAAGCGATCATCCTCTTTCGCTTCACCACCGGTAACCATTAAACGTACAGTCAGCTCCATTTCGCCTAAAATGTCTCGCTGATCGTCCTCTTCAATATCGACTTCAGACTCTATATCAGGCTCTTGCTCCGCTTTTGCTGCCTCCCATTCAATATCGGCCTTAATTTTGGCTCTCATTTCCTCGGGACTTTCCCCTCGTTTGACCCGATCAATCTCTGCTTTCATTTCATCAGTCAGCAGTTGGTGACAATCAGCAAAAAGAGGCAAAGTCACGCCGGAACCTGGCTTTAATTGAATACGGTTTACCGTCAAACCGTGCCGTTCCAAGTATTCTGTCATTAAGCCAAAGGAATTACCGGCCTCAATCACAAATAGACGAGGCCGATGGATTGCCATTAATTGAGCAATTTTGCCATTGAGCGTAGCTGATTTCCCGGCACCTGTTGGTCCTAAAATTAAAGAGTGAGCAGCTTTAGAGCGATCATCTTTATTAAGTGGGTCAAAATCTAGCGGTGAGCCACCTCGGTTGAAGTAGGTGATCCCCGGATGACGAGTACCAATCGAACGACCAAATAAAGGTAATAAATTTGCAATATGCTGTACCCAGTTAAATTTGGTGTAGAGATTTTTCTTATCATCCATCGGATTAAAATTCATGGGTAACCAACGAAGATAACTACTCAAAGGAGCAATTTCTGTTCCCTCTTGTACAGGGATAAGTCCAGCAGATTGCAACATCGCACGCAGTTTACGGGTATTCCGTTTAAGGGTCTTATCATCGTCTGCCTTCAAGTAGAAAGCGAGAGATGAACGATATAGCTTGTGCTTTTCAGCTAAATAATCTTTAACTCGTGAAGTATCTCGGCGAGCTTGCTGCGATTCCGAGTTGTCTCCTACTGCGGATTTATAAATAGAGCTAAAGTGCTGCTCCAACAAATCCTGAGGGTAAACCACCATCGTCATGACCATTACCGTATTTTCCGGTAATAAATCAAATAGAGAATTAAATTTATCGCCTCGCTGTACTTCTCCAGTAAGTAGCCCAACTTGTGGTGCTCGGCGAATTGAATCTACCACGACCACATCGTGAGGCATATCATCAAAATACCAATATCCACCTTTGCTCTCAGGTGGTTTTACAAAGAGTGTTTCGGCAAAATCATTAGCCAAATACAGAGAATCTTTTCCTTGCTCTTTAATCGTGTAATGGCAGGTACGATAAAACATTTCCTGATCGTCAAATAAATCAGGTTTTGGATTAAACCAACGAAGCAACCATTCGTGGATCACTCTTCCATCTAAGCGTTTTACTCTTACGCCGGTCGCAAATAAGGCATTTTCCACGCTTTCACACGTCGTGGATAATTCCTCTACTGCTTGTTCAAAGGTCGTCATTCTTGGCACATAACGATAAATGACCATTCGAACACGCCGTTGCTGTCCTCGCCATTGAGTACCTGTCACTACGGTATCTTCAAATAAACCGCCTGGTTTAGATACATCACGCAAGTGCTTCCCCATAATAGAGAGCCACTTTTCTGTAAACTCTGTGCCTTGAGCATTCGGGCGTACATAATCACGTAGAACATCTTCATAATCCATTGCCATCTCATCATCTTGACAATAGAATTGTACTACCCAAGGATTTACATCAAGCTCTTGGAAGCTATCCTGTAACGCATCCGTTACTTGTGTTCTAAGTTCACCAAGATAATCAGCAGAACGACCCTCTGTTGGGATCATTGTTAATTCATATACAGCTCCGACGGACTTACCATCTTCGAGCAATAACATTTTTTGCTCATCTAAAAATTCAGTATAGGGCAACTTATCTACAAAAGATGAATTGGATTGATACTGTCTAAGATGTTCCGCACGAGTATAATTCCCCTGCCGACGAATAAATTGGATTTTATCCGGCGTTTCTTGGTCAGAAGCAACAGATTGAGCTACTGAAGCGGTTTCATCTACGGTTTCAGCCCCTAACACTGGTTCAACCCTTGCTTTTTCCGCTCTGCTAGGGCGTTTAAGAAGATTAAATAAATCCATTAATCCCCCTAGTAATCCGCAGTACGCTCACCCGGCTGAGCGTATTGTGTACGACTATAGAATGGAAATACTGTCGAATACCCGGGAATCGGTAACTGCTCTGCACTATCCGTCAAATGCGGAAACACATACATCGTCAAATCAGGGTTCGGTAAACGAGGGAACAGATTTGTTGCCTCATTATAGGAAGTGCGAGTGTACTGAGTCATCTCAGCGGAATGATTAAACGGACTATGGATAGGGCGAACAAATTGCAACGCATTGCGAGCTTCTTGAGTTCCTGATTGCACCCCTCCACTTTTTTCAGCCCAAATGTCGCTCATTGTGCTATCATCTGTCGGCAGTAATTCTTCTTGTGATGTTGAACAGCCGGTAAGTACTATCGCAAGCGGTGCAATTAACCAAATTTTTTGCAAATTCATCTCCAATCTCCTTAATCCATTCCACGTGTACTACGTTTATTGTTGTATTTCACTTTTCTCGCTCCGGTATCGTAGTCAATTTCTAAATCAGTGGTAATATGTACTGCAACTTCCTGACCGGGTGGTACATAAACGGCATCAAACATTTGCCCATAACGCTGACGATACCAGTTTTCCATTTCGGATAAGCCACCGCTTAACGCCTGACCTAACACATATTGCCCGGTATTTCCAGTCATCGCACTGGAAACAGCTCCTCCATCGACCACCGTCGTGACTTGACCTTGTGACAGGCTTTGGGCTGCGGCACTCGCCCCGGCAAGTAAGAATTGTGAGCTTAAATACTCTTTCGCATTGGTTTTGCGATCACCGGGAATACAAGGTACTCCAGCAGGATTAGAAAGCCAGCCGATTTTATTATTACTTGTCCCATTCACAGCTCTGCTCGCTCCACTCGCTCGCCCATTGGAAATACGACCGTCTGCAAACACAAAAGTAATGCTCGTTACCTCAGAATAAACACACGATAACGTCCAATCCCCTTTTGATGTACCCGATACAATCGCTCCCTCAACATCAGGTAAATCAATGCCATTGGCAATTAAATTTTCTCGCCCGATTAATACTTTAAACGGATACGGATCTGTCACAGCACCTTGAATAGGTACACGACCTAATAACGCCGTCAATGCAGTAGAACCCATTAACGTCGAATTTTCGGGAATCGTGTAATAAGGTGTACGCTTTGTTTCCTGTGTCTGAGTATTACCGGTCATATTTTCTGTCCCAGCATTATTATTTAATGCTGTCCCAGTATTTGAACTTTCCCCCTCTGCTTTAAAAGGGCTTGGGAAGGTGATCTTTGTTTTCCCGGAATAATTGCCTGTAACCGATTTACCTTGTTCATCGGTCAGCACCATATCGTTAGGATCGACCCAGCGAATACCATTGTTATCGACATTCCCTGTTTGTCCTGCTGATTCAGTTCCAAAGCCAGACGAAGCCCCTCCTACAGGGATTGCTTCCGCTTCTTTCTGCTGCTGATTCCCACCTTGAACTCGCCCTTTCAGTTCTTCGATTTGGCGATTGAATCCATCCCAAGCAGCAGCCAAACGGCTTTCTACACGACTTTCTACTTCACCCGCAATACGTGAATCCACTTCGGCTTCCCTTGCTTGTAAGCGTAATACCTCTTTCTCGAAGCGATCACCACGCTCATTTGCTTTACGAGCTTCTTCACGCGTGTCTTTTAATGCTCCTACCAGCGTTTTTAGTGTATCGTGAGGCGTATCTCCGGCAGTAATACCTAATGTATTCGCCTCCTCATCACTTAAGTCATACACTACATCGCTTTCATTCTTTTCAGGAGGAGCGTTATTCGCATTATTTTTAGCAACAAAAAATACGCCAGCGATAATGGCAACCATCACGATAGCGAGAATTTTTAATAGCCCATTGGATTTATTGACTGCCATTATCTCCTCCTATTTTTTGTTACGTTGAGCCGCTTTACTTGAGTTTTTGGTTTTAGCGGTTGATTTTTTTGCTTTATTGACCATTTGGCTGACCGGGATAAACGCATTTTCAGGTCTGCCTTCCGTCACCAAATAAACAACCGTGGTATCTTCAGGTGTTCCTTTTTCACCTAACCAGTTGTGTTGGAATGTGGCCGCATAGAAATAGCCCTGCAAATAGCGAGGATCTAACTGAATACGAATATTTTCTAAATTCTTAATCCGTACTGCCGTCACTACATATTTATCCAGTCCCCACGCTTCTAGCGGTGTCGCTTGAATTAAAAAATTTGGCATCAGATTACTGATATTTTTAGGTAGCTTGACTGCCACACGTTTTACCCCCTCTAAGGGTTCAATCGTACGTGGTGGAGCATAAAGTGATTGAGCTGCATAGCGAGTAAGAGCAGCTTGAGGAGGTAACGCACTTTCTCGCCGTTCAGGTAAACCATCTGATACTTCAGTTTGAGGTATGGTATGCGTATTATTGGTGACCGTTTCTGAATATAGCACTCGGACATTGTCTAATTTTCCTTTTGCATTGAGGGCTTTCATATCAATCAAAATTAGCTGATTACTTTCCATATCACGGAATTGAATACGACTTAAATCAAATGCCTCTTTTGCTTTAAAATACACAGCTCCACCGGTACTTTGCACTTCAATTTTGCCATCCATCTCAGTAGGTAAGCCAACACGCACGTTTTTATCAAAGAATACAATACGCTCTTGCCCCACGTGCAAATCAACTCGAAGTGGAATACGATTCCATTGCATCAATACTTCAGCATGAGCAGCAAAGGATGCAAACAGACCTAAAATGGATACAATAAGATGTTTTTTGAAAGATAAACGCATTATTTCTCTCCTTGTGTCGAGCTTTCCGCAGATTGCAATTCAATTCGTTGTGGCTGTGAGCGGTAGCAATTCAAACCTAACCCCCAAGGATTGCTACTGACATCGACATCCATTCTTACAACGTGTAATGGATAGCGAACAAGCACTCGTTTTAATTTTTCATCGACTTCCTTCCCCATCCATTCTTCATCGGTATAAAGATCGAGAGTGACGTTCCAGTCATTTTCACTATTTGCATGAACACGGTCGAGAGAATAGCCACGCCCTGGGATCTCATATACCGCACGAGATCGAGTACGTAGCTCGCCTAACAATGAACGGTTATCATAATCTCGTTTTAAATAGTTATAACACTGTGTAGTCAGATACGGACGTAATCGCTCAATGTTATCGAGATACTCTACCTCCCCATCTTTTAACCAACGGTTAAGTTGTTGAAAGGTATAAAGCGAAAAGGCATACACGGTACTTTCCGGCACTTCCCACCATTTTCGTAATGAACCTTGTTGTTGAAATTCCGGTGGGTGATAAACGGTGAGTTGCCTTGGTAAACTTTGCACAACATAGCCCAAATACCCCACAACTGCGATTAAAAAGACAATGATCCAACGTAACGACTGGATATGAAAACGCTCTGATTTCAGAGCGTTTAAATACTTGGAAAAAATCATTATTTAAGACTCCGTACAGAGCGTTTAATTGACCAAACTTGATCACGAGTAATAAATTTAGAAGGTGAAAGTTTAAATTCAATATAGCGGTCAAACCATGTATCAGGTTTATTACGTTTTAATCGAGAGATCACAAATCCCCCAATATTGCCACCGGCAAGTCCACCTAATAACGCAAATACCATTGAGACAGAGAATGAAACCTGAAACACGAATACAATCACAACCCCAATAACGAACCCAACAACGACACCTAACATAAAAGCGATAACCGCCTCAATAAGGGTCATTTGTTTAAATACGACAGGATTTCTATTGATCAATGTTGGAAGAAATTGAATGGTTTCATTCTGCCGACTCATCTTTACACTCCAAAGAGATCGAGAGCTTTAGTCACGAGGAAGTACACAAAAATAATGACTGCAACCCCGATTACCAATAAGCCAAGTAACTTTCCTAAAGAACCTTTACCTGTACGCAAATCAGAAAATTCGCCAATTAACGCACCTGCTACAACAAATAAAGCGTAACCGGCAAGTCCCATACCCACTAATAAAGCAATTGCACCAAGCAATTTCCAAAGTGTTTGATCGATTGGAGCATTCGTTGAATAATCACCAAATCCTTTCAAATGGCTACGATCAGGCTTACCGGAACCCCCACCCCCACTAATCGGGGTATTTGCGAGAGCGGTTGCCGGTAGTACTAAAGCCAAACAAGTGCTTGTAAAGACTTTGTTCGCTTTTTCTTTTAAATTTCTAAAAGACATCATTTTCATAAAAATCCTTAAATTAAGAAGACACTACATATAATCACAATAAAAACAGCACGAATAATGGTTCTTACAAACCCTTTCATATCGCCGCCTTTTTCAAGTTGTTTAAACTTCTGAATGGCAATATAAGCGATGACAAGAAGTAATATGCCGAAAAAGGACACAACGATGACATCACCTAAACTACTAGCCTCCATACCAGATGCGGCTTTAAAAGCATCAGTTGCACTACTCATCTTGCTCTTACCTTGTCATACTCTCCTGTCAAAGTTTTGACTTGGCGAGGATCTCTAGGTTGAGCCCGATTACCATTACTGTATTGCTTAATACCTCGAATAATCAGATCGATCTCTTGATGAGCTTTCACATAATCAAAATAGACTCGTTCTTGCACTCGAATATTCTGGGCTGCTTTATTTGCACGCTCTAATGCCACTTTCGCCGATTGCAGTTGGCGAATTGCCTGATCAAGCTCAGACTGCTCTGTCGCATTGGAAAATGTACTTACAAAGCATAATGAAAGGATAAAAAGTGACTTTCTCATCGATTTCTCCATGTTATTTTTATTGCTAGAGAAATAATGCCTAAACGAAAAAAGGAAAAACACAGAAAACTGTTTTTAAAAAACGGAGAGTTTTTATTTCGAAACCAAAGATAAAAAGCACTGAGTAATTAACATTACACAGTACTTTATTTATAAAAAGGTAATATGTTGTAAGATTATTTGAGAGGCTTGCGTAAATACGCTTTTACATTGATCAATTCAAAGGCAATATTGAATTTCATTTCATTAAAATCACGATTATCTCCATATTGCTCCTGTAATTTATCTAAGATAGCCAAGGTTTCTTTTGGCAAAATAAATCTTAAAATAGGCTCCGTACCGTAAATTTCTTGGTAGGTATAATGCAATTTAGGCGGATATGAAATTCGAGGGCTTGAACTTTGAATTGCAATGAGTGTGGCGACTGCATCAGATGATAATTTATGAGCATGCTCAAATCGTGCAAAATCCTGCCGATTAGGTGGATGATGCTGTGTGATTATTACTTTTTTTACAAACTTTACTAATTTATTACCATAATATTCATAAACCCACTTGTTATAGCATCTTCTTAATGAATCTAACATACCATCTCCAATATGTACTTTTGATAAAAATAGTCTGTCTGAAAAAAGTAGATATTGGAACTTAAAACTATTCAAACATCTTAGAGAAATAAGGGGCGACAACGTTAATTAAACTTGGTAAACTGAATAAAAAGCCAAAGAATGCCAGTATATATGAGCGTTTAGACATTTTTCTCTCTTGTTCTGCCTCAGTTTTCTCAATCGTTAACACCCTGTCTAATTCATCAATCAGCAAATCAATATCTTGGAGAGAATGATGTTCACCAACTGCTAGTTTTGCAAGGCTGCCTCTCGCAATCGGGGAACTAATCGTTTGTAGTTTTTCCCAACGAATATATTCCTCTTTTAATGCTTTCATAAGCAAAATATCAGTCTTATTTTCCTCTTCATCTACTCCGGACAATTCAGCAATCAATTCGCTCAGTATCAGCTCCGTGTTTTTTCGAGTAACGTATGGCAATAAACTCCGCTTTTCATTCAATGTGAATAGCGTTAAGTTGCCATTTTTTAGTACAATCTTCAGCCAGTCATACAGCTTTCGACTTTGATAATAACGGAGAACTTCAATCGTGCCAGCTACACCGATGGCAAAAACAAATGCGGCCAACATTGCAATAATCAACATGAGGAAAAAATTAGCAGAATTTAACTCGATAAAATCAAGCATAAATATAGGCTCCATATAATGGCATAATATAGAGCCTATCATATCACAGTCTCTACAAGTATTTTTTGAAATTACTTGCCGTCAATCTAATCATTAATCCAAACAACACTGCAGCCGGAATAAGAATTAAATTAGGGTGAATCGAGAATGGAATGGACAGATACAAAATCCAAGCAACCAACATAATCGGCGTGAGCGATTTTTTAGCATGATGATATTTAAATGCGGATTCTCGTCCAACACCAAATTTACGCAAATCCCTCTGCACTAATCCATCAACCAGTCCAACCAAACCTGCTAATAAAAATAATGGGCTAGTTAATATGATGATGAAAAGCCGGATAACAAACACAATGATGACATAAAACATTGCTTCAATATAAGCTCCTGCATAATCATAAAGTTCTCTACCCCAACCTGCACCGGGACTATCAAGCCAACCTTGGATACCTGTTTTTACCAGCAGCCATTCATATAAAAAACGAATAGATTCTTCGGCAAATGCAACCGGCTTATTATAAATAAGACTTTGCTGGAACTCGGATGAAAACCAGCCAAATTCTTCGTACATCACGGCTTTGCTATGCTCTGCTCCAGCCTCTGCCCAAACCCAGGTCATACAAACCCACTCAACAATAATGCTCAAAAATAAAGATAAGAGGAGTGTACCTATGACTGAGCTAATCAAACCAGGCTCTTTCTGTACAGGCACCTGCTGTGGTGCTGTTCGTTGCTCTGCCACTATGCAACCTCCTCAACATCATCCAACTTCGCTTTAACCGCATCAGGGAATTGAGCTTTGCCAATCTCTTCAAATGCTAAAACAGCATCATTGCTTGGCTGATAGTTATGTACGCCTTCCCACCAGCTTTCACTTGTTCGGTAATTTTCTCGCATCAGCGAGGCGAGCTGTTGTAAATCTTTTGGCATACAATCATCCTCATCCTCTTTTGGCAATGGCATCCGAATTTTCCAAAGTTGGCTTCCCTCAATAAGAGCGAATGCCTGCCCCTTAGGTAAATTCATAATTGCCGACATCGGTACAAGCGGCATTGATTTGGTGGTTACACGGTCGCCGGAACTGGAGCCGAAGTCTTTATCTGAATCAGGATCGTTATTATCCGTGGTACTAGATATAATCATCGTCTCGTAAATAGTGACATCTTGTTGTGTTTCCGTCAGCAACTTCGCTGTTGCCGGCTCTTTTACTCGCAACATCACTAGGCTATTAAAGTTACCGATAATCTGCCCTGCTTTTGAACCATCTTGGGTACGAGCTTGAATATCCGAAATTGTCTGCGTATAGGCTGTGACCTGAATACCGGCACCACCCCCTTTGTTAATCAGAGGAATAAATTCATCGCCGATTAATTCGTTAAATTCATCACAATGAAGATTAATTTTAACTGGTTTAGCTTTCTTACCATCTAGCGTTGGTAATCCATCATTCACACCAAATTTATAGATGTGACCTGCCATTGACACTAAATCAGCAAACATTGAATTTCCAACAGCAGAAGCCACCGTTAGATCGGATAACGCATCTAAGCCGATATAAACAATCCCACGCTTACGAATCACTTCTTCCCAATCAAAAATTGGTCGGGAATCGGTAATATCAGCGTAATCGGGTGACAGTAATTCAGCGACTTTTCCGGATGTGAGCTTCTCAAGTAATGGTAAAAGTGAAGCCACGATTTTGTCAAAATAGGTTTTATCATAACGAACTGCACTGCATAACCCATCTAATACTGGGTCAAAAATTTTCTCATCTCGAATATACTGATCGACAGCAACGACTTTTAAGTCTCTCCCCTTCATTGCAAACGAGAGATTTTTTTCATCAATATTTGCTGCAGCCAGCATAATCGCTTGCCATAACTGTGGATTTTGACGGTCGAAATAGTGTTTTGCATAATCCAAGAATAACGCATCAATACTCCGTACATAACGAGCAATTTGCTCATAATCCGGACGACGACCAAGCTCGACTAATGCTCTGGCAATGATATTAACAAATCGCCACGCAAACTCTTTAAATGCGGCTGAGTTTCCTGCTCCACTTAATTGTCCGGAGATACGGCTTGCAACCTCCGTAATTTTATTAAATCGTCCAACCGCATTGTAACGGGCAGATAATTCAGGCCAACCTAGATGGAAACAATAGAACTCTTTTTCACGACCGGCACGTTTAGCTTCTGCATACATACGTTTTAAAATATCAGCATCGCCTTTCGGGTCAAAGAAAATAACAACCTCCCTGTCATCAAAGGTTTTACCCCGGTGAATATCTTGGGTGACATAGAGTTCTGCCAAGCGAGTCTTGCCAACACGAGTTGTACCTAACACTAACTGGTGACCTACACGACTTGATGTTGGAATCGTCACATTGACTTCATCCAACTCTACACCGTGAATTTGAGGTAATCCTTCTACCGGGGGTAATGGGCGAAACGGATTCCAAGCAGTATCTTTTGATGTTAATTTTGCAATCCAGCTCTCTTCGTGATTTTTCTCATACTCTTTAACCCACTGAAACAACGGTGAAGGAGAAGTATATTTTTCATTACCGGCGAGAGAACAATCATATAACCTTTGCGTATGTTTCTGTGTCCAGCGAAAACCTTTGCCTAAAAATAAGTTTTTATTTAACACCGGTATTTCTTTACTGGTTAAGGCATAATAGGGTAAACGCTTTAAGTTTTTATGGTATCGGCTGATTCTTTTACCCTCTCGGAAACGCTGTACACCCAAATAAGCAAATCCTGCAGCCATTCCATATCCAACAGATGGTGTCATAGCCACAGCCCAAGGTGCATACGCACAAAGTGCAGCCGCACCACCTGAGACGACGGAGGTGTAATATTCCACCGGTGGACGTAAAAGCGATTCAACGTTATATTTATTACTCATTGTGAAATTCCCTCGGCACTAATGATGACAGGATAATGATGTAAGCCTAAACGGTCAGACAAAGTATCAGCAGGAGCCGGTAATAATTCCAATTCCGGAGCAATCAACCGCAATGACTTTAACTCATCTAAGGTCTGAACATTAATTACAAGCCCTATGGCATGAATAGAGGCTAACTTATCTTTATTTTGAGCAAGCCAACGGCGAGAAACATCGTCTGCTCCTAATAAAAACATCGGTGCTGCACCCGGTAAGTCCAATGCTCTAGGTTGCACGTTACCAACTGAAAATTTATGTGAAACAACTGGTAACATATTTTCTTCATTAAGTGTCGCAGGCACAGCATTGGGATGAGCGGGAGCATCGGACGTGTGTACTGGCTGAATAGGTTCATAGAAACGTACCGCACTTTCACCCCCTAAATCGGAAATAACTCTAAGCTCTGCATAGGAGGTTGAAATTAAAGACACACCAAGGCATCCCAATCCTAACAAAAAAAGAACTCGCCCAAATCGTTCTCTGTTAAATTGAACAACGACCTGAAAAGCAAATACAAAAAAGCCCCCTAGTAATAAAGTCCACTCTTCTATACCTCGTAAAAGCTGTTGTCGCTCTTCTCCTATGTTATTTAACATATTCAGTGTTTCTTCAAGCCGCCCCTCACTCAATAACACCATCCAAATCACGCCATAAATAGCAACAGAAAGCACAAGCCAACTGAAAATCAGCTTAGCACTCCATAAAATTAACTGAACAAACCTTTCTCGCTTTACGGCTTTATTCCAAAATTTTTGCTGTTTATCTAATTTTTCTTGATATTCCATACATGACTCCCGGTTATTTAGGCGAAATCCACACTGTATTGCCTGAGCTTGGTTCAATCCAATTAACCCTACTAGACGAATGCCCCTGCTTCTGCATAGCCAATTCATCATTAGGCTCGATATAACGAACTTTTGCAGGAAGCACTAAACGAATATTCTTTTTAGGCTTTGTTTCAGATACTATCGCTCCATTTGATACAGACTCAGCTAAGCGATTCGGCGGTAATTGGAAATTTGCAACATATTTATGCTCGGTGTAACGACCTTTCTGGTAGGAAATAAACTCGTTGACGGTCATCCAAGGTTTCATCCCATTCTTACGCATATTCTCAATGTCTTTACGAGTAGATTGCCCTAATAATGCTCTATGGAAACCATCTAAGCCAATATTGTGAGCCATATAGAGATTTTCATCATTGACTGGGATATTACGCTCAGAGAATTGCTCAATATGCCAACGTGCCAATAATGCGGTTGCCAATGTATTGATGTATTTATTGTGACGAGGGTCAAAACTGGTTCCACGATTATTTCTCGTTACCGGTCTCATCCCAATCTCTCTTCCTCGATAGGTATCTGCTAGCCAATTCCAAGTACCCACAGTAAATTGACCAACACCAGTTGCTCCGGTTGGCGAAATATTGCCTGTCCAACCGTTTTCAAATTTAACAAGCCCACGCAGCATGCCTTCACTTACTTGATACTGGTTAGCTGCAAGGTGAATATAGCCATCAACTTCCTTGCCAAATCCAAAAAATGGTTCTGCCTTAGAAGCGATACTTCCAGTTAAAAAAATAACGGATAAGCTATATTTAACTGTATTTAATAACCTATTCTTTTCCACTCTGTTCCACCCATAATGCGATACGCTACCGGAATCTTACCGTTCGTATTTTTTAACCACAGCCCTCTGTCGTGATTAAGCGTGATTTGGCGAGAGCGTACCTTTTCCACATCTATGTTATTGTCCATAGCCCATTTACGGATTTTCTCGTCAGACTGCTCGCTATCCACAAGATAAATATCAACTGGATTGCTACCAGCATACGCAAAGAGTTTTTTCAGGTCGGTTATACATTTTTCGCCACAGTCACTACGTGTGAAATAGATAATTCGACTACTGGATGTCGGAACATCATTTGGCGAGCCTTGCTCATCAACTTGAAAAGGTAAAATATTCGGATAGAGACGTTTAAACGCAGCATCGTAGGCAAGCTGAAAAGTAAGGATTTTTTCATTACGCTCAAATTCTTTACGAGCCAACAGCTCAGCATAGCGATTACGTTCACTCTCCGAGCGAGCTTCAATGCCTAACATAGTGAGAGGGTCAAGATTAGGACTCCAAACGCCTTGAGGACCTTTTTTTAATTCCTCATAACGAGTCCAATCCTGTTCGGTTAACCCCCATTCTGACCAACGGTTTTCGGTTAAGCGAGATTGATTAGATTGTTGTTCCGCCGACTTTTGCAGGATTTGAGATTGAGATAGGGTTGCTTGAATTTGGGTATTTTGTGTGGCCTGATTCGCCCACGCTGCTGCAGACATACAAAATAGCAATACAAATGATGATTTGATAGGTTTGAATGACATAGTTATCCCAATAAGAAAATACATTGAAATAACTATGCCAAAGCAAATGAGGAAAAATAATAAAGAAGTCTAAATCTATTTTAGAGAGTTTTATGCCATTCATTCCGGCATTCTAGGTAAGGCTTGCCAAAATCGAACAGACTCTCTTGGTTCTAAAAAAGCCAACGTTGTTCAGCAACATCAAACTCATTCAATTCATACTGAAAATAATTGCCTGTGTGCATTCCAACTAACGTGAGATACAAACCACTTTTCTTAGGCTATTGTTCTTTACTTGAAATTCATTTAGCCATTTATTCCCCTCCCTCTGAGACGACTAAATCAGCAGCCACCACCGTTTTAGGTGTCGCTTTAGTCGGGACATCCCCCACTCTAGGCACATAACAAATTTGACGTAGTGCATCATTGACTGTTAATTCGTATGCTTCACCGGCCAACATTTGCAACGCATCACGCAACCGAACAGGACCAAATTTATAATGCACTTTTGGTAGCTGTAATCGGAACAATGCCGAGACAGCCTGATTAATTGGTGAACATAGCGTATAACCTGTGCCACTTAATGTATTCCACATGCCACTTTCAACGCTTAAACCACTTCCTTTCATATTGATGGTAACCATTTGTTCTAACAGATACTTCTGCCCATCTTGTGGCTCACTATCTACTAATAAATAGCGGTCATAACGCACAACTTCAGGGTGAGTTTCTATAGCAGCCGTATAGATGTCATCTTTCACCACTCGATGCTGAATAAGCGGTTTTACTTCTGCTGTATTAGCAGAAGCAATGGGAGAGTTCATATTATTTTCAACCTGATTACCAACAGGAACCCAGCCTGTTTCAGATTCTTGGTTAGTAGATGGCAACTCTGCCTCAGCCTTTGGTGTCCTATGTTCCCAATTTTTTTCGCTCTCAGTCGATTTATGTTGATGAGTGCAAGCAGCCAATAATAAAGAGAGAAGTGCAAACATGCTGAATTTTCTAATCATTTTAAACTCCTACAAGTGAAAATAAACATTCAGCATTTTTATGAGTTTAGGTTATGAAATCTATATTTATTCGAAATTCAATTTTTTAGCATTTTCTCTCTGCGACTAATTTTCATCGCCGTTATACGATTATCCTAGTACTATCAATATAAAAACCCCATTACAGACTGGCTGCAATGGGGTTGATGAAATGACTCTCGATGTCAATTATCAGGTTTTATCACTTTTCAGCGTATGAACCATCTTTAATCATTTTGTCCAGTTTTACATTAAGGTAAAGCAATCCAATGATTGTTACGACAAGCATAATAGAAGCAAACATATTACTCTCCTTTTTTTACATTACAAGAAACTAAACGAAATTTCCTAGCAGCTAGACCTAATATATAAGTAATAAAAAGCAAAGCGATAACATAAAAAACACGTTGAGTTATACCGTAATCTCCTGTAAAACAGGTCACAAGTGAACCTGAAACAGATACTTTTGCCAAATCATAACAAAACTTTGACCAATCCTCAAAGTCTTCTTTCGAATAAGGACGTTTAAATAAGTTAAACACAATATACTCCATTCAATTAAAAAGAACAGGGATACACTATGCCCCCAATGGGGATACAGTGTATCCCCAAGGGAAATATCGTATTGCTACGACATATTATTAAAAACTACCACCACGAGTCGTAGTAAACCGTGTTGCCTTTGGCAAGTTCAGCACGGGCTTTTTTCACGATATTAAGATCTCGAACTCGCTCAACTTCAATATCTTCCGGATATTCGTAGTCATACTCAAAACTTTCTTGAATAGCTTCTTCCAAACAATCCAAATCAACTTCATCAAGCACGAGCCTATTGCAGTTAAACTCACCTAGACCTCCTCGATCAAAATATATATCAGCCAAAAATTGATGAATATCCCAATTTTTACGCCAATAAGCGATTTCAGCTGGTGATTCATCCTCACACAGAATAAAGTCCACTTCATTATCCACTTTTCGTGGTAAGCTAAATAGCCACGCATCTAACCCCATATTATGCCTCCATCTCAAAAGAATCACGCATTGAGTGGTAATCAGTAGCAGATACAATCAAATGATCTAACAACTGAATATCTACAAGCTGACAAGCACTTAGGATTTTCTTCGTGATATTAATATCTGCTTGACTTGGTATCAAAGTACCAGATGGATGATTATGAGAAATAATGATAGCAGCCGCATTGCAAAGTAATGCCTCTTTTACAATTTCCCTGGAATGAATAGTGGTACAATTAATCGTCCCCATAAACATTACTTTGCCTTTAATCAACCTGTTCTGATTGTCCAAAAACATTGTGGCAAATACCTCTTTTTCCTCAAATCCAATTAAGGTTCTTAAATAGTCAAAAACTTGGATAGGCATAGAAAAAGGTGTGCTTGATAGATATTGAACACCAGCCTCCTCCATTACAGATGAAATTAGGCGGTTTGCTTTAGTCAATTTTGCTTTTTGAGCAGATGTTAAATTGATATTACACATAACGGTATTCCTTAAAAAAGATTGGGAATACCGCCCACTAGGGAGGTATCCCCGTGGGAAGTAAAGTAGAAATAAAAATCAGGCAGCCAAGTTTCCAATCATTAAAATTTCTTCACGCACTTCATCTAACATCTCATTCCAATCATCTATATCGCAGATTCTTTGGCTATTAATGTAGAAATGCGTGTCTATTCCATTGATATAGTAACTAAATTCGACTAAACCCGAATCTTGCTCAATATCCAGCTCAATACAGAATCGAGCAATCAACTTAAGGATGACACGCTCCTGGTATAAGTTGCCAAAATGAGGTATAGTTTCAAATTCTTTAGCGTAATGCCAAAAATCTTCAACTGAAAGACTATCGTCGTACTCTTCCAGTATATCCTCCCAATTACCTAAATTGCACGAGGTGTCATCAAGGTCAAAAAAGGTGTCTATCATTATGTTTCTCCAAATTCAAAATAAAAATGGGAAACAATCTGCCCACCTTGGGAAAATTGCTTCCCAATAGGGTGGTAAATAATAAAATGAGTAAATATCAGCGATAAATATCACCGGAGACGGTTTCCACCGAACCAGTAATAGCACTGCAACGAACATCGCCACTCACGGTTTTCACATAAGAGGCAACATTTCCCTTAATAGAGACATCACCGCTAACTGTGTCAACACTGCCAGCATCTCCTGTAATAGAGACATCTGCGGCACCGGCACTCAGTTTCTGCACATTGCCAAACACCTCAATTTTGAGGACTGGCTCAGAACCTAATTCAATCGACTGTCCATTCACCAATAATTGATTACCATTGGACGAGACTGAAATACTTCCTTTGTTTATGCCTACGACCGTTTGAATATTGCAGCCAAAAAATTCAATGCTTTGAATATCTTCGCCCTGTGAATCAAACACCTGTTTACCGTTAATGTAGATACCTTGTCGATTCATATAGTCATCTCCTTTGTAAATGATTATGCCCAAAGTAATTCAGCTAACTTTACTTTTTTCTCAAGTTCATTAACTGCTTTTTTAGCATAAGTAAGTGAATAACTATGCCCTCGTTTCTCAGGATTATCCTTCAATTCTTTGTGCTTTGTTTTGGCTTTATCCAATTCAAACTTAAAGTATTCCAGACTTTCCGGCATAGACAGGTCAATTTTTCCTGCCATTTTTTCCCAATATGCGATACGAGATTCATAACTTGCAGCTTTGTTCATTTCTGCAACCGCATTGTCCATACGGCGAGCATTACGTTCAATAAGGTTACGGTGGCGTTTTTCACTATGATGCCCAATTTTTATTGGCTCACCTAGTCTCAAAAACTCCAGCCCCTCATTAGCTGCATTTGTCCAGCTTTGGCTGCGTTTGGTTGCATTATCCGCATAACCTTGATAACGGTCTGCCTTCTGCTGAGCAAATGACTGGCTATCCATTCCGTCACAACGGGTAAAGGAATAAAAGTAATACTCGCTATCTTGTTTAACAAGATTATGTACTTGAACCTCGGTTTCATTACCATATTTGCTCGTTAGTGTGATAATTTCACCTTTTGTATGTGGTTCTGGGCATTTTGCAACAAAAACGGTAGGTGCAAATTTTGCATAAGTGTTAATAGTCATAGTGTTTCTCCTAAACTTGTAAAAGACAGGGAAACACACCTTAGGGAGTGTTTCCCCAAGGGAATAAATTAAATGAAAGCCCAACATTTGTTGGGCTTAAGGTGATTAGAAAGAATCTTTTGGATATTGAGCTGAAGCATTTTGAGATTGCTTACGGCTAACCCGAAAAGACGGCTGTCTTTTTTGATGTTGTACAGGTTCTTCATCAAATTCAGCAGCAACCTCCGGCTCAGATGGAATCTGCGGAGTAGATACTGGAACTGAAGTTGAGTACTGCTCTTTAGGTTCTTCCTGATACACTTTCTTGCCATCAATCGAGATAGATTTGATTCGAATCAGGCGAGCCTTAAGCATTACACCGGTATCACCTTTTTGATGATATTGACTGTCTTTATCATAAGTGAAAATTTCAGTCCATAAATCACCAAATGTAAACGCAATCAAAATTTTTTTTCTAGCATCTACGGCTTGTTGGCACTTACGGATAAGAAGCTCATTCTCTGAACCTACTACATTTACATTGAAGTGTCGGTAATTAGGTTTAGAAGAATCGCCAGTTAACGCAGCAATGTTACAACTAAGATAAGTGTTTCCTTTGTTAGGAACCTCACGGATATTATTTAAGTATCCGATACCGTTAGTATGTAAATTAAAGAAATTTTGAGTTTGAGTAGATTTAGACATAGTAATGTTCCTCTAAAAAGTAAAAAATTAAAGGGATACACTATGCCCATTCGGGGAATAATGTACCCCGTTGGGTTGAAGTGAGACACAAACATTTTGTGCCAATATATTGAATTGAAAAAATGGTTAAAACTAATTTTTAGCTTTTCGTTCCATTTCTTCGTTGTAGAGATTCTGAGCAAATCTTAGAATTGCGATAGAACCAGCTAATAAAACCAAAATAAAAAATACATTTAGCATTTTTATTTCTCCTTACGTTCAACAATCAACTGACGAAAATGAATAGATGATAGCATTAGTATAACAAATGCACCCAACAATCCAATAAAAGAAAAAATCTTAAAGAAGATTCCAAATTCATCAGCAAAGAACATCGAACCAAAAATACCGAGAATAGCTGTTTTAGCTAAATCATCGCACATCTTTGCCCAAGATTCTAAAATTGAAATATCTACAGGGCGTTTAATAAAACGTCTGAGACTAAATTTTTCCATAAGAGTTTCTCCAAATGAAAAAAGTGGAGAAACATCTATCCCAACGGGGTAAATGATCCCCACTGGGTAAAAAAACGAATTTTGCAAAATCCATTCCAAACTCAAGCGAGTTTGCAGCTGATTGCAGAATGGAGTCAGCTTTAAAAGGCAGTTCTTTATTTACATTGGCGAACCGACCAACAAAGGGAATGAACTAAATTCACCGCAGTGAATCCGTAGCTCAATTCAGACGCATCTGAATGCAGTTCCAAGCTACCTACTTTGTATCCGCAGATACAGAAGTATGTTTTGGATTATAAGTAAAGTTATCTATTTAGCAAGTAAAAAATTAGAAACGTATTTTGGAGAGATTGTAGCTTTTTTAACTCATTTTTATTAGAATAGTCTTTCAATGTCATACTAAAGGGAGAAATTATTTATGGCGATTACGGATGCTTCAATCAGTTTCAGAACAGTTGAACGCACAAAAGCAGAAGCCTATCAAGTCATTGAACAATATGGGTTAACTCCATCTCAAGTGTTTAATATGTTCTTAAACCAAATTGCAAAGACACGTTCTATTCCGGTAGATTTAAACTATCTTCGCCCGAATAAAGACACATTATCGGCAATTGATGAACTGGATAATGGTTCAGCTGCCAGTTTTTTTATCGAAGCCGGTGAAAATTATTCTACTGAAGAGTTCACAAAACGAATTCTTAATGGTGGACAATAATGGAAAGCAAACCATTAAAAGTGAGTTATTCTAAGCAGTTTGTGAGAGATTTAACTGATTTGGCTAAACGACACCCTAATGTACTGATTGGCACAAAATACATTACTGCTATTCACTGCCTTCTCAATCGTTTACTTTTACCGGAAAGCTATCAAGATCATGCTTTATCCGGTGAATGGAAAGGTTATCGTGACTGCCATATCCAAGGGGATTTAGTGCTGATATATCAATATGTTATTCACGATGAATTTGATGAACTCAAATTCGCTCGCTTAAACACACACTCACAAACAGCATTAAAATAAGAAAATGCCCAATTCATCACTGAACTGGGCATTGTTGTCCCAAAGGACAAAGGAGTATAAGACTGATTATAACTAAGATTACATCAAATTTATAACCTGACAAATATGACCAAATTCTACACGCATAAGAATTGCAGACAATCCGCTTCAAACATCATCTAAAACTCTTTTTTCTCTGTAGTCGCAATAACATTGTGGTCACTTATTGCTAAACACGCACCATACGGTACAAAAGGCACTCCATTTTTCACCACGGAGCTGTGGCAAGGATGAAAGGGGAACATTCCCCAACCAATAGTCTATCAGAAAATCATTTCTCCATCTAGTTACCACACTCTGTATCCAGGTTAAGGAGACATAATTCTGATATAACCCTATCTCCGACAATAGGCTCTGGGATATTTTTCTCTTCATTCAGTAATGTCTGAAGTTGGGCATTTGTTTTTCATAAATGTATAGAGCCAACGACATATTTATGATTACAGTCAATATTGATGACTTCATAAAATTTAGCCTCTAAGCTACTCTTTTTCATCTGCTTCCCTCTTCTATCATCAATTAAAAAGGCTAGGTCATTGAATTTCATCCTACGATAAAATCTGACCTCGAACCATATCTGCTACAGATGTACGTTTTCCGCCCTTTCCGCTTCTGCTGCCTTTTTTCTTGCTTGTATCCACCCATTCCATACCATCGCAATCAGGATAGCGAGTACATCCCCAAAATTCAGCTTTATCTGTTTTTCGTTTACGCATTGGTGAATTGCATTTTGGACATTGTTTAACTTCAATTTTGCCCATATCGACCCCTTGAGCCATACAGGATTTCATCAACTGCCTAACAAATTGCTCTTGTTTTTGCATAAAACTGTCTAAGGTAGCTTCCCCCTCTGCAATACGATTAAGCTCTTGCTCCCATAATGCAGTCAATCCCGGATCTTTCAATAAAGCCGGCAGACTATCAATCAATGCCACCGCCTCGTTCGAAGCAACCAAGGATTTTTTCTTTTTCAACAGAAAACCTTTATCAATCAAGCCCTGAATTAATCCAGCACGAGTCGCTTCTGTACCAAGCCCCTCTGTTTCCCGTAAGCGTTTTTTCAAGCGTTCATCGGTGACAAAACGAGCTGCATTTTTCATTGCATCAAGTAATGTTCCCTCGGTGTAATGAGCAGGAGGCTTAGTTTGTAATGAACGAATCTCGGTATAAACCACCTTACATTGTTGATTAACACTTAATGTTGGTAAACCTTGCTTAGCTTCATCATCACTATTCTCATCATCCATATTTTTTCCAAATAAAATACGCCAGCCTTGAGCCACGATCACATTACCACGAGCTATAAGAGTATGTCCTGCTGATTGCAATTGTACGACTGTTTTATCTGTTTCCAAATTAGGCAAAAATTGAGCTAAATAACGGCGACGAATTAAATCATATACTTTCATCTCAGCATCACTTAATTTACTTAAGTCTGCTTTCTTATTCATTGTTGGGATAATTCCATGGTGAGCTGTTACTTTTTTGTCGTCCCAAGCTCGACTTTTCTGTTTCAAATTAAGTCTCGGCAGAAAACCCTGTAAACTACTTTCTAATGCAATTAAAGATTGAATAACTACAGGAACTTCAGCAAACTGAGATTCAGGCAGATAACCACAATCAGTACGTGGATAAGTAGTCAATTTATGCACTTCATACAAGGCTTGAGCAATATCTAATACTTGTTGAGCTCCAAACCCAAATAACCGGTTACATTCTCCTTGCAAATCACTTAACGCATACAGCAATGGTGGAGATTTCTTTTCACGCTTTGTTTCAACAGAAATAATCTTCGCTATTCCGGATTGCTTAATTTGCTGTTCCGCCTGTTGCACAACTCGTCCATCTAAGCATAAACCTGACTCATCAAGGTATCGTTCAGAAATAACAAGACCTGCAACAAAACATTCATCCGTTGAAGTAGCACACTGTACACCTAATTGATAGTGAGACTTTGGTACGAAATGGGCAATCTCACGATCACGTTTCACCACCATTGCAAGTGTGGGGCTTTGAACTCGTCCAACACTTAAAGGCTTGCCTGAATAACCTTTTGCCTGAGCCATTAGGGTAAACAAGCGAGAAAAGTTCATACCAATAAGCCAATCTGAGCGACTACGAGCAAGAGCTGCATAATAAAGATTCTCGGTTTCTGGACCTGCTTTTATTGTTTGTAACGCTTTACGAATGCTTACTGAATCCAGTCCAGTTATCCAACAACGATTTATTGCTCCACGATAATTAAGTAAATCCAGTAGCTCTCTCGCAATCATTTCTCCCTCTCTATCCGCATCCGTTGCAATTACAATATCAGCAGTATTTTTTATGAGCCTAGAGAGAACTTTATATTCACGAGAGGTATCCTTTTTTAAGGATACTTTCCATTTACTAGGTATAATAGGTAGTGTTTCTAAATTCCATTTTTCCCATATCCCATTGTTATACTCAGATGGAGCTGCTTGTTCGACTAAATGCCCTCTTGCCCATCCAACAATAATACTGCCATCCAATGTGCTTAGGTAGCCATCACATTTTTTAGTTGCACCTAGTACCGTTGCTACATCCCGAGCTTGAGATGGTTTTTCACAGATAAATAATTTCATCGTTATTCCCCTCTTGATGCTTTTTTCTGTAGTGCAAACTGTTTTAATTCTTCAATAGAAATATGCTGCAACCCTTTTTTAATGATTTCTTGCAAAATATCAGTTTCCTTAATCATTACCTGAGCCTGCATAATTGTCTCAACTGTTTTCGCTTCAATTTGTTGCCATAATTCTGATTCGATATGTTTAGTGGGCATTGGGTGTCTCCTTAAATCTAAATATTGAGAATATATGTTGCTATTTTCTTATTTTTAGATTAAAAAAGAGAGAAATCCTAAACAAGGGAAAACTATTATCCTAAGTCCGAGATATAAAGTGAGGTTAATATGTCAGCAAAATTTAACTTAAGCATATAGCAATAAGAGCCATAGCAATTAAATAGATTACATCAATAACTTTGCTCCGTTTCATATATCCTTATCAAAAAAAACACCCCGCAGAGCGAGGTGTAGCAAATCCAAATTATTAGGAGTGATTATAAGTATAATAACAGTTCATCCAAACCTGGGCTATGTTATAAAAGCTATAAAAAATTACTATATAAAACTATATTTACCTTTCTAAGAGTTTCATATACATTTCTTAAAACAGTATTTATTTAATCAATAAGAATAGCTAGAATATAGGCATATTGAATCTTATTAACAATTAAATAATGCAACAAACCACTATATCAGCTACAAACACTCCCCTCTTAGAAAAATTAAAAAAATTGGAAGAAGTAGATAGAGCGTTATCCTTTGATCCTCAAAATCCAATAATCTACCGTAAACGAGCATTACTTTTTCAAGAATTAGGTTGTACATCACTTTCAAACTACGATAATCAAATTTATGCCTATTTAACACAAAGCAATGAAGCAGAAAAATTTATTCACAAAATTACTTTTTCTGAAGAGGATTTTGCAAATTTATATCAATCAGAGTCAGATACACCTTATTATCAATTTTTCTTCGATATATTGAAAAATGATAAAGCATTATTAACCGAATATATTGATCCAATTCATTTTGCTCTTCGTAGCGGAAATGCGATTAACTTAGGGCTACTCAATCTATCTCTGAGAGATTGCAATGATGCAATAAAATATCTTGAAAAATTTCCTCAAGAACAAGCTATAGCAACACTGAATAAAGCCCTGCTACTATTGCTAGTTGGAGATTATCAAATGGGGTGGGCATTGTATGAAAAACGCTGGGAAACTCATTATAAATCATTTAAAAATCCAATGTCCCTCCCAAGACCTCTGTGGCAAGGCGAACCTCTGGATTCCCAAAGTCGTTTACTCATTTGTTCAGAGCAAGGAATTGGGGATAATATCCAATTTGTACGTTATGCTATTTATCTTAAACAACAAGGCATTGATGTTTTAGTTTGGAATAACTCTCATATTGATGATTTTCTCACATTTAATTTGTCTAAACATGGCATAACAACAGCAAAATTAGGTGATGAAGTTCAGTTTTCTCATTGGGTAAGAATGATGAGTTTGCCTTATTTATGCGGAACAACAATAGATAATATTCCTTTTAACTCACGTTATTTAATACCATCATTAGAATATTTGCAAAAGTGGAAGGAAAAATTACCGCTTATCGTAGGTAAGCCTAAAATTGGCATCGTATGGCGTGGAGGCTCAAATACGGATAATGATAAAATTCGTAGCATTCCACTCACTTTATTCTCTCAATTATTTTCCTCAAATGCGGACTTTTATGTTTTACAAAAAGAAGTGAATGCTACAGAGGCTGATATTTTACGCAATTATCCCAACGTCTATGACTTTCATTCCAAGTTAGACAGTTTCTTTGACACATCAGCGATTGTTGAGCAAATGGACTTAATGATTTGTGTGGATACCTCAGTGGCTCATCTTTCTGCAGCAATGGGAAAAGCAACTTGGATTTTGATTAATTATAAACCTGATTTTCGTTGGTTATTATTTAGAGAGGATAGTATTTGGTATCAAAGTGTTCGTTTATTCAGACAAGACTTAGATTATGATTGGGAGCCAGTTATTCAGAAAATACACCAAGAACTATTGACACTTTAAGTTTTAAAAAACCTATTCTATATCCAATAAAATCAATAGCAATCTTAAACCGTTGCTATTGATTTTATGAATATGAAAAGCCTTTAAAAAATTAATTAGTTTAAAAACTATTATTTATTAAAAACCTTGTATAGAAAATGCCGGATAAGGATTACCAGTGATTTTTAGTGAATAAGGATAGTTTACATCGTAGAGTGGAGCTGGACCGATTGGACCTGCTTTTTGCTCTGCACCGCTCGCAACCACTTTTTTACCATTCACTTTTACCACCACTCGGCGATTTGGTTTCAAGCACGCTTTCGCCGTATCATCTTCCCCCACACATTGCTTCACTTGATAGGCTTCACCGTAACCGACAGCGGTCATTTCTGTTTGTAGGCCTAAACGTTGTAATTCTACTTTCACGGTATTTGCACGGCGTTGGGATAAGTCAAGGTTGTACGCATCGCTTCCCATTCGGTCAGTATGACCCTCCACGCTTGCTGATGTAATGTTTAAACCACGCATTTTTTCGGCTAATTCAGCGACGACTTGTTTGCCCTCTGTAGTCAAGTTGTCTTTGTCAAAGTCGAATAAGAAGTCTGCAGCTATATTGAACTCGTGATTAGAGTTACAGCCATTCGGATACCAGTAGAACTGTTGAGCGTTCATATTGGTGTCGAATAGGATTTTGTATTGACAGATTTTATGCACACCGTTTTCACGGTAGTTAAATGCATAATCCCATTCACGTACGCCATATAGTCCCTCTGAAAAGTGAGGGCGACCGATCAAATTGTAAAGTTGGTCTTTGTTCATACCACGTTCAATTTGGCGAACATTGTTCCAGTTTACCCACGAACCGACTTGTGAGCCATCGTGGTTAAATTTGGTTTCAGTTAATTTCGGGAACACTGGTTTGTCTGTTGTTCCATCAGTTGAAACCTGAGAGAGATTACCGCAAGCGGTTAAAATTGCACAAGAAATTGCAAGAGCAGTGAATTTTAATGTTGTCATCTTTTAAACCTTTTAAATCATTTGAGAGAAGTGGAACGCCAATATTAGCGTTCCTGTTCATTCAGTAAATTACCATTGATACATATAACCTGCACCGAAGGTTGCCTTGCTTTGCGTATCCACACCTGCGGATAGCTTAATAATGTGTTTTGCATTATCTGATGCACGAGAGTAACCAACGGCCACAGCAGTTTGTCCGCTATGGTTACCTACACCTACACCAACGCCCGATTTACCTGCTAACATCACCTGCGGAATGTTGCTCATCGCTGCTGTTGCAGCAATGCCAGCATCGGCACGTTTTTTGTTTTTCTTCACATTATTTGCAAGGTTATCAATACGCTGATTGAGAACATTTCCTTGCTGGTTTAATTGACGAACATTCACCGCATCGGTCGGAGAAATTCCATCTTGTACATTGGTGACACGAGTATTATTGGCATTGATACCATTTTGTGTAATGTTTGGCCCATTATGGATAGATACACTATTGACTTGAATGTTATCACTCATACTCACTCGTACATCACCATTTGCAGCAGTAGTGGTACGAATATTTTTACGATCACCTTTTACACCAACGGACTTGGTTAAATCCGAACGAGTATGAGATTTACCCTCATCAGTTGTCGTTGTTACACCAACCACATTGACTGTTTGCACTTTATCAGTATCAATGGTTACAGTAACTCCAGTGCCACCTTTAATTGTTTGTATAGTAGTAATAGAGTTACTCTCAGACATTTTTAAATTATCAATAGCATTGATAACAGCAAAAAGCTGAGAACCATTAATTGCATCAGTCGATATATCTGAAATACGACCAGCTGCAACATTAGTGATCGTACGCTCGACATCTTCAGCTCCTACACTAACTGTACCAACAGGATCAGCACCTGCAAAATTATATATTTTGCCTTTAACCTCAATACTTGGTGTACCAACAGTTTTAGGCAATACTGTATTTGCCCCTAATGCTACCGAGTTAGCAACATCAGTAATGATATTACTACCTAAAACAAAGGTATTACTTGCACCATGATTCAGAATATTGTTATTACCCAAAGCATAAGCATCATCAGCGTTTACCATATTCATAGTACCAAGAGTACCTGAACGAGCACCTGATACTGTATGCTCAACACCAATGACAATTGAGCTATTACCGGTTACAGAGCTGTCAGCTCCCACTGCAATAGATTGATTACCAATTACAGCACTATCACGTCCGATACTAATACCATCTGTTGAGGTAACTATCGCATTGGTTCCTATAGAAATAGAATCATTACCTGATGAAAATGCATTTGAGCCATAAGCTTGGGAATGTAACCCTAAATCTTTTAATGACGTTTTAGCCAGTTCATCTTTAGCTCTATTAAGCTCACTTTCTCTATCTTTAAGTTGCTGTTCTAATTCTAGTTTTTTATTCTTAATTTCATCAAGCTCTACTTGTTTCCCAAGTTTTTTATTATCAATAGCCTTCTCGTCTTCTGTCAAAGCTAAATTTTCAATTTCCTTACTTAAAGCATCAATTTCTTTTTGAGTATCATCAATTGACTTTTTAGCATTATCATAAGCCTCTTGAAGTTCTTTAGCTTTTTCTTTCGTTTTTACCACAATTTCATTATTTGGCTCATAAAGTTTAAGCTCCTCATTAATTCGAGAAATAATAGCATCTACTTTATCCTTAGAATAATTCAGCTCTTTATATGCATATTCTGTCAACTCAAGCCTGAATGAACCCAGCCTATATTCATCATTATTACCTAACTCCTTAATTTCTTTTAAAAGCTTCATCAGGGTTGATATATCATTATTTGTTTTATCTTCTTTAAGATAAAGCATATTATAATCATTTAATTTATCATTAAACTCAATAACTTTATCCATTCGTTCCTTGTATGCAATCAGATTATAAGGAGACTCTTTATCATTCCAATTAACATTATTATAAAAATCTAATAGTGCATTTCTATATTTATTAAAATTAGCAATATCTTGGGAATTAAGCACATCAGATGCATCATTATCAATAGAGTTTAAAAGATCCAGATACATCGAGTTATAATCTATATTAAACACCGGTATCTTATCTCCAGATAATGATCTCAGATTAAAGGCTATAACTTGTGTACCAAAAATATCATTTTCACCAGTTCCTATTCTATCTCCAGAAGCTGGGCTAAAACCTTGAGTAATTCCACTAATTAATGATTTATCATTCTCTGATTGAGATACAGAAGCTAAAACCAAAGTATTTAATAATTTTTGGAAATTTTCGTTACCCAGTTTTCTATGGTATTCTTCCATTGCCCAATTTTCGTAAAGAGAACCAATAACAACTTTAGACTTTACACTTACGTGATCATTATAACGTTTGTTTCTCAACTCAAATGAATTTGTATCATTAAAGAAATAGCCTGAATATCCCTCATATAGAGAGCCTTTATCATCTCTTATAAATTCAGACATATCTGAAATATACCCGTCTTGATTTAGAGATGTCTTATTTGAATAGAAATCCTTTAAAGCAGTATTAAGGTAATCTACTTTATTTTTACCTGGTGAAGAATTTACAACAGGAGAAAGTTCATTTATTAATGAATTAATTGCTCCATTATAAGTCGCATTTTTATTTACATAGCCTTTTACAACTTCCTTATATTTCTCATCAGAGAACGAAAAATAAGGAAATCTTTCTGTGATAATAGACTTTAACTCATCAATTACCAAAGCCTCACCATTTAGATGAGAATATTTATCCCAACTCAATGATTGTAGTAATGGAGTGAAATCCAGGAATAAATTATCACCATTGATAAGAATATTTTCTAAAGCAGCTTTTGCTATATTCAGCTCATTTTCTTTATCATTCAAATTCTTATCCATGCTATTTTTATGATTTTCTAATTCTTCTTTTATAGAAATTTTATCTTTAATAGAATCCTGTTGTTTTGTTAAATCATCAATTTGCTTACTAAGTGAATCAATTGCATCTTTTGTAGCATCTAATTGATTATTTACATTATTAAGCTCATTTTGCTTTGTATTCACAATATCTATAGCTGCTTTATTTTCAGCAACTTTACTAGCAAAATTCTCTCGGCTAAATCCTCCACCAGTTGCAACAGAGCCTTGACCAGTGGCGATACCGTCAACAGCAGTTGCATACCCATTACTACCAATAGATACAGCATTTTCTGAGATCGCAGAGCCTTGGATGCTTACTGGACTAGCATCTGCTAAACCTGATACCCCGATCAACATAATAAATAAAGATGTCGAAATTTTACCCTTATTGTTAGACAATTCAGTAATTTTAAAAATACGATTCATAGTAAAAACTCTCTTATAAAAATAAATAAAGCCGAGTGAAAGCCTTTTCATCACTCCATTAAAATGGTGTTTTTTACACCAGGAGCAAAAATACTGAATGAATAATCAGAAATTAAGGTTTTAATCTTTTCCCAAAATTTATACTTTTAAAAAAAAATAAAAATCCCGACTATACAAAATATCGGGATTCAATCTAAATAAGCAATAATCTACGTTAAAAGGGAATATCATGATCATCAGGAAGTTGTTCTACTGGAGGCATATCTCCTGAATTATCTCCTTGTGGGCGACTATCTAACATTTGTAATACGCTTCCTCGGATTTCCGTTGCATATTTTGTCTCGTGAGTTTGAGGATCTTCCCATTTTCTAGTATGAAAACTCCCCTCTACTAACACCTTACTACCTTTCTTCAAATACTGCCCACAAATTTCTGCTTGACGGCGATAGAATACAACTCGATGCCATTGAACATTTTCTTTTTTCTCACCGGTATTTTTATCTACCCAAGTTTCAGATGTGGCGATACTAATTGTTGCAACTGCCTCACCATTTGGCATTGTACGCATCTCTGGATCTTGCCCCAAATTGCCAACAATAATTGCTTTATTAAACCCTGCCATATTTGCTCCTGATAAAATAAAAGGTTGAATGTAGAATAATGTGCTATGGTATAAAAATCAGCGATTTTCTATTTTTGAATTGAGGAGACTTTTAGAGAGGTAAGTAGCTGTTTATTTAACCACACCAGCCATATGTGGTATATTGAGTCTCTATTTTTTATCTACCACAACAAAACATAGGAAACTCAACATGTCAGAGAAACGCAACATTACCTTTGGAGAGGCGGTTATTGCGGCTTCAAATCCTTATCGCTAAATTTAGGAGAACAGAATCCAAACAACTTGATAAACGAATAAAAAAATCACTTCATTAAAATTTATTCCAAACACCGACTCACACTCGGTGTTTGTTTCTTTCCCAGAAATCCCCAAAATCCTTTCCGCTTCTAAAGGTAAGGGGGCTTGTTCCCCTTACCTTTAAAGGCCTTTTAGTAAATCCCTAACGTAACAGCAAAATAAGCTTCGTCGTAACAAGAAAATCAGCCATTTCGTAACAGACTTTTTTCCACCCTATCTAACTCTTTCCCTGTTTTTTCTAACTTCTCTAATATGCTAGAAATAATACCTAGCTGCATATTTAAGACTAACCTTGTGTTCTCCACCTGAGCTAATGAGGTTCTGATAATTTCAGGTTGATTAACATCATCCATTAAACTTTGCCACGCTGCATTACCATTTTTGGTATTGGCATAATTACGCCAGCGAAGATATGTGATTCCAGTTCTCGTATAAGTATCTCTTACAAAACGTAAAGGAACACTCTTCAATACTCCAGTGGTTACTTTGTTGAAAATAGTTGGCTGTAACTCAAGGATTCCCTGCCGCACGGCATCTGCTTTTTCATGTAATCTGCGGCATTCTTCAGCGGTTGTAATTGGCGTAAACAACTCTCTCATCAACCCATTTAAACCTGAATCCTGAGCCAGCTTCCGATATTGTTCACTGGTCAAAAACATTTCAGTTTCCGTCATTACAATGAATCCTCTTGTACTTCCTTAATCTCAATAAATGACTCTGTTGAAGCAGTTTCTCCTTTTATTTCACTGACTTCTGAAACAGGCTTAATAGATGGATTACGAATGGCTGGGGCAAATTCAGCTCTTAACTCGCCACTTAATACCTCCTGCGACAAGCTATTCAACTTAAAGCGAGATAAGGCTTCTTTATAGCGAGCATTGTCTTCAATAGCATCTTGTCGGGTTACACCGGAATGACGGTAGGTCTCAACCACACCAAAGCATTGACGAAGCAAGGTTGCTCCTTTGTCATTTAGCTGTGCAGCTTCTCGTCTGGTAATTAAGGCAATATGTTGTGCGGTAGCCACCGTACGGGCGTACACATCAAAATCATTAAGCAAATAGATTAGCTTAAATCCAAGCTGAGAATTGCTTAAAATCTGATAAGTTACTGGTGTTATATTCTCACAACGAGAAATATCAATTCCTTCCGGAATATCTACCGCATAGCGTTCCATTATCTCGCTGATTAAATGTTGCATTTTTTCACGATGGGCAAGCACCATTTTCTCAAAATTAAGTAGATAGTAATCAGCAAACGGATCGTCATTTTCTGCATCCCGCTGGATTTGAGTCAGTAGTTTCAAGGCTTTAGGCATACTCGTGATAGCACTACGAACCGTCTTACCGTTTTCATAAACCGGAGAACGACCACTCCAAAGCATTGTTCCCATACGAGAATGTAAAGTAATAGAAATATCGGAGCGTAATGCACCGAGTTTTTGAGTTGTAGATTCAGGCTGTAACATAAAATCTCCTGCTTAAAATAAGCTGTACATTTTCTATTCACTGCCACCAGTGGTGGCACTGTATGTTTTCTGCTCACTGTTCACACTGTGAACACTGTATATTTTCCGCTCACTGTCGCCACTGGTGCCACTGTATGTTTTTTGCTCGCTGTTCACACTGTGAACGCTGTATATTTTATAAACATATTAACACACCATCGACTTTGCTAATTGCTGAATTATCTCTAGGCTACGCTGGTTATTAGCTGATGAACGAGTTACTTTAGATGGCAATACTCGCATTGAGCCTTGCTTTTCCCTACTTTCCTTTGGCTTAGCTTGCACCTGCTCTACTGATTTTTGCTTGAAGTAAGGATTAAATACGCCAGTCTGAGCTTTACGAATTAAGCTAAATAGATAACCAGCCGGCTTTTTCACGCTACCACTTGCAATGCGTTTTTCCGCTTCAAGTAAAACAGCTTGGCGAGTTTCTTCAGATAACGTTTGCAGTAATTGCGATAACTGTTGTAATTCCATTTTGCTAAGTTCAAATTTCAACAACGCCGATTCTACTGAAACTTGATCACTCGCTACAGTACTGTACTTACTATACTTAGTACTATACTGTACTGTATCTGAGTTCCGATTTGGAACTGCTAATGAAATCAATGGGTTAGATGATTTTTCTGTACTTAGTTCCATATTGGAACTCTGTAAATTTACTGATTTTTCACTGAGTTCCATATTGGAACTCTGTAAATTTACTGATTTTTCACTGAGTTCCATATTGGAACTCTGTAAATTCATTGATTCTTCACTGAGTTCCATATTGGAACTCGTAAAAATCTCTGTAGCTTGTTGCACAATGTTTGCAGCTTTTTCATTCAATTCGACCGCTTGTGATCGAATTACAAACTGATTATGCTGTTGAGCAATACGAGCTTGAATAACCGGAATATGTGAAACAAAATGATGAAGCTGATTTTCAGGTTTCAACATTTCATCAATAATTGCATTGGCAACTGCACACACTAACGGATCAGCGTGTTTCGCTGATTTTTCTAGCAATTTCAAATAATCGCCATTTAACTGTAAGCTATCTGCCAGTGAAAGTGGTTCATCGTTCATAACATAAACATTACCTAATACTTGCCCACGTTCATTTCGTACGGTCTCACATAATGTCAGCCATCGGGTCAAGCGTAAGAGCAATAGAGTTTGACTGACTACCTTGCGAGATACCGATTTACCCTGAAAAGCTCTATCAGATAACCATAAAGCTAACTCGTCATAGCTTGGAAATGCGGTGCCTTGAAATTGGTAGGCATTGAGTTTAATCATTTGCCAAGCTACTTTTGCTCTTGGTGATAGATAACGATCAGTCAAAAGACGAAGTGGTACCGTTTCGTGTTTATTCCCAACAAAGAGCAATCCCTGAAACGGTTTCTCTGCTTCAGTCACCTGATTTTTTTGTTTTGACTTTTCTAATAGTTTTTCTCTTGCAAGTGCTGTGTGTTGTTGTATAATTCTATCCATATCAAGTGTTTCTCCTTTGGGGGAAAGTCCAAAACCACAGAGTAGCAGCTCTGTGGTTTTTTATTTTCTAATACTGCTGTTTTTCACCGTTACGCACCAATCTCACCACTTCGGTTAAACTGACACCACTTTCTTCACTAATCACCATTAAGGCTTCAAAGGCTTTATCACTAATAAATTCAGTAATCTCTTTATCAGTTCCATCCAAGCCATTACGATATTGTTCCCAAAGCAACCAAACTGAAACTTCTGTTTCTTCATCTGCATTGGGTTTTCGTCCCATCGCCTCTTTAATGCTTAATAATTTCCGGCGAGCAGATACATCAGCTGAAGAAAGATTAAACATCTCTCTTAACAGCTCAGAAGAAGCCCCTAGTAATAAAGCACGATCAATAATTTGTTGTTGCCGGCTATCTTCTCTCACATTATTAATGAGCTGCCAAAATGTGTGGTGGTTAATGGTTGCGTTGACGAACGTTACCGGGCTTTTAGCTAATCTATTCAATTCTCGTTGAGTAAGATTTTCGATTACTGCAAGTTCATCTTCAGCAAAGCCAAGTTGTCTGCAATAACCAATTTCACCACGCTCAATTCTTTCAATCACTTCACCAATGACCGCTCTATTTAAATTAATAGTCGCATCCATTTTTATGCTCCTCTGGCTTGCTGTTTGATATAACGAGTAAGACGGATTAAACGGAATAAACGTACCAGCAGTAAATCAGATATTGCCGGCTCGACCACTAATGTGCCGAGTAAATCAATGCTACTGATAGATAGTGCTTGAGTATAATCAGCACTCTCAATCTGATCGGTTGATAATGCGACCAACATACCGTGCATTGCTTGTACAAAATCCGAATGTTTTCCTGTGAGTGTTTTCACCCGAAAACTGTAATCAACCGGCTCTTTGACCACATGTTCAATGCAATCAATAAAGCCAAGCTCATCTGCAATATCTAAAGCTAAGGAATAAGCCTCCATTTTATGCTGACGACTCGGATAAATTTTCCAAATGTTAGAAACCGGCTGCCGTCCTATATTTGCAAATTCCAAACCATTTTCAACCGCTTGTACTGCTCGTTCTGCTTCAGGATTTACTCCCGGTTGCATACCTAAATCTGCAAAATGATTAAGTACACTTTCCGTCACATCCTCGCTATCATTCACCTGTTCAAATGTCGGTAAACTACCGATTGAAAGGGTGTCGAATTCTGATTCAGGTTCCTCACTGTCATTATCTGATTCAGGCTTAAATTCAACATCATCTGCAACAGATTTTGATTTTGCTATTTCAGATTGAACTGGTTCAGATTTTGCTTTAGTTTTAGCTGGTTCAGGTTCGGCTAAGCGTTGCTCACTCTCTAACGCCTGTTGAGCAATTTCAGCTTGTTTCTCTCGTAATCGCAATAATTTACGTTCTTCCAAGTCAATTTCAGCCTTGAATACACTATACTCAAGCTGATAACCAAAGGCTTCTGTGATTGCCCCAATCAGGTTATCTTGAAAATCCGTGACCGAGAAACTATCTGGCTCCTCATCCATTGGAGAAAGAGCTGCTACCCACGTTTCATCAAAATTACCAGTTGGCTCAGTTCGCACTTGATACTGGTGGTTATCCCATGCATTTTGCCCATTTCGATGAATAGTGAGTAACTTTTCAATCTGTGGTTTACCTAACCCACTTAATAACACATTAGGAATGTGGGGATAGAGATAGACCAAACATTGCTCCATTCGTGCAATTAGTTGATGGGATATTGGATAACCTTGCTCAGTGAGCGTATCAGCCAATTTACGATGCGAGAAATTTTCCTGAAATTTCTCTTCATACAACGCCTTCACATCTCTAACACCAAGAGCTTTTTCCACAAAGGATAAGTCACCTCGTACCTCATTTTCGGCTAAATGCCCTACAAGGGTATCAATGCGAGAACTGATGTCATCCGCTTCACCTTGCCAAGGTTTGAAAACACAATCAATGCTCCAAAATTTGGGATCTTGCGTTTCCTCAAATAGCTCTTTGAGTGCCTGCAGACGGGTATTTCCCCCATCTGCAACAGTATAAAAATCATCGCCTGGTCGTTTAGTCACATTTGGAGCGTGATCAAGCCCACGAGCCTTAATGGAGGCTTTGATTTCCTCGTATTTAGGGTTCTTGGTTTTACGAGGATTCCCTTCAAAAGGCTTCAACTTATCCAGCGTGACACTAATAAGCTGCCGATGGGTTTCCGGCAAGACTGAATGAGTAGGCTGGTTATATTCCACAGACGTATTTTTAATACTGCCCTGCATCAGATTTTTTAACATCTGCTGCTTTCTTTGTGCTTCTTTATTATTTAGTATTTGCATTTTTTAATCCTCAAAATCCGTTACACTTCGTACTTTGTGTCTTTCCACATAACGGATTCGCTCGCCTTCTGTTCTTCCCCAACGGTAGCCAAACACTTTTACTTTTAGTCTTCCACCCGATACCTCTTTCAATACATTGCAGTACATTAAATAATTGATAGCGGCACGACCTAATTTATGCACACAGCTCAAATAGTGTTCTCCTGCCCAATCTTGAGGTTGGGGGTATTTACTAATACGGTATCCCATAAGTTACCCCTCGAAACGACTATATTCAGCATCAGTTAAATTCTCAAAGAGTGAGTATTCTCCTCTAAAACGTGTAAATATCGTTCCAATAGGACCATTCCGCTGTTTACCAATCATAATTTCGGCAATCCCTTGTTCATTAGGCTCAACATCGTTATACACTTCATCACGGTAAATAAAGAGCAATAAATCCGCATCTTGTTCAAGTGAACCGGACTCTCTTAAATCTGATGGCATTGGGCGTTTATTCGCTCTCTGTTCCAAACTTCTGTTCAACTGAGATAGAGCGATAACAGGGCAATCCATTTCTTTGGCTAAAGACTTTAACTCTCGGGAAATTGATGAAATTTCAAGGTGGCGATTTTTTCCATCTTTATAAGCTGGATCAGACATCAACTGGATATAATCAACAATAATGACAGCAGGTTTACCGTATTGACGTGCATTACGGCGAACTTTAGATTTCAACATTTGAGGGGTAAGGTAATTACTCTCATCAATTAATAATCGGTCTTGCCATTGTGTATTCATCACCCCTAAAGTTTCTGCAATTTTGGCTGTTTCTTCGTCAGTAAGTTGAATAGCCTGTCTCATTTTCTGACTTGCTACTTTCGCTTGCATTGAAATGAGGCGTTGGAAAATCTGTACTGCTGGCATTTCTAAGCTGAAATATTGCACCGTTTTATTGAAAAATGGTTCGTTCTCACGACTTGCAATAATTTTTTTCATTGCAGCGGTAACAAAACGTAATGAAAGAGCTGTCTTACCCATTGATGGGCGAGCGGCCAAAATAACTAAATCACCAGACTGCCCCCCTGTCGTATTTTCATCTAAACGGTCAATCCCAAATGGAATACCGGTCACTAAAGAGCGGTGCTTGATGCTGGCATCCATATTTTTCACCACTTGAATCAAGCCATCATTAACAGAAATAGTGGTATTATCATCCAGCTGGTTGAATGTCAGCTCAGTTAAGGATTTTTCAGTCTGACCTAACACAGTATCTAGCTTCTCCTGTGAATTAATCTGTAAGGCAGAGCTACGCAGCTCATTTCCTAATGCAAATAACGCTCTTGCTTGACTATCTCTTTTCACAATGTGTGCATAAGCGACAATATTTGCAGCCGATGGGGTGTTTTTGCACAGCTCAGCGATATAAGCAAATCCCCCGTTTTTTTCTAAAAGATTGGCTTCTCTGGCTGCACGATCTAAGGTAAGTACATCTACAGATTGATTTTTATTCAGCATTTCACGAATAATTTTAAAAATCTCTTTATGTAATCCCAGGTAAAAATTTTGTTCCGACAAAATAGGGTTAATATCATCCCATTTAGCATTATCTAATACTAATCCCCCTAGGACGGCTTGTTCTGCTTCAACGGAATAAGGTACCATTTGCTCTTGTGTATTCATCTTTTCCCCTCCCTTATTTTGCAAAACGTTCAGACCATTGTGGAAATATTGCAGAGCAAAGTTTAAATATAATTTCTGCCTGCTCTGCTGAATGGCGATGTACCGGCTTTGATTGAGATGCCGCTTCTCGGTATGCTACCCGGTTTGGAATCTCGATATTGAGTAAATCAATATTGTCTTTATTAAGATCGCTAAAAATTTTATAAAGCAAATCAACTACTTCTTTAGCATCTTTCGTTTTATCTAAACAATTAATGACTGCTTTAAGAGGAGGAAGAGAAAGACCGAATTGCGTGAATAGCGAAAGATCTTCATAAAGGGAAATCGTGCCACGTAAAAATTCACGAGCTGAGACCAACTCGGGCTTAATTGGGGATAAAACGAGATCGCTAGCAAGTACAGCCATATCTACTGTTACTCCTCGAGTACCACGAGTATCAATAATAATTAGATCATAATCCGTCGATTGGCAAAGTTGCTGAATACGTGTCCGGAAAAATAATGCTCCCGCTGAATTTTTTGAAAGGTCTGAAGTTAATCTGTCCAACGGGTCATTAGACTGAATAATGTGTAAGTTTTCATATTCCGTGTGGGAAATGAGTTGTTGAAAGGCAACATCGTTACGCATGACAAACTCATACAAGCCATAAGGAGCTTGCTGGACTAAGTGATAGTAAGAGGATAGTGTGGGCTGAGTATCGGTATCAATCATTAAGACTTTAAGTCCGTGATCTGCACAAAAGGCACCGATATTGGCAACGTTAGTGGATTTAGTTACCCCACCTTTGGTGGACATAACGGAAACGATGAAAGGTTCTCTGGAAGTTTGGATTTGCATAAATTAACTCTCTAAAGTTAGTTAAAGTATGCAAGTGTAGTAATTAGGTATCTAGTTTAACACGGTTGATTCAAAATTCATTTTGCATTGTTTAATCTGCTTTGATTATCAATGCTTACAGCAAACTATGTAAAACTAAATTTTACGCAGTGAGTGGTGCCAGTGGTCGGACTCGAACCGACACGCTTTATGGGCGGCGGATTTTGAATCCGCTGCGTCTACCGATTTCGCCACACTGGCTTAATTTTTGCAAGATTATAGGGAAATATAACCGCTTGTGCAAGCGTAAAAATGCCTTTTAAAATCGGTTGATTTAAAAATCAGCACTCGATTCATTTTTACAAAAATAGTTATGCACATCATCTGTGGATAACTAAGTGAACAACCCTGTTTATAAATATTTAACCTACTGATTTTACTATAAATAATTTTAAAAATTGGTGGCGTTCAAAATTTCCCCTACAAAAAATCCACTACTTGACTTATTATTTTTCCTGTTTTTAGTTGGGTGATAATAGCCTCACCACGTTCAATATTTTCTGTTGAAGTAAGCGTTTTACCGTCCTTGGTTTGCGTAATCGAATAACCCCTCGTCAAGATTTTCAATGGGCTAAGTCCATCAAGTTTAGTGCATAACTCTTGAAAATGTTGCTGCTCTTTCAGCATTATTTTTTCGATAGAATAAGCCAAGCGTTGCGACATTTTTGCCACCATCGTTTGTTGCTGATAAAGTTGATAAGGTAGCGGGTTGCGTTCAAACCGTTGCGTAATGTTTTTCCATTTTTGCTGTTTTTTGCTGAGTTGCTGCTCCATTTGCCAATGGAGTTTCAGCTCCAATTGCTTAAGCATTTGGGATTGGCGTTCAATCTGCTTTTGCGGATGTTGGTGAATTAAACGGACATTTAGCTCTTTCCCCACCTGCTTTTTGGCTGCAACAAGTGCATAAATTGCCTGCTCGAGGCGGTATTCCATATAATCAAAACGTTGCTGTTGCGATTGAATTTGTTTGCTTGGATGCTGAGCATTCAGGCGTAAGGTGAGTTGTTGGAAACGGTTAAATTTATGGTTCCAAACTCGGTCAAAGGCTAAATTCACTTTATCAAACTGATGTTGTAATTGGCGTTTCAATTCATTTTGAACTCTGCTGACTAATTCCGCAGCAGCCGAAGGCGTTGGTGCGCGCAAATCTGCAACAAAATCAGCAATGGTCACATCGGTTTCGTGTCCCACCGCACTGATAATCGGGATTTGTGAATGATAAATGGCATAAGCGACACTCTCTTCGTTAAAACACCATAAATCCTCTAATGAACCGCCACCTCGCCCGACAATTAATACATCACACTCATTGCGGCGGTTTGCCAGTTCAATCATATTCACAATATCTTGCGTTGCTTCTTTGCCTTGCACGAGAGCCGGGTAAATAACCACTGATAAGCTCGGATCTCGTCGTTGCAAAATATGTAAAATATCTTGTAATGCGGCTCCGCTTGAGGAGGTAATAATACCAACGGTTTTAACAAAAGTAGGAATTGGCTTTTTATGCTCTTGAGCAAACAAGCCTTGAGCTGAAAGTTTTGCTTTAAGTTGCTCAAATTGCTGCTGTAACAAGCCTTCGCCCGCCGGTTGCATACTCTCAATAATGAGCTGATAGTCACCTCGTGGTTCATAGAGTGTAACACTTGCCCGCACCAGCACCTGCATACCGTTTTGTGGGCGAAAATTCACTCTTACATTTTTCATTTTAAACATCGCACAACGCACTTGTGCTTTGTCATCTTTTAAAGTGAGATACCAATGCCCCGAAACTGGTTGGCTGAAATTTGAGATTTCGCCGGTTAGCCAAATATGGCTCATTTCCATTTCGAGCAAATGGCGGACGGAATAGTTGAGTTGGGTAACAGTTAAAATATTGCTCATAATAATCAAAAAAGCGTAAATGTAGTAGAAGTGTAACGAGAAATGAAAGCGAGAGGAAGCTTTTGCAGTCAACAAGCGGTTATTTTTTGCTGTTTTTTGGCAAATAAAACGAAAACCCTCGATGTGATTCACTATCGAGGGTTTGGAATGTGGTTGCGGGGGCTGGATTTGAACCAACGACCTTCGGGTTATGAGCCCGACGAGCTACCAAGCTGCTCCACCCCGCGTCTGATGAGGCTATAATATATCAATTTGACATAATGACAAGTAAAATCATACAAAATTACTCTAAGTGATGTAAATTTCAACAGATATAGTATAAAAATACGCTTATCGTTGTAAAAACGATCAAATTATATTCTGGTTTTATTTTGTCGCTGTTTTTGCTATTCTTCTGTTTATTTTTCACATTTTATTAACGATACAAGGATATTCGATGAATTGGAAAGCATATAAAAAAGCTATTGCGGCAGCTAGCGTGGTAGCGATTGCAACGGTATTAGTGGCGTGTTCGTCTTCAGGCCAAAAAGGCAAAACAACCTCTTATGATGCGGAAAAAGCTAAATTTGGAGCAAAATATAATGGTCGTCACTTTATGCCTTATGGCACACATTTTCAAGCTGGACGTTTAGGATTAAATGCTGCTCCTGTTAATCAACGAGACTTTTTACAGCAGCTTTCTAATGTCAGAGCCTATAGTAGCTTGGCAGATTCTTATGCTATCGCTTACGGAAAAATCAGTCGTTGGATCTCATCGGGCGGTAATATTAATGATTTAGCAAAATATGGTATTAGTACTCGTTTAATGCGTGGCGAAGATGGCTATCAGAATGTGTTAATGACAGGGTATTACTCGCCGGTTATCAAAGCCCGTAGAACTCCTCAGGGGCAATACCAATACCCAATTTATGCGATGCCGTCTAGCAAACGTTTTTCACGGGCGGAAATTTACGCAGGAGCATTGCAAGGTCAGGGCTTAGAACTGGCTTATAGTAATTCAATGCTCGATAACTTCTTATTAGGTGTTCAAGGTAGCGGTTACGTTGACTTTGGCGATGGTCGCTTAAACTATTTTGCTTATGCAGGGCAAAATGGCTTTAAATATGCCAGCGTTGGGCGTTTATTAGTAGAAGATGGCGAAATTCCGAAAGAGAAAATGTCAGTGCAGGCTATCCGTGAATGGGGGCAACGTAACCCTAGCCGTGTTCAAGGTTTGTTGGAGCGTAATCCATCGTATGTTTTCTTTAAAAACGATCCTACCGGTCAGGTAAAAGGCTCTGCCGGTGTGCCGTTAGTACCACTTGCATCTGTTGCATCAGATCGTAGCATTGTGCCATCAGGTAGCGTGTTGTTGGTCGAAATGCCGTTGATTGATAGCAAAGGAAATTGGACCGGCAAACACGAAATGCGTTTAATGGTGGCTCTTGATGTTGGCGGTGCAGTGAAAGGCCATCACTTCGATTTATATCAAGGGATTGGCGATAAAGCAGGCCATATCGCAGGTTTAATGAAACATTACGGCCGTGTTTGGGTATTAAATTAATACAGAGTAACTATGTTAAAAAAACTATCTGCCATATTCTTACTTCTACCGAGCGCCGTGCTTGCAAATAATTTGCAAAATATAACCGCTTCAACTGAGCCTAAATATAAAATCTCAGAAATAGATGTCAGAATTTTGATACGCCAGCTCAATAATATTGAGCAATGTATCTATCCTGAGTTAGCTAAACCCGGTTACCAGCAAATCTACGCAAATTGGAATCTGGCTGAAAATTTAACGATGCAATATTTTGAATATCAGCTTCTAAAAGAGTTGCTCGGAGAGGAAAATCAGAAACTGATGCAAAATGATACGCTTTCTACCGAGTATTTCCATTTACTGCATTCTCGTTTAAATCACCAAAAAGCAAATGTAGATCCCGAAAAATGCGATACATTTAAACCTAGATATAAAGAGATTTATAAAAGTATGGAAAATGCACTCACTAAGAAAAATCAATAGTAAAAAACTCGCAGTTTTCACTGCGAGTTTCTTTTATCTTTCGTTATGAATTTCTAAATTGGTGGCTTGTCTGGCAGCTTCTGCTTTTGCTTTATCGTTTCGAGATCTTGCTATACTGTCTAAATAGCATTTATCTACATCACCTGTAATATATTCTCCTGTAAATACAGAGTCATCAAAGCGATGAATAGTCGGATTTTCCAGTTGAATAGACTTATAAAGTGCTTCAAGGTCTTGGAAAATCAATTTATCCACCCCAATCATCTCTGCCACTTCTTCCACCGAACGATCATAAGCAACTAATTCCTCACAAGTCGGCATATCAATGCCATACACATTCGGGTAGCGAATTTCCGGTGCGGCAGAGGCAAAATAAACCCGTTTTGCACCGGCAGCTCTTGCCATTTCCACAATTTGTTCAGACGTTGTGCCTCGTACAATAGAATCATCAACCAATAACACACTTTTACCTTTAAACTCCGAGGCAATCGCATTTAATTTACGGCGAACCGAGCTTTTACGCTGAGCTTGCCCCGGCATAATAAAGGTTCGAGCTACATAGCGGTTTTTAACAAACCCTTGACGATACGGTTTATACAACATATTAGCAATACGTACCGCAATATCATTTGAGGTTTCAGGGATCGGGATCACCACATCAATATCATCGATAATTCGTCCCCATTCACGTTTAATTTTCTCACCTAATAATTCGCCCATATGCACTCGTGCAGAATATACAGAAACGCCATCAATGACGGAATCAGGACGGGCAAAATAGACATATTCAAAAATACAAGGATTCAGTTTTGGATTATCGGTACAAATTTGCGAATGTAATTGCCCATCAAAGGTAACATAAATCGCTTCACCCGGCAGTACATCTCGCACAAATTCAAACCCGACTACATCAAGAGCCACACTTTCCGAAGCAAACATATATTCGGTTTTGCCCTCGATTTCACGTTTACCCAACACTAACGGGCGAATACCGAATGGATCACGGAAGGCAACCATACCGTGTCCGATAATCATCGCAATGCAAGCATAAGCACCACGAATGCTATCATTGGTTTTACGAACCGTTTCAAAGATATTATCTGGACTTAAATGCTGAGTGGAATAGAGATCTAAAAAGTAAGCAAAAATATTAAGAAGGGATTCAGAATCGGAATTGGTATTTACGTGACGACGGGCTTCGTTGTATAAACGCTCTTTAAGTTCCGCATTATTGGTTAAATTACCGTTGTGAACTAAGGTAATGCCGAAAGGTGAATTGACATAAAATGGCTGGGCTTCAGACACACTTGAGCTACCTGCTGTTGGGTAGCGAACGTGACCAATTCCAACATTACCTTGTAATCTCACCATATGCTCTTGCTGGAAAACATCGCTGACTAAGCCGTTAGCTTTGCGTAAGCGGAAACGATTTTCATCGTCTATGGTGACGATACCTGCGGCATCTTGTCCTCGGTGTTGAAGTAATGTTAAACCATCATAAATCGCCTGATTCACCGGCGAGTTCCCAATAATACCGACAATGCCGCACATATAGAAAAACCTCTTTATTTAGTCGTGTTTAAAAAACTGGAATTTGCTTGTAACTGTTCAAAGAACCACTTCACAATAAAGTCAAAATGCGGAATTAATAGCGATGATTTCCATAATTCCGTTTGGCTTGCTTGGGTAAAGGTATCTAAGAAAAATAAAATAGCCGACACAATTAAAATACCACGCAATGCCCCAAAAGCACCGCCTAAAATACGGTCGGTGATAGACATTCCGCTCAAATCAATCACTTTGCCTAATAAACCGTTGATCACACCACAAACAATTAAAGTCAAAATGAACAGAATCGCTGCTGCAATACCATTGCGTAAAAATTCTGAATTTTGCAAATAAACCGAATTAATTTGTGTGAGATAACCGCTTAAATAAGGATAAAACGAGCTTGCCACAAAAAAGGCGATTACCCAACCAAGTAGCGATAATGCTTCATTGGTAAAACCTCGCCATAAACTGATAAGCACTGAAAAAGCAATGATTCCGATAACAATTAAATCAACCATAACACACCTTAAAGCGTAAAGCTCTCCTATTCTACAAAAAAAGAAAACGTTTGCGTAGCACTATTTTGCTAAAAATAAGTGCTTTATGCAAATACAAGCGGTTAAATTCGGTAAAAAATTTACACAATCCGACCGCTTGTAAAACCTAGTCTGCAATATAACCAACATCGTCCAACGTTGGATTATTTGCTCCTTGTTTAGCCAGCTCATCGCAAATCTCATTTTCACGATGTCCTGAATGCCCTTTCACCCAACTCCATTCAATTTGGTGGCGTTGAATTTCTTGGTCTAAAGCAACCCATAAATCTTTATTTTTAACTGGCTTTTTATCGCTGGTTTTCCAGTCATTTTTCTTCCAGTTAAAAATCCATTTTTGGATCCCGTTTTTCATATATTGGCTGTCACTATTGAGTTGCACCTTACAAGGCTCTTTTAGCATTGCTAAAGCCTCAATCACCGCCCGCAATTCCATTCGGTTATTGGTGGTTTGAAAATAGCCTTTGCTCACGGTTTTTTCGTACCCGTTATAACGCAGCAAAATACCAATCCCCCCTTTGCCGGGGTTGCCTAAACAAGAACCGTCTGTAAAAATTTCAACTAATTTCATCATCACGCTTTGAAAATAAAAGCCCCAAAGCATTAACTTTGGGGCAGCTTTTAGGCTAAATTCTAAAAGTTATCAGAATGGAGATCAACTGATTATTTTTTTCCAAGTTGTGGAATCACGCTATTATTAGCCGCCAATAAACCTGCATCGGTATAAACTGCTAATTTACCACGGGTATCGACAATATCTAAGTTACGCATTGTTAATTGACCAATACGATCCGCCGGCGTAAACGGTGCATCTTCTACTTTTTCCATACTTAAACGTTCTGCTTCGTAGGTTAAGTTTGGCGATTCAGTGTTAAGAATAGTGAAATCGTTACCACGGCGTAACTCAAGCGTGACCGTACCGGTAATCGCTTTTGCCACCCAACGTTGAGCCGTTTCACGCAACATTAAAGCTTGCGGGTCAAACCAGCGGCCTTGATACAATAAACGCCCTAAACGTAATCCGTTAATGCGATATTGCTCAATCGTATCTTCGTTGTGAATACCGGTGACTAAACGCTCATAGGCGATGTGTAATAATGCCATTCCCGGTGCTTCGTAAATACCACGAGATTTCGCTTCAATGATACGGTTTTCGATTTGGTCTGACATTCCCAAACCGTGGCGACCACCAATGCGGTTCGCCTCCATAATTAATTCAACAGCGTCATCAATACGTTTACCGTTTAACGCTACCGGCACACCTTCTTCAAAGGTAACAGAAACGGTTTCCGCTTTAATTTCAACTGACTCGTCCCAGAATGCCACGCCCATAATCGGTTTTACGATCTTCATACCGGTGCTTAATTCTTCTAAATCTTTCGCCTCGTGGGTTGCACCTAACATATTCGAGTCTGTAGAGTAGGCTTTTTCCACCGACATTTTATAGTCAAAACCGTTTTCAATTAAGAATTTGGACATTTCTAAACGACCACCTAATTCATCAATGAACAGTTGGTCTAACCACGGCTTATAAATTTTTAATTTTGGATTGGTTAATAAACCGTAACGATAGAAACGCTCAATATCGTTACCTTTAAAGGTTGAACCATCGCCCCAAATATTCACATCATCTTCTTTCATTGCTGCAACCAACATTGTGCCGGTTACCGCACGACCAAGAGGCGTGGTGTTGAAATACGGAATACCGCCGGTTGAAATATGGAAGGCACCACATTGAATTGCGGCAATTCCTTCGTGAGCTAACTGTTGGCGACAGTCGATTAAACGTGCATTTTCAGCCCCATATTCCATCGCTTTTTTCGGAATTGCGTTGTAATCATCTTCATCCGGCTGACCTAAATTTGCGGTGTACGCATAAGGCACTGCCCCTTTTTTACGCATCCATAACAGTGCTGCTGAGGTATCTAAACCGCCTGAAAAGGCGATACCCACTTTCTGCCCTAAAGGTAAAGCTTCTAAAATTGTTGCTGACATACGAATTCCTATAAATTTTGAAAGTAAAAATATTCAAACGCAAATGCTTACGTTCAAGCAAAATATTCTAGCTGAAAAGTAGTAAAAATTCATCTAAAATTTAGCCCGATGATTTGCAAATTTTTTGTGAAATTTGACCGCTTATAATTTACTGAAAACCTAAAAGTAATAGAGAAAATCAGAATGAAAAAACTACTCGTAATCCGTAATGATAAAATTGGGGACTTTATGGTCTGCTTTCCAGCATTTGCTATGTTGAAGCAATCAATGCCGAATGTGGAAATTACCGCTCTTGTGCCAAGTTACACAGCTCCACTTGCCGAGCTTTGCCCTTCTATTGATAAGATTATTATTGATACTGCGAATAAAAAAGATAAAAATGAATTTAACCGTATTTTACAAGCGGTTAAAAATGAGCAATTTGATGCGGTTATTTGCTTTGTTTCAGACTGGTATAATGCCAAGCTCACCTGGCAAAGTGGGATTAAATACCGCCTAGCTCCAGCAACTAAATTATTCCAATTTTTATATAACCACCGTTTAACCCAACGTCGTTCTCAGTCGGCAAAAGCGGAATCCGAATATAATTTGGATTTAGCCCGTGCTTTTTTAAACAAACACAATATCCAAATTATTGAACCACACACGCCATACTTAAGCGTTGAACAGCAAACCATCCAAGTACAAAAAGCAAAATTATGCGAACAACTCAATATTACCACCGTTAAAAAGTGGGTATTTGTGCATAGTTCAACCGGTGGTTCGGCAAATAATTTATCTATAGAACAGTATGCAGAGTTAATTCAAGGTATTTTGGCAGAATTTGATTGCTATGTGGTACTCACCGCAGGGAAAGGCGAAAGCGAAAAAGCCCAGCAGTTAGCTCAACAAATCAATCACCAAAATGTAGTGGTTTATGATAAAAATGATGGGTTAAAAGATTTTACCCGATCGCTCGCCTGTGCAGATTTATTCATTGCCGGCTCAACCGGTCCGTTACATATTAGTGGGGCGTTAAATATTCCAACCATCGGCTTCTACCCGAGCCGACTTTCTGCCATTCCTCGCCGTTGGAAACCGATTAATGATGCGGATAAACATATTGCATTTTGTCCGCCGTCAGATAAAGCCTCACAAATGAATTTAACTTTAATTTCTATTTCTGAGGCATTAAAAACGATAGTACCGTTTATTCGGAGAATGTGGAATACCCCCTCTCTCTGATAAAATTGCTGCACGCAATTTTATCAGCCTCTCTCCCACAAGTGGAGAGAGTGCTTAAAAAGTATCATTTCCGAGTACGATTCCATAAGTCCGCATATTTTACAAAAGTAGAATGTGCGGAAAGGACGGCCAATAAAAAGCCTTGCTTGCCGTCTAAAAAGCCGGCTTTTAATAGGTACATTTTCACAAAACAACCAATAGCGTGAGTCACGCCATCAAATAAGCTGGCTGTTTTGCCTGCATTTGCCCGTTGGATTGCCCACGCTTTAGCGTAACTTGCCGATTTCACCAAATAGTGATGAATATCTTTATAGGTAAAATGTAGCAAATCGCCTTGTAGTTTTTGGATTTTTGCCTCTTTTGGGTAATGCACTTTTTCGTGTACCAATTCATCGCCATATTTGGCAAATTCCGTGCGATATAATCTCACCACATAATCCGGATACCAACCGGAATGACGGATTTGTTTGCCAAAGACTTCGCTTAAGCGGCTGATTTGATAAACGGTATTTTTTTCATCATTTTTGACCGCTTGTAAAATAGATTGCTTCAGTTCAGCCGTTACCCGCTCATCTGCATCAAGCCAAAGTACATAATCACTGGTCACATATTGTTGAGCTAACTGACGCTGTTTGCCAAAACCTTGCCAATCGGTGTTAGTGTAGAACTTTGCGTTGTATTCAGCGGCAATTTGTGGCGTTTCATCGGTACTGCCACTATCTAAAATCACAATTTCGTCAACCCAATCTTTTACCGTGTCAAGGCAATCCCGTAAATCTTGAGCTTCATTTTTAACAATCATTGCAACACTTAATGTCGGCATAGTTGATCCTTCTCTATTCTTGTCGTGTGTTTTTCTGCTATTCGTTGTATTTTACTTTAAAAAAAGCGGTTTTTGTGCTATTTTCTACGCCAAATTTTATCAACAAAACAAATTAACGGAAAAAGAATGTCAATTACATTAACAACCAAACAAAAACAATACTTAAAAGGCTTGGCACATCATTTAAGCCCGGTCGTGATGCTGGGTGGTAACGGCTTAACCGAAGGCGTGCTGGCTGAAATCGATAACGCCCTAGATCACCACGAACTGATTAAAGTAAAAGTTGCCGGGGCTGATCGTGAAACCAAGCAATTAATTATTGATGCCATTCTGCGTGAAACTAAAGCGGCTGAAGTGCAAACCATCGGGCATATTTTAGTGCTTTACCGCCAAAGTGAAGAGAAAAAAATCAGCTTGCCGAAAGCGACTAAAGCAATCTAATTGCAAAAATTTCTTAAAATTCAACCGCTTGTCTTCAAGCGGTTTTTTATAGGACTTTCTATGTTTAAAAAATTCTCCCTTTATACTCTTGCAATGTTGCTCATTCCTGTCGTGACTTGGCTGGCGAATTGGCAATGGTCTTTGGCAATTCAATACCCGGAATACGGTTTTGATTATTTTTTATTCTTAATTACCGAAACTGGCTCCGTCCCTTATGCCATCATCACCTGTGTGGTTTTCGCCTTGTTACTGGCGTGGGTAGTTCGCAAACGCTACTCTTTAATTTTTGTGATCACCGTGTGTGTCGCTTCAATGGTAGCCACTCAAGCAATCAAAACAGCGATGAAATCGAGCTTTCAAGAGCCTCGCCCCTTTGTTAGCGCCCTTTTCCAAGAGAAAACTGACGATTTTTATCAATTAACACGGGAACAACGTGGGCTTGCAGTGATAGAGAAAATCGGTGCAAATCAAAACTTCGTTACCACTCACCAAGCCAAAGAAGTGGGCTATTCTTTCCCATCAGGCCACACTATTTTTGCGGTTTCTTGGCTATTATTGGTGGTCGGATTCTGCCGTAATATGCGAGGACAAGCGGTCGTTTCGGCTCATTTTTTTGCAATTACTTGGGCAGCGTTAATGCTGATTAGCCGCTTGCGTTTAGGTATGCACTACCCGATTGACTTATTCACCAGTAGTTTAATTGCGTTTCTAACCAATTTGGCATTATTTGTATGGTTCGTGCCTTGGTTGGAAAGAAGAAATCCTTTCAATTTATTTCATAAGAGAGCGTAATTATGGCAATTTATTATGGCTTAGATGTGGGCGGCACTAAAATTGAGTTAGCCGCGTTTAATGAAAAATTAGAGAAACTACACAGCGAACGTGTGCCGACACCGCAGACTAATTATCAAGATTGGCTGATGGCAATTAAAACGCTGGTGGATACCGCTGATGCCAAATTTGGTGAAAAAGGCACTGTCGGGCTGGGTATTCCGGGCTTTGTAAACCGTGAAACCGGCATTGCGGAAATTACCAATATTCGGGTGGCTGACGGCAAAACGATTCTGAAAGATTTAGCCGAATGTTTAGGGCGTGAAGTGCGTGCCGAAAATGATGCCAACTGCTTTGCCCTGTCTGAAGCATGGGACGAAAGCAATAAGCCTTATTCAACTGTGTTAGGGCTGATTATCGGCACCGGTTTTGGTGGTGGGTTTGTGTTTGACGGTAAAATTCATTCAGGCAGAATCGGAATGGCGGGCGAAGTTGGGCATATGCAACTTAACTACCACGCACTCAAATTGCTCGGCTGGGATAAAGCCCCGATTTATGAATGTGGCTGTGGTAATAAAGCCTGTTTAGATACCTATATTTCAGGTCGAGGTTTTGAGCTACTGTTTAATGATCTAGTGGGAGAAAAAGTCTCGGCTAAAGAGATTATCGAACGTTTCTACCAACAAGAAACCAAAGTAGTGGAATTTGTCGAAAAATATATTGAGCTAATGGCAATCAGTATCGGAAATCTGATTACGATTTTAGATCCGGATATGATTGTATTCGGTGGTGGTTTATCCAACTTTGATTATATCTACCAAGCCTTACCAAAAGCGTTACCAAAACGCTTAATGCGTTCAGCAAAAGTGCCGGTCATCAAAAAAGCGATTCACGGCGACTCCGGCGGCACTCGTGGTGCAGCGGCACTATTCTTAAAATAGACGTTCTTGCTGCCCCTTCTAATAAAAGAAGGGGCTTTTTCTAAGACCGCACAATCAGCTTATCCCCTACTCTGATCACGCCACTGTTTTGTGGTACAAGGTGAATACCGAACACCGGTTTACCTTTTTCATCACAATGTTTTTCTTTTAAAGTTCTAAACGGCTCTGATTTTGGGTCTAATTCTAGTGTGGTTAAATCCCGTGTAATCAAAATGCAGCGGGTGCATAATGCCGCTTTGGTAAATAGCACTTCGCCAATTTGAACTTGTTGCCACTGCTCTTCTTCAAAAGCAAAATTGCCATCAATCACAATATTCGGGCGAAAACGAGCCATTTCGAGCGGAATCGGCGACCATTGTTGCACTTGCTCAAGCGATTTTAGAGACATCAAACTCACCGGGTTGCTATCGGCAAAACTCATTGGGTGATCGACAAAATTCGCTACAGTGCGTTGGCTTTGCGAACCAAGCCAACGTAATTGTACAGCTCTGCCTAAAACTTCGCTCAGCCATTGATTGACTGCTTCTGCCGCCACTTTGGCATTAAAATGCGTTCCCCATACTTCACTACTCTGCTCTTCCACAAAATCTTGGTAAAGTGCAACGCATTTTTGACCGCTTGTATGAGTAATCATTACCCCGTTTGCAATCGGAAAAGCTGCTAAACGGTATAATTCCGGATCTTTACGGGCAGTAATAAATGTGCCGTTAGGCTCAGTTAGCATAAATTCACGGTCAAGATTCAATCCTTTCGGCTCAACAAACGCCTGTGAAACTTGAATAGCTTGGGTTGATTTTATCGGGTAGATATTCAGTTCGGTAACTCGCATAGAAAATCCTCTGGCTAAAATGCGACTACAATACCTGCAAGCGGTCGAAAAGTAAAAGGAATTTGCAAATCCCTTGTGAGAACGGTAAACTTGAGCAACCTTTACAGCAATAGGTCAGTAGCAATGGCAAAGAAACCCTCTCAAGATTTTGAAAGCACACTTAAAGAATTAGAAGCAATCGTTACCCATTTGGAATCCGGTGATTTACCGCTTGAAGATGCCCTCAACGAATTTGAAACTGCAATCAAATTAGTGCAACAAGGGCAAGAACGGTTACAAAAAGCCGAGCAACGTATTCAAATCTTATTAAATAAAAACGATACTGCCCCACTTAGCGATTACGAAAGAGAATAATCACAATGAGCTATCTATTAGCAACCGATCTGACTCACCTGCAACAACGAATTAACCATTTTCTCGCTGAAAAATTAAACACGACAGATAGCGTTGGTTCGCCTTTAGTAGAAGCAATGGCTTATGCGGTATTGCTGGGCGGTAAACGGGTGCGACCGTTTTTAATCTATGCCACCGGCAGAATGCTTGGTGTGCCGTTGGAAAAATTAGATCATAGTGCGGCGGCAATGGAGGCTATTCACGCTTACTCGCTGGTTCACGATGATTTACCTGCAATGGACGATGATAGATTACGCCGTGGCAAGCCAACCTGCCATATTGCCTTTGATGAAGCTACCGCTATTTTAGCCGGTGATGCGTTACAAAGTTTTGCGTTTGAACTGCTGGCAACCGATCCGCATTTGACCGACCGAGAAAAAGTCGCTCAAGTTACAGAATTAGCAACTGCTTCCGGTGCAAAAGGAATGTGCTTAGGGCAAAGTTTGGATTTGGTTGCGGAAAATAAAGCAGTGAGCTTGGAAGAGCTTGAATTAATTCATCGCAACAAAACCGGTGCATTGATACTGTCATCCGTGATGATGGGATTGAACCTTTCCGAACATTCGCAAAATGTAGCCATAAAAAAACCGCTTGTAAACTATGCCAAAGCGATTGGCTTAGCCTTTCAGGTGCAAGATGATATTTTAGACGTGGTTGGCGAAACCGATAAAATCGGCAAAACAGTAGGTTCAGATGAACACTTAAATAAAAGCACCTATCCAAAACTGTTAGGCTTAGACGGTGCAAAACAAAAAGCCAAAATGCTTTATCAAACTGCTCTGCATTCGCTTGAACAGTTACCTTTCGATACCACCGCATTAAAAGAGTTGGCTAATTTTATTGTTAAGCGTGAAAACTAAGAAAAAACCTAGCCGAAGCTAGGTTTTTTTAGTGATTAAACGTGGGGATTAGCTTCCGGCAATGTGCCTTCAATTTCATATACTACATCGCCGTCTTTGAAGAAAACATAGCCACCGTTTTTCATTTTGGTCCAGTTTTCATTTTTGGTAAGTGGCTGGGTGGTAATAATCGTCACTTTATCGGTAATTTTGGTGTATTGGCTAAAATCAATCGACACATCATCATCACGCAATGCTTTACCAAACGGAGCTTTGCGGCAAACATAGTGCAGATTGGTCGTACAGCGGGCAATCATCCAATGACCGTTGGATAAAACAAAGTTAAACACCCCGTGTTCTGCAATTCTTGAAGTAATTTGCACCACCGCATCAAAAATTTCTTTCTCGCTCGGCTTAGCCGGGTGCATCTCTTTTAATTCCGACACAATACGGCAAAATGCCGCTTCAGAATCGGTGGTGCCAATCGGCTGATAGTGGCACTCTTCGCAGACGCCGACACCTTCTACTGTGCCGTTATGGGCAAAAACCCAGTTTTCGCCCCATAATTCACGAATAAAGGGGTGGGTATTTTCTAGATTTACATCTCCACGAGTGGCTTTACGAATATGTGCAATCACATTGAGCGATTTAATTTGATATTGGCTGATTGCTTCTGCCATCGGCGATGATGCCCCCGGTCGGTTATCACGAAAAACCCGTACCCCTTTGCCTTCAAAAAAGGCAATTCCAAACCCATCAGTATGGTGATCCGTCAGCCCACCCCGACGGCGAAATCCATCAAAAGAAAAAGTAATATCAGTTGGCGTATTACAATTCATTCCAAGTAATTGACACATAATTTGCTTCTTAAAAACCAAATAATTTACAACAAAAAATAATTGTTACATTTAAACAGATTGATTAGAAAATTCAATGCTCTTTACATAAAAATCTTATGCTTTATTTTCATACATTATGCTGTTTAATGGTATTCTTTTTTGAATAGCGATAATAGAAAAATCAAGCCGGCACAAATGACTACCGAAGGCCCTGCCGGTGTATCTTTCCAACCGGATAACAATAAACCGCCGCTGACTGCAATAATACTGAAGAAAATCGCAATCAACACCATTTTTTCAGGCGTTTTAGCAAAGCGTCTTGCCGTGGCGGAAGGAATAATCAGTAGTGAGGTAATAATTAACGCTCCGACAAATTTCATACTTAATGCGATGGTTAATGCGGTTAAAATCATCAGCAATAAACGTAAACGAGCCACATTTAAGCCTTCAATTTGAGCAAGTTCCGGGCTGATGGTAATCGACAACAACCGCTTCCAAAACAGCATTAAAATCAGACAAATCAAGGCTGCACCAATGCCTATAAACACCACATCAGAAAAATTAATTGCCAGTAAATCGCCGAATAAGTAAGACATCAGATCCACTCGTACATTATCCAACAAACTAATGGTGATCACCCCGAGAGAAAGACTGGTATGGGCGATAATCCCCAGCACAGTATCCACCGAATAATTAGTTTTTTGCTCCAGCCAAACTAGCAAGAGTGCAAGGATAATAGTCATTCCAATCACAGCAAGATAAGGATCGAGTTCTAAAAAAATCCCTAATGCCACGCCGAGCAATGCAGAATGAGAAAGGGTATCACCGAAATACGCCATTTTTCGCCACACCACAAAAGCCCCTAGAGGTGCGGTGATAAAAGCTAACAAAACGCCGGCAAGCCAGGCAGGAAATAAAATATCAAACATATTGGTTCTCAAGATATGAAAACAAGCGGTCATTTTTTAAGGAAAATTTGCAAATTTTTTGCTGATTTCGACCGCTTGTCGCACTTATTTATAACGTTGAATCGGGCTGGCTTGATCTTGTGCTTTCAGCCACGCCATTTTTTCTTTAATCTGTTTTTCCATTCCCCGCTCACTCGGGAAATAGAATTCGGTATCTTTCAACTCAGGCGGGAAATAATTCTCCCCAGCGGCATAAGCGTTTGTCTCATTGTGAGCATAGCGATACTCTTCGCCATAGCCTAAGGATTTCATTAATTGAGTGGGGGCATTACGCAAATGCGCCGGCACATCGTAGTCTTTTGCTTCTTTAGCAAGGCGTTTTGCTTCATTGAAGGCTTGATAGACTGCATTACTTTTCGGTGCAACTGCCAAATAAATAATCGCTTGGGCAATGGCTCTTTCGCCTTCATAAGCTCCTACTCGGGTAAAGCAATCCCAAGCGGCAATCGCAATTTGCATTGCTCGAGGGTCGGCATTACCAATATCTTCAGAGGCAATCGCAAGCAGTCTTCTTGCCACATAAAGCGGATCACCACCGGCGGTTAAAATTCGGGCATACCAGTATAATGCTCCATCGGCTGATGAGCCTCGAATAGATTTGTGTAAAGCAGAAATGAGATCGTAGTAACGATCACCGCCCTTATCAAAACGAGCTTGTCGTTCGCCTAACACTTCGGTCAGCAAACTTTTATTCAGCACTTTTCCCTGAGCCGAATCTTGTGCCATATCGACCATTAATTCCAAGCAATTCAAGGCAAAACGAGCATCGCCATTGACATAATCGGCAAGTAGTGTCAGCACATCATCTTCAAGTACCAAAGTTTCATTGCCTAAACCACGTTCGGTATCCGCTATCGCCATTTGCAAAATTTTTAGAATTTCGACCGCTTGTAACGGCTTTAAAATATAAATTCTAGCTCGGGAAAGCAGTGCGTTATTTAGCTCAAAAGAGGGATTTTCAGTAGTTGCACCAATAAAAATAATAGTGCCGTCTTCAATATGCGGCAAAAACGCATCTTGCTGGCTTTTGTTAAAACGGTGAACTTCATCCACAAAAAGCAGCGTTCGTCTGCCGGCTTGGCGGTTTAATTTGGCTTGTTCAATCGCCTCTCTGATCTCTTTTACGCCACTAGTCACAGCGGAAATACGTTCTACTTCCGCATTAAGATGATGAGCAATGATTTCGGCTAAGGTTGTTTTTCCGGTACCCGGAGGCCCCCAAAAAATCATTGAATGGCTATGCCCGGCTTCAATCGCTCTGCGTAACGGTTTGCCTTCACCAATTAAATGAGATTGCCCGACATATTCAGCCAAGTTGCGAGGTCGCATTTTGGCTGCAAGCGGTCGAAAATCCTCACTAAAATCAAAAGACAAACTGCTCATTTCAACCTCTTAGCGTAAACGTAATTGGCGGCGAATATGGCGCATTAATAAGAAAATCCAAGGCCAAAGCACACCACTAATTACAGCACCTAACAATTCCTGTGAATTAAATTCGGCACTGTGTAAAATGTATTCAATCACGAAAATAAAGAAACGGATCAGCACAATATATGCCATTACTAATAGGCTTTGTAGCCATAGCGATAAGTTCCGTAAAATCAGATGGTATTTCGCAACAAAATAAATCGCCACCGATAACACTAAGGCGTGGATGCCTAAAATCGAGCCAAGAATCAGATCCCAGACGATACCGGCAACAAAAGCTGTCCCCACACTCATTTTATCAGGTAATGCCAATGCCCAATAAATTAACACCAAAACGACCCAAGTAGGGCGTAGCCCTTGGAATCCCACCGGCCAAGGCATAATCTCAAGTACAAAAGCAACCACAAAAATCGCAATTATCACAAGGATCTGAAAAATCGGGTTTGTTCTCATTATTCCGCTCCTTCTTCCGTATGATAGTTTTGTTCATTTTCCGCTTCTGGTTGTGCTGCCGGATTCTCATTTATCTCATCATTCTCTATTTGTTCTTCTTTTGCCTCTAACTGCACTTCAGTTTTCTTGTTAGACATCTGTTTTAAACGTTCAAATGGATTCACGCTATTACGTCTTTCTTCAACAACTTCACGTACTTGCGCTGGCGACAAGCTTTGGGAGTAGTTTTTCTCTTCCGCTGTCGGCCAAAGCAGTAATAAGTAACGTAAGCGATCAAATGAGGCTAACGGACGTGCAACAATCCTGGCAAATTGACTTTTGGTATCATTTTCAACCGTTTCTACAATCGCCACAGGATATCCCTCAGGGAAACGTCCACCTAAGCCCGAGGTAACTAGCACATCACCTTTTACTACATCAATAGAACGAGGCAAGTTATCAATGACCAATTCATTATTCACCCCTGTACCACTGGCAATTCCACGTACATCATTGCGTAGCACTTGAACAGGAATAGCATGAGTAATATCAGAGAGCAATAAAACACGGCTAGATTTTTCTCCTACAGAAATGACTTGTCCAACAACACCTCTTTCATCAATAATAGGTTGCCCGACAAAAGCACCGTCTAAACGCCCTTGATTAATCACTACTTGCTGACGATAAGCATCCATCTCAGCAGCTAATACTTCAGCAATTTTTTTATACTCATCTTGGCGAAGCGGAGAACTCAATAACAATCTTAAACGCTGATTTTCAACCTTTAGCTGATCAAGCAATAATAAATCGGCACTTTTTTCTCTTAGCTGCTCTTTTAATAAATTATTCTCAAGCTGTAATTTATTATTATCAATAAAATTGCCACTTACCCCATCTAAAATTGAACGGGGGGTATTAGCAAAATAATATAATCCACTTACCGCGGTTTCTAATAGATTACGCGCTTGAATCATTAAAGAGCTACGCCCATCGGAAATAATCAGCATAATAGAAAATATCACTGCGATAATCAGGCGCATCCCTAAAGAGGGGGCTTTAGCAAAAATAGGTTTCATTAGAGAAATATATGTGAATTTATTGGGAATCTATAACGAAAATTGACAATAGAATCAATCCATTGCCAACCTCCATTTAAACAGCTGCTAAGAGAAATGTATTAATCATCAATACTAAATACATCACCACCGTGCATATCGATCATTTCTAATGCTTTACCACCACCACGAGCTACACAAGTTAATGGATCTTCTGCTACTACGACTTGCACGCCAGTTGAATCAGAAAGTAAACGATCTAAATTATGTAATAATGCACCACCTCCTGTTAACACCATACCGCGCTCAAAAATGTCTGCTGCCAATTCAGGTGGGCATTGTTCTAAGACTGATTTAACTGCCTCTACAATACCATTTAATGGTTGTTCAATCGCTTCTAATACATGTCTTGAGTTAAGCTCGAAAGTACGAGGAGCGCCTTCAGCTAAATTGTGTCCGTGTACTTCCATTGTTTTAACATCATCATCGGATTCAATCTTAGCACTAGCAATTTCTTGTTTAATTCGCTCTGCCGTTGCTTCACCAATAGCAGAACCAAAATGACGACGTACATAAGCAATAATAGCTTCATCTAACTTATCACCACCAATACGCACAGAAGTTGAATACACAATGCCGTTTAAAGAAAGCACTGCCACTTCGGTTGTACCGCCACCAATGTCAATTACCATTGACCCCATTGCTTCGTGAACCGGCAAACCTGCACCGATTGCAGCCGCCATTGGCTCTTCAATTAAATAGACTTCACGCGCTCCTGCTCCAATTGCAGATTCTTTAATTGCACGGCGTTCCACTTGTGTTGCACCTGCTGGCACGCACACTAATACACGAGGGCTTGGGCGCATAAAGTTATTACTATGTACTTGTTTAATAAAGTGTTGCAACATTTTTTCTGTTACAAAAAAATCCGCAATGACACCATCTTTCATTGGACGAATCGCCATTATGCTTTTTGGTGTACGGCCTAGCATTAATTTTGCATGTGAACCTACCGCCGCAATACTTTTTAGCGATCCCATACGATCTTGACGTACAGCAACCACTGAGGGTTCATCTAGCACAATACCTTGACCTTTAACATAAACCAGTGTATTTGCTGTCCCGAGATCGATAGAAAGATCGTTTGAAAATAATCCTAAAAATTTTTTAAACATAAAAGAATCCGTTAAAATAAAATTATTCAAAAATAAGCACATTTTATAGTGCGAACATTGCTACTAATATAGCAAAAAAGCCCCTCATTCATCAATGAAAAAATTTAAACTCCACTAGAAAATTTGCAGAGCAAGTTGATAAGTATAAATCAGTAAACTAAAAGCGATAAAGTACATAATTAGCCCGGTAACAGCATCTAAAATTTGCCAAGTTCTTCGCTTTGCAAAATAAGGGGAAAGTAAGCTTGCTCCATAACCTATGCCAAAAAACCAAATAAATGAGCAAAGTAATGCACCTGCTAAAAAGTATATTTTACCGTTAAAATCTAATTTCCCACCGATACTCCCTACAATCACAACCGTATCAATATAAACGTGAGGATTTAAGAATGTAATCGCAAAGGTAATCAGTAAAGCCTTTTTTAAGCTCGTTGCATTCTCTCCACTTGCCACAAGGTATTCACCACTTTTAAATACGCTGATAAATGAACGGCTACCGTAGCTTAATAGAAAAATGGCCCCTAAAAGCGAAATAATGAAACTTACAACAGGCAATTCCGCAATTAACGTGCCTAAGCCTAGCACACCTATCGTCATTAAAAATACATCACCTAAAAAACAGAGCAATGCAATCCAAAATATGTGTTGTTTTAAAATCCCTTGCTTTAATAAAAAGGCATTTTGTGCGCCAATAGAGACAATTAAGCCAAAACACACTATAAATCCTTGAATGAAAATATCCATTTTTTCTCCAAAATCGCGTAACAAGCGGTCAATTATACAGAAAATTTTTCAAAACTTCGGTATAATTTATCGAATACTCTTTTGACTGAATAGGAAATTTTTTATGACTGATACTAGCCATACTTCATCTTGCGTTGTCATTGCGATTGCCGGCGCATCTGCCTCAGGTAAGAGCCTGATTGCTTCAACCATCTATAAAGAACTTAAAAATGAATTGGGAACAGATAATATCGGTATTATTTCCGAAGATGCTTATTATAGAGATCAATCTCATTTAACAATGGAAGAACGGATTAAAACCAATTACGATCACCCTAATTCAATGGATCATCATTTATTGGTTGAACATTTACGCCAATTAAAACAAGGTAATGCGATTGAAATTCCGGAATATGACTATACCGAACATAATCGTAAAACGACCACAAAGCACTTTGAACCAAAGAAAATCATTATTTTAGAAGGTATTTTATTACTGACGGATGAGAATATTCGCAATGAAATTAATGTTTCTATTTTCGTAGATGCTCCTCTGGATATCTGCTTTATCCGCCGCTTACAACGTGATATGGTAGAACGTGGGCGTTCGATGGAATCAGTGATTAGTCAATATCGCAAAACCGTTCGCCCAATGTTCTTACAATTTATCGAACCCTCTAAACAATATGCTGATATTATTGTGCCAAAAGGTGGCAAAAACCGTATTGCTATTGATATTCTTAAAGCACAAATTAAGCAATTACTTAAATAGGAGCTAAATATGCGTTTATGTGATACAGATATTAAACGTTACTTAGATGAAGGTATTATTGCCATAACGCCTCGACCTTCAGACGATAAAATTTCTGGCGCCACTGCAGATGTGCGTTTAGGTAATTCGTTTCGTGTATTTCGTGAACATAAAACGCCCTATATTGATTTAAGTGGCCCTCGAGAAGAAGTTGCCGCTCAGTTAAATAAAGTGATGAGTGATGAAATTATCATCGGTGATGATGAAGCATTTTTCCTTCATCCCGGTGACCTTGCACTCGCAACAACCCTTGAATCGGTTTCCTTACCAGCCAATATCGTTGGATGGTTAGATGGTCGTTCGTCACTTGCTAGATTAGGCTTAATGGTACACGTTACCGCCCACAGAATCGATCCGGGTTGGGAAGGCAAAATTGTATTGGAATTTTTTAATGCTGGAAAATTACCCCTAGCTTTACGCCCTAATATGGCAATTGGCGCATTAAGCTTTGAGATTTTAAGTGGTGATGCTGCAAAACCCTATAATGCGCGAAAAGATGCAAAATATAAGAACCAGCAAAGTGCCATTTCAAGTCGTATTAATCAAGATTAATATAGTGCATGCCTTGCAATAATAGATTAACTATGTTAGTTTTTTAATCAGTTTATTACACAGTAAGGAGTATAACTATGTTACATTATGCAGTCGTATTTTTTGTCATCGCTATAATCGCAGCGCTATTAGGCTTTGGTGGTATTGCAGGAAGTGCTACTGAAATTGCCAAAATTCTCTTTTTTGTCTTTTTAGTACTTACTGTCATTTCGTTCTTCTTCAAGAAAAAGTGACACAGTTAAACCTAATTTTTTAAGTTAAAATATAGTTCAAAAAAACAGTTGGTAATGGATATTTATAATTATTCTTACCAACTGTTTTGCTATTATATCTTTTTAAGATGAAATGCTCGTCTTTTGTTTCACTTTTTATACTGCTTTTTATTTTTATACCATTTCCAGCCTAAAAATAGAATAACAATGCCTAAAATGGCAAAAATGAGGTGCTGCCCATTAGCTACTTGTTCTTTTAGCCAATCCAAATTAGATGCCCCATAGTCGCCTAAATAAACCCAAATTGGCACAGAGATAATAGCGGCACAGAAATCAACTAATAAAAATTTTACGAAGCTGACTTTTCTAGTAATACCTGAAACTAAGTAAACCACCGCGCGCAAGCCAGGTAAGAAACGAGCCATAAAAAGTAGTTTCCATCCTTGTTTTTCAAAACGTTCTTGCACGGTTGCAAAACGTTCAGGCGTCGCAACATTCCTGATTAATGGAAATTTGAGAATTTTTTCGCCATAGATTCTACCTAGCCAGTACATTGTGCTATCGCCAACTAATACTCCTAACATACTAACAACCAGCATCCAATGCACATTGGTGTAGCCTAATCCTGAAATAACACCACCGGATACTAACGTAATATCTTCAGGAATCGGCACACCGAAACCACAGGCAAGTAGCACAAGAAAAACAGCCCAATAACCATAGCTACTAAAAAATTCAATCAACGTTTCCATATTACTCCTTAATGTTTAAATTCCGAACCGATTTACGTTTGACCAATTCAGGAAAGAACTCTAATACTTTAGGCTCTTTTGCGTTTTCGTTATCTTCAATACGTTCTAATAATAATTCTAATGCTGCCGAGCCTAAGCGAGATTTTGACTGATGGATTGTCGTAAGAGGCGGTGCATAAAAGCGTGAGCTATGCACGTTATCATACCCGATCACTGAAATATCTTGCGGCACATTCAGCCCTTTTTCGGTAATAGCTGAAATTGCCCCTAGTGCCATTGAGTCATTAAAACAAAAAACCGCGGTTGGTAATTTTTCACTGCTCTTAAGCAAATTATTCATACACTCATAGCCCCCCTCCGGTTCAAAATCGCCTTCTTGAACCCATTCTTCACGAACCGATAACCCTGCCTCAGATAACGCCTTTTTAAAACCTTCGAACCGAGTTCTGGCAATTTCTTTATCTAAATTACCGGTAATTACCGCAATATCTTGATGCCCGTTTTCAATTAAATGCTGGGTAGCAATATAACCACCTTCCACACCGTGATCTAAAATAATATCACTGCGTTCATCACTTCGTCCCCAATCCATAATCACTATTGGGATATTGCTGTTTTCAAAGATATCAAATGAATTAGCTGTATATTCGGAGCACATCACCAAAATGCCATCAACCCGTTTTTTGATGAGCATATCTAAATGATTTTGAATTTTCTCAAGTTTGTTTTGAGTATTGCACAAAAATAGTGAATATCCTTTGCTATAGCAAAATTCCTCTACCGCTAACACAATTTCAGCGAAAAACGGTGATTCGCTGGTTGTAATGATCATACCGATAGATTTAGTCGTATTAATTTTCAAACTTCGAGCTACAGCACTAGGAGAATAGTTCAGCGCTTTAATAGCCTCCCAAACTGCTTTTGTAGTGTCCTCTGCTACAAAGCGGGTTTTGTTTATAACGTGAGAAACCGTTGTAGTCGATACACCAGCATATTTTGCGACATCTTTTATCGTTGCCATACCTTTTTCCTCCTAAATAAGTAGTGGTGCATTATAACTGATTCTAACTGACTTTTATTATAAAGAAATAGATAGAATGCAAGCGGTTGCTTTTTATCAAGAATTTGCAAGAAATTTTACAAATATCGCCGCTTGTTAGGCTTTAATTGCCACCATTGATCCAAAATTAAAGCATTGAAACCAAAGTTCAACTTGTGTAAAACCAGCTTCTTGCAGACGTTTTTTATGGGTTTCAATACTATCTGTTCGCATCACATTTTCCAAAGCATTACGCTTTTGGCTGACTTCCAATTCACTGTAGCCGTTTGCTCGTTTGAATGTGTGATGAAGGTCGATCAACAACTCGTTCATTTCCTCACTCTCAAAGGTAAATTTTTCCGATAACACTAAAATGCCATTGGCATTTAATCCTTGATAAATCTTCTGTAATAATGCTAGGCGATCTTCTCTTGGTAAAAATTGCAAGGTGAAATTAAGTACCACCATTGAAGCATTTTTAATTTCAATGTGGCGAATATCATCAAGTAAAATCGTCACTGGGATCTCAGAGTGATAAGCACTTAAATGGGTTTTACAACGCTCAACCATCGGCTGAGAATTATCTACCCCGATAATCTGCACATTCTTCGCATTCACATTACGGCGAATAGATAAAATCCCTGCGCCTCGTGAACAACCTAAATCATAAACATTTGAATTATCTGTGACAAAACGCTCCGCCAGCATTCCAATAGCAGTAATAATATTGGAATAGCCCGGCACAGAACGCTGGATCATATCCGGAAACACTTCAGCAACCGATTCATCAAAAGTAAAATCGCCCAATTTCTCAATCGGGGCGGAAAATAATGTATCTCTTTGCATTTTTCTCCCTTATTTTTCTAAAAATTTATTGATTGCTCTCACAACAGTTTCTGTTTTTTCTGCGTGAACCCAGTGATCAGCGTTTGCCACAATGAAAGATTTGGCCTGCGGAAATTGTGCCAAAATCGTTTGTGTATGCTCTGCTTGAATATAATCCGACAATGCACCTTTAATAAACAAGGTCGGTTTATCCACAAATACTTGCTGCCAATCCATCAAATTCTGATAATTATCTTTTAGCGCCTGTAAATTAAAACGGAAAGATTGCTCGCTTTGGGCATCAAAAGACTTCAACATAAACTGTTGCACGCCTTCATCTCGAATATATTCAGCCATTATCGCTTTAGCTTGCTGACGGTTCTGAGGTTTAGCTTCTTTCACCGCAAATAAGGCTGCCATAACCTGCTGATGCCTATTTTGGGTATAAGTGACCGGGGCAATATCAATCACTACTACTTTCTCCACCAATTCAGGGGCAAATGCAGCCAATGCCATCGCACTTTTTCCGCCCATTGAATGCCCAACTACAATAGCATTTTGGATATTCAGCTCTATCAGTAATTGTTTTAAATCTTGTGCAATCAAAGTGTAATTCATTTCTAGTGAATGAAAAGATCGCCCGTGATTTCTGAGATCAACCATTAAAATGGAGTAACGTTCTGCGAACGCTTTTGCTATTGCTCCGAGGTTATTTAAATCTCCAAACAATCCATGTAAGAAGATCATCGTCTGAGCATCAGAATGATTATTCGAAGGTTGGTAATTAAAGTTTAACTGCGATTTTTCTGTCATATAAATGTCATTGTTCATATAAATTTTCAGCGATAATCCTCTATAAAAAACAATAGAAATGCGTATAATAGCAAGCACTATTAACGCATTTAATACCCGAAGATATTTGAGGATCCCGATGAAACGAATCGAAATTGATGATGAATTATATCAGTATATTGCAAGCCGTACACAATCTATTGGTGAAACTGCGTCAGATATATTACGCCGTCTATTACGCCTGCCACAATCGCCTCAGCCTTTTGTTTTAGTGCAAGAACATATGATCAACGAGCTTAAAGAGCTGGTCAAAACGCCTTCTCGTGCTACAAAAAAAAATGAATCCAATGCCGAAAAGACCGTTGAAAAATTGGAAAACATTTTAAATTCCGAGCATTTTATGAACGAAAATAAAAATGTAGTGCGTTTTACCATGCTATTAGCTGCATTATACCGAGCAAATCCGGAGGCTTTTGCTAAAGCAACAGAAAAAGTGCGTGGTAATGAACGTATCTACTTTTCGCAAAGTGAAGATGAAATTTTAGCCACTGGGAGTGGAGTAAAAGCCAAGCAGATCCCAGATTCACCATTTTGGGTAATTACAAATAATAATACCGCACGCAAGGGACTTATTCTCAAAGGTGTAATGGAATCCATGAAAGTACCAAGCCAGTTAATCGAACGCATTCAAGCGCTTTTTGTCTAATTAATTGAAATGCTCATCAATTCTACTCGCTTTCCTACCCAATTTTGGGCTGCTCATTCAGCCCAAAATCTGGCGATTATTTGGGAAAAAGGAACATCAGACTATCTTAACCACCTTCCATCAAACATCACTTGGCACAGTTTGAATCAGTTGATTTCACAAGCTATTTTCGTGTTGCAACAACAAGGTGCTACTCCGCGCAGTTTGATTGCCTATTGTGGTTCTCATCGGCTCATTGGCTTGCTCACTTATTGTGCTAGCCTTGCTTTGGGAGCTAAGATTCTAATGCTTAACCCAGCTCAAACAGCAAGTCAACGACAAGCAATCTTAGATGACAATGGTGTTGATCTCATTATTAATGATGCCGATTTTGCAAAATTTTCAGCAAAAACGACCGCTTGTAATGCCTTCTTCCCTACGATTGATTTTGAAAAACCAGCTACCCTAACCCTAACCTCAGGCTCAAGCGGTAAACCTAAAGCAGTGGTGCATTCTATAGCGGCCCATCTCTATAGTGCCGAAGGAGTATGTGAATTAATGGCATTTGAGCAGCTAAACTCTTGGCTACTGAGCTTGCCTCTGTTTCACGTTTCCGGACAAGGCATTATTTGGCGTTGGCTATTCAAAGGCGCAACACTGTATATCCACGAAGACAAAAGCGATTTTTTTCTGTCAGCACAAAAAGTGAGCCATCTCTCTTTAGTCCCCACCCAATTACAACGCTATTTAAGCCAATTAGATTCTGTAGTCAGCCAAAAATGTTTACTGGGTGGGTCTATGCTTCCAGTCGAATTGATTGCTCAAGCACAACAATCTGGGATGACTACCTTTTCAGGCTACGGAATGACCGAGATGGCATCAACCATTTGTGCAGTAGAAAATGATTTAAACAGTGTTGGTTTTCCGTTAAAACATCGGGAACTAAAATTAGAAAATGGTGAAATTTGGGTAAAAGGCAAATCACTCGGCTTAGGCTATTGGCAAAAAAATGGGCAAATTCGACCGCTTATAAACACACAAGGCTGGTTTGCTACTAAAGATCGTGGTGAATGGAATCACAAAAAACAGCTTGTAATAAAAGGACGATTGGATAATATGTTTATTTCAGGAGGGGAAAATATCCAACCTGAGGAAATTGAACAACTGATTTTTCGTTCTCAGCTTGTCGAACAGATTATCGTGTTGCCGATTGAAGATCAGCAGTTTGGACATCGACCAGTGGCGTTCTTACAATTCAAGCAATCTGATTCAAAAAATGAACTCCATAAATTAAAAATTTGGCTGTCTGATAAATTAGAAAGATTCAAACAGCCTGTTGCTTATTATTTACTGGATATAGACAAATACCAAAAACAAGGCTCAATTAAACTCTCAAGAACACAATTACAACAAGATTTAACACATAACGAATTAAAGGAAATCTATGTTTAGACCGATTTTAAAAACATTTGTGCTTAGTTTAGGCTTAATGCTAAGTAGTTATACATTAGCTGAGTTGCCGACCCAACAGGCGGTGCAAACGCAGTTAGATAGCGCAAAAAAATTAGATCAAGCCGATGCGAATAATAAAGCATTGGTTCAAACACTTGAAGATACGCTTGCATTCTTAGCCCAAATTGATAAACAAAAAGCAGACAATCAGGCATTGAATAAATCTATTCAAGATTCCCAAAAAGCATTAAAAACAAGCCAACATAATCTTGAAAAATTAAAAGAAGTGACTATCGCAAGTGTCGATAATTTAACACAAAAACCGACAACAGATTTACAAAAAGAGTTAACCTCTACACAATCTCAGCTTGAAACAGTACAACACGATTTAAGCATTATTAATAATAATTTAGTTGCACAAAATACCGCACCGGATAAGGCTCAAGCGGCTTTAACCGAGATGGTTAAACGTAAACAAGAAATTAATAGCCAACTTTCAGCAGCTAATATTAAAAATGAACTACAGACCAAGTTAGAAGTAGAATTAGAATTAATAGAATTAAAAAACACTTACAATCAAATATTACTTGGTGGTAGCGAGGATTTATCTGCGCTTTACTCTGCTCAATTAGATGAAAAAAAGCAAGAGCAGCAAAATCTACAAGCAGAAATTGCAAACCTGCAGACTGCTATCAACAATAAAATTGTAGAAGAGTCTCAGAACAAGCTAGATCAAGCACAAGCGGTTCAAAATCAGCAAAATAATGCAACGACGAACCCAGTTATCTTGCGTGAGTTGGATATAAATACCAAAGTCACTCAAGAGTTGCTAAAACAGACCAAAGATATGACGCAGTTATCACAAGATAATTTGCGAATCAAAAGTGTGCTAGATAACTTGCAGCAAACCCAACGTAATATTGAAGAACAAATCAGTTCTCTACAAGGTACGCTGGTGCTTTCGCGTATTATTAATAAACAAAAGCAATCATTACCGCAAGATGAAATGATTTCCGGATTATCAAAACAAATTGCAGATTTACGCGTACGTGTTTTTGATATTACTGAATTCAAAGATTCTTTTGCGGACATAAATGCTTATATTAGCCGTATAGAGCAAGATGAAAAAACAACCTTTACGAGTAAAGAGAAAGAACAACTTAGTAAAATTTTACAGGAACGTTCTGATACTTTAACTGAGATGATTAAATCATTAAATAATCAGCTCAATTTATTAATCAATATCGAACTAAACCAACAACAAGTGCAAACCATTAGTGATGCGTTACAGCAAAAACTGCAACAGCAAAGCTTCTGGGTTAAAAGTAACAACCCCATTGATCTTGAATGGTTTAGTAAATTTGTCGATATTACCCACTATCAATTTATTGATATTGGAAAAAAACTCAATTTTTCAAATTGGCGGGATAATTTATTACCTGCAGGTATTTTAGTCGGAATTTTATTGCTATTAGCCATCTTTATTAACCGCCAAAAAGATAAAATTAAACAAAAATTACACCAAATTAATAATCGACTAAAAATTGTCGCCACAGATAGCCAATGGAACACCCCTCTTGCTATTTTTTGGACATTAGTGCTTTGCCTGCCAAGTACACTAATGTTCTTAGCCGGATTTATTGCTATCACTTATATTTCATTTGAAAATCCTCAGGAAGTCTGGACTTGGGGATTAAAAATGGCAATTTATTGGCTGTATTTTGCCTTTTTAGTGGCGATGCTACGCCCGCACGGCATAGGACATATTCACTTTAATATGCCACAAAAAAGTAATGAAATCTTCCGTAATATTTTAAAACGTTCGGTATGGATCATTGCTTTATTACTGAACACCTCTATTTTTACAAACTTAGAGATGGGAATATCTTACGACATGCTTGGACAAACAATGACTATTTTTGTCCTTATATTAATGATTTGGATGATTGTACCGGCATTTAGGCAAGCTATTTCCACCTATGAGAATGTCACAACAGAAGAGAAAAAAGAATCTAAAAGTATTTTGCTCACTATTGTTAAATTAGTGCTACTGCTTGCCCCTATCATTCTTATCATTCTGATTGCATTGGGCTATTACTATACTGCACTGGTGATCATTGAGCATTTAATAGATTCTTATTTTGCGATCATTACTTGGATTATTATTCGTAATATTCTCTATCGAGCATTCTCTATTTCATCACGCCGTCTGGCTTACAGACGTTTACAAGAAAAAAGAGAAGCAGCTGAAGCCAAAGCACGAGCTAAAGCAGAACAAAATGATGAAAACCCGGACGGTGTCGAGCTTCCTTTTGAGCTAAAAGAAGACTCTATTGCCGTAAGCGAAGTCAAGAACCAAATGTTGAAATTAACTGATTTTGTGCTTTGGATTGGCTTATTTGTGCTGCTTTACTGGGTTTGGTCGGACTTAATTACTGTTGCACTCTACCTAGACGGCGTTACCTTATGGCAACAAAGTGTTACAACAGAAGCCGGGATTGTAATGGAATCCATTACCCTGCTGAATTTACTCACTGCTATTCTGATTATTGTGGTAATGGTGGTACTCATTCGGAACTTATCCGGTTTACTTGAGGCCCTGATTTTCTCGCACTTCAAGTTATCGCAAGGTACACCATACACAATTACCACACTCTTAACCTATTTGATTATTGCGTTAGGGGCAATCTTTGCGTTCGGTACATTAGGGATGTCTTGGAGCAAGCTCCAATGGCTACTAACTGCACTTTCTGTCGGTCTGGGTTTTGGTATGCAAGAGATCTTTGCAAACTTCGTTTCAGGGATTATCATCTTGTTTGAACGTCCAATGCGGATTGGCGACACCATTACCATCGGCACTTACAGCGGTACGGTTTCCAAAATTCGTATTCGTGCCACAACCTTAGTCGATTTTGACGGCAAAGAAGTGATTGTACCAAACAAAGCATTCGTAACCGAACGCTTGGTGAACTGGGCATTAAGCAGCACCGCAACCCGCATTATTGTTCAAGTCGGCGTGGCTTACGGGTCTGATTTAGAATTAGTCAAACGGCTGTTATTACAAGTGGCGGAAGAAAATCCGAAAGTCTTGAAAGATCCGCAACCAAGGGCTTATTTCCTTACCTTTGGTGCAAGCACTTTAGATCACGAATTAAGAGCCTATGTGAACGATTTATCTGATCGTAACCCAACTATTGATGCACTAAATACACGCATCCACCAGCTCTTTAATGAACATAATATTGATATTGCATTTAACCAATTAGATGTTTATATCAAAAACAACGATACACAAGATGAAATTAAAGTAGATTCAAAACGCTTTGAGTTTGAACGACCAAATAACATAACAGCAAAAGAAAAGGAATAACAATGGCAGGCAACAGCATCGGACAATTATTTAAAGTGACCACTTTCGGCGAATCTCACGGTATTGCATTAGGCTGTATCGTAGATGGCGTACCGCCGAATATGGCTTTAAGCGAAGCAGATTTACAGCCGGATTTAGACCGCCGTAAACCCGGTACTTCACGCTACACCACGCCTCGCCGTGAAGATGATGAAGTGCAAATTTTATCGGGCGTCTTTGAAGGCAAAACGACGGGAACAAGCATTGGTTTAATCATTAAAAACGGTGACCAACGCTCACAAGACTATGGCGACATTGCCGAAAAATTCCGCCCGGGGCACGCAGATTATACCTATCAGCAAAAATACGGCATTCGAGATTACCGTGGCGGTGGGCGTTCTTCTGCTCGGGAAACCGCAATGCGGGTTGCCGCCGGGGCGATTGCCAAAAAATATTTGCGTGAGCAATTTGGCATTGAAGTGCGAGGCTACCTCTCACAAATCGGCAATATCAAAATTGACCCGAAAACCGTTGAAAATATTGAACAAATTGATTGGCACGCAGTCAATAGTAATCCTTTCTTCTGCCCCGATCCCGTTGCGATTGAAGGCTTTGATGCCTTAATTCGTGAGCTGAAAAAAGAGGGCGATTCGGTGGGGGCAAAATTAACCGTGATTGCAGAGCGTGTACCTGTAGGGTTAGGCGAGCCTGTGTTTGACCGCCTAGATGCCGACCTTGCCCACGCCTTAATGTCAATCAACGCTGTGAAAGCGGTGGAAATTGGCGATGGTTTTGCAGTTGTGGAACAACGTGGTAGCCAGCATCGTGATGAAATGACGCCAGAAGGTTTCCTTTCTAATCATGCAGGCGGTATTTTAGGTGGTATTAGCTCCGGTCAGCCGATTATCGCTCATATTGCGTTAAAACCGACCTCAAGTATTACCATTCCCGGCAGAAGTGTAAACAAAAATAACGAAGTGGTTGAAGTGATCACCAAAGGCAGACACGACCCTTGTGTAGGTATTCGTGCCGTGCCGATTGCAGAAGCGATGATGGCGATTGTACTGCTCGACCACCTGCTAAGATTTAAGGCTCAATGCCGTTAAACACCCACAAGCGGTGATATTTAGCTGATTTTTTGCAAAAAATCGGTGAAAAATGACCGCTTGTTTATTTCATTCGGAACACAAAATGAATTTACTGAAAGCACTTTTAATCTCAAGCCTTGCTTTTACTGCTACCGCACTGAATGCAACGCAATGGGAGAAAATCAAAACTCCGGTTCAGGGCAAAGCACAATCTATCGGCGGTTATAGTAACGGCTGTATTATTGGGGCACAACCACTTGCATTAAAAGGCGAGGGCTACCAAGTGATCCGCTCGGCTCGTAACCGCTATTACGGACACCCACAACTGCTGGATTATCTCACTAACTTAGGTAAAAAAACCAAAGCTGCCGGTGTGCCGACTATTTTAATCGGCGATATGGGAATGCCTGCCGGTGGGCGTTTTTCTTCCGGTCACGCCTCCCACCAAACCGGGCTGGATGCTGATATTTGGTTTAAGTTCGGACCGATGGACGATGAAACCGCCCGCAATCCGGCAGGGCTTGCCACCATTATGGTAAACCACAGTACCGAACGGGTTGATGATTCCCTCTGGAATCAGCACCATACTAATTTAGTAAAACTTGCGGCAACCGATCCTCTTGTGGATCGCATTTTTGTGAACCCTGCCATTAAAGTGAAACTCTGCCAAACCGCGGGCAATGATCGTGCTTGGTTACGCAAAATTCGCCCGTGGTACGGACACGACTCCCATTTCCACGTTCGTTTAACCTGCCCGGCTGATGCCGCAAGTTGTGAAAATCAAGCCCCGGTGCCTGCCGGTGATGGTTGCGGGGAAGAGCTTTACTCTTGGTTTGAACCGAAAGAAGCCTCAAGCACTCCAAGAGCTAAAGTGCTACCCACACCACCTGTTCAGTGTCAGATGATTTTATCTGAACAAGGTTTGAATTAATTGCAAAATAACAACCTTTTTTATTCACAATCCTTATAAGGATTGTTCACAGCTTCGCTGCCGTTGGCAAGCCAACGTTCAAAAAGCCCAGCTTTTTGTGACCGCTTGTCAGCCCACAAGCGGTTCATTTTCTTAAATAATTTACGATTATGCGTTTATTTGTTGCCGAAAAACCCAGCCTTGCCCGAGCGATTGCCGATGTGTTACCAAAACCTCATACCAAAGGCGATGGCTTCATTCAATGCGGCGAACACGATACCGTCACTTGGTGTATCGGTCATTTATTGGAACAGGCTGAACCCGATGCCTATGATGAGCGTTTTAAAATGTGGCGAATGGAACATTTGCCGATCGTACCTGAACAATGGAAATTGATTCCCAAAAAAGAAACGCTCAAGCAGTTTAAAGTAGTGGAAAGGCTGATTAAAAAAGCTGATATTTTAGTCAATGCCGGTGACCCGGATCGAGAAGGACAACTGCTGGTTGACGAAGTTTTTGGCTATCTGAATTTATCTACCGAACGCAAAAGCCAAATTCAGCGTTGTTTAGTGAGCGATCTCAACCCGACTGCCGTGAGCAGAGCCATTGAGAAATTGCAAAAAAACAGCGATTTTATACCGCTTGCAACCTCTGCTCTCGCCCGAGCCAGAGCGGATTGGCTGTATGGTATCAATATGACCCGAGCCTATACCCTACAGGGGCGTTGGGCAGGCTATAAAGGCGTGTTATCAGTCGGGCGTGTGCAAACGCCGGTATTAGGGCTGATTGTTCGCCGAGATCTGGAGATCGAGCATTTCGTGCCAAAGGATTATTTTGAGGTGCTGGCACAGATTGTCGTGCCGGAAACCCAAGAGCGATTTAAGGCGCAGTGGCAACCGAGCAAAGCCTGTGAAGATTATCAAGATGAAGATGGGCGAGTGCTGTCTCGTCCATTGGCAGAAAATGTGGTAAAACGGATTACCGACCAGCCGGCAACCGTCACCGAATATCAAAATAAAATTGAAAAAGAAACTGCACCGCTGCCTTATTCTCTTTCAGTATTACAAATGGAAGCCGCCGGCAGATATGGACTTTCTGCCCAAGCAGTGCTGGATATTTGCCAAAAGCTGTATGAAACCCATAAACTGATTACATACCCTCGTTCTGATAATCGGTATTTGCCGACCGAACATTTCAACGACAGATTTAAAGTGATGGCGGCAATTGCTCATCATTTACCTGAATATCAACAAAAACCGGAAGTCGTTGATCCAGCTATTCGCAATCGTTGCTGGAATGATAAAGAGGTGGAAGCTCACCACGCCATTATTCCCACTGCACGGCAAGGAACGGTGCATTTAACCGAAAATGAAAAAAGAGTTTATCAACTCATCGCACGCCAATATCTAATGCAATTCTGCCCTGATGCAGAATATCGCAAAAGTAAAATCGGACTTGAAATTGCCGGCGGAAGCTTTGTCGCTCAAGCTCGCAACCTTGTAATTGCCGGTTGGCGAGCGTTACTGGGTAAAGAAGATAGCCTTGACGATGCAGAACCACTACTACCGATTGTCAAAAAAGGGCAAGTCCTTCATTGTGAAAAAGGGGAAATTGTCAGCAAAAAAACACAACCGCCCCGCCACTTTACTGATCGCAGTTTGCTTTCAGCAATGACCGGGATCGCCCGTTTTGTACAAGATAAAGAATTGAAAAAAATCTTGCGTGAAACTGATGGTTTAGGCACGGAGGCAACCCGAGCCGGCATTATCGAATTACTGTTTAAACGTGGTTTTTTAATCCGCAAAGGGAAAAATATCCACAGCACAGAAGCCGGCAGAACACTGATTCAAGCACTGCCCGACTCGGCTACCCAGCCGGATATGACCGCTCATTGGGAAATGCAGCTGAATCAAATCAGCAAAAAAGAGACTAGCTATCAGCAATTTATGTTTGAGCTAAACCAACAGCTCCCACATTTATTGCAAAGCCCAAACCGCCAAGTGTTGCAAAATTTAGCGAAAATTACACCGCTTGCAAGCGGCAATAAACCTCGTTATTTTAAAAAGCGAACACAAACTGCTGAAAATTAAATCAAGCAGGTAAAAATTACTGTTTGGCACTTGTCAAACGGGCGTAAATTCTATATTATGCACGCCATTGCAAATTTCGCATAAAGAATACAAGAGAATAAATTAATGTTAATTAATGTACTCACTATTGTTTATCTTGTGGTTGCCGTATTATTGATTGCATTTGTATTAATGCAACAAGGTAAAGGTGCTGATGCAGGTGCTTCTTTCGGGGCTGGTGCTTCAGCAACAGTTTTCGGATCAGCAGGATCAGCAAACTTTTTATCAAGAACAACTGCTCTACTTGCAACAATTTTCTTCGCAATTAGCTTAGTGATTGGCAATTTAAGCTCTCATAGCGTAGCACCAAAAAGCCAATTCGAAGATTTAAGTCAAGTAGAACAAAAACAAGCAGAACCGGTAAAAACCGAAAATAACGATATCCCTCAATAATCGTTACAAAATAGAATATAAGCTCTGGTGGTGGAATTGGTAGACACGCCATCTTGAGGGGGTGGTGGACGTAGTCCGTGCGAGTTCAAGTCTCGCCCAGAGCACCAAATTAAAATTCTATAGTATTATAGATATAGTAAAAAAGCCTTGAAAATAAATATTTCAAGGCTTTTTATTTTTCATAAAAATAAATGTAGTAGTAAAATCAAAATTTTAAAAAAATTGTATAAATAATATATTATACTTCTTTCTAAATTACTATGTTGACGTAATTTATCTTTGATTTCTTTTAAACTACCCTCATCAGTGTGTTTGTTATTTTTAAAATAGTTTCTGTTTTACAATATACACATAAATACGATCACAACATAAAGTTAATATTATTTATTAACTTTAATTAGGCATTGATAAACCTTACTTCCTTTTGATAATAAAGGCGTACCAACAATTAATGTTAATTTATGTACCCCTTCTGGCAAGTATCTAAACTGAATACGATTTCGCTTTACAGCGCCAGCATCACGCTCACCATTTTCTTGTTCTAACTCCCATACTGCTTGAATTTTCGCTGTCTTATCTGATAAAAACAGCGGGATATAGATAGGTAAGTTAATGTCAAAATTAACTTGCTCAGGAATAATTTTACGCGATGTTTTTCTCGATAATAATTTGTTTAACTTAGACATAGAATGTTCCTTTGTAAAATGTAAAATAAACTCATTCATTACTGTAAAGCTTAAAATAAAAGTATTAGAAATAATAGTTAAAAACCTCCCATTTAACTAACCTAGATCAAACTTTAGGTAATTACATCTACTTCCTATCGATATATCGGCAAAATTTATTGATTAGACCACAATTGGAATGCATAAATTGTGAGCATTTCCCTATTTATAAGATTCTCTTTATTTCCAAAAATACACCATAATCGATGTTTTATTTTAACAATAGCGGTTAAATTTTGTCAAAACTTTGCAAATCAATAAAAAACATTGATTTTTGCACTAAAATCCTGTATTTATTCACAATCTTTATAACATCATTTTTAGGAGCAAACACAATGCAAAATGTAGGTTTTATCGGTTGGCGTGGTATGGTCGGTTCGGTCTTAATGGATCGTATGGTTGAAGAAAATAACTTTGCCAATATCAACCCTGTTTTTTTCACTACTTCACAAGCGGGTCAAAAAGCACCGGTATTTGGTGGAAAAGATGCCGGCGAATTAAAAAATGCGTTTGATATCGAAGAATTAAAAAAATTAGACATTATCGTCACTTGCCAAGGTGGCGATTACACAAACGAAGTTTATCCAAAATTAAAAGAAACCGGCTGGAACGGTTATTGGATTGATGCTGCCTCTGCATTGCGTATGAAAGATGATGCCATTATTGTGTTAGATCCGGTAAACCAACACGTTATTTCAGAAGGCTTAAAAAACGGCATTAAAACCTTTGTAGGCGGAAACTGTACAGTGAGCCTAATGTTAATGGCTATCGGTGGTTTATTTGAAAAAGATTTGGTTGAGTGGGTTTCTGTGGCAACTTACCAAGCTGCTTCCGGTGCCGGTGCGAAAAATATGCGTGAATTGCTTTCTCAAATGGGTGAATTAGAAGATAGCGTAAAAGCTGAATTAGCAAACCCTGCCTCTTCTATTTTAGAGATTGAGCGTAAAGTGACGGCTAAAATGCGTGCGGAAGACTTCCCAACCGAGAACTTCGGTGCCGCATTAGGCGGTAGCTTAATTCCTTGGATCGATAAATTATTACCGGAAACCGGACAAACCAAAGAAGAGTGGAAAGGCTATGCTGAAACCAACAAAATTTTAGGTTTAAGTGATAACCCGATTCCGGTTGATGGTTTGTGCGTGCGTATCGGGGCATTACGTTGCCATAGCCAAGCATTTACGATTAAACTGAAAAAAGACATTCCGTTAGCGGAAATTGAGCAAATTATTGCCGCTCACAATGAATGGGTGAAAGTAATTCCAAACGATAAAGAAACTACATTGCATGAATTAACACCGGCGAAAGTGACCGGTACATTGAGCGTGCCGGTTGGTCGTTTGCGTAAATTAGCGATGGGTGGCGAATACTTAGCTGCATTTACGGTAGGTGACCAATTATTATGGGGTGCTGCTGAGCCGGTACGCCGCATTTTAGTTCAATTAACCCAATAATTTACCAGCTTCTACAAGCGGTTGAATTTTGCAAATTTTTTGCAGAATTTGACCGCTTGTTTGTTATAATTGCCCTACTTTTTGCTTTTAGTCTTTTGCTTTCAATCTTTAAATTATGAAACCCATCTTTTTAGAAATCCGCCATCTTCGTACCCTAATCGCTTTAAAAGAGAGTGGCAGCGTTTCTTTAGCGGCAAAGCGTGTGCATTTGACCCAGTCTGCTCTTTCTCATCAAATTAAATTATTGGAAGATCAGTACGATCTCACCCTATTTGAACGCAAAAGTTCACCTATTCGCTTCACACCTGCCGGTGAGCGTTTAATCAAACTTGCCTATGATATTTTGCCACAGGTCATTGAAGCCGAGTTGGATTTAGCCCGCGTAAAACAGGGCGAAGTGGGAGAAGTGCGAGTGGCGGTAGAATGCCATACTTGCTTTGACTGGCTGATGCCGGCAATGGATACCTTCCGCCAACATTGGCCTCTAGTTGAATTAGATATCGTATCGGGTTTCCATACTGATACGGTTGGTTTGCTATTAAGCCATCGTGCAGATCTGGCAATTGTCGCTGAAGAGGAAGATAGTGCTGGTATTATATACAAACCTCTCTTTTCATATGAAATGGTAGCTATTTGCTCTAAAGATCACCCTCTTGCCACAAAAGATGTATGGGAAGCTGAAGATTTTAAAGATGAGACATTAATTACCTATCCAGTACCTGATGATATGCTAGATTTACTGCGAAAAATATTAGGTCCTGCTGGCATCAAAGTTACTAGGCGTAATAGTGAGTTAACTATTGCTATTATTCAGCTAGTAGCAAGTCGGCGAGGCATTGCTGCACTACCTTATTGGGCGGTTAAACCATATTTAGATAGGGGGTATGTGGTGGCAAGAAAAATAACTCAGCAAGGGCTATATAGCACCCTTTATGGCGCTATTCGAGAAGCCGATGCTACCCTAGCCTACTTAGATGATTTCCATGATACCGTAAAATCGCAGAGTTTTGCGACTCTTCCTGGATTGATGGTATTAGAGTAAAAAATTAACAATTTATGTTAGCCTAAGCACAAAAAAGCGAACTTATGTTCGCCTTTTTATTTAAATTTAATTTAACGCTCGTAAAATATCATCAACACGTTCTTTTGCATCACCAAATAGCATTTGGGTATTTTCTTTAAAGAACAGTGGGTTTTGCACACCGGCGTAGCCTACTGCCATTGAACGTTTGAACACGATAACATTTTGTGCTTTCCATACCTCAAGCACCGGCATTCCGGCAATAGGGCTTGATGGGTCGTCTAATGCAGCAGGGTTTACGGTGTCGTTTGCGCCGATTACCAATACCACATCGGTTTCTTCAAAATCGTCATTGATTTCGTCCATCTCCAGCACTACATCATAAGGTACTTTCGCTTCCGCCAATAATACGTTCATATGCCCCGGTAAACGCCCTGCCACAGGGTGAATACCAAAACGCACATTCACGCCTTTTTCACGCAATTTTGCGGTGATTTCCGCTACCGGATATTGTGCTTGAGCCACTGCCATACCATAACCCGGCGTGATGATCACAGAGCTTGCATTTTTCAGCATTTCTGCAACTTCTTCGGCTGTCGTTTCACGGTGTTCACCGTATTCTTCATCACCTTTGCCAGACTGAACTTCATTGCCAAAACCACCGGCAATCACGCTAATGAATGAGCGGTTCATTGCTTTACACATAATATAAGAAAGGATAGCACCTGATGATCCCACTAATGCACCGGTTACGATTAATAAATCGTTGCTTAGCATAAAGCCTGCCGCTGCGGCTGCCCAACCTGAATAAGAGTTCAGCATTGAAACCACCACCGGCATATCCGCCCCGCCAATAGAAGAAACTAAGTGCCAGCCGAAAACTAACGCAATAATTGTCATAATCAGCACAGGGAAGATATTGTGCGGATTATTTAAAAAGACGATCATCAAAAAGACAGAAACGATAATGGCAGCTAAGTTCCATTTGTGTTTGTGTGGAATATTCAGTGCCGCAGAAGAAACTTTACGACCAAATAATTTACCGCTTAGTTTACCAAAGGCAACCAATGAACCGGAGAAAGTCACCGCTCCAATGAAAATACCTAAGAACACTTCCACATTGTGGATATTGGCAAGAGTGGCTTGTTCCGCTAAAAATGCCGCTTGTGCAGTTTCATCTAAATTTGCAGGCATTAATGCATTGGTATGAAGTCCGTAGCTGTTAAAACCAACCAATACCGCTGCTAAACCGACAAAGCTGTGTAGAATTGCCACTAATTCAGGCATTTCGGTCATTTCTACTTTTAGGGCTTTTTTCACCCCGATGAATCCACCGATTGCCATTGCGATTAAGATCCAAATCGTGCCATGTGATTGCGGGCCGAAAATGGTTGCCACTAAAGCAATCGCCATACCCACAATCCCATACCAACAACCTGCTTTGGCGGTTTCGTGTTTAGAAAGACCGGCTAAGCTCATAATAAAGAGAATAGCTGCAATAATGTACGCAGCAGTCACAAATCCAAAAGACATAGTTTCGTTTCTCCTTAACCTTTTCTAAACATTGCAAGCATACGTTGCGTTACTTTAAAGCCACCAAAAATATTGATGCTGGCAACCAAAATCGCAATAAATGCCAAAATATCAATAAAGAAATTACCGGTCGGTTGGGCAATTTGTAATACCGCACCTACGATGATAATCCCTGAAATCGCATTTGTTACCGCCATTAATGGGGTATGTAGTGCGTGGCTGACGTTCCAAACCACATAATACCCTACCACACAAGCGAGAACGAATACGGTAAAATGCGATAAAAACGCTGCCGGAGCCACAGATGCAAGCCATAGGAACAGCACGCCTGCTGCTGCCATCACGCCATATTTCACTCGAGGGTCTGCAGGTTTTTCCTCTTTTTTGACCGCTTGTGGTGCGGCTGCTTGTTTTTGCGGTTGCGCAGATACTTGAATCGGCGGAGCCGGCCAGGTTAATTCGCCGTCACGCACCACCGTTACGCCACGCAACACTACATCATCAAAATTAATCTCAATTTGACCATCTTTATTTGGTGCTAACAGTTTGAGTAAATTCACCAAGTTAGTACCATAAAGTTGCGAAGATTGCGTTGGTAAACGTGCAGGAAAATCGGTATAGCCAATCACTTTCACTTGATTATCGGTCACCACAATCTCGCCGGCTTTGGTGTATTCACAGTTACCACCGGTTGCAGCGGCTAAATCAACAATCACTGAACCCGGTTTCATTGAATCAACCATCTCTTTAGTGATTAAACGAGGAGCAGGTTTGCCCGGAATGGCAGCGGTGGTAATAATAATATCCACCTCTTTGGCTTGCTCGGCATATAACGCCATTGCACGACGGTTAAACTCTTCCGACATCACTTTCGCATAGCCGTCACCTGAGCCGCCTTCTTCTTCAAAATCAATTTCGAGGAAATCAGCCCCCATTGATTTAACTTGCTCTTTTACTTCAGGACGAGAGTCAAAGGCACGCACAATCGCCCCCAGGCTATTTGCCGCCCCGATTGCAGCCAAGCCAGCAACACCGGCTCCAATTACCAACACTTTTGCCGGTGGTACTTTACCTGCTGCAGTAATTTGCCCAGTAAAGAAGCTACCAAAAGCGTTTGCCGCTTCGATCACCGCACGGTAACCCGAAATATTTGCCATCGAACTTAAAGCATCGAGAGCTTGGGCACGGGAAATACGAGGCACAGCGTCCATTGCCAACACATTAATTTTCTTAGACTGCAATTTTTCCATCAATTGTGGATTTTGTGCCGGCCAAATAAAGCTGACTAAGGTTGCCCCTTCTTTGATTAACTCAATTTCAGCTTCTGTCGGCGCATTCACTTTAAAAATAATGTCTGCATTCCAAACTTCTTGTTGTGTGCCGATATTTGCACCTGCAGTTAAAAATGCATTATCTTCAAAACTGGCTTTAAAACCCGCGTCTTGTTCCACAAGTACGTCAAAGCCAAGTTTTTTGATCTGCTCAACGGTTTTTGGCGTTGCCGCCACTCGAGTTTCACCGTCTAACAGCTCTCTTGGTACACCAATAAGCATAAAGACTCCTGTATGGTTGTTGTGATTAAAAACGCTCTAAATGTACCACTAAATAAAACAAATAGGTAAAAAATTATTCCCAATTAAACCGATTATTTCCCATTTTTTCAAATTTTAAGCAGGCTAAATTTTTGCTACACTATTAACAGGCTAAATTTAACAAAAAAGAAACAAAACCAATGCAGATTCTCAACCAAATTCAGATCATTCTTGTTGAAACTTCACTCCCGGCAAATATCGGTTCCGCAGCCCGAGCAATGAAAACAATGGGCTTAACCCATTTGCGATTAGTCGCCCCAAAACAACCGCTTGATGAACAAGCCGAAGCCCTTGCTGCCGGGGCAAAAGATGTGTTGGATAACGCTCAATGCTACGCTACTTTTGATGAAGCTATTGCCGATTGCCAACTGGTGATCGGCACCAGTGCCAGACTTCGCCATTTGCAAAATACCCTGATTGAACCAAGAGACTGTGGTGAATTAGTGGTAAATCGAGCCAATCTTGGCAAAGTGGCGATTGTATTTGGACGTGAACGGGTGGGGCTAACCAACGAAGAATTATTGAAATGCCAATACCATTTGAATTTCCCGACTAATCCTGATTATGGCTCTCTGAATTTGGCAATGGCAGTACAGCTCGCAAGTTATGAAATCCGAATGGCTTATTTGCAAAATTCTGGCGAAAAACAACCGCTTGCAGCAGATAAGGATTACCCAACCGCTCAGGCCTTAGAGCATTTCTTTGCTCACACCGAACGCTTATATACCGAATTAGGCTTTATCCGCAATGATTCAGTGATGCTAAAACTCCGCCGTTTATACCAACGTGCCGAACTGGAAACTAATGAGCTGAATTTACTGAGGGGAATGCTCACGGCGGTGGAGAAGGCAAATTGACAAGCGGTTAATTTTTAGTAGAAATTTGCAAAATCCCTGACTAAAACAAAAACGGTAAGATTACTCTTACCGTTTTCTCTAAATCATTATTTTAAATTCAACAGTTTATTTGAACTTTCAATAATACTGCCCATTGTAGAATCGCCTTTTAATTGTTCTTCGCTCATCGGTTCGATATGCCAAATATTTTTCGCATAATCCATCACCGAGCGGTCTGAGGAGAAATAGCCCATATTGGCAATATTGATGATGGCTGAACGTGTCCAAGCTTTCTTGTTACGATAGGCTTGAGCCACTTTTTCTTGAGCCTCCACATAGCTACGATAATCGGCACAGGCTTGGTAGTAGTCACCTGAATTTAAGATCAAATCTTGATAGCGATACGGATCTTCCGGTGAGAATTTACCGTTTAGAATTTGTGAAATTGCCTCATTCAATTCGCTGTCTTTTTCGTAGTAGTGATACGGTGAGTAACCGTTGCGGCGAAGCTCTTCCACCTGCTCTACTTCATTACCGAAAATAAAGATGTTCTCTTTACCAACGTGATCTAAAATTTCGACATTCGCACCGTCTAATGTACCAATGGTTAAAGCACCATTGAGGGCAAATTTCATATTAGAGGTTCCGGAGGCCTCTGTACCCGCTAAGGAAATTTGCTCTGAAACATCCGCTGCCGGAATAATCATTTGTGCTAATGAAACACCGTAGTTCGGAATAAACACCACCTTAATTAAATCATTAATGCGAGGGTCATTATTCACCACATTTGCCACATCATTAATCAAACGAATCACTTTTTTCGCTGCATAATAGGCACTTGCTGCTTTCCCTGCGAAGATAAATACACGAGGCGTCCAATCCGCGCTCGGGTTTTTCAAAATGCGGTTATAAAGCGTGATGATATGCAACACGTTCATTTGCTGGCGTTTATATTTGTGAATACGCTTAACTTGTACATCAAAAATCGCTTCAGGATTGAGTTTAATGCCTTGTGTTTCTTCCACATATTTAGCTAAGCGGCGTTTATTTTCCACTTTCACCGCAGCCACCTGAGCTTGCACATCAGCATCATCAACAAACACGTTGAATTTTTCCAACTCACTTAAATCAGTCAGCCACTTATTGCCGATACATTTATCTAAAATATTAGCAAGCCCTGGGTTGGCAATTTTGATCCAACGGCGAGGTGTTACCCCATTAGTCACATTAGTAAAACGATTTGGGTAAATACGGGCAAAATCGGCAAAAATAGATTCAACCATTAAATCAGAGTGAATTTTCGCCACGCCGTTTACTTTTGCTGAGGCGACTACCGCAAGCCACGCCATACGCACACGGCGATCGCCTTGTTCATCAATTAAGGAAACACGAGAAATCAAATCGTGATCTTCCGGGAATTGGCTACGCACTTCCTCTAAGAAATATTCGTTAATGTCGAAAATAATCTCTAAATGGCGTGGTAGCACACGGGCTAACATTTCTACCGGCCAAGTTTCTAACGCTTCACTCATCAAAGTGTGATTGGTGTAGAAGAAAATTTTGCGAGTCATCGCCCACGCTTGTTCCCAGTCATAGCCTTTTTTGTCAATTAAAATACGCATTAACTCAGGCACGGCAAGGGTTGGATGAGTATCATTTAGGTGAATTGCCACTTTGTCAGCTAAATTCACACAAGAGCCGAACTCCGCTTCGTGGCGGCGGATAATATCTTGTACAGATGCCGAGCAAAGGAAATACTCTTGGCGTAAGCGTAATTCACGACCGTTATAAGTAGAATCGTCCGGATAAAGCACACGAGAGACGTTTTCCGAGCTGTTTTGTTTAACCATTGCTGCAAAATAATCGCCACGGTTAAAATCAGATAAGCCAAACCCTCTACCCGATGCGTGTGCAGACCATAAACGTAAGCTGTTAGTTGAGGTGGTCTCAAAGCCCGGGATCAGTTGGTCGTGAGCTTGAGCGGTAATTTCTTCTTCCGGCTGCCATACTACTTTTTTGCCTTCACGCCAGGTTTTACCGCCAAAGCGTACCGGGAAACGCTTGCTTGAACGTAGATATGGCCACACAAATTCATTCTCTAACCATTCATCAGGTTGCTCAATTTGCTCCCCGTTGCGGATTTCTTGGCGGAACATACCGTATTCATATTGAATACCGTAGCCGATTGCCGGAATTTTCATTGTAGCAAGGCTGTCCATATAGCAGGCGGCTAAACGCCCTAAGCCACCGTTACCTAAGCCCGGATCGCCCTCTTCATTGATAATTTCTTCCAAATCTTGCCCTAGCTCTTTTAACGCTGCGCCAATCAGCTCATACACACCTTCAGAAATCATTGCGTTACTGAACGTACGCCCCATTAAAAATTCCATTGAAAGGTAATAAACACGGCGGCTACCATTTGCCACCTGGCTACGGCGGGTTTGTAACCAATCTTCGGTAGATAAATCACGCACTACACGCAACGTTGCATTAAGCCAGTTACGCTTACTGGCATCACGGGGTTCAACCCCTAAAGCGAACACCATTTTGTGCAAAATCGCATTTTTAACATTTTTGATCATTTCCGGGCTTAATGACTGCCTGCTCATTGAGTAAATTCTCCTAATTTTTAATATCGCAAGCGGTCGTTTTTACAAAAAAATCCGCAAATTTGACCGCTTGAAATGATGTTGTGAATACAAATTAAACAATTTCGTGGTATAAATTTTGGTACTGTTCAGCCACTTTTGCCCAACCAAAATCTTGAGCAAGGGCATTCTGGCGAACGCTCGACCACAATTTTTGTTTCTGCCATAAGCTGATTGCCCGCATTGCTGCCTCTAAAAATGCCGGAGCATCAGGGTAATCAAATACAAATCCGGTGGCACTACGATTTTCAATGCTCTCTTTATGGCTATCTACCACCGTATCCGCTAAGCCACCGGTGCGACGAACCAGAGGCAATGTGCCATATTTCAGCCCGTAAAGTTGAGTTAATCCGCACGGCTCGAAACGACTCGGCACTAAAATCAGATCACCACCGGCAATAATTTGGTGCGATAAAGCTTCATCATAGCCAATTCGTATGCCAATTTGATTTGGGTATTTGTGTTGGAAATAACGTAGTGCATTTTCCAAATCAGGCGAACCGCTGCCCAATACAATAATCTGTACCTTATGTTGCATTAAGGTATCTATATTGGCGAGTAAGAAATCTGCCCCCTTCTGCTCAGTTAAACGAGTCACCATTACCATCAACAATGCTTCTTTGTCTTCCGGCAAACCAAAAATTCGTTGAAGTTCCGCTTTGTTTTTAGCTTTACCGTGCATATAGTTCGCTCGGTAATTCGCTACAATATGCGTATCCGTTTCAGGATTCCACACCTCAGCATCGACCCCGTTTAAAATGCCACGCAATCTACCTTGATATTGACGGGTTGCCAGTAAACCATGCAAGCCTGCACCGGCAATTTCCTCAGTAATTTCACGAGCATAGGTCGGGCTAACGGTAGTAATGCGATCAGCAAAATATAATCCAGCTTTTAAATACGAAATTTCACCGTAAAATTCTAAGCCTTCGGCGTGGAAAAATTCCCAAGGTAAGCCAAGCTCTGCTAAATGGAAGGCATTAAAGCGCCCGATATAGGCAATATTATGAATAGTGAAGAGCGTTTTTACATTGCTTCCCCAACTTTTAAGATAGGCACAAGCAAGCCCTGCTTGCCAATCGTGTGCGTGTAAAACTTGAGCGGTTCCCCACCAATGATCCAAACCTTGGGCTAATTGCGCCCCAATGTAACCTAATAAAGCAAAGCGTTTATAGTTATCTGGATAGTCTTGATAATTGCTGTCGTGGTAAGGGTTACCATCACGCATAAATAAATGAGGCGCATCGATAACGTAAACGCCTAAGCCATTAAAATAAGCAAATCGAACAGAGACTGTTCCGGCAAAAGTGCCGATAGTAGCAACTTCTACCGTTTCCCCTAAAGTTTGCGCGACTTTCGGGTAATAAGGAATTAACACTCTGACATCATTACCAGCTTGCTGTTGCGCAAATGGCAATGCCCCCATTACATCAGCTAAACCGCCTGTTTTAATTAAAGGGTACATTTCAGAGCAAATATGTAAAACTTTCATTTTTAACCGTTTTCTATGTGTAAAATAGTTGAAAAATAAGACCGCTTGAAGCGCTTTAATCATAACAATACTTCGAGCTTGCGACCTCAAATGACAAACTCGAAGCATTATATCATCTCTTACTAAATTGTATATTTAATATCCGAATTGGCTTCTTTTCCCGCTAATTTATCTAACATTGACTGTGTCACTAATACAATGCCATTTTTGCTGACACGAAAACGTTTCGCATCTTCTTCGGCATTTACACCAATTTCTAAGCCATCAGGAATTACACAATGTCTGTCAATCACAGCGCGCTTAATCACGCAATTTTTACCGATAGTCACCTGCGGTAAAATCACTGTGTGTTCAATCACCGACTCCGCTTCAACGTGAACACGGTTAAATAAGACCGAATTACTGATTTCTGCATCGGTAATCACACAACCACCGGCAATCAGAGAGTTATCTAAGGTTCTGGCCCGTGCACGATTATAGAAAAAACGTGCCGGTGCGGTTTGTTGCGGACGACCGTGAATCGGCCAAGATTCATCATATAAATCTAATTCCGGATCTTCAGACACTAAATCCATATGGGCAGCCCAGTAGCTGTCAATCGTCCCAACATCTCGCCAGTAAATTGCCCCACTGGCATTACGCCCTTTACAAGAACGTTCAAATGGGTGGGCATATAGCACACCTTGCTCTACTGCTTTTGGAATAATATCTTTACCGAAATCATGTGAGGTTCCTGGTGTAGAGGCTTCTTTTTCCAGCATTTCATATAGATAATCTGCATTAAATACATAAATCCCCATTGATGCGAGCGAGGAATCAGGTTTTCCCGGCATTGCAGGTGGATCAGCCGGTTTTTCTACAAACTCTTTCACTTTCAGCTTTTCATTCACCGCCATTACCCCAAACTCCGTTGCTTGTGAGCGAGGCACTTCGATACAACCTACCGTACATTTTGCACCTTGATCGACGTGATCTTTCAACATTTGGGTGTAGTCCATTTTATAGATATGATCACCGGCTAGAATCACCACATATTTTGGTCTATAGTGCGATTTCATCATCGCCATATTTTGATACACCGCATCGGCTGTGCCTCGATACCAAGTGTTTTCATCTAGCTGTTGGCGTGCCGGTAACATATCAATATATTGGTTACGTTCATAAGGTAAAAATGACCAACCACGTTGTAAATGGCGCAACAAAGAGTGTGCTGCATATTGGGTAATTACCCCGATTTTTAATAAATTCGAGTTAATACAGTTTGATAACGCAAAATCAATAATACGGCGACTTCCACCGAAATAGACTGCTGGTTTTGCACGTTTATCGGTTAATTCGTATAGGCGAGAGCCTCGTCCTCCTGCGAGAATTAATACTAAGGTATCGTTGGTTAAATCTTGTCTTGCAACAAGAGCCGTTGATTCTTGGTTAAGCATATTGTGTCTCCAATTTATTAGCGAACATTACATCACTTTTTTGAAGTACGCATACCCCCATATTATTGAGCGTAACCGCTTGCGTGTCTGTCATCAAAGTACCTTGAGCCTGCTCCAACACAACTTTCCAGTTGCCTTGTGGCAGTAAAAACGATTGAGGTTGTCGATTAGCATTGAATAAAAGCAACCATTCTTGCTGTAATAAAACGGCAAGCCCATTACGTTGATTATGCCAATCATCAATATTCATTGGCTGAGCAGTAGGATTCAGCCATTGTACTGAATCCTCGTACCACCAACTATTTTGCTTGGAAAGCAAAGCGATTTTTTTACGCAACCGAATTAAACTACGAACATAATCCAGTCTTATCTGATTCATATTTTCCCAATCTAACCAAGTGATCTCATTATCTTGGCAGTAACTATTATTGTTACCCTGCTGGCTATGCCCGATTTCATCACCGGCTAAAAGCATTGGAACACCTGCCGATAAAAAGAGAGTAGAGAGCAAACTACAAACGGTGATTTCTCGCTGTTTTTTTACAAATTCATCAGCTGTTTGCCCTTCAACACCGTGGTTATTGCTATAGTTGCTGTTATGCCCGTCTCGGTTTTGTTCACTATTTGCCCAATTATGTTTTTGGTGATAGCTAGTGAGATCTTGTAAGTTAAAACCATCGTGCGCAGTAATGAAATTGATACTTTTTGAGCCGGAATATCTTTTAAATACATCATCACTTCCAGCCAATCGCCGTGCAAAAAGCCCCCAATCACCTTGGCTTTGCAACCAAAATTGACGCATATCATCACGATAACGATCGTTCCACTGATAAAAAGACTCGGGGAATTGCCCTAATTGATAACCTTCTGCACCAATATCCCAAGGCTCGGCAATCAGCTTAATATGCGTTAATTTAGAATGGCTTTTAAGTGCTGTGAAAAAATCTGCTTTTTCAGAAAAACTCGGTGTTCTACCTAGAATTGAGGCAAGATCAAAGCGGAATCCATCAATATGGCACTCCTCCACCCAATAGGTTAAGCAATCGATTGCCCATCGAAGTATATAAGGATTGCTCAAATTTAAAGTATTGCCACAGCCTGTCCAATTTTCGTATTCGCCCTGTTTATCTAGCCAATAAGCTGTATTGTCAATGCCTCTAAAACTCAGCATCGGCCCGCTTTTATCACTTTCAGCTGTGTGGTTAAACACAATATCCATAATCACTTCGATATGTGCTTGATGTAACGTTTTTACGAGCTGTTTAAACTCTTTGAGAGGATTTTGCTTATCAGCGGCTAAGTTCGATTCAACGGAAAAATTGCCTAATACATTATAGCCCCAATAATTCACAAGCCCTTGTTTCTGCAAATGGGTTTCATCAATATGATAAGTAACGGGTAGAAGTTCTACAGCGGTTATTCCTAAGGTTTTTAAATAGTCTATCGAAACAGGGTGAGCCAAACCGGCAAAAGTGCCTCGAATATCGCTTGGAAGCTGAAAATTTCGCTGGCTAAAACCTTTCACCTGCATTTCATAAATAATAGTCTCTGCCCAAGGAATGAATAACTGGCTATCATTTTCCCAATCAAAATGCTCATCAATCACGATAGACTTAGGTGCAAGAGAGGCATTATCCCGTTCATCGTTCCATTTATACCAAGCGGCTACCTCTGCACTACTTAAATCCGGCTTCCCTTCAATCGCTTTAGCGTAAGGATCAATCAATAATTTTTGCGGATTAAATAACAAACCGGCTTGTTCATCTTGTATGCCTTTCACTCTGTAGCCATATTTTGTCCCTGCTTGTACACCTGCTACAAAAATATGCCAAGTATCTCCAGAAGAAAACATCGGAATACGGGTTTCGTGGTGATTTTCATCAAAAAGACATAACTCAATAGCGGTTGCATTTTGCGAAAAAATTGCAAAATTTGTACCAAATTCGCCCGCTTGTCTATCAAGTTTACTGCCTAAAGGAAAAGGCTTACCTCTAAAATAGTGCATATTATTTTTTATGTTTCTTTAAGTTATGTTTTGTTTTGTTTTTTTGTCTGCGGCTCTTTTGAGGAAGATAGTCGATAGTGGTGGCAAAGTAATGCTCAAGGAGTAGGCTTTACCGTGCGATGCGACCAACTCACTGGCAAATCGGTTTGCATTGCTGATATTACTACCGCAATAGCAAGCTAAATCAGAATTAAGAATTTCTTGATATTCCGATAATTCATTCACTCCAAAACGGTAATTTTCACGCACAATCGGGGTGAAATTACTCACCACAATCACCGAATCGCCATTTTTGGCTTTACGCTCAAAAGCAAACACCGAATTATCGTGATCGTCCACCACTAACCACTCAAAACCTTCAGGATTGTAATCTTGCTCAAACAGTGCAGGGGTTTGGGTGTATAAATGGTTAAGGGCTTTTACCCAACCCAACACGCCTTTATGCCATTCGCCCCCTTCTTCCCCGAGTAAATACCAATCTAAGCTCTCGGCAAAATTCCACTCTTTACCTTGTGCAAATTCATTGCCCATAAAGAGTAATTTTTTGCCCGGATAGCCCCACATATAGCCATAATAGGCTCGCAAGTTCGCAAATTTTTGCCAGCAATCCCCCGGCATTTTATTCAGTAATGAACCTTTGCCGTGAACGACTTCATCGTGTGAAAGCGGTAGAACAAACTGTTCGCTGTATTGGTAGGTCATACCAAAAGTCATTAGATTGTGGTGATAACGGCGGTAAATCGGATCTTTTTGCATATAGCGTAAAGTATCGTTCATCCAGCCCATATTCCACTTGTAATTAAAGCCTAAGCCACCTTGTTCGGTTGGGTGAGACACCCCGGCAAAAGAGGTGGACTCCTCTGCAATGCTCGCACCACCTTGACTTTCATCTCTCAAAATATTGTTGGTATGACGCAAGAAGTCGATTGCCTCTAAGTTCTCACGCCCGCCATATTTATTTGGAATCCACTCGCCGTCTGAACGTGAATAGTCTCGATAAATCATTGATGCCACCGCATCAACTCGCAACGCATCAATGCCAAAACGCTCAATCCAATAAAGTGCATTACCTGACAAATAATTATTCACCTCGTTTCTGCCATAGTTAAAAATTAAGGTGTTCCAGTCTTTGTGGTATCCCTCTTTCGGATCGGAATGCTCATAGAGATGGGTGCCGTCAAAATAGACTAAGCCGTGCTCATCAACCGGAAAATGCCCCACTACCCAATCCAGAATCACGCCAATGCCTTTATCGTGAGCTTTTTGGATAAAGTAACTCAAGCCCTCAGGCGTACCAAAACGGCTGGTTGGCGAATAAATGCCGGTGGTTTGATAACCCCAAGAGCCATCAAACGGAAATTCGGAAATAGGCAGCAATTCAATATGGGTAAAGCCCATATCTTTCACATAAGGAATGAGTTCATCAGCGAGTTCTTCATAGCTAAGCCAATAATTGTTTTCAATATTGCGTCGCCAAGAGCCTAAATGCACTTCATAAATGGAAATCGGTTTATCGGGAGCATTCGCATTACGGCAGGTTTTCTCGGCTGGCACAATGCTTGGCAAGCCGGAAACAATAGAGGCTGTTTCTGGGCGGAATTGGGAGGCAAAGGCGTAAGGGTCGGATTTCAACCGTAGCACGCCGTTTCGATCCAACACTTCAAATTTATAGCAAGCCCCTTTTTTCACATTCGGCAGGAAAATATCCCAAATGCCGGAATCGGGGTGGAATCGCATTGAATGCACCAAGCCGTTCCAGTGGTTGAAATCCCCAACCACGGAAACCCGCTGAGCGTTCGGCGCCCAGACGCTAAAATGCACGCCCCCAACTTCATTTTGTGTGACTAAATGTGCGCCTAATTTTTCGTACGGGCGAAGTTGTTTTCCCTCAGCAAACAGCCAGTTATCCAGCTCTTGAATGTGGGTTTTAAAACGGTAAGGGTCTTCAATATCTACTGTTAAATCGGGGTATTCCACCAACAAGCGGTAAGAAAAATCTGTTTTTTTACCAATCAGCTCTGCAATAAAAAAGCCTCTATCATCAATTTTTAGCATTGATGACACAGGCTTTCCGTTTAAATCGATCACTTGGCAAGCTATAGCAGAAGGAAGAAATACCCTAATAATAACGCCGTTATTGCTAGGGTGAATACCTAGGTAGGAGAAAGGATCATTACAAGAACCCGAAGAAAGTCGCTCAACAAAAGAAGCCTCTTTTTCAGAATAAGTATAGTCTTGCATCGGCACTCCTTGCTTAAAGCGTTTAATACTTAAATTTCAATAGTTCTCACTCTATCACTAAATAGAAATAAAAGAAGTGGATTTACGCCATTTTTTGAGCTAAATCACAAAATAAAATCGTTTTAATCTTTAGTTTAAATCATCAAACCTTAAATTTTGTGACATAGATCACATTTTGAAACATTTTTATGGATATTTTTAGTTGGCTATAACGGTTTAGCAAAATATAGAGTAAACTAACCATAACATTACAGTTTAAAAATCAACTTTAAATCCAAGGAGCTAAAATGCTTAATTTATCGGCAAAAAACATCCGTTTAAATGGTTCAGCAAGCAACAAAGAAGAAGTTATCCGTTTTGTTGCCGCCGAATTAGTCGCCAAGGGCAATGTAGCAGCCGGCTATGAAGTCGGTATGCTTAATCGTGAAACCCAAACCTCTACTTTTTTAGGTAACGGAATTGCTATTCCCCACGGCACACTTGATACCCGTGATTTAGTCAAAGAAACCGGCGTGCAAATTATCCAACTTCCACAAGGCGTGGAATGGGGGGAAGGTAATACCGCTTATGTGGTTATTGGGATTGCGGCTAAATCAGACGAACACCTTACTTTACTCCGCCAACTGACTACCGTGTTAAGCGATGAAGAGGCTGCTGCCATCTTAGCGAAAACGCAAAATTTAGATGAATTTATTGCCGTATTAAGCGGTAAGAAAAACCTTCCTACCTTATCTCCAGAGCTGATTTCTTTGAATGTAGAGTCTTCAAGCCTTATCACTTTATCAGCCATTAACGCCGCAAAACTACAAGAGCAAGGCTATGTTTCCCAAGCATTCATCAGTGATGTGGTTGCCAACAAAGCATTACATTTAGGCAATAATCTATTTGTGGTGGATTCCGCCAAAGGTAACCAAGCTAACGGTATCGCTATTGCCCGTAATACGCAAGGTCAAACCCTACTAACTGTGGCAGAAACCGACAACGCTCTACAGCCACTGTTAGCTCAATTATTAAAATCAGAAGTGAGAACTCAATTTGCTCATTTCTCTGCGGAGCAAATGCTTGGTTTATTAAAAGGCGAAAACGTAGCTACACCCCCTGTAACCAATGCCGAAACGAGTGGCAACCAAGTGGTTGGCACATTCACTATTCGTAACGACAACGGCTTACACGCCCGCCCTGCTGCGGTGTTAGTACAAACAGTGAAACCTTTCTCCTCAAAAATTAGCGTAGAAAACTTAGACCGCAACACTTCTCCGGCAAGTGCGAAAAGTGCAATGAAAGTAGTAGCGTTAGGGGCGAGCCAAGGGCATCGTTTACGCTTTGTGGCAGAGGGCGAAGACGCCCAACAAGCGATTGAGGCATTACAACAAGCCATTATTAACGGTTTAGGTGAAAATGTTTCATTTGTGCCGGCTGTAGAAGATACGATTGAAAGCGTTGCTGTTTCAGCAATTCCTGCGGAAGAAACTGCGACTGCTACCGATGCCAATACGAAAGAAGCCACCTTTGTAATCAAAAACGAACACGGTTTACACGCTCGACCAAGTGCTGTGTTGGTGAATGAAGTAAAAAAATTCAACGCCAAAATTGAAGTGCAAAATGTTGATAAAAATTCACCGCTTGTCAGTGCCAAAAGCCTAATGAAAATTGTTGCCCTTGGCGTAACCAAAGGCACGACGCTACGCTTTGTCGCAACCGGTGATGATGCCGAAGTAGCACTAGTGGCTATCGGAGCTGCGATTGAAGCCGGTTTAGGCGAATAAGTGAGGAATCATTATGCGTATTGCAACCGTTACCCTCAACCCCGCCTTTGATTTAGTCGGCAAACTTCAACGTATTGAAATCGGCGAAGTGAACACCGTAGAAACTCTTGGTTTATACCCTGCCGGCAAAGGCATTAACGTTGCTAAAGTTTTAGCTGACTTAGGCACAAAACTTTCTGTAACCGGTTTTTTAGGCGAGGAGAATCAAGGCGACTTCGTTACTGCTTTCAAACAAAACGATCTCACTGATGAGTTTTACCGTATTCAAGGCAAAACTCGCATTAACGTTAAAATTACCGAAACCGAAGCTGATGTCACCGATCTGAACTTCCTCGGCTTTGAAATTTCGGAAAACGATTGGGATAATTTTGTCATTCAATCCAGCCAATGGAAAAATAAATTTGACTTAATTGCGGTGTGTGGCTCGCTTCCTCGTGGTGTAACGCCGGAAAAATTTGCTTCTTGGTTGGAATCTTTACACCGCCAAGGCTTAAAAGTGGTGTTAGATACCAGCAATGCGGCACTCACCGCTGGCTTAACTGCTCACCCTTGGTTAGTAAAACCAAACCGCCGTGAGCTGGAAGTGCTGGTCGGGCATCCACTCAACTCAATCGAAGAGATTATTAGTGCAGCTGAACAATTACGTTCCCGTGGTATTGAAAATGTAATTATATCAATGGGCGAAAAAGGCTCTCTTTGGCTCAATCAAGAAGGCGTATTACAAGCCCGTCCGCCACGTTGTGAAAACGTAGTCAGCACGGTAGGTGCAGGTGATTCAATGGTTGCCGGCTTGATTTACGGCTTATCTCAAGGTTGGAGCAAAGAGCAAACCTTGCGTTTTGCCTCAGCTACTTCTGCTCTAGCTGTTGCTCAAAGTAACGTTGGGATTGCAGACCGTGCGGCGTTAGACGATATTATTAAACAAACCGACATTACCGTGATTTCAGAAAATCATTAAACCTCAATCAAAGGAACAAACCAATATGAATATTTCTTTTGTATTTCCTCAAACACTAGGCAACGCACGCCGTTTCTTAGTGAATGAAATGTTATCTACGGCTGCCAAGCAACAAGGACACAATGTTGTGGCGGCAAACCAAGCTGATTTTGTGGTGTTATTCGATAACGCAATTCCACAAGAAGCTACCGGCAAGCAAGGGGCAATTTTGGACTTAGAACAAGCCTTTGCTCAACCTGAAGCCAGTCTCAAACAAGCGGTCGAAAATGCACAAACTTTTGCAAATGCCACCGCAACCAATGCGGTTTCAGCGGTTTCATCTGGTGTGAAAAATATCGTTGCGGTTACTGCTTGCCCAACCGGTGTGGCTCATACTTTTATGTCTGCGGAAGCAATCGAAAATTATGCCAAAGCACAGGGTTGGAACATCAAGGTTGAAACCCGTGGTCAAGTAGGAGCAGGAAATCCGATTTCCGCCGAAGAAGTCGCAGCGGCAGATTTAGTCTTTGTAGCTGCCGATATTGATGTTGATTTGGAAAAATTCAAAGGCAAGCCGATGTATCGCACCTCAACCGGTTTAGCATTGAAGAAAACCGCTCAAGAATTTGAAAAAGCCTTTGCTCAAGCGAAAATTTACGAAGGTGGTGTGGCAAAAGCGGATAATGCTGAAGCTCCAACTTCTGAGAAAAAAGGGTTATATAAACACTTGATGACCGGTGTATCACATATGTTACCGCTGGTGGTAGCAGGTGGCTTATTAATCGCGATCTCATTTATGTTCGGGATTGAAGCCTTCAAAGATGAAACTATCGCAGGTGGTTTACCGAAAGCCTTAATGGATATTGGTGGCGGTGCGGCATTCCACTTAATGATTGCAGTATTCGCTGGCTATGTAGCGTTCTCAATTGCAGACCGTCCGGGGTTAGCAGTCGGTCTTATCGGCGGTATGCTTGCCACCACCGCAGGAGCAGGGATTTTAGGTGGTATCGTAGCCGGTTTCTTAGCCGGTTATACCGTAAAATTCTTAAATGGTGCAATTCAGCTACCGGCAAGTTTAACCTCGCTTAAACCGATTTTGATTTTACCGCTCTTAGGCTCTGCGATTGTTGGCTTGTTGATGATTTATGTTATCAACCCACCGGTGAAAGCATTAATGGACGCCTTAGTGGAATGGTTAAACACGATGGGGCAAACCAATGCAATTATTTTAGGTATTATTCTCGGTGCGATGATGTGTACCGATATGGGTGGTCCGGTGAATAAAGCGGCTTATACCTTTGGTGTGGGTTTAATTGCTTCACAACAATATATGCCAATGGCAGCGGTGATGGCGGCAGGTATGGTTCCACCAATTGGTATGGCGATTGCGACCCTGATTGCTCGTAGCAAATTCAACACCAACCAACGTGATGCAGGTAAAGCTTCATTCGTGTTAGGTTTATGCTTTATTTCAGAAGGGGCATTACCGTTCGTAGCGGCAGACCCTGTGCGTGTAATTGCCAGCTCAATCTTAGGCGGTGCAACCGCCGGTGCAATTTCAATGGCACTAGGCATTACCCTACAAGCCCCACACGGCGGATTATTCGTGATTCCATTCGTTTCACAACCGTTAATGTACTTAGCTGCTATTGCCATCGGCTCATTAGTCACCGGCGTAGTCTATGCCGCTATCAAACAAAAAGCGGAATAATTTACGAACAAAAAACGGAGCGAAATGCTCCGTTTTTTATATCACATAGATAACGAATATATCAGCGTATGTGTGTGCCACGATGTGATTTTATGCAATCTTTCCAAGTGATTTATCCCTTGAGCGTTAATCAAGATTGTTTCATTTTAATTACGCCAAAAGGAAATCTAAAATGAAAGAAGGTTTAATTGCTTTTAAGCAAGCCTATCAGCGAGCAAAAAAAGCCGGTCTATTGAAACCTGTCAAATAATCTTTACACCGCTTGTGCTACAAGCGGTTTATTTTTCCTGAATTATTGCACCTTTCTACGAAAACTATCCCAACTCAATAATCCAATCGAAGTCAGCAAACAGACCATCAAAATATAGGAATTGGCATCGAGTTTTTCACCGATGGCAAAAGAAATCAGCAACATTACCAGCGGTTCAACATAGCCTAGCAAGCCTAACACATTAATCGGTAATAAATTACTGGAAGCAATGTAGAGAATAAAGGCACTACCGCTTACCACGCCAAGCAATGCAAGGTAGAAATAAATTTGCGGATTTGCTGCCACAATCGGCGTCATTTCTACTTGGCTGAGGTAATAAAGTGCAACGGGTAACACCAATAACAACTCCACAAAAAAAGTAGCTAACGTGTTGATTTGAAAATAACGGCGAAGAGTAATATAAAGCGGGTAGCCTAGCCCAGCTACCCAAGTCGCCCACGAAATCGTGCCGCTAAAAAACACACTGCTGCCAACACCGATTACCGCAAAAAGCAAAGAAAGCCATTTCAGCCGGGTAAAATGCTCTTTAAACACCATTTTACCTAATGCTACCGCCACAATCGGCAAAAGCAAGTAACCGAGCGACACCTGTAACGCTTGCCCGTGATTCGGTGCCCATAAAAACAGCCAAAGCTGTACACCGGTGTTGAATGCAAGGAGCAAAATGACGAATGCAAGCGGTGGATTTTGTCGAATTTTTTGCAAAAGGTCAGCAAAAGCCGATTGCTGTTTAAACAATATAATCGCGAGCAAAATAAACGGAATCACCACCACTATCCGAAAGCCGAACATCGCCTCTCCCTCTAACGGGCGAAGCAATATCGCAAAATAGTAAACTGCTCCAAACAGTACATTGGCTGCAAGCGAAGCTAAAATTCCTTTGAGCATTTGGCTTTCCTCTTATCAACAATCAAACAACAAGCGGTTGACTTTGAACAAAAATTTACAAATCTTATCTACGCCCCATAGTATGAAAAAATTTGTAAGTACGCTAGCTATATCCGCTTTTTCCCGATACAATGCTCCCAATTTTTCACTCTTTTATTTATAGGATTTCATAATGAAAAAGATTTTTTGGATTTTACTGATCGCTGTGCTTGCCGTTGGCGGTTATTCTTTAACAAAATACAACGATTTAATGCGTGCAGAAGAAGACATCAACTCCGTATGGGGAAATGTTGAATCGGCTTACCAACGCCGTGCGGATTTAATTCCAAACTTAGTGAATACCGTAAAAGGTCAGGCTAACTTTGAGAAAGAAACCTTAACCTCTGTGATTGAGGCTCGTGCAAAAGCGACTGCGGTAACGATTGACCCAAGCAATGCTACCGAAGAGCAAATGGCTAAATTCCAAGAAGCACAACAAGGTGTAAACTCTGCCCTTTCACGTTTATTGGTTTCAGTTGAGAAATACCCTGAATTAAAAGCTCACGAAGCGTTTTTAAATCTGCAAGCTCAATTAGAAGGCACGGAAAACCGCATTAACGTTGAACGCAATAACTTTAACGAAAAAGTGAAAGAGTACAACAAACAAGTGCGTGAATTCCCAACCAAATTAGCGGCAATGATTATGGGCTTTAAAGCAAAACCACAATTTAAATCTGAAGCAGGTTCTGATAAAGCACCAACCGTAAACTTCAACTAATTTTAGTTTCAATTTATTCATATTAAAAGCAATAAGCTCTTTCAAATCCGGTGCTTATTGCTTTATTTTTAAGGGGAACAAATGGGATTATTTTCTTTTCTCTCCAACAAATTACCGATAGATACGCAACGCATTGAACAAGCAATTGCCGATTTAGAGCAAAAAACCTCTGCCGAATTGCGTGTGGTGGTGGAACGAAAAGCCAAAATCGGCAAAACCGACAACGCTGCTATGTTGCGAGCAAGCGAGCTTTTCGATGAATTAAAAATGCGTGAAACGGCTGAACGTAACGGTGTGTTGATCTACCTTTCGTTCAAACCTCACTACGCTGCCATTATTGGTGATGAAGGCATTCACCAAAAAGTCGATGATGATTTTTGGCAAAAAATCTATGCCACTATGTGCCTAGATTGCCAAAAGAGCGATTACACCCAAGCCATTTGCGATGCAATCAAAATGGTGGAAGCTCCGCTTGCTCACCATTTCCCTTATCAGGCTGATGATAAAAACGAGCTTTCAAACGAGGTGGTAGTCAAATGATGAAATCCCTTTGCAAATTTCCATCTATTTTCAACCGCTTGTTATTGGTGTGCTTGGCTCTGTTTAGCCTAAATGCCACGGCGGTGACCTACCCTGAACCGCCAAATCCGTTTTATTACATTACGGACTACACCAAAAACACCTTAAGCCAACAAGAATGGCGGACATTAGAAGATGCCTTAATTGCCAACCGTGCCAAAACGAGTTCGCAAATTGCTGTCGTAATCGTCCCAAGTACGGAAGGCGAAGCGGTTTCAACCTATGCTCACACCTTGTTTAACAAATGGGGGATCGGGCGGAGCAAAAACAACGAAAACAATGGTGTACTGTTATTAATTGCCAAAAATGATCGCAAACTCTTTATTGCCACAGGTCGTGGGCTTGAAGGAGCGTTACCTGATGCGATTGCATCGAGCATTATCCGCAATGACATCACGCCATTCTTCAAACAAGAGCAATATGCAGCCGGTATCGCTCGTGGCTTATCTGCCATTATGGCAGCCATTAACGGGGAATATGCCCCTTATGCAAGTTATGGCGAAGAAATGCAAGAATTTGATGACATAGACGGCTTACTCTTTTTCTTGTTTGCCGGCATTGTGATTTTCCTAATTTTCCGCCCACGAGGAAACAGCACCTATATTAGCCCTGGTTCAATGGATCAACTAGGACAAATACTAAGAGAAAGCCAACGCAGAGGTGGAGGCTTTGGCGGTGGTCTCGGAGGTGGCTTTGGTGGTGGCTCAGGCGGATTTGGCGGAGGCTTCGGTGGTGGTTTTGGCGGAAGCAGAGGCAGTGGCGACAGCTTCGGCGGTGGTTCATCAGGCGGTGGTGGAGCCGGAGGGAGCTGGTAGTTTCCGCCAAATTTAAAACAATACAAGCGGTCATATTTCTCGAAAAAATTGCGTATTTTTCGCTAAACACCCCAAAAGGCTAGTGAAAATAAGACCGCTAAGGCTAGTGAAAATAAGACCGCTTCCTCACTTCTCTAAGCTATGCCCTTTTTAGTAACAATGCTACGGCTTCACAAGCTATGCCTTCACCTCGCCCGGTAAACCCTAATTTTTCTGTTGTAGTGGCTTTTACATTTACCTGTGAAATATCGCATTGCAAATCGCCTGCGATAATCTGACGCATTTTATCAATATGTGGTCGCATCTTCGGAGCTTGAGCAATAATGGTTACATCGACGTTACCGACTTGATAGCCCAATTCTTGCACTTGTCGGTAAGCTTCAATCAACAAACCACGACTATCGGCATTTTTGTATTGCATATCAGTATCAGGGAATAATTTGCCGATATCACCTAAAGCTGCTGCGCCAAGCAATGCATCTGTTAAAGCGTGCAGCGCTACATCTCCGTCACTATGCGCAATGAAGCCTGTATGATAAGGCACTTCAACCCCAGCAATCATCAGTGGTCTATCTTCGCCAAAAGCGTGAACATCAAAACCGTGTCCAATACGTATCATTTTAGTTCTCCAAATTATGTGTAAGGTAAAATTCCGCTAAGGCTAAATCTTCAGGGCGAGTGATTTTGATATTATCACTTCTACCTGAAACCAATTGTGGCTGGTAGCCTGCAAGCTCCATTGCAGATGCTTCGTCTGTTACCTGAAGCTTATTGGCAAAAGCAGAGGATAATGCTTGTTTTAATGCTTGAGCAGGAAAAAATTGTGGGGTTAAAGCGTGCCATAAGGTTGAGCGATCTTCTGTGTGTGCGATTTTCGTGCCGTTTGCTCTTTTCATCGTATCTACCGCTGGAATGGCGAGAATGCCACCTTGCGGATCGTTAATTTGCAAAAGTTTATCTAAATCTGACCGCTTGAGGCAAGGGCGAGCCGCATCGTGAACTAATGCCCAAGCATTTTCAGTGTTGATTTCCTGTAAGGCATTTAGCACTGAATCTGCTCTCGTTTCTCCTCCAAAAACAAGTTGGATCTTAGGGGATTTTAGGAGTTCCAATGTGGAATAAAAAGGGTCTTTTCTTGCCACCGCTACAATCACTTTTTCAACATGAGGGTGTTCAAGAAAAATAGACACTGTATGCTCTAAGATAGTCTTACCCTTTAATTGTAAATATTGTTTTGGTTTTTCTGCTTGCATCCGGCTACCAACTCCTGACGCCGGAATTACTGCAATAATTTTTCGCTTCATAATATATCAATTATGTATTATTTGTTTTTTGGTACAATTCGGTAGAACATCTCGTTCTCTTTTACCATTTCTCGTTCAAGTCTTGCTCTCTCTTCAAGTGCATCTACGCCGTTCTTTAAATCGTAAATTTCGGCTTCAATTAGTTTATTGCGTGAAGTAAGCTTTGTGTTTTCTACTTTTAATAAAGCAATTTCTTCTTGCACTTCTTGATAATCACTCCAACCATTTTTTCCAAACCAAAAGCTATATTGGAAAAAGCCGAGTAATAGGGCAAAAAAAGTAATTAATAAACGCATTTATTTTCTCTTATATGAAATAGTAATGAACTAAGCGGGTTGATTTTACCTTGAATTTGCAAAAAATTCTAAAAATCTTACCGCTTGTTACTTAAACAGGCGATGGATAGTGCTAAATGTATTCGAAAAATTGATATAAAACAAACAAATGCGTATTTTAAAGCGATTTTTTTAAACTAAATGTCAAAAATTTGAAGTATGTAACATTTTTTATTTTTCAATTTTCGTATAATCAACCCAGTTTTAAATTTATAACTATTATGAGGTAAACACTATGTTAAATCGTATTGAACAAGAACTTGCAGACTTAGGCATTACAAATGTAAAAGAAATCGTGCGTAATCCTAGCTATGAGCAACTGTTTGAGGAGGAGATGAATCCAAACCTTCAAGGTTATGAAAAAGGCGTCCTAACAAATTTAGGCGCAGTAGCGGTAGATACCGGCATTTTCACGGGGCGTTCGCCGAAAGATAAATATATCGTATTAGATGAAACGACAAAAGATACCGTCTGGTGGACATCTGATGCAGCTAAAAATGATAATAAACCGATGACTCAATCTACTTGGCAAAGTTTAAAAACCTTAGTGACCGATGAGTTATCTAATAAGCGTTTATTTATTATTGATGCTTTCTGTGGTGCAAGCCCTGAGCATCGCATCAATGTGCGTATTATTACCCAAGTTGCGTGGCAAGCTCACTTTGTGAAAAATATGTTCATTCGTCCAACAGAAGAAGAATTAAAAGATTTCAAACCGGATTTTGTGGTAATGAACGGTTCCCAAGTAACTAACCCGAACTGGAAAGAGCAAGGCTTAAATTCAGAAAACTTTGTAGCCTTTAATGTGACAGAGGGCGTTCAAATTATTGGTGGTACTTGGTACGGTGGTGAGATGAAAAAAGGTATGTTCTCTATGATGAACTACTTCTTACCATTAAAAGGTGTCGCTTCAATGCACTGTTCAGCCAATGTGGGCGAAGAAGGTGATGTAGCGGTGTTCTTTGGTTTATCAGGAACCGGTAAAACCACACTTTCAACCGATCCGAAACGTAAATTAATCGGTGACGATGAACACGGTTGGGATGAAAACGGTGTGTTTAACTATGAAGGTGGTTGTTATGCGAAAACCATCAACCTTTCTATTGAAAACGAACCGGATATTTACCGTGCAATCCGCCGTGATGCGTTATTAGAAAACGTGGTGGTGCGTGAAGATGGCACTATTGATTTTGATGACAAATCAAAAACAGAAAATACCCGTGTAAGCTATCCGATTTATCATATTGATAATATTGCTGTACCGTCAAAAGCAGGGCACGCTAAGAAAGTGATCTTCTTAACAGCAGATGCATTCGGCGTATTGCCACCGGTGTCTAAATTAACGCCTGAACAAACCAAATATTACTTCTTATCAGGCTTTACAGCTAAATTAGCCGGTACAGAACGGGGTATTACCGAGCCAACCCCAACTTTCTCTGCTTGTTTCGGTGCGGCATTCTTATCACTTCACCCAACACAATATGCAGAAGTGTTAGTGAAACGTATGGAAGCAGCTGGTGCGGAAGCCTATTTAGTGAATACCGGTTGGAACGGCACAGGTAAACGTATTTCGATTAAAGATACACGGGGTATTATTGATGCCATCTTAGACGGCTCAATCGAAAAAGCAGAAATGAGTACATTACCAATCTTCAATTTAGCAATTCCAACTGCGTTACCGGGTGTAGAAACCCACATTTTAGACCCTCGTAACACTTATGAAGACAAAGCACAATGGCAAGCTAAAGCGGAAGACTTAGCAGGCAGATTTGTGAAAAACTTTGAAAAATATGCGACCAACGAGGAAGGCAAAGCATTAATTGCTGCTGGTCCGAAGTTATAAGTTGTAATTATAAGTTATAATCGCTAAAAAATTAGTTTAGGACTAAACCTTGAATGAGGTTTAGTCCTTTTGTATAAAGGAGAAGTACAATAATGACAACATTCCAATTAAGGCTGAAAGCCAAAGATGAACTCACCCCACACCCAACAGCACAATATTGGCGAAAATGCCAAGTGGAAGAACTATTTGATCTGCCGTTTATGGATTTAGTGTTTAGAGCGGCACAAGTTCACCGTGAAAATTTTGATGCTAATGCTATCCAGCTTTCGACGTTACTCTCAATTAAAACAGGAGGCTGTCCGGAAGATTGCGAATATTGCCCCCAATCTGCCCGCTATGATACAGGAATAGAAAAGCAAACAATGCTTGATGTAGAGACGATTGTAGAAAAAGCTAAAATTGCCAAAGAGCGTGGAGCAAGTCGCTTTTGTATGGGGGCAGCGTGGCGAGGACCTAAGCCTAAAGATATTAAAGTAGTCTCAGAAATCATCAATGCGGTGAAATCATTGGGGCTAGAAACCTGTGGTACCTTCGGTATGCTTGAAGAGGGAATGGCAGAGGAATTAAAGCAAGCAGGGCTGGATTACTACAACCATAATTTAGATACCGACCCTGAACGCTATAACAAAATTATCCATACCCGAAATCACGAAGATCGAATGGACACTTTAGGTAAAGTTCGCAATGCCGGCTTGAAAGTTTGCTGTGGCGGTATTGTGGGAATGAACGAAACCCGCCCCGAGCGAGCAGGCCTAATTGCAAGCCTCGCTAACCTCGATCCTCAACCTGAAAGCGTACCGATTAATCAGTTGATTAAAGTAGAAGGTACACCGCTTACCAATGCCGAAGATTTAGACTGGACAGAATTTGTTCGTACCATTGCGGTAGCAAGAATTACTATGCCTCAAAGCTTTGTCCGACTTTCTGCTGGCAGAACTACTATGCCGGAAGCAATGCAAGCCCTCTGTTTTATGGCGGGAGCAAATTCTATTTTCTATGGCGATAAATTACTTACTACAGAAAATCCGGAAGAAGATCATGATCGCCAATTAATGGATAAATTAGATTTATATCCGCTACAATATATAGCCTGAGTGCCAATGATTTTTGCCTAAAAATTAAAGAATCAAGCGTTATTTTACGCAAATTTCTAACATAAAATAACCGCTTGTCAAATTCGTTCTTGTCTTATTTTAAAATTTATCTATAATGTGAGGTCTTACGCGAGCTTGCGTAATTCGATGGGGCGTTATTGGTTCCTCGCAATGGTGTTCAGCTTACTTGATCAGGTTCGGAAGAAAGCAGTCTGGGTTGAAATTTCTGTGTGCCGAGGGTTGCTGGTAACGCCCCACCCTTTTTATTTAAACCCTATTTATCAGGAGAAAATGATGCTCCAGATTACCCCAATTCCAGCCTTAAGTGACAATTACATTTGGGCAATCCAACAACACAACAATCTGATTATCGTAGATCCGGCTGAATCACAACCTGTATTTGATTTTATTGCAAAAAATTCGCTAAATTTGACCGCTATCTTGCTTACCCATAATCATCACGACCATACTGACGGCGTGCCTAACATAGCAAAAAGCTACCCCAATATTCCGGTTTACGGTCCGAAAGAAGCCGCAAAATTTGCTACCGTTATTGTATCGCCGGATCAACAGCTTAAATTATTTGATTATGAAGTAAACATTCTTGAAAGCGCGGGGCATACTGCAGGGCATATTAGCTATTTGTTTGGGTATGATTACCTATTCTGTGGGGATTCGCTCTTTTCTGGTGGCTGTGGCAGGGTTTTTACTGGTGATTACCAAGCGCAATTTGATGCGTTACAACGCTTTAAACAACTACCTAATTCCACTCAAGTCTACCCCGCTCACGAATACACCCAAAGTAATTTGAAATTTGTCGAAGCAGTTCTACCGCCAAGCTGTATATTGGCAGAATATCAAGAACAGGTTGATCTTTTACGTTCGCAAAACAAACCGACTTTGCCAACCACTATTGGCTTGGAAATGCAGGTGAACCCGTTTATGCAAGCGGTCGATTTAGCCGAATTTATTGCACTTCGTCAGCAAAAAGACAATTTTTAACCTCATATTTCTAATTAAGCATTAAAGCCTCTTACTTTAATGCTTTTTGGTTAAATAAAACCTTTGCAAACATCGCTTGTCAATTCCACTCTGGCTTATCCTATGGTATAGTTACGACTATTTTTAGCTTAATTTATTATTTTAGTGAGTAAAATTCTGTGAACTTCGATCCTCAAAATATGCCTAAGCACGTTGCCATTATTATGGATGGCAATGGCAGATGGGCTAAGCAGAAAGGAAAATTACGCATTTTTGGTCATCAGAATGGTGTAAAGGCAGTTCGTTCTGCCGTTAGTTTTGCAGCAAAGCATCATATCCAAGTTTTAACCCTCTACGCATTTAGCAGTGAGAATTGGAGCAGACCAGAAACTGAAGTTTCAGCTTTAATGTCTCTGTTTATGAAAGCTTTAGATTCTGAAGTTAAAAAATTACATAAAAATAATATTCGCTTAAAGATTATTGGCGATAAATCCGCCTTTAGCGAAAATTTACAAAAACGCATTGCCGAATCGGAAAAATTAACCGAAAACAATACCGGGCTAATCTTAAACATTGCTGCCAACTATGGTGGTTACTGGGATATTGTTCAAGCTGCTCAACAACTAGCAGCACAAGTTAAATCAGAACAACTTGCTGTGGAGCAGATTACACCCGCATTATTTCAACAACATTTAGTGACAGAAAACCAGCCGCAAGTGGATTTATTAATTCGAACCAGTGGCGAGCAGCGGATCAGCAATTTTCTATTATGGCAAATTGCTTATGCCGAGCTGTTTTTTAGCCCGGTTTTATGGCCTGATTTTAATGATGAGGCTTTTAGTGATGCAATTTATGCTTATCAGCAACGTGAACGCCGATTCGGTGGTTGTTAATATAAAAAGAATAAGGAAATACAATGCTTAAAGAACGTGTACTTTCAGCGATTATTATGATTATTGCCGTGCTGGCTGCCATATTTTGGCTCTCACCACTTCCTTTAACTTTAGTGTTATCGGCAATTGTTGTGGCAGCAATGTGGGAATGGGCTCAATTTGCCGGCTTTAAACGCCCTGTGCCGCGTGCAATTGTGGCAATGGTGACAATCTGCTTATTACTTTTTGCAATCGTTGCGAATACTGATTATATCCGAGCAACCCGTTTTATTACTGATGAGACTACCCCTATCCTCTTTATTGGCTGTATTTGGTGGTTAATTGCCCTTGTCCTAGTGGCAACTTACCCCAACTCGGCAAAACTGTGGGAAAAATCTGTTGCAGCTAAATTCCTATTCGGATTTGCTACCTTAGTGCCGTTTTTAATTGGCACGCTCGCATTGCGTTTCCATAATTATGCACTTGATCCATACCAAGGTACTTATTTATTCCTCTATGTTTGCTTATTAGTTTGGGGGGCTGATTCCGGTGCTTATTTCGTTGGTAGAGCTTTTGGAAAACGTAAACTTGCTCCAAAAGTGTCTCCGGGTAAATCGTGGGAGGGGGTGATTGGCGGTGTCCTTACCTCAGGCGTGATTGCCTTTGTCTTTTTACAACTTACTCCTGCAAATGTGTTCGGCAAAGCACTATCAACAATGCCATTTATTTTAGTTTCAATCGCAACAGTTGCTATTTCAGTATTAGGCGACCTTGCAGAAAGTATGTTTAAACGCCAAGCAGGCATTAAAGACAGTAGCCAACTTATCCCCGGTCACGGTGGTATTTTAGATCGTATTGATAGTTTAACTGCTGCAGTTCCATTTTTTGCCACATTCTTCTTTTTTGTACTATAGAATATGACTTCCATCATTGCATTTTTTATTTTAATTTGTGTACTGGTTTTTGTGCATGAATACGGGCACTTTTGGGCTGCTCGCAAATGCGGGGTAAAGGTGATCCGTTTTTCGATCGGATTTGGTAAAGTCTTATTTAAGAAAAAAGATAAACAAGGAACCGAATTTGTTTTTTCACTTATTCCTCTGGGCGGCTATGTACAAATGTGGAATGGTGAAACGGATATCAACGCTCCAGCTCAACAAGCTCTTAAAACAAAATCTGTATTGCAACGTGCATTTATTATTATAGCCGGTCCTGCTGCAAATTTTATTTTTGCGATTTTGTCATACTGGGTCGTTTTTATTGCCGGTATTCCAACTGTTAAACCTGTTATTGGGGAAATTTTACCAAATACTATTGCAGCCCAAGCAAAGCTGCCTAGTGAACTTGAGATTACAAAAATTGGTCATCAATCTATTCAAGACTGGGAAAGTGCATCTTTAGCACTAGTTGGTTTCGTGGGCAATAAAAATGTACCGTTAGAGGGCAATATCTACGGCAAATCAACACAAAAATATGAACTCGACTTGTCTAACTGGAATATTGACTCAGCCAAAGAAAACCCATTAACCGCATTAGGTATTCGCCCAAAAAGTGCAAAAGTTACCGCTGAAATTAAACAAGTTGTCGAAAATTCTCCTGCAAGCCAGGTAGGCATTCAAGCTGGTGATCGGATTCTTCAAATTAATCAGCAACCGTTTAATTGGTTCAATTTAGTTGAACTGGTACAAACAGGTAAACCTATTGAACTTAAAATTGAACAACGAGGTCAGATTAAAGACCTTGTTATCCAACCAAAAAAACAAGATGAACGCTATATTATCGGTGTGATTCCGACCTATGAGCCTCTTGCAGATAAATATCGTACCGAATTAAAATATGATATTCTTACCGCATTTTATAAAAGTATCGAAAAAGTGTGGTCTCTTACCCAAACCATACTCCAATTTATCGGTAATTTAATAAGCGGTGATTTGTCCATTAAAAATTTAGGTGGGCCAATTTCAATGGCAAAAGGAGCCGGTGCAACAGCTGAAATCGGCTTAGTTTATTACCTTAGTTTTATGGCTCTAATCAGTGTCAATTTGGGGGTAATGAACTTATTTCCACTTTTACCCTTAGATGGTGGGCAACTTGTTTTATTGGCTGTTGAAACAATTCGTGGAAAAGCATTATCAGAAAAAGTACAACTCAGATTCCAACAAATAGGAATTGCATTCGTACTGAGTTTAATGTTATTCGCCTTTGCCAACGATATAATTCACTTTTAACAAGCGGTTAAAAAAGGTGACTTTTTTGCAAAAAGCACCCATACATCAAAATCCATAATGTGGATTTAAACTATATTATTAATAATATTGCAAAACGATCATAGGATAATTTCAATGAAAAAATTATTACTTTCCTCTCTTTTAATTGCAAACGGTGTAGTTGCTGCACCTTTCGTAGTAAAAGACATTCGTGTTGAAGGTGTGCAACCTACAACAGGTGAAGCTATCATTTCATCTATTCCAGTCAGAGTAGGCCAAACAGCGACAGATACTGATGTATCTAATGTCGTCCGCCATCTATTCAGCCAACAACGTTTTGCAGATGTTCGTGCAACACGAGAAGGCAATACGCTTGTAATCAAAGTCGCAGAAAAACCTATTATTGGCAAGGTAGAGATCGAGGGTAACCAAGCGATTCCTAAAGATGCTTTAGAGCAAAATTTGAAAGCAAACTTAATTAACCAAGGTGAAATTTTTGATGCTGCCAAACTTGAGACTTTTAAAGAAGGGCTAATTGAACATTATCACTCTACTGGTCGTTATGAAGCCAAAATTGACACATCTGTCGTGCATAACACAGAGGGTGGCGTTAATATTAAATTAGTGATTAATGAAGGTGAAGTCGCTAAAGCCAAAACAATTAAGTTTGAAGGTAATAATGCCTTCTCTGATAAAAAATTATTAGAAAACTTAGATATTCAGCCTGATGTTTCTTGGTGGAATATTTTTGAAAGTAGCAAATTTGAACAAACCACCTATCAAAAAGACTTAGAAACATTAAGAGACTTCTATTTAAATCGTGGCTATGCAAAATTTGCTATCCAAGATACCGATGTTCAATTCAATGATAATAAAACGGAAGTTGCATTGACCTATAAATTAGATGAAGGGTCACAGTACCATGTCAGTGAAATGCGAATTATCGGCAATACAGCCAATATGGATAGCAAGCTCAACGCCCTACTAAAAGAATTCAAACCAGGTCAATTATTCCGTAAATCAGACCTTACTCAAATTGAGGAAGAAATTAAATCTATTTTAGGGGACGCAGGTTATGGTTCAGCTAAAGTAGACATTTATCCTCAATTTAATGAAGAAAATAAAACCGTAAAAATCAGTTTTGTTGTGGATGCCGGTCGTCGTATTTATGTTCGTAAAATCCGTTTTGAAGGTAATGATGTCACTGCAGATTCAACATTACGTCGTGAAATGCGCCAACAAGAAGGTGCTTGGCTTTCCACAAACAAAGCTTCTCTAGGTAAAGCTCGTTTAGAAAGAACCGGTTTCTATGAAAGTGTTGATATGTCAATGCCAAATGTAGAAGGTACAGCCGATCAAGTTGATGTAGTGTATAAAATTAAAGAACGCAATACCGGTAGTATTAACTTTGGTATCGGTTACGGCACGGAAAGCGGTATCAGCTATCAAGCAGGAATTAAACAAGACAATTTCTTAGGCATGGGGTCAACTATCAGTCTAAATGGTACCCGTAATGACTATGGTACCAGCGTTAACTTAGGCTATACCGAACCTTACTTTACTAAAGATGGTGTAAGTTTAGGCGGTAATATTTTCTATGAAGATTATGATAACTCAGACAATGATTCCGTAGCGTCATATAAGCGCCAAACCTATGGTATTAACGGAACTCTTGGCTTCCCTGTTAATGAAAATAACTCCTATTATTTAGGCTTAGGTTACACACACGATAAAATAAAAAATGCGGCTCGAGAATATACTCGAGAAAAATATGTAAAATCAATGAACTTTGAGTTCGATCCAGCTGCCGATTATTACAAAAAAATCAAAGCGGACGATTTTGATTTTTCTCTCGGTTGGAACTACAACAGCTTGAATAGAGGCTATTTCCCGACTGAAGGAACTACCGCAAACATTGGCGGTAAAATCACAATTCCTGGCTCTGATAATAAATATTACCGAGTCAGTGCAGACTTTAGAAATTATTACCCGTTAAACCGTGAGCACAAATGGGTAATTTCAACGAAAGCTAGCATTGCTTATACTAATGGATTTGGTGGTAAAGAAGTTCCGTTCTATCAGCTTTATACTGCCGGAGGTATTGGTACACTAAGAGGTTTCTCTTACGGTGCAGTAGGGCCTCAAGCGATTTACTATAATACAAAATCCGGCAAATTTGATAGCATGAATAATGATATTATCGGTGGTAATGCGTTAGCTGCGGCAAGCTTGGAATTAATCACACCAACGCCATTTGTGAGCGAAAAATATCAGCACAATGTAAGAACCTCTCTCTTTGTTGATGCTGCAAGTGCATGGAATACAAAATGGAAGAAAGATGAATATACGAACTTGCCTGACTATGGTGATTTCAAACGTTTCCGTGCTTCCGCCGGTATTGCATTCCAATGGATGTCTCCAATCGGGCCATTATCATTCTCTTATGCGAAACCAATTCGTAAATATGATAATGATGATATTGAACAATTCCAGTTCAACATTGGTAGTTCATTCTAATTAACCACAAGCGGTTAATAAATGTAAAAATTTGCAACTTAGCCGCTTATTTCAAAACTGTTCATACAAGGAAAACAAATGAAAAAATTATTTAAAATGACTGGCTTAGCCGTAGCTTTAGCCTCTACAACCGGAATCGCGAATGCTGCAGATACTATTGGTTTCGTAGATCCAAGCTATGTATTACAAAACCACCCTGTATTATTAGATGCTTCAGCAAAATTTGATAAATTTATGAAAGAAAGCCAAGAAAAATTTGCTGCTGATGAAAAAAAATTAGCTGATGAGAATAAAACATTAACGGCTGAACGTAACAAAATTAACGAAGATGCACAAAAACTACAAAATGAACAAAAAAATGTAGAAGCTTCTATCAAGAAAAAAGTTGCAGCATTAGAGAAAGATGCACCTCGCTTACGTTCAAAAGAGATTCAAGCACGTCAAAATGCGATTCAAAAAGAAGCAAACGCATTCCAAGCTAAAGTAACAGCAATTCAAAAACGTGAAGCTGATTTTGCAAAAAAAGCAGAAGCCTTCCAGAAACGTGCAGATGAATTCCAAAAACGTATTGAACAAGCAAATAAAGAAAATGGTGGCATTAACCCACAAGAAGCGCAAAAACAAGCGGTTGATGAAGTAAATGCAACCATTAAAGAGATCGCAAAATCGAAAGGTTACACTTTAGTATTACAACCACAAGTAGCACTTTATGCTGAAGATGAAGGTAAAGATATTACTGAAGCAGTACTTGATGCTATTGTTAAAAAACATCCGGAAATTAAAATAGAAAAACCTGCAACTGAAGCTCAACCAGCTACAGAAAAAGAAACCAAAGCTGAAGAAACTAAACCAGAAGAAGCGAAAAAATAATGGCAAATTTCCGTTTAATTGATTTAGCGGAGCATATCGGCGGTACTCTTAGGGGTAACGCCGATTTGGCTATTCAAAGTATTGCTGCTTTAGATAAAGCCGACAGCTCGCAAATTACCTTTATCTCAAATGCAAAATATCGGGAAAATTTGACCGCTTGCAATGCTGGAGCTATTATCGTCAGCCCGGCAGATGTGGAATTTTGCCGAGCAGATCAAAATCTTATCATCGTTGCCAATCCGTATGTTGCTTATGCTCAACTGGCTCAATATATGGATTCTACTCCGAAAGCAGCGAGCGAAATCCACCCAAGTGCGGTGATTTCACCTGAAGCTAAACTGGGTAATAACGTATCGGTAGGGGCAAATGCCGTTATTGAAAGTGGCGTAGAATTGGGCGATGATGCCGTGATCGGTGCAGGCTGTTTTGTGGGAAAAAACAGTAAAATCGGGGCAAGAACCCAACTCTGGGCAAATGTTTCGGTATATCACAATGTACAAATCGGTGCTGATTGCTTAATCCAATCCTCAACGGTTATCGGGAGTGATGGTTTTGGCTATGCGAATGACAAAGGGCAATGGATTAAAATCCCACAAACCGGTGGTGTGATTATCGGCAATCGAGTTGAAATTGGTGCTTGTACTTGTATTGACCGAGGTGCATTAGATCCAACCGTAATCGAAGATAATGTGATTATTGATAACCTTTGCCAAATCGCCCATAATGTACACATTGGTTTTGGCACTGCCGTTGCCGGCGGCGTCATTATGGCAGGCAGTCTAAAAGTTGGTCGCTTTTGCCAAATTGGTGGAGCAAGTGTTATCAACGGTCATATGGAAATCTGTGATGGTGCCATAATTACCGGTATGGGTATGGTTATGCGCCCAATTACAGAAAAAGGAATTTACTCATCAGGTATTCCATTACAAACCAATAAAGAATGGCGAAAAACCGCAGCACTTGTAATGAATATTGATGAAATGAACAAACGCTTAAAATCGTTAGAAAAACGTTTTAACGATTAATTTTATTAGAGGTCTTAAAGTGACAGAAATGACAACTGAAAATCGTGAGCCAAATATTATTGAAGTAACCGAAATTATGGATATGTTACCGCATCGCTACCCTTTCCTGTTAGTTGATCGCGTAACCGATTATGAAGAAGGGAAATGGTTAAAAGCCATTAAAAATGTAACCTTCAATGAACCTTGTTTTACCGGGCATTTTCCTGGCGCACCAATCTTCCCAGGAGTATTGATTCTTGAAGCAATGGCTCAAGCAACTGGCGTATTAGCCGTTGCCACTTATGGTAAGTTAAGTGAAGACGAACTCTACTATTTTGCCGCAATTGACAATGCTCGCTTTAAACGCCCTGTTGTGCCGGGCGATCAACTTCAACTTGAGGTTGAATTTCTTAAAGAAGTACGTGGTATTACTAAATTTACCGGTAAAGCATACGTTGATGGCAAATTAGTCTGTGAAGCAGATTTAATGTGCGCTCGCCGTAAATAATTCGATATAAGCCCAAACTAGAGGGAACAAACTATGCGTCTAATTGATTCAACAGCAAAAATTAGCCCGCTTGCCATCATTGAAGAAGGTGCTGAAATTGGCGCTCACGTTGAAATTGGTCCATTTTCAGTCATCGGTAAAGATGTCAAAATCGGGGCGAGAACAAAAATTCACTCAAATGTTGTCATTAACGGTATGACTGAAATTGGTGAAGATAACCATATTTTCCAATTTGCCAGCATTGGTGAAATTAATCAAGATCTAAAATACCAAGGCGAACCAACCAAAGTGGTGATCGGTAATCGTAACCGTATTCGTGAAAGTGTTACTATTCACCGAGGTACAGTACAAGGCGGTGGCGTGACGAAAATCGGTGATGATAACTTATTTATGATCAACACCCACATCGCACACGACTGCTCTATCGGTAACCGTTGTATTATCGCCAATAATGGTACGCTGGCAGGTCACGTTACCCTAGATGATTTCGTGATTGTGGGAGGAATGTCCGCCATTCACCAATTCGTTGTGATTGGTTCACACGTTATGCTTGGAGGCGGTTCAATGGTCAGCCAAGACGTACCGCCTTATGTCATGGCACAAGGTAACCACGCACGCCCATTTGGTATTAACTTTGAAGGGTTAAAACGTCGTGGCTTTGATAAACCAACTATGCACGCTATTCGCAAAGTCTATAAACTGATTTACTCCAGCGGAAAAACATTGGAAGAGTGCCTAGTAGAAATTGAGCAAATTGCAGCAACAGAACCTGCAATTGCTATTTTTAAACAATTCTTCAAACGTTCTACCCGTGGTATTATTCGTTAATAAACGAAACCCCGAAATCAATTCGGGGTTTGTTTTATCAAGCGACTGTCGAACCTTTCAACAATTTTCGAATCCAAGCTCGATTTGGGCTAAGGTTATGCCAAATATCCTCACTGATTGGCACAGGCTCATTCACAATCAGGCTTGCTAACAATTCCCCTAGAAGTGGTGCAGTCGTCAAACCTCGAGAAGACAGGCCGTTTACCATATACAGATTGGTAAAAATGTCGGCATTTTCGAGCGCTTGTTTGCGTCTCAACTGGTTGTATAAATTAGCATATTGGCTTTTTTGCTGCTCAAAATGATGCACTGCCCCGGCCATCGGTACACGATCACGAAACGCCGCACGAATACCGACTTTGGCTTTATTTTCAGATAAATCAATTCCTTTCGTCCACTCACAAGCGGTTACATTTTGCTGAAGTTTTGCAACATTCTCCCAATGCTCCGATAAACTAAACTCGGTTTCTGCATTATCCCGAATATGGCTTGCTCCAATGCAATGTGTGCCCGAAGTAGAAATCGGCGTTAAATAACCATCATAACAAAGCACACACTTCAGTTTTTGTAATTGACTTGTAGTCGGAATTTGGCTCACTTGCCCTCGCACCGGATACAACGGAATGCCATTTGCTTGGCTAAATTCATTCAACGTATGCCCATTTGCCAGCACAACCGCTTGGTGTCGAACCGTTTTTCCTTTTGCTTGCCATTGCCACATTCTATTAGAAAAGGCTAAATTCTCAACTTTGTGATTCAATACAATCTTCAAACCTTTCTGCTCCAACCAAGCAAAGCCATTTCTAACAAGTTGTACCGGTGAAAGCCAACCACCTTGTGGAATAAATGCTCCCTTGTTTAGCACGCTTAAGCCTAATTTGTCGCTTAATTCTGCCGCTGAGCAAGATTTTAATAAGGTCTCATCAGCCGTCTGCTCCGCTATTTTTTCCAGCTTTTTAGCCGTTTTCTCGTTATAGGCATAAAGCACTACTCCACTTAAATTATGCTCAAACTCAATATTGGATTTCAGTTGTTGTAAGCGTTGCAACGCATAATCAAAACTATGAATATAAAATCGCACATTTCGCTCGTCATCATCGCTCAACTGTGGGTAAATCGCCCCTTGTAAATTTCCTGAAGCATTCATTGCCAAGGTTTCATCTTTACAATACAGCGTAACTTGCTTGCCTTTTTCTAACAGCGATAACGCAACGAAGAAACTCGCTACTCCACCACCAATAATCGCAATGTCATCAGCGGTTTCATTTTTGGCATAAAAATAGGGGTACTGAGGTGTAATAATTTGGCTATCTAACGGTTTCTCGCCCCAAAGCATTTCACGTTTTTTGCCGAATCCTTTGCGTTTTTTTACTGTAAACCCAGCCTGTTCCAGCCCTCTTCTTACCATACTTGAGGCGGTAAAAGTGGCAAAGCTACCGCCATTCGCACTTAATCGAAACATTTGGCGATATAACTGTTCGTTCCACATTTCGGGGTTCTTATCAGGCGAAAAGCCATCTAAAAACCAAGCGTCAATCGTGCCGCTATAAAGATCGCCTAATTGGGGTAAGTTTTCAGCAATCTCACCGAACCATAAATCTAAATAAACCTGCTCAAAATGATAACGTTGGCAACCTATTTGGCGAGGCTGCCAACAAGCGGTTAAATTTTCAGATAATGTTGCAAATTGCGGATAGCGTTGGTGAATATCAGCTAATTGGCTGGCCGTCAGAGGAAATTTCTCAAATGAGATAAAATAGAGTCGTTTTAGTTTACTTTGCGGAAATGCTGCCCGAAATTGTTGGAATTTGTCAGCAACGGCTAAAAAATTCAAGCCCGTGCCAAAGCCGGTTTCCGCAATAACAAAAGCCTCTTTCGGGTGAGATTGCCACTTTTCCCACAGTTGGTTACCTTCTTGAAACACATAGTAACTTTCCGCCAAACCATCTTGGGTGGAAAAATAAATATCATCAAATTGCGCCGACACCGGTGTATCTGCATCATTAAATGTAAGTGTCGCAAAAGTCAGTTTACCCATCATATCCCCTTAAAAAACAAAACACGGAAAACCTCAAGATTTTCCGTGTTTCAACCAGTTCAATAGTACCAATATTAGAAAATGTTGCTGGCAAAAATAACGATCATACCAAGTGCGCCTACAACCGTTAGCATTGAATAACCAAAAGTACCCATTTTACAATCCTCATTGTTAATTATGATTAAAACGGCTTTATTCTAGCATAATTTCCATCGCTTTGAATGCCTATGCTTGAATAATTTTGCCAAAACAAGTGGTCAATTTTTGTAAATCTTTTACGCCTTTGGCACTTTCCACGCCAGAATTTAAATCTAACCCGACACAGCCTTGAGCAAGGGCTTGCTCAATATTCTCAGTGCCAATGCCACCTGCCAATAACGCTTTTTGTTTTAAGGTTTCTGGAATCAACGCCCAATTAAAGGTTTTGCCTGTGCCGCCTTGCTGATTGCCTATTTTGCTGTCTAGCACATAACGGGCAATCTGCGGATTGTCGTTAAATTCTAGGCTTTCAGCCTCAACATCAACCGATAAAGCTTTCCAGATTTGGGTTTTACCACCTAATTTTTCTGCCAGTTCTGCAATGTATTGCTCATCTTCCGAGCCGTGCAATTGAACCGCAAATAATTCAAGCTGTTTTGCAATTTTTTCCACAAATTCGACCGCTTGATTTTGGAACACGCCTACATAACGTAACGGTGCATTCACTACCAATTCTTGGGCTTGGCGAAGTGAAAGCTGGCGAGGCGAGCCTTCAGCAAAAATCAAACCACCATATAATGTCCCTTGCTCATAAACCGCTTTCACATCTTGCACTCGGGTTAAGCCACAGACTTTATTTTCGCCGAAAATCACTGCCCGCACCGCATTATTAAGATCCGCACTTCCCATTAAACTACTGCCGATTAAAAAAGCGTGGACATACGGCTTTATGTTTTTGACTTGCTGGTGATCGTTAATGCCTGATTCCGAAATCAAACAGACATCAGAAGGAATTTGAGCTTGGTATTTTTCCACCAAACGCACAATGCGGTTCATATCAATCGTAAGCGTGTGCAAATCACGGTTATTCACACCAATCACTTTCGCCCCTAAAGCTAAAGCACGCTCAAATTCCGCCTCCGTACTGGTTTCGGTCAAAACGCCCATTCCTAACTCGTGCGCAAGTGCGGCAAGTTCACGGTAGGTCTCATCATTTACCACCGATAACATCAACAAAATCGCATCGGCATTATAAAAACGCGCAAGGTAAACTTGATACGCCGAAATCATAAAATCCTTACACAAAATCGGCTGTGTGATTTGGCGTTTAACTTGATCGATATAACGGAAATCACCTTGGAAATATTGCTCATCGGTTAAAACTGAAATCGCTGAAGCATAATTTTTATACACTTGAGCAATACTGTCTAAATCGAACTCAGCACGAATTAACCCCTTTGACGGTGAGGCTTTTTTACATTCTAAAATATAAGCCGGTTCTTGGTGTGTGCCTTTGGCAAGAGCCGCATAGAAATCACGGTCACTTTTAACAATTTTGTGCTGAAATTCACTTAACGGAAAGGCTTGCTCTTTTTGTGCTACCCAAATGGCTTTATCTTGTACGATCTTTTGTAAAATCGTTGGTTGGTTTTGTTGAGCGTTATCTTGAACGGTGTTTTGCATATAAATTCCTAGAGCGAAATCGGTTTGAATGGTAAAATTTGCCCTTATTTTTACCCGAAAAAGCCTCATTTCACAAGCAAAACTAAGATGAAATCACAAGTTATACAGCATTTATCTGATTTAGAAATCGCCCTTAGAGTTAATCAACTTTGGGAGGTGACACCACCAAGCCCTGAAGCCTTAGCCAATGAACAACCTTTCTGCGTGGAAACTTTAACCCCAACCCAATGGCTACAGTGGATTTTTATTCCCAGAATGCGAGCCATTTTAGATGCAAATGCCGATTTACCTCGCAATTTTGCAATCACCCCTTATTTAGAAGAGGCATTGAAAAACGAGAGTTATTTACAAGCAATTTGTGAACCGCTATTAGGCTTGGAAACGTTGTTGAAAGATTAATTTCTCTCTCAGTTCTTTTATTAATCTGACAAATCTTGTTGATAGCGCCAGCGTCCACGCTGGTGCTAAGTTTAATGCTAAATTAATCGTTTGTTTCAAAATTTGGCACAAGCGAGGACGCTTGCGCCATCATAGAGATTTGATAAATTATACTTAATGTATTATGACTTTAGATATTTTATACCAAGACGACTTTCTTATCGCCATCAACAAACCTGCCGGAATGTTGGTGCATCGTTCTTGGTTAGATAAGCACGAAACGGTGTTTGCAATGCAAACCCTGCGGGATCAAATCGGGCAACACGTTTTTCCGATTCACCGCCTTGACCGCCCAACCTCCGGAGTGTTGCTTTTTGCTCTCAACAGTGAAACAGCCCGAGTAATGAGCGAACAATTTGAGCAACATCAAGTGCAAAAAATTTATTTGGCGGTGGTACGTGGCTATTTACAAGGTTCGGCACAAATTGATTATCCACTTAAAGTGATTTTAGATAAAATTGCGGATAAATTTTCACAGGAAAAAGAGGCTCAAGCAGCCATTACGGATTATAAAGGCTTGGCAAAGGTTGAAATGCCTTACGCTGTCGGCAAACACCAAACCGCTCGTTATAGTTTGGTTGAACTTAGTCCTAAAACCGGGCGGAAACATCAGCTACGTCGCCATCTGAAACACCTGTTTCACCCGATTATGGGAGACAGCAAATATGGCGATTTACACCAAAACCGTGCTTTAGCTGAAAAATCAGGCGTAAGTCGTTTAATGTTACACGCCCATAAATTGCAATTTCAGCACCCGAAAAATTTGCAAAAAATAGAGATAATTGCACCGTTTGATGAGCAATGGCAACGCCTCTTTGCATTTTTTGACTGGAACTTTACTCAATATTATTAGACAAAAAAGAGGATTGAATGGATAATTCACTTTTATCATTGACACACGAGCAACAACAAGCCGCAGTGGAAGAAATTCAAAAACTGATGGCAGAAGGCGTAAGTGCCGGAGAAGCAATTCAACGTATTGCTAATCAATTACGTGACAAACATCAAATATTGGAGAAATCAAACAATGAATAGATTATGGACAGTGCTTGCCCTAACAATAACTTCCCACTATAGCTTTGCTGCCGCTGAAAAAACAGTCACTAAAGATTTACCGGCAGAAGGAAAACCTGCAGTCGTGCTACAGGTTTTTGATGAAAGTGGAAAAATTGCAAAACCTATTAAGGGGAATAAGCTCTTTATTAGCAAAAAACAAACAAGGCTTTGCTGGCACAGTATTAATCTTCCTGTACAAAATAAAGTTACTATTGCAGAAGCTTTCTATGCTCCTGCTGCAATGAAATTAGCTTCTCCCGGCTCTAAAATTGATTCTTCTGCTGACAAGAAAAATCATACTATCATTACTGAAATAAACCTTGCGAATAATCAAGTATTAAATCGTTGCTGGGGTTTTGATAAAACTGACCCTGTCGGTAAATACAAAATGGAAATTCAAATTAACGATCACATTTTCAAAGGTTTAGAATTTGAAATTGTAAAATAACTTAAAAGCCACAGAGTATATACTCTCTGTGGCTTTCTTTATTAGAATTGTTGTTTCAATGCCTTTAAATTATCCTCTAAATAAGCCTGACTTTTCACAAAGGCTCTCGCCTGTTGCCAGTTGCTAAATTGTTGCTGAGTGCATTGATTAAAACGTGCCAGCACTTCTGATTTTTCATTACCGATACGAATAAAATCAGCCAATAATTGAGCTAATTTTTCACTGTTTTCCCCCACCACTGCGGTTGCAATTTTTTGCTCAAATTTGACCGCTTGCCCAAGCAAATAACCCCGCTGGGCTTTGCTTAAATTGCTCAACCACATCCCATTCGCTTTTGGTATTGCATCAACCAAGGTAAACAAATCGCTCAATTCTCCCTGCTTGATTTCAAATTCCAATTCACAAATCGGCTCTTCACCAAAATGATTTTTAATGGTGCCCAAATCTAACGCTACCTCAAGTTCAGACTGCCCCACTCGCAACAACCAAGTTTTGCGGGTGAAGTCGGTGCTGAAAGTCGCTTGCAGGCTTTCTGCAATCTGCTCTGAATTTTCAAACGGCAACTGGTATTTTTCCACTAATGTTTGAAAATCCGGCTGGCTATTGGGTAAGGCTAAATTATATTCCGGGCGAATATGCAGACCGCCTACAATTTCCCCTTGCGTTTTTAGCGTGATTTCATATTGTTGATTCACGGAACGCACCCGTAACCCCATTTTTTGCGTAGCAAAAAATTGTGCCGGGGTATCATAATAGGTGTTGCCTAACAGTTCTGTTTGATGAGCAAGCACAGGGAATGGCATGGTTTGATTCAAGTAGTTTTCCACTAACGCCACATTCTGCGGCTCCAACATTATTTTCAGTTCGATTTCTGCTTGTTTTTGGTTTTCCATTTCACACGCCCCTGCAACGTTGTATAATCAAGCGGTTATTTTATCAATAAATTTTGCAAAATGTTTTCAAAAATTCACCACAAACTGAATAACTTTGTCCAGCGTGGACTCGACAACCATTTACGCCTCGCCGTTACCGGCTTAAGCCGTAGTGGTAAAACGGCGTTTATTACCAGCTTGGTTGATCAGCTTTTGCATATCAACAAAGGCGGTAATTCGCATTTAAACCTGTTTGCGCCTGCACGCCACGGGCAGATTCTATCGGTAAAACGCGTTGAGCAAGGGGATTTAACTATTCCTCGTTTTGAATATGACAAAAACCGGCAATGTTTTGAAGCCCAGCCTCCCTGTTGGCCAAATTCAACTACCGGCATCAGCGAAATTCGCCTTGCAATTCGCTACCAACGGCAACATTCCCTGCTGCGTCATATTAAGGAAACCGGCACGCTTTATTTGGATATTTTCGACTACCCGGGCGAATGGTTGCTAGATTTACCCTTGCTCTCCCTTTCCTATAAAGAGTGGTCGCAAACGCAACAAAATGTGCATAAAGATGAGCGTGCAGAGCTTGCCACGCCTTGGTTACAAGCGGTTAAAAAACTCGATCTTTTTGCAAAAGCTGATGAAAATTTACTGGCAGACCTCAGCCAACAATACACCGATTATTTGCTCGCCTGCAAAGCTCAAGGAATGCAATATATTCAGCCGGGGCGGTTTGTACTGCCCACTGAGAACGCCAAAGGTGCACCGGTTTTCCAATTTTTTCCGTTATTAGATTTAAGCGAAACGGATTGGGAGAAATTGGAACAAAGCGACAGAAACAGTGTTTTCCATACTCTCAAAAAACGCTATGAGCATTACCAGAAAAAAATCGTTAAGCCGTTTTATGAAGATTACTTCTCGCAATTTGACCGCCAAGTGATTCTGGCAGACTGCCTAACTCCGTTAAATTATGGCTACAATGAATTTATGGAAATGAAATTAGGGTTACAGCAACTGTTTAAACATTTTCATTATGGCAATCGTTCGCTGTTCCACCGCCTGTTTTCGTCAAATATTGACAAACTGCTGTTTATCGCAACAAAGGCGGATCACATTACCAGCGACCAAGTGCCAAATTTAGAAAGCCTAATGCGACAATTAGTGCAAGAAGGCGGAAGACACGCAGAATTTGACGGTATCGAAACCGGCTATTTAGCCATTTCCTCGATTCAAGCGACCGATGCGGTGAAAGTGACTCAGCAGGATAAAGTTATTAAAGCGATAAGAGGGATTCGTTCTAGCGACAGAAAACAAGTCACGCTCTACCCCGGCACAGTGCCAAGCCGTTTACCGGATAAGCATTACTGGCAATTTAACCGTTTTGAATTTGATCAATTCGAGCCCAAACAAATTGCCTACGACCAACCGATTCCACACCTCAGAATGGATTCGGTGCTACAATTTTTATTGGCGGATATGTTTGAGTAATTACAAGCGGTGATTTTTCTCTGGCTTTTTGCAAAAAATTCAGCAAATTTGACCGCTTGTAAACCTTTCCGCCCTTTGGTTGTTCACTGTTTAGCTTGTTTAGGGTAGAATTTAAGGAATTTTTATAAGACTTTTAAAATTATGGCAAAAAAACCTAAAGTTGCATCAAATACGATTGCATTAAATAAACGTGCCAGACACGAATATTTCATTGAAGATGAAATTGAAGCCGGCTTAGCGCTACAAGGCTGGGAAGTCAAAGCATTGCGTGCCGGCAAAGGCAATATCAGCGATAGCTATGTGATATTTCGCAATGGCGAAGCTTTCTTGTTTGGGGCAATGATTACGCCTTTGAATATGGCATCCACTCATATTGTCAGCGACCCAACCCGCACCCGAAAACTTTTACTGAATAAACGTGAGTTAGACTCACTGTTCGGTAAAGTCAATCGTGAAGGTTATACCATTGTTGCCACCTCAATGTATTGGAAAAATGCGTGGGTGAAAGTAAAAATCGGCTTAGCCAAAGGTAAAAAACTGCACGATAAACGTGAAGATATTAAAGACCGTGAATGGCAAGTGGCTAAACAGCGTATTATGAAAAATGCCAATCGTGGCTAAATGAATAATTACTCTCTCCCATAAAGAGAGAGTGAAAAACAAATTTAAACTAAGGAACATAAAATGATCGACCAAAACCTACTTCGTACCAATTTAGAAGACATTGCTGCAGCTCTTAAAATCAAACGTAATTTTATTTTAGATGTAGAGCGGGTAAAAAACCTTGAAGAACAACGTAAAACGCTACAAGTTAAAACAGAAACCTTACAAGCAGAACGTAACACTCGTTCTAAAAATATCGGTGCAGCAAAAGCCCGTGGCGAAGATATTTCAGCCTTATTAGCCGAAGTGGATTCAATGGGCAACGAATTAGACACTGCGAAAGTAGAATTGGATAAAGTACAGGCAGAAATCCGTGAGTTATTGCTTTCTGTACCAAACTTACCGGCAGATGAAGTGCCTCTTGGTAAAGACGACAGCGAGAATTTAGAAGTATTACGTTGGGGTGAACCACGTCAATTTGACTTTGAAGTTCAAGATCACGTTACCCTTGGCGAAAACTTAAACGGTTTAGATTTTGCTGCCGGTGTAAAATTAACCGCCAGCCGTTTTGTGGTGATGAAAGGTAAACTTGCCCGTTTACATCGTGCATTATCTCAATTTATGTTGGATTTACACACTGAACAACACGGCTATGTGGAAACCAATGTGCCATTTTTAGTCAATCACGACACTCTATACGGCACAGGTCAGCTACCAAAATTTGGCGAAGATTTATTCCATACTCAACCATTAACAGGGCAAGATCCAAACGAGGTGCAACGCCCATTCGGTTTGATTCCAACCGCTGAAGTGCCAGTAACGAACTTAGTGCGAGATGAAATCATTGATGAAGACAGCTTACCACTGCGTTATACCGCCCACACTCCTTGTTTCCGTGCAGAAGCCGGTTCTTATGGGCGTGATACTCGTGGTTTAATTCGTATGCACCAATTTGAAAAAGTGGAAATGGTGCAAATTGTCGCCCCTGAAAAATCAATGGAAGCCTTAGAAGAATTAACCGGTCACGCTGAGAAAGTATTACAACTTTTAGGCTTGCCATACCGCAAAGTTCTACTCTGCACTGGTGATATGGGCTTTGGTGCGGCAAAAACCTACGACTTAGAAGTGTGGCTACCGGCACAAAACACTTACCGTGAGATTTCTTCTTGCTCAAATATGTGGGATTTCCAAGCCCGCCGAATGTCTGCCCGCTGCAAAGCCAAAGGCGACAAGAAAACTCGCTTGGTTCACACCTTAAACGGCTCGGGTTTAGCGGTTGGTCGTACACTGGTTGCTGTGCTAGAAAACTACCAAAATGCGGACGGTTCTATTACTGTACCTGAGGTGTTAAGACCTTATATGGGTGGTTTGGAAGTAATTGCAGCTTAATAATTAATAAATGAAACCAATCTCAGAAATGGGGTTGGTTTTTTTGTTTATGGAGGCTATATGGCAAGACGTAGAAAAATAAAAGGTTCAGGCAATATAGGGGGCTTTATGCTAATACTCTTCGTTGCCAGCGGACTATCTAAATGTATTGGTGGAGATTCCAAAGAACCTTTAAAAGGGAGCTCTACACAAACTCAATCATTAGTGCAATCAATAGATACACCATCTAAACCAGCTCAAAATTCATCTCTAATAAACGATCAGGAAAAAGAGAAAGATGTTCTTATATCTACAAAAGAGATCCCCTTAAATTCAAATAATCAAAAACAAAATTATTCTAAGAAAATAAATCACCCAGAATCAGCCAAAACATTATCTACTTCACAAACTAAAGTAAAACCAAAGACAAACACAAAACAACTAAACTCTAGAAATACTCAAAAGCCAGCAACATCATTACAATGTGGGGGAAAACGATATTGTTCAGAAATGAATAACTGTGCTGAGGCTAAATTTTATTTACGCCAATGTGGCATAAAAAGCTTAGATAGAGATCGAGATGGAATACCTTGTGAGTCAATATGTGGCTAATAGCAAAAATTTGCAAAAAACCAGCTAAATTCCACCGCTTGCCATTCAAAAAAAGGCGTTTTTGCGGTATCCTATCGGCAATTTTTTCAGTTAAATTTAAAGGTTAAATTTTATGCAACAGCAGTATAACCCAAGTGAGATTGAACCTAAGGTTCAGCGTTATTGGGCAGAAAATAAAGTTTTTAAAGCAGTTAAAGACGTTACCAAAGAGAAATATTATTGCCTTTCAATGTTGCCTTATCCGTCAGGTAAGCTACATATGGGGCACGTGCGTAACTACACCATTGGTGATGTAGTGTCTCGTTATCAGCGAATGATCGGTAAAAATGTATTACAGCCAATGGGTTGGGACGCTTTCGGTTTACCGGCGGAAGGTGCTGCGGTGAAAAATAATACCGCACCGGCAAAATGGACTTACGAAAACATCGAATATATGAAAGGTCAGCTTAAAATGTTGGGCTTCTCTTATGACTGGGATCGTGAAGTCACCACTTGCCGTCCGGAATACTACAAATGGGAGCAATGGTTCTTCACTGAGCTTTATAAAAAAGGCTTGGTGTATAAAAAAACCTCAACCGTAAACTGGTGTCCGAATGATGAAACCGTACTTGCCAACGAGCAAGTGCACGAAGGTTGTTGCTGGCGTTGTGACACCCCGGTGGAACAGCGTGAAATTCCGCAATGGTTTATCAAAATCACTGACTATGCTGAAGAATTATTAACGCAGTTAGATAATCTCCCACAGTGGCCGGATCAAGTAAAAACCATGCAACGCAACTGGATCGGTCGTTCCGAAGGGGTAGAAATCACCTTTAAAATTGCCGGTTCAAATGCAGAATTACCGGTTTACACTACCCGTCCGGATACCTTCTTCGGCGTAAGCTATGTGGCGATTGCTGCGGCTCACCCATTAGCAGAATTAGCTGCACAAAATAATCCGGCATTGGCTGAATTTATCCGTGAAGCGAAAAACACCAAAGTGGCAGAAGCAGAATTAGCCACCATGGAGAAAAAAGGAATGGCAACCGGCTTGTTTGCTATTCACCCATTAACAGGCAAAGAAGTACCGGTTTGGGTCGCAAACTTCGTGTTAATGCACTACGGTACAGGTGCAGTAATGGCAGTTCCGGCTCACGATGAGCGTGACTTTGAATTTGCACAAAAATACGATTTGCAAATTAATCAGGTAATTCAACCGCTTGATGGTTCAGAGTGGGACTTCAGCAAAGCGGCTTACACCGAACACGGTAAATTAATCAACTCTGCCGAGTTTGACGGCTTAGAATTTGATACGGCTTTCAATGCAATTGCCGATAAATTAGAAGCAATGGGCGTAGGTAAACGCCAAGTAAACTTCCGCCTGCGTGACTGGGGCGTTTCTCGCCAACGTTATTGGGGTGCACCAATCCCAATGATGACGACAGAAGAGGGCGAAGTGGTTACCGTTCCATTACAAGATTTACCGGTGATTCTGCCTGAAGATGTGGTAATGAACGGCGTTCAAAGCCCGATTAAAGCGGATCCTGAGTGGGCCAAAACCACTTACAACGGCAAACCGGCATTGCGTGAGACCGATACCTTCGATACCTTTATGGAATCCTCTTGGTACTATGCACGCTATACTTGCCCACAATATCACGAAGGAATGTTAGATTCAGACGAGGCAAACTACTGGCTACCGGTCGATCAATATATCGGCGGCATTGAGCACGCCACAATGCACTTGCTCTACTTCCGTTTCTTCCACAAATTATTGCGTGATGCAGGCATTTTAAATTCGGACGAACCGGCGACTAAACTGTTATGCCAAGGTATGGTACTTGCCGATGCGTTCTATTACACCAGCCCGACTAACGAGCGTATTTGGGTCAGTCCGACACAAGTCACATTAGAACGTGATGAGAAAGGTCGTATCATCAAAGCAACCGATCCACAAGGGCGTGAGCTGGTTCACAGCGGTATGACTAAAATGTCGAAATCAAAGAACAACGGTATCGATCCGCAAGAAATGGTGGAAAAATATGGTGCTGACACAGTTCGCTTGTTTATGATGTTTGCCTCCCCTGCGGAAATGACATTAGAATGGCAAGAATCCGGCGTTGAAGGGGCAAAACGTTTCTTAGGTCGTGTTTGGAATTTAGTGTATAACTATGCTCAAGATCCGGCAACGACTGCATTAGATGTGAATGCCTTAGACAAAGCTCAAAAAGAACTTCGCCGTGATGTACACAAAACCATCGCTAAGGTGAGTGATGATATTGGTCGTCGTCAAACCTTCAATACAGCGATTGCTGCGGTGATGGAATTGATGAACAAGCTCACCAAAGCCCCACTTGAAACCGAACAAGATAAAGCCGTAATGGCAGAAGCATTAAGTGCGGTGGTGCGTATGCTTTACCCAATCACGCCACATATCTGCTTTGAGTTATGGCAAGTATTAGGCAATGAGCAAACCATCGATTTTGCCCCTTGGGTACAAGCTGACGAATCCGCTATGGTGGAAGACGAAAAATTGGTGGTAGTACAAGTAAACGGAAAAGTGCGTGGAAAAATCACTGTTTCAGCAACCGCAACGGAAGATGAAGTTAAAGCCATCGCCAAAGCCGATCCAAACGTGGCTAAATTCTTAGATGGTCAGCAGATTGTAAAAGAAATCTACATTCCATTTAAAATGTTGAGCTTTGCAGTAAAAGGATAATATCCGTATAAATAGATGGTGCAAGCGTTACGTTTGTACCATTTTAATCAATGGCATAAGCGTAACGCTTACACCGATTTAGAGGAAAAGTTATGATTAAAAAACTCTCTCTCATTGCTGTTTTTGCTCTTACCGCCTGCGGTTGGCACTTTAAAAACAATGAGGTATTACCTGAATCGCTCAGAACATTAACCTTTGAAAGTGCAGATCAACATAGCGAAATGTCTCGAATTTTACGCAATCAGTTACAACTAAGCGATGTAAAATTAGTGCCAAGCTCTGCTAATGTGGCAAAACTACGTTTGGTTTCAACCTCAACAGATAGCAAGGTAGTTTCTGTATTTAAACAAGCCCGTGAAGCAGAAAAAATCTTAACGCTAAACGTTGATGCGATTGCCGATATTCCAAATAAAGGGCAATACCCATTAGAAGTTTCAGTTCACCGTACATTCTTTGATGATTCTCGTGCAGCACTGGCAAAATCCGCTGAAAAAGAGATGATTATGAAAGATATGTATGAACAAGCCTCTCGCCAATTAATTATCAAAATGGCGGGCTTAAAAAAAGAACTTTCAAAATAATCATTGTAGGGGCGAAATATATTTCGCCCATTGTTTATCTATATGCAAAAAATCTTTCCGGAAACACTTCAACTTTCATTAAACAAAGGCCTGCAGCCCTTTTATCTATTAACAGGGAACGATCTACTATTGGTGAATGAAACCAAAGATGCCATTATTCACACCGCCCGCCTCAACGGTTTTGATGAAAAAAAAGAAGTTGAAATCAAAAACGACACCAACTGGGAAGAGCTTTTTGAAACAGCCCAATCAATGGGATTGTTTTTTGCACGCCAAATTATGGTACTGAATTTTCCGGATTCCCCCACGGCAACACAGTTTAAAAAACTGGCTGAGCTTTGCACCTTCATTCATGGTGATTTGCTCTTTATTCTGCACTTACCTAAATTTTCCAAAACAATGGAAAAACAGGCTTGGTTCACGCAAATTGAGCCAAATCTCGTGCAAATCAACTGCCAAACACCGGAACTTAGCAAGCTCCCACAATGGGTAAATCATCGAGCAAAAGCGATGAATTTGCAGATTGAAAATGAAGCAACCCAACTGCTTTGTTATAGCTATGAAGGAAATCTACTGGCTCTTAAACAGGCATTACAACTGCTACAACTCAATGCGACTGATGGAAAAATCACGCTGACAAAAGCCCAAGAAGTGGTTGAACACTCCGCCCAATTTACCCCATTTCAATGGATTGATGCGTTATTTGAAGGGAAAATCCAAAGAGCTCAACGCATTTTGCACCATCTGCAAAATGAAGAAGTACAAGCGGTCGTTTTATTAAGAATTGTGCAAAAAGAGTTGATGATTTTGCTCGAAATCACACGGAACCCTACTGACGTGATTTCCAGCGAACAACCGCTTTTTATTGGTAATTTACGAACAGAATTTGACCGCCTGAAAATTTGGCAAAACCGCAGACCTTTTTACAACCAGATCACTCAACGACTGACTTACCAAAAACTTTACGCTCTAATCCAACAACTTGCTGAATTAGAGCGTAAGGTGAAACAAGAGTTTAGCGATGATATTTGGCAAGAGCTGGAACGTTTCTCCGCTAATTTTGCGTAAATCAATACTTTTCCAAATCCTCACTAAACAGTGTTTCTTCCACACTCGCAATACTATGCTTTTCCGCCGCCCAATCCCCTAAATCAATGAGCTGACAACGCTCACAACAAAACGGGCGGTATTTACTTTCTTTACTCCACACCACATCTTTTTCACAAGTCGGGCAGTTTACAATAGTTTCTGGCATTCTTTTTCCTTTTTTGCTAATGCTAAGTATTTATAATGTAAGGCTTGAACCTGCTCTTTAATTAAAAGCAAGCCCTGTTCAAATGGCAAGTTATTTTCAATCACATCATCAGCATAACTTAATCTTTCTTCACGGCTGACTTGGGCTGCCATAATATTTTTAATGGTTTCAATTTTACTGTTATCACGTTTGGTTGCTCTTTCCAGTTGGATTTCAGGAGAAACATCAACAACCAATATGCGATCACAATATTCGGTGAGCTTATTTTCAATTAAAAGCGGCACGACCCAAATCACATAACAAGCGGTCGATTCTTGCAATTTTTTTACCATTTCTTCTCGAATGGCGGGGTGAAGCAAATTATTGAGCCACGTTTTTTCCTGTTCATTGTTAAAGACAATTTGGCGAAGTTTAGTGCGTTCTAATGCTTTTTCAGCGGTTAAGATCTCTTCGCCAAAGTGTTCTACAATCTTGGCTAAAAGCGGTGTACCCGGTTCAACAACTTGGCGAGCCACCACATCAGCATCAATTACCTCTACCCCAAGAGCTGAAAATAAATCAGACACTGTGGTTTTGCCACTACCTATTCCACCGGTTAAGCCTACAACGTAAGTCATAAAAATTAATTCCTTTCCTCAAAATGAAAACAACTCAATTCTAGTAATTAATCCCCCTGCTTTCAAGCATTAGCACTAGCAACATCGCTGTGCTAATAAACGGAATAAACGCCAATTTTGCTAATTTCTGCTTTTTCATTATCCAATAAACCAAGAAATATCCAATCCCTAGCAGGCAAGCGGCTAATATCAATAAGAGCATTTTTTCGAGCCGAAAGAGTGGGGATAACGCAACCAATAGCAACATATCGCCGTAGCCAAATGCCTCCTTTTTAAACACAAGCTGTGATACACAGCCAATCAACAGGCAAAAAACAAGGGTAAAGGTAAAAGTTTGGTGTTGGAAATCGGCTAAACTCTCCCATAACACCAACAAAAAAATAAGCACGAGATAGCGAATATCCGTTAGGTAATAGCACATATCTAACAGTGATAAAAAACAGAGCAGAATAAAAATCGTGCCGATAATAGGGCTTTCCGAGCAAAGCATAATTAATGGGAAAAGGAGAAAAAATAGATTTGCCGATTGGGGCTGTTTCGGTTGTAGCAACGATTGAGCCAAAAACTGTTGCTCGGTTAAGCCAATATTCACCAATGAAGTCGTTTCTTGGTAAATTTGGTGATTAACTCTAATAGCAAATCGAGGGATCTCCGCTTTGAGCCAAACCGCAATGAAGAGGGAAAACAGTATTAACATCGCTACTCCACCAAAGCACCCATATCAAAAATCGGTAAATACAGCCCGACAATAATAGTGCCGACAATCACGCCTATTATCAGCATTAGCATCGGTTCTAATAGCTGAGACAAAATATCAATTTGGTAATCTAATTTTTGTTGGTACATCTCACTAATATGCTCACACATTTTCGCCACATTGCCACTTTTCTCCCCAACCTCAAGCATTTGTGCCATCTCAGCCCCAAACACATTCGGGTTGATCCCTTGTGAAAATTTGTAGCCTTGTTGTAACAAATTAAGCATAGTGCCAATTTCTTGCTGTAAAATCGGGTCATCATTTTTCTCGGATAAAAACGACCTCAAGGCAACATCAAGCGGAATATGGGCATTCAGCATTAAGGCAATGTTTTGGCTGAAAAAGATAATGCGAGATTGCTCAATAATTCGACTAAACAGTGGCATTTTAGCCCATAGAGCCATTTTCCACTTTGCGACTAACCTGCTCTTTTTTGCAAAAAACAGGTAAAAAATGACCGCTAGTAGTAACGTACCAAGCAACACTGTACCTTGCTCAATCAAGCATTCGGAAAGGGTAAATAAAATATCGGTAATGAGGGGTAAAGTTTTGTCTTTTGAGCCATAAAGTTGAGCAAACTGCGGTACAATCAAAACCAATAGCCCGATAGATAAAGCGAGTGAAATCAGCAACACAATCACCGGGTAGAACAGGATTTTCTTCACTTTTTTCGCCAATTTTTCCGATTTCGCTCGGCTTTCAGCTAAATTAGTCAGCATAATGCCCAGTTTTCCGCTTTGTTCGCCCATTTTGATTAGCTGAATTTCTTGATTGCTCACAAATTGACCTAGTTTTTCTAACGATTGTGAAAAAGCATAGCCACTTTCAATGAGTTGAATCAGTGCATTCAACCATTGATAAAGGCGGATATTTCGGCAGTTTTGCAATAACATAGACAATGCCTGTTTTAGCGGAATGGCAGAATTAACCAACAATGCAAGCTGTGATAACAGGCTATTTACCTCTTCTTTTTTTGGGTTCGCTGAAAGCACAAAATTTCGGCTAATCCGAATGTGCTGATAACCTTGTGCCAGTAAAAGGTTTTCCAACATTTCTCGATTCGTTGCCAACCGCTTGCCCCTCTGTTTCTGCCCGAATCGGCTCAGAGCTTTCCAGTGAAATTCATAGATTTTCGTCATTGCCTAGCACCCTTAAAATTTCTGCCTGATTGGTTTTTCCTTCCGCCAATTTTTCTTTTGCACTGTCGGCAAGGGTTTTAAAATCCAAACAAGCGGTGTTTTTTTCAAAATTTTTTGCAGCTCGGCTAAAGAGTTGATACACACCGATTCGCCCTTTATAGCCTTGATAACAATGCTCGCAACCTGCTCCGCTACATTTCTCACACACTCGGCGTAACAGGCGTTGAGCAATCACGAGTAGCAATGAATTTTTAAGTTCATACTCTTTTATGCCAAGCTGTAGCAACCGTTCCACCGCTGAAGGGGCATCATTGGTGTGCAAAGTCGAAAGCACCAAATGCCCGGTTTGTGCTGCCCTTAGTGCCATTTCTGCACTCTCTTCATCACGAATTTCGCCGAGCATAATAATGTCCGGATCTTGGCGTAGAAAGGTTCTTAACAGTTGGCTGAAATCTAAATTAATCCCTCGATTCACTTGGGTTTGGATAATTCCCTCAATCTCAATTTCAATCGGGTCTTCCGCGGTTAAAATATGCTTTTCACTGCTGTTTAAATGGCTTAATGCACTGTAAAGCGTGATGCTTTTACCGCTCCCGGTCGGGCCGGTTACTAAAATCAACCCTTGAGGCTGACTGAGGGCATTCAGCAAATTGGCTTTCTGAGCCGGGTTAAAGCCTAAATCTAAAAAATCAAAATGGGTCGGTTTATTTTTTTGTAGCCGTAGCACCACTTTTTCGCCGAAGTGCGTTGGCAAGGTAGAAACACGGAAATCCAGTGTTTCAGCTAACAGTGTTTTGAAATGAAATTGCCCGTCTTGTGGCAAGCGAGTCTCGCTGATATCGAGCTTCGCCAATAATTTAACCCGTGAAATCAAACGGCTGGATAAACTACTCGGCAAGCTTTTATAAATATGTAGCACGCCATCAATTCTTAATCGAATTAATAATGTCTCTTTTTGTGGTTCAAGATGGATATCGGAAGCGTTCTGTTGCAAACAGAACTTAAACAAATTCTCTAAAATTTGGATAATCGGATCATTTCTATCCGGCTGCTCGTTATTCTCGGAAAAAGGATAAAGCGGATTTTCTTCATAAATTTCACTCTGCTGGCTACTCTGCTCAGGCGAAAGGGCATTGAGCAAAAATTTTAATTCTTCGGAGGAAATCAAAACAGGTTCAATCTGTTTGTGGTAGATAAACGCAAAAATCTCGCAGGCATTGAGGTTTTGCATATCATCAATCCCTAGCCAAAGCTGTTCTTCGGTTTCTTGCAGTGGAACAGCTAAATAACGCAACAAAATCTGTTTTTCATTGCAATTTTTCTGCCACTGCTCTGCTGAAATCTCAATGAACCTTTGGCTGTTTAAGTCGGTTACCGAATACTCCATTTTGATTTCCTCACCTCAAATTAGCCGTTTGGTGTAGTGGTTGTGCTACAGAAATTAGCTGGAAATAGGCTGGTATCACTGCCGCTACAACTTGCCGCCCAGCTAATCGTATTATTTGAGAACGATGGTGTTAAGGTGTAGCTATAACCATTCAGCGAGCCTTTGCCGGTTACTGTAATCACGCCTTTTGTTACCGCAATCGAATTTAGGTATTTAGTGGTATTACTGCTGGTTTTATTCGCCTGAATCCCATTCGTGCCACCGGAGCAGTTATCCAACCCGCCACTGTTGTAAATACAGACTTCAACGTCTGATTTATACGAAGCAGATGCTTGTAATAACTCCGATAACGCCGCCTTTTGGGTGTATGAGTTATAGGAAGGGATCGCAATAGTGGCAAGAATGGCAATAATCGCAATCACGATCATCAACTCAATGAGGGTAAATGCCCGATGAAGTTGGCGAATGCCAAGCGGTCGAAAATGTACAATTTTTTGCATATAAATTCCTTATAAATTGCACCAACAAATTGTGGCGAATCAAGTGTGCAAATTTTTTGCCTGCTTTGCGACCGGCAAATTTTAATTTTTCGACGCAGATCGAAAAAATAAAATTTTTATCTGTTTATCCATACAGTTTTTTGTTAGAATTTGCCAAATTTACTCAATTAGGAATCAAGAATGGCAAAAGCACCTAAAACCGCTTATGTTTGTAACGATTGCGGGGCTGAATATTCCCGTTGGATGGGGCAATGTAAGGAATGTAAGTCTTGGAATACCATCAGTGAAGTACGGTTGATTTCCAGCAAAGAAACGGCGAAATCTGACCGCTTTAGCGGCTATGCCGGTGAAACGTCAGGCAAAGTACAAACGCTGTCTGACATCAGCTTGCAGGAAGTGCCTCGCTTTAGCAGTGGCTTTAACGAGCTGGATCGTGTACTCGGTGGCGGTGTGGTGCCGGGGTCGGCCATTCTGATTGGTGGCCACCCGGGGGCAGGGAAAAGTACATTATTACTGCAAGTAATGTGCGGTTTAGCCCAACATCTGCCAACGCTGTATGTCACCGGTGAAGAGTCGTTACAACAAGTGGCAATGAGGGCAAATCGCTTAGGCTTACCAACCGCAAATCTGAAAATGTTGTCTGAAACCTCTGTCGAGCATATTTGCAATATTGCAGACCAAGAAAAACCGAAGATTATGGTGATTGACTCAATTCAGGTTATGCACTTGTCGGATATTCAATCTTCACCCGGCAGTGTTTCACAAGTGCGTGAATGTGCATCTTTCCTTACCCGCTACGCCAAAACCCGCCAAGTGGCGATTATTATGGTTGGGCACGTCACTAAAGATGGCACGCTTGCCGGCCCGAAAGTATTGGAACACGCCATTGATGCCTCCTTGCTTTTGGAAGGCGAATCCGATTCCCGCTTCCGGACTTTGCGTAGCCAGAAAAACCGTTTTGGTGCTGTTAATGAATTGGGCGTATTTGCGATGACCGAACAGGGGCTAAAAGAGGTTAAAAACCCATCAGCGATTTTCTTAAGCCGTAGCGAAGAGCAAACGCCGGGCAGTTCGGTAATGGTGTTATGGGAAGGGACACGCCCATTGTTGGTTGAAATTCAAGCCTTAGTTGATCACTCAATGCTGGCAAACCCTCGCCGAGTGGCGGTTGGCTTAGATCATAACCGTTTATCGCTATTACTTGCGGTGCTACACCGACACGGTGGCTTGCAGATGTCGGATCAAGATGTGTTTGTGAATGTGGTCGGTGGGGTGAAAGTCACGGAAACCAGTGCCGATTTAGCCTTAATTTTAGCGTTAATTTCCAGCTTCCGTAACCGCCCGTTACCGCAGGATTTGGTAATTTTTGGAGAAGTCGGTTTAGCTGGGGAAATCCGCCCAGTTACCAGTGGGCAAGAACGGATCAGCGAAGCCGCAAAACACGGTTTTAAACGGGCGATAATTCCTCACGGCAATGCCCCGAAAAAGGCAATTAAAGATATGCAGGTGTTCACCGTGAAAAAACTCAGTGATGCGTTAGATATTCTGTATAATCTCTAAAATCAAAAACCGCTTGTAAGCCTGTCTTACAAGCGGTCTGTTTTAGACAAAAATTTACGAATGTGCAGTTGTCAGTTGATTCGCTTTGAAAATATAGTACAAATTAATGCACACCACCAACGCATTTAAGCCAGTCACCGGAATCGAGCCAATCAGCAAGCCATAAATAACAAAACAGGCACAACCCAGCGAATTCACCACCCGCAGTTTAATCACATCTTTTAATAAAAAAGAACAGGCAACTAAAATCATCGCCACATAGCCAAGTATTTCAACATAGTCCATTTAGAACCTCCTCAAATAAAATAAACTGCCGATATTTTAAAGGCTGTTTTTTTATTTGTATCTAGCTCCAAAAATAGCAAAGGTTTGCGTTCACATTTTTGCTTTTAACCGCTTAGTTATTAAGCAGATTTTCGTTCTAAACGCATAAAACGGCAGCGTAACGGGTTATTTTCATCAATTTCTGACCACCTTTCTTCTGCTAACGCCCAATTTTGTTCATCAAATTCAAAGAACGTATCGCCATCAATTTCCGCTTGAATTTCTGTGAGATACAGCGTGTCAGCCTTCGGTAGTGCCTGTTTAAATAGTTCTCCGCCACCAATAATCATTATTTCATCTGTGCTTGCAAAATTTTTTGCTAATTCGACCGCTTGTTCAAGCGATTGTGCCGCATAAGCCCCTTCCACTGTAAAACCTGAACGGGAAAGAATAATATTAGGACGTTCTGGCAATAGCCTACCAATTGATTCATAGGTTTTACGCCCCATAATCACTGGTTTGCCTAACGTGTTTTGGCGAAACCACGCTAAATCTACCGGCAAATGCCACGGCATTTGGTTATCTTTGCCAATCACCTTGTTGATTGTTCGGGCAACAATAATGCTGATTTTCATTTTTTCTCCTATTATGCAAATTGGTTTGATTTTATATCAAATTAAGCGTGATTTTACACCCTAAAAGTGATACTTTTGGCAACATTATTTTTAGTTACAAGTGAACAGATTATGTCAAAAACTATCGTGATAAAATTTGGCACCAGCACTCTCACACACGGCACTAAAAGTTTAAGCCGTCCTTATATGTTAGAGCTGGTAAAGCAAATCGCTCAATTACACCAACAACATCGTGTGATTGTGGTGACTTCCGGGGCTGCTGCTGCCGGTCGGGACTATTTAGGACACCCTGAACTCCCTAAAACCTTAGCCTCTAAGCAAATGTTAGCGGCGGTCGGGCAAAGTCAGCTTATTCGGGTGTGGGAAAATTTATTCGATATTTATAATATTCATATCGGGCAGATGCTCTTAACCCGAGCCGATCTGGACGATCGTGAACGTTTCCTTAATGCTCGAGATACCCTTGATGCTCTGCTTGCACAAAGAATCATTCCGGTGATTAATGAAAACGATGCCGTTGCCACCGAAGAATTTAAAGTCGGTGATAACGATAATTTATCAGCTTTAGTTGCGATTTTGGCTCAAGCAGATCAGCTCTATTTATTAACCGACCAAGAGGGCTTATTTAGTGCCGACCCTCGCTCGAACCCTGATGCCAAACTGCTCTCGGTGGTGGAAAAAATCACGCCTGAAATCCGCCAAATTGCCGGTGGCAGTTCAACCGGATTAGGCACAGGCGGAATGAGTACCAAAATTACTGCTGCTGATATTGCTACCCGCTCCGGTGTGGAAACCATCATCGCCTCCGGTTCTCGCCCAAATGTGTTAGTTGATTTAGCAAACGGGCAAAACATCGGCAGTAAATTTTTAGTCCAATCTGACCGCTTGGAAGGCAGAAAACGCTGGTTATTTGCTGCTCCGCAAGTGGGTGAAATTGTGGTAGATTTCGGGGCGGAACAAGCCTTGCTTCAACATAAATCATTACTGCCGGTGGGAGTTTCTGCCATCAAAGGCGAATTTACTCGAGGTGAAGTAATCAAAATTTTCAGCCAAGACGGCAAAGCCTTAGCACTCGGCATTGCCCGTTATAGCAGTGAGGCATTGCTGCGAATTAAAGGTAAGAAATCAAAAGAAATTGAATCGCTCCTTGGTTATGAATTTGGTTCTGTTGCAGTGCATAGTGACGAAATGGTGGTGTATTAATGGAATTGGGAATTGATGTTTTAGCAATCTTGTTTGCCGTTGCGACCCTTGCCGGCTTTATTGATGCCATCGCTGGTGGCGGTGGCTTACTCACTATTCCGGCATTAATGGCAGCAGGGCTTCCTCCGGCAATGGCACTTGGCACGAATAAATTACAGGCGTGTGGCGGTTCACTCTCTTCCTCACTCTATTTTATTCGCAAAAAAGCTGTTAATTTAAAACAAATTTGGTTGCTAATTCTATGCACTTTTTTAGGCTCTGCCGCCGGTACTATTTTTGTGCAAATGATCAATGTCGATTTCTTAAAAACATTGTTGCCTTTCTTAATTCTGATTATCGGCATCTATTTTTTGGTCAGCCCTAAAATTGGCGATGAAGATCGTAAACAACGCATTAGCTTTACCCTATTTGCCTTTACCGCCGCTGTCGCTCTCGGTTTTTATGATGGAATGTTCGGACCGGCAACCGGCTCTTTTATGACTCTGGCATTTATTTTGCTGCTCGGCTTCAACCTCTCTAAAGCCGTAGCACACGCCAAAGTGATTAATTTTACCTCCAACTTTGCCTCATTAATTTTCTTTACACTTGGTGGTGCGGTAATGTGGAAAATCGGCTTAATTATGATGGTCGGGCAATTTATTGGCGGCACACTCGGTGCGAAAATGGTAATGACAAAAGGCAAAAAATTAATCCGTCCGATGCTAGTGACGATGTCTTTTATGATGGTCGGCAAAATGCTCTACGAGCAAGGAATTTTTAATTAACAATGAATAAAGCAAAACGTATTGAGATTTTAACCCGTTTACGCAATGAAAATCCAAAACCGACAACTGAACTCAATTACAGTAATCCGTTTGAATTATTAATTGCCGTAATTCTATCCGCCCAAGCGACCGATAAAGGCGTAAATAAAGCCACAGACAAGCTCTTCCCTGTCGCCAACACGCCACAAGCGATTTTAGATTTAGGCGTAGATGGGCTAAAAGAGTACATCAAAACTATCGGCTTATTTAACAGCAAGGCAGAAAATATTATCAAGACCTGCCGAGATCTGATCGAAAAACACAACGGCGAAGTGCCTGAAGACAGAGATGCCCTCGAAGCCCTTGCCGGTGTCGGCAGAAAAACCGCCAATGTGGTGATGAATACCGCATTCGGACACCCTACAATTGCAGTTGATACCCATATTTTCCGAGTATCAAACCGCACAAACTTCGCCCCGGGCAAAAATGTGGTTCAGGTGGAAGAAAAACTGCTGAAAGTTGTACCAGATGAATTTAAAGTCGATGTTCACCATTGGCTGATTTTACACGGACGCTACACTTGCATTGCCCGTAAGCCTCGTTGTGGCTCTTGTATTATTGAAGATTTATGCGAATTTAAAGAGAAAACGGAATAACATTATCCGATGGTATTCATAGTCTAATAAATAACTCCCCTCTTTAGAAAATCAGGGGCTGGGGGAGATTTGATACTATTTCAACATTTCGTATGAGCGTATAGAAATTTTGCCAAATCTCTCCTACCCCCTCTTTGCTAAAGAGGGGAATTAGATCGAGCGTAAAATACGACAAGCGGTCATTTTTTTGAGATTTTTTGCAAATGGATATTTATTTAGTCGGTGGAGCAGTGCGGGATCAACTTCTTGGGCTGCCAGTGAAAGATAGAGATTTTTTAGTGGTTGGCGCAACTGCCGAACAACTTTTAGCCCAAGGATTTCAACAAGTTGGGGCAGATTTTCCGGTGTTTTTACACCCAAAAACCAAAGAAGAATATGCCCTTGCTCGCCAAGAACGTAAAAACGGCAATGGTTACAACGGCTTTATTTGCGATTTCTCCCCAAACGTCACGCTTGAGCAAGATTTAATCCGCCGAGATTTAACCATTAACGCCATCGCCCAAGATGAGAACGGCACGCTTTTTGATCCTTATGGCGGTGTGCAAGATTTAGAAAATCGGCTACTCCGCCACGTTTCTCCGGCATTCAGTGAAGATCCGCTACGGGTGATACGGGTTGCCCGCTTTGCCGCCCGTTTTCATTCATTTGGTTTTGCCATTGCTCCTGAAACCCTGAAATTAATGCGAGAGATGGTAAAAAGCGGTGAGTTGGAAAATTTAACCGCAGAACGGGTGTGGCTGGAAACACAAAAAGCCTTTGAAACCGATAATCCGCACGTTTATTTTGACATTTTACGCTTAGTTGGGGCGTTAAAAGTGCTATTCCCTGAACTGGATCGCCTGTTTGGCGTGCCACAGCCTACCCAACACCACCCTGAAATTGACTCCGGCAAACACACGTTAATGGTGCTACAACAGGCAAAAAGACTTGCAAAAAAAGCGGAAAATCCGACCGCTTTACTATTTTCTGCTCTTTGCCACGACTTAGGCAAAGGCTTAACGCCTGCTGATATTTTGCCTCATCACTACGGACACGAAGTCAAAGGTATTCAACCAACCCGAGAGTTAGCCAATCGATTAAAAATCCCAACTGAGATTAAAGATTTTGCCCTTTTAGTGACCGAATACCACACGCATTGCCATAAAATGGCAGAACTTCGCCCTGAAACGGTAATAAAACTGTTTAACAGCCTAGATGTGTGGCGTAAACCAAACCGCTTTTTTGATTTCCTGCTCGCCTGTGAAGCGGATGCTAGAGGGCGATTAGGTTTTGAACAGCGGAATTACCCCCAACCTGAATTGGCGAAAAAATATTACCAAGCCGCAATCGAAATTGATGTGCAGCAAGTTATTCAAGACGGTTTTGAAAAACAAGCAATTCGGGAAGAGCTGAATAAACGCAGAGTGTATGCGGTAAGAAGCATCAAGCTAGATAGCGACCTAATAAACCATTAGGTTATCCGCCACTTTCTCAAAATCAATTCCCAAAGTTCAAGTTGGTTAAATGTATGGATTCTTTAAAAGGTGGCGTTATTTTAGTGAATTTATAATGTTCCTATGCTCTTGATTGTTGTAGCCACAATTTCAGGGTAAAGATCAGCAATAACCCAATGCCGAAATTGGCAATAGTGAAGCCGGCTAACCCAATAAAAGATAAAGGTTCAAATTGATAAAATTCAATCGCACCTCTTGCCATTGCAGCTAAACCAAATGAAAATGCCCAGAAACCCATCGAGAAGCCATTTTCAGCTATCCATTTGAGGTTTCGTAAAATAAAACAGAATTGTAAGAATCCATATCCCCATAACATTTTTGCCAACAAGTCTAATTCTCCACCCATAGAAAAATAGGCAGAAGCGCCCACAAATGCCGGAGCAAGAACAATTCCTAAAGATGGTCTAGCAATCGGAAAAAGCGGACTAAGCCGAATTCTTTGTAACATAGTGGGTTCATATACTAACCAGGAAATTATGCCAATGCCTAAAAATAAAGAGGCAATTTCACTGTAGCCAATTAAGCTTAATGAACTTGCCATAGTGAAGCTTCCTGCAATTGGCGGTAGGTAATGTACCGGGTGTAGCGTTTCCGGCAAAAATTGTGTGCCTTTCCATAATCCACCAATAATAAAAACCAAGAAAATTAAATGCACAATGACGCCTAAAAAAATCAATAGTTCGCCTAAATAAAAGCCCCATACATAGAGTACATCACCGCTTATCATGGTTGTCATTGTCACTAAGGAAAATAAACAACATTGCACCGGGTGCATAAATTCTGCTTTAATCTGCTCAAAACAAAAAAACACACGATACACATAACAGCCTAATAAGGCTACCCAAAGTATGACTGACGTTCCAGCAATGATATTACCAATTGTTGTAGCATAAGGAGTGATAGGCGTTGCATTTAACCAGGCAAGGCCTAACGCTCCCAGCCCTAATGGCATTGCAAAAAAACCTGTCGTTATTGGAAAAGGTTTAGATTCACTCATAAATTTGTCCTCATATAATGCATAACTGTATTCGCCTTTATAACAGTCATATGTAAAAAATGTTATTTTTCTAACCGCTTGTAATAAGAAAAACCTAAAGCACTTGCTTTAGGTTCTTGCTGCTATTCATACTCTTCTAGCCAAATAGTTAAAATCGCTTCAAGAATATGTTCGTTTGATGCTTCCGGATCATCATCGAAATCTTCCATTTCGCAAATCCATTTATGCATATCTGTAAAACGAACCGTGGTCGGGTCTAAATCCGGGTTCATATCATACAGATTTTCTGCAATCATTCGGGTATCTGTCCATTTCATTAGTGTGCTGCCTCATTTGCGTGATTTAAATTATATTTCGGAATTTCAACGACTAAATCTTCCTCACCAACAATACATTGGCAACTTAAGCGGCTGTCCATTTCCAAACCCCAAGCTTTATCTAGCATATCTTCTTCTTGATCTGAAGTATCATTTAACGAATCAAAACCTTCACGAATCACCACATGGCAAGTGGTACAAGCACAAGAACAGTCGCAAGCGTGATGAATTTCAACGCCTGCTTCGTGTGCAACTTCTAATAAATTATCGCCGGCTTTAGCTTCAACAACCATACCTTCCGGACAGAACTCTTCGTGTGGAAGAAAAACAATTTTTGGCATTTTTAGTTTCCTTTTACTAATCCCATTCAATATTATCCAGATGTTCGCCGATGAAGTTTAAAATCTCTTCCTCATTTTCAACCAGATAAACAATAATCTTCTTTAATTCCCTTGCTTTCTCTTTACTTTTCTCGGAAAGCGGATAGGTAACATAATAACATCCTACGTCCGGATCTTCTTCTAATAACTCTAATAGGCTTGGACGATAAATACTAAGATAAGCCCGTAAAAATGCAGCCCAGTTATAACCGTTCATATAAGCAACATCATATTCAGTATTAATCCGCTCGCCCAGCTCAAAAATGCGGTTATCCTCTAAATCAAATTCAACTGCAACGGTTCTGAATTGTTCTGAAATCTCGGTTTTTACATAGTTAGACATACTGCCCCCTTATGCTAAATCGTCCATTTTTTTACCGGCTAACGCTTTTTGAATTGATAAATTCATACGCCGTGCTGCAAATTCTTGCGTAGCTAAATCCACCTCTTTGATACCTTGCTGAATTGCAAAGCGATCAGTACCTTCTTTTAATTCGATTAAACGGGCTAATTGTGCTTCAATCGCTTGGAATTCCTCTACGCTCAACACCTCTGCACCATCTTCTTTCAATGCCGTTACGACACTATCAATCACTCGGTCGGCCTCAACCCGTTGCTCAACTAACTGACGAGCTTCCATATCTTCTTTGGCATTTGCCATCGAGGACTTAATCATCTGTGTCACTTCTTCATCAGTTAAACCATAAGATGGTTTGATTTGAATTGAAGCCTGCACTTTGGTCGATTTTTCCATTGCGGTCACGTTTAATAAACCGTCTGCATCGACTTGGTAAGTCACTCGCACCTGTGCAACCCCTGCCGCCATTGCCGGAATGCCACGCAAGGTGATTTTGCCTAAAGAGCGGCAATCTTCCACTAATTCACGCTCGCCTTGTAAAACGTGGATTGTCATCGCCGTTTGTCCGTCTTTACCGGTGGTAAATTCTTGCGCCCGAGCCACCGGAATGGTGGTATTGCGTGGAATAATTTTCTCCACCAAACCGCCCATCGTTTCAATTCCGAGTGAAAGCGGCACAACATCAAGCAACAACATATCGGAATCCGGTTTATTGCCGACTAAAATATCCGCTTGCACCGCCGCACCAATAGCAACCACTTTATCCGGGTCGATAGAGGTTAATGGCGTTTTACCAAAAAACTCGCCGACTTGTTCACGCACAAACGGAACTCGGGTTGAACCGCCTACCATTACCACTTCTTGAATTTCTTCTGCTTCAACACCTGCATCTTTCAATGCTCGGCGACAAGTCATCAATGAACGTTTTACAAGCGGTTGGATTAGCTCATTAAATTGCGAACGGCTTACTACACCTATCCAATTTGCAAATTTCACCTCAAATTCGACCGCTTGCGAAAGAGCAATTTTTGCTTGAGTAGCTAAGGTTAATAACTCACGCTGTTCGCTTGCAGTTTGTGGCTGGTAATTTGCCTGTTTGGCAATCCATTCCGCTAATAGGTGGTCGAAATCATCGCCGCCAAGTGCGGTATCCCCTGCGGTTGCCAATACTTCAAATACGCCTTTGCGTAAACGCAAAATGGATAAGTCGAAAGTACCTCCACCTAAATCGTAAACAGCAATCACACCTTCTTGTCCGCTGTCTAAGCCATAAGCAATCGCTGCTGCCGTTGGTTCATTGAGTAAACGCAAGACATTTAAGCCTGCAAGACGAGCAGCATCTTTGGTGCTTTGGCGTTGTGCGTCATCAAAATAAGCCGGTACGGTAATTACTACACCTGAAAGCTCTCCACCTAAACGCTTTTCAGCAAATTGTGTCAAGTGGCTTAGAATATCTGCCGAAACTTCAATCGGGCTTTTATTGCCTTGAGCAGTTTGAATTAAAGGTAAACCGTTTTCGCTCGCCACAAATTGATAAGGTAAATTTTGATAGCGTTGCTGAACATCTGCCAAAGAACGCCCAATTAGCCGTTTAGCTGAAATAACGGTATTTTTCGGGTCAAGAGCCGCTTTGGCAAAGGCTTCAACCCCAACCGTTTTTTCTACTTCTGCATAATGCACTACTGACGGCACTAATGCTCTTTCTTGTTCATCAAGTAATACTTGAGCCTGCCCACTACGCACAGCAGCTACTAATGAATTAGTTGTCCCTAGATCAATTCCTACCGCTAATTTATGTTGATGCGGTGCAGCGGTTTGACCGGGTTCAGAAATTTGTAATAATGCCATTTATTTATCTCTTTATCTTTCTAACTTAGTTCTCTATTGTATTAAATGGAGTGAAATATATTGTTTAAGAGAAGCTGGAGATTCCCCTCTCCCTGATTTTTCTTCTGAACGAAGAAAAATCTATCCCTCTCCCACAAGGGGAGAGGGTTATTCTTTCAAAAAGTCAAAACAACTAAAAAATTAGCATTCTCCTTTTGTAGGAGAAAATGTTGTTCTTTCAAAATTCTAAAATAACCGCAAAATTAACTCTCTCCCCTTGTGGGAGAAAGTTAAAACTACGCCACCGAATATCCCATATTTTCAGGGGCAAATTCACCCTGGTAGTGGCGTTCAATCGGTACAGCGATTTTACTAGCGAGATCCAGCACCTGATGTCCTTGTAATTTTTCTACATCGGTTTGCCAGTTTTCCCAACGCAAATCCTGGTAAAAATGGTTTAAATCCCCTGCTAATGCCCAGCCTAGAAATTCTGAATAACCTAATTGGGTGTTTTCCCATTTTTTAGCTTTTGGGTGATAGTAATAAACTTTGCCGAGCTCTGAGCCAATTCCGCCTGCATTAATAGCAAAATAACCGCCAATTGCATCATCAGCGATTAATAAATGGCTAGGTTGCTCGCCCGATTGTTTAAACGTTTTGCCGAAGTTCCAATCGAATAGCCCTCGAGGTAATTTCTCATTACCCGAGCCTAAAATACGTAACCAGCCGTGATCAATAAACACACCACCTGTTTCATAAAGTATTGCCCCAAGCGGCGAACGAGTGGAAAGTTGCATACCAACTAAAGCACTTCCGGCATCTTCAGGGTAACTCGCTAAAATTTCGTAATGATTTTTGGCTTGGGTAAACCAGTCTCTTAAAATTAACCAAGCCGATTGTTTATCTAATAATTGTTCTAAATTTTTCATTTGCAAAATTTCCTTAGAATTTGACCGCTTGCGAAAACCATACAAATATAGGACTAATAATCAAAGAATTTTTCTTCCACTTTCTCAATCTGAATAATTAATTTTTTAAAGTAACGGAGCTTGTCGGTTAACGCATTGGCTTTTTGCCAGTCGGCTGCATTTAACGTTTGTTCAAGCTGTTCTAATACTGCTTTTTGTTCCGCTTTAATCTGTTTTAAAAAGACGGTCAGTTCGGTTTCGTCTTTACGATGCTCAATGGTTTCCAGTTTTTCGTGCCATTCGAGTTGCTGCATTAAGAAATCCACATCTCGCATACTTTTTTCTTCGAGATTTTTGGCTTCACCTGTATGGATTTCAATCATCGCTTCTGCCCGTAAAACCGGATCTTTAAGAATATTGAGTGCCTCATTGACATCAGCAGATTTTTGCACTGCTTCTAGCTGTTCTGCACTTGATTTATGAGCAAAATTATCTGGATGAAGCTGTTTCTGTAATGCAAGATAACGCTCAGAAAGCTGGGCGTTATCAAGTTGAAATTGAACGGGTAAATCAAATAAAGTAAAAGGGTTATTCATTACAGTTCCTTACACACTAAAACTTTCGCCACAGCCGCATTCGTTTTTAACATTCGGGTTGGTGTATTTAAAGCCTTCGTTTAAGCCTTCTTTCACAAAATCCAGCTGCGTACCGTTTAAGTAAGTCAGACTTTTTTCATCCACAATAACTTTTACACCGTGTTGTTCAAAAACCTGATCGTCTTCATTTAATACATCAACAAATTCAAGCACATAGGCAAGCCCCGAACAACCGGAGGTTTTTACGCCAAGCCTTAGCCCAATGCCTTTACCTCGGTTTTCTAAGAATGTACGAACTCGGTTTGCGGCAGCTTCTGTTAAGGTAATGCTCATAGTTTTCCTTATGTGAATGGATTAAATCAAGATAGAAATAGCAAATGCAAGCGGTTAAATTTTGCAAATTTTTTGCAAAAATCGACCGCTTGCATTGATTGTATCATATTACTTAGCTTGTTTTTCTTTGTAGTCTGCAATTGCAGCTTTGATTGCATCTTCTGCTAAGATTGAACAGTGAACTTTTACCGGTGGTAATTCTAACTCTTCAGCGATATCACTGTTTTTAATCGCACCTGCTTCCTCTAAGGATTTACCTTTTACCCATTCGGTAATGAGAGAACTTGATGCGATTGCAGAACCACAACCGTATGCTTTAAAGCGTGCATCTTCAATGATACCCTGATCGTTCACTTTAATTTGTAAACGTAAAATATCACCACAAGCTGGCGCACCTACCATACCGGTACCGATGTCTGATGCTTCTTTATCAAAAGTCCCTACGTTGCGTGGGTTTTCGTAATGATCAATTACTTTTTCGCTATATGCCATTTTTATATTCCTTTTATTTCCGGCGAAAAATATTTCGCCCCTACATTCAATTTACTATTTGTGATGAAAGCTTATTTTGTAGGGACAAATTATTATTTGCCCTTGCAAAATTTTTCTGAATTAGTGGTGATTCCATTCGATTTTAGACAAATCTACACCATCTTTGAACATTTCCCAAAGAGGCGAAAGCTCACGCAATTTCACGATAGCTTTTTTCACGATTTCAATAGTATGATCGATTTCTTCTTCAGTCGTCCAACGACCTAAAGTGAAACGGATTGAGCTGTGAGCTAATTCATCGTCACGACCGATTGCACGTAATACATAAGATGGCTCTAAACTTGCAGAAGTACAAGCTGAACCTGATGATACTGCGATATCACGTAATGACATCATTAACGATTCGCCCTCAACAAAGTTAAAGCTGATATTTAGGTTTGAACCGATACGTTTACCGTCTTCCATTGAACCATTTACATATACTTCTTCAATATCTTTGAAGCCGTTATATAAACGATCACGTAACACGGTTAAACGAGCCATTTCGCTTGCCATTTCTTCTTTAGCAATACGATATGCTTCACCCATACCTACAATTTGGTGAACAGGTAATGTACCCGAACGCATACCACGCTCGTGACCGCCACCGTGAATAATCGCTTCTAAACGTACACGTGGTTTACGGCAAACATATAAACCGCCGATCCCTTTTGGTCCGTATAATTTGTGGCTTGAGAAAGACATTAAATCAACATTTAACTCTTGTACATCAACTGGAATTTTACCTACAGACTGGGTTGCATCAACATGGAAAATGATTTTCTTCGCACGGCAGATTGCACCGATTTCTTTGATCGGTTGAATTACGCCCATTTCGTTATTGACGTGCATTACCGAAATTAAAATCGTGTCCGGGCGGATAGCCGCTTCTAATTTAGCTAAATCTAAAATACCGTCTTCTTCAGGGTCTAAGTAAGTTACTTCAAAACCTTCACGCTCTAACTGACGACAAGTATCTAATACTGCTTTATGTTCGGTTTTAACAGTGATAATGTGTTTACCTTTGGTTTGATAGAAATGCGCAGCACCTTTAATAGCTAAGTTATCAGACTCTGTCGCACCAGAAGTGAAAACGATTTCACGACTGTCTGCACCAATTAAATCGGCAATTTGGTTACGAGCCACATCAACAGCTTCTTCTGCTTCCCAACCAAATTTGTGTGAGCGAGAAGCAGGGTTACCAAAGATGCCGTCTTTGGTCATATATTCCATCATTTTTTTTGCAACACGCTCATCCATTGGCGTAGTTGCAGCATAGTCCAAATAAATTGGTAATTTCATTTTTACTCCTGATTAAAATAACCAAGCGGTTATTTTTAATAAAAAATTTGCAATTAGTGATGATGCGGATGATCGTGACAATGCTCTTTTTCACAATCGTGATCAGCATGTTCAGCAGCTAAATCAGCAACTGAAATTGTCCCTAAAAACTGCTCAATTTGATCTTCTAATCGCTCCCACAAAGAATGCGTTAAACATTGAGAATCTTTACGACAATTACCACTGCCCTTACATCTAGTTACATCAATATTTTCATTAACTGCGTTAATAATCATTCCTACGCTAATATCTTCAGGTCTTTTACCTAGCTGATAACCACCACCCGGGCCTCGAACACTTTGCACAAGCCCATCACGGCGAAGTTGTGCAAAAAGCTGTTCCAAATAGGAAAGGGAAATAGCTTGGCGATCTGAAATATCGGCTAAACTCACCGGTTCTGATTTTCCGTGTAAAGCAATATCTAAAATAGCTGTTACCGCATAACGGCCTTTTGAGGTAAGTTTCATAAATCTCCTCGTGAATTTCCCAGAAAATCATCTGGGGAAGTTGTTAAATTTTGATATACCCCACTAATTTAGTCAATCATTTAGAACTAATTAGTGTGAAAGGTTTTATATATTAAAAATACCCTAAATGTCCGAGCTAATTATACGGAAAAATACACTAAAAAACCAAAAGAAAGTCAAAATAAGTCGATAATTTACGCAATTTTGCGTTCAACTGATCGGAACAGATGTTTTTTTATAAAAATTTAATTGATAGAGTAAATTTAGCCCCGTAAAATCCGCCTGTTATATTAAATATTAACAATACATCATTTTATTTATTCAAATTACAATTCTTTCCTTTTCATAAATTTAAGAGACTTACTATGAAAAACTTTTCAAAAACATTACTTGCTTCAGTGATTACACTTAGTTCAGCAGGGGCATCAGCTGCTGCATTCCAATTGGCAGAAGTTTCAACTTCAGGCTTAGGAATGGCCTATGCAGGTAATGCTGCAGTTGCCGATAACGCTTCTGTGGTGGCAAGCAATCCGGCATTGATGACATTATTTAAACAAACTGAAATTTCTGCTGGTGGTGTTGTGGTTAATGCTGATGTTAATGTTGATGGCAACTTAGGCCCTTATAAAGCATCTCAAAAGAATATTATTCCAACTGCTTTAGTCCCGAATTTATATATTGTTTCACCTATCAATGACCGCTTTGCAATTGGTGGTGGCGTAAATGTAAACTATGGTATGAAGTCACACTTTGATCCTGATTTCAATGCAGGTATGTACGGCGGTAATACCGAATTAAAAGTCATCAACTTTAACTTAAGCGGTGCTTATAATTTAGGCTACGGTTTTAGTGCTGGTGCGGGCTTAAATGTACTTTACTCTGAAGCGGAATTTATTCGCCATCTAGGTATTGGCGGTAAAGTATTAGCAAGCAGATTGCCTACAGCTGCCGCCTCACTAGCTCAAATGCAAAATAATACTGAAATTGCCCGTGTTAAAGGCGATGAATGGAGCTTAGGCTGGAATGCTGGTTTAATGTATGAGATCAATGAAAGAAACCGTTTAGGTGTTGCTTATCACTCTGCAGTTAATGTGAAATTTAAAGGCCAATACTCAAATGGGTTCCCAACCGCATTTAACGCTTTGTTAGCAAACCCAGCTATTGCAGCTCAATCACCAATGAGCCAAGCAACCGGCGGACAAGAAATCCCGGGTCGCTTAACGCTACATCTACCGGCTTACTGGGAAATTTCAGGTTATCACAAACTAACCGACAAATTAGCAATGCAATATAGCTATAAACGTACAGAATGGGAAAAATTCAAAGCTTTAACCGCTTATGGTGAATCCGGTAATGTTTTATTAAATAAAGAAGAAAACTACAGCGACTCTTCTCGTGTTGCATTAGGTTTCTCTTATGATGTAAACGAATCCTTAACATTGCGTACCGGCATTGCCTATGATGAAACTGCAAGTGTAACCAGTCCGTCAATTTCTATTCCAGACACTGATCGTACTTGGTATAGCCTAGGCGCAACCTATCGCTTCACCCCAAATCTTTCAGCAGATTTAGGTTACTCGCATTTAAGAGGTTCAAAAAACCAATTTAAAGAAGGAAATGCAGTATTTAACGTGAAATCACGTGCTAACCTTTACGGTTTAAACGTAAACTACAAATTCTAATTTGATGAATTAAGGTTTAAAGAGGTGTAAAATCAATTACACCTCTTTTTTATTGGCATAAAAAAATGAAATTTCAAATTTACTACGATTACTACCCTAGCCCCATCGGGCAATTATTGCTTTTAGTCACAGAAAAAGGCTTAATTTACATTGAGCTAGGGCAAGAGCAACAAACCACCTCGCTTGATAATTTTCTTTCTGCTCAAGTTGCAAGCGGTCAGATTTTAGAAATTTTTTGCAAAACCAAAGAGATTTTAGACCGCTATTTTGCCGGCGAGCTATTAGATTTTCAGCAGTTGGATTTTCTTGCTCCGCAAGGCACACCATTCCAGCAATCAGTTTGGAAAATTTTGCGTGAAATTCCTTACGGGCAAACCACAACCTATGGCGAAATTGCCACCCAATTAGGCAAACCAAGTGCAATGCGAGCCGTCGGCGGTGCGGTTGGGCGAAATCCGATTTCGATTTTAGTGCCTTGCCATCGAGTATTAGGGAAAAATCAAGCCTTAACCGGATTCGGTGGTGGCTTGCCGAATAAACGTTTTCTATTACAGCTTGAAGGCATTGCCTATAAAGATAAAGGCATTGAATTTGTAAAACCGAAAACTAAGAAATGGTAAATACGTTTTGATAGCGCAAGCGTCCACGCTTGTGCTTAGATCTTAAAATTTGGCACAAGCGTGGACGCTTGCGCCATCGTAACATTTCAAATTTACTAAATGTCCCCCTTGCTTCTAACATATTCCTTAGCTAATTGTAAATCCATCTGCCATTTGGAATAAATCATTTCCACCCAGTGTGCAATATTTTGCTCCCACTGCTCGCCGTTATCGGATTGAGCAAGCTGAGCAGTTTGTTGTAGCTGATGTAATCCGACTGATGCTAATGCTCCCTTAATCTTATGAGCCTCATCTGCCGTTAATTTACGGCTTTCCGCCGAATTTGTGGTTTGCCAATCGCTTAAATAACGCTGTAAATTTGCCAAATAAGTGGGCATTAAATCAGCAAATAAATCCATATTGGCAAGCACATTCTCTTTCCCCATTACCCCAATCAATTCATTAAGAATTGTGATGCTATAAGGTAAATTTTCAGAACCGCTCTCTACAAGCGGTTGTTTTTCTTCATTTTTTTGCAAAAAATTATCGCCAAAATACTGATTTAAACAACGCATTAATTCATCTAAAGAGAGCGGTTTGTGTAGAACATCGTCCATACCTTGTGCTTGGTATTCTTGTCGGCTTTGAATCACATTCGCAGTCAAAGCAACCAACAACGGTAAATAGTCAATTTCCTCGTTTTCATATTGCCTTCTTAATTGCTGAGCAATCTCAAAGCCGGTGGTGTCGGGCAGTTGAATATCAAGTAAAATCAGATCATAGCTGTTCTGTGCAAAATGTTGGTACGTTTCTTCACCACTCATTGCCACATCAACCTCACAACCAATTTTTTCCAACATTGCTCGAGCAACCACCACATTCATTTCGATGTCTTCTACCAATAGCACCTTAAGGGAATGTTGCTGAATAGCAAATATCGGCTTGGTTTCCGTGCTTTCCGCCTGCACAGTGAGGGTAAAAGTTGAGCCTTGATTTTCTTGGCTTGCCACCACCAAATCACCGCCCATTAGCTTCGCAATGCGTTTCGAGACCGATAAGCCAATCCCGCTACCTTGCGCTTTTTTCTCTTTAGAGTTTTCCGCTTGGTAGAACATATCAAAAATTTTGCGTTGATCTTTTTCCGGAATACCGATGCCTGAATCCGTCACCGCAAAGCTAAACTGTTCTTTATCTAATTGGTAAATTTCCAGCAAAATTCGACCGCTTGCAGGGGTAAATTTCACCGCATTGCTGATCAAATTCCATAAAATTTGGCTCAAGCGTGCGTGGTCAATATAGATATACTTCGGCAAATCAGGCGGATACTTCACTTCAAAATTAATCTGCTTATTGCCCGCCATAAAATGCCCAAAATTAGCAATATCGTGAATGAGTTGTTCAAATTCCACCTCTTTTCTTACCAATTCAATTCGGCTACTATCAATTTTTTCTAAATCAATAATATCGCCAAAAATATGAGCCAATGCAGTGGCACTCATATTGATAGTTTTTAAATATTCTTGCTGTTTTTCGGTGGTTTTATCATCTAGCAAAATTTGGCTCAAGCCGATAATTCCATTAAGGGGAGTACGAAGTTCGTGACTAATGGTCGCCATTAAAATGCTTTTATCGCGGCTGTTTTTTTCTAATTTAGCGTTAAGATAGGCATCTTGTTCCCGGAGTTCTTCCAAATCTCTTACTGCTTTTTCTAATTTCAAGCGAGATATTTCAAGTTTTTCCACCAATAACGTGAAGAAATAAAGCACAAAAGGCGCAGAAATTAAACCAAAAGCGATGGAGCGTAAAATATCCACCACGACTACTCGCCCAATAAAAAGATAGGTTAAGCTACTTTGAATTAAAATTGCCGAAAGAGCGACCATAAAAAAGCCTAAAAGAGAAGCTTTTAACCGCCCTAGCTTTAATACCCAATTAATATATTTTTGGCTAAATTTTTTAACTTGCATACGACCTCAAAACAAAAAGCAGACCATTTGATCTGCTTTATTCTACTCTATTTTTTACTTTTTGCCTTTGACTAGCTCATCAGCCCATTGGAATAATTCATCTACATCATAATCACCTGAATGGGGTACATTCCACGGGGTTTCATAGCTGACATTCTTGCCTGCCATTTGCAGTTTTATGGCTAAGATCGCCGAAATTGCCAGCGAGGTATCTCTATCTGCCGTCCCCACCCTAATCCGCCAATGCTCTGCCGCATTTGGATTATCCAAATAGTGCATCGGGTTCATACGTTTCACGATTTGTGATTCGGCTAAATTAAGATCTTTATTGGCAGAGCGTTCTGCACTATAAAGCGTAAAATGGCGGTTATTTTCCGTTTCTGTGCCAAATAAATTGTTCTCGCCCGAACTTCCATTTAACGCATCAAACGCCGGTGGAGATTTCATTCGTTTATCTGAAAACACATAACCAAACCAGTCCACACTGCTGACTTTTCCTTTCTCAAATGAAAGCCAACTGGTTTGTTGAAAGGCTTTTTGCTCTTCGCTATCTTGAGCTAAATCGCTATAGGCTTTATTTGCCGACGTTTTTACCACTTCAGCCAAATAATCTTTAAACGAGCCGTTGCCTTTTGGATCAAGAGTTAAAGGATTGCCTTTCTCATCAACCAAATGCAAACTGTTCAAATAAGTCGGAAAGCGTTCTGCCAATTCATTAGAAACTTTAATTTCCGCCTCATTTAACGAGCCTTCAATTTTTGGCTTTGGTTTTGAGCGGTCGTTAAACTCTGCTGCATTTAATCGGCTCATATCCATTCGGCTATATTCATTTACACCGTTAAATTGCCATTCATACGCCATATCCGCATTTTCAAGGTTGGTGATTGGGCAATAAGCAGAAACTGCAAAAATTTTGTCACTGGCATTCAATGCCCCCGCCTCTTTCAAATAAGGCTCATAGTCGTAATGATCAGCTGAAGCCCCTAACAAAGTAGATAATGCTCCTCCGGCACTGGTGCCGTTTGAGATAATTTTATTTGCATCGCCCGGCATTTTTTCATCATTAGCGTGCAGATACCGCACTGCTGATTTTAAATCAATAATAGCAGAAGGTGCTTTGCCGGTGTATTTTCCCTCTTTTTGTAGCGTGCGTCCTCTTGCTCCCACACTTGCCACCACATAGCCTTTAGATAACGCCACCAAAATCGTACTTGGTGAACCGTCACGTCTTTTTCTATCATAACTTGCCGCTTTTGCCGGCATATAGCCCCCCACTGAATTTGGCAAGAAGATCGGGGCGGTATTCGCTTTATAACCGTTGATCTCGCCCTCATTATAATAGGCTTCAGGCACATAAAAGTTGAGCGTTTGATATTCAGGCTCAACAGGATTATTTACATACACTATTCGCTCAAAGGCACGGAATTGGATCTTCTCACCATTTAATTCCGTTTCAATTAAACGGTAGTTTTGATCATTAAAGACTAAATCATAGCCCGATTCAGTCTTATTAAAGAATGGCTGTGTCTCTTCAGCCGGTTTTTCCGGCGGTGCAGCAAAACTCTGAGTATATAGCATTGAAGAGGCAATAAGTGTAGATAAGGCTTTTAGCTTCATTTTTTGTCCTTTATAAAATATGAATCGGTACAACAAGCGGTCGAATTTAGCGAATATTTTACACTATATTGCTCAAAAATTAAGGGCGAACATTATGTTCGCCCTTAATTTTGGAAAGTATATTTACCGCCAGTAAAACAAGCAAATAATCGCCACAATCGCAATCGCTACGCCTAAGTAGTTCACTTTGTGGATTTTCTCTTTAAAGAAGAATGCCCCTACGAAAGTGCCTAAGCAAATTACCCCTAAGTTCATTCCCGTAAACACTAAGGTTGGATCATCTTTCATTGCTTGGTGAGCTTGAATATAGAACAGAATATTGCCGAAGTTGAGTACACCTAATAACAAGCCGGTTAAGACACTTGGAACGTGCCATTGAGTACGTTTTAGCAGCAAATAGATAAACATAAAACAACCTGCACCGATAAAGGCAATCGAAAGCGTAACCGGGAAGGCCGAACCTGATTTGGCAATCTGTTTAAATAAAATATCATTCACACCATAGCCGACCCAAACCAGAGCGAGGCTGATAATCGCAATTTTCCCGCCTTTTTCCATTCCCTGATTGCCTTTCCATAATAAGCAACCGAGTGCCACAAAAGCTAATAACAGAGCAATTAATTTGTTTTGAGTGACCTGCTCACCAAAAATGGTGAATGCCGCCAAAATCGGCAGGAACAGTGATAAGCGTTGTGCTGCATCGGTTCGGATAATACCGGCAAACTCTAAAGCTTTTGCTTGCACTAAAAAAATAGTCGGTAATGTGATGCTTAAAATCACAAAAATGTAAGAAGTCGGATTATTAGCGATAATATCGGTAATCGACTGCCCTTGGTAATCCGGCTTCAGTAATAAAAAAGTCATCGTGGTGGTGACGATATAGTTCACCGCAATACTTTGGTCAATCCGAATACCTTTTTGGCGGGCGAATTTAATTAACACGCCAACAGTCACGCTACATAAAATCGCTAAAATAAGTTGTAACATTTCATTTCTCCTTTTAAAAACGAAGGCTGTATTCTATAAATATGCTTAAATTTTGGCTAGTACAAGCGGTTAAATTTAGCGGAAAATTTGCAAATTTTGTGAGAGATCCGACCGCTTGCACTCAAATAGTGCTAAAATTTTGTCATCTTCAATTTCAATACTTAGTAAAATGGAAAAACGCTTTGAGATTAATGAACAGGGTCTCAGCATTCGCTGTAAACTGTTTTATGAAAAAGAATTGCAGCAGATCGAGAATGTAGTGATTGTGTTGCACGGCTTTGGTTCGTCTAAAGATCTGAAATCGAATACCAAATTTGGGGAACGCCTTAGCTCAAAATATAAAGGCTACGCTGCCCTTGCCTTTGATTTCCCTTGCCACGGTAATGATGCCCGTAAAAAACTCTCGGTTGAGGAATCCATTATTTATCTGCAACTGGTGATTGATTATGCCAAAACCAACCTGAATGCTAAAAATCTGTATGCTTACGGCACCAGTTTTGGTGGCTATTTAACCTTGAAATATCTGGCGGAAAAAGGCAATCCGTTTCGGAAAATTGCATTGCGGGCACCGGCAGTGCAAATCTACCATTCGTTAATGAACCGCTTGTCAGAAGATGAACGGCAAAAACTTGCCAAAGGGCGAGAAATTTTGTGGGGGTTTGATCGCCAGATGAAAATCAGCCAAGCCTTTTTTGATGAGCTAACCGATATTACCCAAAACGATTATTTGGATTATGCCGAGCAAATGTTAATTCTGCACGGCACGGAAGATGAAATGGTCGCGTTAAGCACTTCGCAGCAGTTTGCCGATAATAACGTGATTGAACTGCTCCCGATTGAAGGAGCGGATCACGCTTTTTCTAACCCTAAATTAATGGATATCGCTATCGGCAAAATCGTGGAGTTTTTCGCCCCATAAGTTAGCCTTTAGCGAATTGAATCAACACAGGATTAACTATCCGCTGATAATCTTCCGTATTTAGAATAATCGAACGTTCCAATGTGCCTGCATTGAAAGCTAATTCATCATAACGCTCGAATAAACTTGGCTCAGCCACCAATAGTAAATCGGGGTGAAAGCTAAACGGCGGAATTGCCCCAAATACACAATCGGTCAATTCTGCCACTTCAGCCGGGCTGGCAAGTGAGGCTCTTAACCCACCAAGATGCTCTGCAATTTTCGTTAAATCCGCTTGGTAATCAGCAGGTAATATAGCAAGCACAGCTTGCTTTACCCCATTGCCTTTTACCTTGCAAACTAAGGCTTTCGCCCCTTGCCCGATTTCTGTTCCTCGAATTTTTGCCACTTCTTCTGATTTCCCGGCAGAAGAATGCTCTACCACACGATAGCGAGCTTGGTGCGAATCTAACAATGCTGTAAGTTGGCGGAAAGTTTGTTCTGACATCATTTCTCCTTAATGAGACACAAGCGGTCGTTTTTAATAAAAAATTTACCATTATTGGTAATTAAGCCGAATTTTAACGCCCAAACATTTTTTCAGGGTTTTCCGGCTGTTCGACCAAAATCAGAATGGCGGCATCGCCCCCCCACTCTTTCGGGGCTTGGTGCAACGCCATTATTTTGGGGTGCTGAACCAACCAGCGTGGAATTTGATCTTTAAGCGTGCGAGTACCAAAGCCGGTCATCACACTGGCACAATATACCTTTTCCCGCTCACAGGCTAAAATCAACGCAGCCAACTCTTTCTTCGCTTTTTCTCGGCTTAAACCATGCAAGTCTAAAAATAGCTCGGGTTGGAAATCGCCTCGCCGTAATTGTTTGAGAATATAAGGATCAACATCTTCTCGCAGATATTTCACTTTTTCATTTTCTTCTTTCAACAAAGGCTCATATTCATCCGAGAAATAAAATTCCGTATCGGCTTTTTCTTTTAACTCTCGCAATTCTTGCAATTTCTTACGAGGTTCTGCTTTCGGCACAAAGGTATTTTGTGTCAGCTTTTTCGTGCCTTTTGCTGCCTCTCTGAATAATGCGAATTCATCGTCTAATAAAGTATCATTCATTATCTTTTCCTTCTTATTCATTTTTACATTCTAACACAAAGCAAAATATGGTATAACACAGCCATTTTAACAATACGAAAAAAGGCACGCCAATGTTTAAATATAATACCGAACTTCTTGATGAAATTTCCGCCCTGCCCATTGTGAATGATTTAGTCACTATTCAAGATATGATGCGTTGGGGATATAGCTATTTTAACGCTTCTGATCTTTATTACGGACACGGCTACGATAATGCGTGGGACGAGGCACAACAATTAGTGTTGGCAGGACTTTATTTACCCTTTGATGTACCGGAAACACTTTATTCCTCTCGCTTAACCCGAGTTGAGAAAGAACGTATCATCAATTTAATCTGTGAGCGTTTAAGCTCTCGCAAACCGGTTGCATACCTTACCAACTCAGCTTGGTTTTGTGGCGGTGAATATTACGTTGATGAGCGTGTAATAGTGCCTCGTTCGCCGATTGGTGAGCTGATCAAAAAAGGGTTTAAAGGCATTATCAAAAACGAGCCACATCGAATTTTGGATATGTGTACCGGTAGCGGTTGCATTGCGATTGCCTGTGCAGAGCGTTTTCCGGAAGCCGAAGTCGATGCGGTCGATCTTTCCCTTGATGCCTTGGACGTTGCTCAAATTAATATTGAGCGTCATCAGGTGTCTCACCGAGTGTTCCCGATCAGTTCCGATCTGTTTAACGATCTACCACAAGATAAATACGACTTAATTGTGACTAATCCACCTTATGTTGATGAAGAAGACTTAGGCGATATGCCACAAGAATTCCACCACGAGCCGGCATTAGCCCTTGGTTCAGGAAAAGATGGTTTGGATTTAACCAAACGTATTCTTGCCCAAGCCGCTGATTATTTAAATGATGATGGCGTGCTAGTCTGCGAAGTCGGCAACAGTATGGTGCATTTAGTCGAACAATTCCCAAGTGTGCCGTTTAACTGGCTGGAATTTGAACATGGTGGCTTAGGGGTGTTCAGTTTAAGCAAAGAGGAGTTAGTGAAACATCGTCATTTATTTGCTTAAATCTGCCTCCCCTCTCTCTGATAAATCATTCTGAACGAATGATTTATCTGTCTCTCTCCCATAAGGGGAGAGAGCAGACATACTTCTATTTTAACGCTTTTTGTAATCGCCCTTGATTTTGGCTTAATAAATCTTCGGCTTTCTGCTTATCTAAGTTACCTAAAATCATCATAATTGCCAATTTAGCGTTATTTTCGGCTAATTTTAGTGTATCTTCAGCCACTTCTCGTTCACATTCTGTCGCTTGCATCACAATCCGAATTGCTCTGGCTTTGAGTTTTTCATTGGTTGCTTGCACATCTACCATTAAATTTTGGTAGCATTTACCGATTAAAATCATCGAAGCGGTGGTGAGCATATTCAATACCAATTTTTGAGCCGTGCCGGATTTCATACGGCTGGAACCGGTTAGCACTTCCGGCCCAACCACAGTTTCAATCGCAATATCCGCAATTTGTGCCATTGCCGAATTTGGGTTACTGGCAATCGACACCGAGGTCGCCCCAAGTTGCTTGGCATATTCCATCGCTCCTAGCACATAAGGCGTTCTCCCGCTGGCAGCAATCCCAACCAATACATCTTTTTGGCTAAAATTGACCGCTTGTAAATCCACTTTGCCTTGCTCACGATTATCTTCCGACCCTTCAATCGGAAAACGTAAGGCTCTCTCACCACCAGCAATCAACCCAACCACCATTTCAGGCTTCACGCCATAAGTAGGCGGGCATTCCGAAGCATCGAGTACGCCTAATCTTCCGCTCGTGCCAGCACCAACATAAACCAATCGCCCACCTTGCTCAAAGGCTTGCACAATTTTTTCCACCGCTTGAGCAATTTGTAGCAAACACTTCTCCACCGCAATCGCTACTTGTTTGTCTTCTTGGTTGATGACTTGGACTATCTCTAACGCCGAAAGGCGGTCAATATTCATCGAATTCGGATTGCGTTGCTCGGTAATCATCTGCCCTAAGGCATTCAATAGTTGCGACACTTAAACCTCTTTAATCACAATACATTTAATTTGACGTTCTGTATTTCTCACAATGGTTCGAATATTCATTTCTACCACCACATTATCCCTCTCTATCCCAAAAAACTCACCATTTACTCTTAATAATCCAGATGATTGATTTCCCTGAAAATCGGTAGATAACAAATCAACCTTATCAAATTCCAATACTCTCTTTTGGATTAATTTGATCCATTCTTGCTTATCAATCACTTCACCTGTTGATGAGTAAAGCTCAAAATCATCGCTTAATAATGCTTGTAAAGCCGAAAAATCACGGTTCACCATTGCACTATAAAGTTCTCTATTTAAATCTAATATATCTTGATGTTTTTTTGCCCGCTCCTCGCCAATCTCTTTTATTGCCGGATAACTCCCAATTGCTGCCGCAGAAAGCCCTAATATTAAAGATAAAATAACATGCAATAATTTGATTTTTCTCATTGTGCTTCCTTATTAAATTTAGTTATATTAGAAATCATTTTTCTCATTAAATATTGTCTATGAATATCCAAAATATCATTTTATGGCGGAAATTCTTTTCCGGTCTTGCTTATGCTGCAATGCAAAGCGTATTTTTTATCTACTTACAATTCTACAAAGGCTTTGAAACCAGCCAAATTGCAACTGCATTTTCTTTGTTGGTCTTTACCAGCCAAGCATTTTCCCTTTTTGCAGGTTCTTGGGGTGATAGTTTTGGACGTTACCCTATCATGATGCTTGGCTGTTTGCTCGATGCCCTAGCTTACATTTTATTACTGACAACAAAAAATTACCCCCTGCTATTACTTGCTACCTTTTTCTTCGGGCTCGGTAGCACCTTATTTAGTACCAATGCGAGAGCATTCTTATTAGCCAATATTCAAGATACCGGAGATAGTTACCAACTCAAAACTAAGGCTCAAGGTAAATTTCTGAAGGTATCAAGCCTGTCAGCGATGGTAGCACCATTACTTACTATTCCATTTATTTTCTACCGTAAAGCAGAATGGCTTATTTGGATTAGCTGCTGCATTGAAATTATTATGCTATTCGTTATGTTTAAAACCGCACCCAAAACGCATGAATGTGCAAATGGGCAATGCGAACGCTTTAAATTTGGTGCATTAAAAGGAATACTAAATGAACAATTTATTTTTGTGCATTTATTACTTTTTATTCCGCTTGGTTTAGGAAGTGCATTTTATATTATATTCCCCTATATATTCACCAATCTTCTGGATAAACCAGAATTAGTCTCTGTCGCATTCTTTGTGAATAATTTAATTGCAGTGCTATTGCAATCTGATTTTTCACGAAAATTAAATCTGACAGTACATAAACTTATTTATATTGCACCAATACTGATTATACTTCAAATAATGCCTTGGTTTTATGCACTCCAATGGCTTTCAACCATCACTGCATTTCTCTATTTAGTGATTTTTGCCACTATTACCGTGTATGCGAATACGGCACTATCTAATATGCTAGTGAAATTAGACAATGGTAAAAACCAAGGCTTAATGTTTGGAAGCTCTAAATTAATTTTAGCTATTACCACTCTCGGAGTAATGAATGTATTACCTTACATTTTCTTAATCTAAGCAGGGTAAATCACGCCCAAACTCACGGCTTTTTTTGCTCCTGTCACGCTAGGCATATTACTGGGTAAATTATGGATTCGCTGGTAAGCTAACCAAGCAAAAGCGGCAGCCTCTACATAATCAATATCTAAACCAAATTCTGTAGTGGTTGTAACCTCCCACTCGGGAAGTAAAGCAGAAATCCGTTCCATTAATAACGGATTTCTTGCCCCACCACCACAAACTAAAAGCAAGCGAGGCAGAGAGCTTTCAAAGCGTAATAACTCATTGGCAATACTTTGAGCAGTAAATTCTGCCAGCGTGCGTTGCACGTCTTGTGGCTGACAAGACGTCAAATTTTGCTGTTTTTTTGCAAGCCACGTTAAATTAAATAACTCTCGCCCGGTACTTTTTGGGGGTGCTTTGGCAAAAAACGGCTCGTCTAATAAGGCTGATAACAGTTCGATATTAATCTTGCCCGTTCTCGCCCATTCACCGTTTTTATCGTATCTTTTGCCTTGATGTTGTTCGATCCAACTATCCATCAAAGTATTTCCGGCTCCTACATCATAACCAACTGTAGGGGAATTGGGATTTAACACCGAAATATTGCTAATGCCGCCAATATTCAGCACCACTGTTAGACGATTTGGATCGCTAAAAACAGCTTGATGAAATGCCGGCACAAGCGGAGCCCCTTGTCCGCCAACCGCCATATCTTTACGCCGAAAATCAGCAATAGTGGTAATACCTGTTTGCTCTGCCACCAAATTCATATCGCCAATTTGGGTAGTGAAGGGATATGCAGAATCCGGTGAATGCCACACCGTCTGCCCGTGACAACCTATGGCTTGAATATCCTCTACTTTTAGCTGATTTTTCGCTAAAAACGCATTAATCGTTTCTGCATAAAGCAAGCCTAATCGGTGATCAATTTCCCCCAGTTTTTGAAGATTGGTTTCGCCGGTTTTAAGTAACGCAGAAATATCCGCCCGTAATTCCTCCGGCATTGGAAAAAAATCACAAGCGGTCATTTTCGGTGGATTTTTTGCAAAATCCAGCAAAGCAATATCCACCCCATCAAGGCTCGTGCCGGACATTACGCCTATATAGTAATTTGGGCTATATTCATTCATCATAAAAATCAACATCTGCTATTTGTTACTTTTCTTTGCTTTGCCAAAGAAAAGTAACCAAAAGAAAGGCAACCCGAGCTTCACCGCTATCCTCGCTTAGTTTGAATTGGCTTAACGGCAAATTTACATTCGCTCCGCTCAGAGTAAATTTACCTACCAATTCAAACACGCTCAGGCGGTTCAGACGGGAACAAAAAACAATGAAATCATTGACGTGCCATTCTTAGATTTTCCGGCACTACCTCAAAATTCGATCTAAACGGATTGATGTCTAGCCCGCCTCGTCTGGTGTAGCGTGCGTAAACTGTTAATTTTTCCGGCTGAGCAAATTGCATTAAATCGCAGAAAATGCGTTCCACACATTGTTCGTGGAACTCATTATGCTCACGGAATGACACCAAGTAACGCAATAGCTTTTCACGGTTTAGCTTTTTGCCTTTGTAGCGAATTTGCACACTTCCCCAGTCAGGCTGTGAGGTGATTAAGCAGTTAGATTTGAGCAAATGGCTGACTAAGGTTTCTTCCACCAGATCATCTTCTGCAATGTTCTCTAAATAATGAGTCGAAAACGCATAGCTGTCGATTTGAATATCTTGCTCATCAATGCAATCACCTGCAAAATCAACTATTGGTTGTTTTGTGTAGTGCGATAATTTGTAAATTTTTACCGAAACTTGACCGCTTGCACAACGAGCCAGATCCGCTTGGATCGTTTTCTCAACGTCTTCTATTGAGCTAAATTTGGTTTGATTAAAACTGTTCAAATAGAGCTTGAAACTTTTCGATTCAATTAAGTTTTCGCTCTTAAAATCAATGGCGACATCTGCAATCGCTACTTGCGGCAGCCCATTTTGGTTCAACCAAGATAGCTCATAACAAGTCCACACATCAGCCCCTCGGTTAAAAGGCTGATCTTGTGTAATGCCTAAACCATCACGGTTTAATTTGCGAGGAACAGGTTGCAAAAGCGAGGCATCATATTCGCTTTTGTACTCGGTTTTTTGCCCTAATTTCAGGGCTGAAAGAGATTTATCGTTATAATTCATTGCGTTATTTAATATATTTCACTAAATCAACTAAACTATCTAACACCAAATCGGCTTTAGCTTGGCCTTCTTCTGTCACCGTTTTGCCGGTGCGAACCAGCACTTTGGTTTTCACGCCGGCGGCTTCGGCGGCGAGGAGATCTTCTAATTTATCACCTACCATATAAGATTGGCTTGGGTCGATGTTTAAATCTTGAATCGCTTGGGTAAACATACCGGCTTTAGGCTTACGGCAATCGCAATCTTCACGGTATTCACCTTTGCCCTCGGGGTGATGTGGGCAGTAGTAAATGCCATCTAACACCACGCCATGATCTTCATCGAGCGACCAATCCATCCATTCGGTCAGTTGCATAAATTGTGCTTCGCTAAAATAGCCCCGGGCAATGCCGGATTGATTGGTCACCAACACCAATAAATAACCTTTGTCTTGCAACTGTTTTAACGCCTTGCCGACACCGTCAATAAATTGAAAATCATCAATTTGATGCACATAGCCGTGATCGATATTAATTGTGCCGTCTCGGTCTAAAAAAATGGCTTTTTTTCCCATTAGCAACCCCGTAGATAATCAACGATCATTTGGTGATGTTCGCCGGTTTTAAATTTATCAAACACTTGCTCAACCACGCCCTGTTCATCAATTAAAAAGCTGATGCGGTGAATGCCGTCATAGGTTTTTCCCATAAACTTCTTTTCGCCCCATACACCAAAGGCTTCCGCAACTTGGTGAGCCGGGTCAGATAATAATGTGAAATTAAGGGCTTTTTTCTCTACAAATTGAGCTAATTTTTTCGGTAAATCAGTGCTAATTCCCAAAACAACGACATTTAGTTCGTCAAGTTCTGACTTGCTATCACGCAATCCACAAGCTTGCGTAGTGCAACCAGGTGTAAGGGCTTTCGGGTAAAAATAAACCAACACTTTTTTACCGGCAAATTGAGAGAGTGAAACCGACTCATCAGCCTGATTCTGAAGGGTAAATTGAGGGGCTTTATCGCCTGCTTTTAAAGTATTCATTTGTAATTTTTCCATAAAAAATAACCGCTTGCATTATACACGGCAAGCGGTCAAACTTGGCAAAAAATTTGCAAAATACGGTTGTTTTATGTTGTTGAAAATGATGGGCTGTATTGATTTTCCGAACGCAGCACTTCTTTCAAAACCTTATCAAAATCGCTTTCAAATAATCTGTCTTGAACAATGCGGTATTTCTCAAACTCACTTTCTGCGTGCAATTTTGCTTCATCAAAACGCATTTTGCCTTTGCCTTCAAGTAGAGGTAGTTCATCGGCATTCAAGAAAATATCCAACCTTTTTGCCCAATCTTCCATCGTCATCGGAATCTTACGTCTCGCTCGCCTTTCTGCTAAATCTAAAAAGGCATTGACAATTAGCCCTAGCTCTTTGAGTTCTTCCGGTGTTAAGTAATTTTTTGCCACTACAACATCACTTTTTAAAATTTTGCCGTCAGGCGATTTCGCCCAACTACTTAGCCCCATATTTGGTTTTTCGCTATCTGCTCGTTCATAAATCAGCTCAGCTGCCGTGTGTTGATGAATAGCAAAATGCAATTTATTTTGCACGCTGGCAAAAAATTGCTTGGTGGTTGGTGCATCTTTATTGTAATCCACTGAGGTTGCATAAATATCCGTAATTTTCTGATAGAAACGCCGTTCAGATAACCGAATTTCACGAATTTCTGCCAGCAACTGCTCAAAATAATCTTCATTTAAAAATGTACCGTTTTCCATTCTTTGGCGGTCAATCACATAGCCTTTTTGGGCGAAATCCCGTAATACTTTAGTTGCCCATTGGCGAAATTGTGTCGCCCGCACCGAGTTTACCCGATAGCCTATCGAAATAACGGCATCAAGGTTGTAGTGTTTAGTACGATAATTTTTGCCGTCTGCGGCAGTTACCGAGAAATCCTCGGTAACTGAATTTGGATCGAGTTCCCCACTATTAAAAATGTTTTTTAAATGCAAAGAAACATTATCTGTTGAGCAATCAAAAAGCTGAGCAATTAATTTTTGCGTAAGCCAAATTTCGTTATTTTCATAACGAATAGTAATATTTTCTGCCCCATTTTGTTGAGTAAAAATCAAAAATTCGGCGGTACTATTACGGATTTGTTTATCGGTCATAAGCTCTCCTTATTCGTGAAGGCTATGCTACTGAACACTGTTTTTTTGTCTAGTAAAAAATGAAGATTTTTCGACGCAGATCACAAAAAAACGCCTGTAATTTAACATTACAAGCGGTCTTTTTGAGTCGTTTTTTTGCAAATTAGTCCAAGAAGCCTTCCAATAATTCATTTAAAAACAGTTTACCGTGTTGGGTAATTTGCCAGTGAGTTGAGGTTTCTGAAATATAGTTTTGGCTTAATGCCCAATCCATTGTCGGTCGAACAACTTCCCTGTCTAACCCGGTAAACCATTCAAATTCTTGTTTTGGTGTAGCTTCAAGTAATCTAAAGCGGTTCATAAAAAACTCAAACGGGCGGTCGTCTAATTCAATCAGCTCTTGGCTATAGCGATATTCACCTCGCATATAACCTTTCGGGTGTTTGGTTTTGCTAAAACGATAAATTTCCCCTGTCGGATACGAAATTTTGCCGTGAGCCCCACAACCAATCGCCAAATAATCTCCAAATCGCCAATAATTTAAATTATGTCTGCATTGGTAGCCTTTTTTGGCATAAGCCGAAGTTTCGTATTGTTCATAGCCGGCATTAGTCAAAAGTTGATGCCCTTGCTCGAAAATATCCCATAACTCGTCATCATCGGGCAGAGTTGGCGTGCGGTAATAAAACATCGTGTTAGGCTCAATCGTGAGCTGATACCACGATAAATGCGGTGGATTGAGTGAAATCCCTGTTTCTAAATCCGCCAAGGCTTGTTTAACCGATTGGTTTGGTAAACCGTGCATTAAATCAATGTTAAAACTTTGCAAGCCCGATTTTGCAGAATTTTGGGCAAATTTAACCGCTTGTTTTGCTTCATTTGCATCGTGAATCCGTCCTAATTTCAATAATTTTTCCGGCTCAAAACTTTGGATTCCCATTGAAATGCGGGTTACGCCACCTTGTGCGTAACCTAAAAATCGCTCTGCCTCTACCGTTCCCGGGTTCGCTTCCAGTGTAATTTCGATATTTGGCTCGAATGCAATCCGTTTTTCTACTTCGCTTAATAAATAAGCTATCCCCTCCGCTGAAAATAAGCTCGGTGTGCCGCCGCCAATAAAAATAGAATGTAATTTACGATCACCTATTGCCACTCGGTAAGCGGTCAAATCTTGGGATAAATCTGCAAGTAAATGTTCGATATATTCTTGCTCGGGAATGATTCCTTTTTGAGCGTGCGAGTTAAAATCGCAATAAGGACATTTTTGCACACACCAAGGGATATGGATATAAAGGCTTAAAGGCGGTAAAATCAGGTTCACTGTCAATTTTTCATTTATGATTAAATTGGCAAATAATAACGAAAAGCAAGTGAAGTGAAAAGCAAAGATTTTCGTGAGCTAGATCACAAATTCAATAATTCTTGCTTTACCGCTTTAACATTAATGATATGATAAATTCAATTCAAAAAAAGTGTATTTTTTGACAAATTCACTTCAGCAAACAATACCGCCCCTATCATAAAAACTTAAAGGAGCTTTAAGATGAAAAAACAGTTTGAACACAACGAATCCCGTCGTGGTTTTATGAAACTAATTGCAGGTGTTGGTGCCGGTATGGCATTTAGTGGCACTTTAGGTACATTTACACCTAAAGCATTTGCAGCCCCTGCCGCCGGCTCAACGATTGAGGCCGGTATAGCTTATCCCATATCAACCGGATTTGACCCGCTTACCTCAAGCGGTGCATCCTCAATGGCGGCAAACCTCCATATTTTTGAAGGCCTCGTGGACTTACATCCAGCCACTCGCAAACCATATTTAGCATTGGCAGCAGCAGAGCCTGAAAAAATTGATGATGTAACCTATCGAATTACTTTACGTGACGGGGCTAAATTCCACAATGGTAATCCGGTTACCACTGAAGACGTAGTTTACTCATTTGAACGTGTATTAGACCCAGCTAAAGCATCACTTTTCGCACAATTTATTCCGTTCATTGATACAGTGAAAAAAGTCGATGAAAAAGTGGTTGAATTCAAATTGAAATATCCGTTTGCGTTATTCAAAGAGCGTTTAACTATCGTTAAAATCGTACCGAAAGCAGTAGTTGAAGCTGGTCAAGCTGCATTTGATGCTAATCCAGTGGGGACTGGCCCATATAAATTTGTATCCGCAACTAAAGATGATCGTATTGTTTTCGAAGCATTTGCAGATTATAACGGTGGCTACCCGGCACAAGTCGAGAAAATGACTTGGTTCTTACTTTCTGATGATGCCGCTCGTGTAACTGCTCAAGAATCTGGCCGTGTTCAAGCAATCGAGTCTGTGCCTTACTTAGACGCAGAACGCTTAAAACGTAAAGGTACAGTTGAGTCAGTACAATCATTCGGCTTACTGTTCTTAATGTTTAACTGTGAAAAAGCACCGTTTAACAACCCGAAAGTTCGCCAAGCGTTACATTATGGCTTAGATACCCAAAAATTAATTGATGTGGTGTTCTTAGGCAATGCAAAAGCTGCTACATCTTACGTGCAAGATACTCACCCGGATTATGTGAAAGCAAATTCGCAATATGATTTCGATAAAGCGAAAGCCGAAGCATTATTAGCAGAAGCGGGCGTGACAGAGTTAAAATTTGAATTGTTAGCAACAGATCACTCTTGGGTGAAAGAATGTGCGCCATTAATTCTTGAATCGTGGAACAGCTTAAAAGGCGTAAAAGTTTCTCTTAAACATTTACAATCTGGTGCATTATACGGCACACACGTAGATAAAGGCGCATATGAAGTTGTGATTGCACCTGGCGACCCATCAGTTTTCGGTAATGACTTAGACCTATTATTAAGCTGGTGGTATCGTGGTGATGTATGGCCGAAACGTCGTTTCCGCTGGTCTGAAACAGCTGAATATGCAGAAGTACAAAAACTGCTTGATGAAGCGGCCAAAAATCCTGCTGCTTCTAAAGAAGCCTGGGCGAAAGCAATCAATATTATCGCTGAACAAGTGCCTCTTTACCCAATTATTCACCGTAAATTGCCAACTGCGTGGAATGATAAGGCATTAACAGGTTTCCAACCATTACCAACAACAGGTATGTCATTTATCGGTGTTGGTCGTGCTAAATAGTCTTAACGGCTAGCTAAATGCAAGCGGTAATATTTTACAAAAAATTTACCGCTTGCATAAATAAAAATCAAAATGATGTAATATTCGTCTTATATCACTCAGAATTCTTACCATTTCTATATTTTCATTTATAATCCTACATATCACTATATTAGCTTGTAGGTAAACTTAGATTTAATTTTGGAGTGTAACTACACTCAAGGAGAAGAAAATGGAAATTATACTCCGATTATTATGGCGTCGTCTAATGGCTCTGCCGGTAATGATCTTAGGCGTAACTGCCTTGGTATTTATTGTTTTACAATTCACCCCCGGAGATCCGGCAACCGTTGCTCTCGGTGAAAGCGCCAGCGAAGCCGCTAAAGAAATCTATCGTGAACAACATGGGTTAAATGATCCATTGCTTGTACAATATTTTCGCTTTTTAGGGAATTTATTCGTATTAGATTTCGGTATGACAACCCCTCCAGAACAGCCTATTGTTGATATGATTGCTAAAGCATTCCCTTTAACATTACAGCTTACCTTTATTGGGGTCTTCTTAGCTGCTATCGTCTCTTTCACATTAGGTGTAACGGCAGCACTTTACCGTGATACTTGGATTGATCAATTAATCCGTTTAATCTCGGTTGCCGCTGTTGCCACACCTTCTTTCTGGTTGGGTATTTTATTGATTCAATACTTCTCCTTAAAATTAGATTGGTTGCCTTCAGGCGGTTTTATTCCATTTAGCGAAGATCCAAAAGGCTATGTAAACTCAATGGTTCTCCCTTCACTCGCTTTAGCTGTTCCTGTATGTGCCTCATTGATCCGTGTCGTGCGTACAACAATGGTAGAAGAAATGGATAAAGATTATGTTCGAACAGCCATCGGTAATGGTGTACCTTACTCAACGGTGATTCGCCACAACGTGCTTCGTAATGCCTTAATTACTCCGGTAACCGTGCTAGGTTTACGGGTTGGTTATTTATTAGGTGGTGCAGTTGTGATTGAACAGATCTTCGACTTACCGGGAATGGGTAAATTAATTTTCAACGGTATCGTCAATCACGACTTAAACTTAGTGCAAGGTGTGGTATTAACCATTGCATTTACCTTCGTGTTGGTGAATATCATTGTTGATATTCTTTACTTGCTCATTAATCCAAAAATTCGGAGTTTATAATATGTTTCGCCAAGGATTAGCTGCTCGACTTGCTTCAGGCGGTGCAAGATTTAGAGCATTATCAACCAGTTCAAAAATCGCCTTACTCTTTATTGTATTTATCGCATTAGTCGCTATTTTTGCACCATTAGTAGCGCCTTATGACCCACTGCAAACGCTACGTCCAGTGCAAGCTCCAAGCGGTGATTATTTATTCGGTACAGACCGTTTAGGACGTGATATTTTCTCGCGTATGGTATGGGGAGCAAGAACATCTCTCTTTATCGGTTTAGGTGCGGTAGGCGTTGCGATTCTATTCGGTAGTATTTTAGGGGCAACCGCGGCAACCGCCGATAAATTCGGTAACGAAGTGATTATGCGTTTTATGGATATCTTAATGGCATTCCCGGGTATCGCATTAGCTGCTGTATTACTTGCCACTTTCGGTAACTCTGTACCTGTGATTATCGTGACTATTGCGGTTGTTTACACTCCCCAACTTGCCCGAGTGGTGCGTGCTAACGTAGTATCTCAATGGGAAGAAGATTATGTGCGTGCCGAGCGTGTAATTGGTGGTAGCCGTACTTATATTCTATTAAAACACGTTGTGCGTAATACTGCTGCACCGGTTTTAGTATTCGCAACAGTGATGGTTGCTGATGCCATCGTATTTGAAGCATCACTTTCATTCTTAGGTGCAGGTGTGCAACCTCCATTCCCATCTTGGGGAAATATTTTATCTGAAGGTCGTAACTTAGTCTTAAGTGGCTTCTGGTGGGCGACAACTTTCGCAGGGATTATGATTTTATTAACCGTACTTGCGTTAAATATCCTTGCTGAAGGCTTAACCGATGCGTTAGTAAATCCAAAACTAAAACGTTCAACTCAAAGTAAAGAAGATGTCGCAAAACCATTGGCAACAGACGTTCAAGAAGCAATGTCTGAAACTCTTGCGTTAAAACGTTACTTACTCAAATTACACGAGAAAGAAACGACCCGTACTGACCGTATGCAATTAAACTCAACGGCCAAACCGATTTTACAAGTGAAAAACTTATCAATCCGTTTTCCGAATCGTTATGGTGAAACTCCGCTTGTTGATAATATCAGCTTTACTGTTCACGAAGGCGAAACCATGGGCTTAGTGGGTGAATCTGGTTGTGGTAAATCAATCACCGCATTCTCAATTATGGGTTTATTACCAAAAACTGCAAGAATCACTGGTGAAATCCTCTTTACCGACCGTTCAGGTAAACAACACAATCTTTTAGAATCAGCCGATTTAAATGCCCTTCGTGGTCACGAAATCTCGATGATTTACCAAGATGCATTAAGTGCGTTAAACCCATCAATGCGTATTAAAGACCAAATGGCACAATTAATCAGCCGTGGTGGTAAACAATCAGCAGAAACATTATTGCAATGGGTAAAACTTGACCCGGAAAAAACGCTCAACCGTTATCCTCACGAGTTATCCGGAGGACAACGTCAGCGTGTATTAATTGCAATGGCACTTGCTCGTGAACCGAAACTATTGATTGCTGATGAACCAACAACAGCATTAGACGTAACCGTTCAAGCTGAAGTGATCAAATTATTAAACGAATTACGTGAGAAACTTGGATTTGCAATGGTATTCGTGAGCCACGACTTAGCTTTAGTGGCACAAATCGCTCACCACATCACGGTAATGTATGCTGGTCAAGTGGTTGAAACTGCACCAACTACGCCATTATTGGCAAACCCAACACACGAATACACACGTGGATTATTAGGCTCGGTACTTTCTACCGAATTGCGTGCAGAACGCTTATATCAAATTCCGGGCAGTGTGCCTTCACCATTTGATTTTGCGAAAGGTGACCGTTTTGCGAGTCGTTCATTAAGACCAGATGCAAACCCTGAACAGCACTTGAAATTAGTGCCAACCGGTGATCACCCACAACACTTCTGGGCTTCACACTTAGAAGATCCACAATCTAAAGAAGCATAAAGGAGAGCAATACGATGAGTATGAAATTTATCAAAGAACAGCCAATTATTGAACTGTCTAATATTGTTGTGCAATTTGCTTCTCGTGACGGCACCTTATTTAACCCGAAAAAATTCACGGCGGTAAATGATGTCAGCCTAGCAATTCACGCCGGTGAAACAGTCGGTCTGGTTGGACAATCTGGTTGTGGCAAATCTACTTTAGCCAGTGTGATGATCGGGCTTCAAAAACCAACCTCCGGCACAGTAAAATTTAACGGCTTAGAGATGAAATATGGCAGTGCGGAAGCTCGCAAATATTTCGGTAGCCAAGTGTCAGTAATTTTCCAAGACCCGGCAACCGCCCTAAATCCGCGTATGCGTGTGTTAGATATTTTAAAAGATCCGATGGATATTCATAATATCTTACAACCGCAAGAACGTGAGAAGCGGGTTTATGATTTGCTCTCTCGAGTCGGTCTACCTCGTTCAGCGGCGTTGGTCGAGCCAACCCGATTATCCGGTGGGCAAAAGCAACGTGTAGCGATTGCTCGTGCATTGGCATTAAATCCGAAGCTGATTGTGGCTGATGAACCAACCTCTGCACTTGACGTATCGGTTCGAGCTCAAGTACTGAACCTGCTGGCAGACTTGAAAAAAGAACTCAATTTAGCGATGGTATTTATCTCTCACGACTTACAAACCGTTCACCAAGTTTCAGACCGCATTGTGGTTATGAACGGCGGTAAAATTGTGGAAATGGGCGATGCTTCAGACGTATTTGAACGCCCAACGCAAGAGTACACCCGAACCTTAATTGAAGCAGCACCATCTTTATTATAATTGTGCTTTGTGCCTACAAGCGGTAAAATTTTTGAAAAATTTTACCGCTTGTGTTTTATTCTATGATCCAAATTACCCAAACCATTAACACCGATTTATTAATTGTCGGCTCTGGCATCGACGGGCTTTCTGCGGCTGTTAAGGCAAAAGAAAAAGGCATTAATGCCTTACTGATTAGCAAATCCACCATTGGCTCGGGAGCAAGCTACTTTCCGCTTAAAGCGACACTTGGCATTCAAGTAACCGGCGATGAAGCCGATAAAATTCACTTTAAAGAAGATATTGAAAACATCGGCAAGGGTAAAATCAACCCCAATGTGGTGCAAGCTTATATTGAAGATTCACCACAAGCAATTGAATTACTAAACCGTATCGGCTTTCAGCCTTGGAAACGTAACGATAACCGTCCTGCTTGTTTTGCCAAATACCCTCGCCCGATTTATTTAATTAAAGATTGGCGAGAATCTGCTCTGCGAGCGAAGCAGATTTTGCAAGAGCAACACATTGCTTTCTATGAAAATGCTACCTTACTACACATTGTGGTGGAAGATAATCAGGTGCAAGGTGCGGTATTTTCGCTCTCTACAAGCGGTAAAATTTCCTATATTTTTTGCAAAACCAAGCATCTTATTTTAGCCGCAGGCGGGATTGCCGGGCTGTATAAAGATAATCTCTACCCGGCTGATGTTATCGGTTCACTTCATTATGTGGCACAACAAGCCGGGGCAACCTTGGTTAATCTTGCCTTTATTCAGTTCATTCCTGCCTTTGTCGAGCCAAAATACAAGGTGCTATTTGGCGAACATACATTGAAATATGTCACCCAAATTACCGATTCTAAGGACAACAACCTATTTCCACACTTAAATGCCGAGCAATTTGCAAAAATGGTGCTGGAACGTAGCCATTATGCTCCTTTCAGCCTTGATTTTGCCGGCGTGGAGTTCGATTTAGTGATGATGAAACATTTGCTTGAAAACCCTCACGAAAAAGGCATTTACCTAAAATACAGCCCAAAACTGTATGAAGACACGGAAGAGTTTTACACCGTCTATTTGAATTGGCTCAAAAATGAAGTCAGGATTGATTTAGTGCAAGATAAAATTGCAATCAAGCCGTTTGCTCATAGCTGTAACGGCGGCATTCAAATTAATCAATGGGGCGAAAGTGCAGTAAAAGGGCTATTTGCGATTGGCGAAATTTCTCACTGCATTGAAGGGGCAAACCGTATGGGCGGAAATTCCGTGGGTGGTGGTTTAGTATTCGCTAAACGGGCGATAGCCGAAATTAAGCAGAGATTGCAACAAGAGGATTTGCAATCAGGTAATTTGCAAAAAAACAGCGAAATTTCACCGCTTGCAAAGGCAGAAAAGGCGTTAAATCAGCTTGCCAACCCCAATGCAAATTTAGCACTGACAGCAAGCGAAGTGCTTTCGACCATTCGGGAAAATATGGCGTTATATGCCAATGTTTACCGAACCAGAGAAAATCTTCAATATCTACTGAATGAATTAGCAAGGTTAGAGCAAAAATTTGACCCACTTTACCACGCTCAATATCAAGGGATTGAGGTGTACAATGCGTTAAAAACCGCACAATTAGTGGTCAATCAAATGCTAAATGAGCAGAGTTTAGGTGCACACTACTTAGATGAACAAAATTAGTCTATAATGCACGTTTGTTTTAAGAATAATAAATCTAGGAGTATGAATGAACCACTACCTACTTAAATTAAAACCGACTACCGCTGTCATACTGTCACTTTTAACCGTTTTTATCTTAGGTTTTACGATGATCGGGCTGGGTTGGGTACCGCAAATTTCAATTTTAGCGGTTATTGTCATTCTGTTATTGTTTGGATTAGTCAATAAAATCCCGTTTAAAGAGATGCAAGATGGGATGTCTAAAGGCTTGATGTCAGGAATTGGGGCAGTTTACTTATTCTTTTTCATCGGCTTATTGGTATCGGCGTTGATGATGTCGGGGGCAATTCCAACCTTAATGTATTACGGTTTAAGCATTATTTCGCCTGAGTTATTTTATATTTCGGCTTTTGCGTTAAGTTCAGTAGTGGGGATTGCATTAGGTAGTAGTTTAACCACCACCGCCACCATTGGCGTTGCCTTTATCGGAATGGCTTCCGCTTTTGGGGCGAACCCTGCAATTGTCGCAGGAGCGGTGGTTTCAGGGGCGTTTTTTGGCGATAAAACCTCGCCGCTTTCAGATACAACTACTATTGCCGCTTCTGTAGTGGGCATTGATATGTTCGCTCATATCCGCAATATGCTTTATACCACCATTCCGGCGTGGGGTTTAACAGCACTATTCCTTTGGTTTTTAACCGATCCTTCTGATGCTCACAACTTAGCCAACATTGAGGCATTAAAAACCAATTTACAAGAAACAGGCTTGATTCACGGTTATACATTATTGCCTTTCATTACCTTAATTTTAATGGCAATGAAACGGATTAATTCGATTTATATCATTGTTACTACTGTCGCATTATCATTAGTGATTACCTATATTCATAGTTCGCCGACATTAGAACAACTCGGTAATTATTTCTTTACCGGTTATAAACCCGTTGAAGGCGTGGATTTAGGAGATGTGGCATCGTTAGTCTCTCGAGGAGGGATTAACAGTATGTTCTTTACCATTACCATTGTCGTATTAGCATTAAGCTTGGGTGGATTATTACAAATCCTCGGTATTTTGCCGGCATTACTGAAAGGCATTAGCGGCTTTTTAACCAATACCGGACGAGTTACCTTTGTGGTTGCCAGCACCGCGGTGGGAATTAACGTCTTAATCGGTGAGCAATATTTAAGTTTATTATTGTCGGGTAATACTTTCCGCTCAACTTACGAACGCTTAGGTTTAGAGTTGAAAAATTTATCCCGTACCATTGAAGATGCAGGCACAGTTATCAACCCGTTAGTGCCTTGGAGTGTATGCGGTGTCTTTATCAGTAGCGTATTAAATGTACCGGTGTTAGATTATCTACCATACGCATTCTTCTGTTATATCTGTTTAATCCTTACCTTAATTTTTGGATTTACCGGGGTAACAATCAGTAAAAAAGCTAACTAATATGTGAAAAATGCCTACAAATTTGTAGGCATTTTCTTTTCTCCGCTAAAGTTGCAACACTGCTTGTTTTGCTAATTCTCTGGCGAGCTTATCAATATGCAATACATCAGCAATTTCACTGACTTGAATTGGAGCAATATTTTCCACCACCGCTCTATTCACGTTCACAATATCCGTAAAGCGGATTTGCTCGTTTAAAAACGCCTCAACGGCAATTTCATTGGCGGCATTCATCGCTGTTGTCGCATGCTGTCCTTCTGCAAAAGCCTCAATCGCTAATTTTAAGTTCGGGTAACGGGCAAAATCCGGCTCAATAAAAGTTAGCTCTTTTAATTTAAAGAAATCTAATGGTGGCACACCGGCATTAATTCGGTTTGGATATGCCATCGTGTGAGCAATTGGCGTACACATATCAGGGTTGCCCATTTGAGCAATCACCGAGCCGTCAATATAACGCACCATTGAATGAATAATTGATTGCGGGTGAATGATGATCTCCATTTCCTCCGCCGAGGCATTAAACAACCAGCGAGCTTCAATATACTCCAAGCCTTTGTTCATCATTGTGGCTGAATCGACCGAGATCTTTTTTCCCATCGACCAATTAGGGTGAGCCACTGCTTGAGCCGGTGTAATCGCATCAAATTCATTTAATGGCTTAGTACGGAACGGTCCACCCGATCCTGTTAAAATAATTTTACTGACACCCAGTTCAGCGAGTGGACAAAACCCGACTTTTTGCTGGGCTTCCGGTGGGAGAGATTGAAAAATCGCATTATGTTCACTATCCACCGGCAAAAGTTTCGCCCCAGATTTACGGGCTTCATCAATAAAAATTTGCCCACAGGTTACCAGCGATTCTTTATTCGCCAACAACACGGTTTTACCGGCTTTCACTGCAGAAAGCGTCGGCAATAGTCCTGCTGCCCCTACAATAGCAGCCATTACCATATCCACTTCGGAATGTGCAGCAAGCTCACAAATAGCTGCTTGACCGGCTAACACTTCAGTTTTAGACCCCAAAGTTGCCAATGCCGTTTTTAATGCTTGTGCGGCTTTTTCATCATCCATTGCCGCAAAAGTCGGCTGATATTGACGACATTGCTCCAGCATTAATTCAACATTCTTACCACCAACTAAGGCAAACACCTCATATTGGTTTGGGTTATGATCAACCACCGATAAGGTGCTTTTACCGATAGAACCGGTTGAACCTAAAATCACTAATTTTTTCATTCTGTTTCTCTTTATCTAATGACTGATAAGGGCGAAAGATTTTTCGCCCCTACGCTTCAAGTATGCTCATTACTACTTTGTTATAAGTAAATTTTTTAGCAAAAACGACCGCTTGTAAATTAACTCGAAAGCCGTTTTGCCTCAATAACATCATCTAATTGAGCGATGCGAGCCAATAATTTATTCAAAATTTCAACGTTGTTAAGCTGAATTTCCATATCAATGGTTGCGAGGCTGCGTTTCACATCAGTTCGGCTGGAAACGCCTAACACGTTTACTTTTTCATTTGCCATAATTGCACTGACATCTCGCAGTAATCCGTTGCGGTCATTGGCAATCACTCGAATGGTTAAGCTTAAGCCTGATGTGTAGCCTTCTCCCCAATCAGCCTCCACAACTCGCTCAGGATTTAGACTTTGTAATTCAAACAGTTGCTCGCAATCTGCACGGTGAATCGAAATGCCCCTGCCTTGAGTGATGTAACCAACAATAGGATCGCCCGGAATTGGCTGGCAGCAGCGGGCAATGGAGTGCATTAAGTTCCCCACCCCTTCTACAATCACATAGCCTTTGCTTGGCTTCGGCTGATTGGTGTTTTTATTCACCTGTTTAAGCACCGCTTCGTCTTCTTGTTCGGCAGTCGGTTTAATTAATTTTGATTGCAAGAAGTGCATTAGCTGATGAAGCCGAATATCACCACCGCCAATACCGGCATAGAGATCGTCAAACTGTTTTAAGTTATAGCGAGGCAGTGCATATTCTTCAATTTGCTTGAGTGTAAAACCGAATTTTTCCATTTCGGCTTCAAGGGCTTCTTTGCCGATTGGAATATTTTTCTCTCTATCTAATTTTTTAAACCACGCAATAATTTTTGAGCGAGCTTTGCCGGTGTTCACAAAACCGGTATTCGGATTGAGCCAATCTCGGCTTGGGTTCGGCTCTTTTTGGGTGATAATTTCAACCTGATCGCCCATTTGCAGATGGTAAGTGAACGGCACAATCCGCCCTGCCACTTTTGCACCAATGCAACGATGTCCGATTTCACTATGAATCGCATAAGCAAAATCAAGCGGTGTGGCTTTTTGTGGTAAATCGATCACCTCGCCTCTCGGGGTAAAGACATAAACACGATCATCAAAAATTTGCGAACGCATTTCCGCCACCATATCGCCCGAATCGGCAAGATCGTTTTGCCACTCGAGCAATTTGCGTAACCACACAATTTTTTCTTCGTAGCCGGAACGCCCTGCTGTTGCGCCCTCTTTATATTTCCAGTGAGCGGCTACGCCTAGCTCCGCGTCATCGTGCATTTGCTGGGTACGAATTTGCACTTCAATCGCTTTTTCGCCTTCGCCTAATACAACCGTATGAATAGACTGATAGCCGTTAGGTTTCGGGTTGGCAATATAATCATCGAAATGTTCCGGCAAATGGGTATATTTGGTGTGAATAATGCCTAATGCTGTATAGCAATCTTCTAACGTTGGCACAATCACCCGCACCGCTCGCACATCAAATAACTGATTGAATTTCAAGCGTTTTTTCTGCATTTTCTTCCAAATGCTATAAATATGTTTCGGGCGACCATAAATCTGTACATTGTTGATTTCAGGGCTTAAACAAGCGGTCAGTTCTGCCACAAAATTTGCAATATAACGCTCACGATCCACACGGCGTTCGCCCAATTCAAATTTAGCAATTTGGGTGTAAGAGACAGGGTGTAAAATGCGGAAACAGTAATCTTCCAGCTCCCATTTGAGCTGTCCGATTCCTAAGCGATTGGCAAGCGGGGCATAAACGTGGGAACACTCTTTAGCGGCAAGCACGGTATCTTCTTCGGAATGGTGGTTACCGTCACGCAGGTAGGCGATTCGCTCGGCAAGTTTAATCACCACACAGCGGAAATCGTCCACCATCGCCAGTAACATACGGCGGATATTGTCAATTTGCAGATCCGACACATTATTGGCACTAAGCTGGCGGATATTCTCCATTTCGAGTACGCCTTTCACCAAGTTTTTGATGTCGTTACTGAAATCTTCTTTTAATTGCACCAAGTCGATTACATTGTGTTTGACCAGCGGAAAAAGCAAGGCGGCAACCAAACTGTCATCGTCCATATTCAAACCGTGCAATACTTCAACCATTTCGATGCCATACCACATCAGGCTGTAGTCTGTATCCAGCTTTTCCTGTGCATAAGTCCACGCATTGTGAATCTGCTCAAAAGTCACAGGAGACATATTCAGGCTTGCACACCAACTCGACAACTCAAAATTATTCGGATCAAGTTGATGGGAATAACGAATTGCTACCATAAGGCCTCCTTGTAAATTTTTGTGGAAATCAGACCGCTTGTTATCGCTTAAAATGGAGTTTTATTATACGTTGAAATTCAGAAAAAATTTACCCCTAATCGAAAATTTAATCCAAGTTGTCTTATCCTCTTTACTCCTTAAGAGGTAGCAACCTTGTGATAAATCAAACCTATCAACACAATCATTTGCACGACTTCACGCTCTTGATTAAAATACTTGCGTTTTTATTTTGATCTTTATTTTTGTGGGTAGCAATGACAATTTTAGCGTTAGGAATCAACCATAAAACCGCCTCTGTGGGTTTAAGAGAGAAAGTGGCGTTTGTAGATGACAAACGTAAACTGGCTCTTGAACAAATCCAAACGAGCGGATTGGCTGAAAGCGTGGTCATTCTTTCTACCTGCAACCGCACCGAACTCTATTTCCACCAGCCTAATATTTCTCCCCGTGAAGAGAGCGAGGAAAATATCCAATGGCGTGAGCAATGTTTCCGCTGGTTTGCCCAAATTCATCAACTTGATGAAAACGAGTTGCGTGAATGTTTATATTTTAAACAAAATTTAGACGCCGCTAGCCACTTAATGAAAGTGGCAAGCGGATTAGATTCACTAATTTTAGGCGAACCACAAATTTTAGGGCAGGTTAAACAAGCCTATCAATATAGCGAAGATTTCTACCAACATCAGCAAAAAGCAATGTCCACCAAGCTTTCTCGCTTGTTCCAACGCACCTTTGCCACCGCCAAACGAGTACGTTCCGAAACCGAAATCGGTAGCCAAGCGGTGTCGGTTGCTTATGCTGCTTGCGGTTTAGCCCGTCAAATTTTCGATAATTTTGGCAAGTTACGCTTTTTGCTGGTAGGGGCAGGCGAAACCATTGAATTAGTCGCCCGCTATTTAATTCAACACGGGGCGAAAAATATAATGTTGGCAAATCGCACCCATATTCGGGCGGAAATGTTGGCGGAAAAACTAAACGCTCCAATGCAAATTCTGTCGTTAAGTGCTTTGCAGCTCGGTTTAAACCAAGCTGATGTAGTCATTAGCTCCACCGGTAGCCCTGATACGCTAATTAGCAAAGAAATGGTGGAAATTGCACAAAAACAACGCCAATTTGACCCATTTTTGCTGATTGATATTGCCGTCCCTCGTGATATTGATGAAAAAGCCGGCGATTTAGATGGCGTTTATTCTTATAGTGTTGATGATTTACAAAATATTATCCAACGCAATATGGCTCAGCGTGAAGAAGCCGCCAAACAAGCCGCTGAAATTGTCAAAGAGGAAAGCAAAGCGTTTTTTGAATGGTTAAAACAACAGCAGTCTAGCGATTTAATTAAACGCTACCGCCAAGACGCAGAGCAAACACGCCAAGAGTTGTTGGAAAAAGCCCTGCAAGCAATCAGTCAAGGGCAAGACAGCCAAAAAGTGTTGAGCGAGCTAAGCTACAAACTCACCAACCAGTTACTACACGCTCCAACCCAAGCGTTACAAGCAATGGCAAAAAGTGGCAACTCCACCGGCTTGCAAAGTTTTTCAAGAGCATTACGGCTAGAAGAATGATTCTCAGCACATTCTTTTAGGCATATTTGCAAAAAATTGAACATTTTTAACCGCTTGCGGACGCACGCCGTGCGTTCCTCCCCGTGTTCCCGATCTTCTTCTAATTTCAACTTCCCCAAATTTCCGCTATAATAAGCCAATTTTTGCAACGATTTTGCAAATAACTGGATATAGAGGATACAAAATGACTCCTGTTGTTGCCCTAGTGGGCAGACCTAATGTCGGCAAATCGACTTTATTTAACCGTTTAACTCGCACCCGAGATGCCTTAGTAGCAGATTTTCCCGGCTTAACCCGAGATCGTAAATATGGCCACGCTAATATTGCAGGCTACGATTTCATCGTAATCGACACCGGTGGTATTGATGGCACTGAAGAAGGCGTAGAAGAAAAAATGGCAGAACAATCGTTATTGGCGATTGAAGAAGCCGATGTGGTGCTTTTCTTGGTTGATGCCCGAGCCGGATTATTACCTGCTGATGTCGGCATTGCTCAATATTTACGCCAACGTGAAAAAACCACGGTGGTGGTTGCCAATAAAACCGATGGTATTGATGCCGACTCTCACTGTGCCGAATTCTATCAATTAGGCTTAGGCGAAGTAGAACAAATTGCCGCTGCACAAGGGCGTGGAGTTACACAGCTTATCGAGCAAGTGTTAGCTCCGTTAGGAGAACAGCTAAATGCTGAGCAATTTAACGAAGAACAAGCGGGCGAAAATGCTGAAAATGTTGCAAATGAAGAAACCGATGAATGGGATACCGAATTCGACTTTGAGAGCGAAGAAGATGCGGCATTATTAGATGAAGTCTTGGCAGAAGAGGCAGAAGAGTCGATTGAAGATAAAAATATCAAAATTGCGATTGTCGGTCGTCCGAATGTCGGTAAATCAACGCTGACCAACCGCATTTTAGGCGAAGAGCGTGTGGTGGTTTATGATATGCCGGGAACAACCCGTGATTCTATCTATATTCCAATGGAGCGTGACGGTCAGCAATATACCATTATTGATACCGCCGGCGTGCGTAAGCGTGGCAAAGTGAACTTAGCGGTTGAGAAATTCTCGGTAATTAAAACCTTGCAAGCCATTCAAGATGCAAACGTGGTGCTATTAACCATTGATGCTCGTGAAGGCATTTCCGATCAGGATTTATCACTACTCGGCTTTATTCTGAATGCCGGTCGTTCATTGGTAATTGTAGTAAACAAATGGGACGGTTTATCGCAAGATATTAAAGATCAAGTGAAATCGGAGTTAGATCGCCGTTTAGATTTTATTGATTTTGCCAGAGTGCATTTTATCTCGGCATTGCACGGCTCAGGCGTGGGGAATTTGTTTGATTCGGTAAAAGAAGCCTACGCTTGTGCAACGCAAAAAACCTCGACCTCAATGCTGACTCGCATTTTGCGTATGGCTGCTGATGAACACCAACCACCATTGGTTAATGGTCGCCGAGTGAAATTAAAATATGCTCACCCGGGTGGCTACAACCCACCAATTATTGTGATTCACGGCAATCAGGTTGAAAAATTAGCGGATTCTTACAAACGTTATTTAAGTAATTATTTCCGTAAAAGTTTAAAAATTATCGGCTCGCCAATTCGGATTTTATTCCAAGAAGGCAATAACCCGTTTGCCGGTAAGAAAAACAAACTAACGCCAAGCCAATTACGCAAACGTAAACGTTTGATGAAGTTTATTAAGAAAAGTAAGAAATAATATCTAACGATAGCGCAAGCGTCCACGCTTGTGCTAAAACTAATAATGGCACAAGCGTGGCCGCTTGCGCCATCATTTAACAGAGAATATTAACTATGATGATGCAATACTCTCCAAAATTTAATAATGCTAAAGTGCTGGTGCTTGGCGATGTAATGTTAGACCGTTACTGGTTCGGGGCAACCAATCGAATTTCGCCTGAAGCCCCTGTGCCGGTGGTTAAAGTACAAGATATTGAAGAGCGTGCCGGCGGTGCGGCAAACGTGGCGATGAACATCGCCAGTCTTGGCGTACCGGTAACATTACACGGCTTAATTGGCGATGATGATGCCGGACGTGCTTTAGATAAATTACTGAATTCACACCAGATTCAAAATCAATGTGTGGCGATTAATTCGCACCCAACCATTACCAAATTGCGGATTCTTTCCCGCCATCAGCAATTATTACGGTTAGATTTTGAAGAGGGCTTTCATAATGTCGATTCCACTGCCCTACTTGCAAAACTTTCGCAAGAAATCACCGCTTACGGTGCATTAATTCTTTCAGATTACGGCAAAGGCACGTTGGAATCGGTGCAACAAATGATCCAAATTGCCCGCAATGCGAACGTGCCGGTGTTGATCGACCCGAAAGGCATAGACTTTGAACGCTATCGTGGGGCAACATTGCTTACACCAAATATGTCGGAATTTGAAGCGGTGGTTGGGCATTGTAAAGATGAGGATGAGATTGTCAGCAAAGGGTTAAAACTGGTTGCCGACTATGATTTATCTGCACTATTAGTTACCCGTTCGGAAAAAGGAATGACCTTACTTCGCCCGAACCACGAGCCTTATCATCTGCCGACCCAAGCCAAAGAGGTTTATGATGTAACCGGTGCCGGCGATACCGTAATCAGTGTATTAGCCACTGCGATTGCCGATGGCAGAGCCTATGAAGAAGCCTGCTATTTAGCGAACGCTGCTGCCGGTGTAGTAGTAGGTAAATTAGGTACATCAACAGTCAGCCCGGTTGAGCTGGAAAATGCGATTCACCAACGCACCAGCACCGGTTTTGGCGTGGTGTCCGAAGCCGAATTAAAAGCGATTGTGGAAGAAGCGAAAAAACGTGGCGAAAAGATCGTGATGACGAACGGTTGCTTTGATATTCTCCACCCCGGCCACGTTTCCTATTTAGAAAACGCCCGTAAATTAGGCGACCGATTAATTGTAGCCGTCAATACCGATGCTTCGGTAAAACGCCTAAAAGGCGAAGCTCGCCCGATTAATGATTTAGCTGCCCGTATGGCAGTTTTAGCTGGTTTAGCCTCTGTAGATTGGGTTGTACCTTTTGATGAAGATACACCGCAACGCTTAATTAGTGAAATTTTGCCGGATTTATTAGTAAAAGGTGGCGATTACAAACCGGAAGAAATCGCCGGTAGCCAAGAAGTATGGGCAAACGGTGGTGATGTCAGAGTGTTAAACTTTGAAAACGGCTGCTCTACCACCAATGTGATTAAAAAAATTCAAGCACTCTAACGGTATATAACTAATGGCGATAGAAAAAATCATTATTGATACCGAGCAATTTCATCGCACAATATCTCGTATTTCACACCAAATTATTGAAAAACACGGTGGCTTGCAAGATGTTGTGATTGTTGGCATCAAACGCCGAGGTGCTAACATTGCTGAATTTATTCAAAAACGTATCGCAGAATTGGCTCAAATTGAATTACCAATAATGGCGTTGGATATTACTTTCTACCGTGATGACTTAGATTTGATTTATCAAGACCCCGTATTTATGGGAGCGGATAACCAGCTAAATCTGAACGGTAAAAAAGTGATTTTAGTTGATGATGTTCTCTTTACCGGCAGAACCATTCGGGCGGCTCTTGATGCACTCTTAGATTTCGGCAGAGCCGCTAGAATTGAGCTAGTGATTTTGGTCGATAGAGGTCATCGGGAATTGCCGATCCGAGCCGATTATGTCGGAAAAAATATCCCGACCGCTAAAAACGAGCAAATTCAAGTGCAGACGGTTTCTTACGATGGGATTAATCAAGTGGTCTTAGTTCCTGCTGCAAATAAAGAAAGTGCTTAAATTAAGTGAACCTTTTCGGTAAACTTATCTCTAAGGAAAAGTGATTCCTTAATTATCTCCATTAGGATTGTTATAAAAATGAAATTAATCAAATCATTATTTGCTGTTGCCGTTGCAACAATGAGTCTTACCCAAACCGCCCACGCATTTGAAGAAAGAGTGGTGGTATTAGTGAATGATACCCCTATTATGCAAAGCCAGGTTCAACGTGTGCTTGGCAAGAAAAAGGCGACAGAAACTGCTCAACGTGCGGCTATTGATCAAGTGATTGATGATATGTTGGTGCAACAGGCAATGAAAGAAGCCGGCGTTAAAGTCAGCCCAGCTGCGGTAAACCAAGCGGTTGAAAATGTGGCAATTCAAAACGGTATTACTTACGGTCAGTTATTAGATGCGTTAGATTATCAAGGCATTACGCTGGAGCAATTCAAACGTAATATTGCTCAACAAATGGCAATGGAGCAGGTTCGCCACATCAGTATCAGCAAATCTATTCAGGTTGCGCCACAGCAAGTGCAAGCTCTCGCAAAAGATTTAATGGCGAAAGATAAAGCAGCGGGCAAATTGAAAACCGTTTCTGGCAAAGAGCATCGCATTAGTCATATTTTGCTCAAAACCAACCCGATTTTAAATGATGCTCAAGCCAAAGCAAAACTTAGCAGCTTAACTACTGATATTAACTCAGGCAAAATCAGCTTTGAAGAAGCGGCAAAAACCCATTCTGTTGATTATGCCTCAGGGGCAGACGGTGGAGATTTAGGTTTTAACTTCTTAGAAATTTACGATCCGGCATTTGCGAATGTTGCATCAAAAATCAAACCAAACCAAATTTCTGCTCCGTTTAAATCGCAATTTGGTTGGCATATTTTGAAAGTCACCGACACTCGTAACGGAGACAGAACCGAAGATGCTTACCACCAACGTGCTTATCAGCAACTGGTGAACAAGCAAGCCGAAGAAGCCTCTAAAGATTGGGTAAAAGCCCTTAGAAAAACCGCCAATATTCAATATGTCGGTCAATAATTAAAATCTTCAAGAACCTCGCATATGCGGGGTTCTTTTCTTATTTCAAAAAGGATAACTTTAAAAAGGATAACAATGAGTTCCACAAATTCCAAAAAACATTTAGGTCATACCGCTCGTAAGCGTTTCGGGCAAAACTTTTTGCACGATATGAACATTATTCACAGCATAGTTTCAGCCATTAACCCGAAAAACGGACAATTTTTATTAGAAATCGGTCCGGGTTTAGGAGCATTAACCGAGCCGGTTGCCGAATTGGTAGATAAACTCACGGTGGTTGAAATTGACCGTGATTTAGCAGAGCGTTTACGCCACCACCCGTTTTTAAACCAAAAACTCACCATTATTGAGCAAGATGCCCTACGCTTTAATTTCCGTGACTATTTTAACCAACTCAACTTAGACGAAGACTCGGTGCGTGTGTTTGGTAACTTACCTTACAACATTTCTACGCCCTTGATATTCCACCTGCTGACCTTTCACGACTTAATTCAAGATATGCACTTTATGTTGCAAAAAGAGGTGGTGAAACGTTTATGTGCCGCGCCAAACAGTAAAGCATACGGGCGTTTAACCATTATGGCTCAATACTATTGCCAAGTAATTCCGGTGCTGGAAGTGCCGCCAACCGCCTTTAAACCAGCACCAAAAGTGGATTCTGCGGTGGTTCGTTTAGTGCCTTATAACCAACTGCCTTATCCGGCAAAAGATGTGTATTGGCTCAATCGGGTCACAACCCAAGCCTTTAACCAACGCCGTAAAACCTTACGCAATGCTCTTTCAACCCTGTTTAGTGCGGAGCAACTAGAAGCCTTAGGCGTTGATTTAACCGCCCGAGCGGAAAACCTTACCATTGCCGATTATGTGCGTTTGGCTAACTGGCTACACGACAACCCGCCGACAATTGATACAACCGAAGAATTGGTTGATGAAGATTGCTAATCAATAAATTACAAGCGATCATTTTTCTACCAAGATTTGCAAATCTTTAGTGAAAAATGACCGCTTGTTTAAATCAGCTTTACTTGTTTTGCTGTTACTTAGTTTTGATGTTACTTGGTGCCGAAAATTTTATCCCCTGCATCGCCTAAGCCTGGAATGATATAGCCGTTTTCGTTTAAGTGACTATCGATTGAGGCGGTGTAGAGTTCAACATCAGGGTGAGCAGCTTCTAATACTTTAATCCCCTCTGGAGCGGCAACTAACACTAGCACTTTAATCTGCTTACAGCCTGATTTTTTCAGGAGGTCAATGGTTGCTACCATTGAGCCACCGGTTGCAAGCATTGGGTCGGTGATAATGGCTAAACGCTCATCAACATCGTTAGCAAGTTTTGAGAAATACGGCACAGGTTTTAAGGTTTCTTCGTCACGATAAATCCCAACCACGCTAATTCTGGCACTTGGAATATGCTCTAACACACCGTCCATCATACCTAAGCCAGCACGCAGAATCGGCACAACAGTCACTTTTTTGCCTTTAATTCGCTCAACCGCAATTTTCTCTCCGCTCCAGCCATTGATCTCAACTGTTTCCATTTCCAGATCTTTGGTTGCTTCGTAAGTAAGCAGACTACCAATTTCATTCGCTAGCTCACGGAAATCTTTGGTGCTGATTTCCGCTTCACGCATTAAGCCCAATTTATGCTTTACAAGCGGGTGTTTTACTTCAACAATTTTCATTTTAAGCTCCTTAATTAGGGTAATTTAAGCCTTATTAACCTTTGCTAATTCTTCATCTCTTAATACTCGGCGAAGAATTTTGCCAACATTACTTTTTGGTAGTTCGTCACGAAATTCGATGTCTCTTGGAATTTTGTAGCCGGTTAAGAATTGACGACAATAGGTTCTCAATTCATCTCGGGTTAAACTTTCATCTTTTTTGGTTACAAAAATTTTAATGCTTTCGCCGGAAGCCTCACTCGGCACACCAATCGCCACTACTTCATTCACTTTTGGGTTTTGGGAAATCACTTCTTCAATTTCGGTTGGGTACACATTAAAACCGGAGACAATAATCATATCTTTTTTACGATCAACAATGCGTAAGTTCAGATCATCCCCCATTACCACAATGTCACCGGTTGCCATCCAACCATCTTGTAGCACTTGTGCCGTTTCATCAGGACGGTTCCAATAGCCTTGCATCACTTGCGGACCTTTAACGACTAATTCTCCTCGTTCGCCCTGTGGCACTTCTTTGCCTTCATCATCCACAATACGAATGTCAGTATTTGGCACCGGCACACCAATAGAGCCGGAATATTCCACCGAATCGCCACGGGTTGCACTAATCAGCGGAGAACATTCTGTCATTCCATAACCTTCGATAATATGTACTCCGGTTAAATCGTGCCAGCGTTTTGCCACGCTAGATTGGATCGCTGCACCGCCACCTACACTTAATTTTAGGTGTGAAAAATCAACCTCTTTAAAACTTTCGTGATTAAGTAATGCATTAAACAATGTATTTACCCCAGTAATCACTGAAACTTTGTACTTTTTTAATTCTTTAATAAAGCCTGGAATATCGCGCGGATTAGTAATTAATAATCCGGTAAGTCCTAATTCGATAAAGAGCAAGCAATTCATCGAAAGTGCTAAGACGTGATACAGCGGTAAAGGCACCAATCCAATCATATTGGCAGAATTACCCAACAATGGCTCAACAATCCATTTTGCCTGCATCATATTAGCAATTAAGTTTTGATGAGTCAGCATTGCCCCTTTCGCTACACCTGTAGTACCGCCAGTGTATTGTAAAAAGGCGAGATCTTGGCTGACAATATTCGGTTTTACATATTGACGCTGTTTGCCAATGCTTAAGGCTTCACGGAAGCTGACCGCATGTGGCAATTTATATTTCGGCACTAATTTTTTGATGTATTTCACCACAAAATTGACTAAGGTGCGTTTGCCGAATGAAAGTTGGTCGCCCATTCGGGTCAAAATAACGTGCTTAATCTCAGTATTAAAGACAATTTTTTCTAAGGTAGCCGCGAAGTTCGAAACAATCACAATCGCTTTCGCACCACTATCATTTAATTGATGTTCTAATTCACGTGGCGTATAAAGCGGATTGACATTCACTACTACAAGCCCGGCACGTAATGCGCCAAATAAAGCGATCGGATATTGCAATAAATTCGGCATCATCAATGCGATTCGATCACCTTTTTTCAGGCGTAATTCATTTTGCAAATAGGCTGCAAAAGAACGGCTACGCTCCTCCAATTTGCGGAAAGTCAAAACTTGCCCCATATTGATGTAAGCAGGAATATCGGGGTGGCGGTTTATCGCTGTTTCAAACATTTCCACTAACGATTCATATTGATCTGTTTCAATCGTTTTTGGTGAATAAGGCGGATAATTATTTAGCCATATTTTTTCCATTATAGTCTCCTAAAACCTTACCTAAAAAGATAGGTGAAAAATTTGCTTGTTTGCTGTGTTTATGAATCAATTTTCTTACAGCCCAGAATGTTATACCTGTTGAAAGCAACATTATAAATAAAACAATAAGCTCATTTGCAAAAAATTGCGAAAATCCGACCGCTGTCATCACAAGAACCAGCAGAGGAATGCCATAAATTAAAAACACGCTTTTGAGCAAGATATTTTCAGCTAAGCCCAGTTGAACCTTATCGCCTACTTTTAGGGGTTCATCTACCTCAATACTAAAACGAGGGGCAATTTTTTCCCCAGCTAATGCCGACAATGCTTTTGTTCCACAAGCAGACTGAGCTGCACAGCCACCACAGCTACTTTTAGCATAACATTGTACAATAGCCACACCATTCTGATATTCTACTACTGTTGCCTGTTCAATCATCATGGCTGAATCCCTTCCTTAAAGTGAATATTTTTCATAATTTGCTTAGCAGATTGCAACGGCACATCACCAATAATCACAATATCTTTATCATTAATCGTTTGATTTAAAATCGTTAATTTACCTTGTTGCCAAGCGTACTCATTAAAACTCACACCTTGGCTAGGCATAATATAAATAGTTAATGTAGATAAACCATCACTATATACTCTGCTATCTACATACTCACTTTCCACTTGATATGTCGCACCTGTGACTGTTTGTTGCTGAATTAACCTAAACCCTGTCGGCAACCAATTCACCTTCCAGCCATCAGACTTGGGAAATTCTTCTTTTTTCACTGTCGTTAATGTTGGTAACATTAGTGATCCTATTACATTTGCAATCCTATCCAATTCTGGAGATTGATAAAGTTGCAAAACTCTGAATTCTTCTAATACCAAATTATCCATATTCAAGACTTGGCTTTTAAGTAATAAATGTGTTTCTTCATCAATCCATAGTGTGTAAGCATATCTTAAAGTATCATTTGGCTTCATACGAATTACCTTTGTAATTCGGTCAGAAATACGATCTTTACCAGCATCTAAAAAGGCATAACCTTTTAAATTTGCATAATCTGTGTAAAGTACATTAGGGAGGTTATCTAAAATCTGTGAACTATTTAAACTAAAAGGACGAAAATTATAACCCAAATAGCTGACCTTGTTATTTTTTAAAATAATTTCTTCTCGGCTATGATCTAAATTCAGTAATTGGGCATATTCTTTATTATGGGTAAAAGCATGACGTAAACGGAAAGATTCTGTATCACTTCCCTGTTGAAGAATATAAACTAATTCATAAGTGGATTTTTTATGTGCTTCTGACATAGCCGTTAAATATGCTAATGGTGTTTTAATAGTTGATTCTGCCCAAGCAAATGTATAACAGGCAGAAATAACCCAAAACAACAATAAGTATTTTTTTATCTTAAAAAGCATATTTATTCTCAAGCCAAATTAACTTAGGTTATTTTAGCAAAAAATTTTCACTATTTCGCTACTTGTTGGTTATTTCTTATTTTTTCGCTACATTTACATACAAAAAGCCACATAATTATGGATAAATTATGTGGCTTTCAGTAACTTATTTTACCTATTATTTTTGTATATTTGACTCTGATTCTGTATTGGAAGAAGTTTGTGCTTTTTGCTTTTCTTCCTCAGATAAGGTTAAATTTTTAACGTTATTAGTACGGCGTTGTAACTCATGGTTTTCTAATAACGCATTAATCTTACGCTGTTGAAGCTCTAACTGTTCTTCTGTTGGTTGATCTTGAACTGGCGCATTATAACTTACCGCTTCAACTGAATTGCTAAATGGCAATGTTTGTAATACTGGTTGTTGCGTTTGAGCCATTTCATCACTCGCATTCATTGAATTAACCCCTAATACCGCAACTAAGCACACTGAAGCTGCAATACCGGCTTGCATAATTGGAGTTCCCCAACGCTTGAGCTTGAGCAATAAGCCTTTAGGTTTCTCTACATTTGCTTGAGATTCAATTTCTTCATTTTCCAGTAATGCTTCCATTTTAGCAGAGAAATCTGTCCCTAAAATGATCTCATCACCTTGCATCACACTACGAATAGTGTGATAACTTGCCCATTTTTGCTGTAATTCAGGGCTGTTAGTTAATGTTTCTACAAATGTAGTATCAACATTTTGCCCATCCATATAAGCTGAAAGGCGTTCATTTTGTTGAGTGATGCGTTCTTGCATGATTGACTCCAATGATTTAAATCTCTTCTAAAATAATCTTTCTATCTATTGCATAAGTGGCTTGATTTTAGCATCAATCGCTTCCCTTGCTCGGAAAATACGGGAACGTACAGTACCAACCGGACACTCCATCACTTCTGCGATTTCTTCGTAACTTAGACCTTCCAATTCTCTTAAACGAATGGCGGTTTTAAGCTCATCAGGTAAATTTTCAATCGTATCAAACACGACTTGCTTTAATTCCTCAGATAATATCAAATTCTCCGGTGTATCACTTTCACGAAGCTGCGCGCCTACATCATAACTTTCAGCGTCTTCGGCGAGAATATCTTCTTTTGGCGGTCTTCTACCTAAAGAGGTTAAATGATTTTTCGCAGTATTCACTGCAATCCGATAAAGCCACGTATAAAAAGCACTTTCGCCACGGAAAGACTCTAAAGAACGATAGGCTTTAATAAAAGATTCTTGCACAATGTCCGGAATATCATCTCTTGCAACATAACGAGTCAGCAAACCGGCAACTCTATTTTGATAACGTACAACAAGTAAATTAAATGCTTTTTTATCACCTTTTTGTGCTTTTTCGACTAATTCTTGGTCGGTGATCTGTTCGCTCAACTGCGGACTCTCCTAAATATCAATATGTCATTTTCCATTGCACACTTTGTTAGTGCGTGCTTTATGACAAAAGTTCAAAAAATTTGAAAAATTGTGTAATTTTTTACATTCCTAGATAAAACCTACTTAATAAACTAAGCAAGCGGTCGGATTTTAGCGAAATTTTGCAAAAATTTCAAAAAATCCGACCGCTTGTCTATGTTATGCTTTCGCTCTATAAGTTATTTCTTCGCTTTTAAATCTGCCACTTTTTGTGAACGGTAAATCGCATTAATGGCGTGAATTAAAGCTCGGGCTGAAGATTCCACAATATCGGTTGCCAAACCCACACCGTGGAATTTTCGACCTTCATATTCCACTACAATATCCACTTGCCCTAATGCTTCTGCTCCTTCGCCTTTCGCAGTCAGATTATAGTGCGACATTTTGAGCTCCATTCCTACAATGTTCATAATGGCATTGTAAGTTGCCTCAACCGGACCATTTCCCCCTTGAGAAGTCGCACTTTGACGAACGCCGTCTAATTCAACTTGTACGAAAGCAGATGCCGGTAAACCGCTGATAAGTTGGGTGGTGATCACATCTAACTTTAAGCGGTCTTCATCGCCTTGCTGCATATCAATGAAGGCAAGAGCTTCTAAGTCATAGTCAAACACTTGTCCTTTTTTATCAGCAAGTTGCAAGAAGGCTTCATAAAGTTTATCTAAATCGTAATCCGTTTCCGTATAACCCATATCAGCCATATGCCCTTTCACCGCTGCTCTACCTGAACGGGCAGTTAAATTCAGCTTCTCTTTTTTCAAGCCGATAGTTTCCGGTGACATAATTTCATAGGTATTTTTATTTTTCAGCATACCGTCTTGATGAATACCTGAAGAGTGAGCGAAGGCATTGCTACCGACAATCGCTTTGTTCGGCTGAATCGGCATATTGCAAAGCTGGCTCACCATTTGGCTGACACGATGAATCTCTTGGGTATTAATGCGGGTATCAACCCCCATAAATTCTTGGCGGGTCTTAATTGCCATTACCACTTCTTCAAGTGCGGTGTTACCGGCACGTTCGCCAATACCGTTGATAGTACACTCAATCTGTCTCGCTCCGTTTTGCACCGCTGTCAATGAGTTGGCGGTTGCCATACCTAAATCGTTATGGCAGTGAACAGAGACAATCGCTTTATCGATATTCGGAACACGGTTCATCACTTGGTGGATAATATTGCCGTATTCATTCGGCAAACAGAAACCGACTGTATCCGGAATATTCACTGTGGTTGCACCGGCATTAATGGCAGCTTCTACAATACGGCAGATGTTATCAATTCCAGTACGCCCAGCATCTTCACAGGAAAACTCAACATCATCAGTATAATTTCTGGCACGTTTTACCGCTGCAACCGCCATTTCGACTACATCATCAAATGAACGCTTTAATTTAGCTTCAACGTGTAATGCCGAGCTAGCAATAAAGGTATGAATACGGAATGCTTCTGCTACTTTTAAGGCTTCATAAGCTGCATCAATATCTTTTGCGACCGCTCGGGAAAGTGCCGCCACACGGCTGTTTTTGATATGACGAGCGATGGTTTGTACCGATTCAAAATCACCCGCTGATGAAACCGGAAAGCCGACTTCCATAACATCAACCCCTAAACGCTCTAAAGCAAGGGCAATTTGTAATTTTTCTTTTACAGTTAAACTTGCTTTTAATGATTGTTCGCCATCACGTAAAGTCGTATCAAAAATAATAATGTTATTGTTGCTCATAGAAGCCTCTTTTTAGTTTTTTATTTGATAAAAAAAGCCCGCATTTTAAGGTGCGGGCAAGAATGTGGATAGTCCATTTACTTTTTCCAACCAATCTTTATCCTCGCACAGAATGCGATAACAGAGATAATCGGAGTAAGGTAAATTTTTCCATGTTGTGTTATGTGTTTATGTTTGCATTGTTATTCGGTAGTTGAAGCTTATATTATCCTTATCCAAATCAATGTCAATAGCATTTTTCTCTTTACGCAACCGTTTACCCGCCCATTAATTCAAGTCATACCAGATTATTATATTGAATATAACCCACTTATCAGTTAAAAACACTAATTCATTTAAACAAAATAATACAAAGAATTAATTTTAATCATAAAACAGATATTTAGAATTTAATGATATTTTTGTAAAAAAATTTAAAAAAATTTGTTTTCTTTGAAGTTTCAGATCAAATTTGGTAGCCTTTGGTATTATTTTATTGTTAGGAATAGATTATGACTCTCCCATTTCGTGCAGTTATTTCCGATCTTGATGGCACACTATTAAATGCTAATCATAAAATTGGTGATTTCACTATTGATACATTAGAACAACTATCAAAAAAAGGTGTTGATATTTTTTTCGCCACCGGTCGCAATCATCCAGATGTGTCCCAGATTATTGGGAAAGTAAACGTTAAAAATGCAATGTTAGTCACTTCAAACGGAGCAAGAGCCAACAATTTAGAGGGTAAAAAAATTCTCAACCATTATTTACCGGAAGATCTTGCCTTTGAATTAATGAACATTGAATTTGACGATCAAAATGTTTGCCTAAATAGTTATCAAGGTGATGAATGGTTTATCAATAAAGAGGTTGCAGAGCTGAAAAAATTCCATCAAGATTCAGGGTTTAGCTATCAAGTAGTGAATTTTGCTCATCATCACGGTCGAAATACCGAGAAAGTGTTTTTTATCGGCAAAACTGCTGAAGCTTTAGTACAGATTGAACATTATATTCGGGATACCTATGGCGACCGTGTGCAAATGACCTACTCTGCCCTACTTTGCCTTGAAGTGATGGCAAAAGGAGTGTGCAAAGCCAATGCTCTCGCCGAATTGGTCAAATTACGGGGCTACACCTTAGCCGATTGTATCGCCTTTGGTGACGGTATGAATGATGTTGAAATGCTGAGTTTAACCGGAAAAGGGTGCTTAATGGGCAATGCAGACCCTCGTTTAAAAGCCGTATTGCCGAATAATGAAGTGATTGGTTTTAACAAAGATGAAGCGGTAGCAAGCTATCTTCGAGCCACATTTGGCATTGTTTAGTTGAGAGCAACTTTTTTGCAAATTTTTGTCTAAATTTGACCGCTTGTATATCATCAAGGAACAGTATGAAACGTAAAACATTAGCCACTCTTGTGCTAATTGCCGCTCTCGGAATAGGCGGCTATTTTTATTATCAGCAACAAACCAATAAACCGCAAATCCATTACATTACCCAAGCTGTCACACGGGCAGAAATTAACAAAAATGTGCTGGCAACCGGTTCGGTTCGAGCGAATAAACGCACCGAAGTGGGGGCTCAAGTTTCGGGCAAAATCCAAAAACTCTATGTCGAGCTCGGGCAATCGGTGAAGCAAGGAGATTTAATTGCAGATATTGATTCCAGCAACCAGAGCAACACCTTAAGCACCGCTCAAGCCCAGCTTTCTTCTTATAAAGCACAGCTCACCTCTGCACAGGTTGCACTTGAAGTAGCTCAATCGAACTACAACCGCTTAAATAAACTCTATCGGGCAAATAGTGCCTCTTTAAACGATCTTGAAACGGCTAAAAATACCTTAGCTTCAGCCAAAGCCACGGTGGATAACATTAAAGCACAATTAAAATCGGCTGAAATTTCGGTAAACGATGCTAAAACCAACTTAACTTATACGCAAATTATCTCGCCAATGGACGGCGTGATTGTGTCTGTACCAGTTTCTGTCGGGCAAACGGTCAATTCCAATCAAACTTCGCCAACTATTGTACAGGTAGCAGATTTATCTAAGATGCTGATTAAACTTGAAATTTCGGAGGGCGATATTGCACAGGTTAAAGTCGGGCAAAAAGTTAAGTTTTCCACCCTTGCTGAGCCAAATCGAGAATATAGTGCTACCATTGATTCAGTTGATCCGGCACTCACCACGCTGACCGATAATAACTACACCGAACAATCGGGTAATACCGAAGCGGTTTATTACTACGCTAATGTTTCCGTTGATAATGCCGATAACAGTTTACGCATCGGAATGACTACTCAAGCCCAAATTACTATTGATAAACGGGAACAAGTTTTAGTTGTACCCACCAGCGTAATCAAAAAACGTGGCAAAGAGAATTATGTATTGGTACTAGAAAACGGAAAATCGGTTGAAAAAGCAATCCAAATTGGCATTGCAGATGCGCAAAATACTGAGGTGTTGACAGGCTTGAGCGAGGGCGAGAAAGTGATTGTTACCCAAAGAGCAGACGGAGAGAACGTAAGTACCACACGAGGCCCAAGAATTCTCTAAGTCCCCGCCAAATCACAAGCGGTTAAATTTCCTTCACATTTTGCAAAAAACCAGAAAAATTTAACCACTTGTCTATTCTTTATTAAAACGTCTGTTTAAAACAAATCTTTATTTCTCATTATCGTTTTTCATTTTAGCGAAGATCATCGCCAAAATCGGGCCTGAAATATTGTGCCAGAAGCTAAATACCGCACTCGGCACCGCAATGACCGGATTTGCTTTAAAGTGTAATGCGGCAAGTGCTGCCCCTAATCCTGAGTTTTGCATCCCCACTTCAATTGCTACCGCTTTGCTGTCTGCCATCGGTAATTTTAATAAACGGCTTGCGAGGTAGCCAATTAAATAGCCTAAGCCATTGTGTAATGCAACCACCGCAAAAATTAATAATCCGGATTCAATAATGCGATCACGGCTAACTGAAACTACCGCCGTTACAATTAATACGATGGCAATTACTGAAATCAATGGCATTGTTTGGCTAAATTGCTCTACTTTTTGTTTGAAAATAGTACGAATTACCACACCCACAAAAATTGGTAATAACACCATTTGCAACACCGAAATAAACATTGCAGAGGCATTAATTTCTAACCATTGGCTGGCAAATAAATAGAAAATTGCCGGCGTTAACACTGGAGCAAGTAAAGTTGAAATAGTGGTACAAGCTACCGATAACGCAGTGTTACCACGAGCCAAATAGGTCATCACATTTGAAGAAGTACCGCCCGGGCAGCAACCGACTAAAATCACGCCAATGGCTAAATCTGCGGGTAAGTTAAACGCTTTTGCCAATCCATAAGCTACACTCGGCATTACCACGAATTGAGCGATCACGCCGATAATGACCGATTTCGGATTTTTCGTCACCTCGGCAAAATCTTTGAAAGTTAAAGTTAACCCCATTCCCAACATCACAATCCCTAACAGATAAGGAATCCAAGGCACGAATTGCTTAAAGGTTTCCGGAAATTGTGCTGCGATGAAAGCAAAAACCACCACCCAAATGGCGAACGTTTTGCTGATAAATTGTGTAAATTTTAATAATGTTTGCATATAGCCTCTGTGTAATTGTTATAAAAAGGTTAATAGGCTACCTCAGTTTGCCTTAAAAGTGAATAGGAGCAATAAACTATTAGCCATAAGCAACTCTTTTTAGGTATAATCACTCTGTTTATCAACAATAAAACTAAGGATATACGTATGAAAAACATCAAACTTTCTGCTATGAGCCTCACAGCTTTATTTGTATTAACTGCTTGTTCACACACGCATAAAAACAGCGATGAGCATCATCAAATGGTGTTACAAGAGCAAGCCACATTAGGGGTAAACTGGATGCAACAATCCGGCGAATACCAAGCTCTTGCCCACCAAGCATTCAATGCAGCTAAAGTAGCGTTCGACCAAGCCAAAGTGAAAAAAGGCAAGAAAAAAGCCGTAGTGGTGGATTTAGATGAAACTATGGTGGACAACAGCCCTTATGCAGGCTGGCAGGTAAAAAACCACAAGCCGTTTGACGGCGAAAGCTGGACTCGCTGGGTAAATGCCCGCCAAACCGGAGCGATTGCCGGTGCAGTGGAATTTAACAACTACGTTAATAGCCACAAAGGGACTATGTTCTACGTTTCAAACCGTAAAGACAGCAGTGAAAAAGCCGGTACTATTGATGATATGAACAAATTAGGCTTTAGCGGCGTGAGCGAACAAACGCTCTTGTTGAAAAAAGACAAATCGAACAAAACCCCTCGCTTTGAAGAAATCGAAAAACAAGGCTATGAAATCGTGCTCTATATTGGCGACAACTTAAACGATTTCGGCGATGCGACTTACCGTAAATCAAACGCGGAACGCCGTGCATTCGTCGCCGAAAACAGCCAACAATTCGGTAAAAAATTCATTATGTTACCGAACCCGAACTATGGTGACTGGGAAGGCGGTTTAGATAAAGATTACTACAAAGGTAACGCTGAAAGCCGTGTTAAAATCCGCCACAATGCAATTAAGGCTTGGGACGGCAAATAATCCGCCCTTAATCAGGTTGTAAAAAACACGCAACAATGACCGCTTGTCAAGGCTATGCTCTGCAAGCGGTCATTTTTGTATAAAACTTTGCAAAAGTTTGTTAGGATAAAGCAAAATCCATTCTTTAAGGAAACCGATAATGACAGCAATGAAAATTTCACTTTCTACTCAAAATGCCCCTGAAATTTGGGGTAAGAATGCCATTCTTTCTGCAAATGACACGGGGTTTACCGTACATAATCCCAAAAATGAGTTAGCCACTATTCAAAAAGCCGCCCGCAAAATTAAAAATCAAGGGATTTCAACCGTGGAACTAGCAGGCGATAGTTGGGATTTAGAATCCTGCTGGGCGTTTCATCAAGGATTTCATTCGGTAAAAAATCAAGGCTCGGTACAATATCCTGACTTAGGCGAACAGCAAGCCAAATTTGATAACCGTGTAAAATGTGCCACTTTCGTGCGTGAATTAATTAATGAGCCATCAGATAAATTAACCCCTGAAAAATTAGCCGAACAAGCGGTCGAATTTATCCAAAAAATAGCAAAACCGAATACGGTTTCTTATCAGATCATTCGTGGTGAAGCATTACAAGAACAAGGCTATCACGGCATTTGGACAGTTGGAAAAGGCTCTGCCAATCCGCCTGCATTCTTAGCATTAGACTTTAACCCAACCAATGATGAAAACGCACCGGTACTGGCTTGCTTGGTCGGTAAAGGCATTACCTTTGACACCGGCGGTTATAGTCTAAAACCAAGCGACAGTATGAGCACAATGCGAACCGATATGGGCGGAGCGGCACTTTTAACCGGCTCACTTGCTTTTGCCATTGCTCGAGGCTTGAATAAACGAGTGAAACTCTACCTCTGCTGTGCAGAAAATATGGTCAGTCACAATGCGTTCAAATTAGGCGATATTATCACTTACCGCAATGGCGTAACTGTTGAAGTATTAAACACTGATGCCGAAGGGCGTTTAGTGCTTGCAGATGGTTTAATTGATGCGTGCAAGCAAAATCCACAATTTATTGTTGATGCGGCAACCCTCACAGGGGCAGCCAAAGTAGCGGTTGGTAATGACTACCACTCTGTGCTTTCAATGGACGAAAGCCTAATCGAATCACTGTTTAAGTCTGCCAAAGCGGAAAATGAACCGTTCTGGCGTTTACCTTTTGAAGAATTTCACCGTGGGCAAATTTCTTCTTCCTTTGCAGACATCGCCAATATCGGCTCAGTGCCAGTGGGTGCAGGGGCAAGTACCGCCACCGCATTTTTATCTTACTTTGTAGAAAACTACCAGAAAAACTGGCTACATATTGATGCTTCAGCAACTTTCCGCAAAACCGCTAACGATTTATGGGCGGCAGGGGCAACCGGACTGGGAATGAGAACAGTCGCGAATTTGTTGCTTTCAAAATAGAAACTTAGTAGGGGCAAATCACTATTTGCCCTATAAACAATTAAATAATTATGGCTAAATCCAATTACATTACCCGTTCAGGCTGGCAAGCCTTAGATCAGGAATTAAAATTTCTATGGCGAGAAGAACGCCCCAAAGTAACCCAAGCGGTGTCTGATGCTGCCGCATTGGGTGATCGAAGTGAAAATGCCGAATATATTTACGGTAAACGCCGTTTGAGGGAAATCGACCGCCGTGTGCGTTTTCTCTCTAAGCGGCTAGAGGTACTGCAAATTGTTGATTATCACCCTAAACAAGAAGGCAAAGTCTTTTTCGGTGCTTGGGTGGAATTGGAAAATGAAGAAGGCGAGGTAAAGCAGTACCGTATTGTCGGCTGCGATGAGTTCGACCCGGCAAAAAACTGGATTTCCATCGACTCCCCTGTCGCCCGAGCCTTAATCGGCAAACAGGTTGACGATGAAATTCGGGTAGAAACGCCGCTTGGCAAAGTGTTGCTTTATATCAATAAGATTTGGTATGGGCAAGCGAATTAATTACTCGTAAAGGGGCTAAAAATTAAAGGGGCGAAAAATTTTTCGCCCCTACACATATTTACCCAAACAACCGATCCATTTCTTCAATCAACTGCTTAGTTGGTTTGTCAAAATAAACGCCGTTATCGTTCTCGCCGTTCATCGCCCGTAAGAACAAGTAAGCTACACCGCCGAAGTCTCGTTCATAGTCGTATTTCTCCCCCAAACGGGCAGTTAAATAGCGGTGGAGGGCGAGAGTGTACAGCAGATATTGCAAATCATAGCGTTGTCTGCCCATTTCCCGTTGAATGTGTTCTTTCACATAATTTTGTGGCAGATAGCCTAAGAAATTCGATTTGTAATCAATCAAATAGAATTTCCCCTCCACTTGCACGATGCAATCGACAAAACCTCGCACAAAACCCTCTAATTGCGGTAATTGCAATTCAGGTAAGGTTTTCGCTAACGGGCTATGTTGCTTTAATAACGCCTTTAATTGGTGTAAGGCTTTATCATTTTTTAAGCGTAAATAGAATTGCCATTCGTTTAATCGTTTGGTTTCATCAATCTGTTTTAAGCAGAAATTCGACTGTGCCAAAGGTGTGTTAAGAATACGTTCAAACCATAATGCGGTTGGTTCAATCCATTCCTCGCTTATCCCTAATTGCTCGCATACTTTAGCTACTGCATCTCTATCAATTTGTTCGTTAAATCGGCAATGCTCAAAGAAGTGATGTAACACCGTGCCTACTTTAATACCGTGTGGGAATTGAAATGGTGAGAAAGCGGCAGTTTCACTTGAATAATCCGCTTCAATGCTTTCAATATGCACATCTCGATCTTGGGTTAAATCCATTACCTTTTCTGCTTTCCGTTCACTAAAACGCTCGTGTTGGGCGTAAAGCGACGTAAAGCTGGTAATTTGCCCGACCACACGGATATTGCCGCTAAAGGTTTTTGCTTGGTAATCGTCTGAAGATGGCTCCCCTTCCCACAACGAGAAAGGCAATTCCGCTGCTACTTCAACCAAATTAGCAGCAATCCGTTTTTGGCTAAAATAATCTGAAACAGGCACTTTTCCTGTAGGTATTTCCCCGTCTGCCAATAAGTAATGGAGTGGAGACCAACCGGAAATCTCTTTCGGCAACACTAAGTTAAGCTGAGATTCCGCACGGGTTAATGCCACATACAGCAAGCGTAAATCTTCCGCATAAGCCTCATTCTGTAGCGAAAGAGTTGCATCTTCTGAGCCTAAACACCAATCCAGCTCACCTTGCGAATTGCGATATAAACTTAATGCTGTCTGTGTGTCGCCCTCACTTTTTTGTGAAACAAAAGGTAGCCAAACAATTGGATATTGCAAGCCTTTCGAGCCGTGAATCGTCACAATTTTGATGAGCTCCTCTTCACTTTCTAGGCGAAGTTGTTGCTCATCATTAAAATCCGGCGAATTAACTTGCTTTTCATACCACCGCAATAGTTCGGCTTCAGACTCTAACGCTTGCGAGGCTTCCTGCAAAATTTCGGTTAAATGCAATAAATCCGTAATCAAGCGATCCGCATTTTCCAAACCTTTCAAACGTTCGATAATGCCCTGCTCTAAGTAGATTTTATGCAGCATCGGCAGAACGCCCTGCTCTTTCCAAATGTTGCTGTATTCCACAAACTGATTGACTTTCAGATCCCAAAGTTGCTCATTTTCCTTATAGCGGTAGATCTCTGCCGCCGTTAAGCCCCACAAGGTTGAGCCTAACGCCGATAATAATGCCTTGTAATGATACGGATTCAGTGCGGCTTGCAATAACCAACACAATTCTGTTGCAATTTCCGAACCAAATACAGAAGCTGATTCAGCTAAATAGACGGATTTGATATTACGTTTTGCCAACGCCTTTTTGATTCGCTTAGCTTGTGAACCTTTTCGGACTAAAATCGCAATATCTTTTGCAGCAAAGGATTGAAATTCGCCGTTTTTTTCAACTCCGAATTTGCCTTGAGCCATCGCCTCAAGCTGTTGATGAATTTGATAAGCACACATTTCAGCCAAATCATCTAATTTACTGTTTTCCGTGATGTAGCCTACAAAATGCCCTTGCTCACTAACTAACTGACCTTTTTGGCTATCAGCCTCCACTGGGTGAAAGCCAATATCCTCATAAAGAAACGGAGAGTTATCATTTGCAAAAGAAAACAAATTATTGACCGCTTGCACCACTTCAGGCAACGAACGCCAGTTTTTGCCCAATGTGAATTGTTCATCAGCCTGCTTTGCTGCTCGCAAATACGTGAAAATATCCGCCCCACGGAATTTATAGATCGACTGTTTCGGGTCGCCAATCATAATAAAGCCGTTCTCTGCATTCTCTGCCATAAAAATTTGGCTGAAAATTTCATATTGGGTTAAATCGGTATCTTGGAACTCATCGATCATCGTAAAAGGGTAAATCGCCCGAATTTTTTGAGCTAAGGCTTCGCCCGTGTGTGGATTTTTCAACGCTTGGTTTAGCATTGTGAGTAAATCATCAAAACTGCGTTGTGGGTGCGTTTGTTTGTACTCTGCCAATTTTGCTTTGAGAGCAATTAAAAATTGATATAGCAACATCGCTGACAAGTTGTTCTCAAAATCTTCCTTGTAAGCGGTTAAAAATGCCTGATTTTTTGCAAGATTGGGGGAATCTATCGGCTCACTGCTCTTTTTCGTACCAGCCGCAATTTTCTCTGCCGTAAACAAATAAAGCTCTGCCGGGAAATAGTTATGTGGTGAAGTTGCCCACTGGTTCATTACTTCCACACCGGCTTCAAAAGTGGTTGCTTTATACCAACCTCCGTGTAGCGTAATTTTATGCTTTAAATCGTGGCGGATAGTTTCAACCAGTTCGGCTGAATGCGTTTTCCAGTAGGATTTTACTTGCGTAATAAACTGCTGGTATTGTGCCAAATGCTCGGCAATATCTTGATTTAAAGATGCCTTTGGTGCAGGTAATTCAGTAGATAAATAACGCCTTACTGCATTGAGGGCATATTCCGGCGTACCCAGTTGCTCAGCAACCGCATAAGTAATATCTAAATCTTGCGGATAAAATTGTTCCCGCCAGACTTCTTCACTTAATTTTTTAAGTAGATCGCTTTGGTTTGGCTGTAAATCAAGATCAAATCGCACCCCCGATTCAAATGCAAACTGCACCAACATTTTTTGGCAAAAGCCGTGAATGGTAAACACGCTGGCAGTGTCAATTTCCCGTTCGGCAATGCTTAAACGTAACAATGCTTTTTGAATATTCGGAATGAGCGGATAAATCTGTGCTAAAAATTCAAGATTGTTTCGATAGGATTTTGTATTTTCCGCTTCCAAACCATCGGCTTGATCTTTTAAAAAGTCGGCACATTGCTGAATATTTTTACGGATACGGTTTTTCAACTCTTCGGTTGCGGCTTTGGTAAAAGTTACCACCAAAATTTGTTCTACCGTTAATGGGGAGCAACCAATTCCGAGCAATAAACGCAAATAGAGGTTGGCAATGGTGAACGTTTTCCCCGTACCGGCGGAAGCCTCAATTAGCACCGATTTATTCAACGGTAACTCAATAGGATTTAGATTTTTCATCAGCAAGGTCATCTTCTAAAAGTGAAAATCTCTGCTATGTTCCATAGCAGAGAATCTGTTATTTAATCTGTTCTAATTTTGCAATTAATTGAGCTTTTGGTACCGCTTGTATTTTTCGCATTTGCCATAATAACAAGCCACCAGCCAAACTTAAGCCGATACAAAAGACTAACCAAAAACCTTGAGCCGCCATCGGTTGCACAATCCAATCGGTTCTTGCCAAAATATAACCCAGTGGCATACTGACACCCCAGTAGCAAAAAAGGGTTATATATAAAATCGGTTGGGTATATTTATAGCCACGTAAAATCCCGTTTGCTACCGCTTGAATGGCATCAGGAATTTGGTAAACCGCCGCAAAAATCAATAAATGAGCGGTAATCGCAATCGAAACCGGATTGCTGGTAAACGCAAGCGGAATCAGATTATTCAATAAAATAATAATCACCGCCGCAATAATGGCAAAAATGGTAGCGGTAATTAAAGAGTGGTAGCTTAAAACTTTCGCCCCTTCCACATTTTGCTGCCCGAGTGTTTGCCCGATCATAATGGTGGTTGCAATACCAAACGACATCGGAATCATAAAAAATAGCGAGCTGGTTTGCAATGCAGCTTGGTGGCTAGCCACCACCTGTGAACCAAGTGGTGACAGAATCAGCGATGAGGTAGAAAACAACATCACTTCGGTAAAAATCGCAAAGGCAATCGGCAGCCCTAATTTGCAAAGTTTTAGCAAAATTTGACCGCTTGGGGCATCAATCCATTTCTCAAACAAACGAATATCTTTTTGGGCAGAATTGGTGTAGCAATAATGCAACAGCATCAAAAACATTATCCAGTTAATAATTGCGGTTGCCACGCCACAGCCTACCGCCCCCATTTCGGGCAGTCCAAATTTGCCGAAAATGAAAATATAGTTTAGCGGAATATTTAGCAATAAGCCGAAAAAAGTAATCCGCATTGCAGGTTTTGGATTGGATAAACCATCATTCATACAACGTAAACTCACCGCCAGCAAAGCAGGAATAAGCCCAACTGCCATTACTGCTAAATATTGTTGCGATTTGATTGAAAACTCAGCCGGTGTTTGCATTAAGTCTAAAATCAGATGGCTGTTTAGGAAAATTGCCATTAATGGAATAGACATTGCAAACACAATCCAATAGCCCTGCCTTACTTGGTTAGCAATTAAATGGCGATTGCTCGAGCCGTTTAAGTAAGAAACGGTTGGGGTAATTGCATTCAGCAACCCTAACACAAACAGAAAGAGCGGAAAGTAAATCGAATTACTTACCGCAATCGCCGAGACATCATCATCACTCACCAAGCCAGCCATTACAATATCCGCCAGCCCCATTCCGGAAGCTGAAAGCTGGGAAATAAAAATGGGTAGGGATAGTTTAAATAATTTGCGGGCATTTTCAGGATATTCTTGCCATCTTAAGTTCATGGTTTAATCTCTCAAAATCTAAGTATGTTTTTATGATTGTACCTTAGAAAGCGGTCGTTTTTGCCAAATTTTTTGCAACTCAAAAGAGAAAGCCTCTAAAGATTGCTCCCTAGAGGCTTCAGAATTAATCAGCTATTATTTTGCTGCTTTTAACTCTTGGTAGTATTTTTCGTAAAGCTCAATTGCATCACCAACATCATCTTGCCATTGAGATTTTTGTAAAACCTCTGCAGATGGGTAAATTGCTGTATCTTCGGTAATTTCTTTTGGTAATACTTTTAACGCTTCCACGTTTGAAGTTGGGTAGCCAATCGCTAACGTTAATTTTTCAGCTACTTTTGCACTTAGCAAGTAGTTGATTAATTTATGTGCGTTTTCTTTGTTTTTCGCACTTGCAGGAATCGCTAATGTATCAACCCAAAGTACCGGACCTTCTTTCGGGAACACCATATCAACAGGTGCGTTTTCTTTCTTAGCAATACGCACAGAGCCGTTCCATAACTGACCTACTGAAACCTCACCGGAAATAAATGAGTTTGCAGGGTTATCAGAGGTAAATGAAAGTACGTTTGGACGTAATTTTCTTAACTCTTCGTAAGCTGCTTTAATTTCAGCCGGATCAGTAGTATTCGGGTTTTTACCTAATTTTAATAATGCAATATTGAATACTTCACGAGCATCATCTAATAATTGCACTTTACCTGCAAATTCAGGTTTCCATAAATCACCCCAAGAAGTGAATGTTTCACCTTTGTAATCTGCCGTATTAAATGCAATACCCGGTGCACCTAATAATTGAGGTAATGAATATTTGTTACCTTGATCGTAAGGCTTATTTAACCAATCTTGGTTTAATTCTTTAATAACCGGAAGTTGTGCGTGATCTAATTCCGCTAACATTCCTTCTTTCGCCATTTTAGATACAAAGTAGTTTGATGGAGCAATTACATCATAGCCGCCATCTTTACCTTGTAATTTTAATTTAGCGTACATTGTTTCGTTAGATTCAAGACTTGAAACTTCAACTTTAATGCCAGTTTCTTTCGTAAATTCATCTAACAAACCTTCAGGCACATATTCAGTCCAAGTATAAAGATGAACTGTTTGATTTGTTGCTTGAGGTTTTGCTTCAGCCGCAGTTGCTTTTGGCTCTGCTGCTTTTTCTTCATTACACGCTGTTAATGCAACTGTTGCTAAACCTGCTGCAAATAAACCCGCTAATTTTTTCATTTAAGTTTTCTCCGTTAAAGAAAAGTGATTAAAAAATATAGCCTTGCCTAAGGGCGGAAAAGACTAGGGCATTTTAAGCCCCCCCCCGTATTTTGCAAGCCTTTTCTGATTAAAAAGTGAATTATTTTCGCAAAAAGAAAGAGATATGCTTGAAATCCCTTAATTTATCGCTATATTAAGGAAGATTTACATTTCCAGATTAGTCTTTTAAAGGATAAAAAATGACCACTCAAAATGAACACTTACAAGAAGAAGTAAAACAAGAAGAAATTCAACCTGAAGTTGTAACTGAAGAAACTCAAGCGGAAGAACAAAATACACCTCAAGAAGAACCGTTAGCTCTCGCTCAAGCTCGAATTGCCGAGTTAGAAGCCTATATTGCAGAAGCCGACAAACGTGAGCAAGATATTCAACTACGAGCTCAAGCGGAAATTCAAAATATCCGCCGCCGTGCAGAGCAAGATGTTGAAAAAGCTCACAAATTCGCTTTAGAAAAATTCTCTAAGGAATTATTAACTGTAGTTGATAACCTTGAGCGTGGTTTAGATGCCCTTGATAAAGCCGTAACCGATGAAACCACTCAAGCGTTAGTTGACGGCGTTGAAATGACCCATAAAGAATTCATCAACACACTGGCTAAATTTGGTGTGGTGGCAATTGGCGAAGTGGGTGAAGCATTTAACCCTGAATTGCACGAAGCTATTTCAATGCAACCTGCCGAAGGAATTGAAGCGAACCATATCAGCAGCGTTCTACAAAAAGGCTACACGCTTCACGGACGAGTGATTCGCCCTGCTATGGTGATGGTGGCAAACTAAATTGTAAATTTTCGACGAAGATCGCAAAATCAGCTAAAACTTGCTCTTGTGGTTGTGCTAAATTAAATGCACTTCAACTGCAACAGGAGCTACAAAATGGAAGCAACAATGAGCTTAAAATTTGATAAATTACGCTTTGTGAAAAAGCTACAAGAAGCCAATCAATCGCCTGAGATTGCCGAAGCTTTTGCAGACGCATTAGATGATGCGTTAGAACAGAGCCAATCAGCATTAGCAACCAAGCAAGATCTCAAAGAACTAAAAGCAGAAATTCGAACCGAAATTTCTCAACTTGAAGTGAGATTAACCTCGTCAATGTATAAAATGGCAGGATTTATTTTAGCTGGTGTGGGAGTGCTTATGGGGCTGATGAAATTTATCAACTAACACTCATTTCCTTTAATCTACCCTTACCTTTGAGGTAAGGGTTTTTACATTTTTAAATCGCTATGACATTACAATTTAATTCTGTTGCCCTACTTTTAGTGGTATTAATTGTACTTGGTTTAATCAGCCAAAACAGTGCTGTTACCATTTCGGCAGCGGTGTTGCTGATTATGCAACAAACCTTACTTTCTAAATTTATCCCCTTTGTCGATCAATACGGCTTAAAAATCGGGATTATCATTTTAACCATCGGCGTACTTAGCCCCTTGGTTTCAGGGCGAATTACGCTCCCCGAACTTGCCCAACTGCTGAACTGGAAAATGGCACTCTCAATAATTGCCGGCGTGCTGGTAGCGTGGCTAGGTGGCAGAGGCGTGAATTTAATGGGCAACCAACCGGTGCTGGTGACTGGGCTTTTAATCGGCACGGTGATCGGTGTGGCGTTCTTAAAAGGTGTACCGGTCGGACCGTTGATTGCGGCAGGGATTTTGTCGTTGGTATTAGGGAAATCGTGATGACAGATAAATTGCAAAAAAATCATAAAAAATCACCGCTTGTGAAGCTGGAAAATATCACCACCGCCGATTTCCGCCGTCTGTTGGGGCGCTTAAAAGGGGCGGAAAACATTAAAAACGAGGAGAACAAGCGGTCAGTTTTAGCAGAAATTTCGCAAGATCTCACCGCTTGTCAGGCACGTTTTTTCGCACGAACTCAGCACGCCCAAAACCTGAAAATTGACTACCCTGATCTGCCTGTTTCCGCTCGCCGTGAGGAAATTTTAAAACTGATTAGCGAAAATCAGGTGGTGGTGATCGCAGGGGAAACCGGTTCGGGCAAAACCACCCAGTTACCGAAAATGTGCTTGGAACTTGGACGCGGCGTAAAGGGCTTGATTGGGCATACCCAGCCCCGCCGAATTGCGGCACGTTCGGTGGCGACTCGCATTGCCGAAGAGCTGAAATCGGAACTGGGCGAGACGGTCGGTTACAAAGTCCGCTTTAACGACCAAGTCAGCGAAAACAGCTTAATCAAACTAATGACGGACGGTATTCTGCTGGCGGAAATCCAGCACGACCGCTATTTAAATCAGTACGACACGCTAATTATTGACGAAGCCCATGAGCGTTCGTTGAACAACGATTTTATTTTGGGTTATCTGAAACAAATTCTGCATAAACGCCCCGATCTGAAAGTGATCATCACCTCGGCAACCATTGATGTAGAACGTTTTTCCAAACATTTTAACAACGCCCCGATTATTGAAGTCTCTGGGCGGACGTTCCCGGTGGAAGTACGTTATCGCCCGATTGTTGAGGAAGAGGATCAAGATCAGCTACAAGGTATTCTGAATGCGGTGGACGAACTGCAAGCCGAAGGGCGTGGCGATATTCTGATTTTTATGAACGGTGAACGGGAAATTCGTGACACCGCCGAAGCCTTGCAAAAGCAGGAACTGCGACATAGCGAAATTTTACCGCTTTACGCCCGCTTGTCGGCTGCTGAACAGCAACGGGTTTTCCAGCCAAGCGGTGGGCTAAACCGCATTATTCTGGCGACTAACGTGGCGGAAACCTCGCTCACTATTCCGAATATTAAATATGTGATCGATACCGGCACGGCTCGTATTTCTCGTTATAGCTATCGTACCAAAGTGCAACGTCTGCCGATTGAGCCGATTTCGCAAGCCTCCTCCAATCAGCGTAAAGGGCGTTGCGGGCGAACCTCGGAAGGGATCTGTATCCGCCTCTATTCGGAAGAAGATTTCAACAGCCGTCCGCAATTTACTGACCCGGAAATTCTGCGAACTAACCTTGCAGCCGTTATTTTACAAATGACTTCACTTGGATTGAGTGATATTGCCAATTTCCCGTTTGTTGATGCGCCTGATAGCCGACAAATTCAGGACGGGATTCGGTTGTTGGAGGAATTGCAGGCGATTATTCCAAATGAAAAAATCCCCTCCCCCGCTCGCGGGGGAGGGCTAGGGAGGGGGGAAAACCATTCTAATGATGGCACTCCCCCCCTCCCAACCTCCCCCCGTAAACGGGGGGAGGGGTTTAGATTAACCCCAATCGGTCGCCAACTCGCTCAACTGCCGGTCGATCCTCGCTTAGGCAGAATGGTGATCGAGGCGGCGAAAAACGGTTCATTGCACGAAGTAATGATGATCGTCTCAGCACTCTCAATCCAAGACCCCCGTGAGCGTCCGCAGGAGAAACAGCAGTCGGCGGACGACAAACACCGCCGTTTTGCCGATAAAGAGAGCGATTTCTTGGCATTTGTGAATTTGTGGCACTTTATCCAAGCCCAACAAAAAGAACTGTCGAAAAACCAGTTCCGTAATCTCTGCCGTAAGGATTATTTAAACTACAACCGTGTGCGGGAGTGGCAGGATATCTATCACCAGCTCCGCCTTGCAGTGAGAGAAATGGGCTTAAAAATTAACAGTGAGCCTGCAAGTTACCAGCCAATTCACACCGCCTTGCTCACCGGTTTGTTATCGCATATCGGCTTGAAAGATAATGAAAAAATGCACTATTTGGGGGCAAGAAATGCCCACTTTTTCATTTTCCCGAACTCGGCACTTTTCAAAAAACAGCCAAAATGGGTAATGGCGGCAGAGCTGGTAGAAACCACCAAACTCTGGGGTCGAATGGTGGCACAGATTGAGCCGGAGTGGGTAGAACCGTTAGCGGTACACCTCACTAAATCCAGTTACAGCGAACCGCACTGGGCGAAGTCAAAAGGGGCGGTAATGGCATCGGAAAAAGTATCGCTCTATGGCATTCCGATTGTGGCACAACGCTCGGTAAATTATGGCTCGATAGACCCAACCGTCAGCCGTGAGATTTTTATCCGCTCGGCGTTGGTGGAAGGCGAATGGCACAACAATTACAAATTTTTCAAAGAAAATCACCGCTTGATCCGTGAAGTCGAGGCATTGGAACATAAATCCCGCCGCCGTGACATTTTGGTGGACGAGCAAGTGCTGTTTGAGTTCTATGATCAACGGATTGGCACCGAAGTCGTGTCGAGCAAGCATTTTGATACTTGGTGGAAACAGGCAAGCAAAAAAGATCCTGAACTGCTTAACTTTGAAAAATCGTTCCTGATCAACGACAACGCCAACCTTGCCAGTGAGCTGGATTTCCCGAATTTCTGGCATCAAGGCGATTTAAAACTCAAACTGAGCTATCAGTTTGAGGTCGGAAAAGATCACGATGGCGTGACGGTGCATATTCCGCTGCCGCTGCTCAACCAAGTGGAACCCGAAGGTTTCGATTGGCAAATTCCGGGGCTACGCCACGAGTTGATCGTCTCGCTGATTAAATCTTTACCGAAGTCGCTACGGCGAAATTTTGTACCGGCACCGAATTATGCGGACGCTTTTTTAGGGCGAGCCGAGCCGTTTAAAAAGCCGTTGCTGGACAGCCTAAGCCACGAACTACGCCGAATGACGGGTGTATTGGTCGAGCCTGAGCAGTGGGATTTAAGCCAACTGCCGCCACATTTGCGAATGACGTTCCGTGTGATTGACGATAAAGGCAAGAAACTGCAAGAGAGCGAAAACCTTGATGAGCTGAAATTTGCCTTGAAAGATGAGGTGCAGAACACCCTTTCTAACATTGCCGATGACGGCATTGAGCAAAGTGGCGTGCATATTTGGAATTTTGCTGAATTACCACAGTGCTATGAGCAGAAAAAAGCCCATTTCAGCGTGAAAGCCTACCCTGCGATTGTCGATGAACAAACGGCTGTGGGGGTAAAACTGTTTGAAACCGAGTTTGAACAACAACGTGCAATGCAAGCGGGACTTCGCCGTTTACTACTGCTGAATGTACCATCGCCGATTAAATATCTGCACGAAAAACTGCCGAACAAAGCCAAGCTCGGTTTATATTTTGCCCCGTTCGGCAAAGTGTTGGAGCTGATTGACGACTGCATTGCCTGTGCGGTAGATCAGCTGGTAGAAGAGTTCGGCGGCTTTGTCTGGACGGAGGAAAAATTCACTCAACTGCACGAATTTGTACGGGCAAATTTAAACGATAAAACCGTAGAAATTGCCAAACAGGTTGAAAAATGCCTCACGCTGGCATACGAGCTAAACAAGCGGTTAAAAGGCAAGCTCGATTTTACGATGGCGTTTGCGTTAAGCGACATCAAAGCCCAAATCGAAGGGCTGATTTACCCCGATTTTGTCACCAAAACCGGCTACGCCCGCCTTGCGGATTTATACCGTTATTTAACCGCTATCGAACGCCGTTTGGATAAACTGTTGGTGGACAGCAACACCGACCGAGCCAAAATGCTACGGGTGGAAGCGGTGCAAGAGGCATATAAACAGCTCCTTGCCAAATTGCCAAAATCCAAAGCCGTGCCGGACGAGGTACTGGAAATTCGCTATATGATCGAAGAACTTAGGGTTAGCCTGTTCGCTCAACAGCTCGGCACAAAATACCCGATTTCGGACAAGCGGATTTTGAATGCGATCAATGAAATAAAGTAATATTCCCTATACAACAAGCGGTCAGATAAGTAAAAAATTTTGCAACTCTGACCGCTTGTTTTCTCGAATACCTATTCCTCTCGCTTCAGAAGCAAACCTGCTACATTTTTTTGATTAAAAAAATCTCAAGATAAAAATTAGAAAACTAAATATATCAAAAAGTTTGATCTTTATCATTAACCAGATGATAATTATTTGTAATAAAAAATTAACTACGTAAAATAAGCTTATTTTTTGGAGGTAAAATCATGTATAAAATAAAGCACTCATTTAACAAAACACTTATTGCAATTAGCATTTCTAGTTTTTTATCTATTGCATACGCTACAGAATCAATAGAGAATCCACAACCTATCATTCAATTATCTGAGAGCCTCAGCTCAAAATATAGTGGCAAGGGTGTTAAACTAGGGGTAATGGATGAGGGCTTCATGGTTAAACACCCTCGCCATAGTTCACATCTTCATCCTCTTACTCACCAATTAACAACACCCGAAGGCGAAGTAAGAATCTACGATTCAAGTTATCCTCAATTCGAGGTAAAACCCGTAGAAAAAGAAGATGGAATTGATCTTATTCCTTCTCTTGAAACACACGGTGCAGGTGTAGCTGGTATTATTGCTGCTCAAGCAGATAAAACTCTTGGTGATGGCTATAGTGGTGGTATTGCAAAGGGAGCTGAGCTTTATGTTGCAACGAAGTCATATAAGCGAACTTTAGAAGAAGTTATTCAAGATGCTAAGAAAGAATTAGAAAATGCACAAGACGAAGAGGATGAAAAAACGCCAAGTCTGGATCAGATGGCAAAGAATGACTTATTAGCAAGCAAAGAAAAAGAAATGGCAATTGAACGTGCTGAATGGGCATCCGGGCTGAATAAATTACTAGATAATAATGTTTTTGCAATCAATAATAGTTGGAATCCTTTTTCTATTAGAGATGACATCAATGTTGTAGATAAATTTTATCAATCTATCAAGCAAAATAAGCACAATCCGCTACTTCAAGCTATTATGAGAGCCAAAAATAGCAACACCTTATTAGTCTTTGCTGCTGGTAATGAGAGCAAGAAACAGCCAGGCGTAATGGCTCTTCTACCACGTTACTTTCCCGAGCTTGAGAAAAATTTAATTTCTGCCGTTGCGGTAGATAAAGAACAAAAAATTGCTCCATACTCTAACCACTGCGGAGCAAGTAAAAACTGGTGTGTAGCAGCACCGGGCGATTTACATGTTTTAATTGGCGTTGCTGATGAACATAAAAAACCACAATATGGCTTAACAAAAGAACAAGGTACGTCATTTTCAGCACCCGCTATAACTGCTTCATTAGCATTATTAAAAGAACGCTTTGATTATCTGACTGCGACTCAAATTCGCGATACTTTATTGACCACCGCCACTGATTTAGGTGAAAAAGGGGTCGATAATGTTTATGGCTGGGGTCTCATTAACCTGAAAAAAGCTGTTAATGGCCCAACTCAATTCTTAAATGATGAAACTATTACCGTAACTCGTGATGACCATTGGTCAAACCCACTCGCCAGCCAATTTAAAATTACAAAAAAAGGGGACAAATCACTGCATTTAGACGGCGAAAATCATTTAGCTACGGTAGCAGTTGAAGAAGGTAGATTGGCCTTAAACGGTAAAACTAAGGTGAAAACAATCAGTAACCATGCAAATTTAGCTGTCAATGGAACCGAAGTTGAGCAAAATTATTCTTCGTCTGGACAAAGCCAATTAGAAGTGTTGGGCAAATCTGGACTAATTGCCAATGCTCAAGCCAATATACATTTAGCCGGCTCGTTAAAAATTGATGATAAATTAACAGAAAAAACCGAAGCAGGTGATGTTTCAGCGACCGTAGTACAGTTGAAAGATAAAGCAACTTATCAAGGCGGATTTACACAATTAGCCGAAAACGAGAATTTAGCCAAACGAGGGTTAATCCAAGATCTCTATTTCAAAGACAGCGAAATTATCGCAAAAGTGAATAAGCCACTAACTGATGAGAAAGCCGATACAAACGGGCAAGCCGGTTTAGCATTATTAAATGCGTTAAGAACTACACCTATTGCCTATCGCCGTAGTTGGTATAACGGTTGGCTGCAATCTGCACTCGAACAACGTAAATTAGATAATCTGCACTATGCTGTATCTAACAATATTTATCCAGATAGCCTTGAATTGCTACGTAGCCAAAATGCCAAAGGCTTAACCCAAGCACAGCAACATTTGTTTACGGCATACCATACACCACTGCAAACAACTGTTTGGGCTGAACATTTGAATCAAAAACAATCAGCCTCATCGAAGCATACCGATGTTAAACACCACCAATCACAATTGGGAGTAAACCACAAACTGGCAGATAAAACGGTACTTAGCGCAACACTTTCACAGCAAAAAAACCGCTTAGAAAAACCATTTGCACAAGCTACCTTAAAACAAACAGCATTAAATATTGGCTTACGTTATCATTTAGATAACGCTTGGTTTAGTGAAGCTACATTGCAATTTGCTCGCCAGAAATATCAACAAAGCCGTCGATTTGCTAGCCATCAACTAGGTACTGCAGAAACCAGAGGTTCAACACTCGGTGGTGAAATGCGGATCGGTTATCAATTTATGCCAAACCAATGGATAATTGAACCAAGCCTTGGCGTACAATGGATTCAAACCAAAATGAATGGTTTAAATGAAAGCGGCGAACTTGCGACTCAAACGGCTGCAATGCGTTATCGTGATGTGAATATTGTTCCAAGCGTGAAATTACAGCGAACTTTCCAACTTGAGCAAGGCTCTATTTCCCCTTATATCGGGTTAAATTACTTGCACAGATTAAATGGAAAAACGACCAAAATTACCAGTGACATTGCAGGAAAAACACTGCATAGTGAAACAACGACGAAACGTAATCGCCAATTAAACGGCGAAGTCGGGGTGAAACTGCATTATAAAAATTGGTTTACTGCGATGAATTTAGATTACAGTCGAGTGAAATCTGCAAACCTATTTGGTTGGAAAGTAAATGTTGGTTTTAGTTTCTAACTTATTATGGTGGGATACAAGCGGTTAATTTAGGGTGAAAATTTGCAAATTTCACTCTATTTTCAACCGCTTGAGAGAAAAAACCTTGAACAACTGTTCAAGGTTTTTGTTTAGTGTTCTATGACTAAATAAGAAACAACTTATTGCTTACGGACAAACAAGGTAATCCCATCAACTTTCTGGACCTCAATCTTATCTGCCACTTGTAAATTATTACCTATAACACGCCAAGTCGTATCACCAAATTTTCCTCGAGCTATGCCGTTAGGTAAGATTTCAACCACAAAACCTTGAGCTCCTAGCATAGCATGCTCCCGAGAGTTAAGGGAACTGTTCTGATCCTCTTTCTTGTCTTTTCCATGTTGATATTTCCACCAAATCAGACTAAAGATAGTCGCAATTATCGCAAATAACGAGATTTGTGACGCCTGCCCTAATGTAAAAAATGCAACGATGAAAGCAAGAATAAGCGAGGCAAATCCCCACCACATAATAAAGACACCCGGTAATACTAATTCTAATGCAAGGAGCACAAAGCCTAATATGCTCCAGCCAATCCAATTAAAAAACCAATCCATACTCCCTCCATATACTCAATTAATCCAGTTTGAGGCTATGAGTTTGTTTTATTGCTTTTTAAAATTTCAGCAATACCGGCAACCGAACCAATCAAATTTCCGGCTTCTAACGGCATAAGCACAACTTTACTGTTATCTGAAGAACCTATTTCTTTCAAGGCTTCGGTGTATTTTTGTGCAATAAAATAGTTAATCGCTGTAGTATCGCCTTTAGCAATCGCTTCAGAAACCATTTGGGTCGCTTTAGCCTCCGCTTCTGCGGCTCGTTCACGAGCTTCTGCCTGCAAGAATGCTTCTTGTCTTTCACCTTCTGCTTTTAAAATACGAGATTGTTTTTCCCCTTCAGCGCGCAAGATTTCAGCTTGTCGAATCCCTTCTGCTTCAAGAATATCAGCACGTTTATTACGTTCAGCTTTCATTTGAGCATTCATTGCCGCAACCAGCTCTTTCGGTGGACGAACATCCCGAATCTCAATACGGGTGACTTTTACTCCCCAAATATTAGTCGCTTCATCGACAATAGAAAGTAATCTACCGTTAATTAAATCACGCTGAGAGAGCATATCATCTAGATCCATAGAGCCAAGTACAGTACGCATATTTGTCATGGTCAAATTGACAATTGCTTGCTCTAAATGATTCACTTCATAGGCAGCTCGGCGAGCATCAACCGTTTGAACAAAACATACGGCATCAATCGCAACACTTGCATTATCACGTGAAATAACTTCTTGCGATGGAATATCTAAAACTTGTTCCATCATATTCATTTTCCGACCAATACGATCAATAAAAGGCACAACAATGTTCAATCCAGGGCTTAGCGTTTTAGTGTAACGACCAAAACGTTCTACTGTCCAATGATAGCCCTGTGGCACAATTTTAATAGTCGAACTTAATGCAACTAAAACAAGCACAACAAATGCAATACTAACAATCGGTAAATCAAAAGTCATCGTTTGCTCCTTAAACTAATGTGTTGAAGAATAACTAACGTCTACTGATAATTGCCAATTAATTGGGGATATTCCTTGAGAAATCAAGTAGTTATTGGCTTTAGAAAAATGTTTACAACCAAAAAATCCACGATATGCGGAAAGTGGTGATGGGTGCGGAGAAGCTAACACACAATGGCGATTACGATCGATAAATTGCCCCTTTCTCTGAGCGTGGCTTCCCCAAAGTAGAAAGACTAAATTATCACGGTGTTGATTTAATTGTGCGATCACTTTATCGGTAAAAATTTCCCAACCAATTTGTGAATGCGAACCTGCTCTACCTTGCTCAACCGTTAAGCTGGTGTTTAACATAAACACACCTTGTTTTGCCCAATCAATTAAATACCCATGTTGTGGAATTTGAAAGCCCTCGATATCTTCAGACAATTCCTTATACATATTAACCAAAGAAGGCGGTGGAGCAACTGGTGGTTTCACCGAAAATGCTAAACCGTGAGCTTGATTTGGGCCGTGATACGGATCTTGCCCCAAAATCACCACCTTCACCTCACTAAATTCAGTTAAGGCAAAAGCACTAAACACCTCGTTTTGCGGAGGATAGATGACTTTGCCGGCTAATCGCTCGTTATGTACATAGTGTAAAATTTGTTGAAAATACGCTTTTTTCTTTTCTTCACCTAAGGCTTCTGTCCAAGTTTTCATAAAACCACCAAATGTATATTTTTTATTCAATTAACTTAATCATGTCTAAAAATGGTTAAATTTTTATCGCTTTTTATCTAAAAAGGGGTACAATAACTTCAAATAAATTTGAATTTTTAAAATTTTTTTACAATTTACCCTTATAGGAGATATCAAAATGATTAAAGGTGTACAAATCACAAAATCATCAAACAGCAACTTATTAAACTCTTTCTGGTTATTAGACGAATCTAAAAATGAAGCTCGTTGTTTAGCTGCGAAAGCTGGCTTTGAAGAAGATCAAGTTGTTGCTATCAGCGAATTAGGTGATATCGCATACCGCGAAGTTCCGGTTAATGTTGCACCAACGATTAAAGTTGAAGGCGGTCAGCACTTAAACGTGAACGTTTTACGCCGTGAAACATTAGAAGATGCGATTCAAAACCCTGAGAAATACCCACAATTAACGATTCGTGTTTCAGGTTATGCAGTTCGTTTCAACTCATTAACCCCTGAGCAACAACGCGATGTTATTACTCGTACATTTACTGAAAGCCTATAATAACAGCTTTTAAGCATAAGAAGCACCCTATGGGTGCTTTTTTATTACTTTTTAAAGGATAACAAGCGGTCAAAACACTGGTTAAATTTACAAAAAATTCCAAAATAATGGTTGACACTGCTATTTTAGCCAGTAAAATACACCTGTATAAAAAAACAGATAGAGGATTTTACTATGGCTTCAATTAGACAAATTTCAGATCAAACGGCAGCTTATCAGCCGATTCCGCTTTATCGGGATTTCAATAGCAGCCGCTCTGTAAAACTCGATCTTAACTCACTTTGTATCAAACGTCCGAGAGACACTTTTTTTATCCACGTGAAAAACCCAAATTTAATCGCGTGGGGAATTGAACTAGACGATTTATTGATTGTAGAACAGACCAATCAATATTTAGTTAATGATCTATTGGTGCTTGAAAAAGATGGGGAATATAAATTCTATCAATTCTTTAATGAAATTCAGAATGGGGAAGGTATTGCTGAAAAAATTTTATTTTCATTAGATGTGAGCGAACCAAATCTTAGAATTGCTGATTGGGCTGAAGTAAAAATAGCAGGTGTAATTACTAATGTGGTTCATCAAATGCGTACTCGTGGAGCATTTACACAAGCTAAGCAACGCGTAGCATAACTTTTTTAATTAAAAAAGAACACTCGCAAAAGTGAGTGTTCTTTTCATCTTGGAATTGTAATTTATTAAATTACACGGCGAGATTGTGTGTAGTTTCTTGACCAGTAGCTTTCTGACAATGAGCTGGTGGTTACCCCTCTACTTGAACTAGCGTGTACAAATTTACCATTACCAATATAAACCCCTACATGGTTATTCTTACGGAAAAAGACTAAATCACCTGGGCGTAAATCAGATTTTGAAATGGAATGCCCGACATGGCGTTGTTCTGCAGTTGAACGAGGCATATCTTTACTAAATGCTTTGCCCATCACTTCACGCACAAAGGCGGAACAATCAATCCCTGCTTTTGTTGTGCCGCCTAAACGATAGCGTGTCCCTACCCAATTATGATAAACACTATTAATACGACCACTATAATTCGCTGTATGAGCGGCAGAAATTGGAAGATTTTCTCGATTGGTAAATACTGAAGAAGACTTAGCTAATCTTTCTGCTTTACTTGCAATGATTTGATTTGGTGTGGCCGGTTTAGAACTTAAACTTGCTACAGCAATGGAAGAATACCCTCCAAAAACAGACAAAATAGAAGCAATAAATACGGGCTTGAAGGTTGTTGCAAAAAGATTTTTTTTCATAATTTATGTCTCGTCTCGCCAGAACAATTACAGCGGTAAATTCCTTAACTAAATCTTCTAAAAGATTAAAAAAGATAACAAAATAAGGTCTAGACTCTGCTAGACCCACTACTCAGACCAGTATAACCTATTTTAGTTCCAATGTGCGTAGAAATTTTATTTCATCTGCCCAAATTTCAGGCGAAATTGTCTCTAAAATCATAGGAATATGGTCAAAATTCGTATTTTGCATAATAAATGCAAATACATCAGTCCCTATTGTACCTTCTCTTAAAGTATGATGGCGATCTACTCTGCTACCTAATGGTGTTTTTGAACCATTTAAGTGCATCCCCCTTAAATAATAGAAACCAACCGTTTGGTTAAAATCATTAAATACCGCCTCGCTCTTTTCATAAGAGCTAATATCATATCCGGCAGAAAATAAGTGACAAGTATCTAAACACACCCCCACTCGGCTTTTATCCTCAACTTGCTCAATAATAGTTGCCAAATGATCGAAATGCCAACCTAAATTAGAACCCTGTCCTGCCGTATTTTCAATCACGGCAATAACATTCGGTACTTTTTCAACTGCAATATTGATCGATTCTGCAATTCTAGCCAAACAATCTTGCTCGGAAATTTGCTTTAAATGCGCCCCCGGGTGAAAATTCAACAATTTTAAACCTAATTGATTTGCTCGAGACATCTCATCAATAAATGCTACACGAGATTTCTCCAATGCCTCCGCTTCCGGATTTCCTAAGTTAATCAAATAGCTATCGTGTGGTAAGATTTGCTCTGCTGAAAAATGATGCACTTTACAAAAACGCTTAAATTTTTCGATAGTTTCGGCTTTTAATGCCGGTGCCTGCCATTGACGTTGATTCTTAGTAAATAACGCAAATGCATTAGCACCAATTTCTACGGAACGCAAAACTGCATTTTCCATCCCACCTGAAGCACTAACGTGTGCGCCTATATATTTCATTCAGTCCTCTCTTGTGTTCTGCTATACTAGCAATTCTTTTTTTCTATCTATTTCAAATTATGAGCGAAACTACCATTAACGATTTTTCCCTGCTTTGCCGTTTGTTTGGCAACTTATTTTATCGTCACCCTACCGACCCTATTTTAGCTGGCACATTTAACTGGCTTGCCCAAGGAGGATTACGCCAAGCTTGGGCCTTAAATACAGATAGCCAAAGTGAAAATGCGCTGACTCTCTTACAAAAGAATGCTAACCCTACGCAATTAGAGGCAAGCTATCAAGCGCTTTTTGCTGAAAATGGGGCTATTTCTCCAACAATTTCAGCCTATGGATTATCAGTTAGTGATTTTGTGGCTTTTAGACAAGAACGGGCAATGCCTGAATTAGAAAATGCCGATCACGTTGGGTTACTATTTCTCACGGCATCTTGGATCGAAGATAATCTCGATTCTGCCTTAGCTCAAAAAATATTATTCGAACGATTTTTACTACCTTGTGCAGGCAAATTCTTAGGAAAAATAGAAGCTTTCGACAATGGTTTTTATAAAGCCCTCGCACAACTTAGCCGTGATGCCCTTAGTGCTATGGCTGATGAACTTGAAGAAAGTGAGTTAGAAGCGGTAGAATAAATCACCAATTTCAACTAGAGGATTCAGCCATGAAAACACTCAAATTAGGCTGCATTTTTTCACTCGCACTTATGTTAAGTAGCTGTACTTCAACTCCAGAGCAACAAGCTGAACGTAAAGCGAAGCAAATTCGGGCAGAACAAGATTTGCAAGTTCAGCTCGCCAAACAATGTGATGTAGAAACGGCGGAGTTAATCTACCAACAATTTAATCCGCCACTTAGCCAAACTAAACAAGAAGAGAAAGCATTTAAGAAACGCTATGCCGAAAAAGTCAATGACCCAATGTTCCAAGCCTGTTATAATCTTGCTTGGCAAAATTACAAGGCACAAGTAGAACTTGAAGAAATTCGTTGGAATTACGATAGAGATTATATGTATAGAGGCTGGCGTTACTGCTATTATTGCTGGTAAATCTCATTGTATGAGCGGTCATTTTTTAACACCTTGCAAAAAATTGGCGAGAAATGACCGCTTATTAATTGATAGGCTTATTTTATATTTTTCTTCGCCCATTCTAAGAAACGTTTTTGGGTGTCTTTATCTGCTTTCCTAAATAAAAGCTGTAACTCTTCTTGTGAAACTTTATTTGTATCCACCACAATTTGTCCTTTTGCTTCAAGAGGTGCCGTCGCAAACTGTTCAACTGAAGCTGTTTTTTTCGCTAAGTTATATTTCGTTAAATTATCTTCAACTCTTGTTTTCGCAAGGAAACCTTCCCCTTTTAAGAAATCTTGTTTATGTGAAATAACCTTACCTGAATCGGTTTTAATTGCCACAGTCTGATTCTCTTGGAATTTACGAAGATCTAACTTTGAATTTAATCTTGGCGTTTCTAATTTTGCATTTTCCGCACTGCCTTGGAAAGTCAAAATGATTTGATCAGAGGTGAAAAAATCCCCTTCAACTGTTCCACCGACTTCCACTACCACTTGATGCGTTTTATTCTCACTCATTTGAACCGAAGTCGTGCCGGATTTAACACGTTGCCCGTCAAAGGCTAAAATGTCCACCATTGATGATGTACTTAACGTCCCGGCCATACTCATCGAACTGACGACTAAAGCTGCTAAACTTACTGCTATTTTGGTTAATTTCATTTCAAACTCCTAAAATATGAAGAAATAAAAAGATTTTTGCTTATCCTATGCTAATTTGAGTGAAAATAGCAATGTTTTATTTGCTTTGTGACTGAATTTGCTTATTATAAGCGTACTTTATTTAAGTGGAACAAACTATGAGTGATGAACAGCAAAGTGTAAACACCACCGAAAAATCAGAAAAAAAATCGATTTTACACTCTCTATTTAGCGGGCTTTTTCAAAACGAGCCTAAAAACCGTGAAGATCTAGTCGAAGTGATTCGAGACTCTGTCGAAAATGAATTGATCGACAGCGACACCAAAGAGATGATCGAAGGAGTAATGGAAATCTCGGAATTACGAGTGCGGGATATTATGATCCCCCGAGCACAAATCGTGTTTATTGATGCCAATGAACCTTTAGATGTCTGTATTGATTTAATTATTGAATCCGCACACTCTCGTTTTCCAGTGATTCGGGGTGAGAAAGATATTATCGAAGGTATTCTTCACTCTAAAGATTTATTGAAATATTTACGTTCTGACTCTGAACCCTTTAATCTGCAACAGGTATTACGCCCTGCGGTTATTGTACCGGAAAGCAAACGCCTAGACCGAATGCTAAAAGAGTTCCGTTCAGAACGCTTCCATATGGCAGTAGTGGTTGATGAATTTGGTGCGGTTTCAGGCTTAGTCACTATTGAAGACATTCTTGAACAAATTGTGGGTGATATTGAAGATGAGTTTGATGAAGAAGAGGTCAAACCAATTCGCCAGCTTTCAAGACATACTTATGCGGTATTACCGCTCACCGACATCAAAAAATTCAATGAATTTTTTGCTACCGACTTTAATGACGAAGAGGTGGATACCATTGGTGGTTTAGTGATGCAGGCTTTCGGCTATTTCCCGAAACGAGATGAGCAAATTGAGTTAAACGGAATTGATTTTAAAGTCACCTCAGCCAATAGCCGCCAGTTGATTCAGCTACGAGTCACACTTTCCGATGAGCAGTTGGAGAAAATGGAAAAAGTCTCTCCAAACGAAGAAGAATAATATAGAGAATATCAACCAAGGCACGTTTCGGCGTGCCTCATTTATTTAGTGAGCCATTATGAATTTTGCAAAAAATCCACCATTTTTAACCGCTTGTATTCTTGCTCTCTTGCTAGGAGCTATCGGCACTTTCGCCTATTCGCCTTTTGATATTTGGATTATTGCCTTTGCTTCCGCAGCCGGCTTGGTTTGGTCAGCCACTCTAGCAAATCGAAAAACTGCATTGTGGGCAACTTTTGCTTGGTCTATCGGCTACTTCTGCACCGGTGTAAACTGGGTTTCCGTCAGTATGACCCAATTTGGCGGTGTGCCGACCATTGTAAGCTATATTGCCGTATTTCTGTTGGCGTGTTATCTCGCTATTTATAATCTGCTGTTTAGTGTGATTTCACACAGGCTAAAGCTGAATAATCCGTTTGCATTAGCAGCCATTTTTACCTTTACCGAATATTTACGAGGCGTCGTGTTTACCGGCTTTCCGTGGCTACAATTCGGCTATAGTTTAATAGACAGCCCTTTTGCCGGCGTTGCTCCGATTTTGGGCGTGGAAGGTTTAACTTTCTTAGTGATCCTTGTAAGTGGCTATTTGGTTCATTTTGCTCAAAAAGAAGCGAAAATAGTGCCATCATTAGCAACACTAGCAGTCATTTTTGGCTTAAGTTTTGCAACTCGCTTTATCCAATTTGTGCAAATTGATGACCAAAAACAACCGCTTGTAGTGAGTTTGGTGCAAGGGAATATTGAGCAAAAAATGAAATGGGATCCGCAACATTTCAACCACAGCGTGCGAACTTACGAGCAACTTATTCTACCGCTGTTAGGTAAAAGTGAGTTGATTATTTTACCTGAATCCGCCATTCCGGCACTTGAAAATCAAATCAGCCCGTTGCTTGGCTCGCTCGACCACTTAGCCCGCCAACACGGAAGTGAAATTATTATCGGCACGCTCTATCAAAATGAGCAAGAGGAACTGTTTAACAGTAGCGTGCTATTAGGCGAAAAAGAGAGGGAATATGCCCTGCACGGCAACCCTCGCTACAACAAACATCACCTTGTGCCGTTTGGCGAATATGTGCCGTTTGGCTCGGTGCTGGATTGGATGCGAGACGTGTTTATTCTGCCGATTAATCTTTCACAAGGCAGTTTCGTTCAACCATCATTCTTGGCGAAAAACAACCGCTTTAATATGGCGATTTGCTATGAAATTATTTTTGGTGATCAGTTACAACAAAACCAAAAAAGCCAAAATTCAGATTATTTATTAACTATCACCAATGATGCGTGGTTTGGCTCTTCTATCGGGCCTTGGCAACATTTCCAAATGGCAAGAATGCGAGCGTTAGAACTCGGCAAACCATTACTTAGAGCTGCGAATACCGGTATTACCGCCATTGTTGATGCCAACGGAAAAGTAACAGAACAACTGCCGCAATTCACTACCGATGTACTAACTGCTACCATTGTGCCAACCATAGGCGATACACCATTTAAACAATTCGGTCACTGGTTGATTTACAGTTTTAGTCTATTTTGTGTCATTGCCAGCCTGTTACTACGCAAAAAATAAAAAAATCCCCTTAGGCTCTTGGGTCTAAGGGGATTTTATCGCTGATTAGGCTAAGGCTTTTAATAGGTTCGCCATTTCAATCGCTACCATTGCACACTCTTCGCCTTTATTACCGGCTTTAGTGCCTGAACGCTCAATCGCTTGCTCTAAATTTTCCACCGTTAAAATACCGTTAATAATCGGCACGCCGGTTTCTAAAGCAGAAGAGCTGATGCCTTTTGCTGACTCGTTCACTACCACATCATAGTGACTGGTTGCTCCACGCACGACCGCACCTAAGCAGATAATCGCATCATAACGACCGCTTTGTGCCATTTTTTTCGCTGCAATTGAGATTTCTAATGCACCCGGCACCCATACGGTGTCGATATTTTTTTCTTCTACGCCGTGACGCAATAATTTATCGGTTGCACCGTTTAACAGTTGGTCGATAAAAATTTTGTGCCAGTTAGTTGCCACAATACCGAATTTTAAACCGGTTGCGATGTAGTTTCCTTGAAATGTTGCCATTGTTGGTTTTCCTTCTAAAAGAATAATCAATTAAAAATGGGTTTATAAGGTAAATTGTAGGGTGGGCGTAAGCCCACGCAATCTATTTAACTTTTTTACGTGGACTTACGTCCACCCTACACCAGAATTTGTTACGCTTTATCAAAATTAAACATATGTCGCATTTTGTGCTGTTTAACTTTAAGGTATTCCAAATCGTGTTCGTTTGGCTCAACCATAATCGGCTCACGAGCCACTACGTTTAAACCTTGCTCAATGAGTCCTTCAATTTTTGCCGGATTATTGGTTAACAGACGAATCGATTTTACGCCTAATTTTTCAAACATTTGAGCGGCGATATAATATTCACGCTCATCATCTTTGAAACCTAATGCCAGGTTGGCTTCAACCGTGTCCATTCCTCTATCTTGCAATTCGTAAGCACGCAGTTTATTAATTAAACCGATGCCACGTCCTTCTTGGCGTAAATAAAGCACCACGCCTCTGCCCTCTTGCTCCACTTGGTTCATTGCCGCGGCAAATTGCTGACCACAATCGCAACGTTGTGAGCCAAAGGCATCGCCGGTTAAACATTCGGAATGGATACGGCACAATACATTTTCGCCATCACCAATATCGCCTTTAACTAAAGCGACATGCTCTTTTCCTGAAATGGTTTCAACGAAACTGTGTGCTTTGAACTCACCATATTTGGTCGGCATTTTTACCACCGAAACCACATTCACCAAGCTGTCGTGTTTTCTACGATACTCTTGTAATTGCTGAATAGTAATAAACGGCATATTGTGTGCTTGAGCAAACGCCTTTAGTTCCGGCATCTGCATCATCGTACCATCTTCTGCCATAATTTCACAGCAAAGCCCTGCCGGTTTCAAGCCCGCCAAACGAGCTAAATCCACCGTTGCTTCAGTATGCCCGTTACGCACTAATACGCCCCCGTCTTTCGCCACTAACGGGAAAACGTGTCCCGGACGTCTGAAATCTTCCGGTTTAGCGTTTTCATCAAGCATTTTCAGGCAAGTTAATGAACGCTCAAAAGCGGAAATACCGGTGCCGGTTTGAATATGGTCAACAGAAACGGTAAATGCGGTTTGATGATTATCTTCGTTCTCTAGCACCATCGGGTGAAAATTTAATTTCTTGGCAATTTCTGTCGAAATCGGCGTACAAATCAACCCTTTACCATATTTCGCCATAAAGTTGATATTTTCCGGTGTCGCAAATTCCGCTGCACAAATGAAGTCCCCTTCATTTTCACGGTCGGCATCATCGCTGACTAAAATAATTTTCCCTTGTGCAATTGCTTGAATTGCTTCTTCTACCGTTGAAAACTTAAACATTATTTGTCCTTTATTTGGTTAAAACCCTGCATTTTTAAGAAAATCCGCGGTGATTTTACTTTGCGGATTTTCAGGCTCTTTTTTCAATAAAAACTGTTCGATATATTTGCCGACAATGTCATTTTCTAAATTCACCAAACTACCGATTTTTTTCGTACCGAGGTTGGTTTCCTTAATGGTATGCGGAATAATCGATACTCGGAAAGATTCCGCATCAACATCCACCACCGTTAAACTAATGCCATCAATAGTAATCGAGCCTTTTTCAATGATGTAACGCATTAACTTAGGCTCGGCTTTAATTCGATACCAAGTTGAATTATCTGCCGGTGTAATCTCTGCCACCACGCCAGTGCCGTCAATATGACCTGACACAATATGTCCACCAAAACGCCCGTTCGCCGCCATTGCCCGCTCAAGATTAACCGGGCTATTGATACTTAATTCGCCAAGTGATGTACGTTTTAAAGTTTCTGACATAACATCAGCAGTAAATTGCTCCTGCGTGAATGAAGTCACGGTTAAACACACGCCATTTACCGCAATGCTATCCCCTAAATGTACATCGGTCAGAATCTTTTTTGCTTTAACCGTTACCACCGCAAACTCGCCCTGTTTCTTAATTTGGGCTATCTGACCAACTTCTTCGATAATGCCTGTGAACATTTAAATTTTTCTCCGATTTACTTCCAATTTAGTCTGAGAACTGCTTATCTTACTATTCCCCTCTCCCGTTTACGGGAGAGGGAAGAGAAAATCCGTAGGATTTTCGGAGGGAGAGGGAAGATTCCACTCATTTTCCCCTCTCTCTGCATCAAATTTCTGAACGAAATTTTATGCTGTCTCTCTCCCTTAAACGGGCGAGAGTAAGGAAATTTCAATTTAATTACGAAGCGAGTCCACTTCATAATCCAATAAAATATCTTCTCCGATTAATTCGGTAGATTTTAGACGTAATTTAACCGCTTGTGCTAACTCACTAATCCCTTTGCCACCAATCGGCGTTTTCGCCTCTTTGCCGCCAATCAGTTTCGGGGCAATATAGCAGTGTACTCGATTAACTAAACCCTGCTCCAGCACGCTGAAATTGAGTTGTGAACCGCCTTCAATCAATAAGCTGTCGATCCCGAGTTCGCCCAGCTTTTGCAAAAGATCGGCTAAATCCACCCGCTTGTTACGTTCGCCTGTCACTAAAATCTCGACACCGCAAGCGGTATATTCTGCCTGTTCTTTTGCATCATTATTGAGGGTCGCAATAATGGTGCGATATTGGCGTGCAGTTTGAACTAACTTGCTATCCAGTGGCGTACGCAGTTGGCTGTCGCACACGATCCGTACCGGCTGTTTAGCCTTTTCCATTCGGCTGTTGAGCATTGGGTCATCGGCAAGTACCGTTTCCACCCCAACCATAATTGCACTATATTCGTGGCGGGTTTTCTGCACGTTAGCACGAGCAAGCTCCCCAGTAATCCATTTAGATTCACCGCTGGAAGTTGCAATTTTACCATCTGCCGTCATCGCATATTTCAGCAACACATAAGGGCGTTTGGTTTGAATATAGTGGAAAAAAATCGGGTTTAGTGCATCGCACTCGGCACGCATAAAATCTTCCACTACCTCAATGCCGGCGGCTCTCAGTTGTGCTACCCCTTTGCCTGACACCAGAGGGTTCGGATCCCGAGAGCCAATGAACACTTTTTTAATCCCTCGTTCAATCAGCAAATCGGAACAAGGTGGCGTTCGCCCGTGGTGGCAACAAGGCTCTAAGGTGACATAAGCAGTTGCCCCGCTCAGATCTTCCTCGCAGTTTAAAATCGCATTACGTTCTGCGTGCCAACTGCCGGCTTTTTGGTGATAGCCTTCGGCGATGATCTCGCCATTTTTGACAATCACACAGCCCACCAACGGATTTGGGCTTGTCCAGCCTCGAGCTTTTTCGGCAAGGGTGATGGCATAAGCCATATATTGAGCGTCTGTCATAAATTGTTAGCAAAAATAGAGGGCGTAATGAAAGGATTATTGCAATACAAGCCGTCGTTTTTAGTAAAAAATTTGCAAACGCTGCCTGCAAAACAATAAAGCCTTGAAATCTCACGACTCAAGGCTTGCAAAAAAGACACAAAAAATAACCGCTTGCACGGTATTTTTGCGATTTTTGACTCTTCTTTCATCCAGACTATACTGTCGGTTTTGGAATTTCACCAAATCCTGCCGATTACTCGGCTCGCGGACTTTACCGCCGATCGGGAATTTCACCCTGCCCTGAAGATTAAAATATGCAAAGAATTTTGCTCGCATTACGATTTGATGTCAAGCGAGAAATTGAGCAAATTACCCTGATTTTAACGATTGATTAAATCGCCAGCATCTACTGTTTTGATAGCCAGAGTTTTTTTAAGATAAATCAAATTTATCCCTTGTTTTTCCCAAATTCGTCCTCATAATGGGGAATTATATTTTTATAGAAGAGAGCAAATTTATGGCACCAAGAAAAAAGAAAGCGATTGAATTACCACTACTCCCATTGCGTGATGTGGTGGTTTTTCCTTATATGGTTATGCCGTTATTTGTAGGACGTGAAAAATCAATTCAAGCCCTACGCTCGGCGATGGATTCTAATAAACAACTGTTTTTAGTCACCCAACAAGATCCAAATAAAGAAGAGCCGAATGCAGAAGATATGTATGGCGTAGGTGTAATTGCCAACATTATTCAAATGTTAAACCTGCCAGACGGCACAGTTAAAGTGCTGGTGGAAGGGCAAACCCGTGCCAAAATCGAGCAAATTCACGATGATGAAAACGGCTTCTGGGCGGCAATTCAGCCGATGTATTCGGAATATGATGACGAAAACGAAGAGTTAAAAGCGATTGCTAAAACCACTTTAACTGAATTTGAAAATTACGTTAAAAATAACAAGAAAATTCCAGCGGAAATTATTGCTAAACTGCAAAAAATTACGCTGGAAGACCGCTTGGCGGATACCATTGCCTCTAACTTAATTGCTCCGGTGAAGAAAAAACAGGAATTATTAGAGCAACCAAATCTGATTGCCCGTTTTGAAGCCCTGTTAATTGCGATGGCAACTGAGATGGATACGCTTGAAACCGAAACTCGGATTCGTAATCGTGTTAAACAACAAATGGAAAAAAACCAACGTGATTACTACCTCAACGAGCAAATTAAAGCGATTCAAAAAGAGTTAGGTAATGGCGATGACGTTGAACAAAGCGAGCTAGATAAACTTAAAGAGAAAATTGACGCCGCAAAATTACCGACCGAGGTAAAAGACAAGCTGGATACGGAGTTCAAAAAGCTCAAAGCAATGCCACAAAGCTCTTCCGAAGCCACCGTTGTGCGTGGTTATATCGACTGGATTTTACAAATGCCGTGGCATAAAAAATCAGCGGTCAAAAAAGATTTAGCCAAAGCTCAAGAGATTTTGGATAAAGACCACTATGGCTTAGAACGAGTGAAAGAACGGATTGTGGAATACTTAGCAGTGCAAAGTCGTCTAAATAAATTAAAAGGTCCGATTTTATGCTTGGTTGGTCCGCCGGGGGTCGGTAAAACTTCGTTAGGGCAATCTATTGCCAATGCCACAGGGCGTAAATATGTGCGTATGGCGTTAGGTGGCGTGCGTGATGAAGCGGAAATCCGAGGGCATCGCCGTACTTACATCGGCTCAATGCCGGGTAGCCTAATGATGAAAATGGCGAAAGTCGGCGTGCGTAATCCGCTGTTCTTGTTAGATGAAATCGACAAAATGGCTCAAGATATGCGTGGCGACCCGGCTTCTGCTCTGCTTGAAGTGTTAGATCCTGAGCAAAATAAAGCCTTTAACGACCATTATTTAGAGGTGGATTACGATTTATCCGATGTAATGTTTGTGGCAACCTCAAACTCAATGAATATCCCACCGGCATTGCTTGACCGTATGGAAGTGATTCGTCTTTCAGGTTATACAGAAGATGAAAAAATGCACATTGCTCGTGGTCATTTACTGGCTAAACAGCAAGAAAATAACGGGCTAAAAGAAGGTGAGCTGACCGTTGAAGACAGTGCGATTTTAAGCATTATCCGCTACTATACCCGTGAAGCCGGTGTTCGTAGCCTTGAGCGTGAAATTGCGAAAATTTGCCGTAAAGCCGTGAAAGCATTAGTGTTGGATAAGAAATTAAAATCCATTACGGTTTCTGAGAAAAATATCGAAGAATACTTAGGTGTGAAACGTTTTGACTACGGCAAAATGGATAGTCAAAACCGCATTGGCGAAGTGACCGGCTTAGCGTGGACAGAAGTTGGCGGTGATTTATTAACCATTGAAACAGCCTCTGTTGTAGGTAAAGGTAAATTCTCTTACACAGGCTCATTAGGCGATGTAATGAAAGAGTCAATTCAAGCGGCAATGGTCGTTGTTCGCTCCCGTGCAGAAAAATTAGGCATTGCCGAAGACTTCTACGAAAAACGGGATATTCACGTTCACGTGCCGGACGGTGCAACACCGAAAGATGGTCCGAGTGCAGGGATTGCGATGTGTACCGCATTAATTTCTAGCCTAACAGGTAACCCTGTGCGTAAAGAAGTAGCGATGACCGGTGAAATCAGCTTGCGTGGCAAAGTATTGCCAATCGGCGGCTTAAAAGAGAAATTACTGGCAGCCCATCGTGGCGGCATTACGACGGTAATTATTCCGAAAGAAAATGAAAAAGACTTAGAGGAAATTCCGGAAAATGCAAAAGCAGCGTTGGATATTCACGCAGTAGAAACCATTGACGAGGTACTAGCTCTGGCATTAGAAAATCCGCCAATGGGGATTGAAATCTTGCCAAAAGCCGAGATCAAGGTGAAAAAACCGCGAGCTAAAGCCACAGTACAATAAAGTGCAATAATCTAAAATAACATAAGGTGCGACTTTAAGATTGAGTCTCACCTTATTTTTTATCTGTCATTTATCTACAAGCGGTCGGTTTTGCTCTATTTTTTGCAAAAATTTCATAAAATCTGACCGCTTGTTATGCTTAATTGTCAGACAATAATTGCCAAAATGCCTTGATAATCGGCTCTTGCAAGCGTTTTTGCTGAACGCAAATGCCTAGCTCAAATGGGGTTATCGGCGAGGGCAAATTCACATAAGAAACTTGATTATTCATCGGGCTATGCTTAATCACAATATCCGGCAACAGTGCGACCCCAAAGCCTAGTGCAACCATCGGCACAATCGCTTCGTGTCCGGAGACGGTAGCATAAATAATCGGGTCTTTGATTTTTTGCTCTTTAAACCAACGGTCAATCCGTTTTCGCACCGGCCCGTTCACCGGCAAAATAAAGGGGATATTTTTCCAATCTATCGGCGACTGTTGCAAAAATTGAGTGGCTTGGCTCGCCACACGAGGGGCAATAATCGAAAGTTGAATATCATCAATATAGTGAAACACAATATTATTCGGCAGAAATTCCGGCTTACCCGCAACCGAAATATCCGCAGTCAATGACTGAACCTGTTCCAATGCCAAAGCAGGATCGCCGGTACTTAGTTTAATATCTACTTTCGGATATTTTTGGCGAAACCGCCCTAAAATCGGCGGCAAATGGCTGTAAGAAGCCGTTACCGAGCAAAATACTTTTAGCTCCCCCTCTAACTCCCCCTGAGCAGGCGACAACTGGTTTTGCAACTGCTGCCACTCTGCCCAACCTTGTTGAGCAAATGCCAAAAACCTTTCCCCAGCTTCAGTTAAATGGACTTGCCTGTTATCACGCAAAAACAACGGCTGCCCTAGCTCCTCCTCCATACGCTGAATATGGCGGGTAAGAGTGGAAGCCGTCATATAATTCTTCTCCGCACTGCGAATAAAACTACGGCTTTGGGCTATATCTAGGAAAAGTTTAAGGCTTTGGAAGTCCATATTATTTTAGCCACTCCGGTTTTATTGCAGCAAAATCTAAATCATTCACGCTTTTTCTAAAACGGAGAATATGGGTTTCAGCCTGATTATTCGGATGCCAATGTATAAAATTCTGTTCATCGCTACTGTAAAAAGCAATTATCTTTTTACTCAAGCCTGAGGCAATATGCACGGTTGCAGTATCAGGTGAAATTAATAAGTCCGCAAAACGAATCAGTTCTATTGAATCAAAAACGCTTTTGGTTTTCTCATACACAAATATATTTTTATACTGCTTAGTGAAGGAACACAATTTTTCCGTTACTTCAGGAAAAGTAAGTAAAACTATCGGTTTATCACTATGCTGTGCTAAGTAACTTAGCAATTCATTAATTTTCTGGTCACTAAAACGTCTTGCCGAACCTGCACCAAAAAGATTTAACGCAATATAATTTCTAATTTGGTTTTCATATAAATAATGCTTTATGGATTGGTTGCTTGTGGCATTTAGTGGCACATCATACTGAGTTTCTATATTTTCAAACCCGATTAAAGCTAACGCATCTTGATAAATCTCTGAAAAATGCTGTTTTCTATCCTCTACATTTAGATCAAATAATCGATATTTTTGTTTCTGATAACCTACATAATGTTTGGCTGATATAGTGCGTAAAAATAAGAGATCACGATTCCGTAAAGTAACAGTCGGATCAATTACAACATCATACTGCTCTTTTGCAAGTTGTTTGCCACCACGAATATAATCAGGAATACTTTTTGTCTTAACCAAATAGAGCTTATCAATATAAGGATTATTCTCAAATAAATATCGGTTTTTCTGTGAGCAAACCACGCCTATTTGCGTTTGGGGAGACTGTTTTTTTATTTCACGGAAGACAAAGGAACTAACGACATAATCACCAATTTTACCATCGTGACGAAGAAATAGAATTTTATTGGGAATTTCCGATAATATCAGATCAGTATTTTTACTATCTAAAATGGCTTTACCTATCGCCAATCTTGCTTTTCTTAACGTTGCTTTAATATTCATTTTTACTTACTATAACCAATCATTAAAAGAATCAACCTATTATAGAGATGAAATCCTTAGTTATAAAACTTTTTGGTACAAAAAAAGAGAAAAAAACCTTCAAATTTAGCAAAATAGAATCCGTATTACTCAAACCTATCGGAGATGCTATTGGTGATGCTGTTGTGCATATAGCTCATTTGGAGCAAATTAAAAAAGCTCTCCCAAATGTAAAAATAGCGGTTTTAGTTACAGCTCGTAACAAATTGATTTTTTCTCAAGCAAATGTGGTAGATCTGATCTTAGAAGATAAAGTATCCACTTATTTATCCCAACAGGGAAAATGGGATCTTTATTTAGATTTCAAACCAACATTTACCACAAAAAGTATTATTTTAGATAGTATTTTAAAGCCTAAATTTATTATTAACTTCGGCAAAAAACAGAAAAGTATTTACAATTTAGATACCGTAAAAAATTACGATTTCACTACTATCTTTCCAAAGCAGGTTCATTTTGCTGACTATCTAAACTATGCTATTTTTGCTGATTTTTTAGAAAAAAATCAGGTCAATTATAATTTAGCCATTCCTAGTGAAAAAATCAGTTTTGCAAATAATCTGTGGCAAGAGAAGAAAATCCGATTACTACTGAATCCTCAAGGTAGTATGCGTGAAATTCCTACTCAAGAATTATCAGAGCTATTATCTATGATTGATAAAAGATATGTTCAACATATTAGTTGCTTGATGACCAATACAACCAATAGTGCCGAATATTTATCAAGACTGGAAACTCCGCTTGAAATAGAGCTAGCTCCTAGTAGTGATATTTTAGGTTATTGTGCATTAGTCAATTCTTCAGATATTGTGATTGCAGTTGATGGAGGTGGAGTTCATATTTCTTGCGCATTAGGAAAAAAATTGCTCTCATTTTATGCCAACCACCCAGCTAATATTGCACGCTGGTATCCAAAACCTAAAAAAGATATTGAAACTTTTATGGTTATCGCAAACAAATGGACTGAGGATAATAATGATACTCGAGGTTTTTCTCTGGTAGCTCCTGCAAAATGGTTAAATCACCAATTTGCAAAATTGATAGAAAAATACACCGCTTGTTAATTCTATATAGATATATAAGCAAAACAAAACCCCGCATTAGCGGGGTTTGCAATAATCAAATTATTTTGAGCTTGGGATGCTGAAACGTTTGTTAAAGCGTTCAACACGACCACCGGTGTCAACAACACGTTGTTTACCAGTATAGAACGGGTGGCAGTTGCCACATACGTCTAAGTTTAAATCTTTACCCACTGTTGAGCGAGTTTTAACTACATTACCGCAAGAGCAAGTTGCCGTAATTTCTTTATATTCTGGGTGAATACCTTGTTTCATTGGGGAACCTCATAAGAAGCCATATCGCCGCCTATCTTGTTAGAATCTCTACCGCTGATAGGTACCATATGTAATTAATAAAAATGTTGAGCAAATGCTCAACGCCAAAAAGAGTGCGTATTTTAGAGAAATTTGTTGCCTAGATCAACTACTAAACATTCGCTTTATCAAGAAAATATTGTATTAGGAAAAAAACGTCTATTAAAATCAAATCAAATCCAATCAAAACAAATCACAATTTAATCATTTTTTGTGATACAGATCACATTTCTCATTTCCATTTTTGAGTTTTTCTAGCAAAATAGTGTAGAATCCAATTCGATATCCTTTCCATTTTATATAACATTCTCGATTAGGAGTAACACAAATGACAGAACGTAAAGTGCTAGCGAATGCAATTCGTTTTTTAAGTATGGATGCTGTACAAAAAGCTAATTCAGGCCACCCTGGCGCACCAATGGGTATGGCTGATATTGCAGAAGTTTTATGGCGTGATTTTTTAAAACACAATCCAACTAATCCTAAATGGGCAGATCGTGACCGTTTTGTTCTGTCTAACGGACACGGTTCAATGTTAATCTATAGCTTACTTCATTTAACCGGCTATGATCTCTCTATTGAAGATTTAAAACAGTTCCGTCAGTTACATTCTAAAACACCTGGTCACCCTGAATATGGTTATGCACCGGGTGTTGAAACCACCACAGGCCCGTTAGGTCAAGGTATTACCAATGCGGTCGGTATGGCGATTGCGGAAAAAACCCTTGCAGCACAATTTAACCGTGAAGGTCATAAAATTGTCGATCACTACACTTACGCTTTCTTAGGCGATGGCTGTTTAATGGAAGGTATCTCACACGAAGCTTGCTCTCTCGCCGGTACATTAGGCTTAGGCAAACTGATTGCTTTCTACGATGATAACAATATCTCTATCGACGGCCACGTTGATGGTTGGTTCACTGATGATACCGCACAACGCTTTGAGTCTTATGGCTGGCAAGTTATCCGTAATGTCGATGGTCATAACCCAGAACAAATCAAATTTGCGATTGAAAATGCACAAGCCGAAACCGAGCGTCCAACTTTAATTATTTGTAAAACCATTATCGGCTATGGTTCACCAAATAAATCAAACTCTCACGATTGCCACGGTGCGCCATTGGGTGATGCTGAAATCCAAGCCGCTCGTGAATTTTTAGGTTGGGAACATGCCCCATTTGTGATTCCAGCTGAAATTTATGCAGAGTGGGACGCAAAAGCAAAAGGTACATTAGCAGAAAAAGATTGGAACGCTAAATTTGCTGCTTATGAAGCGGCATACCCTGAACTAGCCGCTGAATTTAAACGCCGTTACGCAGGCGAATTACCGGCTAACTGGGAAGCTGAAAGCAAAGCTTTTATTGAAAAATTACAAGCAAATCCGGCAACCATTGCAAGCCGTAAAGCATCACAAAATGCAATCGAAGCTTACGCGCCAATCTTACCTGAATTCCTCGGCGGCTCAGCTGACTTAGCAAGCTCTAACTTAACCTTATGGTCTGGCTCAAAACCGATTCGTGCGGAACACAATGTAGATGGTAACTACATCAACTACGGCGTGCGTGAATTCGGTATGTCTGCGATTATGAACGGGATTGCCCTACACGGTGGTTTCATTCCTTACGGTGCAACCTTCTTAATGTTCTACGAATATGCACACAATGCGGTGCGTATGGCAGCCTTAATGAAGCAACGTGCCTTATTTGTTTATACACACGACTCCATCGGTTTAGGTGAAGACGGCCCGACCCACCAACCGGTAGAACAAACTGCTTCATTACGCCAAATTCCAAACTTAGAAACCTGGCGTCCGGCAGACCAAGTAGAATCTGCTGTTGCTTGGAAAGCGGCGGTAGAACGTAAAGACGGCCCGACAGCACTAATCTTTACTCGCCAAAATCTGGCTCAACAACAACGTACTGCGGAGCAATTAGCCAACGTAGCTCGTGGTGGTTATATCTTGCGTGAATGTTGCGAAAAAGGTAGTTGCCCGGATTTAATCTTAATTGCAACCGGTTCTGAAGTAGATTTAGCAATGAAAGCCGCTGATGTGTTAGATGCAGAAGGCGTGAAAGTGCGTGTAGTTTCAATGCCAAGCACCAACGTGTTTGACAAACAAGATGAAGCCTATCGTGAATCGGTATTACCACGTTCAGTCACTAAACGTGTGGCGATTGAAGCTCAATTAGCTGACTTCTGGTATAAATATGTCGGCTTTGATGGTCGAATTGTAGGTATGAATAGCTTTGGTGAATCCGCACCAGCAGATCAATTATTCAAACTCTTCGGCTTTACCGTTGAAAACGTGGTTGCTAAAGCAAAAGAAATCTTATAATGAAACAATAAGATAAAGAAAAGCGGGAATTAACTTCCCGCTTTTTTGTTGAACAACTGTTATGACAAGCGGTGAAATTTCAGCGATTTTTTGCAAAAAATTAGCGAAATATGACCGCTTGTAAGCTATAACATTTCAGCTTGAGCAAGAATTTTTTCTTGCTCTAAAGCTAATTTTTCCAGTTTTCGCTGTTCTTTACGCTCTTCATCAACCGCTTCCCACGCATCATAGGCTTGCACAATTTTGGCAACCACAGGGTGGCGGACAATATCTTTGCTATCAAAGAAATTAAAGCTGAGTTCCGACACGTCTTTTAGCACTTCCATTGCGTGTTTTAAGCCCGATTTTTGGCTGCGGGGCAAATCCACTTGGGTAATATCGCCGGTAATTACCGCTTTGGAATTAAAGCCGATACGGGTTAAGAACATTTTCATTTGCTCGGTGGTGGTGTTTTGGCTTTCATCTAAAATGATGAACGCATCGTTTAAAGTACGCCCTCGCATATAAGCAAGTGGGGCAATTTCAATCACACCACGCTCCATCAATTTTTGAGCTTTTTCAAAGCCAAGCATTTCAAACAGGGCATCATATAACGGGCGTAAGTAAGGCTCAATTTTTTGCCCTAAATCGCCGGGTAAAAAACCGAGCTTTTCACCGGCTTCCACTGCAGGGCGGGTGAGTAAAATACGGCGGATTTCTTGGCGTTCAAGCGATTCTACCGCCGCCGCTACCGCCAAAAAGGTTTTGCCCGTGCCTGCCGGTCCGATACCGAAACTGATGTCGTGGCTTAAAATATTCCGCAGATAGGCTTGTTGATGTTCGCCACGAGGTTTAATCACCCCTCGCTTGGTTTTAATCGCTATTTCGCCTTGCGAGCCGGCTTGCCATTGGTTTTGTAGTAGCATTCGGCTTTCCTGAATCGCCAAATGTATATCTTCTAAGTCCAATTCCTTAATTTTGCCTTTAATCGGGGCAGTTTCATTATACAGTTGCTTAATCAGCTTCACACTATTTTGAACTAAGGTAGCAGAATAGTGATTGTCATCTTCCGATTGAATCGTAAAGTTGAAGCCTGTTCGAGCAATAATGAGATTAAAACTTTTTTCAATTAAGGCTAAATGCTCATCAAATGCACCACAAAGCGATTGCAGACGAGCATTATCTTGCGGTTCTAAACTAAAAATAATTTCGTTCAACATTCTACCTTCTGTTAAAGCTGACCAAAGCTTTCAGGAATATTAGCGGATAATTTTTGCCAAATTTCACCACTAGATTGGCGATTTTTAGCCATACAAGCGGCCGCTTTTTCGCTATCTTTTGCAATACAGGCAGCTAATAATGCTCTGTAAAAACTTAACGTTAATTGGCGATTATTTTCATCAGCAAAGAAAATTTTTGCGACTTGATGATACATTGATTTAAAGCTATTTAAGATCAATGCATACACGGGCTTATTAGCTAAAAAAGTAAATTGTCTGAATAACTTATAATCAAATTCAGCATAAGCAACTGCTGTATTTTCTAATTCATTTAGCCCATCAAAGAGTTTAGCACTTGCTTCAGGAGCAAGGTAAATCGCTTCTGGAATATAAGCCTCCGCCATACGAGTACGTAATGACACCACATTGGCAATTACCACCGGAAGATAGCTTTTATCAAGCTTAATGATAGTGCCAATAATATTAGGCCCGGAAGTTTCCCAAATATCATTCACTCTTGTTGGTTTTCCATGCTGAATACTTAACCAGCCTTCTCGCGCTAGACGTTGTAGGACTTCACGTAAAGTTGTTCTTGTTACCCCAATGCGCTCTGCTAGCTCTCGCTCGGCAGGAAGATCAGAGCCGGCAGGGAAATGATTATTCCAAATACTCTTTACAATATATTCTTCCGCTAATGCTGCCGGGCTCTGCGCTTTTAAAATATCACTGTGACCCATTAATGCCCCCCAAGCATAAAATATACTTATCTAAAATCTAACTATTCTTTATTTCTAATCAATTATTGCGACTAAAAAGTTCAGTAATACTATTATCCTTTAATCTAAACTATATTACAATTGTAATATCTGTTTACAAATTTTGAGGTCCTTTATATGAGTAGCATTGATGCTCTTTTTAAAAGTTTCTTAGGAAAAAGCCCCGAGTGGTATAAATTGTGCATTTTGGCATTTTTAATTATCAATCCGCTCATTTATTTCTTTATCAGCCCTTTTGTTGCAGGCTGGTTTCTAGTTGCTGAATTTATTTTTACTCTTTCTATGGCATTAAAATGTTATCCATTACAGCCCGGTGGTTTATTAGCGATCGAGGCAGTTGTAATCGGTATGACAAGCCCTCACCACATTAAAGAAGAAATTATTGCGAACTTTGATGTTATTCTTCTTTTAATGTTTATGGTTGCCGGTATTTACTTTATGAAGCAATTATTGCTTTATATTTTCACCAAACTACTTGTCGCCATTCATTCGAAAAAAATTCTTTCCCTTTCTTTCTGCTTAAGCGCTGCTTTTTTATCCGCCTTTCTTGATGCTTTAACGGTTATTGCTGTAATCATTAGCGTTGGGACAGGTTTCTACGGCGTATATCATAAAGTCGCATCAGGTAATAACTTTGAAGATTCTACTGATATTACTAATGATGAAAAAATCATCTCTAATAAAGAAATCCTAGAGCAATTTCGTGGTTTTTTAAGAAGTTTATTGATGCACGCCGGTATTGGCTCAGCTTTAGGTGGCGTAATGACCATGGTGGGAGAACCACAAAACTTAATTATTGCCTCACAAGCGGAATGGGGATTTATCGAATTCTTACTTAGAGTATTACCAGTTAGCTTACCTGTGTTAATTTGTGGGATTGCAACCTGCTTTCTTGTAGAAAAATATAAATTATTTGGTTATGGAGACAGGCTTCCTCGCAAAGTTTGGGTCGTACTCGCCCGCTATAGCCAACTAAAAGAACAAAAAATGACGAAACAAGATCGCTTAAAGATGCTGGTACAAGCCATTGCTGGAATTTGGTTAATTATTGGCTTAGCGCTACACCTTGCCGATGTAGGGATTATTGGCTTAACCATCATCATTATTTGCACTGCATTTTGTGGCATTACTGATGAACACACTTTAGGGAAAGCATTCCAAGAATCTATGCCTTTTACAGCATTACTTATTGTATTCTTTTCCGTTGTAGCAGTAATTATTGATTTAAAATTATTCCAACCGATCATTGCTTTTGTGTTATCGGCTGAACCGCATTCACAACTGTCGTTGTTCTACATTTTCAACGGTTTACTTTCAATGATTTCAGACAATGTGTTCGTAGGAACGGTGTATATTAACGAAGCGAAAACTGCCTTAACCGAAGGTATTATTGGACGTGAACAGTTTGATCTACTTGCGGTTGCGATCAATACAGGTACAAACTTACCGTCTGTGGCAACACCGAACGGGCAAGCAGCATTCTTGTTCTTATTAACATCATCTTTTGCTCCGTTAATTAAACTTTCTTACGGCAGAATGGTTTATATGGCATTGCCTTATACTATCGTACTTTCCATTGTTGGCTTTTTATCCTTGGAATTTTTACTGCCATCACTCACGGAAATGATGCTAAATTGGGGTTGGATCGTAACACGTTAATTCAATAGATAAGCCAACGCAAATAAGGTAGAATGCCTAAAGTTCATAAAATGAGGAATAACTATGCTCCACTATTTTAAAACGCTATCACTCTCTCGTGGAGCGTGGTTTCTATTATGCTTAAGCTGTATTGTGCTGGAAGGTGTAGCACTTTATTTCCAACACGGAATGGGGCTTGTGCCTTGTGTAATGTGCATTTATGAGCGGGTTGCCTTATTTGGTATTTTATTTGCCGGTATTTTAGGTTTTCTTGGCAACCGCTATGCCATTATGCGTTGGCTCGCCATTTTAATTTGGTTGGGTAGTGCATTCAAAGGTTTAACCCTTTCGATTAAACATCACGATTACCAAGTCAATCCATCGCCTTGGAATCAATGCGAATTTAAAGTTAATTTCCCGCAAACCTTGCCGCTTGACCAATGGCTACCACAAGTGTTTGCCCCCGGTCCGGTTAATTGTAGCCAAAGCCAATGGGAAATGTTCGGCTTTTCAATGGCACAATGGCTAATCTTTACTTTTGCGGTTTACTTAATTGTTGCGGTCATTGTGCTAATCAGCCAATTTAAACGTAGCCGTCAAAGAAATAACTTTATGTTTCGTTAATTATTAATAAAGGGGCAAATGTTGATTTGCCCCTATGCATTTTACTTTAGGAAAAGTTATGCCTAACTATAAAAATCTTTCCACCAAACTTGTTCATACAGGGCGTAAAAAACGTAACACACAAGGAGCAGTTAACCCGGTGATTCAGCGTGCTTCATCTTTAGTGTTTGAAACCTTAGAAGAGAAAAAACACGCTACACAAAACCGCTACAAAGGAGCATTATTTTATGGCAGACGTGGCACTCTCACTCATTTTTCATTACAAGAAGCAATGTGTGAATTAGAAGGCGGGGCAGGTTGCTACCTCTACCCTTGCGGTGCGGCGGCAGTCACCAATGCAATTTTAGCTTTTGTGGAACAAGGCGATCACGTTTTAATGACCAGTGCGGCTTACGAACCAACACAAGAGTTCTGCAATATGCTGTTAAAACGTATGGGTGTTTCAACTACTTATTATGACCCGATGATTGGCGAAGGCTTGAAAGCCCTTGTACAACCGAATACCAAAGTGCTTTTTTTAGAATCGCCGAGTTCGCTGACAATGGAAGTGCCTGATATTCCGACTCTAGTGCGTGTTGCTCGTGAAATCAATCCGGAAATCGTGATTATGATCGATAACACTTGGTCTGCCGGTGTGCTGTTCCCTGCTTTAGAATATGGGATTGATATTTCAATTCAAGCCGGCACTAAATATTTGGTCGGGCATTCTGATGTGATGATCGGGACTGCCGTTTCCAACGCCCGTTGTTGGGATAAACTGCGTGAAGGCTCTTATTTAATGGGACAAATGGTGGATGCCGATTCCGCTTATACCACTGCTCGGGGGCTACGCACCTTAGGCATTCGCTTAAAGCAGCACGAACAAAGCAGTATTGCGGTTGCCAACTGGCTGGCTCAACGTCCTGAAGTGAAAGCAGTTTATCACCCGGCGTTGGAAAGCTGCCCGGGGCACGAGTTTTTCAAGCGGGATTTTTTAGGATCAAGCGGTCTATTTTCGTTTGAACTTTGCGAAAAGCTCTCGAATGAGAAATTAGCCAACTTCCTAGAGCATTTTGAACTGTTTTCAATGGCGTATTCTTGGGGTGGGTTTGAATCGCTGATTCTTGCCAATCAGCCGGAAGAAATTGCCAAAATCCGTCCGTCTATTGAGCGAAAACTAACGGGTACATTAATTCGCATTCACGTTGGCTTGGAAGCGGTGGAAGATTTAATTGCCGATTTAGAACAAGGTTTTAACCGCATTCGCTAAATCGATTCAATTTGCAAAAAATGCCCGCTTGTTGCGGGCATTTTCTCACATTAATCTTCGCCCCAAACTTCTTTGGCGATTTCTTCCACAAAGCGGACTTTCGCCCACTGTTGTGCTTCCGACATTATATTTCCCTCTTCGGTTGAGGCAAAACCACATTGCGGACTGAGACAAAGCTGCTCTAACGGCACATATTTTGCCGCCTCTTGAATACGGGCTTTAACCGCTTCTTTATCTTCCAATTCAGGGAATTTTGAACTAATTAAGCCTAACACCACACGCCCTTTGTTGTTGGCAAAATGTTTTAACGGCTCAAAGCCGCCTGAACGCTCATCATCATATTCTAAGAAATAGCCGTCATAGTTGGTTTGAGCAAATAAGCCGTCAGCAATCGGGTCATAAGCCCCTGTCAATAAATAAGAGGATTTATAGTTACCTCGGCAAACGTGGGTGGTGATGGTTAGATCTTCCGGCTTATCGGCAAGAATCGCTTGAATATTTGCCACCGCCTGAGCTTTATCGGCTTCAAATGTCGGTTGACCAACGTTATTACACAACGATCCCCAATACACATCATCAATTTGCAAATAGCGACAACCGGCATCGTAAAATGCTTTAATCGCCTCTTTGTAAGCCTGCTGTACATCTTTGGCAAATTCCTCACGGTTTGGATAAATGCCGTGATCCCACTGAATCGGGTACATTAATTGGTTTGGACTTGGAATGGTAAATTTCGCCACCGCACGACCGCCTACAATCGCATTGAATTTTTTGAAATGCTCAATAAAAGGGTGATTCGGATTCCAAGAAACCTTACCGCAACAACGTGTATTATAAGGGCGAACCTCAACCCCTTTAAACGCATAGGCTTTTTCCGGCACATAGCCTTCAATGCCGTTCAGGTTTTCCAAGAAATCAATATGCCACCAAGAGCGGTGATATTCGCCGTCTGTAACAACTTGAATGCCCGCATCTAATTGAGCTTGTACTAATTTTTTCACTTCCGCTTCTACAATTTCATCACGCTCTTCGAGGGAAATGTGGCCTGCTTTATAGTCTGCGTGAGCTTTTTTCCAAGCATCGGAACGCAAATATGAGCCAACGGTGTCTGCGTGAAAAGGTAATTTTTGATTTGCCATTTTAGTTCTCCAACTCCTGTATTACTGGAGTTTATCCTAAGCCAATTAAGCCAAGCTCACAATCAATTTATCGGCTTTTTAATTGAAAAAATCTCACCAAAAGATGAAAGTGATTCATAATGGTGAGATTATAGAAGTACAAGCGGTGAATTTTTGCTGTTTTTTTGCAAAACTTAAACACCGTATTTTTCACGATATTCACGCATTTTCGGCAAATAAGGAGCGTATTGTGGCGACGTTTCAATAAATGCTACCAAATCATCAAAATCCACAATCGAGAAAACTTGGCAACCGTAATCACGTTCGACTTCTTGAATCGCAGACAACTCGCCCTTGCCTTTCTCTTTGCGGTTTAACGCAATCAGCACACCGGCAAGTTGGGCATTATTGGCATTGATAATTTCCATCGACTCACGAATTGCCGTGCCTGCGGTAATCACATCGTCCACCAGCAAAATCTTGCCCGCTAAAGGAGCACCGATTAAATTCCCGCCCTCTCCGTGATCTTTTGCCTCTTTGCGGTTAAAGCAACAAGGTTTATCCACATCAAACAGGTTGGCTAGTGCCACCGCAACCGTGGTTGCAATCGGAATGCCTTTGTAAGCCGGCCCGAACAGTACATCATACTCAATGCCGCTGGCTTGAATTGCTTTGGCGTAATATTCGCCTAATTTGGCTAAATCCCGCCCGGTATTGAAAAGCCCTGCATTGAAAAAATAGGGGCTGATTCTGCCTGATTTTAAGGTAAATTCGCCAAATTTCAGCACATTACGGCTTAAGGCAAATTCAATAAAGTCGTGTTTGTATTGTTGCATAGTTTTTTCCTTTTATATTTCCCCCACTTCTTGATAAGACAAGCGGTTATTTTTCTAAAAAATATTGCAAATCAGAATTTATGATGGCGCAAGCGTCCACGCTTGTGCTATCCGTATTTAATTTACTCAGGCGTAATCCACTCCACCTTCCAAGAACCTGTTCCTTCCGGCACAAGCACCTCGGTTAAATAAGGCAGGATTTTTTTCATCTGAGTTTCAAGCTGCCAAGGTGGGTTGATCACAATCATACCACTTGCCGTCATTCCTCGTTGGTCGCTATCAGGGCGAACGGCAAGTTCAATTTGTAGAATTTTGCGAATACCGGTATCCATTAAACCTCGCACGATGCGTTTAGTATGTTGGCGAAGCACAACCGGATACCAAATGGCATACACACCGGTGGCAAACCGTTTGTATCCCTCTTCAATCGCTTTAACCACCAATTCATAATCTTCTTTTAATTCATAAGGCGGGTCAATCAGCACAAGGCCTCGGCGTTCTTTAGGCGGCAGAGCGGATTTTAATTGTTGAAAGCCGTTTTCACGCTTGGTTTGCACGTTTTTTGCTTTGGCAAATTCTTGTCGTAATAGCGGAAAATCATTGGGGTGAAGTTCGGTAAGAATGGCTCGGTCTTGCTCACGCAGTTGCTGTACCGCCAATAATGGTGAACCGGCGTAATACTTTAACTTGCCGCCACGGTTTAATTTTTTCAGCTCATCAATATAGAATGCCACTTCTTCCGGTAAATCGTCACGTTCCCATAAACGGGCAACGCCCTCTAAATACTCGCCTGTTTTTTCCGATTCAAAACTTAACAGGCTATAACGACCTACACCAGAGTGGGTATCGAGATATAAAAACCCTTTTTCTTTCTCTTTTAAGGAACGTAAAATCAAAAGTTGGACAATGTGTTTTAACACATCAGCGTGGTTGCCGGCGTGGAAACTGTGGCGATAACTTAACATATTCTTCTCTTTTTCTAGTAAAATGAGCCATATTTTAACGTATTCACCCTATTTAGACTATGCCAAATTTAAAAATCGAACAGGGCTGCTTAACCCGTCAAAAACAAGTGCCGTCTCCGCATTTTAGCCAACGTCCTGATCAAGAGGATATTTCCTTGTTGGTTATTCACTACATCAGCTTACCGCCGGAAGAATTTGGTGGAAATTTTATCGATCTGTTTTTCCAAGGAAAACTCGATCCAACCGTTCACCCTTATTTTGAAGAAATCAAAGATCTACGGGTTTCCGCCCATTGTTTGATTAATAGGGAGGGGGAAATCACGCAATATGTGAATTTTAACGATATGGCGTGGCACGCCGGCGTGTCTTGTTTTGAAGGGCGGGAGAAATGCAATGAATATTCGATTGGCATTGAGCTGGAAGGCAGTAATAATCAGCCGTTTACCCAGGCTCAATATCAATCTTTAGCTAATTTGACCAAAGCCATTCAGCAAAGCTATCCACAAATTACCGATGAACGCATCACTGGGCATTGCCATATTGCCCCGGAACGGAAAATCGACCCGGGGCAATATTTTGATTGGGCATATTACAAGCACCTACTGAACGAGGCTAAAAAGCCGGCTCAGCAGTAAACGTCATCAGCTCACCTGTAATCGGATGAGTAATGGTCAGAGACTCCGCGTGCAAACATAATCGAGGTGACAAACTTTTTGCCAGCGGATTAGCGTAAAACTTATCACCAATAATCGGGTGCCCTAATGCAAGGCTATGAACCCTTAGCTGGTGCGAACGACCGGTAATTGGTGTGAGTTTTACTCGGGTTGTATTATTCGGATAATGAGCTAACACTTCATAATGGGTAATCGCTTTTTTACCCCGTTCATAACAAATTTTCTGACGAGGGCGATTTTCCCAATCGCAAATCAGCGGAAAATTCATTTCGCCCTTATCCCCAACTTTTTCGCCTAATTTGCCCCAAAGTAAGGCAATATAGTGTTTTTTCGGTTCGCGTTCCCGAAATTGGCGTTTTAGTTCTTTTTCCGCCGCTTTACTCAGGGCGAACAAAAGAATACCGCTTGTTGCCATATCCAAACGGTGAGCCGGTTCGGTAAAGCCATATTTTTGCTGTACTCGAGTCATTGCACTGTCGTAATATTCGGGGCGATTGCCCGGTACTGATAACAAACCACTCGGCTTGTTAATCACTAAAATATAGTTATCTCGATAAACCTCATCTAAAAAAGGTTCTAATGGAGGGTTATATTCAATTAATGCCATTTGCCACTCGCTTACCTAGGTGATTGAGCCGGTAATTTTTCCGCAATCCACATTTTAATCAAGGCTTGACGTGGCACACCTAAATGTCTGGCTTGCTTATCTAACGCTTCCACCATCCAATTTGGGAAATCAACATTCACCCTTTTCATCTGCCCCGGGCGATGAGCGGTGGAAAGATCAAAATATTGAATAACATCTTCTTTGCCTTCATCGAAGATACGTTCTAATTCTTCGGCACTAATGGTATTTTTCATAACAAGAAATTTCCTTTTTACGTGAACGTCTGACGGAAATCAAACGAATAGCCTCATTTCGCATTGTAAAAAATGCACTCCAATGTTTGCCAGCTAATTTTGCAACCGTTAAATAACGAGGTTCAATATCTGAACGTGAAACTAATGTCACTCGTTTTTCATCTTCCCAAAGCAACTTTGCCTGTTCAAAATCAATACCGTGTTTGGCTAAATTAATTTGGCTTTTGTTTGGGTCGTATTCAAATAATAACGGTGCAGCATATTGCAAATCTATATACATACTATTCCTTTTTTATACCTTTTACAATATGAGGAATAGCATAAATAATCTGCAAGGATGACACAAAATAGAAAAGTGATTTTTTCGACACAGATCGAAAAAATCACTTTTCGTACTTGCAAAAAATTACGCTTTATTACTTACAATCACTCGCAAGCTATCTAAGCGATAATTTGCCGTTTCAAGCTGGGCAAGGGAATCGTTAAGCTGTTGTTCTAAGGCTTCAACTTCATCGGCTCGAATATTTTTATTCACCATTTTGAGTGATTCCAAGCGGTGTAATTCTGCTTTTAATTTGCTATTTGCCTCAAATTTGGCAGTTTCAATCACCTGTTGAACCTGAGGTTCTACCGCTTTTTCACTCGCTTTAATTAATTTTTCAATATCCGCTCGAGCCATTTTGGCAATTTTATTTGCCATCTGTTTATTCACTGGTTTTAATTGGCGTTCAAGCCCGGCAAAAGAGACCTGCGGAGCAATATTGTTGCCTTTGTTATCCACTAAAACCCGAATCAGGGTTGGCGGTAGGAAACGGGTTAAATTTAGCCCTTTCGGTGCTTGTGCTTCCACTACATAAATCGCTTCAAGTAATAATGTACCAGCAGGCAATTTATTATTCACCAGCAATGAGATTGCCGATTTGCCAATATCGCCGGAGGTGATTAAATCAATACCGTTGCGGATCATCGGGTGATCCCAAGTGAGAAATTCCACCTCTTCCCGCATTAACGCCAGTTCACGATTAAAGGTAATGGTCGTGCCATCTTCCGATAGCCCCGGGAAATCAGGCACAAGCATATGTCCGGTTGGGCTAATCACAATGCTCTGCTCGCCTAAATCTTCCTGTTCAACGCCAATCACATCAAACAAACTCAAGGCAAAATTAACCAACTGCGGATTATTATCTTCTTTCGCAATATCATTAGCGAGCTGTTGAGCTGCTTCTCCGCCATTAGAATTCAGTTCTAATAATCTGTCCCGTCCTTTCTCCAGTTCGGCTTTCAAATACTGTTGGCGTTTATAGGTTTTCGCAACAAAATCATCAAATTGGGCTGAAAGTTCCGGTTTTTGCAGGAATTGTTGCAATTCTTCACCTAATTCACGGAAGATCGCTGTTCCCATCGGGCAGGTTTCTTCAAACGCATTCAAGCCCTTGTGATACCACTCTGCCAACATCTGTTGAGCCGATAAATTAAAGCAAGGCACATAAATCTGAATGTCATTTTTCTGTCCGATACGATCTAATCGCCCAATACTTTGCTCCAATAAATCCGGGTTATCCGGCAAATTAAACAGCACTAAATCTTTAGCAAATTGGAAATTTCGCCCTTCTGAACCGATGCTTGAACTAATCAGCACCTGAGCTCCTTCTTCTTGTTGAGCAAAATAAGCCGCCGCTTTATCCCGCTCTACAATCGACATTTTCTCGTGGAACACTGCCGAACGAATTGCCTCACGCTCACGCAAAACTTGCTCCAAAGCAATTGCGGTGTCTGCCTGTTTGCAAATCACCAGCACTTTTTCATCACGATGATTTTTTAAGAAGGTGATAAGCCAATCAATCCGAGGGTCGAATTCAGCCCATTTCGCATTCGGGTTCATTCGTTGGAACAAATATTCAGGATAGAGCAAATCACTTTGGCTCACGCTCCCCATCATACCCATCACTTTTAACGCATTTTGGTACTGTTTAGGCATTTCTAGGCTGATTTGGTGGTATTCCCGATGTGGGAAACCTTTCACCCCCTGACGGGTATTTCTAAACAGCACTCGGCTGGTGCCGTGGCGGTCAATTAACTCACTAATTAGCTCTTGACGGGCTTGCAAGCGGTCATTTTCGTCCGATTTTTTGCTATTAATCGCACGGAACATCGGCTCGGTATCTTGCTCGCTTAGCAGCTCTGCTATCGCATTCTGCTCGTCATTGGTTAGCGGTTTATCGCTTAATAAGCTACTCACCGCATCTGCAACCGGTTTATACTGTGCTTGCTCCTGTACAAACTCGGCATAATCATAAAAACGATCCGAATCTAACAACGCCAAGCGGGCAAAATGGCTTTCTTGCCCTAATTGTTCCGGTGTTGCCGTTAAAAGCAGAACGGCAGGAATTTGTTGAGATAAACGCTCTACCAACTGATAGCCGATAGAAGATTCGGTTTCCGACCATTCCAGATGGTGAGCCTCATCCACAATTAAGAGATCCCAGTCAGCCGCAAGCACTTGATTGGCTCGGTTTGGGGCAGTTTCCAACCAATTTAGCGAGGTGATTACTAACGCTTCGCTTTCAAACGGATTTTCGCTAACATCATCGCCATTTTCATCTTGTTTATCAAAATCACTACAACGTTCTTCATCGAATAACGAGAATTTCAGATTAAAACGGCGAAGCATTTCCACCAACCATTGGTGTTGCAAACTTTCCGGCACTAATACCAATACTCGTTCTGCTCTGCCCGAAAATAGCTGTTGCTGCAAAATCATACCGGCTTCAATAGTTTTACCCAGTCCCACTTCATCGGCTAATAGGACACGAGGAGCAAGGCGTTGCCCGACTTCTTTTGCAATATGTAATTGATGTGGAATCAGGCTAGCTCGAATGCCTCGCAAACCACGCAGTGGCGACTGATATTGCGCTTGCTGGTGCTGCAAAGCGTTAAAGCGTAATGCAAAGCGATCTGAGCGATCAATCTGAGCCGAAAAAAGGCGGTCTTGCGGTTTGCTGAAACTGATTTTATGATCGAGCAACATTTCAGGCAGTACCGCTTCTTCACCGTTATCCACCCTTTTGCCCAAATAGATTACGGCACCTTGATTTTCCACAACCTCTGAAACCTCTAACTGCCAGCCATCTATACTGTTAATTCTATCTCCGGCTTGAAACTGCACTCGAGTTAAAGGTGCAACTGCAATCGCATAGACCCGCTCTTCTTCCGCTGCCGGGAAATTGATAGTGACAGTGCGATGATCCACCGAAGTCACGATTCCCAAACCTAAATTATTTTCCGATTCACTTAGCCAACGCTGACCGACTAAAAACATTTTTTCCTCTAAGTAATAAGTAAAAGCATCATTATTGTCATTTAAACGGCTATTTTACCAAATTCCGGGACCGGTCGGCTTGAGTATTTTTGCAAAAAAGCACAATAAAAAGACCGCTTGTGCGGTTAAATCACACAAGCGGTCGTTTTAAGGGGTAAATTTAGTTTTTATCTAAATCTAGATCTGCCTTATATTCAATCCGATTTCTACCTTTTACTTCAATTTCAATATCCAGCTCTTGGTCACCACGTTTGAATTTTAAATCAGCATCATCTCTATGAATATCAGATTCTACTAAATGGAAACCTTTACGTTTAGCGTGGGCGATCGCACTTTTCGCTAAGCCACGAACATCATTACCACTGACACGATATTCTACTTCAAACTCACCATTACCTTGACGATCTGCTTTAACTAATTCGCCACGAGGCTGATAAATTTCACTTGGAATAGAAACCGCAAATGCTGTTGCAGAAGCCAAAGTTGCTAATACTAAAAGACCTTTAGAAACAGTTTTCATTGAAATCTCCTATTAAATAAATGAAACCTATTACTGAGACCTTGCAAAATTAACAAAGTTCATTATAAACTTTCAAAAAGTTTAAACGCCTGCCCGTCAGACATACCGGCTAAATAGTCGCAAATTACCCTTGCACGCTTAGGTTCTTCCGCATTTTTCCAACGCTTCCGCACATTATTAGGGAGTAATCTCATCGGATCACTACTTAAAATATCGAACAATTCCATTAGAATGCGTTGCCCCTTGCGTTCCACCCGCTGAGTTTTGGCATCACAAATCACATATTGATACACAAAATCTTTTAAGATTTTCAGCACACAAGCAACATTCTCCGGCAAATAAGCATTATAGCGGAGCAACGGCTCGTCAAATTCAGGCAGTACTTTCCAACGCACATTGGTAATAAAATGATTCACTAATGCCCCGATCACATCTTTTCGCTCGTAGCGGTGCTGAGAAAAGAGCTTTTCCCGAATCTCCAGCAGGCGTTGTTTCACCCAATCGGATTGGCACTCCGCCAGCAATTTTTCCGCATTTTGCCACGATTGCGGTGTAACCATTCCACCTACAATCGCATCTTCCAAATCGTGTACACCATAGGCAATATCGTCTGCCAACTCCATTATGCTGCAATCAAGAGATTTATATTGCGTTTTATTCGACTGTTTCGGATCTTGATTGGGCTTAACCGTGCAAAATTGGCGTCTGTCTTTTTCACTTAACGGGGCTAATACCCACTCAAAAAAATGAGTATCGTCATCAAAAATCCCTTTGCTCTGTGGGAAATGATGCAAATTAATATGCCGAGATTCACTTATTTCTGCCGGCTCAATCGGCGAGGTTTGCGACAACAGAGCCGGATATTTCATCACGCCAAGCAAAGTACGGCGGGTTAGATTCATTCCGGCTGTTTCAGTGTAAGGCTCAAGCTGGGTCATAATCCGAAACGATTGAGCATTGCCCTCGAAGCCACCAAAAGCGTGCATTTTATAATTTAACGCCATTTCGCCACCGTGCCCGAACGGCGGATGCCCGAGATCGTGGGCGAAACAGAGCGATTCCACCAAGCTATGATCCGGCAGTAAAGCGGTCAGATTTACCGTATTTTTTGCAAATTCCTGCTCTGAACAGACCGCTTGAAAGCCTTCCACATCGGCTAATAATTTTTCTCGCAAACTGCTACCGATTTGAGCCACTTCCAACGAATGGGTTAAGCGGGTTCGATAAAAATCATCTTCCCCCACGGCGTGAATTTGCGTTTTCGCCTGCAAACAGCGAAAAGCCTCCGAATGCAACAACCTTGCCCGATCCCGCTGAAAAGGCGAGCGGTGATCTTGTTCCCGTTTTTTATCCGCCAAATAACGTTCATTCCAAACCGATGAAATCATATTGCCTCCATTTTCCGCCAACTGCTTTTCTTATATAATCTCCCCATTTCGACACTTTATATCATAACAATTCATCTGAAAACAATGGCTATTTTTTATTCCGAGAAATCTGCAAAAAAATCACAAAAATCGACCGCTTGCCAAACCACACAGATTCAATCATTAGACTATCAAGGCTTAGGCATTGCCAAAATCAATGGCAAAACGTGGTTTATTGAAAATGCGTTGCCGAGAGAGCAGGTGGAATTTAAGGTGTTGGAAGAAAAACGCCAATACGGACGTGGACAAGCGGTTAAAATTCTTAAAAAATCTGCAAATCGGCGAATGCCAAGCTGCGAACTTTACGGGCAATGCGGTGGCTGCCAAATGCAGCATATTTCGCTTGAACTGCAACGTGAGGCAAAGCAACAGGCATTATTTCAACGCTTACAGAAATTGCAACCCCACACTATTGATTTTCAGCCGATGATTATCGGACACGATAAACACTACCGCCGCCGGGCAAAATTAAGCATTGCGATTCAACAGGGAAAGGCAGTAATCGGCTTTCGTTTGCAAAATTCCAACCAAATTATACCGCTTGCACACTGTGAAGTGCTGGTTGAACCGCTTGCCAATTTGCTCCCCAAATTAAAACACCTGATTGAAAACTGGCAACAGCCGAAAAAATTGGGGCATATTGAGCTGGTCAGTGCGGATAATACCATTGCCCTATTTTTCCGCCATTTAGGGGCATTATCGGCACAAGATAACCACAATTTGTGTCAATTCGCTGCACAAGAGCAATTATCTCTTTTTGTGATGACGGAAGAAAACCGCATTGAACATCTGTGCGGTGAACGCCCGTATTATCAAATTCAGGGGCTAAAGTTGCATTTTTCAATTCGGGATTTTATTCAGGTGAATGCCACGCTCAATGAAAAAATGGTGGAAAAAGCCCTTGAGTGGCTGGAATTATCCAGCCAAGATCGAGTGTTAGATCTCTTCTGTGGAATGGGGAATTTTACCTTACCTATTGCTGGGCGAGCGAAATCGGTGGTCGGTGTGGAAGGGGTAGAACCAATGGTGCAACAAGCCCGAGAGAATGCGGTGACAAGCGGTCTAAAAAATGTGGAATTTTACCAAACCAATTTAGATGAGCCGTTTTCTGACAAACCTTGGGCAAAAGAGCCGTTTAACAAAGTGTTGCTCGACCCGGCACGCAACGGGGCATTATTTTGCCTAGACCATTTAGCTTCGCTCAATCCTGAGCGGATTGTTTATGTTTCGTGCAATCCGGCAACACTGGTGCGAGATGCCGAAAAGCTGTTGCAATTAGGATACAGGCTAGAAAAAGCGGCAATGATTGATATGTTCCCCCACACCGGGCATTTGGAATCTATTTCGCTGTTTTTAAAATCTTAGTAGATATTGCCCCGATGGTGCGAGCGTCCACGCTCGTACCACACAAGCGGTTAATTCTGCCTAAAAATTTGCAAAAAATGTACTATTATTAACCGCTTGTAGAAATTTGTTGGGTTTTCGCAAGCTACCCCAACCTAGTTATCGCTTATAACACAGAAAATAATACACCACACCGGCTAACATAACGCACAATGCCATCGCCAAAAGCATTGGGGCAGCACTGGTTACAGCAATATGTGAAAGCCCTGCTCCAACAAGGGAAGCGACACCAAAACGAGCCGTACCTGCTACTCCGTTAGCCGTGCCTGCCATTTGAGGAAATTGCTCTAAAATGGCAGCACTTGCATTACTGCCAATAGTGGAAAGCATTCCGATATAAAGCGGAATACCGATTGCCATTGCCCAGAAGCCTAAATCAAAAATCGCCACCAAAGCCAGCCAAATGCCTGCTAATACTTGCATACCTAAGGCAATTCGCAACATCGTTTCAGAGCCGACTTTCACCACCATTTTGCTGTTAATTGCCGTCATCGTCACCATCACAATCATATTCAGCCCGAAGAAATAGCCGAAATGTTCTTGCGACACGCCATAAAGCCCAATATAGACAATCGAGCCTGAGGTCAAAAAACAGAAAATACCGGCAAAGGTTAAGCCGCCAATCAGCACATAACCAAGTGTAGGTTTATGTTTCAGTAAGGTGGCAAAATTGCTTAAGGTTTTGGCAAAACTTAACGGCAGGCGTTTTTCAGGGGCTAATGTTTCAGGAATTTTCCAACTGATTAAGACCACGCACAAAATCCCCATCGCCACTAACACATAGAAAATTGAGTGCCAGTGGAAATATTTGGCAATATAACCGCCAACAATCGGTGCAAGCAATGGGGCAAGCATAGAAATAATCATAATAACCGACATCAATCTGGCAAATAAATTACGCTCAAACAGATCTCTCACTAATGCTCCCAGCACCACCGCCGGGGCTGCCGCACATAAGCCCTGTACTAACCTTAGCAGGTAAAATGTTTCGATATTCTGAACTTGGGTCAGAAAATAAGCGGCAATCGCCGAGCCGACTAATCCGATTAAAATAATGATTTTCCGCCCAAAGCTGTCTGCCATCGGCCCCCAGAATAGCTGACCTGCCCCAAAACCTAAGGTAAACACCGCTAAGGTGGTTTGCACCTTTTCTTGCGAAACCGCCAAGTCACGGGCAATATCTAAAAATGAAGGCAAATACATATCAATGGCTAATGGCGGCAACATTGCCATCATACCTAATATGATGAAAAAGCTCAGGCTTGGTCTTCTACTTTCCATTAAAACTTGCTATCTCCTCTGAAGTGAGCGGACGGAATTCACCTTCTTCCAACCTTTCATCTAACACCACATCGCCAATTCGCCAGCGATGTAATGCCTCGACTTTATTCCCCAATGCTGCAAACATTCGCTTAACTTGATGATAACGCCCCTCACTAATGGTTAAATTCACATTGTAATCGTCTAAAATTTCAAGTTGAGCCGGCAAAGTTGGCTCTTTCTCGCCACGCAGTAAAATTCCTTCTGCCAACTGCTGTGCATAAAAATCTTCCACCGGATCCGCAAGCGTCACTAAGTATGTCTTTTCACAATGGTGCTTGGGCGAGGTAATACGGTGCGACCATTTGCCGTCATCGGTTAACAGCACCAGCCCTGTGGTATCCACATCTAACCGCCCTGCGGTATGTAGTTTCGTCATTAACGGATAATCAAAGAATTGAAAAACTGTTGGATATTCGCCATCATCGTGCGAACAAATATAGCCTTGTGGCTTATAGAGCATAAAATACTGCCCCTCTTCCACCCACTCTAATTTTTGATCTTCGTAATAAATTTCATCTTCTTGGCTGATTTTTGCCGCACCACTTTTTTCAATGTTGCCGTTTACCGTCACCATGCCACTTTTCAGCATTTTAGCCGCTTGTGAACGGGTTAAACCGGTATTCTCGGCGATAAATTTGTCTAAACGCATATTTTCTAATCTATGTTTATTTTGAATAATTCCCCTCTTTAGCAAAGAGGGGCTAGGGGAGATTTGGCAGTAATAATTAGCGAAGAAAGATAATAAATAATTAGAGAATAAACAAAATTTAATTACTTTGAGAAATACTGATTATTTTCTCCGTTTATTCGCTCTGCCAAATCTCCCCCTCCCCTCTTTGCTAAAGAGGGGAGCTGAAGTCTTGCCTTAGAAAGGTGTGTAATTATACCACAACTTCTCTCACAAATTCGCTTTCTAGCCCAACCAACGGCAAGCTTGAGCCGTGCCAAGCCCGCAATAATTGGTGTTGCATTAAATTCAGCGTATCCAACCCCGGCACATTGTTTGGTGTGTATTGGTGGGCGATACGAGCCAGTTGGGTTAAGCCCAAACTGCTCTCAAGACTTGAACTAATCACCGCTACTAATCCTTGCTTCTGTGCTTGTTGAATTAAATTCACGCATTTTTCAAGCGAACCAACCAGCATAGGTTTAATAATAATAGCGGTCAAATTTGGCTCTTTTTTTACCAAAAAATTCGCCTCTCGCACGGTCTCGTCCCACGCAATCGCAATGTCGGTTTGTGTAGCAAATTGACGGGAAAGCTCCGGAGTTTGGCAAGGTTCTTCGATAAACTGAATGCGGGGTTTATGTTCATTTGCAATTTTCTCAGCAAATTTAACCGCTTGTTCTAAGCTCCAAAGACGGTTGGCATCAAGCCTTAGGCGTAAATTCGGGAACGTATGCAACAGCAAATTTGCTTGCTCGCCTTCCTGCTCAGGATTGAGACCGATTTTGAGCTTACCGATTGAATGGGAACGTTGGCTAAATGCGGTGTGTAACTTTTCCAAATCGCCATAACACAACACCGCCGATTGGTTATTCGCCTGCTCGCCTAATTTGTTATTCAGCTCCGCCAAAGCACAGCTTAGCCCAAAAGCGACAGACGGGAAAAGCTGCTCTAACATTTCAGGCTTTCCTTTCTGCCACGCCTTTAACCAATTCACAGTTTGGTTTTCGGCTTGTTCTAGGCTCTCTTGACTAAAACTTGGAAGCGGTGCAATTTCGCCCCAGCCGACTTTCTCCTGTTCTTGCAAGCACACCAGAAACCCTTGCCGTTCTTTCAAAGGTTGCTTGCGTAACACTACGCCGGTTTGAATGGGGAGTTGGTAGCGGTATAACTTTACTTTTCGCATACTATTTTTTATCCAAAATAGGTGTAGGGGAGAAACATTTTTCGCCCACATCATCATTTGGGAAATTAGGGCGAAAAATATTTCGCCCCTACCACATCATATTCTACCGCTTGTTAGCCCAAAGCTCTAATAAATTCACGCCAACTGGTAAACCCGCCACTTTTGGGCTAAAATAGACGGCAATTTTTACCCTAATTTTAATGAGAAAAAGAATGGCTAACCAAAAACGAAAAATGCTTGTTACTTGTGCCTTGCCCTATGCTAACGGTGCAATTCATTTAGGTCATATGCTTGAACATATTCAAGCGGATATTTGGGTGCGTTTTCAACGTATGCGTGGCAATGAAGTCCACTTTGTCTGTGCTGATGATGCCCACGGCACACCTATTATGCTTAATGCAGATAAATTAGGCATTACGCCCGAGCAGTTAATTGAAAAAGCGAAAGCCGATCACGAAGCGGATTTTGCCGGTTTTAATATCAGCTTTGACAATTACCATTCCACTCACAGCGAAGAGAACCGCCAAATCACCACCGATATTTATAAAACCTTAAAAGCGAACGGTTTTATTAAAAGCAAAGTGATTTCGCAGCTGTTCGACCCTGAAAAAAATATGTTCTTGCCGGATCGCTTTGTGAAAGGGACTTGCCCGAAATGTAAAGCCGAAGATCAATATGGCGATAACTGCGAAGTCTGTGCATCTACCTACAGCCCGATGGATTTAATCAACCCTCGCTCGGCGGTTTCCGGTGCAACTCCGGTGGTGAAAGAATCTGAACATTTCTTTTTCGACCTGCCAAGTTTTGAGGGAATGTTGAAAGAGTGGACTCGTTCCGGCTCACTCCAACCTGAAATTGCCAATAAAATGCAAGAATGGTTTGAAAGTGGCTTACAGCAATGGGACATCAGCCGTGATGCCCCTTATTTCGGCTTTGAAATTCCGGACGCAGAGAACAAATTCTTCTACGTTTGGTTAGATGCCCCTATTGGTTATATGGCATCGTTTAAAAATTTATGCGACCGTGCAGGCATTGATTTTGATGAGTTTTGGCAAAAAGATTCCACCACCGAGCTTTATCACTTCATCGGTAAAGATATTGTTTACTTCCACAGTTTGTTCTGGCCGGCAATGTTGGAAGGCAGCGGCTACCGCAAACCGACCAATGTGTTTGCTCACGGTTATGTGACGGTGGACGGGGCGAAAATGTCGAAATCTCGTGGTACGTTCATTCAAGCTAATACCTATTTAAAACATCTCGACCCCGAATGTTTACGCTATTACTATGCGGCAAAATTAAACGATCGCATTGAAGATTTAGATTTTAATTTAGACGACTTCGTGCAACGTGTAAACAGCGATATAGTGAATAAATTAGTGAACCTTGCTTCACGCAACGCCGGTTTTATAGCTAAACGTTTTGACGGCAAATTAGCTGAAAAATTAGATGACGAAGCATTATTCAATGAATTTACTGCTCAAGCGGAAACCATTGCGAATTTCTATGAAAATCGTGAATTTAATAAAGCTATTCGTGCCATTATGGAATTAACCGATAAAGCCAACAAATACATTGACGAAAAAGCTCCTTGGGTCATCGCCAAAGAAGAGGGCAAAGAGGCTGAATTACAAGCGGTTTGTTCAATGGGCATTGAGTTATTCCGTGTGCTAATGAGCTACCTAAAACCGGTGTTGCCAAAACTGGCAGAACGTGCCGAAGCATTCTTACAAAGCGAATTGCGTTGGGATAATATCGCTACCCCATTATTCGGGCATACTGTTGCACCGTTTAAATCGCTGTTCTCACGCCTTGAGAAAAAACAGATTGATGCAGTGATTGATGAAACCAAAGCCTTATTTGCAGAGGCGAATAAGAAAACCGAAAACCAAATTAAAGGAACACAAAAAGTGGAACAACAAGCGGTCGAAAAACAAGAAAATATTACAGTTGAGCCAATCAGCCCTGAAATTACGATTGATGATTTCGCGAAATTAGATTTGCGTGCAGCCAAAGTATTGAACTGCGAGGCAGTACCAAAATCAGACAAAATGTTACGTTTTGAGCTGGATTTAGGCGACCACCAACGCCAAGTGTTCTCCGGTATTAAAGCGGCTTACCCAAATCCGGAAGCACTTATCGGGCGTTTCGTGATTGTAATTGCCAACCTTGCTCCACGCAAAATGTCGTTCGGTATGTCGGAAGGAATGATTTTATCTGCCGGCACAGGCGGTGCGAACCTGTTCTTATTAGATGCAGACAGCGGTGTTCAGCCGGGAATGCAAGTTAAATAGGAGAAGATGATGATTCAACAAACGCTTTCTATTATTAAGCCGGATGCTACACGCCGTAATTTAATCGGCAAAATTTTGGCTCAATTGGAAGAAAACGGGCTGACTATCAAAGCTCTAAAAAAAGTACATCTTACCCGTGAGCAAGCGGAAGGATTTTATGCGGAACACAAAGGCAAAGAGTTCTTTGAGCCGTTAGTGGAATTTATGACATCAGGATCTATTGTCGTTTCTGTACTGGAAGGGGAAAATGCGATCAACCATTATCGTGCATTAATGGGAGCAACCAATCCGGATAATCGTGAAAAAGGAACGATTCGAGATTTATATGCCTTAAGTATGCGTGAAAATTCCGTTCATGGCTCAGATTCCGAAGAGTCGGCAAAACGTGAAATTGCGTACTTCTTTGTGCCGAGTGAGATTGTTTAATAAAGTAGGGGCGAAAATTTTTTCGCCCCACTATTGTAATTCGCCCTAGCGTAGATTAAATATATTCTACACCCACAATGTCAAACTCGACTTTACCGCCTGGTGTGGTAATGCTGACTGAATCGTCCACTTCTTTGCCGATTAAACCACGAGCAATCGGGGAATTAACTGAAATTAAGCCCTCTTTAATATTGGCTTCATCATCACCCACAATGCGGTAAGTGACTTCTTCATCAGTATCGGCATTCACTAACTGCACGGTTGCCCCAAAAATCACTTTGCCGTTATTGGTCATTTTCGTTACATCAATGATTTGAGCATTGCCTAATTTGCCTTCAATTTCTTGAATACGCCCCTCACAGAAACCTTGTTGTTCACGGGCTGCATGATACTCGGCGTTCTCTTTTAAATCGCCGTGTTCACGGGCTTCTGCAATCGCATCAATAATTTGAGGGCGACGCACATTTTTTAGAAAATCCAATTCTTCACGCAGTTGCTCTGCACCACGCACCGTCATAGGAATTTGTTTCATTAAATCTATTTCCTTACTAAAAATTATCGGTTTACGAATTAAAACGAAAGGGCTATTATTCAATTTCTCACTAAAAATTTCAACTCCCCTTTTATTATGATTTTTAAAAATTTCACTCGTGCTTTTTTAAATAAATTTATCTTATCTACACTTCTGATACCAAGCATTACCCAGGCTGAAATTAATACCGAAGAATTATTAAATACCTTGCCTGCCGGCACTTCTGTTAGCTTTATTGCTAAAAATTTAGACACTAACCAAATCATCACTCAATATCAAAGTGATATTTTTATGCTACCTGCCAGCACCCAAAAAGTCTTTACGGCATTAGCAGCCAAATTAACCTTAACCGATGATTTCCGGTTTCAAACTGCCCTTTTAAGCAACGGAAAAGTAGAAAACGGGGTGTTAAAAGGCAATTTAATTGCCCGTTTTAGTGGCGACCCTGAGCTTACAAGCGGTCAAATTTATCAATTAATTAGCAAATTAAAGCAACAGGGCATTACCAAAATTGAAGGGGATTTAATTTTAGACACGTCGGTTTTTGCCAGCCACGACAAAGCCTCCGGTTGGATTTGGAACGACTTGACGATGTGCTTTAACGCTCCACCGGCGGCAATTAATGTAGATCACAACTGTTTTTATGTCACTTTAAATGCAGACCAGCCCATTGGCGAATTTGCTAAAGTGAATGTGCCGGCTGCCTACCCAGTGCAGGTGTTTAGCTCTGCTTATATTGTCGAGCCGAAAGAAGTCCCATTTTGCCAGCTTGATGTAGTGGTTCACGATAACAACCGCTACCAAATCAAAGGCTGTATGGCTCGCCAGTCTCAGCCGTTCGGCTTAAGTTTTTCAGTGCAAGATCCAACCAATTACGGGGCAAATATCATTAAAGCTCATTTAAAAAGCCTGAAAATTGCGTTTAACGGGCAAGTAAAAGAGCCATTAACCGCCCAAAACGGCACGCTACTTGCCGAGCATTATTCTGAGCCGTTGCCGGTGTTGCTGAAGAAAATGATGAAAAAATCGGATAACCAAATTGCCGATGCCCTGTTTAGGGCCGTTGCCAACAAGCAACATAACCGCCCTGCCTCGTTCCAATTAGGTAGTTATGTGATTCGCCAGTTATTAAAAACCAAAGCCAACATTGATTTTAAAAACAGCGTGGTGGCTGACGGCTCAGGGCTTTCCCGCCATAATCAAGTGAGTAGCCGAACAATGCTGGAAAGCCTTGAATATATCGCCCAACACGAAGAAAGCTTAAAACTGTTTGAAACCTTCCCGATTGCAGGCGTGGACGGTACTATTTCCGGCAGAGGCTCAATTTCAACCGAACCGCTTGCTAAAAACCTGATTGCTAAAACCGGCTCGCTGAAAGGGGTTTACAACCTTGCCGGCTTTATGAAAAACGCCCGTGGCGAACGCATTGCTTTTGTGCAATTTATTAACGGCTATTCCACTGGCGAGCTAGAAAGCAAAACTAAGCGAGCTCCGCTTAATACGTTTGAAAATAAGTTTTATATGGCATTGTTTAATGAATAGGGCTTATATTTTGTGTGACGGATTTTTGAGAATTGAATAACGCAAGCGGTCGTAAATTTTTAACATTTTACGACCGCTTGCTCCTCTATAAACAATTAAATCTCGATGACTTCGTTGCATTTTTACCTCAATATAACTACAACTTGGCTTGATTTTCAGCCCTTTTTCTTGCGCAAACGCAATTAAAGCATTGTAAAGCTCTCCTGCAATACCTTTACCTTGAAAGGCATCATCTACTCGGGTACTGTAAGCATCAATCACGTTCTCTTTTATATAGCGATAACGTAATGTGCCTGCTTTTAGGTTGTTTTCGGTAAAATACTCAAATACGAAATCTGCTAAATTGTGGTTAATCATAGTTCCTCCGATTTTTTTCCTCTATTCTACCCGCTTTAATCACGAGTGCAAGCGGTCGATTTTGCAGAAAAATTTGCAAAATCGACCACTTGTAGATGAAAAAAGCAAACGTTTGCGTTATAATCTTTGCCGTTTATTTTCACGTTAACACTCATTTTAAGGAATTTAAAAATGGCGATTCAACAGGCGTTATTAAGTGTGTCTGATAAAAAAGGCATTGTCGAATTTGCTCGTGGGCTATCGGCTCGTGGGGTAAAATTACTTTCTACGGGCGGAACCGCAAAATTACTGGCTGAAGCCGGTTTGCCAGTAACAGAAGTATCAGATTACACCGGCTTTCCTGAAATGATGGACGGGCGTGTAAAAACCCTGCATCCGAAAGTGCACGGCGGAATTCTAGGTCGCCGTGGTACTGATGATGAAGTGATGAACCAACACGGCATTGAACGAATTGATATGGTGGTAGTAAACCTCTACCCTTTTGCTCAAACCGTTGCCAATCCAAATTGTAGCCTTGAAGATGCGGTGGAAAATATTGATATCGGTGGTCCGACAATGGTGCGTTCTGCAGCGAAAAATCATAAAGATGTGGCGATTGTGGTCAATAACAATGATTTTGATGCTATTCTTGCCGAAATGGATCAACATCAAAACAGTTTAACTCTAGAGACCCGTTTTAATCTTGCTATTAAAGCGTTTGAGCATACCGCACAATACGATTCAATGATTGCCAACTATTTCGGGCAAAAAGTGCCGCCTTATCAAGGGGCTGAGGAAGAAGATTTAACCCAACCAAGTGGGCAATTCCCTCGCACCTTAAACCTCAATTTTGTGCGGAAACAAACAATGCGTTATGGCGAAAATTCGCATCAAAACGCTGCATTCTATGTGGAGAACGAATTAAAAGAAGCCTCTGTTTCCACCGCCAAACAATTACAAGGCAAAGCGCTTTCATATAATAATATTGCAGATACCGATGCGGCTCTTGAATGCGTGAAAGAATTTAGCGAGCCTGCTTGTGTGATTGTAAAACACGCCAACCCTTGTGGTGTTGCTTTGGGTAAAAATATTTTAGATGCCTACAACCGTGCTTACCAAACCGATCCAACTTCTGCTTTCGGTGGCATTATTGCCTTTAACCGTGAATTAGACGGCGAAACTGCTCAAACCATCGCAGACCGTCAATTTGTTGAAGTGATTATTGCACCAACCGTTTCTGCTTCTGCCAAAGAAGTGTTAGCCACTAAGAAAAACGTGCGTGTGCTTGAATGTGGCGAGTTCTCAGAAGCAGTGAAACGCTTAGATTTCAAACGGGTAAACGGCGGATTATTAGTGCAAGATGCTGATCAAGGTTCTGTTTCTATTGAGGATTTACAAGTGGTTTCAGAGCGTAAACCAACCGAAACTGAACTGAAAGACTTATTATTCTGCTGGAAAGTAGCAAAATATGTGAAATCGAATGCGATTGTATATGCGAAAGATGGGCAAACTATCGGTATCGGTGCAGGACAAATGAGCCGTGTTTATTCCGCCAAAATTGCAGGTATTAAAGCCGAAGATGAAGGCTTGGAAGTTGCCGGTTGTGTAATGGCTTCCGATGCATTCTTCCCATTCCGTGACGGTATTGACGCTGCTGCAAAAGTAGGGATTACTTGTGTGATTCACCCAGGTGGTTCAATGCGTGATCAAGAAGTGATTGATGCCGCCAACGAACACGGTATGGCAATGGTACTAACCGGAATGAGACATTTCCGTCATTAATGTTCTGCAAACTAAAAGGCTACCTTATTTTGATAAGATAGCCTTTTTCATTAATTAATCACAAGGTAAAATTTTGATTGCTAAGCCACCGGTTGAGGTTTCACGGTATTTTGCATTCATATCTTTGCCGGTTTCGTACATTGTTTCAATGACTTTATCTAAACTTACCTGAGGCGAAGAAGTACGGCGTAGTGCCATTCTGCTGGCATTAATCGCTTTGACTGAAGCGATTGCATTTCTTTCAATACAAGGCACTTGCACTTGTCCGCCAACAGGGTCACAAGTTAGGCCTAAATTGTGCTCCATTGCAATTTCTGCTGCCATACACACTTGTTCAGCACTGCCCCCCATAATTTCTGTTAAACCTGCTGCCGCCATCGAACAAGCAACACCAACTTCCCCTTGACAACCTACTTCAGCGCCAGAAATAGAGGCATTCATTTTGTATAACGAACCAATCACACTGGTAGTCAATAAATAACGCTCAATAGTATCTTGATTAAGCTGTGCAATAAATTTCTGGTAGTAAGCCAAAACAGCCGGAACAATACCACAAGCTCCATTGGTAGGTGCGGTGACTACTCGTCCACCGGCTGCATTTTCTTCATTGACTGCAAGGGCAAACATATTCACCCAATCGATAATTTGCATTGGGTCGGTATTGAATTTACTGTTTGCCTCTAACATTCTGCGTAGCCCACTGGCACGGCGTACCACTTTCAGAGGACCGGGTAGTAACCCTTCCGTATTCAAACCACGCTCAATACAGGCTTCCATTGTTTTCCAAATCATTGCCAAATAATCCGAAATTTCTGCTTTACTGCGTAAAGCAAGCTCATTTTTCCAGACTAAAGAAGAAAGCGGCAACCCGTTATTCTTACAATGTGCAAGTAAATCTGCTGCATTCTGATATGGGAATGGAACAGAAAGAGCTGAATTTTTAACTTGCTCAAAGTTAGCTTCATCAACAATAAAGCCACCACCAATAGAATAATAAGTGTTTTGAAATAGCAACTCTTCACCGCTCAAGGCACTAAATTTCACACCATTTTCGTGTCGAGGTAAGAAATCTCGATGAAACGGCATATCATCATAAAAGTCGAATGCGATCACTTTAGGCTCAACACTGCTTTCAGCAATGATAAGTTGCTTATTTTGTTTTAGATTTTCAATAGTTTGCTCAATACGTTCAATATCCACATTATGAGGCAAATACCCCATCAACCCCATTATGATGGCAATATCCGTATTATGCCCTCGCCCGGTGAGTGATAATGAACCATAGACATCTACCCGCAAGCGGTCAATTTTGTTTAAAAATTTGCGATTTTGTAACTCATCAACAAATTCCTTTGCCGCTTTCATCGGCCCCACTGTGTGGGAACTGGAAGGCCCAATTCCCACTTTAAACATATCAAATACACTAATCATAAACACAAATTCACATAGAAAATAAAAGGGCGTATTCTACATTGATTTTAGAAAGATTACAGTAACCCATATACTATTGCTGAAATAGCAATACAACCCATAACAAGCACAAATAAATGGCCAAATTCACCTTTAAAACGTGCAAGTGCCGGTACTTTATATACGGCATAGACAGGCATAATAAACAAGATCATCGCAATAATCGGCCCGCCAAGGCTTTCAATGAAGCCTAAAATGCTTGGATTGATAGTCGCCACAATCCATAAAATGATTAAAAAAGTAATAGCGGTAATTTTACGGAATTTGCTTGGCTCAATCGGCTCTTTACGCATTTGATTAACCAATCCTTCTAACCCCTCGCGCGCACCTAAATAATGCCCAAAGAAAGAGCTACCAATCGCCAAAAAAGCAACCAACGGTCCAAAATAGGAAATAATCGGATTATCAAATTTATTCGCAAGGTAAGAAAGAATCGAAATATTTTGCACTTTAGCTTGTGCTAATTCTTCAGGTGTCAAAGTTAATACACAGCTAAATACAAAGAACATCACAAATAACACCAAGATAAAGGCGGTAGAACGTAATACTTTAGCTGATTCAATTTCAGCCTTCTTGTCATCTTGGTAATATTTCTGTTGAGAAAGTGCAAAAGAAGAAATAGCCGGCGAATGGTTAAAAGCAAAGACTAAAACAGGAATAGTCAGCCAAAGTGTAGTAAGGAAGTCTCCTGTAGTTGGCATTTGCTGTAAGGCAGCTGTATTCCACTGTGGAATTAAATAAATAGATAAGCCCAATAAAATCAACACTAATGGATACACAAGACAAGTTGTGATTTTTAACATGACTTGCTCACTTAATAACATTACTCCGATCATAGCAGCTATTAGCATAAACGATAATACAGCCCTAGATGGTGGCGCGATATGAAGCTGATTCTCTATAAAAGAGCTCACGGTATTGGTAATACCTACACCATAAATCAGTAAAATCGGAAAAATGGCAAAGAAGTACAGTAGCGTGATCAATTTACCGGCCTGTTCACCAAAATGTTCACGAACAACAGCCGTAATATCGCTCCCTTTGTATTTTGAAGAAAGCACAAAACGTGTTAAGCCACGGTGAGCTAAATATGTCATTGGTCCAACTAACAAAGTCATAATAATAAGTGGGTAGAACCCACCCATACCTGCATTAATTGGCAAAAATAAAACGCCGGCTCCTACCGCAGTACCAAATAAATTTAGTACCCAAGTAAGAGAAAAACGTTGAGATTGAGTGGCCATAACTTCTCCTTAAACAAGTATCTAAAAAATAATTATCCGTATATTAGATCCAGAAAAAAGGAAGACAACGGATTTTTAACTGTTTTTTGATCAAACTAGAAAAAGCAGAAAAAATAGTATTTTTGGCGAACAAAATTCAATCAAACAGAATTAAATTTCACTTAAATCAAAGAAATTTAGCATTTTATTTTTATGAGGAAATTTCTTTTAGATATGAAAAAACCGGTTAGAATTAACTTAACCGGTTTCAAATTTAATTTGCAAAAAATAGCTAAATTAAGCCCGCTTGTTGCAATGCTTTTAACACTATAGGCTGTGCTGATTCAGACAGTGTGGTAAGCGGTAAACGTAAATTAGGCTCACTAATTAACCCTAATTTGTAAGCTGCCCATTTCACTGGAATCGGGTTAGATTCCACAAATAAGTCATGGTGTAACGCCATTAAGCGGTTATTAATTTCTTCTGCTTCAGCAAATTTGCCAGCAAGGGCTAACTCACACATTTTTGCCATATCAGCAGCGGCAACATTATTGGTGACCGAGATCACCCCTTGACCACCTAATTTCATAGACTCAAAACCAGTAGCATCATCACCACTCAAGAAAATAAAATCTTCACCGGCTAATTGCTTAATTAAAGGTAAGCGGCTTAAATCACCCGTTGCTTCTTTCACAGCAACAATATTCTCAATTTTCGCTAAGCGACCGATTGTTTCAGGTTTTAAATCACTCCCTGTTCGCCCCGGCACATTATACAGAATTTGTGGTAAATCTGTACTTTCTGCAATCGCTTTGTAGTGTAAGTACATCCCCTCTTGCGTTGGCTTGTTGTAATAAGGCACTACACTTAAACAACCGGCTACACCACTGTTTGCTAATAATTTAGTCATAGTGATAGCTTCACTGGTCGCATTAGAACCGGTTCCTGCAATAATTGGAATACGTCCATCAGCAAATTCAACCGTTTTCTTAATCACCTTAACATTTTCATCAATGCTTAATGTGGTAGATTCACCTGTTGTACCAACAGATACAATAGCGTGAGAACCTGCTTGAATATGATACTCAACTAATTTTTTTAAATCCTGATAATCTACCTCACCATGAGTCATTGGTGTAACCAATGCTACGATACTACCGTGAAATAAAGGGGTCGCCATAATCATCTCCTGTATTTTTTTATTATGCTTGATAACATTGCTAGATTGCAAAATTCAGCTTAAATATGCAAGCACTTTTTTGAAATTATTTAAAATTAATCATATAGGCTTTGATCACCTTCATTTGGGCGAGTTTTAAAACGGCGATGTAGCCACATATATTGAGTTAGCGCAGCCATAATTTCACGTTCTACCACCCGATTCATTAAAATAGCCGTTTCAACTTCATTTTGACATTGACTAAAATCAACGGCAGGACTAACTTTTACTGTGTAGCCTGAATAGTCCAAATTTCGCATCGGGCTAAACGGGATCACTAAACTCTTTGGGGCAGAACGAAGTAACATATAACTACCCGCAGTAGTACAAGTTTCCTCCACTGCAAAAAATGGTACAAAAACGCTATTTCGTCTTCCATAATCGTGATCAGGCGCATACCATATCATCTCGCCATTTTTTAAAGCTCGAATCATTCCACGCACATCTTTACGGTCTAACATTGCTTTATTTGAGCGAACACGTCCTCGAAACTGTATCCAATCTAATAATGGATTATCATTCGGTCGATAAACCCCTACTCCTTGATGATGCAGCCCAATAATTCTTGCACCGAGTTCTAAAGTCAGAAAATGCACCCCTACAAGTAAAATACCCCTTTCCTGATCACGCTGTGTTAAATGCTCTAGCCCTTCGATTTTAGACCATTTAAGAATACGTTTATCCGACCAAAACCAAGCCATACCGGTTTCAATAATCGCCATTCCAACCGATTTCATATTTTCTTCGACTAATTCCTCTACTTTCTCAGCAGAGTAATGGGGAAAACAGAGCTCTAAATTACGGCGAGCAATACGCATACGACGTTTACCAAAACCCAATTTAGTAAACAATTTACCTAGTCCCAGACCAATTTTTACTAAAATAGGATAAGGCAAACATAAAATTAACTTAAAAACACCTAAACCGAGCCACAATCCCCAATATTTAGGGTGTAAAAATTGTGTCTGGAATGGAGGTAACTGTTTTTTCTCACTCATTAATTATTCTCACATACTAGATTATGATTATATTATAGCTAAAAACCGCTAAAAGTGTTAAGTAGATCAAATTTTTGGAAACTTATTTCATTTTTCACTTGAATTTTTGGAGTGATGAGCATATTTTGGTTATTAGAATATCAACGGCAAAAGCCTTAACTAAACAAGAGGAAAATGTTATGTCATTAAATATTTCAAGCAAACAAATGGACATTACCCCTGCAATCCGTACTCATATTGAGGAGCGTTTAGCTAAGTTAGAAAAATACCACACCCAATTGATAAACCCACATTTTATGCTGATAAAACAACCTAACTCATTCCAAGTTGAAGCAACAATTGGCACCCCTTTAGGTGATTTAGTCGCTAAAGCTGAACATGAAGATTTATATACTGCAATTTTTGATGTTAAGAAGAAATTAGAAGGTCAGTTAATTAAACTAAAAGAGAAAAATGAACATTGATGTTTAAACTTTACATCTAATAATAAGGGCTAAATGAGAGATATCATTTAGCCCTATTTTTTATTCCAAGAGTAAGCGGTAAAATTTACCGTATTTTTCGCAAAAATATACCTTATTGAACAATTGTTCAATAAGGTATATATATTATTAGCTTCTTAGAATTCGAAGCTTTTTGTTATTGTGCAGCCTGCTGAATTTTATCGCCCGCTTTTTCAACATCCTTACCAACACCATCAACGGTATTACACGCAGTCAAGAAAGTTGCAGCTGCTAAAATAGTTAATACTAATTTTTTCATAGAAAGCTCCTTTTTTGTTGTTTACTTATGAAAACGATTTCAATATAGCAACTTTACATTATTTAAGCAACACCTAAACTTAATAATCTAATTGATCTTTATAAAGCTCATAATCCGCTTTTAGTGCCTGAATCAATTCAATAAAATCATCAGGTAATGGGGCGTGCCATTCCATCATTTCACCAGTAATCGGATGCTCTAATCTCAACATTGTGGCGTGTAAGGCTTGGCGTTGGAAGCCTCGTAACACCGATAAAAACGAGTCACTCGCACCTTTAGGTGGGCGAGGTCTACCGCCATAGAGCTGATCACCTAATAATGGGTGAGCAATATGCGCCATATGTACCCGAATTTGGTGAGTACGCCCTGTTTCTAATCTTAAACGTAAACGTGTGTAATTACGAAAACGCTCCATAATACGATAATGCGTAACCGCCGGTTTTCCCATTGGGTGAACAGCCATTGCCGTACGTTTAGTTGGGTGGCGAGCCATTGGCTCATCAACTTTTCCACCCTGTGTCATAATGCCGCTGGCAATCGCTTCATATTCACGGGTAATACGACGTTTTTGCAATGCGGTTACTAAGTGAGTCTGTGCCGGAATGTTTTTAGCCACGACCATTAAGCCTGTCGTGTCTTTATCCAATCGGTGAACAATCCCTGCTCGAGGCACTTCTGCAATCGGTGGATAATAATGTAGCAAAGCATTCAGCACTGTACCGTCCGGATTACCAGCCCCTGGGTGAACCACTAAATCCTTCGGTTTATTAATGACGATAATATCGTCATCTTCATACACAATATTTAGTGGAATATCTTGAGGCTCAAAACGAATTTCCTCTTCTATTTCAGCGGTAATTTCAACAGTTTCACCACCAAATACTTTTTCCCTTGCTTTATTCACGATATTGCCATTAACTTTCACTAGATCACTTTCAATCCACACTTTAATGCGTGAACGAGAATAGTCTGGAAAAAGTTGTGCCAGAGCCTGATCTAGGCGAGCACCTAGTAAATCTGCAGTAATTTCTGCTGTTAAAATCTTTTGTTGAGTCATTAAACCATAAATCCTAATTAGTCATTTGCTTACTTGCGTGATGTTATATAGAATAGCGAGATGAACTTCATAAGTTATTCTTAGTCAGAGGACATTGTACATTAACTTTTCGTCCTAGACACTTTTTATAGGTAAAACATATGCGTAAATTTAAATCTCTTGCCACATTAGTATTAGCCGGACTGTTTGTTGCAGGTTGTTCAAATTCAAATAAAGAGTTAGAACAATCCAACGTTCAAGATCTTTATGGCAAAGGTCAGACCTATTTACAAGATGGAGATTATAATTCTGCCATTCGCTACTTAGAAGCGGTTGGAACCAAAGGAGGCCAATATTCAGGACTTGGTGAGCAAACCCAACTAAGTTTAATTTATGCTCAATATAAAGTTGGCGAATACTACAAAGCACTTGATGCCGCAGAACGTTTTGCTCGCTCTTACCAGAATGCAGCTAATATGGATTACGTATTCTATCTAGCAGGATTATCAAATGCACGTCTAAGTGATAATTTTATTCAAGACTTCTTTGGTGTAAATCGCGCCTCTCGAGCCGTAGATAATGTTCGTAATGCTTACGGTAACTTCCAAACTATTGTACAGCGCTACCCTCAAAGCCAATATGCACAAGATGCTCAAAATTGGATGAATTACTTATTTAACCGTTTAGCGGAACACGAATTAGCCGTTGTTAAATTTTATGATGAACGTAATGCCTATGTGGCTGTAGTAAACCGTATCGAAGAAATGTTGCGTTTTTACCCGAATACACTGGCAACCAAACAAGCATTGCCATACTTAAAAGAAGCATATAAGCAAATGAATATCCCAGATGCAGAGCAAAAAACGGAACTCTTGATCCAAGAATATGAAAGCAAAGAGCTACCGAATCCTGAAAAACCGAAGTATGGCGAACAATTCTAGTCGTACAGAGAATAATGTGAGGGGCGTTCTTCGCCCCTTTTGGTTTTCTAACTTATTTTGACTTCACCCACTATGCGAATTTTAGGTATTGAAACCTCTTGTGATGAAACCGGTGTTGCCATTTATGATGAAGACAAAGGCTTAGTGGCAAACCAGCTTTATAGCCAAATTGATATGCACGCCGATTACGGTGGCGTCGTGCCTGAACTGGCTTCTCGAGACCATATCCGTAAAACGTTGCCGCTAATTCAAGAAGCCTTAAAAGAAGCCAATCTGCAACCCTCAGATATTGACGGCATTGCCTATACTGCCGGCCCAGGCTTGGTCGGGGCTTTATTGGTCGGCTCAACCATTGCCCGTTCTCTGGCTTATGCTTGGAATGTTCCGGCATTGGGCGTTCACCATATGGAAGGGCATTTACTTGCCCCAATGTTGGAAGAAAATGCCCCTGAATTTCCGTTTGTGGCATTATTGATTTCAGGTGGACACACCCAACTGGTAAAAGTTGACGGCGTCGGGCAATACGAACTACTTGGTGAATCGATTGACGATGCTGCCGGCGAAGCCTTTGATAAAACAGGCAAACTACTCGGTTTAGACTACCCTGCCGGTGTAGCGATGTCGAAATTAGCGGAATCCGGCACGCCAAATCGTTTCAAATTCCCTCGTCCAATGACCGACAGACCGGGACTGGATTTCAGTTTCTCCGGTTTAAAAACCTTTGCTGCGAATACGATTAAAGCCAATCTTAATGAAAATGGCGAACTTGATGAACAGACCAAATGCGACATCGCTCACGCATTCCAACAAGCCGTGGTTGATACTATTTTAATTAAATGCAAACGGGCGTTAGAGCAAACCGGCTATAAACGCCTAGTGATGGCAGGAGGCGTGAGTGCCAACAAGCAATTACGTGCCGACCTTGCCGAAATGATGAAAAAATTAAAAGGCGAAGTGTTCTACCCTCGCCCGCAATTTTGCACCGACAACGGCGCAATGATTGCCTACACTGGCTTTCTTCGCTTAAAAAACGGCGAACAAACCGACTTAAGCATTAGCGTAAAACCCCGCTGGGCTATGACCGAATTACCACCGATTAATTAACCTTTCAAGCGGTGAAATTTCTTGTTAATTTTGCAAAAATTTAATCAAAAATAACCGCTTGCTATATGATAGATTAAATTTATGAATAATTATGTAATTAGCCTAACCTCCGCACAGGAGCGTAGAAAACATATTGAAGCTGAATTCGGCAAACAAAATATTCCTTTTCAATTTTTCGATGCGATTACGCCGGATTTAATTAAAGAAAAAGCCAAAGCATTTAATATTGACATTTCAAATACAAACTTAACAAAAGGTGAAATAGCCTGTGCTTTGAGTCATATTGCATTATGGCATTTAGCCAAACAACAAAATTTGGATTATATTTGTATTTTTGAAGATGATATTTATTTAGGTAATAATGCATTTGAATTACTAAAAACAAATTATATACCAGAAGACACTCACATTGTTAAATTAGAGACACTGCCATTTGATAGAATAAATCGTTTTAACAAAACCGAGAAATATATATTAAATAGAAAGCTTTTTAAATTAAATAGTAGACATGTTGGTATGGCTGGCTACATATTAACGACCAAGGGAGCAGAATTTTTAATTAATATATTAAAAACACTTAACATTCCTATTGACGACTTAATTTTTGATGAATATTTAAAAATTAAAGAATATAAAGTATTACAAATGTCTCCTGCTTTATGTGTACAAGATTTTATTTTAAATAGTAAAACTAATTTTAAAAGCTCATTACAGGGTGATAGAGCTATTCGTTGTAACAATGAGGATAAAATAAAAAATCAAGCTAAACTTAAAAAGCCTAATTATTTCTTAACAAAAATACAAAAAGAACTTTACAGACCATTTAAACAGCTAAAACAAAAAGTATTTACTACTTATATAACATTCAAATAAGGATACACCAATGAACACAGCACAATTCCACCAAGCCGTAGAGCAAGTATGGCAACAAATTGAGGAAAAAATTGATGACGAAGGATTATCAGTGGACACTGAAATCCAAGGAGCGGTTTGCACCTTAACCTTTGATGATGAATCGCAAATTATCATCAATAAACAAGAGGCAATGTTAGAATTATGGCTTGCCAGCAAATTAGGCGGTTTCCACTTTAAAAATGTAGAAGGCGAATGGGTAACAGATGAAGGTCGCTCGTTCTGGCAACATTTAGAAGAAGCTTTTGCTCGACACGGAGAAAGCGTTTCTTTCTAATACCTAATTGTTAACTAAGACAGCACTCGTCTTTGATGAGTGCTTTATTTTCATTTTAAAAGATACTCGCAGAAGACGAGTACTATCGTAAGTAGCAACCAACTACCAATGAACACCACCGCAATTTCTGTTTTAAATAATATTTTTGGCTATCAAAAATTCCGAGACGGGCAAGAAGAAGTTATCAATGCCGTGTTGGAAAATCGTGATTGCCTCGTGATTATGACAACAGGCGGTGGCAAATCTCTGTGCTACCAAGTGCCGGCTTTGTGCCTAGACGGCATCACTTTGGTGATTTCTCCGCTGATTTCGTTGATGAAAGACCAGGTGGATCAACTTATCACTAATGGCATTGAAGCAGCTTATCTTAACTCCACTCAAACGCTTGAAGAACAGCAATTTGTGGAACAAAAAGCCTTATCCGGGCAATTAAAATTACTCTATCTTTCCCCTGAAAAGGTAATGACGCAAGGCTTCTTTCACTTTATTTCACTGTGTAAAATTAGCTTTATTGCGGTTGATGAAGCCCATTGTGTTTCCCAATGGGGGCACGATTTTCGCCCTGAATACACGCTACTGGGTGGCTTACGAAACACATTTCCGAATGTGCCGTTAATGGCACTTACCGCCACGGCAGATCCGACAACTCGTGCCGACATTCTGCATCATTTACGCTTAAATAGCCCACATATCTATTTAGGTAGCTTTGATCGTCCAAATATTCGCTACACCGTGCAGGAAAAATTTAAACCGCTTGAGCAGCTGATTAAATTCATCAGCAAACAGCAAGGCAAAAGTGGGATTGTTTACTGCAATAGCCGCAAAAAAGTGGAAGAAATCACCGAGAAACTCTCAGCCCGCAAAATCAGCGTGATGGGCTATCACGCCGGTATGAGTTTTGAACAACGGGAACGAGTGCAGAATGCGTTTCAGCGTGATGATATTCAAATTGTGGTTGCCACCATTGCGTTTGGTATGGGGATCAACAAATCTAACGTCCGTTTTGTAGTGCATTTCGATTTGCCTCGTTCTATCGAATCTTACTACCAAGAAACCGGACGAGCAGGACGAGATGACTTACCCTCTGAAGCGGTGCTGTTTTATGATCCGAGCGATTATGCTTGGCTACAAAAAATATTATTGGAAGAGCCTGAAAGTGAACAGCGGAATATAAAACAACATAAATTACAAGCGATTGGCGATTTCGCCGAATCACAAACTTGTCGCCGTTTAGTCTTGCTGAATTACTTTGGAGAACATAGGCAGGAGCAATGCAAAAACTGTGATATTTGTTTAGATCCACCGCAACAATATGATGGATTACTTGATGCCCAAAAAGTGATGTCGGTGATTTATCGCACCGGTCAAATTTTCGGTCAGCACCATATTATTGCGGTATTGCGAGGAATGAACAACCTCAAAATTCGTGAGCATCAACACGACCAACTTTCCGTTTATGGTATCGGCAAAGAGCAAAGCCAACATTATTGGCAAAATGTGGTTCGACAACTGATTCATTTAGGGCTGATTATTCAAAATATTGCTAACCATTCCGCCCTGCAATTAACCGAAAGTGCCAGACCGTTTTTGCGTGGCGAAAAACCACTACAGCTTGCTTTGCCACGTTTAGGTATTTCTGCTACGGCATTTGTGCAAAAACAGGCAAGCCACCGCTATGATAAAGACTTATTCGCACGCTTACGTTTCTTGCGTAAACAGATCGCTGACCTCGAAAATATTCCGCCTTATATTGTCTTTAACGATGCCACCTTGCAAGAAATGGCAGAATTTCTCCCGACTTCAAAAGTGGAAATGTTAGAAATTAATGGTGTTGGTGAACGAAAATTTGAACGATTTGGGCAAGCATTTATGAGTTTAATCAAAGAACATCAAAATAACCGAAAATAGGCAGTTAAATAAGGGCTTTATTATTGCATAAGCACTGAAAATCTTATAGAATCCGCACGTTTAGCTGTTTTTTAATCACTTAAAACAAGCAATCTAAAATATTTATACGCTCTCAAGCGGTAAAATTTAAGCAAAAATTTACTAGAAGGAATAAGGCTATTAAACCTGTAAAACGTGTTCAATCAAATCGTGCACATCGTCTTAATGACGAAATTCGTGGCGTAAAAGAAGTTCGCTTAACCGATGAAAACGGCGAACAAGTGGGTATTGTATCACTTCAAGATGCTCTAAATAGAGCAGAGGAAGCTGAATTGGATTTAGTGGAAATCAGCCCAAATGCTGAACCACCAGTTTGTCGTATTATGAACTATGGAAAGTTCATCTACGAAAAAGAGAAAGCAGCAAAAGAGCAAAAGAAAAAACAAAAAGTTGTTCAAGTTAAAGAGATCAAATTCCGTCCTGGAACTGATGATGGCGATTATCAAGTTAAACTTCGTAGCATTATCCGTTTCTTAGAAGATGGGGATAAAGTAAAAATCACAGTGCGTTTCCGTGGTCGTGAAATGGCTCACCAAGAAATCGGTATGGACGTTTTAGAACGTGTCAAAGCAGATACCGCAGAGATTGCAATGGTAGAGTCAGCCCCAGGCAAATTGGAAGGTCGCCAAGTTGTGATGGTGATCGCACCTAAGAAGAAATAATTTCGATAAGCACATTGTTTTAATGTGCTTTTTTCTTGATAAAGCTTAAATTGGCTTGCATAGCGGTTATATTTTCGCTAAAATTCGCAAGCTTTTTTGCCTAGCCAAGAAAGAGAAAATGCTCAACAGGCAAACTCAGCAGCCTGCTTGACTTTTTAACGATGAAAATCGTATAGCGGAGAATAAGTGCTTCCAAGTAATTTTGTTCACAAAATTCGCCTTATTTTCATAATATCTAACAAACAATGCGGAGTTTTTTAACAATGCCTAAAATTAAAACAGTACGTGGTGCTGCTAAGCGTTTCAAAAAAACAGCTTCCGGCGGTTTTAAACGTAAACAATCTCACTTACGTCACATTTTGACTAAGAAAACCACTAAACGTAAACGTCAATTACGTCACAAATCAATGGTAGCGAAAGCTGACCAAGTTTTAGTAGTAGCGTGCTTACCATACGCATAAGCCTTTTAGGTTAGCGTAGTGTAGTAAAGTACGGACGTACGGATAGAATTCTTAGTAAAGGTCGTGATGACGACCACCAATCAAAATAGACAATTAGGAGATTAAATAATGGCTCGTGTAAAACGTGGTGTTATTGCAAGAGCACGCCATAAGAAAGTTCTTAAGGCTGCTAAAGGTTATTATGGTGCACGTTCACGCGTGTATCGCGTTGCTTTCCAAGCAGTAGTTAAAGCTGCTCAATATGCTTACCGTGACCGCCGTCAACGTAAACGTCAATTCCGTCAATTATGGATTGCTCGTATTAACGCAGCAGCACGTCAAAACGGTTTATCTTACAGTAAATTCATCAACGGCTTGAAAAAAGCATCTGTTGAAATCGACCGTAAGATCTTAGCTGACATCGCAGTATTTGACAAAGTTGCTTTCGCAGCTTTAGTTGAAAAAGCAAAATCTGCTCTTTAATTTTAAAGAATAGAAATGAGGACGCCTAGTGCGTCCTTTTTTATGGATAAAATAATCTTTTTAAGAATTAATAGCAAAATAAGCGGTCAAAAAAGCAAAATATTTTGCAATATAAGGAAATGATATGAAAAAATTAATTTTACTCGGATTAAGCGTTGCACTAACCGCCTGTTCGACACCCCAACAACAAAGCACAGTACCAATGGATATGCAAGCAGTTCAGGATTACCATCAACGAGTAATCAATAAGCAAACTGTTGATAAAAATACAAAGCAACATGATGAGCCATTAAACCAAAGCGATAAACGCTCAAAAAGCATAAATCTGCCAATTCACCCTGTAATTTACCCGAGCATAGGAGTGGGCTACCATTACGGCTGGAAGCGATATCGCTATTGATAATTTAACTATTTTTTAATGTATCAAAAATAACCTCTGCCAAAGCTTTAGAAATTCCCGGAACTGATTGAATCTCTTCCAAGGTTGCAGACTTCACCCCCTGCATTCCGCCTAAATATTTTAGCAACGCTTGTCGGCGTTTTGCACCGACACCGGCAATAGATTCTAATCCACTTTCGGTAAAGGCCTTTTGGCGTTTTTTACGATGCCCACTAATGGCATGCTGGTGGGATTCATCTCGAATATGCTGAATTAAATGCAAGGCAAGACTATCTGGCGGTAAGTGAATTTCTTTATCCCATTTGCTGATAATTAAAGTTTCCAGCCCAGCTTTACGTTCCACGCCTTTTGCCACACCAATTAAAAGTGGTTTCGATTTATCCCATTCCACATCAAGTTTAGCGAAGACATCTAACGCTCGGTTCAACTGCCCTTTGCCACCATCAATAAAAATAATATCAGGGATCTTTTCTGGCGGTAATTCTCGATTATAGCGTTTCAAGAGAGCCTGCTCCATTGCTGCATAATCATCACCTCCGGTAATCCCCTCAATGTTAAAACGGCGGTAATCCGATTTTAGCGGCCCATTTTCATCAAACACCACGCAAGAAGCCACTGTTTGGTTGCCCATTGTATGACTGATGTCAAAGCACTCCATTCTTTTAATCTCTGACATTTTCAACATTTCTTTCAATGCCTGATAACGGCTTTGAATATGGGATTCTTGCTTAAGTTGTAAAGCTAATGCTGCCATTGCATTAGTTCTCGCTAAAGCTAAATAACGCTGTTTATCACCTCTGATGGTATTATCTAAAATGCTGACTTTATGCCCTGCTTGCTCACTTAAAATTTCGCTGAGTGCCTTAGATTCACTTAATTGATGATCAATCACAATTTGGTTAGGTATGGTGCGATGCTGGTTCATTTGTAAATAAAACTGACCAACAAAGGTATCTGCTAGCTCGGTTAAGTCTGTATTACTTGGCACTTTTGGAAAGTAAGAACGATTGCCCAACACCTTACCTTGTCTAACAAACAAGATATGCACACAGGCAATCCCATTTTGATAAAGGATTGAGATAATATCAAGATCATCTAGCCGATCATTAGAGACGAATTGCTTTTCTTGCACCGCTCTTACGGATTGAATTTGATCCCGAAAACGTGCTGCACCTTCAAAATCCAAAACCTCCGCCGCATCTTCCATTTTCTGTACCAGATGCTCGACTACTTGGTGATCTTTTCCCTGTAAAAACAAACGAACCAAATTAACCTGCTGATCGTATTCAACGGGTGAATAACAGCCCTCTACACAAGGGGCTAAACAGCGTCCGATCTGATACTGTAAGCAAGGTCGTGAGCGGTTTTTATAATAAGTATCTTCACACTGACGAATAGGAAAAATTTTTTGCAATAAATTCAGTGTTTCCCGAACTGCCGTAACATTCGGATAAGGCCCAAAATATTCACCGGCGATCTTTTTACTGCCACGAAATGCCGTTAAACGAGGATGCTTATGTTTAGTTAGCAGAATATAGGGATAAGATTTATCATCTCTTAGCAACACATTATATTTCGGCTGATTTTCCTTAATATAATTGTGCTCAAGAAGCAGCGCCTCTGTTTCAGAATGGGTGATCGTCGTTTCAATATTAGCAATATTTGCCACCAAGGCTTCCGTTTTTTTACTGGAAAGTTGGCTACGAAAATAGCTGGCTAAACGCTTTTTTAAATCTTTGGCTTTACCCACATAGATTATCGTGCCTTTGCTATCATACATACGATAAACACCCGGTTGGTGAGGCACATTTAACAGGAAAGATTTAGCGTTAAATTCAGACATTAGAGTTGATAAAATTGAAAATTGTAGAGCGGTATTTCCACTCTACAAAATTGCAAAAAATAATAAAAATATGACCGCTTATGACTTCAATAGACTACTCTTCGAAGCATTTAAATACTGCATCATAGACCAAATCGTTAAACCCACTGCAATATAAAGCAGAATAAAGGCTAAAATCTCCATTAGTTGGCTCTGTCTCCATAACATTCCACCTAATGCGAGCATCTGGGCAGTCGTTTTTACTTTCCCCCAAATCGAAACGGCAACACTGGCCCTTTCCCCAAGCTCCGCCATCCATTCACGCAAAGCCGAAATAATAATTTCACGGGCAATCATAATGCAGATTGGAATAGTAATCCACCAAGTGTGGTAATACTCCGCCACGCAGACAAAAGCAACCGCAACCAAGACTTTATCCGCAACAGGATCTAAAAATGCACCAAGTCGGGTGGTTTGATTCCATTTGCGTGCTAAATAGCCGTCAAAGGCATCCGTAATCGATGCAATAAAAAAAATAAGTGTTGAAATTTCAGGCGCATATTTTGTCGGCAGATAAAAAGCCACAATAAAAAGTGGGATTAATCCTACCCGAAATAAGGTTAAATAAGTTGGGAAATTGAGCTTCATAGCGAATTCATCGATGAAAAGGAACATAAAGTAGAGTGATGTCAAGTGTAACATAACTAAATACTTTTTTTTACTCTCCTGTCACAAAATCGCATTGACTTTACAATAAATTACGGCTACCTTACCTCTTGCTTTATGGAAATTTATCCATAGATATTAATCCATCGGATGTTCCGATTTAGACACAAAACAGAAGGAATTTTTATGGAAAATCGTTTAGCTCACAGCTATTCAACCGGCGAATCACTGATTAGCACCCACAAAGTGCTTCGCAACACCTATATGTTATTGGCAATGACGCTAACATTCTCGGCAGTTGTCGCTTTTGTTGCAATGCAAATGAACGCACCGGCTATGCCTTGGTGGGGATTATTAGTCGGCTTTTACGGCTTACTTTTCTTAACCAATGCAACCGCAAACAGCAGTGCAGGCATTTTAAGTGTCTTTGCTTTAACCGGCTTTTTAGGCTACACCTTAGGCCCGATTTTAAACCGCTACATCGGTGCAGGTTTAGGCGATATTGTTGCCCTTGCACTAGGTGCAACTGCATTGGTTTTCTTCGCTTGTTCTGCTTATGTTTTAACCACTAAAAAAGATATGAGCTTTATCAGCGGAATGATGATGGCTCTTTTCGTAGTGTTATTAGTTGGTATTATCGCAAATATCTTCTTAGCGATTCCAGCATTAAGCTTAGCCTTAAGCAGCTTATTTGTCATTTTCTCAAGCGGTGCAATTTTACTGGCAACCAGCAATATTATTCACGGTGGCGAAACCAACTACATTCGTGCAACCGTTGATTTATATGTTTCTATCTACAACCTATTTGTGAGCTTCTTACAAATCTTCGGTGTGCTAGGTAGCGACGACTAACAGTTTAGTTTAAGAGGAATGCCACATTATGTGGCATTTTTATTTGATGACGATCGAATTAAATAATATCCCATACCCAACCGATGCTTCGGGCTATTTAACCAATTTAAATGATTGGTCTGTAGAATTAGCAGAAAAGATCGCCGAACAAGAGCAAATTAGCTTAACTGCGGAACACTGGGAAATCATTTATCTGGTAAGAGATTTCTACCAAGAATACAAAACTTCACCGGCAATCAGAATGCTAGTAAAAGCAATGGCACAAAAATTCGGTGAAGAAAAAGGCAACAGCCGTTATTTACAACGCTTGTTTCCTGATGGTCCTGCAAAACAAGCCACTAAAATTGCAGGCCTGCCAAAACCGGCAAAATGCTTGTAATACATTTCCCTGTATCAAAACAAAAAGATGTAAACTAGGCTATCGATCTGCTCTCCATTCAGCTAGATTAAATATCCAGCTGAATGGAGAGCAGATCAATATATTATTGAAATGCTTCTTTTTTTCTAATTTATTTACTTTAACAGCGATTTATCTCTCACCGCACCTTTATCGGCAGAGGTGGCAAAATGCCCGAATACTTTTAACGCAAACGACACTTCTCGCTCACGTTTTAGCGGCTGCCACGCTTTATCGCCACGGGCTTCCATTTCTGCACGGCGGGCGGCAAGTTCTTCATCTGAAATCATTAGGTTAATCGAACGATTCGGAATATCAATTGATACCGTATCACCATCATTAATTAAGGCAATCGCACCGCCTGAAGCCGCTTCCGGTGAGGCGTGTCCGATAGATAAACCTGATGTACCACCGGAGAAACGACCGTCAGTTAATAAGGCGCATTTTTTGCCTAAGCCCATTGATTTCAAGTAGCTGGTTGGATAAAGCATTTCTTGCATACCCGGGCCTCCTTTCGGGCCTTCGTAGCGAATAATCACAATATGCCCTTCTTTAACTTTGCCACCTAAAATACCCGCTACCGCATCTTCTTGGCTTTCAAACACAATTGCCGTGCCGGTGAATTTCCAAATAGATTCATCCACCCCTGCGGTTTTAACAATGCAGCCGTCTTCTGCAATATTACCGAATAATACGGCTAAACCGCCCTCTTTGGTCACGGCATTTTCCACATTGCGAATACAGCCGTTTACACGGTCATCATCAACAGTATCCCAACGGCAATCTTGTGAGAAGGCTTTGGTGGTACGAATACCTGCCGGGCCGGCACGGAAGAATTTGTGTAAATCTTCATCTTTATTACGAATAATATCGTATTGATTAAGCTGCTCCTCAATCGTCAAACCTAACACTGTTTTAACGTGGCGATGGATTAAACCAGCACGGTCTAATTCGCCCAGTAAGCCCATAATCCCACCGGCACGATGTACATCTTCCATATGGTATTTATTGGTATTCGGGGCAATTTTACTTAAGCACGGCACAACACGAGAAAGACGGTCAATGTCTGCCATTTTGAAATCCACGCCTGCTTCTTGAGCCGCAGCTAACAAATGAAGCACGGTGTTACTTGAGCCACCCATTGCAATATCAAGGCTCATTGCATTTTCAAACGCATCAAAGGTAGCAATTGAGCGAGGTAACACGCTTTCATCATCTTGTTGGTAATATTTACGGCAAAGCTCCACAATTTCACGCCCAGCTCTTAAGAAAAGCTCTTTACGGTCAGCGTGAGTTGCTAACATTGAACCATTGCCCGGTAAACTTAAACCTAACGCTTCGGTTAAGCAGTTCATTGAATTTGCAGTAAACATTCCCGAGCAAGAACCACAGGTTGGGCAAGCGTGTTTTTCAATCGCATCAATACGCTCATCAGACACATTCGGGTCGGCACTTTCGATCATTGCATCAACCAAATCTAAGCGAATTAATTGATCGGAAAGTTTGGTTTTTCCGGCTTCCATCGGGCCGCCAGAGACAAAAATAGTCGGAATATTTAACCGCATTGCTGCCATTAACATTCCTGGGGTGATTTTATCGCAGTTAGAGATACACACCATCGCATCGGCACAGTGAGCATTCACCATATATTCCACGCTGTCTGCAATTAAATCACGGCTTGGTAAAGAATAAAGCATTCCGCCGTGTCCCATTGCAATGCCGTCATCAACCGCAATAGTGTTAAACTCTTTTGCCACCCCACCGGCTTTTTCAATTTCTGCCGCAACCAACTGCCCCATATCTTTTAAGTGAACATGCCCCGGCACAAATTGGGTGAATGAGTTCACCACTGCAATAATCGGCTTACCAAAATCATTTTCTTTCATACCGGTTGCTCGCCATAATGCACGAGCCCCCGCCATATTACGACCTTGCGTTGAGGTCGCTGAACGTAAAATAGGCATAATCTTCTCCAATTTTTTATGTTGTGTTTGCTAAAAATACTTCATTCTACTTGAATTTTTCGGCAAGCGGTAATTTTTTTACAAGCGGTCAGAATTAGCAAAAATTTTGCAAATCTGTGAGTTATATCACACCGTATCTACTTAAATTTAAGTATGCTATAAACCATCAAATTACAATCATAAAAAAGGAGAAATTTTATGTTCAAACAACTGCAACAAGTCGGCAAAGCTTTTATGCTGCCGATTGCGATTTTACCGGCAGCCGGTTTGCTGTTAGGGATTGGCGGAGCCTTGTCCAATAAGGCAACGGTGCAAGCCTACCCGATATTGGATAACCCGACTTTACAGGGCATTTTCCAGATTATGGCATCGGCAGGGAGCGTGGTGTTTGGCAACCTTGCCTTGCTGCTCTGTATCGGGCTGGGGATCGGGCTTGCCAAACGGGATAAAGGCGTAGCGGCACTGGCGGCAGTGGTCGGTTATTTGATTATGACCGGCACGATTTCTGCCCTCATTCCGCTGTTCTCTCCTGAAACCAAAGGGATTGATACCGGTGTGATCGGCTCGCTGATGATGGGCTTGATTACGGTGAAACTGCATAACAGATACCACAACATTCAGCTGCCGCAAATTCTTGGTTTCTTTGGTGGCTCTCGGTTTGTGCCGATTGTGACCGCCTTTGCTGCGATTTTTGTCGGGGCAGTGTTCTTTTTGATCTGGCCGACTTTCCAACAGTGGTTGGTTTCCGCAGGGCAAGGGATTGCGGAAATGGGCGAAATCGGCACCTTTTTCTACGGTTTCTTAATGCGGTTAAGTGGTGCGGTCGGCTTGCATCATATGATCTACCCACTGTTTTGGTACACCGAATTGGGCGGAACAGAAGTGGTAAATGGTGAAACCATTATCGGGGCGCAAAAAATCTTCTTCGCCCAACTCGCCGATCCAACCCATCAAGGCTTATTTACCGAAGGTACACGTTTCTTCGCTGGGCGTTTCGATACAATGATGTTTGGCTTGCCTGCCGCCTGTTTAGCGATGTATCACGCTGTGCCGAAAGCCCGCCGTGGTGCGATTGGCGGTCTGTTCTTAGGTGCAGCGCTCACCTCTTTTATCACTGGCATTACCGAGCCGATTGAATTTATGTTCCTGTTTGTTGCCCCGTGGCTCTATGTGTTCCACGCTTTTTTAGACGGCGTATCGTTCTACATTGCCGACTTACTCAACATCTCGATTGGTAACACCTTCTCCGGCGGCGTGATTGACTTCACCCTGTTCGGCATTTTGCAAGGCAACGAGAACACCAACTGGATTCGAGTAATACTGGTAGGCTTACCGTGGGCAGCACTGTATTATTTCTCGTTCCTATTCTTGATCAAAAAATTCAACGTAATGACACCGGGGCGTGCGGAAGATAGCGAAGAGGTTGTGGAACAGCAAACCAGCTCGCTGACTGAAAATGCCCATAAAATTATCGCTGCGCTTGGTTCTGCAACCAATATCGAAAATGTCGATGCTTGCATCACTCGTTTGCGTGTGGCGGTGAAAGATGTGAAAGCAGTAGATAAAGCAACGCTGAAAAAACTTGGTGCGATTGACGTGCTGGAAGTCGGCGGCGGTGTACAAGCTGTCTTCGGGGCGAAAGCGGTATTGTATAAGAGTGAAGTGAATCAGATTCTCGGCAAAGAAGATTAACAATCTTCGACTTTTTTGTCTAATGTGATTAGAAACCAATAAGATAGTAGGCATAAAAATGCCTACTATCCACGAATATCAAAGCCCTAGCTTTATAATTGAATATCTAACTTATCATAGGCTCGCCGAGCTTTTTCTAATGCTCTCACTGTACTTTCATCACGAGCAAGAATCACGCCTAATCGACGGTGACCATTTACTTCGCCCTTACCGAATAATCGGATATTCGTCCCGATTTCAGCTAATACCTTATCTAAACCGCCAAAACGCACATTATCCGAGATTCCTTCAACTACAATCGCTTTAGAGGCTGCTGGGCTGATGTGGTAAATTTCCGGAATCGGTAAGCCCAAAATCGCACGGGCGTGTAGGGCAAATTGGGAAAGCTCTTGTGATGCCATTGTTACCATTCCGGTATCGTGCGGACGTGGGGAGACTTCGTTAAAAATAATCTCATCGCCACAGACAAAAAGTTCCACGCCGAAAATGCCTCTTCCGCCCAGTACAGAGGTAATTTTTTCTGCGGTTTCTTGAGCTTTTTTCAATGCAATGTCTGACATTTGCTGCGGTTGCCAAGATTCACGATAATCGCCATCAACCTGAATATGCCCGATGGGAGCTAAAAACGACGTGCCGTGAATATGGCGAACGGTAAGTTGGGTAATTTCATAATCAAATTTAATAAAACCTTCTACAATCACACGTCCACCGCCGGCACGCCCGCCCTGTTGTGAATAATCCCAAGCCTGTTGAATATCCGTTTCAGATTTAACCACTGATTGTCCGTATCCGGAAGAAGACATAATCGGTTTCACTACGCACGGAATCCCAATTTCTTGAATCGCTTGTTGAAACTGTTCAAAATTATCCACAAAACGATAAGGCGACGTTTTTAAGCCCAACTCTTCTGCTGCCAATCGGCGAATCCCTTCACGGTTCATTGTTAATTGCGTTGCTTTTGCCGTTGGGATTACGTTATACCCCTCTTGCTCTAACTCAACCAAGGTTGCAGTTGCAATGGCTTCCACTTCCGGCACAATAAAATCCGGCTTTTCTTTTTCAACCAGTTCTCGTAATGCTTTCCCATCTAACATCGAAATCGTATAAGCACGATGAGCTACTTGCTGTGCAGGAGCGTTTTCATAGCGATCTACCGCAATCACTTCTACGCCTAAACGTTGTAATTCAATTACAACCTCTTTACCCAACTCGCCCGAACCTAACATCATCACCTTTGTAGCATTAGCTCTTAGGGGCGTACCGATTATTGTCATTTTTGTCTCTCCTTAATAAAAGCAAACGATTGCGTTATCGAATTATACTTGAAATTATGGCAAATTGACAAAAAACAAGCGGTCATTTTATTGCAAAATTTTACAAGAAAATGACCGCTTGCATTAGCACTATTAATTAAGCAATCGCTTTACGTCTGGCTAAAATGCGATTAGCACATTCCGCTGCAGCAACCAAGCCACCTGCCATCATAATCACATCTTTCACAATTAAACGACCGACTGCTGACAGATATGGGAAACCGTGCGCTGGGGTTGGCATATCCCCACCTAAATTCGGCACCCAAATTTCAGGGGTGGTGATCATAAAAGAGAGTGTAACAATCGACATACCAAAGGTGAGTAAGCCCCCCGCCATACCGGAAACCGGGAACCAAATACCGGATAACGTCAATAAACCAACCGTCACAATGGTTGCACCTATGATATAAGATGCAGTATAAGTGCCGTTTTCTTTATGCCATTCGATGTTTTTTGCCACCATTTTACCTTCAGGGTTTTTGTGAAGGGTATATTCCATCACCATTTTACCTGTGCCGTCATCAACTAAATTCGGGCCTTTTTTGTACATATAACTAAAGAACGGGCTATTAGACACAAAATGGGCAATACCGTCTGCTTCATATTGGCAGACTTTTAAACCACCAATCCAAACCATCACGATACAAATGGCAATACGTACAAAGTTAATAAATTGGCGTTGCATCGGAGCAACAATATTTGCAACAAAATTAACAAAATTGTTAAAAGCACTCATAATTTTTAACCTCAGATATAAACGAAAAGTGCCAAGCAAATGCTTGGCACTCAAAACAGCTATTTCAACCCGGCTTTAATCAGATCGTCATAACCACCATGATTAGTTACATTGCTGTAACCTAATTTTTTGAGCTCATTCAGAGCTACTTCCGCTCTGCGCCCTGAACGACAATAAAGATTAATTGGTTGGTCTTTATCAGGAGCAACTTCTGAAATACGTTGTGCAATTTCAGTATGCGTTAAATTAATTGCATCCTTTAAATGCCCTTGCTGAAATTCTTCAGCAGAACGTACATCAATCCAAATACCCGCTGCTTTCTCAGCTTGTACTTGCTGCACCGATGCTTGTTCAGCATTTACCATCATTGGCATCATTGTTGCAAACCCTAAAATCCAAGCCAATTTCTTCATTGATTGCTCCTTATTTTTGCTCTTCTACCGCTTCTAATGCACGTAAAGCATAGGTATAAGCTGCACCTGCATTTAATGCAATCGCAGTCGCTAATGCACCGGCAATTTCGCTTTCGGTTGCACCTGCTTTTGCCGCTTCTTCTGCGTGTACACTGATGCAACTTTCACAACGTGTTGTAATCGCTACTGCTAATGCAATTAATTCACGAGTTTTGTGATCTAATGCTTCCGCTGCGGCCGCTGTACCTAATGCTTTATAAGCTTCAAGCATTTTAGGGTGTTTTTGCCCTAATTTACCAAAAGATTGCTTAACGTGAGCTGTGTGTTCTGTCCAATTTTGGAATGAAGACATATTGATTTCCTCCTAAAGTGAATAATATGAAAAAACGCATTTATTATTGCGTTTATCTGATAAACTTTATTATCAAATCAGCTCATATTATAATGAAATAATCGCAATTTAAGGTGGAAATATAAGGAATGAACAATGGATATATTAGATAGGCTTCTAGCTTTCGCTCAAATCTCAGCCGGAATCAGTGTGAAATGTCAGTTACAGGGAGATTGGCAACTTGAGAATCCGCATCAAACCGGACAAGCAATCGCTCATATCATCAGCTATGGGCAAGCTTATCTACAACATAATGGGAAAACCCATCACCTTAAACAGGGAGATATTGTATTTTTCCCCAGATTTGCCGATCATACATTACGTAGTCAAATACAGCCTTTGACCAGCAAAAATGCGGTAAACCATGAACAATTGGGTGCATTTACACTCACCCAAGCAGGACTTTCTCAATCAGAATGCGATATGTTCTGCCTCCATTTTTATTATGACCATCAAGCCGAATTAATGGAAAGCTTACCTGAAATGATCGTATTTCAAGTTGCCGAGACACCATTAAAAGCAATGTTAGATATTCTAAAACAAGAAGCAGAAACACCTAATTTAGCCGTAAAATCTGTGGTTAACTCGCTTGCTGTTGTTATTTTAACTATGATCTTACGAGAACATCTAGTTAACCATAACAATCAGTTATTCGGTATTTTAAAAGGTTGGCAAGACTTACGCTTAAGACCTTTGATCAAAGCTATTTTGCTTAATCCCGAACACGAATGGCAAGTCGATGATATGGCGGCATTTATCCACCTTTCTCGTGCCCAGTTAGTCCGCTTATTTAACAAACATTTATGTATTAGCCCACATGCTTTTGTACACAAAATCAGGCTACAAAAAGCAGCAATGCTGCTCAAAAGCCAAGCTGGGTCGGTATTAAGTATCGCCTTATCTTGCGGCTTCCAATCCGAGCCGCATTTTATTACCGCCTTTAAAAAGCAATATTGCGTAACACCCAGCCAATATCGGCAGTTAAATCCATAGCTAAATGACAACAACAAGCGGTCATTTTTTGGCAAAATTTTGCAAAAATCTCACCGCTTGTCTCGGAAATTTCTAGTCAATTTACTGCAAAATCGCTATACTTTATCGCCCTAAATTTTAGGCATATAACGTCTGATTTATCGGCGTAGATAAACAATTACCACACTTATGGTGTAACAATATAACAGAGGTTTTCAATGTCAGCTCCAAATTCAGGAACTAACCCGGCTCCGCTCGGTTTATGCGGTTTTGCACTTACTACATTTTTACTAAGCCTAATCAATAACGGTACATTCAGCGGTGAAAACGTAGGTTTAGTTTTAGCAATGGGATTTGCTTTCGGTGGCACAGCACAAATGATTGCAGGTATGTTTGAATTTGCTAAAGGTAACACGTTCGGCTTTACTGCGTTTACCAGCTATGGTGCATTCTGGTGGTCTTTTGCATTATTTAAAGTGTTCTTTGCTGCGAATGTATCGGCAGAATTCGTTGGTTGGTACTTAGTAGCTTGGGGAACATTCACACTTATGATGTTCATCGGCACACTAGCAAAAGCCCGTGCATTACAAGCTATTTTCTTAAGCTTAACTATTACATTCTACCTATTGGCCGCTGGCGATTTCACTCATAACACCACCCTAACTAACATTGGTGGTAACTTTGGTTTATTAACCGCATTCTTAGCGTTCTACTTAGCCGCTGCGGATATTATTAATGAAAGTTTTGGTAAGACTGTTTTACCAATCGGTGAACCAAAATAATTATATAGGAAGTAAAAAAGCTGAATGTGATCGCATTCAGCTTTTATTTTTGGCAACAAAATTGCAAGAAACGAGTGCTTGTTAGCGCTCTTCTTTGATTTATTATCCTGCGATATTAGGATTCTCTACAGATTCTGTGACTTTAGCCATCGCACCCTGAATGGTCTGCTGAACTTCAATCGAAATCAAACTACGTAATAACGATTCCGTTTCTTTAACTTTTGCAATCGCTAAATTATCATCACCATCAAAATACCCTTGTGCTTTTAGACTTGATGTAAAGGTAGAGAAAATCGCTTTATCAAAAAACTCCGGCGCATTAATACCATGCAAGACTGATAAACGCTGAGCAATTGAACTACTCTCTTTTTCTAAAGAGCCACGACTAATATTTGGCTGCTCCAACAAGACACTTAGGCTAATATAATAACGTTGAAGGATTTCACGCACACCAGCTGAATGTAATTGTAAGGTACGAATATGTGGGCGATTGATCATTAACATATCACTTTCGTTTTTAATCACCCCTTGCCGACTTAGTTCCGTAATAATTGCTTCAATATGCGCTTTTAATTCTTCTTGCTTAAAGTGTAAGAATAACTCTGCTTGCAAGAATGGATAAATACGATTAACCGACTTAATCACAACATCTTTCGAAACAGCCTCATGATGAAGTACCATACTTGCAACAAGTGAAGGCAACACAAATAAATGCTGCACATTATTTCTGTAATATGTCATTAACACAGCAGATTCTCGTTCTAAACGAACCAGTTCACCAAAATTATCTTTTTCAATTAAAACGCCCGAACGAGGTAAATGAATAACATGATTCAACATCACTTCTGCACTTTCAGCTGGTAATGTCATATCTTTAGAATAAGGTACATTGCGAAATAGCTGAATATAACTTTCAAGTTGTTCAATCAGTTGTTCACGAGTTAATGCACGCTGGCGAGATGCCAATAACGCTGAACCGACTAAGTTTTTCGCATTAACTGCTGCGGCTTTATTGATATTCACCATTACTTGATGTGAAATATTATCCACGGCTTCATTTAACCACTTAGGTCGTCCATCTTCAGAATGCTCTTTCCATTCAGGGAAATGTTGATTCAGGTAATTATTTACCAAAATCGGCTCACCGAAATTCACATATCCTTGACCTAAATTTTTCAGTTTTTTCAGTACCCGTAGTACCAAGCCCGCATTTTCTTTCTCTTTTGCCGCACCTCGCAACTCTTTAGCGTAGGTATCGACTTCTAGCACGTGTTCATAACCAATATAAACAGGCACAATACTTAAAGGTCTATTCAGCCCTCGCTGTAAGGCTTGTAGGCTCATCGACATCATACCGGTTTTAGGCTCTAATAAACGACCTGTGCGTGAACGCCCGCCTTCAATAAAATATTCGACCGAATAACCACGATAGAATAATTCCGCTAAATATTCACGGAAAATGGTGGAATAGAGGCGATTTCCTTTAAAGGTACGGCGAATGAAAAATGCTCCCCAACTACGGAAAATCGGGCCTGCCGGCCAGAAATTTAAATTGATCCCAGCGGCAATATGTGGCGGTACTAATCCTTGATGGTAAAGTAGATAAGATAGGAGCAAATAGTCCATATGGCTACGGTGGCAAGGCACATAAACGATCTCGTGACCTTCTAATGCCAATTTACGCACACGGTCTGCATTTTGCACGTTGATCCCTTGGTAAAGCTTATTCCAAAGCCAGCTCAGAACTCGATCTGCTACACGCAAACTCTCGTGTTTCACATCAGCAGCAATCTCATTAATGATTTTCTCGGCTTCTTTGCGAGCCTTTTCAGGCGATGATTTCTTCGCTTCTTCCGCAATCGCAGCTTGAATCACCTCTGAATTCAGGATTTTATTAAACATCGCATCACGATTTGGTAAACGAGGCCCCATTGCTGAATAACGCAATTTTGCAAAGTGCATTTTCGCCACACGCGCGATTTTTTGAGCGATTTTTTCATCTGCACCATATTCAGTTACCATATAGCGTAACGATACTGCAGGGGAGAAACGTACAAAATTATCACGCCCAAACCAAACCATGGATAAAAAACGTTGGAATGAGGTAAGCACCTGTAAATGGCGAACATCTTCTTTACCCGGCGCACGCCCCCATAACACCGAAACTGGCACTAATTGAACGTCTAATTCAGCATTGGCACGATGTAAATCTAAATAACGATAAAAAATCGACTCCGTCTCACTTTTCGCCCCTTTAGATTTAAAAAAACGGCGACCTTCATCTAAAAATACAAAACGAGGCAGAGCTTGCCCTTCAATCACATTCTCTTGCAACGGGTCGGGCAAATTCAAAGCCAAGCAGTTTTTTTGTAAAATTAATAAATCGGTTTGCGAGGTATAAGGTAGAACATAGACAATCGGCTGTTCAAGATTTAGTCCCAGTTCAGCCACTGGATGAGTCGGAATAGAGCGAGATTTTACTAAAAGTGAAAGTGGTAAGTTTAGGAAAGCTCGATAAAAATTTAATAAGCCAGACATATAAATATCCTTTTAGAATCGTTATTGTTGGAGGTCTAACCTCTAATTTCTTCCATTCTACCATAAATTTTTATGGAATTTCGTGAAATTATTAGTTACAAAATCAAAAATACTGTATATACTATCAATATTTTCTGTATATAAAGACAGTGAGGATTAACTTAAAATGCGTAAACATCTAACTGCCCGTCAGCAAGAAATTTTTGATTTCGTCAAAAACCATATTGAAACCACCGGTATGCCACCCACTCGAGTAGAAATTGCCCGTGAAATTGGCTTTAAATCGCCTAATGCAGCAGAAGAACACTTAAAAGCCCTTGCTCGTAAAGGCTATATTGAAATGTTATCCGGTACATCTCGAGGGATCCGCATTTTAGTCGAAGATGAAAACCAAGCTGCCAACGATGAAGATGAAGGCTTACCTCTAATTGGAAAAGTGGCTGCCGGCACACCAATTCTAGCTGTTGAACACGTTGAAAACCATTACCCGGTGAATGGTGCGATGTTTAATCCAAGTGCTGATTATTTACTCAAAGTAAATGGCAATTCAATGGAAAAAATCGGTATTTTAGACGGTGACCTATTAGCCGTTCATAAAACCAATACCGCTCGTAACGGGCAAGTGGTGGTTGCTCGGGTAAATGATGAAGTGACTGTTAAACGCTTAGAGAAGAAAGGTGAATTAATTTACTTACACCCTGAAAACGATGAATTAAAACCGATTGTAGTAAACCCTGCTCAAGAATATATTGAAATTGAAGGCATTGCAGTAGGCGTTATTCGCAGTAATGCTTGGATGTAATTTCCTCACAAGCGGTTATTTTTTAGTAATTTTTTGCAAATTTCTGCCTAAATTTGACCGCTTGCCAGTTTGGTCTAATTAACTAAGTGCAATGCAATTATCTACATTCTCTCCAACCGAGCAGGCATTATTAAGCAAAGCGGAATGGCTGGCAGGGTTCACTTTAGGTGAAATTGCCGAGATGCTTCATATTCCGATACCAGCAGATCTGAAACGAGATAAAGGCTGGGTCGGTACTCTGATTGAAACCGCTTTAGGTGCGAAAGCCGGCAGTAAAGCCGAACAGGATTTTGCACATTTAGGCATTGAGCTGAAAACCATTCCCGTCAACCAGAAAGGTTTACCACTAGAAACTACCTTCGTCAGCCTTGCCCCTTTAACCCAAAATAACGGTATTACTTGGGAAACCTCTCACGTTAAACATAAACTCTCTCGAGTGCTTTGGATTCCGATTGAGGGCGAGCGAAACATACCGCTTGCCGAACGCCATATCGGTCAGCCGATTTTATGGTCTCCGACTATCACACAAGAATCCCGCCTAAAGCAAGATTGGGAGGAATTAATGGAGTTGATTGTGTTAGGTGAACTGCATAAAATTAATGCAACCTTAGGCGAAGTGTTACAGCTCAGACCCAAAGGTAGAAATAACCGCTCCGTCACTACCGCAATCAATGCCAAAGGCGAGGCGGTGCAATCTTTACCGTTAGGATTTTATTTACGCAAACAGTTTACTGCCGAAATTTTACAAAACTTTTTGCATTCCCCTCTTTAAATTTGTGTTCAGTCTCTATAAGATGTTCATCTTTCTATTGATAGAAAAATCCACTTAATCCCTTATTTTTAAAAGGATATTTTTATGTTTGATTGGATCACAAATCCTGAAGCTTGGGTTGCACTATTTACACTTACCGGGCTTGAAATCGTGTTAGGCATTGATAACATTATTGTTATCAGCATTTTAGTTTCCCGCTTACCTATTGAACAACGCCAATCTGCCCGAATTATCGGCTTGGCTCTGGCAATGGGAACCCGTATTTTATTGCTTCTCTCGCTTGCTTGGATGATGCGTTTGGTCGAGCCTCTTTTCACTATTGGCAACAATCCAATTTCAGGTAGAGATCTCATTCTACTCATCGGTGGATTATTCCTGATTGTTAAAAGTGCAATGGAGCTGAAAGAATCCGTTTCTGCCGAATATCACGAAGAAAAAAGCGAATCCATTAAAAAAGCCAGCTTTTTTATGGTGTTAATTCAAATTGCAATTTTTGATATTATTTTCTCCCTTGATTCAGTCATTACTGCTGTGGCAATGGCAGATGATATTCCGGTAATGGTTATTGCGATTATCATTGCAGTTGCGGTAATGATGTTAGCAGCGAAAACCATTGGTGACTTTGTGGATAACAACCCAACTATTAAAAATCTTGCTTTGGCATTCTTGATTTTAATCGGCGTGGTGTTAGTCGGTGAAGCCTTTGATATCCATATTCCAAAAGCAGCCGTTTATACGGCAATGGGCTTCTCGGTGGTAGTTGAAATGCTCAACATCAAAATGCGTCGTAATCAACTAAAAGTGCAACAAATATAATTTACTCGCTAAGCCCTTGATGAAAATCAAGGGCTTTTTAATGTAAAATAGGCACAACAAGCGGTCATATCTGCTCATTTTTTTGCAAATAGCTCAACGAAAATTATGTTACTGATTGATATTAAAGATAAAGAACTGACTCAAGAAGAAGTCGAAATGCTGGAACACCCTTTGGTTTCCGGGCTAATTTTATTCACCCGTAATTTCTACGACAAAGCACAAATTCAGGCATTAGTGAAATCCATTCGCCAGCGGGTGAAAAAACCGTTGCTTATTACTGTTGATCAAGAGGGCGGACGAGTACAACGCTTTCGTGAAGGCTTTACTAAACTGCCGGCAATGCAATCTTTTAACCAACTTGCCGCAACGCCAGAGCAAGCAATGCAATTAGCGAAAGAGACCGGTTGGTTGATGGCAGCAGAAATGTTTGCTCTTGATATAGACCTCAGTTTCGCTCCGGTACTGGATTTAGGACACGAATGCAAAGCGATTGGCGATCGCTCATTCGGGCAAGAGCCAGTAGCGATTTTGCCTGTTGCCGAAGCCTTTATTGACGGAATGCGTGAAATCGGTATGGCGACCACCGGCAAACACTTCCCCGGCCACGGACACGTTTTAGCCGATTCGCATTTAGAAACCCCGTTTGATGATCGCCCGAAAGAGCAGATTTTTAATCACGATATTCTGCCGTTCAAACAGCTTATTGCCAAAGGAAAACTCTCTGCCATTATGCCAGCCCACGTCGTTTACACCCAATGTGACAGCCAGCCGGCAAGCGGTTCAAGCTATTGGCTTAAAGAGGTATTGCGTAAACAGCTGAACTTTAACGGTGTGATATTCTCTGACGATTTGGGAATGAAAGGTGCGGGCTTTATGGGCAATTTTGTCGAGCGTTCTGAAAAAGCAATCCAAGCCGGCTGTGATTTATTACTCCTTTGCAACGAGCCTGAAGGTGTGGTGCAAGTGTTAGACGGGCTGAAATATCAGCCGACTCAAGCACAAAAAGAGCGTCATCTCTCTTTAATGAAACGTAAAACCGTGACTTGGCGGGAACTGGAAAACAGCCCTCGCTACCAACAAGCTCAAGGGCAATTAACCGCCTTACAAAACAACTGGCTGGAATGGAAGGAAGCAAATGTCTAGCTTGTTGCATTGTTCGCATTTTGAGCGTGGTGATTGTAGCTCGTGCCAATGGATTGAAAAGCCATACACTACCCAATTAGCCGCCAAAGAGGCTGATCTCAAGCAGTTGATTTTGCCGTTTATTTTGCAAAATAAAACGGAAATCTTACCGCTTGTCGGCTCGCCACTTTCGCAATTTCGTAACAAAGCAAAAATGGTGGTCTCCGGCAGTGTAGAACGTCCGATTTTAGGCATTTTAAAAGATCAAAATGATGCTCAAAGCGGTGTGGATTTAACCGACTGTCTGCTCTACCCGCCCTCGTTTCACAAGCTGTTTCCGATTCTGAAAGATTTTATCGCTCGAGCCGGATTAGTGCCGTATAACATCAGCAAGAAAAAGGGCGAGCTAAAATATATTCTGATTACCGAAAGCCAATATAATCAATCACTTATGCTCCGTTTTGTCGTTCGCAGCGAGGCAAAGCGAGCCTTGGTTGAACGGGAATTGCCAAAACTGTTGGAAAAACTGCCACCTAATTCGGTGGTTAGTCTGAATATTCAGCCCCAACACGCTGCTCTTTTAGAAGGCGAAACCGAGATTTTCCTTACTGAACAAAAGGTCTTGGAAGAACATTTTAACGGCATACCGCTTTTTATTCGCCCACAAGGCTTTTTCCAAACCAACCCTGTGGTAGCAAGCCAGCTTTACCGCACCGCACAAAGCTGGGTGGAAGATTTACCTATTACTAAATTGTGGGACTTGTTCTGCGGTGTCGGTGGTTTTGGCTTACATTGTGCCAACGCCTTGCAAGCAAAGTGCCCAAACGTGGAACTAACCGGCATTGAGATTTCCGCCTCTGCCATTGCAAGTGCGACCAAATCGGCCGAAAAACTCGGCTTAAAACAGGTGAAATTTGCCTCATTAGATTCGGCACAATTTGCCTTAAATGACACCGGTTCTCCGCCCGATTTAGTGATTGTAAACCCACCTCGGCGTGGTATCGGCAAACCATTGGCTGAATTTTTAAATCAATTAGGCTCGCCTTATTTGATTTACTCCAGTTGTAATGCCATCTCAATGGCGAATGATTTTGCATTTTTAACCAACTATGAACTACACAAAGTGCAGTTATTTGATATGTTCGCCCACACTGCACATTATGAAACGCTGACTTTTTTAGTCAAAAAATAGGCATTACAAGCGGGCAAATTTTTGCCGTTTTTTGCAAACATTGCTATAATCTTGCCCGAATATAGTCTTAGATCAAATTAGTGGTAAATTTTCCGCCACTCAATCAGTTTTTCCAAGACAAAAGCAGAAAATCGCTTTACTATATACCTATTCTTTTTTTCTATTAACTCGTATATTAGAGGACATCAACAATGGCTAAAATTGTTAAAGTAATCGGTCGTGAAATCATCGACTCTCGTGGTAACCCAACTGTAGAAGCAGAAGTTCACTTAGAAGGTGGTTTTGTAGGCTTAGCGGCTGCTCCATCAGGTGCTTCTACCGGTTCACGTGAAGCATTAGAATTACGTGATGGCGACAAAGGTCGTTTCTTAGGTAAAGGTGTATTAAAAGCGGTTTCTGCTGTAAACAACGAAATTGCAAACGCATTAGTAGGTAAAGATGGTTCTGCACAAGCTGAAATCGACCAAATTATGATCGATTTAGATGGCACAGAAAACAAATCAAAATTCGGTGCAAACGCTATCTTAGCGGTTTCTTTAGCAACAGCAAAAGCAGCAGCAGCGTCAAAAGGTTTACCGCTTTACGCATACATTGCTGAATTAAACGGCACACCGGGCGTTTACTCAATGCCATTACCAATGATGAACATCATCAACGGTGGTGAACACGCTGACAACAACGTGGACATTCAAGAATTTATGATTCAGCCGGTAGGTGCTTCTACATTAAAAGAAGCGTTACGCATCGGTGCTGAAGTATTCCACAATCTTGCAAAAGTATTAAAAGCAAAAGGCTTAAATACTGCTGTAGGTGATGAAGGTGGTTTCGCACCAAACTTGGCTTCAAATGCAGACGCATTAGCGTGCATTAAAGAAGCAGTAGAAAAAGCAGGCTATGTGTTAGGTAAAGACGTAACTTTAGCAATGGACTGTGCATCATCTGAATTCTACGATAAAGAACGCAATGTGTACGATATGAAAGGCGAAGGCAAAACCTTTACTTCACAAGAGTTCACTCACTACTTAGAAGGCTTATGCAAAGAGTACCCAATCGTGTCTATCGAAGATGGTCAAGACGAATCTGACTGGGAAGGTTTCGCATACCAAACTAAAGTATTAGGCGACAAAGTACAATTAGTAGGTGATGACTTATTCGTAACCAATACCAAAATCTTGAAAAACGGTATTGAGAAAGGTATCGCAAACTCAATCTTAATCAAATTCAACCAAATCGGTTCTTTAACTGAAACTTTAGCTGCAATCAAAATGGCGAAAGATGCAGGTTATACCGCAGTTATCTCTCACCGTTCAGGCGAAACTGAAGATGCAACCATTGCAGATTTAGCAGTAGGTACAGCAGCAGGTCAAATCAAAACCGGTTCAATGAGCCGTTCAGACCGTGTAGCGAAATACAACCAGTTAATCCGTATCGAAGAAGCGTTAGAGCGTGCTGGTACACCGGCTCCGTTCAACGGTCGTAAAGAGATTAAAGGTCAAGCATAATCGGCTCGATACTCTTAAATGCCACTGAGAAATCGGTGGCATTTTGTTTATAAGGATAATTCAATGCTCTACTCTGTTTTAACTGATCATATTTTACTGAACGAACCTTATCGCAATGGGGCTCATTCAACCCAGCACGAACATTTAGTGGTAATGTTTGAGATTGATGAAGAAAGCGGCTATTTTTATGCGATGGATTTACATCAAACCGAACAACCGGTGGTGGATAGTCTATTTGTGTTTCGGCTGAGTGATATTGAGCAAAATTCATTAAAAGAACCTCGCCGTTTAGAAATTTGTTGGAGTGAAGACGGCTATCAAGCCTTTTTGCTTATCAACGGCTACCCGCACGCCGTGTTCGATTTCCGTCAATTTGTCGGCTACAACCACACCAAATTCCCAGTGCCGGAACTAGGCAGTATGTGGGTGCATAAAGAAACCACCAATGAATTAGTGGAGAAATGGTTAGGTTAATTTATTCGGGCGTGCGAAGCACGCCCTCTTCATTATTCAGACAGAATCTCTTTAAAGACCCCGATTCCTTTCACCCCTAATGCGGTTGCTAGCCCCACAAAATCAGCCCCGACCGATTTCATTCGCTCAAAGCCGGCTTTATCATTTACACCGCCCACACCAATGATTTGAAGATGTTTGAGCTTAGGCTCTTGATCTAACATTTGGCGAAGTGTGTAAACATTTCCCAAAGAGAGGGCGTGAATTGCCGTTCCCGCCATTCCGCCTACGCCCGTTCCTACTTCTGAATTTAATACCGCCTGCCCATCATTTAAGACGAGCGATGAACCAAGCGTATTGGTTGAAGTAATAAAGGCAATTGGTAAATTTTCGCCATTTTCGACCGCTTGTAATAGCCCTTTAACCAATTCATCATATTGATTTTGGTAGGTAAAAGGAGGAATTTTAATGCCGATTGGCAGTGCATTTTCCCCTTGATTTAATTTCTCTAATGTTGTTTGCAGTGCATTTAAATAAGGTAAAAGTTCCTCTGCGGAATAAGCCGGCGAAACTTTACCCGGAATATTCGGGCAAGAGATATTAATCTCCATTGCCAAAGGCATTTTCACTTCAGTTTGGAAAGCAACAATTTTTTCATAACATTCCCCCACCTCTTCGGGTGAACCAAACACCGAAATAATAAATGGTTTGCTTGATGGCACTGTAAGCTCATTTGAAATGGTGCGTACAAAGCTGATGGTGGTATCCAGATTATTTGGGCTTAAACCGATGGTGTTAAGGCTTGCTGTTTGTAAGCTAGTTGCATCTTGAGTATTCACGCTTGCTGTTTTCTGTGCATTGGAATCAAAGAGTACATATTGGTTCTTCGCCCAATCGTGTGGATATGGCTGAGGCATTGAAGTACGGGTTGTTACCGCACCGGTATATTCACACGCATAAAGTTCACGCAAGTTCTCTAACTCCGAACACCAAGGGCAAGGCGCATTTAAAAGTGGTGGTGAAAATGTGAGTTTTTGCATAGTGTTATTCCTTTTTATTTACAAATAGAGGGGTTATTAGCAAAAAGGACGCCACAGCGTCCTTTGATTAATGAGCAGCAGAATCTTCTGCTTTTTCTTTTGGTAATACAATGTTAAGTACAATAGCGACTAACGCACACAAGCTGATCCCTTTTAATGAGAATTCGCCGATGTTAATTAACATACCGCCAATACCGAATGTCATTACTACAGAAGCAATACAAAGATTACGTGGAATGCTTAAATCAACTTTAGCTTTAATTAGAGTATTGATCCCCACCACCGCAACTGCACCGAACAGCAACATCATAATACCGCCCATCACAAAAGTAGGGATAGTGGCAAGGAATGCCCCGATTTTTCCGCAGAATGAGAAAGCGATAGCCCAGCACGCAGCCCAAGTCATAATTTTCGGATTGAAGTTTTTGGTTAGCATTACTGCACCTGTTACTTCAGAGTAAGTAGTATTTGGTGGACCACCTAATGCCGCCGCCGCTGAAGTGGCTAAACCATCTCCTAACAATGTACGATGTAACCCCGGCTTTTTCATAAAATCTTTACCTGCTACTTGGCTGATTGCCATTACATCACCTAAGTGTTCTACCGCAGGAGCAAGAGCAATTGGCAGTAAGTAAAGAATTGCATCCAGCTGGAATTCTGGTGCGGAAACTTTCGGTAAACTAAACCAAGGAGCTTCAACCACTTTAGTAAAATCCACCAATCCCATAAAAACAGACAAGATATATCCCACCGTTAAACCTGCTAATATTGGCACGAGCTTTAATAGCCCTTTCGCAAACACCGCCACAATCAGCGTAGTTACCAGCGTTATCATTGAAACAATAATAGCGGTGTTATAGGCAATATTCGCCGATTTACCCGTTGCCATATCCACCGCAACAGGAGCAAGACCTAAACCAATCACCATAATTACCGGTCCAATTACGATTGGAGGGAAGTATTTATGCAGAATATTCACTCCTTTCGCTTTCACTAAAGCTGATAATGCCATATAAATAAAACCAGAACAGAGCAATGCTCCCATTGTGACGGGAATTCCCCATTGTTGAACACCGAATTGGATTGGAGCGATAAAAGCGAAACTTGATGCGAGGAAAACAGGAACTTGACGTTTAGTACAAACTTGGAAGATTAACGTACCGACACCGGCGGTAAGAAGGGCAACATTAGGATCTAAACCGGTAATCAGCGGAACTAATACTAACGCCCCAAATGCAACAAACAGCATTTGCAGCCCGATAAACGCCTGCTTTGGCGTACTCATATTTTCTGTGGTCATTTTTTACTCTCTTTGATGTGATTGCGATGTAACCATTGCAGTTACCCAGATGAAAACAACGCTATAAACCTATTTCGCAAACGATTGCGAATTTTAGGCAAAATTTTTTTGCCGATTTTACGGCAAACAAAATTCATAGGCTTTCACTAAAAAGGAAAAAGCCTTGAATTTGCATTCAAGGCTTTGGTGAGATTTTTAAACGGGCTGGATAATACGCCTTTTTAAAAACAGTGTCAAATAGAAAATTGCTGCTTTTGTGTTTTTACCAACCTAATGCCTGATTAGCAACAAAATCTCTGGCTATTTTTGAATGGGAAACCGTTAATAACCCTAAATTCCTCACAACCTGAACCGGCAACATTTCGCAACAAAAAAGCGAAATCAGACCGCTTGTAGCCCCCATCATTCGAGCTTGATCTTGCATTCTCTCATTCTCAAAAGTTGATAAGAGCGAAAATTCGCCTATATCTTTCCCTTGATTAAACGCCAAAGCCACTAATTCCGCTAAGGTAGTCAAATCACGCAAGCCTAAGTTGAAACCTTGCCCAGCAACCGGGTGAAGCATTTGTGCGGCATTGCCGACAACTGCTAAGCGGTGGTGAATATGCGACTGGGCTTTTTGCAAAATGAGCGGATAAACAAACCGCTTGCTCACTCGAACAAATTGCCCTAACTTCCAACCAAATTGTTGTTGCAAACGGGCTAGAAATTCACTGTCTGAAAGCTGGATTAACTCGTTCGGTTCTTTCACACACCACACCAGCGACATCATATTTCCACTCAAAGGCAATAAGGCAAAAGGGCCTTGAGGCGTAAAATATTCAAAGGCTTGGTTTTGGTGTGGTTCACTCAGCTCTACGTTGGCAATAATTGCCGATTGAGCATAATCCCTTACTTTTACGGTTTCCACGCCGCACTGTTTTGCAATCTGGGATTGAATACCATCTGCCGCCACCAGCAAGGAACAATCGAGCTTCTCACCATTTTTCAAGTTCAATTCACAATGTTGCTGGCTACGCTCAATGCCGACCACTTCATTCGGGCAAAAAAGCGTAATATTAGCTTGCTGTGCAAGACAAGCGGTCAATTTTCTGCCGAATTTTGCAAGTTCCACCACCATACCCAGCTGGGCCACATTCTGCTCGCTCGCTTTCAGGGTGGTTTTACCAAAATGCCCTTTATCCGCTACTTGAATTTGCTGAATCGGCGTGCCGATTTCGCTAATCATCTCGCCTAAACTTGAGCCTGCAAGCGGTCTGATTTGCCCCATTTTTTGCAAACTGCCTTCGGCTAAGGCAATACTGCGAGCATCAAAACCGCCTTGCTGTTCATAGTCCGGCAGCGATTTTTCCACTATCGCAATCGAGATGTTGTGATGGGTGAAACTACTTAACGCTAATGCCAGCACCGAGCCGGTCACTGCCCCGCCCACAATCACCACATCAAATTGGGTTGTTGTTTTATTTTCCATTTTTCGCCCATTCAAACGCATTCAACAAACTTAATGGATAACGCTCACCGCTTAAATAATCTTTGACCGATTGAACCACCAACGGGCTTCTGGCACATTGCCCTTGTTGCTGAATGTAGTCTTCAAATTCTGCTAAAGTAAGCCAAAGGGCTTGGGTAATATCCGCATCTTGCGGATTCGGCTCCAGCCACTCTTCCAGTTCCACCGAAAACAGAAAACGCAAGAAATCGGTTTGTGAACGAGGAGCTTGCCATTGATAAATTTTCACCAAATTTGCCATTTCTGCCCGAATACCGGTTTCCTCAAACAGCTCACGGCTTGCCCCCTCCAGCAAGGTTTCATCTTTTTCTAAATGCCCTGCCGGCTGGTTAAGGGTACGTTTACCGTATTCGATTTCTTCCACAAACAAAAATTTGCCCTTGCAATGCACCACGCAAGCCATTGTTACATTTGGTTTAAACATCAAATTACCTCAATCAGTGGCTTGCCCTGTTCCATTTCCAGTAATCTGCCAACGTGGAATAACGGCACATTTGCCTGATTTGCAATTTGTTGCACTTTTTCGACCGCTTGTGGCAGCACCGCCACCAACAAACCGCCCGAGGTTTGCGGATCGCACAAAATCGCTTTTTGCTCGTCCGTCATTGCCGAAATCAAATGCCCATAGCTGTCGAAATTGCGGTTTGTCCCACCCGGAACGGCCCCCAATGCGATATATTCTTTTGTGCCGTCAAGGGTATGAATATCCGCAAAATGAACCTCCGCCCGTAAGCCCGAGCCTTGGCACACCTCGCTTAAATGCCCGAGTAAGCCAAAGCCGGTTACATCAGTCATTGCCGTGACTTCAGGCAGTTCGGAAAATGCCGAGCCAACCAAGTTAATTTGGCACATTACCTCACTTGCCAAATGTTGATGTTCAGGTTTCAACAAGCCTTTTTTCTCTGCCGTGGTTAGAATGCCAATCCCCAAAGGCTTGGTTAAAAACAGCTCACACCTAGCCACCGCAGAGGCATTGCGTTTCACCCGCTCGGTCGGCACAATGCCGGTAACAGCCAAGCCGAAAATCGGCTCAGGCGAGTCAATAGAATGTCCGCCAGCCAACGCAATACCGGCTTGCCGGCACGCAAAACGCCCACCTTCGACAATTTGTTGAGCTACTTCCGCCGGCAATTTATTTACCGGAAAGCCCAGAATCGCAATCGCCATAATCGGCTTGCCACCCATCGCATAAATATCGCTAATCGCATTGGCAGCAGCAATTCGCCCGAAATCAAACGGGTCGTCCACAATCGGCATAAAGAAATCGGTGGTGCTGATAATCGCCTGCCCGTTCCCTAAATCATAGACGGCAGCATCGTCCGCCGTTTCATTGCCAACCAATAAATTCGGATCGACAAATTGCTCTAATTGAGTTTGTAAAATTGTCCCTAACACCTTAGGCGAAATTTTACAGCCTCAACCCGCCCCGTGGCTGAACTGCGTAAGTTTTATCGCTTCAGACATTCTGCCTCCATCGTAAATCAAAATTATGCCTATTGTACGCCAACAAGCGGTGGAATTTGGGAAATTTTTTGCAAAAAATTGTGAAAATTCGACCGCTTGCTTAACTTCAGCTATAATTCATTATTTTAAAATAAGCAAAAACAGGAAAGACAATGTTTGAATTAAACCCGATTAAAAACCAACTGGCTGACTTAAGCGAACGTACAGCGGTCATCAGGGGGTATCTTTGACTTTGATAATAAAGTCGAACGCTTAGAAGAGGTTAATGCAGAGCTGGAACAGCCTGATGTGTGGAACAAGCCGGAAAAGGCACAGGCACTAGGCAAAGAACGCTCTATGTTGGAGCAGATCGTCAATACCATCAAGGCATTAGAGCAAGGGATTGAAGATGTTGAAGGCTTGATTGAGCTGGCGGTGGAGGCTGAAGATGTGGATACCTTTAACGAAGCTCAAGTGGAAGCGGACGAATTAGAGAAAAAACTTGCCGATTTAGAATTTAAGCGAATGTTCAGTGGCCCACACGACAGTGCCGATTGCTATTTGGATTTGCAAGCCGGTTCGGGTGGAACGGAAGCTCAGGACTGGACGGAAATGTTACTGCGTATGTATTTGCGTTGGGCAGAGAGCAAAGGGTTCAAAGCCGAGCTGATGGAAGCCTCAGACGGTGATGTAGCAGGGATTAAATCCGCCACCGTGAAAATTTCCGGTGACTATGCTTACGGCTGGTTCAGAACTGAGACAGGCATTCACCGCTTGGTGCGTAAAAGCCCGTTTGATGCCAATAATGGTCGTCATACCTCGTTCTCGGCGGCTTTCGTTTATCCGGAAGTCGATGACGATATTGATATTGAAATCAACCCTGCGGATTTGCGGATTGATGTGTATCGTGCCTCAGGGGCGGGTGGTCAGCACGTCAATAAAACCGAATCGGCGGTGCGAATTACCCATATGCCGAGCGGCATTGTGGTACAGTGCCAGAACGGTCGCTCGCAACATCAAAATAAAGATCAGGCGATGAAACAGCTTAAAGCGAAATTATATGAGCTGGAAATGAGCAAGAAAAATGCGGAAAAACAGGCGATGGAAGACAATAAATCCGACATCGGCTGGGGCAGCCAGATCCGTTCTTATGTGTTGGACGACTCACGCATTAAAGACCACCGCACCGGCGTGGAACATCGTACTACGCAACAAGTATTAGATGGTGATTTGGATAAATTTGTCGAGGCTAGCTTAAAGGCTGGATTATAATTTCATTCCCATTAATGATAGTGCCAGCGTCCACGCTGGTACTTTATTTATAATATACGGCACAAGCGAAAACGCTTGTGTCATTTCGAGGCAAACATTATGCTATTCGATTCCCTCCAATTTAGCATTGGCGTTACCTTACCAACCATTTTGTTAATGCTGTTCGGTATTTTTCTACGCAGACGAAAATTTATTGACGATACCTTTTGCAATATGGCATCAAAGGTGGTGTTTAATTTTACCCTGCCACCGATGATTTTCTTGAATATGCTAAAAAGCCCGTTAGATTTCTCCAGCCAAATCAACCTGATTTCGACCGGAGTCGGCGGTTCGATTTTGATCTATTTATGGGCGGAATGGTGGGCGGCTCGATATATTGAAAACCGCCGTTATCGTTGTATTTTCACTCAAGGCACTTTCCGTACCAATGCGGCGATTTTAGGCATTGCCTTAATTCTCAATGCTTATGGCGATAAAGCTCTCGCTGCCGCTTCAGTTTATATTTCGTGCTTGGTGATTACCTTTAATGTGCTGGCAGTGATTACACTTACCTCGTCATTAAGTGATAAAAAAGTGAATTTTGGCAGATTAATGCTATCAATTTTGAAAAATCCGCTGATTTTAGCGGTGATTGCGGGCTTAATTTTTAACTATTTTAAACTCAGCCACCTCATTCCTAAACCGCTTGAATCTGCCGGTAAATTAATGGCAAGTCTGACGCTTCCACTGGCACTTATCTGCACCGGAGCAAGCATTAATTTCAAGCAATTAAAACAATTTAACCAAGGGGCTGAAAGCACCATCAATAAAATTGTGCTGTTTTCTGCCTCTATTCGGCTGATTTTTGCCCCGGTTTTCTTTCTACTACTCGGAAAATTTGTATTTCAGCTTCCGCCAATGGAACTTGGCATTGTCTTTGTAGCAGCCTCTGCCCCTGTAGCAGCCGCCACTTATGCGATGACCAGAAATTACGGCGGTGATGGCGAAGCAGCCGCAAATCTTATCGGCATTACCACGCTTGGCTCAATGTTTAGTGCCAGTATCGGTTTATTTTTATTAAGACAAATCGGCTGGGTTTAGCCAATTTATTAATTAAAGGAATAATATGGAATATCGTTACTACATCACTACTGCTATTGCGGTTGCCTTATTGCAACTGTTTCTATTCAGTTTAACTAAAACAGTTGGCTGGTTATTTAATTTATCTGCAAAAAGTCGTAAAACCGTTGGCATTCTCACTTTCTTAGTGATGAACGGCCTCGTGATTTTGCACCTTACCCGCACTTTTACGCTATTTAGAATAATGGCATTCATCTTGGTATTACTACTTTTTGCATTTTTTATCAGTTTTTTCACCGCTTGTATTTACAAAATATTCAACGGCAATACTACCGTCAATCGCTGGCTGAAAATCGCCTACCCATTTGCATTCTTTGGCTTACTTGGGCTTGGCTATTACAACGCTTATACCCCAACAGTAGAACATTATTCGGTGAAATTGGATAAACCATTAGAGAAACCGCTTCGCATTGGTATGGCAAGCGATCTGCATTTAGGAAAACTGTTCGGAGCCAAGCAACTTGACCAACTGGCAGAGATTTTCAACCAGCAAAAAGTCGATCTGATTTTATTGCCGGGCGATATTATGGACGACAATACCGAAGTTTATGTTGCCGATAAAATGCAGCCTCATTTAGCCAAATTAAAAGCTCCTCTTGGCGTGTATGCTACCCTTGGCAATCACGACTTTTTTGGGGCTCAAGAAACGATTGCAAAAGAAATTACCGACGCCGGTATTACTGTTTTATGGGATCAAGCGGTCGAAATTAACGGAAAATTTACCCTTATCGGGCGTAATGATGATTTAGTCAAAAACCGTCCTTCTACCGAGCAACTTTTACAAAACGTGAATACCAAGCTACCGGTGATTTTGCTCGACCACCGCCCGACTGAAATTGAGCAACATGCTAAATTGCCGATTGATATTCAAGTTTCCGGCCACGCTCACAAAGGGCAAGTTTTCCCGGCAAGTATTATTACCAAGCTGATCTACCGCTTACACTATGGCTATGAAAAAATAGGTTTCGGGCATTATTTTGTCACCTCCGGCTACGGCTTCTGGGGCGTGCCGATGCGGTTAGGCTCACAGTCGGAAGTGATGATTATTGATGTGGAAGGGAAAAATCCATAATTTGATATAGGGGCAAATTATTATTTGCCCCCAATTTCACTGAAAATAACTGATGAGTAAAATTTTCGCTAAAACCCACCGCTTGTTAATCGCTCGAGACTCTGACTGTTTGCTTGATATGCTTTAAATGCACAATGATGGTAAAAGTCATCATCACCAATAACGCCCAAGCACTCCACTTGCTCATATGCACCATAGACCAAGCCCCAAACTGATTCGGGTAGCGCCAAATTCCGGCAAACGTACCGATATTTTCCGCCAACCAAATGAAAAAACCTATCAGGAAGAAAGAAAGCAGCAGTGGCATTTTTCGTGTAATGTCATAAGGGGTGAAAAATACAAAAGTACGTGCATACAGCCCTAATGCAAAAGCGGCAATATACCAACGGTAATCCCCAATGTAATGATGCGTAAAGAAATTCAGGTAAATCATCAGTGCCGTTAAAGTGGCTAACCAATAGGGCGGGTGGCTTTTAATTTTCAAATCAAACAACCGCCACGCTTGGATAATGTAAGAACCAACTGCTGCATACATAAAACCAGTAAATAATGGCACATTGAACAATTTAGTATAGGCAAAATCCGGATATGCCCACGATTGAATATTACTCGATGTTTTAAATACTTCTAACACAAAACCAACCAAATGAAATAGGCTTATTGCTTTTAGCTCGTCCCACGTTTCCAGCCCCATTTTCACCATAGCAATTTGCACCACTACGGCAAAAATCAGCAAAATATCATAACGAGGTAAGCCCCATAATCCCGTTTTTGGTACCGAAAACATCGCAATAAAAAATAATCCCGCAAATAAACAGGCTCTAGCTTCTTTTAGCCCAAAGAACCAAAACTCTGTCAAAAAACGACTCATTCCACTTAACCTAGCATTAGGTTTATGATTCATTAACCAAGTGTCAAATTTATTCAGTCTTTCCATCTATTTTTGTCTTAATATCTTGCATATTCATCTATTCTACCAAAAGCCACATTCAATTCCACTTAAGCTACCTAAAATCGCAAAATGGAGGAAAACTTGCAAAATTTTTCTGAAATCTGACCGCTTGACATCATTATTTTGTGAGCTATGTCACAGTCATTTTGGCTTAGTTTCGCTATACTCTTTGCATAACTAATTTCGAGGAGTTTTATATGAGCGAATTTGTCCTCAACGATCACCCACATCGCCGTTTTAACCCATTAAAAAACCAATGGATTTTAGTCTCTCCGCATCGGGCAAAACGCCCGTGGCAAGGGCAACAAGAAGAAATCGTGCAAGATGAAAAACCGAGCTACGACCCAAGTTGTTACCTCTGCCCTGGCAATAAGCGGATTACCGGTGAACAAAACCCGAATTACACCAAGCCGTTTGTGTTTAAAAACGACTTCTCTGCTCTACTACCGGACACACCGGCACCAACACCGAATGATGATCCGCTGTTTCAGATTTCTCATACCCAAGGCGAAAGCCGTGTGATCTGTTTCTCGCCTGATCATAGTAAAACCTTACCGCAACTTTCCATCGAGGAAATTACTGATGTGGTAACAGTTTGGCAAGAGCAAGCCAATGAGTTGAGAGAGCGTTATCAGTGGGTGCAAATTTTTGAGAACAAAGGCTCGATGATGGGTTGTTCTAACCCTCACCCACACGGGCAAATTTGGGCAAGTAATTTTCTACCCAATGAAATTGCGATTGAAGACGAATGCCAAGCGGAATATTTTGCGAAATATGGCTCGCTACTGTTGCTAGATTATGCCCAACGTGAATTAGGCAAACAAGAGCGAATTGTGGCAGAAACCGAAGATTGGATTGCAGTTGTGCCTTACTGGGCAGCGTGGCCGTTTGAAACCTTGCTGTTGCCAAAAGCTAAACAGTTTAAATCCATTACCGATTTAAACGAAGCGGAAAAAGCTGATTTAGCCCTTGCATTGAAAAAGCTCACCACCCGTTACGACAATCTGTTTAACATCAGCTTTCCTTATTCAATGGGCTTTCACTTCGCTCCGTTTAACGGCAAGGAAAATGCTCACTGGCAATTACACGCTCACTTCTATCCACCGCTCTTGCGTTCGGCAACGGTGCGTAAATTTATGGTCGGTTATGAAATGATGGCAGAAAGCCAACGTGATTTAACCCCGGAACAAGCTGCCGAACGTTTAAATGCGGTAAGTGATACCAAACACTATAAAGATAAATAAGGAATTGAAATGAAACCACAAGAAATCGCTTTGCAACAATTTGAACAACATTTTGGTTATAAAGCAGAACGCACGGTATTTGCCCCGGGCAGAGTGAATATTATCGGCGAACATACTGATTACAACGATGGGTTTGTAATGCCCTGTGCCATCAATTACGGCACAGCAGTCAGTTTTGCCAAACGTAATGACCACAAATGGCGGGTATTTGCTGTTGATCTCAACCAACAAGATGAATTTGATTTAAACCAGCCGATTGAGCTAAGCGAACAGAAATGGGCGAATTATGTGCGTGGCGTGGTGAAATTTATTCAAGCTAAACACCCCGAATTCAAACAAGGGGCAGATTTAGCTATTACCAGCGATGTGCCGATGTCATCAGGTTTAAGTTCTTCTGCTGCATTGGAAGTGTCGATTGGTAAAACCGCTCAATTACTCGGCGATTTACCGCTTTCTTTACAACAAATCGCATTAATCGGGCAAGAGGCTGAAAATAAATTTGTGGGCTGTAACTGTGGCAATATGGATCAGCTCACCTCCGCTCTCGGGCAACAAGATCATTTAGTGATGATCGACTGCCGCAGCTTAGAAATCACCCCAACCCCTGTGCCACAAGGCTATTCGATTGCGATCATCAACTCTAATGTGAAACACGATTTAGTCACAGGCGAATACAACAGCCGCCGTGAACAGTGCGAATTTGCCGCCCATTTCTTCGGCAAAGCAAAATTGCGTGATGTTACACCTGAACAATTTATTGAACGTGCAGCGGAACTCAGCGAAGCGAATGAGCTGGCGTATAAACGAGCAAAACATATCATCAGCGAAAATCAACGAGTGCTGGAAGCAGTAGAGGCCTTAAAAGCGAATGATATGGTCAAACTCGGGGAGTTGATGGCTCAATCTCACGACTCAATGCGTGATGATTTTGAAATCACCTGCCCTGAAGTGGATTGCTTAGCCGAAATCGCCCAACAAGCTATCGGTAAAAACGGCGGAGCCAGAATGACCGGCGGCGGCTTTGGCGGCTGTGTTGTGTGCCTAGTACCAAATGATAAAGTGGAAGATCTTCGCCAAGCCGTTGCTGAAAATTACGAAAAGCAAACCGGCATTAAAGAAACCTTCCACGTTTGTACTGCCTCCGATGGGGTGCGGGAAGTCTAGCCTCCTTACCTAGCACGAGCCGTGCTAGTTTAAATTATCCCAGCTCCTCTGGAGCTGAAAAATAGAGAGCCACAGAGTGGCTCAGATTTTCTAACCCCATACGGCTCGTATGGGGGAAAGAGGTAATCTATGAAATTATTTACCCTTGAAAATGCATTTTTACGCATTACTCTTTCTGATGTTGGGGCATCTTGGCTTTCGTGTATTGTCAAAATGCCGAACGAAGAACGGGAAGTATTAGTTACCACGTCTGCAAAAAATTGGCAAAAACAGACCGCTTTCTTTGGGGCAACCATCGGGCGTTACGCTAACCGCATTGCCAATGCGGAATATCGCTTAAACGGCAAAACCTATCAACTCGCTAAAAATAACGGTGAACATAATCTACACGGTGGCGAGCTTGGGGCAGATAAAGTAGTGTGGCAACTTGAAAGCCAAAGCGAACAAGCGGTCAAATTTAGTTATGTTTTTGCAGATGGCGAGGAAGGATTTTGCGGCGAAGTGAACGCTTTTGTGGAGTATCGCTTAACCGAAAATGAACTTCAAATCAGCTTTGATGCCACGACCAACCAAGACACTCCGCTTTGTTTAACCAACCACGCCTATTTTAATTTGCAAGGTTCAGAGACGATTTTAGATCACGAACTGATGGTTAATGCAGAAGCCTATCTGCCGGTTGATGCAAGCGGGATTCCAAATGCTCCGCTGAAAAAAGTGGACAGTACCGGTTTTGACTTCCGCCGTGCTAAAAAAATCGGGCTGGATTTATTGGCGGATAGTGACCAAAAAGCGGTAAAAGGTTACGATCACGCCTTTCATCTTGCAAAAAATAGTGAAAATCCGACCGCTTGTTTAGCCGTGGAAGACTTAAAAATGGAACTCCGCACCTCAATGCCTGCCCTGCAAGTTTACACCGGCAACTGGCTTAAAGGGCAACCTGACTTAAACGGGGGAGAATATAGCGATTACGCAGGCGTGGCGTTAGAACCTGAGTTTTTCCCCAACTCACTAAACCAGCCTGAATTACTCCAATTTGGAGGGATAACAAAAGCAGGAGAAGGGTATCATCACACGATAAGTTATCGATTTATTATCTAGAATTATGGGCGGACACAAAATCTGCCCATAAAAACACTGGTTATTGCGTTAATGTTTTCACCAACCCAATCACTTCTTGAATCTGTTTTGCAGAGAGTTTGCCCTCAGAGGTAAATTGTACTTTACCTGATTTATCCAACACCGCAATAAAGCTCTCTTTCTCTTTTAAGCCCCACGCTTTTTTCACACTGCCTTGCTGGTCTAACACTACTTGGCTGTGAGGGTTGTCAAGTTTGCCGTTTTCTACGCTGTTTTTCACAAATACCCCTGTGCCAACAATCGCATCGTCAGCATTTACAATCGTCACAGTCTGGTATTTGGCACGATCAAAACCGGCATTTTTAATTGCTGTCATCAAGGCCTCATTCTTCTCTTTCACCGAGCTTCTACCAGCAAAATGATGAATAATGCGTACTTTGCCTGCCAAAGATGATGAATGCCAATTTTTATAGCTGACTTTCTCGGCTGACACCACCAACTCACCATCTTTGGCAACCGAGACAGCAGGTAATGCTTGATTTAATTGCACATTGTGAGCAAAAGCGGAACTTGCAAAAAAAGCCCCAAAAATAACCGCTTGAGTGAATAATTTTTTCATTTTTTCTCCTATTATGTCGGCGGCATAACACGCCAGTAACCTAATGCTACACTAAAAGTGCTGATTCTACTCAAATTTTTGTTTAAAAGAAAAGCATTCGATGAATTTTTCTACTCGTTAATTCATTGAATTTGTGGTATTTTAGCAAGCGTTTTTCATAACACTTATTTTTATACCACTCAAACATTTAAGGAGTTTTTATGCAACAAGGTGGCGGAATGGAAATGATCTTTATCCTGATTATTTTCGGTGCAATTTTTTATTTTATGATTTATCGCCCACAGGCAAAACGCCAAAAACAACAACGTGATTTACTTGCAAGTCTGGCAAAAGGAGAAGAAGTGTTAACCAGCGGTGGTTTAATCGGTAAAATTACTAAAGTGACTGCTGATAACGACAACATCGTGATTGCATTAAATGACACTACCGAAGTAACCATCAAACGTGATTTCGTTGTTGCGGTATTACCAAAAGGTTCATTAAAATCACTTTAATCAACCCTCTTATCCAACTTTAACATTCGGGGAGTTATTGTGTTAAACCGTTTCCCTCTATGGAAGAATTTAATGGTGATCTTCGTGATCGCCATTGGTGCTTTATATGCCCTTCCAAATTTATATGGCGATGATCCTTCGGTACAAATTTCCGGTACTCGTGGGCAACAAGCCACACCTGAGACACTGTCTCAAGTGCAATCCACACTTTCAGCAATGAATATTCAGCCGAAATCTGCCGTGTTAGAAAATGGCTCGATTTTGGTTCGTCTCGAAAGCAGCGAACAGCAATTGCCTGCCAAAGAAAAAATCTCAGAAGCATTGGGGAATAACTACTCTGTTGCCTTAAACCTTGCACCAGCAACGCCACAGTGGTTGTCTGACATTGGCGGTAGCCCGATGAAGCGAGGCTTGGACTTGCTTGGCGGTGTTCGTTTCTTAATGGAAGTGGATATGAACACGGCTCTTGCAAAACAACAAGACACTTTGCAAGACAGCCTGCGTAGTGATTTCCGTAAAGAAAAATTGCAATATCAAGCGGTCAAAAAAGGCGAAAATTTTGCAACTGAGATTGAATTTGCCGATAACGATACGGCAGAAAAAGCTGTGCGTTTAGTGCGTCGCTCTCACCCAACGCTTGATATTTTGGTAAATGATAATAAAGTCACCTTAACGCCATCAGCACAAGCTCTTTCTGAATCTCGCACGATGGCAATCGAACAAAACCTTTCTATTTTGCGTAAACGTGTTGAGGAATTGGGCGTTTCTGAGCCGACCATTCAGCGTCAAGGTGCAGATCGTATCGTAGTTGAATTACCGGGTGTGCAAGATACCGCTCGTGCCAAAGAGCTTTTAGGGGCAACTGCAACCCTTGAGTTCCGGTTAGTCAATACCGAAGCCAATGTGGCCTCTGCGGCGAAAGGCATTGTGCCGGCTGATTCAGAAGTGCAAAACACCCGTGATGGCGAGCCAGTTGTGTTACGCCGTAAACCTTCGTTAGGGGGTGAACATATTATTGATGCAACCTCAGGCACTGATGAGCGTGGCTTGCCGCAAGTGAGTATCCGACTCGATACCGAAGGCGGCGAGATGATGGGTGAAATTACTAAAATGGCAATCCAAAAACCAATGGCAACACTTTATACCGAATTTAAAGATTCAGGTCGTAAAGATGCTAACGGTAAAGTCATTTTAGAAAAACACCAAGAGGTAATTAACGTTGCAACCATTCAAACCCGTTTAGGTAATCAATTCCAGATTACAGGGATTAATTCACCGGCGGAAGCTCAAAACCTTGCGGTATTATTACGTTCAGGTGCGTTGATTGCTCCAATCGTGATTGTGGAAGAGCGTACTATCGGTGCTTCTCTTGGAGCAGATAATGTTAAACAAGGTATGGAAGCTAGTATTTTAGGCTTAGGCTTAACGATCCTGTTCTGTCTAGCCTTTTATAAAGTATTTGGTATATTTGCCTCTCTTGCCTTGATTGTGAATATGATCTTAACGATTGGTTTAATGTCATTAATCGGTGCAACCCTTACCATGCCGGGAATTGCCGGTATCGTACTTGCTGTGGGTATGTCAGTTGATGCCAACGTACTAATCTACGAGCGGATCAAAGAAGAGATTCGTAACGGTCGCCCAATTCAACAAGCAATCCACGAAGGTTATAATGGCGCATTCTCAAGTATTTTTGACTCTAACCTCACCACAATTTTAACTTCTCTTGTGCTTTATGGTGTAGGTACAGGGCCGGTAAAAGGCTTTGCAGTCACACTTGCGTTAGGGGTAATTATTTCAATGTTTACCGCAATCACCGGTACCCGTATGTTAGTGAACTGGGCTTATGGTGGTAAACGAGTGAAAAAACTTTGGATTTAAGGTGGAAGAATGGCTATTGAAAACACAAAACAAGATGTAGCAGAGATTAAACTGCCTTATAAATTAATCCCTTTTATGAAATACCGCTATGTCGGGTTCATTTTTTCGCTGATTGTAACTGCTTTATGCATTTTTACTATTGCGACAAAAGGCTTTAACTGGGGGTTAGATTTTACCGGCGGGACAGTAATCGAAACTCAATTTTCACAACCTGCTGATTTAGCAAAACTGCGTACGGAGCTTGAAAATAGCGGCTACGGCAATGCGTTAGTGCAAACCACAGGCAGTCAAAAAGATTTAATGATCCGACTTGCCGCCAGTGCCGGTGATATGTCTGTTGGGAATAAAGTGATGGAGATGATCCATCAGAAATTAGATCCAAATGCCACTATCAAGAGTATTGAATTTGTAGGACCAAACGTAGGGGAAGAGCTGACTCAAGGGGCAATTTATGCCACTTTAGCCACGCTGGCGATGCTACTCATTTATGTAGGAACACGCTTTGAATGGCGCTTAGCGGTAGGCGGTATCGTGGCACTTTTCCACGATGTATTAGTGACTATCGGGATTTTCTCTTTCTTACAGATTGAAATCGATTTAACCTTTGTAGCAGCGATTTTATCGGTTGTCGGTTACTCGTTAAATGACTCGATTGTGGTGTTTGACCGTGTGCGTGAAAACTTTTCCAAAGTTCGCCGCTCCAGCTCCATTGAAATTATTGATATTTCCTTGAGCCAAACGCTTTCTCGTACATTAATGACCTCGGTAACTACCCTATTTGTGGTGTTAGCTCTATACTATCTCGGTGGTCCAACCTTACACAGTTTCTCACTGGCTTTATTAATCGGTATCGGCTTCGGTACTTACTCATCGATTTATATTGCCATTGGCTTAGCACTACAGCTTGGCTTAAAGCGTGAGCATATGGTTCAGCCTAAGATTGAAAAAGAAGGGGCAGATCAAGACGCTTTCATCGATTACTAACCATCATACAAAAGCAGGATTCATTCCTGCTTTTATTTTTTGCCTTATATTTTAAGCTACGCAAACGTTTGCTTATTGTGCCAAATTTCTGTAAAATTCCGCATCCCAAAATTTCCCCTTTCATTTTTTCTTTTTTGAGGTTCTTATGTCTTTATTTAAATTTGAGGAGCGTGGTTCAAACGTTCGTCAAGAAGTAATTGCAGGTTTAACTACATTCCTCGCAATGGTGTATTCGGTTATTGTTGTGCCGGGAATGTTAAGCCAAGCCGGCTTCCCTGCCGAATCGGTGTTCATTGCCACCTGTTTAGTTTCAGGCTTAGGCTCCATTTTAATCGGCTTATGGGCAAATGCACCAATGGCTATCGGTTGTGCGATTTCCTTAACTGCTTTTACAGCCTTTAGCTTAGTGTTAGGGCAACAAGTTTCTATTCCTGTCGCACTTGGGGCGATTTTCTTAATGGGGGTGGTGTTTACCCTGATTTCTGCTACCGGTATCCGTACTTGGATTTTACGTAATTTGCCAAGTAGCATTGCCCACGGTGCTGGAATTGGTATTGGTTTATTCTTACTGATTATTGCCGCCACTAACGTTAAATTAGTGGTCAATAGCGGTATGGATATTCCGGTTAAATTAGGGGACTTCACTTCATTTCCGGTTTTAATGTCATTAATCGGTTTAGCCGCCATTATCGGGTTAGAAAAACTGAAAGTAAAAGGCAGTATTTTATGGGTCATTATTGCTATTACCATCGTAGGTTTAATTTTTGACCCTAACGTAAAATACGCAGGCTTTTTCAAAATGCCGAGTTTTGGTGAAAATTCGCAATTCTTAAATCTTGATATTATGGGAGCATTAAATACCGCCATTTTACCTGTCGTATTTGCGTTAGTAATGACCGCTATTTTTGATGCAACAGGTACTATCCGTGCGGTTGCAGGGCAAGCCGGTTTATTAGATAAAGACGGACAAATTATCAATGGCGATAAAGCCCTAACTTCTGACTCATTCGGCTCAATTTTATCGGGCTTATTTGGTACAGCACCAGCGGCAGTGTATATTGAATCGGCAGCAGGTACAGCCGTTGGTGGTAAAACCGGTTTAACCGCTGTAGTGGTTGGTATCGGTTTCTTATTTATGCTGTTCTTCCAACCTCTTGCATTCTTAGTGCCAAGCTATGCTACCGCACCGGCATTAATGTATGTGGGCTTATTAATGCTAAGTAATGTCTCTAAATTAGATTTCAGCGATTTTGTAGGTGCAATGGCAGGCTTAGTATGTGCGGTATTTATCGTATTAACCGCTAACATCGTAACCGGTATTATGCTAGGCTTCGCAACACTGGTGATTGGTCGCTTAATTTCAGGTGAAGCCAATAAATTAAACCTAGGCACAGTGATTATTGCGATTATGTTAGTTGCCTTCTACGCTTTTGGCTTAGCGATTTAATTTGCAAAACATAAGAGAAAAAATACCGCTTGTAATGTTCAATTACAAGCGGTTATTTTTGCTCTAAAATTTGCAATCAACTTAAAATAGATAAAAACACATTCACACCTAAAATCCCCAACGCTACGCTTAAAAAGGTATTTTTCAGCCAAACATAGCTACCTAATACGCCTATTAAAGCCAGAATTTGTGCCAATATTAAGTTAAAGCCTTCCCCGTTTTTAGGAAAGTTTAGGCTCGTTAAAAGCAATAAAAGCATAATCACAAGCGGTAACATTTTGTTTAATTTTTGCAAAATGGGCGAAGATAACACCTTTTTCGGTAAAAATTCCGGCAAAAAACGACAAATTTGCGAGCCGAGCACTAATGCTGCAAACATTATCAAAATATCATTTGTGCTCATTTTCTACTCCTTTCTCTAGTTTGATTGAAGAAGATTGAGGTAATAAAGCCACAATAACAATCGCTACTAAAATTGCCACCAATAACACGCTGGTTTCGGTAATCTGACGAGCAAGTAAAAATCCGATTAACGCAATCACAATCGGTTTCCATTGTTTTTGGTTTTTGTATTGCTCATAGGCTAAAATTGCAAACAAACAAGGCAGAGCAAAATCCAAATGCGGAATATAGTTCGCCACTGAATCGCCTAACAACACACCGACAATCGTGGAAAATGTCCAATAAGCCACACATAGCACAGCGATTTTAAAGAATAATGCTTGCTTTTGCTCTTTCGGTAATGAAGATAACACCGCAAAGCCTTCATCGGTTAAACCGGCAATAGCAACCAAACTTTTCGCTTTGGATATCGGCTTATGCTCCATCATATTTAAGGTATAAAAACTAAAACGTAGGCTCATTAACAGCGTACTCAAAAAAACCGACACTGCCCCAACACCGGAGACAAAAAACGGAATCGCTGCATATTGTGCCGTCCCCGATACCACGGTAAAACTCATTACAATCGTAAACCACGCAGGCATTCCGGCATTAGTGGCAAGCATTCCGTAAGCTACACCTGCGGCAAAATAGCCCATAAAAATCGGCATGGTTAATTTAAGAGCATATTTCCAACTATTTTCCATAACTAAAATTTAACATTAGACTAAAGGCATTTATTATTCTGAATTTTGACAAAATAGCAAGAGCTACTACAAGCGGTTATTTTTTGCTAAAACTTGCAAATAGTTGGTAAATATTAAAGTAATAGGCACAATTGCCCTACTTCATTGCAATTAACTATTTTCAACCAGAGCTTTGAAATGCTAGACTTCACTACCTTTTATTTTATGTTTTCAGGAAAGTGATGAACGTACTCAAATTAATCTCATTAAAATCGATCTTAATCGCCTCTGGCATTTTCTTATCAGCTCAAGCAGCACAAGCAGAAGGCCGTTTAACTGTTTATTGCTCGGTACAAAATAATGTTTGTGAAGAAATGACCAAGCAATTTTCACACAAATATAATGTCGAAACTAAATTCATTCACGGCGGAACCGGTACAATTTTCGGAAAAGTAAAAGCGGAAGCATCGAACCCTCAGGCAGATATTTGGTATGGCGGCACGATTGAACCTCACTTTCAAGCAGGCGAATTAGGCTTACTGGAAGCCTACCGTTCACCAAAACAAGCTGAAATTCTGCCACAATTTAAATCCTTAGTTGAAAGTGAACAAGGTAAATTTACTTCTATCGTTTATATGCTTGTATTAGGGTTAGGCGTGAATACCGAAAAACTCGCCAAACTAGGCATTGAGGCACCGAAAAAATGGGAAGATTTATTAGATCCTCGCTTAAAAGGTGAAGTACAACTACCTGATCCTCGTAGCTCCGGCACGACTTATACGTTTATGACCACTCTTTCAACCTTATGGGGCGAAGAGAAAACCTTTGATTATCTGAAAAAACTCAACAATAACGTCTCACAATATGTGAAAAGCACCCTAGTCACCAGCAATCTTGCCCGTGGTGAAAGTGCAGTTACAGTAGGCTTTGTACATAGTTATGCCACTGAAAAAGAAAAAGGTGCGCCTATTGAAGCTATTATTCCGGAAGGTAAAGTGGGCTATGCGTTAGGCGGTGTCAGCATTATCAAAAATGCCCGTAATTTAGATAACGCCAAACTGTTTATGGATTGGGTGCTTTCAAAAGAAGCACAGGAAATTCCTTGGAAAAAACACGGTGTTTACCAAACCCCAACAAACATCAACGCCGAAGTTGCGCCACAATCAACCAAAGCCGATGCGTTAGACTTTGTGGAAATTGATTACCAAAAAGCAGGTTCCAGCGAAGAGGGCAAACGCTTAATTGATAAATGGTTGGCGGAAATTAAATTAGCAAACTAGGCGTGAGTATTTGCAAAAATAGGCAAGAAAACAACCGCTTGCTATTTGCTTATAAGAAAAAATCCGCATCATTTGATGCGGATTTTCGTTTAATGCAGTTTCATTGTTGGTCTTAAGAAACGGTTAATTTGCCCTACTAACACAATCAAGCCGGTTTTAACACAACCGTGCAGAGCTACTTGGTGCATTCGATAAAGCGAGAGATATGCCAAGCGGGCAATTTTACCTTCAATAAACATATCACCGCTCACTAAATTCCCCATTAAATTACCCACCGTGCCAAATTTTGAGAATGAAAGCAACGAGCCTTTATCGTTAAATCGAAACGACTTCATCTCTTTCCCATCAATGAGTGCCACAATATTTTTACCACATCGGGTTGCCATTTGGTGAGCCGCTTGCGCTCTTGGCGGAATTGGCTTGCCATCTTGGATTAACGCCGCACAATCGCCAATGACAAACACCGACTCATCAACGGTAGTTTGTAGCGTATCTTTAATCTCAATTTGGTTCAAGCGGTTCGTTTCAAAGCCAAATTCACGGGTGATTTCGGGTGCTTTTACTCCGGCAGCCCAAACCATAATATCCGCCTCAATTTTCTCACCTAAGCGGGTCATTAATCCGTCTGGGCGAGCCTCGGTAATCATCGTGCCTAAACGCACCGAAACACCGGCTTTTTTCAATTCGTGGAAAGCAGAAACTGATACTTTCTCCGGTAATGCCGGAATTAAACGAGGGCCAGCCTCAATTAAAGTCACTTTCAAGCTGGCTCGATTTAATTTACCAAAACCGTAAGAATTTAAATTCTTCACAACGTGGTAAAGCTCGGCTGAAAGCTCAATACCTGTTGCTCCACCGCCCACAATCGCAATTTTTACATCTTTATTTTCACTATGTGAAAAACGTAAAAACAGCTCCATCATTCGTTTTTGGAAATCTTTTGCCTGCTCTGAGCCATCTAAGAAAATGCAATTCTCTGCAACCCCTTTAGTACCAAAATCATTGGATTTACTGCCGATAGCGATCACTAATTTGTCATAACTAATATGGCGTTCTTTGACGAGAAGTTGGTTTTGGTCATTATAAATTGGAGCGAGTGAAACAGTTTTCCTCTCTCTATCTACCGCCACCAACGTGCCTTGCTGAAATTCAAAGCTATGATTTTTAGCGTGAGCCCGATAGCTTAGTGCATCCGTACCTTCATCAATAGTACCGGTTGCCACTTCGTGCAATAATGGTTTCCATAAATGCGTTGCATTACGGTCAATTAGCACCACTTTTGCCTTTTGTTTACGCCCTAATTTGTTACCTAGATAGGTTGCAAGCTCCAAACCACCTGCTCCACCACCTACAATCACAATCGTTTCCATAAATACTCCGGAAATAAAATTAAAATAAAAACTATGGCAGATTTTAGGTGTTTAAATGGGAATGTCTAGCTAAATCGTAACATTCTCTTAACTTTTATCCACCTTAACTGTTCTCTACAAGGTGGAGCGGGGTTTTACATAAACGGCAAATATAGCTTTTTTTATCTCGCATCACCGCATTGTGTCGGCGAATGGAAAGTTGGTGAGTCTGGCAGGCACATTGGTAACTAAATTGCTGTTGCACACTTTGGGTATCAAAACAATGGTAAATTTCCGCCGGTACACCCAGTACGGTTTCCATCATCATTTTCCACTCTTTACCGTGAGATTGTACCCGCCCAAAGTGTTGATAAACCAAGATATGAGCCAATTCGTGCGGCACAACTTGGCGGATAAATGCCTGTTCATTTTCTTGCAATAACACAGGGTTAAACCGCACTTCGTTGCGTTCAAGATAAGCAACACCGGCTTTTACACCACGCACCGCATAGCTAATGGTTGGTGGCGTAAAAGTGGTATTGAAATAGTGATTTGCACGTTCAAGATCACGCTTTAATTGGCGTTGAACCTGCATTTTTAGTTGACGAAGATCTGCCATTAACGTGGGCAGTCCATCGGTTGAAATGCCTTATCATAGCAAATATACAGCTCGTCTTTGCCGCCACCTAAATAGATGTTTTGCAAATGAGGGTTATTCGCTCGCATCCAGTTAAACAGTGCTAATTTAGACATTTCAGTATCCGGTAATTTGAGCTGATTAAATAGCTCTTTTTGTTTGGCGAAGTAATCATTCGCTTGGTTAAAGGCACAAGCACCGTGTTTTTCCCATTCGCCTTGCAACAAAGTTGCACCCGGTGATTCGGGTAAATATTGCTTAATCGTCTGCTCTGCCACCATCGGCAAATCGCCTTGGCAATAACGAGGGTGTTCATCAACACTTCTTGCCTTGCCACTTTGCGGCCATAAGCCGTGAATAACCCAACCAAAATCTGCTGAGCCACCACATTGATATTCCAAATGAGACGGAATTTTACCGTGATTATTTCGCTTTTGTTTTTGGCAAAACGCCGGCGACCACGACAACGCTAAGGTGTAATAATCGGTATCTACAATATGCTGTTTCAAACGGTCGTTTTTCATCTGCACATCATAGTTACCCAATGATGAAGTTGAAACTTGATGAGTCTGGCTACTTCGGGTAGATTTTTCCTGTGCTTTTGAAGGCTCTTTTTTATCAAAAAAGCTAAAAATCTGAGAAATGATTGCCAACACAATAACGACAATCAAAGAAACTAATTTTTTCTGGTTCATAAATATAAAATCTTAAAGTATAGAAATATTAGGACAAACGCCCCTAACAAGAGGGCATATTTTAGCGTTTTTTTGCAAAATTTTCGCTAAATTACACCGCTTGTAAGCCTAGCCGAATCCATTTGACCAGTTCATCAGCTTCTTCAATCGCTAATTCCGGAATGCTCCAGTAGTGCATTTTTTGCACTTTTCCTTTAGCAAAATAGTGAAATTGTTCGGCATTTTCAGCTAAGAATAACGGCAAGGTTTGCGGATTAGCTTTGACAAAAATGCGATAATCTTTGCTGATAATAGCGACAATTTTATTATCAAAAAACAAGCAATATTCACCAAACATTTTTTTCGAACGCAAACCGGAAATCGGGCTTAGTTGATCTAACAGGAAATCCATAAATTCTGCATCAGCCATTGTGATTTCTCCTAGCAAGATAATTCGGGTTATAATACACAAATTACAGGGAGAATGATATGAAAGTTGGATTAGTGCTGGAAGGCGGTGGTTTACGTGGTATTTTTACCGCCGGTGTGTTAGATGTGTTTTTAGATGAAAATATTCATATAGACGGGGCAATCGGCGTTTCCGCCGGGGCGTTATTTGGTGTGAACCTGCCTTCAAAACAAAAAGGCAGAGCGTTGCGATATAACAAAAAATACGCTAAAGATAAGCGTTATATGGGGTTACACAGTTTGCTCACCACCGGCAATATCGTTAATCGAGATTTTGCCTACTATGAACTTCCTTCTAGGCTCGATCCGTTTGACCAACAGGCATTTGAGGCTTCCGGTATGGACTTTTGGGTCACCGTGACGAATGTCGAAACAGGCAAACCCGAATATATCAAAATCGACAATGTGTTCGAGCAAATGGAGGCCTTTCGAGCCACCTCCTCAATGCCGATTGTTTCTAAAATAGTCGAAATTGAGGGGAAAAAATACTTAGACGGTGGGGTGTCAGACAGTATTCCGGTGCAGAAATTTATTGAAATGGGATATGACAAAATTATCGTGGTGCTTACTCGCCCACTTGAATACCGTAAGAAACCAAGCTCGATGTGGCTGTTTAAACGTTTTTATAAAAAATATCCGAAATTAGTGCAACGCTGGGAAAACCGCTATGCGGAATATAATCAAGCTGTTGAGCAGATTATTCAACTCAATGAAAAACAACAGATTTTTGTGATTCGTCCAAGCAGAACAGTCAAAATCAGCCGTTTGGAAAAAGATGTAGACAAAATCCAAGGAATGTACGATTTAGGGGTAAAAGATGCCCGAAATGCGTTGGCTGGCTTGAGAGCATATTTAGCCAAATAAGCAAATTCTATTTGCCTAAAACGTTCAAAAAATATATTATAGACGTCTAGACGGAAACACTTCCAAACAGAATTCATACAAGCGGTGCATATTTGTAAAATATTTGCAAAAAATGACCGCTTGTTATTATTTAAATCTAATATTTAAGATAGAGAGGAATACAAATGGCAATTAATTTATTCACTTCTGAATCGGTTTCAGAAGGGCATCCGGATAAAATCGCAGACCAAATTTCAGATGCAGTATTAGATGAAATTTTAAAACAAGACCCTAAAGCACGCGTTGCCTGTGAAACTTACGTGAAAACCGGTATGGCATTAGTAGGGGGAGAAATTACTACCTCTGCTTGGGTGGATATTGAAAACTTAACCCGCCAAGTGATTTGTGACATCGGCTATACTCACTCTGATATGGGCTTTGATGCTCACTCTTGTGCGGTATTAAATGCGATTGGTAAACAATCTCCAGACATCAATCAAGGTGTTGACCGTGCCGATCCGTTAGAACAAGGTGCAGGCGACCAAGGCATTATGTTTGGCTACGCCACCAATGAAACTGAGGTGTTAATGCCGGCTCCGATCACTTACGCACACCGCTTAATGGAACAACAAGCGAAAGTGCGTAAATCGGGCAAACTCGACTGGTTACGCCCTGATGCGAAAAGCCAATTAACCTTTGCTTATGAGAACAATAAAATCATCGGCATTGATGCCGTGGTGCTTTCCACACAACACGCAGAGCATATTTCGCAAAAAGAGTTAATTGAAGGGGTGATGGAAGAGATCATCAAACCGGTACTACCAAGCGAATGGCTCAGCCAAAATACCAAATACTTCATCAACCCAACCGGTCGTTTTGTGATTGGCGGCCCAATGGGTGACTGTGGTTTAACCGGGCGTAAAATCATTGTAGATACCTACGGTGGTGCGGCTCGCCACGGTGGTGGTGCATTCTCTGGTAAAGACCCGTCAAAAGTGGATCGCTCTGCCGCTTATGCTGCCCGTTATGTCGCAAAAAATATTGTTGCTGCCGGCCTAGCCGATCGCTGTGAAATCCAACTTTCTTATGCTATCGGGGTGGCTGACCCAACATCAATTATGGTGGAAACCTTCGGCACAGGTAAAGTGAGCAATGAAACACTTGTGAAATTAATCTACCAAAACTTTGACTTACGCCCGTATGGCTTAATCAAAATGTTAGATTTAATCAAACCTATCTACCGTGAAACCGCTGCCTATGGACACTTCGGCCGTGAACATTTCCCTTGGGAAAAAACCGATAAAGCCGAAGCATTAAGAGCCGGAGCAGGTCTGTAACCTAAAAAATAAGGCATAGAAATCTATGCCTTATTTTATCTTCAATTACCAACCTTTAATCATTGCTCCTTTAAACTCTTCATTCGCTTTGTTATATACCTCCTCTGTTTGGTAGGCTTTTACCAAATCTTTCACCGCATCAGAATGTTGGTTATTTTCACGAGCTACAATTAAATTCACATAAGGTGAATCCTTATCTTCAACAAATACTCCGTCTTTGGTTGGCGTTAATCCGTTTTGCCCAGCGTAGGTAGAATTAATAATCGAAAAGGCAACATCGTCCAATGTTCGAGGCAATAATGGAGCTTCAATTTCTTGGATCACCAATTTACGAGGGTTTTCAATAATATCCACACTGGTTGCTTTTAAACCTGCATCTGCTCGCAGCTTAATTAAACCTTGTTTTTCCAATAAAATTAAAGCTCGGGCTAAGTTAGTCGGATCATTGGGAACAGCAATAGTATCGCCATCTTTCAATTCTGCCAGCGATTTAATTTTCTTTGAATAAGCTGCAATCGGATAAACAAAGGTATTACCGACTGGCACTAATTTATAGCCTTTTTCCTGAATTTGGTTATCTAAATAAGGTTTGTGCTGAAAAGCATTTAAATCCAGATCGCCCTTATCTAAAGCAGCATTTGGCGTAGCATAATCGGTAAATACGACTAATTCAACATTACGGTTATATTTTTCCTTTGCAATTTTCGCCGCTACTTCCATTACCTTATGTTCAGGGCCGGAAATCACCCCCACTTTCAGCGTCTCGGCTTTATCATTACAAGCGGTCAAAAAAAGCGAAAAAATTGCAACTGCACCGGCTAATTTCATTATTTTCATTATCTGTTTCTCCTTTTAAGAAAAGGACGGCAGAATATGCCGTCCAACTGATTACCAACCTTTCACTACGCCACCGTTAAATAATTTTAACGCTTCTTGGAATACTTCTTCGGTTTGGAATGACTTCACGAAAGTTTGTAAGCGTGGATCATCTTTGTTATCTTCACGGCTTACCACTAAATTCACATACGGTGAATCTTTAGATTCCACAATAATACCGTCTTTATCCGGACTTAACCCAGCTTGACCTGCGTAAGTGTTGTTGATTACCGCAAGTTCTACATCATCTAACATACGGGTTAAAAGTGAGGTATCCGCCTGTACGATTTTGATATTTTTCGGGTTTTCGATAATATCGTTTTCGGTAGCAAACACATTTTTCGGATCTTTTAATTTCAATAAACCGTGAGCTTGAAGCAATAATAACGCACGAGCAGTATTACTTGCATTGTTTGGAATCGCAACAGTCGCTCCGTCTTTTAACTCGGAAATGTTTTTAATTTTTTTAGAATAAGCCGCGATTGGCCATACTAGCGTATTGCCGATAATCGCTAATTTATAACCACGATCTTTCACTTCTTGCTCTAAGTAAGGCACCGTTTGGAACGCGTTAGCATCTAAATCTTTAGAATGAAGTGCGGCATTTGGTTGAGTGTATTCCGTAAACTGTACTAACTCTACATCTAAGCCATATTTCTCTTTGGCGATTTTTACCGCCACTTCGGTCATTTGGGCTTCAGGACCGGTCATCACACCCACTTTTAATGGGACTTGTTTTTCAACTTTAGCCGGTGATACAGACTGTGCTTTTTCATCTTTACATGCAGTAAGCGCTAATGCAGAGACTAACGCCACGCCTAATAATTTTTTAAAGTTCATTGTTTGCTCCTTCCTATATTTTAAAGATGAAAATGGCGATTAACCTAGCGCTTAATCGCCATTTAAGTAAAAATCAGCTAAATTACCAACCTTTTACTACACCATCTTTAAAGTGTTTTTGTGCTTCTTGGTACACTTCTTCGGTTTGGTAAGATTTAATAAAGTTTTGTACATTAGCTGCATCTTTATTGTCTTGGCGAGCCACAATAATATTCACATACGGTGAATCTTTAGACTCAACAAATACACCGTGATCTTGGGTATTTAAGCCTACCTGCCCGGCATAAGTGTTATTTACCACCGCTAAATCTACGTCATCTAACGCTTTTGCGGCAATTGAAGTATCCACTTCTTTAATTTTTAAGTTTTTCGGATTTTCGATAATATCCACTGAAGTTGAGAATAAATTGGTATTATCTTTTAATTTAATTAACCCCTGTTTTTCTAATAAAATCAAAGCACGAGCTAAGTTTGAAGGATCATTTGGTACTGCAATTACCGCACCTTCTGCTAACTCAGACACATTTTTCACTTTTTTAGAGTAGCCCGCTAACGGATAAACAAAGGTGTTACCCACAATCACTAAGTTGTTTAAACCTTTTGATTGGCTGTCTTTATCTAAATATGGTTTGTGTTGGAATGCGTTTGCATCTAAATCACCTTTACTTACTGCAGTATTCGGTAAAGCGTAGTCGTTAAATAAAACGAACTCAACTTCTAAACCATATTTTTCTTTTGCAATCTGTGCTGCACGTTCTGCAACGGTATGCTCAGGGCCTGACATTACCCCTACTTTGATTTTAGCCGGAGCTTGAGCTGCCGGAGCAGCGGTAGATTCTGCCTTTTTCTCTTCTTTACAAGCAGTTAATGCTAATGCAGAAACCAATGCAACACCTAAAATTTTCTTGAAACTCATAGAAACCTCTTTTAAATAAAATTAACGATGATCGTAACGTTTTGCTAAATAATCACCCAATTTTTGGCTGATCATCACAATTGCAACAATAATAATGGTAGCAATCCATTTCACATACACCATATTACGGTGTTCTCCATAGCTGATGGCTAAATTGCCTAAACCGCCGCCACCAACAGCCCCCGCCATTGCTGAGTAGCCAATTAAAGCAACCAGCGTTAGCGTAATGCCATTAATCAAAATCGGTAATGACTCCGGTAAATAAAATTTCGTTACTACCTGCCAATTTGTTGCTCCCATTGATTTTGCCGCTTCTGTTAAACCGGACGGAATTTCAAGCAACGCATTAGAAGTTAAACGGGCAAAAAACGGAATGGCAGACACGCTTAAAGGAACAATAGCCGCCGTTGTGCCTAATGTTGTGCCTACAATTAAACGTGTAAACGGCAACAAAATAATCAATAAAATAATGAACGGAATCGAACGCCCGATGTTAATAACGACATCTAACACTTGATGTAATCTCGGATTTTCTAAAATTTCACCTTTACCGGTTAAAAAAGCCAAGAAACCAATCGGTAAACCGATGACTACCGCCAATGCCGTTGCCACAAAGCCCATATAAACGGTTTCAAAAGTAGATTCCCATACTAAGCCCCACATCTGTGGCGTCATCTCACGTAAAAAATCAGCCCACATAGCCTAACACCTCTACTTTTACATTGTTATCAATTAAATAAAATTTTGCTTCTGCAATAGAATCCGGATTACCACTTACTTCTGCGATCACAAACCCAAATTTTACCCCACCAGCATAATCGATTTGTGACATCAAAATACTAAAATCAATGCCGAATTTTTTCGATGCCATTGAAAGCAAAGGAGCATCAACCGAACGTCCGGTAAACTCAAACTTTATAATCGGCTTACTATGCTCAGTCGGCGAACTTAAAAGCTGCTCGGTATATTCTTGCGGCAATTCAAAATGGAAAGTCGATTGAATAAATTTCTGAGCCAACTCGGTTTTCGGATTAGAGAAAATTTCACTTACCGAGCCAGATTCAATCAACTGCCCCTTATCAATCACAGCCACTCGGTCACAAATGCGTTTTACCACTTCCATTTCGTGAGTGATTAATAAAATCGTCAAACCAAGACGTTTATTAATATCTTTTAATAACTGCAAAATGGATTGTGTAGTCGCCGGATCTAACGCACTGGTCGCTTCATCACACAATAAAACGTGCGGATCGCTGGCTAACGCACGAGCAATCGCCACACGCTGTTTTTGTCCCCCTGAAAGATTTGCCGGGTAAACGTCTTTACGATCTGTTAAGCCCACTAAATCCAACAGTTCATTAACTTTCTTCTCAACTTGCTCTTTTGGCGTATTACTTAAACGCAACGATAACGCCACGTTTTCAAACACAGTTTGTGATGAAAGCAAATTAAAATGTTGGAAAATCATTGCAATATTACGGCGAGCATGAATCAACTCTTTATCCGACATTGCCGTTAAATCTTGCCCATCAACAATCACTTGCCCCATTGTCGGGCGTTCTAATAAATTTACACAGCGAATTAAGGTACTTTTTCCTGCCCCTGATGCCCCAATGACACCATAAATAGTGCCTCTTGGTACTTCTAGGTTTACATTATCCAGAGCGGTAATTTTTTTGCCCTTTACCTCAAATTGTTTGCTGATATTTTTCAGCTGAATCATTTTCTATTTATCCACATTCAATTAACTATTATTTTTGGTTATTTTAGACGTCTAGAATGCTATGTCAATCAACTAACCCGATTTTTTTATTCCAAATAAGCATAACGCATAAAATAATAGCTTGCACTTGAAATAAATTAGGGTTTTGTATGATTAGTTTTCATCACAAGCAAACAAGCGGTCAAAATTGGCAATTTTTTGTCAAATTTAACCGCTTGTATTCTATACTTTGTTTATCAATGCCAGCACATCTGCAAATAATTGTTTAAATAAAGTTGGAATTGAATGTTCTCCTCGATTACGCATCTCATTAGATAACGCAATGGCTAAATCAGGTTTTGAGTTTTTTTGAATAGCGCGTTTAATAATGTAAGAAACTGGAAATTTCTCTTGTGAGCGCCAATTTGCCAAACGCACAAACACATTTCGCAAGCCAGCTTTATAAAAAAAATGCTCTATATCTTTTTGTGGTAATGTCGTCAACCTTTGCTCAAAATGCACATCCATACTTTTTACCGTATCGGCATAGCGCTTTCCTGCATCATCACCATCGGTTAATACATACCACTCAATCCCCATTGCTTTTGCATATTTAATCAATGGACGTAGACCACATTGAGCAAATTCCACAATTTTGATTCCTTCCATCTCTAAATTAATCTCAAGTAACTTAGCCAATTCCATCAACAACCATACTTCAGTTTCACCTTCAACCAAAATCCACGCTTTAGCAAATAGAGCCAAGCCCCGATTGTGGTGAATATGAAAGGTTAATTTCCGCAAATCTTCCTTGCCTAAACTGTGGCGTTCAAGCCAATAGGCTTGAGTGTGATCGTTATAACGCACCAAACGGCAGATTTCCCGCAGCGGCACTTGCGATAATAATTCAATAGAATTAGTAGTGGTGATCCGTTGGCTGGGTAAAAAACCGAGCAGTTCCCAAAAAATCGCAATCATTCGAGGGTGTAGTTGAGCATTCAGATCTTCAAATAAAATAATCGGCTTTTCTATTACTGTAGATTTAGGATTAAACAAAAATAGAGCAGAAATATGCTGCTGAACAGATTCGACCAATTCCGGCTGCTGTTTTAGGCGTAAACAGAGGGATTTTACTTTTTCCCACCACAGAGTCGTATCTTGCATACTAGTTTTGATCAAATAGCGACTTTGGCTGGTTAGAAAATAGTATTTAAGCAGCGAAGAGAGGGCATTTAATTCACGCTGAAAATCATCTTCAAGTTGAGACGATCCTTTAAGTAATAAGTCATTATGCACCCTGTTATTGAGTCTTGCATCACGCAAGCGATAAACAGGGTGATGATAAATAAACTGCCGAATGGCGTTTTCAGCCTGTTCTATGTGAATAGGCTTTAGGGCTTGATCGACAAATTGATAGTCGGTGCTAATCTGCTCCGCTTGTAATTTTCCGGTTACGGCAAGCGAAACATAGCGGTGGTTATCCATATAAAAAGCGGCTTTTTCTAAATAAGGGGGAAATTGCACCACTAAATCGTGCTGTTCTTCACAAAAGGTAAACACCAATTTGATGTCCCGCACTTGGTTAGGTGTATCGATATATTGAATATGGAAATCTTTAAACCGAAATTGGTACAACGCCTGTTCAAGGTTAAAAATCAGGCTTAATGCATCAATCAGACTGGATTTACCCCACGCATTTTCGCCAATCAAGACCATATTCGGTCGCAGTTGGAGCGATAAATGGTTAATGCCACGAAAGCCGCTTATTTCAATCTGTTTTAGATACATACCTTCCCCCTTGTTGCATTACCTTTTTACAATTTCATAGCAAGGTTGGTACGCCTCTCCGGTTGGAATTTTCATACGGTGTTGAACCACAAAACGTTCCAGTAGTTTATCCATATGATCCATTAATTTACGATTGCCGTGTAATTTAAACACGCCATATTTCTCAATTAAATCCGAGGTTCCCGGCTTAATATTACCTGCAACAATCCCTGAAAATGCCCGTCTTAAATTCGCAGCCAACTGCTCTTTTGGCTGTGCTAAACTTAAATTCAGATTCGCCATATTTTCGTGGGTTGGAATAAATGGCGTAATAAAATCTTCCTCAATTTTTAACGACCAGTTGAAATTATAAGCATCACCACTTTCATAACGGCTGCTTTTTACCTCTGTCATAGATTGCTTCACTTTACGAGCCACCAACACCGGGTCATCAATAATAATTTCATACAAACTGCGTGCTTCTTCGCCTAAGGTTTCGCCAATAAATTGATCGATAGCATAGAAATAGTCTGCCGATTCTTTCGGAGCGGTTAAAATCAGCGGTAATTTTTGTGCATTGTTAGCAGGGTTTAATTTAATGCCGATAATATACAGTAACTCTTCCAGCGTTCCCGGCCCGCCCGGGAAAACCACAATGGCGTGCCCTAAACGCACAAAGGCTTCCAACCGTTTTTCAATATCCGGCATAATTACCAATTCATTCACAATCGGGTTTGGCGGCTCGGAGGCAATAATAGACGGCTCGGTAATGCCGATAAAACGTCCGTTTTTATAACGCTGATTGGCGTGTCCGATAGCCGCTCCTTTCATCGGGGCTTCCATCACACCGGCTCCGCAGCCGGTCACAATATTCAGCTCACGCAAGCCAAACTCTTGCCCGACGGCACGGCAATATTGGTATTCGGTTTCATTGATTGAATGTCCACCCCAGCACACCACCAAATTTGGGTCGGTATTCATTTCAATCGCTTTCGCATTCCGCAAAATCGAAAATACGGTATTCGTGGTTAAGGCTTCTAAAGAAGTCGCTTCAAGCGGTCGAATCGCATTTTTTAACGCATTCACAAACACAATATCCCGCAGCACCGCAAAAAGGTGATATTGAATATTCAAAATCATCTTGCCGTCAACAAACGCAGTTTCGGGCGGATTATGCAATTCAAGCGAAACGCCCTTTTCACGGGTTAATAAGCGGATTTCAAAATCAGGGTATTGGCTTAACAACGCTCGGCTGTCATCGGTATGCACACCGGAATTTAGCACCGCCAAAGAACAATTACGATAAAGTTGATGCAAATTACCCTGCGTATTCTTTGCCAACAACTCCATTTCCAAATGGGAAAGCTGTTCCATACTCCCTTTCGGGTTGACTCGATGTATTGCCATTATTTACTCCTTGATTTGCAAAAAATTCATTTAATATGACCGCTTGTTATTTTAATAGTTTATCAATTACCCGACTTACCGCAAAAAAGCCGAACGTTGCAGTCACCATTGTTACCGCGCCAAAGCCGTTGGCACAGTTCATTGTTGCCGATACCTCGCAGCCCTCGCCCATTTGTGGGAAAATCAGTTGCTGGGTCGAAGAAACGCACTCCACGCCGAATTTGCTTTTATTGCTGAAACCATACTCTTTCCGCAACAAGGTACGAACCCTTGCCGCCAACGGATCTTGCACCGTTTTGCTTAAATCGGTAATTTGAATTTTGGTCGGATCGGTCTGCCCGCCTGCCCCACCGGTGGTGATAATTTTGATCTTATTGCGTTTACAAAACGCAATCATCGCCGCTTTTACTCGCACACTGTCAATCGCATCGATCACATAGTCATAGCTCCGATTGAGGTAGTCTGCGAGATTATCCTGCGTTAAGAAATCATCGATAATCTCCACCGCACATTCAGGATTAATCCGCTCAATCCGCTCTTTCATCGCTTCGGTTTTCAGTTGAGCCACCGTGCCGCTCATTGCGTGAATTTGGCGGTTGATATTGGTCACGCAAATATCGTCCATATCAATCATCGTGATCTTGCCGATACCTGAGCGAGCCAATGCCTCTACCGCCCACGAGCCAACCCCTCCAATCCCAATCACACAAATATGCGAACGGCGTAGTTTCTCCAATCCTTCCGGCGTATAAAGACGACCAATACCGCCAAAACGTTGTTCGTAGTTATCAATTCGTTCCATTTTGCAAAATTTTCCGTAAAAATGACCGCTTACACATTCCCATTTTTAATATTTTCCAACGCTTCCCACCGCTCAAAAGCTTGTTCTAATGCAGCTTCGGTGTCAGCAAGTTTTTGTAGCTGGGCGTTGGTGTAGCTTGGATCTTTGGCGAAGAACTCGGCACTATTTACTTCGGCTTGCAGAGCTTCAATCTCAGCTTCGAGCTGTTCCATTTTTGCCGGTAACTCGTCCAGTTCACGCTGTTCTTTGTAGGAAAGTTTGGTTTTCCGATTTCCCTCCCCCTGCTTGCGGGGGGAGGTGTCCGCAGGACGGAGGGGGGGAATTTCTTCCACTTTTTGCAAATTTTTACTCGAATTTAACCGCTTGTCGGCAGTGGCGGCGAAGTAATTTTCCTGCTGTTGTTTAGCATCGAAATAGCCGCCGACATATTTATTCACCACGCCTTCGCCCTCGAAGAAGTAGCATTCGGTCACGGTGTTATCCACAAATTGACGATCGTGGCTCACAATAATCAAGGTGCCTTGATAGTCGGTGAGCATCTCTTCCAAAAGTTCGAGGGTTTCCACGTCCAAATCGTTGGTCGGTTCGTCCAAAATCAGCAAGTTGTTTGGTTTGAGTAACAGTTTTGCCAGCAACAAACGGTTGCGTTCACCACCCGAGAGGGCTTTCACTGGTGTCATTGCCCGTTTTGGAGGGAATAGGAAGTCTTGCAGATAGCCGAGAACGTGGCGTTTCACCCCGTTTACTTCCACATCTTGCTTGCCGTCTGCCACGTTGTCCATCACGGTTTTTTCAGGGTCAAGATCGGCTCGATATTGGTCGAAATACGCCACTTCCAATTTTGTGCCACAACGCACCGAACCTGATGTCGGCTGAATTTCGCCAAGTAACAGCTTAATCAGCGTGGTTTTGCCGATCCCATTCGCCCCAATCAGGGCAATTTTATCGCCACGCAAAATGGTGGTACTGAAATTTTTCAGCAGGGTTCTGCCCCCAATTTCATAGCTGGCATTTTCCACTTCAAACACAATTTTGCCGCTGCGTGCGGTGTTGTCGATCTGAATTTTCGCCGTACCTTGCACCTCTCGGCGGTTTCTACGCTCTTCTCGCAACGCTTTCAAGGCCCGCACTCGCCCTTCGTTTCGGGTGCGTCTTGCCTTAATCCCTTGACGGATCCAAACCTCTTCTTGGGCGAGTTTTTTGTCGAACAGCTCATTTTGCAACGCTTCCACCCGCAGATCTTCGGCTTTTTCTTCCAAGTATTTATCGTAATTGCTTGGGTAAGATACCAGTTTGCCTCGATCCAAATCCACAATCCGAGTTGCCATTTTGCGGATAAAGGCACGGTCGTGCGAGATAAAAATAATACTGCCTTTGAAATCCAACAACAGATTTTCCAGCCACGCAATCGCCTCAATGTCGAGGTGGTTGGTCGGCTCGTCCAACAGTAATACATCAGGATCGGCAACCAACGCCCGAGCCAGTGCCGCACGGCGTACCCAACCGCCCGAGAGTTCGCACAGGCGTTTGTCAGGGTCGAGTTCCAACAGTTTCAAGGTATCTTGAATGCGGTTTTCAAACTGCCAACCGTTAGCGTGTTCTAATTGCGACTGCACCGCGGAAAGTTTGGCGAGCAGTTCATCGCTGTAATCGGTCTGCATTTGCAGGGAAATGTGGTGATATTGCTTCAATAAGTCGGCAAGATGGGCAATGCCTTCTGCCACATAATCGAACACCGTTTCTTCAATATGGCGGGGCGGATCTTGCTCAAGGCGTGTAACAACAATGTCTTTTTCAAACACCAACTTGCCGTCATCAAGCTGAACTTCGCCCGCCAGAATTTTCATCAAGGTCGATTTACCCGCCCCGTTACGCCCTACCAAACAAACCCGCTCGCCGGGTTCAATGTGCAATTCGGTATGATCTAATAAAGGATGATCGCCAAAGCCTAAGTAGGCGTTGGAAAGATTGATAAGTGCCATAGTTTTTATTATCTAATGTATGATCCAAAAACGGTCGAATTTCCTTCTATTTTTGCAAAAAATTGTGAAAATTCGACCGCTTGTTTAGTTAAGATTATTCTTCAGTTGATGTTTCTGCTGTTTCGGCATTTTCTAATGCGTCCGGGCTTTCATTTTCATCGTCTTCAGGTTCGCAAACTCGCTCTAGGCTGACGACCTGTTCGTCTTCTGCGGTGCGAATAATGCGTACGCCTTGGGTGTTTCGTCCAACGAGGCTGACTTCTGCCACTCGGGTGCGAACCAGCGTGCCGGCATCGGTAATCAACATAATTTGGTCGGTTTCCTCAACTTGAACAGCCGCTACTACTTTACCGTTTCGCTCGTTCACTTTGATTGAAACCACCCCTTTAGTTGCACGGGATTTCACCGGGTACTCGCTAATCACCGTGCGTTTACCATAGCCGTTTTGGGTAACGGTTAAAATATCGCCTTCGGTGCGAGGAATCACTAAGGAAACCACACGGTCTTTATCAAGGCTGACGCTGGAGGAATCTTCTGCCTCTTCATTTTCAATTTCAATGATTTCAGCTTCTTCTATCTCATCAGTTGTAATTTCGGTGGTAGCAAGTTTAATCCCTCGTACACCGGTTGCGGTACGTCCCATCGCACGCACCGCGGTTTCAGCAAAGCGAACTACTCGCCCTTGTGCCGAGAACAACATAATTTCGCTGTTACCATCAGTAATATCTACCCCGATCAGCTCATCACCTTCGCGAAGTTTTAACGCAATCAGACCGCTTGCACGCACATTGCTAAAGGCATCAAGGGACACTTTTTTCACCACACCGCTGGCAGTTGCCATAAAGATAAACTTATCGGCACTAAATTCACCGTTTGGAATCGGCAGAATGGCGGTAATCCGTTCGTTTTCTTCTTTCACTAACGGCAGAATATTGACAATCGGCGTGCCTCTTGCCCCACGGCTTGCCTGCGGTAATTGATACACTTTTAATTGATATAAACGCCCACGGCTTGAGAAGCAAAGAATGGTGTCGTGGGTGTTTGCCACCAAGAGTTTTTCGATAAAATCATCTTCTTTCATCTTGGTTGCAGACTTACCTTTACCGCCACGACGCTGTGCTTCGTAGTCTGAAAGCGGTTGATATTTCACATAGCCTGCGTGAGAAAGCGTAACCACAACATCTTCTTGTGCGATTAAGTCTTCAATGTTGATGTCGCCGGAGGCTGCGGTAATTTCAGTACGGCGTTCATCGTTAAAATCAGTTTTCACACATTCTAACTCTTCACGGATCACCTCCATTAAGCGTTCCGGGCTGGTTAAAATGTGGATTAATTCGCCAATTTCAGTTAAGAGTTCTTTGTATTCTTCAACGATTTTCTCGTGTTCTAAACCGGTTAAACGGTGTAAGCGTAGCTCTAAAATCGCTCTGGCTTGAGCTTCAGATAAATAGTATTCGCCATCACGCACGCCTAAGTGTTCAGGTAAATCTTCCGGTCGGGAAGCCCCAACACCAGCAGCCTCTAACATTGGTGCAACATTGCCTAATGCCCAAGGGCGAGCCAATAAGCCTTCACGGGCTTCTTCTGCGGTTTTTGAGGCTCGAATTAATTCAATTACCGGGTCGATATTCGCTAACGCAATCGCTAAGCCCTCTAAAATATGGGCACGTTCACGAGCTTTGCGTAATTCAAAAATCGTACGGCGTGTAACCACTTCACGGCGGTGTTTTACAAAGGCTTCGATGATTTGGCGTAAGTTCAGCACTTTTGGCTGACCATTGTCTAACGCTACCATATTGATACCAAAAGTGACCTGCATTTGGGTTAAAGAATAAAGGTGGTTTAACACCACTTCACCCACGGCATCACGCTTGACTTCAATGACAATCGAAATCCCTTTTTTATCGGAATAGTCATCAATTTTGCTGATGCCTTCGATTTTCTTCTCTTTAACCAGCTCGGCAATTTTTTCAATTAATTTTGCCTTATTCACTTGGTATGGCAGTTCGGTTACAACAATTTGCTCACGCCCTTTATCAGTTGTTTCCACGCTGGCTTTCGCTCGCACATACACCTTGCCACGACCGGTGCGGTAAGCCTCTTCAATCCCTTTACGACCGTTAATAATCGCCCCGGTAGGGAAATCCGGTCCCGGGATATAACGCATTAGCTCTTCAACACTAATCTCTTCATTTTCAATGTAAGCCAAGCAACCGTCTAATACTTCGCCTAAATTATGCGGTGGAATATTGGTTGCCATACCGACCGCAATCCCCGAAGAACCATTGACTAACAGAGCCGGAATTTTGGTTGGCAAAACATCAGGAATCATCTCTTTGCCGTCATAGTTCGGTGAGAAATCCACGGTTTCTTTATCGAGATCGGTTAATAATTCCTGCGTAATTTTCTGCATACGCACTTCGGTATAACGCATTGCTGCCGGTGCATCGCCATCAATAGAACCGAAGTTACCTTGCCCGTCCACCAACATATAACGTAGAGAAAACGGCTGAGCCATACGCACAATGGTGTCATACACCGCAGAGTCACCGTGTGGGTGATATTTACCGATCACATCACCGACCACACGGGCAGATTTAACGTGCGGTTTATTATAGGTGTTGCTGTTTTGATCCATTGAAAAAAGCACACGGCGGTGTACGGGCTTTAAACCGTCTCGCACATCAGGCAAGGCACGCCCAACAATCACCGACATCGCATAGTCAAGGTAAGAGGTTTTTAATTCGTCCTCAATACTTACGGGAATAATATCTTTGGCTAATTCGCTCATTGAAATTTCCTAATTTTATTAGTAAAAGAGCCTTAAATAAGGCGAAAAAATTGGCGAGATTATAGCATAAAAAGCAACAAAAAGGCGTACAAGCGGTCATTTTCTTTCGCTAAAACGCGGATTTGCCGGCATTCTTAATGCAATTCGCTCCCGATTCGCCGCCAGAGCGGTTTCAGTCGGTTGGTAATCTAGCCAGAGAGAGGGATCTTGCGGTAAATGTTCCGCCCAGAAATATTGCACCTTAAACCCTCTTGCTAAACATTCCTCGTGTAACGCATCGTAACGCTTTTTCAAAAACGTGAGTTTATTAAAGAAAAACCGAACGTGCCCCTCGCCCAGTTTGTAATCTTCTGGCTGTCCTTTTAAGCTAAATTTACCTTTCGCTACCGCATTCGGAATCCGAGTGAGTTCACGATGTTCGGCAAGCAGATGTTGATCACATAATTCCGTTGGCGGAACAAGGTTGATTCGGGTCATTATGATTTTCCTTTTAGATTAAATACGGTATAGTAACGGCTAAATTTACCATAGGAACAGTTTATGCAAAACGTCGATCAGCAAGAAATTACCAAATTTGAAAATATGGCTAAAACCTGGTGGGATCCAAACGGCAGTTTCAAGCCGATTCATTTACTTAACCCACTGCGTTTAGCCTATATTTTAGAAAAATCGAACGGTTTATTTGGCAAAAAGGTGTTAGATGTCGGTTGTGGCGGCGGTATTTTAAGTGAGGCAATGGCAAAACAGGGGGCGGTTGTTACCGGCATTGATATGACCTCCGAGCCACTTGAGATCGCTAAACAACATGCTAAAGAAAACGGCTTAGACATTGATTATCAGCAAACCACGATTGAAAATTTTTTAGCAAAAATGACCGCTTGCAATACAGAAAAATTCGATGTGATAACCTGTATGGAAATGCTGGAACACGTTCCCGATCCGCTTTCTATCGTTCAAAGCTGTAAAGCATTGCTCAAACCTGACGGTGTGCTGTTTTTCTCTACCATTAACCGTACTTTTAAAGCCTATATGTTGGTAATTATCGGGGCGGAATATGTGCTGAAAATGTTGCCAAAAGGCACGCACGAATTTGAAAAATTCATCAAGCCTGCCGAATTGTTAGCTTGGTGCGATCAGGCTGATTTACGTTGCCAAGAGATGAAAGGCTACCATTTCAACCCATTAACCGAAAAATTTTGGCTCAATAATGATGTGAGTTGTAACTATATCGCTACGCTGAAGCCGAATAATTAACTTGCAAAATAGTGCGAAATCTTTACTATACACCGCTAATTTCTAAGCCTAGTATAACTATTATGACAGACGATATTCAAAAATCTGATAAAAAAATTACTTATAATTTCAACAAGTTACAAAAACGTTTACGCCGCAATGTCGGCAATGCTATTGCTGACTTTGGTATGATTGAAGAGGGCGACCGTGTAATGGTCTGCCTTTCCGGCGGTAAAGACAGCTATACGCTGTTAGATATTTTGCTCAATTTACAACAAAGTGCACCGGTCAATTTTAGTGTGGTAGCGGTCAATTTAGACCAAAAACAACCGGGCTTTCCGGAAGAAGTCTTACCTCGCTATTTAGAAAGCATTGGCGTGGAATATAAAATTGTGGAAGAAAACACCTACGGCATCGTAAAAGAGAAAATTCCGGAGGGCAAAACCACCTGCTCGCTCTGCTCACGCCTTCGCCGTGGGATTTTATACCGCACCGCCACCGAATTGGGTGCAACCAAAATTGCATTAGGGCATCATCGTGACGATATGCTGGCGACTTTATTCTTAAATATGTTCTACGGCGGCAAAATGAAAAGTATGCCACCTAAACTGATTTCTGATGACGGCAAGCAAATTGTGATCCGCCCACTCGCCTATTGTAAAGAAAAAGACATTATCAAATATGCCGAAGCCAAGCAGTTCCCGATTATTCCTTGTAATCTGTGTGGTTCTCAGCCTAATTTACAACGCCAAGTGGTGAAAGAAATGCTGAATACTTGGGATCGCCAATACCCGGGGCGTTTAGAAACGATGTTCAGTGCTTTGCAAGATATCGTGCCGTCCCACTTATGCGATCCGAAATTGTTTGATTTTAAAGGGATTAAACACGGTCAAACCATTGATGGCATAGAAGGCGACACCGCTTTTGATGATGTCAAAATTGAAACCAAAACTTTCTTAGATGAAGATGACGACAACAATTTTGCCGAAGCGGGAATGATTCAGTTTAAAGAAGTAAATTAATACGGCAAAAGTCGGAACTAAAGGTAGCAGAACAATTTCCGCTACCTTTAATATTGTAACTCTCCGAGCATCTGCACCAGCCCCGCCAAACTCTCCGCCTGCATTTTTTCCATCACATTTGCTCGGTGTACTTCCACCGTACGCACTGAAATCGCTAATTTATCTGCGATCTGTTTATTGGTGAAACCTTGCATAATCAGTGGCACAAGGTTACGCTCTTTTTCCGTCAATTTGGCGTAATTTTGCGAAATTTCACGAATTTTCACCGCTTTTTCACTTACTTTTTCCGCCTGTACAATCGCCTGTTTTAGCTGTTCAAAACTTGCCGGCTTTTGCAGAAAATCCACAGCGCCTTTTTTCAATTCAGCGACTGCCATCGGCACATCACCGTGGGCGGTCATAATCACCACCGCCAAGGTCGATTGTGCCTCTCGCAGTTGTTGGTGAACCTGCTGCCCGTCCGGCAATGGCATTCGAATATCTAGTAACAGCACGCCTTGCCGGTGTAAATCCGCCTGTGCCAAAAAATCTAGGCTGGATTGCCACGTTTGGATTTCCACCCCAAGCGGAGCAAGCAGGAAAGACATGGCGTCTAAAATGCTTTCTTCGTCATCAAGAATGTGGATAATCATTTTTTCTCCGTATTCTCCCTGCACGAGCCGTGCAGGGTTATTGAATCCGAGCGACTTTGTCGCTCTATCTAATCGTCACAAAGTGACGAGGGTTATTTAACTGAGTACGGCTCGTACTCAGTAAGTTAATCATCTGGGATAAACAAGCTTACCTTCGCCCCTTTCTCCCCGTTCGCCAATACAATCTGTCCGTTGAGCGATTGCATCAGCCGTTGACATAGCACCAAGCCTAGCCCTAAGCCGTGCGGTTTGTCGCTGCGAAACGGTGCAAACGGAAATTCAAGCTGAGCAGGGGAAAAACCGCCGCCGTTGTCTTCGATTGCAATTTCCAAGCCGTTTTCGACCGCTTGTAACCGCACCGAAATCTCGCTTGCACCGCTTTGCAGGGCGTTGAGTAGGCAGTTGGTCAGCACTTGTTCCAGTACCGTGGCGTGTAAATTAAGCCGAAAAGTGCGGTCGGCAATCAGCAAGATTTGTGCATTTTGGCGATTTTCCACCGCCACAAACTCGATCACATTAGTAATTAATTGGTTCAAAATGACCGCTTGCGGTTCACCGTTCGGACGGTTTTGCACCCAGTCCCGAATACTCTGCATCGTTTTCACCGCTCGATCTACCTGCGCAATCAGCTTATCCAAAATCCGCTGTTGATAAGGATCGCTGTTTTGGCTTTTCAGCCCCTCAGCGTACATTCGCACCGCCGACAACGGCTGTTTCAGTTCGTGAGCAAAACCGGTGGTCATCTCGCCCAACAAAGCAAGGCGGTCAGCTCGGGTCAGCTCCTGTTGATACTGCTGCATTTTGCGGTGAGCCTGCTGTAACGCCTTGCTTTTGCGATAGACCTGATAACGCAGGGCGACAAAGTTGAGCAAAATGAACAACGCCACCGCCAGCAGCCCGAATTTATTGAGCCGAACCCAATCCAGCACCGTTGCCCACAGGCTTTTTTGTTGCGGGTGGCGATACAGTTCACGCAGAATGTGATCGGCTTGGGCGGAAGAAAACGGTAACGTCCAGCGGGGCAGGTCGGGATTATGGCTGTTTAGCAAGCGGGTGGCAAGCTGAACCGCCAGCTCGTTCGGCACATTTTCCATCGCCGCCAGCGACCAGTTCGGCAACAACGGCGTGCTGGTAAGGCAACCCTGCGCCTGTGGGTTTTGCAAAATTAAGCGAAAATCCGACCGCTTGAACTTGCCCTCTTTCTCCAATTCTTCCAGCAAGCAGACCGGCACAATCGCTGCTTCCACCTGTTTTTCCGCCAGCAAAGCCAACGCATTTTCCACCGGAAAACCGCTAAACTGCACCGAAAAATCCCGATTTTGCTGCATTCCTGCCTGATGAAATTGATACAACCCGAGCAAAAAACCGCCGAAGGCATCGTTATCCACCGCACTGATTGTTTGATTTTTCAGATCGCTTAACTGCTGATAACGACTCTCGGCACGCACCCAAATGCTACTGCCCACCGCCCCTTGCTCACCATTTGCCGAAAACGGACTGTTGAGCGTAGCAAGCCAACGCACATTTTGGTTACTCAAATAGAAAAACTGAGCTTGATTGGTCAGCAGAAAATCCAACTCCGCACGGCGACTCGCCTCGTTAATCCCCAATGGAACAAGCTCAAACCGCTCGTTAGGAAACTGCGCATTTAACCAATCCACCCAAGGCTGCCAATGCGTGCGAGTGTAGGCTTCCCCTCGTTGGGCGAGAATGCCGATTTGATAGGTTTCTGCCAAAAGCAAATTGGGGAGAAATAGAAGAAAAAGGAACAGTTTTTTCATTTTAATATCGTAGGTTGGGTTGAGCTTGCGAAAACCCAACATTTATTGATTGAGCTTACGGAAACCCAACATTTATTGATTGAGCTTGCGAAAACCCAACATTTATTGGTTAAACTTACGGAAACCCAAGATTCATTATTTAAATAACAAGCAGTAAATTTCAACATCAACTACCCCAATCATTAGGTAATATTCTCATTTTGACATAACGATGAAATGAGGAATATTTCCAATCAGCGACTTTCTCAACCAATCCATGTTTTAACGGATTAATATGGATATAATTAATGTGATGTTCTAAATCTTTCTCATCACGAATACAATGTTCCCAAAATCGTCTTTGCCATATTCCCCTCTCACCTTTATTTTGACGACTTATCGATACTTCCTCATTTTTAGGAATACTCATAGAAAATTGTGTTTTTATTAAGCGAATACGTTTGGAATAATCACAATCTTCACCAAAGGTGCAAAGCATGTGTAAATGATCCGGTAAAACGACAATCGCATCAATTTCAAATGGGTAGCGATTTTTGACAATTTTAATCGCCATACGTAATTCATTAATATATTTTATTAATAAATCGCTTTTCCTATCTGCCAGATTAAGGGTAAAAAAGTAGGTAGAATTTGGTTTATAAAGACGGCGATATTGCATATTTTTAAGATAGATAGAGCATATTTTAAGTAACAATTCTAAATCAATCGATTGGGTTATGCTATCTAAATACGTTGGGTTACGCTATCGCTAACCCAACCTACATATCCTTGCACCTTGACCGCCTTCCCCTTGATCTCAATCAACTTTCCCCCTGATATGTGGAAAACCACAATACCTTGCCGTTCCCTCTCCGCCTTAGAATACCCTCGTTATTTTTAAATTTGTGGGGGAAATATGGATTTAAGCAAACGTTCCTTTTTGAAAGAGCTTTCAGCCTTGACGGTGGGGGCGAGTTTTGTGCCGTTGCAATCGGCTCAGGCGTTTATGCCGGCTCGGCGTGAGGGCGATGAGAACAAACGCTATGCAATGCTGATTGATTTGCGCAAATGTATCGGCTGTCAGGCGTGTACCGTGAGCTGTTCGGTGGAGAACGCCACGCCGTTGCACAGTTTCCGCACCACCGTGCGTCAGTATGAAATCACCAACGGCACGCAGGTGGCGAACAATGTGGTGTTGCCTCGTTTGTGCAACCATTGTGACCAACCTCCGTGTGTGCCGGTCTGCCCTGTACAAGCAACCTTCCAACGCAAAGACGGTGTGGTGGTGATTAACAACGAGCAGTGCATCGGCTGTGGTTACTGCGTGCAAGCCTGTCCGTACGATGCCCGTTTTATCAATGAAGAGACCAAAACTGCCGATAAATGCACCTTCTGCACTCACCGTTTGGAGGCAGGTCTGCTGCCGGCGTGCGTGGAAAGTTGCGTGGGCGGAGCGAGGGTAATTGGCGATTTGAATGATCCGAAAAGCCAAATTTCCCAGCTTTATCAATCCCATAAAGATGACCTGAAAGTGCTAAAACCGGAGGCTGGCACCATGCCACACGTTTTCTATGTGGGGCTAGACGATGCCTTTGTGAGCAAAATTGACGGGCAACCAATGCTCTGGACGGGGGAGGCGTAAAATGATTCGTGAAGTATTAGTGGAACCGCAACATATCGTCTGGTTGCCGTGGATTGTGCATTATTTCTTCTTCGTGGGCGTGGCGGCAACGGCAGTGTTTACCGCCGTGCTGTTTGCAAAAAAATCGAGTAAACCGACCGCTTGCGAGCTGGCGGCAGTGACGGTCGCCTTGATTGGCTCGATTGTCGCCCCTGTGGCACTGACTGCCGACCTGCACCAGCCGAGCCGTATTCTGCATTTCTACACCGATTTTGCGTGGTGGTCGCCAATGGCGTGGGGAGCGATTATTTTGCCCCTGTTCAGCGTGACGGTAGCGGGTTATTTTGTGCTGGCATTGGCTCATCACACCCAGCCGAACTTGCCGAAATGGTTAGCGTGGCTACACTTGCCAATACTGAAAAATCAAGGCTTGCTTTGGGCATTCCGCTTGTTTGCTGCACTCACCGCTGTCGGCATTATCGGCTACACCGTGCTTGAAACCTATCAAACCGGCACAAGAGCCTTGTGGCACAGTGCGTGGCTATTACCGATTATGCTCTTTTCGGCGTGGGCGGTGGCATTTGGGCTTACCCAAGCGGTCTGCAAAATGCTGTTCCACCCCCAAACCAACACGGGGCTATGGACAAAACTCTGCCTGATTTTAACCGCACTTTCTCTCATTGGTCTTGCTTTCAGCAGTGAAACCGCTCAACGTGATTTTGCTCTGCTCTTTAATGGCTCAATCACCGCCTACCTTGTCGGCATTTTCTGGCTGATTGCCCTCATTTGCAATTTTTCCGCCAAAAACTACCGCTTGCAATGCCTCAGAGTGCTTGCCCTCATCGCCTTCGGCTGGCTACTCCGCTGGGTGCTGGTGATCCAAGTCCAAACCATCGCCAAAACCAATGCCTTGCAAAATCCGTATCATTTTGATTGGACTGCCGTCGATGGTGGATTGGGGATTGTCTCGATTTTTGGGCTAACGGTGCTGGTGACGGTGGGTGTGGGGCAAATCATCAGCCTCACGACTCAGCAAGAGAAGTGATTTTTTCCTAATACGATAAAAGTTTATAAGCGGTCAATCTAGCCAAAAACTTTACACTATTTTAGGTTATAACCATAAAAATACAACATAATTCAATATTATTTATGGTTATAACCATAAAAACTTGTTAAAATAATAATGCTTTTAGGCTTATACCCATAAAAAAATGATTAACCGACCAAACTATCTTCAACAACTCAAACCGTTTATTAATACACCGTTAATTAAAGTAATGACCGGCATTCGCCGTTCGGGTAAATCGACCGTGATGAAACTGCTTCGGGAAGAGCTGATTTCTCAAGGCATTGCCGAACAGCAGATTATTCATATTAACTTTGAAAGTTTTGCATTTAGCGACTTTAAAACCGCCAACAAGCTTTATATGTTGGTGAAAGAAAAAATCCTGACTACCGATAAATACTATCTTCTGCTTGATGAAATTCAAGAAGTGAGCGAGTGGGAAAAAGCGGTGAATGCGTTTATGGTGGATTTTAATCTTGACCTCTATATCACCGGCTCCAACTCGCACTTACTCTCTTCCGAGCTTTCCACTTATCTTGCCGGTCGTTATGTGGAAATCCCGATTTTTACCCTCTCTTTTCAGGAATTTTTGGATTTCAAGACGGCATATTCACCCGAAACTTCATCAAATCCAACCGCACTTTTTCATGAATATTTACGAAAAGGCGGTTTCCCAATGGTACATACCGCGAATTATGAAGCTGAGACGGTCTATAAAATCGTGCAGGATATATACGCCTCCGTTATTTTACGGGATACTGTTCAACGCCATAAAATTCGTGATGTCGAGTTACTGGAGCGCATTGTAAAATATGCCTTTGATAATATTGGCAATACGTTTTCGGGTAAAAATGTTGCCGATTATTTTAAAAGTCAGCAACGCAAAATCGATTTAAATACGGTTTATAACTATTTAAAAGCCTTAGAATCCGCTTTTATTTTGCACCGTGTCGAACGCTTTGATATTAAGGGCAAAGAGATTTTAAAAACCCAAGAAAAATTCTACTTGGGTGATGTTTCTCTGCTGTATGCCACAATGGGATTCCGTACCAGTTTAATTTCAGGCATTTTAGAAAATTTGGTCTATTTAGAGCTAAAACGCCGAGGCTATCAGATTTATATCGGAAAATTGGATAAACAAGAAATCGATTTTATCGCCCAAAAACAGAATGAAAAAATCTATATTCAAGTTGCCTATAAATTAGAAAGTGAAGAGACTGTAAAAAGAGAATTTTCTCCGTTACAGGAAATTGCGGATAATTACCCTAAATATGTGATTACAATGGATGAATTATGGAAAGAGAATTTGGATGGGGTTGAGCATATTTATATTGCTGATTTTTTAGTTAATCTATAGGGGTTAAAATGTATAAAAAATTATTAAGTATTTTTACGATATTTATTTTAAATAGTTGCACTACTTTCTCTTCTCATACAAATTGCATAACAACATCAGAAGTATTAAATAATGCAGTATTAATAAATCATACTGAGGCTGGGGGATTTTTTGTTGGCATAAAACTTAAGCCTCTTAACGATCAATGTCGAGATCTGGTAGATGCTATAAATCAACGCTCTGAACAGGATCTTGAACGGTTTATTAAAGAGCCAAATAAACCCAAAGAATCTGTGTTTAAAGAATCACCCTATTCTCGCTATAACAATGATCTGTTGATAAATCATCGTCCTTTTAGAAAAAGGTTATTTTCAGCGTTGCTCGGTACTCCGTATTCTTGGGTTGATTTTCCAAAAGAACTTAAAGCAGGTCAAAAAATTGAAATTAGATTTACTACTCATATAGAAGAACGCCCCTTAGTTGTTCCTCGTTATACTTATTTAGCAGAAGTTTATAAAATTTTTTAGCTTCAATAGATTTATATCCTTATTTTATTAAAATAAGGATATATCTCACCCTTGACCCAAATCAAACTTCCCCCCAATATGTGGAAAACCACAATATCTCTTGCTATGTCCCGAATACGACTTGATAAGTATCGGGCTGAGCGGAAACTTCTTTGTCTTGATTTATGCCTAACAATTCCTCCCCACCCCTCTACAAGCGGTCAAATTTGCTGAAAATTTTGTAAAAATTATTCCTCTATTTTCTCTAACCTTGCTTTTATGGTTTTCCAATTTGGCATCACTGTTGTCATCAAGCGGTAAAACCGTTCGCTGTGGTTGTGTTCGGCGAGGTGGCAGAGTTCGTGCAGAATCACATAGTCGATACAGGCTTTGGGGGCTTTGACCAGTAGTGGATTGAGTAATAATCTGCCTTTTACCGAACAGCTTCCCCAACGTTTTTGCATTGTGCGTAAGTGGATTTTGGGCTGTGAGGTTATCCAAAGGGCTTGTGGCAATAAATGGTTAAGGCGTTCGTGAAAAATGTGCTTTGCTCGTTCTTGATACCATTGGTGCAGGCATTTTTTCACATTCTCAGTGGTTTTTTGCCTAACATAGATTTCCAAATATCCCCGAAACAGTTTCACTTGATTCGGTAAGTGCGGGGTTTCATAAACCTTTAACTGATATTGTCGCCCTAAATAACGATGACTTTCACCGCTGATATAGTGTCGCTCTCGGCTTTTTGGTGTTTGGGTAAAATAGCGTTGCTGTTTGGCAATCCATTGGGTTTGTTTAGATATGGCAAAAATCAGCTCATTTTTGACCACTTGTGGTGGGACTTTGGCAATAATTTCTCCATTCGGCTGAACAGTTAATCGCACACGTTTCAAGTTCGCTTGGGGAAGAATGCCGACAGTGAAATGGCTTTCGCCATAAGGAATAGCAAGCCACTCTTGAATAGGATTAGTTGCCATTTGCTTGTCCTACTCGCACGATTTGTACAATGCGTTCCACGATCTCTTTCGCCTGTTCTATGCCAGCTCCGACGGATTGACAGGTTCTAAACATCATCGGCAATAACTGTTTGCGGATCTCTTTTTCCACTTGATCGGTATTGAGTGAATACTGGGCAACTACCTGCACAATCAACTGATCAATGGTAAATGCCAACTCAACCCATTGGGTTTCATCATTCGCCAAACTTTCCGGCAGAACGGTTTTAAATACGCCGAAATATGCCTGTGCCGAACGGTTGTCGGCAAAGCGGTCGGGAATTTCAGGCAACTTGCGGGCATTAAGTTGGGTTTCAAAAGCTTCAAACAGCAGGTATTGCTTCATAGGATTGTCAAATAAGGCTTCCGCCTCTTTAATCGCCTGTTGCAACAGCTCGGAAAAACGGGCTTTGGCGTAGGGGTCATCATTCAAATCCAGATCAATAGAACGTGCCAAACGGGAACGGATTTTATCCGCTTCGTTGCGGGTTTTGGTTTCGTCCCACGCTTTGTTTTCCGCTTTACCCATTTTAGTAACCGTATATACGCCATTCGGTTCTTTGATGCCAATTGCTACCAGATGTTTATCAATCAACTGTGCAACCTGATCGGCATAGTCGCCATAATCTACTTGTTCACCCGCATCTTGTTGCACCAAGCGACGCAAATAGCCAAACTGTTTGGCGGTTTCTTTATATAAAGTGCGGTCATTTTCACTGAAATTGGGATCTTGATAGAATGCTTCCGACTGCAACGCCACCTGCAAACAGCGGTTAAAGTCCCGTAATGCAAGGTAGAAATCATCACGCAATTTGTTATTTTTGTCGAAAAAAAGACCGCTTGTTTCGTCCTGTACCATATTCGGCATTAGCACACGGCGAAGCTGCTCAATATCTGCCTGATTTTCAGCCGCTGCAAAAATCGCCTTTAATGCTTTATACAGGCTCGGCAAGCGTAAATACTCGCTTTTTATAGGGCGGTACAGCCCTGCCAAATCTTCAATCGCATAGCCGCCTTGGGTTCTGTTTGCTAAATCCTGATATTTGCTGATGGTCGTATCCAGCTCTTTTAAAATCCCCCGATAATCAATCAGCAAGCCGAATTCTTTCTGTTTATGCAGACGATTTACCCGAGCGATAGCCTGAATCAAATTGTGTTGTTTTAATGGCTTATCAATATACAGCACCGCATTACTCGGCTCGTCAAACCCAGTCAGTAATTTATCTACCACAATCAGTAAGCGTAATGAACTGTCGGGGTCGGCAAAACGGTTCAGTACCTGCTGGGTATATACCGCTTCACTGCCTTGTACATTGGCATTCCACCAACGCACCACTTCATCACTGGCTTGTTCGTCTAGCTCACTGTTACCTTCTCGGCTGTCGGGCGGACTGATCACCACCGCACTTTCAAACAAGCCGATTTCATCAAAGTATTTTTTATAGCGAATAGCGGTACTTTTGCTTTCGCAAGCCAATTGCCCTTTTAATCCTTGCGGAATTTTAGTCGCCAAATGTTCGGCAAGATCTAAAGCAATCAGATGAATTCGTTCGTCCGCCTGATAAATCTGCCCCTTACGGCTGAATTTGCGTTTTAAGTCCGCCTTTTGACGTTCGTTCAGGGCTTTGGTAATACGCTCAAACCAGTTATCAATCGCTCTTTCATTCACATCAAGCTCGGGAATCCGCTCTTCATAAAGCAACGGTGTTACCGTATTATCTTCCACCGCCCGTTGCATCGTGTAGGCGTGGATAATACTACCGAATTTCTGTGTGGTTTCATCGTCTTTCAACAACGGCGTACCGGTAAACGCCACAAACGATGCTTTCGGCAAGGCTCTTCGCATCGCCGTGTGGTTCTCCCCACCTTGGGTGCGATGCCCTTCATCAATCAGCACGATAATGTTTTCGCTCGGGTTAAAACAATCAGTTTGAGCAATGGCGGTATTGAATTTCTGAATCAGGGAGAAAATAATCCGCTCGTTGCCTTGGCTGATCTGCTCGGCAAGGCGTTTGCCGGTTGTCGCCAGCGAATTTTGTCTCTCCCGTTTGGTCGCCAGTTCGCCACTGTTGTAAAAAGTATTACTTAGCTGGTGTTCTAAATCCACCCGATCTGTCACCACCAAAATGCGGCAACTTTTTAACGCAGGGTGCAGCAGCAACGCCTTGCTGAAAAAGACCATCGTAAAAGACTTGCCCGATCCTGTGGTGTGCCAAATTACCCCACCGTTTCTTGCCCCTTTTTCATTCTGTGTCGTGACTCGTTCCAATAAGCGTTTTACGCCGAACACTTGCGGATAGCGTGCCACTACCCGAATTTGTGATTTACGATCAAACAGCGTGAAATAGCGGATCATTTCAAACAAACGTTTTTTGGTCAGCAAGCCGATCAACAGCCGATCTTGCTCTGTTACCGCTAATTTTCCCTGTGCAATCAGTTGCTGATACCAAAGGCGATCGGCTTCATTGGGCAAACAAGCGGTTAAATTTTGCGGAGAATTTGCAACATTCTTGATCTCCGCCATTTCCGCCTCGCTGAACATCTCTTCACGCCACGCCGCCCAGAATTTTGACGGTGTACCGCAAGTGCCGTAACGCCCGTCCACACCGTTGAGTGACAAAACCAGCTGGGTATAGGCAAATAAATGGGGGATTTCAGTCGAGCGTTGATTGCGAAGGGTCTGCGAAATACCTTCTTCAATGGTGCTTTTTTCTTTACCGTCAGGACGTTTGCCTTCAATCACCACCAAAGGTAATCCATTAATAAAACAGGCTAAATCGGGTGTACGGATGGACGAACCCTGCACAGTTGCAACGCTAAATTCTTCGCTGAAATGAAAGGCATTATTTTCAAGGTTATCCCAATCAATAATTGGAATGGTACGGCTGATTTTCTTGCCGTCGATAAATTCGGTAACGGTGATCCCATATAAGAGATGATTGTAGAGATGTTCATTAGCAGTCAGCAGGCTTTCGTTCAGCTTCGGGTCAAGCAACTCCGCCACCAACGTATCCACCGCCTTAACCGACAACGCTCTTTCCTGCCCCGCAAACTCAAAGGTGCGTTTTTCAAGCTCCGCCCGCAACACCGTTTCCAGCACCACATTCCCCAACTTCCCCCCACGCAACGCCAACGCCTGCTTCGGCGAAAGATACTGCCACCCCAGATTATTCAACAAAATAATCGCAGGGATTTTGAAGGTGTATTTTTCTTGGAGTTTGGGGGTAGGGTGCATAATTAATTCTCTAATTGTTGTTTAGTTATAATTAATGGAATCTCAAGTCGTTTAAGTTGCTTAAATTGTTCACACATAATAAAGCATTTAATTACAAATTCCCCTTCAAACAAAGGGGAAATATATACTTTATGAGAAAAATCAAACCTTCTTGTATGCAATAAAGAATCCATCTTGATGCTGATATTGTTATGATCTACCCATAATTTATTTTCTCCCCGATTGAGAAATAAATTTTCAGACGACAATTCAAGATCATCCATATTATGAGAAAAATTAAATCCATCTATTCTAGGTGCCAGATTGCTAAATCTAGCCATCTGAGAGAAGAAAGGTCTTATTGATTCCTGGTATTTTCTTCCAGCTTCGAAAATTGGATTTTTAGGTATATTTAAAGTTGGATCTTCTAATTCTTTGAAATACTCATTAGTAAAGACTCTAACCTCTTTAGGAAACTCTATATCGATATAAATTTCACTTGCTTTTAAACTACCAAAATTAGATACTGAAACCTCTAACAAAATATGATGATTTTTGATTAATTCATATTCTAATTTCTTTTTGTTAAACTCTTTTACTTTTTCTACACTAGGAATCTTAGAGTTAAAATTTTCAATATCATCATCTGTTATAAATGGCAATAATTCTTTGCCAATACTATCTTTATTGATTTTTTCATATTGAAATTTTTTCACTAACCCTTCAACATATTTAGGATAATTCAAAGATAATTTATGATTATTATTCAATAATACTTCTAACTCAGGAATTCCTTCATTTTTCTTATAATTTTCTAACTCTAGGCGTAACTCGCTATTTTCCTTACTGAGCCTAGCCAATTCATTAGCCATTTCTGGTGATGCTGCTTGATTTCCTCTGACCCAACCAACTGTTTCGTAATTATGAAAAGCCTTAAATAAGGCTGGGTGAATTTTATTAATTAAATCATCTGGCGTATCCCAAAATTGACACATTTTAGTTTTAGCCTTATTAATAAATTGCTCTAGCCTAGATATGAGTTCGGGATCTGTTTCTCTTTCATTCGGTGATGTTGGTACCTCTCTCTTTCTAATAAAAGCTAATACGGGTATTCCCTTAGAAACAGCATAATCATACTCTTTTTCTGTATAACTAATACCTGAATCAGGATCTATACTGCCATATCTATGCCCAATAATTACAATATAATAATCACTAGAATCAATAGTCCGTTGAATGATACTCCACTGTTGTTCATCTCCTGCACTAAACATTTCCATTCCCGCCGGAAATTGCTCTAATGCAAGAATGCTGTTAATAACCTTACTTCTTGTTTCAATTAAATCCACATATGTTGAACTCACAAAAATCTGATATTTTTTATTATTCATACAAATTCCTTAGTAGCTCGGGCATTTATGCCCGATAATTTATCTAAATACCCAACCTACAATAATTTCTGCATCAACGCCCTTTTCTCCAACTTCAAACAGTCCAATTTTTTCTGTAATGTTTCGATTTCTTGATCAGCGGTTGTGAGAATTTCGGCGATTTTTTGTTGTTCTTCAAAACTTGGCATATACAAACTGAATAATTTTATATCACTTGTTGAAATACTTGCTTGATTTACCGCACTTTTTGCAAAACTTTTTGCATATTTTTTGCCAATTTCTGAATTTAACATATGGTATAAAAATGAACTATTAAACTCACTTTTGACTCTTAAAAGAAGTAAATTCATTCCGTGATATAACTCTTCATCGCTATTATAGTAAGCAACTTTTCCTATATGTTCTAAGCTATTGATATGGCTATAAAGAATATCTCCTTTCTCTAATTTAAATCGTTTAGTATTTTCATCATCGGGAGCATAACCAACCTTACATAAATTAATTTTTCCTGTTGAAATAGTTTCAATCCGAGTAACAGGCAATCCTGATTTCAAATTTGTATCATAAGTTAACCCATTTGATATTTTAGAAAATACATCAGCTAGTTTAGTCTTCTTCCACTCCCCACTAAACCCGCCAACTCTTTTCTCTCCGCTTAACAACATCTGCATTAGGGCTTTTTTCTGTTGTTGGCTGTTGGCGATCTGTTTTTCTGTGGTTTGAATGGCGTTATCCCATGCTGATAAAATCTCGGCTATTTTGATTTGTTCGGGGAGTGGGGGAACTGGGACTTTAATTGTTTTAATAATGCTAGCACTTAAATTTTCTTGTCCACCGCTATTAGACATTTCCCTAATATCATCATATTTACTCATTAAGTATTGATAGTAAAAATCAACAAAATATCCATCTTTCAGCATAATTGCCGCACAAGCTTGGTTTGTTGTTGCTTCTATGCCTAATTTTGCTACTTGTCCACGAGTTTTCCCTTGCCCATACATTGCCATCAAAATAGTATTTACGGGAAATAATTTTGCAGATGAATTATTTAAACCATCTTCCGTAATTTTTTCCGCTGTATCAAAAATAGTATTAAATTTAACTTCTGCCGTAGTTACCCAAGGAATAGAGCCTTTCCAATATGTTTCATTTTTTCGATTGGGCGTACCACCTGATGAAATAGTAGCAATTTCGCCCAAAAGTTTCATTTCCCACCCTTTCCGCAATTTATCCATTTCTTATCCTATTTTGCAAAATTTCTTTAAAATTTAACCGCTTGTTGTTTCATGTAGCAAAGTTATTTATCTTCCTTTTTCGGCAAAGCAGATTGTTTAATCAGTTTTTTATTCGCACTGGTTACTCTACGTTTAAGTTTTTGTAAATCTTCTGCCGGCGGTAGCTCTTCTGGCTTAATTCCACGCTGTTTAAGCATTTCCCGTACGCTTTTATTATTTTGAACGTGTTCCTCACTAATTGACGTTTCTCCCTGTAAATCGTTGGATTCAACATTGAAATTCGTGATTTCTGTTGCCAAATTTTTGGCGGCAATGGTCACTGTTGGTAGAAAATCAGCAAGCGGTCTGCTTTTCGGCACAGAAAGTTTCTCTTTCATTGTCTGTGTCGAATTCCCACCAAATAATGCAGCGTCTCCTTTGGAACGAATACGTCCAAAGCCTTGTTCATCAACGCCACGCTCATAGATATTTTGTGATAATTTAGTTTCAGATTCTGTTAATTTTTGTCGGGCATCTAAACGGTTCTGTAAGGCTAAACGCTCTTCCAGCAATTCTTGCTTGCGGGTTTGTAACGCAAAATAGGTCTGTGCAAATGCAACCGCACTTTTTCTCGGGTCCGCATTTTGTGCGACGAGATAGCAGGCGTAGCGAGTGAGTTGCATATCGGCTCTTGTCCGTTCTGCATTATTTCCTGTAATAGATTTGGTATATACATCACGAAAATGCTCATCTATTGGCACATCGCTATTATGGCAAGCTTCTTTTGCTTTCTCTAAAACATTCTTAAAGTTATCCCACTTATCATATCCCAGCAAAGACATTACATCCCTTGCATAGAAAAACTCAATACTCGTTCCATCAATAATTTGAATATATTGATCAAATTGTGTTTTTAATAAAGAAATTTCTGCTTTATTCATATCAATTCTCCATGATATTTTTTAAACAAGTTCCCGACGTCGGGAACTTGTTCAAAGTTTGGACTAAATCCCCAACTCCTTCAAATACTCCGCCATTTTCTCTTCCAATTCCGCCAGTTCTTTCTGCAAGGCGAGGCGTTCGGCACGAACGGCTTTGAGGTCGATTTTTTCTTCGGCTTCAAAGGTGTCCACATAGCGTGGGATATTGAGATTAAAGTCGTTTTCTTGTAGTTCGGCAAAATTGGCAAGATAAGCGTATTTTTCCACCGCTTGTCGTGCTTGATAAGTGCGGTGGATTTTGGCGATGTTTTCCGCCGTGAGCGTATTTTGGTTTTTGCCTGCTTTAAATTCTTGGCTGGCGTCAATAAAGAGTACGCTGTCGTCAGTTTTATCTTTGCGGAAAATTAAAATCGCTGCCGGAATGCCTGTGCCGTAAAACAGTTTTTCCGGTAAGCCGATTACCGCATCAAGCAAGTTTTCTTCAATCAGTTTTTGACGAATTTTGCCTTCTGCTGCCCCACGGAACAGCACACCGTGTGGCACGACAACGCCCATTCGCCCTGTGTCGTCCTTTAAGGTTTCAATCATATGCAAAATAAAGGCGTAATCCCCTTTGGTTTTCGGCGGTAAGCCACGAGAGAAACGCTGAAAGCGGTCTTGTCCTGCTTCTTCGTAGCCCCATTTATCCAGCGAAAACGGCGGATTGGCGGTAACGATGTCAAATTTCAGCAGATTGCCTTGTTTGTCAGTCAGCTTTGGATTGCGGATGGTGTCACCCCATTCAATGCGATGATTATCTTCGCTGTGCAAAAACATATTCATTTTTGCCAAAGACCACGTTGAGCCAATCGCTTCTTGCCCGTAAAGGGCGTAATTTTTGCTTTGATGATTTTGTTGTACTTTTCGACCGCACTTCATCAGCAACGAACCCGAACCGCAAGCAGGGTCACAAATACTGTCGCCGATTTGCGGATCTAATAATTCTGCGATTAAATCAGATACTTCGGGCGGAGTATAAAATTCCCCCGCTTTTTGCCCACCACTAGCAGCAAAGTTTTTAATCAGATATTCGTAAGCATTGCCGATAATATCCAGCGTTCCCACTCGACTTGGTTTTAAATCTAATTCCGGCTTGGCAAAATCTTCTAACAGTTCACGCAAAATAGTGTTTTTCTGCTTTTCTTCGCCCAGCTTGTCGGTATTAAAGGAAATATCTTGGAACACGCTTTTTCCCGCATCTTTCAATTTTGTGCCATTAGCTTCTTCAATAGCGTGCAGGGCTTGGTCAATTCGCTCGCCATTGCCGGCTTCAAAACGGCGTTCATATAGATGATAAAAATTCGCCTGTGGTGGTAGCACAAAACGCTCTTGCTTCATCATCTCTTCAATCAGCTCCGGTACATCGCCATATTCTGCTTGGTAATTCTGATAGTGATCCTGCCAAACATCGGAAATGTATTTTAAAAACAGCATGGTTAAGATGAAGTCTTTGTAGGTATCCGCACTGATCGTGCCACGAAACGTATCGCACGCCGCCCATAATGCTTTGTTAATCGCATCTTGATTAAGTTGAGTTGTCATTTTTTGTCCTTGTGAGTTAATTTTAAGTGATGATGTTGGGCATGAATGCCCAACCTACGAAATATTAGAATAATAAAATAAATGCCATCATCTGGTATTTATGCCTACGCTGATCCTAGTCTAGCTCTTGAGCAATCGCATTCATTAACTGCTCGTTATTTTCAATTAGCCTTAATGCCGTAATCCTTTCCTGCTTTAAAGTTTCTATTATGGAGATAATGATCTCTTGTTTGGATAAAGACGGTATTTTTATCGGTAAGGCTTGCAATACTGGGCGGCGAATACTTTTTGTGATCGTACCTTCAACATGTTGGCTTAAATACTTTTGGCTGGTCTGCAAATTTAGCCACCAATCCAGATATTTCGGCAAAACCTGAGGAGAGGTTGTGCGAATAACAAAAAAATGGGGAGATGCCACCACTTGTCTGTCTGCAATACAATTATCAATATATATTGCTTGATAATTGTTCCCCCTAGAAGGGATTAAAATATCGCCCTCCCGAAGCCATTCGTATTCTCTTACTTGGTCTAATTGCGTTTTCACACAATTTTTCCAATCAATGCCATTTACTGCGGAACAGTCTTTCATCTGAATCACAACCACATTGCCGGTTGGATTTTCTGGCACTTTGGTTCTAAAAAGATAACCTGTTTGAATATCAGCAACTTGTATTAAGTTCATTTAATTACACCATTCTCCTTACAACACTATTTTTTTAAGATTGTAGATCGTAAAACAATCTATTTCAATAGAAATTTTTGTTCCATTGTAATTACAATAATGATGCGTTTTTTATATTTTGCAAAACTTTGCAAATTTCCACCGTACTTTGACCGCTTGATCTCAATCAACTTTCCCCCCGATATGTGGAAAACCACAATACCTTGTTGCCCTGTCGAAAATCTACAATAGTCTCGTTAAATTTTACGCATTTGTGGGGGAAGAAAAGATGAACAATAAACGCAGAAATCTGTTGAAAGGCGGGCTGGTGCTTGGTGGGGCTACGGCGTTTGGGGCGGGGTATGCACCGAAGGTGTCGGAGATTGCAAAAGGGATGATGCACGGCACATCGGGCGAGAAAACCCGTGATCCGATTCACGGTAATTCGCTCACGCCGGAGTATCAGGTGAAAGAGGGCAAACTGCTCAGCAATCCTGATCAAATTGTGTGCAATACGCAGTGTATGGGCTGTTGGACGCAGTGTGGCATTCGGGCGAGGGTGGATTTGAACACCAACCAAGTCATTCGTATTTCGGGCAATCCGTATCACCCGCTTTCCTCCGACAAAACCCTGCCGTTCGGTATGCCGATTGCAAAGGCTGAATTGTTGCTGGCGGGCGAAAGCGGCATTGAAAACCGTTCCACCGCCTGTGCCAGAGGGGCGGCGTTCTTAGAGGGCGTGAACAGCCCGTATCGGATTACCCAGCCGTTGAAACGGGTCGGCAAACGGGGCGAAGGCAAGTGGCAGACTATCAGCTTTGAGCAGTTGGTAGAGGAAATCGTCAATGGTGGCAATCTGTTTGGCGAAGGCGAAGTGGAGGGCTTGAAGGCGATCCGCAATTTGGTCGATCCGATTAACCCGAAACAGCCCGATTTGGGAATGAAAGCGAACCAGCTTTTGGTCACCTTTGCCGGCCCCGAAGGTCGTCAGCCGATTTTACAACGCTTTGCCCAAAAGAGCTTCGGCACGATCAACTTTTCCAACCACGGGGCTTACTGTGGCGCTTCGTACCGTGCCGGTTCGGGGGCGTTTATGAAAGATTTTGACAACCAGCAACACGCCAAGCCGGACTGGGATCACGCTGAATTTATTCTGTTTATCGGCACGTCTCCGGCACAGTCTGGCAATCCGTTTAAGCGTCAGGCTCGCCAGCTTGCCAAACGCCGCCCTGATGACAACTTCAGCTATGTGGTGGTTTCCCCTCGCTTGGAGATGACCTCCTCTCTCGCCACTCAAAACAACCACTGGGTGCCGATTAAGCCCGAGGGCGATTTGGCGTTGGTGATGGGAATGCTGCGTTGGATTATCGAGAACGAGCGCTTCAATGCCGACTACCTCTCCCGCCCAAGTTTGGCGGCGATGGAAAACGCCGGTCACGTCAGCTATGCCAATGCGTCACATCTGATTATTTGCGAGCCGAACCACCCGAAATTCGGGCAGGCGTTGCGGATTAGCGATCTGCACGCAGTCGAACTTGCCCCCGAAGAGAAAGTGGAAGAGAACCTGATTGTGGTCAAAGATCAGGCAACCGGCGAACTCATTTCAGCAAAAGATTGCTTACAAGCGGTCATTTTTGTCGAACAAATTGCAAAACTGCTTGATGGCTCGGAAGTGTTGGTGAAATCCTCAATGCAGTTGCTGAAAGAGGCGACACAAGAGAAAACCCTTGCCGAATATAGCGACATTTGTGGCGTGCCGGTGCAAAGCATTGAGAACTTGGCGAAAAAATTCACTTCGCACGGTCATAAAGCCAATGCCATCACTCACGGCGGCACGATGCACAGTACCGGTTTTTACACCAGTTGGGCGATTTTGTTGCTGAATGCCATGGTCGGCAATATGAACAAAAAAGGCGGAATGGCGGTCGGGGCGGGTAAATTCAAAGACTTCGGGGACGGCCCTCGCTACAATTTGGCGAACTTCCCGAACGAAGTGAAGCCGAAAGGCACTAACCTTGCCCGCAGTAAAAAGGCGTACCAAAATTCAAGCGAATTTAAGCAGAAAGTGGCGAAGGGCGAAAATCCGTATCCGGCACAAGGGGCGTGGTATCCGTTCACCGGCGGCCAAACCACCGAAATGTTTACCTCAATGGTGCAGGGCTATCCGTACTTTGCGAAAGCGTGGATCAACCATATGGCGAACCCCGTTTACGGCTTAACCGCTATGAACCCGATTGCGTTGGAGAAGCTAAAAGATCCGAAAATTCTACCGCTCTTTGTCTCTATTGATGCTTTTATGAACGAAACTACCGCACTGGCGGACTACATCGTGCCGGACACCCACAACTTTGAGAGCTGGGGCTTTTCAACGGCGTGGGGCGGCGTACCTCAACGCACCAGCACCGCACGCCACCCGATTGTGCCGTCTAAAAACGCCAAAACTGCCGAAGGTGACACCATCTGTATGGAGAATTTCGTGATTGCGGTGGCGAAAAAAATGGGCTTGCCGGGCTTTGGCGAAAATGCGATTGCCGATTTAGAAGGCAACAGCTATCCGCTCAACCGTACCGAAGATTACTTCCTACGGGCGGCAGCGAACATTGCCTTTGCCGGTGAGAAACCTGCACCGGACGCCAGCGAGCAAGATCTGCTGCTCACCGGCGTGCAACGGATTATGCCGAAAATTGAACAAACGCTAAAAGCCGAAGAGCGATTAAAAGTGGCGAATGTGTATTGCAAAGGCGGACGTTTTGCCCCACACGAAAGTGCGTGGAAAGAGGAGAATATGGAGTTCCAGTGGAAAAACTGCCTGCAAATTTGGAACGAAAACGTGTATAAAGCCCAGCACCACAGCAACGGTGAACACTATTGGGGCTGCCCTCGTTATATGTCGCCACGTTTTGCGGACGGCTCCACGCTGGAACAGCACTATCCGCAGTCGGAATGGGGCTTTAAACTGATTTCCTTTAAATCGAACATTATGAGCAGTATCACCGCCCCACTGTTGCGTTTGCTCTCGATCAAGCCGGAAGGTTTAGTGGCAATGAACCGTTTAGATGCGGAAGAAAAAGGCATTAAACACGGCGATGTGGTGAAACTCAGCACCCCAACCGCCGGCTTGACGGTGCAGATTGTGGTGCTGGACGGTATCGCCCGAGGCACAATCGGCATCGAACACGGCTACGGTCATAAACAACTCGGGGCAAGTTCCTACACCATTGACGGCGTGGAAATTCCAGCCAACCCGATGATCGCCAAAGGGATTAACCTCAACGACCTCGGCATTATCGACCATACCAAAGCAGTCAAATCCCCGTGGGTAGATTGGGTCTGTGGCTCGGCGGTGAGAAACGGCATACCGGCGAAGGTGGAGAAATTAGCCTAGCCGAACAAGCGGTCGCTTTTGCAGAAAAATGTGCAAAATCGACCGCTTTTATTGATGTAAGGGACACTGTTCCTTATGCAAACCAGCATTGCAGAGCGTAAAAAATCATACTCTGCATTTTAATTTATTTTGGAGAGCCTATGACTTTTGTCAAAAAAACAGCACTGAGCCTGATTGCAACGGCACTTTTCGCTACATCAAGTTTTGCCGCTGAGCAGAGCCAATACCAACATATTCGTAATGCAACGGCGAAAATTGAATATGCCGGCAAGACGTTTTTGGTCGATCCGTATTTAGCGGATAAAGATCGCTACTTACCGCCGAATGCGAAAAAACGTAATCCGACCGTGGATATGACTGTGAGCATTGATGAAGTGTTAAATGGCGTGGATGCGGTGATCGTAACTCACACTCACCACGATCACTGGGACGATGTAGCACAACAACGTGTGCCGAAAAATCTGCCGATTTTTGTGCAGAATGCCGGTGATGCCCGTTTAATCCGTTCACAAGGTTTTACCGATGTGCGTGTGGTCGGCAAAGATACCCCATTTGAAGGTGTAACCTTAACCCGCACTCGTGGTCAGCACGGCACCGATGCGATGTATGCGGACCCGAAAATTGCCGAAATGGTTGGTGATGCAATGGGTGTGGTGATGAAAGCGGAAGGCAAGCCGACCGTCTATTTGGTGGGAGATACCATTTGGAACCACGAAATCAAACATTCGTTCAACACTTATAAACCAGACTTTGTGGTGCTGAATGCCGGCTGTGCCAAACTACCAAACTTTGAAGGCAGCCCGATTATGTGTACCGAAGATGTTTCTAAAGCACACAAAATCGCACCGCAAGCGAAAATCTTAACTGTGCATATGGACGCCCTGCCACAAACCTCTATCAGTAGTGATCAGATGCGTGACTATGTACAAAAAGAGGGATTAGATCGAGTGACTGTACCGAAAAACGGAGATGTGATTAAGTTCTAGTAGCTAAACTAACATTACCAAAATGGTTTAAGTAGCAATAAATAGCGAAGTGGGTTAAGCCATCAAGCCTTAACCCACTTTTACCAACCATAGTATATAGTTTTAGATACAATTATCTTCTGTATTTACCTGCCATTGCTTGGTAAACCGCATTCTCGTTGGTTAAAATCGTATATTTCGCATTTAAAATTGCCAACTGAGAATTAAGCTCGGTATTCAGTGCGGTAATCCACTCACGGAACTCCGACACACCTTGTTCATAACGGTTTTTATAGTATGTACTGATCCGTTTATTTTTCGCATTGGTATCTTGAAGGATTTTTAATGACCCTTTAGATTGCGTGTAGCTGTAATAATAACGGTCAATTTCGTTTAAGGCTGAGGTGATTTTTTGCTCGTAGTTTAAACGGGCAGTCACATAATCCGTTTCAGAAATTTTTACGTTATTTTTAACCCGATTCCAATCTAAGAACGGTAAATCCAATTTAATTAAGCCGTTACCCACAGGGTTATCTGCCACATTGCCGATATTGGTTGCACTACCGGTAATAGAACCACCGATGGTTAAGGTTGGGAACCAGCTTTTCTCGGTTGCGGTTAAGGTTTTAAACGCACTTTGTAAGCGTTGTAGCGAGCCTACTACATCAGGGCGATTAGCAATGGCTGACACCGGCACATTTAAATCTACCCCTTGCAATTTCACGCTCATAATATTCGGGTAACGAATGTTAAGCGGAGTATTTGGCTGAACATTTAACAAATTGCGTAATGTTTGCTCGGCAATTTTTTGGTTGGTTTTCAGATCAATTACACTATTTCTGGCGTTTAAGACCGCTTGTTGAGCCTGATCAACCGCTAAACTATCAATCGCACCGGCATTCATTTTGTTAGTTAAAATACGGCTGATTTGCTCATAATTGCGAATGCTCTCTTCGGTAATACGAATCGCATCACGATAGTAAGCTAACTGGTAGTAAGTAGTCACAACCGCATTAATAATAGATAAACGGGTAGCTTTTAAGTCTTCAATGGTGGCTTTATGCGTCCATTCTGCCGCACTGGCGGTATCGGCTAAACGTCGCCATAAATCCACAGTATAACTTAAATTAAATGCAGCTTGAGCCGCTGTTGTTGAAACACCGGTTGACACATTATTTGAAGAAGCCGAACCTAAGCCTTTTGCCGCAGAAACCGAACCTGAACCGCTAAAAGTTGGCACTAAATTTGCCCCTACTAAATTAGCGTTATACAAGGCTTTATTGACTGCAATTCCGCTTTTGGCTAAATCAAGGTTATTTTTGATGGCTAAATCGACCACACGGTTTAATTCCGCATCCGTATAGCCTTGCCACCATTGCTCGTTAATTTGATATTGTTTGGTAATTTCATCATAGCTTTGATAGGTTTGCTGTGCTTGTTGCAAAGTCCCGTCATTGCTCATATTCCCTGTGGTACAGGCGGTTACGGTTAGAGCCAGCACCACAGAAAATGCTAATTTTGAAAGTTTCATTACATTTCCTTTTGAAAATAAATAGGGGAAAAACGGGCGTATTCTACCCAAAAACAGATAGCCTTTCCAGTTAAATGAACAGCTGTTCATTTAATTATTTAACAAATCAGTAATTAAATGCTGATGACGAATTTGTTGCGAGCCTAAGCTCAAACGCTCGGCAAGTAAAATCACTTTTAACTCTTTCAATGCCTGTTGGAAATCATCATTAATAATCACATAATCGAACTCATTGTAATGGCTCATTTCCGACACCGCCTCAGCCATACGTTTGGCAATGGTTTCAGCGGAATCTTGCCCACGCCCGATTAAGCGTTTTTCCAATTCTGCTTTTGACGGCGGCAGAATAAAAATGGTTTTCACATTCGGCACTTTTTCCCGAATTTGTCTAGCCCCTTGCCAGTCAATATCCAAAAAGACATCAATGCCCTGCTCTAGGCTACGTTCAATCATCGGCAATGATGTGCCGTAATAATTGCCAAACACCTCCGCCCATTCTAAAAAATGCCCCTGCTCAATCAGCTGCTTAAACTCATCGTGCGAAGTGAAATAATAATGCACGCCGTCCTGTTCTGCCGGACGAGGCTGACGGGTAGTGTGTGAAATCGAAAGTTGGACTTCCGAACGGGGTAAATCCGCCAACAAGGCGTTAATTAAGGAAGATTTTCCCGCTCCACTTGGGGCAGAAATAATATAAAGATTGCCTAAACTCATTGTATATAGCTATTTGTTTTTTTGAAGGAGGCGAATGATAATCCGCCCTCCATTTTACATAGGAATAAATAAAAATAATGGACAACTTTCATTGTCCATTACACAAAATTATCTACGAGCCAAAGGCTGAACGAAGGTAATGCCTAAATCCCAAGGTTGTTCAATCCAAGTTTCTTGCGGAATATCAATCACATAATCATCAACCAACGGAGCGCCTTGCGGTTTTGCAAACACGGTTACAAAGCGAGCTTTAGGGTACATTCTGCGAATTTCTTTTGCCGTGTTGCCGGTATCCACTAAATCATCAACCACAATAAAGCCTTCGCCATCGGTATCGGCTGCGTGTAATACGCTTAACTCACCTTGGCTATCGTGATCGTAGCTGGCAATGCACACTGTTTCTACGTGGCGAATACCCAACTCACGTGCTAAAACGGCTGCCGGAAACAAACCGCCACGGCTTACCGCAATAATCCCTTTCCACTGTGTAGCAGGTAATAAATTTTCTGCCAACTTGCGAGCGTGCATATGGAACATATCCCACGTCACGACATATTTTTCATTTGTGTATTTTTCACTCATAGAAACAACCTAATATAAAATTGGGGGCTACCCCGATATAAAAAATTGCACTAGGATAACCCGAAAATGCTTTTTTCGCTATCATTTCATTTATTTTTTTGTGCGGCTGGTTACGCAAACGTATGCTTAGCACAAAAAACCAACACTAAAATAGCTTTTCTAAGGTAAAAAAGACTTCCTTGTTTTGGCGAGTGTAAAAATCGGCAATATTACTATCAATTTTCTGATAACGGAAATTCAGCTTCGGCACAATGCCCTGCCAATGCCAAGTGCGGTTCCAAACCGCTAAATTGGCTTGATATTCCGTGTCTAACCGCTTATAGCCAAACAAATAGTGCTTGTCGGCAAAATATCGCTTGCCAAAGCCGATACTTGCCTGCGTTGCCCAGCGTTCGCCTTGAAAAACCGCCCCCACTCGAGCCAGCCACTTATTCGAACTTTGTGCTTTTTCCCGTGCAATTTCACGCACGCCGTCTAAATTTGCAAAAAACCGCCCATTTTTGACCGCTTGCCACTGCACGCCACCACTGAGTTGGTGCTGATAGCTGTTATAACGGCTTGCGGTTAGCTCCTCAAAATAACGTTTTTGTAAATGGGTAAAGTGACCCGACACCAACCATTGCGAATTCAGGTAACGCAAGCCGTTGAGCGTTGCTCCAAATTGGTAATTATAACGGCTACTCCCCAGCCAATTTTGCTCAATAAAAGGCGAAAAAGTCAGCCGATAAGCGGCGGTGCGGTAGCTATAATTCGGCGAAACAGACACCGATTGCTCACGGTAATCTCGGTTATCCCAATAGTAAATCCCACTATAATTGAGCGTTAAACCGGCAAAATGATTGCCTTTCACGTTATGCAATTTACTCAACCCTAAGCCATAACGCACGCCTTTTGCCGATTGTGGCAAACTGTCTGCATTTTTGCGGAAAATACTCCCATTTACATTCACAATCGGCGAAGATGCGGCATTATTCACGTTATCTGTTTGGGTATATTGCAGATAAAAATCGGGCTGCCACGCCTCATTTTCAGCAATTTGAGCTTGGGTATTACGGGCAATTTTAGCAAGCTCCGGCGGTAAATGGGCTTAAAGTTGCTGAAATTCCCATTCTGCCGCACGAAATTGCTGATCTTCTGCCAAAATCAACGCTAAATCAAAACGTGGATAAACTAAATTAGGATTTCTTGCGAGTAACTGGCGATAGTGAAAAATGGCTGAATGATGATCTTTTTTCGCATAGGCAAGTGCCGCTTGGGCGTAATGCCAAAGTAACGGATCAATATTGGGCATTTGCTGATAACGGCTTAAAAGCGGTGCTAAATTTTCCCAATCTTGGCTGAGAATCGCTTGGTTAATTTGCTGTTCAACATTCTGATTGAATGCATATTCATGTTGGTAAGCGGTCGTTTTTTCCGACTTTTTTGCAAAATGTTGCTCAAATTTGACCGCTTGCGGCTGACGTTCAAACGAAATCGGGTCGGTGTTGTGTTCAATCACTGTTTCCGCCCATACAACGGGGCTGAAAAGCGAAAATAAAAGGGGATATTTTTTCATAGTATCAGATTAAACAGAGTGGCAGAGCCACTCAATTATGCTTAACCTAGTACGCTTAGCGTGCTAGGTATTAATAAAAATGCCGCTTAATTTTTTGTTAAACGGCATTGAATGTTAGAAAAGGTTATTGTTGGATATCGCCACGAGTGCCACCGAAACCTATTGATTCACTATTGCTAGGTAGATATTTACATCAATGTTACCAGTTTCTGGATTATATATGGAATGTTCTTGACGCAAAGATATATTACCTGCGACTTCTTCAGCTTTCTCCCCAAAGAATGCAAGATTATATTGTCCTGTTACCTGATATTCTTTCCAACTGGCTAATTTCACATCAGAATTAATTTCCAATCGATTAGAAGATACTTTTTTAACAATCGTTCCTTTTTCCAATTCTATTGTACCTAACTCAGACATTCCCTCAATTTTTCCATAACCCTCTTTATTAGTAAAATCAACAGTATAAGTTAAAGTTCCATCTTCGTTTGCATTAAAAGCCTTTCCTGAATAAGTAGCAACACCTTCTTTAGGAATATCAGAAGGAGCTGTTTTTAATCCTGCCTCATCTATAATTGAATATTTTTCATGATTTATTTCAAATCCATAATCATTTTTAGGATTGTGATATTTCGTACGTTCACCTACAACAATAGAGTATTTCTGATTATATAAATCATATTGCCTTGTGTAAGTTGCATCAGTTTCCACATCATTTCTTACTTCTTGGTGGACAGTTTCTTTTATATTCCTTGTTAATCCTAATTTAGCATCTTCCGAAAGTTGAAACTGAGTTATAGTGGGATTTGCCCAAGATTGGAAATTATTTTGGATTGGGTAAAAAAAAGATTTATGACTATCAATAGCCGCTTTCTCTCTAGCCGCTTTCTCTGCCGCCAAACGCTCCGCTTCCGCTTTCTCTTTAGCTGCTTTTTCTGCTGCCGCTTTATCGGTTTGTTGCTGAGTAGTTTGCGGTTTAGTATTCGGTTTTGCCACATTGTTTGAGCTACCGCCCGAACCACCACTACTACACGCCGTTAAACCCAATAAAATCAAACTTGCTAAAGTTACTTTTTTGATAGACATAAAATGTTCCTTTTGTAAGATAAACAAAAATAGATGTGTATAAAACACACGCAGATTGCACAAAAAAAAACAGCTCGTCATCAAGTACTTTTTTAAGATTTTTTTGTTAAATTTCCATTAAATATTCTACAATGTCAGAGGTCTATATCAGCTTGAATACAAGCGGTTATTTTTTCTTAAAATTTTACAAAAGGGGCTTATTATGTCTGAAATCTCAACGCTCGCACCACAGCTACTTTGGCAGTGGTTTGATAAAGTCTGTGCTATTCCGCACCCGTCTTATCACGAAAATGAACTGGCTGAATTTATTGTGAATTGGGCAAAATCGAAAAATTTCTTTGTTGAACGTGATGAAGTGGGTAATGTGTTAATCCGTAAACCGGCAACTAAAGGTATGGAAAACCGCCAAACTGTCGCTCTGCAAGCCCATCTTGATATGGTACCGCAAGCCAATGCCGGCACGGTTCACGATTTCACCAAAGACCCTATTCAGCCTTATATTGACGGCGAATGGGTAAAAGCCAAAGGCACAACATTGGGGGCAGATAATGGCATTGGGTTGGCTTCGTGCTTGGCAGCGTTGGATAGCGATGATTTAGCCCACCCAACCATTGAAGTGTTGCTCACAATGACCGAAGAAGCCGGTATGGAAGGGGCGATTGGTTTACGCCCGAACTGGCTAACCGCCGATATTATGATTAACACCGACACCGAAGAAAACGGGGAAATTTACATCGGCTGTGCAGGTGGCGAAAATGTGAATGTAACGCTTCCCGTTTTCTTAGTGCCTCATCAGCAAGATAGTGCAGTAACCGTTACGCTTAAAGGCTTAAACGGCGGGCATTCGGGCTGTGATATTCACACCACCCGAGCGAATGCGATTAAAGTGTTCGCCCGCATTTTGGAACAAACCCACAGCGAAGTGGAATTCCAAATTGCGGAAATTCAAGGCGGTTCGGTGCGGAATGCCATTCCACGAGAAACCCACGCAACCTTGGTTTTCTCTGCAAAAAATCAGCAAAAATTAACCGCTTGTTTAAGCCAAACCGCCGAACAAGTAAAAGCAGAACTCAAAATTGCCGAGCCAAACTTCCAATTTTTAATTGAAGAAGCTCAACTGCCTGAACAAGCCTTTGACCTTGCCAGCACTGCTCGAGTAATCCATTTCTTAAATGTGCTGCCAAATGGTGTGGTGCGTAATAGCGATGTGGTGGAAAATGTGGTGGAAACCTCACTCAGTATTGGTGTGCTTAACACCGAAGCGAGTGAGGTGAAAGCGACCATTCTTGCCCGCTCATTAATTGAGGGCGGAAAAGAGGAAATTCGCAGTAAAATCCGCTCATTAACCGCATTAGTGGGAGCAGAAGTGGAATTTTCGGGCAACTACCCGGGCTGGGAGCCAAACCCCAATTCCAAAATCACGCCATTAACCAAAGCGATTTATGATGAAATTTTAGGTTATGAATCTCAAATTAAAGTGATTCACGCAGGGCTGGAATGTGGCTTAATCAACAAAATCTACCCGAATATGGATTTTGTCTCGATTGGACCAACTATTCTCAACGCCCATTCTCCGGACGAAAAAGTGCATATTCTAGCGGTGGAAATTTATTGGAAACTGCTAACCAAACTGCTTGAGCAAGCACCTGAGAAATACATTTAATCAAAAATAAAGACATAATCTTGCCCCATAATTAATTGAGTAAGACCTCAACTAATTACGGGGCAGTTCTTATTTTCTCTGTTTAAGAAAATGTACCGTGAAAGCAGCAATTAATAAGACGACTGCTGCACCTAAATAAAGCTCGTTCTTTTTCCAGCCGGCATCTAATAAAATACCTGCAAGAGTTGGGGAAACAATTGAGCCTAAACGCCCTACACCGATAGCGGTGCCTACGCCCGTGCTGCGGAAATCCGGTGCGTATAGGGTTGGGTTAATGGTATAAAGCCCAGTAATGCAGCCGTTAATTAATCCGCCAACTAAAATGGCTAATGCAATGGCGAGTCCTAAACTGCCGGCAAACACAAAGGCAACCACAGCAGATGCAGCGAGAATACTGAATGCCTGCAAAATATGTTTTGCTGCCCAGCGGCTGACTAAGAAACCGAAAATTAACGAACCGATTGTGCCACCGACTGAAATTGCCATTCCTACCGTTTGGCTTTGGGTTTTCGGCATTCCGGCTTCTTCTAACAATGCCGGAGTCCAAGAGCTGATAAAGTAAAATGAGGCTGAAATTGCAATAAAAGCAAGCCAAATCAACAATGTATTTCGGCGATATTCAGGCTCAAATAAACGGGTAACTGCCACTTTGCTTTTAGCTTTTGCCTCAATTTCAGGGAGTTCCCAGTCGTTTCCTAAGCCTAATTTCACGGCAATTTGATTTAAACGAGCTTTAGCATTCACCGGGCGTTTTGAAATTAAAAATTCCACCGATTCAGGCAATACAAAGAATAATAAAACGAATACCGCACCGGTTAAAATCGACCCAACTAGGAAAACCGCACGCCAGCCATACTCTCCTTGTAATAACACCGCAGACATACCGCCCAGCATTGCCCCAATACCAAAGCCCGAGGCATAAATGGCAATCGCTAAACCACGCCATTTTTGGCTGGAGTATTCACTCACCAGTACGTTTGTACCGGTTAAAATTGCCGCCACACCTAAGCCGGTGATTACACGATATACGCCAATTTCAAACGCAGAAGTAGCGAAATAGGTTAGGAGCATTCCTAACGTGGCTAAGCCTGTACCGATTAAAAGCAGCGGACGGCGACCAAATTTATCCGCAAGCGGTGAAAGAAAGAGTGAGCCTATCGCCATACCGAATAAACCTGCACTCATTAAGCTGCCGATTGCTGCACCGTCTAGCTGTAATTCTTCTCGAATGCTTTTTGCGGTAAAGGCGAGTGCCATTAAATCAAAGCCGTCCAGCATATTAAGTAACACCGTAAGCCCAACCACTAACCATTGGAATGAAGTCATTTTGTTATGAGCAATTTTTTGACGAATATCCATAAGCTCCCTCTGCATCAAAATTGATAAAATTTTATTTAGAGTGAACTATAGAAAGTTGATTAAATATAATCAAACTCAAAATTTACATAAAATTTATGAAAGATTTTCATAATAGGATTTTAATGGAGGAATATGAGGTCGGAAATTGTCGTATTGTAGGGGCGAAAGATATTTTGCCCCTCGATTGAAGGGGAGAAGCTATTTCTTCTCCGCTTGTTCAGCCGCTCTTTTGCGTCTGATTTCTTTCGGGTCAGCAATTAACGGGCGGTAGATCTCAATTCTGTCGCCTTCTTCCACCGTTTCATTCAGTTTTGCCGGGCGGCTAAAAATACCGACTTTGTTTTCACGCAAGTCAATTTCGGTATATTTTTCCAATACGCCGGAGAGCAAAATAATAGTTTGAATGGTAGTGTTTTGAGGCACTTGCAGTTTTTTCAGAAAATATTTATCAGGGTAAGCATAAAGCACTTCAACATTAATTTTCTGTTCTTCAATTTTTCGTTCTTCTGGGTTTTGAAGTTGTTCAGACACCATACACCTCTTTTGCACGTTGTTTGAAAGCATTTACCATTTTTAAAGTTAATTCGTTGAACACCTTGCCGAACACCATTGCCACAATCGGGCTGGAAAACTCAAAATTTAATTGCAGGGCAATTTTACAACTTTGCTCATCAAAGGGAGTGAATGTCCAAGCTCCGTGTAAATGGCGGAAAGGTCCTTCAATTAATGCCATCTCGATTTTATAGGGTGGCGTCATTTTATTGTGGGTACTGAAGGTTTGGCTAATGCCTAATTTCTGAATATGTAACTCTGCCTTTAATTCATTTTCGCCGGTGCTAAGGGTTTTGGTACTCACACAGCCGGATAAAAATTCGGGGTATTTTTCATACTGATTAACAAGTTGATACATTTGCTCGGCACTATAAGGCACAAGGGCAGATTGATTAACGATTGGCATAATGTCTCTTTTGGGAATTAACAAGCGGTCATATTTTACAGGAAATTTGCAAGCCTATAAAGAAACGCTTTTGATTTGAAGATAGACCTCTTGCCCCTGTTGAATTGCTAATTCATTAAAAGACCAAAGGCTGATCGTACTCCAAATTTGCTGATTTTCGACTTGAATTGCCAGATCAACCCGATCTAAATGCGTTTCGATTTTCCGAACATTGCCTTTTAACACATTACGAATTGAGCTTTGAGTCGGTTTTTGTAAGCTGATTGAAACCTCTTTGCTGGCAATAGTTACCCTTAGCTTCTCGCCTATTTGATGGCGGGGGAGTTGGTTCACCCATAATCGCTGTGCGTTCAAGCCTAAGCCAAGCATATTATAATGGGGAAGTGTTTCTTCCACCGGTAATTCAAGCAGGCTAATTCGCTGATTATTCGGCTGCCAAGCGGAAAATGCCGAGCTGTGCCAAACCGCTGAAAGGGTGTCAAATGCCGTTACTTTGCCGTTTTCCAACAGCACAAGATGATCTGCCAACCGAACTACTTCCTCTAAACTGTGGCTGACATACAGAATCGGTATTTCAAGCTGAGTGGCTAATTTATCTAAATAGTCCAGCAGTTCTTGCTTACGAGGGAGATCGAGGGCAGATAATGGTTCGTCCATCAGCAAAATATCCGGTGAGCTTAATAACGCCCGCCCAATCGCCACACGTTGTTTTTCACCACCGGAAAGGCTTGCCGGGTAGCGATTAAGCAAAGGAGCAATCCCTAACAGTTCCACGATTTGCAAAAAATCCGCAGAATCTGACCGCTTGTAACCGTATTTTAAGTTTTTTTCCACCGAATAATGAGGGAAAAGGCGATGTTCTTGAAACACATAGCCAATGTTGCGTTTTTCAGGTGGTAAATTGATGCCGTTTTGGCTGTCAAACAGCACCCGATCGTTTAATTCGATAAAGCCGGTTTGAGCAGTTGAAAGCCCCGCAATTAAATTAATCAGGCTGGATTTACCGGCTCCGGAACGCCCGAAAATGGCTGTTATGCCTTTATTCGGCAAATCAAGATTGACATTGAGCGTTAGATTGCCGAGCTGCTGAAGAAGTCTAAGTTTGAGCATAGCGTTTTTGCCTTTCTGCCAGCCATTCCGAACAGAATAGGGCAATGAGTGAAATCAGAATCGCCACCAAGCACAAACGGGCAGCAGCCATTTCTCCATCGGGGGTTTCAATAAAGGTGAAAAGGGCGGCAGGAATGGTTTGGGTTTGGTTAGGAATGTTGGAGACAAAGGTGATGGTTGCCCCAAACTCCCCCAAAGAGCGGGCAAAACCCAGCACGCCACCGGCAATAATGCCTGAAAAAGAGAGCGGTAAGGTAAGCGTGAAAAACACTTTTAACGGTGTTGCCCCAAGCGTTCTGGCGGCTTGCTCCAATTTAGGATCAACTGCCTCAAAGGCTAAACGGATAGAACGTACCATTAGCGGAAACGCCATTACCATTGAGGCAAGCACCGCCCCTTTCCACGAAAAACTCAAGCTGAAATGAAACCATTCCCACAAATATTGACCGATTACCCCTCGTTTTGCCATCGAAATGAGTAATAAATAGCCAATGACAACCGGCGGTAAAACCAGAGGGAGATGCACAATACCATTGAGCAGATTTTTGCCCCAAAACTGTTTGCGGGCAAGCAGCCATGCCACCCACACGGCAAGCGGTAATGCAAGCACTACGGCAATGGAGGCAACTTTTAGGCTTAGAACAATCGCATTGAGTTCTTGTGGGGTGAAGTCAAACATAACCTATTAATAATACTACAAGGGGGAGAGTAAATTTAATTTACAGGATAAAACCCTGCTGCCTCAAATTTCGCTTTTGCTTTCGGGGTTTTGAGGAAATCTAAAAATGTGACGGCAGAGGCTTTTTCACTGACTACCGCAGCAGGGTAAACAATTTCGCCATAGCTTTCCGGCGGGAAAACAGCAACCACTTTGACTTTATTCGACACTTTGGCATCGGTGGAATAGACAATCCCAAGCGGAGATTCTCCTCGCTCGACAAAAGAAAGGGCATCTCGCACATTTTTTGCTCTCGCTAAACGAGGTTCAACGCTTTCCCATAATTGGTAATGGCTAAGGGCTTTTTTAGCGTATTTACCCGCAGGAACGTGGTCTGGGTCTCCCACTGATAAATAGCTGTTTGCTAATTCTTTGGCAAAATCGACCGCTTGTATGGCTTTCGGCTCAATATTACTCTCGGTTGGTGCGATTAGCACTAACTCGTTTCGGACTAAATTACGGCGATGTTTTACCTTCTCAGGTTGTTTCTCGGCAACATAATCCAGCCACTTTTGGTCGGCTGAAATAAAAATATCTGCCGGAGCATCTTGCTCAATTTGCTTTGCTAATACAGATGACGAGGCGAAGGAAAACGTGATTTTATCCTGTGGATAGGCTTTTTCAAAATCCTGCTGAATATCTTGTAACACATTCGTCATTGAGGCGGCAGCAAACACGGTAATTTCTTGTGAAAAGGCTGTGCCTGATAACGTTAATGCCATTGTAATTGCTAGTTTTTTTAATGCTTTCATTTTCATAACCTCACAGTTAGTTAAGAACGAAGCCCAACCCCTCGTTGAATTAAGGAGTAGGCAACAATATACAAGCCGATACAAAGTGAAGTGAGCACCGCAAAGGTATAGCCTAACGGCACATCGCTGATACCGAGGAAGCCATATCTTAAGCCGTTAATCATATACACAATCGGGTTGAATTTAGACACCGTTTGCCAAAATTCAGGCAGTAGTGATATAGAATAAAACACACCGCCTAGGTAAGTCAATGGAGTAAGCACAAAGGTTGGAATCAGCCCGACATCATCAAAGGAGCGGGCGAACACCGCATTAATTACGCCACCTAAGGCAAAGGCGATAATTGTAAGCAATAGAGTTAAGACGATAATCGCAACCGAGTGGATTTCAAACGAGACAAACACCATCGCCACGCACATCACTAAGGTTGCGGCTAAACCTGCACGCAAAATACTGCCGGTGACATAACCCCAAATAATATTATGGGTAGAGAGCGGTGAAATCAGCATCTCTTCAAAATCTCGGGTAAATTTACTCAAGAAAAACGAAGAGGCAGTGTTCACATAAGAGGCGGTGATGGCGGTCATCATAATTAAGCCGGGAGCAATAAATTGGATGTAGCCCACGCCATTCATTTCCCCGATTCGCCCACCAATCAGCGTGCCGAAGATTAAAAAATAGAGCGTGGTAGTAATCACCGGTGGCACTAACGTTTGTCGCCAAATCCGCAAAATGCGGCGGCACTCTTTGTAAGCTAAGGTATAAAATCCGATTAAATTCATTTTACTGAGCCATATTGATAAATAGTTCTTCCAAACGGTTTGATTTGTTTCGCATACTTAGCACCTCAGCCCCTTGGGCGGAAATTTGCGAAAACAGATTGGTTAGCCCTTGCTGGCGTTTTACATTCACTTCAAGGGTGTTTTCATCAAGCCATTTATGCGGGTAATTCTGAATCATAAGCGGTTGATTTTGTTCAGAATTTTGCAAATCTAACACAAATACTTCACTTTCTAATTTCGCCAGTAAGGCTTTCATTGAGGTGTTTTCAATCAGCTCGCCGTGTTGAATAATGCCGATGTGGCGGCATAGGGTTTCTGCTTCTTCTAAATAGTGAGTGGTGAGAATAATAGTCGTGCCTTGATTATTCAGATCTCTTAAAAAATCCCAAAGCGAGCGGCGAAGTTCAATATCAACACCGGCAGTCGGTTCGTCTAAGATCAACAATTTTGGGTTGTGCATTAAGGCTCGGGCAATCATCACCCGACGTTTCATTCCACCGGAAAGCTCACGGGTGAGATGGATACGTTTTTCCCATAAGTCGAGCAATTTGAGCCATTTTTCAGCACGCACTAAGGCTTCAGCACGAGGAATACCATAAAAACCGGCTTGTTGCACCAGCACATCAATTACTTTTTCAAATTGATTGAAATTAAACTCTTGTGGCACTAAGCCGATTTGATGCTTTAATTCAACTTTTTGGGTGTCTAAATCGTAGCCAAACACTTTCACGCTGCCGCTGGTTTTATTGACCAGCGAGCTGATAATGCCAATGGTGGTAGATTTACCAGCCCCGTTATGCCCAAGCAGAGCATAGAAATCCCCTTGTTCCACCACAAGGTTAATACCTTTGACGGCTTTTACACCTGTTGGGTAGGTTTTTACCAAATCAATTAATTCTAATGCTTTCATTTGTTTTACTCAGTTTCCGCTACCGCTCGAATGGTTGATTCATCAATTTGTGCATCAAAAGCGTTGCGAAGTAACATTAATTTTTCATCGTTAAGCAATGCTGATTTTGCGGCTTCAGTTAATTGCTTGAAAATGGCTCGCCGAATTTCAAGCGGAGTTTGCTGTTCGCTATTGTCACCAATGGTTAATTCGTATGAATAGCCTTTTTCGGCAAGGGCAGCTTCTAAATTTTTGCGAGATTCCGGATTATCTAGATGAGCCATATTCGGCTTTAACATCAACGAAAGGTGCTGTTCAGTCTGTGCCGCTAAATAGCTATTTAAGGCGATTTGGCGAGAAAACCCGCCTAAATTGAGTGAGTTGGCGATGTCACACCATTTATCCTGCTGACAAGATAAATGAATGGTTTTTGCCACTAATTCAGGTGTACGCTCTTGCAAAATCGCTTGTTTAATATCAGAAGGCTTGGCACTGTCTGCTTGATTTTCTAATTCAGGATTGAGCCACGTCCAGCGATAATCTTCATCTTCCACACTTTTAGGGGCAGATTCAGTTGGTTGTGAAACTTGCTGTGCGGTTTTGTGTTGATTTTCAGCCAAACTGATAAACCGTTCTTGCAGTGAAGCGGTCTGATTTGCCGATTTTTTTGCAATAACTTGAGGGGATTTTAGCTCAGGCTTTTTTTTTTCGGTTTGAGCTAAATTTGCCTGCTGTGCTTGTAGCTTTTTGCGGGCTTCGAGGGCTGCCATTGCCGGTGAAAGTGTAGCTGGGGCAGACGGCGAAATAGTGTTATCTACTGCCTGTGGCGGTTGAGCAATGCTTTCAACCGCTGTGGTAGTATTGGCAACAGTAACCGTTTTTTGCTGATTTTGCTCAAAATTTTCTCTTAGCTGGCTAATTTGATTTTGTGGTTTTGCTGTCGTAACCGCTGAAACCGAATGGTTTGGTTGTGTAACCTTTTCCATCGCAACCGTTGCCATTTTTTCCGCTTGTTTAGGGTGGAAAGCTAATGCACGCAAAATCGCCATTTCAACACCGGCACGTTGCTCTGGTGCAAAAGGCAGCTCTTTTTTACTGTTGAGGATTAATTGATAGAAAAATTGCACATCTTCGGGCGGAATTTGTTTTGCCAGAAAATGCACTAATGTTTCTTCGGTTGTAGGTGTTTTCACTAATTGCAACATTGCAATTTTGTGTAACACTTCTGCCACATCGCTTAATAATTGTTGCCAATCAACGCCTTTCGCTGCAATTTGTTCGATGATCGCCATTGCCTTTTCACCATCGGCTTGGGCGATTGCCTGCACTAATTCTAGCGGTTGATTATCGTCAATCAACCCCAGCATTTGGCTGACTACCGCAAGCGTAATATTGGCATTGCTCATTGCAATGGCTTGGTCGGTGAGGCTGAGAGAATCCCGAATACTGCCTTGTGCCGCTTTTGCCAACTTTTCTAGTGCCGGCGGCTCAAACGGAATCTTCTCTGCATTTAGGATAAATTCAAGATGACGGGCAATTTGCGATTGCTCTAATGCCCGCAGATGAAATTGCATACAGCGAGAGAGAATGGTAATCGGCAGTTTTTGCGGATCAGTGGTAGCCAACAAGAATTTGACATATTCAGGCGGCTCTTCAAGCGTTTTCAGCAAAGCGTTGAAACTATGACGAGAGAGCATATGCACTTCGTCAATTAAATAAACCTTAAAACGCCCAACGGTGGGTTTATATTGAACGTTATCAAGTAGCTCACGGGTATCTTCCACTTTAGTGCGAGAAGCAGCATCAATTTCAATGAGATCGATAAAATGCCCTTCTTCAATCGCTTTACAATTCGCACATTCACCGCAAGGTTCGGCGGTGATCCCGTTTACACAGTTTAAGCCTTTGGCAAATAAACGGGCAATAGAGGTTTTCCCCACACCACGAGTGCCTGAAAACAGGTAAGCGTGGTGCAGTCTATCTTCTCTTAAACTGTTTTCAAGAGCAGATAAAACGTGTTGCTGACCAACCACTTCCGAGAAGCGTTGCGGTCGCCATTTACGGGCTAAAACTTGATAACTCATTGATTTTCTTTTTAATTAGGAAATGACAAGCGGTCATTTTTCCGAAAAATTTTGCAAAATTCTAGCAAAAAATCACCGCTTGTAGGATTAATGCCCCTCAAAACTCACCAGAGTAAAAGAGCGAATTCCTTCTTTTTCTAAACGTTCTTTACCGCCTAACGCAGGTAGCCAAATTACAAAGGCAGCGTGTTCTACTTTACCACCTAAGCGACGAATTAATTTTGCAGTGGCATCAATAGTGCCGCCGGTTGCGAGTAAATCGTCGATGACCAATACATTATCATCAGGGTTCACAGCGTCTTTATGAATTTCCAGCGTATCTTCACCATATTCAAGGGTGTAAGATTGCGAAATCACTTCACGTGGTAATTTTTTCGGTTTACGAACCAACACAAAAGGCACGCCTAACGCTAATGCAACAGGGGCACCAAAAATAAACCCGCGAGATTCTGTGCCGACAATTTTAGTAATACCCTTGTCTTTAAATTCTGCAACGATAGCATCAATGGTGGCTTGGAATGCAGTTGGCACTTCTAAAAGTGAGGTAATATCACGGAAAATAATCCCTGCTTTCGGGTAATCAGGAATGGATTTGATAGAAGATTTAATTAAATCTAATTGGTTCATTGTTTGACCTATGTATAATAAAAAAATAACTGGAAAACTCTATAGAAAAACAGCAGAAATTTCAAGGAGAAATTGATAACCTTACGTTTGATAGTACAGCTTACTTTTCAGTTTCCTTTTCCCTATATTATCGATAAATATCTTCCCCGTTTCGTCTGGTTTTAAGCAAACGTAAAATCCAAACATACTGCTCGGGATTTTTCTCCACAAAATATTCAATTACTCGGTTCATTTCTCGGGCGGATTGAATTGGGTCTCCTGAAAATTCAAGCGGTGGCAAAATTTCCATTTCATATTTTGCTTTTTCGGCATTATAAATCGAGAACATCGGGATCACTTCCGCATTTGCCACTCTTGCCATTTTATTTAAGCCCGGTAGAGTCGCTTTTTCGGTGGCAAAAAAGTCGGCATACACACTTAGCTCTTCGCCAAAATCTTCATCGGGCAGAAAATAACCGACATCTCCTTTACGCACATCGGCTAAAAACGCCTTGATCCCATTTTGCCGAGTGTGCATTCGCCCACCTAAGCGTTCACGAGTGATATTCCACAACCAATCCACCAACGCATTGCGGTGTGGATTGTACATTGACGTCATCGGATAACCGAGCGAGAACATCGCTACCCCCGCCATATCAATCGACCAAGTATGCGGCACTAACATAATTACATTTTTACCGCTCTCTTTGGCTTTCACCACATTTTCAAAGCCAGTAAATTCACACCGTTTTTGTAAATAGGAAACCGGACGGATTGCCGTTTCACCAATCGCCAACATCGTTTGTGCCACCGTGATAAACATTTTCTCTACCACCGCTTCACGCTTTTCCTCACTCCAATCAGGAAAGCAGTAACGCAAATTCACTTTAGCACGATGGTAACCTTTTTTATTTTTCTGCTTGAGATAGCGATACGCCACCTTGCCCACAAACGCGGATAATTTATCCCTAATTCGCACCGGCACATAGGCTAAAATCACTAATCCTAAAACGCCTAACCACACGCCCCAATATTTCGGGTGTAGAAAAGACCATAGGAATTTGTGCGTATAGCCGTCTTGGGCGGTAATTCGTGTCATTCTATAATTCCTCATTATTTGTCACTTTCTTTGCTTCGCCAAAGAAAGTAACCAAAGAAAGGCGACCCTACTTCACCGCTATCTTCGCTTGATTTGAATTTGCTTAACGAAAAAATTCCAAACTCGCAGCTTTGCTGCTCAAACAAGGAATTTTTCCTACAAATTCAAAGTCGCTCAGGCGGTTCAGAAGGGAACCCGGCACAGCATCATTTTTGCAAAATTTTTCAAAAAAATCACCGCTTGTATGGTCGGATCGGGTTCCCTTCTGAGTTGCCCGAACGACTTGAAATTTTTAGGAAAATAACCCGAGCGAGAGCGAAGCGAACATCAGGGTTATTTTTCGTTAAGAAAATTTCAACCAAGTGAGGATAGCAACGAAGCAGGGTGTGCTTTCTTTTGGTTACTTTTCTTTGCACAAGCAAAGAAAAGTGACATAACACATCATCTCTTATCAATAATATTCTTCACCGCCAATATCACCCCAAGCCCGATAAAAGCCCCCGGGGGTAAAATTGCCAGTAGTAAACCTGAATCAATATGCAATACATCAATGCGCAGGGCTTTTGCCCAATCGCCGAAAAGTAGATCTAAGCCTGAAAACAGCGTGCCGTTGCCAATAATTTCACGCAATGCTCCTAGCACCACAAGGCTAAAAGTCATTCCCAGCCCCATTGAAAAGCCGTCAAAAGCCGAGAATTTTACCTCATTTTTTGAGGCATAGGCTTCGGCTCGTCCAATCACGATACAGTTGGTTACAATCAGCGGAATAAAAATCCCGAGCGATTGGTAAACAGGGAACGCAAAGGCGTTCATTAAAAGTTGTACTGCCGTCACTACCGTTGCAATTACCATCACATAAATCGGGATCCGAATATCGTGTGGGGTAATTTTCCGAAATAGGGAAACTGTGATATTGGTGCAAATTAATACAAACATTGTTGCCAAACCTAACCCAAGTGCATTGGTTACGCTGTTTGACACCGCCAATAGTGGGCAAAGCCCTAATAATTGCACCAAAGCACCGTTATTTTTCCACACACCGTCAGCGAAAATCGTTTTCCAAACGCCGGATTGTTTCGGGGCAACCTCAATATTCGTCACAGGGATTTGCTGTTCTCTTTCCATTTTTCCCCCTATTTGCACGCCTTAAATTGGTTAAACATTGTCGGGTTTTGAGCCAGCTCTGTCACCACCCATTTCGCACTTTGGCGGATATGATTGACCACCGCACGAGGCGTAATGGTTGCACCGGTAAACTGGTCAAACTTGCCGCCATCTTTTTTTACATTCCAATCTGCTTCGTTTTCTAAACTAAAAAGTTGATTGGTAAAAGATAAGATCCAATCCGACACTCGGGTCTCAATTTTATCTCCCAGCCCCGGAGTTTCTTTATGCTCAAGGGTGCGAACGCCTAAAATATTGCCGTTAGGCTCAATCCCCATCAGTAGCACAATATCGCCGGAATATCCGTCCGGAGCCGTGCCTTGAACCAGATAAGCGGTCAGATTTTCCGATTTTTTTGCAACATAAATACGGTTCAAATAAGGGGCATTTTCGAGCTGAACCAGTTTGCAAGTTGCCAACACATCATTATCAAAATGACTTTTCGGCACAACCTCTTCCAATAATTTGCGTTGTTGCATCGCGGTCACATCATCAATCTTGCCTTTGGTAAGCAAGTACACGCCAGTTGAAACGGCGGTACAAAGCAAGGCAATAAAGCCTAAAATTAAGGCGTAATTTAAGGTAATTTTTGAGGTATTCATTATCTCTTATCCAATTTTGTGCCGTATAGTCTCGGCTGCGTATAATGGTCGATTAACGGCACGCAAATGTTTGCCAATAACACAGAAAATGCAATAGCATCAGGGTAATTGCCGTAGTAGCGGATTAGATAAACCAATAATCCCACTAAACCACCGAAGATCAGCTTTCCTCTTGGGGTAATGGAGGCTGTTACCGGATCGGTCGCAATAAAAAATGCCCCGAACATCATTGCACCGCTAAAGAAATGACTCACAAAATGCAAATGCGATTGTTGGCTAAACAGCTCGGTGAATCCGCTAAAAAAAGCAAAAGTTGCCAACATTGCTACTGGAATTTGCCAATGGATAATCCGCTTATAAATCAACACCAAACCGCCAAATAAAAACGCAAGGTTCAGTTGTAACCAACCGGTAGCAAACAGCCCGTTGAAAATAGGGGTGTTCATTACCGCCTCAAAGCCTGATTTTGCAAGGCTACTTTTCATACTATCAAGCGGGGTAGCTTGAGCAATGCCATCAACACTATTAACCAGCTGATAAATACTAAAGCCATCGCTAGTTACCCCATTAAAAATCAACGAAACCGCATCACGAAATGTCGGCGGTTCACTTAATAACTCAATCGGCACTATCCACGCTGTCATTTGCACTGGGAAAGAGACCAACAATAACGCATAGCCAACCATTGCTGGGTTAAATAAATTCTGCCCCAAACCACCATAACTGTGTTTTGCCAATAATAACGCCACGATTACGCCAATCAGCGTCAGCCAATAAGGAGCATAAGGTGGAATCGACATCGCCAAAATCAAGGCAGTTAAAATGCCCGACAAGTCTGCCAAATAGAAAGCGGTCGTTTTTTTGCGTAATTTTGCAATACCGATTTCAATCACAATCGCAAGGCTAACAGCAAGCAACGATTGAATCAGCACACCATAGCCGAAATAATAAAGTTGAACCCCAAAAGCAGGTAACATCATCGCAATCACCCACAGCATAAAATTCGCAGTGAGATTGCTCGAATGAGTGTGGGGGGAACTTACCATTTTAAACATCTATAGAACCTTTTTAGTAAAAAATTGCAAAAAAATGACCGCTTGTTAAAGCTTCGGCAAATTCAAATTAAAGCGGATTGCCAGCAGGCGGATAATAATCACGGTAAACACCGTGGCAAGGTAAACCCAATCGCTTTCCACCCCAAACGAGTTTGCAGCCACAAAAATCACGCCACCAATCAGGCTGGCGGTGACATACACCTCTTTTTGCAAAATGATCGGTACTTCGTTGCGTAAAATATCACGAATCAAACCACCAAAACAGCCAGTCACACCACCCAGTGCCACGCAGATCAGCGGGTGCAAGCCGAAATCCAAGCCTTTTTGCACGCCAATCACGGTAAATACGCCCAGCCCGATGGCATCAAACACCAGCAAGCCGGTCTGCCAACGTTTGCGGGAAATTTGATTGCGGAAAATGGCGGTAATCACCACAGCAAGGGTAATCATCAGCACATAGATCGGCTGTTTCATCCAAAATACAGGGGTGGAGCCAATCATCATATCCCGTAGCGTACCGCCCCCGACACCGGTCACAAACGCCAAAATAAACATTCCGAAAATGTCCATTTTATGCTGACGGGCGGCGATAGCCCCCGAAATCGCAAACACGATAGTACCGATTAAGTCCTGAATAAACAGGAACGACCACGGCAATGCCGGAATTAGCTCGCTAAACATTGTTTCTTTTCTCCTGCTGAGCGGCTTTTTTCGCTTTAGCTCTAGCGATTGTAGCTGCAACGGCGGCTTTGCGAGAGTCGGCCTCCGTTGGTTCGCTTGGTAGGGGCGAATTGCAATTCGCCCCTACGGTTTCATCGGTATTTTCTAATTTTGCAAAATTTTCTGTTTTTTCGACCGCTTGTTCCTGTTTTTTCGCTTTGGCACGGGCAAGAGCGGCAGCAACGGCGGCTTTGCGTGAATCGGTCTCCGCTGGTTCGTTTGGTAGGGGCGAATTGCAATTCGCCCCTACAGTTTCATCGGTATTACCTGATTTTACAGAATTTTCTGCATTTTCGACCGCTTGTTGCGCCTGTTTTTTCGCTTTGGCACGGGCGAGAGCGGCAGCAACGGCGGCTTTGCGTGGGTCTTCCTGTTCAATATTGCCCCCTACATTGTCTGGATTTGCAATATTTTCCGGTTTTTCAGCCGCTTGTTGTGCTTGTTTTTTCGCTTTAGCTCGAGCAAGGGCGGCGGCAACGGCAGCTTTGCGTGGGTCTTCGTTTTCTGGCGAAGACTGATTCACCTCTACCGTCTCTTCCTCTGATTGTTGTACCTGTTTTTTCGCTCTGGCTCGAGCAAGGGCTGCGGCAACTGCGGCTTTTCGTGGGTCTTCTGCTGTAGAATTGCCATTCGCCGCTACATTGTCTGAATTTGCAGAATTTTCTGCATTTTCGACCGCTTGTTCTGCCTGTTTGGCAAGCCGTCTGGCTCGGCGTTGTGCCATTAATTCACTATTATCCGGCTCTCCGTTAGCTTTTGCTTGAGTCGGCACGGTTTGAGAGGCTTGCTCTGTGTTTTGGTCTTCTGCTTTTTTCGCTTTCAAGCGTTCAAGGGCCGCTTTAACAGGATCAACGCCCCCGGCACTTGCCACTTCTGCACGGCGTTTCTCCGCCGCTTGGCTAATACGGGCGGTTCGGGCATCTCGTTCTTTTTGTAAACGGGCTTCTCTCGCCTCGAAACGGATTTTTGCCTCTTCAGCTTTGCGGGCTTTTTCCTCAATTTCCTCGATTTTTGCTTTTTCTTGGCGGAAATATTGGATTAACGGAATATAGCTTGGGCAGACGTAAGCACAAACACCACACTCAATGCAGGCATCTAAATGGTATTCTTTGGATTTATCGTGATCTTCTGCACGGGCAAACCAATACAGTTGCTGTGGCAATAACCCCACCGGGCAAGCATCGGAACAACTCGAACAGCGGATACAACTACGCTCCGGTTCAGGTGGTGCATATTCAAAATGATCAGGGGCAATCAAGCAGTTCGCGGTTTTGGTAATTGGAGCTTGCAATGCGGGCAAAATAAAGCCCATCATCGGCCCGCCTAAAAACACCGGAAAACGTTTATCGGCTTGATAATCTACCTGCTCCAGCAGGTGCTGAATTGGCGTGCCTAATCTTGCCCACACGTTACCCTTGTTGCGAATTTTATCGCCGGTGAGCGTAACCACCCGTTCAATCAAAGGTTCATCATCAATAATTGCCCGTTTTACCGCAAACGCCGTGCCGACATTGTGCATCACAATGCCCATTTCAATGGTGCGTTTGCCAGCCGGAATCTCAAGCCCGGTCAATACTTGGATAAGCTGATCAGAGGCTCCGGACGGGTATTTAGTCGGAATCGCTCGCACAAACATATCGTTCGAGCCTTTTAAAGCGGTTTCTAAAGCTTGAATAGCGTGTGGTTTGTTATCTTCAATCGCAATCACCACTTCTTCCGGGCGAAGCACATAACGCAGAATGCGAATGCCTTCGATCAGATCTGCAGTGAAATCTTGCATTAAGCGATCGTCACAGGTGATGTAAGGCTCACATTCTGCCCCGTTAATCACCAATAATTTACAGCGTTTATCCGCCAAACTTAATTTTGTCGCAGTTGGGAACACCGCTCCGCCCAAACCGGCTATGCCATATTGGTAAACTTTTTGGATAATTTGATCGCTTGTCAGGCTTAAGAAATCCTCAATCGGCTGGCGTTCTACCCATTCATCTTTACCATCGGTTTCAATAATCACCGTTATTTCCGGTAAACCGGAGGCATGAGCGGAAACATAAGGCTCGATCCCAATTACTCGCCCTGAAGTTGGGCTATGCACCGGTAATTGGCGGAAGTGATCGCCTTTAGTGAGCGGTTGCCCTTTCAGCACCACATCGCCCACTTTGACTAATAATTCCCCTGCCCAGCCGGAATGTTGAACCAGTGGCACATAGAAAAATTTCGGTAAATTTAAGCTGCGAATCGGCTTGCTGTTCGATTGGGATTTGTTTTCCATCGGGTGAATACCACCCGGGAAATCCCATAATTTGCCGGTTTCTTTATTTTGGCGGATTCGCTCAATCACTAAATTAGGATTGCTCATTTTTGCCTCCGCCGGTGACTAATTTTTTCTGCAATTCAGTGGTATTCACAATCGGAATAATTAAATCTTGGTCAAATTTCCAGTTCCAAGATTGGGTTGTCGGTTTAATCGGTCGCATTTCAATGCAGTTGGTCGGGCAAGGGGCGACACAGAGTTCACAGCCGGTGCAAAGATCCGGAATAATGGTGTGCATTGCTTTATTCGTGCCGATAATCGCATCAACCGGGCAAGCCTGAATGCACTTAGTACAACCAATGCAGAGATCTTCAATAACAAAAGCCACTTTCACCTCAGGCTCTGCCATTCCTTCCATCGGCGGCACTTCTACTCCTAGAAGTTCAGCAAGATTAACCACCAAAGGTTGCCCACCCGGCACACATTTAGTGATCGAATCACCATTGGCAATCGCCTCAGCATAAGGCTTACAGCCCGGGTAGCCACATTGACCGCATTGGCTTTGGGGTAAAAGGGCATCAATTTGATCGACAATCGGGTCGGATTCAACTTTCAGTTTAATCGAGGAATAGCCTAAAACCGCCCCGAAAATCAGTGCGATCACAGCAATAGCGATAAGAATATAAGCGATAATTGGCAAATCAAGCATTAGAGTTTCACCAATCCTGTAAAGCCCATAAAGGCAAGCGACATCAAGCCTGCGGTAATCAGAGCAATCGATGCTCCTTGGAACGGACGAGGCACATCAGCGGCAGCCAAACGCTCACGCAGAGCCGCAAATAAAACTAACACCAGCGAGAAACCGGCAGCAGCTCCAAAACCATAAAGAACAGATTCCACCAAATTATTGGCTAAATTCACATTTAATAATGCCACCCCCAATACAGCACAGTTGGTGGTAATCAGCGGTAAATAGATCCCAAGCAAGCGATAAAGTGTCGGGCTGGTTTTATGCACGATCATTTCCGTTAATTGCACGATCACCGCAATCACTAAAATAAACACCAAGGTCCGCAAAAATTGGGCGTTTAGCGGCTCAAGCAGATAGGTTTCCATCAAATAAGCAGAGAGCGAGGCAACCGTCAGCACAAAGGTTGTCGCCAACCCCATACCAATCGCAGTTTCCACCTTTTTCGACACCCCCATAAACGGACAAAGCCCTAGAAATTTAACTAGGACAAAGTTATTAATAAGGGCGGTGCTGATGATTAACAGAATATAATCGACCATAAATTCCACAAAATTTAAGCAACAAGCGGTTAAATATCACGAAAAATTTGCAAATTGTTCAGCAAAAACGACCGCTTGTCAGAATATAAAAATCCAAAATAGCGGTATATTATCCTCTGTTTTGGCGTGATTCACAATAAAAAATCAAGGCGTCTCAACCAGAGCCAAAACCACCCTATATTTTGGCTGTAAATTCAAGTAAAATAAGGCGAATTTTTTTGTGAGGAATACAACCAATGTCAACTCAATTTGTATATACGATGCACCGTGTCGGCAAAGTCGTGCCGCCGAAGCGTCACATTCTGAAAGATATTTCCCTGAGCTTTTTCCCGGGGGCAAAAATCGGGGTTCTCGGCTTAAACGGGGCGGGTAAATCAACGCTTTTACGCATTATGGCAGGCGTAGATAAAGAGTTCGAGGGTGAGGCTCGTCCACAACCGGGCATTAAAATCGGCTATCTACCACAAGAACCGAAACTTGACCCACAGCAAACCGTGCGTGAAGCGGTGGAAGAGGCAGTAGCGGAAGTGAAAAATGCCTTAACCCAGCTTGATGAAGTCTATGCGATGTATGCCGATGAGAATGCCGATTTCGACAAATTAGCGGCAAAACAGGCAGAATTAGAGGCGATTATTCAAGCCCACGATGGTCATAACCTGCAAAACCAGTTAGAGCGTGCTGCCGATGCGTTACGTCTGCCGGATTGGGACGCAAAAATCGAGCATTTATCAGGGGGTGAACGCCGCCGTGTGGCACTTTGCCGTCTGTTGCTGGAAAAACCGGATATGTTATTGTTAGACGAACCAACCAACCACTTAGATGCGGAATCCGTGGCGTGGTTGGAACGTTTCCTCCACGACTACGAAGGCACCGTAGTTGCCATTACCCATGACCGTTACTTCTTAGACAACGTTGCGGGCTGGATCTTAGAACTTGACCGTGGTGAAGGCATTCCTTGGGAAGGCAACTACTCTTCTTGGTTGGAGCAGAAAGAAAAACGCTTGGCACAAGAGCAAGCGGCGGAATCTGCTCGTCAAAAATCGATTGAGAAAGAGTTGGAGTGGGTGCGTCAAAATCCAAAAGGTCGCCAAGCGAAAAGCAAGGCTCGTATGGCACGCTTTGAAGAGCTTAACTCAGGCGAATATCAAAAACGTAACGAGACCAACGAACTCTTTATTCCACCGGGTCCACGCTTAGGTGATAAAGTGATCGAGGTGCAAAACCTGACTAAATCTTACGGCGATCGTACCTTGATTGATGATTTGTCGTTCTCTATTCCGAAAGGAGCGATTGTCGGGATTATCGGCCCGAACGGTGCGGGTAAATCGACCCTGTTCCGTATGCTTTCAGGGCAAGAACAGCCGGACAGCGGTTCGGTCACAATGGGTGAAACCGTAGTGCTTGCAAGCGTGGATCAGTTCCGTGATGCGATGGACGATAAAAAAACCGTGTGGGAAGAAGTCTCAAACGGGCAGGATATTCTCAACATCGGTAATTTTGAGATCCCAAGCCGTGCTTATGTAGGGCGTTTCAACTTCAAAGGTGTCGATCAGCAAAAACGTGTGGGCGAGCTTTCAGGCGGTGAACGTGGTCGTTTACACTTAGCCAAACTTCTACAACGTGGCGGTAACGTGCTGTTATTGGACGAACCAACCAACGATCTAGACGTTGAAACCCTGCGTGCCTTGGAAAATGCAATCTTAGAATTCCCGGGCTGTGCAATGGTGATTTCGCACGACCGCTGGTTCTTAGACCGTATCGCTACCCATATTTTAGACTACGGTGATGAAGGTAAAGTAACATTCTACGAGGGCAACTTCTCCGATTATGAAGAGTGGAAGAAGAAAACTTTCGGTGAAGCCGCTACCCAACCGCACCGTGTGAAATATAAACGGATTGCGAAGTAACAATGTAGGGGCGAAATATTTTTCGCCCCTAATCAAATGCAGAATTAAGGGATAAAAATATTTCGCTCCTACAATTTTAAATTGAATATGACAGAAGAAAAAATTATCCGCCAAGTAGTGCTGGATACCGAAACCACTGGAATGAATATGGCGGGAGGTCCACCGCAGATTGGGCATAATATTATTGAGATCGGTGCGGTTGAGGTGATTAACCGCCGTTTAACCGGTAGGACTTATCACGTTTATATCAAGCCACCACGTGAGGTGGATGAAGAGGCAATTGCAGTTCACGGCATTACCAACGAATTTTTGCAAGATAAACCTGTTTTTGCTGAGATTGCCGAAGAATTTTTGGAGTTTATCAAAGGTGCGGAATTAATCATCCACAATGCCCCCTTCGATGTGGCGTTTATGGATCAAGAATTTTCTTATCTGCCTAATCCACCGGCAAAAACCGCAGAAATGTGTACAGTAACCGATAGCCTGCAAATGGCAAGACGAATGTACCCCGGTAAACGGAATAATTTAGATGCGCTTTGCGACAGGCTCGGCATTGATAATAGCAAGCGTGTGCTACACGGGGCGTTACTGGATGCGGAGATCTTAGCCGATGTATTCCTAATGATGACCGGCGGTCAGATTTCATTATTAGGCGAAGAAGAAACTGAAGTGGTAAGCGAAGTGCTTGATACTGAAGAAGAATTTTCTGAGATTGTCTTGAATGCAGATGAAGCGATTATTCTTAAAGCAAATGATGAAGAGGAAGAATCACATTTAGCACTACTGAAGCTGATTGAGAAAAAATCCAAAGGAAATTGCCTATGGACTAAAGCATTAACCGACACAGCAGAAATGGCTCACTGATTTCAACAATTTCTACAAACAAAAAACCCAGCTTTCGCTGGGTTTTCTATTTTTACTGATTATTCAGCAACAACGTTTACTGCTACAGTTGCATTCACTTCAGGGTGTAAGTGAATTTTAACTTGGTGTTCGCCGGTTGTACGAAGTGGACCTTCACCTAAACGAACTTCAGATTTAGCAACTTCAACACCAGCAGCGGTTAATGCTTCAGCGATATCTTTAGCTGAAACGGAACCGAATAAACGACCATCATCACCTGCAGTTGCAGATACTGATACTGCTGCTAATGCTGCAATTTTCGCTGCACGTTCTTGTGCAGTTGCTAATGCTGCTGCTGCTTTTGCTTCTAATTCTGCACGACGTGCTTCAAAGTGAGCAATGTTTGCCGCAGTTGCCATAACTGCTTTACCTTGTGGGATTAAGAAGTTACGAGCAAAACCAGATTTAACGGTTACTTGGTCGCCCACAGAACCTAAGTGAGCAACTTTGTCTAATAAAATAACTTGCATTGTACTCTCTCCTGATTATTGGTGGTTATCAGTATATGGAAGTAACGCAAGGTAGCGAGCGCGTTTGATTGCACGAGCTAATTGACGTTGATACTTCGCACGAGTACCAGTAATACGGCTAGGAACAATCTTGCCGCTTTCAGAAATGTAGTTCTTTAATGTAGCGATATCTTTGTAATCGATTTCAACAACATTTTCCGCTGTGAAACGGCAGAACTTACGACGACGGAAATAACGTGCCATTTGGCTTCTCCTGATCTATAAATTCAATTTGTTCGGTGTGTAAGACTAACTGATTTAAACCGTTAAAATCTTTGTGAGTATGGATAAAACCTTTAATTCTCACATTCTCACCGAGCTTAATTTGTTGGGTTAAATAACTAAATTGATTGCCTGCCAAAACCACTTGGATTTTGCACCACGCTTGGCGTTCTAAATTCACTTCGGTTTGGATTGAACGATGTTCTAACCAAAAACTGTAATGAGGCACACCAAGAGGGCTTAGGCTTTGTTTAACCAAGCTGGAAACCTTTCCGCTTAAGATTAAACAATTATCAATCGGCGAATTACTCGCCTGCTTCCTCTGATTCAACTTCAGCTACCGCTTCAGCAACTTTGCTTTCTTTCGCTTTCACCATTGGTGACGCTTCAGTTACTGCCGCTTTAGTGTGAACGATTAAGTTACGAAGAACTGCATCGTTATAACGGAAGTTAGTTTCTAACTCGTCGATTACACTTTGAGGTGCTTCTACATTCATTAACACATAGTGTGCTTTGTGAAGTTTGTTGATTGGGTATGCTAATTGACGACGACCCCAATCTTCTAAGCGATGAACTTGACCGCCAGCTTCTTTTACAGATGCTGTGTAACGCTCAATCATTGCTGGTACTTGTTCGCTTTGGTCCGGGTGAACCATAAAAACGATTTCGTAGTGACGCATTGACTATCCTTACGGGTTAGCAGCCTCCAACTTTAGCCAGTCACCAACTTGTGGAAGCAAGGATTAAAAAACGAATGTGACTGAACGGCAGGATTATACTGAAAAAAGCCTATTTTGCAAGCAGCAATTTCGTATTTTGCAAAAAATCCGAGAAAAACGACCGCTTGTCAGCAGATAAACAAATCAAGTACAATACGCAAACGTTTGCTTTACCATTTTTGCAAGGAATCCCAATGAATATTTTAATTATCGGCAACGGTGGGCGTGAACACGCCCTTGCTTGGAAAATTCGTCAATCGCCACTCGCAGATAAAGTTTTTGTCGCCCCCGGTAATGCAGGCACGGCGATGGAAAACGGCATTGAAAATGTGGCCATTTCCGCCACTGACGTGCCAGCCTTAGTTGCATTCGCTAAAAAAAATAGCGTAGGTTTAACGATTGTCGGTCCTGAAGCTCCATTAGTAGTTGGCGTGGTCGATGCCTTCCGAGCCAACGGTTTAACCATTTTCGGTCCAACCCAAGCCGCTGCTCAATTAGAAGGTTCTAAAGCATTTACCAAAGATTTCTTGGCTCGTCATCAGATTCCAACCGCAGAATACCAAAACTTCACCGAAATTGAACCGGCACTTGCCTACTTAAAACAAAAAGGTGCACCGATTGTAATCAAAGCAGACGGTTTAGCCGCAGGCAAAGGCGTAATTGTTGCAATGACTTTACAAGAGGCGGAAGATGCAGTGCGTGATATGCTGTCAGGCAACGCCTTTGGTGAAGCCGGCAGCCGTGTGGTGATCGAGGAATTTTTAGACGGAGAAGAAGCCAGTTTTATTGTGATGGTGGACGGCAAAAATGTCGAACCAATGGCAACCTCGCAAGACCACAAACGTGTTGGCGAGGGCGATAGTGGTTTAAACACAGGCGGAATGGGGGCTTATTCCCCTGCTCCGGTGGTAACGAAGGCAATCCACCAACGTGTAATGAACGAAATTATTTACCCGACCGTGCAAGGAATGGCAAGCGAAAATACTCCTTACACCGGCTTTCTTTACGCCGGCTTAATGATTATGCCAAACGGTCAGCCGAAAGTGATTGAATTTAACTGCCGTTTTGGCGACCCTGAAACCCAGCCGATTATGATGCGTTTGGAATCCGACCTCGTTGAGCTATGCTTAAAAGCCTGCGAAGGCAAATTAGATAGCGTGCAATCGAAATGGTGTGAACAAGCCGCTTTAGGCATTGTTTTGGCAGCTGAAGGCTACCCGGGCGATTACCGCAAAGGCGATGAAATTACGGGTATTCCTGCTTCTGCCCCAAATCAAAAAGTTTTCTTGGCAGGGGTTGAGCAAAAAGAGGGAAAACTACTTACCAACGGCGGACGCGTACTCTGTGCCACCGCACTCGGCAACAACGTATTTGAAGCCCAACAACAAGCTTTAACGCTTGCCAAACAAATTCAATGGCAAGGCAGATTCTACCGCCGAGACATTGGCTACCGAGCGGTTCAACGAGAGCAAGCCAAATAATGCCCCCAGAAAAACAAAGGCATACAAGCAGTATTGTATGCCTTTATTTTTGCAGTTATTATTTTGTCTAAATTGTGCCAATCATTGCCTAAGGAACACTATGCCAACCCTCAATCCTTACTTTTACGACCCAAATATTAAAGAGTATGCCTCCCCGTCCGCTTTTGAGAAAATCGAGCAGATTTTAAATACCGAGAGCGATTTGCAAAAAAATAATCAAATTCTACCGCTTGTTAAAGTGATTACTCAGCCAAATACCGAGCAACAAGCGGTCGAAATTTCGCTGAATTTTACAAATGTAGCAAAGTGGCAAATTGTGCTTGAAAATGGTGAGGTTCGGAACGGTGAAATTAAGGCAGAGCAATCAGTTCTAACCCTGCCTGCCGATTTACCTTTAGGCTACCACCGGCTTTCTATTTCAACTGAAAATGATGAAGAATCTTGCTCGCTGATTGTAACACCGCCGAAAGCTTTCCAGCCTAAGCCATTGGAAGAAAGGAAAAAGCTCTGGGGTGCATTTTTACAGCTTTATACTTTGCGTTCCGATAACAACTGGGGAATTGGCGATTTTGGCGATCTCAAACAATTCCTTGCCAACATTTCTGATTATGGTGCTGATTTTGTGGGTTTAAACCCTATCCACGCCCTCTTTCCGGCAGATCCTGAAGCGGCAAGCCCTTACAGCCCGTCATCTCGACTTTGGCAAAATATTATTTATATTGATGTTTGTGCAGTAGAAGCCTTTCAACAATCTGAACAGGCTCAACAATGGTTTAACACCAAAGAAACCCAACAGCAACTTGCCGAATTGCGAGCGAAAGACTATGTCGATTATAGCCAAGTGATGCAGCTAAAATTAGACGCACTACGGTTTGCTTTTGAGCATTTTTCACAGCAATCTCAACAACAATCGCAAACAGCGTTCGATGCCTTTATTGAGCAAGCGGGCGAGCCATTGAAAATCCAAGCAACGTTTGATGCTTTGCACCATTGGATTTCATCTGAATTTGGCGAAAAAGGTGGCTGGACAAACTGGGCGGAAGAATATCAAAGTTACCATTCGCCTAAAGTAGCTGAATTTCAAACCTCTCAGGCAACGCAGATACGTTTTTATATGTGGTTGCAATTTGTGGCAAACCAGCAATTAGCAGAATGTAACCGGTTTGCTCAATCGCTTTCAATGCCGATTGGCTTTTACCGAGATTTGGCCGTTGGTGTTACCCAAAGCGGAGCGGAAACTTGGGCGGATAAAGCCTTATTTGTGCAAGAGGCGTCAATCGGTGCACCTCCTGATATGCTCGCCCCGAACGGGCAAAGTTGGGGGCTTTCGCCAATGCACCCGCATATTCTACAAAGCCGAGGTTATCAGCCGTTTATTGATTTAGTGCGTGCTAATATGAAACATTGTGGGGCATTGCGAATCGACCATATTCTCGGCTTTGCTCGTATGTGGTGGGTGGCGAACGGTGAATCGGCAAAAGAAGGGATTTATGTCCGTTATCCGCTCGAAGATTTGCTCTCTATTTTGGCATTAGAAAGCCAACGTCACCAATGTTTAGTGATTGCAGAGGCTCTTGGCATTGTGCCTGAAGGTATTTTGGATTCTCTCGAGCAAAAGGGCATTTTTGCCTACAATGTTTTTTATTTTGAAAAGGCAGAAAACGCGTTTAAACCGCTGAAAGATTATCCTTACCAAGCAATGACAACCCTAAGCACCCACGACTTACCAACCATTCAAGGCTATTGGAAAGGCTATGATTTTGAGCTAGGCGAAAAATTTGACACTTACCCAAGCAAAGCGGTAGTGAGAAAGCTGAAAGAAGAGCGTTCGTACGACCGCTTGAATATCCGTAATGCGGTGGAAAAAGTGATGGAACTCGAGCCAAATGAAGTGGGGGTCACAATGAAATTTACCCACCAGCTACAACGCTATGTGGCTCACACTCACAGTGCACTATTCGGCACACAACCCGAAGATTGGCTCAATATGTTAGAGCCGGTGAACATTCCGGGAACCAGCACCGAATACCCTAACTGGAGAAGAAAATTATCCGCACCCACCGAGCAGATTTTTGCCAATAAAGATATTCAACAACTGTTAAAAGATATAAATCAAATTCGTAAGGGATAATAACAAGCGGTCATTTTTAAGTAAATTTTTACAAAAAAATGACCGCTTGTGAATTAAATCTCTTGCTGATGATTTCTGTGTAGTTTGATCCAGTTGTAATAACCATAAATGGAGTTACATAAATACATCACATACATCACCAACAGTGGCAAGCTGGTTTCGCCGTTTTGGAAGTACATTGCCGTCCATAAAGAAATGGTCATAATATTCACGATAATCCACAATGCCCATTGCTCACGGTAGCGAAGTACCATCAAAATTTGTGCCACAATCGAAATAACCACTGTTGCACCATCTAATATAGCTAACGCACTGCCTAAATATTTAAGCAATTCAATATAAAGAAATGTGCCGATAATGGTGGTAATGGCAACAATCACCCACTGTTTTGCGGTTAAAGCTTTAGCAATTACCTCTTCCACACCGGCATTATTTACCGTGTTTTCGCTGGTCATATTTTTACGCCAAAAATAGAAACCGATAAATTGCACCGGCACATATACAAGTAAATTCAGCATCATTTCACCATATAACTGAAACGTATAAGAGATATAAGCATAAAGCGAAACGGAAATTAAGCCGAATAGATAGTTACTGATTTTTCCTTTACCGACAAATACCACGCATAAAATACCTGTTATTGCCGCAATGGTTGCAATCCAAGTATCAGGTTGATAAATAAAAATACCGATTTGAATCGCTAAAAAAGCAATCAACCAACTTGCCTCAAAAGTGGTCCAACCACTAAAAAACTCTTGTTTTAACTTAGTTGAAAAAGATGAACAGCCCATATTTCCTCCATATAAAGTGAAGTATTCTTTTCAAATTCTAAGTTATTTAAATTAAGAAATCAAAATACAGAGTACCTTTTGATAAATATACGAAACATTTATTATATTAATAAACCTATATTTAATTGGCATTTAACTAAATCAGTGTTTTTTAACACTAAAAAACATACAAAAAACCAAATAAAACTCTACATTCCACCTCAATATTAGTACAAAACATAAAATTATAAAATAATACATTTATATCAAAAAATTGCTATATTTATTCCTAAAAAGCCACTATTTACACCATAAAACCTCACCTATATAATTTTTTCAGCCTATCTGCATATATTATGCTAGGCAATACTCAAATCATTAAAATTATTAAAAATAAGAACAGGAGTAGTTCTATGAATAAAATTTATCGCATTGTTTGGAACCATGCAAAACGAACTTGGATTGTTGCTTCTGAATTATCAAGAAGTGCTAATAAATCTAATGCAACAAATACATCACTAACCACTAATATTATTAAACTTAGCACACTAAGTCTTGCGCTTTCTGCAGGTTTTGCAAGTGCTGCAACCTATTCACCAACCTATGGGACCATACCAGATAATAACCCACAAACATCTATCGCAATTGGTGATGGATCTAAAGTTAACTCAACACTAGTAAGTACAATAACAGGCTTAGAAGGAAATAGCGGTAAAGTTTCTACCGCATTAGGGTATAACACAACCGCGACAGCCGATTTTTCAACTGCATTAGGAGGCTTTGCTAACGCTAGTTTTGCTTCAACAGCTGTTGGTGGGCAAGCCACTGCCGATAAACGTTCCGTAGCAGTAGGGTACAATGCAACCGCAATGGGCTTACGTGAAGTTTTTATTGGCGATCATGCCGGATTAAATCACTCTAACAGCACAGAATACAATATTGGTATTGGTTATTCGGCTAGCTCTAATGTAACAGGAAACAATACGATTTCTATTGGTAATACTGCTGGAGACGGTACTAGTGGTAGCCACAATATTGCAATTGGTACTTATGCTAATGCAAAACTAGCAGGACCTACTACAAATGTAACCAGTGATAATAATATCGCCATCGGTAATTCCGCTCTTGCAAATGGTGTTAATAATTACAAAACTACAGCAGCAACAGGAGAAACGGTAATAGGAAAAGCAACTGCTGTAGGTAGTCATGCCAATGCAACTGGTATTGTTAGCTCCGCCTATGGTGCTGAAGCTAACGCAACAGCTATTCACTCCACAGCAATTGGTGCAAAATCTCAAGCAAATGGCGATAACTCAACAGCAATTGGTTATGAAGCGAAAACTTCAGGCCACGGTGCAACCTCATTAGGTTATTATGCAAATGCAACAGCAAATTTAACTACTGCTGTTGGTACTAATGCGGGTGCAACCAGCGATTATGCTTCTGCATTTGGTCGTGAAGCCAATGCAAGTGGAGGTTCTGCAACCGCTTTAGGCAATCGTGCTACTGCATCAGGCGCGGCTTCTGTTGCACTAGGGGTAAGCGCTAAAGCAACAAATCAACGCACAATTGCAATCGGAGAATCATCAAATGCTTCCGCCTTTAATGCAACCGCTATAGGTCGAAATGCCACTGCTGAACATACCGATTCGATAGCGCTAGGTAGCAACTCAGTTACAGCTATAGCCATACCAACTACAAATGCAACTGTAAATGGTATTACATATAGTGACTTTGCCGGAACAAATCCAATTGCTACAGTAAGTATTGGGGCGGAAGGCAAAGAGAGAACTATCACCAATGTTGCTGCAGGACGTATATCTTTAAGCTCTACAGATGCCATAAACGGTTCACAATTATATTTAACACAACAAGCTATAGGTAATGTTGCTGCAACAACCGCAAATATCTTAGGTGGTGGGGCAGCTGTTACTGAAAATGGAAATATCACTTTCCCAACCTACGCTTTAGTGAATGGCACACCAGATGCAGATAAAGAAGGCAAACAAGGGAGATACACTACTGTTTCTGCAGCACTAAGCGCATTAAACACAGCGGTGATCAGTCCGTTAACCTTTGCCGGTGATACAGGAACTAATTTTGAGCGCCATCTAGGTTCAACAGTCAAGTTCGAAGGCGGATCTACAGGCATATTAACCGAGAATAATATTGGTGTTGTAGCTGATGGCAATAGTACTTTAACCATAAAATTAGCAGAAAAAGTTAACTTAGGCGCTAATGGTTCATTAACAACAGGTGATACCGTTGTTAACAATACAGGTATCACCATCGCTAACGGCGTTGCAGACAAACCGGTAAGTCTTACTAAATCTGGCTTAGATAATGGCGGTAATAAAATCGCCAATGTTGCCGCAGGCGATGTAGATACTGATGCGGTCAATGTCAGTCAACTCAAACAAGCTATCAGCAAATTTGCAACTCATTATGTTAGTATTTCAGATGATGGCATTCAACGTGCTAACTATGATAATTCAGGCTCTAGCGGTGTTAATTCAATGGCTATCGGCGTTGCAACAAGTGCTAATGGTGAGCTGGCAACCGCATTAGGCTCTGAAGCAGAAGCAAACGGTGAACGTACAACTGCAGTTGGTCCTCGCGCAACAGCTGATGGTATGAATGCAACTTCTATAGGCTACAATGCGAATGCAAATGCAACAAATGCCCTAGCGGTTGGTTCTGCAGCCAATGCAAATGCTGATACCTCAACAGCTATTGGTACAGCTTCAACAGCGACAGCTACCCGTGCAACTGCATTAGGCTCTAAATCTGAAGCTAGCGGTGAAAATTCAACCGCTGTAGGTTATGAAGCAAGTTCAATCGGTGCAGGTTCTCTTGCTGCAGGCTATAACGCAAATGCTTCGGGTACACAGTCAACCGCTTTAGGTAACTCTGCTAATGCAGGTGGAATATGGTCAACTTCTGTGGGTAGAAATGCCAATGCTACAGGTAGCTCTGCGATTGCTTTAGGTAATAGTGCAAATGCAGCCGGTGTAGCTTCTATTGCATTAGGTGTTTCATCACAAGCAACAACAACTGCTGCAGTGGCTCTTGGCCAAAATGCAAAAGCAACACACCAAGGTTCTGTTGCATTAGGTACTAACTCTGAAACAGCAGCTGCAGTTGCAACAAAAAGTGCAACTCTAAACGGTAATACATACACATTTTCAGGTACTACGCCAAGCTCAACTGTAAGTATTGGTTCTGTAGGAAATGAACGTACTTTAACTAATGTTGCAGCAGGCCGTATTTCGGACTCATCAACGGATGCTATCAACGGTTCACAACTTTATGCAGCTTATACCGAAATTGATAGTTTAAATACTAAAGTGGATGAGTTAAGCAATGGTGCACTTACTTTTGTAGATGATGCTGGTACTGAAATTGTTCGTAAATTAGGTGCTTCTCTGAACGTTAAAGGCGGTGCCGATGCTGATAAATTAACTGATAATAATATCGGTGTAGTGGCGACAGATGCTAATACATTAACAGTTAAATTAGCCAAAGACATTGATTTAACTCCTGCCGGCTCCGTAGCTGTTGGTAATTCAAAACTAAATAACAACGGCTTAACCATTAATAATGGCCCAAGTGTCACAATGACAGGTGTCGATGCTGGAAAATTAAAAATAACTAATGTAGCTGATGGTGATATTTCACCTATCTCAGCAGATGCAGTTAATGGCAGCCAACTTTACGATACGGCAAATACTATTGCTACCGCTTTAGGTGGTAATTCAAGTGTAAATGCAAATGGTGCTGTTTCAGCCCCAAGCTATACTGTGGTTGATGGTGCTCCTACAAATGAGGTTAGTAAAACGGTCAATAATGTAGGCTCTGCAATTACCGCGTTAAATGATGCAGTAAACAGCCCACTAACATTTGCAGGTGATACCGGCACGCCATCTCAACGTAAATTAGGTTCTACTGTTACAGTAAAAGGTGGGGTATCTAACGAATCACAACTAACTGATAATAATATCGGGGTTATTTCAAATAGTAATGGTTCATTAACGGTTAAATTAGCTAAAGATATTAAAGTTAATTCTGTCACAGCTCAAACAGTAACAGCTAACATTGCTGTAGCCGATACTGTTAAGGTTGGTGATACAACCATTGATACTAATGGATTAACTATTGTAGGGGGACCGAGTATAACTAAAACAGGTATTAATGCAGCAGGAACAAAAGTAACTAACGTAAAAGCAGGAACTGAAGATACTGATGCAGTTAACTTTAGCCAATTAAAAGCAACAGAAAAAAATATCAATAATAAGATCAATAATATTGATTCAAAAGTAAACAAAGTTGATAAACGTTTACGCGCTGGTATTGCTGGTGCAACGGCAACCGCAGGTTTACCGCAAGCATATCTACCAGGTAAAAGTATGTTAGCAACGGCTGGAGGTACATACCGTAATGAAGCTGCAATCGCAGTAGGTTATTCTCGGATTTCAGATAACGGGAAGGTTATCTATAAATTAACTGGGAACAGCAATACCAGAGGCGACTTTGGTGGTAGTATTGGCATGGGTTATCAATGGTAACTTTCCAATAGAAAATTGATTTATTGCTGAATAAAAAAGGTTTACAGAGTTTCTGATCTGTAAACCTTTTTTCTATAATTATCTATCAATTATGGATTAAAAGGGAAGAAAATCGGAATTAATACTATCCCTAAAATCCAATAGATTACATTTAGCGGTAAACCAATTTTAATAAAATCTGTGAATTTATAGCCACCTGCACCGTATACCATCGTGTTGGTTTGATAGCCAACAGGGGTCATAAAGCTGGTCGCAGCCGCAAACATTACGGCAATAATGAATGGAGAAGCGTCTACCCCTAACATTTTAGCGGTGGAAACCGCAATAGGCGTAAGCAACACTGCAGTCCCTGCATTACTCATAAATTCGGTTAGCACCATTGTCAGTAAATATAACACGGCTAACACCACTAAAGGCCCGAACTCCCCTACTTTACCAAGCGTGTTATCAACAATAAATTGTGCCGCTCCACTATTTGCCATCGCTTCACCTAATGGCAGTAACCCAGCTAAGACTAAGATGATTTTCCAGTCAATAGATTGATAGGCTTCTTCAGCCGTTAAACAACCGGCAACACACATCGCAACTGCACCAATTAAGGCACTCACTGAAATAGGAACCCAGCCTAAGGCTGCTGTTGCCACCACCAAAACCATTACCCCTAAAGCAAATTTACTTTTCCACGATTCCTCCGTTTTGACTAAATCAGAGGATAACACAATAAAGTCTTTATCTTGGCGTAACGTCTCCATATCCTCTTTTGGTAATGTGAGTAATAAAATATCCCCCATTTTAAAAGCAGTGGTGCGTAAACGCTCACGAATTACTTTACTTTGGCGTTGAATGCCTAACACCGTTGCATTTTTATTCCAACGCTGTTGTAAAATAGGAATAGTCCCTCCTATCCAACGAGAGATCGGAGAAATCATCACTTCAGCCACCATCAAGTCTTCATCCAGATTATCTTCATCATTCTCACGGCGTCCATACACAACGTGGTGCAATCCATATTTTTCTCGTACTTTTGCTAAATTTTCCGATTCACCCCGCAACAATAAAATATCATGTTTTTGCAATACTTGATGACTCGGTGTCGATAATCTTTCCCCATCACGCAAAACACCAATAGTAAATAGATTAAATTCTTCATTTAATCCTGATTCAAAGGTACTTTTGCCAATTAATACAGAGTCTTTATTTACTTTAAGTTCAGAAACATATTTTCCAAACCCCTCACCATCTTCAAGTTGCAAATGTGATTCGGGTAATAAGAAACGGCTGGTCACTAATAAATAGGCAACCCCAACCACTAAAAAAATAATCCCCAAAGGGGCAAATTCAAACATACCGAAACCGGAATGCCCTTGCTTTTGAGCGATCGCATTAACTAATAGATTAGTGGAAGTGCCGATCAGTGTACAAACACCTGCCATTTGAGAAGAAAATGATAACGGAATAAGGGCTTTGGAAGGAGCCATTTTTATATTCTGTGCTGCGGCAATCACAATCGGAATTAATACTGCGACCACTGCCGTATTATTCACAAAAGGAGAAACAGCAGCATTTACGCCACAGAGTACAAGCAAGAATAACCAAGGGGATTTTACCTTAGCAAGTAAACTGCCTACACTATCTAAAGCACCACTATTTTGTAAACCAGCAGCTAATACAAACATTGCAGTTACGGTTACAGTAGCTGAGTTTGAAAATCCACTCAGAGCAGATTTGGTATCAACCTGCCCTAATAATACTAATGAACACAGCACTAAAATCGCAACTGCGTCCATTCGCATTTTTTCAGTTGCAAATAAAAATACGGCAATCCCAGTAACCGCCAATGTTGCAACAATATCCCAAGACATAAATGCTCCTTTTTTGAAAGAAAATAGCTGCATTAGCAGAACTAATGCAGCCCCAAAGATGGTGTTTAGCCACGATATTTTTGATGTTGTTTTACCGCTTTACGAATTTGGCGGATATTGGTTCGGCGGCGGTTTGCCCCTACTTCTACTTTCGTTTCGGTTTCAGGCGGTAATCCTACCAGCTCACGCAAGTAATTGACTTGTTCTAAGCCCATTTCTTCCCAGCCGCCACGAGGTAAGCCTTTATCTAATTTGATATTGCCGTAACGGATACGAATCAAACGGCTGACTTCTACCCCTTGCGATTCCCACAGGCGACGAACCTCACGGTTACGCCCTTCGGTTAAAGTCACATCAAACCATTGGTTCAAGCCTGTGCCACCCACAACCTTAATTTGTTTAAAGTTTGCCGGTCCATCTTCCAACTGAACGCCCTTGCGTAAGCGTTGTAACATCGCATCGTCAATGTTGCCGAACACACGCACCGAATATTCACGCTCGACCTCACGACTTGGGTGCATTAAACGGTTGGCTAATTCGCCATCGGTAGTGAACAATAATAAGCCTGAGGTGTTAATATCTAACCGCCCGACTGCAATCCAACGTGCACCACTTAAACGAGGTAAGCGGTCAAATACGGTAGCTCGTCCTTCCGGATCGGAACGGGTGCAAAGCTCCCCTTCCGGTTTGTAATACATCAATACACGGCAGATCTCTTTTTGTGCCGGCATTAAATTAACCAAATGCCCGTCAATGCGGATTTTAGTCGATGAGCTAACTTGCACACGATCACCAAGGGTAGCCATTTTGCCGTCCACGCTCACACGTCCGGCTGCGATAATCTCCTCTAATTCACGGCGAGAACCTTGCCCTGCCCGTGCTAAGATTTTTTGTAGCTTTTCACCTACTACTTTGGCTTTTTTCTCTTGAGATGCCACTTCACTAGCGGTCGTTTTTTCCACTTTTTTTGCAATTCTTTGCGTTAATGGCTTAGAAGTTGGACGTGATGGCTTTTCTGACGTTTTACCAAATTTGCGTTCAGATTTTTGCTCTTCTTTTTTAAATGAGGGACGGCTTTCACCACGTTTGTCTGAACGGAAAGTCGTAGTTGATTTTTTTTGAAAAGTTGTCATAAAGTTCCTTTTGTCGCTTTCACAAGCGTCTGAATTTAAGTCTCATTGTAGGGACAGGTCCTGTGCCTGTCCAAATAACGATATTAATACGGGCGGGCACAGGACCCGCCCCTACGCATAATTCTATATATTAATCATACAACATCAATTTAATTAAACGGCGTTGTATCGCCCGAGCCTTCTCGAATAACCACCGGTGAATCTTCTGTGAGATCAATTACAGTAGTAGGCTGTTGCCCTAAATAACCACCGTGGATAATTAAATCCACCCGATTTTGTAAGTGATCCCGAATTTCATCAGGGTCTGATTCAGTCATTTCCTTCTCCGGCAACATTAAAGAGCAAGAAAGAATCGGCTCACCTAAGGCAGAAATTAACGCCAATGCAATCGCATTATCCGGCACACGAATTCCCACTGTTTTACGTTTTGTCATCAGCCTGCGAGGAAGCTCCTTGGTTGCTGGCAGAATAAAAGTATAAGGATTCGGAGTATTATTCTTAATTAAGCGATAAGCTTGATTATTGACCAACGCATAGATAGAAAGCTCGGATAAATCACTACAAACTAAGGTAAAATTGTGATTTTCCGGCAATTTACGGATTGCCACAATTCTATCCATTGCGTGCTTATCGCCCATTGCACACCCAAGAGCATAGCCTGAATCAGTAGGGTAAACAATCACGCCACCGTTTCGGATAATCTCTACCGCTTGGTTAATTAAGCGTTGCTGTGGGTTGTCGGGGTGGATATAAAAAAATTGCGCCATAGTCTCAAGCCTTCGACTTTCTAAAAATTGAGCTAATTATACACCAAGTTCACCCAAGCTCGCATAAATATCTGGAATATATCATTATCTAGAATAATTGCTTGACTTCTTTTCAATGTACTAGTTTAATAGTACGAAAAATTGAATAGGAATTTGCTATGCCTCAATTAACGATTACTCAAACAGAACTCCCTTATTGTGCCGATACGACTCGTGTTTATTACGCATTATGCGGCGAACGCCCACATACGCTATTATTAGACTCAGCGGAAATTCAAAGTAAAAACAGTGTAAAAAGTTTGCTGTTTGCGAAATCGGCAGTGCATATTTTCTGTGAAGACCAAACCGTCACTTTCCACGCTTTAACGCAGAACGGGAAAGCGGTGTTACCTTTAATTGCAAACGCATTGAGCCTGCTAAACCCTGCTCCGACTTGCGAATTTTTAGACAAAAACGACCGCTTGCAAGCGATTTTCCCGACCATCAGCAACCAGTTAGATGAAGACAGCAAGCTCAAAACCACCACTGTGCTTGACGGGCTAAGAACGGTGAGCCAACTGTTTGCCGATTCCGCATCGCCTATCTATTTGGGCGGATTATTTAGCTATGATTTGGTGGCAAATTTTATTCCGATGGAAAATATCAGCCTGCAAGATGACGGCTTAAGCTGCCCGGATTACAGTTTCTATTTAGCAGAACAACTGGTCACTATCGATCACCAAACCGAAACTGCTGTGCTAAACACTTTCTGTTTTGAGCAGAATGAGCAAGCAAGTTTGAACCAACAAGCGGTCGAATTTACGCAAAAACTTGCAAATCTGGCACATATTGAACTGCCTCTAGCGAACCAAACCGCAACGAGTGAGGCAATCGCCAATATTGAAGATGAAGATTTCAAAGCGATTATCCGCAAGCTCAAACATCATATAAATATCGGTGATGTGTTCCAAATTGTGCCGTCTCGCCGTTTCAGCTTGCCTTGCCCGAATACCCTTGCCAGCTATAAACAGCTCAAAATCAACAATCCAAGCCCGTATATGTTCTATATGCAGGGGGAAAATTTCACTCTGTTTGGGGCGTCGCCTGAAAGTGCGTTGAAATATTCGCAAGCCAACCGCCAGTTGGAAATCTACCCGATTGCCGGCTCTCGCCCTCGTGGCTTTGATGAACAAGGCAATATCGATCCTGAATTGGATTCCCGTTTGGAATTAGAACTGCGTTTAGACCAAAAAGAGCTTGCCGAGCATTTAATGTTGGTCGATCTTGCCCGTAATGATGTGGCTCGTGTGAGCGAATCCGGCACTCGTCGTGTGGTCGATTTAATGCAAATTGACCGCTATTCGCAAATTATGCACTTGGTTTCACGTGTGATCGGCACACTTCGAGCGGATCTTGATGCCCTACACGCTTACCAAGCCTGTATGAATATGGGGACGCTAACCGGTGCCCCGAAAATTAAGGCAATGCAACTGATCTACCAAGTCGAGCAACAAAAACGCCATAGCTACGGCGGTGCAGTGGGCTATTTAACCTCAGACGGCAATTTAGATACCTGTATCGTGATCCGCTCCGCCTTTGTGCAAAACGGCATTGCCTATGTGCAAGCCGGTTGTGGTGAGGTGCTGGATTCCGACCCACAATTAGAGGCTGATGAAACCCGCCATAAAGCACGGGCGGTGTTAAAAGCGATTGGGCAGGTGAATACATCAGGCTCGGATCTTTAAGATACGAGGGAGGACAGAAACGGAAATAATCTTGATTTTTCATTATGTTATTCACTTATTTTCTTCGCTAATTGTTTCTGCCAAATCTCCCCTACCCCTCTTTGCTAAAGAGGGGAAGATAAATAATAGGATACAAAACTATGGCAAATATTCTTTTTATTGATAATTTCGACTCTTTTACCTATAACTTGGTCGATCAATTTCGTGAATTAGGGCATCAGGTAACGATTTTCCGCAATGATTATCCGCTTGAGGATTTTTTAGCCAAAGCCGAAACCACTGAAAATTGTTTGGTTGCTCTTTCCCCGGGCCCGGGTAACCCGGCTGAGGCAGGCAATTTATTGGAAATTATTCGCCGTCTGAAAGATAAAGTACCAATGATTGGCATTTGTTTAGGACATCAAGCTCTAATTGAAGCCTTTGGCGGCAAAGTCGTGCATACCGGCACGGTGTTGCACGGCAAAGTTTCTCGTATTGAACACGATAATCAAGCGATGTTTGCAGGCATTAACAATCCAATGCCTGTTGCCCGTTACCACTCATTAATGGGCGATGAATTGCCGGCAGAATTTATCGTTAATGCGAAATTTGAGCATATTGTGATGGCAATTCGCCACAAAACCTTACCGATTTGCGGTTTCCAGTTCCACCCGGAATCCATTTTAACCGTGCAAGGCACAAAATTACTTAAACAGTCGGTGGAATGGTTATTAGGAGCAAAAAATGATTAGTGTATACGGATTAAAACAAACCTTGGCAGACCGTAGAGCCCTCATTGCAGAGGTGATTTTTGACTGTATGCAAATGAGCCTTGGCGTACCAAAACAACGCCACGCTTTGCGTTTTGACTTATTGGATGCAGAAAATTTCTATCCCCCAATTAACCGTAGCCAAGATTTTATTGTGATTGAAATAAACCTGATGCAAGGGCGGAGCGAACAGCTCAAAAAACGCTTAATTAAAGGGCTGTTTAGTGCCTTACACACCAAAGTCGGCATTGTGCCGATGGACGTTGAAATCACCATTAAAGAACAGCCAGAGCATTGCTGGGGCTTTCGTGGAATGACCGGCAACGAGGCAACCGATTTGGAATATCAGGTACATCGCTAATTAAAAAGGAAGAGACTATGCAAGCACTATTCGATAAATTATTTGCAAACCAAGCCCTAACCCAAACGGAATCTCACCGTTTTTTTAGTGAAGTGATAAAAGGCAATGTGTCGAATGAACAACTGGCTGCCGCCCTGATTGCCCTAAAACTGCGTGGTGAAACGGTGGCAGAAATTGCAGGAGCCGCCAATGCTGCACTAGAAAATGCCAATCCGTTCCCAACGCCTGATTATCCGTTTGCCGATATTGTCGGCACCGGCGGAGATGGGCATAACACCATTAATATTTCCACCACCAGTGCGATAGTTGCCGCCACAATGGGCTATAAAATTGCCAAACACGGCAACCGCAGCGTATCAAGCAAAACCGGCTCGAGCGATGTATTAACCCATTTAAGTATTAATGTCGGTATTTCGCCCGAAACCGCACGCCAAGCCCTTGATGCCACCGGCATTTGCTTTTTGTTTGCTCCTACTTATCACAGCGGATTCAAATATGCCGCTCCGGTTCGCCAAGCGTTAAAAACCCGCACGATTTTCAATATTTTAGGGCCTTTAGTAAACCCGGCTCATGCTAAACGCCAATTACTGGGTGTGTATTCCCCTGAGTTAGTGAAAGTCTATGCTGAAACCGTAAAAGCCTTAGGTTACGAACACACTATTGTGGTACACGGTGCAGGTTTAGATGAAGTTGCCGTTCACGGCGAAACGCAGGTTGCGGAAATTCAAAACGGACAGATCGACTATTACACCTTAACGCCGGAAGATTTCGGCATTGAACGCCATTCGTTAGAAGATCTCAAAGGCGGTGAACCTGCAGAAAATGCCGAAAAAGCAACCGCTATTTTACAAGGAAAAGGTAAACTGGCTCATATTGATGCGGTGGCAGCAAATGTCGCATTATTAATGAAAACCTTTGGAGAAGATGATTTAAAAGCCAATGTGCAAAAAGTAAAAGAAACGCTTGAGAGTGGAAAAGCGTTAGAAACTTTGCGAAAATTATCGACTTACTAATCATATCGTAGTGGCGGGTTTTAACCCGCCTTATTTTATATTTGTTTAAAGGCTATTAAGTGAAAAAAAGCATTTACGACACTCCGATTTTCTTTGAGCGTTACCAACAACTTCGACAAAATCCAATAAGTATGAATGAAGTGGTGGAAAAGCCAACAATGTTCTCTCTACTGCCAGACTTAACCGGCAAAAAAGTGCTGGATTTAGGTTGTGGCACAGGAGTTCATTTAGCCCATTATTTAACGCTCGGTGCAGAAAAAGTGGTGGGGTTGGATTTATCTGAATTAATGCTACAACAGGCAGAAAGCGATCTTTCTGCTCATTGGCAAAAAGGCAACGATTTTTCCCTTTACTGCCTGCCGATGGAGCGATTAAATGAGATCAGCGAGGGCGATTTCGATGTAGTAACCAGCTCTTTTGCGTTTCATTATATTGCTGATTTTTCCGAACTACTTGCAAAAATTTCGCAAAAAATGACTGCTTGTGGCACGCTGATTTTCTCGCAAGAACACCCGATTGTCACATGTTACCGAGAAGGCTATCGTTGGGAGAAAAACCAAGAAAAACAACAAGTTGCTTACCGCTTGAACTATTATCGGGAAGAGGGCGAACGGGACAGAAGTTGGTTTCAACAACCCTTTAAAACCTACCACCGCACAATAGCAACCATTGTGAATAACCTCATTCAAGGCGGATTTGAGGTTGTGCAAATGGAAGAACCAATGCTGGCAGACCAACCCCAGTGGCACAATGAATTTAAAGATTTACAGCACCGCCCGCCGTTGCTGTTTATCAAGGCGATCAAGCAGAAATAAAGTGGTTATTTTACAACCAATCAAACGCTATTTTGCAAAAACTATTTGCTCAATGTTAAGGAAACCACTATTATTTTAACACCAGTACGGAGCGGTAGTTCAGCTGGTTAGAATACCTGCCTGTCACGCAGGGGGTCGCGGGTTCGAGTCCCGTCCGTTCCGCCAACAAATTTAAGCCTCTGAGAAATCAGAGGCTTTTTTGCTTTTAAAAATACTATTCTAGCCCCCTCTTTAGAAAAGAGGGGCTGGGGGAGATTTGATACGATGTCCAAATTTCGTATGAGCGTAAAATAATTTCTGCCAAATCTCCCCTAACCCCTCTTTGCTAAAGAGGGGAAATTAAGAGTATTTATTAACATTACTTCCAAATTAACTGCTGAATTTGCCCCAACCCATTTAACCTTGTGCTGGTTAAATTTTGTGAAATTTTTAGCTCATCAAACATCGTTTTTAAGTCAAAGGCTTTCAGCTCTTCTGCCGCTTTTTCGGTTAAAGCTACGCTCACTACAAATAAAATCCCCTGCATTAAACGGGCATCGCTATATGCCACTACTTTTCGTGGCTCAGCTTGAAATTCAAACCATAAACGGCTTTCACAGCCCTCAATTTCCGCTATTTGTGCCAACTCTTGCTCACTTGGTTTTGGTAACAAGCGACTTAGCTGAATTAACAAGCGGTATCTTTCTTCCCACGATTTGCAATGTTCAAATTTTTGGTAAATTTCTGTTAATGTCATAATTTCCTCATCATTTGCAAAAGATTTTAACAATCTGACCGCTTGTTGTTAATGATTTTCTGAAAATTTGCTAGAATAGCGAGATTTTGTATTACGACAGAGGAAAACAAAATGGCATTAGTCCCAATGGTGGTGGAACAGACCTCAAAAGGCGAACGTTCTTACGACATTTATTCACGTTTATTAAAAGAACGTATTATTTTTTTAAACGGTCAGGTGGAAGACAATATGGCAAACCTGATTGTGGCACAACTTCTGTTTTTAGAAGCCGAAGATCCGGAAAAAGACATCTATTTATACATTAACTCACCGGGCGGTGTAGTAACGGCAGGCTTGGCAATTTACGATACAATGAATTTCATCAAGCCGGATGTAGCAACCCTTTGCACCGGGCAAGCAGCTTCAATGGGTGCATTTTTGCTTTCAGCCGGGGCAAAAGGCAAGCGTTTTGCTCTGCCGCACGCTCGTATTATGATTCACCAACCTTTAGGTGGGGCGAGAGGTCAAGCAACCGATATTCAAATTCAAGCGGAAGAAATTTTACGCTTAAAAGCCACCCTTACCCGCCGTATGGCAGAACATAGCGGACAAGATTATGAGAAAGTATTAGCTGATACCGAGCGTGATAATTTTATGTCTGCGGAAGAAGCAGCTGAATATGGCTTAATCGACAAAGTGTTAACCTCTCGTAGCGAGGTGGCATAATGGCGTTTGAAAAAGAACCCCACTGTAGTTTCTGCGGTAAAAAACGCACCGAAGTGGATCAATTAGTCGAAGGTGCTGAAGGCTATATTTGTAATGAATGTATCGAGGAATCCTACGCCTTACTACACGGTGAGGAAGAGCCGTTAATTGATGAAAATCAAGACGATGAAGGCAGCTTTTTCACCAATGTGCCGACACCACACGAATTACACGCTCATTTAGATGATTATGTCATCGGTCAGGAACACGCGAAAAAAGTGCTTTCGGTAGCCGTTTATAACCACTACAAACGCTTAAGAAGTGCATTGTCAAACCATCAAGCCACTAACGGTGTAGAGCTAGGCAAAAGTAACATTTTATTAATCGGGCCGACCGGTAGCGGTAAAACCTTGTTGGCGGAAACCCTTGCACGCCGTTTAAACGTGCCTTTTGCGGTGGCTGATGCTACTACCCTTACCCAAGCAGGCTATGTGGGAGAAGATGTCGAAAACGTGATTCAAAAATTATTAATGAAATGCGATTTTGAAGCCGAACAAGCGGAACGAGGCATTGTTTTTATTGATGAAATCGACAAAATCACCCGTAAATCGGAAAGTGCATCCATTACCCGTGATGTATCGGGCGAAGGTGTTCAACAAGCCTTATTAAAACTACTTGAAGGCACGGTGGCGAACATTAACCCACAAGGCGGTCGCAAACACCCGAAAGGCGAAACCATTCCGGTGGACACCTCCAAAATTCTCTTTATTTGCGGCGGTGCTTTTGCCGGCTTAGATAAAATCGTGGAAGCCCGTACCAACACCCAAGGTGGCATTGGCTTTGCTGCAGCATTGAAGAAAGATAAAGATCGCCAAGATTTAACCGAGCTATTCAAACAAGTTGAACCGGAAGATTTAGTCAAATTCGGCTTAATTCCTGAATTAATCGGGCGTTTACCGGTAGTGACTCCGCTGCAAGAGTTGGACGAAGAAGCTCTGATTCAAATCTTAACCGAGCCGAAAAATGCAATCATCAAGCAATATCAAGCCTTATTCGAAATGGAAGGCGTTGAATTGCACTTCACCAAAGATGCATTAATTTCGATTGCCCAAAAAGCGATTAGCCGCAAAACCGGTGCAAGAGGATTACGTTCTATTGTCGAAAACTTGCTGCTTGATACAATGTACGATCTCCCAACCCTCAATGCGAAAAAAGTGACCATCGGCAAAGGTTGTGTTGAAAACGGCGATAAGCCGAAGGTGGAATGACCCACCTCATTATTTATTAAAAGGTGCGTAAAAAAACGCACCTTTTTGATAACTTAGTGAATTTATCGCTCAAATTAATGAGCGATAAAATGAGCGATAAAATGGGCGATAAAATGAAAATCTGGCAAACAAAATCCCTTATCACTTGGCTGCTTTCGCCGCTTTCGCTGCTGTTTTGGCTGATTAGCCAAGTTCGCAAGCGGTTGTATTCTCTGAATATTTTGCAATCGTACCGTTCGCCTGTGCCGGTGCTGGTGGTAGGCAATATTTCGGTTGGAGGCAACGGCAAAACGCCAGTAGTCGTTTGGCTGGTAGAGCAACTGCAACAGCGTGGCATGAAAGTAGGCGTGATTTCTCGAGGCTATGGCGGTAAAGCAAAAACGTTTCCGCAATTAGTTACCCGAGAAAGTTCTGCTGAAATGGTGGGTGATGAGCCGGTGTTGATTGTTCAGCGAACAAATGTGCCTTTAGCGATTTCTCCAAACCGCCAACAGAGCATTGAATTACTGTTAAGTCAGTTTGAGCTAGACATCATCATCACCGATGATGGCTTGCAACACTATGCCCTACAGCGAGATATGGAATGGGTGGTGGTTGATGGCGTAAGACGTTTCGGTAACGGCTTTGTGCTGCCGGCAGGCGGATTACGTGAATTACCAAGCCGTTTAGATTCTGTACAAGCGGTTATTTGCAACGGCGGCACACCGCAAGCTAACGAGCATTTAATGACGCTTGAACCGTCTGATGCAATTAATTTAGTCACCAATCAACGCAAGCCATTAAGCGAATTTACCCAACCCTGTGTGGCGATTGCCGGTATCGGTCACCCACCACGCTTTTTTACAATGCTAGAAAAATTAGGCATTCCGCTTGCCAAAACTCAAGGCTTTGCCGATCATCAAGCCTTTGATAAGGCTCAGCTGGCTCAATTTGCTGATAGCCAAACGCCGTTATTAATGACCGAGAAAGATGCGGTAAAATGCCACGATTTTGCACAGCAAAATTGGTGGTATGTACCGGTTTCTGCAACATTTTCAGAAAAATCGACCGCTTGTTTATTAGCCCCGATTCTACAAAAACTAGGAAAAGAAGATGAACGAAACACTACTCAATAACCTCGTCTGCCCTGTCTCTAATGAAAAATTAGAATGGGACAAAGAGAACAACCGATTAATTAACCCTAAGCTCAATATTGCTTACCCGATTAAAAACGGCATTCCGGAATTACTGCCAGAAGCCGGAGTGGCATTATAAACTGAATAAATATTAGCAAGCCTGATTAAATCGGGTAGAATAGCAACAATAACCTTGCTTCGTATTAATTTTATAGAGGAACATAAAATGGCAATTTTAGTTACAGGTGGTGCAGGTTACATCGGTTCACATACCGTTGTAGAGTTATTAAACGAAAATCGTGAAATCGTGGTGTTAGATAATCTTTCTAATTCCTCTGAAGTATCACTTGAGCGTGTGAAGCAGATCACCGGCAAGAGCGTAAAATTCTATCAAGGCGATATTTTAGATCGTGATATCTTACGCAAGATTTTTGCGGAAAATCAGATTGAATCAGTAATTCACTTTGCCGGCTTAAAAGCTGTAGGCGAAAGTGTGAGAGAGCCGCTACGTTACTATCAAAACAATGTAACCGGCTCGATTGTGTTGGTAGAAGAGATGCTAAAAGCCAATGTGAATACCGTTGTGTTTAGTTCATCGGCGACCGTTTATGGCGATCCACAGATTATCCCGATTGTGGAATCTTGCCCTGTCGGCGGCACAACCAACCCTTACGGTACGTCCAAATATATGGTTGAACGCATTCTTGAAGATACCGTTAAAGCCTTCCCACAATTAAGTGCGGTAGTATTGCGTTACTTCAACCCGGTGGGGGCTCACGAAAGCGGTTTAATTGGTGAAGATCCAAACGGTATCCCAAATAACTTAATGCCGTTTATCAGCCAAGTGGCTGTGGGCAAATTGCCTCAATTATCCGTCTTTGGTGGCGATTATAATACTCACGACGGCACAGGCGTGCGTGATTATATCCATGTTGTAGATTTAGCACTCGGACACTTAAAAGCCTTAGACAAGCACCAAAATGATGCCGGTTTCCACGTTTACAATTTAGGCACAGGAACAGGTTATTCGGTGTTAGATATGGTAAAAGCCTTTGAAGCCGCAAATGGCATTACTATTCCATACAAAGTGGTAGATCGCCGCCCGGGCGATATTGCCGTTTGCTACTCCGCTCCACAAAAAGCGTTAGAGCAACTAGGTTGGAAAACCGAGCGTGGGCTAGAACAAATGATGAAAGACACTTGGAATTGGCAAAAAAATAACCCGAATGGTTATAAAGGCTAAAGCGTAAAGGGAGATAACATCTCCCTTTATCATTTAAATCTTCTTTTTAGGTAACGCTAATGAAAAAATCTATTCCGTTAATCTTAAGCTTGTTCTCCGCTTCTTTGTTTGCTGATGTTCAGCTTTCTCCACTCCCACTTCCCCAAATTGGCAAAGTAAGCCAATTTGACCTTTCAGAACAAGGCGAATTAGTGGTAATTAACCAACAAAAACAATTATGGAAAGTCACACAACAAGCTCAAAAACTGGCAGATGGAGTTTCCACCGAGATTGAACCTAAAGCTCAATACCAACGAATTGCGTTAGCGGATCAAAACGGGCATTTTATGCTGTGGACGGCTGATAAAATCTATACCTCCAACATTCCCCTTGCCCCGAAAGCTACAATGACCGCCCTTAATTTTGCCACCATTGCCGTAACCAAACAAAACGGACAATTTAAGTTAGCCAGAATTGAAACGCAAGGAAACCAAGCAAAAATTACTGCCATATCCGAAACAGAAGTACTGCCTGATGCCCGCCCTCTGCAAATTGATTTTGACTCAGAAACCTCTAACCAAGGGCATATTGCCGTGCTTGCAAAGCCTGATGGTATGAGCTATCAACACGGTGTATTGGGCGATGATATAGAGGCAGGTGAAATTCAATTCCTAGAACGCCATACCCTTAAACCGTTGGCAGACAAGCTAACTCAGAAAGGGCGAGTTTTTGAGGCAAATCGTTTTGCCACTTTAATGGAAAATGGGAAAACCAAATTGATTTCCGTAATAGCTGGCGATGGCAATGGAGCCGGCACAGTTGTGATTGGCATTAAAGCCGGAAAATTATCAATAGAAGCCGAAAGTGAGCCGCTGCCGACTAACCGTTGGCAATCGCCATTTAGCTTTAACCACAAGCTCTATGCAATCCAAATGCCCCATTTAAAAGGCAATTTGGTGGAATACAGCCTCAAAGGAAACCTTTTAACCGAACGTTTTATTGCATCCGGCTTAAGCAACCACCGCTATGGAGATTATGAAACGAATTTAGTGGCGACAACAGAGACTTTCGCACTGATACCAAAAACCGGCTATCAACAGGTGGTTGTACTGGATAAAGCAGGGAACATCGCCGAATTACCTACCGCCCTGCCGGCTGAAATCAAGCAAACTAAAGCCTATGCTAACAAAGCCTATTTATTCTTAAAAAATGGGGAAATTTGGGTGGCCGAAGAGAAGTAAAAAACATAAGGCGACATAACTTATTTAGCTATGCCGCCTTAATGTTCAATTAGACGGTTGTAAAATCAGGTCTTACGCCTAAAGTATGGCACATCGCATACGTTAATTCACTACGATTTAAGGTATAGAAGTGGAAATCATTCACCCCCTCACGAGAAAGCACTTTCACCATATCCATTGCAATGCTTGCCGCAACTAAGTTTCTGGTGGTTTGATCATCATCTAATCCCTCATACATTTTGCCCATCCAAGTCGGGATTTTAACATTAGTCACAGCTGCCATTTTTTGCAACTGCTTGAAATTTGTTACCGGCAAAATACCTGGCACAATTTCACAATCAATGCCAATCGAAACACAACGGTCACGAAAACGTAAATAGCTCTCTACATCAAAAAAGAATTGCGTAATAACGTGGTTTGCACCCGCATCGATTTTACGTTTCAAGTTAAGTAAATCTGCCTGTGCTGATTTTGCTTCAGGGTGAACTTCAGGGTAAGCCGCCACGGAAATATCAAAATCTGCTACCGATTTTAATAAAGCGACTAAATCTGAGGCGTAAAATAGTGCTTTATCATAACCTTTCGGCACATCGCCACGCAAAGCAACAATTCGGCGAATGCCACTATCCCAATAATCTTTGGCAATTACCTTTAATTCTTCCGGTGTTGCATCAATACCTGTTAAGTGCGGAGCTGAAATGATTCCTGTTTTTTCTTGGATCGATTTCACAATACTGTGTGTACGATCTCGCTCACCAGAATTTGCTCCATAAGTTACCGAAACAAATTTCGGTTTTAAAGGACTTAGGCGATCAATAGAATCCCACAGCATTGTTTCCATTTTTTCATTCTTAGGCGGGAAAAACTCAAAAGAGACATTAATTTTTCGATCAATATCAGCAATATGCTGATTAAGGGCATCAATTTGGGTTGCATAATTCATAGATAAATTCCTGTTTTTATAATTTAGAAGATTGCTTAAATTCTAACAAACAAAGCTAAAAAAACAACAAAATTAAGGCATTCTATTATGTTAATCTTTCAAATAAATATTAAAAATTTTCATATTTTCGCCTATTATATATTTATTTTATTATTGTATAATTCCTCTAAAAAAATAATTCCTAAGGAGATAATAATGAAAAAAAATCTAATTACTACCGCCATTTCTGTTGCACTAGCAAGTACAGCTTTTGCACAAAATGAGATGACTCAGCTTGACTCCGTAACAGTCTATTCCGCCTATGCAACCCCAATCAACCAGGACAAAACCGCTTCCAGCGTGACGGTTCTCACTGAAAAAGATTTTTCCGAACGCAATGCCACTTATGTGAGTGATGTGTTAAAGACTGTGCCGGGCGTGGCGATTGGGCAACAAGGTGGACGTGGTACTCTTACCAGCTTATTTTTACGAGGGGCAGAATCTCGCCATACTGCGGTTGTGATTGACGGTGTAAAAGTCAATCCGATTAATATTGGAAATTTCGATTTTGGTGGCTTACCGATTAGCAATATCGAACGTATCGAAGTTCTACGTGGCGAGCAATCCGCTCTTTGGGGAAGCAGTGCTATGGGTGGTGTAGTTTATATCACCACCAAAAGCGGTTTATACAAAGAGAAACCATTCAATGCGGAGGTCGATCTTGGTTTAGGATCAAATAATACCCGTGATGCCAGCGCAACACTTTCCGGATTTCACAACGGTTTCTACTATGCTCTACACGGTGATAGCCATCGTACCAAAGGCATTTCCGCACTGAGCAAAAACCGTTTCAGTTATACTACAGAAACAGGTTCGGAAGTAAAAACCGGTGGTGCAAGCGAACGAGATGGCTTTCATCGTGATAACGGCTCTTTACGTTTAGGTTATGACCTAGGTAACAAAGGTGTTGAATTTCTTACCGCTCAATCTTCCCAAACCGTTCATATTGATGGTTATAATTCAGACATTAGCGGTGAATATTCTCGTACTCGCAATCAAACTTTTAAATTAGGCGGTTATTGGGGAAATGAACAAGAACTGCTGAAACACCAAGCGAATATCAGCCAATTCAATAGTAAAGCAACGCATTTCGGTTCAAATGCTCGCCATAGCAACGAAAAACAACTTAATGCGAATTATCAATTAGATGTAAACTTTGACCGTGATGGCGAAGTGACACAAGCGGTCAGTTTACTGACAGATTATGCAAAAACACGCTATACCTCTGATAAATATTTGCGTGAAAAAACCTTATCCGAAAAAAGTGCGGCACTAGAATATCGCTTATTTACCGAACAAGATCACAGTTTTTCTATTAGTGGTCGTTATACCGATAATTCACAGTTTAAAAATGCTATCACTGGGCGTATTTCTGGAGCTTACCGTTTATCGCCAAATTTCCGCTTACACGCAAGCATTGGTAAAGCCATTAAAAATCCAAGCATCACCGATTTATATGGTTGGGACGCAAGCTATGTTGGTAATCCAAATCTCAAAGCAGAAAAAAGCCGTGGTGGCGACCTTGGCTTGCTAATTGAAAGCACGGATAAAAAACACAGCTTGGATGTAACCTATTTTGCTCGAGTAGTAAACGATTTGTTTAGCTCTAAAGGCAATAATTGCCAAATGGTCAGCTCTCCTTGGGGAGATTATCTGCAATGTGCAAATTACCAATCTATCAACTTGGAAGATAAATCTCGTATCAAAGGGGTAGAATTGGCATATCAAGGTAAATGGAGTGAAAAGCTCACCAGCTTTGCAAACTACACCTTTACTCGAACCAAAGACAGCGCACAAAAAGAGCTGCTACGCCGACCAAAACACGTCGCAAATGCAGGGCTGAGCTACCAGATCACTGAGTCATTCGGTTCATCTGCCTCTCTCTCTTATGTGGGTAAACGCATTGATAGCTCATTCCCATCTCGAGTAAAAATGCCTTCATATACCTTGGTGAATTTAGGGGTTAATTATCAGCTCAATAAACAGTTAAACGTTTATGTTAATTTAAATAATCTGTTTAATAAAAAATATGAAAATGTATTGGGCTACGGGCAAGATGGACGCAACATTTACGTTGGCTTAAAAGGTTCATTCTAATCGTAGGGTGCGTTTGCAAACGCACCTTTACCACTTTATTTGATCGTATGGTGCGTTGGCAAACGCACCCTACATTTATGTATAAGATCCTATTTTTATTCTCACTCGTTATTTCTCAAACCGCACAAGCCGAGCAATTCGTTTCGCTCAATTTGTGTAGCGACCGTCTGTTGCTGGAACTTGCCGAACTGCATCAAATTCGGGCGATGTCACCCTATTCCCAAAAGCCGTTGATGATGTTGGATAAACTGAACACAGACAAACCCACCGTTGAAGCGGAACTCACTGCACTGTTGCCCTATGCAGATAGCACCATTTTGCTGAATGAAACCTTCTACCCACAACTCACTGCACGGCTGAAACAGCTTGGCTTTAAGTTAGTCGCATTAAACGACAACCCGCAAACGCCCGAACAGCTTTTCACACTGATTTTACAACTAGGCGAGCTAACCCAAAATCAAGCCAAAGCGGAAAAGCTGGTGGAACGTCTGCGTTTGCAAAAAATCCCGCCAAAACAACCGCTTGCTGAAACCTTAATTCTAAGCGAAACGGGTATGATCGAACCGCATTTTCCCCAATATCAAACGTTGTTGGATCTTCTCGGTCTATCGCCATTAAAAAGCGACCTCACGCCACAGAATTTCTCGCTGGAAAAACTACTGTTAGCGCAACCCAAACAGTTATTGTTCCTCACCGATAACCAAAGCTACAATAACCAAGCCGAACTGCTCAAACACCCTGCATTACAAAAAATATGGCAAAAAATGAGCCAAAATCCACCGCTTGTCTTGCCGATGAAATACACCTACTGTTTCGATCACGGGGTTTGGCAGGGAGCGGAGTGGGTTGAGAAACAATTAAGGCACACGGCTACGCCTTAACGACCGACAATTCCAAATTTAGTGCGCTAATAATTTTGCGAATCGTCTCAAAACGGGGCTTACTGCTGGAAAGGCTTTGATACAAACTTTCACGCCCGATCCCTGCTTTTTTCGCTAACTCATTCATTCCTTTCGCTCGTGCCACGGTATTCAATGCTTGAATAAACTCCTCGTCCGTACCGTCTTTCAATGTTTCCGCCAAATAAAGGGCGATTAGCTCGTCATTGGTGAGATATTCGGCGGCATCAAATTCGGTGATACCATATTTTTCAACCATTTCAGGTGGAAAATGACTCATCGTGTTCTCCTCTATATTTCTTCATTTCGTTTAAAAGCCCCCTTGCTTTCACAATATCGGTTTGTTTTATGGTGTACATTCTACCCCCCAATCTGTAATGTTTTAAATACAAAACTTAGGCTGATTGAAGGAATATAGCAAAGCCTGTCGTGGGTTACATTCGGCAAACGCTATTTTTTCGATGGAGATCGCAAAAATAGCGTTTTCAGCTTGACTTTGGCGCTATGGTATAATCTGCACGTTTGATGAGAGAAAAAAGAATGAAGAAATTAAACATTGTGCTTGGAAGTTTGTTGTTGCTGATTGTTAGCAGCGCAGCCTTTTACCAACTGAGCGATTTTGCCTTGCTAAAAAATGCCGAAGGCGTGCTAAGCGATCTGCGCTGGCTGGTGCTGGGTGAAATTCGGCTGCCCCGTATCGGCTTGGCGGTGCTGACGGGCGCCAGCCTTGCGCTTGCCGGTAATGCGATGCAGGGCGTGTTTCAAAACCCGCTTGCCAGTCCCGGTTTGCTTGGGAGCAGTTCGGGAGCAACGGCGGTGAGCGTGTTTCTGCTCTACTATTTTTCAGCTCCGATGGGCTGGCTACTGTTTGGCGGTGTGGCAGGGGCGCTGGGGGCGTTTTTGCTGGTGTGGCTGATTAGCTTTCGCCACGGCACAACAATGATGATTTTAAGTGGCGTGGCGGTAAACGTGTTGCTCGGGGCGGCGGTGACTTTACTGCTTTCCAATGCAGAAAGCCCGTGGGCGTTGGCGGAACTCTACCGCTGGTTGCAAGGCTCATTAGTCTGGGCAACCACAGAGGCAGTATGTTGGGCGTTACCCTTGATCTTGCTTGGCATTGTCTGCCTCTATCGGGAACGGCGTTATCTCGACCTGCTCACCTTTGGCGAAGAGACGGCAGCAACAATGGGCATCAACCTGCAACGCAGTTTTTTTACCGTTAGTGTTGGCGTGGCCTTGTTGGTCGGGGCAACGATTCCGCAGACCGGCACTATCGGTTTTATCGGCTTGATAGCCCCTCATCTTGCCCGTATTTGGCTGAAAAAACCACCGTCTCAGCTTTATCTTACCTCCGCGTTAATCGGGGCGTTGTTACTGCTGATTGCAGATCTGGCGGTGCAATATGTGCCGTTTTTTGCCCGAATTTACATCGGCACGCTTACGGCAATTTTGGGTGTACCGTTTTTGATTTGGATTTTATTCACCCAGCAACGGAGATTGGCACAATGATCAAGATTGAAAACCTTACCCTTGCTCACGGTATTCAACACCTCTCTTGCCATCTGCCAAAAGGCAAATTGATCGGCATTATGGGCGCAAACGGGGCTGGGAAATCCTCGTTGCTCAAAGCGATTGCCGGCATTTTGCGCCCGACAAGCGGTGAAATTTGGCTGGAAAATCGCAAACTGCACGCTCTTTCCGCCGTTGAACGGAGCCGACAATTTGCCTACCTTGCCCAACAGCTCAACGTGGCGTGGCAACTTTCAGTGTATGATGTGATAGCACTCGGCTTACCCGCACCGCTTTCGCCTGAACAAGAGCGTCAAAAGGTGCGTTCGGTTGCCGAACAGTTGGCGATTTCTCACCTGCTGGATAACACTTACCAACAGCTTTCCGGCGGTGAACAGACCCGAGTGCAACTCTCCCGTTGCTTGATGAAACAAGCCCCGTTCTTGCTTGCTGATGAACCGATTGCCGCCCTCGACCCCTACTATCAAATCGACATTATGCAGCAACTCAAAGCCCTAACCCCAACACAGACCTGTGTGGTAGTCATTCATCATTTGCCCCTTGCCTACCGTTTTTGTGATGAAATCATTCTGCTTAAAAACGGCAATTTACTCGCCAGTGGCAGTACACAAGCGGTCTTAACTGCCGAAAATATTGCAACGGCTTTTGGGGTAAAAGCTGAAATGGATTGGGGGAAAAGGGAAATGTGGGGGATTGAGAAGTTGGCATAGGGAGGGTAAACCTCCCTTACTGTTAGCCCTGACGGCACTCCAACCACGGCAATTGTGTGCCGTTGAAATTTTTGTAGTAAGTCGAGCTATGCTCACGGGCGATTAAATCCACATAGCTACCGTCAATCGGCTGATAAGAACGATAGCTCACCTCAAATTTATTACCGCCTAAGGTACGGTTTTGCAGATGATCAAACAGCTCAGCTTTGCCACCGTCTAACTGAAAATAGATACCAAAATTCTCTTGCTTACGGCTCTCACGAGACAGCGGAAAATAGGTTGCCAAAAATGACGTTTCGCCCGTGGTCAGGTTGTTACAGTAATAATTATAGCGTTTGTAATTCGCCGTATTATTCAATTCCGCTTGGCTGATATTGGTTTTCAAATATCCCACCTGTGCCGATTTCTTTTGTTCAGACGGCGTACAAGCAAATAAGCCTGCCAAAGTGGCGGCGAGTAAAATCAGTTTAAATTTAGGCATAAAAATGTTTCCGAAAATAGGGTTAAAAGAACAAGGGTTATGATAGCTGAATTTAGGCTAGGTACAAGCGGTCAGTTTTGTGGGGGAATTTGCAAAGTTTTGGGGGAAGTGACTGCTTGTTGTTGATGATAGCGCCCGTCTCAGACGGGTGCTGCAGATTGTAAGGCATTCGTCAGAGACGAGCGCCATCGGGGAAAATGACCGCTTGTAAATATATTAGTTAGATATGATATACAATTCAGTTAGTTATCCTCGTTATTATTAATTTCTTGATATTTTTCATACAATCTCGTACATCTAAAAATTGCCATTACGACAGCTATCATTGATGTTAGAGCATATAGTAAAAATAAATAGCCAATTCCCCAAAATATAGGGGTGATATAAGCAAAATAGAACATATAGTTATCAGGCAACCAAATAGGTTGATATGCTAATGCTTTCGCTAATAAAGCAAAAATAATTCCTAATCCTTGGACTAAAATAAAATGCACAAAAGTAGCAGATACTACAGTATAAACAGAGCTTTTTTCATTCTCATCTTTCGCTGCTAAAATCGCTCTAAATTGCTCATCTCCTAAGCCTAAGAAAATAGCGAATCCACCTAATGAGAACCCAAGTAGATTAGGAAGGATAGATAAGCTCTGCTCCCACCAGTCTCTTGACATCCATTGATGATGAGTGAAAATTAATAAAAGAATTGCTATATGTAAATAAGGAGAGACCAATAATGCTCTCCACCCACCATAAATATCCCAATAATACTGGAATATTTCAGAAACACCTTGATAGCTATCTTTTAGTATTTTCATATTCAATTTTATCCTATTATTTCACTGTGATTATCGAATGCTGTTTCGACCAAATGCTTTTCAGCAGGGTCTTCACCTCTATTTTCTTCTGTTCTATCAACAATATAGGGAGTTTTAATAATTAAATTTGTTTCTTCTGTCGAAGTTTTCCATTTTTCATTCTCTGCTGTTATACCCTCAGCAATAACTTTACCATTAGATGCTGCGATTTTAACTTCATCTTTCATTTCTTTATCAAGAACTAAGTTTTCATCTTTTGTTGATATGTATTCAACTCTTTGTTTTTTTAGATTGCGCTTTTTCATCTGCTCAAAGAAAGATTTTTCAACACTTTTGAGATCATCTGGGTTAGGACGGACAATATCTAGGACTAGCTTATCAATATCTTTTCTATTAATCAGATTTTCTACCGCGACTGAATCTGGCTCAATAGTAATTTCAACATCCCCAAATTTTCGGAATATCTCTGCATTTTGAACTAATAGTTCTAATAATTTTTTAGCTCTAGTAATTCCAAATGAATCTCCTTTATGTTTGATTTGAATATATAGCCTATGACCTTTAGGAATAAATACAAAAGGGATTTTGACAAAATGTGGTCTCAAATGCTTTGGTACAATCAAAGCTTTCTTTTCCTCATCTGTGGCTACCTTTTTTGTTTTTGTATTTAAACACTCTCGCTCAGGATCTATCTTGGCATACTTATATATTTGCCCTATAAAATAACGCTCAGCTCCAAATTTCTTATTTGTATTTAATTCTCCGAGGCAAGCCGCATGAGTTTCATCTAGCTGTATTTCTAAGCTATCATTATTATGTATTGCCTTAAATAAATTCTCATAAGATAGCTCTCCCTCATCATGATTATGCATTGCAACATTTAAGACACCTATTTCAAGTTTAATTTTTGCCATATTAGTTTCCTTAGAATAGTTTAGAGTTTTTAGAATTGTATCATATTTAATCAGAATATCTTATTATGAATATTGATACCTAACCTGTTATTTGAGACTTCACATCCTGTTTCATCGCCACACTTAACCACTTCCTAGCCGTAACCTCGTCCCAACCTTTACGCTTCGCATAATCCAGCACCTGATCTTCGTCAATTTTCCCTAACGTAAAATAGTTGCTGGCAGGGTGGGTGAAGTACCAGCCGCAGACGCTTGCTGCCGGCCACATTGCATAGCTTTCGGTGAGTTTCATCCCGATCCGTTGTTCGACTTCGAGTAAATCCCAGATGATCTGTTTTTCGGTATGCTCAGGGCAGCTTGGGTAGCCCGGTGCAGGACGAATTCCTCGGTAGTTTTCACGGATCAAGCGGCCGTTATCGAAGGTTTCTTCGCTATATCCCCATACTTTGGTACGCAGTTCAAAATGCAGATATTCCGCCATTGCCTCTGCCAAACGGTCGCCGACGGCTTGGAGCAGAATGGCATTATAGTCGTCGCCCGCCGCTTTGTAGCCTTCCACCAAGTCGTGTTCTTCAATGCCGGCACAAACGGCGAACATTCCGAACCAGTCTTGTTGTCCGCTTTCTCGGTCGGCGATAAAGTCGCTTAAACAGAGGTTGTACGGGCTTTTGCTGTTTTTGCCTCGTTCAGATTGCTGGCGGAGATGGTAGGATTTGCCGATACAAGCGGTGCGATCTTCGTTTAAAATTGCAATATCATCGCCCTCACGCTGAGCAGGGAAAATCCCCATAATCCCGCTTGGATTGAGCTTGCCGTTTTGCTCAAATTCGTCCAGCACCCGTTGGGCATCGTTATAGACACGGCGTGCCTCTTCGCCGCCTTCCGGATAATCGAAGGCATCAGGATAACCGCCCATTAAGCCCCAGAGCATAAAGAATGGCGACCAGTCGATAAATTTGCGTAGGGTGGCAATCGGTACATTTTTGTATTCGATAATGCCGGTCTGTTTTGGCGTTGGCGGCACATAATCCGCCCATTCGCCACTAAATCCGTCAAAACGATTGGCTCGAGCCTCCTCAATGGATAAACCGTTGCGAAGTGGTTTACGAACGGCAAATTTACGCTGAATTTCTTCGTACTCGGCTTTGGTTTTTTCCCAAAATTCCGCTTTTGCCTCAGGGTTCATCAAGGTCGCACAGACGGTGACGCAACGTGAAGCGTTAGCGGTATAGACTACGGGGTAGTTATATTTCGGATAGAGTTTGATCGCCGTATGCTCTTTTGAGGTGGTTGCACCGCCAATCAGCACCGGAATATCGAGCTTCAAGCGGTTCATTTCATCTAAAAAATACTCCATTTCGTCAAGCGATGGGGTAATTAGCCCACTTAACCCAATGAGATCGGCTTTTTCTCGAATAGCGGTTTCGATAATCACATCAGCAGGCACCATCACGCCTAAGTCGATCACTTCAAAGTTATTGCACTGCAACACCACGCTCACGATGTTTTTGCCGATGTCGTGTACATCGCCTTTCACGGTGGCGATCACCATTTTGCCGTTGCTCGATCCTTTCTGCTTGGTGGCATTGATGTACGGCTCTAAATAGGCAACGGACTGTTTCATTACCCGAGCCGATTTCACCACTTGCGGCAGGAACATTTTACCGTCTCCGAACAGGTCGCCCACCACGTCCATCCCCGCCATTAGCGGCCCTTCAATCACTTCCAGCGGAGAGGCAAATTGCTGGCGAGCCTCTTCGGTATCTTCAATAATGTAGGTGGTAATGCCTTTCACGAGGGCGTGTTTTAAACGCTCTGCCACAGGCAAGTTTCGCCATTCGGCGGCACTTTCATCGGCACTTTCTACTTTTACGCCCCGATATTTTTCGGAAATTTCCAACAGGCGGTCGGTGGCGTCATGACGGCGGTTCAGCACCGCATCTTCAATCGCTTCTCGCAGTTCAGGGTCGAGGTCGTCATAAATCGCCAACTGCCCTGCGTTCACGATCCCCATATCCATTCCGGCTTTGATCGCATAGTAGAGGAAGACGGCGTGAATAGCCTCACGCACCACATTGTTGCCACGGAAAGAGAAGGAGACATTCGACACCCCGCCGGAAATTTTGGCGTATGGCAAGTCTCGCTTAATCCGCTCACAGGCTTGGATAAAGTCCACCCCGTAGTTATTGTGTTCTTCAATGCCGGTGGCAATCGCAAAAATGTTCGGGTCGAAAATAATGTCTTCCGGTGGGAAATCGAGCTGATCAACCAAAATCCGATAAGCTCGGGTACAGATTTCTACCTTGCGTTCTTCCGTATCCGCTTGCCCGACTTCGTCAAACGCCATCACTACCACCGCAGCCCCATATCGGCGGCAGAGTTTGGCTTGGTGAATAAATTTCTCTTCGCCCTCTTTTAGGGAAATTGAGTTCACAATCGGCTTGCCCTGCACGGTTTGCAAGCCCGCCTCGATCACCTCCCATTTCGAGGAGTCGATCATAATCGGCACTTTGGCGGCTTCGGGTTCGGTAGCAAGAATGTTGAGGAAACGGGTCATACATTTTTTGGAATTGAGCAACGCCTCGTCCATATTCACGTCAATCACCTGCGCCCCGTTTTCCACTTGGCTGATGGCAATTTCAATCGCTTCCGCAAATTTCTCTTCTTTAATCAGTTTCTTAAATTTTGCCGAACCGGTGACGTTATTGCGTTCGCCCACATTTACAAACAGCGAATTATCGTCAATCGTGAGTGGCTCTAAGCCCGACAAACGCATAGCGGTTGGGATTTCAGGTAATTTGCGAGGAGCAACGCCTTTGGTTGCTTCGGCAAAGGCTTGGATATGCTCCGGCGTGGTGCCACAACAGCCGCCGACAATGTTCAGCCAGCCGAGTTCTGCCCACTCTTTGATGTAAGTCGCCATCTCTTCCGCCCCCAAATCGTACCCACCAAAGGCGTTTGGCAAGCCGGCATTCGGGTGAACCGAGACGAAAGTCTCGCTGATTTTTGACATCATCTCCACATAAGGGCGAAGTTCCTTCGGTCCGAGCGCACAGTTCAAGCCGAATGTCAGAGGTTTGGCGTGGCGGAGCGAGTTATAAAACGCCTCTGTGGTCTGCCCCGACAGCGTTCGCCCTGAGGCATCGGTAATGGTGCCGGAGATCATTATCGGCAACTTCACGCCCATCTCATCAAACACCGTTTCAATCGCAAACACGGCGGCTTTGGCATTCAGGGTATCGAAAATGGTCTCGATCATAATCAGATCCGCCCCGCCCTCAATCAACCCTCGGGTTGCCTCTGCGTAGGCTTCCACCAGTTGCATAAAGGTAATGTTACGGAAACCGGGGTCGTTTACGTCAGGCGAAATCGAACAAGTACGGTTGGTTGGCCCAAGAATACCAGCAACAAAACGAGGTTTTTCAGGGGTGGAGAATTTATCGGCAGCAAGGCGGGCAAGTTTTGCCCCCACAAGATTCAGCTCATAAGCAATACTTTCAAGTTCATAATCTGCTTGAGCAATGGTAGTCGCACTAAAGGTGTTAGTTTCGATAATATCCGCACCGGCGGCTAAATATTTCTCGTGAATAGCAGAAATCAGGAGTGGTTGGGTGAGTGTGAGTAGGTCGTTATTGCCTTTAAGGTCGATGGTGCTGTTTTTAAAACGTTCACCGCGGAAATCAGATTCGGTCAGTTTATATTTTTGGATCATCGTTCCCATCGCACCGTCTAAGATAAGAATGCGTTCGGTAAGGGCATTTTGAAGGAATTCGGTTCTATGCTGCGTGTTCATACTCTGCTTCCAGTTTTTTAGTTTGATTAAAAGGAATAATAGAAATATGTCGCAAGGCTGTCAAACCTTATCTGTGAAGAAATTGAAAGGGTTAGGGACGCCCTTAAAAGTATGCTATATTGACATACAGTTTTCCCTTTTCTCTTGCAAAATTTAGGAAAAATATGACCGCTTGTCACGAACCCAAACGCTCTATCTGGCAGCAGATTTTTACTAAAAATATGCTGCTTTGTGTTTACACCGGCTTTTGTTCCGGCTTGCCGTTGTTTGTGTTGATTCAACTAATGCCGGCTTGGCTAACCAGTGCCAATTTAGACATTAAAACCATTGCCGCCTTTACCCTAACCTCGTTGCCCTACACGTGGAAATTCCTGTGGGCTGCATTGTTAGATCGTTACTTTCCCCCCTTTTTGGGTAGACGCAAAAGCTGGATTTTCATTTCGCAAATCGGGCTATTAGTGATTTTAGCCAGCTTTGGCTTGTTCGACCCGGTAAAAGATATTTCGATTATTGTTACCCTTTCCGTACTGTTAGCTTTTCTCTCTGCAACTCAAGATATTGTAGTGGATGCGTTTCGGCGTGAGATTTTATCGGATAACGAGCTGGGTTTAGGTAATTCCATTCACGTTAATGCTTATCGTATTGCAGGTCTAATTCCGGGTGGACTTTCGCTGTTTTTAGCCGACCATTATGCGTGGGATACGGTGTTTCTGATTACCGCTGCTTTTTTAGTGCCTTGTTTATTCGTTACGCTCATCGCTGCTGAACCTAACCATAAGCCAATCGACCGCACTAAGCCGTTTTATATGGCGTTTGTCGATCCGTTCAAAGAGTTTTTCACCCGCAAAGGCGTGGCTGGGGCGATTGGGCTGATTCTGTTTATCTTCCTGTATAAATTAGGCGATTCCCTTGCCACTACGCTACAAACCAAATTTATTTTGGATATGGGTTTTACTAAATCACACATTGCCGGCATTGTGAAAATGACTTCACTTTGGTGCAGTATTGGCGGAGGCATTATTGGTGGCGTGGCAATGTTGAAATTGGGCGTTAACCGTGCGTTATGGCTGTTCGGATTTGTGCAATTAATTACGATTTTAGGCTTCGCTTACCTTGCCAGTTTTGGGCATTTTCCTACCGAGAGTATCGGTGCAACAGAGCTGTGGAAACTTGGCTTAGTGATGGCAGGCGAATATTTGGGCGTTGGGCTGGGCACTGCCGCTTTTGTTGCTTTTATGGCTCGTGAAACCAACCCGGCTTATACCGCAATGCAACTGGCGATTTTCACCAGTCTGTCTGCTCTACCAAGCAAAATGCTCGGGGCTTACACCGGGCATTTAGTCGAAATGATGGGGTATTACCAATTCTTTTGGCTCTGTTTCTTTATTGGTATTCCGGGAATGCTAATGTTGTTTAAGGTTGCTCCTTGGGGACAAGCTGAATAGCTATTCATAAAAATAAGATTTTTTATTAAATATCCGACCACTTATAACCGATTGAATTACCTAGTAATTTAGTCGGTTATTTTTTATTTATCCTAAAATTTACCCTCACCTAAAACCAAATGATATTGACTTTCATTTACAATAAAAATATATTTAGCACCGTTTTCATAATAGATTTTCATCTACTCATTTTCATTTTGATTGATTTGGTGGGGTAATCCCACCTTTTTTATGCTCTTAAAACACAACACTATGATTCAAATAAATTCCATTAGCTACTCTGTTGAACAAAACCGTAAACTGCTAAGCAATATTTCCCTCAATTTAAGCAAGGGGCGTTTATATGGCGTAATAGGCCATAACGGCTCGGGTAAATCAACGTTAATGCGTTTACTAAGCGGAGATATAACGCCTACCAGCGGTTCAATTTTAGTCGATGGATTACCACTTCATCAGCTTTCTACCAAAGAAGCGGCAAAACATATTGCCTATTTACCACAACGTTTACCTGAAGCGGCGGATTTCTTAGTGCAGGAACTGGTTGCTTTAGGGCGATTTCCATATCAAAAATGGCTACAAAAACCAACAGAATTTGATGTTCAAATTGTTGAGCAAGCAATGGAAAGCACCTCCGTTACTCAGTTTGCTAAACAGCCTGTAAATAGTCTATCAGGCGGAGAAAAACAACGAGTTTGGCTTGCTATGTGCTTAGCCCAACAAACACCCTATTTACTGCTAGATGAGCCATTGGCTGCCCTTGATATTGTTTATCAAGTTGAAGTAATGCAGCTTATTCGCAAGCTAGTGAATGAACAAGGTTTAACTGTCATTATCATTATTCACGATATTAATCTTGCCTCCCAATTTTGTGATGAAATTATTGCGTTAAAGCAAGGCGAACTCTGTATTCAAGGTTCTGTTGATGAAATTATGCAAGAACAGAAATTACTTGAGATCTTCGGGCTAAAACTGCACTTGTTTAACCACCCTGCAGGCTTACATAAAGTGGCGGTATTATGATGTTTAGGCAATACAAGCGGTTCATTTTTCTCTTTATTTTGCAAATTTCTACCGCATTTGCTCAACCTAATATTTTTACACCAGATTGGTCTATTGCCTCTGCCCTTACTGAAATGGGAAATCCGCCCATTGCGATGGGGGATAAGCGAATTTATCCGCTATGGTCGCACCGCCCTATTCAGCCTAATAGCGTGTTAGATATTGGAGCGCGTTATCAGCCTAATCGCGAATTATTAGCACAGCTTCCTGTTGAATTGGTGCTATCAAACTTTTTCTACGCTCACTTGGCTTCTGTTTACCCGAAAGAAATTCCACAAATAGACGTGCTATTTGATGGTGGCAATACTGAACCTCAGCAACATTGGCATACTTACCAAAAAGCCACTCGTATGATTGGAACAGCGATTAAAAACCCTAGTGCGGCAGAAGCATATTTAACGAAAACTGAACAAACGTTGGCTCAATGGGGGAAAGAAATCCTTAACAGTAATCCAGATATTGATTACTACTCTGTTGTTCAATTTGGCTCTCCGAGAGAGTTACGCATATATGCGTCTAATTCAATGTTCCGTGTAGCCTTTGATTTGATGGGCTTAAAACAAGCTGATTTAGGTGTGGGAGATCGCTGGGGAAATAAACTTATTCCTATGAGTGATTTAGCTAAATTACCCGAACGCACCTGTTTAATTGTCATCTCACCTTTTTCTAAAATGACGCAAGCAGATTTAGAAAATAGCTACATTTGGCAACGTTTAGGATTTGGTAAAAACCGTTGTATGAAAGTATTACCGCCTGTTTGGCTCTTTGGTGGGGCTGATTCCATCTCGCACTTTGCTGAGTTTTTACACAATGCAATGACACAAGGAGAAAAAGAGTAATGAAATCATCATTCTTATTGATTGGCTGTATTCTTTTATCCTTAGTAACAGCTGTTATCCGTTTAAATATGGTCTGGGAGTGGGAATGGCAGTTACTACTCATAAATGTTGATTTATTGCCGATTAATCAAGCTGCGGTAAAAGCAGCTCTTTTACCTGAAATGACAACGTCATTTTTAGCAGGCGGTTTATTGGCTATAGCCAGCAGTGGCTTACAACATATTGTCAGAAATAATTTAGCGTCAGATAGCACACTTGCCGTCAGTAGCGGGGCTCAACTTGCATTGATGATTGCGGTTATCTTTTTCCCAGCCGCCGAGCTTTTTTCTAGTTTCTGGATTGCGTTACTTGGCTCTTTAGCTGCTATCGTACTGGTTTTATTTATTGCTAAAGCCTCTAAGCTCAATCCCCTTACCCTTATTTTAGGGGGATTGATTGTTAATATTTTGTTTGGAGCTATTGCCTCTTTACTGACCCTTTTCTACTTTGATTTTTTATTTGGCGTTATGGTTTGGGGAAGTGGCTCACTTTTACAAGATGGTTGGGCAACTTCTATTACCTTAGCGATAACGGTAGTAGTTGCATTTTTTATCTTTGTCTTACTCTCTCGTCCACTCACAATTTTAAGTTTAGATGATGAACAAGCTCGCCGCTTAGGCGCGCCTGTTAATTTACTACGTTACTTAGTTATTTTTGTTTGTGCCGCCATTACAGCATTGGTTGTAAGCAAAGTAGGTGTGATTGGCTTTATTGGATTTGCAGGTGCAAGTTTGGCCCATTTTGCCAAAATACGACATTTATTACTTCGCCTCTTGATTGCTTTTCTAGCGGGCGGATTTTTACTCTTTTTTACCAATAATCTCATCGGCATTGTTAGCAGAATTTACGACACTCTACTACCTGTTGGTGCATTTACCGCAACACTAGGCGCACCATTATTAATTTTCTTGGTATTACGCCAACGTAAAGCACAATTTGAAGCAAGCAATACAGCATACTTCCCCGTTAAACGCCTCAATTCGTGGAAACTGCTAATATTGTTGTTATGCGCTGGAGTTATCCTATTTTGTCTATTACAAATCATTGCTCCAACAATGAATGGCTGGGCTATTAGCATTGATGAAAACCTGATGAGTTCCTACCGCTTGCCTCGTAGTCTAAGTGCGATAGCAACAGGGGCAATGCTTGCGGTAAGTGGTAGCCTATTACAAATCTTAACGAGAAACCCAATGGCAAGCCCTGAAGTATTAGGTGTGAGTTCAGGGGCAACTATTGCTGCAGTACTGTCATTCTTACTTTTCCCAACATTATCTAGCATTGGCTTCTTGTTATTTGGTGTATTAGGGAGTTTGACTGTTCTCGCTCTTATTATGTGGCTCTCTCGTAAATTACAACCATCAGCGTTAATGATTACAGGTGTTGCTATTGGAGCTTTAGTCAGTGGCTTAATGGCTATTATTCAACTAAGCGGCAGCCCTCGTTTAACGGCAGTTATTAGTTGGCTGTCTGGCTCAACCTATTACGCTAATCCGAATACAGTTTGGATTTTATTATCTGTTGCAATCCTACTTATCAGTGCCACTTTACTGTTTATCAAACCTTTACGTTTGATCTCACTTGGCGAGACCGTTTCTTACCATTTAGGGTTAGAGGTTAAAAAAGTACAAATGATTGTATTACTTTTAATTGCCCTAATGAGTGCCGCCTCTACACTTGCGGTAGGGCCAATGAGCTTCATTGGGCTAATGACCCCTCATTTAGCTAAAAATTTAGGTGCAATTACACCGGAGAAACAGATCCCTATATCGGCATTATTAGGGGCAATGCTAATGCTCATTGCCGATTGGCTCGGGCGTTATCTAATTTTCCCTTATGAGATTGGGGCAGGCATTATTGCCTCTATTCTCGGGGGTATCTATTTCTTACTGTTACTCAAACAACATAAATAATTTTTTATTCATTACTTAGGAGAAATTATGAACACGCTATCTAAAGCGATAAAACTTGCCTTATACAGTTCTGGTATAGGGTTTATCTCAACAGCTTACGCTGAAACAGTTACTCATCTTGATACCGTAGAAGTAAGTGCCGAAACGCCAAATGCCTCATCGGAAGAAACTGGACGTTATGCACAGAAAAAAGCCAAAGGCTCTAATGGAATGGCATTGAGTGCGAAAGACACGCCACAAAGCGTAACGGCTGTAACGCATCAACAAATCAGAGATCAAAATCTTAATACGATTGCCAAAGCACTTGAAGCAACTCACGGTGTTTCTGTTTCTTTACTTGACAGAGGACGCTATTCTTTCAGTGCTCGTGGTTTTGGGATTGATAAAGTCAAGGTAGATGGTATGGATCTCAAAGTAAATAACCAATGGACAACGGGCGAAAATACAGGCAACAGCGTGTTATACGACCGAGTAGAAGTTGTGCGTGGTGCTACAGGCTTAACTACTGGGGCAGGCGATCCTTCTGCAAGTGTTAATCTTGTTCGTAAACGAGCCAATAGCATTTCCCGTTATACTATTTTAGAAGCTGGAATCGGGCGTTATGCTGATTTCAATACAATGATTGACCATAGCCAAACATTGAATAATTCAGGATCAGTAAGAGGCCGCTTTATTGCAGAACATAAAAACGGTAATACGTTCATTAAAAATGAAAAAGAACGTTACACCACGCTTTATGGCAATATTGAAGCAGACTTAACTGACACTACCAAACTTGGGTTAGGTGTAAGCTATCAAAAAGAAAAACGTGATGCAGCACTTTGGGGTGGTTTACCCGCATTCTATAGCGATGGTGGTGAAACTAACTGGAGCAGAAGCAAAAATGCCAGTCCGGAATGGGCTTACTGGGATAATGAATCCGTAAACTATTTTGCCGATATTACACAAAAACTAGGCGAAAAAAAATGGGAACTTGCATTAAAAGGCAATTACCGTGTAGGCAAACATAATTCAGAACTTTTCTATTTCAGCGGCTCATCACTTAATCGCCAAGATGGATTAGGTTGGTCGCCTTGGCCGGGTAAATTTAAAAATGATAATACACAATCTAATGTGCAGCTTGATCTTACCGGTTCATTCTCTGCTTGGGGATTAGAACACGATGCGGCAATCGGTATTCAATACAATCGAGCACATCGTAATTCCTACGCTGCCGATAACAGCACCTTTGACGGAGCTTTCGACTTTAATAATTGGAATGGCATTTATGCTAGACCAAACTGGGGAAGTATGTCTGAAAAATACTACCAAAACTTAAAAGAGTTCGGGGTGTATGTTTCTACCCGTTTACGTCTTACAGATAGACTTTCTATGCTTCTAGGTTCTCGTATTTCATCGTACCGCACAGAAGGCACTTTCTATGGTTCAACACAAAACTTCCACGCTAACGATGTTTGGACACCTTATGCAGGATTAACCTTTGATATTAATCCACAAAATACCGTTTATGTAAGTTATACCGATATTTTCAAACCACAAAGTCAAGTGGACATCAATAACAAACTACTCTCTCCTGTTACGGGCGAAACCTACGAATCAGGTTGGAAAGGGAGTTATTTCAATGACAACTTGCAAACTCAAATTAGCGTATTTGAAACAAGACAAGATAATCTAGCTCAATCTGCCGGTATTAACCCTAATACATTATTAGCCTACTACACAGCCTCTAAAGGTGCGAAAGTTCGAGGCTTTGAAGTAGAAGCATCTGGAAATGTAACTGAAAAATTAAAACTCAGTGCAGGATATACTCAGTGGAAAGGCGATGATGCTTCAGGTAACCCAATTAACACAACTCAACCACGCAAACAATTTAAATTCTTTGCAACTTACGATATGAACCGTTTAGTGCAAGGTTTAACGGTAGGAGCAGGTGTAAACTGGCAAAGCAGAATTTATACCAAACACGCCACTTATGGCGAATATGGTCAAAAAGCTTACACTTTAGTGAATTTGATAGCTCGTTATCAATTTAATGACAACTTCTCAGCACAGCTTAACATTGATAACTTATTCGATAAAAAATATCGTAACGCCCTCAGCTTTAGCCAATATAGCTACGGTGAGCCATTCTATACACGCTTAAATTTACGCTATGAATTCTAATTCCGTATAACAAGCGGTCAAAAAATTAAAAAAATTTGCAATTTTAGGCAGTAATCGGTAAGGTTACTGCCTAAGTGATTTTATTATTTTTAGTTTAATTGAGGTTTTCAAATGAAAGTGATTTTATTAGGTGCACCGGGTGCGGGCAAAGGTACGCAAGCTCAGTTTATTATGAACAAATTCGGTATTCCGCAAATTTCAACCGGTGATATGTTCCGTGCGGCAATTAAAGAAGGCACTGAACTTGGCAAACAAGCAAAAGCATTAATGGACGAAGGCAAATTAGTGCCGGATGAATTAACGGTAGCCTTAGTAAAAGATCGTATTGCTCAACCGGATTGTGCGAACGGCTTCTTATTAGACGGTTTCCCACGCACCATTCCGCAAGCTGATGCGTTAAAAGAATCAGGTGTAAAAATTGATTTAGTGCTTGAATTTGATGTAGCTGATGAAGTGATTGTTGAGCGTATGAGCGGTCGTCGCGTTCACCAACCATCAGGACGTACCTACCACGTGGTTTACAATCCACCTAAAGTGGAAGGCAAAGATGATGTTACCGGTGAAGAGTTGATTATCCGCCAAGATGACAAACCGGAAACGGTATTAGAGCGTTTAGCGATTTACCACAAACAAACCAAGCCGTTAATCGCCTACTACACCGCAGAAGCGGAAGCCGGCAACACACGTTATGAACGTTTAGACGGCACAAAACCGGTAGAAGAAGTAAGCGCTGAGTTAGCGAAAATTTTATCTTAAACGGATTATAAAAATGAACAAGCGGTAATATTTTTCGAGAATATTACCGCTTGTTCTTTGCTTAAACACAATATTTGGTGAGCATTAAGATATCATCATAAATCGGTGAAATGAACACTTCCGGATTTTCAATCTTCATCTCCTTTGGTTTTTCTTCTAGCTTTTCTGGCTCTTTCTTATCTTTATTCTCTACCGGTTGAGTCGCTTCATTTGCCACGCTGGATTGGGTCTTATCTACCTCTAGGGTTTCTGTTTTGTTTGATTCTTGCTCTACAGCTTGAGACTCTTTCATCTCCTTAGAAACCTCAGTATTGGCAATAGGTTCTTGTGCTTTCACTTCCGCTGATTTTTCCTCAGCTTGTGATTCTATATTTTTTGACTCAATTCTTGGCTTATAAGAGGGATCAAGTAATTGATGGCTAATATCCATTTTCGGATCAAGCCAAATTGCTACAATGGCATCATTGAAAGCTTTATTAAACACATCAGAGACTACTTTATCATTTAAAATAAAATAACCTCTATCTTCTAATGCAATATAGTGCAATGTATCTTCAGGCTTAATATCTGGGAAAGTTTTTCTCAGGTGGGTAATAACCTCATCTAGCTCTTTTTCAGGTAGCTTAATGCCTAAATTATTCCAAGTTCTTGCTAAAGAAACCGCAAAATCACGCCCCTCCCACGGTTTTTTATATTGTAGAGTAAGCATTAAAGGACGTGTACCTTCTACATAGGTACCACTCTCAGTAAAAAGCGTAATATGGTAAATATTAAATGGCCCCCACGTATAATTCACATCATTAATTTTTGTCCAATTTGCATTTGCTGTTGATAAAAATAGAGAAAACAACAGCGAAAAGACCACTTTATAGCTCATTATTTTTGTGTCCTTAAATCTAAAATTCCTACGCATTATTATAGCCTTAAATATGACTCGCACACATTATAATTTTCGATATAAATTTTGTGATCAAGTTCAAAAAAATAGAAAGATTTAACAGTAAATCAACAAAAAAATGCTAGTATTTAATCAAGTAAAATTTGCAACCACTATTAGGAGTTAAATATGTTTCCAGAATTTCGAGATCTCATAACCCAATTAAAGCAAAACAATTCACATTTTGCTCGCTTATTTGATAAACATAATGAGCTAGACCAGCGTATTAAGAATATGGAGGCAAATATTGAACTGGCAACGCATGAAGAAGTTGAGGCACTAAAAAAAGAAAAATTGCATTTAAAAGACCAACTTTATGCAATTCTAAAACAAGAATCAGCTTAGCCTAAAGTAAAAGCTCAGAAAATATTCTGAGCTTTAATTTCGGTCATATTAGACAATATTACAGTTTTACCGGCTCAATAATTTCGCTTGGGTAGCAACCCAACACTTTGAGGTAGCTGGTAACTTGCTCCAATTCCGCCAATGCTTTCTGGGTGTTCTCAGAATGAATATTTGCCTCCAGCTCCACATAAAACATCTCTTCCCAAGGCTTGCCGTAAATCGGGCGGGATTCCAGTTTCATCATCCGAATATGATGATTTTTAAACACCATTAACGCATCGACCAATGCACCGGCTTGTTGTGTGGTGGTCATTAACAGCAAGGTTTTGGTTTGTACCTGTGGCGAAACCCGTACTGCTTCTTTAGCCACCACAATAAAACGGGTAATATTGTGAGCTTGATTGGCAATATCGGTTTTGATATTCGTCAAGCCATACAATTTTCCGCCATCTTCATTGCCTAAGGCAACAATATTCGGCTTATTCAAACGAGCTACCATTTGCATTGCGTGCGAGCTGCTTTCGCAATATTTAATATGCACTTTATCTAACCCGGCTAAAAATTGGCTGCATTGCTGAGCAGGCTGTGGGTGGGTGTAAATGGTATCCACCTCTGTTAAATCCACATTGCCGTTTGCCAATACACAATGTTTGATTGGGTACGCCAATTCGCCCACTAAGGTTAAGTCGGTATGCTGCAATAAATCATACACTTCATTGATCGAACCTGAAGTCGTATTTTCAAGCGGCAGTACGCCAAAATCTGCTTCGCCAAGGCTGACTTTCTCAAATACTTCATTAAAAGAATGGCAGCTTAATTCCGCCAATGTACCTTGATATTTTTTGGCAAACTGGCGAGACGCCATATTGGAATAAGAGCCTCGCATTCCCAAAAACGCAATCGAAACCTGCTCTTCTTTTTGTTCATTCAATTTATTTTGCAGATAATTTTGCTGAGTCAGCACCGAATCTTCAATAATACGTTGGAAAATTTGGGTCACATATTGCGGATCAAGCTGGTAATTCTCCGCTTCGGCAAAATTTACCAGCTCTTGAAGCAAAATCTTTTCCCGTTCTAAATCTCTCAACGGTTTTTGTGTGATTTCTTTGCTCCGCACCACATCAAAGGCTAAGCGGTGGCGTTCTGCCAGTAGCTTTAATAAATTGCGGTCTAAGTTGGTTATTTGGGTTCGAATATCGGCTAAATCTAAAGACATTATTTCACTCTCTGTCAGGCTAAATGCTGAAAATTATAACGAGTTGCAAAAGAAAGAAAAGACAAGCGCTCAAATTTACAAAAAAATTTGCAAATCCAACCGCTTGTAAAACGTGTTCACTTTATTGAGTGCAATCAACCGGCTCGGCATTACCTAAAATGCCTTTGTGTCTGAGCAAGGCATCAAGGGTTGGCTTACGACCACGGAAGCGTTCGAACAGCACCATTGGCTCTTCCGAACCACCTCGGGTTAAGATGTTATCTAAGAAAGATTGCCCCGTTTCAGGGTTGAAAATCCCCTCTTCCTCAAAGCGTGAATAGGCATCGGCTGAAAGCACTTCCGCCCATAAATAACTGTAGTAGCCTGCCGCATAGCCGCCCGCAAAAATATGCGAGAAACTGTGTGGCGTTCTCGCCCACTCTACACCTTTAGCAACAGCGACTTGCTCTTTCACCTCTTTAAGTAAGGCTAACACTTGCCCTTGTTTGCTTGGGTCATATTCGGTGTGTAGGCGGAAATCAAACAAGCCAAATTCTAATTGACGAAGCACAAACATTGCCGCTTGGAAGTTTTTCGCTGCTAATAATTGCTCCAATTTCGCTTTTGGTAACGGCTCGCCGGTTTCATAATGCCCTGAAATAAAGGCTAATGCCTCTTCTTCCCAGCACCAGTTTTCTAAGAATTGGCTTGGCAACTCTACTGCGTCCCACGGCACACCGTTAATACCGGCAACATCGCCCACATCAATTTCAGTCAGCATATGGTGAATACCGTGTCCGAATTCGTGGAACAAGGTAGTCACTTCATCGTGAGTAAACAATGCCGGTTTATCGCCAATCGGTTTATTGAAGTTACAGGTTAAATATGCCACCGGTTTTTGTAATGTACCATCAGCCAAGCGTTTTTGGTTGATGCAATCGTCCATCCACGCCCCGCCACGTTTATTTTCACGGGCGTATAAATCTAAGTAGAACGAACCACGCAAGCGGTCATTTTTATCAAAAATATTGAAAAAACGTACGTCTTTATGCCATACATCAACCTCTTTTTGCTCTTCCACACGCATACCGAAAATGCGTTTAATCACCTCAAATAAGCCCGATAATACACGATTTTCCGGGAAATACGGGCGAAGTTCTTCATCATTGACTGAATACAATGCCTGTTTTTGTTTTTCGCTGTAGAACGGAATATCCCATAAATCCAAATGTTCAATGCCGAAATGGGCTTTGGCAAATTTTTTCAAATCGCATAATTCATTTTTGCCTTGAGCTTTCGAGCGAGCGGCTAAATCGTTCAAGAAATCTAATACCTGTTGTGGATTTTCCGCCATTTTGGTGGCTAATGAATAATCGGAATACGTTTTGAAGCCAAGCAGTTGAGCTTTTTCGTGACGCAGTTTTAAGATCTCATCAATCACCGTACTATTATCCCATTTGCCTGCATTCGGGCCTTGATCAGAGGCTCGAGTAACATAAGCACGGTACATTTCCTCACGCAATGCTTTGTTTTCACAATAGGTCATCACCGGTAAATAACTCGGGATTTCAAGGGTGAAGCGATAACCTTTTTTGCCTTTGCTTTCTGCGGATAATTTTGCCGCTTCTAACGCTGATTCCGGTAAGCCTTTGAGCTGTGCTTCATCGGTAATCACAATATCCCAGCCCATTGTCGCATCAAGTACGTTGTTGCTAAATTGCGAGTTGAGTTCCGACAAACGGGCAGAAATTTCTCCATAGCGTTTTTGTTTCTCTGCCGGCAATGAAATGCCGGATAATTCAAAATCTTGCAAGCTGTTTTCAATTGCCTTTTTCTGTGCAACCGAATAAGTTTCAAATTCAGGGCTGTTTTTTAACTTCACATAGCCTTGATATAACCCTTGATGTTGCCCCGCCCAAGTGCTGTATTCCGATAATAACGGCAAGCACGCTTGGTAAGCCTCACGCAACTCTGGGGAATTTTTCACCGCATTTAAATGCCCAACCGGTGACCACGCACGGGAAAATTTATCCCCAGCCATTGCTTGTGGCATATAGAAATTTTCCCACGTCGGGGTTTCAATTTGTGCGACTTTTTCAACGGTTTCACGGCATTCTTTGATCACCGCTTCCACCGCAGGTTTAATATGTTCAGGTTTAATTTGTGAGAATGCAGGTAAGCCTGTGTAATTTAAAAGAGGGTTAGACATTATTTTTTCCTTTTATGGTCAAAATGAAAATTCGTATCAAGATAATACACAAAGTTAGAGAGAAAAGAAAACAAGCGGTCATATTTCAATAATTTTTTGCAAAAAAATCACAAAATATGACCGCTTATTTTTAGAATTTGACTGTATGCCCGTAACTTTCAATGATTTTTTGGATACGCTCTAAATCCTCTTTAGGCGGTGGCATTACGCCTTCCAGCTCATATTTATAGCCTAAGGTTTCCCATTTATGTGCCCCTAAGCGATGGTAAGGCAGAAGCTCCACTTTCTCAATGTTATCCATTCCTTGAATAAACTGCCCCAAACGGTGGGCGGAATCATCGTCGTCCGTATAACCCGGCACGACTACATAGCGAATCCAAGTCGGTTTATTTAATTTGTGTAGATAACGGGCGAAATCAAGAGTACGCTTATTAGACACCCCGACTAAATCTTGGTGAACTTCATCATTGAGCTGTTTTAAATCCAGCAAGACCAAATCGGTCACTTCAAGCATTTCATCAACCACCGGGCTATAATGGCGAACAAAACCATTGGTATCTAAGCAGGTATTAATGCCCTCAGCCTTACAGGCACGAAACCAATCCCGCACAAACTCCATTTGCAACACAGCTTCCCCCCCCGAAGCTGTTACACCACCGCCGGTTGCTTTCATAAAATGCTTATAAGTCGTGACTTCTTTCATCAGCTCTTCAACCGTAATTTCTTTGCCGCCATCAAGATCCCAAGTATCACGATTATGGCAATATTTGCACCGCATCAAACAGCCTTGCAAGAACAGAATAAAACGAATCCCCGGTCCATCTACCGTACCGCAGGATTCAAAAGAATGGATACGTCCAACAACAGACATTTGTCACCTCAACCCTCAAAAAATTTTGAGAAATTGTAGCAAATTTTTATGTTGTTCGCAGAAATAAATCACACCGGTATATTTTAAGAAAGGAGAAAGTCATACTATTTTTTGCCTATTTCAGGAATAAACTTTTATTAATCTATTGACTCCATTAACATATCAACCAAATATGTTTAAATTTTTGCATTTTTTAAAACTATTTCGACCGCTTGCAAGCGGTTGATTTTTCTGAAAACTTTGCAAACCTAGCCAGCGTGGTATTTGGCTGCTATCTCTTTTACCAGTAAGTCAAAATCACTTTCATAACTCAAATCCTGTTTAACTCGGTATTTTTCAAATTCGCTGAGGGCGAAAGATTTAGCGATTTCAGCGGTAACTTTGCCGGCATCTTGTAAGATTTCTCGGTCGGTGGCGGCAAGAAAGCGGTTAAGGCGGGTTTCCCAGTCTGCCATTGTCATCGGAATTTGGCGTTCTGCCATATCTTCTGCCATATCCAAATAGGCTGAGACCAGCCGTTGTAATTGTGCCAATTCGTTATCCGATAAATAATTTTTGGCAACCACCACATCGAAGGGGTAAATTTTGCCTTGCGGAGCGTCTTTCCAATTCGTTAGCCCCATATTCGGTTTTTCGGCATTAGCTCTTGCCATAATCAGCTCGGCGGCAGTATGCCCGTGAATTGCCCAATGGAGTTTATTCTGTACGGTAGCAAAAAAGCGTTTGGTGGCAGTAGCGGTGCGGTCGTAGTCCACAGCGGTAGCATAAATATCGGTGATTTTCTGGTAGAACTTGCGTTCGGATAACCGAATTTCCCGAATACGGGCAAGCTGCTCTTCAAAGTATTTTTTGCCCAAAATCGTGCCATCATTTTTCAGCCGTTCATCGTCCATCGCAAAGCCTTTAATCGCAAAACTCTGCACAATTTCGGTCGCCCATTTGCGAAACTGCACTGCTCGCTCGGAATTGACTTTATAACCCACCGCAATAATCGCCGACAGATTATAATGCTTGGTGTGGTAGTTTTTTCCGTCTTGGGCAGTTACTCGAAATTTTCGAGTAACTGAAATTTCCTCTAATTCCCGATCACCAAAGATTTTTTGCAAATGGTAGGTAATGGTGTGAGGTTCCACATCATACAATACCGCCATCATTTTTTGGCTGAGCCAGACATTTTCATCAGCATAAAGGGCATCAACTTGGCTTTCGCCGGTGGCAGTAATAAAAGTAAGGTATTCCGCCACAGAGGAACGAATTAAATCTTGTTTAAACATATATTTCTCCCACATAGAATACTGTAATTATAAACAATATTGCAAAAGCTGTGTAAATGAATAGCCAATTTTTCGAGCAAGATCACAAAAAAACCGCTTGCGGCATAAATGCTACAAGCGGTTGATTATTACTCACAAAATTGTTTCCAATTTTGTTCGCTCCTACGGAGCCGTCGGCAAAGCCAACGTTCAAAACGCAATGCGTTTTGTGGCTAAAAGTTTTGCAAATTACGATTACATACTTTCAGTGAAGGTACGGGTAATTACGTCCATTTGTTGCTCTTTGGTTAAAGAGTTGAAACGTACCGCATAACCTGAAACACGAATCGTCAATTGCGGATATTTTTCAGGGTGTTCTACTGCATCTAATAATGTGTCACGGTTTAACACGTTCACATTTAGGTGCTGACCGCCTTCTACGGTTGCTTCGTGGTGGAAGTAGCCGTCCATTAAACCGGCAAGGTTACGTTTTTGAGCTTCGTAATCTTTACCTAACGCATTTGGTACGATAGAGAAGGTGTAAGAAATACCATCTTTTGCATAGGCAAACGGTAATTTCGCTACAGAAGTTAATGAAGCTACCGCGCCTTTTTGGTCACGTCCGTGCATTGGGTTCGCACCTGGTCCGAATGGTGCACCTGAGCGACGACCGTCCGGTGTATTACCGGTTTTCTTACCATATACCACGTTAGATGTGATAGTAAGAACAGACTGAGTAGGCGTTGCGTTGCGGTATGTTTTGAGTTTTTGAATTTTCTTCATAAAACGTTCAACTAAATCAACTGCAATGTCGTCCACACGGTTATCATTGTTACCGAATTGTGGATATTCACCCTCAATTTCAAAGTCGGTTGCTACGTTTTTCGCAACACCAACCACTTCACCGGCTTTATTTTTGATTTCAATATCACTGCGGATTGGTTTTACTTTCGCATATTTAATCGCTGAAAGTGAGTCTGCCGCTACTGAAAGCCCTGCGATACCACACGCCATTGTTCGGAATACATCACGGTCGTGAAGTGCCATTAATGCCGCTTCGTACGCATATTTATCGTGCATAAAGTGGATAATGTTAAGTGCAGTCACATATTGGGTTGCAAGCCAATCCATAAAGCTGTCTAAGCGGGTCATTACATCATCGTAATCCAAATATTCGCTTGTAATCGCTTCGGTTTTCGGCCCTACTTGGTCGCCTGATTTCTCATCAACACCGCCATTGATTGCGTATAACAAGGTTTTCGCTAAGTTTGCACGAGCACCGAAGAACTGCATCATTTTACCCACGATCATTGGTGATACGCAGCAGGCAATCGCATAATCATCGTTTTGGAAATCCGGACGCATTAAGTCATCGTTTTCATATTGGACTGATGAAGTATCAATAGATACTTTCGCACAGTAGCGTTTAAACGCTTCTGGTAATTGTTCAGACCAAAGAATCGTTAAGTTTGGCTCCGGTGACGGCCCCATTGTGTAAAGGGTGTGTAAAATACGGAAGCTGTTTTTGGTTACTAAGGTACGACCGTCTAAACCCATACCGGCTAAGGTTTCGGTTGCCCACATTGGGTCGCCTGAGAATAATTGATCGTATTCAGGTGTACGCAAGAAACGCACCATACGCAATTTCATTACTAAATGGTCGATTAACTCTTGGGCTTCTTGCTCAGTAATTTTGCCGGCTTTTAAGTCACGTTCGATATAAATATCTAAGAATGAAGATACACGACCGAAAGACATCGCCGCACCGTTTTGCGATTTCACCGCTGCAAGGTAAGCGAAATAAGTCCATTGCACCGCTTCTTGTGCATTGGTTGCCGGACCTGAAATATCAAAACCGTAGCTTGCAGCCATCTCTTTCATTTTACCTAAAGCACGGTGTTGCTCGGCAATTTCTTCACGCAGTTGAATCGTGGCTTGAATATCTTCGCCGGATTCTAAACGAGCTTGTAATGAGGCAAACTGGCGTTGTTTGTCTTTCATTAAGAAGTCTGCACCGTAAAGTGCCATACGGCGGTAGTCACCGATGATACGACCACGACCATAAGCATCCGGCAAACCGGTAATTACGCCCGATTTACGGCAGCGTAAAATATCCGGAGTGTAAACATCGAATACCCCTTGGTTATGAGTTTTGCGGTATTCGGTAAAGATTTGTTCTACTTCAGGTTTAAGCTCACGGCGATAAACTTTGCACGAACCTTTCACCATATTGATACCACCAAACGGCATAATCGCACGTTTTAATGGAGCATCTGTTTGCAGACCAACGATTTTTTCTAACGATTTATCAATATAACCCGGTGCGTGTGAGGTAATGGTTGATGGCGTGTCGCAGTCAATATCATACGGCTCGTGTGTTTTGTTTTCTACTTTGATCATTTCCATCACATCTGCCCACAATTTGCTGGTTGCAGGTGTTACTTCAGCTAGGAAAGACTCATCACCCTCATAAGGTGTGTAGTTTTTTTGGATAAAATCACGTACATTTACTTCTGTTTGCCACTCACCTGCGGCAAAACCTTCCCACGCTTTTTGTTGAGCGTCTGTTAGTTGAGTCATTTTAAGTCCTCTGTGTTAGTAAGTTAAAATGGGAAAGCGGTAATTTTTTGCAAAAAATTTGCAAAATTTGACCGCTTGAATCTGAAATCTTAGTGCTTTCTAATGTATAAGAACCATTGCATTAAACCGATGAAAAACACACCACCGACAATATTACCCAGCGTTGCCGGAATTAAGTTCTTAAACACAAAATGAGATACATCTAAATCGGCAAATTGCGTTGGGTCAACATTAATTGCCGTCCAAAATTCAGGGCTGGCAAAGTGCGAAATCGCAATTCCCATCGGGATCATAAACATATTTGCCACACAGTGTTCAAAGCCGGAAGCCACAAACATGGCAATCGGTAACATCATAATAAAGGCTTTATCGGTTAAACTTTTGCCGGCATACGACATCCACACCGCAATGCAGACCATAATGTTACAAAAAATACCTAAACAGAAAGCCTCAAACCATTGGTGGTGAATTTTGTGCTGTGCGGTATTTAAAATCACCAACCCCCATTGCCCTTTGGCTGCCATAATTTGACCGCTAAACCAAATCAACAACACAATGGAGATCGCCCCAACAAAATTACCGAAATACACCACTACCCAGTTTTTAAACATCTGTAACCAGTTAATTCTTTGGCTGGCTCTGGCTACAATCGTAAGTGTTGATGAGGTAAAAAGTTCTGCCCCAAACACCACACACATAATCACGCCGAGTGAAAATACCAAACCACCAATCAGTTTAGCCATACCCCAAGGCATTTGGCTCGCACCCACTTGGGTTGTGGTATAAAATACAAATGCTATTGCAATAAAACCGCCCGCAGTAATGGCAGAGAGAAAGGAATATAATTGATTTTTTGTTGCTTTATAAACCGCACCATCTTCTGCGATTTTTGCCATTTCAGCAGGAGAAAACATCAGACAACCTTAACAATGAGAATTGAAAAACCGATATATTATGTAGAAATTATAGACCTCTTGAGATAATCTTCAAATAAAAATATTACACAATCAGAGGTATTTCGATGTCTTTTTTTGATATAGAACAAAATCCATAAAAAACACAACATTCAAGAAAATTTATAGCTACATTTTAATAACAAACCAACTACAATTTTATGACAGAATATCTCACTTCCTTTTTCAGTTTATTCTTTTCCGAACAAAATCAACTCTTTACTATGTTTCTGAGTGGATTTCTAAGCGCTACTCTCTTACCCGGAAATTCTGAAATTATCTTCACTACCTTAGCAAGCCAACATCTCATCACTTATGGCTCTTTATCCTCATTTTCACTGTTCAATTTACTCTTGGTTGCAACCTTAGGTAATAGTTTAGGTAGCATAACCACTTATGCGATGGGGCTATTGCTTCCTCGCCCACAAAATACGGCCAATCGTTATTCACAGTGGGCATTAGCCAAAAGTGAAAAATATGGCGTGTTAGTCTTGCTTTTTAGTTGGCTACCGATTGTAGGCGATATTTTCTGTGGCATTGCCGGCTGGCTACGGTTTAGCCTTTGGCAAAGCATTCTCTTTATTGTGATTGGGAAATTGTTACGTTATCTGTTTTTGCTGGTAACTCTCTATTCGGTGTTACCGCATATTTTATAGAAAACAAAAGCGGCTGTTTTGCAAAAAATTTTACAAAAACAACCGCTTGTGCTTTATAAGTTTCTTAACGCTTCAATACGTTTTTCTAACGGAGGGTGGCTCATAAACAACTCTTTACCACGGCTACCGTTAATCATAAAGGCAGCCAAAGAGCCTTCCATTTCTTGCGGTTCGTGAACACGTTGCAAGCGTTGTAATGCCGCAATCATTTTCTCTTTACCGACTAATTGAGCCGAGCCGGCATCTGCACGAAATTCACGTTGGCGAGAGAACCACATTGCAATCATTGTTGCTAACACACCAAATACCATTTGTAGCACAATATCTACCACCCAGAACACTAGCGTGTTAGTGCTTGAATTGCCATTTTCATCACGCGAACTTGCTGCTGCGGTTGAAATAATACGAGCTAAGAAAATGACGAAAGTATTTAACACGCCTTGTAATAAAGTCATTGTAACCATATCGCCATTCGCAATGTGCGCCACTTCGTGTGCTACTACCGCTTCAGCTTCATCTTGAGTCATTGAATTGAGTAAGCCTGTGCTGACTGCCACTAACGAATTGCTTTTGGTTGCCCCTGTTGCAAATGCGTTTACGTCAGCCGAATGGTAAATCGCAATGTCCGGCATTGGGATATTCGCTTGCTGAGCCTGACGTTGTACAGTGTTGAATAACCATTGCTCCGCTTCGTTACGAGGCTGTGTAATCACCTCTGCCCCAACCGAACGCAATGCCATTGATTTCGACATAAATAGCGAAATTAAAGATCCACTGAAACCGAAGACTAACGAAAGCACCAAAATACCGGCAGTGCTTTGCCCTTGAATGCCGGTCACTTTAAAAATAAGGTTTAATACGATCCCTAAAACAAAGGTAATCGCTAAGTTAGTTAATAAAAATAGAATGACACGTTTTGCCATAATGTTTTCAATCTCCAAAAATATAGATGCAATGATTGCCCGAATAAGATAATGACTTTAGCCTTAATTTCAAGTCATTATTTACAATTATTCCCACAAATTTAACTGTTTATTCACTTTTTTCTCGGGAAAGTGAACACTTAGACCGATTAATCGTACCTTTCGTTCCTTTCTTCGGGTAAAAATTTGCTGTAGCAACTCGCCAAATCGCTCATACGCAAAGCCATCGGTGGTTCGTTCAAGCGTGGTTTGGCTAAAATCATCAAACTTGAGTTTAATGCCTAACTTTTTAAACTCAGTTAATGGCGTATCGCCCCAGTTTCGTTGCAACCGAAAAACCAGTTTGTCGAATAAATCTGCCACAATCTTTTCCGCTTGTTCAAGAGTTGAAATATCGTGCAACAGCGTATTTTCCACCGCCAGCGATTTTCTTTCACGATAAGGTTCTACCGCTCGTTCATCAATACCGTGGCTAAAATCCCAAAGCCGTTGCCCGAATTTGCCAAACGCTCGGTAAATAACCGCTTTTTCTGCTTGCTGAATATCACCACAGGTTTCAAAGCCAAGCTGTTTTAATTTTTCATTGGTTACTTTCCCCACACCCGGAATCTTCGCAAGCGGTAGATTTTTCACAAAATTTTGCACTTCATCAGGGGTAATCACACATTGTCCGTTAGGTTTGTTTTGATCGGAGGCAATTTTTGCCAAAAACTTAAGCGGAGCAACCCCAGCCGATGCGGTTAAATGCAATTCATTGAAAATATCGTTACGGATTGCTTGAGCAATCCAAGTGGCGGAGCCAAAATAGCGTTCGCATTCGGTTACATCTAAATAGGCTTCATCAAGCGACAAGGCTTCAATCACATCCGTATAGCGATGAAAAATTTCGTGAATTTGAGCGGAAACCGATTTATACAACGCCATATTCACCGGCAATAAAATTAAATTCGGGCATTTCTTCAACGCAGTTGCCGTTGGCATTGCACTGTGTAAGCCGAATTTTCGAGCCTCGTAATTACAAGTTGTCAGCACACCCCGTTGATTGGCATTGCCTCCCACCGCCACCGGTTTGCCGACCAACGACGGGTTTTCCCGCATTTCAACCGCCGCATAAAAGCAATCCATATCAATATGGATAATTTTTCGCTGATGTTTAGCTTGGCTCGGCATTTGCAATATTTTCCCCAAAAACGACCGCTTGCAATAAATAACTGTATATAAAAACAGTTTTATTTTATGCCCTTATTGTTAGAATTTCAAGTTTAAAAATAGCGATAAAAAGGATAAAAAATGCTCTACGGTTTAGCCATTGTGCTGATTCCACTTTTTCTCGGTTACTTAATAACCCTCAAAAACCACCGCTATATGGCAATAGTAAACAGAGTGGTCAGCCTCTGCCTTTACTTGATTTTATTAGTGATGGGGATTTCTCTCGGGCAAATTGATAACATTCTCACCGAACTGCCACAGATTGGCGGTACGGCGTTTAGTTTAGTGGTGATTTTACTCCTTTCAAACATTATCGGCTTGGTGATTTACGACAAATTACAACCGATGAAAAGAGACAAAGTCAATCAAGATCAACTTCCCTCCCGCTTGCATTTGTTGATTGATTCCTTAAAATTAATCGGTATTACCTTATTAGGCGGGATCATCGGCTATTTCACCAAAGGCGTGGTGGATTTCCCTCTGCACGCCAGCACCTATGTGTTAGAAGTCATGATTTTCGGGGTGGGGATTCAACTGCGAAACAGCGGTATTCCCCTGCGTGAAGTGTTCTTTAACAAACGGGGAATTTATACCTCGATTGTAATGGTGGCAAGTTCCCTGATTGGTGGCGTGATTTCGGCATTCGCCTTAGATTTATCCCTTGCTAAAGGCTTAACCTTTGCCTCCGCATTCGGTTGGTATTCCCTTTCAAGCGTATTGGTAAATGACGCTTGGGGCCCGATTTACGGCAGTATTGCCTTTTTTAACGACATCTCGCGTGAAATTTTATGCCTGTTTTTAGTGCCACTATTTATGCGTCAATTTCCGTCCACCGCAGTCGGTATTGGCGGTGCAACCTCGCTGGATTGTATGCTCCCTATTATTCAAAAATCGGGCGGTATTCAAATTGTGCCGCTGGCAATCAGCTTCGGCTTTATTGTTAATTTAGCCGCTCCATTGTTATTAGCTGTTTTTATCGGGCTGAAAGGATAAATCACAAGCGGTGATTTTTATCCCACTTTTTGCAAAAAATGGAATAAAAATCACCGCTTGTTTGCTTTTATTTATCCATCTTCACTGAATTTTCCGCTATAATTCTCCAGTTTTCCCCGAAACTTGGGATATTTATTTTCAAAAGGATAATTTTATGATGCGTTCTCACTACTGCGGTGCATTAAACCGCTCACACGTTGGACAAGCTGTTACCCTTAGCGGCTGGGTTCATCGTGTTCGTAACCTTGGTCGTTTTATTTTTATGCAAATTCGTGATCGTGAAGGAATTGTACAGGTTTTCTTTGATGAAAAAGATGACGCACTGTTCAAACAAGCCTCTGCTCTGCGTTCAGAAGCTTGCGTGCAAATTCAAGGTGAAGTGATTGCCCGTGATGAGTCGCAAATCAACCGTGAAATGGCAACCGGTGAAATTGAAGTGTTGGTTAAAAACTTGGTGGTTTATAACAATGCCGAAGTATTGCCGTTAGACTTCAACCAAAACAATACCGAAGAACAGCGTTTGAAATACCGCTATTTGGATTTACGCCGTCCGGAAATGGCAGAAAAGCTCAAAACCCGTGCCAAAATCACCAGTTTTGTCCGCCGTTTTATGGACGATAACGGTTTCTTAGACATTGAAACCCCAATGCTGACCAAAGCCACCCCTGAAGGTGCTAGAGACTACCTCGTACCAAGCCGTGTGCATAAAGGCAAATTCTATGCCCTACCGCAATCACCGCAGTTATTTAAACAGTTACTGATGATGTCGGGCTTCGACCGTTATTACCAAATCGTGAAATGTTTCCGTGATGAAGATTTGCGTGCCGACCGCCAGCCGGAATTTACCCAAATTGATGTGGAAACCAGCTTTATGACCGCCGAAGAAGTGCGTGCATTAATGGAGGCGATGATCCACGGCTTATGGAAAGAGACCTTAGGCGTTGATCTCGGCAAATTCCCGATGATGACGTGGAATGAAGCAATGACCCGTTTTGGTTCAGACAAACCGGATTTGCGTAACCCACTGGAAATGGTTGATGTGGCAGATATTTTAAAATCGGTTGATTTTAAAGTATTCAGCGGCCCGGCAAACGACCCGAAAGGGCGTGTGGTGGCACTTCGTGTGCCAAACGGTGCGGCTCTAACCCGTAAAAATATTGATGACTACACCCAATTTGTCGGGATTTACGGGGCAAAAGGCTTAGCTTGGTTAAAAGTGAATGATGTGAACGCCGGTTTAGAAGGCATTCAAAGCCCGATTGCCAAATTCTTAAATGAAGAGGTGCTAAAAGCCTTATTTGCACGCTTAAACGTTCAAAAAGACGATATTATCTTCTTCGGTGCGGATAACTGGCACGTTGCAACCAACGCCATCGGTGCGTTACGCTTAAAAGTGGGGAATGATCTAGGTTTAACCGATACCACAGCGTGGAAACCGTTATGGGTGATTGATTTCCCAATGTTTGAACGTGATGACGAAGGCAACTTATCGGCAATGCACCACCCGTTCACTTCACCGAAAGAATTATCGCCGGAAGAATTAGTGCAAGATCCGGAAAATGCAGTTGCGAACGCTTACGATATGGTGATTAACGGCTACGAAGTAGGCGGTGGCTCGGTACGTATTTTCAGCCAGCAGATGCAACAAACCGTGTTCAGCATTTTAGGCATTAACGAAGAAGAGCAAAAAGAGAAATTCGGTTTCTTATTAGATGCGTTAAAATTCGGTACTCCGCCACACGCAGGCTTAGCCTTCGGTTTAGACCGCTTAACGATGTTGATTACAGGAACTGATAACATTCGTGATGTCATCGCTTTCCCGAAAACCACCGCTGCAGCGTGTTTAATGACAGAAGCACCAAGCTATGCCAACCCGAAAGCGTTGGAAGAGTTAGCAATCCGTACAATTCCACAGGAATAATCTTGTAGGGGCGAATCATTATTCGCCCTTTTTATTTTAACAAGCGGTCGAAAAAGAGAATTGCTTTGCAAAATAGTAATCGCAAAATTATTCTCTAAATAATATAGTAAAGACTCTTTTCTCCTCTCTATATTACTACTCAATATCCCCCTATTATTTTAATTATTACCTTATTTAGGTATTGAGCAGATTTATGCCGAACAAGATAATCGCGCTGAATAATTGTATGTTATTTAAATGAATATTTAATCAATTTAAATAATCTTTTTAATAGCACTCAAATTTGATCTACTTATATATTTATACAGGTTTCAAATAATAATGAAGCATACATTCAAGCGTTCTCTTCTTGCAACATCAATTGCTATTTCTCTTTCACCAACATTACTGGCATCTATTGTACGTGGTGATGTTGATTATCAATATTTTCGTGATTTAGCAGAAAATAAAGGCAAATTTTTTGTTGGGGCAACCAATATTCCAGTTATTGATAAAACAGGCAAAAATATAGGTACTTTTTTACAGGTTACACCAACTAAGCAGGTTGAAGTGGAATCAAATATTTCACCTAAGCCGAATGTAAGCCTATCTGAATGCTTTGATAATGAAAGTTTACCCGGTTGTTATGAATTTCTCTATGGTGGAGGTGATGAAGACTCTAATGATCTACCTGTTTTTGAAACAGTAACAGGTGAGACTATGTCTATTCCAATGATTGACTTCTCTTCCATTACTCGTCAAACAGGGATTGCAACATTAGTTAATCCACAATACGTTATTAGTGTAAACCACAACCAAGGCTATCGGGACATTCAATTTGGTGATTCATCTAGCGAAAAAGCCGACGACCATCATTACAATTATAGTGTGGTGCGCCGTAATAACTATATGCCTGATCCAAATAAAGAAAGAACAGATCTTGGGAAAGGCACAGAAAAACGTGAACGTAATGACGAAGGAGAAAAACTGATTTTAGATGGTTCAGGTAACCCAACGCCCCGCTGGGACTACCACGCACCTAGGTTGTCGAAATTAGTAACTGAAGTCGCTCCAGCTAATGAGATTGAACGCACTACCGAAAATGTACAAGATTTTTATAGTGTATTTAGCGACCCTTTTATTTTCCCTATGTTTATTCGTGCCGGTTCTGGTAGACAAGCAGTGGTTAACAACGAAAGAGATCGCTTAAACAACGGGCGTATTGAAGTCGGTAACGGCCCTTTTTTGACAGGAGGTAGCGTTCTGCCTGTTACTAATGGCGATCCAAACGTTTCAGGCAGCGATTTTAACAGCCGTATTTTAGTGGCAAAAACTGAAAAGAACACCGTAAACGATGTATTTAAAGACCACGGCTATGGCCCTTTAACAACGCTTGGTTTACCTGGCGATAGTGGCTCCGCTCTTTTTGGTTATGATGTTCGTACCAAAAAATGGGTTGTGTTAGGTGTATATAGTGACTATTTCTCAGAGAATAATACGCCTGGAGGAGATGTTTATAAATCTTACTGGAACTATCACCACCCACATTATGTACGTGCTTTAGAAAAAGAAAATAATGCAGGCGCTATTAATGCAAATGGTGCTAGACTCACTTGGACACCTTCTGGCAATACCAGCTCAATCGTAGGAGGGAATGCTCCTCTTACAGTTAATTTAGCAGATACTTCATTACCAACACTTCAAGGTCATAATGGTAATACAGGCGATAACCCTTGGAATCCTCAACTCCAACACGGTAAAACATTCCATATTTTGGGTGAAAACAATACGCTAAGTCTCACAGAGAATATCAACCAAGGTGCAGGAGCAATCCATTTTCATGGTAATACCACTGTGGAAGGTATGAAAGCAGGCATTACTTGGTTAGGAGCCGGTGTTGATATTGATAAAGATAAAAATGTGATCTGGAAAATCAGTAACCCTGCTGGTGACAGATTATCAAAAATCGGACAAGGGATACTAACTATCAACGGCAAAGGAGAAAACAAAGGCTCCGTTAGCGTTGGTGACGGCACTGTTATATTAAATCAACAAGCGGATGAAAATAACAAAAAATCTGCATTTTCAGAGCTAGGTATTGTGAGTGGCAGACCTACCGTAATCCTAAATTCATCTGATCAAATGGATCCTAATAATATCTATTTTGGTTATCGTGGGGGGCGCTTAGATGTCAATGGCAATGATCTCACTTTTCGCCGTATTCAGAATAGCGATGAAGGAGCGATGGTTGTCAATCATAATACAGCCCAAACAGCAAACATTACACTAACCGGCATAGTTAGTCCAACAATTGACCAAGTGAAAGTTCAAGCAATTACTAGTCCAGATCAGGTTTCTCGTCATTTGGACAAAGATATTTTCACATATCAACGTTTTCCACACTTGCCAACTAATTTTATCCGTTTGAAAAAACCTTTAAGCGTTGCAGAGATCACAGCTATTTTTAATGCGCGTAAAGTTTTCATCGATTTAGACTTTACTACTGGCCTCATTCGTGAAAATGAATACTTTGAAGTACTCAAAGTAGCAAATGAAAGTGCAGCCAAACAACAAATACTTGCTGAAAAAATCAAAGCAGCAGAAGGTACCGTCCAAGGTTTTAACGGTTATTTTGGTGAAACTGATCCTAGCAAAACCAATGGTCAATTGAACATTACAATGAACAGTAATGAAGTGGCAAACGGCAAATTGCTTATCACTGGGGGAACTAACCTCAACGGTACACTTTCTGCAGAAGGTACAAGCGAAATCATTTTATCGGGTCGCCCAACGCCTCATGCCTATGACAAAGTAGCGAATAAAGAAGTCCTGATTGAAGGTGACTGGCTCAACCGCTCATTCAATGCAACAATCTTTGCAGCAAAAGACAACGGCAAGCTTGAAATCAGCCGCAATGTTTCCGCTGTTAACGGTAATTTTAATTTAACAGATAATGCTACCGCTCAAATTGGTTTTACCCAAGGTACCTCACAAGCATGTATTCATTCTGATCGCACAGGCGTAGCAACCTGTAATATTAACGCTACCTTATCAGAGACTGATTTAAACAGCTGGGAGAGAACCAAAGTGGCTGGCAATGTCTCTTTAGCTGACAATTCAACATTTTCGTTAGGCAGTAAAGCAGACTTAACTGGCTCAATTACAGCTCAGGAGTCCACTAAGGTTCAACTTAATGATGGAAGTATTGCTAATTTAACCGGCTTGAGTACAACAGGAATATTTAATGGCGCCAATGGTTCAACCGTTAATCTTTCTGGGGTATGGACAACCTTAACCAACACTGTTGTAGATGTCTTGAATGCCGCAAATGGTAGCCAAATCCATTTAAACACTCCAACTGCAACAAAACAGAATACGCTTACCGCTAATACCCTCACAGGGAACGGCATATTTAAATTTGTCGCTGATCTGACGAAAACAGCGAGCGATATAGTCACAATTAAAGACACCGCAAGCGGTCAATTTTCGATAGAAATTAGCACAAATGGTAGCGCCCATTCAGCCCAAAAGATTAAATTATTTGAAACAACAAATGAAGAAGACTTTTCTCTTAATTTAGCAAATGAAGTGCGCTCAGGCGAATATCGCTACCATTTACTCAAAGAAGGGAATGTGTATTACCTCAATCCAGAGAAAGAGGAAGAACCTAAAATTACTCAAAAAGGGCCAAGTGAAACCGCTGACCCATTACCTGAATACACCGGAGATATTGAGCATTCAGAAAAAGGGCCAGGCGAAACCGCTGACCCGTTACCTGAATACACAGGAGACATTGAGCATTCTGAAAAAGGGCCGGGCGAAACCACTGACCCGTTACCTGAATACACTGGGGATATTGAACATTCGGAAAAAGGCCCAAGTGAAACCGCTGACCCGTTACCTGAATACACTGGGGATATTGAACATTCGGAAAAAGGCCCAAGTGAAACCGCTGACCCATTACCTGAATACACCGGAGATATTGAGCATTCAGAAAAAGGGCCAGGCGAAACCGCTGACCCGTTACCTGAATACACAGGAGACATTGAGCATTCTGAAAAAGGGCCGGGCGAAACCACTGACCCGTTACCTGAATACACTGGGGATATTGAACATTCGGAAAAAGGCCCAAGTGAAACCGCTGACCCGTTACCTGAATACACTGGGGATATTGAACATTCGGAAAAAGGCCCAAGTGAAACCGCTGACCCGTTACCTGAATACACAGGAGACATTGAGCATTCTGAAAAAGGGTCGGGTGAAACCGCTGAACCGTTACCTGAATACACCGGGGATATTGAGCATTCTGAAAAAGGGCCGGGTGAAACTGCTGATCCGTTACCTGAATACACAGGAGATATTGAGCATTCGGAAAAAGGGCCGGGTGAAACTGCTGATCCGTTACCTGAATACACAGGAGACATTGAGCATTCAGAAAAAGGATCGGCTGAAACCGCTGAGCCATTACCTAAATACAATGGAAATGCACATTTGATCGCATCCGAGTTAACTGCGCAAACTAATGCTGTATTAGGTGTAACTACAGTATTAGATCATGTAATTCATTCGGAAGGGACCCAAAATTGGAAAGTATGGTCTAAAACAGATTATCAAACGACAGAGCATCGCTCTGCCGGATATGGATTTAAACAAGATGCGAACGTTATCCATCTAGGATTAGAGAAAGCCTTAGATAATCAGGTCACACTTGGTATGATATTATCTCAATCAAAAGCGAGAAATAATTTTGACCATTATTATAGCGGTAAAGGCCGCTTAACAATGCTATCAATGTATGCGAAGAAAACATGGCAAAATGGTGTTTTTGTTGCGATAGATACCGGTTTTGGGAAAGCAAGCAATCGCTTAACTTATCAAGCAAATACAGTAAAATTAGATCGTTCAGTATTTGTAACAGGGCTTAGTATCGGTAAAGCATGGGAATCTGCAAACGTGAATATAATCCCATCATTTAGCGCCCGTTATCATCATTTATCTTCAGCAGGTAATCAACTTGTAGATGCAAAAATCGAAACAAACGCTGTTGATCTTCTCGCTCTTCAAGCTGGTCTGTCAATTAATAAAACGCTTGAATTAAATGGCCTGCAAATAACACCGGAAATAGGTAGCTATTTTGTTGATGCAAGCCATGGGAAATTAAGAACACGTTTCAATAATTTACAAATAGAGCAGCAAATGGGGCGTTATTTTAAACAAGAAGCAGGTATATCCGCTAATTATCGCAATATAAACGCAGGAATTCAGGCAGGTTTCTTAACAGGGAATACGCTAAATAAACAGCGCTATATATCGTTCAAAGTTACATACGAATGGTAAATATTGAGCTTAAGGGCTATCCATTGCTGAATAGCATAGCCCTTTAATTACTCTTCAACAATGTAAATTACCCATCAAAACAAACTCTGCTGCCCAAGCAGACTCTCCGGCACAGGTTTAATTTGAAAGCCTTTCTCCGCCAAAAAGCCTTTTAGGGTTTGGATATTATAAAAGGCGTGGCTTTTGGTGGTGTTTTCAAAGTAGAGATAGAGCCTGTCAAATTCCGCTCTGCGGTTAAAAAGCAATTCTACCAAGCCTTTTAATTCCTCGTCTGAATAGCGGTAATCGTGGCGTTCTGCCGCACTCTGCCCTTTCCACCAATTCGGGTTGCGACCGTGTAAGCGTAAATAAGCAGTTCGTTGGTTGGCAAAAAAGTGAAATGCCGGCAAACCGATATTTTGTGGATAATCCACATTACACCAAATCAGATTGGGGCTTTTTGCAAAGGTGTCAAACACCGCCGGAATATGCCAGCTTGGGTGGCGAAATTCAATCGCTAATGGATAATCCGCAAACCATTGGCACAACTCGGCAAGGTAACGGCGGTTAAGTAGCGTACGTTCAAATTGAGTTGGGAACTGAACAAATAAATTTGCCAATAACCTTTCAGCGGTGAACGGAGCTAACGCATTGAGAAAAGCTTGAGCTTGCTCTAAAGTCGCCGTGCGTTGATGGCTGAAATCTTGATGCAGTTTCACCGAAAAATTCAGCCGACCTTCCGCTTTCTGTACCATTCCTTCAAAGGCTTTCTGCCCGATGGGGGCGTGGAATGTACTATTAATTTCCAGCGTGTCGTAATGTTGGCTATAGACAAACAGAAAATCCTCTTTTGCGGTGCCGAATGGGTAAAGCGTGCCGATTAAATCTGTATCGGCATAGCCGCCGGTGCCAATGTAAATATGAGGGAGCATGGTGTTTATTCTTCCAATTTTTTGCAAATTTTAATGGTTTTTTAACCGCTTGCAAACTGAGAATAAAAGAGTAAGATTTGGCTATCTTTTCTTATTTCATCATCGTTATGTGGATTTGGTTTACTCTGCTGGCAGCCGTGGCTCAAGCCGGTCGCAATGCCTTTCAAAAGCAATTAAGCGTCAATGTGCCTGTATTGGGGGTAACGCTCGCCCGCTTTTTCTACGCTGTACCATTGGCAAGCGGTTATCTCTATTTTTTATATCAGTATGATGAGAACTTCAACATTCCCCATTTTCCACTATTGTTTTTTGTGTATGCTATCGGGGCTGGGTTGGCTCAAATTTTGGCAACTTCGCTAATGGTGCAACTTTTTCACTTAAAAAATTATGCAATAGGTGTCGGGCTGGCGAAAAGCGAGGCAGTATGGGCGGCGTTACTGGGCGTGTTATTTTTTGGTGTAACCATCAGTAGCATTGGCTGGCTTGGCGTGGTACTAGGCGGGGTGGCGATTTTCTTAATGACCGGCAGCGGCAATTTGCGCCAACTTTCGTGGAAAACACTCTTTCTCGGCATAGCCAGCGGTTTATGTTTCGCCCTCACTTCGCTTTGGGTTAGAGAAGCCAGTCTGCAACTCAACAGCCACTATTTGCTTTCAGCGGCGTGGGTACTTTTTAGCGTGATTAGCTTTGAGGCAGTGATATTGGTTATATACCTAGCTCTTCTCCAAAAAGAGACACTGATTAAATTCTTTCGTTTTCCAAAATTAGGTATGCTAACCAGCCTGTTTTCATTTCTCGGCTCATTCGGCTGGTTTAATGCAATGAGCCTGAACCACGTTGCCTTTGTAAAAACGCTTGGGCAAGTGGAAATTTTCTTTATTCTCGGTATTTCCTATTTTGTGTTTAAAGAACGGCTTAAAATTCAAGATTTTATCGGGCTGATTTTAGTGGTGATTGCCGCAATCTTGGTGGTGCTAGGCTAATGAAATATCAATATCGTCACTCTTATCGGATCACTAAATATTTCAATTACAACATTGACGGGTTCTTGGCCGATGACGGCTGGTCAAGTTTTTCAGATGTGCCTGAGAAAATCTCGTTAGAAGAATATTTAAAAATAGAGCAACAATATATCTACACTATTTTAGCTGTTTGCAAACAACTGAATATTGAATATTTACGCATTAAACAACTTTCTGATAGCAATAAGAAATCCGGTTATCGTAATCGCCAAAAAATTAAATTATCAGATTTGCCTATCTTTCTAAAGGGCCTACTCCGAGAAAATTATTGGTGTAAATTAACCCATTTTAAGTGTGAATTTCATTTCGGCTATGATTACTATCTATACTGTATTGCTCAAGCGGATCTTTTTCATTTTTTAAACGAACAATCTGAACTACATATTGAAAGATTTATCTCTCCTTACGCCTAACAAGCGGTCAGATTTTGTTAAAATTTTACGAATCATCTTCACAATAATAAAATGAACTATAAAAATCCTCATAGTATCCTTGTGGTGATTTATGCTAAAAACACCCAACGAGTATTGATGCTACAACGCAAAGACGATCCTGATTTTTGGCAATCGGTAACCGGTTCTATCAACATTGGTGAAACACCGCTAGAAGCAGCTAAACGGGAAGTGTTGGAAGAAACCGGTTTGCAAACTTTTGAGCAAAAACAACCGCTTGTTGATTGCCAAAAGCAGATAGAATTTGAAATTTTTCCGCATTTTCGGTATAAATACGCACCTAATATCACACATTGTGTCGAACATTGGTTTTTGCTACCACTTGAAAGTGAGCAGGAGCCTGTTTTAACCGAACATTTGGCATATCGTTGGGTTTCAGTGGAAGAAGCAATTCGGCTCACTAAATCTCCCAACAATGCTCAAGCAATACAAGAATATTTAACATCAAAATAAGGAAACAATAGCATGGCAGGCCATAGTAAGTGGGCAAATATTAAACACCGTAAAGCGGCACAAGATGCACAACGCGGTAAAATCTTTACTAAATTAATTCGTGAATTAGTTACCGCAGCAAAATTAGGCGGTGGTGATGTGAGTGCAAACCCGCGTTTGCGTGCGGCAGTGGATAAAGCCTTATCCAGCAATATGACCCGTGATACCATCAACCGTGCTATCGAGCGTGGTGTCGGTGGTGGCGATGATACCAATATGGAAACCAAAATCTACGAAGGTTACGGCCCGGGTGGTACAGCAGTTATGGTGGAATGTTTAAGTGATAACGCTAACCGTACGATTTCCCAAGTTCGTCCAAGTTTCACCAAATGTGGCGGTAACTTAGGGACTGAAGGGTCGGTAGGTTATTTATTTAGCAAAAAAGGTTTAATTTTAGTGGCAAATGCCGATGAAGATGCCTTAACTGAAGCAGCTATTGAGGCCGGTGCGGACGATATTCAACCACAAGAAGATGGTAGCTTTGAAATTTATACTGCTTGGGAAGATTTAGGCTCAGTGAAAGACGGCATTGAGGCTGCAGGTTTTAAAATTGAGAATGCGGAAGTAACGATGATTCCATCAACTACCGTTGAGCTTGATGCAGAAACTGCACCAAAACTGCTTGATTTAATCAACCGCCTTGAAGATTGTGATGATGTACAAAACGTTTATCACAATGGTGAAATCAGTGACGAAGTGGCTGCATTACTGTAATAAAAAATCACGCAAAATAAGCATAATTTAGGTTATGCTTATTTTTTTATGAACTTTTTTCCTATATTACTGACTAACCTAATGTAGTTTATATGCTACTACTTTACTATAACATTTTAAGGAGAGTCTATGAAATTAGTGAAATTCGTTCCGGCATTGGCCGCTACTTTAGTCTTAGCTGCTTGCTCTAATGCAAACACACAATCTGCTCCTCAGCAAGCTCAGGACGCTGTGACTAAAGCGGCTGAACAAGCAACACAGCAAGTGAATGAAATTGCAGGTAATGCACCTCGTGCAAGTGGTGCAGTAAAAGTAGAAAAAGCAACTGATGGTGCAAAATCAATTGTATATCGTTGCCAAAGTGGTAAACGTGTAACTGCGAATTATGTCTTCCAAGGAGAAGAGGCAAAAGCAGTAAATCTATTAGTCCAAAGCGGCGGTAAAACACAAAAGATCCCAACATTAACTCGTGATGCCTCAAACCAAGATTCTACTTCATTCAAAACGGATAAATATTCTTGGGATTTAGACACAGGCTTTACCTTATCATCTAATGGCCAGTCAGGTATGCTAACCAAATATGGTGCTAAAACAGATACCATCGTTGCTAAATTATGTGATGTAGATAAAGCATTAACCTCAAAATTAAATAAATAATCTTTCTTGATTTTACTACTCATAAGCGAGAAGATAATATCTTCTCGCTTATTTTATTGCACAAAGATGGCTATTATTTTAGGAATTGACCCCGGCTCAAGGGTAACAGGTTACGGTGTGATTCGCCAAAACGGGCGACAGCTAGAATATTTAGGAAGTGGGGCTATTCGCACTACGGCTGAAGATCTGCCTACCCGTCTAAAACGGATTTATGCAGGAGTGAGCGAAATCATCACTCAATTTCAACCAAATATGTTTGCTATAGAACAGGTTTTTATGGCGAAAAACCCTGATTCTGCCTTAAAACTAGGGCAAGCTAGAGGAACAGCGATTGTTGCAGCAGTTAATCACGATCTACCTGTGTTTGAGTATGCCGCCCGATTAGTCAAACAAACCGTAACGGGTATTGGTTCTGCCGATAAAGTTCAGGTGCAAGATATGGTAACCCGTATGCTTAAACTCTCCGCCAAACCACAAGCTGATGCGGCTGATGCATTAGCCATTGCCATTACTCACGCTCATTCGATTCAACATTCACTGATTGTTGCTAAGCAAAGCCAGCAGAACGTAAGTAGTGAAAAAGAGCAAATCCTAGCACTAATGAAAACCCGTTATAGCCGGGGAAGGTTTAGGTTAAAAGGCTAACCACAGCGGCATAATGTATAAAAACCGCTTGATAGTTGCCTATCAAGCGGTCATTTTCAGTTAAAAATTTGCAATTTACTCGCCTTCAAAAGGAGCAGAGAAACGTTCAATTCTTGCTCCAATCTGACGCAATTTTTCTTCAATGTGTTCATAGCCACGGTCGATATGGTAAATTCTATCCACAATCGTTTCACCTGTTGCAATACAGCCTGCCAACACTAAGCTGATGGAAGCACGCAAGTCAGTTGCCATTACTTCTGCTGATTTTAACTGCTCTACACCATAGCAAATTGCAGTATTACCTTCAATTTCCGCTTTGGCACCCATACGAATCAGCTCAGGAATATGCATAAAACGGTTTTCAAAAATTGTTTCTGTAATACGGCTTGTGCCTTCTGCAACGGTATTTAATAAGGTAAATTGAGCCTGCATATCAGTTGGGAAACCCGGGTGTGGCATAGTGCGAATGTTCACTGCTTTCGGGCGACGACCTAGAGAATCAAGCGTGATAGTATTTTCCGTCACATCAACCTGCATTCCAGCTTCACGTAATTTTTCGATCACTGCATCAAGAGTGTCTGCTTTGGTATTACGGCAAGTAATTCGACCACCGGAAATAGCCGCTGCAACTAAAAATGTACCGGTTTCAATACGATCCGGCACTACGCTGTGTTCACAACCGCCTAAATGTTCTACCCCTTCAATAGTAATCATATCGGTGCCAGCACCTGAAATTTTTGCTCCCATTGCATTTAAGAAATCGGCAGTATCCACAATTTCAGGCTCACGAGCAGCATTTTCAATAACAGTAGTGCCTTTTGCTAGAGTACCTGCCATCATAACAGATAAAGTTGCTCCTACGCTCACTTTATCCATATAGATTCTTGCACCGTTTAAACGACCGCTTGAAGTGGCTTTGACATAGCCTTCATCAAGCTCGATCTTTGCCCCCATTTTTTCAAGACCGGAAATATGCATATCCACCGGTCTTGCCCCGATAGTACAACCGCCCGGTAAAGAAACTTGCCCAAGTTGGAACCGGGCAACTAATGGAGCTAACGCCCAAATTGACGCACGCATTGTTTTCACTAATTCGTAAGGTGCAACGTAATTATTGATCTTACTCGCATCAATATGTACCACGCCTTTATCGCTACCTTTTTCAACCGTTACCCCTAATTGGCGTAAGATTTTAAAAGTGGTGTCTACATCTTTTAAATCAGGCACATTTTTTAACGTAACTGGTTTTTCAGCCAAAATAGCGGCAAATAAAATAGGGAGTGCGGCGTTTTTCGCACCTGAAATATCGACAGTACCATTTAAAGAAAATGGACCATACACACGAAATTTTTCCATTTGGGAGATCCTAAAAATAATAATTTGTAGGGGCGAAAAATTTTTCGCCCAATTTTCCAACGTTTACAAAAGAGTTTGGGCGAATAGTGATTCGCCCCTACATTTCATCTATCCAACCATATTTAGCAAACGCTCAGTTTTCCATTTTTCCACGCTGAATACTTTAATGGTTAAAGCGTGAATCGCATTAGTAGTGAAATACTCAGCTAAAGGGGCATAAACCGCTTGCTGTTGTTTTACTTTTGAAAGAGAGGCAATGCTGTCACTTACTACAATAACGCCAAAGTGGGCATTTTCGCCTTGAGCGTGGACTTCTGTTGCATCAGGTAATGCTTGTTTTAAAATTTCTTCAATTTGTGATGGATTCATTCTGACTTCCTAAAATATGATTGGTAACTCACTCAAATAATAAATTGCTCAAACCAACCGTCTAAATCGTATAATGCAGCCAAAGTTCTGACAGAATCTGGCGTATTAATCAAACTGTTTGGTATGATTTTATGGTAATGATTCAGTAATTCAGCAAGTAAGGTAAAACCAGCAGAATCAATCCGAGTGATTTCTTTTAAATCCCAATATAGGCTTTGTTTCCCTGTTGGAGATAAAAAAGAAGCACGTTGCTTCCATAAAGGGAGCAACGTGTTACGAGTTAATTCGCCTGATAGTTTCACAAAAAGACTTTCGTTATTTTGCTGAATGTCCCATTGTAATGTTTTTTGAGGCATAACTAAACTACTTATTTTAAGGTGATAGGCTGTTTTGCAGCTTGTGCCACTTGTGCAGTTAAGGCATCAATCCCTTTTTGACGAATCACGCCTGCCCATTCATTTTGTTTGGTTGCAACCATACTCACACCTTCCGCTGCCATATCGTATGCTTGCCATTCGCCAGTTTTGCTGTTTTTACGCCATTTAAAGTCTAATTTGATCGGCTGTGCAGCACCTTTGCCTGACACGTTTACACGAATGCTTACGATAGATTTACCATCCACTGATTTCGGGCTTTCAATTTGCACACTTTGATCTTGATACTGGGTTAACACCTGAGCATAAGACTGCTCAACAAATTGACCAAAAGCATTAAAGAATGCCTCTTTTTGTGCGTCAGTCGCAGCCGATAAGTTTTTACCTAACACTAATTGACCTGCATATTTCACGTGAACGTGTGGCATTAAATCGTTACGCACAATGGTACGCAAATATTCAGGGTTTGATTTAATTTTCGCTTGATTTGCTTTAATATCGCCAAATAATTTATCTGCGGTTTGTTGCATTAATACATAAGGGCTAGTTTCAGCAAATGCGGTGGTTGAAAATAATGCAGAAACTGCTACTAAGCCTGTTACGATAATTTTTTTAATGTTTTTTAACATTATTGATGCTCTCCAAAACTCTAAATTAGAGGTTGTTGTACTTAATTACTCTGCTTTTGGTTCAGCAGAATCACTCGCTTTTTCATCTTCAGTTTTATCTGACTTTTTATCACCATATAAGAACTGACCGATTAAATCTTCTAACACCATTGCAGAATTGGTATCTACAAAAGTATCACCTTCTTTCATCATTGCAGTTTCACCTTCGATTACGAAGCCGACATTTAACGCAACGTATTGCTCGCCTAATAAGCCTGAGGTTTTAATTGAGAGCGAGCTGGTATCGGGAATTTGATTAAAACTTTCATTTACCGCTAATGCCACTTTCGGAGTGTAGGTTTTGTTATCAAGTGAAATATCAGCTACTCGGCCAACTACCACACCGCCAACTTTAATAGGCGCACGAACCTTTAGTCCACCAATATTATCAAAAGTTGCATACAGGGTGTAAGTTTTCTCATTTGAGAAGCCCTGCACATTTGCTACTCTTAACCCTAAAAAGACAAGAGCTGCAAGCCCGAGCAGTACAAATAAACCTACCCAAAATTCATATTTAATTGATTGACGCATTGTCTGTTCCTTTTAAAAAATCAACCGCCGAACATTATCGCAGTTAAAATAAAATCTAATCCCAAAATCACCAGTGACGCATTTACCACCGTTCTTGTGGTGGCTTGGCTGATCCCTTCTGAAGTCGGTACACAATCATAGCCGTTAAATAACGCAATCCAGACCACGGCAAAGGCAAAAATCAGGCTTTTGATAAAGCCGTTAATTAAATCACTGCTATTTACCGAGTTTTGCATTACCGACCAAAAACTACCACCATCAACGCCTTTCCAATCTACTCCGACTAACGAACCGCCCCAAATGCCGATAGCGGTAAAAATTGCTGCTAACACCGGCATTGAAATTACCCCCGCCCAAAAGCGAGGTGCGATAATTCGTCTAAGTGGATCAACCGCCATCATTTCAAGGCTGGAAAGTTGCTCTGTGGCTTTCATCAACCCGATTTCTGCGGTTAATGCAGAACCGGCTCGTCCTGCAAATAATAAAGCAGTGACCACAGGCCCAAGTTCGCGTAAAAGTGAGAGTGAAACCAGCGTTCCCAAGCTGCTTTCAGCAGCAAAATCGACCAATACTACATAGCCTTGTAAGCCTAATACCATTCCGATGAATAAGCCCGACAGCATAATAATTAAGAGCGATTGGACGCCCAGCACATAAAGCTGTTTAATCAGTAACGGTGTGTGTTTTCTAAATTCAGGTTTGCCGATTAATGCTCCCCATAACATAAAAGCTGAACGCCCTAATGTTCGGATAAAATTAATCACCACTGCTCCGATAGAGCTAATAAAATTAACCATTAAATAGCTCCTCCGTATAATCTTTTGCTGGATAATGGAACCGCACCGGACCATCAGCTTTACCGGCTAAGAATTGTACCACTTGCGGATCTTCGCTTGCCTGTAAAATTTCTGGTGTACCTTCAGCAATCACTCGTTTATCTGCCACAATATAAGCATAATCGGCAATACTTAATACCTCTTTCACATCGTGAGACACCACAATGGAGGTCAAATTCAATGCCTGATTTAACTCTTTAATCAGCTCGACAATCACACCCATACTAATCGGATCTTGCCCGGTAAACGGCTCATCATACATAATCAGCTCCGGATCTAACGCAATCGCTCGAGCAAGGGCGGCACGTCTTGCCATACCGCCGGAAAGTTCGGACGGCATTAAATTTGCCGCACCTCGCAACCCAACCGCCTCGAGCTTCAATAACACCAATTTGCGAATCAGCTCTTCGGGTAAACGGGTATGCTCCCGAATCGGGAAAGCCACATTATCGAAGGTAGAAATATCGGTAAATAACGCCCCCGATTGAAACAACATCCCCATTCGTTGGCGAATTTCATACAACTCTTTGTTATTGGCTTTGCAAATATCTCTGCCATCAAATAAAATTTCGCCCGATTCAGGTAAAATCTGCCCACCGATTAGCCTCAACAGGGTGGTTTTACCAATCCCAGAAGGCCCCATAATGGCAGTCACTTTACCTTTCTGCACTTGCAGATTCAGGTTATCGTAAATCACTCGCTCCCCTCGCTTGAAGGTCAAGTTTTTTACTTCAACCAAATTTTCCGTTTTTGTCATCAAATAGGACTCAAATTAATAAAAGTGATATTTATGGTCTATCAAATTTGCCAGAATGTCAAAAAACTTTTAATAATCTGACAAAAATCTGCCTTTACAAGCGGTCAGATTTGCTAAATTTTTTGCAAATCGGCTGAACTGAAAAAGAAAGGTCTTGTCTTAGCCAATACGAGCGTTTTCACTCGTAGATTATAAAAACATAGGATATGAGGAACATTCACAATATGAACAAAACAATGAAAAAATCATTTTTAACTGCATTCATTTTAGGCTCAACCATTGCCGCAATGCCGGCGTATGCAGAAGCAACATTACCCACAGCCGTAAACGGGCAAGCTGTGCCAAGCCTTGCACCAATGCTGGAAAAAGTTCGCCCGGCGGTGGTGAGTATTGCAGTAGAAGGTAAAACCAAAGGCGATAGCCGTCGCAACCGTGAAATCCCGGAAGAATTTGAATTTTTCTTCGGCCCTAATGCCGATTTATTCGGCAACCGCTCATCAGCTCCACGCAATTTCCGTGGCGTTGGATCAGGTGCAGTCATCAATGCCGAAAAAGGTTATGTGATTACCAATAACCACGTGATCGACAATGCCGACAAAATTACCGTAAAACTTGAAGACGGACGTGAATTTAAAGCCAAATTAGTTGGTGCTGATCCCCTTTCAGATGTGGCGTTAATTCAAGTGGAAGATCCAAAAAACTTAACTGAAATTAAATTCGCCGATTCCGATAAATTACAAGTGGGCGATTTTACAGTTGCAATCGGTAACCCGTTTGGCTTAGGACAAACCGTTACTTCAGGCATCATCTCGGCACTTGGTCGTTCAACCGGTCAATCTGATGAAGGCTATGAAAACTATATTCAAACCGATGCGGCAGTTAACCAAGGTAACTCTGGCGGTCCGTTAATTAACTTAAACGGCGAATTAATCGGCATTAACACCGCCATTATTTCCCCAAGTGGTGGAAATGCCGGTATCGCCTTTGCGATTCCAAGTAATATGGCAAACAGCTTGGTGACTCAAATTATTGAGTTTGGTGAAGTAAAACGTGGAATGTTAGGCATTAAAGGCGGTGAATTGAATGCTGACCTTGCTAAAGAGTTCAATATTTCCACCCAACAAGGGGCATTTGTAAGCGAAGTCTTACCGGATTCTGCTGCTGCTAAAGCCGGCTTTAAAGCAGGTGATGTGATTACTGAAATCAACGGTCAAAAAATCCGTAGTTTCAGCGAATTACGAGCAAAAGTAGCTACTTCCGGTGTAGGTAAAGAGATTGAACTTACTTACCTGCGTGACGGCAAAGAAGCTAAAGCAAAAGTGACCTTACAATCGGATTCTGAAGCCAAAGTTACTGCTTCAAACCTCATTCCGGCATTAAAAGGGGCAGATTTTAACAACTACAATGCCAAAGGCATTAAAGGGGTTGAAATTTCTAACGTAGAAAAAGGCTCGATTGCTGAAATGCGAAGTCTCAAAAAAGGCGATATTATCATCGGTGTGAACCGCCACTCGGTAGAAAACATTGCTGATTTACGCAAGATCTTAGATACCAAACCTTCCGTTGTAGCACTTAACATTGTGCGTGACGGGGCGAATTTCTATGTAATTTTGCAATAAACCTTTTGATCCACTCAAACAAAAGCCGATGGCAAAAATCATCGGCTTTTGTTATTGCTGGGAATTTAACATCTGTCGTGCCATTTCCATACTTTGGATAATTGCTCTGCGGTTGATGGATTCATTATTACCATCTAGCACCTTACGCCAATGTTCCAGAGCTTGTTGGTAGTTATTATTTAAAAAGCTGTCAGAGGCTAACAGGAGCAAACTGGCATTTTCGTTTTTATCCAACTGTAGAGCTTGTTCAATAATAGCTTGAATTTCATCGGTCATTTTCTGCCCGTTATCGTAATAACGAGCAGTAGCAATCGCCCCCAAAATAGCCGCTCGTTTTCCGAGTAGCTTCTCGGCATTATCGTAGCAAACCAGTGCCGAATCAAAATCATTGCTTAACGCATAAACCTGCCCGAGTTCGTACCATAAATCACCGTTATTCGGGTTTTCTCTGAGCTGTTTTTGCAGACTCAATACATAGCGTTCGTTTTTCGATGTGCCGTGCGGATCACTCACCTGTTGTTGGAAATTTTGATGCTGTTGCAAGCCAGCTTGCACCACTTGATAGCGTCCGGAAAGCCCGTAGTAAGCCATTCCTAACAATAAAATTGCAACGCAACTCAGGATTGCGATTTTAGCAAGCGGTCGATTTTGAGCGTTATTTTGCAAAGTAGTCTGTTCAAATTGCGTTCGCTCAAATTGGTAACGCTGCTCTGCCTCACGCTCAAATTCTTGTCTGACGTCATCTGCAAAATGTTGGGCAAATTTAACCGCTTGTTGGTAGTTTTCTTGGCTTAATTGCTCACGCGTTTTCATTTTTGTTACCTTTTACTTTTGCGAGTTCGCCACAAAATGGCTAAAAATAACAAGCTAAACAGACCAACCGGCAAGCCCCATAATACCCACGTTTGTGGTGTGAATGCTGGATCATAATTCACAAAACTGCCGAAACGTTCAGTCATAATGCGGATAATCTCCTCATTACTTTTCCCTTGATTCACCATTTCATACACTTCAATTCGCATATTGTAAGCCGCCGTCGCATTGGATTCGACCAAATTTTGGTTCTGACATTGCAAACATCGCAACGAACGAGCCAGTGAAATCGCCCGTACCCGATCCGTCTCATTTTGAAATTGAAAGGTGTCCACCATTTCAGCTTGAACCGTGCCGACAAATAGCCACAAGCCTAATACAAGCGGTAATATTTTGCGGATTTTTTGCAAAAAGCCGATGGAAATTATGCTATTTCTCATTTCTGAGAGCCTCTAATTTGGGTAGGAAATCCTGTGCAAAATCAGGGTTGTAACCCTTTTGTTGGTAACGCACTACACCGTGTTTATCAATCAAATAACTGGACGGTGCAGAAGAAACTTTAAGGGTTTGAATCAAAAAGCCTTTCTCATAATCATCGATAATTAAGCTAAACGGATTTCCCCAGTTTTTTAATGCGTTAAGTGCATCATTTGGGCGATCGCTATAGGTTAAGCCAACAATCGGCACGCCTTTTTGTTTTAGGTCTAACAAAATCGGAAACTCTTTAATGCACCAAGTACACCAGCTCGCCCACACATTGAGAATATAGGGTTCTTTCGGCAAGCTGTTGTTGTTTAAATGGGCGTTACTATCAAGTAAGTTCTTGCCTACAAACTCCGGAAACGGCTTGCCCTGCCAATCTTCGGTAGGGGCTAGGGCATCTTTATTCATTAATGGCACAGTTAAAAAGCCGACAATCACTACGAGTAACAGGAGCGGAATAAATAACAAGATTTTTTTCATTTTTTATGTTCTCTACGATAACCGATTAACGCCAACAGGGCGGCAAGCACCATTATCATACCACCCAACCACAAGGCTTGCACATAAGGCTTATAATGTAAGCGGAAGGCATATTCTAAATTGCCGAACTTATCCCCCATCACAATATAAATATCGTCTAAATTGTGGTGGAAAAGCCCGACTTCCGCCATTGTCATCGTTCTCACATCATAATAACGTCTTTCCGGTGTGACGGTTGCCAGCAACTGTTCATCTCGGCTGATAGAAAAAACGGCTTGCTCGGCGGTGTAGTTCGGACCGATGAGATCGTGATAATCTTCATATTTAAAGGTATAACCGGCAAGTTCCGCCGCTTGATTCGGCTTTAATCGCACGCCGATTTCATCACCGTAATAACTGTTCATCATTGCCCCAATCACGCAAACCGCAAAGCCGATATGGGCTAACCGCATCGCAAGCGGTCGAGTTTGCCACATTTTTTGCGAATAGGGCAAGTGAGTGAGAATAATCCAGATCGCAAGGCTGATAAATATGGTAGGTAACGGTTGTAAAGCAAAATGATCTCTTTGCGAGATGGAGGCATAAATCAGCCCTGATGCCAAACCAACTGCAACCGGCAGTAACCAAAGTTTTACCAATATCTGCTTATTTGAAATCTGTTTCCAGCCCAGCACCACCGCAAAGCCCATTACTATCATTAACAGTAACGCTAGTGGCGTGAATACGCTATTGAAATAGGGGGCACCCACTGAAATCGATCCCCAATTCATCACTGTGAAGATCATCGGGTAAAACGTACCAAGCAATACCACAGATGCTGCCACACTAAATAAGCCGTTAATCAATAAAAATGCCGTTTCTTTAGAAAGTAAGTTGAAACGCACTTTGCCTTGCCAGAGATTCGCTCGGAATGCAAACAGAGCAAGGGCAATGAAACTTAAGCCGAAGAATAAGATTAGCAGTGCCATTCCTCTGTCGGGATCGACCGCAAAGGCGTGAACTGAGGTGAGTACGCCCGAGCGAACAATAAAAGTGCCTAATAGGCTTAAAGCAAAGGCGAAAATGGCAAGTAAAATCGTCCAATAATAGAAAATGCCCCGCTGTTGGCTCACAATTAAACTATGTACCAATGCGGTGCCAAGTAGCCAAGGCATTAAGGATGCGTTTTCCACCGGATCCCAAAACCACCAGCCGCCCCAACCAAGTTCGTAATACGCCCACCAGGCTCCTAAAATAATACCGGCGGTGAGAAATCCCCACGAAATCATCGTCCAAGGGCGAAGCCAACGCATAATGGCTGCGTCCATTCCGCCTGAAACGAGAGCTGCAACAATCATCGCAAAACTTACCGCAAAGCCGACATATCCCAAATAGAGCAAAGGTGGGTGGAAGATAAGCCCAATATCTTGCAACATTGGGTTGAGATCTCGCCCTTCCGGTGGAGGCGGGAAGCTACGCTCAAAGGGGCTGGAAACCAGTAGAATGAAAAGCAGGAAACCCAGTGCAATCAACCCTAACATCACTAGGGTTCGGTTAGCAAACAAGCGGTCAATTTTTTGCGAAAATTTGCAAAATACCGCAGACCAAAGCACAAGAGCGGTGAGCCAAAACAGCATTGAGCCTTCATGTCCGCCCCAAGTGGCGGCAAATTTAAAGAAATCGGGAAGTTGGCTATTGGAATGAGCAGCAACGTAGATAACCGAAAAATCATCGGTTAGAAACGCATAAGCTAAAGCAGAAAAGGAAAATGTGGTAAAAGCAGCTTGCAAATAAGTGAAAAGCGGAGCCAATGCCAGCCAATGATATTGCTTGCGAACTTCGCCTAGCAGTGCAAAACCAACTTGAAAAATGGCGGTAATTGCAGCCAATAAAAGTGAAAAATAGCCGAGTTCCGGTAGCATAAAAAATCCAAAAAATGACCGCTTGTGAAGGTAAAATAGGACGACAATATACAGTTGATTAAATTCCCCTCTTTAGCAAAGAGGGGATAGGGGAGATTTGGCAGAAGTCATTAACGAAGAAAATAAATAAAACTGACTTTAAAAATAAGCCTATTCATTCTCTCACTTCGCCAATTACGACTGCCAAATCTCCCCCTGCCCCTCTTTGCTAAAGAGGGGGGCTATATACTAGCCCCCACCCTATTACTTAAATAAAATTACTCAAACTTACTTCTTTTTTAGCTCGCAACCGTTAGTTGCCCTGCATAAAGGATAAAGTAACGTAAGCAGAGTACACCGATTAAGTCGAAAACGGAAATCAAGATAATAAATTTCACGTTATGTTTCAAGCGGTGGCTACCAAAAATATTGGCAACAAGCGGAATCGCAATACCGATTAACATTACGCCTATCCAGAACACATTCCCCCAGAAGCCGTTAAGTGCATTGGTTAAAGCGAGCGATTTATCTGCTCCACCGAAGTGTAAGCCCACAAAGAACGCTACAATTAAGCCTAATTCGGTTACCATAATCGGCACTTCAAATTTGTGCATAAAATGGACTTCGTGGCTTTCACCAGATAACTTACCTGCCAGTAAAATCACAAGGAAAGTCGCTGCAATCCCTGAAGATGCCCCTGATGCCAAGAATAGTGCCGGTAACACCGGGTTGTTGAGCATTGGATAACTCACTAACGCCGAAAGTAAGAAGCCAGTATAAGCCCCTAATACTGCCGCCAATATGAATAAGATAAACTCAATTGGTTTTAATAATCTAGCTTCTGCGAAATCAATTAAACCAAGCACAAACTTAAACATCGGCAAATAACGGTTAATAAATACCGCTAACCAATCTTTAAACATTATGGCAATCCAAACCACCAATACTGCCATATAAAGCTGGAATAACATTACCCCCATCGACATTACCGAGGTAAAGTTATAGTTGAACATTAACTTCCAGAATGTCCAAGGTTTGGTTAAGTGGAAAATCAGTAACAGTAAGCCAATAATGGTTGGTAATGTGCCAAGAATAGCTGCACTACGAATAATCCAGTTTTGGCTTGGTTTTTCCATTTTAACACCGCTATTACGGTAAGCAATCGCTAACTGAACCGCACCTGATGAAATACCAAGTAGGAATAAGTAAATAGCGATAGTGCCGTCCCAAACAAGGTTTGGGGTTTGGAAAGGTACATATTCATTCATTATCTATGCTCTCCTTTACCAAATGGAATGTGATATAAGTTCGGCTCTGTACCTAATGCTGTTTTGGTGCGATAAACCGGATTATTTTTCACTTTATGGAAAATATCGCTAGTTGGATCGTTCATATCACCAAAGATTAGGGCTTTAGTCGGACAAGCCTCTACACAAGCCGGCTGTTTGCCTTCTGCAAGGTTGGTATCACGACAGAAATTACATTTATCTGCTGATTTTTTCTCTGGGTGAATAAAACGTACACGATACGGGCAAACCGCAATACAGTATTGGCAACCGACACACAAATCTGAGTGTACATCAACAATCCCGGTTTCAGGATCGATAAATGAAGCACCGGTCGGGCAAACACTCACACAAGGTGCATTGGTACAGTGTTGGCAAGATTGGCGGAAAAACTCATATTGTACGTTCGGAAACTCACCGAAAGGCTCACTACGGATAATTTCTAAACGAGAAACCCCTTCCGGCACTTTGTTGGTGGTGCGACAAGCGTCCATACAAGCCGTACAGCCGATACAAACGGTTTCATCGTGAACCATCGCATAGCGGATTTTCTTTTGTTCTTTCTCAGTAGCAAGAGTTATGGAGGTGGCAAGCCCTGTACTTGCCACAACTGCGATAGCACCTGCCCCTGAGACGAAATCTCTACGGGTGCAAGTCATTATTTTGTTCCTTTTGCTTCTGTGGCTTTCATTTCAGGATTTTTAAATTCGCCTGAATGAATTTTGGTATGACAATCCGTACAAAGTTTAATGCGATCTTTTTCAGGAATGTCTTTCATCGGATCTTTTTCCGGGTGAATTTCATGACAGTTGGTACAAGCAATTTTAGTTGCGTGCGTGTCGTGAGCCCAGAATTTTTCACGCAATTTCTCTGCCGTATGGCAAGCAAAACAGACTTGATTTTGCTCATTTACCGAACGTTCAAGTGATGGGTTACTTGCTTTACCGTGTGGGTTAAAACGCATTACGTCTTTTGCCCCTTTGCGGTGGCTTTCAGAAATATTACCGTGGCAACTTACACAAGTGAGTGGCTCGCCATTATTCGGGCTTTTCACATCTTTTTGGAAATGTTTACCTGCGTGATGGAAAGGCTTACCTGTTGCATTTGCTGACTCATGACATTGAGTACAGTATTTGTTTGGATCACGGCGTGCATCTTGAGCTACTTTTGCATCATCAGCCGTTTCTGATTGCCAAAGAGGTTTTGGCTGCTCCGGCATTAACGCATTCGCACTGGAAATTGCAAAAAAACCTGCAAATACGACCGCTTGTATGAGGGCGACTGCTCGCCCTGCTTTTGAGATTAATTTTTTCATAGTTCACCTCAAGCTACATTATTTTGCTTCTGCTTTTGGTGCTACTACCGGTTTGTCTGCTTCTTCTGCGGGTAATAAACCTTTAGCACGAGCTTCTTTTTCCCATTGAGGAACAACCGTTTTTAAGAACTCATCTTTCGCAGCTTGCTCTTTAGGAATATCTAAACCAATTGCAAGTTGAGCTTTTTCTTTAGTTGAGATGTCCGGAATTGCGACCGGCGTTGTTACACCGTGTTTTGCTAACACTACACCTAATTTAGCACGGGCATCTGCTGCACGGTCGATACCTGTTGCGATGGTACGTAACATTACATCAGGTGCGTGGAAGTGGTTACCGTGACCTGCCGCAGAGTAATCCCAACGCCATTGAGCGTGACGAATTGCCATTAAGATCTCTTTCATCTCTTCTTGAGTTGCTCCAGCTTCCCAAGCAGCTTTCGCTTCAAAGTGAGCTTTCACTAATTGATCTTCTAAGCGAATCATTGCCTCTTTTACTTCGTGTTTATACTCTTTTACACGTTTTTCCAATGTTTCTTTGCTTTGTTCATGACAAGTTTTACAAGTCGCTTCAAATTGGTCAAACGGATTACCGATTTTGTGGTCAGTATAAACTTTGCCGTCTTTGTCTTTCACTTTTGGCATATGGCAATCAATACAGGTTACACCATTTTTCCCATGTGTACCTTGTGACCAAACTTCAAAATCTGGGTGCTGCGTTTTTAGCATCGGAGCTTTCGATAAAGCATGAGTCCAGTCTGTAAAATTGATTTCATCGTAGTATTTTTCAATGCTATCAACATCTACACCTTTATCCCAAGGGAAAGTTACATCTGTTTTATTTTTGAAATAGTACTCCACATGGCAGTTAGCACACACAGCCGGACGTTTGCCATGTTTATCTAAATCCTCAAACTTCCAACCAACCGTATTTAATGCACGTAGTACGTGAGGACGTGCAACACGTAATGCAGGTTTACCTTGTTTAAACTCTTCTGATGTCGTGTCATGGCAGTCTGCACAACCTATTGAGTTTACAATTTCAGCACCATATTTCGCCCATTTAGGATCAAAATATCCTCGCTCACCTTTCTCCTCAATTAAGCGTGGAACATCAGGGCCTTTACATGTCCAACAAGCCATAGGTTGTGGACCATCATTTTCATCTTTAGGCGCGCCGGTACGCAAAATATCACGCACATCGGTAACTGCATAAAAGTGACCTCGTGGTTTATTATAATCTTTCGCAAAAGCATAGCCTGCCCACAAAATAACATAACGAGGGTCAGCCTCTAACGCACTTCCTCGATCTGTGGATTGGGCAGTTGACTTCCAAGAATCGTATTGTAGCGGATATTTTTCTGCAAATAGGTGGTTTGCAGACTCAATTTTCACGCCTAATTTTTCATGCTTAACTGCTTTATCTGTTAATGATTCAGTTTTCGCCTCTTCAGCTAAAGCAGTTTGTAAACACCCCAATATTGAAATTGTTGCCACAGCTAGGCTTTTTATTAAAAATTTCATTTTGGCTCTCCCACTCAGGTAAAAATAATTAGATAAAAATAAGAATTTTTCCTATTAAAATTAATAAGATAATCCCTGATATTCAGTTGCGAGAATATGAAATTTAAACCAAGCCGACTATATCAAAATGAAGATTTATTGAATTAAATCAATAAAATTTGCCAAAATACCTCTTAAGTAGTAACTCCTTTCTCTACCTAAATAAAAACGACTTTTATTTGTCCAAATAAATGATGGAATCCTATTTATTTTTACCGAAAATAAAGTTTAAAAAACAGGGAATTTATGTTATCTATATTGTCTGGTTTTAAAATAATAAAAATATTAAGGACACAACATCCATGAATGGAGCAAGATTTATCACCGAGAGTTTAAAAGCTCACGGGGTAACGACACTTTTTGGCTATCCGGGCGGGGCGATTATGCCTACCTACGATGCAATTTATGATTCCGGTTTAGATCATTTACTTTGTCGCAATGAACAAGGTGCTGCAATGGCGGCTATCGGTTATGCCCGTGCAACAGGCAAAGTAGGGGTTTGTATTGCGACCTCCGGCCCTGGGGCAACTAATTTAATCACCGGTTTAGGCGATGCCGCACTGGATTCTATTCCTGTAGTTGCGATTACCGGACAAGTTGCCAGCCATTTAATCGGCACTGATGCCTTCCAAGAAGCTGATGTATTAGGTCTGTCGCTCGCTTGTACTAAACACAGTTTTATTGTTCAGAATATTGAGGAGCTACCTGAAATTTTAGCCCTTGCATTCCAAATTGCACAAAGTGGCAGACCGGGTCCGGTGCTGGTTGATATTCCACGTGATGTGCAACTAGCCCCAACCTCGGCTCTACCTATCGTTTATCCTAAAGAACCTGCCGATGCACAAGATCCCAACAAATTAGTGGTTGCCAAACAATTATTAGCCACCGCCAAACGCCCGGTACTTTATGTCGGCGGTGGCGTTGGTATGGCTGATGGTGTACAAGCGGTCAGAAATTTTGTAAAAATTGCAAATATTCCGTCTGTTTCTACCTTAAAAGGGTTAGGCACTATCGATCCAACCGATCCGCTCTATATGGGAATGATCGGTATGCACGGCACAAAAGCAGCAAATTACGCGGTACAAGAGTGTGATTTACTCATTGCCTGTGGTGCCCGCTTTGATGACCGTGTTACCGGCAAATTAGACACTTTTGCCCCTCACGCTAAAGTGATTCACATTGATATCGACAATGCGGAAATCAACAAGCTCCGTCAAGCACAAGTTGCCTTAAAAGGGAATTTAATTGAAGCCGTGGATTACTTGGCTCAACCATTAGATATTGAAGCATGGCGTGAAGATGTGCGTAATTTAAAGCAGCAATTTGACTTTCAATATCAAGAAAATAGTGGTGATGGCGATATTGATGCCGTGACATTATTACATACGCTTTCACAGCGTAAAGCCAAAAACAGCATCGTCACTACTGATGTAGGGCAGCATCAAATGTGGTCGGCACAACATTTAACTTATCACGATCCGAAAAACTATATCACCTCTGCCGGTTTTGGCTCTATGGGTTTTGGCTTGCCTGCGGCGATTGGGGCAATCAAAGCTCGAGCGGAAGATCAGGTTATTTTAATAACCGGTGATGGCTCGATTATGATGAATATTCAAGAACTCGGCACGCTTAAAAGAGCTGATTTAGCGGTCAAAATTCTATTACTGGATAACCAACGTTTAGGTATGGTTCGCCAATGGCAATCGCTGTTCTTCCACGGGCGACACAGCCAAACCATTTTAGATGATAACCCTGATTTTGTGTTGTTGGCGAAAGCCTTTGATATTGACGGTGAGCGAATTGAGAAAGCGAGCGAAGTGTCAGATGCAATAGACAGAATGCTCAATGCCAAAGGGGCTTACTTACTTCACGTTTGTATTCCACAGGAAGATAACGTTTGGCCACTGGTGCCGCCGGGGGCGTGTAATGCCGATATGTTAGACGATGAGGTATAGGAGAATAAGATGGAAGAATATCAATTAACGCTAAAAGCTAACAAACGCCCTGAAACCTTAGAGCGTATTTTACGGGTTATACGTCACCGTGGTTTTGAGGTGAAATGCTTAAATGTAGAATCAACAGGCAGCACCTTTAACCTAAATTTTACATTAGCAAGCAAACGCCCACTCTCACTTTTAAGCCATCAATTAGAAAAACTGTTTGATATCATTGAAATCAATTAATCAAGCTTTTCATTCGCCGTGTAAAAAAATACACGGCTTTTTTATGCTTAAAATTTATCATTCGCTATCCTTTTGATTTTATTCATTTCTTCAAATTTCAACTCTTTTTTTTCACTTATTGCTCTTTATTTTCCCATTCAATAGATCTAACATACTACATATAGTGTTAAATAATGTTAAAAAACACAACATATTGTGTTAATGAATTAGTAATGGAAAATCTCAGATTCAGCTCGGAACAAATTGTTTGGCAAGAAGTGCCGAATGAAACCTCACTTGCTTTTCTGATTACAGGCTGCCCACTTGGCTGTAAAGGTTGCCATAGTGCGGATAGTTGGAAAGCCTGTCTTGGGAAAGAGCTTAGCAGTGAATATCTCTCTGAACGCCTAAAACGCTACCAAGGCTTAATTAGCTGCGTATTGTTTATGGGCGGAGAATGGGAAGCAGAAAAATTACTGCCGCTGTTGCAACTGGCAAAAAAACAGGGGCTAAACACCTGTCTTTATAGTGGTTTGGAGCAGCACGAAATCGCCGATACTTTATTACACGAGCTAACCTACTTAAAAACCGGGCGTTGGATTGCCGAACGAGGCGGGCTGGAAAGTTTAACCACTAATCAACGCTTTACTGATTTACGCAATAACCAAAATCTTAACCATCTTTTTATTCGAGGAGCTTCAATATGATTCGCTTACAACCGACACAATTAGACGGAAAACTACACTTCATTAATCAATATATCCAAGCTAAAAATGCCGCAGACGGTTCAAAAATGGATGCTAACGCTAACGTCACGCAAAAAAATATAGCGACAATGGAAAATGAATTAATGAAAGACTTTTTTGTGCAAATCAATCGAGCAAAAGTGAGTGAAAAAATTGCAAAACTTTTTGGAAAAGAGACCGCTTGTGAATATTTACGTCAAATTGAAGCACACGAAATTTACGTACACGATGAAACCAGCCTAAAACCCTACTGCGTTTCAGTCACTATGTACCCTTTCTTGCGTGATGGTTTGACTAAACTCGGCGGCGAATCCAAAGCTCCGAAACATTTAGCCTCATTCTGCGGTTCTTTTATCAATTTTGTCTTTGCGGTCAGTTCTCAGTTTGCCGGTGCAGTCGCTACGGTTGAATTTCTGACCTATTTTGACTATTTTGCCCGCAAAGATTACGGCGATAATTACTTACAAACCCATCGTTCAGACATTGAAAACCACCTGCAACAGGTTGTGTATAGCATCAACCAACCTGCAGCCGCTCGTGGTTATCAAAGCGTATTTTGGAATATTTCGGTATATGACAAATTCTATTTTGAAGCGATGTTTAACCGTTTTGTTTTCCCTGATTTTGAGAAACCAAATTGGGAAACCACTTCAAAATTACAACTTTTCTTTATGCAATGGTTCAATAAAGAGCGAAGCAAAGCAATTCTCACTTTCCCTGTTGTGACCGCGGCAATGCTTACCGAAAAGGGCAAATGTAAAGATGACGAGTTTGCCAATCAAATGGCAAAAGAGCTATCTCAAGGCAATTCATTCTTCATTTACCAATCAGATAATCCGGACTCCCTTGCTTCTTGCTGCCGCTTAAGAAATGAAATCAGCGATCACAGCTTCTCCTATTCATTAGGGGCAGGAGGTGTTGCGACAGGTTCAATCAATGTAATTACTATTAATATGAACCGTTTAGTGCAAGATAACCGTGATTTAAGCGAAGAGGTCAGCAAGATCCATAAATATCAATACGCTTACCGCAAATTAATGGAGGAATATTTAGCTAGCGGTATGTTGCCGGTTTATGATGCCGGTTTTATTTCACTGAATAAACAATTCCTGACTATTGGCATTAACGGAATGGCGGAAGCGGCAGAATCGCAAGGTTTGAAAGTAGGCTATAACCCTGAATATATTGATTTTGTGCAGTCTCGCCTAAAAACCATCTTCGAGGCAAATCAAGCCGCCAGCCAACAATATGGCGTGAAATTCAACACCGAATTTGTGCCTGCTGAAAATTTAGGGGTCAAAAACGCCAAATGGGACAAAGAGGACGGCTATTTCGTACCACGAGATTGCTACAATTCCTATTTCTATGTGGTAGAAGATGAAGAAATTAATGCTTTGGATAAATTCTTACTGCACGGCAGAGAGCTGATTGAATGGCTGGACGGAGGCTCCGCTCTACACTTGAATTTAGACGAAGCCTTAACCCAAGCTGGCTATCGCTCCTTGCTGGATACCGCCGCTAAAACCGGCTGCAATTATTTTTGTATTAACGTCAAAATCACGATTTGCAACGAATGTAGCCACATCGACAAACGCACTTTGCACAGTTGTAGCAAATGCGGCTCCGATAATATTGATTACGGCACTCGGGTAATCGGCTATCTAAAACGAGTCTCCGCCTTTAGTTCCGCCCGCCAAAAAGAGCATAGCTTGCGTTTCTATCACCGAGAAGCGGCTTAGCTGAAAACCGCGGTTGTAGCCCTTTACAACCGCTTTTTTAGTGATTATATTAAAGCCTCATTTAGTCGGGGTGCTTGTTTTTACAAGCTGAGAAATACCCGTTGAACCTGATGCAGTTAGCACTGACGTAGGAAACTAAAGGCGTAAACCCATCTATTCCCCGTTGGTGTTGGTGCGTTGTTTTTCAATCATTAAGGAATAAACGATGACCACATCACTCCCCTATCGCTCGCATTATTTGCAAAAAATTCGACAAAATCGACCGCTTGTTCACAACATTACCAACATTGTTGCCGCTAATTTTTCCGCCAACGGTTTATTGGCACTTGGGGCTTCGCCTATTATGGCAGCCGCTATTGAGGAGATGGAGTCCGTGCCGGCACTCAGTAACGCCGTGGTGATTAATATCGGCACGCTTATCGGCAAAGAAGTGGAAGCAATGGTACTTGCCGGCAAAACCGCCAACCGTTTAGGCATTCCGGTCATTCTTGACCCTGTCGGCGTTGGAGCAACACCTTTCCGCCGTCAAACCGTTGAAACCTTACTCAAACAAATTCACTTCACCGCCATTCGTGGAAATGCGGGGGAACTAGCTACCCTCGCCGATGTAGAATGGCAGGCCAAAGGCGTTGATGCCGGCGAAGGCTCGCATAATGTGGTTGAAATCGCCCAACAGGTTGCCAAGCGTTACCAAACTTTAGTCGCAATCAGTGGCGAAACCGATGTAGTAAGCTCCGGCTCACGCACGGTTTTATTGCACAACGGCAGCCCGATGTTCCCACAAATTACGGCTTCAGGCTGTTTATTAAGTGCGGTATGCGGTGCATTCTTAGCCGTTGCCGACAAAGAACACTATTTCAACGCACTTATTGAGGCTTGCACCGCTTATGCCATTGCAGGCGAAGTAGCTGCTCAAGCACTCAAACCAACTCAATACGGGCAATTTGCCGTCAATCTGCTGGATACACTTGGAGCATTAACGCCTGAAACCGTTGAGCAATATGCGAGGGTTGAATATGTCTAAAGCTCACTCAAACCCAACTAAAGTGGCGGTTGCCTCAATGGTCGGCACGGCGATTGAATATTTTGATAACTACATCTACACGATGGCAGCAGTGCTGGTGTTTAACGTGCAGTTTTTTAATAGCGATGATCCGGTTTCCAACCAATTAATGTCGCTTTCCGTGCTTGCCCTTGCCTTTTTCACCCGCCCGATGGGGTCGATTTTATTCGGGCATTTCGGCGATAAATACGGACGCAAACAAACCCTGATTGCCTCGCTCTTATTAATGGGCTTATCTACCGTAGCAATCGGGCTTTTGCCTAATTATGCCGCCATTGGCATTTGGGCAACCGTGTTACTCTGCCTCTGTAGAATCGGACAAGGTTTAGGCTTAGGCGGCGAATGGGGCGGAGCTGCTCTCGTTGCCACCGAACACGCCCCGAAACACAAGCGGGCATTTTTTGGTATTTTTCCGCAAATGGGCGCCCCAATCGGCTTGCTGTTGGCAAACGGAGCGTTCTACTTGGTAAATTTAATTTACGGAGAACAAGCCTTCTTGGATTGGGCGTGGCGAATTCCATTTGTAGCTTCTATTGTGATGATTTTTATCGGCTTATATATCCGCATTAAAATCAGCGAGAGCCCGATTTTCCTCAAAGCAGAACAGCAAGGCAAAAACCGCCACACACCGCTTAAAACGCTCTTTAGCAAGCATTTCAAACCATTTATGATCGGCGTATTTATTGCCACCGCAGGTTATGTGCTGTTCTACATTTTAGTTGCCTTTACCCCAATTTTCGTCAAAAGCCCGGTGGCAGTTTCTCAAGCAGGACACGCTACAGGCTTAGGTTTACCGGCAAATCTCTACACCCAATATTTGCTGATTACCTCCGTGATTTTCGGCATTGCGATTTTCTTCTCCGGCTTGTATTCCGACAAAATCGGGCGGCGTTTACTGCTGTTAATTGCCACAGGAGCAACCGTAGTTTACGGCTTAACAATGCCGTTTTTCCTCGAAAACGGCACACCGACTTCGATCTTTATTTTCCTCACCATTGGAATGATCTTAATCGGCTTAAGCTTCGGCCCGATGGCGGTAATTCTGCCCGAACTCTTCCCAACAGAAGTACGTTACACAGGAGCATCACTCGCCTACACCGCTGCCGGTATTTTAGGAGCTAGCGTGTTCACTATTATTGCGGTCAAAATCAATGAAAATTTCGGCTTATTCGGTGTAGGCGGCTATTTATCGGTTGCCTCATTATTGAGCTTCTGGGCATTGTGGCAAGTCCACGAAACCAAAGATTTGGAATTAGAGGAGATATAAAAAACCACTCACTTAACGACGGGGCAAGTTACCACCTTGCCCCAAGATGAGGGAATGCAAATTTCCCTCTAATAGACTTCACAACGGATATTTTGCATTTTTTTATAAAAAATAACCGCTTGTAAGCTATACTAAAAACGCTTGTCGGAGTGCCGTAAGGCTGAGATCGCAACAGCGAGATCCGTGGAACCTGTAGGTTAGTACCTGCGTAGGGAACAAGTTTTACCCAAATTCAGATTTTGGGATCATTACCACATCTCTGGCAAGCAAAACCCTAAGCATATTATGAGGATTTTGCGATGTCTAATTATTCAAGCTCTCCATACCAACCTAACGTCATTTGGACGGTTGCCGGCTCAGATTCCTGTGCCGGTGCCGGTCTGCAAACCGATTTACATACCTTTCACGATTTTAACCTAGTGGGTTGTTCGGTAGTTACTTCTGTAACGGCTCAACATCCGCACGGTGTGCTGTGTGTAACGCCTGTTGATGATCACACCTTCCGCCAACAGTTTGAAGCTTTGCTGGTTCAAGGCTACCCGAACGCAATCAAAATCGGCTTACTCTGCTCGCAAGCACAAGTAGAGATCTTGTGTGAATATATCCAAAAAATCCGTGCAGAAAGCTCGCATTATTGTTATGTGGTTTACGACCCTGTGGCAGTGGCAAGCAGTGGGCAGGCGTTATCCGACAGTATTTTATTGCCGATAGTGCAACAAAAATTGTATCCGCTGGTGGATTTAATCACTCCAAACGGCACTGAACTCGCTTTATTAAGCGAAACAGCAATCCAGACCTTTGATGATGTGAAAACCGCTAGCCACAAACTGTTTGCACAGGGAATCAAAGCCGTGTTAGCCAAAGGTGGACATTTTGAATGGCAAGGGGAAACGGTAAGAGATTATCTTCTGACTGCAAATGAAATTTATGCCTTTAGTCACGCCCGACTGCAAAGTGTGAATACCCACGGCACAGGTTGCACCTATGCTTCAGCGGTTGGAGCGATGTTGGCAACCGGCTTTGATTTAGCTGATGCCGTCACTGTTGCCACCGCTTATTTGCAAAAAGGCTTATCGGAAAAACAAGGCAGAGGGCAAACTGCTTTAAGTTCACTTTGCCACACCGGCTACCCCGATGATATCGCTTTCTTCCCACAAACCGAGCTGATTTCTGCCTCTCTTAAATTGCCGAAAGAGCCTTTTGCTCCAACGGAATATCAACTTGGGCTTTACCCTGTTGTCGATAGAGTTAAATGGCTTGAACGCTTAATTCTTGTAGGGGTGAAAACCTTGCAAATTAGAATTAAAAATCGACCGCTTGCAGAGATTGAGCAAGAAATTGCCCATTCGGTGGAACTGGCGAAACAGCACAATGTGCGTTTGTTTGTAAATGATTACTGGCAGTTAGCCGTGAAGTATCAGGCTTACGGCGTGCATTTAGGGCAAGAAGATTTAGCCACTGCCGATTTAAACGCAATTCAACAAGCCGGGCTAAGGCTCGGTGTTTCAACCCACGGCTACTTTGAAATAATGCGGGCGTTGGCAGTTAAACCCTCTTATATTGCTTTTGGTCACGTATTCCCTACCCAAACCAAAGCAATGCCGTCTCAACCACAAGGCTTAACCAATTTAGCTAAATATGTCGAACTGGTTGCACCGCTTAAGATTCCAACCGTAGCGATTGGCGGTATCCAACAAGATAATATCAAACAGGTGATGCAAGCCGGTGTTGGCAGTGCTGCCGTGGTAAGTGCCATTACCCAAGCAAAAGATTGGCAACAAGCGGTCAAAAACTTGGTAAATTTTGCAAATGGAGGCTGTGATGAATAGAACACTTAGCACGTTAAACAGTGGTTTGATTTGGGCGGGTGCCGGCATTAGTGCCAGTGCAATCGTGGTCGGTACTTGGATTGCCCCACTCGGCTGGCAACAAGGCTTACTGGCGATATTGTTAGGGCATTTATTAGGCGGCGTATTGTTTTTTGCTGCCGGCTTAATTGGGGCGAAAACCGGCAAAAATGCGATGCAAACGGTGCAGATTTCCTTTGGCAAAGGCTCGGTGTTTTTCTCCGTTGCCAATGTGCTACAGCTTGTGGGGTGGACGGCTATTATGATTTACACCGGAGCGGAAATCAGCAATGCCCTAAGCCTTGCCTTATGGGAATATTCGGCGTTCTCACTTTGGGCAATCGTGCTTGGATTGATGATTGTGCTATGGCTTTTTACCGGCTCTAATCAGGTTGGAAAATTCAAGTTATTCACCTTAGTGGCTATGTTTTTACTCACCTTATGGCTAAGCATTAAAGTGTTGAATGGGCAGGAAAACTTCCCTGTTTCGGGTGATATACCGTTTAGCACTGCGGTAGAATTAGCCACTATTATGCCTCTTTCGTGGCTACCTCTGGTATCAGACTACACCTCTAAAGCGAAAAAGCCTTTTGCCGCAACCCTTTCGGCAACTGTAGGCTATTTGATCACCAGTGCGTGGATGTATGCGTTAGGGCTAGGTATGGTGCTATTTACCGGGCAAACCGAAATTGCCCCTATGTTACTAATGACAGGAATGAGCCTTATCGGCATTATTGTGATGATTCTTTCGACGGTTACTACCACGTTTCTTGATGCCCATTCCGCCGGTGTCAGTGCCAGCAATATCACGGTAAAATTTAAAGAAACCCCTACCGCTATTTTAGTGGCAATCATCGGCACACTCTTGGCAATCAGTTTACCCGTTACTCAATATGAAAATTTCCTACTACTGATAGGCTCGGTATTCGCCCCGATGATCGCTGTGCAAATTGCGGATTTCTTTGTGTTAAAACGCCACCAAGCACAGCCTAACCTCGATTGGATTGCCGCCGGATTATGGCTTGTCGGCTTCGTGCTATACCACCTTCTCTCTTACCACCAAGTGCATTTACCACTCGGTTTAACCATTCCGGTGATGTTAGTGATTTTTCTCGGCACCATTTTTGTGAGAAAGCTCACAAAATAGAAAGATAAGCGGTTCAATTGGAGTGAAAATTTGCTAAAATTGAACCGCTTGTTTTAAACAATAAGGAAAGTTTATGAAGAGTTTTAAATTATCCCCCATCACTCTCGTGTTAATATCTGTTGGTATGGCTGCAAGTACAGCACAGGCTGCAAACTGTGACAATATGATTATTACTGAAGGCTTTACGACTAAAGATCAAACGATCCAAAGTAATACTTGTACTTATGATTTATCTGGTGCAAGCACACAAGATCCTGAAATAGAGCTCAAGGCTACTAATGCGGTATTTAATAATGCTACAGTGTCAGGTGATGGGAGTAAAAAATCCAAACGCTATTGGAGATTCAGTTCTAATATGGATTTATTTTCCGTTTTAGACAATTCTTCTGTAGTATTTAATAATAGTACATTATCTCTTTCTCCTGATTCTGAAGGGAAAACTAATAATCTGTTAGATGTTGATAAATCAACATTAACATTAAATCATACTAAACTTACGCATAATTCAGGAGGCAATGCAAAAATAGTCTACGCAGAGAATGATGCAACGGTTAATATAAATAATAGTGAGTTAAAATCTTCTACTCCTGAGAATATAAGTACTTTTTACTCTAATACAGCACAACTAAATAGCTTAAACAATTCTACTATTAATATTATCAATTCTACCTTATCTTCTCATAATGATAGCCGCCTTATTTATTTAAATAATTCAACCTTAAATGTATCTTCTTCAAAACTGTCTAATACAGGTAAGAAAAATAGAGGTGGCATGATATCAGCAATAAAATCTAATACTATTATCAAAGATTCTTCAATTAATCTTGCTGAGTCAGATACAATTATTAATGCCACAGATTCAACATTCAAAATTACTAATTCTACACTTGCTACTACTAAAGAATTAGCTGGGGAATCTCGTTTATTTGTTAATGGTAATATTCTTTTGACAAATACGACAATGGATATTAAGGATAGTACTATAACAAATAAAAATGGCGATGGAATATTTATTGTTGGTAACTCTACACTTTCTATTACTAATACAAAAATAGAGGCTAATAAGCCAAAAGCTTTTCTTTTTGGAGATGATAGATCAGAATCAGATAGTAATAATAAAATTCTTATTAAAGGTAGTACTTTGAAAGCAGAACGTGGATTTATTCCGATAGATTCTAGAGCTACAACCAATCTAGATATTCAATTAGAAAATAGTACTATAGAAACAACAGTATTAAGATCTGAAAGTCAATATAATCCAGGTAACCATCGATTAACCTCTAAAAATTCGAAATTAAGTGGTTATATTGATGATGCAAAAATGTCTGTTGAATTAAATGATTCTAATTGGACATATTCTTCAGATTTTACACGAGATATTAAAGATTTATCAGGGAATAATTCAGAAATTAATATTAAGAAATCTCAGAATTTTTCTAATTTAGTGATCAATGGTAATTTAAGCGGAAATCTCCATTTTGGATTAAATACCGATCTTGCTTCTGAAAAAGGAAATAGTGTTATTGTCAAAGGTAAATCTGATGGCAAACATACTATTACGGTTAAAGATAGTGGTAATGAACCTGAAGCTGAAGGTGGAAAAGTAACGTTAGTAAAAACCACTGATGGCGTTGCAGCATTTTCATTAAAAGATAAAGATTTTGTGGATGCTGGAGCTTACCGTTATCACTTAAATAAAGAAGGAACAGACTGGGTACTTTCTAATAAGGTAACTCCAAAAGATAAACCTGACATAACTGAGCCAACCCAACCGGTAGCACCTCCAACAGAGCCAGTTAAACCAGTAACTCCTGTAGTACCATCGGTAGAGCCTACTAAGCCAACTCCTCCACCGACAGAAACGGCTAAGCCAGTGACACCACCAACGGTGCCACCTACAACCCCAGCTCCGCGGCCTGTTCCAACCCCACCGAGCGTACCAACCACCACTCCGGCATTGGCGGAATTGAGTGAAACCTCGAATGCCTTGGTGTCGCTCCGCCAAGCTCAGGGCTTGTTACTCACGCAAAATTTGCAAGGCATTCACCAACGTTTGGGAGAATTGAAAACCGAGAACGCAAGCAATGTTTGGGTGAAAAACCAAAATGGCCGCACTGAAGCTAAGTCTCAAAATGTGGCGACAGACAGCCGTTCTTCCGGTTTTGAAATGGATAGCCACAGCTTACAAATCGGGGCGGATAAGGCGGTCAGTGATACCTTACGTTTAGGCGGTTTCGTAGGCACGAGCCGTGCTGATGTGGACTTTAACGGCGAATATGGTAAAGGCAAATTGCGTTCACAAGCGGTCGGTTTTTATGCGACTTTTGCCAATGAGCAAGGTTGGTATTTAGATAATATCGCTAAATATGAACACCTAACTGCTGAATCAAATAGCGAAAAACGTAAATATAATGCATTTGGCATATCCAGTGAAATCGGTAAACGCTTTGCATTAAGCAATGACTGGGTAGTGACACCACAAGCTCAACTTGCCTACCACACCATTAACGGTAAAGCCGATGAGGAACGGTTAAATCTTTTGGTTGCCCGTGCTGGCGTAAGAGTAGCAAAAGGCTTTGCCTTGAATAATGGTTGGAATCTTCAACCTTATATGGAAGTGAGCGGCATTGCGGAAAAAGCCAATAGTGCAAAAGTGCAGGTAAACCAATATCAATTTGAAGTTGCCGAAAATAAGGGCAGAGTGCAAGGTTCACTTGGCTTGAGTGCGGGGAACGGTAATCACCGTTTAGGTTTAGAGGCATCAGTTGCTTCAGGTAATAAACTGAAACAACCATTTAATGTATTAGTAAATTATCGTTATCAATGGTAATTTAAGAGGGCAGGTGAAAACCTGCCCTTAAATTCAATAATTAATCGATCTTCCCACAATTTAAACAGTAAAGATACATCTGTTTCGGATCGTTAAAACGTGAAAGAGTCTCTAGCTGTTGGTGCGGTTGCTTCAACAGCGGTAAATCAAGCCAATTTGCCACGCTAAATTGTAATTGGGCTTTGAAATCACGGGCAAGCGTGCTAAATAAGCTGTCATCTTGCTCTGCAAACCATTGTAAGCCGAACTGTTCGACTTTAGCTTGGTTTTTGGCTTCACGTTTTTGGTTGATCAATTCAGATAACGCATTATATGCCACATTAAAATTACCCAACTCATCAACCAATCCGTGTTTTAAGGCATCAGCTCCCAGCCATACTTGCCCTTGAGCCACTTTATCCACCGCCTCTTTGGGCATTTTTCTACCACGAGAAACCAGATCTAAAAAGCGGTCGTAGCCGTTTTCAATCCCAATTTGCAACACTTCTGCCTGCTCTTGCGGTAGGCTTTTTAAGCCGGCTTGCTGTGCTAGGGCAGAAGTCGCAATGCCGTCTTCGCTCACACCGAGATTTTTAGCGGTTTTTTCAAAAGTGACTGCTAAACCGAAAATACCGATAGAGCCGGTAAGCGTATTCGGGCTGGCAATAATTTTATCGCTGGTAGCCGCAATCCAATAACCGCCCGATGCCGCCATTCCACCCATTGATGCAACCACCGGTTTGCCGGCTTGTTGAAAGGCTTCTACTTCTTGGCGAATCAGTTCAGACGCCACTGCACTACCACCGGGGCTGTTAATACGTAGAATTAAGCCCTCTACATTTTTATCATCTCGGGCTTGTTGCAGTAATTTCACCAACGTTTCACTGCCCACATTCATTTCATCACTTTCACCACCTGCGATCGCCCCTTCCACATTCACCACCGCAATTTTCGGGGCATTTACTTCTGCAAAGCGGTCGTTCAGTTCAGTCATATAATCCAAAAATTCAATCTGGTTATAGTTACCTTCGCTGTTTTTACCAAACTGAGCAATCAGTTTATCTCGGCTTTCCTGACTAGAAACTAATTGGCTAACCCATTTTTGGTTTAATGCAAATTGAGCATCATCGCCTTTGGCTTGCTTATATTTTTCAATGTAATTGGCAGGCGATAAATCCAGCGCTTGCGGTTCAATGTTGCGGTTTTTAGCCAGTGTTGCCACCGTTTGTTGCCAAGTGCCGTTTAACCAGCCTCGGGCATTTTGTTTCGCCTCTTCAGACATATCATCACGCATAAACGGCTCAACCGCAGATTTATAAGTACCGACACGGAAAATATGCGGTTCAGCCTCAATTTTATCGAGCAAGGTTTTGAAATAGGTGTTGGAATAATCCAAGCCTTTTAAATCTACCGCACCAACTTTGTTGAGGTAAATTTCATCGGCAAAGGAGGCAAGATAATATTGTTTTTGCGAGTATTCTTCAGCCACCGCAATCACCGGTTTGCCCGATTGCTTGAAGTTGTTGATTTCATTACCAATGAAATCCAACGAGCTAAAATCGGCACTTTGTAGCTTTTGCAGATCTAACACCAAGCCGGTAATTTTAGGGTCATCTTTGGCGTGGCTAATGGCTTGTACCACATCAAAAGTCGAAATTTTAAACGGCTCGGAACTACCTAATTCCGATTGCACCAAGCGGTAGAAATCGGTAAATTCTTCACGATTATCCGCTAAATAACCATCTACATTTAAACGTAATGCCCCTTGAGTAAACACCGGCTTTTGCGTACTGCTAGAAGAGCTGATAAACGCCACTACCGGTACTAACAGCAAAATAAACAGAATAAAAAAGAGATTAATTACACACTCTCTAATACAGCGGAAGATTCGGTAAAATGCTTTTAAAATCGTTAACATCAGAAATTCCTAAAATAAAATCAGTCGGCACAGTATAAAGCAATCACCAAATGAAGAAAATATGCTATTCTTGAACGCAAAAAATTAACAAAGGAACGCTTATGCAAATCTTGGATTTATTACACCGTCGTCGTTCAAATAAAAAATTTGGCGATAAAGCCCCGAATGCAGAACAGCTTGAACAAATTCTAAAAGCAGGCCTCCGAGTGCCGGATCATGGGCGGTTAAAGCCTTATCGCTTTGTGGTGATTGAAAAAAGCGGTATGTCGCAGTTTGGTGAATGTTTAAAAGCTGCGGTAGAAGAATTTGAGATGGGCGAGGAACGCTTAAAAAAAGCGGAAAAATTAGCTAATCAAGCTCCAATGATTATCGGCGTAGTGGCAAAATTAGACGACAGTATCGCCAAAGTACCAAGTTGGGAGCAGATGATTACCGCAGGCTGTGCCACCTACGCCATTCAGTTAGCGGCAAATGCACAAGGCTTTGATACAGTTTGGATCACTAATAAATGGATTAACGGCACTGCCCTTCGCTCTGCTTTTGGTTGCCAAGAATCGGATAAAATCATTGCTTTGATTATGCTTGGCTCACCGGCAGAAGGCGAGCAAATTGCATTAGCCCCTGAAAGTGAAAGTTTAGAGGGCTTTGTACGTTATCTTAAGTAAGCGGATTAATAGATAAAAGTTAGTAATAAGGGCGAAAATATTTCGCCCTTTCTTTTCTCTGTTTTTCCTTACTTCTTCCACCCTTTTAACGCATCGGCAAAAGCGTTGTTGCCAAATGTGTTGCGGTTATCACGTTGCAAGCGGTCATTTTTCTGCGTATTTTTGCGAATTTCTGCTGAATTTCGACCGCTTGTTGGCTCTTTTTTGTCGGTTGGTTTATCGTCTAAACGCATTGTTAGTGCGATACGCTTACGAGCAGCATCGACTTCTAGCACTTTCACTTTCACCACATCTCCGGCTTTCACTACCGTGTGCGGATCTTCAACAAAAGAGTTTGAGAGCATTGAAATATGCACCAAGCCGTCTTGGTGTACGCCAATATCGACAAAAGCCCCAAAGTTTGCCACATTGGTCACTGTGCCTTCCAAAATCATACCGGCTTTGAGGTCGGTAATTTCTTCCACGCCGTCCATAAACACGGCGGTTTTGAACTCTCCACGAGGGTCACGCCCCGGTTTTTCCAGCTCTTTGAAAATATCGTTCACCGTTGGTAAACCAAACTGCTCGTCCACAAAATCTTTGGCGTTGAGCGAGTGAATTTTGCTGCTGTTACCCATTAATTCTGCAAGTGTTGAGGTGGTTGCCTGTAAGATTTTTTCTACCACCGGGTAAGCTTCCGGGTGAACGCTTGAGGCATCAAGGGCATTTTTTCCGCCGATAATTCGCATAAAACCGGCACACTGTTCAAAGGCTTTCGGCCCTAAACGAGGCACTTTTTTCAGCTCTGAACGGCTGGCAAAACGTCCGTTTTCGTCACGGAATGCCACGATATTTTGTGCCAATGTTTTGGTCATTCCCGCCACCCGAGCCAGCAACGGAGCAGAGGCAGTATTCAGATCCACACCCACTGCGTTTACACAATCTTCTACCACCGCATCTAATTTGCGAGCCAGTTGAGATTGGTTTACATCGTGTTGATACTGCCCAACACCAATCGCTTTTGGTTCGATTTTCACTAACTCGGCAAGTGGATCTTGCAAACGTCTGGCAATCGAAACCGCTCCACGCAATGAAACGTCTAAATTTGGGAACTCGTTAGCAGCGAATTCAGAGGCAGAATAGACCGATGCCCCAGCCTCACTCACCACCACCGTTTGTGGTTTATTCTCTTTGATTTCTTTAATGACCGTTTTGGCAAAACGTTCGGTTTCACGAGAAGCCGTACCGTTACCAATCGCAATCAGCTCCACATTGTGCTTTTTAATTAAGCTGAAAATCGCAAGCTGCGCCTCCGCCTCTCGCCCGGTGTGAGGGTAAATTGTGGCGGTATCCAGCAATTTACCGGTGTTATCCACCACCGCCACTTTCACGCCGGTACGCAAGCCCGGGTCTAGCCCCATTGTATTTCTCGCACCGGCAGGGGCTGCCATTAATAATGCCGAGAGATTGCGGGCAAACACATCAATCGCCTCTTCTTCGGCTTTTTCACGCAAAGTTGCCATTAATTCAGTTTCTAAATGCAGAGCGGCTTTGATTTTCCAAGTCCAAGCAATCACTTGCTCACGCCATTTATCCGCCGGCTGATGATTGAAAATCACGCCCAAATGCTCACGAATAATTTCTTCACAATGGCTGGATTTTGTCCCTTCTTCCGCAGTCGGATCGGCATTTAATGCAAGCGATAGCACTCCTTCATTTCGCCCACGGAACATCGCCAAAGCACGGTGGGAAGGCACGCTGTTAAACGGCTCGCTATGAGCAAAATAATCACGGAATTTCTCACCCTCTTCCTCTTTGCCGTCAATCACTTTCGATTCCAACGTGGCGTAAGCGGTCAAATATTGGCGAAGTTTTGCAAGTAGTTCGGCATCTTCGCTAAAACGCTCCATTAAAATATATCTTGCCCCGTCTAATGCCGCTTTGGTATCCGCAACGCCTTTTTCGGCATCGATAAAGTTTGAGGCTAAGGTTTCAGGATCTTGTTTCGGATCATTCCATAAACTGTCCGCCAATGGCTCTAACCCTGCTTCAATCGCAATTTGCCCTCTGGTACGACGTTTAGGCTTATACGGCAAATAGAGATCTTCCAGCTCGGTCTTGCTTTCGCTGCTGAGGATTTTGGCTTTTAATTCATCGGTTAATTTGCCTTGTTCTTCAATGGACTTCAAAATGGTTTGGCGGCGTTCGTCCATTTCACGCAAATAAATTAAGCGGGTTTCAAAATGGCGAAGTTGGGTGTCGTCTAGCCCGCCGGTCACTTCTTTACGGTAACGGGCGATAAATGGAATGGTATTGCCCTCATCTAATAGCGTGATGGCTGCAAGAATTTGGTGTGAGCCAACGTTGAGTTCGCTGGCAATAATTTGGCTGATTTTTAGATTTAAGTCAGTCATTGGGTTTCCTTCAATAAATTTGCTCGAGGTTTATCCAATTTCTCAAGCTCGGTCAATGTTTCGGCAATTTTCTGCAAATTAGGCTCTTTTTTCGCACATAACACCATATTTTCTAAGCTATCCGCTTGATGATAATAAGGTGCTTTGCTTTTGACAGCCTGCTCAAATTGCTGATAAGCCTGTTGAAATTGACCCTGTTTACATAAAAAAGTGCCATAATTATTCAGCACATCAGGGCGGTTTTGACTCAATTTCAGTGCCGTTTGGTAGGCTTTTTCGGCATTTTCAGCATCGCCTGTTTGTTGGTAATAATAGGCAAGTACAGAATAAGAGAGATAATCTTTTTCATCGTGAGCCAAGGCTTTATCAATATTCTGCTTAGCTTTCGGAAAATCATTTTGCTCCAAATAAGCTAAAGCCAAATTAATACGGGCTTTTACTGCTTCCGAGCGGTTAAATTCAACTTCAGAGGAAGAGAGGGGAAGAGAAGAACAAGCCGCTAATAAAAAAATCAGCATACAAGCGGTCATTTTTGGAAAAAATTTTGCAAACATAGCGTTCTCCTACAACAAAGGGCTTAATTTTACTGTTCCATCCTCGCTAAGACTAGCGATTTTTTGCGAAGAAGAAAAATTTTTCGTTTTCATTTTTCGACGCAGATCGCAAAAATAATAATGGGGTGTTGCGTGGTATTTCACTTTGTCCCAATATACTTGACATCAAAAAAAACTTGCATAAACTAACCACTTATGATTACAAGGTCGCACAATGACAACTCCTGACAATCAGCCTGTAGCAGCATTTAACGTATTTCTGACTAAACACGCTCAAAAAGAATTTTCAGCATTACCTGTTTCACTACAAGCTGCAACAGCCGATGTAATAGCCGAGCTGAAAACCTATGGTAATCAGCTTACCGAACCTGAAGTAAAATCGCTTCAAAACGGTCTTAAAGAATTAAGAGCGAAATCAAGAGAAGGGATTTCCCGTAGTTTCTTTTTCTTTATGGCAGGAAAGCAAGCTTACATTGAGCATATCTTTCAAAAGAAGAGTCAGAAAATACCGAAACAGAACCTTGAGGCTTGCTCTTGAACGTATGAAGAAATTAAAGCAGGAATTAGAAAATGGCAAAAGATCTTGATTTAGAAGTCGTCCCTTTTGATGATGTCTTACGACAAGCAATGAGAAACCCTCAATTTAAACAGGAATTTGATGAATTTAGGGTGTAAAGAGAATTGGCACAGATACTCAAACAAGCTCGTTTAGAGAAGAATCTCACACAGGCACAAGTTGCCGAACTTTCGGGCATTAACGTGAAAAATATCAGCCGATTAGAGAGAGGCGTTATTTCACCTAAATACGCAACAGTAGTTCGTTATTTGAACGCATTAGGTGGCTCATTTCAATATGTTCCACATTTGCGGTAAAAAAGAAAAGGCAGAAACCTCTGCCTTTATACTACTCAGATTAATGGGTTTTAACCGCAATACCCTGCCCAAATTTACGTTTTTCAAGGGTACGTTTGGTGCGGTCTATCACATCGCCGGCAAGCTGTCCGCAAGCGGCATCAATATCATCGCCTCGCGTTTTACGCACTGTTACTGTGAAACCATACTCCATCAAGGTTTTTTGGAAACGATCCACCCGAGAGTTGGAACTTTTACCATAAGGAGCTTCCGGGAATGGGTTCCACGGAATCAAGTTAATTTTACACGGTGTATTTTTCAACACTTCTGCAAGTTGGTGAGCGTGGTCGGTACTGTCATTGACGTGATCCAACATCACATATTCAATCGTGACCTTGCCGTGGTTGGCGTTAGAAACTTCAAGGTATTTATTCACCGAATCCATCAACATTTTGATGTTGTATTTTTTATTGATCGGCACCAATTCATCACGCAGTTCATCGTTCGGAGCGTGAAGTGAAATTGCCAACGCCACATCAATTTGCTCACGCATTTTGTCTAATGCCGGCACCACACCCGAAGTGGAAAGCGTGACACGACGTTTAGATAAGCCGTAAGCAAAATCATCTAACATAATTTCCATTGCCGGAATCACGTTATTCATATTCAGCAACGGTTCACCCATTCCCATCATTACTACATTGGTAATCGGGCGAACACCGGTCACGCCAAAATTGCCGATAATTTTAGAAGCACGCCACACTTGCCCGATAATTTCCGCCACGCTTAAGTTACGGTTAAAGCCTTGTTGAGCCGTTGAGCAGAAGGTACAAGCCAAGGCACAGCCTACTTGTGAAGAAACACACAGGGTTGCACGGTCATCTTCAGGAATATATACCGTCTCGATTTGCTGATCGCCCACTTGCATTGCCCATTTAATCGTGCCGTCTGCAGAACGTTGTTCTACCGCCACTTCAGGGGCTTTAATTTCGGCAATACGCTTTAATTTTTCACGCAATACTTTATTGATATTGCTCATATTATCGAAATTTTCTTCGCCAAAATGGTAGATCCATTTCATTAGCTGATCGGCACGGAAAGGTTTCTCCCCCATTTCAGCAAACAGTTCCCGCATTTCTTGACGATTAAGATTTAATAAATTGATTTTTTCTTTTGGTTGTTCAGCAGACCCACAGCCTGCATTGGTAATCAGTTCTGACATAAAGTTGAAAGCCTCGTTATTACACGGATTACGGCAAAAGGTTGGAGCAAATGCCCTTATTTTGCGATTGGATTTTAAAGCGTGCAATTTTACTGGCTCTTGAGGGATTAGGCTAGTAATTTTTAATCAAAAGAACTGAATTGCCTGAGTAAACCTATCAAGAATAACCTTATAAAAAACAAGACTATTTACATCATTCCCAATGTTCTATAGAATAGCTGTCGATAATTCTCATTCTCAATAATATTAAGGAGGCTGAAAATGAAACTATCAACAATCAAAAAAGCATTGGTATTAACCTTTGGTTTAAGTGCAGCAATGGCAATGGCAGAACCGTTTAAAGTGGTTACCACTTTTACCGTAATTCAAGATATTGCACAAAATGTCGCCGGTGATAAAGCCACTGTGGAATCCATTACCAAACCGGGAGCTGAAATTCACGATTACCAGCCCACCCCAAAAGACATTGTAAAAGCTCAAAAGGCAGACTTAGTGTTATGGAACGGTATGAACCTTGAGCGTTGGTTTGAACGTTTCTTTGAAAATGTAAAAGGCAAACCAGCGGTTGTCGTCACCGAAGGCATCACCCCAATGCCGATTACCGAAGGTGAGTATAAAAATCTACCAAATCCGCACGCTTGGATGTCCACCGACAACGCATTAATTTACATTGAAAATATTCGTGCGGCTTTAGTAAAATATGACCCACAAAACGCAGACACCTATAATGCCAATGCAAAAGCCTATGCTGAAAAAGTAAAAGGCATTGCCGAGCCGTTACGCCAACGTTTAGCCTTTATTCCTGAACAACAACGTTGGTTAGTGACCAGCGAAGGGGCATTTAGCTATTTAGCGAAAGACTACAACTTAAAAGAACTTTATTTATGGGCAATCAATGCGGAAGAGCAAGGTTCGCCAAAACAAGTGAAAAAAGTGATTGATGGTGTAAAAGCCAATAAAATCCCTGTTGTCTTTAGTGAAAGTACCGTTTCCGACAAACCGGCAAAACAAGTGGCGAAAGAAACCGGTGCATTATACGGTGGCGTAATTTATGTGGATTCTCTTTCAGAGAAAGATGGTCCGGTTCCAACCTATTTAGATTTGCTTAAAGTGACCATCGGCACTATTGTCGAAGGGTTTGAACGCAGCAAAAAATAATAAGATTTAGCAATGACAACTGTTTCAGCCTCCATTTCCGTCGAAAATTTATCGGTTCGTTATAATAACGGGCATATCGCTTTGCAAGATGTCTCGTTTCATCTGGAAAACGGCACAATTTGTGCATTAATCGGCGTAAATGGAGGGGGAAAATCCACTCTGTTTAAAAGTTTAATGGGGCTGGTTAAGCCATTAACCGGCTCTATTAAGCTGAGTCAGCTCCCGATTGCTAAAGCTCTGAAACAAAATTTGGTTTCTTATGTGCCACAAAGTGAAGAAGTGGACTGGCAATTTCCGGTTTCGGTTTACGATGTGGTGATGATGGGGCGATACGGCTATATGAATTTTCTACGCCGCCCAAGCCAAACCGATAAGCTCAAAGTAGAGCAAGCAATGCAACGACTTGATGTTTTACATCTCAAAGACAGGCAAATCGGCGAACTTTCCGGCGGGCAAAAAAAACGGGTATTTTTAGCTCGTGCCTTAGCTCAAGAAAGTAAAATCATCTTACTTGATGAGCCTTTCACCGGTGTTGATGTTAAAACCGAAAATGCGATTGTTGAGCTACTTAAACAGCTTAAAAACGAAGGGCATTTGATTTTAGTTTCAACCCACAACCTTGCCAGCGTACCGAGCTTTTGCGATCAGGTTTTGATGGTCAATCGCATGCTACTGGCAAAAGGTAAAACGGAAGAAACCTTTAATAATCAAAATTTAGAACGGGTGTTCGGCGGTTTATTGCATTATCAAAAGTAGTGTTTCAGCAACAAATCACGAACAAATAGGGAGGCAAATGCCTCCCTATTTTTGTATCACTGAACCTTAGAATATGCAAAACTGAGGAAAAAAATGACCGCTTGCACGAGAATAATCGTTGGTCCTGTTGCGGCATCAATATGGTAGCTAAGCAACGTGCCGAATACCGATGAAAATATCGCAACGCCTAAGGCAATCAGTAACATACTATCAAACCGCTTAGTCAGCAGGTAAGCAGTGATCCCCGGGGTAATCAGCATTGCCACTACTAAAATCACGCCTACTACTTGCATTGCACTGATAATGGTTAAGGCGAGCAAGGAGAGTAACCCATAATGCAATAATTTAACCGGTAAGCCTGCTACTTTGGCTTGATTAACATCAAAACAATAGAGCAAGAAATCTTTACGTTTTGCCACTACTACCACAAAGGTAAAGAGGCTGATCGCCAAAGTCTGAATCAAATCGCTTTTGGTTACACCTAACAAATTGCCAAATAAAATATGGGTTAAATGCTCCCCGGTATTAAAGGCGGTAAACAGTAAGATCCCAAAGGCAAACATACCTGAAAATACAATCCCCATTACCGTGTCTTCTTTCAATCGGCTATTTTCTTTTAAATAACCCACCGATAAGGCACAACCTAAACCTGAAAAAAACGCCCCTATTGAGAGTGGCAACCCTGCAAGTGAGGAAATGACTACACCGGGCAGAACGGCATGTGAAATCGCATCGCCCATTAAAGACCAGCCTTTCAACACCAAATAGCAAGATAAAACTGCACTCACACCAGCAACTAAAATTGCGGTAATCAACGCAACTTGCATAAATTCAAATTGCAACGGCTCTAAAACCCAATTAAGCATTTTGAACCTCCGCACGGTGTAATTTCCGCTTTTGGGTAATCAAGCCATATTTAGGGGCAAAGCAGAATGCGAATAAGAAAATCAGGGTTTGTAAGCAGACAATTACTGCCCCGGTTGCTCCGTCTAAAAAGTAGCTTAAATATGCCCCAATCCCTGATGTCAGCGTGCCGATAAGCATTGCGATCAGCACTAATCTAGGGAAGCGGTCGGTAAGTAAATAAGCGGTTGCTCCCGGCGTGACGACCATCGCAATAACCAAAATTGCCCCAACCGTTTGCAGAGCCACTACTACACAGGCACTTAATAAGGTAAAGAAAATCACTTTATAGCGTAATGGCGAAAGCCCGACTGACGATGCGTGGTGTTCATCAAAAAAGACGAGTAGCAAATCCTTCCAAAATAGGATTAAACCGAGTAACGAAATCGCAATAATCAGCACCACCTGCCACAAATCATCATCAGCAATGCCTAAAATATTCCCCATTACAATCGAATTCACATCAACCGAAGTTGGATTGAGGGAAACAATAAACATGCCGAGAGCAAAAAAAGTCGTGAAAATAAAGCCGATAACTGCATCTTCCTTAATTTTCGTCAGGCTTTTTACCCAAAGAATCGATAATGCCGCCAAAATGCCGGAAAAAAACGCACCAACGGCGTAGGGTAATTTTAGTGCATAAGCGATGGCAACCCCCGGCACCACAGCGTGCGATAGGGCATCACCAATCAAAGACCAGCCTTTTAACATCAAAAAGGCGGAAAGAAAGGCACAAACCAAACCTACTCCCATACTGACAAAAATCGCTTTTTGCATATAGTTGTAGGCAAAAGGTTCTAATAAAACATCAAGCATAAAATCCTAACAAGTTGTTGATAATAGTTCGCATATACTATCATATAAACCCCTTTTCTTGTATGGATTAAACTTAAATATCCAATTTAAATTGATAAGGATCAGGATAGCGATAACGAAAACCAAGCTCTTGGCAAATTTTATCTGCCTTTACCACTCTTACAAGCGGTTGATTTTCTTTAGAAAAATGCAAATCCGCTAGCCCAAAACGTTTCGACATTTCACCATAATAATCTTTACGGCTTGGGTGCTGCTCGGCACATAAATGAAAAATACGCTGTCCGTTCGGTTGTTCCAATAGCAACGAAATGGCTGCAATACAGTCCTCTAAATGCACTAGATTGACGGTTTGCCCTGCTCCGCTTAGGTTTTGTTTCCCTGCCAAATAAAAAACCGGGTGTCGCTTTTTCCCCACCAAACCGGCTAAACGCAAAATATCGCAATGAATTGACTGATTCAGTAGCCAGTTTTCCATTTTTACCAATAGGTTAGCAGAATCAACCGTTGCTTTTTCATCAAAAACACCCGATTCCATTGGCAAAACTGAAGTTGAGCTAGTGAAAATCAGATGTTTCAAGCCCTTGTCTATTGCAAGCGAAACTAATGTTTGAATACCGCAAAGGTAATTTTCAGGGCTAATTTGGCTAGGTGGTAAGGCAATCACTAACGCATCAGCGACAAGTAATTGTTCGATTTCGCTTGTCAGCGCTAACGCATTTAAATCTAGAGGATAGCATTCTATCGATAACGCTGTGATTGTTCGCTTAGTACCTGCAACACGCCAGCCCTTATTTTGTAAGGCTTCAGCTAAAGGTAGACCAAGCCAGCCAAGCCCTAAAATGGTAATCTTTTTCATCATTTACGTTTCTCAAGATTAAAATTGGAATGAGGGGAAATTCAGGTACAAAAAAAGCACCTCGTGGTGCTATCTATTTTATTTCTAGATTGGAGCGGGAAACGAGGCTCGAACTCGCGACCCCGACCTTGGCAAGGTCGTGCTCTACCAACTGAGCTATTCCCGCATATTTGCTTAATTATCAAAATGGTGCCCGAGGCCAGACTTGAACTGGCACGCCCCGAAAGGCGAGGGATTTTAAATCCCTTGCGTCTACCGATTCCGCCACTCGGGCTTTGATAACTATCTATTTTGTTAAAATTTAATTCTTCTAAATGGTGCCCGAGGCCAGACTTGAACTGGCACGCCCCGAAAGGCGAGGGATTTTAAATCCCTTGCGTCTACCGATTCCGCCACTCGGGCAGCACGATATAGAAAAATTGGAGCGGGAAACGAGGCTCGAACTCGCGACCCCGACCTTGGCAAGGTCGTGCTCTACCAACTGAGCTATTCCCGCAAATTTTAAATTGTTGATTTTCTAAATGGTGCCCGAGGCCAGACTTGAACTGGCACGCCCCGAAAGGCGAGGGATTTTAAATCCCTTGCGTCTACCGATTCCGCCACTCGGGCAGCACGATATAGAAAAATTGGAGCGGGAAACGAGGCTCGAACTCGCGACCCCGACCTTGGCAAGGTCGTGCTCTACCAACTGAGCTATTCCCGCATTTAAAAACGCTACGAACCTCGTAGCGTCTCAACAGGTGCATATTCTATGGATTTCAGATTTAATGTCAAATAAATTTGTAGGAAATCTGTAAAAAATCGTTTAATTGGTGAAAAATAACGCTTTTTGCAAATTTTTCATCAAATTTGACCGCTTGCAGCCGCCTTATTTGTTGAAATCATAATCAGCAAATTTCCGACAAATATCAATTACAACCTTTGTGGCTTTTTCCATCGTATCAACCGAAATAAACTCAAATCGTCCGTGGAAATTTTCGCCGCCGGTAAATAAATTCGGGCAAGGCAAGCCCATAAATGAAAGGCGTGAGCCATCAGTACCGCCACGGATCGGTTCTAAATTCGGCTCAATGCCTTGTTCACGCATTGCGTTTTCGGCAATTTCAACCAAGTAGCCGTAATCGTCCAGCACTTCACGCATATTGCGATACTGCTCGACAATCTCGACTTTTCCGCAATGTTCGCCGTAAAGTTGTTGCATCTCTGTCAATGTATCGTTCAACATTTTGCCGAATGCAGCTAATTCATCACGCTCAAAGCTACGCAAAATATAGTGAATTTCCGCTTTATCAATTCCACCCTCAATGCCGTGCAACATAATAAAGCCTTCACGCCCTTCGCTGGTTGCAGGGGTTAAATGGGGCGGCAGACGGTGTTGAAACTCGCAAGCTCGCTCTAAGGCGTTGATCATTTTGCCCTTTGCCGTGCCGGGGTGAACGCTCCGCCCGAAGAACGTAACGGTCGCTGCATCAGCATTGAAATTTTCATACTGCAATTCGCCCAGAGGCCCGCCATCTAGCGTAAAAGCAACATCGGCACCGAATGCGTTTACATCAAAATGATCGGCGCCTCGACCGATCTCTTCATCGGTGGTGAAGCTGATGCGGATCTTGCCGTGCGGAATGTGCGGGTTAGCTTGTAAATACTCGATAGCCGAGAGAATAATCGCAATGCCGGATTTGTCATCTGCACCAAGCAAAGAGGTGCCGTCAGTGGTGACTAAGGTGTCGCCAATCAGCTTGTTTAAATTCGGGAAATCCGTTGGCGAAAGATAATCGCCACTGCCGTTTAGCAAAATATTGCCGCCTTGATAAGCCTCAATCACCTGTGGTTTCACGTTTTCACCATTAAAATCGGGCGAAGTATCAACGTGGGCAATCAGCCCAAGCACCGGCAGGGTTTTGTCAATATTGGCTGGCAGGCTGGCGAACAGATAGCCGTTGGGGTCAAGATAAATTTCGCTAAGCCCCATCGCCTCTACTTCCGTTTTCAGCAGATGAAGCAAATCCCACTGCTGTGGCGAGCTTGGCAAGGTTTGGCTTTTCGGGTCGGAGGTGGTGTGGATTTGAGTGTAACGTAGTAAACGGTTAAGAAGAGATTGTTTCATTGTTTTTCCTTACTATTAATTTCACTGGTTTAGTGTAACCAGTTTTCCAATTTTAAATCAGGAACCATTTTAAATGCCTGATCGCTAGAAACTAAAATACACTCTTCAGCAAGAGCGTGGCTAGCGATCATTTGATCCTGCACGCCCATTACTTTGCCATTTTTCTCCATCTCTGCCCGTAACTTGCCATAAAGTTCAGCACAACGATAATTCCAATCTAAAACCTTTACACTCGATAAAAAATAATCTAAAAATTGAGAAAGCTGCCCATTATTTCTTTTCGCCACACCATAAACCAATTCAGCAGCAGTTACAGATGAAATACAAAGCCTCTCAGGATTAATGGACTTCAATTTCGCCACCACATTTGCATTTCCACGAAAAAAATAGCTTACAGTATTCGTATCTAACATATACATTTAAGCTACCTCAAAAGGATCCCGTTGCTCAAAGGATTGGTTTCTCTCTTTTGTATCTAAAAATGTTTCATCACATACAACAGCAGGCAATAGCTCAAACAATCGTTGCCAATGCTCGGTATTTCTCGATCTCAATGATAATAAAATATCGCCATTTTCTTGTTTAGAAACATAGACTTGCTCTGCATCAAACTCAAATTCAACCGGTAAACGCACTGCTTGGTTCCGCCCGTTACGGAATAATCTCGCAATTTTTTCCATCTTACTTTACCCTCCGATAGATAGTGTATATGCCAAAGTATATGCCTATTTTATACAACTGGCAAGATAACCCATTCTCAAATACTCAATAACATACTGATTTCAAATCATAATATTACCAACTAATAGTCGGTTTACGTTTCTGCTCAACGCAATCTTTCAAATAAAGATTGATCAACGTTTGGTAAGGCAAATTCACCTCTTCGGCAAGTTGTTTAAAATAGCTGATAACATCGTCTTCAATCCGAATAGTAACCACACTTTTGCTTTTTAGCCCTTTTGCGTAAGGGTTTTTCACTGCATTAGAAAAATCGTATTCATCTCTCATTTAATGTACTCCTTTATATTGCCCACTTTCGCGTTTTATTGCCAAACGTGCTGAAATAATCCGAATGTTGGTATTTCTCTCGCAATGCACAACCACAAGTAGATTATCTTTATTGCTACGCCCGAGTAGCAAAAAACGCTCTTCCCTAGATGAGTGATCTGGATCCGGGATTAACATCGCATTATTATCATAAAATACGCTTACCGCCTCGATAAAACTAACTCCGTGTTTTTGTTGATTACGAAGAGCTTTCTCACTATCCCATTCAAAACCATTAATTTCTTCCATTGCCAGTTTACTCCTTTTTGATTGTAAATAAAATATATTTACATCTATTTTTTTAAGTTATAAACAGCCTAGATGAAATTACTGGATTCGCAATAAACAAAAACGATTTTTACGATACAGATCGCAAAAATCGTTTTTCAAGATTGACAACCTTAGGAGGCTTTATCCGCCCACAACCTCCCTTAGCAAATTTTCCACAAATTCTAACCGCCTGCGGTTGTCTTCGAGTGCTAAGCGGAATTTGAACTTCACCGCCCCTTCAAAACTGTACACCGCCGGTTGTTTTTGGATTAAGGCGATAAACTTCATCGGGTCGGGTTGGGCGGTCGGTTTAAATTCAAGATAACCGCCGTGAATACCGGCATCGATTTTCTTAATCCCGAGCGTTTGTGCCGCCAAGCGAAGTTGGGTAATCGCAAACAGGTTTTTGGTTGCCTCTGGGAGCAAGCCAAAGCGGTCGATCAGCTCTACTTTCAAGTCGTTCAGACTTTGCAGATTTTCCGAGCTTGCGATCCGCTTGTAGAACGACAGACGCATATTCACATCCGGCAGATAATCGTCTGGCAACAAGGCTGGCACACGCAATTCAATCTCCGCTTGGTGTTGGGTGATTTCATCGAGGCTCGGCTCTCGTCCTTCTTGCAAGGCTTTGACCGCATTTTCGAGCAAGTCCATATAGAGCGAAAAACCGATACTTTCAATCTGTCCGCTCTGCTCCGAACCGAGTAATTCGCCTGCACCCCGGATTTCTAAATCGTGGGTCGCCAATGCAAAACCGGCCCCGAGATTATCAATGGTGCTCATCGCCTCCAACCGTTGCTCGGCGTCTTTGGTGAGCGTTTTCGGGTGTGGCGTGAGCATATAGGCGTAGGCTTGGTGGTGTGAACGTCCGACCCGTCCACGCAGTTGGTGCAGTTGTGCCAGCCCGAATTTGTCCGCCCGTTCGATAATAATGGTATTGGCAGTCGGCACGTCAATCCCCGTTTCGATAATGGTAGAACAGACCAGTAGGTTAAAGCGTTGATGATAGAAATCGCTCATCACCCGCTCCAATTCACGCTCACGCATCTGCCCGTGTCCGATCACAATTCTTGCCTCTGGCACAAGTTCTGCCAATTTTTCCGCACAGTTTTCAATAGTTGCGACATCGTTATGCAGGTAGTAAACCTGTCCGCCACGCAGAATTTCACGCAAAATTGCCTCACGGATTACCATTTCATCACTTTGTCGCACAAAGGTTTTGATTGAAAGTCGGCGAGCCGGCGGGCTAGCGATAATCGAGAGATCCCGCATTCCGTTGAGTGCCATATTCAGCGTTCTTGGAATAGGCGTGGCAGTGAGGGTCAGAATATCGACATTGGCACGCAGTTGTTTGATCTTCTCTTTTTGGCGTACGCCGAAACGGTGTTCTTCATCAATCACCAGCAAGCCGAGATCACGGAAAGCTACATCGTCTTGCAACAGTTTGTGCGTGCCGACCAAAATATCCACTTTGCCCTCCGCCACATTTTGCAAAATCGTTTTCTGCTCTTTGGCGGTTTTAAAGCGAGAGAGTACTTCCACATTCACAGGGTAGTTGGCGAAACGGTCTTTGAAATTCTCATAATGCTGTTGGGCAAGCAAGGTGGTTGGGGCAAGAATGGCAACCTGTTTATGGTTCATCACCGACAAGAAAGTCGCTCGAATTGCCACTTCGGTTTTGCCGAAACCGACATCGCCGCACACCAATCTATCCATCGCTTTGGCTTGGCACATATCGCTAATTACGGCATTGATGGCGATTTTCTGATCGTCCGTTTCCTCAAAAGGAAAGGTAGCACTAAACTGATCAAATTCCGCTTTGTCGTAGGCAAACGCAAAACCGGTTTGGCTTTCTCGTTTGGCGTAAACATCGAGCAATTCTGCCGCCACATCACGGATTTTTTCCGCAGCACGTTGGCGGGTTTTCGCCCACGCCTCACTGCCTAATTTGTGCAGCGGTGCAGTTTCGTCCGCCCCACCGATATAACGGCTGATTAAATGGAGCGAGGCAACCGGCACATAGAGCTTGGCATCGTTAGCATAATGTAGCACGAGATATTCGGCTTTGATTCCACCAGCGTCCAGCACGTTTAAACCGCCGTAACGCCCCACGCCGTTTTCCAAATGCACCACCGCCTGCCCGATTTTCAGCTCAGCAAGGTTGCGGATTAGGGTATCTGGATTGACGGTTTTGCGGTTTTTCTCACGCCGTGTTTGCACCTTTTCGCCTAAGAGATCGGTTTCGCAAATTATTGCTAAATTTTGACCGCTTGTATTTATTGATGGCGCAAGCGTCTCGCTTGTGCCATTTGCATTTTCAATAACAAAACCTTGATCAAGCGGTGAAATAATTAGAAAAGTTTGCAAATTGTCGTTTGGTACAAGCGTGGACGCTTGCACCATCATTTCATCAATAGAGCCTACCTGCTTCGGTTTCACCCCAAGCGGAGCAAGCAGATCCAGCAAGGTTTCTCTTCGCCCTTCGCTCTCCACCGAAAACAGAATGTTGCCGTCAAATTTTTGGCGGAATTGCTGGAAGGCAGAAAACGGTTCTTTCGCGGAAGATTGAATGGCAATATCCGGCAAGTTCGCTACATTTGCATTCATTTTCGCTGCTGATTTGCGGATTTTCTCCGAGGTTATCGTTAAACGAGGGTAGCCTTTCAGCCAGCGATTCACCTCATCAATCGCAAACCAGAGATCACTTGGTGGCAGTAGCGGTCGCATCGGATCCACTCGGCGGCTTTCATAGCGGTTTTGGGTATCTTGTTGAAATTGTTCGGCTTTTTGCTGAATATCGGCGAAAGTGATAAACAGCGTTTGGGCAGGGAAATAGTCAAACAGGCTTGCCATTTCCTCGAAAAACAGCGGCTGCCAATACTCAATTCCTGCATTCAAAATGCCTTTGCTGGCTTGCTGATAAATATGCTCCGGCTCACGGCGGATTTCACCGAATTTTTCACGGAATTTGGCTCTAAAATGCTCGATCCCGTTGCTATCGGTCGGGAACTCATGTGCCGGCAGTAAATTGATTTCGGCAATTTCCGCTTTGGTGCGTTGGTTATCCACATCAAAGGTGCGGATACTGTCGATCTCATCATCGAAAAAATCGAGGCGGAACGGCTCTTCTGCCCCCATCGGGAATAAGTCCAAAATCGAGCCACGCACGGCGTATTCACCATATTCTAGCACCTGCTCCACCGCCCGATAGCCTGCATTTTCCAGCTGTAACCGCAGTTTTTGAATCGAAAAACGGTCGCCTTTTTTAATCAACAGCACATTGTTAGCGAGATAATTCGGCGGGCAGACCTTCTGCATTAAGGTGTTGATCGGCAACAGCAAAATCTGCTGCCGCCCTTGTTGCAGTTCAAACAGGGCAGAAAGTCGGGCGGAGATAATGTCTTGGTGCGGCGAAAAATTGTCGTAAGGCAAAGTTTCCCAATCGGGGAACAGTTGCACCGGCAGCCCTGCAAACTGTGGCAAGGCTTTTTCCAAGCGTAACGCGGTGCGGGTATCGGGCGTGACTACCACCGTCAAGCCGTAAAAGGCTCGGGCAGCTTGGCTGATAGCAAGAGTATCGGAATGCCCGACAAGGTTGCCGAGAGTTTGATGATCTTGAAAATTACCGTCAATTTGCGGCAGATTAAGTGAAATTAGAGACATACAAGCGGTCTGTTTTTGATAAAAAATTGCAAATTGTTGCTTAGTTTACTAGAGCACGGCTGATTGTGCAAAATAAGCGGAGAAATTATGTTATCTAGATCGCATTGCGAAAAAATTCTGATAAAATGTTCCTCTTTTTTAACTCTTACTCACACATATTATGAAAAATAAAATTTTAGGAAGTGCATTAATGATTGCAGGCACCACCATTGGTGCAGGAATGCTGGCAATGCCACTCACCTCTGCCGGAATGGGTTTTGGGGCAACCGCATTACTCTTAGTCGGATTATGGGCTTTATTAGCCTACACCGGTTTATTATTTATGGAAGTGTATCAAACCGCTCCGCAAAAAGATGTTGGAGTGGCAAGCCTTGCCGAGCAATACTTTGGCTTAATCGGGCGTGTATTAGCCACTTTCAGCTTGCTCGTACTACTTTATGCCCTACTTGCGGCTTATATTACCGGCGGTGGTTCACTGTTAGCCGGTGTAATGCCTGAAATGGCAGATGCTGATATGAAACTGAAAATCAGCATTTTAATCTTCACTGCGGTATTAGGTACATTTGTGGTAGTCGGCGTGAAATCGGTTGATGGTTTAACCCGAGTACTGTTTTTAGGAAAAATTGTTGCTTTTATTGCCGTGTTGCTGATGATGCTGCCTAAAGCGAAGCTGGAAAACTTGACAGCAATTCCATTAGATAACTTACTCATTATTTCTGCTATACCCATTTTCTTCACTGCGTTCGGTTTCCACGTTATTATGGGAACAATTAATAGCTATTTAGACGCAGATATCGGCAAAATTCGTAAATCTATTTATATCGGGACGGCAATTCCGCTAGTGGCTTATTTATTGTGGCAGCTCGCTACACACGGGGTATTAAGCCAAAATGAATTCACCACGATTTTGACACAAGACCCGACCTTAAACGGCTTGGTAAAAGCCACCAGCCAAATTACCGGTAGCACGATTTTAGGCGAAATGGTTCGTTTATTCTCAGTGCTTGCATTGATTACCTCATTTTTAGGGGTTTCGATGGGAATTTTTGAAGGCGTGGGCGATTTGTTAAAACGCTTAAATCTACCGACTAACCGTTTATGGCTGACCATCGCCACCTTTACACCGCCAATTCTGTTCGCTTTATTCTATCCGAACGGCTTTATTAAGGCATTAGGTTACGCCGGTTTACTCTTTGCGTTCTATGGTATGATTTTACCTATCGGCTTAGCGTGGAAAGCACGTCGCCAATATCCGAATTTACCTTACCGTGTGATTGGTGGTAATTTGGCATTAGTGGTTGCGTTAATTGCCGGTATTATCATTATGGTAATTCCGTTTTTAATTCAGGCTGGTTATTTACCGCAAGCGGTAGGCTAATATTGAAAAGGGCTACGATTCAATATCGTAGCCCTTTCTATAAGTTACAAGCGGTCATTTTTCGATGACTTTTTACAGATTAGCCAATCAACTGATACAAAGCCTTAATTTGATGCTCTTTCAATGCCCCGCCAATTTTCTCTCTGCCGACAAAAATCTTAAACATCGCGTTGCCTTTTTTATTAATGAAAATCAGGGAAACCGTGCGTTTTCCCATAAAAGGGCGATCTAATAAATAAATTTTGGCACAATTTTCGTAGCGTAGATGCCCTTGTAAGCCACCGCCCTCTTTATGTTCGAAATTGTAAAACCCACGAGAAATTGAACCGCTTGGGAGCTTGCCTACAAACTCAATAATGGTATCTTCCGTATGCGAAATCAGCGTAATTGCATCGTCCCATTCGTGGATTTCCTGTAACACTTCGGCAAAACGCTCCCCTTCGGTTACTTTTAGCATTTCAGGCGGTAAATTCAGCATTACCTCTTCCATCGTGCATTGATATTTTGCCGCTAACATTTCTAAAATTTGCCCCGGATTTTCGGCTAATTCATTGCGTAAGGCGGTTTGTTGTTCGATTGATATCATTAAATGTTCCTTTAAGTAAAGAGAGTTTCTTAGCTCTCTAAGTAAATTTGTAAATTAGAAACGGTATTCAAAATTAGCCGAGAAGTTACGTCCAGGTTCATAATAGCGTTGTAATCCAGGATAGCCACCGTAAGCTGCATTTTCACGTACTCCAACAGAATTAACGATTCCACCTGTTGTATTTAAACCACGTAAAGTATCCCAAGTATGATATTTACGGTTAAACAAATTATAAATACCGGCACGTAATGTAATATTCTCAGTTGGTTTATAGAAACCGTATAAATCCACAACAAAGGCTTTAGCATTTAAGTGCTTCCAGGTATCTAAACCTGTCTCGTGAGAATATTCAGTACAACGAATGTCATATTCATCCCCCCAATAAGGGTAATACGGATTTGGCGTTCTATCCTCTTTAAGGCATTTTTCCGGTAATGTTTTTAAATATTTTGCATCTTTCGCCTTTTTAGCCCCCAAGAATGTGAAGCGAGAAAATACTCCCCATTTACCTTCAGGTTGTTCATAATCTAAGCCAACTACGGCTTTAATCGGCTGAATAGAAAGTAAATCTGCCCCGTTAGACATACTACCTTTGCTGTAACCGAAGGCTCCAAATAGCTTCCAGCCTTCAGGTATTGGCATGGCTGAATTTAAATTCCATTTACCACTCACTTCTAGCCCATAGATTTTCGCAGAATCAATATTTTGCATTTGCTGTACCGGGCGCCAAAACTCTCTACCATATGCTTGGTAAACATCCCAGGTTTCTTGCTCCCATAAAAAATCTTTATATTTAGTATGGTGGAAATTAACTGAGAGCAGCCCAACATTGCCACTACCTTGCAAACTTAAATTTTGGCTTAAACTACGTTCCGCTTTTAGGTTTGGATTGGACATCCAAGCTCCTGCAGCATTATCACGGTAATCAAAATACATTTCTGATGCATTTGGAATACGGAAGCCTGTCCCAATGTTATATCCTACTTTCCATGCCTCAGTCAGATGTTTTTCTAAACCGGTAACCCAAGTTAGTTGATTAAATTTCGCATTGTCAGTTTTTACGCAGTTACGACAAACAAGACCATTGAGTTCTTGTTGTTCATACTTCGCCCAATCATAACGAATGCCTAGAGTTGCAATCCAATCATGCGTTAAATCAATCTTATCGTGCAATGAAAAAGTGTGCTGTTTCGTTTTAATTGGGTACATCATCGTAGAATCGGGAGAATTTACCCAAACACCGGATAAATAAACCGAGTCCTTATGTAATACATCGAAATCTCTCTCTGCAGTAGAGGCTTTGAAAGATAGCTGATGAGTCCATTTACCAAATTCTAATGCTTGGCTGTCTAAACGGAAATTTAAGCGTTTCAATTCAGTATTAAAAATACGAATATTATTGTCACTTGGTTTTCTTTGTTTAGCAGGGCTCCAGTCTGTTGCCTCTTCAGCGCGTGTACCTTCATAGTTATAAGCAGATGTTTCAGTATCTTGATAATCTGCATCTATCTTAGCTAGAGATATCCATTTTGACTCTGGGAAATACTCATAAAAAACATTTACTGTATCACGTTTACTACGGTCTTCCGCTTCACGCCAAAAAGAAGTAATAGTAACGGCTGAATCTTCGATAATATAATTTTTATTATTTTGCCCACTGTAAGAAACACCAACGCGGTGATTATCATTAAATCGATAAGCAAATTTGGCTAAATAATTATGATGATTATGAGTAGAATCATCAGGAGTTTGTTTACTACTGCGTAAAGAGCGAGTTTGTAGAGAATCTTCAGGAAGAGTATAACCTCCTGCACTTTCCATTTCATGCCCATGGCGATTTGAATAAACCAATATCGCCTCAGCTTTCTCACCTAAATATCCAACACCGAATGTATTCAACCATTCATTATTACGAGTACCATATCCTGTGCGATAAAAAGCACCAAATTTATTACCGTTACGAACAATATCATAAGGCTCAAGCGTCCGATAATTAACTCCGCCGCCTAAATTACCACTACCTTGATTGAAAGAATCTGCACCTTTAGATACTTCAATAGTACGAGCTAATTCCGGATCTATAGATTGGCGAGATGTATTTAAATTACCATAGCGTTTATAAAGGGAATTTTCTTCTGAATCAGGAAGCGAGACACCATCAATACTTATTCCTACACGGTTGTCTTCCACTCCACGAATAGCAAATCCTTTTTGATGTCTACCTTGGTTAACAATGCCAACATCAGGGCTATAACGAACTAAATCTCGATTATTTTGAATCAACTCTTGCTGAATTATCTCTTTATTTTTCTTTTCTATAGAAGCCTTCACATCTTCTTTAGCAACAACATTTACTTCAGATAATTCCGCTGTTGTTTCTTCCGCATAGGTAGCTTGTGAAGACAAAATGCTACTAACGCTTAAAGCCAATATAGTCGGGCACAATTTTTTAGACTTTATTGAATAAGAGGTAAACACCATGATTCTCCCTAGATAGATTTTTAATATACTTTATTATTAATAAGATGTATTATCAGTTACATCACATTTATAGTCAATAATGATTCTCATATGGATTGAAAGTTTTCACTCTTTATAGTAATCTAAAAAAACACTATTAAAATTGAGGTATTTTATGACAACCAACCGTCAAGAGGTCTTACAAAACCGTTTAGGTCCAGAAATTGAAGAATTAAAACAACAAATCAAAACTATAATGCTTGCAACCATAGATAAAGATGGTGTACCGAATGTGAGCTATGCCCCTTTTGTAATTAATAACGGCGAATATCAAGTCTTAATCACTACTATTGCCCGTCACGCTCGTAATTTACAAGAGGTGCCAAAAGTCTCTTTAATGCTAATTGAGGATGAAAGTAAGAGCCGTCAAATTTTTGCCCGTCGTCGCTTAACCTTTGACGCAACAGTGCGAATGATTGAACGTACTGATGAGGAATGGAATAATAGCATTGCAGCACTTAAAGCTCGTCACGGCGATTTAGTTGATGAACTGTCAAATATGCAAGATTTCAAGCTCTTTAGCTTTAAGCCAACGGCAGGCTTATTTGTAAAAGGATTTGGTAAAGCCTTTGATGTTGGTGTTGATGACTTAATTAATGTCGTTCATTTAGACCAAGGCCACCAAACTGCCTAATTGCGAAATAAACTCACGGCTATAAATAATCCTATTTATAGCCGTTTTTATTGCGACAAGCGGTCAAATTTTTTGGAAAATTTACCGCTATTTTAGTACAATAACGACACTATTCTATGAGCTAAACGCAACTAAAAAAGGAAATCCTATGCAACCTAAAGCGAAACTCAGAAAAGATTATCGAGCTCCCGATTTCACTATTACTGATATTTATCTTGACTTCCAACTTGACCCGGATCGCACTTTTGTCACCTCAAAACTAACTGTCGTGCGTAAAAATCCTGAGGCGACAACACTTCGCTTAGATGGTCATAGTTTCGATTTCCTTTCGCTTAAATATAACGGTGTGCCGTTTTCTGCCTTTCAAAAAGATGATGAATCTTTAACCTTAAATTTAGCGGATGTGCCTGCCGAGCGGTTCGAGCTTGAAATTGAAACTGCATTAAATCCGGCACAGAATACCTCGTTACAAGGTTTGTATAAATCGGGTGACGGACTTTGCACCCAGTGTGAGGCTGAAGGTTTCCGCCAGATTACCTATATGCTCGACCGCCCTGATGTACTTGCAAAATATACGACAAAAATCACCGCTAGTAAGAGCAAATACCCGTATCTGCTTTCTAACGGTAACCGTATTGCACAAGGCGAGTTGCACGATGGCAGACACTGGGTGGAATGGCAAGATCCGTTCTTTAAACCAAGCTATTTATTTGCCTTGGTTGCGGGTGATTTTGACTTACTCCAAGATAAATTCATCACCAAAAGCAGACGTGAAGTCACGCTCGAAATTTATGTCGATCGTGGGAATTTAGACCGTGCACCTTGGGCGATGGAGAGCTTAAAACGTTCAATGAAATGGGACGAAGAGCGTTTCGGTTTGGAATACGATTTAGATATTTATATGATTGTTGCCGTTGATTTCTTCAATATGGGGGCGATGGAAAACAAAGGGCTGAATATCTTTAACTCCAAATTTGTGTTGGCAAAACCGGAAACTGCAACCGATACCGATTATTTAGATATTGAAGCGGTGATTGCCCACGAATACTTCCATAATTGGACAGGCAACCGCATTACCTGCCGTGATTGGTTCCAACTAAGCTTAAAAGAGGGCTTAACTGTCTTCCGTGATCAGGAATTTACCTCCGATTTATGGTCTCGTTCGGCAAAACGGATTGAAGATGTGCGTTTACTGCGTACCGTACAATTTGCCGAAGATGCCAGCCCGATGGCTCACCCGATTCGCCCAGAAAAAGTGATTGAAATGAATAATTTCTACACCGTGACTGTGTATGAAAAAGGGGCGGAAATTATTCGTATGATTCACACCCTGTTAGGCGAAGAAAAATTCCAACAAGGTATGCAACTTTATGTGGCAAGACACGACGGTTCTGCTGCAACTTGTGAAGATTTCGTTAAAGCAATGGAAGATGCTTCAGGCATTAATCTTGAACAATTCCGCCGTTGGTATAGCCAATCCGGCACGCCTGAGCTCACCATTTCCGATGAATATGATGAAACACGCAAGGCATACCGCTTGCATATTTCACAAATGACACCGGCAACCCACGATCAGATGGATAAACTCAATCTACATATTCCGCTTAAAGTAGCGTTATATGGTGAACAGGACGGTAAACGCATTCCATTACAATATGAATTATTAACCGTAAGCGATGTGTTAGATGTAACCGCAGAACACCAAACCTTTGAGTTTCATAATGTAACACAACGCCCGGTGCCGGCATTGCTGTGTGATTTCTCTGCACCGGTACGGTTAGATTACAACTATACCACCGAGCAGCTTTTAACCTTACTCAAACACGCTGAAAATGATTTTGTGCGTTGGGACGCAGCACAAATGCTTTATACCAATGAACTGCGTGAGAATTTAAGCCGTTATCAGCAACAGCAGCCACTTAACTTCTCAGAAGGGTTGGTGAATGCCTTAACGTTCGTGTTGGATAACTCAGCAAGCTTGCCGGAACTAACTGCATTAACCCTCACATTGCCGAAAGAAACCGAGTTTGCAGAATCATTCAAAACCATTGACCCACAAGGCATTGCGGTTGTGCGTGAATTTATGCAGCATTCCATTGCTCACGCCTTGCAAGATAAGCTATTAGCGGTTTATCACCAAAATCAATGTGGGGAATATCAAGTCGTGGCTGAAGATATTGCTAAACGAGCCTTGCGTAATGCTTGCTTAAGCTATTTAGCCTTTACTGATTTAGGCAACGCGTTGGTGCATAAGCATTACAATAATGCCGATAATATGACTGATACGCTTGCTGCATTACAAGCCGCAACCAAAGCCCAGCTAAGTTGCCGTGATGCATTATTAGCTGATTTTGAGCAAAAATGGAAACATGATGGTTTAGTGATGGATAAATGGTTTATGCTACAAGCCACCCGACCGGATGACGATGTGTTATCCATCGTGCAAAATTTAATGGAACACCCAAGTTTTAACTTTAATAACCCAAACCGTTTACGTTCATTAGTAGGTGCATTCTGCGGTCAAAACCCGAAAGCCTTCCACGCCATTGACGGTTCAGGCTATCGTTTCTTGGTAGATACGCTGATTAAACTTAACGAAAGTAACCCACAAGTTGCTGCTCGACTTATTGAGCCGTTAATTAAACTCTCACGCTACGATAACCAACGCCAAACCTTGATGCGTCGTGGTCTAGAACGCCTGCGTGAGCTGGATAATTTAGCACGAGATCTGTTTGAGAAAATTGAAAAAGCGTTAGATTAAACCAAGCAATACAAGCGGTGTCATTTGCAAATTTTTTTACAAATGACACCGCTTGTTAGTTAATACCTTACCTCAAACCTTTTAAACCTTTCTGAACCAAGATAATCGCTCACAATTACCCGTTCCACCTTTGCAGCAGGTGAGCCTTGTTGTAACCAATTTTCCAGTTGAGCGATCGTCTGTTCATCCGCTTCAGCTACCACTTCTACCGAGCCGTCATCACGATTTCTGACATAGCCTTTTATGCCTAATCGATTCGCTTCCTGCAAGGTAAAAAACCGAAAAGCGACACCTTGAACCCGTCCGTAAACCGAGAATAATTTTGCGACCATTCTTCCCCCATAAAAATAGGCTGCTTATTTTTCAATAAACAGCCCATAATGTCTTATTTCACGATGTAGAGGTTACGCAGTAAAATATCATCTTGCGGATCTTTACCCTCATAGCCTTTCACGTAAGGTTTCACCAAACGTGGGTTTACATAGTTATAAATCGGAATAATCGCATAATCTTTGGCTAACTGCTCCTCTGCTTTTGCATAAGCAGCTGCACGACCGGCTGCGTCTGTCGCTTTGTAAGATTCTGCTACCGCATCATCATACGCTTGGTTCTTATAGAACGCCGTATTGTTGCTGGAGTTCGATAAGAAATAGTTCACAAAAGTGGTTGCTTGGTTATAGTCTGCCGACCAACCTGCACGAGAAACATCATAATTTGCATTGCGGCGGGTATCTAAGAACGTTTTCCACTCTTGGTTTTCCAATTTTACATCAACAATGCCGTCTGTGCCTTGTTTCCATAATGATGAAACTGCAATCGCAATTTTCTTGTGGTTGTCGTTGGTATTATAAAGAATAGTAAATTTTAACGGGTTCGCTTTACTGTAACCGGCTTCTTCCAATAATTTCAACGCTTTGGCTTTTCTATCTGCCATTAATTCTTTGGAATAAGCAGGTTGCTGAATTTTTTCGCCCTCGTGAATATAAGGAGGTGTAAACACATAGGTTGGGGTTTGACCTTGTCCTAACACTTTATCGGTAATAATGGTGCGATCTAAAGCTAAGTTTAACGCCTCACGCACTTTCACATTATCAAACGGCGCTCGTTTATGGTTAATTTCATAGTAATAAGTAGAAAGGGTTCTTGCCGTAAACACTTCGTTTGGAATCTCTTTTTTCAAGGTTGCAAACTGCTCTGGTGGAAGAGTATAGCTGGTCATATCCAAGTCACCGGCACGGTAACGGGAAACATCGGTTGTGGCATTGGCAATGGCTAAGAAAGTTGCTTTATTAATCACAGTTTCTTTATCATTCCAATAATTTTTATTACGCTCAAACACGATTTTTTCATTAATGACGTGATCAGCTAAGGTATAAGCTCCGTTTCCAACCAGATTGCCTTTTTTCACCCAAGCATCACCGTATTTTTCAACGGTCGCTTTGTGTACAGGTAATAAAGAAGAGTGTGTGACCAACTCTACCGCATACGGCACAGGTTGGCTTAACTGCACTTGGAAAGTATGATCATCAATCGCTTTAACCGCTAATTCCTCTGGCTTTTTCTTGCCGTCAATAATATCTTGGGCATTTTCTACATTGAGATAAGTTAAATAACTTGAATAAGGTGAAGCCGTAAGTGGATTAACTAAACGCTGCCACGCAAATACGAAATCGTGGGCTGTCACGGCATCACCGTTTGACCATTTAGCATCTTGGCGTAATTTGAACGTCCACGTTTTGTAATCCGGTGTATTTTCCCAACTTTCCGCCACACCCGGCTGAATATTGCCGTCTGAGTCTTTCGTAACCAGCCCTTCAAATAACTGATAAGCAACTTGCGATTCCGGCACGCCCTCAATTTTATGTGGATCAAAACTTGATGGCTCAGAAGCATTATTAATCGTAATTTCTTGTTTTTCTGCAAGCGTTGTTCCTTCAGGTACTTTCGCTGCAAATACATTTGTCGATAAACCTAATACTAACGAGGTTGCTAATAAAGAAAGCGAAAATTTTGACTGCATATTTAATCTCCATTTATAAAATAATGACTGGGTGCAAAATAATATGTTTCGAATTAATTTTTTTAAGTCTAGGCATTATTATTTTGATTGCAAGAAGATTTTTTAAAAAATGTGATAGATATCACCTTTCAATACAAAAATTGCATAAAAAAATACCGAAGAAAATAGCTCTATAAACTCTGATAATGACTAGATAACTTACTAGAACAGCTGTATTATTCAGAACAATATTCTAAACATATTTAAAAAAGACTATTTTTAGGCTTATTACACAGAATAAAAATCCTTATTTAACTGAAAAATACCGTTTTACTTTCATTTTTTTAATCGTTATATTCACTCCATATCAGCAAGCGGTCATTTTTGTAAAATTGTTTGCAAATTTAACCGCTTGTATAGCCAAAATTATTTATTTGAGTTGGAACATTTTATGCAGCAAGCCAAAACCCTATATCAAAAACTATTCGACTCGCACGTTGTGTATGAAGCCGAAGGCGAAACACCGATTATTTATATTAACCGCCACTTAATTCATGAAGTCACCAGCCCGCAAGCGTTTGACGGTTTGCGTGTTGCCGGTCGCCAAGTTCGCCAAGTCAGCAAAACCTTCGGCACAATGGATCACAGTATTTCAACCCAAGTACGTGATGTTCAGCAACTTGAAGGGCAAGCGAAAATTCAAGTATTAGAATTAGAAAAAAACTGCGAAGAAACCGGTATTCCCCTGTTTGACATCACTAAAAAACAACAAGGTATCGTCCACGTAATGGGGCCGGAGCAAGGCTTGACTTTACCCGGTATGACCATTGTATGTGGCGACTCGCACACCGCCACTCACGGGGCATTTGGTGCGTTAGCCTTCGGTATCGGTACTTCTGAAGTGGAACACGTTTTAGCCACCCAAACCTTAAAACAAGCCCGTGCAAAAAGTATGAAAGTGGAAGTTCGTGGCAAAGTGAACCCGGGCATTACCGCAAAAGATATTGTGCTTGCGATCATCGGTAAAACAACTATGGCTGGCGGTACAGGCTATGTAGTGGAATTTTGCGGTGAAGCAATTCGTGATCTTTCAATGGAAGGACGAATGACAGTGTGTAATATGGCGATTGAGTTTGGTGCAAAAGCCGGTATTGTTGCCCCGGATGAAACCACGTTCGCTTACTTGAAAGACCGCCCAAATGCACCAAAAGGTCAAGATTGGGAAGATGCCATTGAATATTGGAAAACCCTCAAAACCGATGAGGGTGCAGTTTACGATGCGGAAGTGATCTTAGAAGCAAAAGACATTGCTCCACAAGTGACTTGGGGAACCAACCCGGGGCAGGTAATCGGTATTGATGATGTAATTCCAAATCCGGAAGATATGGCCGATCCTGTTACTCGTGCCTCTGCGGAAAAAGCCTTAGCTTACATCGGCTTAGAAGCCCATACCGATATGAAAGATGTGCCGGTTGATCAAGTCTTCATCGGTTCTTGCACCAATGCTCGCATTGAAGATTTACGAGCTGCGGCTGCGGTAATGAAAGGGCGTAAAAAAGCCGACAATGTAAAACGTATTCTCGTTGTGCCGGGTTCAGGTTTGGTAAAAGAACAAGCGGAAAAAGAGGGGTTGGATAAAATCTTCATCGAAGCCGGTGCAGAATGGCGTAACCCGGGTTGCTCAATGTGTTTGGGAATGAACGATGACCGCTTGGGCGAATGGGAACGTTGTGCCTCTACGTCTAACCGTAACTTTGAGGGCAGACAAGGACGTAACGGTCGTACCCACTTAGTCAGCCCGGCAATGGCGGCTGCGGCAGCGGTGTTCGGTAAATTTGTGGATATTCGCAAAGTGTCATTAAACGCATAATAGGAGGAAAAAATGGCAGGTATTAAACAACATTCAGGCTTGGTCGTTCCTCTTGATGCAGCGAACGTAGACACCGACGCAATCATTCCAAAACAATTTTTGCAAGCTATTACCCGTGTCGGCTTTGGTAAGCACCTTTTCCATGAATGGCGTTATTTAGATGCGGAAGAGACCCAAATCAACCCCGATTTCGTACTGAACTTCCCACAATATCAAGGTGCAACCATTTTACTCGCCCGTAAAAATTTAGGCTGTGGCTCTTCTCGTGAGCACGCCCCTTGGGCATTGGCAGATTACGGTTTTAAAGTAATGATCGCCCCAAGTTTTGCGGATATTTTCTACAATAACAGCTTAAACAACCATATGTTGCCGATTAAATTAACCGAAGGGGAAGTCGAAGAGATCTTCCAATGGGTGTGGGCAAATGAAGGAAAACAGATCCACGTTGATTTGGAAGCGATGACTGTAACTGTTGGCGAGAAAGTTTATCGCTTTGAGTTAGACGAATTTCGCCGCCACTGCTTATTAAATGGTTTGGATAATATCGGCTTAACACTTCAACACGAAGCAGCGATTGCAGCTTATGAGAAAAACATTCCGGCATTTTTACGCTAATTCAGACATAATAAAAACGGCTAGCATCTTTAAAGTGCTATCCGTTTTCTTTTTAGCAATTTTCTTTTAGGCAATTAACCTTCTCTACACTCTAACCACGGTACATTGTTCTTATAATAGGTTGAAATGAACTCTCGTGCCACTAACTCCACGAAACCACCTTCAATCGGTTGATAAGAACGATAACGCACTTCAAATTTGGTTCCTCTCCCGTTCAAACTAATATTCGCAATATGGTCGAAAGGATATACTTTTCCATTATCTAACTGGAAATAGATACCAAAATTCTCTTGCTTACGGCTTTCAGACCAAAGCGGGAAATAAGTCGCAAGGTAAGAACCCCCCCCTGTTAAGAAATTCTTACAATAATAGCTATAACGCTTAAAATCTTTCGGATTATTCAACTCCGCTTGGCTGATATTCTGTTTCAAATATCCAACCTGTGCTTGTTGCTTAGTTGAGTTTGATTGTGGTGAGGGCGTACAAGCAAATAAGCCAATTGCCACTGTTGCCATTAAAGCAATTTTGAATTTATTCATAAAAATCCCGATAAAATATTAAATTAAATCTGATATTTGCTTTTATCGCCAATATCAAAATGCAGCGGCATTCGCCATTTTTGAATACTCAGCACAAGAAGCAACAAGCCACAGACAAGGCTTAGAATTTGCACCAATAAAGGCCATTCTAGTGCAAAAGCAATCCACAATGCCGCCACTAAAAGCGGTTGGAAATTTAAGCCGAATACTCTAAAACAGAAATATTCTTTATAGCTTAATCCGCCGATCACCAGTAGCATTGCCCCGAACGCAAGCAAAGGGAAATTAAACACAGCACCAAGTAAACCAATCCAAGCAGAAAATTGGAAAATCAGGCGAAACGATTTGGCATAAAGATGTAAAGATGAAGCTAACATTGTGCCAGATATCAATAAGCCATATTGTGCCGTTTGAGGATAATAAGGCAATAAAAGCAACATTAATGTAGCTAACACAAAACCACAACGATAAACGATGACAGTTAAATAATCCCAAAAATCCATTGGTGATTGAATATGCGGATCTGCCATTTTTCCTCCTGTTAGCCCATTTTAGCCAATAAATGCAAGGGCTTGTTCCACCACTTCTACACCAGCCCCTTGCTTAGTGGCATTTTCACTTAAATGACGACGCCACTGTCTTGCCCCTTTACAATGTTGGAATGCTCCGAGCATATGGCGAACAATATGATTTAAATAGACACCCTTTGCTAACTCTCGTTCAATGTAAGGGAACATCTTTTCCACCGCTTCTTTTGCCGTTACAAGCGGTCGATTTTCATTAAAAATTTGCGAATCGATCTCGCCTAGCATTGACGGGTTTTGATAGGCCTCACGCCCTACCATTACCCCATCAACAAACTGCAAATGCTGTTTAATTTCCTCAATGGTTTTAATGCCGCCATTGATGCTAATCTTTAAATGCGGAAAATCTCGCTTGAGCTGATAAACCCGATCATAATCTAAAGGCGGAATTTCACGGTTTTCCTTCGGGCTTAACCCTGTCAGCCACGCCTTGCGAGCGTGTACGATAAAATCATTGCTATAAGGTTGCACTTTTTCGATAAAATCACACAAAAATTCATAGCTGTCTAAATCATCAATCCCAATACGATGTTTAACCGTGACCGGAATTTCCACCGCTTCTTGCATTGCTTTAATACAATCCGCCACTAAATCCGCTTTTGCCATCAGGCAAGCCCCGAACATGCCGTTTTGCACTCGGTCTGACGGGCAACCGACATTTAGATTAATCTCGGCATAGCCTCGCTCTGCCACCAATTTGGCACAATGAGCCAACTGTGCCGGATCGCTTCCGCCTAGTTGTAATGCAACCGGATTTTCGCTCGGATCATATTCCAACAAATCATATTTGGAGTGAATAATCGCCGGGGCGGTAATCATTTCGGTATAAAGCAATGCTTGGCGGCTAAATTGGCGATGAAAATAGCGGCAGTGACGGGTTGTCCAATCTAACATTGGAGCAACCGAAAAACGTCCACGGTAAAAAGGTTGAATTTCGTTAGTCATAAAAATATCAAAATAAAGCGGTAAAAAATCAGTAAAAAATAACCGCTTGTAAGCGATTCAAAACAAGCAGCCATCATACTCGAAAAAGCCAGATAAACATAGTTTCCTCAAGGCTTCCCCATCTATCTGCGCACTTTTAAAACAACCTTAAAACACAATATATAGTGTTTCAATATCAAATCAAACACAACATATTGAAGCAAAAATTTACAAAATTATTTTTCTTTATAAATCAATAAGCTACCAAAGACCAATAAAAAAGAGTGTTTGTCAAGACTTGTCTTGAAACTTTTTTTGCATACAATCATCTACCAGTTCCAAACATAAACTTTAAGATAGAGCCTACGAATATGTCTAGAAACCTCTTCCAAAAACGCTTAAATATTAAGCCGTATGAGTATCCTGAGCTTCTTGAATTTAAAGATGCAATTCGCCATTCTTACTGGTTACACACCGAATTTAACTTCACCGGCGATATTCAAGACTATCGCACCACTATTAACGATCACGAACGTCACGTGTTAACCCGAGCAATGCTTGCAATTTCACAAGTAGAAGTAAACGTAAAACGTTTCTGGGGCGAGCTATACCGCTATTTCCCAAAACCGGAGATGGACGATGTAGGCGGTACTTTTGCTGAAAGTGAAGTTCGCCATAAAGATGCTTACTCGTTCCTATTGGAAAAATTAGGCCTAAATGAAATGTTCAGTCAAATTCATGAAATTGAACCATTAATGAACCGCATTCGTTATATGGAAAGTTTTATGAAAGATAAAGATGCTGGCAAAGGCGAATTTGTTTTATCGTTAGTGCTGTTCTCTTTATTTGTTGAGCATATTTCATTGTTTGGACAGTTTATTATCATGATGTCGTTCAACAAGCATAAAAACCTGTTTAAAGGGATTTCCAATGCGGTTGAAGCCACCTCAAAAGAGGAAGAAATTCACGGTAAATTCGGAATTGCGTTATACGAAATTTTACGTGACGAACACAGTGAACTATTCACACCAGAATTTTTTGAAGATTTGCAAACCTTGGCAAATCAAGCGTTTGAAGCAGAACGTGGCATCTTAGACTGGATTTTCGAAGAAGGTGATTTAAGCTTTATCACCAAAGCCACGGTGGAAAATTACATTAAAAACCGTTACAACAATTCTTTAAGTATTTTAGGGCTAGAGCCGCCACACGACATCGACCCTGAATTATTAAAAGAGACTGAGTGGTTTGATATTGAAATTCTTTCAACCAAAGAAACCGATTTCTTTAACAAACGTAGCACCGATTATTCTAAAAAAATGAAACAGATTACCGCAGATGACTTATTTTAATACAGACCGCCCAGACTTCCACTGGCTTAATGAAGACAGCCGTTTATTCTTACAACGTGGCTATTTATTGGAAGGCACAACCGCATTAGACCGCATTCGTTTTATTGCCGAACACGCAGAGCGAAAACTCGGCATTGAAGGCTATGCCGATAAATTCTATCACTATATGGCAAGAGGCTACTTCTCGCTTTCTTCGCCAATTTGGTCAAACTTTGGCTTAGATCGTGGCTTACCGATTTCTTGTTTCGGTAGCTACATCGGCGACTCTATCCATGAAATTATGGTGACTACCGCTGAAGTGGGCATGATGAGTAAAATTGGCGGTGGTACTTCGGCCTACTTTGGCGATATTCGTCCGCGTGGCTCGTTAATTAAAAACAACGGTAAATCAGACGGCTCATTTAACTTCAGTAAATTATTTGATACCGTGATTGATGTGATTTCACAAGGAACATCACGCAAAGGTCAGTTTGCCGGTTATATTGATATTGAACACGGCGATATTGACGAATGGTTGGATATTCACACCGAAGGTAACCCAATTCAATTAATGTATTACGGTGTGTGTGTCGGTCACGATTGGTTAGAGTCAATGAAAGCCGGCGATCCATACAAACGTCAGCTTTGGGCAAAATTGTTACAACGTAAAACCGAAACCGGTATCCCTTATTTATTCTTTAAAGACAATGCCAACGCAGGTCGTCCTGATGTCTATAAAGATAAAAATATGACGATTCACGCCTCTAACTTATGTACTGAAATTATGTTGCCTTCCAGCAACGAAGAAAGTTTCGTCTGTTGCTTATCGTCTATGAATCTACTCTACTTTGATGAGTGGAAAGATACCGATGCACCAGAAACATTAACCTATTTCCTCGATGTCGTAATGAGTGAATTTATTGAGAAAAGTCAATCAATTCCATTCTTAGACCGTGCAAACCGCTTTGCCCGTCGCCATCGTGCATTAGGTTTAGGCGTGTTGGGCTGGCATAGCTACCTACAGGCAAATAATATTGCCTTTGACAGCTTCCAAGCGATGCAAAAAAATAACGAGATTTTCAAAATACTTCAAGAGAAAACCTTGAAAGCCTCGCAAGAATTAGCTCAACGTTTTGGCGAGCCGGAAATTCTCGAGGGCTATGGTCGCCGTAATACCACATTAATGAGTATTGCTCCGACTAAATCCAGTAGCTTTATTTTAGGCAGTGTGTCACCATCGGTAGAGCCGTTTAAATCCAACTACTATGTAAAAGATTTAGCGAAGATCAAAACCGTGTATAAAAACCCGTTCTTAGAGAAATTACTCCAAGAAAAAGGGCTAGACACCGAAGAAATTTGGACGTCTATTTTACAAAATGATGGTTCGGTTCAGCATTTAGAACAGCTTTCCGAGCACGAAAAAGAAGTATTTAAAACCTTTGCCGAAATCAGCCAATTAAGCGTGATTCAGCAAGCTGCCCAACGTCAAAAATATATTGACCAAGGGCAAAGTATTAATGTGATGATCCACCCAGCCACACCGGCTCGTGATCTTAACCAATTATACTTAACCGCAGAAGAGCTGGGCTTAAAATCCATCTACTACCAAAACTCAATGAGTGCAGCTCAGGTGTTTAACCGGAACTTATTAAGCTGCTCAAGTTGCGAAGGGTAAGTAAAGCTGTAAAACTAAAAATGCTGAATAATCATTTATTCAGCATTTTTTGTACCCTACTCTTAACACAAAATTATTTACTCTCCCGACACAACTTCAAGGTAGCTTGAATCAGCTCAAAAGCTATTGTGCCTTGTTGTGGGATTTCAGGTAAGCTTTCCTCACAGTCGAACCATTTTGCATCGCAGATTTCTTCTTCCTGTAGCTGAATTTCACCGCTTCCATAATCCGCTAAAAAACCTAGCATTAATGAATTGGGAAACGCCCAAGGTTGGCTTCCAAAATAACGCACATTTTTCACTTTAATGCCCGTTTCTTCAAACACTTCACGATGCACCGCAGTTTCTACCGCCTCACCGGCTTCGACAAAACCGGCTAAAGTGGTATAAATTGTGCCTTTATGGCGTAGATGATTGGCTAGTAGGATTTGTCTGCCTTTTCGCACCGCCACAATAATTGACGGGCTAATCGTTGGGTAAGCTCGATTACCACACGCATTGCAGTGAATTGCAATTTCATCGCTTGCCAGTATGGTTTTCTCGCCACATTTTCCGCAAAATTGGTGAGTCTGAAAGAAATGGTTAAGCGAAACAGCTCGATGCAACAAATGAGACAGTTCGGGTGGTCGGTTAATTTGGCTTCTTAAATAAGCAAACTCTCGCTGATTATCCGATTCTAACGCCTTCACCAAATAAGCCGGCGAGCCTTGATATTGCCCGATGGTTAATTTCTCACGTCCACTTAAGCCCAGCTCTTCCGCACTTCCGAATGGAATTTCCCCAGCCTCCAAGGCAATATTAAAATCGTTAACGATAATCCAATATCCTTTATTCATCTTTCAATCCTAATTGTGTAAACAACTTACGTTTTTCATTTTCAGATAGCACTTGAAACTCACCACAGCCTAAATTGCCTAATCTAAACTGCCCTAGCCCAACACGAATTAACCGTAAAGTCGGGAAACCGATATGTGCAGTCATTCTTCTGACTTGGCGATTTTTCCCTTCAGAAATAATCAATTCTATCCAGCTGGTCGGAATGGTTTTCCGCTCACGAATTTGCGGGGCGATATGCCAAGCAAAATCGGGCGTTGCTATTGCTCTGACTTTCGCAGGCTTGGTCAAACCATCTTTTAATACCACCCCTTTGGCTAATTTGGCGAGATCTTCCGGCTGTGGAACACCTTCCACTTGTACCCAATAGGTTTTCTGCTTGTCAAATTTCGGGTGGGCTAAACGGTGCTGGATTTCGCCATTATTAGTCAAAAGCAACAATCCTTCACTATCTCTATCTAACCGCCCGACCGGATAAATATTCGGAATCAGAATAAAATCTTTTAGCGTTTTTCGCCCCTGTTCATCGGTAAATTGGGTCAGCACATCATAAGGCTTATTGAGCAACACAACAGTAGTTTCCGCAAAGGTAAGCGGTCGTTTTTGCGGATTTTTTTGCAAATTTTTCGCAAAATTTGACCGCTTGTTGGTCATTCTTTTAAAGGTTGGTTGTTTCATTTTTTCAGGTTCGCCCACGCAACAGACAGTAAAATAATTGCCCCACCGATAATCATTTTAAGGGTTGGCACTTCATTAAAACAAAGCCACGCGATCATAATCGCATACACCGGCTCAAGGGAAATAATCATTGAGGCAGTGCGGGCGTTGATGGTATCAAGGCTTGAAATAAACAGCGTATAGGCAAGAGTAGTGCATAAAAAACCGATACAGAAAATCCAAAACCAATCTTGGGTGGAAACGCTTGGAAATTCAGTGATGGAAAGAGGCAACAGAAAAAGTGTAGCAAAAATATACTGCCACCAGCTTGCTTGCACGCCGGAAATTTTGCTCATGGTACGGCGATTCGCTACCGCCAAAATACCATACACTAAAGCAGATAACACGCCCCACAATAAACCTTGAGTGACTTGATTACCAAAGGTAAATTCAGGGGTAACTAAAATTAAACCCACCGTGATGGCAATTAATAGCACCACTTCACGAAAGCGTAATTTTTCACGGAAGAACAGGCTTTCAAATAACGCCACAAATGCCGGGAAGCTGGCAAAGCCTAAGGTTGCTACCGCCACACCACCTACTTTAACCGCCACAAAAAAAGTAACCCAGTGGGCAGCTAATAAGGCAGCAGAGAATGCGAGTTGAGCCATTTGCTGTAAGTTGAGCTTTACAAGCGGTTGTTTTTTCCATAAAAAATACAAAGAGATGATGGCAAAGGCAATCATCACTCGTCCAAGTACAATGGTTTCAGCCGAGCTTTGAATTAATGCTCCGAAGATCCCCGAAGCACCAAATAAAACCGCTGTGCCGTGAACTTTAAGTAGTGCAAGTGTTCTTTTCTCCACTACCTAATCCTTTTATGTTGATCTTGCTCATCTGGCTTGCGTTCAAATTCTGCATCAAAAGTATTGCCATCTTGCCGAGATGTGGCAGAAAAAGGTGGCGTTTGTGCGGTAAAACGCATAAACACTTTATTCTTCACGCTGTTAATTACTAAGGCTTGAATCCATTTTCGGCTAAAGGGTAACACGCATAAAATCGCTAAAATATCGCTTAAAAAGCCGGGAATAATCAGCAAAATACCGGCTAAAATAAACATCACCGAGTTGCCGACTGCTTCAGTCGGTATCTTGCCTTGGCTTAAATCTTGCTTGATGGAAAAGAGGGTATAAACGCCTCTTAACTTCACGATCCATAAGCCTAAAAATGAAATCACGACCAGTAATAAAATCGTGGGTAACACACCAATGGTCGAGCCAATATTCACCAGCAGAGAAATTTCGCAATAGATATAAAAGAAAATACCAAACAGAATCGCTAAAATCGGCATATTATCCTCCCATATTTTCGGCAGCTTTTGCCGTCAGATTGTCTGCCCCATTGGCTCGCATGACGATATTATCTTCGGTACGAATCCCGCCAAAGGCTTTGAAAGCCTCAATTTTCTGCCAGTTAAAGGCAGACGATAAGGCACTATTTTTCCACGGTTCAAGTAACATCTCAATAAAATAAAAACCCGGCTCAATGGTAAGCACCATATTTTCCTGTAGCTCACGGGTACAACGCAAACTTGGGTAAACCTCTGGAGGAGCCTTATGGCTGCCTCGGGCATTTTGCTGAAAACCGCCCACATCGTGCACTTGAATACCCAATAAATGCCCTAGTCCGTGTGGGAAGAACGTACGGCTAATCCCTTGTTCAAAAATTTGCTCGGCTGAAAGATGAATAAATTGATGTTCCGCTAATAATTGCGAAATCAGCTGCTGCATTCGGGTGTGATAATGCAGGTAGTTCACCCCAATGCTCAGCTCGGCAATAATCTGCAACTTAAATTGTTCCATTTTCGCCACCAGCTCGGCAAATTCAGAAGTGCTGTCAAAGGCATAGGTGCAAGTGATATCGGAGGCATAGCCATTTACCGTTGTGCCGGCATCGATTAAGAAACTATGGCGTTTTGCGTGAGTGTCAAAATCCAACGCCGTATAATGTAGCACTGCACCATTTTGATTAATTGCTACAATATTGCCATAAGGGACATTGAGATCAGATTGTTGCGTTGCTTTCAAATATTCAAGGTTGATTTCAAATTCGCTTTTGCCGGCAAAAAATGCCTCTTTTGCTACTTGATGCCCTTTTAAGGCTGAAAATTGGGCTTGGTAAATACTTTCAATTTCAAACTCCGTTTTGATGGAGCGAGCAAAATTCAGGCTATTCAGCACTTTCTGCGGGTTAATATGGTTAAAGCCTAAGTTTTTGGCTAGCTCAATATCTTCACCGATAAAGGCACAAGCGGTCGGATTTTGGATAAAGGTTGCAATTTCATTCTCTGCTCTCAACAAAACCCACTCAAATTCCGTAGCGAAAAAGGCCTCCGTTGGCACTTTTGGGGTAGAAACCCAATAATCTTCAGGGGCATAAAAATAGATTTTCGGCTTATTTTTGCCATCTAAAAATAGCCAGCAATTTTCAGCTTGGGGATACGGGAAAAAGTAATTAAAATAAGGGTTAATTTTAAACGGGGCGGTTTGATCGTCTAAAAATAAGGTTTTTGCCTTGCCGGCATAAATCCATAAACCGTCTAAAAAGGCATTTTCCAGCAAGCTTTGCACTGTCTGCTGCAAACGTGCGAGATGCGTAGAGAATAGATTTTTCATAAGGGATAAAATGACTCAATTAACTGTAAATAAAGAATTAGATACCTTGGGGCTACGTTGCCCAGAGCCGGTGATGCTCACCCGTAAAACAATCCGTAATATGGAAGAGGGAGAAATTTTGCATATCATCGCCGATGACCCGGCCACTACCCGTGATATTCCGAGTTTCTGCGAATTTATGGATCACCAATTAATTCAAAAAGAGGTGGATTCCACTCCATACCATTATTGGATTAAAAAGGGCTTGGCATAAACCACAAGCGGTCGATTTTAGCCATAAAATTGCAAATTTATGTGCAAAATCAACCGCTTGTTTTAATTATTAATGACGGCGAGGTCCGTCCTCAAAATCGTCATCTTCATCATCGAAAAATTCACCGTCATCGCCGTACTCATCTTCATCAGCATTCGGATCTTCAAAGTAGGTTCCCCAGCCTTCATACTCAGCACCGGCTTTTTCAATTAATGGCAGTAATTCTTTTTGTTGAGCGGTGATGAGATCCGCATTCAAATGAATTTCGCTCACAATATCGCAAACAAAAATCACCTTGCCGTTTTCGTCTTCCACTTCTTCCGCTTCGGAAATCTCATAACCCAGCTTATAGGCATCAACTACTAATTTTTCCAATTTATCAAAATCGTGGTGAGCAACGTGGTGTTCAATAATATAAAGGGCTTCAGGATCTGAACCATCGGCTAATAATGATGAAATGATTTCATCGGTTTCTGTGCGTAATTCATCGAAATTGTACATATTGAATTCCTTACTTATTCTGTGATTAATTCTGGTGCAAACCAGCTATCTAATTTGTTCGACAGCTTATCAATACCGATTTTATTCAGTGCGGAATAAGCCTCTACTTGAATATCGCCTTGGAACGGTAAAATCGCTTCTCTTACCATTTTTACCTGCTTAGAACGTGCCGATTGGCTTAACTTATCCGCTTTGGTCAACAGCAGTAACACCGGCAAGTTGGCCGACACTGCCCATTCAATCATCTGTTGATCTAAATCTTTTAACGGGTGGCGAATATCCATTAAAATCACCACACCGCCTAAACATTCACGCTTTTGTAAATATTCACCTAATGCCTTTTGCCATTGGATTTTCATCTGTTCAGGTACTGCTGCATAGCCATAGCCAGGTAAATCCACCAACTTACAATTCGGCTCAACCTCAAACAAGTTAATCAACTGCGTTCGCCCCGGTGTTTTGGACGTACGGGCTAAACTTTTTTGGTTAGTTAACGCATTCAAGGCGGTCGATTTACCGGCATTTGAACGCCCGGCAAACGCAATTTCAACACCGGTATCTTCCGGTAAATGGCGAATATCCGGTGCGGAGGTTAAAAAATGGGTTTTATGATAATTTAATTTCATTTTATTCTCTAAATTTAAAAGATAAGCCTTGCTCACCATATTGATTCGGTTCAGGATTACCGGCAAATACGCCCCATTCTAAAAAGAGCAACATTCCAATAAATGCCGGCATTACCTGTCCTAGTAATATCTGCATAATTCCTTGCGAATAAGGGGCTGCGAGATAACAAATAATCGGTACTAACACCATTAACAAGGCTTTTCCTGAACGATTGCGGTCGTGTAATCGTTTGATAATAATAGCAGACAGGCTAAATCCTGTAATTACAAGCGGCAGCACACTTAATAAAGACAAATCAGCTAAATTTATCAACATCGCAACCACAAACAGGAAAAGAAAGTTGATTCCAAATCCAATCCAAAAACCTTGTCTGTTTAGCCTACCGTTAAAACTAAAAAGTGCTTTATACCAAATCATTTTCTATCCTAAAGCTACATCAAGTACCATCATTACCACAAAGCCCAACATCAAACTTAAAGTCGCAATATCGGTATTGCCCGAACTTTGCGATTCTGGGATCAATTCTTCTACCACCACAAAAATCATCGCTCCGGCAGCAAAGGCAAGGGCATAAGGTAAAATAGCCGTCATCGACAGCACAAAAACTGCCCCAATCACCGCTGCAATAGGTTCAACCACTGCTGACATAGAGCCATACCAAAATGCTTTCTTCCGACTATGCCCTTCGCCTCGAATTGGCAATGCAAGTGACGAGCCTTCGGGAATGTTTTGTAACCCTATTCCGATTGCCAAACCGATAGCTCCCATAATGGAAGCATCTACGCCTGAAACTTGGGTTGCCAAAGCACCGAAAGCCACCCCTATGGCTAATCCTTCTGGAATATTATGAATGGTAATCGCAAGAAAAAGCAAAGTAGATTTTGATAAGCCTTGTTTAAGTTGATCATTTCCTTCAGCTTGCTCAATCGGCTTACTCAAGTGCAAATGCGGCACAACATAGTCAATTAATCGAATAAAAGCTCCACCGGCAAGAAAGCCAATCGCTGCAGGCAGCCAAGCTAAAGAGCCATAATCCGCCTCGGCATATTCTAAAGAAGGTGCAAGCAAAGACCAAAACGAGGCTGCAATCATTACACCTGCGGCAAAGCCCATCATACTGTCTAATAATTTTCGATTAACCGATTTAAAAAAATAGACAAATGACGAACCGAAAATCGTACAACCCCAAGTAAATAAACCGGCTATAAAAGCTTGCCATACAGGAGAAAGTGAAAGGAAATATTCAAACAAGAAATAGTACCAGCTAAAATAAATATTGGCTCATTCTATCAAAGATTCAGGGTTATTAATATAGTGTAGCCAAAGGCTCAACGAAGATTTCACTTGTAAAACTTAGCAAGAAAACAACCGCTTGCATAGCACCCATTACAAGCTATCATTTTCCGTGCGTTTTTTACCTTTACCACAACAACAAAAAACCGCCTATATCTCTATAGGCGGCTCTTATTTTTATTTACTTTTTCTTAGCTTTTTACTTTTTATTCGTTTTTTTCTTTGCTTTTCACGTTTAATTAAGTTTTCGCTTTTGTTACTTGTTACTTTTCGCTTTCACTCAATCTCGCTTAAAATTAAAACCCCGACGATGCTCTACTCTCACATGGCGAATCACCACACTACCATCGACGTCACTGCGTTTTACTTCTGAGTTCGGTATGGGGTCAGGTAGGACCACAGCACTCTTGTCGTCGGGAAAATTCTTTTCTATCTTCAGTTTCAGTTAATTATGCCATTAACTTCACTTTGATTCATTTCTTCTCTATTTTCGTTCTTTCTTCTCAATACAAAAACAAGCCTAAAAACATTTGAGCGTTGTATAGTTAAGCCTCTCGGGCAATTAGTACTGGTTAGCTCAATGTCTCACAACACTTACACACCCAGCCTATCTACGTCGTAGTCTCCAACAACCCTTACACACTTATTGTGTGGGAGAACTCATCTCGAGGCAAGTTTCGTGCTTAGATGCTTTCAGCACTTATCTCTTCCGCATGTAGCTACCCAGCAATGCCTCTGGCGAGACAACTGGAACACCAGTGATGCGTCCACTCCGGTCCTCTCGTACTAGGAGCAGCCCCTCTCAATTCTCCAACGCCCACGGCAGATAGGGACCGAACTGTCTCACGACGTTCTAAACCCAGCTCGCGTACCACTTTAAATGGCGAACAGCCATACCCTTGGGACCTACTTCAGCCCCAGGATGTGATGAGCCGACATCGAGGTGCCAAACACCGCCGTCGATATGAACTCTTGGGCGGTATCAGCCTGTTATCCCCGGAGTACCTTTTATCCGTTGAGCGATGGCCCTTCCATTCAGAACCACCGGATCACTATGACCTGCTTTCGCACCTGCTCGACTTGTCTGTCTCGCAGTTAAGCTTGCTTATACCATTGCACTAACCTCACGATGTCCGACCGTGATTAGCAAACCTTCGTGCTCCTCCGTTACTCTTTGGGAGGAGACCGCCCCAGTCAAACTACCCACCAGACACTGTCCGAGACCACGTTTCGTAATCTTCGTTAGAACATCAAACGTTAAAGGGTGGTATTTCAAGGACGCCTCCACAATCACTGGCGTGACTGCTTCTAAGGCTCCCACCTATCCTACACATCAAAATTCAATGTTCAGTGTCAAGCTATAGTAAAGGTTCACGGGGTCTTTCCGTCTAGCCGCGGGTACACCGCATCTTCACGGCGATTTCAATTTCACTGAGTCTCGGGTGGAGACAGCCTGGCCATCATTATGCCATTCGTGCAGGTCGGAACTTACCCGACAAGGAATTTCGCTACCTTAGGACCGTTATAGTTACGGCCGCCGTTTACTGGGGCTTCGATCAGGAGCTTCTCTTTCGATAACACCATCAATTAACCTTCCAGCACCGGGCAGGCATCACACCCTATACGTCCACTTTCGTGTTTGCAGAGTGCTGTGTTTTTAATAAACAGTTGCAGCCAGCTGGTATCTTCGACCGGTTCAACCTTCACCCGCGAGGGGTTACAATCTACGCCGGCGCACCTTCTCCCGAAGTTACGGTGCTATTTTGCCTAGTTCCTTCACCCGAGTTCTCTCAAGCGCCTGAGTATTCTCTACCTGACCACCTGTGTCGGTTTATAGTACGGTTTATAATAACCTGAAGCTTAGTGGCTTTTCCTGGAAGCGTGGTATCAGTTACTTCATCTCCGTAGAGACTCGTCATCACTTCTCGGTGTTAAGGAAGACCGGATTTGCCTAATCTTCCCACCTACCGGCTTAAACAGACATCCAACAGTCTGCTAACCTAACCTTCTCCGTCCCCACATCGCAGTTATTACAAGTACGGGAATATTAACCCGTTTCCCATCGACTACGCTTTTCAGCCTCGCCTTAGGGGCCGACTCACCCTGCCCCGATTAACGTTGGACAGGAACCCTTGGTCTTCCGGCGAACGAGTTTTTCACTCGTTTTATCGTTACTTATGTCAGCATTCGCACTCGTGATACGTCCAGCAGACTTCTCAATCCACCTTCTTCCGCTTACACGACGCTCCCCTACCCAACAGACTTTCGTCTGATGCCGCAGCTTCGGTGCTATATTTGAGCCCCGTTACATCTTCCGCGCAGGCCGACTCGACTAGTGAGCTATTACGCTTTCTTTAAATGGTGGCTGCTTCTAAGCCAACATCCTAGCTGTCTAAGCCTTCCCACTTCGTTTCCCACTTAATATAGACTTTGGGACCTTAGCTGGCGGTCTGGGTTGTTTCCCTCTCCACGATGGACGTTAGCACCCACCGTGTGTCTCCTGAGTATCACTCTTCGGTATTCGCAGTTTGCATCGGGTTGGTAATCCGGGATGGACCCCTAGCCGAAACAGTGCTCTACCCCCGAAGGTGTCCGCTCAAGGCTCTACCTAAATAGATTTCGGGGAGAACCAGCTATCTCCCGGTTTGATTGGCCTTTCACCCCCAGCCACAAGTCATCCGCTAATTTTTCAACATTAGTCGGTTCGGTCCTCCAGTTAGTGTTACCCAACCTTCAACCTGCCCATGGCTAGATCACCGGGTTTCGGGTCTATACCTTGCAACTAGACGCCCAGTTAAGACTCGGTTTCCCTTCGGCTCCCTTATTCAGTTAACCTTGCTACAAAATATAAGTCGCTGACCCATTATACAAAAGGTACGCAGTCACAGAATAAATCTGCTCCCACTGCTTGTACGCACAAGGTTTCAGGTTCTATTTCACTCCCCTCACCGGGGTTCTTTTCGCCTTTCCTTCACAGTACTGGTTCACTATCGGTCAATCAGGAGTATTTAGCCTTGGAGGATGGTCCCCCCATCTTCAAACAGGATATCACGTGTCCCGCCCTACTTGTTGTTAGCCTAGTATCACAATAAGGTTTTAAGGTACGGGATTATCACCCTCTACGATTGTCCTTCCCAGAACATTCCCCTAACTTCACTGCTATCACTAACTGGCTCTTTCGCGTTCGCTCGCCGCTACTAACGAAATCTCGGTTGATTTCTTTTCCTCGGGGTACTTAGATGTTTCAGTTCTCCCGGTTTGCCTCACACAGCTATGTATTCACTGGGTGATAGTAGGTTCTTCACCTACTGGGTTTCCCCATTCGGACATCTTGGATTAAACGCCTCTTATCGACTCATCCAAGCTTTTCGCAGATTAGCACGTCCTTCATCGCCTCTGATTGCCAAGGCATCCACCTTGTGCGCTTAGTCACTTAACTATACAACCTCAAATGTTTTCTAACACTTCTAAAAAATTAAAAGTAAAAAGTAAAAAACTATGAAGTCAGTTTACAACTAAACACTTGACTGCTTTTGTTCAGTCAAGATTTTTTACTACTCAGACTTTCAATTTATTCGTTATCACTTATGTATAATTACTTATGCGTAACGAACTTGAAATATCTCTCAGTTTTTCAGCTTGTTTCTATATTGTTAAAGAACAGAAGACAATAAAAATCATCTTTAAATGGCGTCCCCACGGGGATTCGAACCCCGGTTACCGCCGTGAAAGGGCGATGTCCTAGGCCTCTAGACGATGGGGACAACATTTAAAGATGCTTTCCACTTTGCCATTTGTGAGTGGAATATTTTAGCCAATTTTGCAAAAATCTTCAAGATTTTTACCGCTTGAATGACTATCTTTCACTCATCTTCTCTCATTCATCTATCAAACAATCTGTGTGAACACTTGCTGTCGTTCTTGATTATCGGTAAGGAGGTGATCCAACCGCAGGTTCCCCTACGGTTACCTTGTTACGACTTCACCCCAGTCATGAATCATACCGTGGTAAACGCCCCCCTTTCGGTTAAGCTATCTACTTCTGGTACAACCCACTCCCATGGTGTGACGGGCGGTGTGTACAAGGCCCGGGAACGTATTCACCGCAACATTCTGATTTGCGATTACTAGCGATTCCGACTTCATGGAGTCGAGTTGCAGACTCCAATCCGGACTTAGACGTACTTTCTGAGATTCGCTCCCCATCGCTGGCTCGCCGCCCTCTGTATACGCCATTGTAGCACGTGTGTAGCCCTACTCGTAAGGGCCATGATGACTTGACGTCATCCCCACCTTCCTCCGGTTTATCACCGGCAGTCTCCTTTGAGTTCCCGACCGTATCGCTGGCAACAAAGGATAAGGGTTGCGCTCGTTGCGGGACTTAACCCAACATTTCACAACACGAGCTGACGACAGCCATGCAGCACCTGTCTCATGGTTCCCGAAGGCACTCTCATATCTCTACAAGATTCCATGGATGTCAAGAGTAGGTAAGGTTCTTCGCGTTGCATCGAATTAAACCACATGCTCCACCGCTTGTGCGGGCCCCCGTCAATTCATTTGAGTTTTAACCTTGCGGCCGTACTCCCCAGGCGGTCGATTTATCACGTTAGCTACGGGCACCAAGCTTAAAGCCCAATCCCCAAATCGACAGCGTTTACGGCGTGGACTACCAGGGTATCTAATCCTGTTTGCTCCCCACGCTTTCGCACATGAGCGTCAGTACATTCCCAAGGGGCTGCCTTCGCCTTCGGTATTCCTCCACATCTCTACGCATTTCACCGCTACACGTGGAATTCTACCCCTCCCTAAAGTACTCTAGTTGTCCAGTCTGAAATGCAATTCCCAGGTTAAGCCCGGGGCTTTCACACCTCACTTAAACAACCGCCTGCGTGCCCTTTACGCCCAGTTATTCCGATTAACGCTCGCACCCCCCGTATTACCGCGGCTGCTGGCACGGAGTTAGCCGGTGCTTCTTCTGTGATTAACGTCAATCGACTGTTCTATTAAAACAATCGCCTTCCTCGTCACCGAAAGAACTTTACAACCCGAAGGCCTTCTTCATTCACGCGGCATGGCTGCATCAGGGTTCCCCCCATTGTGCAATATTCCCCACTGCTGCCTCCCGTAGGAGTCTGGACCGTGTCTCAGTTCCAGTGTGGCTGGTCATCCTCTCAGACCAGCTAGAGATCGCGGGCTTGGTGAGCCTTTACCTCACCAACTACCTAATCCCACTTGGGCTCATCTTATGGCAGGTGGCCAAATGGTCCCACCCTTTAGTCCTAAGACATTACGCGGTATTAGCTACCGTTTCCAGTAGTTATCCCCCTCCATAAGCCAGATTCCCAAGCATTACTCACCCGTCCGCCACTCGTCAGCAAAGAAGCAAGCTTCTTCCTGCTACCGTTCGACTTGCATGTGTTAAGCCTGCCGCCAGCGTTCAATCTGAGCCATGATCAAACTCTTCAATTCAAAAAGTTTAATCGCTCAATACTGCTGACATAAAATCGCACTTTCAAATTTAAACCTAATTAAAATCAGGTTAAAAGAAAGTAATGAATTTCTAGTTAGCACCTATTAAGACTTCAAAATTAAAAAAATATTTTCAATCAAGTCAATCAACAAGTGCCCACACAGATTGTCTGATAAATTGTTAAAGAACAAAAAGAAACGACGCACTGGAAATCAATTTTAAATCGTTCACAACAGTGCGTCGTTGTGTGCTGCGTATTATAGGGAAAATCAAAAACAACGCAAGCGGTTTTTGTAAAAAAATTGAAAAAAATCACCGCTTGCGTATTTTTACGGCGCTTTGTACATTTATTCACTAACTTAAACCGATTAAAACCAGTTTAATACAGCAAATTTATAAAAATGTGATCTATCTCACAAAATTATTTACTCTTTTGGAGGAGTTACTGTTATTATTCGTCACATTCTCCAAATAATATTAACTTCATATATAAGGAATAAATATGAGCCAATTAGATGAATTACGTAAAGTAACTGTTGTTGTTGCCGATACTGGTGATATTGAAGCTATGAAACTTTATAAACCAGAAGATGCAACAACTAACCCATCTTTAATTTTAAGTGCCTCAGCACTACCACAATATGCTCCATTAATTGAAGATGCTATAACTTATGCTAAATCACAAAGCAGCGATAAAGCACAACAATTAGTCGATGCGGAAGACAAATTAGCCGTCAATATTGGCTTAGAAATCTTAAAACTGGTTCCGGGACGTATTTCTACTGAAGTTGATGCCCGTTTTTCCTACGACACAGAAAAAACCATCGCAAAAGCACGCAAACTCATTGCGCTCTATAATGCGGCTGGTGTGAGTAATGATCGCATTTTAATTAAAATTGCTTCAACGTGGCAGGGAATTCGTGCTGCTGAGGTTTTAGAGAAAGAAGGTATTAACTGTAATTTAACCTTATTATTCTCTCAAGCTCAGGCTCGTGCTTGTGCTGAGGCAGGTGTTTATTTGATCTCACCATTCGTTGGTCGTATTTTAGACTGGTATAAAGCAAATGAAGGTAAAGAATACGCTCCTGCGGAAGATCCAGGTGTAATTTCCGTAACTAACATTTATAACTACTATAAACAATATGGTTATAATACGGTGGTAATGGGAGCGAGTTTCCGCAATGTAGGCGAAATTATCGAATTAGCCGGCTGTGATCGTTTGACTATCGCACCTCCGCTATTAAAAGCATTACAAGAAAGTAATGAAACCTTAGTACGCAAGCTAGAATACAAAGGTGAGGTGAAAGCTCGCCCACAACCAATGACAGAAGCAGAATTCTATTGGGAACATAATCAAGACCCAATGGCGGTCGAAAAATTAGCGGAAGGTATTCGCAAATTTGCCATCGACCAAGAAAAATTAGAAGCAATGCTTGCTGAAAAACTTCAATAAACAACGCATAAAAAACCGGTATTAATCATAAATTAATACCGGTTTTACATTTATCGATAATCTATAAGAGATTATTTAAACTCATAACGTCTAATCGTTTTTAAATCGCCATCTTCATTTTTGATTTCATCGGCAAGATGAACGCGAGCACCAACCGCTGCATGAGCGTCATACTCACGAGTTAGAGTCACGGTTTCACCGTTATCACGTTGAACTACTAACTCAACAACATCATTTGAAACTGCTTTGCTTGATAACACGGTTGCATTACCTTTATCAGAATAAACATCTGCAGTACATGCTGCTAAAGTTAATGAAGCTAGTACAGCTAAAGAAAATTTTTTCATTATAAAAGTCCCTCAGGAAAACTAAAATTAAAGCAGAGAAACATTCAGGTCTGAATTAGACCCTACGATTCTCACGCGTTTGCCAGGCACAAAACCGTCTTCTTTCTTTTGAACGACCACGATTTCTTTACCATCATCTTTACGAATCACCATTTCTAAAGAAGAAACTTGACTCGCTTTTTGTTCTACTTGATTACCAATTACCGCACCGGCAACTGCTCCTACTGCAGTTGCAATAGCTTGCCCAGTACCACCACCAATCGCATTACCAGCCACACCACCTAATACGCCACCGCCAACAGTACCAATTACGCCTTGGCTATCTGCTTGAATTTTAACATCACGCACAGATAAAATTGTACCATAAGCAATAGAACGGGCTTCTTTTGCTTGCGATCCCGAATAAACACTACCGCTATAAATGTCTGTATTTGCACAGCCAACTAAAGCAAAACTTGACATTAATGCAACAGCTAAAGCTAATTTTTTCATTTTGTTTGTTCTCCGAAACGTTAATTTTCTGACATAATTACACTTTTTATAGCATAAGGGTGGAGCTTTAGACAATAAGGATTACAAAAAGTTACATTTCTCAAGCTGATCGCAATGCTTGGATTTGGCAATCTCTCCCCTTCTACCTGAGGTTGGCTGATTTTTAATTTAATCTCAGAATTATCAGCAAGTCTAAAGTGCGACAATGCCCTTGACACCCATTGTTCCGAACTTTCGTTGTCTAACATCGGAAAAACCAGCTCAATATGTTCCCAGCCTTCTTGTGAATACACCTTATTTTTCGGAAAAGGCAACTCGACAATTTTTACAAATTGTCCGCAAAATTCGACCGCTTGTGTTAAGGTAAACAACCCTATCGGTCTGCCGTTTACCTCACTCTCTTTAAGTAAGGTTGCCCCCTCGAGCAAAACAGCTTTCCATTGCTCCGCGGTTTCGGTTTGGTTCATTCTCACTGCTAGATGATCAATTTGATAAATACTCAAATCAATCCCCGCAACTTCAGCAATTTGTCGGATTTTCTGTTCAAATTGCGATAAATCACCAAAACAAGCGGTCATTTTCTCGAAAAATTTTGCATTTTCTGCTATAATCTTGTCCATTTTTTTGTAAATAAAATTTAAATAGGTTAAACAGTGAATATTCAACAAATTTTATCAGATAAAATTAAACAGGCAATGGTAGCAAGCGGTGCAGACAGCAATGTCGAGCCTTTAGTCCGCCAATCGGGTAAGCCGGAATTTGGCGATTACCAAGCGAATGGGGCGATGGGTGCAGCAAAGAAATTGGGAATGAATCCGCGTGAATTTGCTCAGAAAATTTTAGATAACGCAGATTTAAACGGCATTGCCGATAAATTAGAAATTGCCGGTCCGGGCTTTATCAACATTTTCTTAAACCCGGAATGGCTGGCGGAAAACACTAACAGTGCCTTGCAAGCGGTCAATTTTGGCATAAAAACTGCAAATCCGCAGACGATCGTAATCGACTACTCCTCGCCGAACGTGGCGAAAGAAATGCACGTCGGGCATTTGCGTTCTACCATTATTGGCGATGCGGTAGTTCGCACCCTTGCGTTTTTAGGCAATAATGTAATTCGTGCCAACCACGTTGGCGACTGGGGTACTCAATTCGGTATGCTAATCGCTTACCTTGAAAAAATGGAAAACGAACACGCCAGTGAAATGGAGCTAAGCGATTTAGAAGCCTTCTACCGAGCGGCAAAAGAGCATTATGATTCAGACGAAGCATTCGCTGAAAAAGCCCGTAATTACGTGGTGAAATTGCAAAGCGGCGATGAGTATTGCTTAACGATGTGGAAAAAATTAGTCGATATTACGATGCACCACAATCAAGAGAACTACAATCGCTTAAATGTTACGCTCACCGAAAAAGATGTAATGGGCGAAAGCCTCTACAACCCAATGCTGCCTGAAATTGTGGCGGATTTAAAAGCCAAAGGCTTAGCGGTGGAAGATGATGGTGCTTTAGTGGTTTTCCTCGAGGAATTTAAAAATAAAGATGGCGACCCGATGGGCGTAATCGTGCAGAAAAAAGATGGCGGTTTCTTATATACCACTACCGATATTGCCGCAGCAAAATATCGCTACGAGACCTTAAAAGCTGACCGAGCCTTAGTCTTTTCTGACAGCCGCCAAGCTCAACATATGCAACAGGCATGGCTCATTACCCGCAAAGCGGGCTATGTGCCGGACAGTTTCAGCCTTGAACACCCGTTCTTCGGAATGATGCTAGGCAAAGACGGCAAACCGTTCAAAACCCGTAGCGGTGGCACAGTCAAACTCAAAGATTTATTAGATGAAGCGGTAGAACGTGCCGATAAACTGATTTCCGAACGTTCCACCGAGCTAACTTCGGAAGAAAAAGCCGCTGTGGTTGAAGCTGTGGCGATTGGTTCGGTGAAATATTCCGACTTATCGAAAAACCGCACTACCGACTATGTGTTCGATTGGGACAATATGCTGACTTTTGAAGGCAACACTGCCCCATATATGCAGTATGCCTACACCCGCATTCGATCTATCTTTGCCCGTGCGAACATTGACGAAAACGCATTGAGCGGCTCAATCCTACTCAATGAGCCAAAAGAGCCTGCATTAGCAGTGAAACTATTGCAATTTGAAGAGGCATTAAACGGCGTGGCAAAAGAAGGTATGCCACATATTTTATGCCAATATTTATACGAGCTTGCAGGTAGTTTCTCCAGTTTCTACGAGGCTTGCCCGATTCTCAATGCCGAAGAAACAACCAAAAACAGCCGTTTGAAACTCGCGGCATTAACGGCGAAAACCTTAAAACAAGGGTTGGATCTATTAGGCATTAAAACCGTAGAGAAGATGTAAGAATAGTTCCCCTCTTTAGCAAAGAGGGGGTAGGGGAGATTTGGCAGAGCTAATTCTAACCTCATACGAAATTTTAGTATCGTAATCAAATCTCCCCCAGCCCCTCTTTATCTAAAGAGGGGAGATATTTATAAGGAACAATGTAAAATGAAATTTATTGACGAAGCCCTGATTCGTGTAGAAGCAGGCGATGGCGGTAATGGCTGTGTGAGCTTCCGCCGTGAAAAATTTATCCCGAAAGGCGGGCCTGATGGTGGTGATGGTGGTGATGGTGGTGATGTTTATTTAATTGCCGATGAAAACCTGAACACCCTTATCGACTACCGCTTTGAAAAACGTTATGCCGCCGGGCGTGGCGAGAATGGTCGCAGTGCCGGCTGTACCGGACATCGTGGGCAAGATATTACCCTACGAGTGCCGGTCGGAACCCGTGCGATTGATAACGACACCCAAGAAATTATTGGCGATTTAACCCGCCACGGAATGAAAATGCTGGTGGCAAAAGGTGGCTATCACGGTTTGGGCAATACCCGCTTTAAATCCTCAGTAAACCGAGCTCCACGCCAAAAAACCAACGGTACGCCGGGCGAAAAACGTGATTTGAAATTAGAGCTGTTACTGCTTGCCGATGTAGGAATGCTTGGCTTACCAAACGCCGGTAAATCCACATTTATCCGCAGTGTCTCTGCTGCCAAACCAAAAGTGGCGGATTACCCGTTCACGACGCTGGTGCCAAGTTTAGGGGTAGCCCGTGTGGGTTCCGACCGCAGTTTTGTGGTTGCAGATATTCCGGGGTTAATTGAAGGTGCAGCAGATGGTGCAGGGCTGGGGATTCGTTTCCTAAAACACTTGGAACGTTGCCGTATTTTGATTCACTTAGTCGATATTATGCCGATTGATGAAAGCGATCCGGCTCATAATATTTCAGTGATTGAGTCCGAGCTTTACCAATATAGCGAAAAACTCGCCGAAAAACCGATCTGGTTGGTGTTCAATAAAATTGACACCATCGGCGAAGAAGAAGCTGCAGAACGAGCAAAAGAAATCTCTGAACAAATCGGCTGGGAAGGCGATTACTACTTAATTTCTGCCGCTACTGGTCAAAACGTGCAAGCTCTCACTCGTGATATTATGGACTTTATTGAAGCCAACCCACGCGAAGTGGAGGAAGAAAATAAAGCACCTGAAGAAGTCAAATTCAAATGGGAAGACTACCACAACGAAGCAATGCAAAATGCGGTAGAAGAAGATTGGGATGATGACTGGGACGACGATTGGAGCGAAGAAGATGACGAAGGCGTAGAGTTTATTTACGAACGCCGTTAATCCAATAATACAAGCGGTTGTTTTTACACGGAAATTTGCAAATTTCCAGAGAAAAACAACCGCTTGTTGGTTTAAGGAGATTTTATGCTTAGCTCAACCTCGTGCGATTTATTCAATATTCCGTTCTTCCAATTTGCTCAAATGAAGAAATATTGCCCTGAGGAGATTCCTCGAATTAAGGCGGAATATAAAGCTCAATGGGAAATTTGGAAAAAGCTACATCAGGAAGTTTCTCGTCAGCTTGGGCAGCCGTTTTCTCCGCCACATATTGAGAAGTGGTGCAACGGTTGGCAAGTTCGAGCCCATTTTTTTGCTTATTATAAGTATGAATTTAATCAAAATTCTGCCGCTATTCTTTCTGTGATTCTAAACCGCCGCCGTTTGCAAGTGAGCCTTGATTGGCATTGTTATCGTGCCGACCGCTCTCAAATTAACGTGCATCAATATAATCAATGGTGGGAAAATTTAGATCGGGAAAAGTTTGCTGATTTTGAGATTTGGCACGGAAGTGAGAGTGAATATGATGATTTTAGAACCGTTAGTCAAATATCAGAGCAAGCGTTCACGCTAACCAACGAGGAAGATTTTTGGTGTATCGGCAAAAATGTGGAAAAGGACGAGTTGGATAACATTGATGTAGTGGAATTTATCTACCAAACCATTCGGGCATTATTGCCACTTTATGAGAAATGCCATCAATAAACACCAAAAAGGCGAACATCATTGGTTCGCCTTTTTACCATTTAAGCTATCGCCTCTTTTTTATTTTCAATGCGTAAACGGTAGCGTTTATCCAACATACAGAGTAAACCACCGAGAGCCATAAACAGCCCGCCAATCCAGATCCAGCGAATGAACGGTTTGTAATATAAGCGAACTGCCCAAGAGTTATCTTCCAGCTTTTCGCCAAGTGCGGCATATAAATCTCGGCTAAAGCCCCAATCAATCGCCGCTTCGGTCATTCCCATTCGGCTCACTGTATAGAAGCGTTTTTCAGCGTTGAGTGTGGCTTCATATTTGCCGTTTCGAGTAATTTCAAGCTCGGCTGTGCCGCCTTGATAGTTTGCCCCATCGGTGATTTTAATCCCTTTAAATTCAAATTGGTAATCTAAAATCTCGGCTTTATCGCCGACATTCATTCTGACATCTCGTTCAATGCTGAAATTTTGGCTAAACGCAATGCCAAACACCGTCATCGCTACCCCTAAGTGAGCCAGAACCATTCCCCAATGTGAACGAGACAGTTTGAAAATGCCACTTAAGAACGAGTGGCGATGGGTTGCACGTTGGTGTAACTCATACAGGCTAAGTAACACAATAAAGACAGACATCATCGTGCCTAACACCACACTCACGGTAATGGTATTACGAAATAAGTACGGTAACCCGAATCCAAGCAATGCCATTAAAATGGCTGCAATAATCACAGGTTTACGAATAGCGGAAACTTGGTCTCTACGCCATTTAACTAACGGCCCAATCCCTAATACGAATGAGAAAGGAACCATTAAAATTAAGAACATTTGGTCAAAAAACGGAGCCCCGATTGAAATTGTCCCTAAGCCGATTTGTTTGTGAATTAATGGCAGTAACGTCCCTAAAAACACCACCGATAGAAACGCCATCAATAAAATATTATTAATGAGTAGCATCGTTTCTCTTGAATAGCGTTCATAGTTATCTAGACTTTTAATTTCCGAGCCTTTGAATGCATACAGCAGTAAAGAACCACCTACTACTAACACCAAGTAAGCTAAGATATATAAACCACGAGTTGGATCTGAGGCAAATGCGTGCACCGATACCAAAATGCCTGAACGCACTAAGAAAGTACCCACTAAGCAGAGCGAGAAAGCAAGAATCGCTAATAACACTGTCCACGCTTTAAATGTGCCTCGTTTTTCGGTCACGGCTAATGAATGAATCAGTGCTGTTCCGGCAAGCCACGGCATTAGTGAGGCGTTTTCAACCGGATCCCAGAACCACCAGCCACCCCAGCCGAGTTCGTAGTATGCCCACCAAGAACCGAGTACGATACCAAGTGTTAAAAACACCCACGCTGCCATCGTCCACGGGCGAGACCATCTTGCCCACGCAGTGTCTAAACGACCTGTCATCAGTGAGGCAATCGCAAAAGCAAAGGCAACAGAGAAACCCACATAGCCCATATAAAGCAATGGTGGGTGAAAGATCAAACCCACATCTTGCAACATTGGGTTTAATTCTTTGCCATCAACCGGGAAGTTTGGGAAAGTTCTATCAAACGGGTTAGAGGTAAAGATCACAAATACCAAGAAACCAACGCCAATCACCCCCATCACCCCAAGCACTCTGGCAACGGCGTCTTCCGGCATTTTACGGGTAAAGGTTGCAACCCCGATAGACCAAAGTGACAATAACCAAACCCAAAGCAATAGAGATCCTTCGTGAGCACCCCACACTGCAGATAACCGATATTGTAAAGGTAAACTACTGTTTGAATTGTTCACCACATATTGCACAGTAAAATCATTTACCGCAAACAGGTAGAACAAGGAACCAAACGAGATAGTTAATGCTAAAAACATCGCCCAAGTCATTGGGCGGGCAAGTGCAATTAAGGTGCTATTTTGCTTTTCTGCTCCCCAAAGCGGTAGAACTGCTAGCAGGATAGAAATCGCCAAGGCTAGTGCCAACGCATAATTGCCTAATTCTGCAATCATTTACTTTCCCCTTGTTTGTTGGCTTTTTCAGCTTCCGCCTCCGCTTTCATTTTGCGATCGGTTTCCGATTCACCTTTTAAATCTTGTTCAGACACACCCGATTTTTTATGCTGATCTTTTAATTTATCGCCCAATTCCGGTGGCATATAGTTTTCATCGTGTTTTGCCAACACTTCAGTGGCTTTTAAACGGGTTGGCTCAATCAACACCCCTTGTGCCACAATGCCTTGTCCTTCACGGAATAAATCCGGCAAAATCCCTTCATATTCCACGGTAATCGAAGGCCCGATGTCATTGAGATCAAATACCACTTTTAAACTTTTATCATCACGCTTTACCGTATCTTCCACTACCATTCCGCCCACACGGATTCGCTGACCAACTTCCGGCTTTTGTTTCGGATCATCATTTTTACCGTTTACAATTTCAGACGGTGTGTAAAACAGATCGATATTTTGGCTTAACGCATAAAGGGTCAAGCCTGCTGCGACAGAAAGCCCAAGTAATATCGAAACCACCACTTTCAATCTTGATTTGCGTCTTGGATTCATCGTAATCACCCTTCAAAATAAATGCAAAATTGCATAAAAACTCAAAAATAAATTAGTGTAAGAATAGCAAAAAACCGCAAAACATTCCCGAGATTTCAAGGAAGTTTTGCGATTTCTCAAATTAAATACCTATAAAGAAGTATGAGGCTCTAGTTGCAAAAAATAAAGTCATTTCGACCGCTTGTTTATTGCGATGTTTGCTTTAATTTTTCTTCACGCACAATCTCTTTTTTTGCTTGAGCCAAAATCGCTTTCTGTTCACGGCGACTAAGCCAAATCAGCCCAATCATTGCAATGAAACTGACACCATAAGAGAGCCAAACATAAAAGCCGTAGCCACCCATTGCAAAAAAATCACTGATTGATTCAAATTGAAATGTCATTGTTCTCTCCTACTCTAAACTGATTTTGCCAGTTGTTTTACCCAAGGGCGATTACGTTCGTCCTTTAATAAGGCAATGCGATAACGCCAAATGCTAAACCAAGCGGTAAAAATTAAGCTACCGAAAATCGCCAATAGCAACGGAATTAACATTTCCACCGCCATAGACGGTTTATCGAATTTAGTGATGGTCGCCCCTTGATGCAAGGTGTTCCACCATTCCACCGAAAAGTGAATAATCGGCAAGTTAATCACGCCAACAACTGACAGCACCGCTGCGGCTTTCGCTCCGGTTTGTCTGTCTTGGAATGCCGAATAAAGAGCCATCACGCCGATATAAAGGAAAAATAACACTAAAGCCGAAGTTAAGCGAGCGTCCCACACCCACCAAGTCCCCCACATTGGTTTGCCCCAAATTGCACCGGTTGCAAGTGAAATAAAAGCGAATACTAAGCCGATAGGTGCCATTGAAATCATCGCCAAGTTAGCTTGGCGAATTTGCCAAACCAATGCCACCAAGCCTGCAACCGCCATTGAGCCATATACGCCCATCGACCAAATTGCTGCCGGCACGTGAATAAAGATAATGCGATAGCTATCGCCCTGTTGGTAATCTTTCGGGGCAAAAGCTAATCCCCAAACAAAAGCAACCGCTAACATAATCAAGCTTAGCCAACCTAAAAACGGTTGGATTTTCCCTAGCAAATGGTACTGCGTTTCCGATTTTGCATAAGGGTGTAACCATTTCCACATATATTTCTCCAAAGTAAATAATTACCCTCGCTCGTTTACGGGAGAGGGACGATTTGAGCTTCGTTCAGAAGCGAAAATCAGGGAGAGGGGGAAAAATTTGCAAATTTTCGTAATAATTCGACCGCTTCCCATCTCTCTGAAAAACACCTCTGAACAAGGTGTTTTTCGGTCTCTCTCCCTCTTGAGGGAGAGAGGAAGTTTTAGTTCAAACTAATCCTCAACGCCCCGGCAATCGCAAACGGTGAAAACGTTAAAGTAACTGCTAAAATTGCCCCGATAATTGCTAGTTGTCCGCTATATCCCATATTCAATGTGGCTGCTTCTAATACCGCAGCGGCAAAAATCAGCACCGGTAAGAATAACGGCAAAATCAATAAACTGAGCAATGTGCCACCTTTGCGTAAGCCGACTGTGAGTGCCACGCCAATCGCCCCTAAGCAACTTAAAATCGGCGTGCCAAGTAACAATGTCAGCACTAACGCCCACCAAACGTGAGTTTCGAGTGAAAGCAAAATGGCAGCAATCGGTGAAAGAAAAATCAGTGGTAAGCCGGTAAGTAACCAATGAGCAATCACTTTCGCCAATGCAACCTGCGGCAAGGCAAGCGGCAGTAACATTAATTGCTCAAGCGAGCCGTCTAAATAATCATCACGGAATAACCGCTCAAAGGAAAGCAATGCAGAAAGCAAAGCAGCTACCCACGCAATGCCGCCGGCAATTTTGCCTAATAATTCGGGGTTAGGTCCCATTAAAATCGGGAATACGGTAATCACCATTAAAAAAAACCACAACGGATTTAAAATCTCCGAGGGTTTACGAAAGGCTATGGTGAGTTCCCGCTGAATAATAGTCAATAAAATCATACTTTAAATTGATCTAACGAAATAATACGCACTTTGTCGCTCTCAGCAGCTTGGTGGCTGGTAAAAATCACTAATCCACCTTTCTCGCAATGCTGTTCAATATGAGCAATCAGATCCGCTACGCCTTTTTTATCAATAGCGGTAAAGGGTTCGTCTAATATCCAAAGTTTGGCATTGGTAAGCCATAATTTCGCCAACGCCACACGGCGTTGCTGACCGGCTGACAAATGCGAACAAGGTAAATCTTCACGCCCAATAAGCGACACTTTCGCCAACGCTTGCCAAAGGGCATCATCATCTTGCGGTAACTGTTGGATTTTCTGGTAGAAACGCAAATTTTCCCAAGGGGTTAATTCCGGTTTTACTCCCGAATAATGCCCTAAATAAAACAGCTCGGCATAATAATGGTCACGCTGTTTTTGAATTGCTAGATCGTTCCACAACACTTCACCTTCCGCAGGTAAAGAAAGCCCGGCTAAAATACGTAACAGGCTGGTTTTTCCAATCCCGTTATGCCCTTCAATCTGCACCCATTCACCGCTTTGCACGGTAAAACTGCACCCTTCAAACAAGCGGGTCTCGCCCCGCTCACAGGCAATTTGATTAAGTTTAAGCTGATATTGGGCAGTTTGGTTCATCGTTTTTCATTTGGTTGAACATTTTAGCCGAAGTGTAACATAAGCCTTTGATTTAACGTAGCAAATAAATTACTTATTTAGAGGTAGCAAGCGGTCAAATTTTCAAAAATTTTTGCAAATTTTGACAAGAATCAAACCGCTTGTTACAGAGAAAGGATTTCCTTCACAAAAGGAATGGTTAATTTACGCTGGGCTTGGAGAGACGCTTTATCCAACTTATCCAATATTTTAGAGAGTTGATCTAAATCCGTCCCTGCTTTTTTGAGCAGAAAATGAGCCACTTCATCGGGCAATTCCACCCCTTTTTGGTGAGCATTTAACTGTAAAATTTGGCATTTTTGTTCATCGGTTAAATCGTTTAACTGGTACACTTCGCCCCAAGTTAAGCGGGAACGTAAATCCGGCAACTGGATATTAAGCTGATGAGGCGGGCAATCGGCACTGATTAACAGTAAGGTTTTTTGCCCATCATTAAACAAGCCTTGCTGCTCTCGAATTTGATTAAAAAGATTAAAAATGGCAACTTCCCATTCGGCATCGCCTGCAATCGCCTGAATATCGTCTAGGCAAATCACATTCAGTAATTCGGCATTATCCAACACCAATGGTGAGAAATAGTTAGCTTTCGTAAGCGGAATATAGCTGGAGGTTTGGTGATTTAACAGAAAGTGATTACTCACCGCTTTTAACAGATGGCTTTTACCGCAGCTTTTTCCGCCCCAAATGTAGAAAAACGGCTGTTGGACATCCGTAAAATTCCGTTTGAGGGATTCAAGCAACACTTCACTATTTTGACTATAAAAATTCTCGAAAGTGTCTTCATCAATTTGATGAATGGGTAGAGGTAACTGCAAGGCTTTCCTTAAATCTCTAAGTTTGATATTTTTCTAAGAATAGCGGAAAAGCAAGGGTTTGAGAAGTAAAAATAGTGAGAAAATATCCACTCATTTTTTAATGAAGAGATGACAAGCGGTTGAATTTCCACATAATTTTGTAAATCTGACTGAAAACTCACCGTTTTGTATTAAAAAAAGATTGCAGTTAACTCAAAAAATTGTATATTCAAAGCCTTCTACTTAAAAAGTAGAGTAAGACAACTATTACAAACACAACGGAGTGAATATGAAAAACATGACTAAATTATCGCTAATAACATTAGCGCTAGCCGCTTCAAGTAGCGTCTTTGCTGCGCCGAAAACCTTTGTTTACTGCTTAGAGGCTTCGCCTTCAGCATTAAGCCCAGTGCTATCAACAGACGGTGCAAGCTTTGATGTGAACGCCCGCCCGATTTATAACAAATTAACCGACTTTGAAGACGGTACAACTAATGTTATTCCCTCTCTTGCCGAAAAATGGGACATTTCGGAAGACGGTAAAACTTACACCTTCCACCTGCGTAAAGGCGTGAAATTCCACGAAAATAAAGAATTTAAACCAAGCCGTGAGTTAAATGCAGACGATGTTGTGTTCTCCATTAACCGTCAGTTTGATCCAAACCATCCATTCCACAAAGTTTCCGGCGGTAACTACGAATACTTTATCGGTATGGATATGCAAAATATTATCGATAAAGTGGAAAAAGTGGACGATTACACGGTGAAATTCACCTTAAAAGTGCCAAATGCTCCATTTTTGGCGAACTTAGCGATGGAATTTGCCAGCATTTTCTCTGCGGAATATGCCGATAAAATGTTAAAAGCCGGCACGCCGGAAAAAATCGACACCAACCCTATCGGTAGTGGCCCATTCCAATTAGTGGACTATCAAAAAGACTCTAGCGTTCGCTACAAAGCCTTTGAACAATACTGGCAAGGCAAAGCGAAACTTGATCGCTTAGTATTTTCCATTACCCCAGATGCTTCCGTGCGTTTGGCAAAATTACAAAAAGGTGAATGCCACGCAATGCCTTACCCGAACCCAGCGGATATTGAAAATCTGAAAAAAGATCCGAACATCGAGGTAATGAGCCAATCGGGTATGAATATCGGTTATTTAGCACTGAATAAAGATATTAAACCGTTAGACAACCAAAAAGTCCGCCAAGCGTTGAACTTTGCGGTGAACAAACAAGCAATTGTCGATGCGGTGTATCAAGGTGCCGGTCAGGTAGCGAAAAACCCGATTCCACCAACAATGTGGAGCTACAATGACGAGATTAAAGATTACGACTACAACCCTGAAAAAGCTAAAGAGCTATTAAAAGAAGCCGGTTTTGAGAAAGGGTTCGACACCGAATTATGGGCAATGCCGGTTTCTCGTCCGTATAACCCGAATGCTCGTCGTATGGCGGAGTTAATTCAAGAAGACTGGAAGAAAGTCGGCGTGAATGCGAAAATCGTCAGCTACGAGTGGGGTGAATACCTCAAACGTTTACGTCAAGGCGAAGCAGCCACTTCAATGATCGGCTGGACTGGCGATAACGGCGACCCGGACAACTTCTTGAACACACTATTAAGCTGCTCTTCAGTAGATGCGGGTTCAAACTATGCGAAATTCTGCCACAAACCGTTTGAAGAAGTAGTGCTTGCTGCTGCTCAAGAAAGCGACAAAGCAAAACGTACCGAGCTTTATAAACAAGCTCAAGTGATCTTCAAAGAGCAAGCTCCTTGGATTACGATTGCTCACTCCACCGTTTACTTCCCGGTGCGTAAAGAAGTAAAAGGTTATGTGATGAGTCCGTTCAGCTTACATAACTTCTACAAAGTAGATTTAGCGGGCAAATAATCCGCCGGCAAGCGGTCGGATTTGTAAAAAAATTGGCAAATATGACCGCTTGTCCTAAATGAATGTAAGGGCGAATTACATTCGCCCTTACATTTATCTTCAAACATAAAACTCCAAAAAAAGAGATTTTAAATGTTTTCATTTATTTTAAAACGTGTGCTAATGGTGATACCTACCTTTATTGCCATTACGTTAATTACTTTTGCCCTTGTGCATTTTATCCCCGGTGATCCGATTGAGATCCGAATGGGAGAGCGTGGATTGTCGCCTGAGGTTCACCAACAGATGATGGAACAACTTGGGCTTAACCGACCGTTGTTTGAACAATACATCAGCTACATCAAAGGTGTGCTGCACGGCGATCTCGGTAACTCATTTCGTAACAACGAACCTGTGTTGAAAGAATTTTTTACCCTATTCCCGGCAACCGTTGAGCTGGCGTTTTTTGCACTACTCTGGTCGCTGGTATTCGGGATTGCACTCGGTGTGATTGCGGCGGTGAAAAAAGAGAGTTGGATTTCACACACTGTAACCACACTTTCACTGACCGGCTACTCAATGCCGATTTTCTGGTGGGGGTTAATTTTAATTCTCTACTTCTCCACCCCACTCGGCTTACCGGCTTCTGGGCGTTTACCGTCTGAATATTGGATTGAAGCCAATACCGGCTTTATGCTGATTGATACTTGGAATTCAGACGAACCGGGGGCATTTTTAGCGGCAATTAAATCGCTGATTTTACCGTCTATCGTACTAGGGACAATCCCGCTTGCGGTGATTACCCGTATGACCCGCTCTTCAATGCTGGAAGTGTTGGGTGAGGACTATATCCGCACCGCCAAAGCCAAAGGCTTAAACACTACCCGAATTGTGATTGTTCACGCATTAAGAAATGCCTTGATTCCGGTGGTAACGGTCGTTGGCTTAATTGTCGGGCAACTGCTTTCCGGTGCGGTTTTAACCGAAAACATCTTCTCGTGGCCGGGTATCGGCAAATGGATTATTGATGCGATCAACAGCCGTGACTACCCTGTACTACAAGGCTCAGTGCTGATTATTGCGACTATTATTATCCTAGTGAATTTAGCGGTAGATTTGCTGTATGGTATTGTCAATCCAAGAATTAGACATAGTTAAGCATTTCCTTTAATTTGATGCCCCTTTTTAGTAAAGGTAGGCTTATACAAGCGGTTTAATTTCCGCCATTTTTTACAAAAATATTTTTTAGTTGGAGTTAATGATGTCAGGAATAACGGCGGTAAATCCACCCGCACCCAAAACACCATTACAAGAATTTTGGTATTACTTCTGTCAAAACAGAGGTGCATTAATCGGGCTTATATTCATTGCCATTGTCTTTTTTGCCTGTGTATTCGCTCAATGGGTTGCTCCATTCGACCCAATCGAGCAAAACCGTAGTGCTTTACTACTTCCACCGGTGTGGGCAGAAGGTGGCAGTTCCGCTCATCTATTAGGAACAGATGATATTGGGCGAGATATTCTGTCTCGCATTATTTATGGTGCCAGATTATCGGTCTTTATCGGCTTAGTAATCGTGATACTTTCCTGTGTTTTTGGCGTGATTTTAGGCTTAATTGCAGGTTATTACGGCGGTATGCTTGATATTATCATTATGCGATTAGTCGATATTATGTTGGCAATCCCAAGCCTGCTTTTAACTATTGGTGTGGTAACGATTCTCGGACCTTCTCTGATTAATGCAGCAATTGCAATTGCGATCGTCTCCATTCCAAGCTATGTGCGTTTAACCCGAGCCCAAGTGTTAAGCGAGAAAAACCGTGATTATGTGACTGCTTCCCGTGTTGCCGGTGCGAGCGTGCTTCGCTTAATGTTTGTCGTTATTTTACCTAACTGTTTAGCTCCGCTTATCGTGCAAATGACGATGGGGATCTCAAATGCGATTTTAGAGCTTGCCGCTCTCGGCTTCTTAGGTATTGGTGCTCAACCGCCAACACCGGAGCTTGGCACAATGCTTGCCGAATCACGTGGTTTTATGCAGTCAGCAAACTGGCTGGTGACTATTCCGGGACTGGCAATTTTATCGCTGGTTTTAGCATTCAACTTGATGGGTGACGGCTTGCGTGACGCCCTCGATCCAAAACTCAAACAATAGGAGAGTCGAAATGGCATTATTAACTGTTGATCAACTTTCCGTGCATTTTGGCGATAAAAAAACGCCATTTAAAGCGGTGGATCGTATAAGTTACCAAGTCAATGAAGGTGAAGTGCTAGGCATTGTAGGCGAGTCAGGCTCAGGTAAATCGGTCAGCTCGCTCGCCATTATGGGCTTGATTGATTTCCCCGGCAGAGTGATGGCTGAAAAATTGCATTTTAACGGTAATGATTTATTGGCATTAAAGCCAAAAGAAAAGCAACAGATCGTAGGGGCTGATGTTTCGATGATCTTCCAAGATGCAATGACCAGCTTAAATCCGAGCTATACGGTGGGCTATCAGATTATGGAAGCATTGAAAGTGCATCAAGGTGGCTCAAAAGCCAGCCGCCGTGAGCGTGCGATTGAGTTGCTGACGATGGTCGGCATTCCCGATCCTGAATCCCGTTTAGAGGTTTACCCACACCAGCTTTCAGGTGGTATGAGCCAGAGGGTGATGATTGCAATGGCGATTGCTTGTCGTCCAAAATTGTTGATTGCCGATGAGCCAACTACTGCATTAGATGTAACGATTCAAGCTCAAATTATCGATTTATTGCTTGAATTGCAACGCAAAGAAAATATGGCGTTGATTTTGATTACTCACGACTTAGCGTTAGTGGCTGAATCGGCACACCGCATTCTTGTAATGTATGCAGGGCAGGTGGTAGAAGAGGGTAAAGCGGCAGAAATTTTTAGCTCACCGCTTCACCCTTACACCCAAGCGTTGCTCAAAGCATTACCGGAATTTGCCGAAGGGAAATCTCGCTTGCAATCGCTACCGGGTGTGGTGCCGGGTAAATATGACCGCCCACAAGGTTGCCTGCTCAACCCACGCTGTCCTTATGCTACAGACAAATGCCGTGAAATTGAACCGGAGTTACATACACTAAATGGTCGCCAAGTGAAATGTCATACTCCTTTAACACTCGCAGGAACACCACTTGCACTTGAACAACATCTGAGAGGTTAAAATGAGCGATTTGCAAAAAAATGATAAAAACGCACCGCTTCTCGATGCGATTAATTTAAAAAAATACTATCCGGTTAAAAAGGGAATGTTCGCTAAACCGAAAACGGTAAAAGCGGTGGATGGCGTCTCTTTTACCCTTGAACGTGGCAAAACCCTTGCGATTGTTGGCGAATCCGGTTGCGGGAAATCAACATTGGGGAGAATGCTCACCATGATTGAAAGCCCGACCGAAGGCGAATTGTTCTACAACGGGCAGAATTTCTTAGTCAATGACAAAGAAACGGCTCAACTACGCCGTAAAAAAATCCAAATTGTGTTTCAAAACCCATATAGCTCGCTCAATCCTCGGAAAAAAGTAGGTACTATTTTAGAAGAGCCGTTGCTGATCAACACTAACTTATCCGCAAAAGAACGTAAAGAAAAAGTGCTGGAAATGATGGCGAAAGTCGGCTTAAAACCGGAATTTTACGACCGCTATCCGCATATGTTCTCGGGCGGACAACGCCAGCGAATTGCAATTGCACGCGGTTTAATGTTACAGCCGGACATTGTGGTTGCTGATGAACCGGTTTCTGCATTAGACGTTTCGGTTAGGGCTCAAGTGCTGAACCTAATGATGGATTTACAAGAAGATATGGGCTTGTCTTACGTCTTCATTTCGCACGATTTATCGGTAGTGGAACATATTGCCGATGAAGTGATGGTAATGTATTTAGGGCGTTGCGTGGAACAAGGGGATACCAAAACTATCTTCAGCAATCCACGCCACCCTTATACTCAAGCGTTACTCTCTGCAACGCCTCGTTTAGATCCAAATCAACGTCGTGAGCGGATTAAACTGACTGGCGAACTACCAAGTCCGCTTAATCCACCAAAAGGCTGTGCCTTTAACGCCCGTTGCCGATTTGCAACCGATCGTTGCTATGTGGAGCGACCGGAGCTAAAAACCTATCAAGACGGCACTCGCATTGCTTGTTTTGTGGTGGAGGAAAATAATTAGGCAACGCTCGCTATTTAAAAGGTTAAAGTTTTTCAACTTTAACCTTTATTTTTTATACTTAATGCTCCCCATCTTTTGTAGCAAAATCTTTCATTAATTTGCTGATATGCTCACAATGGTGTTTAAATTGACGACAATACGGGCAAATAATCAAATGTGTTTTAACGCCAATCTTCTCTTTTAAAGTGAGTTTTCGTTCCTTTGAGTCAGAAATTAACCTTGTTACTTGTCGGCAATTCATCTATTTCTCTCCGTTAATTTCCTTGAAAGACATTGTTGTAACTGCAGCCTTGCTCGATAGATTAATGTATATAAATTATCTGATGTAATATTTACTACTCGACAAATTTCATCTGAGGTTGCCTCTAAATATTCCCTCATCATAAATACCCTAGCTTGTTTTGCAGGTAAATTGCTTAAGCAAACTTCAAATAATATCCAAAATTCTTTGGAATAAACAGCTTCTTCCTGCCAGCTAGAAGGATAATATTCTTCTTTCCAATGCCCATAATTATCAAAAAAGTGATTCTCTTCGTCATCATCAGCCAGATCACTTTCTAGTACTATACGATCTTTTTTACGTAAATAATCAATAATTTTATTTTTTAGAATAGCAAATATCCAGGTTTTCAATGCTGCTTTACGCTGGAAATTATCAATATTTTTTATTGCATTAACGAATGCTTCTTGAACCATATCTTCAGCAAGAGCAATATCTTGTAATTGTAACTGAGCAAATTTCAACATTTGCTGACGAATATCGGCAAGCTGTTCCGATGAAATATCTAAAGAAATCTTGTTATGAATCATAGTGTTATATTGAGAAAATTTTTTGTGAGAATATTAAACAATATTCGACTAATCCTATAGAGAGTAAAACCAATTTTGATCTTAGCAAAAAAGTAAGAAATTATGAATGTTTAAGGTTAAACCCTCATCCTTAAAAAATAAAATTACATAAGTTATAAAGGAGAACTGAATGAAATACAATCAACTGTTACTATGTTTGGTGTCTGCTATCTTTACCACCTCCTCAATAGCAAACATCACAAACCCTAACGAGATGCGATCTGAAAACTTACAGGATATTTACTTGGCAGGAGGATGTTTCTGGGGCATTGAAGCCTATATGGAAAAAATATATGGCGTAAAAGAGGCTACATCGGGCTATGCCAATGGCAAAACTGAGCAAACTGCTTACCGAATTATCGGGCAAACCGATCATGCAGAAACAGTTCACGTGACCTATGATGCTAATAAAATTTCTTTAGAAAAGCTGTTGCAATATTACTTTAAAGTAATTGATCCAACCAGTAAAAATAAACAAGGTAATGATATTGGTCGACAATATCGCACCGGTATTTATTATCAAAATGAGCAAGATAAGCAAATCATTTTAAAAGAGATTCAAGCCCAACAAGCAAAATATAAACAGAAAATACAAGTGCAAGTAGAGCCATTGAAACATTATATTTTAGCAGAAGAGTATCATCAGGATTACTTAAAGAAAAACCCAAATGGTTATTGCCACATTGATTTAAACCAAGCAAATAGCATTATTATCGATCCAAAAGATTACCCTAAACCTAGCGATGCTACATTAAAAATGAAATTAACGCCTTTGCAATATAGCGTTACCCAACGAAAAAATACAGAGCGTTCATTCAGTAACGAATATTGGGATAATACCGCACTGGGTATTTATGTTGATATTACTACCGGAGAGCCACTTTTTTCATCTCGAGATAAATATGATTCAGGTTGCGGCTGGCCAAGTTTTACCAAACCAATTATCAATGAGGTTGTTAACTATACCGAAGATAATAGTTTTAATATGACAAGAACGGAAGTACTAAGTCGAAGTGGTAACGCTCATTTAGGGCACGTTTTCACCGATGGTCCGAAAGATAAAGGCGGATTACGTTATTGTATCAACAGTGCCTCAATCAAATTTATTCCATTAGAGCAAATGGAAAAAGAAGGTTACGGCTATTTAATAAATATGATTAAAGGAAATAAATAATGATGAAGAAAATAATTAGTTTACTCATAATGATGTTGAGTCTTAACAGCTATGCACAAGAAAACTCTCATCTTGGGCATATTCCTCTTAAAGATCTCAATCAAAATCAAATTACTCTTGATAAATATCAAGGTAAAAAAATCTATATAAAAGCATGGGCATCTTGGTGTTCTATTTGTCTAGCCGGATTGGCGGAAATTGAGGAAATAAGCCAAAAAGCAAATAACGATATTGAAATTATTACTATTGTTTCACCAGGGCATAAAGGCGAGAAAACAACCAATCAATTTATTGAATGGTATAAAGGGATAGAATCTGATTATCCTAATATTACTGTTTTATTGGATGAACAAGGAGACTTTATTAAACAAACCGAAATAAGAGGATATCCACATAATTTATTGTTAGATTCTTCACTCAATTTAAAGAAAAGTATTCCAGGTCATTTAAATAGTGAACAAATACTTCATTCTATTACTAACTGATAAAATAAGGGGCTATATAAACGATAGCCCTTTAATAATATATACGCTACATCAGCGTTGAACGACTTTTATGTAAAATCTTAGTGAGCAGGTTCTCTGCTGATTGCTCGAATTGAGAACCCAATTTCTGAGCAAGTTTTTTCTTCTCTTTATATTTTAGCTCAATCACTTCTTTTTCTTTCATAGCATTGAGGAGCAGATCATCACTGGTTGCAATCTCATCAACCAAATTTAGCTCAATCGCTTGCTGACCAAACCAATGCTCACCTGTTGCAACCTGCTCAATATCCAGCTGTGGACGATGTTGAGCCACAAATTGCTTAAACAGAGAATGCGTTTCTTCCAATTCTTGCTGGAATTTCTGTTTCCCTTTCTCGGTATTTTCACCCACCAGAGTAACCGTGCGTTTATATTCGCCGGCAGTCATCACGTCCACATCAATATCGTGTTTTTTCAGTAAGCGGTGGATATTCGGCACTTGAGCCACCACCCCTACCGAGCCAATTACCGCAAACGGAGCAGACACAATTTTATTCGCCACACACGCCATCATATAGCCACCGCTGGCAGCTACTTTATCTACCGCTGCGGTTAAATAAATATTGCGATCACGGAGACGTTGCAACTGCGAAGCCGCTAACCCATAACCGTGAACCACACCGCCCGGACTTTCAAGTTTAAGTAAAACTTCATCTTTTTCCGGATTCGCGAGGCTAATTACCGCATCAATTTCACGGCGTAGGGAATTTACTTCGTGAGCCATCATATCGCCATTAAAATTCAACACAAATAAACGGGAAGGGCTTTCTACACTTTCTTCGCCTGCTTTTAAGCGTTTTTTCTCTGCTTTGGCTTTCTCTTTTGCTGCTTTTTTCTCCTGCTTTTCCTGATGTTTTAATTCTTCTTCACTTAGAAAAAAGCCGGAAAGGGATTTTTGCTGCTCTTTATATTTCTCAGATAAATTGGTAATTGAAATTGAGCCGTTTTCATTCTGCTTTTTCGATTCCAAAATCAGCATTACCACCACCGCAATAATGCCAAACACAGTTAATAACTCTAATAAAAAAATACCATAATTAAGTAATACTTCTTTCCACATAAATTTTCCTTTTTGCAAAAAACTAACTAAATTTGACCGCTTGTCGAGCCGTTTAAGAGATCAATAACTGCTTGGGCAGCTTGCTCATCGGCATTACACTGAATTGATTGATGTAGCTGCATAAACTGCTGTTTTAGCAATGTTTTATGTTGCTGGGTTTTCTCATCATCAGCTAAAAATAGAGCTAACTCTTGAGCTAAATTTTCCGGGTTACACTCTTCTTGGATCAATTCTGGCACTAATGGGGCTTGAGCCAATAAATTCGGCAGGGAGATATAATCGGTTTTAACCAATTTTTTCGCCAGCCAATACGTCAGCGGTTTCATTCGGTAGCCGACTACCATCGGTGACTTGCACAACATTGCCTCTAATGCTGCCGTTCCTGAGGCTAACAGCGTACATTCTGCAGCAATCATTGCTTGTCGAGCCTTACCTTGAATAATGTTAAGTTCCAGCTCGGGAGCAACTTGTTGCTTAATCGCATTAAATTGCTCGATTCGTTTTTGGCTCACCATTGGCACTAAAAATTGTAAATCTGGAAAACGAGCCTTGAGTAACTGAGCGGCTTTCAAAAAAGGCTCAGCCAAAAACTGAATTTCGCTACCACGGCTTCCCACCAAAATTGCCATATACCGCTTAGATTCATCAATATTTAACGCTAAACACGCCTCTGCACGATTCGGCTCGAGTGGGATTGCATCTGCCATCATATGTCCGATAAAGCGACAAGGCACATTGAATTTATCATAGAACGCTTTCTCAAATGGCAAAAATGCCAATACTAAATTGGTCGCTCTGGCAATTTTAAATACCCGCTTTTGACGCCAAGCCCACACCGAAGGGCTAACATAATGAATGGTCTTAATGCCACTCGCTTTGAGTTTTTCTTCAACAGTTAAATTAAAATCCGGTGCATCAATGCCGATAAAAATATCCGGTTTCAATTTAATCATTTCATCAATAACTTGTTTACGGCGTTTCAGTAAACGGGGTAAATGCTTAACAACCTCTGCTAGCCCCATTACAGAAAGTTCTTCCATATCAAACAAGGACTCGCAACCAGCTTCGATCATTCGAGAGCCAGCCACACCGATAAAGCGTGCATTCGGATAATGTGCTTTTAACGCATTAATTAACCCTGCTCCAAGAATATCGCCGGATACTTCACCGGCAACTAAGCCAATAACGGGAGATTGTTGTTTCATATTCACTATTATCAAAAATATTACGTGTCACTATTATAACCAATCATCATATAAACTAACAAAATAATATTGTTTAGCAACGGTGATTCCCCTAAACTAGCCACCCTATTTATTCAGATGGAGTGATTTTATGAAAAAAACAACATTAGCTATTTTGGCTTCTACTTTAGTCGCAAACTCGGCACTGGCAATTACAATTTACGATCATAAAGAAACTGGTACGCAAATTGAATTTATTGGTTCTGCTCGTATTAAATGGGAAAGCTCATCCGATAAAACTTCGCCGGTAAACGGGCAATCTAGCCGTAACCACGTCAACCACGCAGTGGATAACAACGGCTCTCGTTTTGGCTTCCGTTTAACCCAACAAGTTGGACACGGATTCTATGCTCTAGGGCGTGTGGAATGGCGTATGCGTGGCGATTCAAGCTCACAACATAACTTCGATCATATTTATGATCATCAACTCTATGCAGGAATCGGGCATAAACAATACGGTGAATTAACATACGGCAATATGACTAATATTGCCGATGAAGTAAAACAAACTGACTTACCAAATACACTCAGCTTAAGTGATGGCTTACTTACCGGTTCATCACGCCGTACGCTTCAATATGTTTACAAAGGCATCGAAGGATTAAAACTCGGAGCATTCTATGGCGGAAATAGCCAACGTGGAAACAATGGCTTAGATTTAGCCAATAAACGTAAAGATATTTGGGGTGCAGCAGCAATTTATAACTATAAAATTGATGATAACCAAGGCTTAAAATTAGCAACAGGTGCAACCCGTGAGCGTTTTGAGCAATCTATCGGCAATTATGAACGCACTGCTCTTGCATTTGGCACGGCTTATACTTACGGAAAAACTACTCTTGGCTTAGATTTAGAACGTCGTGAAACCGAAGATCAAAACGCCATCGGCAACAAACGTATTGAAAAAGAATTTCGCACAGTGTTACTCCATCGCTTAACAGATCAATGGAATGCTTACACAATGTATGCTTACAAAGAAAACAAACTTAATGCCGTAGGCTTGGCAAATGATACTAAAGTGAAAAGAAACCAATTTATGTTGGGAACGGAATATTATATTGTTCCAAAACACTTAAAAGGCTTTGTTGAATGGCAAGCAACTCGTGCTAAGCACTATACCAACGATGTAAAAACCGCAAAATCTCGTAATTACACAACTGTAGTAGGCTTACGAGCTTATTGGTAATAAAACTGAAAAGCGTACTAGAATGATCTGCACCTAAAAGTTGGACTAACCAACAGATTAAGGTGCAGATTTTTTGCCATAGTAGACAAAAAGGTTGGTAAAAAGTGGGTTAAAGCCTTATATTACAAGGCTTTAACCCACTTTTTTAAAATATGAATAAAAACTTGTCCTTTTTACCAATCTTTAAACACACAAAAGTATGGCTTTAAAAATAAGCTGCAGCGTTATAAATGTTTAGCTTGTAATAAAGTATTTACCCTAAAGCCCAAATTAAATTCTCTTCACATTTGGCTTGATTATTCCGTTGGAAAACAAACCTACCAACAATTAGCGAATAAATATCATTGTTCCGTGAGAACGATTCAACGACATATAGAAAAATCGCCTAAAGCCTTATTAAGTCCCCCTCAAAATAAATATTTAAACCTAATTATTGATACGACCTTTTTTCATCGTGATTTTGGCGTGATGGTATTTATTGATAGTCTTTCAACCAAAGTGATTTATCATCAAATTGTGAAAACGGAAAAAGATATCTATTACAAGAAAGCCATCAATTATTTAAGGGAAAAAGGTTATATCATTCAATCAATTACCTGTGATGGCCGGCAAGGCTTGTTAAAAGATTTACTCAATACGCCTACCCAAATGTGTCAATTTCATTTAGTAGCAATCGTGATGAGAACATTAAGAAAAAACATCAATCTCACGCGGGAAGAGAATTAAAAGCGATAATAAAAACATTAAAAAGTAGCTCAAAAAATGAATTTTATTTACGGATTTATTATTGGAAAATAAAACATCAGGATTTTTTAAATGAGCGGTCAGATAAACCAAATGAAAAGGGAAAGTATCCTTATAAACATCGACATGTAAGAAGTGCTTATGCCAGTATTAAGCGATATTTTGAATATCTATTTACTTATGAAAAGTATCCTGAATTAAATATTGAAAAGACGACAAATAGGATAGAAGGGTTATTTAAAGAACTTAAGGATAAATTACGTCCACATAGTGGTTTAACGAGAAAGCATAAGATATTGTTTATACAGGACTTTTTAAATAAAAAGAGTCGGTAATGATGCTCTAAAAATAATCATTACCAACCCTTTTGTCTAATAGAGGCATAGTTTTGCAAAACACCAACCTTTTTGTCTACTATGCCGATTTTTTATGACCAAATACAACTAATCCTTCAAACAAGAAGCCATTGCATTTATCTTCAAAGTGGTAAAAACCGCTTACTCACCCATTGGTATCTTCAGCTTTAAGAAACAACACTAAAACTTTAGGTGAACTAATATAATCATAATGGCAATAACTGAACAGCCAAAACGCCTAAATTTAAATTATCTGTCGCACAAGCGGTTAAAAACAGGCTATTTTCTGCAAAAAGTGATCCGTGTTTATTATAGTCTGAACATAAGCTTTCTGAAGATTCTATTTATAATATTTAATTGTAAAATTTCATAAAAAAACGACCGCTTGCATAGCACCCATTACAAGCTATCATTTTCCGTGAGTTTTTTACCTTTACCACCACAACAAAAAACCGCCTGTATCTCTACAGGCGGCTCTTCTTTTTATTTACTTCTTCTTTGCGCTTCGCTTTTGATTAAGTTTTCGCTTTCACTCAATCTCGCTTAAAATTAAAACCCCGACGATGCTCTACTCTCACATGGCGAATCACCACACTACCATCGACGTCACTGCGTTTTACTTCTGAGTTCGGTATGGGGTCAGGTAGGACCACAGCACTCTTGTCGTCGGGAAAATTCTTTTCTATCTTCAGTTTCAGTTAATTATGCCATTAACTTCACTTTGATTCATTTCTTCTCTATTTTCGTTCTTTCTTCTCAATACAAAAACAAGCCTAAAAACATTTGAGCGTTGTATAGTTAAGCCTCTCGGGCAATTAGTACTGGTTAGCTCAATGTCTCACAACACTTACACACCCAGCCTATCTACGTCGTAGTCTCCAACAACCCTTACACACTTATTGTGTGGGAGAACTCATCTCGAGGCAAGTTTCGTGCTTAGATGCTTTCAGCACTTATCTCTTCCGCATGTAGCTACCCAGCAATGCCTCTGGCGAGACAACTGGAACACCAGTGATGCGTCCACTCCGGTCCTCTCGTACTAGGAGCAGCCCCTCTCAATTCTCCAACGCCCACGGCAGATAGGGACCGAACTGTCTCACGACGTTCTAAACCCAGCTCGCGTACCACTTTAAATGGCGAACAGCCATACCCTTGGGACCTACTTCAGCCCCAGGATGTGATGAGCCGACATCGAGGTGCCAAACACCGCCGTCGATATGAACTCTTGGGCGGTATCAGCCTGTTATCCCCGGAGTACCTTTTATCCGTTGAGCGATGGCCCTTCCATTCAGAACCACCGGATCACTATGACCTGCTTTCGCACCTGCTCGACTTGTCTGTCTCGCAGTTAAGCTTGCTTATACCATTGCACTAACCTCACGATGTCCGACCGTGATTAGCAAACCTTCGTGCTCCTCCGTTACTCTTTGGGAGGAGACCGCCCCAGTCAAACTACCCACCAGACACTGTCCGAGACCACGTTTCGTAATCTTCGTTAGAACATCAAACGTTAAAGGGTGGTATTTCAAGGACGCCTCCACAATCACTGGCGTGACTGCTTCTAAGGCTCCCACCTATCCTACACATCAAAATTCAATGTTCAGTGTCAAGCTATAGTAAAGGTTCACGGGGTCTTTCCGTCTAGCCGCGGGTACACCGCATCTTCACGGCGATTTCAATTTCACTGAGTCTCGGGTGGAGACAGCCTGGCCATCATTATGCCATTCGTGCAGGTCGGAACTTACCCGACAAGGAATTTCGCTACCTTAGGACCGTTATAGTTACGGCCGCCGTTTACTGGGGCTTCGATCAGGAGCTTCTCTTTCGATAACACCATCAATTAACCTTCCAGCACCGGGCAGGCATCACACCCTATACGTCCACTTTCGTGTTTGCAGAGTGCTGTGTTTTTAATAAACAGTTGCAGCCAGCTGGTATCTTCGACCGGTTCAACCTTCACCCGCGAGGGGTTACAATCTACGCCGGCGCACCTTCTCCCGAAGTTACGGTGCTATTTTGCCTAGTTCCTTCACCCGAGTTCTCTCAAGCGCCTGAGTATTCTCTACCTGACCACCTGTGTCGGTTTATAGTACGGTTTATAATAACCTGAAGCTTAGTGGCTTTTCCTGGAAGCGTGGTATCAGTTACTTCATCTCCGTAGAGACTCGTCATCACTTCTCGGTGTTAAGGAAGACCGGATTTGCCTAATCTTCCCACCTACCGGCTTAAACAGACATCCAACAGTCTGCTAACCTAACCTTCTCCGTCCCCACATCGCAGTTATTACAAGTACGGGAATATTAACCCGTTTCCCATCGACTACGCTTTTCAGCCTCGCCTTAGGGGCCGACTCACCCTGCCCCGATTAACGTTGGACAGGAACCCTTGGTCTTCCGGCGAACGAGTTTTTCACTCGTTTTATCGTTACTTATGTCAGCATTCGCACTCGTGATACGTCCAGCAGACTTCTCAATCCACCTTCTTCCGCTTACACGACGCTCCCCTACCCAACAGACTTTCGTCTGATGCCGCAGCTTCGGTGCTATATTTGAGCCCCGTTACATCTTCCGCGCAGGCCGACTCGACTAGTGAGCTATTACGCTTTCTTTAAATGGTGGCTGCTTCTAAGCCAACATCCTAGCTGTCTAAGCCTTCCCACTTCGTTTCCCACTTAATATAGACTTTGGGACCTTAGCTGGCGGTCTGGGTTGTTTCCCTCTCCACGATGGACGTTAGCACCCACCGTGTGTCTCCTGAGTATCACTCTTCGGTATTCGCAGTTTGCATCGGGTTGGTAATCCGGGATGGACCCCTAGCCGAAACAGTGCTCTACCCCCGAAGGTGTCCGCTCAAGGCTCTACCTAAATAGATTTCGGGGAGAACCAGCTATCTCCCGGTTTGATTGGCCTTTCACCCCCAGCCACAAGTCATCCGCTAATTTTTCAACATTAGTCGGTTCGGTCCTCCAGTTAGTGTTACCCAACCTTCAACCTGCCCATGGCTAGATCACCGGGTTTCGGGTCTATACCTTGCAACTAGACGCCCAGTTAAGACTCGGTTTCCCTTCGGCTCCCTTATTCAGTTAACCTTGCTACAAAATATAAGTCGCTGACCCATTATACAAAAGGTACGCAGTCACAGAATAAATCTGCTCCCACTGCTTGTACGCACAAGGTTTCAGGTTCTATTTCACTCCCCTCACCGGGGTTCTTTTCGCCTTTCCTTCACAGTACTGGTTCACTATCGGTCAATCAGGAGTATTTAGCCTTGGAGGATGGTCCCCCCATCTTCAAACAGGATATCACGTGTCCCGCCCTACTTGTTGTTAGCCTAGTATCACAATAAGGTTTTAAGGTACGGGATTATCACCCTCTACGATTGTCCTTCCCAGAACATTCCCCTAACTTCACTGCTATCACTAACTGGCTCTTTCGCGTTCGCTCGCCGCTACTAACGAAATCTCGGTTGATTTCTTTTCCTCGGGGTACTTAGATGTTTCAGTTCTCCCGGTTTGCCTCACACAGCTATGTATTCACTGGGTGATAGTAGGTTCTTCACCTACTGGGTTTCCCCATTCGGACATCTTGGATTAAACGCCTCTTATCGACTCATCCAAGCTTTTCGCAGATTAGCACGTCCTTCATCGCCTCTGATTGCCAAGGCATCCACCTTGTGCGCTTAGTCACTTAACTATACAACCTCAAATGTTTTCTAACACTTCTAAAAAATTAAAAGTAAAAAGTAAAAAACTATGAAGTCAGTTTACAACTAAACACTTGACTGCTTTTGTTCAGTCAAGATTTTTTACTACTCAGACTTTCAATTTATTCGTTATCACTTATGTATAATTACTTATGCGTAACGAACTTGAAATATCTCTCAGTTTTTCAGCTTGTTTCTATATTGTTAAAGAACAGAAGACAATAAAAATCATCTTTAAATGGCGTCCCCACGGGGATTCGAACCCCGGTTACCGCCGTGAAAGGGCGATGTCCTAGGCCTCTAGACGATGGGGACAACATTTAAAGATGCTTTCCACTTTGCCATTTGTGAGTGGAATATTTTAGCCAATTTTGCAAAAATCTTCAAGATTTTTACCGCTTGAATGACTATCTTTCACTCATCTTCTCTCATTCATCTATCAAACAATCTGTGTGAACACTTGCTGTCGTTCTTGATTATCGGTAAGGAGGTGATCCAACCGCAGGTTCCCCTACGGTTACCTTGTTACGACTTCACCCCAGTCATGAATCATACCGTGGTAAACGCCCCCCTTTCGGTTAAGCTATCTACTTCTGGTACAACCCACTCCCATGGTGTGACGGGCGGTGTGTACAAGGCCCGGGAACGTATTCACCGCAACATTCTGATTTGCGATTACTAGCGATTCCGACTTCATGGAGTCGAGTTGCAGACTCCAATCCGGACTTAGACGTACTTTCTGAGATTCGCTCCCCATCGCTGGCTCGCCGCCCTCTGTATACGCCATTGTAGCACGTGTGTAGCCCTACTCGTAAGGGCCATGATGACTTGACGTCATCCCCACCTTCCTCCGGTTTATCACCGGCAGTCTCCTTTGAGTTCCCGACCGTATCGCTGGCAACAAAGGATAAGGGTTGCGCTCGTTGCGGGACTTAACCCAACATTTCACAACACGAGCTGACGACAGCCATGCAGCACCTGTCTCATGGTTCCCGAAGGCACTCTCATATCTCTACAAGATTCCATGGATGTCAAGAGTAGGTAAGGTTCTTCGCGTTGCATCGAATTAAACCACATGCTCCACCGCTTGTGCGGGCCCCCGTCAATTCATTTGAGTTTTAACCTTGCGGCCGTACTCCCCAGGCGGTCGATTTATCACGTTAGCTACGGGCACCAAGCTTAAAGCCCAATCCCCAAATCGACAGCGTTTACGGCGTGGACTACCAGGGTATCTAATCCTGTTTGCTCCCCACGCTTTCGCACATGAGCGTCAGTACATTCCCAAGGGGCTGCCTTCGCCTTCGGTATTCCTCCACATCTCTACGCATTTCACCGCTACACGTGGAATTCTACCCCTCCCTAAAGTACTCTAGTTGTCCAGTCTGAAATGCAATTCCCAGGTTAAGCCCGGGGCTTTCACACCTCACTTAAACAACCGCCTGCGTGCCCTTTACGCCCAGTTATTCCGATTAACGCTCGCACCCCCCGTATTACCGCGGCTGCTGGCACGGAGTTAGCCGGTGCTTCTTCTGTGATTAACGTCAATCGACTGTTCTATTAAAACAATCGCCTTCCTCGTCACCGAAAGAACTTTACAACCCGAAGGCCTTCTTCATTCACGCGGCATGGCTGCATCAGGGTTCCCCCCATTGTGCAATATTCCCCACTGCTGCCTCCCGTAGGAGTCTGGACCGTGTCTCAGTTCCAGTGTGGCTGGTCATCCTCTCAGACCAGCTAGAGATCGCGGGCTTGGTGAGCCTTTACCTCACCAACTACCTAATCCCACTTGGGCTCATCTTATGGCAGGTGGCCAAATGGTCCCACCCTTTAGTCCTAAGACATTACGCGGTATTAGCTACCGTTTCCAGTAGTTATCCCCCTCCATAAGCCAGATTCCCAAGCATTACTCACCCGTCCGCCACTCGTCAGCAAAGAAGCAAGCTTCTTCCTGCTACCGTTCGACTTGCATGTGTTAAGCCTGCCGCCAGCGTTCAATCTGAGCCATGATCAAACTCTTCAATTCAAAAAGTTTAATCGCTCAATACTGCTGACATAAAATCGCACTTTCAAATTTAAACCTAATTAAAATCAGGTTAAAAGAAAGTAATGAATTTCTAGTTAGCACCTATTAAGACTTCAAAATTAAAAAAATATTTTCAATCAAGTCAATCAACAAGTGCCCACACAGATTGTCTGATAAATTGTTAAAGAACAAAAAGAAACGACGCACTGGAAATCAATTTTAAATCGTTCACAACAGTGCGTCGTTGTGTGCTGCGTATTATAGGGAAAATCAAAAACAACGCAAGTGGTTTTTGTAAAAAATTTGAAAAAAATGACCGATTGCCTATTTTTATAACAAAGCGCTAATTTTATGTTCAAAATATGGCTAAATTTAATCTCAATTCAATAAATCAGTTCAAAATAAACATTCGCAATTTTTGGTTACAAGCGGTAAAATTTTATCCAACTTTTACCAATTAAGGAGTAGATTATGGAACACTTTATCGGTTTAGGCGTCGCTGGCAATTTTGCCGGGCATTTGGAACAAGCGGGCGAGGCAGCAGATTTTGCGAAAGTGAAAACAGCGGAAACGGTACAGCCAAAAGCGATTTTCCCGTTTTATGTGCCGGCGGATAATTTAGGGAACTACCAGTTTTTATCCACCTACCCACTTTCAAGCGAGGCGATTAATTTCCCGCGTGATGCTGATAATCTGCAAATTGAGCCGGAAGTGGCGTTAATTTGTGAAATTAGCTACCAAGATCAGCAGGTGGTTTCACTCACTCCAACCCATTTTGCGGCTTATAATGACTGCTCTATCCGCCGACCGAATGCGAATAAAATCTGCGAAAAGAAAAACTGGGGAGCTTCATCTAAAGGACTTTCTGCAACTCACCTTCCGTTAGATAATTTCAACAAAGGCAGTACACTAGATAATTACAATATTGCCTGTTTCCATAAACGAAACGGTGAACTGAATGCCTACGGCATTGACAGCCCAGCGGTGGAGTACAGCTATTTCCACCAAAAACTGCTCGATTGGATTGTAGAGAGAATGAACAATCAGCCCGATGAAGGCCCAATGAATAACATTGCCGAAATGCTAAAACAGGCGAACTACCCAACTAAAGCGATTATCAGTGTTGGGGCAACACGCTACACGCCTTTTGGCGAAAGTAATTTCTTGCAAGTGGGCGATGTGAGTATGGTAGTTGTGTATAATGCGAAGAAATATTCGCATAGTCAAATTGAAGAAATGGCGAAGTTGGAAACCTTTAGCGAAGATATTTCTGCTTTAATTCAAACAGTGCGTTAAATTTCTCACACAAAAGGTCACAAAAAGCATCGCTTTTTGAACGTTGGCTTTGCCAACGGCAGCGAAGCTGTGAATAATCCTGACAAGGATTGTGAATAATTTTTTCGGAAAATTTTGCGATCTGTGTCGAAAAATTAAGATTCATTTCTGACCGCTTGTACACTTTCCGTTATAGTGCTTTGCATATTCGGAGGCACTATTTCGGAGAGGCTATGAAAAAACTGCTCTTATTCCTACTCTTCACTTGTAACCCTATTTTTGCCAAATCGCCCGAGTTAATGCTGGTTGGGCAATATCAAGATCAAGAAATCAACGGTTGGGTAATGTCAGAAAAACTTGATGGCGTGCGAGGCTTTTGGGACGGCAAACAGCTCATCAGCCGCCAAGGCTATCCGCTAAATCCGCCCGACTATTTTATCAAAGATTTCCCGCCCTTTGCGATTGATGGCGAACTGTTTAGCGAACGGGGCAAATTCGAGGAAATTTCAAGCATTGTGCGTTCCGCTCAGCCCAAAGGTTGGCACAAACTAAAATTACAGGTGTTCGATGTGCCAAATGCACAAGGGAATTTAATTGAACGGCTGGCAACCTTAAAAAATTACCTAAAGCAACACCCAACGCCCTATATCACTATTATTGAGCAAATTCATATTCAAGATAAAGCCCACCTTCAACAATTTTACCAATCTGTGCTGGAACAAGGTGGCGAAGGAGTTATTGTTCGTAACCCTGATGCCAACTATATTCAAGGTCGTTCTGCCCAAATTTTGAAAATCAAACCGGTTTTAGATGAAGAATGCACTGTCGTTGCTCATCATAAAGGCAAGGGGAAATATGCCGACAAAATGGGGGCAATAACTTGCGAAAATCAACGAGGGCGGTTTCGCATCGGCTCGGGGTTTAAGGATAAAGATCGAGAAAATCCACCACCAATAGGCTCAATCATTACCTATAAATATCGAGGGATAACAGAATCAGGTAAGCCCAGATTTGCAACGTTTTGGCGAATAAGAAATGATCAGATTTCTGAAAAATAAGAGCTATTTCACATTTTCAACAAAATAAAATTGACACTCTGAATATATCAGCGTAAAAAGTTGTTACCTTTTTGTAACAATTTGAGGGCAATTATGCTGACAATTTATCATACCAGCGAACATTCCCTGCTCTGCTTAGTCGAACCGCCTGCCGAGCTTGCCAAACAGCAACAGATTTGGCGCATTGCAGAACAGGCAAGAGCCTTAGACGGCGTGTTAGAAGTGGTGGTAGGAATGAACAATTTTACCCTGTTTCACGCCATCGGCACCGATAGCGCACGCCTTATCCAAGCAGTTCAACAACTCTGGGAAAACGACCAAGCCCAAGCCACACAATCCCCACGCCTGATTGAAATCCCTGTCCATTACGGCGGTGAATTTGGCGAAGATCTGTTTGAAGTCGCCCAATTCCACAATACCACTCCCGAAGAGATTATCCGCCGTCATACTGAACCGACTTACACCGTGTTTATGATCGGCTTTCAACCCGGCTTTCCTTACCTCAACAGCTTACCGCAAAATTTACACACCCCACGCCGAAACGTGCCTCGCACCAAAGTCCCTGCCGGTTCGGTCGGCATCGGCGGCAGTCAAACAGGCATTTATCCCTTTACCTCACCAGGTGGCTGGCAACTGTTAGGACGAACCGAGTTACCGTTGTTTGATATTCAACACAATCCGCCAACGCTACTTACAGCCGGCGATAATGTTAGATTTGTGGCGGAGAGTATAACGCTATGATTTATATCGAAAAAATACAGGGTTTTGCCCACATTCAAGATTTAGGGCGTTATGGTTATCGCCATTTAGGCGTGAGCCACGGCGGTGCGATGGACAGCCTTGCCTTACAAGCGGGTAATTTATTGTTAAAAAATGCAAATAATGCACCTGCGATTGAACTTACCCTTGGCGGAATGCGGATTACCTTTGATTGCGACACGCCATTTTGCCTCACCGGTGCATTGGTGGAGGCGGAGCTGGACGACACGCCGGTTTTTTCCTATTACCGCTACACTGCCAACGCTCGCCAAACGCTGACGATAAAACGGATTGTTCTCGGCAATTACGCCTATTTATGCTTGGCAGGCGGTTTTCTGGTGCCGCAGGTATTAGGTTCGGCAAGTACCGATCTCAAAGCCCAATTTGGCGGTTTTCAAGGCAGAATGTTAAAAGCCGGCGACAACATCGCCACAGGTCGCAGAGACAGCCGACTTTCTTTGATGTCGATTGAGCCGATTGATTTCACCTCACGCATTCGAGCCACCACTTCGAGCGAATATGAAGCCTTTACTGCAGATAGCCGTGAACGCTTTTGGCAACAAGGGTGGCAACTGCAAAACAACAGCAACCGTATGGGCTACCGTTTTGCAGAAAAAGCGTTGGAATTGACCGCTTCCCTTGAAATGCTCTCCTACGCAGCCCCGAGTGGTACGGTGCAAGTGCCGCCGGACGGCCAGCCGATTGTGCTGATGGCAGATGCCCAAACCACCGGTGGTTATCCGAAAATTGCCTGCATTATTCAGGCCGATCTCGGGCGGTTGGCACAAAATCCGTTCGGCTCAACGGTGCAATTTGAGCAAGTAAGCCATGAACAAGCGGTCGAAATTTATCAAAAAGATCAAAATTATTTGGAAACAATTCGGAGAAAAGTCAATGAAGCACGTTGATTTAAATGTCGATCTTGCCGAAGGTTGTGGCAACGATCATTCATTATTACAGCTCGTCACCTCGGCCAATGTCTGCTGTGGCTTGCACGCCGGTGATTACAATGAAATGCGTAAAGCGATTAACTGGGCGAAGGAAAACAGCGTGCGAGTTGGCGCTCACCCGAGTTTTCCAGATAGGGAAAACTTTGGGCGTACCAATATGCAACTGCCCGATGATGAACTTAAAGCCTGTCTGCTCTACCAACTGGGAGCCGCCAAAGCCTTATGTGATGCGGAAAATATGCCGATGAGCTACGTTAAACCGCACGGCGCTTTATACAATATGGCCGCCAAAGACCCTCACCTTGCTACACTTATCGCCGACACCGTCAAACAGTTCGACCCTAAGCTCAAACTGATGGGCTTATCCGGTAGCCTAATGCTAAGTGTTGCCGAACAGCACGGTTTGGAAACCATTTCCGAAGTCTTTGCCGACCGCCACTATTTAGCCGATGGCTCGCTCGTTCCCCGTACCCGTGCTGATGCAATGGTCGAAAGCGATGAAGAGGCAATCAATCAGGTGCTACAAATGGTGCTAGATGGTACGGTGCCGACAGTCGATGGTGGCAATGTGGCGATTAAAGCCGACAGCATTTGCTTACACGGTGACGGCGAACACGCTGTGGTGTTTGCGAAACGGATTCGGGAGAAATTGGAGATAAAAGGAGTTTTAGTTAAAGCATAATTATCTCACTCCGACCTAATCTCTCCGTTACTTTTCTTTGCTTCGTCAAAGAAAAGTAACCAAAAGAAAGACGACCCGAACTTCGCTTGATTGCGATTTCCTTCACGGAAAATTTGTAAACTCGCTACGCTCAAACAGTACAAATTTTCCTAGAAATCGCAAGTCGCTCAGACGGGGAAGTGATGCATTATTCACACCTTTTGCAAATTTTCATGACCGCTTGTAGTGTTCAAAATATAGATTTTTTAACAAAACAACAAAAAAAGGAAAAACACAATGTCAAACAACAACCGTAGCGCCCTACTCGGCGCAGCATTTTTAATGGCGACCTCCGCCATCGGGCCGGGGTTCTTAACCCAAACCGCCACCTTCACCCAAACCCTACTTGCCAGCTTCGGCTTTGTGATCTTACTCTCGATCTTGCTTGATATCGGTGCTCAACTGAATATTTGGCGAATTGTAGCAGTATCGGAAAAGAAAGCTCAAGACATCGCCAATGCCGTATTGCCGGGGGCAGGTTACTTTCTGGCTCTGCTTATCGTGATGGGCGGTTTAGCCTTTAATATCGGCAACGTGGGCGGTGCAGGTTTAGGGCTAAATATTCTCACCGGATTTTCCCCTGAAATGGGTGCGGTGGTCAGCGGTGCGATTGCCGTGGGCGTGTTCCTGTTCCGTGAAGCCGGTAAAGTGATGGACAGATTTGCTCAAATTATGGGCTTTGTGATGATCGCTTTAACCATCTTCGTTGCCGTAAAAGCCAATCCGCCAATCGGCGATGCGGTGGTGCATACCTTTGTGCCGGAAAAATTAGACGTGATTGCGATTGTCACGCTTGTGGGCGGAACTGTTGGTGGATACATCACCTTTGCTGGTGCGCACCGTTTGCTTGATGCAGGCATTAAAGGCAAAGAGAATTTAAAAGAGGTGAGCAAAAGCTCGGTGTCAGCCATTTTAATCGCCTCAATTATGCGTGTGGTACTGTTTTTAGCGGTGCTGGGCGTGGTGTCAATGGGCGTGCAACTTGATCCGAAAAACCCTGCGGCTACCCCATTTGCCCACGTTGCCGGCGATGTCGGTTTGATGATCTTCGGCGTGGTGATTTGGGCAGCCTCCATTACCTCTGTGATTGGGGCGGCTTATACCTCGGTTTCCTTCATTACTTCATTCTCGCCATTTATCGAAAAACACAAAAACTGTTTCATTGTCGCCTTTATTGTGGTTTCAACCGCCGTGCTGGCAACCATCGGCAGACCGGCACAAGTCTTGGTGTTTGTAGGGACGCTTAACGGCTTAATTCTACCGATTTCCCTCGGGTTAATTCTGCTGGCAGCTCACAAAACCAAGATTGTGGGCGACTACAAACACCCTGTGTGGATGACCGTTTCAGGGGCGATTGTGGTGATTCTAATGGCGGTGCTAAGTGCAATGACCCTTTCAAAATATATTTCGGGGCTAATGGCATAACGACTTAGCTTCAAGCTAACCTAAGGTCAGGTTTTGCAAATTTTAACTACTCTTGTAAAAAATTTGTAAAATCTGACCGCTTGCGTTTAAAGTTTGTGATCTACCACTCATTTTGAGGCTAAATAATTTGAAATAAATCTGAATTTTTTCTACATTTTCTTCATCATTTCTACATTTTAAGGATAAATTATGGCACCTGCAGAACTCTTTGCGGAAGGTATAAATTTAATGGTAGCCGGAATGGGATTTGTTATGCTGTTCCTGCTGGTTTTAATTTATGCCATCAGCTTTATTTCCAAGATTATCAATCAATATTTCCCCGAACCTGTTTCTATTCCAGCCTCTAAAACTGTGCCTCAATCTCCCCCAGATGATTTAGAGCGTTTACGCCCTGTGATTGCCGCTGCGATTGCTCATCATCGTCGAATTAACGGGCAACATTAACAAGATTTCAAAAATAAAATAATTAGAAGGAATTTGATTATGACAACTCAACCGAAAAAAATTGCGATTACCGATGTGGTTTTGCGTGATGCACACCAATCCCTTTTTGCGACTCGTTTACGCTTAGACGATATGTTACCGATTGCTGCCGAGCTGGATAATATCGGCTATTGGTCGTTAGAAACTTGGGGCGGAGCAACTTTTGACAGTTGTATTCGTTTTTTAGGCGAAGATCCGTGGGTGCGTTTGCGTGAGCTGAAAAAAGCAATGCCGAAAACCCCAATGCAAATGCTGCTGCGTGGGCAAAACTTATTGGGTTATCGCCATTATGCCGATGATGTGGTAGATAAATTTGTCGAGCGTTCGGTTGCAAACGGGATGAGTGTGTTCCGTGTGTTTGATGCCCTAAACGACCCTCGCAATATGCAAGCGGCATTACAAGCGGTCAAAAAACACGGCGGACACGCACAAGGCACGTTGAGTTACACCACAAGCCCGGTTCATACCCTGCAAACGTGGTTGGATGTAACCGAGCAATTATTGGAAATTGGCGTGGATTCGTTGGTGATCAAAGATATGTCGGGCATTTTAACGCCGATGGCAGCCTATGAATTAGTGAGCGAAATTAAAAAACGCTACGATATTGAGCTACATCTGCATTGCCATTCAACCACCGGTATGGCTGAAATGGCGTTGCTCAAAGCGATTGAAGCCGGTGTCGATGGTGTTGATACCTCCATTTCATCGATGTCCGGAACTTATGGTCACCCGGCAACCGAGTCTATTGTTGCCACGCTTCAAGGCACGCCGTATGAAACCGGCTTGAGCATTCCAGCTCTGGAGAAAATCTCTGTCTACTTCCGTAACGTGCGTAAGAAATATGCAAAATTTGAAGGACAGCTCCGTGGTGTGGATAGCCGTATTTTGGTTGCCCAAGTGCCGGGCGGTATGCTAACCAACCTCGAAAGCCAACTCAAGCAACAAAATGCGTCAGATAAATTAGACTTGGTTTTACAAGAAATTCCTCGTGTACGGGAAGATTTAGGTAATATTCCGTTGGTCACACCAACCTCACAAATTGTCGGCACACAAGCAGTAATGAACGTATTAATGGGCGAACGTTATAAAACCATCGCCAAAGAAACCGCAGGTATTTTGAAAGGTGAATATGGTCGCACACCGGCACCGGTAAACAAAGCCTTGCAAGACAGAGTGCTTGAGGGGGCAGAGCCAATTACCGACCGCCCAGCCGATCATCTTCCGCCGGAACTGGAAAAATTAGTGGCAGAAGTGACTGCAAGTGCAAAAGAAAAAGGCATTACGCTATCTGAAAACACCATTGATGATGTATTGATTGTGGCACTCTTCCAACAAGTGGGCTGGAAATATTTGGAAAACCGCAATAATCCGTCTGCCTTTGAGCCTGTGCCAAGTGCTGATGACGTAAAACCGGCACAAACCTCCGCTGCTTCTGCACCAAAAGCTCAAGCACAATCCGGTTCAGCCGTTTATACCGTTGAGCTTGAAGGCAAAGCCTTTGTAGTGAAAGTAAGTGAAGGTGGAGACATTACCAATATCGCCCCAACCCCAGCCACTCCTGCTCCACAAGCGGTCGATTCTGCCCCAAAATCTGCAAATACACCGCTAGCCAATGCCGAACCGGTGAATGCTCCAATGGCGGGGAATATTTTGAAAGTAGAAGTGAAAGAGGGGCAACAAGTTGCGGAAGGTGATGTGCTATTGATTCTTGAAGCAATGAAAATGGAAACCCAAATTTGTGCGGCAAAATCCGGCACGATTCAAGGCATTAATGTCAAACAAGGCGATGTTGTGGCGGTAAATGATACTTTAATGAGTATTGCCTAGGAGTCGGGTATGGAAAGTATTATTGCACTTTTTAAAGGGATGGGGCTAATGCATTTAGAACTGGGGCAAGCGATTATGATTGTCATCAGTTTAGTGTTGCTTTGGCTTGCCATCGCCCGAAAATTCGAACCGCTTTTACTACTGCCTATTGGCTTTGGTGGTTTGATGTCAAACATTCCGGAAGCCGGTATGGCAATGACGGCATTAGACAATTTACTCCACAGCGGTTCTGCCGAGCAACTGGTAATTATTGCAGCTAAGGTAAACAGTACAAGCCTTGATCTGCATTCGATTAAAGATGCCATTGCTCTGGCTTCTCCCTCTGTTCAAAATGAGCTTGAGGTGATGGCTGGCGATATGGGCTATACCGCCGGTGTGTTGGCATTATTCTATAAAGTGGCGATTGGCTATGGTGTTGCTCCTCTTATCATCTTTATGGGCGTTGGGGCGATGACTGATTTCGGCCCTTTACTTGCCAATCCTCGAATGTTAATGCTTGGTGCGGCAGCTCAATTTGGCATTTTTGCCACCGTACTAGGGGCATTAGGGCTAAACTGCTTAGGCATTATCGACTTCACATTGCCACAAGCCGCTGCGATTGGGATTATCGGCGGGGCAGATGGTCCGACCGCAATTTATCTTGCCAGCAAACTTGCCCCTGAATTATTAGGTGCGATTGCGGTAGCGGCTTATTCTTATATGGCGTTAGTGCCACTGATTCAGCCGCCGATTATGAAAGCATTAACCACCGAGCAGGAACGTAAAATCCGAATGGTTCAGCTCCGTAATGTAAGCAACCGTGAGAAAATTATTTTCCCAATCGTATTACTATTATTAGTGGCACTCTTGCTACCGGATGCGGCACCGTTATTGGGAATGTTCTGTTTTGGCAACTTACTGCGTACCAGTGGCGTAGTAGAACGCTTAAACGACACCGCCCAAAATGCGTTAATCAATATCGTGACGATTTTCTTAGGGTTATCAGTGGGAGCAAAATTGGTCGCAGACAAATTCTTACAACCACAAACACTAGGCATTTTAGTATTGGGCGTGATTGCCTTTGGGATCGGCACTGCAAGCGGTGTGATTATGGCGAAAATAATGAACCGCTTTAGTCAGCACAAAATCAACCCACTTATCGGCTCAGCGGGTGTTTCTGCCGTGCCGATGGCTGCACGGGTATCAAACAAAGTCGGACAAGAGTACGATAAACAAAACTTCTTGTTAATGCACGCAATGGGCCCAAACGTTGCCGGCGTGATTGGCTCTGCGATTGCAGCGGGGGTGATGTTGAAATACATTTCAACGATGTAAATCCTCATTTGCAAAAAACCTCCGAAAAATAACCGCTCTCGGAGGTTTTTTCTAAAAATACCGCTTACTAACACTCTTACAATACGAAAATTCCGCTGTACATTCTTCACTAATTGCCGTACTATCCATCTTGCTTGGTTAATGATAATAATTCTTATTGAAAATTTTTCAAAAAAGTATTGACTTAACAGATGATAATCATTATCATTAAATCACTTCAAAAATAATAGGTAATCACTCCAACTCTTTACGCCGTATTCCCCCACAAAATACGGCGTTTTTTTTCGCCTATAGCCTATCAATTTCAATTCATACCGCTATAATAGATCCATTTTTTATATTCAAGACTAAAAGGAAGATAAATGACTCAAGCTATCGAATCAGTCCTTGCCGAACTTAAACGTGGCGTGGAAAATATTTATTCAGAAGAAGATTTAATCACCAAATTAAAAGAAAACCGCCCATTGCGTATTAAATTAGGGGCAGACCCAACTGCACCGGATATTCACTTAGGTCATACTGTTGTGCTGAACAAACTTCGTCAATTCCAACAATTCGGACACGAAGTCTATTTCTTAATCGGTGATTTCACCGGTATGGTAGGCGATCCATCAGGAAAAAACTCTACCCGTCCGCCACTTAGCCGTGAAGACGTGTTACGCAATGCCGAAACCTATAAAGAGCAGATCTTCAAAATTTTAGATCCACAAAAAACCAAGATCGTATTCAACTCCGAATGGTTAGGCAAGTTAGGTACGGAAGGTATGATCCGCTTAGCCTCCAACTACACCGTCGCTCGAATGTTAGAGCGTGAAGATTTCAAAAACCGCTTCACGAACCAACAACCGATTGCAATCCACGAATTTATTTATCCGCTACTACAAGGTCACGACTCGGTAGAACTGAAAGCTGACGTGGAATTAGGTGGTACAGACCAAACCTTTAACTTATTGGTTGGACGTGAGTTACAAAAATCAGCCGGTCAAAAACCGCAAGTAGCAATGACGCTGCCACTGCTTGTCGGCTTAGACGGCGAGAAAAAAATGTCGAAATCTCTCGGTAACTATATTGGTGTTACTGAAGCTCCGAGCGAAATGTTCGGCAAAATTATGTCGATTTCAGACGATTTAATGTGGGATTGGTACAACCTGCTCTCATTCCGTCCGTTAGATGAAATCGCACAGTTAAAAACTGATGTCGCAAACGGTAAAAACCCGCGTGATGTCAAAATTCTGCTTGCCAAAGAAATTATTGCCCGTTTCCACGATGAAGCGGCAGCAGATGCGGCAGAGCAAGAATTTATCAACCGTTTCCAGAAAGGGGCAATCCCTGATGAAATGCCCGAATTTACCTTTGAAGGTGAAATCGGTTTAGCAGCTCTGCTCAAAGAGGCAGGCTTAGTGCCATCAACCTCAGAGGCAATTCGATCAGCCCAACAAGGCGGGGTTAAAATTGACGGCGAGAAAGTGGAAGACGTGAAACAAACGGCTCAAAAAGGTACTTTTGTTTACCAAGTCGGTAAACGTAAATTTGCACGAATTACCGTGAAATAAGCTTCTTAAACACAAGCGGTCATTATTTGCAAAAATTTTGCAGATAATGACCGCTTGTTATTTTTCACTAGTGCAATCTTATTTAACAATCGGCTCTAAACTTAAAGATAAATCTTGCTCAATTACTCTAAATAATAGATCAATATTCGGGTGCTTACCCACATTATTTTTCGCATCTTCAACGTGTTCAGCAAACCATTCCAACCCTTGTTTTGCTGCACTAGCGGTTAATTTCCCATCAAATTTCGCAAATAGTGCATTGTAAAGTTTTAGTGAACCTAATTTACCTTCAATCGCCGGAATATGTTGAATCACTTCACCGCTATTCACTACATTTAAACCAGCAAGATGCTCGATAGCCGGAAACGTCGCTAGGTAATCTTTAAATTGCATGTTATTCTCCCTATAAATAAAAGGCAGACACAATGCCTGCCTTTGGATTATATGCTGTTATGCTTAGAATTTTTAGCAAAATTAATGCCACTGTAATTGCCCGTTTACAGCAGTCGCTTTTACTTCAAATTGATTATCGAAAATCGCAAGGTTAGCAATTTTGCCGGCTTCAAGTGAGCCGAGTGTTTCCTCTACCCCAATCGCTTTTGCCGGGTAAAGGGTACTCATTCGGATTGCTTCATTCAGGCTAATATCGCAATGTTGCACTACGTTGCGAATGGATTCGATCATCGTGATTGCCGCACCGCCCAATGCTCCGAACTCATCGTAGCATTTGCCATCTTTCACCGTGACTTTTTTACCGACAAAAATAAACGACTCAATATCACTTCCTGCGGCAGCAACAGCATCGCTGACAATCACTAATTTATCGCCTTTCGCTTTTTTGGCAATGCGAATGTTGCCCCATTCCACGTGCAAGCCATCGCAAATAATACCGGTGTAAATATCGCTATCCAACACTGCTCCTACTACACCACCTTCACGCCCGTTGCTAACCGGTGACATCGCGTTGTGTAAATGTGTAGCAAACGCTGCCCCTTCAGCAATTCGCTGTTTGGTTTGGGCAAAAGTCGCATTGGAATGCCCGATAGACACAATAATGCCTGCATCATTAAAGCGTTTGATGTGATCTGCGGTCGGGTTTTCAGCCGCAATCGTGATTTTTGTAATCACATCGCCGTTATCACACAAGAAATCTAACATTTCAGGGCTGATTTCACGGATAAATTCCGGACGGTGTACTCCTTTCTTTGCCACACTTAGATAAGGTCCTTCCAAATGCAAGCCGAGTGCTTGGTTTTTGTGTTTCGACAAATACTCACGCATTACCGCCACCGCTTGTTTCATTCCCTCATCAGGCGAGGTAATAAAAGTCGGTAAATAGCTGGTTGTGCCTGAACGCAGGTTGGTTTCCTGCATAATTTCCAAAGTGCGGGTAGTGATTTCTTCATTAAACATCACCCCACCGCAGCCGTTCAGTTGCAAGTCAATAAAACCGGCTGAAAGATTCGCTCCTTTTAGGTCGATTTTTTGCAGATCCAGCGGTAAATTTTCTTCCAAAAGAATGGTGTCGATTTTATCTTCTTTCACCACTAATGCGTGTTGGTAAAGCACTTGTTCACCGGTGTAAATCACACAGTTTGTTAAGGCATAATGGTTCATTTTCTCTTCCTTTAAATGCTAACAAGCGGTCGTTTTTGTAAAAAATATTACAAAATTAACCGCTTGTAAAATCAGAATTAACGAGCAACGTTTTTCTCTAACTCTTTGAAATACTTAACTGTTTTAACTTTCAGCTCTTGGGTTGCCGGTTCATCACACACCACAATGCCACGGCGGTGTAATTGCAAGCAACTGATTGTCCACAGATGATTTACCGCCCCTTCCACACACGCCTGTAATGCTAGAGCTTTGTTATGACCGGTGACTAAGATCATCACTTCTTCGGCATCAAGCAATGTACCAACCCCAACGGTTAAAGCAAATTTCGGCACTTGGCTTACGTCATTGTCAAAGAAACGTGAGTTTGCAATGCGGGTATCTTCGGTAAGTGTTTTAATGCGAGTGCGGGAAGACAGCGAAGATGCAGGTTCATTGAACGCAATATGCCCGTCCACACCCACACCGCCCATAAACAGGTGGATTTTACCATAAGAACGGATTTTTTCTTCATAACGTTCGCACTCGGCATTCACGTCTTCCGCCATACCATTGAGGATATTGATGTTTTCAAGCGGAATATCTACGTGGTCAAAAAAGTGCTTGAACATAAAACTGTGATAACTTTCAGGATGTTCCTTAGGTAAGCCGACGTATTCGTCCATATTGAAAGTGACCACATTTTTAAAGCTCACTTCACCAGCTTGATATAATTTGATTAATTCTTTATAAGTTTTTTCAGGTGTACCGCCGGTTGGTAAGCCAAGCACAAAAGGTTTTTCTTTGGTTGGTTGGAATGCATTGATACGATCAACAATATAACGAGCAGCCCAAACACTCACATCGTGATCAGTTTCTAACGGAATTAAACGCATAGTCTCTCCTTAAATATCAATTCTGAATAAATCACTTCATTTTTTATTATTTTAATGAAATATAACTTCAATTTCTATTTTTTCTGCCGTTTTTGTGATCCTGATCACAGAAAAATTTAAGCGGTATGATTTTTACAAAAAATAACCAAAATCACACCGCTTGTAAGTTAAATAGATTGTGCCGCTACCGCATTTTGGTAGCCGAATTGTCGCCACGCCTCATACACGACCACCGCCACCGAGTTGGATAAATTCATACTACGGCTGTCCTTGCACATCGGAATACGGATTTTTTGCGACATCGGCATTTCCGCTAGTAATGGCTTTGGAATACCTCTGCTTTCCGGCCCGAACATTAAAAAATCGCCCAGCTCATATTTCACATCACTGTGGTTCTGCTCCCCTCTGGTAGTTAGGGCAAACAGGCGTTTGGGCTTGGCTCGCTCGAGGAAATCTTCAAAATTTTTATATTTTTGAATGTCCACAAATTCGTGGTAATCCAGCCCCGAACGGCGGAGTTTTTTATCGTCCCAACCAAAACCAAACGGTTCAATCATATGCAAACGAAAGCCACAGTTTGCACAAAGGCGAATGATATTACCGCTGTTTTGCGGAATTTCAGGTTCGTATAAAACAATATCTAACATAGTTTGAGCCTTATAAATTCTTCACAATCCAACAATTATGGATTTGCGGATTGCGTTCAAAATCCAACGGTAAGGTTTTATGCGAAATATTTTCCGCCGTTAAGCCTAATGCTGCCAAACCGTCAAAATCCATTTTAAAGCCTCGCTTATTATTCGAGAACACAATAGTGCCGTCAGCAGTTAAAATACGTTTAAGCTGTTTCATTAACTCAATATGGTCTCGTTGCACGTCCCAACTGTTTTCCATTCGCTTTGAGTTAGAGAAAGTCGGCGGATCAACAAAAATCAGCTCAAAACGCTCACGGCATTCTGCCAGCCATTGTAAGCAATCTGCTTGGAACAAACGATTATGGCGAAGTGATAGATTATTCAGCTCTAAATTTTGCTCCGCCCAGTTCAAATAGGTGTTTGACATATCCACGGTGGTGGTCGATTTTGCACCATTGAGAGCGGCGTGAACAGTTGCCGAGCCAGTGTAGGCAAACAAATTCAGGAACGTTTTGCCTTTTGCCATTTCACCAACCATTTTACGGGTTAAACGATGGTCTAAAAACAGCCCTGTATCTAAATAGTCGGTCAAATTCACCCACAGTTTCGCCCCATACTCGTTCACATAAAAATAGTCGCCTTTATTGGCAAGTTTTTCGTACTGGTTCGTGCCTTTTTGTTTTTGGCGAACTTTTAACACCAATTTATTGGTTTCAACCCCTGTCACATAAAGCGTAGCAGAGACTGCATCTAACAAGCGTTGACGGGCTTTTTGCTCATCAATATTTTTCGGTGCTTGGTATTCCTGCACTACAATGTGGTCGCCATATCTGTCTACCGCTAAATTATATTCCGGCAGATCGGCATCGTATAGACGGTAAGCATCAATACCTTGTTGCTTCGCCCATTTTTCGATTTTTTTGATATTTTTGGTTAAGCGATTTGCAAAATCCGGTGCGACTTGGGCGTTCTGTTCAAATTGTAAATTTTCATCTAAATCTGACCGCTTGCTATTTTCACTAATCAGATAATTTTTCTGCACACAATCCAACGGCCCGTTTTTCGCTTTGAATTGGCGGGCTGAACGTAAACGTAGGCAATTTAACAGTTCAGGCTCGCCGCTAAAAATTGAGGCGTTCCAACCGGCAAATTGCTGTTTTAGGCGTTGCCCGAACACCGAATAAAGAGCAATTAACGCCGGTGTCGTACCTAAGCGTTCGCCATAAGGCGGATTACACACCACCGTGCCAATTTGTTCCGGAATCGGATTTTTCAACGCAGCTACATCACCTTGTTGCCATTGAATTAAATGCTCAACCCCTGCGTTTTTGGCGTTTTGTTTCGCTTTGGCTAGCACTCGGTGATCGAGGTCAAAACCGAAAAACATTTTTTGTAGGGGCGAATTGCAATTCTCCCTTACCGCACCCAATTCAACATTTCGGAATGCCTCATCTAACACGGCTTTCCACACTACTTGTTGATGCCCTTTCCACGCATTAAAGCCCCAATGTTTACGGTGAAGTTGAGGGGCAATATTCGCTGCCATTTGTGCTGCTTCAATCAGTAACGTGCCTGAACCACACATCGGATCAACCAATGGCGTGCCGACTTTCCAGCCGGAACGCAAAATAATGGCTGCCGCCAATGTTTCACGCAACGGAGCTTTACCGGTTTCTTCCCGATAGCCCCGAATATGTAAGGCATCTCCACTTAAATCAAGCGAAACCACAACATTTTCACGATCCAAATAAACATGAATGCGAACATCCGGATTGTCTTTATCTACTGTTGGGCGGGCAAAACCTTTGCGTTCAAAGTAATCCACAATGCCGTCTTTCACTCGCATTGCCCCAAATTGGGTGTTGCGGATTTCTCGGTTAGTGCCGCTGAAATCAATGTAAAAGGTATCACGGGGGTCGAATAAATCCGCCCAGTTAAATGACACGATGGAAGCATATAAATCGCTATCACTAAAAATTTTGGTGCTGATGAGCGGCAGTAAGATCCGAGAGGCTAAACGGCTGTGTAATAATGCCTGATAAGCCCCTTTTTGCGTGGTGGTAAAATGCACACCGCCTTGAGCGACTTTGCATTCTGCCGCACAAATCTGCTCCAGTTCGGTTTTTAGCATTTCCTCAAAACCACGGGCTGCCGTGGCAAAATAGGTTGTTTGATTTGTCATTCTTTTCACACTTGAAATAAAAATTGTCTGTAATTATAGCCGAACAAGCGGTCTTTTTCTTGCAAAGTTTTGCAATTTCTTTTTTAGTTAAAAATTAGCTAAGATCAAAAAAGCGGCATTTAGTAAATCCCTAAACTTGCTATTTTGAATTAATAATTGCAAAATTAACCGATTAAGAGAAAGGAAAGGAGAAATAAATGACAGCTCCAACTCAAATTTTACTCATTGACGACCACCCATTAATGCGTCAGGGAATGCGTCAACTATTGGAATTAGATCACCAATTTAGTGTAGTGGGTGAAGCAAGCAACGGCACCGACGGTATCAAACTTGCATTACGACTTGAGCCGGATGTGATTATTCTGGATTTAAATATGAAAGGGCTTTCAGGGCTAGATACTTTACGCTCATTGCGCGCTCAAGGTATAGATGCCAGAATCATTGTTTTAACAGTGTCAGACGAGCAATCCGATGTATTTGCATTAATGGATGCTGGTGTGGACGGCTATTTATTAAAAGATACCGACACCCCGGAACTACTAGATAATATCCGCAAAGCCGCTGCCGGTGAAGTAGTGTTAAGCGAAACCGTTCGCCAGCACTTACTCAACCGCCAACCGGAAAATGATCCTTTAAGTTGCTTAACCGATCGTGAACTCGACGTTTTACAATGGATCGCAACCGGTATGTCAAACAAACAAATTGCAGCCCAGCTCTTTATTTCCGAAGAAACCGTAAAAGTGCATATCCGCAATTTACTGCGTAAATTAAACGTGCATTCCCGAGTTGCCGCCACCGTGCTTTATTTGGAACAGCAAAAAGGCTAATAGAAATCGGATAAAAAACGCTGAATAACTTTACATTATTCGGCGTTTTTGTTTATTGTTTGGATTGAGTGCCTTAAAACTAATTCAGGCTCGAGCATTATGGTTTGAAAATCGGTGGATTTGGCACGGATTCGTTTTAGCAACGTCTCCACTGCAAGCCGTCCGAGTTCTGCTTTAGGTTGGCTAATAGTACTCAGCGGTGGGGAAAGGTATTTTGCCAGTTCGATATCGTCATAGCCGATAATCGAAATATCTTGTGGTATTTGCAAACCTTGTTGCCAAATTGCTTGGTAAGCCCCAAGAGCGATGGTATCGCTACAGGCAAAAACTGCAGTGGGCTTTTCGCTTTGAGCAAGTAGGGCATTCATTCCATTAACCCCGCCGGCAAAATCAAAATGGCTTTCGATCACCCAGTTTGGATTGAGTGGAATATTCGCCTCGGCAAGTGCTTTTTTGTAGCCTTCTAAACGGTTTTTTGCCAACGATTTTTTTAAACTACCGGTAATAATCGCTATTTTAGTATGACCGGCGTCAATTAAGGTTTTTGTGGCAAGATAGCCACCGGATACGGAATTTTCAAAGATCTTATCTGCGTTGAGTTCGGTAAACCACCAGTCTAACACCACCAATGGCAGCGGAATATTCAGGCTCTCATCGGCATTCAATCTGGTATCGCCACACATCAGTAACAACCCATCTACTTTTCGTTGCATCAGCATTTGCAAATGGTGTTGCAAACGTTCGGTGTCACCATTGGTGGTAGCAATAATCAGATTATATTGGTGTTGTTGGCAGTATTGTTCTACCCCTGCCATTACTTCTGCAAAAAACGGGTTGCCGGTTGCCGTTACCAGCATTCCGATGGTTTTGGTTTCATTCACTTTCAGGCTACGAGCCAATGCAGAAGGTGTGTAATTCAGTTCTTTCACCACCCTCTGCACTTTTTCCCGAATTTCCTCACTAACAAATCGGCTATTGTTAATAACGTGAGAGACTGTCGAGGTGGAAACCTGTGCAAGCCGTGCAATATCCTTCATTGTTACCATTTGCAAAATTTTCCTAAAAATTCACCGCTTGTTGGCTTAGAAAATCCAGTGTTTCCTGACGGGTTGGAATAGAAGGTTGAGCCCCTTTGCGAGTCACACTAATCGCTGCCGCTGCGTGAGCAAAACGAATGGCTTGATCCAGCGGTTTATCTTCTAACATTGCAGTCACTAATGCTCCGTTAAAAGTATCCCCTGCGGCAGTGGTATCCACCGCTTGAACACGGAAGCCAGCAACAATTTTGCCTACGCCGTTTTCACTTACAAATACCCCTTTTGAGCCAAGTGTAATCAACACTTTTTCTATGCCCTTTTGGTGAAACACTTGTGCGGCTTGAATCGCACTGGCTTCATCAACAACTTTCACGCCGGTTAAGATTTCCGCTTCCGTTTCATTTGGGGTAATCATATCCAGTAAATTTAACAGTTCATCGGGTAACGCTCGGGCAGGTGCAGGGTTTAATATCACTTTCGTGCCGTTTTGCTGAGCCAATTTTGCTGCTTGCACAATCGCCAGCAACGGTGTTTCTAGCTGCATTAGCAAATAATCCGCCTGTGTGATTTCGGCTACACCCTCTGCCACAACCGTTTCATCTAAATGCCCATTCGCTCCAGCTGAAATCACAATACTGTTCTCGCCAGATTCCGCCACTTGAATCATTGCAATGCCGGTCATTTCATTCGGGATTGATTTAATCGGGTGCGTGTCAATGCCATCTTGTTCGAAGGCTGATTTCATTGCTTTGCCGATGTCATCACTGCCAATACAACCGATGAAAGAAACCTTAGCGCCCAAACGTGCTGCCGCCACTGCCTGATTTGCCCCCTTACCGCCATAGGCAATGTGGTAGCTATGCCCGGTAAGCGTTTCTCCCGGTTTGGCAAAATAGGGAACAGAAATCACGTGATCTGCATTAATGCTGCCGAGAACGGTGAGTTTTTTCATATTAAGCCCTCAAATTACCTAGTACAACAAAACTAGGATTCTGATAGCGCTCGTCTCTGACGAGTGCTATTTTATTAATTTAAAGCGTTCGTCAGAGACGAACGCTATCTTCAAGTGTAATTATTTTGAAATAACCTTTAAATCAACCGGAATTTTTGCTTCCACTTTTTCGCCTTTTAGCACCTTATCGGCGGTTTCCACACCTAATGAGCCAATCAGTTCAGGTTGTTGTGCAATCGTTGCGGCAAGTTTACCGCCTTCAACGGCTTTTACACCATCATCTGTGCCGTCAAAGCCCACAATTACAACCTCTTTCTTCGCTGAACTCACTGCACGCAAAGCTCCTAATGCCATTTCATCATTTTGTGCGAAAATCGCTTGTACATCTCCTTTGCTTGAGAGTAAGTTTTCGGTCACATTTAAGCCTTTAGTACGGTCAAAATCAGCAGGTTGGCTGGCTAAGACATTGAATTTATGTGCTTCAATCGCTTGTTTGAAACCTTCACCACGTTCACGAGCAGCTGAAGTGCCGGCAATGCCTTCTAATTGAATCACTTTCGCTCCTGCGCCTAATTTCTGAGCAATGAAATCTCCCGCCATTTTACCGCCAGCAACGTTATCAGAAGCAATATGGCTAACCACCTCGCCTTTTGCTGCACCACGGTCAAGGGTAATGACCGGAATTTTGTTGCGATTTGCAATAGCCACTGCATTTCCGACCGCTTCTGAATCGGTTGGGTTAATCAATAACACTTTTGCCCCACGAACGGTTAAGTCTTCCACATTGGAAAGCTCTTTAGCCGGGTCATTTTGGGAATCAAGCACCACTAATTTGTAGCCTAATTCATCTGCTTTTTTCTGTGCACCGTCTTTAAGGCTCACAAAAAATGGGTTATCTAAAGTCGAGACCGCAAGAGCGATAGTCTCTTTTGCCGAAGCAGTAGCTGCAACCGATAAACTTAACATAACCGCTGATGCAATCGTAGTTAATTTTTTCATAGAAATCTCCTTTGAAGATAGATTAAACTTTTTTAGTGCCTAGATAATTATCAGCTAATACCGCTGCTAAAATAACCAACGCTTTAGCAATCATCTGATAATATGAAGAAATATCCAATAAATTAAGGGCATTGTTTAAGAAACCGATAATTAATGCCCCAACAAGCGTTCCCATTACACGCCCTTTACCGCCCATTAGGCTGGTTCCGCCAACAACTACCGCTGCAATCGCATCTAACTCATAGGAAACACCAGCCGTTGGCTGAGCAGAAGAGAGACGTGAAGTCACAATTAAGCCGGCAAGAGCAGATAAAAAACCACTCACGGCAAATACGAAGATCTTAATTTTATTCACATTGATGCCTGAAAGCTGGGTTGCCGACTCGTTGCCGCCTAAGGCGTAAATGTAACGCCCAATCGGGGTATGTTTTAAAATATACCAAGCCACAGCAAACACTACCGCCATAATCCAAATCGGCACAGGAATACCAAACAAATAGCCTGTACCAATAAATGCAAAGGCATCTGCTTGATCAGAAAAGCCGGTGCTAATCGGTCTGCCATCGGTATAAACCATCGTAATCCCACGCAATAAGGTCATCGTGACCAAAGTCGCAATAAATGCCTGCACTTTACCTTTAGCAACAATCGCCCCACTAATACCACCAAATGCCGTCCCTAATAATAAAACCAGCGGAATCACCAACAAAATAGGCAATTCAGAGCCGACTAACGTAGCCGCAACCGCACCGGTTAAGGCTAGAACCGAACCGACCGATAAATCAATGCCTGCAATTAAAATCACAAAGGTCATTCCGACCGCAATAATCGCATTCACCGAGGTTTGGCGTAGAATATTTAAAATATTATCCACGCTGAAAAAATCAGGGTTAATCATTGAAACAATGACAATTAAAATAAATAACGCTACAAAAGAACGTTGCTCGATTAAAAATCTGCCAAGTTGAAACTGCTTTGTTTGAGTCGTCATAAACACACCTTAATTTAATCCTGTACTTTTGCCGATAGCTGCTGCCAGTAGCTTTTCTTGTGTCGCCTCTGTTCGTGAAAATTCAGCACTGATTTGCCCTTCGTGCATCACTAAAATGCGGTCGCTCATTCCCAACACTTCCGGCATATCGGACGAAACCATCAAAATACTAAGCCCATCTTTTTTAAATTCATTAATTAATTGATAGATCTCTTTTTTCGCCCCTACATCCACACCCCGTGTCGGCTCGTCTAAAATCAGCATATTCGGGCGGGTCATCAACCCTTTGGCAATCGCCACTTTTTGCTGATTACCACCGGAAAGCAGCTCAATTTGTTGCTCCCGACTTGGGGTCTTGATGTTAAACATCTCAATAAAATCATCGACCGCCAATTTTTCCGCATCGTGGCGAATACTGCCGGCTTTGGAGAAATGATCGAGAGAGGTCAAAGACATATTTTCTTTTACCGACATTCCCAAAATCAGCCCATCGCCTTTGCGATCTTCTGAAATATACACAATGCCGTTATTTAACCCATCTTGCGGACAATGGTTGGAAATCACTTTTCCATTTAGCTCAATCGAGCCGGCTGTTTTTGGCAATGCACCATAAAGCACCTTCATTAATTCAGTACGCCCTGCCCCCATTAAGCCGGAAATACCCACGATTTCACCTTTGTGTAATTGGAATGACACATTATTCACCCCACTTCCACTTAAATTCTTCACTTCAAGTAATAACTCGCCACGCTCTTGGTGTAAATGCGGATATTGCTCTTCCAAACGGCGACCAACCATCATTTCAATTAACTGATCTTCATCAATATCGGCAATCACTCGCTCGCCGATAAATTGCCCATCTCTTAGCACCGTCACGTCATCACAAATTTCAAAAATCTCTTTTAAACGATGGGAAATATAAACAATGCCTCGATTTTCCGCTTTTAACTCTCGAATAACTTTAAACAACGATGCTGTTTCTGTATCGGTTAAAGCATCGGTCGGCTCATCCATAATAATCACTTTAGATTCAAAACTCAGGGCTTTCGCAATTTCCACCATTTGCTGCTCGCCAATGGATAACTCCGCACAAAGCTGATGGCTACTGTGTTTTACCCCAAGTCGGGCAAGCAGTTTATCTGCCTCAGCGTACATTTTTTTCCAATCAATAGCCCCCCAAGCGGTTTTGAACTCACGGCCCAAAAAAATATTTTCAGCAATGGTTAAATTACCGACTAAATTCAGCTCTTGGTGAATAATGCTAATACCGGCTTCTTGTGAATCTTTCGGGCCTTTAAAAGTCACTTCTTTGCTTAAATAAGTAATAGAGCCGGCATCTTTGCTATAAATCCCCGTCAATACTTTCATCAAGGTGGATTTACCTGCCCCATTTTCGCCCATTAATGCCATTACTCGCCCACCATAAACAGACAAGCACGCATTGCTCAAGGCTTTCACACCGGGAAAGGCTTTATCTATCCCGCTCATTTTTAATAAGGTTTCCATCATTCCACCTTAAAACGGTACACCCGAATATAAAATAATATTGGCATACGGCGAACATTCGCCCGAACGTACAACTGCTTTACTGTAATGTGTCTGCTCTTTAAAGATTTCGTGGTTCACATAATCAATTTGAATTTTATTTTGTTGGGTTTGTTCTAATTGGGTTAAACGCTCCAAAAGAGCCGCTAGCACTTGCGGATTTTTCTGTTTAATTTCTTCAGCAAGTAGCACTCGTTCAACAAACAGCTCACTGACGACCACATCAAATGTTTGCAAAAAGCTCGGCACACCGGCGGTTAAAGCCAAGTCGATACGCTCTATTGCATTTGGAATCGGCAAACCGGCATCGCAAACGGTCAAACTATCGGTATGCCCGAGTGTCGCAATGCTGTGTGAAAGTTGTGCATTCAGATTTAGCGTTTTTTTCATACTAACTCCTTTATTTTTGCTCCATCACGCTGGAAAATACTCCATCGAAACGTTTCGATGAAATCATAAAAAATTTTCTTAACCGGATAAACAAGCAAATTGCAAAAATGTGAAGTAGTTCAAATTATTTTGCTTTATAATAGGCAACATTTAGTGACAAGCGGTAAGATTTGCAAATTTTTTTGCAAAATCGACCGCTTGTTTAATTTTTATTTTCTCAATACAAACTATGGCTTTATTAATTACCCACAAATGTACCAACTGTGATATGTGCTTACCGGAATGCCCGAACGAGGCGATTTCGGTGGGCGATGATATTTATATCATCGATCCGGTGTTATGTACCGAATGTGTCGGGCATTATGAAAAGCCAACTTGCCAGAAAGTTTGCCCGATTACCAACTGCATTATCAAAGATCCTGATAATATCGAAACCGAAGAGCAGTTGTGGGAACGTTTTGTAATGATTCATCACCCTGATCAGATATAAAAAACGGTCATACTCTGATGACCGTTCGTTTTACTCATTTTCTGCCAAACTATAAGGCAACTCGACCATTTCCAACGCTACGCCATTGGCTCTGAACTTCGTTTCAGGTTCGATATCTTTATTCAACACTATTTGCACCCACAGGGTGTTTTCGTCAGTGGCACTCGCCAGCACAGTGCCGGTTGCCCGCCAATTTTCGCCCAGTTGCATTTCAATTGCAGAAGCAACTTCCGGTAAGCTCACTTCACCTTCAACTTTGCCGGCAAGGGTAAATAAAGCACGTTTATTCGCTCCACGATATTTCGCCCTCGCTACCGTTTCTTGCCCAATATAGCAACCTTTGGTGAATGAAATCGCAGATTCAAGTGCCTGTAAATTAGTTGCCTGTGGAATCAGCTCAAACTGGTTTTGTTGCAAGAGAACAGGAATGCCGTCTTGAATATCCATTAATGTCCAGAGCTGTTCATCGGCAGTCGTTTCAAGCTCTTCGCCCCAAACAATGGCCCGAGGCTGTCCTGTGGTTAAACGCAAAGCGGTCATATTTTCGCTTAATTTTGCAAATGCTGCTTCACCTGCCATACCATAAAGTGGGGTGTCTAATTCCGTGAAGGTCACTTTTGAAAAAACCGCATATTTTTTAAGTTGCGTCAGGGCTTCAGGCAATAAGCTGCGGTGAATGATCGCCATAAATTTCTCATTTTCTGCACGATACAAACGCAGTAACGCACTCATTTTGCCTTTCGGATCACAATGGCTGGTTAGCGTATGTTCGCCCACCGAAATTTTTGCCACATCGCAGGTTAATTGCCCTTGAAGATATTTCTCAGCATCTACCCCTGCGATTTCAATTAAACAATACTGAGAAAGCGGCACGCAGAGATTTGGATAGCTCTGGCTCACTTGCTTGAAATTCATTGCCATAATCTGTCCTATTCTAAATTCTGAATTTGTTCACGCATCTGTTCGATCAACACTTTCAGCTCCACCGCCGAATTGGTCACGTCCGCATTAATCGATTTTGAAGCGAGCGTGTTGGATTCACGGTTTAGTTCTTGCATCATAAAATCCAGTTTACGCCCAACCGCACCGCCTTTTTTCAGGATATTAGTGGTTTCTTTCACGTGTAATTGCAAGCGGTCTAATTCCTCCGCCACATCAACACGTTGGGCAAGTAACACCATTTCTTGTTCTAAGCGTTGTGGATCAAGCTGTACATTCAGCTCATCAAACCGTTGTTGTAAACGATCTTTCTGCCATTGCAGAATTTCCGGCATTTGGGCTTGCACTTTTGCGGCCTCAACTGAAATTGCCTCTAAACGTTGCAAGATCAGGGCTTGCACGTTCTCGCCCTCTCTAGCTCGCATTGCGATAAAATCTGCCAGAATTTGCTCAAAGCCGGCTAATAAATCTTGGGCAATTTGGTCTAAATCTTGGCTTTCATTATCCACCACACCCGGGAAACGTAGCACATCCACAAGGTTGATCTCGCCTTCATTTGCGGTTTCTTTTAACCATTTTAGTGATTGCACCACCTGCGTGGCGTATTCTTTATTTAACGCAATTTCACTGTTTTGGGTCTTGCTTAAATCAATGCGTAAGCTACACTCTACTTTGCCTCTTGTTAGTGCAGAACGTAAACGTTCACGCAAGGTCATTTCTAGGTTGCGAAACTGCTCCGGCAAACGAAAATAGGTTTCTAAAAAGCGTTGATTCACCGAGCGGATTTCCCACACCGCATTGCCCCACTCTTTTTTCATTTCTAAATGGGCAAATGCTGTCATACTATAAATCATTGGTATTCCTTATATTTTTATAAGTAAAGCTCTCTCCCCTTGAGGGAGAGAGACCGAAAAATATTTCGTTCAGAAATATTTTTCAGAGAGAGGGGGAATTTGTAAAATTTGAGATAAAAATAACCGCTTCCCCCTCTCCCTGATTTTTCTTCTGAACGAAGAAAAATCCGTCCCTCTCCCACAAGGGGCGAGGGCTATGTAAATTCTTTGCTAAAGAAAAATCACATTTTACTGTGTTCTTTGCTAAAATGGTAAAAATTTTAGCAAAAGGAAAAGAAAATGCGTCCAAATAATCGAGCAAACAACCAAGTTAGAGAAATTAAAATTACCCGTAATTACACCCGCTATGCCGAAGGCTCGGTGTTAATTGAGTTTGGCGAAACCAAAGTATTGTGTAACGCTACGGTAGAAGAAAGCGTACCACGTTTTTTAAAAGGTCAGCAACAAGGTTGGGTAACAGCAGAATATGGAATGTTGCCACGAGCTACCCACTCTCGCACTCAGCGTGAAGCGGCAAAAGGTAAACAAGGCGGACGCACAATGGAAATCCAACGCTTGATTGCCCGTTCTCTGCGTGCGGTGGTGGATTTAAAAGCCTTAGGCGAACGTACCGTTACCGTAGATTGTGATGTTATTCAAGCCGATGGCGGCACTCGTACCGCCTCAATTACCGGTGCGTGCGTAGCATTGTACGATGCAATGAATAAATTAGTGGCTGATGGAACACTGAAAAATAACCCAATGAAAGGTTTAGTAGCGGCAATTTCTGTCGGTATTGTATCAGGCGAAGCCGTGTGCGATTTAGAATATGTGGAAGATTCCAACGCTGAAACTGATATGAACGTGGTGATGGTCGAAGATGGTCGTTTAGTGGAAGTACAAGGCACGGCAGAAGGCGAACCGTTCTCGCACGAAGAATTACTGACATTGCTAGATTTAGCGAAGCAAGGCATTAGCCAGCTAGTTGAAGCTCAACGTAAAGCGTTAGCTGAATAATTCACTTCTCTTTTTGATTTTCTTTTTAAATAAAATCTACATCTGACAAAACAGAATAACCGTTCTGATTCAGTGTAGATTTTTTTATTTCCCTTTTCAAAATACACTCAATCATAAAATAACAATTATTTTTTTATGGAAATATTGCACTTCTTACAAAATATCTGTAAATTTCATTGCCATTATTTTTTTATGGCTATTTATTCTAGAAGGACTCTAAACGTGTTAAAGAAAAATTATCTCACTGTATCAATTCTCCTTGCCATTAGTGGAGTAGGCTACGCTAATGAAATCTCTTTAGAGACTATTACTGTTGATGGAAATACGCCTTCAACCAAAGGGAAATTACTAGGTGGTGAACTAAATAGCAATGAATCTGTTGTTGATGAAAAAAAATTAAAACAAGGTAGTATTACATTAGGTAACGCTTTATCCGGTGAATTAGGCATTCATTCAAGCCAGTTCGGTGGCGGTGCAAGTACGCCAATTATTCGTGGGCAAGAGAGTAAGCGTGCAAAAATCTTACAAAATAATGGCGAAAACTTAGATATGTCGGGAATGTCTCCTGATCATGCTGTGACCGTAGATGCGCTACTTGCTAAACGTATTGAAATTTTACGTGGTCCAACCACTCTACTTTATAGTGCAGGTAATACGGCAGGTGTAATTAATGTAGTAGACAATAAAATTCCAACCGCCATTCCCGAAAAAGGCTATGAGGGGCAGTTTGGTATGCGTTTTGGCTCAGCCAGTAAAGAGCGTTTAACCTATGCAGGCTCAACCTTTGCCCTTGGAAATCATTTAGCCTTACGCGTACAGGGAATGTATAACAAAGCTTCCGAATACTATGCTCCGCACTTTACGATTGAAGGCAAACCTTACCACCGTGTGCCGGATAGCGATGTACAATCACAAACCGGCACAGTAGGTCTTTCTTGGATTGGAGAGCGAGGACATCTTGGTATTGCTTACACTGATCGCCGTGATAAATATGGATTAATTGGTCACACACACAAATACGATCACTATACTATTAGTATTATTCGCCAAGCCGTTATGTTTGCAAAAGGTTATTTACGTTTTTACCCGCACCTTGCAGAAGAAGGAGATATTGACTATAACAACCCTGGTATCCGTTTACTGCATACTCATATTCCGGGTGGCTCACATTATGGACAAGATACTCACGAGCACGGCAAACCTTGGATTGATATGCACTCCAAGCGGTATGATATTGATGGAAGTTTGCAAAATCCACTTCCTGGTTTTGAAGAAGCCAAAATATCAGCTAACTATGTAGATTACTATCATGATGAAAAAGATGGAAAAAGAGTTGAAAATTACTTCAAGAACAAAGGAAAAAATCTACGTTTCGAATTGGTTCACAAAGAGTGGAAAGGGCTAAAAGGAGCTATTGGTCTGCAATACACCAACCAATCTACCTCAGCACTTGCACTTGAAGCTTCACGAGCTGCAAAAGTATTTAATAAACAGCCTTTACTCAATAATCCAAAAACAAAATTATGGAGTCTCTTTGCGATTGAACGCCTTAATTTAGGTGACTTTACCTTTGAGTTAAGTGGGCGGGCAGAACGTCAAAAAATAGCAATGGATTATGATGTGAAATTAATTGATCGCTGGCTAGGCTTTAATACACCTATGCCAAACTTAGATCCACATAAAGATAAAGGTTATTCTTATAGCTTTGCAACCCATTGGTATTTCGCACCAAACCATAAGTTAACATTAAATGCTGCACATCAAGAACGTTTACCTAATGCTCAGGAACTCTATGCTCATGGTAAACACATTGCTTTAAATGCATTTGAGGCTGGCAATAAAAATCTAAAAAAAGAGCGTTCTAACCAAATAGAGCTAGCGTTAGCTTATGTTGGCGACAAATGGGATTATAAATTAAATCTATACCATACCCGTTATGGCAACTATATTTACCCATTAACCCTTAATGATAATCGTGGACCTAAATCTTTTACCGATGAATATAACCTAAAAGTGAATAGATATTATCAAGGCGAAGCTCGCTTTAGTGGGGCAGAAGGCGAAATTGGTTATCTATTTACACCAAATTATCGCTTAGCCGTATTCGGGGACTATGTGCGTGGAAAGTTAGTCAATTTACCTGATATTGCAATGAGTTACAACATTTGGACAGGTGAAGTTGACAAATGGGCTTCTCAGCCAGACATTTCAGCACCTCGGGTTCCACCACTACGTTTAGGAGCAAGATTTAATGCTGACTTCAACCTAAACTGGTCTGGAATGTTAGAATATTACCGAGTCTTTGCTCAGAAAAAAGTCTCGAAATACGAACAAGTTACCCCTGGCCATCATCAAGTAAACCTTGGCGTAACCTATAGTAATCATTTTAATCAAACAGAATACCAAGTATTCCTTAAAGTGGATAACTTGCTTAATCAGAAAATGTACCAACATGCCTCATATCTACCACATATTCCACAAATGGGTAGAAATGCAATGCTTGGAATGAATATCAGTTTTTAATTTGTAAATCTCTACAAAAATATAACCGCTTGTAAATTTCTATCTACAAGCGGTTACTTTCAGTGGATTTTTTGCAATTAGAGATCGTCAATTACCAAGTAAATTTTATTTACCGGTCCGTGAACGCCAACTACTTTGATCAACTCAATATCTGCAGTCGCCGATGGACCTGAGATGATATTCACACAAGATGGCATTCTTTCACCTTGTTGGGCTTTTTCGTGCAGAATTTGTGCAAGCTGTGCCACACGAGGTAACACTGTACTTTTGCGTAACACCACCACCGATTTTTCAGGCAGTAAGCTCACTGAACGCCCAAATTCTTTATCGGAAAACAGCACAATACCACCAGACTCTGCCAAGCCATATTCGCCGTAAACCACACCGATGTTAGCATTTCTGGCTTTTTCAAAGTTAGTTTCAGCTTGGTTGAAATCCCACACATAGCTGTCTTGGTATTTTGCTTGAATAGCTGCGGTAATCCCAAGATCTTTTAGGCGTTGATCGTTATTCACGATCACACTCGCCCCGCCATATTTTTCACAAATATCAATAATGGCTTGTGGTAAATCCGCCTCTTTTGCCTCTACTACATCTGCCATCATCACACGGGCAAAGTCAATAAACTCTTGGCAAAGTTGTGGTTGAGAGCGATCGGTTAAACGGGTAATCGCGTGGTTGTTTTCCAACACAGGCATTGGCTCAGGCACATTTTGGCGTGGTCTGCCCATACGCTGTGCCAATTTATTTAAGAAATTTTCACGATTTTGTAAATCCATTTTCTTATCCTCTGTTATTAAACCATTCACGGAAACTTTCGCCTTCGGCAGTCGGTAAATCACGGGCTTTCATCCACTCGCCTAACGCCCCAAAATTCACCGGTGCTTTGCCGTTTTTAATCAATTTGCTTGCCACTTTCGCCCCCACTTTCACTCCGACTTTCCAAAGGGTTGGGTGTGAGTTTGCAAAGTTAAAGCCGAAAATAGAAAGGCGTTCTGCCATTGGCGTTAAGCCTGCATCGGCAATTTTCTCACGGTGTTTTAAGATAAGCTGTGCCAATGGAATTTTCACCGGACAAACGCTGTTACAAGCTGTACAAAGTGAACAAGCATATGGCAGTTCTTTAAACTCTTCATAGCCACCGAGTAATGGCGAAATCACCGAACCAATCGGACCCGGATAAATTGAACCGTAGCCGTGACCACCAATTTGGCGATACGCCGGGCAAGTGTTCAAGCAAGCACCACAACGAATACAACGCAACACTTCTTGGAATTCGCTTTCTAAGATTTTAGAGCGGCCGTTATCGACAATGACCAAGTGGAACTCTTCCGGTCCATCGGTTTCGCCTTCAAGACGAGGGCCTGTCAGCCAAGTGTTGTAAGCAGTAAGTTTTGCCCCTACTGCACTGCGAGCCAACATTGTGATCAAGACATCAACCTCTTTAAAGGTTGGAGCGATACGTTCCATACCCATTACCGCAATATGCGTTTTCGGCACGGTTGTTGCCATACGCAGGTTGCCTTCGTTGGTAACCAAACAAACCGAACCGGTTTCTGGTACCGCAAAGTTACAGCCTGAAATACCGATATCTGCCTCTAAAAAATCTTCACGGATTTTTTGGCGGACGAATGCAGTCATCTCTTCCGGGGTTTCCGAACCTTGATAGCCTAGCACATCGTGCATTTCTTGGCGGATTCTGTGGCGGTCTTTATGGATTGCAGGTACAACAATATGAGAAGGCTTATCGCCCACAATTTGCAATAAATATTCGCCCAAATCGGTTTCAACCACTTTAATGCCTTCCGCTTCTAACACGTGGTTCATCCCAATCTCTTCGGTCACCATCGACTTCGATTTCACAATTTTCTTCGCATTTTTAGCCTTTGCCACTTTTTTGATATAATCGGTGGCTTCTTCGGCAGTCTCGGCAAAGAAAACGTGTCCGCCGTTTTGGGTCACTTTTTCGCTTAATTGGTAGAGATAAGCGTCTAAATTAGCTAAAACGTGGTTACGAATGGCTTTCGCATCATCACGCCACTCTTCCCAGTTACCCAGCTCATCCACCATACGCTGACGGTTTGCCCCAATGGTTTCTTGAGCCTTAACTAAGGCTTTACGCACAATCTCGTTGTTAACTTGCTGCTCAACACGTTGTTTAAATGGCAGGGTGTTAGTTTGTAAATAAGACATCTTATTTTCCTCCCTGCATTAACACTTCAGCAATGTGCATCACTTTGATTGGCTTGCCTTCACGGCTTAAACGACCACCAATGTTCATTAAGCAACTCACATCAGCCCCGATTAAATAATCCGGTTCATCAGAATCTATATTCGCGACTTTCTCTTTTACCATTTCACCGGAAATTTCCGCCATTTTGACCGAGAATGTACCACCAAAACCACAGCAAGTTTCTTGGTTTTTGATTGGTAATAACTCTAACCCTTTGACGTGTTGTAATAAGGTAATAGGCTCTTCTTTAATCCCCAGCTTACGGAACAAGCTACAAGAGGGGTGATAAACCGCTTTGCCCGGTAAATAAGCCCCAACATCTTTCACGCCTAGTTTATTCACAATAAAATCGGTTAAGTCATAGAAACGCTCAGCCACTTTCTTCGCACGTTCCACCCATTCTTTTTCGCCAAAGCGTTCAAAATGCTCTGGGTAGGTTTTAATGGCATACACACAAGAACCTGCCGGGGCAACAATCGGGAAATCATTAGCTTCAAAGGTTTCAACCAAGTTTTTCATACCTGCTAAAGCTTGCTTGGTATAACCACTGTTTATCGCAGGTTGTCCACAGCAACCTTGTTTTTCTAAGAAAGTGATTTTACAACCTAATTTTTCCAATAAAAGCACAGTATTTTTTGCTACCCCGGCTTTCATCACATCTGCAATGCAGGTAACGTAAAAATTAACGTTCATAAAGAACCCCCACAGTAAATATAAATAAGAATTAAACTCAAAAAAATGCCGTTCTAAGACGGCGAAAGGAAGAGGCGGATTTACAAAAAATTTGCTAAATCTCACCGCTTCCTTTCTAAATCAAGTAGGCTGATTATTAACTCATTATAGGTTATAGAACATAGGTACTATAAACAATGCCGAAATCGCAGCAATCACGCCATACACGAACATTGGCACGGCTGTTTTCTTAATAATATTGCCTTCTTGTTTCTCAATGCCGGTAACAGAACACACAGCCACGATGTTGTTAATACACACCATATTCCCCATTGCACCACCAACAGATTGTAAGGCAAGAATTAAGGTAACAGATAAACCAACTTGTTGTGCAGTTGCATATTGTACCGTACCGAAGGTTAAGTTAGATACCGTATTTGAGCCGGAGAAGAACGCACCGATTGCCCCTAAGAATGATGCAAATAATGTCCAAGATTGACCGGTAAATTCAGCAAAACTTCTACCGATAGTTTGCACCATTGACTCCGATCCACCAATTAACATCAATTTTACCATAATAATCGCACCTAAAAGTGCTAAGAATGGTTTTTTCACTTGTTTAAATGAAGTGCCAAAAATCTCTTGAGTATTTTTACCTGATACCGAGAAAATCGGTAAGCAAATTAATACGGTCACAACAAATGGAATCAACGCAGGAACATACAGTAATTTATAGCTAGTTGCTACATTCGTACCTAAAATATTTTTCAGTGCCAAAATTAAGCCTTGGCTAATTTCAAAGTTAGCGAAACCAAGCGAACTGACAATCCAAGCTGTTGCATCATTTAGCATTGCTTTTAATGGAAGTTGCTGAATACGGGTGATTACCAAAATGAAGATCAGTAACCCTGTTGGTAATAATGCTTTTGCCACTTCACCAAAGGTCGCTTTATCGCCGTCAAGGTGGTTCTCGCTTTTCGCTAAACCAATACCCATATTTGCTACCCAGACTGACACCAATAAACCAATCGCCCCGGCAACTAATGATGGGAATTCGTAGTTAAATTGAGCAATAATGAAGTAAGGAATGACACAGGCAAAAATGCTGATATAAATAAACACAATATTTTGACGAATTTCTTTCCAGCTCACAATTAAACGCAATGCCATAACCGGAATAATAAACGCAGCAATAGAGTGGATCAGTGCAGTAATCGAACCAATTTCAAGCACTTGTGCATCAGTTAGTAAACCATCTTTTAATAATGGTCCCATACCAAACCAAGTTGGTGTGCCAACCGCACCAAATGACACCGGCACAGAGTTCATTACTAAGGCTAACATTGCCACTTGTAACGGTTTAAAGCCTAAACCAACCAGAATTGGAGCTGCAATTGCCGCCGGCGTACCGAAACCTGATGCGCCCTCAATCATAAATGCAAATGCCCAACCGATAATCATCAACTGTGCCACCGGATTCGGGTTAATTGTCCCTAACCATTTACGCATAGTGTTGGTTGCACCTGAAACTTCAGAGAAACGGTTAAATAAAATCGCCCCGAAAATAACGGTAATTGGGGTTAATACATCACCTAAACCGGCAATAATATTGGCAAAGATTAACGTGGTATCATTACCAAAATAGGTAAGCTGAAGCACAAAAATTAATAGCGCCGTAAGTGGTAAAGCCACATAAGACGGTAACGCGTTACGTTTTACCATTAAATAAATGAGCAAAACAATTGGAAATACGCTCAGGAATAGAGCCATACTGCACCTCTTTATATGATTATAAAATGACCTAACTGGTCGGATAGGTGCGAATTGTACTCTTAAAAAAAACTAATGTAACTAGGTTGTTACAATTTTGTGATCTAACTCGCATTTTTAATGATTGTATGGTTAAAAAAGAGCCATATTTATTTTCATTTAATACTTAATAGTTAGCCCTATTTAAGACATTCTTACCGAATCGAGCAATATGCAATTAATTAACAAAAAAGACCGCTTGCAGATCAGATCAACAAGCGGTCTTTTTTAGGCAAAAATTTGCAAATTAAACATTGAAACGGAAGTGCATTACATCGCCGTCTTGAACAATATAATCTTTACCTTCCAAACGCCATTTACCCGCTTCTTTTGCACCGGCTTCACCTTTATTGTCGATGAAGTCTTGGTAAGCAATTACTTCCGCACGAATAAAGCCTTTCTCAAAGTCAGTGTGAATCACGGCTGCTGCTTTTGGAGCGGTTGCACCTACCGAAACCGTCCACGCACGCACTTCTTTTACCCCTGCGGTAAAGTAGGTTTGTAAGTTAAGTAAACGGTAGCCTGCACGAATAACACGGTTTAAGCCCGGCTCTTCAATGCCTAAATCTTGTAGAAATTCCACTTTTTCTTCGTCATCAAGCTCGGCAATTTCCGATTCAATCGCTGCACACACCGGTACAACCACCGCCCCTTCTTTTTCGGCAATTTCACGCACACGGTCAAGATAAGGGTTATTTTCAAAACCGTCTTCGTTCACGTTGGCAATATACATTGTCGGTTTTAAAGTTAAGAAGTTGTAGCCCTTAATAGCGTGCAGTTCATCCTTATCTAAATCTACCGAACGAATCATACCGGCATTTTCAAGCACAGGTAGGATTTTTTCCATAATCGATAATTCAAATTTTGCGTCTTTATCGCCACCTTTAGCACGTTTTTGTAAACGCTGAATAGCACGTTCGCAACTGTCTAAATCGGCAAGAGCCAATTCGGTATTGATGATTTCAATATCATCGGCTGGGTCAATTTTCCCTGCAACGTGAACAATGTCATCATTTTCAAAACAACGTACAACGTGACCAATCGCATCAGTTTCACGAATATTGGCTAAGAATTTATTACCCAACCCCTCACCTTTGCTCGCACCTGCCACTAAGCCGGCAATATCCACAAATTCCATTGTCGTTGGAAGCACACGCTCAGGTTCCACAATTTCCGCCAACGCATCTAAGCGAGGGTCGGGCATTGGCACCACACCGGTGTTTGGTTCAATCGTACAGAACGGATAGTTTGCCGCCTCAATACCTGCTTTAGTTAATGCATTGAAAAGAGTCGATTTACCGACATTCGGTAAACCCACAATACCACATTTAAATCCCATTTTTTGTTCCTTAGAATATCCCCTCTCCCCTTGTGGGAGAGGGACAAATTTGAGCTTCGTTCAGAAGCGAAAATGAGGGAGAGGGCGAAATTGCAATAATTTCCTCAAATATGACCGCTTCCCTATCTCTGAAAAATACTTCTGGACGAAGTATTTTTCGGTCTCTCTCCCACAAGGGGAGAGAGTTTTAATTTGCTTTAAAACTATTTAAACGGTTAGTTGCCTTAACCATTCCGTCTTTAAATAAAACTTCTACGCAACGTGCGGCTTCATCAACGGTTGCATTGATTAGCTCTTTTTCTTGCGGAGCAGGCTTACCTAACACATAGCCTGCTACCATATCTTTATGCCCCGGGTGTCCGATGCCGATTCTAACACGGTAAAACTCTTTATTATTGCCAAGGGCGGCAATAATATCTTTCAAACCGTTATGCCCACCGTGTCCGCCGCCTTTTTTCAATTTTACCGAACCGGGTGGTAAATCCAATTCATCGTGAGCGACTAAAATTTCTTCCGGTTTAATTCGATAAAAATTGGCTAACGCCCCCACCGCTTTACCACTTAAGTTCATAAAAGTGGTCGGCACTAATAAACGGACTTCGCCTTGAACTGTATTAATTTTTGCTACTTTGCCAAAATATTTCGGTTCTTCTTTTAGACTGACGTTATAGATTCTGGCTAGTTCATTCACCAGCCACTCGCCGGCATTATGGCGGGTTTCTTCATATTTCGCTCCGGGGTTTGCAAGCCCGACAATTAATTTAATTTCTGACACAAGATGCCTATCAATGTTAAATAATCAATGTTGAATAAATCGCAATATTTTAGAGAAAAACCTTGATCTTCTCAAGGTTAATCGCCACTAGCCATCATATCTAAACGGATTGGCTTTACACTGATATTTCGCCAACATCGTCTCGGTAAAATCAACACGGTCTGCCGAACTGCTGTTATTTAAGCTCACCACCCCTATGCGTTTTCCGTTGCAGTTTTGTTGGGTAATAAAGGCTAAATTATAACCTGCCTCACGAGTGTAGCCGGTTTTGCTCACCATTGCAGGATAACTCTGCTCTCTCACCATTTTGTTGGTGTTCTTCATCGAAAAATATTGACCACCGGCATACACGCTCACCATTGGGGAATTAGATAATTGTTGAATTTCCGGCTTGCTTGCCGCATAACCTGCCAGTTTAGCCAAATCCACTACGGTTGAAACATTGTCTGAAGATAAGCCTGAACTATCGCCAAAGTAGGTTTGAGTCATACCGATTTCACGGGCTTTGCTATTCATTCGAGCCAAAAACTGGGCTTTGTTTAAATGCGTTGCGTGTGCCAGAGCGTGTGCAGCATAGTTATCGGAACGTACTAACATCGCTTTTAACAATTCACTACAGGCAATGTTAAGATTTTTCGGCAATGGGCTAGTCGTGCCTTTTAAGAAATCAGCATCTGACGGCAAAATTTGGGTTTGGCAACTCGCCCCGTAGCGGTTTTCTTCTAAGAAAACGACTGCCGTCATTAATTTTGTGACTGAAGCAATTGGGCGAACTAAATTGAAATTCTTACCTTCCAAAAATTTCTTTTGGTTTAAGTCAAACACCACATAAGCGGAATTTTCGGTTGGAATATAAGCAGCAGTTGCTTTAATCCGTGGTGTGCTTTTCCTTTTTGCCGGCTGGGAGGAACAGGCGCTTAACACCAGAGCCGCAATCATAACAGGAATAAATTTTTTCATCATAATAGATTCATCGATAATAAAGTCAAAGTTGGTTATTCTACCCTGTTTCCAAGATTGTGCCAAAGCAAGCGGTCGATTTTTACAAAATTTTTGCAAATCTAGCCGATTTTGCAAAATTTCCGCCAAATTTAACCGCTTGCCCTCTCGCCTCAAATCAGCGAAAATAACACTTAATTTTTTGGCGGACTTTCCGCCCTTTTTATTTTAATTGGTTGAGAAAAATGTCATACCCACAAGAAGTCAATAAACGTCGCACCTTTGCGATTATTTCCCACCCCGATGCGGGTAAAACCACCATTACCGAAAAAGTATTGCTCTACGGAAATGCAATCCAAACTGCCGGCTCGGTAAAAGGCAAAGGTTCGGCACAACACGCTAAATCCGACTGGATGGAGATGGAAAAACAACGTGGAATTTCGATTACCACCTCCGTGATGCAGTTCCCGTACAATGATTGCTTGGTAAACTTACTCGATACACCGGGGCACGAAGACTTCTCGGAAGATACTTATCGTACTTTGACTGCGGTAGATAGCTGCTTAATGGTTATCGACTCGGCAAAAGGGGTTGAGGAACGCACCATTAAATTAATGGAAGTGACCCGCTTGCGTGATACGCCAATCCTAACCTTTATGAACAAGCTAGACCGTGATATTCGTGACCCGATGGAGCTGTTAGATGAAGTGGAAAGCGTGCTGAAAATCAAATGTGCGCCTATCACTTGGCCGATTGGTTGCGGAAAATTATTTAAAGGGGTATATCATCTCTACAAGGACGAAACCTACTTATACCAAACCGGGCAGGGGCATACCATTCAAGAAGTACGAGTGGTTAAAGGCTTAAATAATCCGGAGCTGGATCAAGCGGTTGGCGATGATTTAGCCCAGCAGTTGCGTGATGAATTGGAATTAGTGCAAGGTGCTTCACACGAGTTCGATCACGCCGAATTTATCAAAGGCGAGCTGACACCGGTTTTCTTTGGTACTGCATTGGGTAACTTCGGGGTTAATCACTTCCTTGACGGTTTAACCGAATGGGCACCGGCACCACAAGCCCGCCAATCGGACGAACGTGAAGTTTCACCAAGCGAGGAAAAATTCAGCGGTTTCGTGTTTAAAATTCAAGCAAACATGGATCCGAAACACCGCGATCGGGTTGCCTTTATGCGTGTCGTTTCAGGTAAATATGAGAAAGGAATGAAGCTTAAACACGTCCGGATCGGCAAAGATGTAGTGATTTCTGATGCATTAACCTTTATGGCGGGCGATCGTTCACACGCCGAAGAAGCCTACGCCGGCGATATTATCGGCTTGCACAATCACGGCACGATCCAAATTGGCGACACTTTCACCCAAGGCGAAAATTTCAAATTTACCGGTATTCCGAACTTCGCCCCTGAGCTGTTCCGCCGAATCCGCCTGCGTGATCCGCTCAAACAGAAACAGCTACTCAAAGGCTTGGTACAGCTTTCCGAAGAAGGGGCAGTGCAAGTGTTCCGCCCGTTAATCAATAACGATTTAATCGTAGGTGCAGTTGGGGTATTACAGTTTGACGTGGTGGTTTCACGGCTGAAAACCGAATACGGTGTAGAGGCAATTTACGAAACCGTAAACGTTGCCACAGCCCGTTGGGTCGAATGCAAAGACGCCAAAAAATTTGAAGAGTTCAAACGCAAAAACGAGGCAAACCTTGCCCTAGATGGCGGCGATAATCTCACCTACATCGCCCCGACAATGGTGAACTTAAACCTCGCTCAAGAGCGTTATCCTGACGTACAGTTCTTTAAAACCAGAGAGCACTAAAACCAATAGGGGCGAGAAATCTTTCGCCCCTACAAATAAAGCACAAGCGGTCAATTTTCTGTAAAATTTTGCAGAAAATTGACCATTATCTTTTCAAATAAGAAGTATAAAATTTATCTTACTTCTTATCACTTAGATTATAACTTGGATGACGTGGACCAACCAATAACCCACCATTTTTACCTAAATGGACTAAGTTACTCATTGCGAATGCAGACACTTCATAACCTTTATCTTTCGAAGTATCAATCACTTGGTTTACAACTGCTTTAACTAAAGCAACTAAAGCACCATCATTACTGTTAGTTGAACCTTTGCTATGTGACCCGGTTCCTTCCCATAAGGTTTTCCCTGTTTTCAAATCGACTAATTTTCCTTCAAGAGAAACTTTCGTGACACTATCGAAGACCTGATAGCTTGTGCCATATTCATTCACATTCAAATAAAGGATACTATCGGCTCCAAAAATATCGTGAATCTTTTTAGTACTTGCACTACGAATAGCCGCACCATCTATTAAACCATTCTGTTTAAAAGTTTCATCAACTAAAGCAACTGGATAAACATAATACCCTTTTTCTGCTAATTGATAAGAAGCTCGAGCAAGCACACTAGTATCTGCTTTTGCATCAACAGAATTATTCACAGGCATAACCACTAAAATAGATTTAGGTTTACTCTCTTTCAACGCTGTATAATCATACTCTGGTACTTTTTTGCCCGCACAACCAGCAAGTAAAATCATACCGGTTAGAGCAACTAATAATTTTTTCATCATTCTTTCCCTTATTTTTTACGCTGTAAAAATTGGATAAATTGAGTACTTTCAGGATAAAGCGATTGCTCCTGCTGAAATGCAGCTTTTGCCTCGCCAGATTTACCTTGCTTTAATAAGGCCAAACCTAAATGCCCGTATACTCCTGGAGCCACTGGCTTATTTAGCTCTTTTGCTTGTGAAATAATTTGATTTAAAGATTGCTCCTGTTTAGCAAAATCACCCGGTTCATTATAGTGGCTATATACCACATCAGAATAATTGCCCCAATGGTATAAATCCGTATTCTTTTGTTGACCTGCACAGGCTGCAAGTAATAGAACGCCTGTAGCGATACCAATTAATTTAATGATTTTCATAGAACCTCTCTATTTTGAAGGTGCCCAGCGACCTGACTCAATTCCATTAACTAAATTATTAACTGCTTCACGAATAGCTAAATCTAACACTTTGCCATTTAATGTTGAGTCATAGCCTGCAGTACCGCCAAATCCTAATACTTCTCTATTAGATAAATTGTATTCTCCAGCACCTTGAGCAGAAAAAACAACTTCTGAAGTACTTACATTAACTACATTTAGCATCACTTTCGCATAAGCGACTTGCTCTTTCCCTCTTCCTAAAATACCGAATAATTGATGATCACCGACAGTTTTACGTCCGAATTCTGTTACATTACCGGTAATCACATAAGTAGCTCCTTTTAAATTCTGTTTTTTACCTTTAATTTTTGCCTCAGCAGCGATCTCACTCATATTAGTACGATCTAATACTGAAAAACGCCCCGTTTGTTGCAAATGAGAGACTAAAATTGTTTTCGATTGGCTTGCTAGTTGATCTTCCCCATCAGAGAAAATTCCATTTTGGAAACTTGATGTATTATCAAATTTACCTACAGATATCGGTGATTTAATGCCTTGATAAGAAGATGCAGTCTGAGCTGCATTTGTCTCAGTAGGAGCAATAACACGAGAATTTTCAGAAGCACAGCCAGCTAAACCAGCGATACAAATACACAATGTGATAATTTTTTTCATAGAAGACCTCATTGATAATAATAATTTAAGTAAAACTGTTTACAGTTTACGCCTTACCCATAGAGAAAACAACCCAAAAACAATCTGTAACGAATGTAATTTATCTCACTATTTGCCGATTAAACCACCATTTAAAAATACTTCACTAAAAAACTCTACTTTTTTTATGGAAATATGCTAAAGTTCGCCAATATTCATAGCCCTGATTTTTTTATGGAGAAAATAAAATGAAAAAATGGTTGATTCCATTAACTGTCGCAGCGTTCTGTGTTTCTGCTTGCGATGATAAAAACAGCACTCAAGCAACCGAAGAAAAACCGCAAGTAGAGAATACTCAATCGCAAAAAAATGCGGAAATATTACCGCTTGCAACCGTGGTTGCTCCGTGGGAAATCAATAGCCTTGACCCGAACCAATCAGGCGTGATTTTCCAGCGTATGAACTTAGCGGAAACCTTGGTCGAAGCCGATCTTAACGGGAATTTAATTCCGGCATTAGCCACTGACTGGAGCAGTAACGAAGAGGGAACAATCTGGCGTTTTACCTTGCGTGATGGGGTGAAATTCCATAACAATCAACCACTTACTGCACAAGCGGTGGTAAATAGTTTGAATATCGCAAAAAGCAAACCGGGTGTGTTAGCAAAAGCCTTTATCAAGGAAATTCGAGCGGTAGATAACAAAGTAGAAATTGAGCTAACTAAAGCTTTCGTGCCGTTTCCTTCCTTTTTAACCCACTACACCGCCTTAATTTTGGCTCCGGAAAGCTATAATGAAAAAGGCGAAGTGACCCAAATCATCGGTACAGGTGCGTTTAAACCCACAAAAATTGAAGCTCCGCAGAAATTGGAAGCTGCACAGTTTGAGGGCTATTGGGGCAAAAAACCGCAAGTTCAGCAAGCCAATTATTTAGCCAGCAGCCGCAGTGAAACCCGTATGTTAATGGCACAAAGCGAGCCGTCATCACTGGTATTTAATTTAGATACCGCCAGCGTGGCAAGACTGAAAGCCGATCCTAACCTGCAATTAACCAGCGGATCGATTGCCCGTACTATTCAATTAAAAATGGACGTGGCAAAGCCGTTTTTTAACGACTTAGCGATTCGCCAAGCCTTATCGCAAGCGATTAATCGCAAGGCGATTGCTGAGCAGGTTTTAAAAATTGAGAACGGAGCTGCCGATCAAATTTTACCGAAAGCCTTTGCCGACTGGCGTGTTGATACCGTAGAACAAGCGATCGATATTGCAAAAATTAAACAAAATCTGACCGCTTCCGGCTATACCTTTGATGAACAAGGTCGCTTAACCAAAGATGGCAAACCGTTTAGCTTTACGATGCGAACCTTCTCAGATCGTCCTGAATTGCCGGTGATCGCCACTATCTTACAAGCTCAATGGAAACAAATTGGCGTGGAAGTGAATGTTTCGGTGGGTAATTTCAGCGAAATTCCGGCGGGGCATCAAGATGGCAGCTTAGAAATGGCTCTTTATGCCTTAAATTATGGTAAAACCTTAGATCCGTATGGCGTAATTGCCTCCGACTTCGCCAACGGTGGCAGTGATTGGGGGGTAATGAATTGGCAAAATGCTGAGGTGGATAATGCCGTCAAATCACTCGAAACCGAACGTGACCCACAAAAAGCGAAAGCATTAAAGCAAACGGTCAGCAAAATTATTTACGATGAGTTGCCAATCATTCCGGTGGTTTACTACCAACAAAATGTGGTGGCACATAAAGAAGTGAAAAATGTGACGCTAGATCCATTTGAAAGACGCTTCTTTTTGGAGTTATTGAGTAAGTAGTTTAATTCAAAATACTCCTCGCTTTAGAAAAGGGAGGGTAAGATTTTTCAGTAGTAATTTGCGATCTTAGGTGAATAAATAGTGACAGAATTATCGTTGTTTCTCATTTTCCACCTATTTTCTCCGCTTATTTCTTCTGCCAAATCTCCCCTTCCCCTCTTTGCTAAAGAGGGGGAGCAGATCGCATAAAATCATCTTTTAATAAATGAAATAACACAATGCACAAAATTCTCTTCCGCCGTCTTATCCAAATCCTGCTGGTGATTTGGTCGGTTGGCACACTCACATTTATCCTCACCCGCCAACTTTCGGGTGATATGGCGTATCGTATTGCAGCCAGCCGTTATGGTTATGACCAAGCAGATAGTGCCGCTGCTGAAGCAGTGCGTGCCGAGCTTGCATTAGATCAACCTTGGTGGCAAAACTACTTCAGCTGGCTAAGTGACTTGGCTCAATTTAATTTAGGCAAATCATTGGTAACAGGCGATTCCGTCTGGGCTGAAATTCAGCACCAATTCGGGCATACCTTAAGTCTTGCGATTGTCGCCCTTATTTTAGCAATTTTGATCGGCCCTCCGCTTGGTTTGTTAGCTGCTCGTAAACCAAACGGCTTTTTTGACCGCTTGACACTGGTGTTTAGTACCCTGTTTCGTTCCGTGCCGGCATTTATTATTGCGATTGGCTTGATTACGCTGTTTTCCGCTCAACTAAAATGGCTACCTGCCGGCGGTTACGGCAGTTGGCAACATTTTATCTTGCCTGCCTTAACGCTTGCGATTGGCTTGAGTGCGGTTTCGGTACGAGTCACCCGTTCTGCAATGGTTCAGGTAAAAGGCTCAGAATTTTACCAATTTTCACAATTAAAAGGCTTAAGCCGTTGGCATACCTTTTTGCGTCACGGATTGCCGAATATTGCCGTGCCGGTCATTGCCTACCACGCCGTGCAATTAGTTTATTTAATTGAAGGGGTTGTGGTGGTTGAAAGCCTATTCGCTTGGCCGGGCAGCGGGCACGCATTGGTTCACGCCATTATTGCCCGTGATGTGCCAATGATTCAAGGTACAACGCTCGTGATGGGCGGATTGTTTGTTGTATTAAACACCATTGCCGATCTATTAAGTGCTTGGATTGACCCACGAATTAAGCGATAGGACATCAAGATGAAAATTTCAATTTCACAATATTTAGGCGGCACAATTCTCCTCGTAATGTTGGGATTTGCCTTTTTACAGCCTTATTTTTACCCAATGGATATTGGCTTTCAAGATTTAACCAATATCCTTTCCAATCCAAATGAAATCGCTTGGTTCGGCACCGATCATCTCGGGCGGGATATGCTTGCCCGCCTTGCCTCCGCCATTCGCCTTTCCTTTGGTTTATCGCTATTTAGCGTGATTTGTGCCTTAATTGCCGGCTTAATTACCGGCATTATTGCGGGCTTTTTCGGCGGCTGGATTGACCGCATTTTCAGCTTTATTTGTGATCTAGTGATGGCACTCCCCGGCTTACTTTTAGTATTGCTCTTTGCCGCCCTTTCTCCCGGCTCATTTTGGACGCTCTATTTAGGAATTTCATTGGTAATGTGGGTGGAATTTTTCCGTGTGATCCGCTCTATCAGCTCAACAATGGTAAATAGCTCGGAAATTCAAGCTTCACGCCTAATGGGAATGGGCTGGCTTTATAGCTTCAAACGCCACTTATTGCCCCGCTTATTACCGATGATTGCCACTTTATCGGCATTCTCACTCGGCAATGCGATTTTAGCTCTCGCTACACTTGGCTTTGTCAGCGTAGGGCTTCGTCCGCCTACAGCAGAGCTTGGCTTAATGATGACTGAATTATTCCCTTACTATTACCAAGCCCCGATTATCTTTTTACAACCGGTGGTTGCCGTTTTCTTAATGGTACTCAGCCTACAATTATTATCAGGGAGAGTGAAATAATGTTACTGGAAATTCAAAATGTCAGCGTCCAAACTCAAGATGGTACAATACTGGTTCAGCCTATTTCACTTTCATTGCAACAAGGCAAAAACATCACAATTTTAGGCGAAACCGGCTCAGGCAAAAGCCTGTTAATTCAAGCCATTATGGGAGCTTTACCTGAAGGCTTAACTGCAAGCGGTCAATTTTTTGTGGAAACTTGCAAAATCGATTTTAATCAACAAACTGAAATTGAAAAATTGTGGGGTAAAACCTTGGTAATGCTGCCACAAGAGCCTCGCCGCTCGCTTAATCCGATTATGGCAATCGGCAAGCAGTTGTGGGAAAGTTTTCACTATGTGGCAGGCAAACCGTCACCTCAAGCCAAAACGGAAAGCCAAGCCTATTTAGCCAAACTTGGGTTGGGCGAATCGGTTGAAAACTACCCACACCAGCTTTCCGGTGGAATGGCTCAACGTGCCTCTTTTGCGATTGCAACGGCGGCGGGTGGAAAAATTTTACTTGCCGATGAGCCAACCAAAGGGCTTGACCCAACCAGTAAAGGCAAAGTGATTGAGCTGTTAAAATCCGCCTACCAAAACGGGGGCGGCTTGCTCACCATTACCCACGATATTGAAGTTGCCGAGCAGCTTGGTGGCTACATTTTGGTAATGAAAAAAGGCGAATTGTTGGAACAAGGCGAGGCGGAAGCACTATTAAGCAATCCACAACACGCTTATACCAAAGCCTTAATTGCGGCTGATCCAAAACATTGGCAACCCTTGCAAGATTTGCAAAATTTAAGCCAAAAACAACCGCTTGTGTCGATCAAAAATTTGAGTATTGCCCGTGGCAAAAAAACGTTGTTCAGCAACCTTTCCTTTGATTTACACAAAGGCGAAGTGCTTGGGATTGTCGGGCATAGTGGGATTGGCAAAAGCTCGCTTGCCGATGTACTTTGTGGCTTGCTTAAGCCGAAATCGGGCGAGGTTGTGTGGCACAGCCACAGCCATAAAAAACACCAAGTGCTGAAGCTTTACCAAGATCCACCGGAAGCCTTTGCTCCGAATGTCAGCCTAAAAACCCTGCTTGATGATGTGATTAACAAGCACCGATTAGATCGACTGCCGATTCCAAGTTTACTGCAACAACTTTCGCTCAACCTGGAAATTTTGCAACGCAATGCGGAAAATGTCTCCGGCGGCGAGCTACAACGAGTAGCAATTTTGCGAGCCTTATTGCTCGATCCTGTGCTACTCTTTGCCGATGAAGTAACTTCTCGACTTGATCCAATCACACAGCAAGAAACGATTGAATTGCTGATCAACCAATGCCGAGCGAGAAATTGCAGCCTGATTTTGGTCAGCCACGATCCTTATCTAATTGAAAAATCGTGCGATAAGGTGATTAATTTGGAAGAGTATGTAGGGTAACAAGCGGTTCAATTTCTGAGATTTTTTGCATCTCTACAAACAAAAATGCGAAGACACTATTTTGTTACATTAGTTCTTCGCATTTTTCCTTACTTATTCTTTATTATAGAGCCAGTTTCTGCCGCACAATTTCAAACAAACAAACCCCAGTTGCAACCGAAACATTCAAGGAAGAGACCGAGCCTGCCATTGGAATGCTGATAAGCTGGTCGCAATGCTCACGGGTAAGGCGGCGCATTCCGTCACCCTCTGCCCCCATCACTAACGCAATCGAGCCGGTTAATTTTGCCTCATAAATGCCGGATTCTGATTCCCCTGCCGTGCCGACAATCCAAACATTATGCCGTTCTTGTAAATCTCGCATTGTGCGAGCCAAATTGGTGACTCGAATCAGTGGCATCACTTCCGCTGCCCCACAGGCGACTTTGCGAGCGGTTGGTGTAAGCTGAGCAGATTTATCTTTCGGCACAATAACCGCATCAACCCCTGCCGCATCAGCGGTACGCAAACAAGCCCCTAGGTTGTGAGGGTCGGTCACGCCATCTAAAATCAACAAGAGTGGATTTTTCTTTTGGCTTAAGATCGCCTCTAAATCGTGTTCATTCAGCTCTTTTTGTGGCACGACTCTGGCAATAATCCCTTGATGCACTTCACCTTGCGATTTGTTATCTAAGGTTTGGCGGTTCACTTGTTGAATTGCCACCCCTAAACGTTGTAATTCATTTAATAGTGGCATTAAGCGTTTATCTTCACGCCCTTTTAGCACCAGCACTTCAATTAAACGCTCAGGTGCATTATCCAAAAAGGCTTTCACTGCGTGAATGCCATAAATTTGTTCGCTCATATTTTATCCTTAATAATTGGGCGAACCCATCAGCTCGCCCATATAAATACTTAACTAAAGCAACATCTTCACAATTTTATCCAACTTAACCCTGCCGAATTTTTTCAGCAATTTACGCACATTTTCAGGGTAATCGGTTAAAACTTCCAAATCACTGTAGTGAGTTAAAATCTGCGTATGTTGGCAAATTTGGTTTAACTCCGTTTCTGCTTTTTCACTTAATTGATGTTGAGGATCGGAAATTAAAATTGCATTTTCGGCATCTAACCGCCACGCTCTTGGGTTAAGGTTATTGCCGGTCAGCAAAATATAGCGGTTATCCACCCAAACCCCTTTTAAGTGGTAGCTATTTTCGCCATCTTTCCATAAGCGAATGGTTAACTGTTTATTTTGCACATAGCCGTCCAACCGTTTTGCAAAGGCTCGTAAGTTCTTTTCATACAAATAAGGCAGAGCCGATGCCATCGTGAATTTTTCGTCCGGCTTGGTGTAGAAATCGTTAGCGGTTTTATCCCCCACAATAATTTCAACCGATTTGCCGTTTGCCAATAGCCATTCAATACGGGTTCTCAGAGAATGCGGAAAATTAAAATACGGAGTGCAAATCGTTAATTTCTGCTCAGTTTGATAAAACAACGCTTCAATCACTTTATTTAACTGATTCTTACGTCGCCCTAAGCCTACTAAAGGAGAAACCGCTAAGCGACCATTTTCAGCAACACCGTTAAATAAATACGCTTCCCGACTTAATTGTTTGCGGAAATGCTTAATTTGCGCACGAATTTCAGCCGTTTTCGGGCGATTTTCCGTATCTAAACGTTTTACCGCTTCATTGGTTAAAATATGCTGTTGAATAAATGCCACCCAGCTATCGGCAAGAGCTTTATTTTCAATGACGTGGTAACGGTCATAACGGTAGCGTTCAAATTGATGCAAATACACATTATTAATGCTTGCTCCGCTATACAGAATCGTATCGTCAAATACGAAGCCTTTCAAATGCAACACACCAAACACTTCTCGTCCGTTAATCGGCACACCGTAAAAGGCAATCTCTTGCCCTGCCGGTAAACCTTGTTCGTGTTTAACTCTTGCATACCAGTCGGCGTTAGATAAATTCTCTGCCTCACCAATACGCCCACGTTGGGCTCGGTGCCAATCAACCAAAATGTTAATTTCCAGTTCAGGATTATTTCGCTTCGCTTGATGTAAAGCAGCTAATACTTCCTGCCCGGCTTCATCTTTTTCAAAGTAAAGAGCGGTTATATAAATACGCTTTTTTGCCGTTTGAATCAGCTGTAAAATTTGTTGTTTAAACGCTTTGCTCGAGGCGAGAAACTGAACCTGCTCTGCCGATTGTGGTAAGTATGGCAGGTTTTTCAATAGGTATTCAGCTTTACGTTGTTTGTTCAAAATTAACATCATTGATTCCAAAATTTTCAATCGTTGCCCGCTATTTTACACTGAAATCGCCAATAAAGCGATTTTAGCTTAACGGCATTGATAGCTGGTCAAACGATTAGGATCTTCGCCGGTTTGATAAATTGCGACTTTCGGATAAGCACAAAGCGGGATCTGCTTGGCTTTATTAGGGTAAAGCTCACCGGCTTTGGCGGCAATACTTTCCGGCTCCAGTCCTTTCTCAACCCAATTTTCAAGGGCAGTGAGCATATCAAAATCATTCACTGTAGCCCCTCGCCCACAGTGGTTCATTGCCGGCACGAAAAACAATTTTGCAAAATGTTGCGGATTTTCGACCGCTTGTTGTAGGCTTTGATACCAATTTTTGAGATCAACTGCCGAAAAAATCGGGTCTGAAACGCCTTGATAAATCAGCATTTTGCCACCGTTCTGCTTAAAAGCGGATAAATCAACTTGATCTGCATCGTGAATGCTCCCTACCGCTTTCACTTGTTCGCTGGCTAGCTCCAAATCTACACTGAGTGGATCACGGCTCGGCACTCTGGGGGCTAAATAGTAATGGGTCAAACTTTTCAATCCCATTTTAAAGCTAATGCTGTTGGGCTGAGCAGTTTGGCTATCACCTAATTTCCAATCCCGCCAGCCTTTAGCGTTAATGCCGGAATCATACGCCCAAGGGCTATAAATCAGCTCGCCTCGACTGTTTTTCGCCCCCTCGAAAATCGTTTTGATTAAAGCGACTTTTTTCTGCCCCAGTTGCTTTGCCACCATTTCCGGCTGGAAATCACACTGTTCCCACGCATTAATTAAACCATCTGCTAAGCCGTCTAACTTATCGCAACGTGTTAATACGCCATTGGCAATCACATCTAAATCTTGTTGAGTGAGGGCTTGGGATAAAATTTTGTCGCCTTCACCATTCTTCGGAGCAACTGCCAACAAAGCTCGATTATCCCATACTTCCGCCAAGACTGAACGGGAAACCCGAAAGCCGGGGCTGCCTGCAATCACACCGTCAAATTCCTGTGGATAACGCATTGCCGCCATCATCGCCTCACGACCACCATTCGAGCAGCCCATAATGTAATTGTGCTTGCTCGGTTTTCGGTAAAATTCGGCAATCAACTGCTTGGCAACCGTGGTCACTTTGCCGATAGAGGCATAGGCATAATTTGAGCGAGCTTCGGGATCTGCGGTAAACACTAAATCTCGAGTGGCGTGACCACTGTCGTTACTCACTACTGCATAGCCTCTGTTTAAGCCATTTGCACCACTCGCTCCGTGTGGATAGAGCTTACCGATAGCAGGGAAAATCACCCCACCTACACCGCCCGCTCCCTGAAATAAAAATTTTTCATTCCATTGTTCGGGCAAACGTAGCTCAAATTGAATACCATAAGGGACATTATCTACCCCCACCCGTTTTTCAATTTCACCTTGTACTAAGCAGTAAGCTGGCAATTCAGCAGATTTTTCCACCCATTCGGCTTTATAAATAGCGGTTTTTTCCAACGAGGTGGATTTTAACACTGCACATTGCTCAGCCATAGAATTAGCCAAAGCAGTGTGAGAAAAAACGGAGAGAAAAATAAAAAGAAAAGCGATTATTTTCATCATTTACATCAATACAAGCGGTTATTTTTCCGAAAATTTTTGCAAATTTTAGGTTGAGTGTCTATCTATCGCTGGAAAAGCTAAGGCAGAGTTTCCTCTGCCTTAGAAAGATGAATTGAATTACATTTTAAGCAAATAAGCGTTTTTCGCCTTCGCCCGCTACGTTTTCCACACAACGTCCGCAAACTTCTTCGTGGCCTGCGTGGGTGCCGATATCGGTAGCATAATGCCAGCAACGAGGGCATTTCTCGCCATCTGCATTTTCTACTTTCACCGCGAGTCCGGCTAATTCGCCCTCTGCAATATCAGCTTCCGCCAGTGGTTTGACAATCGCTTGTGAGGTAATCAGCACAAAGCGTAATTCATTGCCAAGTTGTTCTAATAACGGGCGAATTTCATCATTGGCGAATACTGTTACTTTTGCTTCTAAGCCAGCACCAATTACTTTGTCTTTACGGGCTTGTTCCAGCACACGGTTGACTTCCGCACGCACTTTTAAGATTTGTTGCCAGTAGGCATCATCTAATTTGTCTTGCTCGGTTAAGCCGAATAATCCGGTGTAGAATTCTTCGGTAAAGACAAATTCACTTCTGCCTTCCACCTGCGGTAGGTAGCCCCAAATTTCATCCGCTGTGAAAGATAAAATCGGTGCAATCCAACGTACTAACGCCTCTGCAATATGCCATAATGCTGTTTGGCAGCTACGGCGGGCAAGGCTGTCGGCTTTGGTGGTGTATTGGCGGTCTTTGATAATATCTAAGTAGAAAGACCCCATTTCAATCGAACAGAAACGCATTAAACGTTGTACCACCGTGTGGAATTGGTAGTTATCATAGGCTTCTTTGATGTCGTTTTGAGCCTCTAACGCACAAGCCACCGCCCAGCGGTCTAAGGCGATCATCTCTTGTGGTTGAACTAAATCACGTTTTGGATCGAAACCGTTCAAGTTCGCCAATAAGAAACGGGCAGTGTTACGGATACGGCGGTATGATTCCCCGGCACTATTTAAAATATTATGCGAAACGGTAATTTCACCGGTGTAATCGGTGGAAGCAACCCATAAGCGTAAAATATCCGCACCGTTTTTGTTCCACACTTCGCTTGGCACAATTACGTTGCCAAGCGATTTGGACATTTTTCTGCCTTTCTCATCTACGGTAAAACCGTGAGTTAGCACTTGTTTGTATGGTGCTTTGCCGTTAGTAGCAGTGGAAAGCATTAAAGATGACATAAACCAACCACGATGTTGGTCTGAGCCTTCTAAATACATATCCGCTGAATTGCCGTTAAATTCAGGGCGTTGTTCTACAACAGAGGCATAGGTTGATCCTGAATCAAACCATACATCTAAGGTATCCGGCACTTTGCGGTAATCTTTGGCTTCTTCACCGAGCAATTCTGCAGGATCTAAATCCCACCACGCTTGAATGCCTTTTTCTTCTACACGTTTCGCTACTTCTTCAATTAATTCTAAAGTGCGAGGGTGTAATTCTTCGGTTTCATTATGCACAAACATCGCCATTGGCACGCCCCAAGTACGTTGGCGTGAAATACACCAGTCTGGGCGATTTGCCACCATCGTATCAATACGAGCTTCACCCCAGCTTGGGATCCAACGCACCGATTTGATTTCTCCTAGTGCTTGCTGGCGTAAGCCTTGGGTTTCCATTCCGATAAACCATTGTGGGGTAGCACGGAAGATAATCGGGGTTTTGTGTCTCCAACAGTGCGGATAACTATGCTTGATGCGGGATAATTTTAATAATGCTCCCACTTCTTGTAATTTTTCGACTACTTTGTCGTTGGATTCAAACACACCTAAGCCGGCAAAGAACGGGGTGTCTGCTTTGAATTTACCGTCATTAGAAATTAACCCTGCCATTTCAATGTTATATTTGCGAGCGACCACGAAGTCGTCCGCACCGTGATCCGGTGCAGTATGCACTAAACCTGTACCACCGTCAGTGGTAACGTGGTCGCCAAAAATAAATGGCACGCTGTAATCATAGAATGGGTGGTTAAAGCGTAATAATTCTAAGTTCTCGCCTTTGGTGGTTGCTAAAATCTCAGCAGATTCAACGCCTGCTGCTTTTGCAACATCTTCGACTAAATCGACCGCTAGTAACACACGCTCATCACCTAATTGGACTAAGGCATAGTCTAATTCAGGGTTAATTGCAATCGCACGGTTAGACGGAATAGTCCAAGGTGTGGTTGTCCAAATTACCGCAGATAATGCCCCGTTACCTTTACCCTGTGCGTTGAATTTTTCTTCTACCGCATTCACATCAACGGCGTTAAAACGCACATAAATAGACGGAGAAACTTTATCCTCATATTCTACTTCAGCTTCTGCAAGTGATGAGCCACAATCCAAACACCAGTGAACCGGTTTTGAACCTTTGTATAAATGACCGTTTGCAATCACTTTGCCGAGCGTGCGGATAATATTCGCCTCAGTGTTAAAATTCATTGTTAGGTATGGGTTATCCCAATCACCTAAAATACCCATACGGATAAAATCGGCTTTCTGACCTTCTACTTGTTCTTTCGCATAGTCACGGCACGCTTGGCGAAACTCAGCAGCCGAAATTTTCTCATTTGGTTTACCAACAATGCCTTCTACTTTCAGCTCAATCGGCAAACCGTGACAGTCCCAGCCCGGCACATAAGGGGTATCGAAACCTAATGCGGTTTTCGATTTCAAAATCATATCTTTTAAAATTTTATTCACTGCGTGACCTAAGTGAATATTACCGTTAGCATACGGAGGACCATCATGCAAAATAAAGGTTTTCTTGCCTTTCGAGGCAGTACGAATTTTTTGGTATAAATTTTTGTCATACCAATTTTTTAACATATCGGGTTCACGTTTCGCGAGATCACCACGCATAGGAAAGCCTGTTTCAGGCAAGTTTAGGGTGTTTTTGTAGTCCACTGTCATTTTTTATTCCAACATATTTTAATATTACAAAATTATTGTAGGGAGGAATAGCAATTCGCCCTACGACATATTTATTGCCTATTACTACTCTTTATATTCGACAAGTTTTATCTTAAGCGGAGACATCAGCGAATAAATCCATAAGCCAAATAAACTTAATAGCCACACCAATAAAGTAAAGTTTAGGCTAACGCCTACACCTAATAAAATACCGTAACATAGTCCTTCGAAGCCAGTTACAATATTTCCATCTATCGTCACTGTGGTATATCCGAAAAAAGATAAAATGCCACAAATTAATCCAAATAAAAACAGGGGAATAAATAACCCGATAAAATAAATTTTGAGTAGTGTTAATTTGCTGATTTTCTTAACGAAAATTTCCATTCTCATTCTCTTCTTATTTTACAAATTCCTTAAAAAATTCCACCGCTTGTAAGCGATCTTTTTCAATCTGGGCTTTTAATGTTTCAAAGTCGGGGAATTTTATTTCATTGCGTAATTTTTTTAAAAAGACGACCTCAATTGCCTCACCATAAATAGAGGCGTTGAAATCAAAAATATGCACCTCTAATAATGGCTTAGTACCGTTAATGGTCGGGCGGTTGCCGACATTGGCGATTCCGTTAAAACTGCCCTGTTTGGTCTTCACTTTTACCGCAAATACCCCTTGAATCGGCGTAACCAAACGATTGAGCATAATATTTGCGGTAGGAAAACCAATGGTTCTGCCGAGTTTATTACCGTGTGCAACTCGACCGAGAATTGAATACGGCTTACCAAGTAATTTTTCAGCTAACTCTAACTCATTGTTTTGTAAGGCTTCTCGTACCAGCGAGCTGCTAATGCGTGCTTCATTTAAACTATGCGTATGGCTTTCCTCCACCGCAAAGCGATATTTTAAGCCAGCATTGCGTAAAGTTTCAAAATTACCTGCCCGTTTTGCCCCGAAGCGAAAATCATCGCCTACACTTAAATAGCGTACTTTCAGTCTTTTAGCGAGCAAATCGCTGATGAAATCGTCTGCCGAAATTTGAGCAAATTTTTCACTAAAACGCACGCATAGCACAAAATCCACACCGGCTTCTTCCAAATATTTTAGCTTATCTCGCAGGCGCATTAAGCGGGCGGGCGGGTTACAAGCGGTTGAATTTCCACTTTTTTTTGCAAAAAACTCTCGAGGTTGTGGCTCAAATAACATCACAACTGAGGGCAATCCTAAATCTAAAGCTCTATCACAAAGACGAGCCAAAATATTTTGATGCCCAAGATGCACACCATCGAAATTCCCGATAGAGAGAACACAGCCTTGATTTAAAGCGATGTGTTTGTCTAAATTGTGGAAACCTCGAATAAGTTGCATAAAAGATAAACCATTTTATAAGTGAAAATTGCTGTGATTATAACGAGAAATCTACAAAAAAGGAAAAAAATTCAATCTGTTATATTTTTTTAGTGCTGAAAGTGGTCATGTAGCTAATTATTAAAGCAAAGATATGCTATAAAACTGCTATTTATACAATAAAAATATATTCAAATGCTACATTTTACTATATGATAATCATCAAAAAATCGAGGGAATCATTATGACAGATTTTGCTTATCTTCAACAAAAGCGCAAACAGCTTAAACTCAAAGTGAATGATATTTGTGAACAAGCTGGGGTAACCCGAGCTTATTTTAATCAGTTAGTAAGCGGAAAAATCAAAAATCCAAGCGCCAATAAGCTTAAAGCCTTGCATTCCGTTTTAGATATCGTAGAAGATAGCAACCAGCGTTCCGGGGTTATTTTTGGCAAATTCTATCCTATTCACACAGGTCATATTAATATGATCTATGAAGCATTTAGTAAAGTAGATGTTTTACATGTTATTGTTTGTACCGATTCTGAACGGGATTTACGTCTTTTCCAGGAAAGTAAAATGAAACGAATGCCGACAAATGAAGATCGGCTACGCTGGGTACAGCAAATTTTTAAATACCAACAAAAACAGATCTTTATTCACCATTTAGTTGAAGACGGTATTCCGAGCTATCCAAATGGCTGGGAAGATTGGTCTGGTCGTGTTAAAGCGCTATTTGAAGAAAAAAGCATTAATCCTACTATTGTTTTTAGTAGTGAAATTCAAGATAAAGAACCTTATGAAAAATATTTGAATCTAGAAGTTCAACTTGTCGATCCTACTCGTGAATCCTTTAATATTTCAGCAACACAAATTCGTAATAATCCTTTTCAATACTGGCGCTTTATTCCGAAAGAAGTTCGTCCTTTCTTTGTTAAAACTATTGCGATTTTAGGTGGTGAAAGCAGTGGTAAATCAGTGTTGGTGAGCAAATTAGCGAATGTATTTAACACTACCTCTGCTTGGGAATATGGGCGCGAGTTTGTGTTTGAGCAACTTGGAGGCAATGAACAAGCAATGCAATATTCCGACTATCCGCAAATGGTACTTGGACATCAACGCTACGTTGATTATGCCATGAAACATGCTCATAAAGTGGCTATTATTGATACCGATTACATCACAACTCAAGCGTTCTGTATTCAGTATGAAGGGAAGGCTCACCCGTTTCTGGATTCAATGATCCGCGAATATCCTTTTGATGTGACGATTTTACTTTCTAACAATACAAAATGGGTAGCCGATGGTTTACGCAGTTTAGGATCGAAAAAACAGCGTCAACAGTTTCAACACTTACTGAAAAAACTACTGGAAAAACACCATATTCCTTATATTGAAATTGAATCGCCAAGTTATTTGGATCGCTACAATCAAGCCAAAGAGGTGGTAGAAGCTATTTTAAATGAAGAACCAATCCCATTACAGTTTAAGCAATATAATATTCACGAATTTGAATAACTGCCACAGGAAATAACATGATACTTTTTGCAGGCGATCCACACGGTAGCTACGAGCATCTTTATCCGATTCTACAACAGCAGACGGAGGAGGTAGCTTTAGTTATTCTAGGCGATCTTCAATTGACTACTCCTGATGAATTAGATCGGCTTTCGCAGTATTGTGATATTTGGTTTATTCATGGTAACCATGACAGTAAAACCGTTGCTGCCTTTGATGCTATTTGGAATAGTAGCTGGAAAGAGCGCAATATTCACGGTAAAGTAGTTGACATTCAAGGAATAAAAATTGCAGGTATTGGAGGGGTCTTCCGAGGTCATATTTGGATGCCGCCCAATCGTCCAATGTTTTTTGATCCCATCCATTTTTGCCAATACTCTGCTCCGGAAAAAATTTGGCGTGGTGGTATTCCATTAAGGCACCGCTCTTCGATCTTCCCTTCTGATTTTGAGGCGTTGGAAAATGAAAAAGCCGATATTTTAATTACGCACGAAGCACCAAAGCCACACCCTCAAGGCTTCTCTGTAATCAACCAGCTAGCAAGAAAATTAGGGGCGAGCAAAATTTTCCATGGCCACCACCATGATAATTTTAATTATGGCAATCTAAATGCCAGCAGAGAATGTGCTATTTATAATATCGGCTTTCGTAGCCTAGCGGATATTAATGGAAATTATCTAATTTTAGGTGTTGATGATCGAGAGAAATAGCCAAAAATTTGATTGAATTAAACAAATTGTCATTTTACCCTTCCCATTCATAAATTTATAAGTAAAATGCGAGAAATTTGTAACATAAACGTTATTAAACAGAATTTATAAATTAAATCAGAGGTTTAAAAGATGAAGATCCCACAAATCTTAATTGTTGAGGATGAGTTAGTAACAAGGAATATGCTGAAAAGCATTTTTGAAGGAGAAGGATATCAGGTATTTCAAGCATCTAACGGCGAGGAAATGCACTCTGTTCTGAGTACAAATGAAATCAATCTTGTGCTAATGGACATTAACTTACCGGGAAAAAATGGATTAATTCTCGCCCGAGAAATTCGAGAGAATATGAAGCTACCATTAATGTTTTTAACCGGCCGCGACAATGAAATTGATAAGATCCTCGGTTTAGAAATAGGTGCAGATGACTATATCACTAAACCATTTAATCCTCGAGAATTGACTATCCGAGCGAGAAATTTATTGCAACGAACCATGATAGATAAAGAAAACGGCGTTGTAAAAGAGCAATCTGAAATTGAAAGCTATCGCTTTAACGGTTGGATCTTAGACATTAACAGTCATAGTTTAATCTCACCAGAAGGTGAGGTAAATAAATTACCACGTAGTGAATTTAGGGCTTTATTACATTTTTGCCAACATCCTGGAAAAATTCAAACACGTGAAGATTTATTGAAAAAAATGACCGGGCGGGAACTAAAACCTCATGATAGAACCGTTGATGTTACTATTCGCCGTATTCGTAAACATTTTGAAGACCACCCCAATACCCCAGAAATTATTGTCACCATTCACGGTGAAGGTTACCGTTTCTGTGGTAACATCGAATCTTAATCAAGATAGGAGTAATTTTATGAAAAAATTAACTATTGTCGCATTAACTTGTTTATTTTCTACTCATCTATTAGCCGCTCCTGTCGGAAATACATTTACTGGCATCGGCGTCGGTGTAGATGTGACTACAACAAAATATAAAGTTGAAGGAGTAAAAGGCAAAGATTCCACAGGTCCGGCATTAGTGGTCGATTATGGTATTGAGCAAGGCAATAACTTTGTAGGCGTTGTACAAGGAAAAGCAAAAGTAGGTAGTACAAAAGTATTTAGCGATGTAAAACAAAAAAATAAATATACTATAGCTTATCAACAAGGTTATCGTGTTGGATCCGATTTATTACCTTATGTAAAAGTAGATGCCAGCTCAAGCAAAATCGGTAATGAAACCTATCGTGGCTTTGGTTTCGGTGCTGGTGCAAAATATGCAGTTTCAAGCGATGTTGAATTAGGTGCAGAATACACTCGCGATAATTTAAAACGTAGCGGCACAAAATTAAAAGGTAACGCTTTCACCGCGAATGCAACTTATCGTTTCTAATCTTAGCGGTAAAGTTTTCTGAAAAAATAACCGCTTGTAACACAAAAGAGCCTGAAGTGATTCAGGCTCTTTGCCTTTTAATATAATACTCGGGCTCGAATCGTGCCTTCGATCGCTTTTAAACGTTGTAATGCTTCATCAACATTGTCGCTCTCTACATCAATTACAACATAGCCGATAGCTGCATCGGTTTGTAAATATTGAGCGGCAATATTCACATTCGATTCCACGAAAATTTGGTTGATTTGATTTAACATACCCGGGCGGTTTTCGTGAATATGCAATAAACGTTTGGTTTGGTTGTGAATTGGTAGCGACACTTCAGGGAAATTGACCGCAGTCACCGTAGAGCCATTATCCGAATATTTAACAAATTTATTTGCCACTTCGGTGCCGATATTCGCCTGTGCTTCAGAGGTTGAACCGCCGATATGTGGTGTTAAAATCACATTATCAAACTTACACAATGGCGATACGAACGGGTCATTAATCGATGCCGGCTCTTCCGGGAACACATCAATTGCGGCTCCACGCAATGAACCGTCTTCAAGTCGGGTGGCTAATGCGTCTAAATCGACCACTGTACCACGAGCGGCATTAATTAGCACCGAGCCTTTTTTCAACTGTGCGATACGCTCGGCACTCATTAAATTTTTGGTGGAATCCATTTCAGGCACGTGGAGCGAAACCATATCGCAGGTTGAAAGCAAGTGCTCCAACGTTGGTACTTGTTGAGCATTCCCTAATGGCAACTTATTTTCTACATCATAGAAATAAACCTGCATACCAATAGCTTCCGCCAGTACGCTTAATTGCGAGCCGATGTGACCATAGCCGACAATCCCTAATTTTTTGCCACGCACTTCGTTAGAACCTGCTGCCGATTTATTCCAAATGCCACGATGCACTTCCGCATTGGCAGTCGGTACTTGACGCATTAATAAAATCATCTCCGCCAGCACTAATTCTGCCACCGAACGGGTATTTGAGAACGGGGCATTGAACACCGGAATGCCTCGTCTTTTTGCAGCTTGAAGATCGACTTGGTTAGTGCCGATACAGAAACAGCCTATCGCAATTAATTTTGGAGCTTGAGCCAGCACCTCTTCGGTTAAAAAAGTACGAGAACGAATACCAATAAAATGAGCATCTTTAATCGCCTCAATTAACTCTTGACCGTCTAACGCTTTCTTATGTACTTCAATATTGGTATAACCTGCTGCCTGTAATACATCAATGGCATTTTGATGCACACCCTCTAGCAGAAGGAATTTAATCTTGGATTTATCCAAAGAAATTTTAGCCATTTTTTGCTCCTAAGTATTTGTATTTGCAATAATAAATTATTCTAAAATAACTGCACCTTCAGGTGTGCCGACAATGGTTACATTGGCAAAACGTTGTGCAAAAATACCGTTAGTCACTACGCCTGCAATATTATTAATGGTATGTTCCATTTTCAACGGCTCCATAATTTTAAAGTTATGCACATCTAAAATCACATTGCCGTTATCAGTGACCACCCCTTCACGGTATTCCGGCGAACCGCCTAATGCCACAAGCTGACGAGCAACATAAGAACGAGCCATTGGGATCACCTCCACCGGCAGCGGGAAAGTTGAACCCAGCACATCAACTTGTTTTGAACTATCTACAATGCAGATAAATTTTTTCGCTAATGAACTAACAATTTTCTCACGAGTGAGTGCTGCACCACCACCTTTAATCATCGCCCCTTGTGGCGTGATTTCATCGGCTCCGTCAATATACACATCTAATTCGGTTACTTCATTGGCACTAAACACTTCAATGCCGATATCACGCAAACGCTGTTCTGAGGCTTTAGAGGCGGCGACTGCACCTTTAATCTCATCTTTCATTGAAGCAAGGGCATCAATAAAACAGTTCACGGTTGAACCGCTCCCCACCCCAACAATAGTGTCCGGTTTTACAAATTTTAATGCCGCTTGTGCCGCAATTTTTTTCATTTCTTGTTGATCCATTTTTACCTCCACTTGTGGGGCAAATCATCATTTGCCCACTTCGGTAAGGCGAAAAATATTTCGCCATCTATTCTACACATATATGCAACAAGCGGTCATATTTTGCAAATTTTTTACAAAATCTAACCGCTTGTCATTAGTTACGTTTTACTGCTTCGACAATCTCTTCCGCACAGCTTTGAGCAAGAGCGGCATCTTCGCATTCTACCATCACTCGAATTAATGGCTCGGTGCCTGATTTACGCAATAAAATACGTCCTTTGCCTGCCAAGCGTTTTTCCACCTCAGCCGCTACCGCTTTCACTTCATCGCTTTCAAGCGGATTTGCCGCCCCTTTCTCAAAGCGAACATTCAGCAGAACTTGAGGGAACAGTGGCACCGCTTTTGCCAAATCATTCAGGCTTAATTTGTGGCTTGCCATTGCTGCTAATACTTGCAGTGAGGCAATAATGCCGTCACCGGTGGTGTTTTTATCTAACACGATAATATGTCCGGAGTTTTCACCACCCAATTTCCAGCCTTTTTCTTTAAGCTGCTCTAGCACATAGCGGTCACCCACATTAGCACGGGAGAACGGAATGGCTAGCTCTTTTAACGCTAATTCCAAGCTCATATTACTCATTAATGTACCGACTACACCACCTTGTAATTTGCCTGAACGTAAAGCTTCACGGGCTAAAATAAACAGGATTTGGTCGCCATCAACTTTATTGCCTAAGTGATCAACCATAATTAAGCGGTCGCCATCGCCATCATAGGCTAAGCCAACATCTGCTCCTGCTTCCAGCACTACTTTTTGTAACGCTTTAATATCGGTTGCACCGCACTTTTCGTTGATGTTTAAACCGTCCGGCTTAGTCCCAATTTCAAGTACTTCTGCCCCTAATTCACGCATCACATTCGGTGCAATATGGTAGGTTGCACCGTTAGCACAATCGACTACAATTTTATACCCTTCCAGGCTTAATTCAGACGGAAAAGTGCCTTTGCAAAACTCGATATAACGTCCTGCGGCATCGTTAATACGGCTGGCACGTCCTAAGTTTGCTGAATCGACACAATCCATTGGCTGATCAAGCATTGCCTCAATCGCTTCTTCCACTTCATCAGGCAATTTTTCACCTACTGAAGAGAAGAATTTAATACCATTATCGTAATAAGGGTTATGAGAGGCTGAAATCACAATGCCCGCTTCTGCTCGGAAAGTACGGGTTAAATAAGCAATCGCCGGCGTTGGCATCGGGCCAACAAACACCGCATTCAAACCAGCTGCGGTTAAACCTGCTTCCAGTGCCGATTCCAACATATAGCCGGAAATACGGGTATCTTTACCGATTAATACTTTCTTCGTACCTTGGGTTGCCAACACTTTACCTGCTGCCCAACCAAGTTTTAATGCAAATTCAGGTGTAATTGGAAATTTACCTACTTCACCACGCACACCATCTGTGCCGAAATATTTACGAGCCATTTTGATTCCTAATATGAATAAAAATTTACTTTAAAAAATATTGATATGCCGGGCTTTCACTCACATTTTGGAAACGGTAGCCTAGCTGTTCTAAATGTTGGTTTAATTCTACTTCATCGCCCTGATTCAATGCAAATGCGGCAAGAATATCGCCATAATCGGCTCCGTGAGCTCGGTAGTGGAATAACGAGATATCCCAGTTAGTGAGCATTTGCAAGAATTTCAGCAATGCCCCTTTCTGCTCCGGAAATTCAAAGCTATAGAGTTGCTCATATTGAATGGAACTTGCTCTGCCCCCAACCATATAACGAATATGAGTTTTGGCAATATCATCGTCGGATAAATCCGCCACATCATAGCCGTTTTGTTGCAGATCTTTAATAATTTCTGATTTTTCTGCCGAACCTGAAATTCGCACCCCCACAAAAATGCAGGCTTGTTTATCATCGGAATGGCGATAGTTAAATTCCGTCACCGCACGGTTGCCTAAAATCTCACAGAATTTTAAGAAACTGCCTTTCTGTTCAGCAATGGTAACTGCCAATAAAGCTTCTCGTTTCTCCCCGATTTCACAACGTTCTGACACAAAACGCAAGGTGTGGAAATTCACATTCGCCCCGGAAAGAATGCAAGCCAAATTTTTATCTTGTAATTGATGCTCTTTCACATATTTTTTCAAACCGGCAAGGGAAGCTGCCCCAGACGGCTCAGAAATCGCACGCACATTTTCAAAAATCAACTTCATCGAGGCACAGATTTCATCATTATCCACCAACACCACATCATCAACATATTGCTGACATAGGCGGAAAGTTTCATCGCCAATGCGTTTTACCGCAATACCATCGGCAAAAAGACCAACTCGTTCTAAATCGGTTGGTTGCCCTTGCTTTAAGGCGTGGTATAAGCAAGCAGAATCTTTAGACTCGACCCCGATTACTTTAATATTCGGCATCACCTGCTTAATTAAAACCGCGATGCCGGCAATTAAGCCGCCGCCACCCACCGGAATAAATACATAATCTAAATCCGGCTTTTGTTGTACCAGCTCTAAACCGATTGTACCTTGCCCTGCAATCACCGCCGGGCTGTCAAACGGGTGAATGAACGTCATACCCAGTTCGCTGGAAAGCTCAATCGCTTTCGCCTTAGCTTCATCAAAATTCGCCCCATAAAGCAACACTTCGCCACCATAGCCACGCACCGCATCAACCTTAATTGCCGGCGTGTTTTGCGGCATTACAATCAAGGCTCTTAAACCCAAGTGCTTGGCAGAAAGGGCTACTCCCTGTGCGTGGTTGCCTGCTGAGGCTGCAATGACTCCAGCCTCTTTTTGTGCTTTGGATAAATTTGAGATCATCGCAAAAGCACCTCGCAATTTAAAGCTGTGAACCGGCTGTCGGTCTTCACGTTTGATAAAAATCGCATTGCCTAACCGCTCAGACAGTTTTTCCATTTTCTGCAAAGGCGTTACTTGTGCTAGGTCATAAATATTTGAGCTTAAAATCGAGCGTAAATAGTCGATAGCGGATTGGGAATGTTGTGTTTCGTTCATCTTTTTGAAAGGTTATTTATTTTTAGATTGTGATAAAGACATTGGTAAATTTTTAATAAAATTTAACCGCTTGTTTGGCTATTTGGCAATGGCTTTAACAGGGAATACTTCCTCTCGCCCGTTTGCGGGAGAGAGACAGCTTAAAATTTCGTTCAGAAATTTTAAGCAGAGAGAGGGAAAACTTTCGATATCCCCCTCTCCCTCCGCAAATCTTTGATTTGCTCCACCCTCTCCCGCAAACGGGGAGATGGGAAATCACAAAATTAGTGATGACCACCGCAACCACAGCCACCGTGTCCGTGATGATGGTGATGTTCGTGGTCATGACCGCCGCAGCAACCATCGTGATCGTGATGATCGTGTCCACTACAACCGCAGCCGTGTTCGTGACCACCATGAACGTGTCCATGTGCGATTTCTTCCGCTGTCGCTTCACGAATGCCAACCACTTCCACAGAGAAAAGTAATTCCTGACCAGCTAACATATGGTTACCGTCCACCACAACTTCATCGCCATCTACTTCGGTAATTACCACAGGTAGCGGGCCTAAATCGGTGTCTGCAATAAAACGCATACCCACTTCTAATTCATCAACGCCCATAAATACATCTTTCGGTACACGTTGAACCATATTGTCGTTGTACTCGCCGTAACCTTCTTCCGGTTTCACACGCACTTCAAACACATCGCCTACAGCTTTGCCTTCAAGGGCTTTTTCTAAGCCTTCTACTAAGTTGTTGTGACCGTGTAAATATTCTAATGGTTGATTTACCGGTGCTTCATCTACTAATACACCCTCTTGAGTACGCACTTGATACGCAATGCTTGGCACTAAATCTTTTGTAATGTTCATATTGAATCCTTTAATTCATCGGTTTTATAAAATAGCAAGCCATTGTAACGCTTTATTTTATATTTGCAATCTGTCTGGAAATTTTAACCGCTTGTAAGTGATTTAGTCGATAATATCAGGGGTTACGGTGTCTACCACATCAACTGCGGTTCCCACCACTCCACCAACCACCGAAGTTACCAAACAACCACTTAGGAAAATAGTTGCTGAAATCAGCCCACATACTTTGATTAATTTTTTCATTTTAAAATCCTTTCAAAAACAAAAAGCAGCCCTAATCAAGACTAGAGCTGCATCATATTTATTCGCTTAAATTATTTTTCTTCCGCGATAAAGCGATATACTACTGCACCGATAATTGCACCGACAATCGGAGCAACCCAGAACAACCATAATTGTTCAATTGCCCAGCTACCTTGGAATAACGCCACACCGGTCGAACGAGCAGGGTTTACAGAGGTATTGGTTACCGGAATGCTGATTAAGTGGATTAAGGTTAATCCTAAACCGATAGCAATCGGTGCAAAACCTGCCGGTGCACGTTTATCAGTTGCACCCATAATGATAATTAAGAAGAATGCCGTTAATACTACTTCAATTAATAATGCTGCGGTTAAGCTATAGCCGTGCGGTGAGTGTTCACCATAGCCGTTGCTGGCAAAGCCTGCTGTGGCATCAAAAGTCGGAATACCTGAAGCAATGGTGTATAACACTGCACCGGCAGCAATCGCACCGATTACTTGGGCAATGATATAAGGCACTAAATCTTTAGCGTTAAAACGACCGCCGACTAATAAACCGATTGAAACCGCCGGGTTGAAGTGACCACCTGAAATATGACCGACTGCATACGCCATTGTTAATACGGTTAAACCGAACGCTAATGAAACGCCTGCATAACCAATGCCTAATTCGGGAATGCCTGCCGCTAAAACTGCACTGCCGCAACCACCAAACACTAACCAAAATGTACCGAAAAACTCAGCAAAATATTTTTTCATTTTTTATCCTTACCCTAAAGGGTGAATCACACATAAGTGTATTAACTTTCCGAATGCTATAAAACATAGCCAATAAAATATGAGTATACTAAAAAAGTAAAGACGCATATTTCTTAATTGATAGTATAGATCGATTTTTTCCTCCAATTAAAGTAAAAATACAACTCTATACAAATCTATACATTTCTATTCAAATTCCACACTTCCTGAAGCGGTAGCTGAAATTGTGGTTTTACCTGCTTCTAACGGGATTTCATCCATAGATTTGCTTTGTGCCATTGATGAAACTGCATACATTGCTCTGTTTTCATAATATGGTCTACCACCATCATTTGGAGTTTGAATATTGATATTAACTAGCTTATATGTTTTCGCCCCTAAGGCTTTTTGAATCACATCAGCTTTATGTTGAAATTTACTGATAATTTCCAGCGTCATTTCATCTTCAAGGGACGCCATTTTCTCTGGCGATACACTAAAATCAATGTAACGAATCGCCACATCTTTGCCTAAATTTTCCAACACTGCCGCCATTGCATCAAAATCTTTGCTTTTCAACTGAATGCTACCAGAGGTATCCCAACCATCAATATTCCCTTTGTTGTTATAATTAACGTGATTAGCCACACCTTCAGCTTGTACTTCAATCGATGGATGTTTTTTTGCCTCAGCCAATACACGATTCAGGTTTTCAGATACAAATTTTTTCAGTTCCGGCAAGGATTTACCTGATTTTTGGCTATACACACTTGCCTGCATCACGTCCTTTTCCACCGTGCGAGAGACTTCGGTTGAGAAATTAAAAGAAGCCGGTTTATCTTTATGTTCCACGGTATGAGTTTCCGCTGAAGTTACCGTTGTTGCCACTGCAAGCGGTAGAATTGTCAGAAAATTTTTCAATTTCATAATCAGTCCTTAAAAGGGTTAAAAATCACTTCTTAGATCCTACTTGGTTGGGAAAGTTCATTCAATCGAAAGCACAATCGCCTGTACATCATTTTCAATTTGCCAGCGGATATTGTAACCGGCAAGGTTCATACCATAAACTCGCTCGCTAGGTTTCCCTTGTTGATACGCCGGGCGAGGGTCTTGGGCGATGACATCGGCAATAAAAGTAAGCGGCTGCTCGATGTCAAATTTTGCAAAATGTCGGCAAAATTCGACCGATTGTTTTGCCTCCTCGCTAAAACGCACCGCTAATCTTGCCTGTGGTTTTTGCTGGGCGAAGCCGGAAACCGCTTGTGGCTCACTATCTGCAAATGCAATGTAAGGCTTGATGTCAAAAATCGGCGTGCCATTAACTAAATCCACGCTGCCTAATTTCAAATAAACTTCACTCCCCTCCGCCACCACCGCTTCTAACTTCACTTTCGATAAACCAAGCGGATTTGGGCGATGGGTGGCACGGCTGGCAAAGACCCCAACCCGCTCGTTACCGCCCAAGCGAGGCGGTCTGACGGTGGCGTGCCACTCTCTTTCGGGAATGTGATGGAATTGGAAAATCAACCAAATATGGCTAAATTGCTCCAAGCCTCTGACTGCATCGGGGGTATTGTAAGGCGGAATTAAACGTAGAATGCCTTTCCCCTCCGCTACCAAATTCGGTTGGCGAGGCACGGAAAATTTTTCATCATAGGGGCTTTCCACAAAGCCGATAGGGTTTAATTGAATCGAGGTTAATTGATTTGAGGTAGAGTTCATTGCACTTTTTTCTGTTAAAATAATCTAAAATATTGGACATAATGATATGAAATTGAGGATGGTGCAAGCGTCCACGCTTGTACCAATTCGTTTTACCATTTACACAAGCTGTGGATGCTTGCACTATCGCTTAAATCCTTAACATCATTGTAAATGAAATTACGCTAAGATTATTCTCTATGAACAAAAATTCTCTCTTTTCGATTTGGTTTACCACCGCTCGCCCGAAAACCTTACCGCTGGCGTTAGCTTCAATTATTGTGGGTTCAGCTCTTGCTCATTGGGCAGGGAAATTTGATATTATTACCACTTTACTCGCGTTTATCACCACCATTTTGTTGCAGATCCTGTCTAACTTTGCCAATGATTACGGCGACCACGTTAAAGGCTCTGACACCAAAGAGCGAATTGGTCCGCTGCGGGCAATTCAGCACGGTGCCATTAGCGGTGAACAACTTAAGAAAGCCGTGATTATCTTAAGTCTGCTCTCATTTGTTTCCGGTGTTGCATTAAGTGCCTATGCTTATGAAACAGTGCAGGATCTGTTTTTCTTTATCGGGCTTGGCATCGTCTCAATTATTGCCGCCATTACTTACACGGTCGGCAAAAAAGCCTACGGCTATTTGGGGCTAGGCGATCTGTTTGTGCTGATTTTCTTTGGCTTTGTGGCAGTGATTGGCGTGTTTTACTTGCAGGCTCATAGCGTACCTATAATGATTCTGCTGCCAGCTTTCGGCTGTGGATTGCTGTCTGTGGCAGTGTTAAATATCAATAACTTGCGAGACATTAACCAAGACCGACAAGCCGGTAAAAATACACTTATTGTGAGAATCGGCAGCCAAAACGGGCGAAAATATCACGTTGCATTGTTAGTGCTAGCGGTCATTTCTTATTTGATTTTTGCGATGTCTGAATTTGAACACTGGTATAGTTTCATCTTCTTGCTGGCTGTACCGTTGCTGGCAAAACACGCTCGTTTTGTTTATCAGCACCGAGATCCAAAAGAACTTTACCCGATTTTAGGGCAAATGGCAGGGTTGGCATTAATCACTAACTTATTGTTTAGTTTAGGGATTGTGTTGGGTTAATTGCAAAATTTAGGCAAAAAATAACCGCTTGTATCAACAAGCGGTTTGCTACTACTCTTCCCGTTTAAAGAAACCATCTTTCTCGCCACGTTGGTAATCTTTGTTAAATAGCTCATTTACTAAATACCAAGGCAAATTCACCTCTACATCACCTTCGGCATAAGGGCCTAACTCATAAGGCGGATAAACAAACACAACGCCATATGCTCCGAAATAGAACTCTGGCGAAATACGGAACTCTTTTTTATCCGCAAATCCGTTATATTTGCCATTTTCATCTACACGGAACATTGCATAACTTTCCCAAAGAGCATCTTTTAGCTTAGCTTGATTTTGCTTACTCACTAAATCATCTAATCGAATAACAGATTTCTTATTTAAATCTACATTAATGTACTGAGTATAGTGCAAGCCGTGAGCACCACCACTATAGCTATAAGGCTGCACGCTAAAGGTTACAATGTTGTTGCGTTGTCCGATAAAATCGCTATGAATACTTTCTTCATAACCGATAACAGGCTCTTCTTTCGCACTAACAACCAACGATTGATAAACTTCTTCACGATATTTTTTCAAATCATCTTCCGTTGGGTTTTGCAATTTTCGCCCAGCCTCTTCATTAGGATCGTAAATAGTTTTAAGTAAAAGCTGATTGAGCCACTCCACATTGGTTTTTGGAATGCTTACGAAAGATTCAATGCGGCTTTCTTCAGGCATATACTCTTCTTTTTTCTCATTGTTATATTCAATTACTTCTTTCTTATCGAAGATTTTTACAATCTCAACTTGCAATGCCACATTTTTTTGGGCTTTTTCAAGTTCTGCTTTTAGTTTTTCGTTCTCAGCTTTAACGTTAGAAAGCTCAGTAAGCTCAATATCTTTCTTCTCTAATGTATCTTTTGTGCTTTTTAACTCATTACCCAACTGAACAATTTGTTTTTCTGCTTCAAGTACTGTTTGTGTCATTTTACCATCTTCACAGCCACTCATCACAAAGACCGAGCTAATTAAAAGTGCTAATAATGATTTCTTCATATCTCCCTCTTTTGTAAAAAACGCGGTAAATATCACCGCTTGTGATACAGATTAAAACAAAATCCCCTATACCATCAGGCATAGGGGAAATCATTAGTCGTCTAAGAAACTGCGTAAGGTTTCCGAACGGCTTGGGTGGCGAAGTTTACGCAGTGCTTTCGCCTCAATTTGGCGGATACGTTCACGAGTTACGTCAAATTGTTTACCTACTTCTTCGAGTGTGTGGTCTGTGTTCATATCAATACCAAAACGCATACGTAACACTTTAGCTTCCCGTGGGGTTAAACCCTCTAACACTTCATTCGTTGCCATACGCAGGCTTTCTGCAGTAGCGGAATCCAATGGCAATTCAAGGCTTTCGTCTTGAATAAAATCACCTAAATGTGAATCGTCATCGTCACCGATTGGTGTTTCCATTGAAATCGGCTCTTTGGCAATTTTCAATACTTTGCGGATTTTATCTTCCGGCATTCCCATACGTTCTGCCAGTTCTTCCGGCGTTGCCTCACGCCCCATTTCTTGTAAACATTGGCGTGAAATACGGTTGAGTTTGTTGATAGTTTCAATCATATGCACCGGAATACGAATTGTACGGGCTTGGTCAGCAATCGAACGGGTAATCGCTTGACGAATCCACCAAGTTGCATAAGTCGAGAATTTATAACCACGGCGGTATTCAAATTTATCCACCGCTTTCATTAAGCCGATGTTTCCTTCTTGGATTAAATCTAAGAACTGCAAGCCACGGTTAGTGTATTTTTTCGCAATCGAAATCACCAAACGCAAGTTTGCTTCCACCATCTCTTTTTTCGCACGGCGAGCTTTTAATTCACCATTGGAAATACGCCCACCAATTTCACGGATTTGGGCGATAGTTAAGCCTGAGGTTTGCTCCAAATTCTGTAAGTTAGCAATATTCACTCGAATATTATCGACATAATTGGCAAGTTTTGGTGCTGCATTTTTCTTTGCATTAATCGCTTTTTCGATCCATGCTTCGCTTAATTCGTGCCCTTGGAATGCTTTTAAGAAGTCCGCTTTTTTCATGCCGGCATATTCCACTGCATAGCGTTGAATTTGACGTTCTTCAGTGCGAACCTGTTTCATCAGTTTTTGCATAGAAGCAACCAATAAGTCAAATTGCTTCGGCACCAAACGGAATTCACGGAAAATATGAGATAAAATTTCAATTTGCTCTTTCGATTTTTTACTGGTTCGCCCGTGTTTTTGAATGACCAATAACACTTTTTCGTGTTGGCTGCGTAGGGCTTCAAATTTTTCACGGGCAAGTTCCGGGTCAATTGAGCTGTCATCACTGCTGTCTGAGCTGCTATCACCGTCTTCATCTTCGTTTTCGTCATCTACATCAGGCACATCAGAAGATTCTTCATCTTCACCTAAAGCAGCCTCAATATCCTCTAACGGTGCTTCTTCTAAAATATTAGGATCGACAAATGCTGTCACTAAATCAGAAAGGCGCATTTCACCGGTTTCAACTTGAGCATAGCAGGCTAACAGGCCACTTAAGGCTTCCGGATATTCCGCAATCGCACATTGAACTTCGTTAATCCCTTCTTCAATGCGTTTAGCGATATCAATCTCACCTTCACGGGTTAAAAGCTCAACTGTCCCCATCTCACGCATATACATACGCACAGGGTCGGTTGTTCTACCCAACTCTGATTCTACGGTTGAAAGCACTTTGGTGGCTTCTTCTACCACATCTTCATCGGCGATATTTTCAGCGAGTAGTAAATCATCTGCATCAGGTGCAGTTTCTAATACTTGGATCCCCATATCGTTGATCATCTGAATAATATCTTCGATCTGCTCCGCATCCACCAACTCTTCCGGTAAGTGGTCGTGCACCTCAGAAAGCGTTAAATAGCCCTGCTCACGCCCTTGGCTGATCAGAAGTTCTAATTGAGATTGCTGTTCTAATTGTTGATCTGCTTGGTTTTCCATAGTCTATCCGTTTATTATGCGAGCAAAAATAGTATTGGATTATATCACTAAATTTGGTTCGACTTCATAAATTCACAAAAAAATTCTATTTTTCTAATTTACGCATCGCTTTGATGCTTATGAGAGCAGAGAGGTTTGCCAATAAAAAGAGGTGCAGTAAGAGAGATAAATAACTTTCTTTTTATTTTTAGATAGAATTAATTATTTTCTTCGTTCATCACTTCTGCCAAATCTCCCCTAACCCCTCTTTGCTAAAGAGGGGAATTATTCGAGCTTAAAATTCTACTGAAACATCAAAATAGCATACTCTTTTTTCTCATCATCGGTTAAGCCCACCGTTCGGTCTTTGGCAATTAGCTCTTCTTTGCGTAATTCCACTAATTTGGCGTAGAGAAAATCGAGAGTGTCAATAAATGTTCGTTCGATATTTTCGGGTAACTCTAAATGATCCCAATTTGCGAGGGCTTCAACAATCTTATATTGGGGATCTTCCCGATAATGTTCAAGTAGCCCACCCATACTGATACCTGCATTTTGCTGACAAGTTGCGACAATATCGGTTAATAATGTAAAGCCAGGATCTTTCAAGGAGGCTAAAGCACTTACATCGGGTACGAATTTCACCAAATACGGATTTTGAATCAATAACGCAATCAACAGCCGCATTGGCGTACGTTTCATTTTGACTGCTTGATGTAAAGGCTTATCCGGCACTTTTTTCGTTGGGAGCAATGCTTCTATCTGCGTTGGGTCTAAAATCCCCAATTTTTGCCCTAGAATATTGCGTAAATACACCCTCAGCATTTCGCCCGGAATACGGTTAATTAATGGTACAGCTAAAGCAGCGAGCTTTGATTTTCCCTCTTTTGAAGAGAGATCCACATCAGCCAACAAACTGTCAAAGAGGAAATCACTTAACGGCTTGGCATTCTGTGCCACATATTGCTCAAATCCAGCTTTACCTTGAGAACGAACAAAGGTGTCTGGGTCTTCTCCATCAGGCAAGAAAATAAATTTCAGTTGGCGACCGTCTTGCAAATAAGGCAACGCATTTTCTAATGCACGCCATGCAGCATCTCGGCCGGCTCTATCGCCATCATAACAACAGACAATTTGCTCGGTGCAACGAAACATTTGCTGAATTTGTTCACCAGTGGTTGCCGTGCCTAAAGAAGCAACTGCGTTATCCACCCCAAATTGAGCAAGGGCAACCACGTCCATATATCCTTCCACCACGAATAGATAATCCGGCGTTTCATTGACTTTCAGTGCTTGATACAAGCCATATAACTCACTGCCTTTATGATAAATCACCGTTTCGGGCGAGTTCATATATTTCGCCCCTTGCTCATCATTCGGCAGCACTCGCCCACCAAAGGCAATCACTCGTCCACGCTTATCCCGAATCGGGAACATTACCCGATTGCGAAATTTATCGTAAATTCGACCGCTATCATTTTTGGTCAAAACACCCGTATCGAGCAATTTTTGTGTTTCTTCAGACGATTGCCCAAAAGTGCGTAGGGCGGCATCAAAGGCATTCGGAGCAAAACCGATTTCAAAGCGTTCGATAATCTCAGGCGACAAACCTCTTTGCTGTAAATAGCTTTGTGGCTCAATTTGGTGCGATAAATTCTGTTGATAGAACTTCGCCACTGCCTCCATCAATTCATAAAGATTACGCTTAGTTTTAAAATTAGCTTGAGGCTTGCCGTCACGTTGAATCACATTCTCTCTCGGCACTTCCAGCCCGTGCATTGCCGCCAGTTCTTCAATCGCTTCCGGAAATTCGAGCTTGTCGTAATCCATCAAAAAGGTGATAACATTACCGTGTACGCCACAGCCGAAACAGTGGTAAAACTGCTTGGATTGGCTCACAGAGAAAGAAGGTGTTTTTTCGTGATGAAAAGGGCAACAGGCTTGATAATCACGTCCTGCTTTTTTGAGCTTAACCCGACTGTTGATGACCTCAACAATATCGGTACGAGCGATAAGATCATCAATAAACGAACGTGGAATTGTGCCTTTCATTGATTTCCTCCTGCTCTTTGAATGATACAAGCGGATTAATTTTGCAAATTTTTTGCAAAAAACGACCGCTTGATATAGAAACGTTAAAAACACCAAAACCGTGAGCCTAACGGAATCACGGTTTCGATATATTTTGCTAACCAGCCTAACTAATTAGTATAAACGTGTGTTACGTGCGTTCTCACGGAAGTTACGTTTAGCGTGACGTTTAGCAAGTGATGCTTTTTCACGTTTACGAATTGTGGTTGGTTTTTCGTAGAATTCACGAGCACGAACTTCAGCTAAGATACCCGCTTTTTCGCAAGAGCGTTTGAAACGACGTAATGCTACGTCAAATGATTCATTTTCACGAACTTTAATTACTGGCATATGCCATCACCTCAGAAAAATATGATTAAATTAAACCGCACACAATTTTGGCGGCATAGAACAAAAAAGGTAGTGCATTCTACCTTAAGCACTTACATAAGTAAAGTAGTATTGTGGCATAAAACCGCCGCATTATGTTGCATCTTTCTACAGTTCGAATAATTTCTCGGTCGAAAAACTTAATGCAGGAAAGACCACAGATGTTGCCTGCTCATCTTCTGCCACCGGCTGAATACCGATATATTTACCGTTTTCCAACACAAAAATCTGAATAGTGCGGGTTTCGGGAGAAACAATCCAATACTCTTTCACCCCTTGTTCCTGGTAAAGCTCGTATTTATCTTTCATCTCCCTTTTGGTATTACCCGGAGAAAGGATTTCCACCACTAAATCCGGTGCCCCTACACAGCCTCTTTCATCTAACTTACTGACATCACAAATTACACAAAGATCAGGCTGCACTACAGTTTTGACTTTTCCGTTTTCATCGGGAAACCGAACGTCAAAAGGCGCAGAATAAATCTGGCATTGGTGATTGTCAAAAACCTCTAAAAATTTTGCTGTCATCTTCATAGAAATTCGCTGATGAAAACGAGTTGGTGCCGGAGACATTGCCACAATCTTCCCTTTAATAATCTCTACCCGTTCTTTAAATTTCCATAGCAAATAATCCGCGTAAGTATAACTTCCGTTTGGATCTAATTGGCTTAAACTGGTAACTTCATTCATAGGTAATAAGCTCATATCTCCTCCTTTATCAAACATATAAAGATATTATGCCGAATAATCCCTCAAATTCAAAAAAACTTTCGCAAAAAAGAGATAGATAACCTTTATACCCTTAGTATAAAATGACAGCAATTTTCATTGTTTTAGGATATGTCGATGCACCTTAACTTCAAAAAAATAGACAACTCACATATTGCTCTTTTCTATAATGTACTAGTCGCCACATTTTTTGTCACTGTTTTAACCTTTAAGAAAGGTTATAGTTATGTGCCAATGGCATTAGGTATTATCGCTACACTTAGTTTCTTATTTTATCGTTTCAAATTAAAACAAAAGTGGTTACTTGATAAAGAGGATAAATTTTTTATTTTCTCGCTTATTGGCTATTTTCTAACGTTTGCAATGTCTGCTATTTTTAATGGCGATGGCATTCGTGAAATTGATAATCCTATCCGGATTTTATTGCTTATCCCTTTAATCATCCTCTTTAGACTTTACCCGATTAAAAAAGAAACTGTATTGCACTTTATACCGATTGGAGCGTTGGTAGCTGGTTGTATAGCAATATATCAGAGGTTTATATTAAATCTTAAATTTCCTTTCCCTGAAATAATGCGTATTCAATCGGGGAACATAGCAATATTATTATCACTATTTAGTATAGCAATTGCCTTTTATTGGCTTTCAAAAAAAAGAATTAAAACTGGCATTGCCTACCTGGTTTTTGCCATGTTTGGGTTATTTGCCAGTATTCTAACAGGAGCAAGAGGCGGCTGGCTTGCATTCCCATTTGCTTTCTTATTTATCCTATTTTTAAATTTAAGACAGCTAAATAAGAAAGCTATTTTCCTGATTCTATTAGCACTTATATCTTCACTCTCATTTTTTATCTCCAAACCAGAATTTGGCATACAAAAACGATATAATGCAGCTAAGAATGATATTATCGTATTTTTAGAAAAAGGAAATAGACATTCATCTCTGGGAGCTCGTTTTGATATGTGGGAAAATGCGCTTATCGGAATCCGTGAAAAACCGCTATTAGGACACGGTAGCACAGGCTATGAAACATTCAAAAAGAAACAGATTGAAACAAAACAAATGGCAAAAACAACGCTTAGGTTTAATAGCTTACACAACCAATACCTAGAAGCCTTTGTGAAAAGAGGTGTAGTTGGTTTTATGGCGCTAATGGCTATTTTAATTATTCCATTTGTTATTTTTGCCAAACGATTAAAGGCAAAAAATAGAGAGGTAAAATGTATGGCGATATTAGGCATTGTACATATTATTTCGCATTCATTCTTTTTCCTAAGCCAATCATTTTTAGCCCATAATTCAGGCTCATTATTCTATTTCTTTGTGTTAATTTTACTCTACCATTTAGTCAAACAGAACGAAGAGATAATATGATAAAACAATAGAAGAAAGTTGGGAATATAACCGAGGTGGTAACTTCATCTTCTACCACAGGATAAATGTCGGGATATTTCCTCTTTTTCTGCTTCTTACTACTAATTCCGATTTGCCAAATACCATTCCACTGTTTTACGCAAGCCACTTTCAAAAGTTTCTTTCGGTTTCCAGCCGAGTTCCTTTTCGATTTTTGAAGTATCAATTGCATAGCGGAAATCGTGGCCAGGGCGATCTTGCACATAAGTAATTAAATCAGCATATTGTCCTACAACAAGCGGGTTATTTGGCACCATTTCTTGCAAAATAGAACAGATAGAACGAACCACTTCGATATTGGTTTTTTCATTATGCCCGCCAATATTGTAGGTTTCTCCGATTTGCCCTTTTTGCAACACCAAATAGAGGGCACGAATATGATCTTCCACAAACAGCCAATCTCTGACCTGCAAGCCGTTGCCGTAAACAGGTAGGGATTTACCTTCTAAGGCATTTAAAATCATTAACGGAATCAGTTTTTCGGGATATTGGTATGCTCCATAATTATTGGAACAGTTGGTGATGACAGTCGGTAAACCGTAGGTGCGATGCCAAGCCCGAGCCAGATGATCGCTGGCAGCTTTAGATGCCGAATAGGGGCTACTTGGATTATAAGGGGTTTTCTCGGTAAATAATTCCTCGCTTTTGGCTAAATCACCATAGACCTCGTCGGTCGAGATATGTAGAAAGCGAAACGCCGATTTCCTTGGCTCAGGCAATGTGTCCCAATAGGCTCTCGCTGCCTCTAATAAAGTATAAGTGCCGACAATATTGGTTTGAATAAAATCTGCTGCCCCAGAAATAGAGCGATCAACATGGCTTTCCGCTGCTAAGTGCATTACCACATCAGGCTGATATTTGCCAAAAATCTCAGAAATTTGACCGCTTGCACAAATATCTGCTTTTTCAAAATGGTAGCGTTCGTGATGTGCGATACTCTCCAATGAGGCTAAATTTCCCGCATAGGTGAGCTTATCCACATTGATAACTGTGTGTGGAGTATGTTCAATCAGATAGCGAACTAATGCAGATCCGATAAAACCGGCTCCGCCAGTGATGAGGATGATCATAAAGGTGAATATGAAATTTGATTCACGAAATTTCGTTTGTATTTAATATGGCTTTGAATATTCTTTTCAGCGTCTTTTTTATCCCAAATTTGCAATTCCCAAGGATAATAAAAGTTACTTGAATTCTTAAAATAAATATGAATACCCACATATTCATCTTTATCTCTCAAATACCAATTTTTTAGTCCATATTTTTCTTGCCAATAATCTAATGACTCCATTACTTGCTGAATCACTTCACTAGAAACAATAATACGAGCTCCAAAAATATCGTTGAGAATGCTATTTACTGGATAACCTTCACTACGCTGTTTAAAACGCTCGATTTTATCTAAAATCGATTCTGAGGTTTTTACTCGGTAAAAATAAGAAATTCCCTCTAAATCTGCACGATATAAATAATCATTAATAGATTCGTGTAAATTAAGACGATAAGCTAAAATATGTGGCGTAGGCACTTTGGCAAAAGTATGCTTAAGATTCACTTTTTCAATCTTACCTGTTTCAAAGTAGTCTTTCGAAAAAGCTAAGTGCAACTTGTTGATTTCATCAATAAGTTTTTCTATTTTCTCAAGCATGCTATTCACTCTCTAATTTATTATCTTGCCCCAAATCCAGTTAGCATTGTTTTCAATGTTTTAAAAATAATTAAAATATCAAGCCATAAAGAAAAATGCTTAATATAGTAGAAGTCATGCTCTACTTTTACTTTTGTATCATCAACATCTGCTGCATAACCGTGGACGACCTGAGCCCAACCAGAAATACCTGGTTTAACGATATGACGATAATTATAGAATGGAATTTCCTCTTCAAATTTATCTACAAAGGCCTTTTGCTCAGGGCGAGGACCTATTAAACTCATATCGCCTTTTAGTACATTGAAAAATTGAGGCAGCTCATCAATACGGGTTTTGCGAATAAATTTACCAATACGAGTTACACGCATATCGCCACTTTGTGCAAATTTAGCACCATCTTTTTCGGAGTCTTTACACATACTACGAAATTTATAAATATTAAACTCCTTTCCACCTTGCCCAACGCGCTTTTGAATAAACATTGCTCCACCTTCACTTTCTAAGCGAATAGCAATAGCAGTGATTGCCATAATAGGTAAAGTAATGGGAAACGTAGCAACAATCAATGTAATATCAATGATACGCTTCACTAATGAGTAAATTGGAGAAGGAAGTAATGAACCTAAGTCATTTTCATACATATGGCGAATTTTTACACGTCCGGTTAAAGACTCCTCAAGCTGGCGAACGTTATATACAGGAATACCATTCAATGTACATTTCGCTAAAAATTTATGCCATTCTGCGGGCAAATCAGGATAGTGTAAATCTACCGCAATAGAGTTAATTCTCTTTTCCCCCAATATTGGTTCACTTAATTGAATCCACTCTACATTCTGAATTCGGTTCAAATTGATAGCTCTTCCAAATGGAACCAAAGCGATTTTAGGAATAATCCAACTTCTCGAAAGAAAATAACCAATAAAACAAAATAGAATTGTGAGTATAAAGCTCGTACCTAGCAATGTATTAGAATAATCCAATCTAAATATCGTTAACACGATTAATAAAACCGCATACCAAGAAATAACTGTTGAGAAGACAAAACTTGCTGACTTATTACCTGGATATTTCATTAACACTCTTAAGCTGATAGCTATCATTACAAAGGCAAGAGAAGTCGCTATAATCGTATTAGAACGAGTTTCAATAGAATTAAATTTCTCTCCCCAAAAATAGATAGCGGGTAAGACACTTGAGAACATAACGCCCAAAATGCTTTGAACAGTTGTACTAAAAAAGATACGTTCATACCAACGAGAGTGCCTTTTCTTTTGCTGAATACTCATAATTTATCCTTTTCTTAATTTCTTATAAAGTCTACCTAAAAGAGATGTAGGCAGTAACCGAGGCAAGGCTCTAAGTATAAAAAACATACTTGATGAGATCAGTGATTGTAATCCCAACTCTTTTTTCAATTTTGCTAATTGATACTCACTCTTAATATATTCCCACCCTTTACGCCGAGCGTACATTGCAGAACCTGAGCGCACATTAACAAGCACATCTGGTAAATTATATACCTCATATTCCTGTGCAATAACTCGTAACCATAAGTTGTAATCTTCCATATAAAGATGGTGCTGATAACCTCCAACCTGCTCAATCACAGATTTTTTATAGGCTACTGCCATATGATTAAAAGGATTTCTAAGTAATGCTGAAACACGAATTTCATCATCATTAATCGGCACTTGTTTTATGCCAATAGACTCCATCATAGTTTCATCAAACTCTTCTACTTGACTACTTAGTAAAACCACATTTGGGTTTTGATAAATAAAATTAATTTGCTTTTCAAATCTAGTAGGTAAACAAATATCATCAGTATCCATTCTAAATACCCACTCATTAGCGCAATGCTTCAGCCCTTCATTTAATGCTCTTCCTAACCCTACATTTTGAGGTAGGCGTACGATAACAAGCGGTAGTTTCTCTGCAAAATTTTGCACTACACTTTCTAGAGTTTCTGATACTTCACCATCAAAAACTAGAACAATTTCATTTGCCTGACAAGTTTGTTGTTTGAGACTTTCCAAACAAGATAATAAATAATCTTCTTTTTCCTTAAAATATAAGGACATTAACACTGAGAATTTAATACTCACTACCGCAATCTTTTTTAATATTTTCTAAATAATTTAATGCAATACCAGAGGAAACCTTACGAGCAATCCAATATTTAGAACGTTCTAAACTGACTAACTCTCCATAATTCAGATTTTCTGGGTGGTTCGCACTCCCAATAAATTTAATATAACGCTTATTATCATAAACAGTATCCTGCAAACCATTTTTTAATATTAGATATTGGAAAAAATGCTCATCAGGGACTAACTTATGACTAAAATAGGTTTCTTCATCTTCTGTTACTATAGATAATAATTGTTTCATTCCTTCTATATTTGCAGAAAACCACATATTTCCAAAAGGAGCTAATTTAATAAGTTCATTTCTTGGGTAAACTAACTTATCTATGAGCTGGAAACACTTCGTTAATAATCGTCCAATAATACTCCGCTGATATTTAGTATCAGCATGTGGTGCATTAAATCGAAGCCTATACCTACGTCTTAATGAGGAACTCAATTCTAAAAAAATGCTACTTTCGGGATAACTCTTCATCCTTTTTTCAATTAAAGTAATATCATCAAGAAAAATACAATTGCCAGAAATAAGATGGAAGTGTAAGTTCTCCTTATTCTCTAAAGCAACCCTCATCAGAGATACTATTGATTGAACTATACTAAAACCACCCCAATTCACATCAACGCGTTTTTCCAACCAAAATACATTTTCTAAGTTAGGTGCAAAATCTTTTTTAATTATATCAATATCTGCCTTTCTATCTACATGGATATAAAAATTAGAATTAATCTCACTATTTGCTAATTTTGCAACATACGGTATTGGCTTATGACAAACAACTAAAATAGCAGACTTTTCACTATGCGATTCTTTTATCACGTTTATTACCATTAATTAAAAAAATAATATAAAATAAAATAACATCTAGGGGAGAAAACAATCCTAGCTGATCTAAGAATAGCCTAAAAAAATAAACCAAAGATATAAAAATATACAATGATTTTCCTGAAAGCAAAATATAGGTTAAGACACTTAAAACAAAAATCAGGTGAAAAATCCCATATCTAATGTGTCCAGCAATAAATGAGTTGTGTGGATTACTATCGAAAAGCTTAATAGTAGCACAGCATCCATCTAATTTAAATCCTAATATAAAATTATCCAAACTATATAAGATACCATTCTTATACTCTTGGATCATCACTGTTCTTTCTGACTCAACCCCATAAGAGAAACTTGTTTTTTCAATAAAAAATGACATTATTTGCTCTAGATTAAAAACAACTATGAATATCACTGCTATAATAAGAGCCAGCTTAAATAATAAATATCTCTTATTAGAAAAGTATAAATACATCATAATAACAAAAGAGATTATAATCCCACTTCGCCCATACAAGATGATACATCCTAAAAAAGTCACCATAGGATATACAATAGGTACTTTAATATTATCCTTATCGTAAGACAATATCAGAAGGCAGAAAAGAAATATATATATTGCACTAACATAATTTCTACTACCTTTTACAAAGATATTGTTGTAAAGATCAGGATCAGATAAACCAAACATGTAAAAATAATATAAAATCATTAGACTATAAGCCCAAAACATTACTTTTATATAATTGTAAAATCTATCAGAAAGATATAAAACATAGGCGGAAAGAAATGCAAAAACACCTAATAGCACATTATAAGCATTTAGAATGAAGCTATTCTCCCTTGAGGACATAGAAAAAATCAAGAATATAGAAACAACAAAAATAGATATCAGCAATATAGTCTTATTTACTTTCCTTATAGTAAAGAAACTAGCGAAACCTATAAAGAAATAGCAAAGTAAAAATATATAATTTTCGAACTTCAAATACAGAAAATATGAAACAAACTGAAAAAAAAGCAAATATGAAATAAAGTAACTCTTTATATTATTCATCTATCGTCCTTATTTCAATATTATTTTCCCTAAACAGCCTATAAACACCAATAAAACTATCAGGTACTTGACTAGAAAACAATGAAATTACATTAACTCTATTTAGATCCTTTATATTCATAACGACCGTACTAAAGAAAGTATAAACATTTATATCTGCACTAACATTACATTCAAGATATTCAACCAAATAGTCTTCAAAAATTCTATTACTGTAGATATATTCAACATTATCAAAAAAATCCTTCTCTCGAGGATGTGGATAGTAATAATCTATTTTCTCATCTTTTAAGAAAGAGATAACTGTATTCTTATCCACTTTTATTTCAGATAATGGTTGACCAACAAATATCTTAACTACTTTATCTACATTATATGATTGAATAACATTAGGCTGAATAAATGGAATAAATTCCGTATTCTCTATTATATTGCTATTATTTTTAAAAATAGTATAGTGGAATATACTATTTTTACGATATAACGATACGGTATCTTTTATTCCGAATATCCTCCTAAAAACTTTCTCAAATAATGAATAAGATTTATCTCTGTAATAAGAACTATCTGCTAGTAAATTAATTGTTCCATCATCAAATGTGTAAAGTTCCTGATATTCTATACTGCTTGTAATAAGTTGAATATATGAACAGTCAATACTTGCAAGATAGCACGAGGAAAAATCATATTTACTCAACAATGAAACAAATAATTTTAGTCTTGCCATTGCTTTAATTCTATTAAATAGACTAGAATTATCAATCAAGAAAAAGTAAGACGCATTACACAACGAACTTAACCGATTATAATAGTAACGAAATTTATCATTATCATTATAAGCAATAACAACTAATATATTATTTTTAAGTTGTTTTTTCTTAATAATTGTTTCAGCAATCAACATTTGCAAAGGTGTTAAACAGATAATTAAATTCATATATTTGGTGCGTTTTTAGCTCTTATTTTCAAGAATCTTATTAAACCCAACAACAATAGAATTGTCTGGCACATTTTTAGTTACAACTGCATTGGCTCCAATAATACAATTTTCACCGATAGTGATATCACCAAGGACCTTTGCTCCTGTACAAATAATTGTATTTTTACCTACTATTTGTTTACAATCTATACCTCGCCTTTCTTGATTAAACCTTAAAGCACCGAAAGTAACATTTTGGTGGATAATAACACCATCATTTAAAACTGCACTGCCACCAATAACAATACCCAAAGGATGGCGAAATTCAATATTTCCTAATTGACAACTAGGTGTAATATCGCATGCATATTTATAATAAATTTTTTTATGATAATGATTGACTAATAGTATATAAAAAGGCTTTATATATTTATTACTACTTTCTTTACGTTTAAAAAAATTATGCATTTTACGGATATCAATCAGTAACTTTTCATTAAAGCTTTTAAAGAAAATAGAAAGAATAAAATTACGCAACATTTAGCTTTTTCCACGATTTAATAAGCGAGAAACTAAGATAATAAGACTTGATACTACACCACCTAATATTGCACCTATTAATAAAATAATTACCTTTTTAGGTTTATCTTTTATTACAGGATAATCCGGCGAAGCTTGGTAACTAAAAGTTTGTGTTTTAACTGTCTTTGTTTTTTCAAATAACGGCTCTAGTTGCTTAAGTTGGTAATCAATTTGATAATAACGTGGTGGATAAACAACACCTTTCTCATTAGCCACATCAATTTGAGCCTTTAGGTATTTTTCCCCTAACATAAATAAATATGAACTATCTGCTAATTTTGAATCAGAAAGGGAGATTTTAGTATCACTTAAAGCTGCTGCAATATTTGATGCATCTGATTGATTAAATGCTTTTGAATATTCTTTAATACCTGCTTTTTGTGCAGTTTCATAGGCTTTATTTAAGTTTTCCAACTGAACCGACTTATTCACAGATAAATCTTCCTGAATTAATGATTTTTCATATTGTAATGCAGTAAGCACATTTTGGAAATCGACTAAAAAATCTTCTAATTCAACAGTAAATGCTTTGTTATTGATGAATTGAATTAACTCACCAAGAGTATCTTGTGCCTCTACCGGTGTTTCTGCAGAAAAAGATAGTGTACGACCTATCGCATTAGGCTCTTTCTTAGGATCAGGAATAATAAAGCTGGTATTTTCATTACTCAAATTGGATAAAACTGTGCGTTGCCCCTGCTCATCTTTTCCTTCAGCTAACGTCTTATACACATTGGAAGTGATAAAAAATTCATTTTTAGTATCTTGAGATTGTGCTAATCGGTTAAAATTGTTGAATAGTCTTACAGATAATGCATTTGGGTCAATAGGCTCTACACGCAAAATACGATTATACTCTCGGCGAACATTTAAGTACTCGCCTAACTCTGTTAATTTAGGGGCAATAACTGTTGCTTTAGACGTCCATTGCTCTTTTGCAGTAAATGCATAAATACCGGCAAGTAATGTAGTAACGAATGTTGTTATAACAATCCACCATTTTTTATCCCATAGAGCACGAAAAATCTCAATTAAATCAATCTCATCCGAGCTTTGCTCATGACTTTTTACTGAATCTGCCATAGTTTCCTCTAAAATTTGCATGTTTCTGTACAGCATTATACATCATTTTCTTATTTCCACTGCATTCATTTACTCTTTTTTAAGATTGCACTTCCTATGTAATTATTAGATAATATCCAATCACAGTAAAATTTTGATCTAAAACAAAATGAGCGATATTCAAATTCCTTTAATCTTTACTGATGCGGCGGCACGTAAAGTAAAAAGCTTAATTGAGGGCGAAGAGAACCCGAATCTTCGCTTGCGTGTGTATATTACGGGTGGGGGCTGTAGTGGGTTCCAGTATGGGTTTACCTTTGATGATCAAGTCAATGAGGGAGACCTTACCATTGAGAACCAAAATGTAGGCTTGGTGGTTGATCCTATGAGTCTGCAATATTTAATCGGAGGTACGGTAGATTATACCGAAGGCTTAGATGGTTCACGTTTTGTAGTGAATAATCCAAATGCAAGCTCAACCTGTGGTTGTGGTTCTTCCTTTAGCATTTAATTCACTCGAATTATTGCCTTATTCAATATCAGTCTCACAAGTAAATTTTTTACTAAAAATGACCGTTTGTATCAAACAAAATAGCCTAACTTATTGAGTTTAGGCTATTTTTTATCATTATGTTTGCAGTTGCCTTTACAACAAAGTGGGACAGGATCTTCGCCTCCCTCACTCAAAGGGTTGCAACGCAGAATACGCTTAAACGCTAAATACCCACCTTTAATTGCTCCGTGGATTTTAATCGCTTCGACCGCATAGGTAGAGCAGGTTGGGTAAAATCGGCAACGTGGGCCAATCAATGGGCTGATAGCATAGCGATAGAAATAAATCGGTAGCAATAGAATTTTGGCTAATAGGCTGAGACGAGGTGGCTGATTTATGGATTCTGTTGTGCCGGCTTTTTGCTCAGGCGAATGTGTCTTGACCATAGTTTTTCCAATGTTTCAAACAGCGTTGCGTTGTCTAATTTGCCAATGCCGCCTTTTGCCACAAATACAAAATCGAAATTCGGCAATTCGTGTTGCTTGAGGCGAAAACTTTCACGCACTATCCGCTTAATGCGATTACGGTCGTGAGCCCGTTTTAAATGTTTTTTGGCAACAGTTAAGCCTAGACGAGGATTTTCTAGATTATTCTCTCTAGCAAGAAGAGTCATTTGGGGTGTGCTGGCTCGAAGTGGCTCTTCAAACACCGCCTTAAATTGAACGGGAGCTAACAAACGTAGCTCCCGAGAGAAATTTAGCTTCTTCACACTTAATCAGAAAGGTGTTTTGGCTGGTTCTGCAATTATGCAGATAAAGATTTACGACCTTTAGCACGACGACGCGCTAACACTTGACGACCGTTTTTAGTAGCCATACGAGCACGGAAACCGTGAGTACGAGCACGTTTTAATACTGATGGTTGAAATGTACGTTTCATTGCTTATCTACCTAAAATTTAAAAAGTTGGCATAAAATGGTTTCTGCCAAACAAGGACCATAAAAAAGAGTTGCAATTCTACAGGCAATTAAAATAAAAAGCAAGAAACAATCCAAGCACAACTCGGGTTGTTTGCAAAATTTTTGAAAAATACGACCGCTTGTTATAATCGCAGAAATTTATATTGGTTTGTGGCATAATCGAAAAAATATTAACTATTGATGAGAAATAGAACAATGAATCAACCCCAACAAATAGGTATTTTGCTGGCTAATTTAGGTACGCCAGATGAACCCACGCCAAGTGCGGTGAAGCGTTATTTAAAGCAATTTTTAAGCGATCCTCGTGTGATCGATCTACCAAAATTTAAATGGCAAGCAATCCTAAACTGCATCATTTTGCCAAGACGTTCGCCAAAAGTGGCAAAATTATATCAATCAGTATGGAGCGAAGAAGGCTCACCGTTATTGGCGATTTCTCGGCAACAACAACGAGCGGTACAACGCTATTTTGATGCCAAAGGCAAAAATGTGGTGGTGGAATTGGGAATGTCTTACGGTAACCCAAGCCTTGAAAGTGCCACTGACAGCCTAATCAAACAAGGCGTTGAGCGAATTATTGTGCTACCGCTTTATCCGCAATACAGCAGCACGACCACCGCTTCGGTGTTTGACGCATTCGCCAACGGCTTAAAAGCACAACGAAACATCGTGCCGTTTGATTTTATTCACAGTTATCACAACGATCCGCTTTATATTCAGGCATTAGCTAACTCTATTGATGTTAAACCGGACGAGTTATTGCTATTTTCATTTCACGGCATTCCTAAACGTTATGAAACGGAAGGTGATTTCTACGCCAAGCATTGCCAAGAAACGGCAGAATTAGTGGCTGAAAAGCTAGGTCTGCCAAGAGAAAAATGGTATTTATCTTTCCAATCACGTTTTGGCAATGAAGAGTGGCTACAGCCTTATACCGATGAAACATTGGAAAGTTTTCCAAAACGTGGGGTGAAAAAAGTAGCTATTGTTTGCCCAGGCTTCTCTGCCGATTGTTTGGAAACCTTAGAAGAAATTGCGGAAGAAAACCGTGAAAACTTTGAACACGCCGGCGGAGAATCTTATCGTTACATTCCTGCATTGAATGCAAACGGCGATCACATTAAAGCCTTAGTGAAATTGATTGAAGCGAAGATGTAATACAATTTGGGCGGATAATAAATCCGCCCATTTTTATCTACACCCTATAGGAATGTACTTATTTTATTTTCTCTAATATTTCTCTGTTAAATCCCATCAGTTCTACTTTTGTATTCGGTAAATTAGGGAAGTCATTTAATAAATCTTCAAACTTATCTAACCAATGGTAATTAGTGCTGGTTTGACTAACTAAAAACCACAGAATAGCTACCCTTCCGAAAATTCTCTCCTTTGCTTTGCCATCCAGCGATAAGTTTGAAAAATACTGCTGCATTTTTTTAAATTTCGACCAACGAGGATCATCTAGCTTAGGAATAGCAATATCGCTAAATTTTCTGTTCCAAATACGAGAATGGTGAGCAGAAAGGTTTCTTACAATGTTTATTTCATTCAACCAATTCTTTCACGTATTCTCACTCTACATTAAATTTCTTAGCAATTTTCCTTTGGTGTTGCCCATTTAACAATGAGTAAAACTTAGATAATGCACCAAAATCCCAGGTTTCAGTAATTACCCAAAATGGGATTTCCTTCTCATTTTTTCTCTGCATAGCTTTTATCATTTATGAGCATTCCTCTAGATATGAGTAGTTCTACTAATTCGTGATACTCTTTATGTGGTTTTGTAGGCATAAAATTGAAGGCATTTTAAGAAAGGCAAGGACGTAGCTTGACACTCTAAGTCGATTACATTTAGTAAACCTCAGGGACAGGGGCTACGCCACGATTGCAAGGGATTATACATTTTAGCTGATTAAAGTCAAAAGGTTTCATCAATTAATAATAGCAATACTGTACTTTTAAGGACTATAATTGCAAAAAACTGATAAAATTTTACCGCTTGTTACTGCTTACGGGCCGCTTTTACAACACCTTTTACACTTAATAGCTTACGGAGAATCAGCTCAGAATGCTCTTTATTTTCCACAGAAATTTGTACTCTCACTTGATAGATATTTCCTTCTCTTGCCTCGCTATTAATGCTGCCAATGTTGCTATTTAATTTGGCAAGCGTTGATGTGATCCCCGCGAGTACCCCTGGTTCATTGATAATATCCAGTACGATTTCAGTTTCAAATTGAATCGCTTTTTCTTTGGCAATTTCCCATTCCACAGGTAAATAATTACTCGGCTCTGTTGCGTAATCTTTCACATTACCACAACAAGCATTGTGGATTACCAATCCTTTACCTGAACTGACGTGAGCAATAATTTCATCACCCGGTATAGGTAAGCAACAGTTTGCAAAACTGATAAGGCGGTTCTCAATCCCTTCAATTTTAAGTGGTTGATTATTTTCTGGATTACCATCAGTATCAATTAATAGTGGCTCCCCTAATAAGCGTTGAGCGATAACATTACTCATTTGGTTACCTAGACCAATTTCAGCCAGTAGCTCCTCAAAGCTTGATAAACGTAGCTCGTCTAATACGGATTGAATAGTTTCTGAACATAATTCATCAAGTGAGCGTAAATTCATTGCTCGAACTAGCTGTCTACGCCCAAGTGCAATCGCCTCATCGTGCTGCTGATTTTTAAGCGATTGACGAATTTTAGCCCTCGCCTTACCACTTACTACAAAATTTAACCACGATGCATTTGGACGTTTACCTTGCTCGGTAATGATTTCCACCGTCTGCCCTGTTCGCAACGGTTCTGAAAGTGGATATGGATTGCGATCAACCATTGCACCCACACAGCGATCACCGATGCCCGAATGCACCGCATAGGCAAAATCAATGGCGGTAGCATTCGCTGGCAATTCAACAATACGCCCTTTCGGAGTAAAGACGAAAATATCGTCAGAGAACAGATCCGATTTAACGCTATCAATAAATTCTGCTGTATTGCCGGCACTGTTTTGCAATTCAACAATACTTTGTAGCCATTGCTGGGCTTTGAGTTGAACGGTCGTGTTATGGTGCGACTCGCCCTCTTTGTAACGCCAGTGAGCTGTTACCCCCATATCCGCCATTTTGTCCATATCTTCGGTGCGAATCTGTACCTCCACCGGTACACCGTGCGGGCCAATCATCGAAGTGTGCAAAGATTGATAGCCGTTCGGTTTTGGCACGGCAATATAATCTTTCACCCGTTTCGGACGAGGCTTATACAAGGCGTGCATTTGCCCTAATACGCGATAGCAATTATCCACATTTCCCACCACTACACGGAATGCATAAATGTCTAAAATCGAGTGAAAATGCTGATCTTTCTGGCGCATTTTTTGGTAAATGGAATAGAGATGTTTTTCACGCCCATACACACGGGCTTCAATTTGCACCTCTTCTAACCGACCACGAATATCATCGGCAATGCGTTGAATTAGCTCTTTACGATGTCCTCTGGCACTGGCAATCGCCATTTTCAGTACCCGATAACGTTGCGGGTGCATTGCCTCGAAGCCTAAATCTTCCAACTCGTTTTTAATATGCTCTATTCCCAAGCGATGTGCCAACGGGCTATAAATCTCTAAGGTTTCTTTCGCTATACGGCGGCGTTTATCCGGACGCAAAGCACCAAGCGTACGCATATTATGGGTTCGGTCGGCAAGTTTAATTAACACAACCCGAATATCTTTGGTCATTGCCAAAATCATTTTACGAAAGTTCGCCACTTCTGCCTCTTGACGGGTGCGGAATTTTAATTTATCCAGCTTAGAAACGCCTTGCACAATATCCGCCACGCTTTGTCCAAATTCCGCCGCCAGTTCTTCTTCGGTGTAAGGTGTATCTTCAATCACATCGTGCAACAAAGCCGCAATCACCGCTTCGTGATCAAGCTTCATTTCCGCAATAATCGATGCCACCGCCACAGGGTGAGTAATATAAGGCTCACCGCTTGAGCGTGTTTGCCCCTCGTGAGCATCACGGGCGATCACATAAGCACGTTTCACACGCTCAATCTGCTCGGGTGGCAAATAGCCTTGAATAATTCGATCTAAAGGTTCAAAAAGATACACGTTATACCTCAACAACAGAAATAAAAATGGACAACGAATTTGCAAATTTTGAGGAAAATCCTACCGCTTGCAGACCCAATTGTCCATTCTCTATTTACGAAAAATAAAATTACGCTTCGTTACTCATTTCAGTTAAAAATGAAATCGCCTCTTGCTCAGCCGCTTCCTGCTTAATAGACTCGTGATTTTCCAACTGATCCATAATATCGGTGGTAATTAAACCTTCTTCGATTTCACGCAATGCAATCACGGTCGGTTTATCATTTTCTTCAGGCACAAGTGGCTCACGGGTATGAAGTTGTAATTGTCTTGCACGACGTGCGGCAATTAAGATTAAATCAAAACGGTTGCCAATTTTCTCCGCTGCTTCTTGTACGGTTACACGAGCCATAAATTTACTCCAAAGATATATTCGGTTTTATTCATAAAAAGATTGCGAATTATACAGAAATTCCGCCAATTCCGCAATGAACGCGGTCTAAATTCGCAAAATTTATTTGGCGTGCAGTAAAATCGCCAATAATTCCGCCTCAACCTCTTTACCGAATTTCCCCATTCTAAAATCGGCTTTTAATTGCTCGAATTGCTCAGGGTTCGCTGCCATTTTCGCTTTTAAAAATTGCGGAAATTCAGATAATACTGCCTGCGTTTTTCCATTACGAATATCAAAAATAGTTGGAATTTTTTGGGCAGAAATGACCGCTTGTTGCTGTTCATCGCTGTCAAAATGTTTGCGTTCCTGATTATCTTTGCGAGCCACATATTTCACCTTAATGTTGGGATTGAGCTTTGCCATTCGCTGGAAATAAGCCATAATTTCCACGCAATCGGGGCAATATGGCTCTGCCATTACCAGCCAATCGCCTTGCACACCAATGGATTTCAGTTTTTCTTCTGTATCTGTGGAGAGTTTGACGTCCACATACACTTCTAATTGGTTTTCACGATCTTCATCGCTGTTAAATTCTAAATATTCGTAAAAATGTGCCATAAATTTCTCTTTTCCTATTTCGTCTTAAACGGATTTACGCCATAAAATTTCACAATCAACTTTAACGTCATCTATTTTCTGTTGCGCTAACTTTTGCTGAATTAATTCAAAGGTACGTTCGGCAATTTGTTGATGGTCTTGCTTAATTGAATGAATATGAAAAGGTAGTGCATTCAGTAAATGGTGATCATCAAAGGTTGCTAAATGCAGTTCTTGAGTCAATAGTTTATCCATTTGTTGGTGTTCAGTGAGATAACGCATTACCCCCTCAAGTAGGGTAAAAGAGGCTGTGAATACCGCTTCCGGGAGCCTGCCAAGTTTTTCAACTATCTGAGCGAACATTTGATAGCCCGATTCCTGCTGATAGTCTTGATGTAGAACCCAATTTTCATCTAACACCAAATGAGATTGCTCCAATCCTTCACGAAAGCCTTTTAACCGATTTTGACTTGGCGAAAGCGAAAGTTGCCCCCCCAAGTAAAAAAACTCTTTCAAATGATAAGCTCGCACAATATTTTCAACTAACATACTAATACTTTGTGCATCATTACTGGTGATAGAAGGGATATTCAACCCCTTAATATAACGGTCTAGCTGTAACATTGGGGTATATTGCGCCGCATTTTGGTAATAAGTCGGCTCATTGTGTGTCGGGGCAGTAATCAGCAAATCGACCTGCCTGTCTAATAAACGCTCTATCGCTTTCTTCTCACCTTCAAAGGTATCATCAGAACAAGCAATAACTAGCTGTAACCCGTTTTCACGACATAATTTCTCTAATGTTTTAGAGGTCAGTGCAAAGCCATAGTTAGTTAAATCAGGAATGACTAAACCCACCACATTCGTGCGTTGAGCCTGTAATGATTTTGCATATACATTGGCACGATAACCGTGTTTTTTAGCGATCTCTTTCACTTTTTGGCAGGTTTCGGACTTAATTCTAAAATCATTGCCCCGCCCATTTAAAATCATACTGACTGTTGTTTTAGATACGCCGCTGAGTTCCGCAATATCACTGAGCGTTAGGCGTTTTTTAGTCACACTTATCTCCTTTTAGCATAAAAATGGGCATTACTGCCCATTGCTTTATTCTACGCTAATTGGCAATACTTTTGCTACTTTCACTTGAATCGGACGAGAGCTTTTTACGACATTTTCACGCTTAGCGATAAAAAAGCGTGAAGTCAGCACTTTTTCTCCGCCGTTTACGAAAATTTCCACCACCGAGCGGTCAAAGAAAATCTCGATTGTCTCTAATTGTTCAATTTTACAATGGCGAACCGAGCCAAATTTTTCCATTAATTCCGTTTGTTTGGTTTGGCTACGATCTAAGCTCAATACGCCATTCTCAAAACGTAAACTGAGCGTTTGCCCCTGTTCATTGCTGAAAAAATCCAATACAAGCGGTTGATTTTCCACAGAAATTTGTAAATAAGCCGTATCTAAATCATCAATTGCAAAATTTTCTGATATTTCGACCGCTTGTAATTCGCCTAAATTCACGATTGGGGTTTGTACCACTTTGCCGTTTTGCAGGGAAAGTTTACGAGGCAAGGTCAGCATTGAGTGCCATTGATATTTATCGGTTGGGTAAGTGAGATCAGGCAAGCCGACCCAGCCAAACAAAATGCGATCGGAACTTTCCACCGTTTGCGGTGCGTAAAAGTCAAAGCCGTAGTCCAGCTCTTCAATATGCTCTGCCCGTAATCTGTTGCCGTTTAGCTCGCCAAGTGCGTAAGTGGCGTGGTAGTTATTTTGGAATTGATGGCTTTCACGCAGTTTGCCTTGTGGCGACCACACAAACAGATCTTTACCACCAAGTGAGAACAGATCCGGACATTCCCACATAAACACATTGCTGTTATCAAAATCGTGAACGTCCAGTTCTGCAATTAAACGGGGTGCGGCATTTAAATCATCCATTTCATAAATTAACGCCGTGCCGGTCAGGTTTTCACGTTGAGCCCCCAACACAAAACGAATTTTGCCCTCTGCGGTAAGATAAGGTTTCGGGTCACGCACGTGTTCGGTGTAGCCTGCCGGTGCTTGGTCGATAATGCAACGCTTTTCCAATAATTTGCCCGATTTATCAAAAATCGCGATATTTTGGTGAGGAATGCGGGCATTATCTGATGGGCGGCGTGTATTGCCGGTGTAAAAAGCGACAATCTTATCTTGCCATAAAATCGCCCCACCTGAATAACAGCCGTGGGATTCAAACAGCTCATCGGGAATCAGCAAATCCCCTTTGCTAAACGTTTGAAAATCGGTAGTGATGAAATGCTGCCAATGCTTCATTCCGTGCAATGCCCCATAAGGAAACCATTGGGCGAAAATGTGGTATTTCTCTCCATCAAAAATCAAGCCGTTTGGGTCATTAAATAAGCCTGTTTCGGGAGCAAGATGATAGGTTGGGTAAAAGTCAGGGTCGGATAAAACGGTTTGACGAAGTGCATTTAATTCGCCCTCGCTTTGTGCGTGCAGGCTTTTGTATTTGCCGTTGTTGAAAATGTGCATAGGGTGTTCCTGTCATTTCAGAAATTACGATAGTGCAAGCGTCCACGCTTGTACCCTTTTGTAAAAAATGAGGCACAAGCGTGGACGCTTGCGCCATCATTACATTATTCCGCCAAAAATGCGTCTAACTCCGCTTTATTCGGTAATGCCGACATCGCCCCTTTTGCGGTAGTCGCTAAAGCACCTGAGGCATTCGCTTTGCGGATCACCTCCACCAAAGCAGTTTCATCGTACCAATTCGGCGTTTGAGCAAGACCAGCTAATAATCCGCTGACAAAAGCATCTCCGGCACCGGTAGTATCCACAGGTTTCAAGGCTTTGCCGGCAACGACTTGGCTTTTTCCGTTGAAATGGTAGATTGCACCATCTTTGCCGAGAGTGATAATAATCAATTTCTCCGGATACTGAGCGGTAATAGCTTGTGTGGCTTGTTCCAAAGTTTCTGTCTCGGTTAATAAGGTCAGCTCTTCTTCGGAAAATTTGAGAATATCCGCCATCGCCACCACAGAATTTACCACTGTTTTCATTTCATCAAGGCTCTTCCAGAGCGATTCACGCAAGTTTGGATCAAACGAAACATAGCCACCCGCCTTTTTCACTCGGCGAATCCCTTCAATGGTAGTGGAACGGGATGGGTCGTTAATCAAGGCAATAGAACAGCAGTGTAAGAAATCACCTTGGTTAAATTCAGGTAAATCGCCAATTTCTAAAAATTGGTCGGCACTCGGATTTACCATAAAAGTAAAACTACGCTCACCGTTATCTAAGCCAACAATCACGGTGGAAGTGCGGTGCTGAGCGTCTAAAATCATCTGTTTGGTGCAAACATTTTCTGCCTGTAACACTTCTCGCATAAATTTACCCAGAGGGTCGTTACCCACACGCCCGATAAATCCTGCCTCAACCCCTAAACGAGAAACGCCTACTGCAACATTCGCCGGAGCACCACCGGCACATTTTAAATAGTGATGTTCGCCGTCGGGAATTAAATCCACCACCGCATCGCCTGTTACCCAAATCTTACTCATCTCATACACCTTTAATTAGTCACAAAACACCAAGCTAAAACGATTTAGCATTTATTCGATTATATACTAAAAGACCGCTTGTACATACCTACAAGCGGTCATTTTTTCTTTAATTTTTACAGATTAACCACGTATTTGCCTACGCCTAAATCATCTTCTTTGCGGGTACGGGCAATTACGCTTTCTGCCGATTCCACCACACGCAATCCCATTTGGTCTTCGGTGCGAATCACATCTCCACGTAGCGAGTTGGTATAAACATCGGTAATTTTCACATCGACAAATTTGCCAATCATATCCGGTGTGCCAACAAAATTTACTACACGGTTAGTTTCTGTACGCCCTGTGAGTTCCATCAAATCTTTCTTAGATGGACCTTCAACTAAAATGCGTTGCTCTGTGCCAAGCATTGCACGGCTAAATTGCATAGCTTGGTGGTTAATGCGTTGCTGTAAGCGTGCCAAACGTTCTTTTTTCTCATCGTCAGATACATTATCAGGCAGATCCGCAGCAGGCGTACCCGGGCGAGCCGAGTAGATAAAGCTAAAGCTCATATCGAAATTGACTTGCTCGATCACTTTCATTGTTTGCTCAAAATCTTCTGCGGTTTCCCCCGGGAAGCCGACAATAAAGTCTGAACTAATTTGAATCTCAGGTCGAACAGCACGCAATTTACGGATAATCGCTTTGTATTCCAACGCTGTGTGGTTACGCTTCATCATTGTTAATACACGGTCTGAACCACTTTGAATCGGTAAATGTAAGAAACTGACCAATTCAGGTGTATCACGGTAAACTTCGATAATATCATCAGTAAATTCAATCGGGTGGCTGGTGGTATAACGTAGGCGGTCAATACCGTCAATCGCTGCCACTAAACGTAACAATTCAGCAAAGGTACAAATGCCGCCATCAAAAGTTTCACCACGGTAAGCATTTACGTTTTGACCGAGTAAATTAACCTCACGCACACCTTGTGCCGCAAGTTGGGCAATTTCAAATAATACGTCATCAACCGGGCGGGAAACCTCCTCACCACGGGTGTAAGGCACAACGCAGAACGAGCAATATTTGTTACAGCCTTCCATAATCGAAACGAATGCCGTCGGGCCTTCGGCTTTTGGCTCCGGCAAGCGGTCAAATTTTTCAATTTCAGGGAAAGAAATATCCACAATCGAGCTTTTACCGCCACGGATTTGGTTGATCATTTCAGGCAAACGGTGCAAAGTTTGCGGCCCGAAAACAATATCTACATAAGGGGCACGATCACGAATATGCTCCCCTTCTTGTGAAGCCACACAACCGCCAACACCAATAATCAGGTTCGGTTTATCTTTTTTCCAGTTTTTCCAACGCCCGAGTTGTGAGAATACTTTTTCTTGTGCTTTTTCACGAATCGAGCAGGTGTTTAACAGCAATACGTCTGCATCTTCAGGGTTTTCGGTCAGTTCAAAACCGTGAGTAGAGTTTAGGAGATCCGCCATTTTTGATGAGTCGTACTCATTCATTTGGCAGCCCCAAGTGGTAATATGTAATTTAGCCATAACGTTTAAAAATAATAAATAATTCAATAACTTAGAAAAGAAAAGCGTAAAGCAATTTATTATTTTTGACTTAAAATAAACCCTTTACGCAAAATTTGTGGCATTATTTTACCTTGTTGCCTATTTTTTATCTATAAATAATCGCCATTTATCTGATTTTACTTAAAAACAAAAAGCCACGATCTTCTATCGTGGCTTCAAGATAAGTATGTGGTATTACTTGGTTAAGGTTAAAACCACGCTTTCACCAGCAACAACTTGACCATTTAATTTAGATAAGTTGCTGATTTCATCCATATTTGAAATCACGATTGGCGTTAATACTGATTTGGCTTTACCTTCAAGTAGAGCTAAATCAAATTTAATGATCGGCTCGCCCACTTTTACGGTTTGACCTTCCTGTGCAAGGCGAGTAAAGCCTTCGCCTTTTAATTCAACAGTATCAATACCGAAGTGAACAAATAATTCCACGCCTTCTTCAGATTCAATCGAAAAAGCGTGGTTGGTTTCAAAAATTTTGCCGATAGTCCCATTTACTGGAGCAACGATAGTGTCTCCACTCGGGCGAATTGCCACACCGTCACCTACAATTTTTTCAGAGAAAACAACATCAGGCACATCTTCAATATTTACGATTTCACCTGTTAATGGCGCATAGATTTTGATTTCTTGACTCTCTTTTTGTTTTGAGCCGAATAATTTATCAAATAAACCCATCTTAAAATCTCCCTTAGATATTAGATACAAAATTCTCGTACATTTTATACGAGAATTTTGTATTTGTATGCTAAATAATTAAAATTAGTTTAATTTCTGATAAAACTCATCCACTAAGCGTTCAATATCTGCAGAAGTTGGTTGAGCAAGTGCCTCATCAGCTAATGCTTTGGCATCGGCAAAATTAATTGAGCGAATGAGTTTTTTAACGTGTGGCACAGAGATACCACTCATACTAAATTCATCTAATCCCATACCGAGCAACAACGCAGTTGCACGCACGTCACCGGCTAATTCACCACACATACCTGTCCATTTACCTTCAGCGTGTGAAGCATCAATAACTTGCTTGATTAAGTTTAAGACTGATGGGCTTAATGGGTTATATAAATGAGCAATAATTTCATTACCACGGTCAACCGCTAAAGTATATTGAGTTAAGTCATTAGTGCCGATACTAAAGAAGTCCGCTTCTTTTGCAAGATGACGTGCATTTACCGCTGCTGATGGGGTTTCCACCATAATACCTAGTTTTAAATTCTCATCAAAAGCGTGACCTTCTGCACGTAATTGATCTTTCAATTCCGCAACGATGGATTTTAATAAGCGGATTTCTTCTACCGAGATAATCATCGGGAACATTACCGCTAAATTACCAAACGCAGAAGCACGTAATACCGCACGTAATTGAGTATCTAAAATTTCACGGCGGGTAAAACCGATACGCACTGCACGCCAGCCTAAGAACGGGTTCATCTCTTTCGGTAAATCAAGGTATGGTAACTCTTTATCACCGCCGATATCCATTGTACGCAGAATGACCATTTGACCATTCATTGCTTCAACAATCTCTTTGTAGGCTTGGAATTGCTCTTCTTCTCCCGGTAATTGAGTACGATCCATAAACAAAAACTCAGTACGGTATAAACCAACCGCTTCACCACCGTTGCGTAATACACCTTCTACATCACGAATAGTACCAATATTCCCTGCCACATCGACTTTATGGCCATCTAATGTTTGAGCAGGCAGCTCTTTTAATTTGGCTAATTCTTCTTTTTCCGCATTTAATTTCTCTTGTAATGCTTTGAAATTAGCGATTTTTTCTTCCGATGGATTTAAATGTACTTCATTGTTCACTGCATCTAAAATCAGAAAATCACCAGTTTTAACTAGGGAAGTAACATTGTTAGTACCAACAATGGCAGGAAGCTCTAGGGAACGAGCCATAATAGAAGTGTGAGAAGTACGACCACCGATATCGGTAATAAAGCCTAATACTTTATCTAAATTTAATTGAGCTGTTTCGGAAGGGGTTAAGTCATAAGCGACTAAAATAACTTCATCTTGAATATCACCAAGATCTACGATATTCATATTTAAAATATTGCGTACCAAGCGATTACCAATATCACGAATATCACCTGCACGTTCTTTTAAATATTCATCGTCAATTTCCGCAAGCATTGAAGCCTGCATCTCAATCACTTTACTTGCTGCAACATCCGCAGTCACAAGATTATCAGTAAGGTAACTCAAAATTTCTTCTTCAAGCTCTTCATCTTCTAAGATCATCAAGTGGCCTTCGAAAATCGCCTCTTTTTCCTCACCTAATGTACGGCGAGCTTTTTCTTTAATCGCGGTTAATTGAGCAGCTGCTTTTTCGCGGCCTGTAAAGAATTTTGCTTTTTCAGCCTCAACTTCGCTTTCAGTAATTTTGCGAGTATTTAGTACAATCGGCTCTTCTTTTAAAACCAATGCTTTTCCAAACACTGCACCAGGGGAAGCTGCGATACCTGTAATCATAATTGTGTCCTTAATTTAAGATGATGTAAAAATCATCTGGATGTTACATAGCAAAACACTTTATTGTAGCTTATTAAGCTACAATAAAGTGACATAAATCTTAAATCCGAGAATAGAAAAATTATTCTAAAGTAGGAATCAAATCAACTAAGAAATCAACTGCTTTTTGCTCATCTTCGCCTTCCGCAGAAATTGTAATTGTTGTGCCTTGAGTCAAACCTAATGTTTGTAATTTGAATAAGCTTTTTGCACTTGCACTTTTACCACCTGAAGTCACAGTGATATCAGAAGCAAAACCTTTAGCTGCTTTTACAAACTCAGCCGCTGGGCGAGTGTGTAAACCATTTGGAGCAGTAATAACAACATCTTTTGAGTACATAAAATCTTCCTCTTAAATTTGAAAGTTAAAAAAATTTGTTTTAATCCATTTATTTTGCGCACGCAACTTTACTACAAATTCAAATTAAAAACACGCTAAAAAGCGCAAAAACTCGTCGTATCACCCTGCCAAATAGGGTGTTTTTTAATCTAACTTAAAAATCATTTGTCGAATATCAAGATTCTAGCACACACTTAAGCGGAAATGTTACAATAATTTCGCTACCACTTCTTTCACTTATATTCTAAATTTGGAGCAATATGCTTAGCACATTAACCAAAACAACCGCATGGTTTATCTACTTTAGTATTATTGCCCTCTATGCTTTTAGTCTATGGGCGTTAATGGGCTATCACCAAAATGACACCTTATTTGTTTTTTCCGATATAACGTCCACGGTCGCTTATAGCCTACTTCAAGCCAGCCTCTCTGCGGTAATTTCACTCTTTTTAGGCAGCCTACTGGCAAGATCTTTCTTTTATTTGGACTTTAAAGGAAAAAATTTACTCTACAAAACCATTTCGTTTATCTGGGCATTGCCCTCACTGGTAATTATTTTTGCGGTAATTGGCGTATTTGGTAACTCAGGCTGGCTGGCCAAACTTTTCCAACAACTCGGTTTTAATTGGCAATTCAATTTATACGGCTTGCACGGCATCATTTTGGCTCACTGCCTGTTTAACATTCCTTTTGTAATGAAATATTACATAAGCGGACTAAACTTAATTCCAAGTAGCCGCTTTCAGCTTGCGGCTCAATTAAACCTAAAAGGTTGGAACTATCTCCAAATTGTAGAACTGCCGGTTATCAAAACTTTGCTGCCTTATATTTTTATGACCGTTTTTCTGGTCTGCTTTACCAGCTTTCCTATCGTATTAATGTTAGGTGGTAGCCCAAAATACAGCACTCTCGAAGTAGCGATTTATCAAGCGGTCACTTTTGAATTTGATTTTGCAAAAGCGGTTATCTTGATTGCGGTGCAATTTGTGGTGGGTATTGGCTTACAATTTGTGATGAACCGCATCTCAACCTCCGCCCTCAAACAGCTAAAACAGCAACCCAACCGTGTAGAAATTTGGAAACCAAAGCCTACCGGACTGGCTAAACTCGGGTTACAAGCGGTTATATTTTTGCAAAGTTTTGCAATAATCCTACCGCTTGTAAGCGTAGTTTGGGCAGGTCTGAGTGTATCAAAATTCAGTGAGCGTTTGCTTAACCCTGCTTTATGGCAAGCCGCGCAATTTTCTTTATACTTAAGCCTCATAGCTACCCTATTTGTAATTGCAATCAGCTATTTGATTGCACTTGAGGCACGCCAATTACTCTATAAAAAAGCCAAACTCGGATACAGCGTCCTCACCGCAATTACCCTCTTTCCGTTACTTCTACCAATCTTTCTACTATCGGTTGGTTTGTTTATTTTATTAATGAATAGCGAACTCTCAACTGAGGTGTTACTGTTACTGGTCGGCTTATGCAACGGCTTAACATTACTGCCTTTTATTTACCCGATGCTTTTTTCTGCCATGTGGAATAGCCTGACCTCACACGATAAACTAGCCCAAGAACTTGGGCTGAGGGGAATGAGGCGTTGGTGGATTGTGGAAAAAAATCAGCTAATTCGACCGCTTGTCACCACCTTTGCATTAGCAATGTCATCAAGTTTAGGGAGTTTCACCGTCATTGCATTTTTCGGCAGTGCAGATTTCAGCTCACTCCCTTATTTACTCTACCAACAGCTTGGTAGCTATAGAACCGAAGATGCTGGCGTTACCGCACTGATTCTGATGTTATTTGCGTTACTACCATTCTTATTCACTAAGGATAAACTATGATCGAACTGGATCTCCACTTCACTTACGAGCAAATGAATATGCACTTTCAGCTTTCTGTTAAATCGGGAGAACGCATTGCGGTGATTGGTGAAAGCGGAGCAGGCAAAAGCACATTGCTTAATCTAATTGCCGGTTTTGAAAAGCCCGAAAGTCAGCAAAGCCTGCTGTGGTTAAATCAGGAAAATCATCTTGATACCGAAGTTGCACAACGCCCTGTTTCAATGCTATTCCAAGATAACAATATTTTCCCGCACTTAACGGTAGAACAAAACATCGGCTTAGCTCTAGTACCGAGTTTGTTGCTCAATCCGAAACAAAAAGCACAGGTTAAACAAATTGCTGCGCAAATGGGGCTAGAAACCTTCCTTCAGCGTCAAGCCGAACAACTGTCGGGCGGACAAAAACAGCGGGTGGCGCTAGCCCGTACCTTATTGCGAGATAAGCCGATTTTATTATTGGATGAACCCTTCTCCGCCCTCGACCCGCAACGCCGAGCCGAGTTACAGCAAATCGTGTTTGAAATTTGCCAAAGCCGAAATTTAACCCTGTTAATGGTAACTCACCAATTTGAAGAGAGCCTGTTTTTGTTTAATCGAGTGCTTACCGTTTATAATGGAAAAATTATTTCCGATCAAAAACTCTAAAACAGCTCAAAATGTGATCTACTTCACAAATTTGGAAATATTTTAAATCTTCTCTTTTTTAGCTAAACCGTTTTAGTTAAAATGCAAGCGATTATTTTCTATGAAAGGTAAATTCAAATGAACTATCCCCAAATTGCAGAACAAACGATTGCGAAATTAGGTGGTAAAGAAAACATTACTACTCTTGCTCACTGCGCTACCCGTTTACGTTTAACCATTGCTGATGAATCCAAAATTGATAAAGAAGCGATTGAAAATATTGAAGGCGTGAAAGGTCAATTCTCTACTTCCGGTCAATACCAAATTATTTTTGGATCAGGCACGGTAAATGAAGTGTATGCCCAAATGCAAAAACAAATGGGTATGGCAGATATGTCCACCTCTGAAGTAGCGGCTGCCGGTGCAGCAAATCAGCCATTACTACAACGTTTGGTAAAAGGCTTAGCCGATATTTTCGTGCCGATCATTCCGGCTATTGTGGCTGGTGGTTTGCTAATGGGTATTCACTCAATGCTAACGGCAGTCAGTTTCTTCTGGGAAGGTGAATCTGTTGTTAGCCGTTATCCGAATATTTCCGATTTAGTTGATTTCATCAACACTATTGCTAACGCACCATTTGTATTCTTACCTGTATTACTCGGTTTCTCAGCTACACGCAAATTTGGCGGTAATCCATTCTTAGGTGCGGCACTTGGTATGTTATTGGTTCACCCAGCACTTGCAGATGGTTGGAACTATGCCAAAACCTTAATGGAAGGTAACATCAAATACTGGAATATTTTCGGCTTAGAAATTGAAAAAGTGGGTTATCAAGGCACGGTTATTCCAACTATCGTTTCGGCTTGGGTGTTAGCAACCCTTGAGAAAACTTTCCGTAAATTTGTACCGAGCTATTTAGATAACTTAGTGACGCCAATGATGTCATTATTTATCGCCGGTATTTTAGCTTTCACTGTAATCGGACCATTGGGTCGTGAAGCAGGTTCAGCGATTTCAGCAGGCTTAACGTGGTTATATGACAGCTTAGGCTTTATCGGTGGAGCAATTTTCGGTACATTCTACGCTCCAATCGTGATTACCGGTATGCATCAAACCTTTATTGCGGTTGAAACCCAATTATTAGCTGAAGTAGCACAAACCGGCGGTACATTTATCTTCCCGATTGCAGCAATGTCTAACATTGCACAAGGTGCAGCCTGTTTAGGTGTAGCTTTTGCAATGAAAGATGCCAAAGTGCGTGGTTTAGCCGTGCCGTCAGGTATTTCAGCCCTGTTAGGTATCACCGAACCGGCAATGTTCGGAGTAAATTTACGCTACCGCCAAGCCTTTATTGCAGCGATGATCGGTTCAGGTTTAGCCAGTGCATTTATCGCTTTCTTTAATGTGAAAGCAATTGCCTTAGGTGCAGCCGGTTTCTTAGGTATTCCGTCGATTAAACCTGACAGCCTTGCAATGTATTCTGTCGGTATGGTAATTTCATTTGTAGTTGCCTTTACCATTTCAGCCATTTGGGTGAAAAAAGCACAAGCGAAATAATCAAAAATAGATCACAAAAAAGGGATTAAGTGTTAGCTTAATCCCTTTTGTTTTTAAACGTCTTAGCTTAACAATGAGTTTCGCAAGCGGTCATTTTTCGCTAAAAATTTGCAAATTAGCTGTTGTGCATAATTCGAGAAATACGCCCTTCGGCAATCTCTTCATCCCGAATTGTTAGCACTTCACAACCGTCTTTAGTCACTACAATTTGATGCTCATATTGTGCGGAGTGGCTGCGGTCTTTGGTTTTCACTGTCCAACCGTCACCCATTAAGCGGACTTCTTTTTTGCCAGCATTCACCATTGGCTCAATCGTAAACACCATACCTTCTTTTAACACTACACCACCATCATCGGTAGCATAATGCACCACTTGCGGATCGCAATGGAATTCGGTACCAATGCCGTGTCCACAATATTCACGCACCACCGAAAAGCCTTCTTTTTCCACATATTTTTGAATCGCTGTACCAATTTCTTTTAAACGCACCCCCGCTTTCACGGTGCGAATCCCGACATAAAGGGACTCTAGCGTAACCGCCATTAAGCGTTTATCCCGCACACTTGGCTCACCGACTACATACATCATCGAGTTATCGCCATAGTAGCCGTCTTTGATGACGGTTACATCAATGTTTAAAATATCGCCTTTTTTCAGCTTCTTGTCATCACTTGGGATACCGTGACAAACGACCTCATTTAACGAAATGCACACCGATTTTGGGAAGCCGTGATAGCCCAAACTGGCTGAAGTTGCCCCATTTGCCAAAATGTATTCGTGACAAATTTTATCTAATTCACCAGTTGTTACGCCCTCTTTCACATAAGGGGCGATCATTACTAAAACATCTGAAGCCAGTTTACAGGCTACTCGTAGTTTTTGAATTTCTTCTTCGTTTCTTAATGGAATATTATTCATTACATTGCTCTCTGCTATATCTGCCATAAAAAGTAAGGGGATTATACCTTTTTTCAGCACAATCCCCAAACCTCAGTTTAGATTTCTACTTTAAATCAAGTTTCTTCATAATGAAATTTAATATCACACCATAAAGCGGTAGAAATAGCAGTAGGCTTACAAAGAGTTTAAACGCATAATCGACCGCACCAATAGTAAACCAATGCTCTGCCATATATTCATCGCTACTTTTATAAAATGCAACAGCAAAGAACACAAAAGTATCAATTAAAGTACCAAAAATGGTTGAACAGGTTGGAGCAAGCCACCACCGCTTACCTTGTCTTAAGCTATTAAACACTAGAACGTCTAATAATTGCCCAACTAAATAAGCTGCAAAGCTAGCCAGTGCAATACGGAAAACAAAAAAATTGAACTCAGTTAATGCACTAAAGCCTTGAAATTGGGTTTCAAAGAATAAAACGGAAATCACATAGCTTATGACAAGTGCCGGAAACATCACAACAAAAATGATTTTTCTAGCAAGATCTGCACCAAATACACGCACGGTTAAATCAGTCGCTAAGAAAATAAATGGAAATGTTAACGTCCCCCAAGTTGTCGGGAAGCTAAATTCCGTTAGTGGTACTTGAACTTCAAAGCTAATTTGCACTAAATAGTTGCTAATTGCGATGATAAAAATGTGGAAAAGTGAAAGTAAAATTAGAGAACGACGTTTGTTCTCATCCGAAAAATAAGTAGTAAAGTTCATATTGTATCCTTTTTCGTTAAATGAAAACTTGAGGTAAGGGAACTCAAGGGGGCGTTATTCTATACACTTTCCCATAAAAATCAAGCCCCTATTATTTCAAAAAATGAAACAATTAATCTATTAAATTAGGGTTTATCTATTTTTGGCATAAAGTAAAATGGCACAACTTAACACTTATATAAGGAATAGATAATGTTACAACTTAGAAAAGCCAATGAACGAGGCGATGGATCTTTTGGCTGGCTTGAAAGCTACCACACGTTCTCCTTTGCCAATTATTACGACCCAAAACATATCCATTTTTCACATTTGCGAGTTATCAACGAGGATTTCATTGCACCGAATCACGGTTTCGGTAAACACCCTCATGATAATATGGAAATTTTAACTTATGTGTTAAACGGACGTGTGGCTCACGAAGACAGTATGGGTAATAAAACCGAAGTAAAAGCTGGCGAATTTCAAATTATGTCTGCCGGAACCGGGGTTTTCCATTCAGAAATTAATCCAGATCCGAATGAAACCTTACACCTTTACCAGATTTGGATTATCCCAAACCAAAAAGATGTGACCCCACGCTACAGCCAAGACAAATTTACCCCGAAAGAGGGAGCCACCTTGATTCTTTCGCCAAACGCAGAAGAAGGTTCATTTAAAATTTACCAAGATATGAAGCTGTGGCGTTATCAATACCCGAGTGCAAAATCGGATAGCATTGCCTTAAACTCGAACCGCAATTATTGGTTACAAGTAGTGAAAGGAAATTTAAGCGTGAACGGCGTTGAGCTTTCTACCAGCGATGCTTTAGGCATTCGCCAAGAAGCGCTGCTTGAAATCAACGTTCAAGATAACGTGGAATTTTTACTGTTTGATCTAGTGTAAATACAAAAAAAACAAGCAGTTAAATTTGTAAACAATATTACTAATTCAGCTGCTTGCTCTCATTAAACATTATCGCACCAAAATTCTCACTCCTAGCGTTTCATTTTGTTGAAGTAAGGTATTTATCCGTGCTGTTTCCACACATACCATATTTTGATACGCCGTTTCTGTCATCGCACTAATAGTATTATGCCAAGGATTCCAAAGTACGGTTTCGGTCGCATTAATATGCTCCACTTTAATGGTGCGCTGATTTGCAAAATCTTGAATAAAATTCACCGCTTGTGCCGGATAAATACAATCCACATTTTCACTTATCTTGCGAGGCGATGGCACTTCAACTTCTTGATTCGTCAATTTATCAAAACATTGTGTTGCCAAGCCTTGTACTTCCATTTTCGTAATATCACCGACCTGAAAATAAGTATGCAATGCAGCCTGTGCCGGCTCCGGTGCTAAGTGAGTAAAATACAACTCACAGACTTCGCCTAGTATCATCTCGAGTTTTGCCTGATTTTCTAACCCCAAAACAACACGAATCCCATCTGCTGAGGAAGTATGTTCCAGCAAATTCCACGCTTGAATACGGGCTGTGCCGTGAGCAGGCTTTTTGTCTGTACCAAACCAAGGGTGGCAAATCGGAATGCCGCCACGAATCGCCACACCTGTTTGGAAAGGTTCAATTTCACTTAACCATAATACATCTTGCTGAGTATTTTTAGGTTGCCAACTCAGTAACTGCGCACCTTGCAATGCAATTTTAGCCTTCACTTTGGAGTGATTAATCTCTAAAACATCCAATTCATTATATTTTGCTAATGCTATTTCAGGGCTGATCATTTTGATTCGTAGATTATTCATCGTATTGCTCCTCATCTTGAAAGATAAAATGTGAAGTGGATCACAGAATTAAAGCTTAAACCGCTACCTCTTTAAAGGTAATCGTTATAATAAGGGCATTCTAACATAGCGAAGGAGAAAAAAATGAAAACACTCGGCGAATTTATTATTGAAAAACAAGCAGAATACCCAGGGGCAAAAGGGGAATTAAGTGGGATTTTATCTTCTATTCGTTTAGCCGCTAAAATTATTCATCGAGAAATCAACCGTGCCGGTTTAAGTCAAGATATTTTAGGTACTGCAGGTTCTGAAAATGTACAGGGTGAAGCCCAAATGAAACTTGATGTATTCGCCAACGAAACGATGAAAAAAGCGTTACTTGCACGTGAAGATGTTGCCGGATTTGCATCGGAAGAAGATGATAATTTTGTTGCCTTTGATAATGAGCGTGGGAGAAATGCAAAATATATTTTAATGACCGATCCGCTTGATGGCTCCTCCAATATTGAAGTGAATGTTTCTGTGGGGACAATCTTCTCTATTTACCGCCGTGTCTCCCCTATCGGCACCCCAGTAACACAAGAAGATTTCTTGCAGGAAGGGCGTAAACAAGTTGCCGCCGGTTATGTTACTTATGGTTCTTCAACCATGCTGGTTTACACCACAGGCAATGGCGTGAACGGTTTTACCTATGATCCGTCATTAGGCTTATTTATTCTTTCACACCCTGATCTAAAAACCCCTACCGAAGGAAAATATTACTCCATCAATGAAGGGCAGTATGTTACTTTCCCACAAGGTGTGAAACGCTTTATTAAGTATTGCCAAGAAACCGATGAAGCCAGCAAACGTCCATACTCTTCACGCTATATCGGCTCGCTGGTGTCCGATTTCCACCGCAATTTATTAAAAGGCGGTATTTATATTTACCCAACCTCCACCGTATATCCAAAAGGGAAATTGCGTTTACTCTATGAATGCAACCCGATTGCGTTTCTTGCCGAACAAGCCGGAGGAATGGCGACAGATGGTATTAATCCGATTTTAGATATTAAGCCAACAGAGCTACACCAGCGTGTACCGTTCTTTGTCGGTTCAACCTCAATGGTCAAACAAGCGGGCGAATTTATGCAAGAATTTGCAAAATAATGCTCCTGCTTATCACTCAATAAAACTTTCAACAAAGCAGCTGCGTATTCCGTAGCTGCTTTTGCCTATCTTAAGATTGTAAATTTGTATAAAAAACAGGTAAGACCTCTTGCCAAATAAATAATTATCTATAGAATACCCCACCTTTTTACTCCATTAATATTAGCAATTTATTAACATTTTATGATAAATAAAAACTTTCCACTTTCTTACCTTGCCAGCTTTGTGGCATTTGCTGTTAGTTTATCTGCAACAGCCTCTGTTTTCAGAGATGATATCGATCTTCAATACTACCGTGATTTTGCGGAGAATAAGGGTAAATTCACCGTAGGTGCAAGCAATATTGAAATTAAAGATAAAAGTGGCAATACATTAGATGCACTCTTCCCAAATGTACCGATGCCAGATTTTAGTGCTGCAAACCGTAACTTAGGGATAGCAACTCTAGTTGCACCGCAATATTTAGTCAGCGTTGCCCATAATACACAATACAATACTGTGGAATTTGGCGCCCCAGGCACTAATGCCGATGCACACCACTACACTTACAAAGTCGTTGATCGTAACGACTATGAAAAAGTTGATGGAGATCGCCATCACGACTACCAAGTGCCTCGTTTAAATAAGTTAGTGACCGAAGTTGTGCCAACAACGGCCACTGATTTAGGGAACAATGCGGCTATCTATCAAGACAGCAGCCGTTTTAGTCATTTCGCTCGTTTAGGCTCTGGTCGTCAAATTCTTAAAAATACAGAACATCAAGATACTCAAATTTCGGGATCTTACCAATATTTAATTGGCGGTGTACATTTGCCTGTAGGAAACCGTTCTGATTACTGGCTAGATTTTAAAGGCAGCGCATTAAATAACAGCCCATATGGGGCATTAACTGCATTTGGTACTCGTGGTGATAGTGGTTCAGGTGTGTATGGTTACGATCAGAAAACGAAACGCTGGTTACTACTAGCTACTTACACCTTTGGTACGCCTGCAAACAACTACTATAACCGTGCTGGTATTATCCGTCAGGATTATCACGATAAACAGTTTGCTGAAGATATTGCCGGCACATTAACCAATGCACAACAAAATGCCGTCTTTGAATGGTCTACACAGGGTAAAGACAGTAGCATTGGTAATAAAGGACAAAACTTAACGGTTTCGCTTGCCGATCGTTCAATTAAAGACAATAGCGCTTCTCCATTAGGCTATGGTGGTACACCTCAGCTACAACTTCCGCAAGACAACACAGGAAAAACCCTAAACATTGAAGGAAAAGATAGCACTATCGTATTGAAAACCGATATTGACCAAGGTGCTGGTGCATTATATTTCAATGCTAATACTACTGTTCGACCTGAAAACGACCAAACTTGGCTTGGTGCCGGGATAGTTGTTGCTAAAGATAAGCAAGTCAACTGGCAAGTCAAAAACCCACAAGGCGACCGTTTATCTAAATTGGGCGAAGGTACGCTACATATTAACGGTAAAGGCGAAAACCTTGGTGACATTAGTGTTGGACAAGGCACTGTCATTTTGAATCAACAAGCGGGTGAAAATGGCAAAAAATCTGCATTTAACCAAGTTGGTATTGTGAGCGGCCGTTCAACCGTTGTATTAAACAGTGCTGATCAAGTCGATCCAAATAAGATTTACTTTGGCTTCCGTGGTGGTCGTTTAGATCTCAACGGCAACGACATTGCGTTTAATCGTATTCAAAACAGTGATAATGGTGCGCGTATTGTTAATAATCATCTACAAAAAGCTGCAACACTCACCATTAATGGTCCGAAAGCTCCTGAAGCAACAGACTTAAAATGGGGAACGTGGAAAGAAAACGGTGCTGATATTTATGAATACATTAATCCACGAGCTAATAACCGTACCGATTACTTTACACTTAAAGGCAATCCAAACCAATATATGCCAACGAATGGCGCAAGTAATGCCCACTGGACCTTCCTCTCTTCTGACAAGGATACAGCAGTAAAACAAGTACTCGCGCAAAAAGGTCTAGAGCATCGCTATAATAGCTTTAACGGTTTTATTGGCGAAACAGATAACGTCCAACATAACGGTCGTTTGAATGTGGTATATAATCCAAAAGCCTCTACACCGCTGGCAACTGCCTCTGAAGTAACTTGGGGTAAGGGGCTAGTAGCTGGTGCAGATATTTATCAGTTCACCAATCCGAAAACTAAAATTCGGGAATACTTTGCATTAAAAGGTGATCCAAAACAACCTGTTCCTCGCGGTGGCTTAAGCAGCGAGCATTGGGAATTTTTAGCTGCAGATCGCAATCAAGCGATCAACAAAGTATTAGCCCGTAAAAACGCACCAATAGAGCAAGAAAAGCTCAATAGTATTTATACCTTCTCTGGTGGTTTGAACTTAAACGGCGATCTGACTGTGAAAGGCGGTAAAGTGCTACTTTCCGGCAGACCGACTCCTCACGCTTATGATGTGATCAATAAGCAAGATGTAGTTTATGCCGATGATTGGCAAAATCGTCAATTTAAGGCTGATAATATGCAGCTAAACCAATACGCTCAGCTTTATGTTGGTCGTAATGTCTCAAACCTGCAAGCAAACTTGGCAGCGAATGACCATGCACAGCTACATTTAGGCTTTATCAACGGGCAAACTCCAAGTTGCTACTATTCTGAGTACACCGGTAAAACAAGCTGCGATACACAAGCGGTCGTTTCTGATGAAATTTTTGCAACACTGCCCACAACACAAATTAATGGTGATGTCAGCTTGGCAGCACAGAGCCAATTACACATCGGCAAAGCGAACCTGATTGGCACCATTGAAGCAGCAGCAACAACGAGCATTCGTTTAGCTAACCAAGCAAGCTGGACAAATACTGGGGATAGCCGTACTGGCAATTTAGTGGCAGAAAACGGTTCAACCATCAACCTGAATGAAAAATTTGTAACAGGCGAGATACCGACTCGTTTTAATAAGTTGATTATTGACGGTAATTTCCAAGGTAATGCCAAAATCAACTACTTAACCGATATTGCTGCTGGCAAAGGCGATCACCTACAGGTAAATGGTCTCGCCGAGGGAACTTTCACTCTTGCATTGCGCAACAGTGGCAAAGAAGCTGAAGTTGTTAGCCCGTTAAGTTTATTAACTTTAACGCACCACGAGCAAGCCGATAAAGCTAAAGTCTCACTGGAAAATGGTTATGTTGATTTAGGTGCATATCGTTATGTGCTGGCAAATCGAAGCAACGACTATCGCTTATACAATCCGTTAAAAGATGCTAAAGATCGGAATCAGTCGATTGCAACGGCGAAAGCGGAATTAGACCATGCTATTGCAGAAGCGGATAAACAAAAACAGGAAATCAGCCGTTTGAACGCAGAAGCCGAGAAAGAGCGCCAAGCAGAGAAAAATGCTAAACAAGCCGCTGCAAACGCACAATCTCAGCTTAGCCAAGCAAATAGCGAATTAACCCGTTTGCAACAATATGCTGATTACTACCGCCGTTACTATCCAACGTATTACCGCCAAATCCAAGGGCAAATTACGACAGCAAAGCAGAAAGTCACACAAGCGAGTGCTGCACTCACTACAGCAGAAAACAATGCTAAAGCAGCCGCTGCGCAAATTGCTAACGTAGAACAAGCGGTTGAAACTGCACAAAATATTGCAAAACAAGTAGAAGCAAAATTAGCGACCTTACGTATAACTGCTGGAAATAGTGAAGCAATTTTAAACGCTGAGGCACTAAAACTTTGCCAAGAGAATGGTGCAAATTGTGAGCATCTACAAGCACACGCAGACACTGACAGTAGTAATATTCAACAAAGCGACTGGGTAAGCCAATATGCCAATACCGCTCTTTCCGAGCTATCGGCACAAGCAAATTCTGCGTTGCACATCGGGCAAGGGTTAGATCGCCAACTGTTAGCAAAACACGATAAATTCCACGTTTGGAGCAGTTTGGAACATCAAAAAACCGAACACAAATCGGATTTATATCGCCCGTATGAGCAACAAACTAACCTAACTCAGCTCGGGCTGGAATTACCACTCGCAAACAATATCAATGCCGGTGTAGTACTCTCCCGCAACCACGCCGATGCGGAATTTGATGATGGAGTGAACGGCAAGTCCAACTTACTGATGGCAAGCCTATATGGTAAATGGCATTCGGAAAACGGGACTTTCGTCAGCCTAGACGGTAGCTACGGCAAAGCGAAAAACCGTATCAATCTATTCGAGGAAAACCGCTTTAACCGTCATATTATGGCGATTGGGGCAAATCTTGGACATAACTTCGACTTAGCCGGCGTACAAGTTCAGCCTGCTATTGGCGCACGTTACTATCGCTTCAGCGCACAAGATTACAAACTGGGTGAAGTAGAAGTCCGCAGCCCGAAAGCGAACTTTATGGCGTACCAAGCAGGAGTGAAAGTCAGCAAGGCCTTTGACTTATCCGGCTGGAAAGTTGAGCCTAGCTTGGCTGCACATTATGTGGATGCCAGCAGCAAACGCCTGAATGTGGCAGTCAACGACAACACCTTTAGCCAACGTTTCGGACGTTATCTGAAAAGTGAAGTGGGCGTGGGTGTTACAAAAGGTCAATGGCAATTCAGCACTCACTTTGGTCTATTGAAAGGTAACGAAATCGGCAAACAACATTTTGCCGGTTTCAAACTGGGATATAGCTGGTAATTGCTATTAGCCCCTAAACTAAGTAATCGCTTATTTTAGGGGCTTTTTAGTCAATTAATTAGCCGGCTCTTTGCTTGCCTCTAGCCACTGCCGAATAAAATCAGCGAGCTGTTTAACATCATTAATATCCAACCGATTTTCCCGCTCAAGCGGATAATCGGTGGCAGTCGCGATTGTCCATTCATCTAAATCCGGCAACGGTTTTTCAATCTCTTTACGGTGTAGTTGAATTTTCGGCATTGTTTCGTGCTTAAAGCCTTCTACCAAAACTAAATCTACTGTCTCTGGGTCAAATTTTGCAATTAATTGTGAAAATTCGACCGCTTGTTTAGTTTCCGTTTTTTGCTTGGTTTCAATCAGCTGTTTCGTTTCCGTCATTAACGCCCAACGCTCATCGCACACGACCATAGTCGGGTTTGCACCGGCTTCTCGCAAGCGATAGCTGTCTTTGCCTTTTTTATCAATATCGACATTGTGGTGGGAATGTTTAATCAAGCCAACCCGAATACCGCAAGCGGTCAATTTTGGGATTAATTTTTCCAATAAAGTGGTTTTTCCTGTACCACTATAGCCTGTAATCGCTAGGGTTTTGATGGGATATGGATTGAAAGCCGTTAAATCTTCCAAACAATTAAAATTGCGAAATGCGGCTTTATATGCCGAGAAATCCACTGCTACACTTTTTTGGGTTTGAAAAAAACACAATAATCGGCGTTCGCCGGAGGCTAAATAGGCTCTTAAATTTTCCGCCACCGAACGATGCACCAACGCAACCGTTGGGTGTGGGCGGTTGCCATCGTGAGCATAGGCAATTTGAGCCTGATTAATGCGTAATGCCGTGTGTAGCTTTTGCAATAGTTGGCTTGGAATAAACGGCGTGTCACAAGGCACAAACAGTAAATAGTCGCTTTCAATCCGCTCGAACCCGGCAAGCATTCCGCTTAGCGGGCCTTGAAAATCGGGCAAGCTGTCTTGGTAATAAGGTAATTCAGGGTAAAGTTGTTGATATTGTTCCACTGAACGATTGATATTGAGCCAAATATCCTCGATTTGTGGCGAAAGTCGGGATAACAGGTGCGAAATCAACGGTTTTTGATCTAACAGTTGCAACCCTTTTTCCGCCCCGTTCATTCGCCGAGCCAAACCGCCGGCTAAAATTACTGCTGAAATTTTGTCTGTCATTTCCCTCTCCAAACCTGAATTTTTTTGCCAAATGAAAGGTAAAAGTATATTATTCCGCTTACTATTCAACAAGTTTTTTAAGAGGCATACTATGAAATGCAAACGTTTAGAAGAGCTATTGGAACTGCTTGGTGAACATTGGCGGAAAAACCCCGATCTTCACTTAATTGATATTCTGCAACAGCTTTCGGTGGAAGTAGGCGAGCCGGATAATTTTCACGCCCTGCGTGATGAAGTCTTGATTTATCAGCTCAAAATGCGAAATGCCGATAAATTTGAGCCGATTCCGGGCATTAAAAAAGATTATGAAGATGATTTTAAAACCGCATTACTCCGAGCTCGTGGAATTTTAAACGATTAAGTTTGTCTTATTTCTCACTTATCACATTTTTGAAGGAATCATTATGAAGAAATTCGCATTAAAAACCGCACTTGTTGCACTTTCTGCTCTTTTTGCATTTAACTCAACCGCTGTTGCAGCTGATCCAACTGCGGGTAAAGAATATATTGAAGTGCGTAAAGCCCCATCAGCTCAAAAAGAAGTGGTAGAATTTTTCTCATTCTACTGCCCACACTGTTATGATTTTGAGTTAAATTACAAAATTCCAAGCCAAATCAAAGCGAAATTGCCTACAGACAGCAAATTAGTGCAATATCACGTTAATTTCTTAGGTCGCCAATCAGAAGACTTAACCCGTGCGTGGGCATTAGCAATGGCGTTAGGGGCGGAAGATAAAGTAAAAACCGCCTTGTTTGAAGCTGCACAAAAAGATGCGTTTAAATCAATGGACGATATTCGTGCGGTCTTTATTGCTAACGGCATTAGTGCAGAACAGTTTGACAGCGGTATCAACAGCTTTGCAGTAAACGGCTTAGTGAACAAGCAAGTACAATTAGCCGAAGAGTTCCAAATTCGTGGCGTGCCGGCATTTTTCGTGAATGGTCAATACCAGCTTAATTTAGAAGGATTTTCTGATTCAAGTTCAACCAATGATTTTATCCAACGCTATATTGACGCTGTGGTCTTCTTGAGTAAGAAATAATCGTCCCCATATTAAGGTGATGGTTTTACAAGTGCTGAATAGTAAAGCTATTCAGCCTTTTTTATATGCAAACTCGGAGAGCAAAATGACAAATTTATCCATTCTCAACCTAGTGCCGATTCGTGAAGGGCAAACTGCCAAACAAGCGGTCGATTCTATGGTGAAATTAGCAAAACACGCAGAAAATATTGGTATTGAACGCTATTGGATTGCTGAACACCATAATATGAAAAATCTTGCCAGTTCCGCCACGCAATTATTGATTCAACACGCCCTCTCCCACACTGAAAAATTAAGAGTCGGCTCCGGTGGGGTGATGTTACCCAACCACAGCCCTTATATTGTGGCAGAACAATACGGCACACTGGAAACACTCTACCCAAACCGGGTAGAACTCGGGCTTGGGCGAGCGCCCGGCACCGATATGCGAACCGCAACTGCCCTACGCCGCAACGCCCAGAGTTTGCCTTTCCCTGATGAAATCAGCGAATTAAAAGGTTATTTTGACGGTACAAATCTTGTTTCCGCCTATCCGGCACAAGGGCTAAATGTGCCGTTTTATATTCTAGGCTCAAGCCCTGAAAGTGCCTATTTAGCGGCTGAACGAGGTTTGCCTTACGCCTTTGCCTCGCACTTTGCCCCTCGCTTTATGGACGATGCAATCCGCATTTACCACTCACACTTTAAGCCCTCTGAAGTGCTAGATAAACCTTATGTGATTTTAGGCGTGAATGCGATTGTGGCAGAAACTGATGAAGAAGCAGCAAAATTAGCCACCACCCAAACCCAATTTTTCTTAAATGTAGTCACCAATGCCCAACAAAATCTGCAACCACCGCTCGAGTCTGACGACAAAGTGTGGGAAAATTTTGTGAAAGCAGAAATCGTGCCGCATTTCGGGCCGGTTGCCTTTGAGCAAAATGCCCTATACCGCCAAGAGAAAACCGTTGTCCGCCAAATGACCGAATGCTCCTTAATTGGTAGCCCGCAAAGCGTTGAACAACAACTTAAAGCCCTAAAAGCCCGAGTGGAAATTGATGAAATTATGGCGGTAAGCTACATTTTCGATGAGCAAAAACAGCAACAATCCTACACTTGGTTAAAACAAATTACGGATAAGGTGTAATATGAGCAAAACAATGCAACAAAAAGCGGCAGAGGCACATAATATGTGCCGGCTAAAAGGCGATTCGATGTTGGATAACACAGACCGCCAAATTGGCTTTGAGGCAGTCTATGAGAGCGAAACACTGGCTCAACAAGCGGTCGAATTTTTCACACAAAAAGCAAAATCGGTCGAAACCGAACCTTGTGAGATCCAAAGTGAAATCAGCCAAACTGAGGAAGGGTTCTTGATGAAAATGTGGATCACCTTCAGCTGCCAAGCAGAAGTGATTTTGTTCCAAATGGCGGTGCGGTAAACATAAAACCGGAAACACTATCTTAAATACATAAAAAATGCCTTTAACTCCTTACAAGTTAAAGGCATTTTTATTCTTCTATTACTAACGATGGCAACGCCCTAGTATGTCGAGTGATTTATCATAAACTGGTAAACTATGCTTGCTCATATCAATATCCATCAAACTAAACACCGTGTGGAAAACGTTATCATGCGAATAGGCTGCATCAGCATTTTGTTTTATACATTCTAGATCGAATGGTTCGTTTTGAGCCCACGATTTAGAAAACCACATCATCATAGGAACTTGAGTTTGTTCCCTTGGAGCAAGAGAGTATGGTGTACTATGCAAGTAAATGCCATTTTCGCCTAATGACTCACCGTGATCGGAAAAATAATACACTGCACTCTCCCAATCATTTCTCCCTTCCAGACGTTGAATAACTTGATCGAGAAATTTATCTAAATAGACAATACCGTTGTCATAGGTATTGACCAATTCTTCCCGACTACATTTGTTAATTTCGTTCGTGTCGCAAGTGGGGGTAAAAATGCGTTCATTTTCGGTATAACGTTCGTGGTAAGTTGGTCCGTGGCTGCCGATGGTATGCAACACAATCACCGTATCTTTATCCGGATTTTCAGCTAACGCTTTATCCAATTCTGGCAACATCACTTCGTCTAAACACTCGCCATTGGTACAAAGTGAAGAGGTATTGCCACTGAATGTATTGATTTCTTTAAGTCGATCCGCAACAGTTTTGCTGTCGCTATTATTTTCAATCCATACCACATTCACATCGGCACGGTTAAGAATATCGAGTAAATTATCCTGATTCTTTGCCGTCACTTCATCATACTGTTCACGAGTCATTGATGAAAATAAGCAGGGTACGGAAACTGCTGTCGATGTCCCGCAACTACTCACATTGCGAAAATTAATTAAATTATCACCGTTTGCAAGGCGAGCTGCCATTTTGGGTGTGGTTTGGCGTGCATAATCATTGAGTCCCCAGTTCATTGCTCGAGTCGTTTCTCCTAATACAATCACAGAAACGTGACGATAGCGGTCCGGCTTTTGTATTTTGGCATCCTCAGCCAAGGTAACAAAAGGGCGATTTTCCATTCGACTATGCTTGATTTTGCTCACACCCGCGGCGACAAAATTAGAGGGTACAATCAAGTGTGGTAAGTATTTGTTATTACGAAAAAACGAGGCATAATCTTGATAATACTGACAAGCAACGGCAAAAATGATCAATGCGGCGGCAAAAATTGTTACGACTCGCACGGAAATTTCTTTCAACCACCCTTGGTAACGAACTTTCACATTCAAATAAGCCAGTGCCGGCACAATACCTAGGAAGAAAATCCACGCAAGGTAGCGAGGTGTTAGCATCCGAATACTTTCAGCCATATTGGTTTGTAACACATTGGAAAGCATATCTCGATCAAAATAAACATTAAAAAAGAGCGAATTATAGCTTACCGCAGCACTTACGATGATCAATAACGGCACTATCACTTTATGAATGAAAGGTAAAGCCAGTATGTTCAATACAATGTTTAATACGGCAAAAAGTACCAAAGGTGTGGTATAAATAAAATAATCCGAATTTGTTCCGGTAAATTGATAAAGATTAAAGGTTTCTCGGAAAAAAGCTATATTAAGAACAATGGTAAAATAGAGAGAAACAAGGGCTATAAGGCTAATTTGAGATAAATGCCATTGAGGGTGTTTCAGTTTCATTGAATATCCTTTGTAAAAAAATAGGGAAATTTGACCGCTATGATCTGTCTTTTCTATGTGGATATTCTAAAACGCTAGAATTAGCGAAAAATTAGGAGAGATAAAAAATGGGAAGGCATTTTCTGATTATACCCTCCCACGTCTATTTAGGCTTGCAGATAAGATTTCCGGAGAAAAACTTTAACTAAAAGCCCTGTTGGAAATTGTCGGCTATCTTGTAATTCAATATAACCTCCATATCGTTTAGCGATATTTTCCGCAATGGCTAAACCCAGCCCCGAACCTTGCTGCTCTGAGCCAAGAATACGGTAGAAAGGTTCCAAAACCCGCTCTCGCATTTCCACCGGAATGCCGCTACCATTATCTTCCACACTGAAAATGACAAACTCATCATTTTCTTCACAAACTAAATCAATTTGGCTTTCTACGGGGGTATAGCGTAAAGCATTATCCGCCAAGGTTTTTACCAAAGTAAACATATCGATCTCTGCTGCATAAAAAGCTACTGTTTGCGTACCAACCACACCTATATCCTGATCTTTTTGCTGACTAATTGGCAACAAACTTTCAATGATTTGGCGGAATAAATGTTGTGAGTTAATTTGCGTTTTATGTAAAGTAACATTGCCGGCTTGGGCTTTCGCAAGAGAAAGTAATTGTTCAATTAAATGACGATTACGCTTAATACTTTGCTGAATTTGCTCAATTTGCACTCTTTGATCATCTGGTAGCTGTTGCCCTGAAAGACGTTCTGCCTGTAATGACAGTGCGGTCATTGGGCTACGCATTTCGTGAGCAGCATCTGCAATAAAACGTTGTTGTTGCTCAATCAAATGTTGGGTTCGAGCCAAAAGTTGATTAATCGCATTGGTGAAGCCTTGAATCTCAGTCGGAATATGTTGTGTATTGATTGGGGTAAGATCGAGATCTTGACGCTGTTCAATCTCCTCAGACACCTGCTGTACCGTTCGCATTTTGAAATGCACCAAAAAACCGATTGCCAGTAGGGTAAGCGGCAATAAAATAGCAAATGGCACGGTATTATCTAATGCAACATCCATCGCTAAATCAGTACGATAATGACTATTTTGTGCAACTAATACATAGCCATCGGCTTTCTTTTTCAAATAAAAGCGGTATAGATTGCCTTGATGTTCCGCATCATAAAAACCCGCTTGTTTGCCGCTCACATCAAAGATACTATTTGGACTCACCGAAGTTTGTACCAGTAATTGAATATTATCGTGGTCTAGATCAGTTGCAGAATAGCCCTTGGTCGGCTCAATATAATCCGCTACCTGCTTTAATATCTTATCTTGTAATTCATTGGTTTCTCGCCAAATATCCGAAAAGTTATAAGCAGCATTCAATAGTGCGGTCACAAATAGGAGAGCAGAAATGCCCCACATTAATTGTGATTTGATTGAATTTTTCATTTTTCCTATTCTTCCTTCGATACCAGCCAACCCACACCACGCACATTTTTAATATGGTTTTTACCAATTTTTTTACGAATAGAATGAATCAAGAAATCTATCGCATTGCTTTCTACCTCCTCTCCCCAACCATAGAGTTTATCTTCTAAATCCGCTCGAGAAAGGATAATACCTTGACGTAAAACCAATGCTTGTAAAACCGTAAATTCTTTATTAGTCAAAGCAACAATCTCATTTTGTCCGGCAATTTCAACTTGATACGTTTGCGGGTCAAGCGTTAAAACACCATTACTCGGTTTTGGCGTTGCCTGACCGCTATGACGGCGGATAACGGCTCGTATGCGGGCGTGTAATTCAGCCAAATCAAAAGGCTTGACTAAATAATCATCTGCACCACCGTCCAGCCCTGCCAAACGGCTATTAATATCATCTCGGGCAGTCATAATCACAATTGGCGTATTATTTTTCAGATTACGAACGTGCTGTAAAACCATTAACCCATCTTGCCCGGGCAATCCCAAATCCAGTAAAACCATATCGTAAGCTTGATCCCGCAAAGAGGTTTCAGCAACTTTGCCATTATTGACCCAATCTACCGCATAACCTACATCTTTTAAGCTGGCTTCTACTACTTTCGCAATCATTACATCATCTTCAACTAATAATATTCGCATATTTTCTTCTCCTAATTCGCCCATTATATGCCGAAAAAAAAGCTCAAACCAATAATCGGTTTGAGCCTCTAAAATTATGATGAAAAAAACATATCGGCTTAGCAGTTCCGATGACAAACATTCTAAATAAGAAAAATTAGCGAAGAATTAGCAAGCGGTTATTTTTGATGAATTTTTTGCAAAAAAATTCAGAAAATAACCGCTTGTATCATTACACTTGTTTAACCGCAGCCAATTCACTGCTTGGTTTACGCCGTTTACCGATATTTTTGGTATCTTTGTGGCGGACTTTTACTTTTGGTTTTGCCGCTTCTTTTTTCGCCTCTTTTTTCTTCTTAATGCGTGCTTTTTCTTTCTTGCTGGTCACATTTAACTCGCCATCTTTCGGGGCTTTAGTGCGAGGCTCTAAGCCCTCGATAATACGAGGTTTTAGTACTTCTTCGGTGTAACGTTTAATTTTGCCGAGTAATTTATAATCGTGAGCTTCCACTAACGAAATTGCAGAGCCTTTTTTGCCGGCACGGGCGGTACGCCCAATACGGTGCAAGTAAGTATCCGCACTATAAGGCAAATCGTAGTTCAGTACGAAATCAATATCGTCTATATCAATGCCTCGAGCCGCCACATCGGTTGCGACCAATACATTTACGACACCTTCTTTTAAACGGCTAATAGCTTGGTTACGTTGGGATTGAGCCATTTCGCCTTCAAGATAAGTAGAACGAATTCCCCGTTTACGCAAGGTTTCGCTGAGTTCTCGCACATCTTCTCGGCGGCGAACAAACACTATCGCTCTTTCCACCGAAAATTCACTAATGATACGAGCCAATAATTTGGTTTTATGCTCTACGTTATCGGCGTGGTAATACCATTGCTGAATTTTTTTACGCTCACGGCGACTTGGTTCGGCATCAACCTTGATTGGGTCATTTAATAATCGCTCTGCAAAATCCTCTAATAACTCGCCCTCGAGGGTCGCTGAAAATAACCAAGTATGCTTACGCCAACGGGTTTCTGCCGCAATTTTTTCCGCATCTTGACCGAAGCCCATTTGCAGCATTCTGTCCGCTTCATCAAAAATCAGCACTTCTACCGCTCGGCAGTCAAAATTTTCCTCTTTAATGTATTGCATTAAACGCCCTGGGGTGGCGACCACAATATCTTGATTTTTATTGAAGACTTCGCCGTGATTTTGATATGCCACACCACCGGTAATAGTTGCAATGCTTAACTGGGTAAATTTAGCAAGTGCTTGGGCTTGCTCCGCCACCTGCATTGCCAGCTCTCGGGTTGGGGTGAGAATTAAAATGCGAGGTGCTCCCGGTTTGCGGCGAGGGTAATCTAATAAATGCTGAATTGCCGGCAGTAAAAAAGCGGCGGTTTTGCCGGTACCGGTGGGGGCGGAACCGAGTAGATCACGCCCTTCTAACGCAGCCGGAATCGTGGCTTGCTGAATCGTAGTTGGGCGGCTATAGCCTTTTTGTGCTAAGGCTTTGAGTAGTTGAGGGCTTAAATCAAGTTCCTCAAACGTCATTAATTGGGTCATCTTTATTTCTCTATTTGTAAATTTGTGCCAGTATATCACATTAACCGCTTGTCGTGACGGTGAAGAAATTTATCCTAAAATCGTGAAAAAATTGTTACACTTACACAGAGCCGTTTAACGGACAATTCGCTCACTTTTACTTTTATAGAAGGAACATTATATGTTTGTTGAAATTTATGGACGTTTATCTTGCCCATATTGTGTGCGTGCAAAAACATTAGCCGAGAAAATGAAAAAAGAATTAAGCGATTTTGACTTCAAATTTATTGATATGATCGCTGAAAATATTTCAAAGCAAGACTTAGAGCCTCGTGTAGGTAAACCGGTTGCAACTGTGCCACAAATTTTTGTGGATAATAACCACGTTGGCGGTTGCACCGATTTCCAAGCCTTTGTGGAAGAGAAGTTTGGGATTACCGTATAACCAAAAGCCCGCTAACAAGCGGGCTTTTTTATGCAGAAATTTGTAAATTATTAATCTTCTTTCGGCAGTCGTTTAATCGCAAAAATCAAACCGCCCCAGATGATCGCCATTGCCACCACCATTGTAATGATTGCTGTTGTACTCATTGTTATTCTCCTTTTGGTTCATTTTTCCACGCCATTTTCGACAGCAAATACGCTACCACCACTAATCCAATCGCCATTCCCCAGCCGAAGGTGTTTACAAACCAGCTTGGGTAGCCTTCGTAACCTTCACGGTAAACTTTGCTGATTTCGCTAAACAGCATAAACGCCAGTACGCCAGAGGTAATAACTACGCATAAACGCCAAACAAAGCCTACTTTAGACGAAGAAGTTTCGTTTAGATGTACTTCAAGAGTGCTGAGTTTTTCATTGGTTACAATCGCAATCAAGGAAACAAATGCTACAGCAACAATACCGAATTGGTTTACGAATTTATCCATTACATCAAGCATTGGTAAGCCGGTGGTAGTACCAAATAGTAATACGGAAACAATCATCATCGGAATACCAACTAACAAGGTAGCTTTTACACGACCTGCATTAAGCTTGTCTTGTACCGCTGAAATAATTACTTCAATTACCGAGATGAATGACGTTAATGCAGCAAAAGTCAGTGAGCCGAAGAATAATACGCCTACTAACGCTCCCATCGGTGCTTGGTTAATAATGGTTGGGAAAGCGAAGAAAGCTAAGCCGATACCGCCTTTTGCTACTTCATTGACTTCTTGCCCCGCAGCGGTTGCCATAAAGCCGAGTGCGGCGAAAACCCCAATACCGGCAAGTAACTCAAAGCTACTGTTAGCAAAGCCTACCACTAACCCAGAGCCGGTTAAATCTGTCTCTTTTTTCAGATATGATGCGTAGGTAATCATAATCCCGAAGCAGATAGAGAGTGAGAAGAAAATTTGCCCGTAAGCGGCAATCCAAACACTCGGGTCAGCCAATTTTTCCCAGTTTGGGGTAAAGAGTGCATCTAAGCCTTTTGCTGCACCCGGTAGGGTCAATGAGTAGCCGACCAGTACTAAGAACATCACAAGCAAGAGCGGCATTAGTAGGTTTGAAGCGGCAGAAATCCCTTTTTTGATCCCCATTGCTAACACAGCAATCGCCACTAGCCAAACGGCAATTAATGGGCCGGTTACCATACCGACAAACTCAAAGCTCACGCCGTTAGCAATATCGCCCATTTTTAAGAACTCACCGATAAAGAAATCAACCGGTTTATCGCCCCAGGCTCCGTTGAGTGAGAAGTAGGTGTAGCTTGCCGCCCAGCCAAGGACCACCGCATAATAAAGCCCGATGATCACGTTAATCAGTACTTGCCACCAGCCGAAAGTTTCAAATTTCGGGCTGAAACGGCGGAAGGAAAGCGGTGCACCACCACGGTATTTATGCCCGATAGCATAATCTAAAAACAACAGTGGTAAGCCGGCGGTTAAAAGTGCAATGATGTAAGGCACAATAAATGCACCGCCACCGTTTTCATAAGTGGTATAAGGGAAACGCCAGATGTTTCCAAGCCCGACTGCCGAGCCGATGGCAGCCATAATAAATGCACCACGTCCGGAGAACGTTTCTCGCTTCAGGGTGCTTGATGATGAATTAGACATGGTAAATACCTCGAAAATATAAATAGAGAAATAAATTCTAAAAGGATTAAATATGGTTTATTCACATTTAATGTTTGGAATATGCCTAAATTAACTTAGAAAGTAAAGCGAAAAAATCTAAAAAAATCACTAATATAAGCAAAATCACAACATTAAAATCCAAAATTTAAATTTAATAAAGCATAAAATTCCAAATAAATTTTATTTATAGATAAAAATAATTCAAGCCATATAGTTTATTAGCATAATTATTTTTATGCAAAAAAACATAGAAAAGACCGCCTGCAAGCGGTCTTTTCTAAGCAGAAATTTGCAAAATCGTTGCTCTCTCGCTATTACTCTTCTTTCGGCAAACGTTTAATCGCAAAAATTAAACCACCCCAGATAATTGCCATAGCGATTACCATCGTAATCATTGCAGTAGTACTCATTATTTCTCTCCTTTTGGTTCGTTGTGCCACGCCAGTTTTGACAGTAGGTAAGCGATGATAATTGTAGCAATGGTAATACCCCAGCCGAAGCTGTTTACAAACCAGCTTGGGTAGCCTTCGTAACCTTCACGTAACACTTTGGCAATTTCGCTAAACAACATAAACGCTAAGATAGCCGATGTGCCGATTAAGCATAACCGCCAGATGAAACCGACTTTGAATGAAGAAATTTCGTTTAAATAATCCCCCAACATACCTAATTTTTTATTGCTTGCAATTAGGACTAACCCTAAAAATGCAACTGAGACGATACTGAAATTGTTAACAAATTTATCCATTACGTCTAGCACAGGTAATCCGGTAGTCGTGCCAAACAAACAGACCGAAATCACCATTAACGGAATACTAACCAATAAGGTTGCTTTTACACGAGGCATCTGTAGCTTATCTTGTAATGAAGCGATTACTACTTCAATCGTTGAAATAAAAGAGGTAAACGCAGCAAAAGTGAGTGAACCAAAGAACAATACACCGAGTAAGGCACTAAATGGTGCTTGGTTAATGATAGTTGGAAATGCAAAGAACGCTAAGCCGATACCGCCTTTTGCCACTTCATTGACTTCTTGCCCTGCGGCAGTTGCCATAAAGCCGAGTGCGGCAAACACACCAATACCGGCAAGTAATTCAAAGCTACTGTTAGCAAAGCCGACTACTAAGCCGGAGCCGGTTAAATCGGTTTTTTTATTCAGGTAAGATGCGTAAGTTACCATAATCCCGAAGCCAACAGAGAGTGAGAAGAAAATTTGCCCATAAGCGGCAATCCACACGCTTGGGTCAGCCAATTTTTCCCAATTTGGTGTAAATAACGCATCTAAGCCTTTTGTCGCCCCCGGTAAGGTAAGAGCGTAGATTACCAGTATAGTAAAGGTAACAATTAATAGTGGCATTAACACTTTTGACGCACCGGCCAAGCCTTTTTTCACTCCCATGGATAACACCACAATTGCAATCAACCAGACTGCAATCAGCGGGCCGGTAACCGCAGCAACGAAGTCAAAACTCAGTCCGTTGGTAATATCGCCCATTTTTAAAAATTCACCCACGAAGAAATCGACCGGTTTCTCACCCCAAGTACCGTTGATTGAGAAATAGGTATAAGTCGCTGCCCAGCCAAGTACCACCGCATAGTAAATTGCGATCAGTAGATTGATGATCATATGCCACCAGCCTAGCGGCTCAAATTTCGTGTTTAAACGGCGGTAGGAAAGCGGTGCTGCCCCTCGGTGTTTATGCCCGATAGCATAATCTAAGAACAGCAGAGGGATACCCGCGGTTAATAGTGCGATGATATAAGGAACGATAAATGCACCACCGCCATTTTCGTAGGTAGTATAAGGGAAACGCCAGATGTTTCCTAAACCAACAGCTGAGCCGATGGCTGTCATAATAAAGGCACTACGACCGGCAAATGCCTCCCTTTGCGGTGAAGTGGAAGATGAATTAGACATGAGATGTACCTCAAATTTATAAATTTTGTATTGAAAAATGAATCTGATTAAATGCGAACAATCGCATTTGGAGAGCGGAATATGAAGAAATTCAAATAGAATGTAAAGCAGGAAAAGCAAATAAAATTAATAGGAAATAGCCTTATTTAATATATAAAAACCTAAAAATCAGACAAAACCAAAATAAAAAACCAAATATCAACTCAGCTCTAGTTAAATAAAAGTGAAACATAAAATAAGCCAGCATAATTATTTTAGGCTAAATTCAGTTAAAAAATAACACACTATGAATCATAGTGTGTTATGCAGGTATATTTGAATTAGGCAGATGCTTGCTCTTTTTCTGTTTGCGGTGAAAGGTGTTCTACTTTTGCTTGTTTCACCATATTCTCACTGACTTCTAAGATGGTTACTTTTAAATTGTAGAGTTCAAATTCCATACCTTCATCAGGGATTTTTTCTAAATGCTCTAAAATCAGCCCATTGAAAGTTCTGGCTTCCTCAAGCGGTAAATCCCAATCAAATAGTTTGTTCAGATCACGCAGGTTAGCTGAGCCTTCAATAATCACCGTACCGTCTGACTGCTGCTGGACTTCTTGCTCAAGGGTTGGAGCCGATGAGGTGGTAAACTCGCCCACAATCTCTTCTAAAATATCTTCAAGAGTGACTAAACCTTTAATATCGCCATACTCATCAACTACTAAACCGATTCGCTCTTTATTCGCTTTAAAGTTCATTAATTGTGTCGTTAGTGGTGTGCCTTCAGGAATAAAATAAACTTCATCGGTTGCACGCACCAGCATCTCTTTGGTAAATTCATTTTTTTCCAGCATCAAACGAAAGGCTTCACGTATCCGTAAAATACCGACAATGTTATTATCAATATCGCCTTTGTAGATGATCACTCGAGCGTGAGGGGCGTGATTAAGCTGACGCATAATCGCTTTCCAGTCATCATCAATATCAATGCCACTGATGTCATTGCGTGGCACCATAATGTCATCAACCGTCACTTTTTCCATATCTAAAATAGACACCAACATTTCACGGTGTTCGGCAGGAATAAATTTACCGGCATCAAGCACTACACTACGCAGCTCTTCGGAGCTTAATCCTTGTTTATCTTTTTGTTGAATCCTTAATAATTTCATCAGCCCGGCAATAATCAGATTCATTAAAAATACAATCGGGCTAAGTAATTTTTTAAGTGGGGTTAAAATAAAACTGGCGAAGAATCCCACTTTTTCAGGGTAAATTGCCGCCACGGTTTTAGGTAAGATTTCTGAGAAAACCAGCATCACAAAGGTTAGCAAACCCGTTGCAATCGCCACACCGGCTTCACCGGATAACTGCATACCAATCATCGTTGCAATTGCTGAGGCGGCAATGTTGACTAAGTTATTACAAATTAAGATAAGGCTAAGCAGCACATCGGTGCGTGCCAAGAGTTTTTCCGCCAGTTTTGCTCCTTTATGCCCTTGCTCGGCAAGGTGACGCATTTTGTAGCGGTTTAAAGACATCAAGCCGGTTTCCGAGCCTGAAAAAAATGCAGAGAGTACTAAAAGAATAGCTAAGGTAATAAATAAACTACTCAGGGGAATACTGTCCAAAATAAAATTCCTATGTGAATTAATCATAAAAGGTAGTAACACTAAAAGCGTTGTCACTACCTCACGTTGTAGGCAACCGACTGATGCCTTGCAAAAAATTTTGCTTTTTTGACCGCTTGTAAGACATTAATTGACGATCAAACGACTACCGAAATAGCCAATGGTGAGCAGTATCATACCCGAAATTGAATAAATAAGCACCCGTTTCCCACGCCAACGCAATTTCCATTGACCAAGTAGTTGAATATTGTAAACAATCCAAGCTAAAAACGAGAAAATCGCTTTGTGAATATGTTCAGGCTCAAAAAAGTTATGCAAATAAACCACGCCGGAAAACAACGTTAGCGTCAACATTGCTTGAGCAGCTAAGGTTAGCGTAAAGAAATGGCGTTCAACCGACATTAACGGCGGCAAAATCGAACAAAAGACCATTTTTTTGCTTTTTAGTTTGCGATCCAACCACTTTAATTGAAACGCGTAAATTAAGGCTAAGAAAAATAACGCATACGAGAATAACGCAATTCCTAAATGGAATAACAAACCTGCATTTTGCTCTAAATGCCGAATAAAATTCCCTTGCACAAAACTTGCAACCGCCACGCTACAAATGGCGAACGAGTACACAATAATTAAAGGAAACCAGACTGTTTTCCATTTCAGCAAAGCAAAAGTTACGCAAGCTGCCATAATAAAGCTCATTAATGAGACCACATTGGTTAGCGTAAAATTCTGTCCTTCAATTAAAAATAATTCATCATATAACACAGAGAAATGAAGAATGATTGCCATTAGCCCTAATGCAAATACTAATGTAATATTGGGTTTTTTATTGGCGGTTGTGGCACTTTCTAAATTCACCAAAGTAGGGGCAACCCAAAGCAGCGTTAAAGCGTAAGCAACAATGGATAGAAGAGGAAGTAACATATTGTCTCGAATCTCGTCAAATAAGAATAACTATCAGAATTTTAATCAAAAGTAACAGTTTTAGCTAGTTTTTGCTGTGGCTAGATCAAAAATTATCCTAAAAAAATGTGCATTTTACCTTAAATTGAAATTCGGATTTTAACGGCAGGATTATCTCGCTGAAAACAATAATTTTCCTTTGACTAATTTGCTTTCTATCTGTAATATGCACACCCTATGCAAAAGGTAAAACTACCCCTTACAATTGACCCTTACAAAGACGCTCAGCGTCGCGTAGATTATGAAGGCTACATTTCAGGTAATCTTCTAACACGCTTGGGTGAATTAGTATGTAATGTGCATGATGCACAAGTTACTCTCTCGTTATATGTCGATCCGCAACGCTTGACTGTGATTAAAGGCACGGCCAAAGTGGATGTGGAACTTGATTGCCAACGATGTGGTGACCCGTTTACACAAACGCTCGACTGTTCATTTGTTTTCAGTCCGGTGTCTAACATGGATCAGGCGGACATCTTGCCCGAAATTTATGAACCTATCGAAGTAAACGAGTTCGGTGAAGTAAATTTACTAGATATGATTGAAGATGAATTTATTCTTGAATTACCTCTAGTCCCGATGCATAGTGAAGAACACTGTGAAGTGTCCGTGAGTGAACAGGTATTTGGCGAATTGCCAGAAGAACTGGCACAAAAACCAAACCCGTTCGCAGTATTAGCTAATTTAAAGAAAAACTAGATCTAGGAGAAAGCCCGTGGCTGTTCAACAAAATAAGAAATCTCGTTCACGTCGTGATATGCGTCGTTCACACGATGCATTAACAACTGCAGCAGTTTCAGTAGATAAAACCAGTGGTGAAACTCACTTTCGCCACCACGTAACTGCAGACGGTTACTACCGTGGTCGTAAAGTAATCAACAAGTAATTCCTTTCGAGGTTTATCTTGGTTGATATCACTCTTGCAGTAGATGTGATGGGCGGGGACTTTGGTCCCCGTGTTACTATTCCTGCACTACAAAAAGCCTTAAAACAAAATCCAAGCCTCTCTTTTTTATTATTTGGCGATGAACACCAAATAACCCCTTTATTACAAAAACACACACTACTCAACCACCCGAAAATCCAACTTCATCATACCGAACAAGTGATTGAAGCTGATGTTCCGTTCACTACTGCCATCCGACAAAGTAAAAACAGCTCTATGCGGTTAGCAATTGAGGCAGTAAAAGAGGGCAAAGCACAAGGTTGTGTCAGTGGTGGTAACACCGGAGCGTTAATGGGGCTGGCAAAATTATTGATTGAGCCATTACCGAATATTGAACGCCCTGCACTCACTTCGCTAATTCCTACCCTAAACGGCAAATCCAGCGTAATGTTAGATTTAGGGGCAAATATTGAAGTAAGCAACCACCAGCTACAACAATTTGCCGAAATGGGAAATTTGTTTGCCCAAGTAATGCTTAATTTGGTTTACCCTCGCCTGTCTTTATTAAACATTGGTACGGAAGAAAATAAAGGCACAGCACAACTTCAGGCGGTGCATCAACTGCTGAAAAACAGACAAGACTTAAATTACATCGGCTTTATTGAAAGCGATAAATTAACCAGCTATCTCACCGATGTGATTATTTGCGATGGCTACACCGGTAATATCGCGTTAAAAGCGTTAGAAGGGGCGGCTAAAAACATTATTGCTCTGTTTAAAAAAGAGAAAGCCGATTCCAATATTTGTCGTAAAACCAAAGGTTACTTACTGAAAGCGATGTTCTACCGTTATTACCGCAAATTGCAACAAATTAACCCAGACCGCCATAACGGTGCGACCTTGCTCGGCTTATCTAAAGTGGTTGTGAAAAGCCACGGCGGAGCAAACACCAATGCCTTTTATTACGCCATTGATTATGCGGTGCAACAAATTCAAAGCGACATTCCAAATAAAATCCTAGAGGGTTTAACCCAAAAATAAGCGAACTCAACTGTTCGCTTATTTTCATTTCTTGTTTCTTAAAGACACAAGCGGTCAAATTTGCAAAAAAATTTACCAATTCAACCGCTTGTATTTAGCCTTTTAATTTTGCCACTCGTAAACTAACCGCATTGCGGTGTGCATCTAACAATTCTGCACTTGCCATTCGTTCCACCGTTTCAGCTAAGGCTAGAAAGCCTTGTGGTGTTAGTTCCTGCACCGTCATTCGCTTGCTAAAATCAGCTAAACCTAAGCTCGAATAGGTTTTAGTGTAGCCGTAAGTCGGTAAAACGTGGTTGGTGCCGCTGGCATAATCCCCCATACTTTCCGGCGAATACGCCCCTAAGAAAATCGAGCCGGCATTATCTAAATCCGCTAACAGTGAGCGGGCATTTTCAGTTTGCACAATTAAATGCTCGGGCGCATATTTATTACTAATTTCGACCGCTTGTTGCAAGTTTTCCGCAATAAAAGTACGGCTGTGAGCCAATGCTTTACGAGCCGTTTCAGCACGAGGCAGAACCGCCACCTGCTTTTCTAATTCTTCATCGACTGCTTTTGCCAAGCTCTCACTTGGCGTGACTAAAATCACTTGAGAATCAGCCCCGTGTTCCGCTTGAGAGAGCAAGTCACTCGCCACAAATGCAGGGTCAGCAAACTCATCGGCAATCACCAGCACTTCAGACGGGCCTGCCGGCATATCAATCGCCGTGCCTTCTTGCACAACTTGGCGTTTTGCCTCCGTCACAAACGCATTGCCTGGGCCGAAAATTTTATCTACTTTCGTCACTGTTTGCGTACCATTTGCCATCGCAATAATCGCTTGAGCCCCGCCCACCGCATAAATCGTTTCTACCCCGCACAAATTGGCAGTGTAGAGAATTTCATCGGCAATCGGCGGTGGCGAGCAAAGCACAATCTTCTTACAACCGGCAATTTTTGCCGGCACTGCAAGCATTAACACAGTAGAGAAAAGTGGAGCTGAACCGCCCGGAATATAAAGCCCTACAGCATTAATTGGGCGAGTGATGACTTGGCAACGCACCCCGGGTTGAGTTTCAATATCCACCTCTTGATTTTGCTGTGCCTTGTGGAAAGCCTCGATATTGGCTTTCGCATTTTGAATCGCTTGCTTAAGCTCTGGTGAAATGCGGCTCTGTGCTTGCTGAATCTGCTGTTCTGATACAACTAAGCTCTCTAATTTCACTTTATCGAACTTTTCTGCCAGTTCAAATAATGCCTTATCACCGTTGGCAATTACATTCGCTTTAATTTCATTAACTGCTGCTTTAATACTCTCGCCAACCACCTGTGCCGGACGGGCAAGATATTGCTGCTGCTCAGTTTCTGTTAAATTGTTCCAAATTAGGGTTTGCATATTTATTCCTTTTACGCCAACATTTTCTCAATCGGTAAAACCAATACGGAACTTGCACCCATTTCTTTTAGCTGCTCCATTGTTTCCCAGAACAGGTTTTCTTGGCTGACAACGTGCATTGCTACACGGGTTTGATCGTTGGCAAGCGGTAAAATGGTTGGATTTTCCACACCGGGTAATAAAGCGGTAATTTCCGCCAGTTTGTCTTTGGGGGCGTGAAGCATAATATACTTAGATTCGTTCGCCTGTTGCACACCTTGAATACGGGTTAATAATTTATCCACTAACGCTTGTTTTTCCGCTGAAAGCGGCTCTTGGCGTTGAATGAGACAAGCGGTTGAACGGTAAATCACTTCAACCTCTTTTAAGCCATTTGCTTCCAACGTTGCACCTGAAGAAACCAAATCACAAATCGCATTCGCGATTCCGGCACTTGGAGCAACTTCAACCGAACCGGTGAGCAAAATGCTTTTGAACGGCACATTTTGCTCTTTCATATAGCGTTTTAATAGATTAGGGTAAGAGGTGGCAATCACAGCCTCTTCTAAATCTTTGATATTGTTATAATTTTTATCACGATCAATAGCTAACGATAAGCGGCAACCGCCAAAATCGAGCTGACGGAGTTTTTTATAGGCAACTTTCTCACCGGTGCTTAATCGCCCCAGTTCCTCTTCTTCCAATACATTCTCACCGATAATCCCGAGATCGACCACGCCGTCAAAAACTAAGCCCGGAATGTCATCATCACGCACCCGCAAAATTTCAATCGGCATATTTTCGGAATAGGCAATCAGGCGTTGGTCGTTCCAAATAATTTTCACACCACATTGTTTGAGCAACTCACTGCATTCTTGGCTTAAGCGACCTTTTTTCTGCATCGCAATTCTTAATCGATTTTGTGTTGTCATTGTGTTTCCTTTTTTATTTTGTTTTATAACGAAAAACCCTCTCGGAGTAACTTCCGAGAGGGCTAAATTTATGCTGCGTTTGCGTACTCGGAAGTATTATCTTCCGCACATACCAAATGCCCGAAAGATTATTCAGGTAAATGATGATGGTAATGAGTACGACTAAATGCCATTGTGCGATTCTCCAAAATGAATTAGCTTGAAAGATACGCCTAAAACGAGCAGTTGACAAGCCTTTTAATAAAAAATTTTGTTATTTTTTCTATTACTCAACAATTTATCGCAAACGTTTGCGTAAAGCGGTATAATTTGCCCGATTTTTTGCAAATTGAACAAAGTAGGAATGAAACTATGCAAATCAGCCTCAAAAAAATCTATTCCGGCAAAGTCCGTGATCTCTACGAAATTGATGAAAAACGTATGCTAATGGTTGCGACCGATCGTTTATCTGCCTTTGATGTAATTTTAGACGATCCCATTCCGCATAAAGGTGAAATCTTAACTCAAATTTCTAACTTCTGGTTCAACAAATTAGCTCATATTATGCCAAACCATTTCACCGGAGACAGCGTATTTGACGTGCTACCGAAAGAAGAAGCAGAAGCCATCCAACACCGTGCGGTAGTGTGTAAACGCTTAACGCCGGTGAAAATTGAATCTATCGTGCGGGGTTATTTAACCGGCTCGGGGCTGAAAGACTACCAACAAACCGGCACGATCTGCGGCTTAACATTACCGGAAGGCTTGGTTGAGGCGAGCAAATTACCACAGCCGATCTTCACACCGTCGAGCAAAGCCGAGGTGGGAGATCACGATATTAATATCAGCTACGAAGAGTGTGAACGCCAGATCGGTAAAGAACTTGCCGCCAAAGTGCGTGATGCTGCCCTAAAACTCTACACTGAAGCGGCAAACTACGCTCTGACCAAAGGCATTATTATTTGTGACACCAAATTTGAATTCGGCTTAGATGAAAACGGGGAATTAACCCTAATGGACGAAGTGCTAACTCCGGATTCCAGCCGTTTTTGGTCGGTTGAAACCTACCAAGAAGGGACAAATCCCCCTTCATTTGACAAACAATTCGTGCGTGACTGGCTGAAAAACAGCGGTTGGAACAAACAAGCCCCTGCCCCGAAAGTGCCGGCAGAGATAATTGAAAAAACCGTAGCCAAATATCAAGAAGCGTTGGATTTATTAACGAAATAAGGCAACAAGCGGTTTAATTTACGCTATTTTTTGCAAAACAAAAACCTGTAAGTGTTAGCTTACAGGTTTTCTATTATTGAATCACAATATATTTTTTCTGAATAATTTGCCGAAATTCTTCGCTGGTACTAGCCCAATCAATAATATCCACTTTCCAAACTAAATCCGATTCAGAAAAAGCCTCTTTCAAATTATCTCGCTCTAAAAAAGTCAAAGGCGTTTCGGTCATAATAGCCAGATCTAAATCAGAATATGGGCGAGATGTACCTTTTACCCGTGAGCCAAACGCCCAAACCGGACAATTTGGGACAAATTGTTGCAAAATAGATTTTACGATTGTCAATTCTTCAGGCTGAATATCAAGCTCGGTGTTACTCATTCTAATTTCTCAAACGAAGTTGCTCTACTAAAAAACGGCTATATTCAAGAAAATCCCCAATCTGGCTATAAACCGCCATTGCTTTGTCTTGATTATAAGTGTGGGAAGTAATATTTCGCATATCTCGGAATGTTACCCATTTTGCCATATCATCAATCAAGCCTGATTTTAACGCATCTCTCAAAATATCTTTAAAACTATAAGCACCTAGCTCATCAAAACTTGCAGCCTCTTGTTGAAGCTGTCTTTTAATCATTTTTAGGCTTAACTCATAAACAAATTCAAACTTTTGGATAGCTCCTGCAATAAGTGTATCTTGCACAATGGGAAGTTGCTGTTCAAACCATTGAAGATCGGAAAGTTGATGAATTGTCTGTTCTAACGATTGAAAAGCATCTTCTAAAACTTGAGTACTAAGCTGTTCAGACATTTAAGCCTCCACAAAAAACAAAAGTGCGGTTATTCTACCGCACTTTTGCAAAATTTTGTGTAAATCTGACCGCTTGTTAGCCTTGCGAAGAGATACGTTTCATATCTGTCATATAACCACGTAGTTCTTGACCGATTAACTCGATTGGGTGGTTACGGATTGCATCATTCACATCACGTAAGGTAACGTTGTCGATTTCTACTGCCGGAGTTGGTTCGCCTAAATCGCCTTTCTCTAACGTTGGGATAATTTTCTCCGCTAAAATCGGAGTTGCCACGTGAGAGAATAAGTAGTTACCATATTCTGCAGTATCTGAAATTACCACGTTCATTTCGTATAAACGTTTACGGGCAATTGTGTTTGCGATTAACGGTAACTCGTGTAGAGACTCGTAGTAAGCCGATTCTTCATAAATACCGGCTGAAACCATTGTATCGAACGCTAATTCAACCCCAGCTTTCACCATTGCAACCATTAACACGCCATTATCAAAGTATTCTTGCTCAGAGATTTTGATACCTTCTGCTTGTGGTGCGTTTTCAAATGCAGTTTTACCTGTCTCTTCACGCCATTTTAATAAGTTGGCATCGCCATTTGCCCAGTCTGCCATCATAGTTGATGAGAACTCACCACTGATGATATCGTCCATATGTTTTTCAAATAAGAACGCTAATTCTTCTTTGATTTGCTCAGAAAGCTCAAACGCACGCAATTTAGCACTGTTAGATAAGCGATCCATCATTAAGGTGATACCGCCTTGTTTTAAGGCTTCGGTAATGGTTTCCCAACCGTATTGGATCAATTTACCTGCGTAAGCCGGATCTTTACCTTCCGCCACTAATTTATCGTAGCACACAATTGAACCTGCTTGTAACATACCGCAAAGAATGGTTTGTTCGCCCATTAAGTCAGATTTCACTTCTGCCACGAATGAAGATTCTAATACGCCGGCACGGTCACCACCGGTAGCACTCGCCCACGCTTTCGCAATGGCTAAGCCTTCACCTTTAGGGTCATTTTCAGGGTGAACGGCAATTAAGGTTGGCACACCAAAACCACGTTTGTACTCTTCACGCACTTCCGTGCCCGGGCATTTCGGAGCAGTCATCACAACCGTTAAATCCGGACGAATTTGCTCACCTTCTTCAACAATGTTGAAACCGTGTGAATAACCAAATGCTGCACCCTGTTTCATTAACGGCATTACATCGGCAACCACTTTTGAGTGTTGTTTGTCCGGCGTTAAGTTAATCACTAAATCTGCTGTTGGAATTAATTGCTCATAAGTACCCACTACAAAGCCGTTTTCAGAAGCACGTTTAAATGAAGCACGTTTTTCAGCAATTGCTTCGGCACGCAAAGCGTAAGCAATATCTAAGCCTGAATCACGCATATTTAAACCTTGGTTTAAACCTTGAGCCCCGCAGCCGACAATCACGATTTTTTTGCCTTTTAAGAAATTGCAGCCGTCTGCAAATTCATTACGATTCATAAAGCGGCAACGACCTAATTGGTCTAATTTTTGACGTAAATTTAACGTGTTGAAATAGTTAGCCATTTTTAATCCTTTTTTATTAAGAAGTTAATATGATGTTTTGTTTGCACATTGTGCGAATTTATGTTGATTATACATCAAACCCATATTGCGTAAATTGAAAATATTAATATTTAATATTGCATAAAATGCAACTTGTAAAAATTTACTTAAATTTAACCGCTTGCAATCTCAGCAATAAAGTAGAAAATAACTACCTAATTTGACAGAAGATTGAAAAATGAAAATAAACAAAATCATTCTACAAAGCTGTAGCGAATGTGGGCAACAGGTGCGACTGCCACTCACGTCAAACGGCAATGCCGTTTGCCCGGTATGTAATAATATATTACGCAAAAGCAATACATGGAGCTTGCACCGCAGTGCTTTTCTGGCATTAGCCATCTTAATTTTGCTCCCCTTTGCACTGAGTTTTCCCCTAATGAGCATTGACTTACTCGGTATCAAAATTAATGCTACCGTGTGGGACGGTATTTGGAAAATGGCAACCGAAGGCTATCCTTATACTGCTTTTATGGTGCTAGTCTGTGCGGTAATAATGCCGATTGCATTCGTATTGCTGATTTTAACCATTCAGCTACAACGTATTATTCGCCAACGCCCCCGTTACACTCTAATTTTCTTAACTAAAATAAAAGAATGGGTAATGCTTGATGTCTATTTAGTTGCCCTCGCAGTAGCTGCTTTTAAAATTCGAGATTATGCCGATCTACAATTTGATGTAAATCTAATCGCCTTTGTGTTAGTAACGATCTTAAACACCTTACTTTTTATTAAAACCGAGCCCAAACAGGCTTGGGAAAGGTTTTATCCTGAATACCACGCCTTGCCATTTGATCACCCAAGCAATCCAACCCTTTGCCCAACCTGTGAATATTGCTTTGATGAAACCATCTTAGATTTAAAAGGCAGACAACGCTGTCCTCGTTGTGAAAGCAATTTATCAATTTCCGATAACGTTAAAATCCAACGAGTATGGGCTTGCTTAATTGCCGGCACGATTATGATGATTCCGGCAAATATTTTCCCGATTTCTACAACTGAATTAGCAGGGCAGGTTTCGGCAGATTCATTAATGTCGGGGGTCATTCTATTTATGGAAATGGGAAGCTATACCGTGGCAGCGATTGTGTTTATCGCTAGTATTGCGGTGCCGGTGAGCAAAATTACCATTATTTTTTATCTCTTGCTGGCGATTCATTACAAATGGAAACACTCAATTCATTGGCAAATGAAACTACTGCACTACGTCCATTTTGTCGGACGCTGGTCAATGCTGGATTTATTCGTGTTATCGCTAATGATGTCGCTACTCGAACGAGGGCAGATTCTCAGTTTCTCGGTAGGGGAAGCCGCTTTCTATTTTGGTGCAGCGGTTTTCTTAACGATGTTTGCCTCTGCAAATTTAGATGCCAGAATGTTATGGAAGATTCATTACGATCATAAACGCAAATAGACTCACTAATTAATAAATGGTAGGACGGGTTTATACCCGTCCTTATTTCATCTATTGCCGCAGGTAGATTTCAGCAAGCTCTGCATCTGCGGTAACAACTGCACTATCAGCCTCAGTTGTTGTATCAACACTAAGGCAAGATCATTTTGTTTTTGCTGATTTTCCTGCTCAAACTGGGCGAGCTCTTGGTCGATAGCGGTCAATTTTTCCGATAATTTTGCAAATGAACGGCTCTCTGAGGCGATTTGCTCGATGATGTTTGCCACCTCTCTGGCGTGAGAGAAGAACATTGCGGAAAAATCTACTTGCTGATTAATCTCTCGGCTGGCAATGCGGTAAGCCCCTAAAGTGGAAATATAGCCCAGCAAGGTGTAAGCAATACCTAACAATTTTGGGGCGAAGGTTAAATCGTTCGCATATTTCTGTGGTTCGCTGTACATATTGGTAACCGCATTACTCAGTGCCGATAAATGGTTATGCACATCACGGCGGGCAATACGGTAAGGCAGTTGCTCGTTATAACCAAACTGCAACTGGGCGATAATATGGCGTAAATATTGCCCGCTGGCTTTCAAGCCATTATGTAAGTTACGTTGTAAATTTAAATACTTCCAATCCGGCCATAAGAATGCCACTGCCAGCCACGCAATCGCTGTACCTAGTAAGGTATCAAGCATTCGCATTAAGATGCCGCTTTCAAGGCTCACGCCTGCAATATCAAGGCTTATCATTACCAACACAGTGATATAAAAGGTTGAAAAGCCATAATGTACCAAGCGGAAAAAGGTATAGAGCGAACCGGTCAGTACGATTAGCCCAAGCTGGGCTTCGAGGCTGAGCGCCACGTTAAACAGTTCAAAAGAGCCACCAACCAGCACGCCAAAAATCGTGCCGATTACACGCTGAATCAGTCGGGTCTTGGTGGCGGTGTAATTCGGTTGGCAGACAAAAATGGCGGTGAGTAAAATCCAGTAGCCTTTGCTGTCAAAGCCTAAAATCGGCACAATCGCACTGCACAACAGCACCACTATCGACAGCCGAACGGCGTGGCGAAACAGTTGGGATTCAAAGGTTAAATGGGCTTTAATCGCTTGGCTGATATTGCTTAAGCCGGTAATATTTTCAGCGATCAAGCGGTGAGATTTAGTGAAATTTTTGCTTAACGGTTCAATATGCTCACCACTGCTTGTACCTTGTTCAATCTGAGCTAATTGCCGCTCAATATTGCCTAAATTTTCTGCAATGGCACGCCAGCGATAGGCACTTTTCAAGCCCCTTTCTTGGTGATAACTTAATGAGTTAAGTAACCCCTGCAAGGCTTTTTCGCCACGCATACCGTGTTCATATACTTCCCTATGGCGTAACGACATCGCAATTTTTTGACACGCCGCCGCCTGTAATTCCAGTACCCGTTGAAAGCGAAACATTAAATCACTGTTGCTTAATTGTTGAAACAGCTCGTGATATTGATAATGGCTGGAGCTTGCCCGCTCTAAAATATCTTGAGCGGTGAAATAGTAACGCAGCATTCGCTGTGTCCGTTGCTGCTTGTGCTGACGTCTTAGGCGGTAGAATAGGGCGACTCTGGTTTTATCAAAAGCAGCCATCACCTCGCTATTGGCTTTCGCCAAAGCTAACTGCTTCTCGGCTAAATCGTCATCATCAGGGTCAAAATAGGCAGATTTCGCCAGTAAATAATGGCTCAACGCAAGGTAGGCAGACGCTAAATTCTCCTGCACGGTTCGATTCGGGAAAATCAGGTACACCAAAATACCGACCAAGCCATAGAGTAAGGTGCCGAGTAAGATCATCATCACATTGTGATACCACAATACTTCGGGCGTATAAGTCAGGCTGTTATAAACCGCCACAATCAGCGTGCCAAACGCAATGGTGCTATAGCGTTGCCCGATTGCCCCTAACATTACCAGCAAAAAGGTGCAAACCACCGCCACCGGCACAAATAGCCAGCCAAGGTAGAGCGAGACACTCGCTCCAATCGAGGAAAGCGAGAACGCCACTAGGCTAATAATCAGATTTTTCGCTCGTCCGATTAGGCTGTTGTCTAAATCCACCAAACCGCCGGCGATAATACCTAACATCAACGGCATCGCAAAATCAGAAATACCGAGCTGCCAAATGCTGACCGCCGCAATGTTTAGCGAAATAAACATCGGCAGGGTTTTAATTACATTTTCCGAAAGCCAACTGTGTTGTAGATATCTTAAAAATTTATTCATATTTGCTCATTTCGGGTAGGCACAGAACCTGCCCCTACCTACACTACCCCAAACGTTCTGCCAAATAGCCATCATAATCTGGCACATTCACGCTGATTGCTTGATGAAACAAATCCGCATTTAACAGAAAATTGGCAGTGGTTTCGTTAATCGCCACCGGAATATTCCAGACGGTCGCAATCCGCATTAGAGCTTTCACATCAGGATCATGCGGAGCGGCATTCATCGGATCCCAAAAGAATACCAGCAGATCAATTTTCTTTTCTGCGATCAGCCCGCCTAATTGTTGATCGCCCCCCATCGGGCCGCTTAACAGCGAGGTAATTTCAAGCCCCGTTTCTCGGGCGAGCAAATGCCCGGTAGTGCCGGTGGCATATAGCTTATGCGAAGCAAGTTGGGCTTGATGAGTTTGTGTCCAACGAATTAAATCTTGTTTACAGCTATCGTGAGCCACTAAGGCAATCTGTTTTTGTTTTGCGATGGTTCTGACGGTGGTTTTCATTTTTAGCTCCTTTGCAAAATTTTTCACAAATCATACCGCTTATTTTTCGCTTTTGCATTGACTAATCACGGCTTATGGCTAAAATCAGGTAAAAATTCGCATTTTAAAACAAAGGATTAACCGCAATGAACTTATACAACATCAAACACCCTGAAGAACAAGTCAATTTCGCCCAAGCGGTACGCCAAGGCTTAGGCAAAAATCAGGGGCTATTTTTCCCTGAGGTGTTACCTAAATTAGATAACATTGATGAATTATTGGATTTACCTCTGGTTGAACGCAGCCAAAAAATTCTTTCAGCCTTAATCGGCGAAGAGTTACCGCAAGAAACCTTAAATGCAATGGTAAAAAATGCGTTCACTTTCCCGGCACCACTTGCCAAAGTCAATGATGATATTTATGCGTTAGAACTATTTCACGGCCCGACTTTAGCCTTCAAAGATTTTGGTGGGCGTTTTATGGCTCAAGCCTTAGCCAATGTGCGAGGCGATGGCAAAATTACTATTTTAACTGCTACCTCAGGTGACACCGGTGCGGCGGTGGCTCACGCTTTCTATGGTTTGGAAAATATCAACGTGGTTATTCTTTACCCGAAAGGCAAAATCAGCCCGTTACAAGAAAAATTATTCTGTACTTTAGGCGGTAATATTCGCACTGTTGCGATCGAATCCGACTTTGATGCTTGCCAAGCCTTAGTGAAACAAGCCTTTGACGATGCCGAGCTACGCCAAGCGATTGGTTTAAATTCAGCAAATTCCATCAACATTAGCCGTTTACTGGCTCAAATTTGCTACTACTTTGAGGCAGTTGCTCAGTTACCAAAAGAAAAACGAGACAACGTGGTGGTTTCAGTACCAAGCGGTAACTTCGGTAACTTAACTGCTGGCCTAATTGCAAAAACATTAGGTTTACCGATTAAACGTTTTATTGCCTCAACCAATGCCAATGACACCGTGCCACGCTATTTACAATCAGGCAAATGGGAACCAAACGCGACCGTTGCAACCCTTTCTAATGCAATGGACGTAAGCCGCCCGAACAACTGGCCACGAGTTGAAGAATTATTTAAACGCAATGGCTGGAATTTGTCCGAATTGGGTTCTGCCGCATTAAACGATGCCGAAACCGAAGCGGCTTTGAAAGCTCAATATGCGGAAGGTTATCTGTGTGAACCACACGGCGCTATTGCTTACCAAAGCTTAAAAGATCAGCTACAACAAGGCGAAACAGGTATTTTCTTATGCACCGCTCACCCGGCAAAATTCAAAGAGTCGGTAGAACGCATTTTAGCGATTGAATTGCCGTTACCGGAAGCATTAGATAAGCACAACAAACTGCCACTATTATCCGATGAAATGGCGGCTGATTTTGCAACATTGCGTGCCTATTTGTTGAAATAAATATTCAATAATAGAAAAGGGATTAAGTATTAAACTTAATCCCTCTTTTTATGCATTACAAGCGGTTATATTTGCCTATTATTTTGCAAAATAAGCAGCTAACTCATCACTACCACCAATATGTTTACCGCCGATAAATACTTGTGGAACAGAGGTTTTACCTGTAATTGCTCGTACAGAAATCGTGCTTGCATCACGACCTAACACAATCTCCTCAAAAGTATAGCCTTGCTCTTTTAATAATGCTTTTGCTTTTGCACAGAACGGGCAACCCGGTTTAGTGATAATCGAAACAGACTCTTTAGCTGTCCAATTTGGACTTAAATATTTAATCATTGTATCGGCATCTGATACTTTAAACGGATCACCCGGTTCTTGTGGCTCAATAAACATTTTTTCCACAATACCGTTTTTCACCAGCATCGAATAACGCCAAGAACGTTTACCAAACCCAAGGTCATTTTTATCAACTAATAGCCCCATACCTTCTGTGAACTCACCATTACCATCAGGAATAACAGTAATATTTTCAGATTCTTGATCTGCTTTCCAAGCGTTCATTACAAAGGTATCATTAACTGACATACAGATGATATCATCTACCCCTAATGCCTTAAATTCACAAGCTAATTCATTATAGCGAGGCAAATGTGTTGATGAACAAGTCGGTGTAAATGCTCCGGGTAATGAAAACACAACTACCGTTTTGTTATTAAATAACTCATCGGTTGTGACATCAACCCAAGCATCGTTTTGACGTGTACGAAATGTTACACTGGGTACTTTCTGACCCGTCATATCTTTAAAAGACATATTAATGTTCTCCTATAGAATTATATATTATAAAAATCTTAGGCATTGTACTCACAAATATGGCATAATTCAGCCTATCGGAACAATAGGAAAAATTTAAATTGGAGGAATCAAGTGAATATTCGAGATTTAGAATACCTTATTGCACTTGCAGAACATAAGCATTTCCGTCGTGCAGCAGAATCTTGTAATGTTAGCCAACCTACTTTAAGCGGGCAAATTCGCAAATTAGAAGACGAACTAGGCACTATTCTGCTTGAAAGAACCAGTCGCAAAGTCCTCTTTACGCAAGCAGGCTTAACATTAGTTGAACAAGCCAAGGTAGTTTTACGTGAAGTAAAAATTCTAAAAGAAATGGCAAGCAACCAAGGTAAAGAGATGTCTGGCCCGCTTCATGTTGGTGTAATCCCAACCTTGGGGCCTTACATTTCGCCAATTATTGTGCCTGCATTAAAAGCAGAATTTGCAGATTTAGAGCTGTATATTTACGAATTACAAACCAACCAATTATTAGATCAACTTGAATCCGGCCAGCTTGATTGTGGCATTATCTCATTTGTAAAAGAGAGTGAATCTTTTATTGAAGTGCCTATCTTTAATGAAGAAATGTACTTGGTAGTTCCAGAACAACACGAATGGGCAGCGCTTAAAAAATTCGATATGAATTTATTAAAAAACCGTGAGTTGCTCTTTTTAGACAGTGGCCATTGTTTACGCACTAATACGCTAGACTATTGTCTATCCATTGGAGCAAAAGAAAATCCACACTTTAAAGCTACCAACCTTGAAACCTTACGCAATATGGTAGCAGCAAATGTTGGCCTAGCATTAATTCCTAAATTAGCCGCTAAACCGATTAAAGGAGTACATTATATTCCACTTGAAAACCCGAAACCGTTTCGAGCTGTGGGAATGGTGTATCGACCAGGTTCACCATTACGCGCCCGCTATGAGCGTTTAGCTCAAGCCATTACTAAAATTATGCAATCCGAGGCGTAAAATGGCAAACGGTATGAGTGTGCGTGCAATTCAGAAAGAAAAAACACGCAGAGCATTAGTAGAAGCCGCCTTTAATCAATTAAGCTCAGAAAAAAATTTCTCTAATCTCAGTTTGCGTGAAGTTGCGCGTGAAGCTGGAGTCGCACCGACTTCGTTTTACCGCCACTTTAAAGATATGGACGAGCTAGGCTTAGCAATGGTGGACGAATCCGGGCTACTATTACGCCAATTAATGAGGCAAGCACGAAAGCGAATTGCAAATGGCGGAAGTGTTGTTGTGGTTTCAGTAGAAACATTCTTCGAACTGATTGCCGACCGTCCCAATGTTTTCCAGCTATTATTACGCGAAAGTTCCGGTACATCGCAAGCGTTTAGAACCGCAGCATCACGCGAAATTCAACATTTTGTAGCTGAATTGGCGGACTATATTATGAGCAAAGATAATCACAGTAACCGAGAACTTGCTTATATTCAATCGGAAGGTTTAGTCACGCTAGTATTTACTGCCGGTTCTCATGCTTTGGATATGAACAATCAAGAACGGGAAAAACTAAAGCAACGTGTCATTATGCAGCTAAGAATGCTGATTCGTGGCTCCACCTATTATGCCAATAAACAAGCTTCATCAACATAAAAAAACAGACGCCTAAGCGTCTGTTTTTATTCTTTCGTAATATATGCAGTCGATAGCTTTAACCATTCTAGTGCTAATTGATGATGTTCAGATAACGCATTCCATAACGCATCTTCTGACAAGATACTATAATTGCCTTTAGTATCTAACTGTTCATCAAAACTATCATGTAATTCACGCCATTCCGGGCTAGCATAAAACTGACTTAATGGCTCCAAAAGTGCAGTAGCTTGTTTCCATTGCTCTATCCCTTTTTCCAATTCTGGTAATAGTGCTACCCATTGGTTATAACAATCCTGCATTTTCTGAATATCTGCTTTTTTCATTCTTTACCTCTTAATTACAAGCGGTAAGATTTGCAAATTTTTTTACAAATCTTACCGCTTACACCATAAATTTTAGCCTCAATATAACATAAAAATCCCCTTCCGAAGAAGGGGATTTCAACTCAATTAGGCTAAATTACCACTGGTATCCAACGCCTACACCGCCACCAAAGTCGCCTCGGCTATTCGCATTACCTTGTAATTTCAAGATAAGCTTACCGTTATCACTTGAACGTGAATAACCTACTGCAAGCGCGTTTTCACCTTTAAATGTACCACCTGCTGCAGCCACCATAGATTTACCTGGAATGTAAACCTGCGGTAACGCTGCTGCTGCATTTGAACCGGCAATACCTGCACGGGCTTCACGGTTATTACGATGGATCTTGTTATTTAAGTGATTAACAGCACCTTTTAACTGACCAACATTAACCGCATCGGTATCTGCCTCACCTGCTTTAACATTAGTAATACGGTTACCACCATTATCTAAGCCGTTTTTGGTTAAGCTTACCGCTTTTCCTGCAGAGCCATTATTAATGGTTACGCCATTATTGTTCACCAATGTATCACCAGTCTTAACGCTAGTAAATTCAGGGGTATCTGAAACGGCTACAGTTACATCAGAACCTTTACGTGTCACTTTGATGTTATTACCTGCATTCACGCTCACTGTACTACCTGCTTTTACTTTCGCAGGGGCTTTATCCCCTTCAACCACACCTGTACCAACTGCTTTAGAATCTACGTTCCAGCTTACGTTGTTTACGGCATTTGCTACTGTTGTTGCATTCACAAAGTGTGAACCGGTACCGTTAGGATCTTGAACATTGATTTTGCCGTTATCAGCAACGGTTAAATCTGTGCTGTTTACGTTCACTTTCACCTCACCAGCCTTATCACTGGTAATAGTTGTACCATTACCATTTACGATATTGATAGAACCATCTTCATCAGTACCAATGTTATTACCATTCACTTTCGCATAGTTGTTCAGCTGTTTACCGTTGATAACATCTGTGCTTACTGGGCTAATATCGCCATCTGCTACATTAGTGATCTTAGTTGGTTTACCGTCTTTATCACCGACTTTGATGTTATCACCATCATTAGTGATTTTCGGACCATTCTCGCTGAACTGTACGCTGTTGAAGCTCACATCTTTTGCTGTCGCAAAAGTAAATTGATTACCATCACGTTTAACAGTTAAGTTATCACCTGCTTCAAACACAACTTCTTCGCCCGTTTTCACTAGCTTAGTCGCAGCTTGGTCACCGGCAGCCTTATTACCTGCAGATTTAATATTAAAGCCTGCATTATTCACTGCATCTGCAACAGTTTGAGCAGTCACTAACGCATTTGGTTGAGTTGGTGCTTTCACCGTACCGTCTGCGTTGTTACCTAACTCGCTGGTGTTTGCAGTGATGTTACCTTCACTATCTACTTTAATAGTAGTATCGTCAGTCTTCGCTGCTACTGTATACGTCGTTGAACCATCACCATTGGTGGTAGGTGTAATAACAACACCTTGATTACCGTCCACTTTGGTGGTCGCTGCTTTTGTCGCTGCTTGTAAGTCACCTACGTTTACCGCATTGTTTACGGTATCACCAGATGCATTGTTAAGAGCTTCTGCACGCTCTTTGCCTTCTGGTGTTGTGCCATCAGGCTTACGAACACCACTTGCCACATTGCCTAATTGTACTGGTGCTTCACCGGTAAATTTAGCTGTATTGCTTGGGGTTGAGCTATCAGCAGGATCTTGGTTAACAAACTCAATCGGGCTATCTACTTTAATCGTATTCTTACCGTCTTTGTTTTCAACCGTGACCGTTGTACCTTTACCCTTAATAAAATCAACCGTGTCATTATGTACCACAGTATCAACCGCTTTGCCGTTACCTTGTAAATTCCAGCCTGCATTTAATACATCACCTAATGTTGCTGCATTACTTAACTTATCAGCTAAGTTGGTTGGATTATTGTCTGCTGGTTGAACCTTATCATCTGCAGTCACAGGTGTCAGGTTAGACGCAACATTGCTAATCGCTTTATTACCTGCATTGATACCATCTTTATTGATAGTAATTGGATTATTTGCAGGATCTGCTTCATCAGTTGGTACAGTTACAGTGTTAGAGGTTACGCTGCTAAACTTAACATCATCTTTAGTCGCATAAATGACTTTACCATCAGCTTCTTGCTTCACAGTTAAGTTTTTACCTGCAACCATTTCAACTGCTTTACCCGGATTAATCAGTTCATCACCACCTGAAAGCTTCTCTCCACCTTCTACAGCCGAAGTTTTCAACGTAAAGCCTGAGTTATTGATGGCGTTGGTAATATCACCTGCTGTCACTAATTTCTTAGCATCATCAGCGGTTGGTTCATCAATTCTACCGTCATTATTTGCATCATTTAATGCCGTAGTGTTAGCCTTAATTGCACCTGTTGTCGGATCTTTTACAATCGTTACATTGTCTGTATTCACAGAAAGATCGAACACATTCGCACCATCAGCATTTTTTGTAGTGTTAACCGTAACTGATTTATCATCCGACTTCACTTCTTCACGAGATGCCATAGCGAAAGTATAAAGCTGACTACCATTTACTACATCTTTACTATCTGCATTTACGTCACCGGCAGCTACATTAGTTACTTTGACTGCATTACCGTCTTTGTCACCAACATTGATATTACCACCATTGTTAGTAATCTTAGGACCTTCATTTCCGAACTGTACACTATCAAAGTTCACATTTTTTGCAGTTGAAACAGTAATGTTATTCCCATCACGGGTAATCTCAATGTTTTTACCATTTAAGAACTGAACCGTATCACCTGTTTTCACCAGGCTCTTCTCGTCACCGTTTGCTTGAATGTTAAAACCTGCATTGTTAATTGCATCTGCAACGGTTTTAGCTGTTACTAATGCATTTGGTTCTGTAGGCTCTTCCACTTTACCATCAGGGTTATTTGTTAACTCGCTGGTGTTTGCCGTGATTTCGCCCTTATCGTTTACCTTAATGGTTGTACCATCCGTTTTTGCTTCAACGGTATAAGTGGTTGAGCCGTCATCGTTAGTTTTAGATGTTACAGTAACACCTTTATCACCTTCCACTTTGGTGGTTGCTGCTTTCATTGCTGCTTGTACATCACCCACATTCACAGCATTATTCAACGTATCACCTGTTGCGTTGTTAATCTTATCCGCAATCGCTTTACGCTCTGCATCTGTTGGTGCTGCTTTATCTGCAAATGTACCGCCCACACCGCTCTTCAGGTTAGTGATTGAGCCTGTTGTATTTGGTTTACCATTGCTCATATCAATGCTGTTGAATGCAACATCATCTTTTGTTGTGTAAGTGAATTTACCGTCAGCTTGGGTAAGTGTCATATTTTTACCCGCATCAAAGGTAACTGTTTCACTCGGCTTGATTAGCTGTGTTTTCTTACCATTGGTTTCACCACCATCAACACCATCACCTGCTGTTACATTAAAGCCTGAATTATTAATTGCATTAGCAATATCACCTGCCGTCACTAATTTCTTAGCATCGTCACCTGTAGGCTCAGTAACTTTACCTTCAGGCGAATTATTTAATGTTGTGGTATTCGCTTTAACTTCACCTGTTGTCGGATCTTTCACGATAGTAACGTTGTCAGTATTCACTGTCATATTACCGTCATTATCACGACCGATAGATTTATCCGTTGCAACATCTACCGTATATTCAGTATTGCCTTTAGGATCTTCCTTTCCGGCTTTAACAGTTACGGCTTTAGAACCAGCTACTACAGATGAGGTTTTCTCTGAATTATTAATTGCATCAGCCACATCACCTGCGGTCATAACTTTGTTTTCATCGCCTTCTTTAACAGCCACATTACCACGAGTTACTGTAGGAGCATCTGCTTTCGCTACATCTACCGTATAGATTGTTTGACCATTATCACCTGTTTCAGGTGCCCCAACAGTTGCTAAACCTGAACCTTTCACTTCGGTTTTGGACGCTGCTGCTGCTTGTTTTAACTGACTTACATTCACCGCATCAGTATCAGCTTCACCTGCTTTCACGCCTGTAATTTTGGTTGGATTACCATCATTACCTGCAATATTAACATTACCATCGTTATTTGTGATCTTTGGACCGTTATCACCAAATGTTACGCTATCAAATTTAACGTCTTTAGCCGTTGCAAAAGTAAACTGATTGCCTACACGCTTAACGGTTAAGTTATCGCCTGCTGCAAAAATCACTTCTTCACCCGGATTAATCAACTCTGCTGCTTCTTGATCATCATCAGCTTTATTGCCACCAGATTTTGCATTCCAACCTGCTTTCTGAATTGCTTCAGCAACTGTTTTTGTAGTTGCAACTTTATCTTCTTCTGCAGGTGTAGTTACTGCACCTTTGTCATCTACAGTGATAGTGCCGGCATCGATATTAAATGTCACATTCGCTACGCTGTTATCGGCGTTCATTGTTACATTTGCTTTTGTGCCTTTACCATCAACAAAGTTTACTGTGTCATAAGCTTTAACGAAGTCTTTCGCTCCGCCATTTTCTTGTAAATTCCAGCCTGCATTCAACACATCATCAACTGTTGCTGCATTGTTTTTGATGTTATCCACATTTTCCGGTTTCGCTTGTGAAACGGTATTATTAGCATCACCTGTGCTGTTAGTTGCCGGCAGATTGCTTGCCACATTAGTAATTGGTTTACCTGCAACATCAATGCCATCTTTAGTAATGGTAATTGGCTTATCATTAGCTGTTGTGCCGGTTGGTACACTAATATTATTAGATGTTACATTATTGAAAGTCACATCTTTAGCCGTTGCAATCGTAAAGTTGCTACCATCACGAGTAACTTTAATGTTTTCACCATCTTTAAAGTTAACTTCATCACCTGGGTTGATTAATTCCCCATCATCACCATTCGCTTTTGCTTTAAAGCCTGAATTGTTAATTGCATTAGCAATATCTCCTGCATTAACTAATTTCTTCTTATCCGCTTCAGTTTGTGGAGCATCAACCTTACCGTTATTATCCGCATCAGTTAATGAAACGGTTTTTGCAGTAAATGTCACATTGGTTTTAGTATCACCATCTTTTGTAGCCGATGCAGTGAATTGGTCACTATCAACAAAGTGAACTTCGTTACCCGCTTTCACATCATTAACTTTATCGGCACCTTGATAGATAGACCAACTCACATTATTCACAGCATTAATTACATCACCCACCGTTGCAATAGCATTGGTATTTGGTGCTGTATTTACTGTATCACCCGTTTTTGAGTTGCCATCAGTCGTTGCCTGTCCGTTTTCTACTTTAATCGCTTGAGTTTCTAGTGCGATATGAACTTTGCTTTCATTATTCGCTTCTTTGGTATTAGTGACTTTAATTACACCTTTACCATCAATGGTCACTTTATCATCTGCATTGATATCGCCTACTTTATCCGCAGCCGCATTATCTTGTGACGTTTGAAGTGTCCATTTTGCCGCTTTTAACTGATCAACATTTACCGCATCTTTACCATCTACGCCGTCCGCTACATCTTTGATTTGCTTACCGGCTGTGTTAATGCCATCTTTAGTGATGGTAATTGGTTTATTTGCTGTGTCCGTTGGGATCTCTAACGTTTTGGTTGTTACTTTATCAAATTCAACCGTATCTTTAGTTGCGAAAGTAAAGTTACTACCAGCTTGAGTAATCTTGATATTTTTACCTGCATCAAAAGTTACTGTATCGCCGGGGTTAACCAACTCAGCTGAAGTACCTGATACTTCACCTGCGCTTTGGCTAGATGTTGCCGTAAAGCCTGAATTTTTAATTGCATCAGCAACTGTTTTAGTTGTTGCAACTTTATTTTCATCTGTAGGGGTAGTGACTGCACCTGTTGTGTTATCAACCGTGATAGAACCGGTATCCACATCAAAGGTTACTTTAGTTACGCCATCAGCTTCTTGTGTAACATTTGAAACTGTACCTTTACCGTTTACAAATTGTACAGATTCATTTGGGGTCACAGTACCTTTGGTTGTACCCGCATTATCTTTAATATTGAAACCTTGGTTTACATAGTTATTTAAGTTCGTAATTGCATCGCCAACATTTGTTGCAGTATTACCATACTGAGTTCCAGCTGCATTCGTTACATTATATTTAGGCTGAGTCACAGAGCCATCCGGATTCACAACAGAACCGCCACCAAAATTATTTGCAGTTGAATTTGCAAGGTTACTGGTTGCATTCATTGCCATATAAAGTTGTGAACCATTAATCGCATCGGTTGATGTAGCAGAAATCTGACCCGCTGCCACATTTTGGATTTGACGCTCTTTATCTGCAGAGCCTACAGAAACAACATAGTTAGTATCTTTATTTACCCCGGCAAAGCCATTATAAGTAATACCCCCTACCGTTGCATTTTCAGTTGGTGTTGCTGCTCTTACGACTGATTCGCTACCCAAAGCAACAGAACTATTCAGAGTAGCTTGAGCCCCCATACCTAATGCTGTAGCAAATTGAGCTGTTGCATTAGCACGTGTACCAACAGCCACTGCTGATTGTGCTGAGGCAATTGAATTTGCACCTACGGCCAAAGAGGCATTTGCACTCGCATTTGCTGCAACACCAAAGGCAGAGGCTTTTTCAGCCGTTGCATTAGCATTAGAACCTACCGCTGTAGCATCACCTGCTGTCGCGTTTGTTTGGCGACCAAGTGCGGTTGTACCATTAGCCGTTGCATTTGCTGAATGACCAACTGCCGTAGCTTGAATACCTTTTGAAACCGTAGCCACACCTAAAGATAACGCTCCGTTACCATTTGCATTTGAGTTTGTACCTAATGCTACTGCCGCTTGCTCTCCACCTGTTGCCGTTGCATTCGGGCCGATCGCAATTGAGTTTCTGCTCTTCGCGCCATCATTAGCTTGATTCTCAGGTACGATTGAATTTACAGAGAAATATTGAATTTGGCTTGCTTGCGCAGGAATATTGACAGAAAGATCATAAATAACCGTGCCATTTGCATTTCTCTCTGTACTTTTTACAGTTACTGTACCATCGTTTGAAACAACAGTAGCTTGGGTATCTTTCGTAAAGTCATCAATGGCTTTCTTAGTTAAACCAATTTCATAGTTAGTTGTATTCGCAGCAGTTGCAGCTTTACCTGTTACAGTAATGTAATCAGGGCTAGAAGAATTTGCCGTGGTGTTATACGCATTTACTGTATAAATAGTTTGTCCATTCGCACCGGTTGCATTTGTAATATTAACATTGCTACCTGCAACAACTTCTGTTTTTACCGCTTTTAGTGCTTCTTCAATGGTATTTTTATTTGTTCCACCAATATTAGTATAAGTAATAGAACCATCAGGATTTACTGTAGCATTACCACCTAAAATATTTTTAGTTGAATTAGCAAGGTTACCTGTTGCGTTCATTGCCATATAAAGCTGTGAACCATTAATTGCATCGGTTGATGTAGCAGAAATCTGACCCGCTGCCACATTTTGGATTTGGCGTTTGATCGTGTTTGAGCCAACAGAAACAACATTCCCTGCTGCCGTAGTATTAGCCGCAAAGCCGGAATAAGTAATACCATTTACCGTCGCAGAAGGAACTGCCACAGCGTTGGAAACGGTTGAATTGCTCCCCAAAGCAACAGAATTATCTAACGTTGCATTAGCACCTGAGCCTAAGGCAATAGCAAAATCGGCGCTTGCTTTCGCACTATCACCAATTGCAACCGTAGCTTGGTTGGAAGATACTGCACTTACCCCTAAAGCTGTCGCATTAACACCTGAAACTGTCGCATTATAACCAATCGCTGTACCTCTAGTTGCAGTAGAAGTTGCATTAGCACTTGAACCTAAAGCTAAAGAATAAGTAGCATTTGCAACAGACTTATCCCCCATTGCACCTGAAAAATCAGCATTTGCGGTTGCACCTGAACCCATTGCAAATGAGCGAGTGCCACTGGCGGCAGATCTCCATCCCATTACTGTTGAACGGTTACCAGTAGCTAGAGCTCCTGCACCAAAAGCTGTTGCGCGGTTACCTGTTGCATGAGTATCTGTTCCTAATGCTATCGCATTTGCAGAAGTAGCAGAACTTCCCATACCTATAGCAATTGAAGGCACTAATGCCCAATTCTGACCAGTATTATTGAGACTCTCTACACCAGTATTACTAGTAATGTAAGAAGTATCTTCTGGATCCACTAAATTTGTTCTATGTGTTGCATTCGCATTTGTACCAATTGCAATAGTAGATCTTCCTGTTGAGATTGAATCCGCACCAATAGCAATTGCGTTTTCCGATGATGCCGTTGCTTGCGTTGAAATATAATTACTTGTTGTTGAACCTATAGATACAACAGCCACAGCATTAGTAGCTCCCAATACAGCACTAGCTCCAGCCAATAAAGCCAATGTTGCCTTACTTGCAGAACTAACAGATTTCGTTTTACCTTTCGCTCGTTGTAATTCAGATACTGCAACCCAACTTTGTGTTGCCTGATTCCAAATAACTTTAAAAATTTGATTCATAATCGACCCTATATAAAAATAAAAAAGATTACGTAGAACCTATGTTCAACATAATCTTAACCAATATAAAAAACCGCCACCTATTTTGATCTGACCACAAAAAGTTAGACTCATAAATTTAAGTGCGCGTATTTTACGCTATTTGTAATATAATTCATCTTCTGGAGTGTAAATTTATTGTAAATAATATGAGGAATCTGACCGCTTGTTATAATGCAAAACACCTTGATTTGAATCAAGCCACTACCTCATTTTGAGGGGAGATTTATACGCAGTGAAATTTTAAAATAAGCTAAGGTTTACGGATAATCATTCAACACTATTGAATTATCACTGTAGTTATCGTTAAAAAGGTATGCTTTTATGAACCAATTCTTCCCTCTAATCTTTAGCTTAACTCTATTTTCCGGCGTAACTTTGGCACTAGAAAAAGCACCTCGAACTATACCGGCAGAAGGAATAAATAAGCCCCTACTTGGACAAATTCTATTCTTTGACAATATGCTGTCACACAACGGTTCACAAAACTGCTCCAGCTGCCATAATCCGGATTATGCCTTTATTGATAACCGCACTACTCCGGCAAAAGGCGTGGTTTCACAAGGAGATGATCCGACCAAATTCGGCAAACGCAACTCCCCGACCATGCTTTATGCGAAATACTCTCCTGAGTTCCACTTTGATGAGCAAAGTCAAGAATATATCGGCGGGCAGTTCTGGGACGGGCGAGCCAAAAATCTCGCCGAGCAAGCCGGTATGCCGCCTATCGACCCAAATGAAATGGGAATGCCTAACAAATTAGAAGTAGCCAAAAGATTATATAATGTGCCGATGTATCAGCGATTTTTAGGGCAATTTTACGGTGAAAAGGTATGGGAAAGTTATGAAAGCGTTTATGCAGCAATGGAAGATGCGATTGCGACATTCCAGCAAGAAAACAAACTTCTCGCTCCATTTGATTCAAAATATGATCTATTTTTAAAAGGCGAGGAACAATTAACTGCATTGGAAGAAAAAGGCAGAGCTTTATTTTTCAATAAAGCTCAAACTAATTGTAGTAGTTGCCACCAATTACAGAGTGCTGCAAACCACCAAGAAGAAACCTTTAGCAACTATCACTATTACAATGTAGGCGTACCCGGCAACCCAGACTTGATAGCGGTTAACGGCTTCGCACCAGACTTTGTCGATTTAGGCTTATTTGAAAACCCAAATGTTAAAGGTGATGAAACACAAAAAGGCAAATTCAAAACCCCAACGTTACGAAATGTTGCCGTGACTGCACCTTATATGCACAACGGTGTGTTTAAAGAATTAAAGACTGTTTTGCTGTTTTTAGACAGCTACAATAACCCGGAGCGAAAAATCAACCCTGAAACCGGCACGGCGTGGCAACAAGCAGAATTTGAACCCACTATCGCCCACCAAAAACTCAAAGCCAAACCCTTAAGCGATGAAGAAATTGATGCCCTCGAAGCATTTTTAAAAACCTTGACAGATGAGCGGTATAGAAAATAAGGTGACAAGCGGTAAAATTTTGGGGAAATTTTACCGCTTGCGTTTAACTACCGTGTTAGCTCACTTTCTAACTTTTCCAATGCCTGCAAATCTTCCCAATCTGCCTCTTTCTGTTTTAAACATTTACGCTGAATATCAAATTTTTCGTATTGCTCTCTGACAAAGCTTTCCATTTGTTTATGCGTGATTGTTCCACCATTTCCTAATACAGGAAAGCCGTTAAACTCAATCAACATATCTACATTTCTTCGCCAGAAACCTAACGTAAGATCTTGGTTGTTCTTCACACGTAATTCGGCACTTTCAAGAAAGATCATTACCAAGCGATTTAAAGAATCCAGCTCATTATTATCTAAATAGTTTTTCGCAATCACAATATCGCCTTTACGCACGACTTTTCCTTTCCAGCTAGTTAATCCCATATTCATCTTAGTCGCATCAGCACGTTGACAAATCAACTCAGCGGCAGTGTGTTTGGTTATTGCATAAATGAGCTTATTTTGCGTTTCTGCAAAAAACATTTGCGTATTTTTATCTGTTTTGTCGTAATCGCTAGAGAGTTTGAAAAGCTCTCGTACTTTTTGATAGAAACGCAATTCACTTGCCCGAATCTCACGAATCTGTTCAAGTAATTCATCGAAATAATCTAAACGACCCTGCGGATTTTTCAAACGCTCGCTATCAATTAAAAAACCTTTTTCGAGATAAGTGCGTAATGTGCTGTTTGCCCATTTTCTAAACTGTACTGCTCTTGGGCTACGAACTCGAAACCCTATCGCCAGAATCATTTCAAGTGAATAATGCTTTACTTGATAATTCTTGCCATCTTGGGCAGTTATTAAATAATCCTTAATAACTGAATTTTCGTCTAACTCTTTGTCTTGTAAGATATTTTTGATATGTGTGGTTATATTTGGAACAGAGGTGTCAAAAAGTTCTGCAAGTTGATTTTGTGTCAGCCAAGCTTCATTTTCAACCACTAACAAGGCTACATTGCTTTTGCCGTCTTCCGTGTTATAAATAATTAAATCGCTCATATTTTATTCTGTTTATTGGTAGAGATATTAGTCACTATTTTCAATAAAATATGTATGAATATCCATAAATGATTTTGAATTTTTCGATGCAGATCACAAAAATAGATGGGTTATACAAACAAGCGGTAAAATTTTCCAAAAATTTTACCGCTTGTAAGGTTTATCGCTCTGCTAATTTAGCTAACAACTTCGCGTGAATACCGCCAAAGGCTCCGTTGCTCATCACTAAGATGTGGTCGCTGAGTTTGGCTTCTTTGACGACCAGTTCGACTAAATCATCAATATTTGCTGACCAATACGCCGGTTGCGATAACGCATTGGTAATCTCACTCACACTCCACGCAATAATATCGGGCTGGTAAACAAATACCGCTTCGGCATCGTGTAGGCTTGGGGCTATTTCATCTTTATGTACGCCCATTTTCATTGTATTTGAACGAGGCTCTAGCACTGCCAAAATGCGTTGGTTTTTCCCGACTTTGCCTCGCAAAGCATCAATGGTCGCTTCTATCGCAGTTGGGTGATGGGCGAAATCATCATAAACGGTAATGCCGTTTACCTCGCCTTTCACTTCCAAGCGGCGGTTGGCATTCACAAACTTACCCAATGCCTCACAAGCCCCTTGCACCTCAACTCCTGCGTGGTGGGCAGCTGCAATCGCCATTAAGGCATTGTGCATATTGTGCTTGCCGATAATCGACCAATGCACCTCGCCTTGTTTAACGCCTAAGTGAAAAATCTCAAACTGTGAGCAATCGGCATTTAGCGGTTTGGCAAACCATTCGTTTTGTTCGCCAATAAATTGAAGCTGGCTGTAACTGCCCATTTTTAGCGTATCTTGCACGTTTTGATCTGCGATTGCCGACAAAATACAACCACTTTGTGGCATAGTGCGAACAAGGTGGTGGAATTGGCGTTGAATCGCTTTTAAATCATCAAAAATATCGGCGTGGTCAAATTCCATATTATTGATAATCAGCGTTTTCGGGGTGTAATGCACAAATTTAGAACGCTTATCAAAGAACGCAGAATCGTACTCGTCTGCCTCAATCACAAAGAATGGGCTGTTACCGGCACGAGCGGAAATACCGAAATTACCGGCAACACCACCAATTAAAAAGCCGGTATCAATTCCGTTTTGGTCTAAAATCCACGCTAACATTCCTGTTGTGGTAGTTTTGCCGTGCGTGCCGGAAACCGCCAGTACCCATTTGTCTTTAAGCAAATGATCGTGCAACCATTGCGGGCCGGAGGTGTAATTGAGTTGGTTGTCCAACACATATTCCACGCACGGATTACCACGGCTCATCGCATTACCAATCACCACTAAATCAGGGGCCGGTTGCAGTTGAGTGACATCGTAATTCGGAATAATTTCAATACCGTGAGACGCTAAAAAGGTACTCATCGGTGGGTAAACGTTAGTATCTGAGCCGGTAACTTTATAGCCAAGCTCACGGGCAATCATTGCCACACCTCCCATAAAGGTGCCGCAAATGCCTAAAATATGGATATGTTTTTTCATCTTTTTATATTTAAAATGTTAGAGTCATCCCCTCTCCCCTTGTGGGAGAGGGATAGATTTTTTCTTCGTGCAGAAGAAAAAATCAGGGAGAGGGGTAAGCGGTCATTTTTAGGCTTAATATTGTAAGCTCCCCCTCTCTCTGAAAAATATTTCTGAACGAAATATTTTTCGGTCTCTCTCCCACAAGGGGAGAGAGTACGCTTTAGATGAGGCGTACCATCCCTCGTTCACATCAATTAATCAATATTCTTCAACTCTTCTTCCGAAAGCTGTTCTTGCTGGCTTTGCTCAACATTGCCATCTTTCACTTTAAATTCAAGGTTTTGGAAATAAGCTTCACGGAAGGTAACATAAGGGTCTTGAGCTTGCTCTAACAACGCATCTTGTTCTAATAATTTAGAACGGGTATCTACCCCTTGCACCACAAATTTAGCGATAGACCAAGGTGACCCAACATAAGTCAGCACCGAATAACCGGTTTCCACCGCACTACCAATACCTTGACGAGGTGTGGTTGCTCCATAAGCCGGCATCATAATATAAGAGCCGGAAGGCACGCCGTGAGTTCCTAAACTCTCGCCTAAACCACGTTGTCCGTTATTTAAACGTAAGCCATCGTCTAAGCTTGCCCAGTCAATTAACCCTCCTAAACCAAACACAGTGTTGATCCAGAAGCGATTGAAGTGAACCATCGCTTTTTTACCTTCGCCTTCAATTAAGCGGTTTACAAAGCTAACCGGCTCATCAAGGTTATTAGCAACATTAATTAAGCCTGTTTTAACCGGGCTTGGTACATACTCTTTCCAACCTTTAGCTGCCGGTTTTAACACGTAAGGGTCTAAATATTCGTAATTGACTTTCCACATCGCACGGTTAAACCCCTCAAGTGGGTCATCTCGCACGCCGGTTTCTGGGTTAATGCTTGATGAACAAGCGGTTAAAAATGCCACACTGAGTAGCATAAACATCGGTTTGAACGATTTGAGTTTCATAAATTGAACCTTTTGCAGAGAAATTTCGCCCATTGTAGCGAAGTTGATAAAAAATACAAAACAAAAAGCCGTTTTGCATCTAGAAATCTAGACGTCTAGATTGAGATATAGTTCGCTTTTGATTACAATACAGGCAACATTTAAGGAGCAAACAAATGGCAGACTGGAACGGCGAATATATTAGCCCTTATGCCGAACACGGCAAAAAAAGTGAACAAGTCAAAAAAGTGACGGTATCCATTCCAATTAAAGTATTGGAAATTTTAACTAATGAGCGAACCCGTCGCCAAATCAAAAATCTTCGTCACGCAACCAACAGCGAATTATTGTGCGAGGCTTTTTTGCACGCCTTTACCGGTCAGCCTTTGCCGAATGATGAAGACTTGATGAAAGACAGGACAGATGAAATCCCTGAAGAGGCAAAACAAAAAATGCGTGAGCTGGGAATAGACCCGGACGAATGGCAATATTAGACACACCTCGCAACTGCGAGGTTCTTTTTATATTTTAAGGAGACTTTATGTATCAACAATTAACAACAGAAGCACGTTGGGCTGTGTTGCTTACGCTGATTTATCTGCTCGGCTGGGTAGGTTTTGCTTACTTTTCACCGCAAGGCAGAGGCATTTTCGGCTTTCCGATTTGGTTTGAACTTTCTTGCATTTTCTTACCTGTGCTATTTAGCTTAATTGCCACCATTGTCGTCAAAAAAGTGTATAAAAATATCGATCTTGAGGTGAATAATGAATAGTGAAATGATTTTACCCCTGATTGCTTATTTAATTTTTGTGTTTGGCGTAGCGTTTTATGCTTACCGTAAACGCCAATGCGGAAGCTTTATTTCGGAATACTATATCGGTGGGCGTTCAATGTCGGGCTTTGTGTTAGCAATGACAACCGCCGCCACTTATGTGGGGGCAAGTTCCTTTATCGGCGGACCGGGTGCTGCCTATAAATACGGTTTAGGCTGGGTGTTACTGGCAATGATTCAAGTCCCTGCCGTATTGCTCTCACTCGGTGCATTAGGCAAAAAATTTGCCTTACTTGCCCGCAAGCACAATAGTGTCACCATTAACGATATGCTGTTAGCCCGTTACCAAAACAAATTTGTGGTTTGGATTGCAGGACTAGCCTTATTACTTTCGTTTTTTGCGATGATGACGGTGCAATTTATCGGTGCCGGTCGCTTACTTGAAACCACACTCGGAATCCCTTACCAAACAGCGGTAATGATTTTTGCTGTGACTGTCGGGTTTTATACCTTCATTGGTGGCTTTAGGGCGGTAGTGCTAACCGATACCATTCAAGGCTTGGTTATGATGGTCGGTACAGCTATTTTGCTAGTAGGCGTAATTTATGCCGCAGGCGGAGTGGAAAATGCAATGAACACCCTTGAAGCCATTAACCCACAACTTACCACCCCTTACGGTATTGACGAACGCCCTCTTGATTTCACATTTATGACTTCATTTTGGGTATTGGTTTGCTTTGGTTTAATCGGTTTACCGCATATTGCGGTCAGAAGTATGGCATACAAAAACAGCCAAGCCTTGCACCGAGCAATGATTATCGGCACAGTAGTGATTGCGATTTTAATGTTTGGAATGCACCTTTCAGGTGTATTAGGCAGAGCAGTTGTACCTGATCTCAAAGTGCCGGATCAAGTGATTCCAAAGCTAATGGTACAAGTGCTACCGCCAGTGGTTGCCGGTATTTTCCTCGCGGCCCCAATGGCAGCGATAATGTCTTCGATTGACTCAATGTTGATTCAGTCGTCTTCAACCTTAATTAAAGATCTCTATCTGGCAATTAAGCCGAATGCCATTAATAACGAGAAAAAAATCAAATTGTTCTCCACTATTACTACTCTTACTTTTACGGTATTACTCGTGTTTGCCGCCCTAACCCCACCTGAAATGTTAATTTGGCTGAACCTACTCTCTTTAGGTGGCTTGGAAGCGACTTTCCTTTGGGTAATTGTGCTGGGTTTATATTGGGAAAAAGCAAATGCCACCGGTGCTATTTGCTCAATGCTGGTAGGCTTAAGCTGTTATGTGCTGATGACCACCTTTAAGCTTGCTATTTTCAGCTTCCACGCCATTGTGCCTTCACTGCTAATTGGTTTGATTGCTTTTATAATCGGCAACCGATTTGCTCCTAAGGTGTAAAATAAAATAGGCATAGTGGTATGGAAATCCACTATGCCTATTTTGCAAAATTTCCGATTAATTCAACCGCTTGTGGTTAATAAGTGGCATTATTTTCTGGATTATTCTGCTTAGTCGCCATTCTAAGTAACGTATAACCTAAAATCGCTGAAACCGCAGAACCGAGTAAAATACCTAATCGAGCTAGAGCGGTAATACTTTCCCCAGCCTCACTTACATCAAAGGCAAGGCTTGCCAAGAACATCGACATGGTAAAACCGATACCACATAGCACCGCAATGGCAAAAATTTGTTTGAAATTAACCCCTTGCGGCAGACTGGCGATGCGGAATAACACAGCAAGATAGCTAAAACCAAACACGCCTAAGGTTTTGCCGATAATCAAGCCTAACGCAATGCCTAACGGTAACGGCGATGAGAGCTGCTCCATTCCCATTTCTAACAGGTAAACACCGGCATTAGCAAAAGCGAAGAGCGGTAAAATCAGATAAGCACACCAAGGGGCTAGAATATGCTCCAGTTCGTCTGCCGGGCGTTCTCCGTTTTTACCTTTCAGTGGCACACAGAAACCGATAATTACACCGGCAAGGGTGGCATGAACCCCTGATTTTAAGACGGAAGTCCAAAGCACTAAACCGACTACTAAATAAGCACACAGCGAGGTGACTTTAAAGCGGTTGAGCAGCACTAAGCCGATAATCGCAATGGCTGCAATAGTAAGAGCTTGCACACTGATTTCTTGCGAATAGAAAATCGCAATAACCACAATCGCACCTAAGTCATCAATAATCGCTAATGCCAATAAAAAGGTTTTTAACGCTAACGGGACACGAGCACCTAATAACGCCACAATTCCGACTGCAAAAGCAATATCAGTTGCCATCGGAATTGCCCAACCGTTGTGAAATTCAGGGTGGTTTTGATTAATCGCCCAATAAATAATCGCTGGAACAATCATACCACCTACTGCTGCTATCGCCGGGAAAATGGCTTTCTTATAACTTGAAAGCGAGCCTTCAAACAACTCTTTTTTTACTTCCAGCCCCACCAACGTAAAAAACACTGCCATTAAGCCATCGTTAACCCAGAGTAATAGCGGTTTATTCAAGGCAAATTCACCAAACTGTACACTAACAATCGTTTGTAAAAACTCAAAATAGAAATCACTTAAGGATGTGTTGGCACACACAATTGCTGCAAAAGCAAAAACCAGAAGCAGTACGCCTCCTGAGGCTTCAGATTTTAAAAATTCTTTTAATTTTTCCACTTAACTTTCTCCTATTAATATTTGTTTATTGTATTTTCATTTCTATACATTCCATCTTTTACCAAAGATTTTGCGAAGATCAAATAGAAAATTTGATAAACTAGAGCTAACTCGCATTTTATTGCTCCATCTGATTAGAAATTAACCTAAAATATTAAAATTTTGTTATGACACACGATTGGCTCTATTGGGCATTAGCCTCTGCACTTTTTGCCGCATTAACCGCCATTTTTGCCAAAGTTGGTTTACAAGGCGTAGATTCTGATTTTGCCACTTTTATCCGCACGCTGGTAATCATCGTTGCACTGATTGCCTTTCTCACTTACAGCGGAAAATGGCAGCCGTTAGATAGCTTGAGTGGCAAAAACTGGCTGTTTTTAATCTTATCCGGCTTGGCAACTGGTGCTTCTTGGTTGGCATATTTCAAAGCCTTGCAAATGGGCAATGCTTCCCAAGTTGCCCCGATTGATAAATTAAGTCTGGTGTTAGTCACCCTTTTTGCAGTGATCTTTCTTGGCGAACGCCCAAGCGGGCAAGATTGGTTAGGCATTAGCTTAGTTGCCGGTGGCGTACTGTTACTTGCCTTCAAGCGGTGATTTTTATGCAACATTTTGCAAATATTGAAATTGCGTTTATTCATCGGCAAGCAGCCCTGCCAAACGATTTCGCCTACCCTGAAATGCCAAGCGGTTTAACTGAAAAACAGATACAAAAATGGCAAAGCCGCCGAGCTGCCTTTTTTCTGCTCACGGAATTGTTTAAAAAACACCATCTGGATTTAGCGTTACTCACCAATATAAAACGCTCCCCAAGCGGTCGCCCTTTTGTCAGTTGTGAGCAAATTGACTTTAACATCAGCCATTCCGGGGAGTGGATAGCGGTCATTTTTTCGCATTCTTTTGCAAAATTAGCGGTCGGCATTGATATTGAACACCCACAAAAAATCAGGCGTTACCACGATTTAATCTGCCATTACGGAAACGCTGAAGAACAAAATGTTTTATTAGCCCACCCCTCCCCCATTCTAAGTAACCTTGCTGAACGCTTTTATTTGAGCTGGTGCTTGCGAGAGGCGATATTGAAATCGCAAGGGGTAGGGATTGCGAAACTGTCCGAAGTAAAACATTTACCGTTAGAAAAACAGCTCTTTTCCGCCCATTGCCCGAGCGGAAAACTGCATTTTGTGAGCGAGCTACCGTTCTATTTGAGCTACTTCTATCAGCAATCGCAAAATATGCTATTATCTGAGCCCTTATTATACTGTTGGCAACAAGGGCAGTTTCAGCCTATTAAGTGCCAATCGCTTATTTATGATGTTAATTAAGGATAACGAATGCCTAAAAAATCTTTAGAAGAACACCATTCCAGTTTTGGCAAAATCGCTTCCGAAACCTTTCAATGGATTATGAATATAGCCTTGCTTGCAGCAGGGGCATTGCTCTCTTATTCACTATTTGCCGAAGCCTATTCACTCTATGAACTCTCCTTTAGCGACAGTGAGAAATTCCAAATTGTAGAAAAAATAGTAATTTTCTTTCTCTATTTTGAGTTTCTTGCGTTGATTGTGAAATATTTCAAATCGAATTATCACTTTCCGTTACGCTATTTCCTCTATATCGGGATTACTGCCATGGTGCGTTTGATTATTGTCGATCATTCTAATGCGTTGCATACACTATTATTCGCACTCTCTATTTTGGTGATGATTATAGCATTATATATTGTACACACCGATCGTTTACATAAAAGCTAGGAACTAATATGAAGCTAACCCAATATCAGCACAATGATTTACAGATTCTAAACCGAGAAACCGTCTATAAAGGGCATTTTGAGCTACAAAAAATCACTTTCCGCCATAAACTGTTTTCCGGTGAAATGAGCGGTGAAGTGGTGCGTGAACTCTTAATTAAAGGCGAAGCGGCGGCTTTAATTGCTTACGATCCTATCTTAGACAAGGTGGTGCTAATTGAGCAAGTGCGTATCGGAGCCTATGATTCAGGGCAGAAAAAATCCCCTTGGTTGCTGGAATTGGTTGCCGGTATGGTAGATAAAGGCAACGAAGAGCCGGCAGAAGTGGCAATGCGTGAAGCCAAAGAAGAAGCCGGCTTGGAAGTCACAACAGTGCAACACGCCTTAAGCGTATGGGACAGTCCCGGTGGACAACTGGAACGCTTGCACCTGTTTCTCGGCTTGATTGACAGCACCCAAGTGAAATCCGGTGAGGTACACGGCTTACTGGAAGAAGAAAATGAAGACATTTTGGTTCACGTTGTAAGCCGTGAACAGGCATATCAATGGGTAGAAGACGGCACAATTGACAATGTGATTGCGGTAATTGGGCTACAATGGTTGCAGTTAAATTACCAAAAATTCAATTAGTTAATATTGATGGGGGCGAAAATTTTCGCCCCGATATTCATACACAGTCTTAAAACAGCTTCTCTAACGTCATAAAGACTTCTTTATTGCTACGCGAGTAGAAATCGGCAATATTGCTGTCGATTTTTTGATAGCGGAAATTTAATTTCGGCACAATCCCGTGCCAGTGCCAATTTCGGTTCCACACCGCCACATTCGCTTGATATTCCTTATCTTGGCGTTTATAGCCAAACAGATAATGTTTATCAGCAAAATAACGCTTGCCATACCCGACACTTACCGAACTTGCCCAACTTGGTGTTTGGTAAATTACGCCAATGGTCGCCAGCCACTTATTGGAAGATTGAGCTTTCTCACGGGTAATTTCACGGCTAGCGTTAAGATTTGCAAAAAATCGCCAATTTTTGACCGCTTGCCATTGAGTGCCGAGCGTGAGTTGGTTGCGGTAGCCGTTGTAACGCTCAGCAGTATGCTTTTCAAGATAGCGTTTTTGCAGGTGGCTGAATGAGCCTGAAATAACCCCACGTTCAAAAAGTTTAACAGCATTGATACTGCTACCAAATTGATAGTTATACCGAGAGCTACCCAGCCAATTCTGCTCAATAAAGGGCGAAACCCCGATACGATAAGTTGCCGTTCTGTAGCTATATTTTGGCGTTAGTGAGACCGACTGTTCGCTATAATCGTGGTTATTCCAGTAATAAACGCCGTTATAGCCAAGATCGACTCCCACAAAATGATTACCGCCGATATTTCGCATTTTACTCAAGCCAATGCCATATCTGATGCCTTTTGCCGACTGCGGCAAGCTGTCTGATTCTTTAATAAAAATCCGCCCGTTTACATTTACCGTTGGCGATGAAGAAGCATTATTCACATTGTTGGTTTGGGTATATTGCAAGTAAAAATCCGGCTTCCAGCTCTCTTCTTCCTCTATTTGAGCCAACGCACTGTTCACCGCATTGCGTAAATCATCGGTTTTGAGTTGCTGAAATTCTTGCTCTGCTTCCCTGTAGCGATAATCCTCTTTTAAAATCAGGGCTAAATCAAAACGAGGGTAGGTTAAATCAGGCTGTTTTTTCAGCAACTGCTGATAATAAAACGCCGCAGAGCGATAATCTTTTTTAGCATAAGCCAATGCCGCCAAAGCATAGTCCAAAAGCAGTGGGTCAAATTGATCTTGCTTTGCATAATCGCCTAACAGGTTTTCCAGCTTCGCCCAATCTTGTCTCAGAATTGCTTGGTTAATATGCTGTTCAATACCTTTAAGCGTATTATCTTCTGCCAAGTAAGCGGTTGATTTTAAATCTTTTTTTGCAATTTCTTGCTCAAATTTGACCGCTTGTCGCTGCCCATCAAACTCTTTGGGATCTTGCTGAAACTCAACCGTTTCCGCCATTGCCAACGGCGAAACAAGTAAAAATAGAAAGTGTTTTTTATGCATAGTAAAAAAGAATGCCGTTTAAGGGATTAAACGGCATTGAATATCATAAAAATTTATTTAGAGATTTCACCACGAGAACCTGCTAATCCGTATTTTATAGAAAGACCTGTCGAATCAATATTTTTAATTTCAACTTCACCAGCAATTTCTTCTGCTTTTGGTCCAAAGAATTCGACTTTATAGCTGCCTTGCTTACCATCCAATATTCCCCCTGAAGACGTTACAGTAGAAGAAATTGCTCCATTTTCGATGCTTCCTTCTTTCAATTCAATAGACGTCTCCTGACCTTTTGCCACGCCAGAACCTTTACGCTTACCGAAATCAACATTATAGGTTAAATCACTTGAATCTACATTTGTAAATTCGAATAGTTTACCACTATAAGTTGCTTTACCCTCTTGTGGTAATGCTGTTGTTTTTAAGCCCTTAATTTCAACAAGACTATCATTTTCATTTGGCTTCTCTCCTAATGTGACTAACGTACTAGCCGTCACAACAGAATAAGGTTGGTTATAAATATGACCTTTTCGTGTATTGTCTGATGATTTCATTTCTTTAATAACTGCATATTCTTTATCATCAGTTCCCTTGAGTTTAATGGCTTCAGCTTTCGCTTTTTCTGTTGCTTCTGCCTCAGCCTTTTTAGCTTCTTCGGCTTTTTTAGCTTCTTCAGCTTTTTTGGCTTCTTCAGCTTTTTTGGCTTCTTCAGCTTTTTTGGCTTCCTCTGCGGCTAAACGTTCAGCTTCGGCTTTTGCTTTCTCAGCTTCTTTAGTTAAACGCTCTGCTTCTGCTTTGGCTTTTTCAGCCTTTTCTTGTGCTAAACGCTCTGCTTCCGCTTTGGCTTTTTCAGTTTTCTCTTTTGCTAAACGCTCTGCTTCTGTTTTGGCTTTCTCAGCTTCTTTAGTGACACGTTCAGCTTCTGCTTTTGCTTTTTCAGCTTTTTCTTTCGCTAAACGTTGTGCTTCTCCTTTTGCTTTTTCAGCATCTTTAGCTAAACGTTCTGCTTCCGCCTTTGCTTTCTCGGCGTCTTTTGCTAAACGGTCTGCTTCCGTTTTTGCTTTTTCAGCCTTTTCTTTTGCTAAACGCTCCGCTTCTGCTTTCGCTTTTTCCGCTTCTTTTGCTAAACGATCCGCTTCTGATTTTGCTTTTTCCGCTTCTTTAGCTAAACGTTCGGCTTCCTTTTTTGCTTTATCTTTTGCTTGATCAGCTTTGTCTTTTAGATCTTTTGGTATAACAATGTTAGATTTATCCGATTTACCATTATTAGAATTGCTACCTGAACCACTGCTGCCACAAGCAGTTAAACCAACTAAAATTAAGGTGGCTAGGGTTAATTTTTTAATACTCATAATTTTGGTTTCCTTTTAACAAACACACAACAAAAATATAACTTTTGGTTATATAAAATAACCCAAAGTTATATTATAGATTAAAAATACATTTCCATATAAAAAATGATGTTTTTAACCTACTGGTAGGATGAGTTTGATTAAAAATAAGCCAACAAACTCAAGCCAAAAATATCGGCAATACTATGTGCCACCCAAAATGGAAATAGGTTTTTCTGTTTTGAGCGTGAGTAGAGCAAATAAATAATTAAACCGAGCCAAATTCCTAATCCTAACGCACTTTCCATTCCTTGATAGGTATGAAAACTCACCCGAATAATCAGTGAATAAATCACCGCCCATTTTAAATATTCAGGTTTAACCGCCAAGCAAATACCGAGGAAAAAGATTTCTTCATAAAAGCCGTTTAAAATCGCATACAGCACGGTAGAAATATTCACTTCTCTCAATACTGCCAAAAATGGCTCCGGATACACTAGGTTGTAAACGCCGTATAACACCTCAAAATAGAGATCCATCGCTAACGAGAGTAAAATAAACAACCCGATACCGCTAAAAAAAGCCAGCCAAGAGGGACGAATCACCCAACGGCTGAAATCAAAATTCCGCCATTTTAGATAGCCCATTGCAATCAGCAACAAGGCAAGTTGAGTCAGTAATGCCCAATAGTTTTGTTCATTTGAAAAGGTTAAATTTTCTTCAAAATTACCTTGCATTTCGGTGGTGATGAAATATTGCTGGGTTGAGGTATAAATTGCCTCACCAAACAGGATCAGGGTTAGCACGCATAAATCGTACCAATTTAGGTAGGTGGTTTTATTATTTTGCATTAATGTCTCCTTTGTAAATTTTTTTATAAAAATAACCGCTTGTAATAATGTGGATAAATCCAGCCAATAAAAAAGGAAGTTGAAATTTTAACTTCCTTTTTAAACTCGCTCAATGCAAATCATTCTCAAATAAATAACTTTATCTTTGTTCCTTCAGCAACACCTGTTCAAACAACCTTAGCAACGCCGGATAAACGCCGGTGTTAGTTTTGACGGTTTTGGCTTTGACGAACCACGCAGGGAGCCAGCTCATCAGTTGGGTTTGCAGAAATTGCTGTTGCTCTTCCAACGGTTTTTCGGCAAGCAAGCGGTCGAAAAGAGTGAGATAAACGCAAAGATGATCGCTCGGCTCTTTACTTTCCCGATTGACTTGTAGCCTAAATTCGCCCAGTAGCCTGTCCATTTCCGCTAAGTTTTTCTCTAACACTTCGCCGTCTAAATAGGCGGAAGCGTATGGGATTGCACTGATACTGCCTTCCAATAAAAACAGTTGGGCAAAGTCGGCTGCCAGTTCGAGGCGGGGAAATTCCAAACGGTTGCAAGCAGTCAATTCTGCTTGAAATTTTGCAACCTGCTCAGCAAAACCCAATTCGCTGAGGTATGCAAAAAAATCGTCAAATTCGCCCGCTTGTAAAGCGTTTAACTGCTCGTCCGAGAGTTCTCGAGCGAGCATTGCGTTAAACCAGCCATAGATAAATTGCCGTTCTTCACGGCTGATATCTAATTTCAACAATGCCATTAAGCAGTTACCTCAATCGCACCGTTAAAGCTGTTTGGTGCTGGGGCATTGCCGACAAATTTCTCGATATTCACCAAGCAGGTGTTAGCGGAAACCGCTTGTGCCAACTTGGACGATCCGATGTCGAGCGTCATTGTGTTCGGGTCGCCATAGGTATCAATCGCCCCTACGCTTTCGTCAAGGGGTGAATACCAAGCCCCCTCTTGCAAACGCACCACGCCGGTCGGGAAGTTATCGGAAAGCACCGCACCTACAATCGCTTGCCCACGGTCGTTAAACACTCGTACTAAATCACCGTCTTGAATGCCGTGTTTGGCGGCATCTTGCGGGTTAATGTAAAGCGGTTCACGCCCTTGCACGCTGTAAGTTTCACGCAGTTCTTTCGATTCACAAAGTTGGGAGTGTAAGCGTTTGTCCGGGTGAACCGATTGCAACCAGTACGGGAATTTGTCGGAATTTTTACCGCCGTGTGAACGTTCGGCTTTCTCAAACCACATTGGGTGACCTTTGCAATCGTCATAGCCGAAAGAGGCGATTTTGTTGCTGTAAATTTCGATAAAGCCGGACGGTGTGCCAAGTGCGTGCAATTCCGGATCTTCACGGAAATCAGCGTGGCGAACCCAAGGTTTACCCTCTGGGAACAACACATAGCCTTTTTGCCAAAATTCGGCAAACTCCGGCATTTCAAATTTGCCTTTGTTTTCACGGCGGCAATCTTTGTAGAGTTTTTCCACCCATTGCATTTCGTCCATTCCACGGCTGTACTCCTTTTCTTTACCGAAACGGCGGCAGAGGTCACGGAAAATCTCAAAGTCGGAACGAGAGTCGTAGAGCGGGTCAATCAGCTTGTGCATCGCAATCACGCCACGGTTGCTGTATGAGCCGTAGGCATCAATGTCGTTGCGTTCAAACGGGGTACAGGCTGGCAATACGATGTCAGAGAAACGACAGGTTGCCGTCCAGCTGTAGTTGATGGAGACAATGGTTTCCAGTTTTTGGAACGCTTGCTTCATTTTGTTCCGCTCAGATTGGCGGTGCCATTGGTTACAACCGGTGAAAATCGCCATTTTGAACGGGGCGTAAGTCACTTTTTTGCCGTTGTAATCGATGGTTTCACCGGCGTGGAGCAAGCTGTCGGTCATACGAGCCACCGGAATGGTGTCGCTGTAACCTTTGTAATCTTTATTGTTGTATTTCGGGGCTTGCCCTTCATCAATGTTGAGCGGGAATGCCCCCGGCATTGCCGCACCGGATTCCGGAATACCGATAGAGCTGTAATGGTGTGCGTAGCTAATACCACCGCCTGCCAAGCCGATTTGCCCTAACATTGAGGCTAACACCGCTCCCATCCAATATGGTTGTTCCCCGTGTTGTTGGCGTTGGATTGCCCAGCCGAAAATAAACTGGGTGCGTTTGCCGGCAAGCATTCGTGCAAATTCACGGATTTTGTCGGCAGAAATACCACAAATTTCGGCTGCCCATTCTGGGGTTTTCGCCACTTTGTCTTCGGTTTCGCCTAACAGATACGGCAGGAATTTTTCAAAGCCGACCGTGTACATATCCAAGAATTTTTTATCGTACAGATTTTCCGTGTAGAGCGTGTGGGCAAGTGCCAACATAAACGGCACATCGGTTTGTGGATTGATGTACTGCTGTTCGCAACCCAAGAAATTCTGGGTTTTGCTTTTCACCGGATCAACACAGATCACATTCACGCCTTTTGCCGCCACTTTCTCTTTCAGTTTTTCCAAGTAGGCATAGGCTTCGTGGGTTTCGCAGTTCCAGCCGACTTGCAGGTTTTTCACCGGATCGCTTGCCCAGAAAATGATGTTTTCGCTCTCTTTTAAGATGATTTCCCACGATGTGCCTTGTGAATAGACCTCGGTTGAACCCAGCACATACGGCAGAATGGTCTGCCCTGCACCGGTGGAATAGTCGCCTGCCGTGCCGACACTGTTACCGTGCATCGCAATTGCTCGGATCATATGGTTACCACAACTGTGGAATTGACCGGTTGAACGCCAGCCCACATTGGCGGTGTGTAACGCCCACGGGCCGTACTCTTTTTGTACCCGTTCTAACTCTTGGTAGAACAGGTCAAGGGCTTCGTCCCACGTTACTCGCACAAAGAGGTTATCGCCACGCTGTGCAGTATTGCTGTTATGGCGGTTTTTGAGCCAATCTAAACGCACCATCGGGTAGCGGATACGGGAATCGCTGTAAATTAAGCCTTTGATGCCGTTGAGCATTTCGGTCGGGTGTTTATCAAACTCGAACGGTTTGATTTCTGCCACTCGTCCGTTCTCAATTTTGGCACGCATTGCTCCCCAGTGAGAGCCGGAAACTTTCCACTGGCTAAGGTCTTCATTCGCAAACACATTGCGAGGCACGAGGAAATTCGGCATTGTGACAGCGGCAGCCATCACAGACATATTTTTTAAAAATTGACGGCGAGATTGTTGCATATCTTGTCCTTTTTAATTTGTAAAATTTTGCGGAAATTTGACCGCTTGTTTGATTGATAGCACCAGCGTCCACGCTGGTGCTACACATATACTTAATTATTGGCACAAGCGAGGACGCTTGCGCCATCTATATGGATTAATGCTTCGCTCCTTCGCTGTCGGAGGCGTGCATTTGTAAATAACGTAGCACCTCTTTGCCGGTCTGTTTATCCATATTAGTAAAGCCGACCATTCCGTTGAATAAGCCGATCCAGCTGTTGGAATCGAAGTGAGCGACATCAGGCTGTCTGTGGCAAGTGCTACATTGGGTTTTGTATTGGTTTTCTGCATTCGCCCAGATTGGGGTAACATCGTCTAATAATTGAGCTTTGCCAATCCACGCTTGTAGTTTCACTTTTTGCCAATTCAAACCGGTAATCGGATCTTCTTTGGTTTCCAACACCTCAAATTTCGGCTGATTTGCCATAAACTCTTTGGTGAGTACCGCATCGGTAATGTTTTTACCGAAATCGTGATACCAAATGCGACCAAAACCTTTCTCTTTACGCCACATTGTCAGCTCCACCAAATCCGCATTTTTGCCCGTTTGTACAAATGCCGCCGGCACAGCGGTTTCTAATTGCCCGATAGCTTGGCTTAAACCTTCGTCTAGGAATAATTCCGCATTCCCTTTGGTGTAGTAAGATTTGCCTTGACTTGGGGATTTGTTCACAAACTGATCAAACTTCGATTTCAGTGCATTTTCATCAGCTTTCGGTAAGTGGTGAGCAATTCCTTTGTGGCAATCCATACAACTTTGATCTTTCTCCGCTGCCGGTTTCATTGCCTTACGAGCTGCTTCCGACATCTTATCAAAATTCATTCGCTCATAGCTGTGGCAAGCCTTACACTCTTTTGAACCATTGGCGGCAAATCTTGCCCACTCACGCTCTGCCATTTCTAAGCGGTGTTTTTCAAATGAGCCTTCTTCTTTATATTTGCCGGATAATTCTGCCCACACCTCACGGCTTGCCTGCACTTTGCGGGCATATTTTTCGGTGTAATCGTGCGGTAAGTGGCAGCTTGAACAGGTTGCCGTTACCCCGCTTTTATTCGACCAGTGGGCGGTTTGTTTAAGCTCTTCCAAGGGTTTTTGCATTGAGTGGCAACTTACGCAAAACTCTTCGGTGCTGGTCTGATCCATTACTTTATTAAATTGATGCCAGCTAATTGCCCCCGCAATAAAACCGATACCAACTAACACTCCCAACCCGATTTTGGTTGCCGGCTTAGTAAATAATGCTTTGATTGAACCTAACATTTTCTACGCTCCCGGTAAACCAATAACAAACAGTTGTAACATCCACACAATAAAGCCGTAAGCTCCTACGGCAAATGCCATCAATAACGGTAAAATCAGCCCCGATAACAAAAGCGTTTTTAATAATTCTGAACGCATTTCAACTCCTTTTTTATTAACTAATAAGTGTTAATTATTTTATCTTCAGAAACAATTTGCCTTGATATCAATCAAAAATATAGAGAAGTTGTTCTAGAAACAGCCAAACAGTATAAAAATCATCTATTACAATATGAAAATATTAATCAATACTTATCATTGTATTAGCTATCGAAAATAATAAATTTTTTTGATTAATCTCACTTTTTTTCAAAAATGCGGCATAGTCCACATTTTTACTTTTAGCTTACTGATAGAATCTCACCAGTTAAAAATTACTAGAATTTGAATGGATGCAAAACGAATGCACGAATATATTAAGTTACCCGTAACAGGGGTAATTAAGTTATTACAAATAACTGACCCTCACCTTTTCTCCAATCCGGAGGAAACTCTACTGAATGTCAAAACAGTAAAAAGTTTTTCGGCAGTTATTGAGCAAATAAACAAACAAGCGAAGCAATATTTTGATCTAGTTCTTGCCACAGGTGATTTGATTCAAGATCACAATATTGCTGGTTATCACTATTTTGCACAGATAACTAATTCGCTAAACTCGCCGATAGTGTGGCTAGAGGGGAATCACGATGTTCAGCCGAGTATGTCAGAAATTTTGGCGCAATATAAACATATCCTTCCCCATAAACAAATTTTACTCGGTGAGCAATGGCAGCTTCTGATGCTAAATACCCAGGTGGTAGGTATGCCTTATGGTGAACTCTGTTACTTACAACTAAAGTGGTTGGAAGAAAAATTGGCACAATATCCGCAACGTTTTACCTTAATTGCTTTGCACCACAATATTTTGCCGACAAACTCAGCGTGGCTGGATCAGCATAGCTTAAAAAACAGCAATGAATTAGCCAAGATTTTCGCAAAATTTAAGAATGTAAAAGCGATTGTGCATGGTCATATTCATCAGCAGGTTGATGATATTTGGCATGGTATTCCGATTTATGCCACCCCATCTACTTGCATTCAATTTAAGCCGAATTGCGACCAGTTTACCTTAGACTTACAACCACAAGGCTGGCGTGAAATTGAATTGCACGAAGACGGCACGATAGAAACGGTCGTCAAGCGGTTAAATTCCAACGATTTTTTACCAAATGTCAATGCCGTTGGTTACTAACTTGGCTACTAAAAAGAAACCCTCAATGGAAATTGAGGGTTTTCTATTGAAACACGTTAAGTTATTTCTTCTCTTCTGCTTTTTTCAACAAATCATCAGGGATAAAGTTTTTCTGAATCGCTTCCATATGTGGGAGATTATGTGCAATCCCTTTGTGGCAGTCAATACAGGTTTTACCTTGCTCTTGTGCCAATGCGTGCATTTGCTGCGCAATGTTTTTTTGTTGAGTGAAGTCCATATCATCAAAATTATGACAGTTACGGCACTCTTGCGAGCCGTTCGCTTTCATACGTGCCCATTCACGTTCTGCCATTTCGCCACGGTGAGCTTCAAATTTCTCTTTGGTATCCACTTTACCGGTAAAGTGTGCGTAAACTTCTTTTGCGGCTATGATTTTACGTTGCCATTTCGGAAAAAATTCGTGCGGTACGTGGCAGTCTGAACAAATCGCTTTCACACCGCTGCGGTTTGAATAGTGAGCAGAGGCACGGTATTCAGGCACAACATCATTCATATGGCAATCTGAACAGAATTCCTCAGTATTGGTATAAGCCAAGCCTGCGTTAAAACCGCTCCACGCAAAAATGCCACCTAATGCAGAAATAAGGATTACAGCACCAATTGCCATTTTGCTTGGGCTGCGTAACCAGTTACAAAATCTTCTCAACATTACTTACTCCTTATTTAGCTTGAGATTCACGTACAGATTCAAATTTATTTTGAATAATCGGGTTTACATCAGTTTGTTGCACGTGGCATTGCAAACAGAAATAACGACGAGGAGATTCGTTTTCATACACCTTACCATCACGGTCGGTAAAATGGCTTGGCGGTAAACGGGTCGCACCGGTGGTTTTAGATGGTTCAATAGCGTGGCAGCCTAAACAATGGTTTACGTTTTTGCTCACTTGTAAGCCACGAATACTATGTGGAACAAGTGGTGGTTGGAAAGGGAAAGTGGTTGGAATCGTGCCCACATCTTTTTGTGGGTTATGAAATCCCGGCGCAACACTTTCGGTTGTCTCATCAATAGTGCCGGATAACTTCGGGGCTTCCGCCATTGCAAAGCCGGACATCACAGCTAAAATTAAGGCGAGATATTTTCTCATTTGAGGTTCACTCCATTAAAATTCTTGTTTTCAAAAGATAAAAATTAAATATTTTTCACATCAATACTGCCTTGAAAACGACTTCCGAAGGCAAACACATTTTCGGCACAAACATCAATACAACGTCCGCAGGTAATGCAATCTTTAGATAAGATAATCGTGCTTTCCTCCGGTTTACCGTGTAGTGGCACACGCAACACTTGGGGTTCCGGGCAAACGTTGTAACAATCCATACAATTATCACAACGGTTACGATCTACCACTTTGACTTTAATCAGGCTTTTCGCCCCAATTAAGGCATAAGTTGCCCCAATCGGGCAAAGATGACCGCACCAGCCGTGCTCTGCCACCAATAAGTCAAACAAGAACACCACTAAAACCAACCAGAGCGTTGCCCCTAAACCGAATACAAACACCCGACCGAGAGCCGCAACAGGGTTGATCCACTCCCACAATAGCGTGCCGGAAATTGCACTACCGACTAAAATAACTGCCAAAATTACATAGCGTAAATTGCGTGGAATTTTAGCACTTTGGCGAATGCCGAGTTTACGTCTTAACCAAGCGGCAGTATCTGTTACTATATTCATCGGGCAGACCCAACTACAAAACAGCTTACTACCGACAATGCCGTAAAATGCCACCATAATTAACGCCCCAACCAATACCGTCCATTCAGGACGATAGCCGGTTGCCAACACTTCAGCAGCCATTAATGGATCTGTCATCGGCACGGTATCTAGTAATAAGCTCCCGCTGTAGTTTCCTTTTAAAATCCAGATATTCCAAAGTGGGCCGCTTAAAAACATCAAAATAATGCTGAGTTGGCTTAAGCGTCTTAAAATCAAAAAGCGGTAAGCGTGCCACCAACCTAGTTTCTGACGAGCCTCTAAGCCCGCATTTTTTGGGGAATTGGCTGCCATTATTTCACCCCCTTGAGATTCAAGTCTAAATCAGGGAAATGCTCCGGAGCTTCCACCGTCGTAGAGTTCGGTACATAATTTTGTGTCGCCCGACTTGGCGTTGCTACTTTCGCTCCCGGCTTCACTTCCATATGCTGATACACCGGTTCGTGTAAGCCTTCCGGCATTCTAGCATCATAAGCTGGGCGTAAACCCTCTGGGTGAACATCTTCAATCAGCGATTTACCTGCATTTTGTTTCTCTTGCCAGCCTAAACGATAGTGACGACCGAGCAAGCCTTTGGCTAAATCCATCGGTAACACTTTGATCGCTGCCTCTTCCAATACGCAAGCCTGTTCACATTTACCGCAACCGGTGCAAGCATCAGAATGCACGGTCGGAATCAGTTTGGCGTGAATCGAGGTACGGTCGTTATGCACTTTCTCAAGAGTAATCGCTTTGTCGATTAACGGACAAACACGGTAACACACGTCACAACGCAAGCCTTGCCAGTTAAGACAAGTTTCGTGGTCGAGCAACACCGCAAGCCCCATTCGTGCATCGTCAATGTCTTTTAGCTCTTCGCTTAATGCCCCAGTTGGGCAAGCATTCATACAGGGAATATCCACGCACATTTCGCAAGGCTTATCCCGTGCGATAAAGTATGGTGTGCCGGCTTCCACTGGAGAAATAAGCGATGCCAAATGCAACATATCGTAAGGACAAGCCTGCACACATTGTCCGCAACGGGTGCAAGCACTCAGGAAATCTTGCTCCGGCAATGCACCCGGTGGACGCAACGCCACCCCTTGGCGGGCAAAACTTTGTTGTTGCTGTAGCCCTAAAATGATTCCCACACCGCAAACACCAGCTGCGGTACGGGTTGCATTTTTTAAAAACTGGCGACGATTTGGATCCATTTTCATTGTGGGTTCCTCTTAGGTAAGCGGTCGTTTTTGTAAAAAAATTTGCAAATTTGACCGCTTGTTATATCACCCTCTCCCCTTGTGGGAGAGGGACAGATTTAACTTCGTTCAGAAGTTAAATCAGGGAGAGGGGAATAACTCCACCCTCTCTCTGCATAAATTGCTGAACGCAATTTATGCTGTCTCTCCCCCATCAAGGGGGAGAGTGCGTTTATTAAGCTTTCACCACTTTAACCGCACATTTTTTGAAGTCGGTTTCAAATGAAATTGGATCAGTCGCATCAAGTGTCACTTTGTTGATTAACTGACCAGCATCGAAGAAAGTCGAGTAAATCAAACCTTCCGGACATTTATTACGTCCACGGGTATCTAAGTTCGATACATATTCACCACGGCGTGAAATCACTTTCACTTTATCGCCGTGACGTAAGCCACGTTTTTTCGCATCATTTGGGTGCATCCAAACCAAGTTGGTTGGGAATGCTTTGTGTAACTCCGGTACTCGACGGGTCATCGTACCGGTGTGCCAATGCTCTAATACTCGACCGGTACAGAACCATAAGTCATATTCTTCGTCCGGTGCTTCCGCAGGTGGCTCGTATGGCACACCTAAAATCACTGCTTTTTTGTCCGCATTGCCATAGAATGCCACTTCTTCACCGGCTTTAACGTATGGGTCATATCCTTCACGGTAACGCCATAAAGTTTCTTTGTATTCGCCGGTTTTCTCATCTTTTACCACCGGCCAACGTAAGCCACGTACTTTGTGGTAGGTGTCAAAGTCGGCTAAATCGTGACCGTGACCACGTCCAAATTCCGCATACTCTTCAAATAAGCCTTTTTGAATGTAGTAACCGAAGTGATCTGCTTCATCATTCATATAGCCCGGAATGTTAGTTGGTACTTGATAGCTATCTACTTTGCCGTTGCGGTAAAGGATTTCGTATAAAGTTTTACCACGCAATTCAGGTGCTTTGGCTAATAACTCTTCCGGCCATACTTCTTCTACTTTGAAGTATTTAGAGAACTCCACTAACTGCCAAGTATCTGAACGGGCATTTGCCGGCCCTTTAACTTGCTGACGCCAGAATTGGGTACGGCGTTCTGCGTTACCGTAAGCCCCTTCTTTTTCCACCCACATACAGGTTGGAAGAATTAAGTCGGCCGCCACCGCTGAAACAGATGGGTACGGATCTGAAACCACAATAAAGGTTTCAGGGTTACGCCAGCCCGGGAAAATCTCTTCATTGATATTCGGACCGCCCTGCATATTGTTGGTACACATCTGCCATAAGAATTTCATTTTGCCGTCTTTTAAGGCACGGCTTTGTGCTGTAGCGTGGAAACCCGGTACATCAGGAATTGCCCCTGCCGGTAATTTCCAAGATTTCTCTACAATCTCACGGTGTTTCGGATTTGTGACCACCATATCTGCCGGTAAGCGGTGAATAAATGTACCCACTTCACGGGCAGTACCACAAGCTGACGGCTGGCCGGTGAGTGAGAATGGTCCGCAACCTTCTAACGCAATCTTACCGGTTAATAAATGGACGTTGTACATCATATGGTTTACCCACACACCACGGGTATGTTGGTTAAAGCCCATCGTCCAGAACGACACTAATTTTTGGTTAGGATCTGCATATAATTTTGCTAATGTTTCAAGCTGATCTTTCGGCACACCGGAAATACGGTGTGCTTCTTCTAATGTATAAGGGGCAACGATTTTCTTAAACTCTTCAAAATCGCTGTCATACATTTTACCGGCGGTTTTCGCATTGGTATTTTGTTGTAATTTGTGTTCAGGGCGTAAACCGTAACCGATATTGGTTTCACCACGTTTAAATTTGGTGTGTTTGTTCACGAAATCCCAGTTTACTTTATCGTTTTGGATAATGTAGTTAGCAATGTAGTTTAAGATTGCTAAATCTGAGTGTGGTTTGAAGATAATCGGTGTATCGGCTAATTCAAACGAACGGTGTTCGTAAGTAGACATTACCACCACTTTCACTTTGTTGTCTGATAAACGGCGATCAGAAATACGAGACCATAAAATCGGGTGCATTTCTGCCATATTTGAACCCCAAAGCACAAACGCATCGGTTTTTTCGATGTCGTTATAGCAGCCCATCGGCTCGTCCATACCAAAGGTACGCATAAAGGCAACCGCAGCGGACGCCATACAATGGCGGGCATTTGGGTCAATCGTATTTGAACGGAAACCGCCTTTCCAAAGTTTTACTTTCGCATAACCTTCAAAAATGGTTGTTTGACCTGATGAGAACATACCTACTGCATTCGGGCCGTCATTTTTAATAATGGTTTTGATCTTCTCCGCCATAATGCTAAAGGCTTGCTCCCAAGAAACCGGCGTGAAATCGCCGTTCTTGTCGAATTTGCCGTCTTTCATACGCAACATTGGCTCTTGCATACGGTCTGCACCGTACATCATTTTGGATAAGAAATAACCTTTAATACAGTTTAAACCACGGTTTACTTCTGCATCCGGGTCACCTTGGGTCGCGACTACTCGTCCGTCTTTCGTTCCTACCAGCACGCTACAACCTGTACCACAGTAACGACAAGGGGCTTTATCCCAACGAATACCCGTATCATCTGCCTGAACGTTTTTCACAGGAATCATAATTCCTGCGGCTGCAGCAGCTGCCACAGCGGCGTTCGCTTTCATAAAATCTCTACGATTGAGTTCCATAACTATGTCCCACGTTTGGCTTCAAAAATAATCATTAATCACTGTTCATCAATGTAATTAGAAATTAAAGACACCACAATCACGCCTTTAATATCTCTTACTTGATCGATTCGATCGGAAAGGGCTAAATGCACATTGCTTTCGATCGTCACGACCAATTTGCCTTCATCTGTTTTCTCCCCGTGAATTTCGGTATGAGGAATCTTCAGAATCTCGGCTTTTACTTCTTCCAATTTTTCCGGTTTTGCCTGCACCACGAGGCTGCATACATACCAGTTTTCCTGTTCGGATAATTTTTCACTCATCTCTGTTTGCCTGTATTTGTAATGGCTGAATTTTTATCGCACTTGTCGGGCAAACGCTCAAACAAGCCCCACAGCCATTACAGCTTTCTAAATTTAATACCATTTCGGCAATGCCGCCTAAGCTCGGGCGGAAACGAATCACTCTCATCTCACAGCTATCACCACAGCTTCGGCATTCCGTTCCCAGCTTTAATAAACAGCCGGCTTGAATCTCAATTTTGTGGCTCCAAGCCTGTTCTGAAACCGCTCGGAATACCTCCGCCTCGCAAGAATGCACGCATTTTTCACAAAAGGTACATTCACCACGGCTAAAATCAATTTCGGGGTAGCCCGCAGCACCTTTTACAATAATCTGGGTTTCGCAAGCCTGAATACAGTTACCGCAAGCGGTGCATTTTTCTAAAAAATTTGCTAAATTAGCCCAAGGCGGACGAATCGGCTCATACCCTTGCTGACTGACTTTTTGGCTTTTTAACGAGTCTAAAAATTGCCCTCGCAAAAAGCTACGGCGAGGAAGTGATTGATTAGGATAATCAGTCAAGAAAACACCTTTTTACTCATCACTATAATAGGCTAAATTATCTAATGTTCACTTAAAACCGTTCATTCCTCAAACGGGGTATTTGCCGGTATATTCGCCAAAACATTGATTTTCATCAAAGAAAGTTTTGCTAAAATCTTCTAGTAGCTGCCTCGACACAGTAAAGGAAAACGCTATGAATCACCTGATTATTTACGCACACCCGAATCCCTCCAGCTTTAACCATGCGATTTTGGAAAAAACGATAGCAGCTTCCGTTCCAAATAAGGTGGTTGTGCGAGATCTCTACCAACTTAACTTCAAGCCGATATTAGGCTGGGCTGAATTTCAAGGCACACTCAGCCAACACTATGAAGCAGATGTGGCAATTGAACATCAATACTGGCGTGAAGCTGATGTGATTACGTTAATTTATCCGCTTTGGTGGATGGGCTTTCCGGCAATTTTAAAAGGGTATTTAGACAGAGTATTAAGTTACGACTTTGCCTATCGTAACGGGGAAATTGAAAGTATCGGCTTGCTGACCGGCAAAAAAATGCAACAATTTGTAACGCTCGGTAATTCCAATGAAAAATATGAACGAAAAGGCTTTTTAGCAGCATTTGAACATACGCTGGGAAAAGGGCTGTTTGAGTTCTGTGGGATTCGTGATGTAAAAATGCACTATTTCGGTAATATTGGACTAAAAGAAACCGATTATGCAACCATTTTGCAACAAGTTTCAATATCTTGTAGAGAAATCTTAAAATAAGCAAGCGGTTAAATTTTACTGTTTTTTTGCAATAACGTAAATTTAACCGCTTGTACCATTAGGATAACTTAGTCAATCGGTGGTACATAAGTCCCATTCACAATTGAATCTTTAATCCGAGCTGCTTCTGCCAACACCTGAGCTAATAATGCTTTTACGTTTTCAAGTGTTGCAATCGGACTTAAGGTAGTCATTTTCAGTGATTGATGCTCACCGACTTTGGTCACACCGATATTCGCTTCGCCACGAGCAAATAATTCATCTGCCACATTTTGGTTTAAGGTATCCACAAACTCTGCCGGATAGCCTTGTGGCACAACACGGAATAAGACTGAGGCAAATTGTGCCGGCACTAACATTTCCAAGCCATCGGTAGCATTAATGTAGGCTTCCACTTCTTTAGAAAGATAAACCCCGTGGTCGATCATCGAAGCGTATAGATTTTCGCCCAAGGCTTCAACGGTAAACCATAATTTTAACGCATCAAAACGGCGGGTAGTTTGTAATGATTTTGACACCAAATTCGGTACGCCGTGTTCTTCGTCATATTCCGAGTTCAGGTAGTCTGCCTTGTAATCAATAAAGCGGTAATTCGCTTCATCTTTTAATAAGAACGCCCCACATGAAATCGATTGGAAGAAATGTTTGTGGAAATCAAGGGTAATCGAATCGGTCAATTCAATGCCATCTAAGAAATGGCGGAAATCTTTCGACAGCAATAATGCTCCACCCCAAGCAGCATCAACGTGAACCCAAGCCTGATGTTCATCGGCTAATTTGCGGATCGCTTTTAAATCATCAATCGCACCGGCATCGGTCGTGCCTGCGGTTGCGACGATACAAGCCACAATTTTGCCTTCGGCTTTTAAATCCGCTAAGGTTTTCGCAAGGGCTTCAACGTCCATTTGTGCATTGGCATTTGACGGCACAGTCACTACTGATTGGAAACCCATTCCCATCATTGCCATATTTTTTTGCACAGAGAAGTGAGCATTTTCCGAACAAACCACTTTCACTTTTTGCATTGCATCGGCAGGAATACCGTCGGCTTGCACCGACCACTCTGAACCGTCTGCCTTTTTCCAATGGTTCGCTATCGCCCAGTCACGAGCCAATAATACGCCCATCAGGTTTGATTGCGTACCACCTGAGGTAAAGACTCCTGAAGTTCCTTTGCCATAGCCGACTTTTTGACGTAGCCAGTCAATTAAATGCTCTTCCATAATCGAACCTGCCGGGCTTTGATCCCAAGAGTCCATTGATTGGTTGGTGGCATTAATTAACACTTCTGCAATTTGGCTGGTTACCATTGTCGGGCAATGTAAGTGGGCCAAAGAATGAGGGTGGTGAACTTTGAGGCTTGGCTTTAAGAAAATTTCCACCAAATGTTCCAGTGATTTTTGCACGCCCACACCGGCTTGGGTTGGGTTAAAGCCGTTGATTTTTGCACGCAACTCTTTAATTGAGCCACCGGTGTACATTTTTTCTTCTTTCAGCCAATCTGAAACCGCTTTTACCGCATTGTTCATCGCCGATTCATAATCAGCAATCGATTTTGGATCGCTACAGAACAGGGATTGTCTGTGTTTTTCTAGGTTTGACATTATTTCTATCCTATTGGTGTAGGGGCGAATAAATATTCGCCCCTTTTTACATTAGGGCGAAAAATGTTTCGCCCCTACCATTCTAACTATTAACCACGCACCGCTTTCACTGCTTCGGTAACAGATTGCTTGAAGCGTTTAATAAACTCTTCACATTCTGCTTGGGTAATATTCACGGCACAAAGAACACGCACCACATTACCGCCACGTCCGCCACGCTCTAATAACAATTTGTTTTTAAAGCAGTATTTTTGAATTGCAACGGCTAAATCGCAATCACGCGGGTATGCACCTGTTGCATCTTTTGGCTGACGTTCATCAACAATATCAATTCCCATCATTAAGCCTTTACCACGCACATTGCCGATACAAGGTAATTCTTTGCTTAATTCACGTAATGCGTTAGTTAAGTATTCGCCACGCTCTTGTGCGTTTTTCGCTAAATTCTCTTCACGCATAATTTTAAGCGATACATAGCCGGTTGCCATTGCTAATTGGTTACCACGGAATGTACCGGTATGACCTGCCGGTTGCCAAGCGTCAAACTCTTTTTTGATCGCTAATACCGCAAGCGGTAAGCTACCACCAATCGCTTTTGACATTACTACGATATCCGGCTCAATGCCTGCGTGTTCAAAGGCAAACATTTTCCCTGAACGGCAGAAACCGGCTTGAACTTCGTCCACAATCATTAAGATGCCGTGTTTTTGAGTAACTTCACGCACTTTTTGTAAGAAGCTGATTGGAGCCGGCACTACACCACCTTCACCTTGAATGGCTTCAAGGATCACCGCTGCCGGTTTTACCACGCCGCTTTCAACATCTTCAATAAAGTTCTCAAAATAATGTTCAACTGCTTTTGCACCGGCTTCGCCACCAATGCCAAACGGACAGCGGTATTCGTGCGGATAAGGCATAAACTGTACGCCCGGCATTAAGCCTTGTACTGCATTTTTCGCACTTAAATTACCGGTGAGCGATAACGCACCATGGGTCATTCCGTGGAAACCACCGGAGAAAGCAATTACGTTTCCACGACCAGTGTAGGTTTTGGCTAATTTAATTGCCGCTTCGTTAGCATCTGCACCAGACGGGCCAGTAAATTGGAGGATATATTTATCTTTTGGAAAGAAAGAGAGTAATTCTTCCGTAAAAGCATCTTTTAACGGAGTCGTAATATCTAACGAGTGTAAAGGTAAACCACTGTCTAATACATCTTTAACTGCTTGGATTAATTTAGGGTGGTTATGACCTAATGCAAGCGTTCCTGCACCTGCTAGGAAATCGAGGTATTCGTTGCCTTCAACATCAGTTACCCAAACGCCTTGTGCTTTTTGGTAAGCAAAAGGTAATTTACGTGGGTAGCTACGCACGTTTGATTCCATTGCATCTTGGCGATCTAAAAAATATTGGTTTGAAGCAAGAACGGCTTGAATAGGAGTTTTAATTGTCATTGAAAATAAACCTTCTACAAGAGGTGAAAAAAATAAGTCGGGTGCCTTGCGGAAAGCCTAAGCTTTCTATTCCTAAAAGAATAGATGCCATGGGGCATTTGACTCGCTACTTATTAAAAAAAGCGTTTCAGCTTTTTTGTTTTTACCCTATATGCCCCTAAGGAATAACGAAATTGGGATAGGTTGGAAACAGACTTAAATGTAGGGTTACATTTAAGGGGGGCTATAATACTCTTTTTTATGGAAAAGGGAAGCTTTATCTAGGTAATGACTGACATTTTACTTTCCTACTCTATCTAATCCACCCTCCCAAAAATGATTAAAATAAATCAAAAAGATTGTAAATATTCATTTTTGTGATATTAATCACATTTTTATTACTTTATTTACGATATACTTCGCTCAAAATGATTAATTTCAATCAAGGAGTAAAAATGAAACCTATCTTAGGAATTACGATGGGAGATGCCGCAGGTATCGGACCAGAAGTTATTATTAAAGCATTGGCTGATAAACGGATTTACGAGTTAGCACACCCAGTTGTGATCGGTGATCGAAAAATTATGCAACGAGCCTTATCTATTGTTCATTCAGAGCTGAAATTAAAAACACTAAATGAACTAGATAACTTTGTTGCAGAATATGGCGTTATTGATATTTTAGATTTGGATAACCTACCAGAAGATTTACCTTTTGCTCAAGTCGATCCTCGTGCTGGTAAAGCCGCTTATGAATATATTGAGAAAGCTGTTAATTTAGCAATGGGAGGAAAAATCCACGCTATTGTTACAGCCCCTTTAAACAAAGAAGCCTTGCACGCAGGAGGTAAGTTATTTCCCGGTCATACTGAAATTCTAGCAACTCTTAGTAATACCAAAGATTATTCAATGATGCTAACCAGTGAAAAACTTAATGTTATCCACGTTACTACTCACGTTCCACTTCGTAAAGCCTGCGATTTAGTTACCAAAGAAAGGGTTGCCACTGTTATTGATTTAGCAGAAGAAAATGCTCGTATTCTCGGTTTTAAAGAGCCTCGTATTGCTGTTGCAGGTTTAAACCCTCACTCGGGGGAAAACGGAATGTTTGGCGATGAAGATCAAAAAGAAATTGTTCCCGCAATTCAAGCAGCTCAAGCTAAGGGATTTAATGTTACAGGCCCTGTACCGCCAGATACTTTATTCCACCGTGCAGCTAACCTAAATGAGTTCGATATTGTTGTTGTGATGTACCACGATCAAGGGCATATTCCAATCAAATTATTAGGTTTTGATACAGGCGTAAATGTTACTGTCGGTCTTCCATTTATTCGGACATCTGTCGATCACGGTACTGCTTTTCCAATTGCAGGAAAGGGTATTGCAGATAGCCGTAGTATGACTGAAGCACTCTATTTGGGTGCAAAAATGGCAAACATCAAATATGCAACACACTAAGGAGATTAATATGTCTACTCAAGTATCTAAATCCATCGTTCCGATATATGATGGTATGAATAAAATTCCCGGAGGAGCAATGGTAATACCGCTAATTCTTGGTTCTATCATTGGTACATTCTTTCCTGAATTTTTAAATTTAGGTTCATTTACGACCGCGTTATTCAAATCATCAGCAGGGCCACTTATCGCACTACTAATTTTCGCAACAGGTATGCAGATTACGGTAAGAAGTTCTGGACCTGTACTTGCTCATACAGGGCTCATTCTATTATTTAAAACAATTATTCCTGCTCTGTTAGTCGTTATTTTAGGGTTATGGGTAGGAAATGATGGTGTTATGGGTGTTTCTTTATTAGCAATGCTAACTGTTGTAGCCAACTCAAACGGAGGAATTTGGTTAGCATTTACAGGAAAGTATGGTGACTATAGAGATAAAGGAGCTTATGTTGCCTCTGCTGTTAATGACGGTCCTTTCTTTGTTTTACTATTTTTAGGTGTATCAGGATTAGCAGATATTCCTCTCTCATTAATGCTTGCCGCTGTTATTCCTCTGATTGTTGGTATGGTTATTGGTAATTTAGATCCTAAATGGACAGAGCTAATGAAACCAACAGGTGCAATCGTTATTCCTTTCTTTGCTTTTGCATTAGGTACAGGTATTAACTTACAAGCCATTATTACTGGCGGAGCAACAGGTATTATTTTAGGTATCGTAGCTTCTCTCTTTACAGGTTTCCTTGTATTTATCGGCTACAAAACTATTTTAAAACGGGGTAATCAATCAGGGATTGGATTTGCAGCAGGTACTACCGCAGGAAATGCCATTATTACACCTGAAATTGTTGCTCAAGCAGACCCTACACTAGTACCTTTTGTTCAAACAGCCACTGCACAAATTGCAGCTGCAGTATTAGTTTCCGCTATTTTAGCTCCATTATTTGCAGCTTGGGTTTTAAAACGTCAAGGTGGATTAGTACAAGAACCTGTAAAAGGAGAGAACCTATGAAAGAAACACTCTTAGTTATTGCAGATGATCTTACTGGTGCAAATGATACTGCCGTTATGTTTGCTGAAGCAGGATTTAATACTATATTAAAAACAAAAATTTCAGCATTAGCACAAATTCACTCTGATAAAGCTCAAGTAATTTCTGTTTCTACAGATTCAAGAGCTATTGGCGAAAAAGCAAAAGAACAAACTCAAATTGCAATTAACAATGCTATCCAAAATGGTATTGGGCAAATTTACCTCAAAATTGATTCTACAATGAGAGGTTCTGTTAAATATCAGATTGAAGGTGCTATTGAAGCTTGGTCTAGTTTATATCCCGAGGCCAAAGCAATTATTTGTCCTACCTATCCAGAAATGGGAAGAACGATAGAAGCTGGTCATTTATATGTTAATGGTGTTCCTGTAAATGAAACTGCCTCAGGCAAAGATCCTATTTGTCCTGTGCTGTCTTCCTCTATGCAAGAATTATTACCTGATGCCCAAGTAATCCCGTGTGATACCGTTGATAATTTACTGACATCTATTGAAAACAGTGAATATCAGCAGATCATTATTGATGCCAAAACGCCTAAAGATCTTGAAACTATCGCTCAAGCCATAAACCATATAGGTCATAAAATTATTCCTGTTGGCTCCGCTGGATTGGCACAGAAGTTGAAAAATATCCAAAATCAACTGAAACCAGAGCAAGAACTTAAATTAGGTAGAGCATTAATTGTCGTAACCTCAATTCACGAAACAAGTCAGCTACAAGTTGATGAATATATTTCAACTTTAGGTGGAAAATCTATCGTATTTAATCCTTCTCCTTCGCAGCTGATTAACTACTCGCAGTCTGAACATTCACTCAAACTACAATTAAATGCTCTAATACGTTTTAGTAAAGATAATGTGATTATTCGGGCAAATCCAGCAAAAGTCGTAAATGCAAAATCTGCCAATATCGCGGAAACTGCTAAAGAGATTTCTCAACACTTAGCTGATTTAAGTAAATTCTGTCTTGATAATGAAAAATTTGATAGCCTTATATTATTTGGCGGAGACGGTGCAGCAGCACTATTAGATCAAATGAATGTAACAGAGATGAATGTACAATATGCGGTAGTACCGGGCGTTCCTTTATGCTCCATTGAAAAGAGTAGATATTCAGGTATCATTGTAATGACTAAATCAGGAGGATTTGGAGACAAAACACTCTTAAGCCATATAATGAATAAGTAACAACAAAGAACCTAAAACAACAATGTTTTAGGTTCTTTAATTTTAACTATCTTATTTTTAAAAAATTACTTATAGTAAAAGCAGTCAAAAATAAGAGAGTTTATATGTCTAAAAACCGCCTAGAACAAATTTTACTATTCCTAAAAAGCCACAATATTGCTACCGTAGAGCAACTGGTAAAAGTAACTGGGGCTTCTCCTGCAACTATTCGCCGTGATTTAATAAAATTAGATGAAGAGGGTGTGGTAATTCGCACACACGGAGGGGTCAGTTTGAATCAATTTATCCCGTTCCAGCCAACTACAAATGAAAAGCAGCTTAAGCAAATTGTCGAAAAAGAACGCATAGCTGAATATGCCGTTTCTCTGATTTCTCCGGGAAATTCTATTGTTTTAGATGCTGGCACTACAACATTATGCATCGCAAAAAAAATTGCTCATATGCCGCTTCGGGTGATTACAGCAGATCTACATATCGCTTTATTGCTCTCTGAATATAAGCAAATAGAATTAATTATTACGGGAGGAAGGGTAGATAACAGCAGCCAATCCTGCATTGGCAATCATAGCTTAACTTTATTAGAAAATATTAATCCTGATATTGCTTTTGTCAGTTGTAACTCTTGGAGCTTAGAAAAAGGTGTTACCGCACCAACAGAGGAAAAAGCTAATCTAAAAAGAATGCTCCAACAAAATGCAACACAAAAAATCTTAGTTGCCGATAGCAGTAAATACGGAAAATATTCCCTGTTTTGTGCAACTCAACTCAATAACTTTACGCAAATTATCACAGATAAAGGGCTACCTAATGAATATAGCCAAGCCCTATCAAACAATGACTTTAAACTCTCATTAGTTTAATGATAGAAGCGGTTGTTTTTTCTTGATTTTTTGCAAAGCTATATACGAAAAAACCCAGCATTTGCTGGGTTTTAAATCTGAAAGCAAAATTATTTGATTTTTGCTTCTTTGTAGATAACGTGTTTACGCACAACTGGATCAAATTTTTTGATTTCCATTTTTTCAGGCATATTACGTTTGTTTTTATCTGTTGTGTAGAAGTGACCAGTTTCTGCTGTAGAAACTAAACGGATTTTCTCACGAGCGCCTTTAGCTGCCATTTTTTAGCTCCTTAGATTTTTTCGCCACGAGCACGGATTTCAGCTAATACTGCATCAATGCCTTTTTTATCAATAATACGCATACCTTTCGCAGTTAAACGTAAGGTTACGAAACGGTTTTCGCTCTCAACCCAGAAACGGTGAGTGTGAAGGTTTGGTAAGAAACGACGTTTTGTCGCATTCATTGCGTGTGAGCGGTTGTTACCAACTGCTGGACGCTTGCCGGTTACTTGGCAAACTCTTGACATTTGAATTTCTCCAATAATTTTAAGCTTAAAAATGGTTCGGGCGATCTCACAAAAGGCGTTGCTCAACCAACCCCTCCGATTTTGATTGCCTCGTCAGGCATTAACCCGACCACAGTCTATGTAATAAAGACTGCGGATTATACCGATTTCATTTGTTATATTCAAGTAGAATTTATATGCGTATCTTTTACTGTTTCAGGAGAAATGTTAAAGGTTACATAAAGCAAGCGGTCATTTTCTATCAGAAATTTGCAAAAATTAATGCTCCTGCATCTCTAATTTCTCTTCCTCAAAGGAAAAATAGTCCCCTTTGCCGACAATAATATGATCCACAAAGCGAATATCAACCAATTCGCACGCCATTTCGATCTTTTTAGTTAAACTTCTGTCCGACTCACTCGGCAGACAAGAACCTGAGGGGTGATTATGAGCCACAATAATCGCCGCGGCATTATATTTTAACGCTCTTTTAATAATTTCTCGGGGGTGAACAGCAGTTTGATTAATGGTGCCAAAGAACATTTTTTCTTTATAAATCAATCGGTTTTGGTTATCCAAAAACAACACCATAAAGACTTCCCGTTCTTCTTCCTCCAACTCGGTTTGGAAATACATAATCGCCATATAAGGGGCTTGAATCATCTCGCTAAATTCCATCTGCTGAGCCAAATAGCGTTTAGTCATCTCTTTAGAGGCTTGTAACTGAATGTATTTAGTTTTTCCTAAACCATAAATTTTACAAAAATCATCAATATTTGCATTCAGTAATTGGCGTAACGAGCCAAATGCAATCAATACACTCTCTGCCAATGCCAACACAGGCACAGCTTTCGTTCCTGTCCGTAGGAAAATTGCCAATAATTCGGCATCAGTTAATGAGGCTGCACCCTGTGTTAATAATTTCTCACGCGGCATTATTGTTGGCTCTTGAGAATCTTCATCAAAAAAATCGTTCATTTTTTCCTCCATCAATTTCGTTAAGCATAAAAGAGCCAACCTTTGCAGACAAAAGGATTTATTCAATTTTTCGAGCCAGATCGCAAAAATAGTGAAGTTGTGAGCAATTCCTTATTCCGCTAAAATACGCAAAATGAATCCACGCTTAAGGATAGAAAGATGTTACAAAACAAAAAAATTTTAGTCGGCATTACCGGTGGGATTGCTGCCTATAAAACCATTGAATTTATCCGCCACTTAAAAAAGGCAAATGCGGAAGTGCGTGTAGTGCTTACCCCTGCGGCAGAAGCCTTTGTAACACCTTTGACCTTACAAGCGATTTCCGGCAATGCGGTTTCCACCTCGTTGCTTGACCCACAAGCCGAACTGGCGATGGGGCATATTGAGCTGGCAAAATGGGCGGATTTGATCGTTATCGCCCCGGCAAGTGCCGATTTTATTGCCCGCCTGCGTATGGGAATGGGCAACGACTTACTTTCCACCCTCTGTCTTGCAACTGCAAGCCCGATTTTGCTTGCACCGGCGATGAATCAACAAATGTACAAACAACTGGCGGTGCAAGAAAATATCACCACCCTCATCTTTCGAGGCATACAATTTATCGGCCCGAATAGTGGCTTCCAAGCCTGTGGCGATGTGGGGGCAGGCAGAATGTCTGAGCCTGAAGAAATTTACCAAGCGGTGTTGGCTCATTTCTCCAACAATCAAGATTTAGAGGGCTTAAATGTAACCATTACCGCAGGCCCGACTCGTGAGGCGATTGACCCTGTGCGTTATATCAGCAACCACAGCTCCGGCAAAATGGGCTATGCGATTGCCAACGCCTTTGCCGAACGTGGGGCGAACGTTACGCTGATTAGCGGCCCGGTGAATTTGCCGACACCGAAAAATGTGGAACGAATTAATGTGGAATCTGCGGTTGAGATGGAGCAACAAGCGGTCAAATTTGCTCAAAAATCTGCGATTTTTATCGGCTGTGCTGCGGTTGCCGATTACCGAATGGCGGCAGTCTCTGACCAAAAAATTAAGAAAACCGATGCCAATGATGAACTCACGCTAAAATTGGTAAAAAACCCCGATATTATCGCTAACGTCGCCAATCTTGCCGAAAATCGCCCTTTTGTGGTTGGTTTTGCCGCAGAAACGCAAAATGTGGCGGAGTACGCTAAATCGAAACTCGAACGCAAAAATCTGGATATGATTTGTGCCAATGATGTCTCAGGCGGACAAGTGTTCGGGCAGGATCAAAATGCGTTGCATTTGTTCTGGAAAAATGGTGAAAAAACGCTTCCTCTGGCGGATAAAAGCAAATTGGCAGAAAGTTTGGTACAGGAAATTGTAAAACATTATCGAGAAAAATAATGAAATTACTGGTTAGCTATTTTCATCAAGGCGAAGGGAAATTTCCTACATTCTCAGCTGGTACTGCCGTTCGATTAGGGAGTGAATGTGTAAACTACCCAAACTGGTTTGCCTGTGAAATTGACGGTTGGAAAACCTTTGTGCCAAGCCATTTTATTAGCGAAGATAAATTGATATGCGATTATAACCCAACGGAACTTGTTGCAGCACAAGGCGAGAGAGTAGAACTCCTTGAACTACATTACCAATGGGCAATTGTCAAAAGAGAAAACGAAATTGGCTGGCTACCTTGTGAAATCTTAAGGGTAATAGGATGAAAATTATGCAACTTACGTCAAATCAGTATATCAACGACATTAAACATATTCTTTTATCTTCTCGCCCAAAGGTATATCAAGCCGTAAATTCAACAATGGTCGAAGCCTATTGGAAAATTGGCGAACGAATTGTGCAAGAAGAGAAAAATAGGGTCAAAGATCAAAATGAAAAAGTATAATATTGTATTTGCAGCAGATAAAAACTACCTGCCATATTTAGAGATTGCCTTAAAATCACTATTAGCTCATCATAGTCATTTATCTATTTTTATATTGAGTACTGGCGATATTTCTCACCACTGGATAGAAACATTACGCCCCTATTTAGAAAATAGATATTCAACATTAAGACTTGGCTATTTAGATTCAAATAATTTAGCAAATTTTAACTCAAACGGCTATATTACCACTTCAACTTATCTACGATATTATATTGAAGAACTATTTGAACACAGCGATAGCCCATATTGGATTTATTTAGATTGCGATCTTGTAGTTAATGGAAATATTACGGATCCATTTACAAACCTAGATTTTTCTTTTGGAAATATTGCTGCAATTGCTGATCCTTATGTAAACAAACTAAAAAATCATCCCTATATTTACAAAAACTATTTCAATGCTGGTGTATTTTATCTAAATGCAAAGCATTTTAGTAAGCAACCATTTATAAAGCTTACTGAGAGATTTAAAGAAAATTTACCATTTGGGGATCAAGATATTCTTAATTACTGCTTTCAATATAATTGGATTGAGTTAGATCGAAAATATAATTATCAAACAGAACATTTATTAGATGATATTGCCCAGCAAAAAATTTCGCCAAATTATATTCCACATATAATTCATTTTACTGGAGGAATAAAGCCATTAGAAGGTAAATTTAATTCAAGTTACGTTGAAAACGTTGCAAGTTTATTTCGATTTTACCACAACACAAGCTGGGAAATATTGACTGAACTTCCAATTGGAACGATACAATTAAAACCTTTTATAACTGAATAATATAGTTTTAAAAATTTACAAAAAGGACAAACAATGAAACAAATTGATTTAAAAATTTTAGACAGCCGTATTGGTACGGACTTTCCATTACCGGCGTATGCGACAGAAGGCTCAGCAGGGTTGGATTTACGGGCGATGCTCAACGAGCCACTGACGGTAAAAGCCGGTGAAACGGTGCTGATCCCAACAGGGATTTCAATTTATATCGCCGACCCAAATTTGGCGGCAGTGATCTTGCCAAGATCAGGTTTAGGGCATAAAAACGGGATCGTGCTAGGCAACTTAGTTGGCTTAATTGATAGCGACTATCAAGGTCCGCTAATGGTTTCACTTTGGAATAGAAGCCAAGACGATTTTACCGTGAATGTGGGCGACCGCATCGCTCAGTTAGTCTTTGTGCCGGTGGTGCAGGCAAGTTTCAACATTGTGCAAGAGTTTGAACAGACCGACCGTGGCGAAGGCGGTTTTGGGCATTCAGGTAAGCAATAATAGGATTGGCAATGACAGAACCTAAAATTAAAATGCCGAAAAAATCAGTGGTCGAACGTCGCCAACAAGTGCTGGAAGTGTTAATCAGCTTGTTAAATTCGGAAGAAGGTATGCAGCGAGTAACTACCGAGCGTTTAGCCGCTGCAGTGGGGGTGTCGGAGGGGGCGTTGTATCGCTATTTCCCAAGTAAAACCAAGATGTTTGAAGCGTTAATCGAGAAAATCGAGCAAACCCTCACCAGCTATATTCACGCTAATAAACGCCAAGACAGCAGTGCCAATTCGGTGCGAGCCATTCTTTATGTGATTTTAGAATTTGCTCGCAAAAATCCGGGTGTTACCCGCATTCTGACTGGACATGCCTTGATGTTTGAAGAGGAGCTGCTCAAAGCTCGAGTGGCAAAATTCTTTGATAACTTGGAGTTACAATTTGCCAATATTTTGCAACTTAGCAAACTGCGTGAACGCAAGAGCTTTGAAGATGAGAGAGCCTTAGCCGGTTATTTAGTGAATTTCTGCGAAGGACAATTTTTACGCTTGGTTCGTTCTAATTTTAGCTATAACCAACACCAACATTTTGAAAAACAGTGGGCATTTATTAAGCCTTTATTTGATTAATTATGATTATACCTTGGCAAGAACTCGAAGAATCAACTTTACATAATATTTTGGATTCCTTCATTTTACGAGAAGGCACAGACTACGGGGAAAGGGAACTTTCTCTGGCGGAAAAAAGAGAACGATTACTCACACAACTTAAGGCAGATAAAGTGGTGATTGTTTGGTCGGAGTTACACGAAAGCCTTGATATTAAAGACAAAAAATCTTTTTTAGGCTAACCTTTAATTTCGTGTTAAAATTCTAAAAATTTAACCTAGTATAAGAGTTATAGGAAATACTATGCAAGATATGACACTTTCAACAGCTCCTCTGGAAAATGTAACTCCTCCGCCCTCTATTCACGACCCCGCGGTGGAGTGGTTTTTAACCCATTGTCATATCCATCGTTATCCGGCGAAATATACACTCATTCACGCCGGTGAAGATGCGGAATCGCTTTTCTACATCGTGAATGGCTCGGTGTCGGTTTACATCAAAGATGATGAAACCAAAGAGATGCTCTTAACTAACTTAGGCACAGGTGAGTTTGTCGGTGAATTAAGTTTATTTGAAGAAAAAGTCCAACAACGTACCGCTTACGTCCGCACCAAAGGCCCGTGTGAAATTGCGGAAATTTCCTATAAAAAATTCAAACAGCTAGTCCATTTAAACCCCGATATTTTAATGTATTTATCGGCACAAATGGCTCGCCGTTTACGTCAAACTTCACGCCAAGTCGGTAATCTTGCCTTTTTAGACGTTGCCGGTCGCATTGCTCAAACCTTACTCAACTTGGCTAAAATGCCAGATGCAATGACTCACCCAGAAGGTATGCAGATCAAAATTACTCGCCAAGAAATCGGACAAATGGTCGGTTGCTCTCGTGAAACCGTGGGACGCATTATGAAAATGTTGGAAGACGAAGGCTTGATTTCTGCTCACGGCAAGACCATTGTGGTATATGGGGCAAGGTAATTCTGAATGTAGGGCAGGTCCTGTGCTTGCCCAAAATCTTAATTGCAAAATTTTGTAAAAATATCACCGCTTGTTATTTCCACTTCTTAACTAACTAATTTGATGATGATACACAGTTTAACCCCTTTTCACACTTTCCATTTGCCTGCAAAAGCAACCCAAATTATTGAATTTACCACAGCCGAACAGCTATTGAGTGAATGGCAAAAAGCCTTTCACGCTCAACTGCCGATTTTAATTCTCGGGCAAGGCTCTAACGTTTTGTTTTTAGAGGATTTTGACGGCGTGGTGTTAGTGAATAAACTCAAAGGGATTGCACATCACGAAGACGAACACTTCCACTATTTGCACGTTCAAGGCGGGGAAAACTGGCACGAATTGGTTAAATGGACGTTGGCACACAATATCGCCGGCATTGAAAATTTGGCATTAATTCCGGGTGTCGCCGGCTCTGCTCCAATTCAAAATATCGGGGCTTACGGGGTTGAATTTGAACAGCTGTGTGATTTCGTGGAAGTGTTAAATTTACGTTCCGGCGAACGCTTTAAGCTATCCAAATCCGAGTGCGAATTTGGCTACCGTGAAAGTGTGTTTAAACACCAATACCGTGATGGATTTGCGATTATCTCGGTAGGCTTAAAATTAGCCAAAGCGTGGAAACCGGTGCTAAGTTATGGCTCATTAGCCCAACTCAATCCGGCAACGGTTACCGCACAACAGATTTTTGATGAAGTCTGTGCGGTTCGCTCCTCAAAATTGCCTAACCCTGATGAATTTGGCAATGCCGGCAGCTTTTTTAAAAATCCGGTGATTTCAAACGAACAATTTGCACCAATACAAGCCAAATTCCTAACCATTCCGCACTACCCTCAAGCTGATGGTTCGGTAAAATTAGCCGCAGGTTGGTTGATTGACCAAACCGGGCTGAAAGGCTTACAAATTGGCGGAGCGGCGGTACACACCCAGCAAGCCTTAGTGCTGGTTAACAAAGAAAACGCAACAGGGCAAGATGTTTTGGCATTAGCCAAAACCGTTCGCCAGAGAGTGAGAGAAAAATTTGGGGTAGAAATTCAGCCTGAAGTGCGTTTTATCGGCAAGAACGGCGAGGTCGATAGCGAAAAAATCACTCGCTAAGTGGAGACATAATGAAACTTAACCAAGCTCACATCCAAAATGCGTTAATTTGCGGGCAAGCCGTTGTGTTCGATGAAATCGATTCAACCAATGAATATTTGCTCACGCATCACCACAGTTTGGAAAACGGCACGGTTTGCCTTGCCGAAAAACAAACCGCCGGGCGTGGCAGACGCGGTCGAACTTGGTATTCGCCCGAGAGTGAAAATCTCTATTTCTCGATTTTATGGCATTATCCGATGGAGCAGGCAGCGGATCTACCGCCCTTAAGTTTAGTGGTTGCACTCATTATTGCAGAAAGTCTTACTGCTCAAAAGGTGAAAGATATTCAAATTAAGTGGCCGAATGACATTTATTACCAAGGCAAAAAAATGGGGGGCATTTTGTTGGAAACCCAAGCCAATCGTAATGGTTTAGATGTGGTTATCGGCATTGGGCTTAACCTAGGAATGGCAAAAGTGGATGAAAATATTGTGACGCAAGCGTGGGCAGATTTATCGCAATACCATTTTGACCGCAACGAATTGGTTTGCCGTTTAGCCTATGAATTGCAAAAAAATCTCAAAATTTACCCGCTTGTCGGCTTCGCTCATTATGCCGAGCGTTGGCAAAGCTTCGACCTTTTCCGCCACAAAGCGGTTAAGCTCATTACCGAAGCCGAAGAAATCCATGGTATTTCGCAAGGTATTAACGAGCAGGGAGAATTAATTCTAAAACAGGGTGAGAACATCCGCTATTTTGGCATTGGTGAAATTTCATTAAGGGCGGATTAGCCCTCTACAAGCGGTCGGATTTTATTGTTTTTTGCAAATTACTTGCCAAAAATAACCGCTTGTCATCTCTCTTTTTATATCATTTCGTTATAACAAAATGCTTTTTGTTCTTTACTCCTCATTGTGGAAAAGGTAATCTTCACAAGTTAATCCTAAGATTAAAAGCGGAGAACAATATGAAATTTCCAACGTTAACTAAAATCAGTGCAAGCGTTTTAGCAATATTAGCTTTAGCGGCTTGTGATGATAAAAGCAATGAAAATAAAGCTACAACAGCGGCAAAACCGCAAGCCGAGAAAACCTTTGTAAACTGCGTTAGCCGTTCACCAACCGGCTTTAGCCCGATTTTAATGATGGACGGCTTATCTTATAACGCCAGCTCGCAACAAATTTACAACCGCTTGGTGGAATTTGTGCCGGGAACAACCGATATTGAACCGGCATTGGCAGAAAGCTGGGAAATCAGCGAAGACGGTTTAACTTACACCTTTAAATTACGCAAGGGCGTGAAATTCCATTCAAACAAAGATTTCACCCCAAGTCGTGAATTGAATGCAGATGATGTGGTCTTCTCATTTAACCGCCAGTTAGATAAAAACCACCCGTATCACACGGTTTCAAAAGGGACATATCCGTATTTTAATGCGATGAAATTCCCGACATTATTGAAATCAGTAGAAAAAGTGGACGATAGCACCGTTCGTATTACCTTAACCAAACGTGATGCGTCATTCTTATCCAGCCTTGGTATGGATTTCACCTCCATTTATTCAGCTGAATATGCGGATAAAATGTTAAAAGCCGGCACACCTGAAGCGGTGGATACCACGCCAATCGGCACAGGGCCTTTCGTATTTAGTGGCTATGTGCTAGACCAAGCAAGCCGTTATGTAGCAAACAAAGAGTATTGGAAAGGCAAACCGGACATCGACCGCTTAATTTTCGAGATCGTGCCAGATGCAACAACCCGCTATGCAAAATTACAATCCGGTCAATGTGATTTAATGGACTTCCCGAATGCAACCGACATTGAGAAAATGAAAAATGATCCGAAGATCAATTTACTTTCTCAACCGGGCTTAAACATTGCTTATGTGGCATTCAATACCGAAAAAGCGCCGTTTGATAACGTGAAAGTTCGCCAAGCGTTAAACTTAGCGGTGGACAAAAAAGCGATTATTGATGTGGTTTATCAAGGCAACGGTTTTGCGGCGAAAAACCCACTGCCACCAACGATTTGGGGCTATAACGACAGTTTGCCAGATTCTGAGCATAACGTGGAGAAAGCGAAGCAATTATTAGCAGAAGCAGGCTTCCCGAACGGTTTTGAAACAGACTTATGGGTACAACCTGTGGTACGTGCTTCTAACCCGAACCCACGCCGTATGTCTGAAATTATTCAAGCGGACTGGGCAAAAATTGGGGTAAAAGCCAATTTAGTCACCTATGAATGGGGCGATTACATCAAGCGCACCAAAGCAGGTGAATTAACTGCCGGAACTTACGGTTGGTCGGGCGATAACGGCGATCCGGATAACTTCTTATCGCCATTATTCGGCACACAAAATATCGGTAACAGTAACTACGCACGCTTTACTAACCCTGAGTTAGATGCGTTATTAGAAAAAGCATTAGCTTCATCTGATAAAGCAGAACGTACTAAGTTATACGAACAAGCACAGGTTATTTTAAGAGAGCAAGCTCCTTGGATTAACGTGGCTCACTCGGTAAACTTTGCTCCAACCAGCAAACGTGTGCAAGGCTATAAACAAAGTCCGTTTGGATATACTTACTTATATCCGGTGAAAATTGTAGATTAAAAAATGAGGGGCGAAAATTTTTCGCCCCTAACTCTCTCTAATAACTCTCTAATAATCCTTAATCTCAAACTCTCGTTGTAGCTTTTCAATGCTTTCGATCTGTTCAAAACCATTGAATTTCGCAGCATCCTCTACTTTTGTTTTAGTACCAATTGCTTGGCTGGCAAATACAAAACCTTGCTTGTCAATCACTGCTTTTTGATAAAATTCAATGATATCTGCTTTAGTTAACTCCCTAGTTAACGCAATTATCTGTGGCAAGCGGTCAAATTCTGCATTATTTCTACTAAAGTCAGAACCAAATCTCGCATACTCTTCCGTTAAAGATTCCGGTCTGTATTGCCATTTTTCCACTAAGCTATCTCGATATTTAGCAAACTCAGCATTAGATAAGTTTTGTAAACGTTCTAACGCTTGTTTAAAGAAGCGTTCGTTATGCTCTAAAATACCTGCCGGCGTAGTATTTGGGCTTTGAACCATAAACTGAATACCAGATGTTTTCCCGATTAAATTATCAGTCGCATAAACTACATAGCCTAATTGTTTATCAGTACGCAAATCGTCAAAATACCATCGGGAAATAATATTTCGCAATAATTTTGCACGAGTAAAGCTTTCTAATTCATCGTAGCCATTAGGCATAAAAGCCATTGTTAATGCATTATCTTCATTCGGTACTTTAGTAATTACATTAATTTTTCGTTGGCTTGCACTAATATCTACATATTGCCCAGTGGTATTCGTAGATTTTTGGTTTTTTATAACCGCTTGTAAACTCTCAGCCAGAGATAGAACTTGCTCTGAAGATAAATTCCCTACTGATAACATCTTAAAGCCGGTAGCATCATTTAATATATGGCGGCGTGAGCTACGAATATCTTCAAGAGTAATCTTATCAATCATCTCTCGCTGCTTATTAATATCGAAATAAGGATAAGTTGCAAAACGGCTTAAAGCCGCATTTGCCTGATGAAGGCTATTCTCTTTTTCACCACGATCTAACTCTTGATGAAAACGTTGTTTAGCTTGAGCTAACATATCCTCACTCAATTCAAAACTACTGAACTGTTTTACGCTATCTAGGACTAATTTACCTAAGTTTTGTGTGTATCCTTCTGCGCTCACAGAGAACCCATTAGCTGTTACATTTAAACCTAAATCCATGCCGGCGACAGACGATTGAAAATCCAGCTTAGTTTGTGCCAAACTATTCATATAGCCTAAAATTGAGGCTGCCATCACGCTTTTTAAATCATTGTTTCTTGGGCGAATATTGAAGCCTAAGCCTATCTTAGCTTTTGGCTCATTGGAAAAATATAAGCTTGGCATCGAGTAAATTAAATTGCCTTGTTGATCGTTAATCAATTTCGGTTTGACTAAGCTTTTTTCAACATTATTTAACGTGAAATCTGTCGTGAAATAAGGGTTTAGCTCAGGCAAATTCAATTGTGGGTTTTGGCTAAAATCCAGCCATTTTCTCTTTTGAGCTTCACTGATTTTAGCTACCGAATAACCTGCCTCAAAATGTGGTGTTTTCTTATCGGTTACAGCATTATTACTAATTAACAAAATTCGTGCATTTTCTAACGTCATTCCGGCTAATTTTTCTTGAATTGCAACTTTATCCATCGTCTCAACAATGTAAGGCTGGTCAATCACATTTTCTAACGGAAAATACAGCATTTGCTCAGAAATAAATTCCACAAACCCCATATTTTTTTCCACCTGTAAATGTTGGAAATCCTGCTTCAGACTTTCTTTTACCTCATTAAAATAGCTTTCTTGAATACCGTGTTGCTTGATTTTTTCAAGTTGTTGGAAAACAAGCGAGATAATTTTATCTTTTTGCACTAGCCCCTTATCCGTTAATGACACATAAATTTCAAATGCACCTCGATCCCGGCCAATATTTGAAACAGAAGCAGCTGTCACACCACTGTCTGACAAACCTTGCTTAATCAGATAACCAGATAAAGTCCCCTCCGTATTATTGTTCAATACATAAGCAATATATTCGCCAGTTTTATGCTTAAATTGCATTTCATCATTGGGAAAATCAAACGAAATTGCTAACATTTTACTTGGCTTAATCGGCTTATATTGCACTACAACCGATTGATCTTCAGCACGATATAACGGTTCTCTGACTTTCGGCACACTTAAGTTTTTATTTTCCATTTTGCCTAAAGTATTAGCTGCCAATTTCGCCATTTGCTCAATAGATTGATTAGAATACAGCACTACCTTAAACAGATTCGCAGAATAATGTTGTTGATAGAATTTTTCTAGCTCGGCTTGTAGCTTGCTATCTGGTTTATCAGAAAGCGTTTGAATATTACCTACCGCAAATTTAGTTGAAGGGTGAGCAGGATTTGAAGTCGCTAAATTTACACTATGCAATAAATGTCCATCATGTGATTTGGCTCGGATCATTTCTGCATTCACTGCATTAATCTCTTTCTTGGCATTACTTTCGAGTAACAATGGAAAAGCGAGGGTATCTGCCATGCGCGTAACCGCCTCACTAAAGGCTTCGTTATTCACTTGTAGATAATACGCCGTGCGGTGAGAAGCAGTCGAGGCATTATTCATACCGCCATTTTTGGTTAAAAAACCGTCTAAGCTGTTGGTTTCCGGATAGTTTTTCGAGCCCATCAAGATCATATGCTCAAGATAGTGGGCTAAACCTTGCTGAGAAATCGGGTCGTCCATTGAACCAATCGGAATAATTGCAGACATTAGCGATTTATTCGCTTGGCTGTCGGAAATCAGTAGCACTTCCATTCCATTATCAAGTTTAATGCCTTGATAAATCGCTTTATCATTCGGGCTTTTGTTGATGCTCTGTTTAATCAGCTCAAAACCGAGTTGGGATTGAGGTTGAGATTGACTAGCGTTCGTTTTTTCTGCGTTTTTTGCAACTTCTGCAAATGCAGGGTAAGTCATCACATTAAGGGCAAAAGCCGCTGCAACGAATTGGGTAAGAAAAGATAATTTCATACATCTCCTTTTGAAATTAACATTGTAGTAATCAATGGACAGTAAAATGCGGGGAAAATTCTATTTTTATAGGTAAGGCGAATCATTATTCGCCTTTCATCATTTTACAAATTTTTAGCCAAAAACGACCGCTTGCAGTTAATCGTTTTTCTCTACTTTCTCATTCATTAAGCTAAACCAGCTTTGAGTACGTTGGTAAATTGCTTGAGAATCCAGCTCTTTAGTTTGAGCAAGAATCCGATTGAGGTAACTGCCGTCTCGCTCATCTTTATCTGCTAAATCGATAAAAACTTGCTCACTGTTTGTGCCATCGCCTTTGAGATATTCCTCAATTCGGTTGTAGATCACTAACTGGGCTTGCGATAATCCGTCCAAATAAGCATTCAAATAAATGCTTAATTGCGATAATGCCTCTATCTGCGAGACGGTTTCAAAGCTCAACACACCAACTTGCTCGCCTTCTCGATAATAGAATTTTACCGTTTTTTCAGGAAAATAGGCACACAGCAATAAATGATAGATCCAAGTCTGAATCTTGTCTTTATCTCGTAAATGCCCCACTCGCCATAACACCACTTCATTGTGATATAGGTTGGCAATATTGCCGTTTAGGCTGAGGGTTTGGCGTTCCAACTCAAGCTCCTGATTAACACTCAAAATACCGCTTTCACTGGCTAAATAGTGGCTTAATGCCGTTTGCATTTCGGTAATTTTGCCGATCAAATCTTGTGTGGCAATTTGAGCAAAATGAGAAGCAGGTAAATTGCCTTTGAGTTGCTCTTCGGCAAAAAAACGTTGCTGTTGTGCTGAATTTACCGTTAATAACTCGTTTAAAATCCGGTAGTTATCCAGCCCCGACATCTCAAAAATTTCGCTTTCATCAATGGTGTCATCATAAGTGTTAAACGAAATCCCCAACACTTTTAGAAAGAAAAACCTAATCGGGTTTTGCACAAAAGAGATAACTTCATCAACTTCTACCGAAGACACGCTTTCGTTGATTAAAGGCTCGCTGAGAAAATCTTGTACTGCAGAGGTTGGCTTGATGATCCACTCTGCGTTGTAAGCGTAATCTCGTGGGTGGGTAAAATTCTTTTTGCTAAACACGCTTAAAGGTTGTTTTCTGACCAAAACTTTTTCCACTTCATCGCCTAATCGTTGCTTCAATTCAGGTGTTGAAGCATCATTAATCGTATCTAACAGCTGGGAAACCAAAATCGACGGTAGCATCTCTTTACCGTCTTTTTGCGACTGCCCGACATAGCTGATGTAAAACACCTGTTGAGCGGAAAGTAAGGCTTCTAAGAACAAATAACGATCATCATCACGTTTGGCACGGTCGCCTTTTTTTGGGGCATACTGCATTAAATCAAAGCTATTGATTTGTTGTTGGCGAGGAAAATCTGCCTCATTCATACCTAGCAAGCAAACCACCTTAAACGGAATCGCCCGCATCGGAAGCAAAGTGGCAAAATTCACCCGTCCGACCAAGAAATTGAGCTGCTGTGAATGTTGGCTGAGCTGCTGCTCAAACAATAAGACTAAAACCTCAATTTGCAGATCGTCTGAAAAATGGGTTGCGGAAATTTGCTCGATAATCTGATCATTCACATTATTCAACAATAAAATTGATGCCGCATTTTCGGCATTTTCTTGATACAGATCAGCAGTCAAATTTTTTATTGCCTGCTGCCACGCAGCCAACGGCTGTGGCGTTTGCATAAAGTTTACCCACGCTAATAAAGCCTCAATAAAAGAGGCAAGTCGCCCCACCAGCTCGGCATTTAAGCCATAGCTATCCCCAAAGGCAAGGGTGTTTTCCCAAATCCCCTGCTCTTCTTTCAGGCTTGAGCCAAGCAATAAACGGTTTAGCCCGTTTTCCCACGAATTGTAGTTTTGCCAGTGAGGTTGCTCGATTTCTACACCCGAACGTACGCCGGCATTTCTCGCCCAAACCCGCAGGGTATGAATATCTTCCGTACTAAAGCCAAAACGGGTTTGGATCGCATTCACTTCCAGCAAATCAAACAGTTCTTCGGCATTAAACGGGCTTTCTTTCATTGCCAGCAGTTGCAGGAAACTGTGGATAATCGGATCAACCTGCGTAAATGCTTGGTCGGATAATGAAAAAGGAATATAGCGAGGATCCCGATTACCAGTATTGTAGCGAGAAAACACCGCATCAATGTAAGGAGCGTATCTATTAATATCCGGCGACATTACGATAATGTCTTTTGGTAGCAAGGTGCTATCTTGCTCAAACAAGTTCAGTAGCTGGTTATGCAACACTTCCACTTCCCGCATTGGGCTGTGGCACGAATGAATTTGGAGTGAATTATCAGAGGTTAAATCGGTAATAGTGGCGTTATTTTCTAAACTGAAAATCTGTTTTTTGAGTTTATTGAGGTTACTGTTTTCCTCTGGTTCGACAAATACATCAATGGTATTCGGCTCAAATTCGATTAATTGGGCTAAGAAATCCCGCCCTTGTTTGCCCCAAAGATTCAGCAGTTTATTGCTTTGCTCTGCCAATAAGTTATCCAGATCGTCTTGCGAAATCTTGTGGCTTAACGCCAATTTTTGCCACACTTTTTCTTCCACACTGTCGCCCCAATATTTTTCGCTTGGGTTGAAAAAGAACAGGTGGATATCGCAATGCTCGCTGAGTTTCTTAAACACCGCTAACTGTAATGGCGAGAAGGACGAAATCCCAAAAATGAAAATGCGTTTTGGCAATTTGGCTTTTTCTACATCGGTAAGCGAATCTAACTTAGCAAAGTAATTTTGTTGCAAATAAGCACGGTGGGAGGTAGTAAAAACCTGCTCATCAGATTCCGATTGCAGATCAGATACAATCTGCTGCCATAAATGGCTTTGCCATTTCATATCAGCTCGAATTAAATCAAAATCAATCGGCTTGGCGGCAGTTGCAATTTTTATCTCATTTTCAACCGCTTGTAATTTGCCCTCTTCCCAACTCACCAGCCAATGCGGGCGATACACCAAATATTGGTCGAACAATTCGGCAATTTTGGCAGAGAGTTGATAGAGCTTAAGCTGATACTGCTCTTCATTCTTCTCTTTAGGCTGATCGCTTAAGTAACGTTTGAGTGGGGCAAACTCCGATAGTGCCAAACAACTCGGCAATAACCGCATAATCCGCCAAACTAGAGAACTACGCTCAAAAATATTCTCTTTCGGCAGCTCCGGGAACAATAGCCGATACTGTTGCCATAAAAAAGTTGTGGGGTAGAGAAAATCACAATTCCCCATCACACCGTTTAATTCAGCAATCTGCATTTGTAGCCACTGTGCCATCCCCTGACTTTGAATCAAAATGGTTTCCGGCTCAAACGGATCTTCAAGTGGATTTACCTGCTGGATTTTCACCAGCATCTCCGCCAGTGATGAAATTTGGTTGGATTGGTAAAGTGTAAACATAATAACGCCTCGCTAATCGAATTATTGTCCTCCAAAGCGAGGGACGATTCAATCATTATTCAGCTCAATTTTGCCTAACGGGAAACGAATGCTTAAGCGATTGCCAGTGCATTGAATCTGATACCGAATCTGATTCTGGGTAATGCTTGGCTCACAATCTAACCCGGCTAATTTTAGGGCAAGCTGATTTTCTAAAATAATGACTGCTTGTTGCTGTTGGAAATGCTGGTTTAACCTTCGGTTTTGTGCCGATTGCCAATAGCTGAAACTCAATATCACAATCGCAAATAGCGTGATGCCAACCAAAAGCGATAAAGTCGTTTCTGCTTTATATTTAATCATCAACTGCCCCCATCAGATGTTCGGAATGCGGCAAATATCGCCAAGTGGAATACCTCGCCTCAAGCTCTGCCAGTACCTCTTTTTTAAAGGTTAAATTTCGCTCCTCTCGGGCATTATCATAAGAGGAATAAAGCGTGCCGTACATTTTTTGGCCTGTAATATCAAACAGATAGTCAGTTATCACGATGCCGTAAAAATCTTGCGGTAAGTTTTCATTAATTGCGTTTTTAGCAAGCACAATTTTAGGCTCACGTTCACTGCTACTCGGCAATTCAGCCAAAGAATGAATCGTATAAATCTCTTGGTTTGGCACATTTGATAAATCCAAATAATCCGCCAAACGGGTAAAGTGAATATATTTCTCTTTAGTCGGTTTTTTATCTTTAAATAAACTATGGAATTGGCAGGCAAATTGATACTGTAAAAACTTAAATTGCTTATCGGATAAATCCGCTTGGCTGATCTGCTCTTTTTGAAATTTTTGGCATATTTTAGTTTTATCTTGTGGATATAACGTTAAAAAAGCATATTGATCCGCAAGATATTTCTCACTATAAAAATGGGTAATATTTTGTTGTTCAAGCCATTTTTCTTTACTTAAAAATAAAACCGATAAAATCGTAGAAATCAGTAGTAATGAAACCAATAATGCACTGGCATTTTTATATTTATTCACTTTTACCCCTAATGATTTAAGATAAAAATATAACGCGTTGCCGCATAAACTAATCCTTTTTGTTTAGCCGATTCTATTTCCAACTCTATTTTTAATAAGTTATCCTCTTGCTTCCAACTAAAATCCAGTTTATTGGTTTTAAAATTATGTACTTCGGTAAATTTACTCCAATTTCCATCGCAATTTTTGAGTAACGTTTGGCATTGTTCTTTAATACAATTATCTAATTGCGATGAAAAAGTATAGATTTCATTATTTTCTAGTTTAAAACCAATAATTTCTTTTAACACCTCTTTGGTATTATTCACTGTTCCTAACTTACAAGCGGTCGTTTTTGTCCTACGTTTTCCCAAACAACCGTCTTGGTTTAGATCGTAAAATCCAATAATGCAGTTTTTATGCAAAATATTCAGGCTTTTCCCTGCGTGCTGAAATAAATCAAAATTACTGTCTGTTCTGTGAGAGCCTTGATAGCCAATGTGTTGAAAATGCTGTTGAAAGTAATTCAGTAACTGGTGAGCTTCTGCTTGCAAGTAGAGCTGTTCTTTTTGTTTGGTTTGAGTGTAATAAAAATCAGCATAATTTGAGGCAACAAGCAATAATAAAAACGCCCCTAATGCACTAGCCATTAATACTTCAATTAGGCTAAAAGCAGATAAACTAATCTTTGCAGGTACTACGTTTATTTTTTGCTGCCACATAAACACGCCCTAATTGTTCAAATTGTAAAATTTCATTTTCTTTATTTAAACTGAGCTTAATACATTTAGACTCTAATTGACCACTTACCCCATCAATATTAATAAAGGATTTGGGATATAAGCTTTTATTTTTTAAAACAATATGTTGATGAGTCGGCGTATAAAGATGATATTCTTTCCCTAAATCACAAAACTGTTTATTTAAACAATCACAAATAATCTGCTTAGTGGTATTAATTGGCTTAATTATCGCAATCATACACCACTGTTCATTCCGCTGAGAAAGGGTTAAAGTATAATTACGTTTGGTATAACGTGCTTTGGTTTGGATTTGGTGAATAAAAGATTGAATATTTTCAATTTCACTATTGAGTGCAATTCTATCTTGCAAGGTAAAAATAACCGGCGAGATAAAATAAACAGCGATCACCATAATAGTGATAGTGGTTAGTATTTCAATTAATGTGATGGCTTTATACATAAAAATACCCTCATTGATAAAGGGTATCTTAGAATTTAAGCATCATTTGTAAACTATTAAATATTGATTTTTCGATGCAGATCGCAAAATTAAATCACATCTACTTAACTTGCTCTAAATATTCAAATAAACGTCCTTTATTTCCTTTCGTGCGTTTTTCAATTTTTTCCACTTCTTTTTGTGCGGCTTCAAGATTGAGAGCTTGTCCTACTTGGATAATTCCGGTCATATTCATGGTTCGGTGTGGCGGACAGTAGTAAACATAAACACCTTCGTGAGTAAGGGTAATAGTAAATTCTTCATCTTCTTTAGATAAGAACTTTTCCGCCCCTTCTGGTATCGCTCGGCTCTCGACCCAATGTCCTTTATGAGATGGAATAAAAGTTACCGTATCGCCCACCTCTGCTTTTACATAACCGGGCTCAAATACCATTGAGCCTTCCGCATTGTTATCTAACATTTTGATTTCGTGATGGGCTGAAAAGACTGAGGCTGAACAAAATGCCAATGTGACACAAGCTAATTGATTCCACTTAAGTTTCGCTAACATATATTGCTCCTAAATTTATGAGGCACAAAATGAGTTCAATTCATTATACCTTAGGTTATTCCAGCTCAACACCATAAAAATTATGAGCAATAAACGGGCTAACAACATAGCCTTTTACCTCTTTCCTTACCGGAAAATACACCGTTGAATGTGCAATCGGTAACCAAGGTACTTGCTCATTGAAGATGAATTGCGCTTTTTTATATAAATCTGACCGCTTGTTTTGATCACTGATAGTCGCAGCCTCATTAATTAAACGGTCAAACTCTGGATTACAAAACCCTGCATAGTTTGAGCCTTGTTCCACCGCATTACAACTGAGCAGGGCATTGAGGAAATTATCCGGATCGCCGTTATCTCCTGTCCAACCAATCATTCCGGTAGCGTGCTCGCCGTTTCCCATTCGTTTAAGATATTCTCCCCATTCATAGCTCACTATCTTTGCCTCTACCCCTATTGCTTTCCAATCCTCTTGGATCATTTCAGCCATTCTACGGGCATTTGGATTGTAAGGGCGAGAAACAGGCATTGCCCAAATTTCTGTTTCAAAACCATTTTCTAATCCGGTCTCTTTAAGCAAGCTCTTCGCCTTTTCCGGATTAAATTCATAACCGGCTACTTCGTTGTTATATCCCCAGATCGTAGAAGGCATTGGGTTTTTAGCTGGCGTTGCATAGCCTTGATAAACGGAAGTTAAAATTTCAGTTTTATTCACCGCATAATTCAATGCTTGGCGAACTTTAGGGTTATCAAAAGGGGGCTTACGAGTATTAAAAGTAATATAACCGATATTTAGGCCTGACTTTTCAAATAATTGAATATCTTTATTCGCTTTTAAAGCAGGCAAATCTGACGGGTTCGGATAAGGCATCGCTTGGCATTCGTTCTTCTCCAATTTAGCTAAACGTACTGAGGCATCGGGCGTAATACTAAATACAAGGCGATCTATCTTCGCTTTTCCTTCCCAATAGTGTTCAAATGCTGTAAATCTTACCGCAGCGTCCTTTTGGTAACCATAGAACTGGAATGCACCTGTGCCTATAGGTTCTAAATCTAATTTTTCCGGCGTACCCGCTATTTGCATTTTATTTGCATATTCCGCAGAAAAGATCGCCATAAAATCCATAGCTAAATTAGCAAGAAAGGGGGCATTCGGTTCAGATAATTCGATTTTTACCGTGTAATCATCTACTTTTGTTACATTTTTGATGATGTTTTGCATATTCATTCCGTAGAAAAACTCATAGTTACCGCCGGACAATTTGTGATATGGATTCGTCTTATCAAACTGACGGTTAATCGAAAAAATAACATCATCAGCATTAAAATAACGACTAGGGGTAAAACTTTTATTACTCTGGAACTGCACATTCTGACGCAAGAAAAAAGTATAAATTTTTCCGTCTTCACTGATTTCCCATCGCTCTGCCAGAGAAGGAGTGAGGTTAGTTGTACCTTTTTCAAAATCAATCAGGCGATTATAGATTGCTTGCCCGACATCAAGAGTAGCTCCATCTGTTGCAATCTGAGGATTCAATGCTGCCGGAGATGATTCCAAACAGTAAGTAAAAGATTTAGGTGCTGCGAAAGCAGAACCTGTAAATGCTAAAGAAATAAGTGCAAGTTGTGTCAGCTTGTTCATTGTCATATCCTTAAATGTTAAGCAATAAAAAACCCTTTCAAAAGTTGCCTTCCGAAAGGGTTAGAATTGGGTTTGCGATTTTGGATTGCGTTTGCCATTTCAGGTTTTCGGAAGATATCTTCCGAACACGCCAAATGCCCGAAAGATTAATCGGTCAAATGGTGGTGATGATGTTTAACGCAATAGCTCATAATATTCTCCAAAATTGAATGTTTAAGAATTTACGCTTTTTAAAAATCAATTGCAAACGTTTTCTTTAAAATTTTGTAAAAAATTCAACATTTTTAACCGCTTGTATCGTACCTAGGAGAAAATTTCGATTTGCTCCTAGGTTTCCAAGCAATAGGCTATTTTTTCTTCGCATATTTAAGGGAGTCAATCGCCACCGCTAAGATGATGATTCCACCTTTAATAATATATTGCCAGTAAGGGTTTACGCCAATATAGGTTAAGCCGTAGTTGATAACGGTAAAGATTAACACCCCTGTTACTACACCAATGATAGTACCCACACCACCGGCAAAGGATACCCCACCTACCACACAAGCAGCGATAGCGTCCATTTCATACATGAAGCCCAGGTTGTTAGTCGCACTTCCGATACGCCCTGCCTCTAACATACCGCCAAAAGCATAGAAGATACCTGAAAGCATATAGATGAACATTAAGTTAAGTGGCACATTCACCCCTGAAACACGTGCTGCTTCCGGGTTTCCACCAATAGCAAACACATTTTTACCAAAACGAGTTTTGTTCCACAGTGTCCACATAATAATGGTCGCAACTACCGCATAAATCGTAATATAGGATAATTTAAATTCTCCAAATCGGAAAAAACCTTGTGCAAAGGTTGAGAAATCGTCACTAAAACCGGCAATTGGCGATGAACCTACCGCATCATAGTAAAGTGAGTTGATACCATAAACAATGATCATCGTCCCCATTGTGGCAATAAAAGGTGTTACGTTAAGATAAGCAACTACAATACCGTTAAATAAGCCGATTAATCCGCCAATTACACAGACAGTAAGTACCACTACCGGAATCGGAATTTCCGAGAGGTTCGGGAACACCTTGTTCATATTTTCCATTGATTGCAACAAGGTTGCCGAAATGACCGCCGCAAGACCTACCTGACGACCGGCAGATAAGTCAGTTCCCTGTGTAACAATTAACCCCGCTACGCCGAGTGCAATAATAAGGCGAACCGAAGATTGCGATAAAATATTACTGAAGTTACGCAAGCTCAAGAAACTCGGATCTTGCACAATAATCACAATTAATAAAATCAAAAGTACAAAGTAAATCGCATTTTGTTTAAAAAAATCGAGCGTTTTATTTTGTTGTAAGGCAGACATAATTCACTCCTTGTTATAAGTATTTTGCTGCGAGTTGCAAGATTTCTTCTTGCGAAGTGTGAGCGGTTTCGACAATACCTGCGACTCTTCCGTTACTCATTACCAAAATTCGGTCTGTTACCCCAAGTAATTCAGGCATTTCCGATGAAATCATAATGATTCCTTTGTCTTTATTCGCTAACTCTAAAATTAGCTGATAAATTTCAAATTTCGCCCCAATATCAATACCTCGGGTCGGCTCATCAAGCATCAAAATTTCAGGCTGAGTTAAAAGCCAGCGCCCGATAATCACTTTTTGTTGGTTACCGCCGGAAAGTGAGCCGATATGGGTTTGGTGCGATGGCGTTTTTACATTCATCGCATCAATCACCCATTGGGTATCACTTTTCATTTTTTTATTGCTTAGCAAACCAAATTTCCCTAGGTAAGACTTCATATTTGAAATCAGGGAGTTAAACTCAATACTCAAGTTTGCATAAATACCCGTTGAACGGCGCTCTTCCGTCACTAACGCAAAGCCATTATTAATGGCATCAAACGCATTGCGGTTATTAACCTCTTTACCATGCAATTTAATAGATCCACTAGCTTTATCACGTACACCGAAAATCGTTTCTACAATATCTGTTCGTTTCGCCCCGACCAAGCCAGCAATCCCCAAGATTTCACCTTTACGCAAACTAAAACTAACATCTTGAATAGAAGGCTGATTTTTCGCAGTTAAATGTTCAACTTCAAGTACAGTTTCTTTTGGCGTATTGGTTTTCTCTGGGAAACGTTGGGTTAATTCACGCCCAACCATCATTGAAACCACTTGATCCATTGAGGTATCTTTAATCGCAACGGTGTTTACCCATTTACCGTCACGCAAAATGGTAATTTCATCACAAATTTTAAAAATTTCGTCCATTTTGTGTGAAATATAGATAATGCCACAGCCTCTGTCTTTCAGTTTTTGGATAATTTTAAATAAATGCTCGACTTCTTTTTCTGAAAGTGACGAAGTTGGTTCGTCCATAATCACAATTTTGGCATTGTAAGAGAAAGCTTTTGCAATCTCGATCATCTGCATTTGTGAAACCGATAATTTGGCTACTTTATCACGTGGATCAACATCAATATCTAATTCATCAAAAATCGCCTTAGTATCACGATACATTTTATCGTGATCTACAAAAGGCCCTTTTAGTGGGTAACGACCTAGCCATAAGTTATCCATTACCGTCACTTGTTTTACTAGGTTCAACTCTTGGTGAACCATTGAGATCCCATTTTCTAACGCCTCTTTTGAGGTCTTAAAATTCACCGGCTTGCCAAGAAAGAGAATATCTCCCTCATCTTTAGCATAAATCCCAAATAAGCATTTCAGTAACGTTGATTTACCTGCTCCATTCTCTCCCATTAAGGCGTGAACACTATGGGATTTCACCGTTAAGTTAGCATTATCTAAGGCTTTTACCCCGGGAAATGACTTGCTAACATTTGTCATTGTGAGTAAAACTTCACCTGTCATATCTCACCCCTGATTACATCGAAAAATCGAAAAAAAGCACGGGTATCCATCACCCGTGCTAAAAGCGTGAATTATTTTAAAAATTCAGATAAGTTGTCTTTATCGACACCAACGTAAGGAATACGCACCACACGGTTTTCCAATTTCCATTGTGTACCAGCAACTGCATCTTTACCGTCTGCTAAGTTAGCAGAAAGCTGAACAACCGCTTTACCTTGGTTTACACCATCATTTAATACCGTACCGGCTAATTCACCTTTTTTGATTAATTGAAGTGCTTCTGGCAATGCATCTACACCGAAGATTGGTAATTTTCTACCGTGAGCTTTAGTTGCTTCTAATGCACCTAACGCCATACCATCATTATTAGAAATAATTACTTCGATGTCTTTCGCTTTACCACTTGATAACCAAGCATCCACTTTATCTTTCGCTTGAGCGGCATCCCATAATGCTGCATCCATAAAGATTTGCTCGCTGTCGATACCTTGTGCTTTTAAGCTTTCTACCACATATTTTGTACGAGCTTCCGCATCAGGGTGACCCGGCTCACCTTTTAATAACGCAAATTGGATTTTACCGTCTTTATTCAAGTCTAATTCAGGGTGGGCTTTCCACTGTTTTGCAATTAACTCACCTTGAATAATGCCTGACTCTTTCGGCTCAGTACCTACATAATAGGCTTTCGGATAGCTATCAATCGCAGCTGCACCCGGGTCTTTATTGAAGAACACCACAGGCACATCTTCACTTTTCGCTTTTTGAATAATTGTTTTATAAGCTGATGGATCCACCAAGTTAATTGCTAATGCTTTAACCCCTTTAGAAAGTAATACATCAACTTGGTCGTTTTGAATGGATTGCGTATTTTGCGAGTCATTCATTAATAACTCAACTTTTTGTGTTTTACCCTCTTTTTCGATTTCTTTACGCATTAATGCCATAAAGTTATCGTCATATTTATAAATTGTTACACCAATACGGTTTTCAGCTTGAGCTGTACTGATCGTTGCACCTAATGCGACTGCCATTGCAACTGCACTTAATACTGCTTTCTTCATAGGAGATCACCTCTTTTATGTGTTTATAGGGAAATGAATTGCTTACCATAAGCAACTTGAGGCAAAGCATAACTAATTTTTAGAAAACAATCCGTGATCATTCTCACAGAATTAAGACAAAGTGGAGAAATTTTTAATTTGAAGTATAAAATTTGAATATTCGCTCTATTCAAATCTGTTGGAAGAAAAGAGAAAGGATTTGCAAGATTTTACTGAAAAATGACCGCTTGTTATCATCAATAAGGGGCGTATTTATAACGCCCCGCTCCTCCATTTAAGGTAAAAATTGCCCTAAATTTTCGTTATCAATACCAATATGCGGAAGATAAATCGTTTTAGAGGAATGGTTTTCCCACTGCGTATCTTTCAGTGCTGGCTTACCTTTTGCCAAATTAGACACCAATTTCACCACCGCTTTCGCTTGTGCGGAGCTATCATTTAATACCGTGCCGGCTATTTCCCCTTTTTTCATTAATGCTAAGGTCTCAGGTAAGGCATCAATCCCAAAGATCGGCAATTTTTTCTCGTGTGCATTTAATGCTTCTAAAGCACCGATTGCCATTTCATCATTGTTTGAAATCACGACTTCAATCTCAGCTGCATGGTTTGCCACCAACCACTCATTCATTTTATTTCGAGCCTCTGCTCTACGCCATCTTGCCGTATCACTGTAAATTTCTTGCACTTCAACACCTTGTTGATTGAGCGATTGGACTACTGCTTGAGAACGTTCGGTACTCACATCACTCTGCTCTCCCTTAAGCAATACAAATTGCAATTTACCGTCTTTATTCAGATCGAAATCTGGGTTTGATTTCCACGCTTTCGCAATTAATTCCCCTTGGATTTTACCGGCTTCTTTAGGATCAGCACTCACAAAATACGCCTTTTCGTAACTTTCTAACGCTTGTTTACTCGGTGTGCGGTTAAAAAAGACAATCGGCACATTATAAGCTCTCGCCTTTTCTACAATGGTATTCGATTCATTAGCATTCACAATATTCACCACCAACACATGCATTTTATGCTGAAGTAAGGTTTCAATTTGCGCTAATTGCTTCACTTGGGAATTTTGCGCATCATTCATAAACCACTTCAACCCAGCGAAGCCTTTCGCCTCGTTTTGCATATCCTTACGCATTTGAGTCATAAAATGGTCATCATATTTGTAAATCGTTACCCCCACTCTGCTTTCAGATTGTGCGTAACTTAGATTCACACCGCAAATAACAGAAAGTGCAAAAGCACTCAAGATTGTACGCTTCATAGAATGTCCCTCTTGCTATGTCAAATATGAACCAGTTAAAGCATAGCGAATTTTGTGTAAGGAAACCGTGATCTAGTTCACAATTTAGTCAGATTTAACCCACCTCAGGCGTAAATGATCGTACACCCAATTAAAAATCACCGAATAAACCAACACAAATAAAGTCATTCCAATATCCATCACAAACGCCTGCCACCAGCCAATATCGAGCATATACATCACCAATGGGATAGTAAAAACCAGCAAACCACCCTCAAAAAGGAATGAATGCAAAATACGAATGCCTAGACCACGTTGCACTCGCTCACCGGTAAACACCTTATCAAAACCCCAGTTAAAAATGACATTCCACACCATTGCAACCACCGAAATCATCACAATCACAGCGGTTAAATCAACCATACGATGAGAAGTCAGCCAAGAAGTTAAGATAACCGTAAAAATAATAGCGAAAAATTCAAATAACAGCGCGTGAAATACTCGCTCCCAAGCGGTCATTTTTACTCCAAACTTTGCAAAATACTAATTAAATCAAATAATCGTTCACTGATGATTGCAGGTTACGCAATTTCGTTTTAAAGTACCCACATTATTCATCAATTTAGAAGGATTAGCCAATGAAAAACGATAAACCGATTGAATGCGAAGGCTGTAACACATTTGATGTAGGTTCTATTTTAGATAACAGCGAAACAGTCGCTACTATTCAACGCACTTATGAAAGCGAAAATGAAGCTAAATCAGCACTTGAAAAATTGATTCAAAAAGCCCGTGATGTCGAATCTGAACCCTGTGAAATCAGCAGTGAAATCACCCCGATTGAAAGCGGTTTTGAACTGGTTGCTCACTTCAAATTTAGCTGCCAAGCAGAAGTGGTTATTTTTCAATTAGGGACACGTTTCTAATTAATTTAAACGTTTAATCTATCCCAAGCAGTTTGATTTCATTCAAGCTGCTTTTTCATTTACAAGCGGTCATTTTTGCCTAATAATTTGCAAAAAATCGTTAATTTTGCGCTAAAACTTCCCACAATAATTTCACTTTTTGCTACAATCCTAACCATTTATCGAATTTATCAATCAGTAGAGAAGAATATGAATACCAGTTCTTTTAATCGCACTTGGGCAAAAGTGATTTTAAGTGCATTAATGCGTTATGGCGTAAAACATTTTTGTATTGCTCCGGGTTCTCGCTCAACACCGCTCACATTAGAGGCAGTGCAACTTCAACAAACGCAATATGCAGAGTGCCACACTCATTTTGATGAGCGTGGTTTAGGCTTTTATGCATTAGGGATTGCTAAAGCAACTGACAGCCCGGTCGCGATTATTGTCACTTCCGGCACAGCAGTAGCGAACCTTTATCCTGCGGTGATAGAGGCAAGCCTGAGCCATCAAAAACTGATTATTCTTTCTGCCGACCGCCCAACCGAATTAATCGGCTGTGGGGTAAACCAAGCCATTCATCAGCAAGGTATTTTTGCCAATTACCCGGTTGCCAGTGTCAATCTACCGAAAGCGAACGAGGCTTACCACGCAAGCTGGCTGGTTTCGACCATTGAGCAAGCCTGCACCACCCAAGCACAACAAGGCGGTGTATTGCATATCAATGTGCCTTTTGAAGAGCCACTTTATGAAGCAGACATTAATGAGATTCTAAATACACCTTGGTTACGCCCAATCCAAGGTTGGCTAAATAACGCCCAAACCAAATGGATAGACCAACAAGCGATTCAAAGCGAAGTCTCAATGCACGAAAATTGGGATTACTGGCGAACCAAGCGTGGAGTGATTGTGGTCGGCAAACTGCCACCGGAACAAGGCACTGGCTTAAAAACTTGGGCGGAAACCATGGGTTGGTGCTTGCTAAGTGATGTGCAATCTTGCATTGAAGCTAGCCTGCCGTATGCGGATATTTGGCTCTCCAACGAGACTGTCAAACAGCGTTTATTACAAGCGGATATCGTGATTCAATTCGGCACGCAAATTGTCAGCAAACGGGTGAATGAATTTTTAAAAGCATTCCAAGGGGAATATTGGGTGGTGGAACAATCGCACGATTACCATAATCCAAACGCTCACCATCAAACCCGTTTTATTGCCAAAGCACATCACTTTTTGCGAGTACACCCACCACTTCGCCAAAAACCGTGGTTGCTTGAGCCATTGGCATTATCGCAATTCTGCTCCACTTTCATAGAGCAACAAGTGGGTGGCAGCTTAAGTGAAGCCTCACTTGCACACAACATTCAAGATGTTTTAGCGATTAATGGTAACTTATTTATCGGTAATAGCTTATTTGTTCGTTTGGTTGATGCTCTGTGCAAACTGCCGGAAGGCTACCCTGTTTATACCAACCGAGGTGCAAGTGGCATTGATGGCTTAATTGCCACAATGGCAGGGATTGCCAAAGGTAGCGACCGCCCAACTGTCGGTGTAGTGGGCGATATTTCCGCATTACATGATCTCAACTCGATTGCATTACTCACCAAAATTAACCAACCAACTATTTTATTTGTGGTGAATAACAGCGGTGGGGCTATTTTTGATATGTTACCGGTTGAAAGCAAAGCGAAAGACCAATATTACCGCTTGGCACATAACTTTGAGTTTGCACAAGTAGCGACAATGTTTGGGCTGGAATATATCCGTCCGTTTACTTGGGCTGATTTAAAAACCAAACTCAAACACGCCTACGCCCGCAAAGGCGTAACCATTGTGGAAATCAAAGTGAACGAACACGATGGTAGCAATATGTATAAATCATTGCTAAAACAAATTTCACAGGCGGAAATTGCCTAATCACAACTGCCCCTCGCCAATCCTGCGAGGGGTAAAAATGTATCGACTATGCTTTCCTATCAATGGCACGCTCAACAGGGCACACCTGTTGTTTTCTTACACGGACTACTCGGCTCACAACAAGACTGGCAAGCTGTTCTCCAACATTTGCAAAATTTTCCGCAAATTCGACCGCTTACCATCGATCTTCCTTTTCACGGAAACAGTAAGCATATTACCTGTACCGATTTTGCCGACCTGCGACAGCAACTACACGCCACCTTTGAAAGCTTAATCGGCTCACAGCCTTTCTATTTAGTCGGCTACTCACTCGGTGGGCGAGCAGCACTGGATTATGTGCTAAATATGGATAATCCGAATCTGCAAGGTGTGGTGTTAGAAGGGGCAAATATCGGCTTAAGCTCAGAAAACGACCGTCAGATTCGCTGGCAAAATGACCTCCACTGGGCAAACCGTTTCCGTCAAGAACCCATCGAACAAGTGCTTGAAGATTGGTACAAACAGCCTGTTTTTGCAGATTTGACTGCCACAGAGCGACAACATTACATCGAAAGCCGCAAGCACAACCGAGGGGAGCAGATCGCCGCAATGTTAGAGGCTACAAGCCTTGCCAAACAGCCTAACTACGCTAAAAAACTCAAACAGATAGATAAAAACATTGTCTTTTTTATCGGTGAAAAGGATCAGAAATTCCGCAAAATGGCATCAAGCCACCAACTGCCAACACAACTGATTGCTAATGCAGGGCATAATACTCATCGGGCTAATGCTAAAGATTTTATGGAGAAATTGAGGTTGCGGATACTCCATTCCGACAGCGACCACGGTCGCAATCGGTTAAGCATAACGGTGCAGCTCTGCTGCACAAAAGCCCCAGTGGGGCTTAATCAGCCGTAGGCTGAATATAACCTAGTACGGCTCAGCCGTGCTAGGTGTTAGGGCTCCCCCTGCAACCGTTGCAACAAGCGATCCATCGCCCGATAACCAAGTGCTTCCGCTAAATGCAGTTGCTGAATATTCGCCTCGCCGGCTAAATCGGCAATGGTGCGAGAAACTTTCAAAATACGGTGGTAGGCTCGTACCGATAAACCGAGCTTTGTCAATGCAGTTTCTAAAAACAGGGCATCTTGTGCCGATAATTGGCAATCTCGCTCAATTTCTCGGGTGGTGAGTTGCGAATTGATTTTACCTGCTCGCTCAAATTGCATTTTTCTGGCTAAAAACACCCGCTTGCGAACCTGCTCGGTGGTCTCTCCTCGATTCTCCGTCCCACTTTGTAATGCCCCTTGTGGCAAAAGCGGCACTTCAATGGAGAGATCGAAACGGTCTAAGAAAGGCCCGGAAAGGCGGTTTAAATACCGCATTATCTGTTGGGGCGAAGTGCGGTTATGCGTGCCTTGATAATGCCCTGTCGGGCTTGGGTTCATTGCAGCAATTAATTGAAAGCGTGCCGGAAATTGCACTTTAGCATTGGCTCGAGAAATTACAATTTCGCCTGCCTCTAACGGCTGGCGTAACGCATCAAGCACTTTACGTTCAAATTCGGGTAACTCATCTAAGAACAGCACACCGTTATGGGCAAGAGAAATTTCCCCCGGTTTCGGGATCGAACCTCCCCCCACCAATGCCACCATTGACGCACTGTGATGGGGTGAACGAAACGGGCGTTGTTTCCAGTTCTGAAAATTCAGTTCATTTTGCACAAGACTGGTCACCGAGGCGGTTTCAATCGCCTCTTCATCGGTCATTTCCGGCAGTAAATCCGCCAGTCGGCTTGCCAACATCGTTTTACCGGTTCCCGGTGGGCCAAGAAACAGCAAATTATGCTGCCCGGCAGCGGCAATCATCAAAGCTCGCTTGGCGTGTTGTTGCCCGATAATATCAGTAAGATCTCGGCTGACAAGCGGTCGAATTTCAGCAGAATTTTGCGAAATGTGCTGACAAATCGGCAGCTTATCCCGTTTGTTGAGCATATTTACAACGTCCAACAACGAGCTAGCAAAGTAGGTAGTGGCATTGGAAACAAGCGATGCCTCATTCGCATTTTGCTTGGCTAAGATCATCTGCCGTTTTGCTTTATCGGCAGAAATCACCGCCGGAATAGTGCCATGCACCCCTCGCAAATGCCCTGTCAGTGCCAGCTCGCCCAAAAACTCGAACTGCGTTAATAAATCAGAATCAATTTGCCCTGAGGCTGCCAGAATGCCTATCGCAATCGGCAAGTCAAAACGGCCGCCCTCTTTGGGTAAATCTGCCGGGGCAAGGTTAATCGTGATCCGCTGTGGTGGATAGATAAAATTGGCGTTCAGCAACGCACTCCGCACACGATCACCCGCCTCTTTCACGGTGGCTTCGGGCAAGCCAACAATGGTTAATTTCGGTTGCCCGTTGCTGATATGCACTTCAATCGTCACCAATGGGGCTTCAACGCCAATGGAGGCTCGGCTGTAAACAATCGCTAAGGTCATCATTTTTCGGTGTTAGAAATCAGTGTCGAGAGCATAAAAGGAAAATCGGGAGAGGGGTAGCAGGAATGTTCAATTTTTCGAGCGAGATCGCAAAAATAATAATGGGAGGCTAAAACCTCCCATCAAAAATCTTATTTCACAATTTCAACCGGCCCGTGGTCATCGCAGTGGTCGCCGTGTTGGTGGTGCAAACGCCCATTCACGATGTAGTCGATATGATCGCCGTGCGGCACTGCTTCGTGTCCGCAACCCTCACCGTGAACGTGGTCGCCGCAGCAATGAGCGGCATTACATTCTGCCGGGTTGGTTTCATTCACCTCTAAAACGTGTTCGTCATAGTGATCACCGTGTTTGTGGTGTAAATGCCCATCGTGTAAATAGTCGATGTGGTCGTTATGTTTAATAGCAGTATGACCACAGCCTTCGCCGTGTTCGTGATCGTGGTTTGCGTGAGTTTTGCAAGACATAAAATGCTCCTTAACGAAACGAATAAATCGGTTTTATCCTAATCTTAAATGGACTACAATTCAAGGCGTTTTAGCAGTATTTTGCCTAACCAAAAAGGAAGAAAAAATGAAAACTGAATTAGATATAATTGTCATTGGTGGCGGTATGATTGGGGCTGCGACTGCCCTAGGATTAGCAAAACAGGGGCTTCGTTTAGCTTTGTTGGAGAAAAACCCTCTGCCGACTTTTAATCCTGATTCAGGCTACGATTTGCGAATTTCCGCGATTAGTATGGGCTCAATTCAACTGCTAGAAAAATTAGGCGTATGGGAACAAATTTCTTCAATGAGAACCTGCCCTTATACCCAGCTCGAAACGTGGGAAATTGATGGTTTCAACACCCTTTTTTCAGCAACTGACTTAGGCTTGGAAAAGCTCGGCGATATGGTCGAAAACAACGTCCTCCAAATTGCGTTATGGGAGCAATTAAAGCAATATCCAAACTGCCTGCAAGCGGTCGGATTTGAGCAAATTTTTGCAAATAAAACCGGTGAATATTGGGAAGTAACGGTTGATGGCAACACCTTTGCAGCCCCACTTCTGATTGCCGCAGACGGTGCAAATTCGCAGGTTCGCCAATGGGCAGGCATTGGTTTAACTGCTTGGCAATATCGCCAACATTGTTTACTCGCCACCGTTACCACCGAAAAACCTGCTCCAAGCGGCACTTGGCAACAATTCTATTCAACCGGCCCTCGAGCCTTTTTACCGCTTTCCGGCAATCACGGTTGTGTTGTTTGGTACGACTCGCCACAAAAAATTGCCGAGCTAAAAACGCTTTCGGCAGAAAAGCTAAGGGTTGCGATTGAGCAACATTTCCCAAGCAGACTCAATGCAGAATTAGGTAAAATTCAGGTGCAGGCTTCAGGAGCTTTCCCGCTAACCCGCCAGCACGCTCAGCACTATGTGCAAAATGGGGTGGTGTTAGTTGGAGATGCGGCTCACACCATTAATCCGCTTGCCGGACAAGGTGTAAATTTAGGCTTTAAAGATGTAAAAACCTTGCTGGAAGTGTTTGAACAAGCGGTCAAAAAAGGCGAAAATTTTGCAAGTGAGCAGATGCTTAAGCGTTATGAGCAAAAACGCAAACCGGATAATTTACTGATGCAAACAGGAATGGACGTTTTTTATAAAGCGTTTAAGACTGATTTATTACCGCTCAAAATAGCCCGCAATATCGGTTTAGTTTTGGCAGATAAAGTGTCACCAATCAAAAAGCAAGCTTTGAAATATGCGATTGGGATATAAAAAAGAGAGCCTTCTCAGGCTCTCTTTTTATGTTAATTAACTTTACATCGCTACAATCACGCATTCCGCTACACTACGGGCATTCGATTGCGCTCTTGACGTTGCTGCTCTATCGCCAATTGGGCCGACAAAAACACGGTTCCAATCGGCACTGCTTGCGATACGGGCGTTAAAACCTGCCATTGCCAATCTTGCTTGCATATTTTCGGCTTGGGCTTTATTTTTAAATGCACCGCACTGTAACCCAAATTTACCCGCCTGATTTGCAGCTTTATCTGCCGGTGTTGCAACACTTGCTACAATTTTAGCCGGCTGCTCTTTTTTCGCTTTTTCTTCCGCTAACTTAGCTTGCTCAGCTTTTTTCTCTTCCTGCTGTTTTTTAAGCTCTGCTTGTCTGCGTTTCTCTTCCGCTTGCTTTTGTGCTAAAGCTTGCTCCTGTGCTTTTTTTGCTGCTAATTCTTCTTCCGTTAACGACTTAACTTCCTCTGTTTTCGGAGCCGATTCTGTAGCAGATACATCGGTCGCAGGCTTTTGTTGAGCTTGCTCAGCGGCTAAACGTGCTTCTTCTTGCTTGCGTCTTTCTTCAATTTGCTGCTTTTGTTCAGCTGTTAATTGTGCCAAACGTTCCTGTGAAGTTTGGCTATTATCGGTAATCACTGTACGGGTTTCTAAATCACGAATATAACTCCAAGTCTCTTCCGGTCGACTTGGTAATTCGCTTTTTGCTTGCGGATTACTTGGCTGTGTTGTAGTCGGCACTATTGGCGTAGGAGCACTTGATTTTAAAAACCATAAACCAATAGCGCATAATAAAATTAAACCAATAATCAGCATTAAAATCTTTTTGACATTACTCTCTTTTTGATTTTTTTTGCTTTTTTTCTCGTTTGAACGAGCAACATAATCACGTTGTGGCACGATAACCGCCTCTTATAAATTAGCTATAAATAATTTGTACCAACGCCTGCATTGGGTGCTTAGCTATACTTGCATTTCCAAAAGAACAAGCGAAAAGCAAATTTTACTGTAAAAATAACCGCTTGCCTATCAGATACGATCACTTTTCAAGTTAAAGTTTTGTAAAAACCGATCCTGATCCACCTTTAACCGTTTTTCAGGTGAGAAAGATAAACATCAAAACGATGATTTTTGGTGGTGTGTGAAAAATCAGGCTTTTGCTCCGCTAAAAACGGGGCATAGTCCGGGCGTTTAACGACTACGCGTTTTTTTGCCAATGCTTTTGCAGGTAAGAAAAAGCTGTCCGAATCCAAATCCGCCCCGACTAAATGTTGAAACACTCGCATTTCTTTTTTCACCAACGCACTTTTTTGTTTGTGCGGATACATCGGATCTAAATACACCACCTCAGCCATTTGGGATTGTGGATCTAACTGAGAAATGTCTCGAACATCGGCTAAGATCATTCTTTCTTGCATAAAACTGCCGATTTCCACATCTTGATAAGCTCGGTTTAAACCATCCTCCAACAAGGCAGCGACAATCGGATTGCGTTCCACTAACAGCACTTTACAACCAACCGCTGCTAATACAAAAGCATCTCGCCCTAAACCGGCTGTCGCATCAATCACAGTTGGCAAATAATCCCCTTTAATGCCGACCGCTTTCGCAACGGCTTCACCTCGCCCACCACCGAATTTACGCCGATGTGCCATCGTACCGTCCACAAAATTCACCGCAATCGCCCCGAGCTTGGGTTCGTCCAATTTGCGTAATTCCAGCCGTTCCTCCGTTAGCACTAAGGCTAACGGGCTGGATTTGTCTTCAACCAGCTGCCATTTGTCGCAAATTTGGCGGAATTTGTCGTGTTGTTGGGTTTCGTTAATTAATTGGATCATTTTAGTAATTCTTCAAAATGTTCAAGCAAGCATTCCTTACCCGCCACATCTTCATCTTGCCACGCAGCTTTTAAGATTTCATCGTTAAAGCATTGCTCATATTCATTTGAAATCGGGCGATAGCTAATATGCCACGGCTCAAAACCCACTCGAGAATGTTTGCCGTTAAACGGGAAATAAAAGCCAAATGTTTCCGCATTAGCGTGTAACCACTTGGTTAAGCCGGCAAAATAGCCACCATCTAAATATTCCCACGGCTCAAGCAGCAAAGGCGTATTTTCCGGCAATAAGTCAGGGTCAAAAATATCAATTTCCGTTCCCCAATGATGCCGACTCGCCCCCGGCACTGCAGACCATCGTAACATTGCTCTGCACTTTTCAAGATCCGATAATGCCGCCATATCAATCGCAACCCCATTATCATCGTGAACCTTACGCTCCCCCCTAAACTTCGCATTCCAAATCCCTTTTTGGCGTTCAAAATCACGAAAGGTACTGGCTGGCTGTAAATTAAAGCCGGCTTGTTTTGCTGCCTGCTGCAACGCCAAAAATGCCTCAACCACCTGAGGCTGAAGGTAATGTTTATCCGAAAGAGGATTCGGCAACGGCACTAAATGCTCACGTGTTTTACCAGTAAGCAAATTTGCAAATTTTTCCACAAAAATCACCGCTTGTATCAAAAAATAAAGCAGATTATAAATGAAATTTGCCAAATTCGCAGACTATTGATGAGAAACGACACGTTGAATATGAATCATTAAATAGAGTTGTTCATCTTCATTCAATGATTTTTGATAAGCAGAGGTGAGGTATTTATTGATTTTTTCCACGCATTGATAGGCCTTTGGATAAGCGATTTTGGTTTGTTGATAGAGAAAATCATCGCCTAATGCAGCACTGGTACTGACAAAAAAACGTTGGGCAAAATGTTGTAGATGGGTTAAAAAGCGGGCGTAATCATAGCTTTGCTCATCTAATTTCAAATTAAAATGATACCCCACCATATTCAAAATATCTTTAATCATTTGCGTAGCTCGATAGGTATCATTCATCGTTGAACCATCGGTGCGGGCATTAAAAATGTGCAGAGCGATAAAACCGGCTTCATCTTCTGCCATTTTTACCCCAAACATTTTTTCAATGAGTTCTAATGTATATAAGCCAATGGCAAATTCCTGCTTATATAGCCGTTGGATCTCAAACAGCAATCCGTTAGAAAGCGATTGCTGCTGTTTCACTCTTTCAACGGCGTGAAAGAGATGATCAGGCAGGCTGACAAAGATGCTGTTGGATAAGGTTGTGCCTAATTGTTGATTGGCAAAATTCACCACTCGATTAACTAACTGAAAATATTCTTGCGGAATTTCACTTAAAATTTCAGTTAAACGTGTGGCAAACAGGCTTTTATTTAGGCTAAATGTTTTCTCAACCGAGCTTTCATCGGCTAAATCCCCCACTTTCTTCCCAAACGCAATGCCCTTGCCAAGCACGACAAGTTCCGTCTGAAATTCATTTTCAGCTTGAATGGCATTGTTGTTGAAGATCTTGGTAATTTTTAGCATAGTATTCCCTATCCAAGCGGTCGAAATTCGCAAAAATTTTACGAAAAACAACCGCTTGTATCAATCGCAATTAAGCGAGATCGGCACCATTTGAGGCAATGACTTTTTTATACCAGAAGAAGGAGTCTTTACGCAGACGTTGGCGAGAGCCATTGCCATCATCGTCAATGTCCACAAAAATAAAGCCATAGCGTTTTGACATTTCAGAGGTTGACATGCTGACTAAGTCAATCGGCCCCCATTCCAAATACCCGAGTAAATCGACACCATCGCTGATCGCCTCTTGCATTTGTTCAATATGCGCTCGGAGGTAGTCAATGCGGTAGCTATCGTGAACTTTTCCGTCTTCTACTTTATCGTAAGCACCCAGTCCGTTTTCCACAATAAAGAGTGGTTTTTGATAGCGGTCGTACATTTCGTTTAGGGCAATGCGCAAACCGACAGGGTCAATTTGCCAGCCCCAGTCTGAGGCTTGCAGATATGGATTTTTGACGCCTTCAATTAAATTACCGCCCACTTTTTCGGCTTTATCATTGTGCTGAGTCACACATACCGACATATAGTAACTAAATGAGATGAAATCGACTGGATACTGCTTCAAAATCGCATCATCGCCCGCTTCTTTTTTAATATGCACATTATTTTCCGCCCAGTGGCGTAACATATATTTCGGGTATTCGCCACGTGCGTGTACATCGGTATAGAAGAGATTTTGTTGGTTTCCCCATTGTGCTTTACGCTGATCGATAGGATCGGCAGTCAGCGCATAATGTAGCATTCGAGCCAACATACAGCCCATTTTGCCGTCAGGAATGATGTCGTGCAGGGCTTTGGTCGCTAAACTGCTGGCGATAAATTGATGATGTAATGCTTGGTATTTGGCATTTTCGTGTTCGCTTTCAGGGAGACGATCTAACACGACGCCAGCACCGGTGTACGGGCTGTGCATCGTCACCATATTGATTTCATTGAAAGTAAGCCAATACTTCACTTTATCTTTGTAGCGTGTAAACACCGTTTCGGCATAACGTACAAAATGATCGACAGTTTCACGAGCCAAGAAACCGTTATATTTTTGAACTAAGCCCAACGGAATTTCATAATGGCAGAGTGTCACCATCGGTTGAATGCCGTGTTTGAGCAGTTCATCAAAAACACGATCATAAAAGGCTAATCCTTCTTCATTAGGTTGTTCATCATAACCATTCGGGAAAATTCTTGCCCAATGCAGGGAAATACGGAACATTTTGAAGCCCATTTCTGCAAGCAGTGCAATATCTTCTTTGTAAGTATGGTAGAAATCAATGCCGTCTCGTTTTGGGAAACGAGCTTGGAATTTGCCAGAAAGAATATCTTCAATACGTTGAGAAGAGACTTCAATTGAGGCGCTGTGGGCTCCTCGTTCCGCTTTCGGTACATAAGCAACCATATCGGCAGAAGATAGCCCTTTGCCTCCTTGATCGAACCCACCCTCAATTTGGTTCGCAGCGGTTGCCCCGCCCCATAAGAAATCTGTTGGAAATGGTTTTAAATGACGCATAATTTGCTCCTGTTTGTAAAATGTTATGAATTTTTCACCGTTTGTAGGGTGTTTAAATCAAAAGTTTCTTTCCAAGCGGTCAAATTTTGCCGATTTTTTGCAAAAGCCGACCGCTTACAGGCTTATGATTTGTTCAGTAATACTTTAAGCAACGGCTCACGTTGATAAATATGTGCTTCTTGAGAGGCAATCACATCTAAGTAATCGTCTGTATTTGCAATAATCACAGGGGTAATGGTGCTGTAGCCGGCAGCTTTAATGGCATCAAGATCAAAGGTTCCCAGAAGTTGTCCGGCTTGAATGCGTTCTCCATCTTTGACGAAAGACTCAAAATGTTTGCCGTTGAGTTGGACGGTATCCATTCCGATATGGATTAAAATCTCTAAGCCGTCATCGGATACAATGTTATAAGCGTGCTTGGTCGGAAAGACGGAGCTGATTGTGCCGTTTACAGGGGATAGCAGTTCACCTTTAGTTGGTTCGATGGCAACCCCTTTGCCTAATGCTTCGGAGGCAAACATTGGGTCTGCAATGCTATTTAGTTTATGCAATTTACCTTCCAATGGGCTAACCACATTAAATTTTTCCAGCGGAATAGTCGAAACCTGAGCGTTTTGTGGTTTTTCTGCTTTGGCGGTATCCGCTGTTTGCGGCAACATTGCATCACTATAACCGAATAAATAGGTCAAGATACCTGCGGTAATAAATGCCACCACCATTCCTACCGTGTACATTACAATGTTTGATCCCTCACCGATAATCACCGGATAGAGCAGTAAGCCTGAGAAGCCGAAAGCAAACATTTTTGTGCCTCCCCAACCAATCACGGCTCCGCCGACAGCTCCACCTAAAACACCACATACAAACGGTTTTTTAAAACGTAAGGTAATACCATAAATCAACGGCTCGGTAATGCCCAATACACCGCTAAATGTGGTTGAACCAGCAAGGGATTTAATGCCTTTATTGCGTGATTTGAGGAATACGGCAAATGTTGCACCGGCTTGCCCTAATACTGCGGCGGCAGTGAGTGGGCCGATTAAATCGAAACCGACAACGGCCATATTGTTAATCATAATCGGGACAATACTCCAATGAATACCGAAGATGACCAACACTTGCCATAATGCCCCGACCACAAGCCCTGTTGCAATCGGGCTGGCTTCATATAGCCAAGCTAATACCGCAGCAATGCCGTGTCCGATAGCGCCACCGATAGGGCCGATCACGGCTAAGGTTAATGGCACAACAACAAGGAGGGTACAGGCAGGTGCGAAGAAATTGCGGACTGCTTCGTGCCAGAGATTTTCAAAAAAACGTTGAATATAAGATTGAGCCCACACCGCAATCAAAATAGGAATGACGCTATAAGTGTACGTCATTGTTGCTAATTCAAACCCTAAAAAGTCTAGTGGCTTACCGCTTGAGCTAACTTCAACAATACTTGGGTAAACTAACGCTGTTGCAACGGCAACTGCAATATAAGGGCTGGCTTTTACCTTAGCGGCACAAGTAATGGCGAGCAAAATAGGTAAGAAGTAGAAGGTTGAACTGGCAGCGGCATCAAGCACGGTAAATGTACCTGATGTTGGATCTAATAATCCTGAAACTTGTAAAATCGCAATTAAGCCTTTTAAGATACCGGCGCCTGCCATTACACCGATAAGTGGGGTAAAGGAACCCGCAAGAAAATCAATGCCCCGATTAAGGAGTGAGGGCTTAGGCAACTCATCGGTGTCGCTAGCTTGAATATTGGCGATATTCATTATTTCCGCATAGACTTTTGGCACATTATTGCCAATTACGATTTGAAATTGTCCACCGCTTTCGACCACACTAATCACACCGGCGGTTTGCTCTAAGTGAGCTTTATCCGCTTTTTCCCGATCTTTTAATATAAAGCGTAAACGGGTTGCACAGTGTACCAACGAATGGATATTTTGCTCTCCCCCAACCAAGCGGAGAATGTCTTGCGCAAGTTTACTAAAATCTTTAGCCATAATGCGGTCCTCTTGAAATAAGACAATAAAAAAAGCCTAAGCAAGATAAAACACTGAATTAGTTTCAATACTTTATCTTGCTTAGGCTTGCCGAATTAACGTAACACCCTAAGTGTTTCAACGTTTGCAAATTTATCGGAAAAAATAACCGCTTGCAAAAGGGAATGTTTGAATTTGTGATCTTGTTCACATTTTAAAATTTGCCTTTTTACCCATAATTTCATCTTTTTCTATGGAAATATACGCCTTTCTATGTTAAAAAGTGAGCCGAATTTTCTGTTTTAATTTATGTATTAAGGAACACAACAATGTCTTTACAAGCAATTATTGAAGCGGCATTTGAACGCCGTGCGGAAATTACCCCGAAAAGCGTAGACGCCGAAACCAAAGCGGCAGTAGAAGAGGTGATCGCAGGTCTGGATAACGGTTCACTGCGTGTTGCCGAGAAAAAAGAGGGCGAATGGGTCGTAAATCAATGGGTGAAAAAAGCCGTATTGCTTTCATTCCGTATCGCAGACAACCAAATCATCGACGGTGCAGAAACCAAATTCTACGACAAAGTGCCGACCAAATACGGTAACTACACCGAAGAGCAGTTCAAGGCAGACGGCATCCGTGCTGTGCCGGGTGCGGTGGTGCGTAAAGGTTCACACATCGAGAAAAACGTGGTGTTAATGCCATCTTTCGTGAACATCGGTGCATACGTTGGCGAAGGCACAATGGTGGACACTTGGGTAACAGTGGGTTCTTGTGCGCAAATCGGTAAAAATGTTCACCTTTCAGGCGGCGTGGGTATCGGTGGTGTGTTAGAGCCATTACAAGCAAACCCGACCATCATCGGCGATAACTGCTTTATCGGCGCTCGTTCTGAAATCGTAGAAGGCGTGATTGTCGAAGATAACTGCGTGATCTCAATGGGCGTGTTTATCGGTCAATCTACCAAAATTTACGACCGTGAAACCGGTGAAGTGCATTACGGCCGTGTGCCGGCAGGCTCTGTTGTGGTTTCAGGCTCGCTTCCATCAAAAGATGGTTCACACAACCTCTACTGTGCGGTGATTGTGAAAAAAGTGGATGAGAAAACCTTAAGCAAAGTGGGCTTAAACGACTTATTACGTTCTATTGACGAATAATTAAAACCTCCCTCGCTTTGCAAAAGTGAGGGATTTTTTTACCGCTTGTAAGGAATTTTATGGCATTTACAATCCGCAAAATGGTCGAACAAGATACCCACCAAGTGTTCCCACTGATGCAAAAACTGGCTGTGTTTGAGCACTATATCGATTCTTTTGCGATCACTCCTGAAGTTGTAATAGAATCAGGCTTCCGCAAAAACCCACCCGATTTTTACTGCTTAGTGGCTGAAAATGCGTCTAACATTATCGGCATTTTGGTTTATTATTTTCTCCCTTACACTGCCCAAAATCGCCCCGCTATTTATATGAAAGAGCTTTATGTTGATGAAACTGCTCGGAACCAGAAAGTAGGAGAGGCGTTAATGCAAGCCTTGAAAAATGAGGCGAAGGCACATCATTGCAAGACGATAAAATGGACGGTTGCTCCTTGGAATGACGGCGGTATTCGTTTTTATCAACGCTTGGGGGCGAAAGAAAACCGTGAATGGCTTAATTATGAATTACAAGTTGAATAAGTAAATATGAAAAAAATCCTTCTTCTTAATGGCCCGAATTTAAATATGTTAGGCAAACGTGAGCCGCAAATTTACGGTTCGCAAACTTTAGCGGATATTGAAAACCACTTAAAAAAATTGGCTGCGGATCAAGGCGTTGAGCTGGAGAGCTTTCAAGCCAACGGTGAAGAGCCGATTATCAACCGCATTCACCAAGCCTTTCAGCATACCGATTTTATTATTATTAACCCCGGGGCATTCACTCACACCAGCGTAGCAATTCGTGATGCGTTATTGAGTGTGTCGATTCCGTTTGTTGAGGTGCACTTGTCTAACGTTCATAGCCGTGAACCTTTTCGCCATCACTCCTATCTAAGTGATATTGCAAAAGGCGTTATTTGCGGTTTAGGGGCAAAAGGCTATGAATATGCGTTGGATTTTGCAATTTCACACTTAAAAGCATAAGGCAATAAAATGGCTGTTAAAAATGAACAATTTATTGTGATCTGTAACGGAGTTTTCCGTTTATTGGGTAATATCGTCAAAATATTGAGTTATCCGTTTCACGCCCTGTTTCCGAAAAAACGTTTCACTATTCCCGAATATAGCCCGGCAAAAATCCAATCAAGCACTCCGAGCAAAATTACCAAAACCATTTGGCAAACGAATTATTCCAACAAAGTGACCTTGCCAATGTATGCGAATTATCTGTTCAATCGCTTGATGTCATTGAGCTACGATTATCGCTACGTTAGCACGGAAGAGCGTGAGGCATACATCAAAGCCAATGCCGATGAACGCGCCTTTAATGCCTATAGCAAATTAACCGATGGTGCGGCACAAGCGGATTTTTGGCGAATTTTTACCTTGCTCAGAGAAGGTGGTATTTATATTGATATTGATGGGCATTTGGTTTACCCGCTCTCTCAAATTATTGGCGAGAATGATAGTGAAGTTTTAATCAAGCGTCGCGACAAATATACTAATTTTTTCCTTGCCGCTGAAAAAGGGAATTGGATTCTAAAAGACACACTTGAGCTAATTATCAGCAATATTGAGAACCGCCGAATTGAAGGTGGAGTGTTTGTTATGACCGGTCCTGACACCTTAAATAACGCCATTGGTGATAAAGAAGTGAATTTCCGCCGAGACAAAGTAACTTGTGCTCAAGGTACTTTTACCAACGAATATTTTCAGTATATCGACAAGCCCGGTAGCAAGTGGAATTACAAGAAAAATGAAGATTTATTGAAATAGTCTGACAAGCGGTCGTTTTTTGCAAAAAATTAGCAATTTTCGACCACTTACAAGTCTCCATTCTTCGCTAACCCCAACTGGTACGATGAATGCCAAAATCGTCCATTTTCGCCAAAATTATCAGATTTTATTCGCAAAATTAGCGAAATTCAGGTATTCTACGCCCAGCATTTTTTAACTCTACATTTGAATTTATACCCCAAATGTGGAGTTCTCTTTTTTATTTTATTTAATCACATACGGAATCTTATTATGGATATTCGCAAAATCAAAAAACTTATTGAATTAGTTGAAGAATCTGGCATTACCGAGTTAGAAGTGTCTGAAGAAGAAGGTACAGTGCGTATTAGCCGTGCTGCTCCAGCTGTTGCACCAGCTGCAGTTCAATATGCAGCAGCTCCTGTTGTTGCACCAGCGGCACCTCAAGTAGCTTCGACAGCACCTGTTGCAGCTCCGGCTGAAGCACCAAAAGCCGCAGAAACGAGTGGCCACGCAGTGCTTTCACCAATGGTGGGGACTTTCTACCGTAGCCCAAGCCCAGATGCAAAACCGTTCGTTGAAGTGGGGCAAACCGTGAAAATCGGTGATGCGTTATGTATTGTAGAAGCAATGAAAATGATGAACCGTATCGAGTCAGACAAAGCCGGTGTGGTAAAAGAAATTTTAGTTAATGATGGCGAACCGGTAGAATTCGACCAAAAATTATTCATCATTGAATAATCTCTTCCTTAAATTTTCAAACGGGCGTGTGCAACACGCCCTACATTTTCTAAAACACAAGGAACTTCCCTATGTTAGAAAAAGTTGTTATCGCAAACCGTGGCGAAATTGCTCTGCGTATTTTGCGTGCCTGTAAAGAATTAGGCATTAAAACGGTTGCCGTGCATTCAACCGCCGACCGTGAATTAAAACACGTTAAATTAGCCGATGAAACCATTTGTATCGGTCCTGCTCCATCGGTAAAAAGCTATTTAAATATCCCGATGATTATTGCCGCTGCCGAAGTAACGAATGCCGATGCTATTCACCCAGGCTACGGTTTCTTATCTGAAAACGCAAACTTTGCCGAACAAGTTGAGAAATCAGGCTTCATCTTTATTGGTCCAACGGCTGATGTGATTCGCTTAATGGGCGATAAAGTGTCTGCTATCAATGCAATGAAAAAAGCCGGCGTGCCTTGCGTACCGGGTTCTGACGGTCCGGTCGGTAACGATCCGAAGAAAAATAAAGAAATCGCTAAACGTATCGGCTACCCGGTGATCATCAAAGCATCAGGCGGCGGTGGAGGTCGTGGTATGCGTGTAGTTCATCACGAGAAAGATTTGGAAGAATCTATCGCAATGACGAAAGCCGAAGCGAAAGCGGCATTTAATAACGATATGGTGTATATGGAGAAATATTTAGAAAATCCACGCCATATTGAAATCCAAGTACTTGCCGATACTCACGGTAATGCGGTTTATTTAGCAGAGCGTGATTGCTCAATGCAACGTCGCCACCAAAAAGTGGTGGAAGAAGCACCTGCTCCGGGTATTACACCTGAATTGCGTCAATTTATCGGGGAGCGTTGTGCCAATGCCTGCCGTGAAATTGGCTACCGTGGTGCAGGTACTTTTGAGTTCTTATATGAAAACGGCGAGTTCTACTTCATTGAAATGAACACCCGCTTACAGGTAGAACACCCTGTAACCGAAATGATTACCGGTGTGGACTTGGTAAAAGAGCAACTGCGTGTGGCAGCTGGCTTACCACTTTCGATCACACAAGATGATATTAAAGTGAAAGGTCACGCCATTGAGTGCCGTATCAACGCAGAAGATCCAAATACCTTCTTGCCATCACCGGGTAAAATTACCCGTTTACACGTTCCGGGTGGTTTAGGTGTGCGTTGGGATTCACATATTTACTCTGGCTATAGCGTACCGCCACATTACGATTCGATGATTGGTAAATTGATTACCTTTGCAGAAGATCGTGATATTGCGATTCGCCGGATGGAAAATGCCCTTTCCGAAACCATTGTAGAAGGTATTAAAACCAATATTCCTTTACATACTCAAATTCTTGCGGATAAAGAATTCCGCAAAGGTGGCACAAATATCCACTATCTCGAGAAAAAACTCGGCTTAAAATAAATTTCAAAGGCGGACAATGTTCGCCTTTTTCATTATTTCCCTTTCAAAATGTGAATGATGTCGCTAAATCATAAAAAATTTCCCGCTTTTCCTGATTTCTCGGGTAGAATATCAACAAACCTAGAGATGCACGTTGCAAGGAGCTTTTATGAACATTCCATTCTGCTTACCTGAAAATATCAGCCCTGAAACCTTTTTGCGAGAATATTGGCAAAAACGACCGCTATTAATCCGTAACGGCTTACCTCAAATTGTCGGATTATTTGAGCCGGAAGATATTTTAGAACTGGCATTAGAGGAAGAAGTCACTGCACGTCTTATTCAATGCAAAGACGAGAAATGGTCTGTTAAATCCAGCCCGCTTGTTGAGGAAGATTTGGAAGAGTTACCTGCACAATGGTCTGTAATGGTGCAAAACCTCGAGCAATGGTCGCCTGAGCTAGGCGAGCTTTGGCAGGCTTTTGGTTTTATCCCGCAATGGCAACGTGATGACATTATGGTTTCTTGCTCACCGCTCAACGGCACTGTCGGCAAACATTATGATGAGTACGATGTGTTCTTGGTGCAAGGCTACGGGCAACGCCGCTGGCAATTAGGCAAATGGTGTGACCCAAGCACCGAATTCAAACCAAACCAACCGATCCGCATTTTTGATGATATGGGCGAACTGGTTATGGACGAGGTAATGAACCCGGGTGATGTGCTTTATGTACCGTCTCGAATGGCTCACTATGGTGTTTCCGAAAGCGAGCAAGGCTTAACTTTCTCTTTTGGTTTACGTTATCCAAATGCGACCGATTTACTGGAAAATCTATGCAAAACCATCGAACAACAAGCCGACAACATTAATTCATCGGAATTTCATCTTCCGTTCCGCTTAACGCCGAATGAACAGCCGAATGCGTTGCTTGATCCGAAAATGGTGAAAATGTTTAAACATCAGTTAATCGACTTGCTCCAAAATTCCGAACAGTTCGATGAGTTACTCACTCACAGTGTTGCCACTGCAGCAAGTAGCCGCCGTTATGAATTATTGCAAACTGACAATGAATATTACCCTGACGAAGTGCAAGAAATTCTCGAAGCCGGCGGCTGGTTACAGCAAGATGCAAATGTAAAAATCCTCTACACCGAGAACCCTCAACGGGTTTATGTGAATGGCGAGTGGATTGATGAGTTAAACGAAGCCGAAATGGCATTACTGATTCGTATCGCCAATGGAGATTCGATTTCGTGGAACAAACTTGCCTCCAAAGTGCAAGACCAAGCGGAGCTGGAGCTAATGCTAGACACCATTTGCGACTGGCTGGATAGTGGCTGGATTATTCTCTCTGAAGCAGAGTAACCCTCCTAGGGGCAAATCATTATTTGCCCTGATACATTTTCTTATAAAAGGGCGAAAAATTTTTCGCCCCTACTTTTTGAATCAAAAATAAAATGCAAATTGAACAATATCAACAATGGGTTCGTCAGTTTTACCAACAACAAGGTTGGTATGAACGAAGCCCTTTTATGCGGGTGACTTATCTGACAGAAGAAATCGGCGAAGTAGCTTGTGCGGTAAGAGCGATTGAAATCGGACGTGAACGACCGGACGAAACCGAAGCCTCACAACAGCAAAAGCGAGACAACTTAATTGAAGAGTTAGGCGATGTGATGGATAATATCTTTGTGCTGGCCGATAAATACGACATTTCGATGACAGAAGTGCTTGAACGCCATCAAGCCAAATTTGAGAAACGTTATTTGCAAAAAAATATAGAAAAATAACCGCTTGTAAGTACAAAAAGCAAAAGCCTTGAGTTTCCTCAAGGCTTTTGTGCATTTCACTGCTTTGTAACAATTAGTCGCCAAGACGCTCTTTGATACGTGCAGATTTACCAGAACGCTCACGTAAGTAGTAAAGTTTAGCTTTACGTACCGCACCTTTACGTTTAACAGAAATGCTGTCAATTACAGGTGAGTGAGTTTGGAATACACGCTCAACGCCTACGCCGTTTGAAACTTTACGTAGAGTGAATGCAGAGTGCAAGCCACGGTTACGAATTGCAATAACCACGCCTTCGAACGCTTGCAAACGTTTTTTACTACCTTCTACTACCCATACCTTAACTTCTAATGTGTCACCCGGACGGAAGCTAGGTAAGTCTTGTTTTAACTGTTCTTGTTCAAGTTGTTTGATGATGTTACTCATTTTGAAAACCTTCTATAATCCTAGAATTAACTGATTTTGTGCTGTTTTTTAATTTTAGCTAACAACACACGCTGTTCGTCAGTCAGAGCTAGGCTATCCAATAGCTCAGGGCGTCTTAACCACGTTCGTTCCAGCGATTGTTCCAACCGCCATTTACGAATTTGTTCATGGTGTCCAGACATCAGCACTTCCGGAACAGGCATACCGTCTAATACTTCAGGGCGGGTATAATGTGGGCAATCTAATAAACCCTCTGCGAAAGAATCCTCCAACGCTGAAGCCTGTTTGCCTAATACCCCGGGAACAAACCTTGCAACCGCATCAATTAATGTCATTGCAGGTAATTCTCCCCCTGTAAGAACGTAATCACCGATTGACCATTCTTCATCAACTTCTGTTTGAATCAATCTTTCATCAACCCCTTCATATCGTCCACAGATTAAAATCAGTTTCTGATTTGAAGCCAGTGTTTGCACACCGTTTTGATCGAGTTTACGTCCTTGCGGCGAAAGATAAATCACTTTAGCTTCACCGCCTTCTACTGCTAATGCCGCCTTTTTCGCTGCGTGAATCGCATCACGCAAAGGTTGCACCATCATCAACATTCCCGGACCACCGCCATAAGGGCGATCATCTACGGTTTTATGTTTATCGAATGTAAAATCACGAGGATTCCAACACTCGACTTGCAGCAGATTTTGTTTAACTGCACGTCCTGTCACCCCGAAATCGGTAATTGCTTTAAACATTTCAGGGAACAGTGAAATAATACCAATCCACATTTTAACGCCTTAAATGTTTTCCAAAGCTCACCGCATACCTGAGGTTAGAAACCAGCGTCCCACTCCACCGTAATGGTTTTGGTGGCGAGATCTACTCTTTTAACTACTTGTTCATACAAAAACGGAATTAATCGTTCTTGTTTACCGAAAGCATCTTTGCCGTTATTACGCACCACTAACACATCATTTGAACCTGTTTCCATCATTTCGGCAACTGTTCCCATTGTGTAGCCTTCTAAGTTTACTACTGAACAACCGATTAAATCGTGCCAATAGTAATCTCCCTCTTCCAATTCAGGAAACACAGCTAAATCCACGCCGATTTCAGCATTGGTTAATAACTGTGCGGCTTCACGGTCTTCCGTGCCTTTTAATTTCACAATCAAATCATTGCTGTGATAACGCCAACTTTCTAATTCGACCGGCTGCCACTGACCTTTAATTTTTAAAAACCACGGCTGATAGTCGAAAATGCTCTCAGTTTGTTCTGTCGATGAATAGAGACGTAACCAACCACGGATACCATAGGTTGAACCTAATTTTCCGACAACTTCGATCTTTTGTTCGCTCATACTCACCTACTTATTTAATTTTGGCTTAAAAATTAAGCTGCTTTGCGAGCTTCTTTTACTAAAGAAGCAACACGGTCTGATAAATCAGCACCTTTAGCAACCCAAGCATCTACTTTAGCCACATCTAAGCGTAAACGCTCAGCTTGACCTGCTGCTAATGGATTGAAGAAACCGATACGCTCGATAAAGCGACCATCACGAGGTGAACGGCTGTCCGCTACCACGATTTGGTAAAATGGGCGTTTTTTAGCTCCGCCACGAGTTAAACGAATGGTTACCATAACCTTTCCTCTAAATGTTGATAGTAAAAAATAAACCCTCGTTCGAGGTGAGGGTAACGAACTTGTTTCAAAAGAGAAAACAAGCGGTCAAATTATACAGATTTTTTGCGAAAAGACAAGGGAGATTCATTGATGTGACTCTTTTAAAGAAAGATACATTTAGCGTTTTTTTATACAAATTACTAATAAAAATTGTTCTAACCATCAGAAAATGTTTAAAATATCATAATAAGAGTTTTAAATATAAATAGGTATGGAGGAAATATGTCTGAGAAATCGGTCATTCTAGAAATTATTAATGCTTTAGGAAACAAAGAGAATATCAAGCAAGTTGAAGCTTGTTTAACTCGTTTACGCGTGGTGTTACACAATAACAGTTTATTGAAGAAGTCGGCATTGAAAAAACTCGGTGCTGTTGATGTCATTAAAGTCGGTAATACGCAACAAATTATTTTTGGTGCAAAAGCCGGGCAGTATCGTGATGAAATTAACGCTTTAATCGGCTAATAAGCAAAGACCTGCATTTACGCAGGTCTTTCACTTTCTTAATCTAGGCTTTTTTCAACGCCAGTGAAACGGCAATCGTTTGTGCAAGCGTCATTGTAGCACACTGGGATCGAAAACCACTCACCTGTGCTTCCTTAATAATAAACGACACATCGCTAAATGAAAGGAGCGGGCTAAGTTGGCTATCGGTGATCGCAATGTGTTTTACCCCCGGTCTGGCAGTTGCTGTCACCACATTGAGCGTTTCATTTGCGTAAGGTGAAAAGCTCACCGCAATCACCGCATCACCTTCACGAATTCGGCTTAATTGCTCGTCAAACATACCGCCGCAACCATCAATCATAAAAACATCATAATCCAAATGGTGCAAAGCATAATTTAGGTAGTTTGCAATGCTGAATGAGCGTTTTAAACCCACAATAAAAATGCGTTTAGCATTGTGTAAAATATCCACCATTTGTGCTAACTGCTCTTCGCTGATTTGTGTCGATAACTGTTGCAGTGCCTGCGTATTACCCTGTACGAACACATCTAAAATATGATTGAGCTCACTGTTTTGCTCATCAAGCGGTTCAATTTGACGAAAAAGTTGCACACGTTCGGTGTAACGTGATGTGCCTTCCATCATATCTTGGCGATAAAGCTGTTTAATTTCATTAAAACCACTAAATCCAAACGCATTGGCAAAACGGATTAAGGTGGAAGGCGGAACACCTGCACGTTCGGCAATGGTAGAAACCGTATCAAACACCACGCTGTTGCCATTATCCAGCACATACTGTGCCACTTGTTTTAAACGTTTACTTAGTCCGTCATACTCTTTTCGGATTTGTTCTTGAAAATGTGCTAATTGAGTAGGTCCATTCATTTCAAATTATCTCTGCTTGAATTTTTTATTTCATTATACGCTTTTCTTGTTTACAAGCGGATAAATTTTGCCAATTTTTTGCAAAAATAGGGGCTAATCTTTCGATTAGCCCCTCTCAATTACGCTAGAAATAAGTGTTATTGTGCTGCCATTCGTGCTTTTTCTAGCAACTCCTGTTGTGCTTTTTCATCTAGATTTTGTGCTTTTTCTTTCTCGACGCAGACTTTTTCATACATTTTGAAGAATGGATAGTAGATCACAATATCCAAAATAATCAGTGCAATACTTAAAATTGGTGCCCAAATATCACCGGCAGAAACCAGATATGCCCCAATCGGTGCCGGTGTTGTCCACGGTGCCATCAAGTAAACACGGTGAATAAGGTTAAAATCTAAAATCAGATAAGCGATCACAGCATTTGCCAGTGGTGCGAAAATCAGAGGAATAAAGAACAGCGGATTGACGACTATTGGCACGCCATACACAATTGGTTCACCGATAGAGAAGAAAGACGGAACCAAGCCGATTTTACCGATAGAGCGTAAGTGTGCCGATTTACTGCGTACCAGCAAGAATGCTAAGGCGATTACACCACCACTTGCCCCGTGTACGATGTAGAAATCCCAGAAGGAGTTAGTGATGATAAAGGGGAGCGGTTCACCGGCTTGGAATGCTGCTAAGTTTGCCGCCATATTTTGCAGTAGGAATGGCGTCCAAAGTTGCATTAGTACCAATGAGCCGTTAATCCCTAAGAACCAGAGCAAATGGGTAGCAATAACGAACAAGCAAATTGCCCCTAGTGAGTCACTTACAGCGATCAATGGCGCCATAAAGTCCATAATCAGTTGTGGAATATTACGACCTGTGGCACTTTCCACCCAAATGGAAAACGGATAGAGAGTCAGTAAAATCGCTAAAATTGGAATCACTATATTCAGAGATTCTGCCACAGCGTGCGGCACTTCTTTCGGTAAGCGGATTTTAATTTTTAAGAACTCCAACAAGCGGGTCATTTCTACCGAATAAATGGCAATAAAAATCGCAGAGAATAGCCCAATACCGCCGAAGAATTTAATATCCATCATTCCGTCTTTGACTGGTGCAGCCACTAACAAAAATGCCATTACCGAGAGAAATGCTGCTGGTAAAGGCTCTCTTTTATAGGCTTTGGCAAGGTTGTAGGCGATACTGGCAGAGGTAAATAACGAAATCGCATTAAACGACATTTGGAAGAAATTCCAACCGTAAGGACTTGCCCAGTTAGCAAAACGCCACCAAGCTTGACCGAAAGCATTTTGGGTATTTTCATCAAATGGCGGAATTAGCAAAATCATAATAAAGCTGCCGACAATTAAGAATGGTAACACTACAATAAAACCGTCTCGAATAGCAGAAATATGCGGTTGATTTTCCATTCGGCGTGCCACTGGGGCAACGTGGGTATTCATAAAGTTAATAAAGCGTTGTGAAACAGACATACCTATTTCTCCCCATCTGCAATTTTAAAGCCTAATACATACCAATCCGGTTGGTAGTTTTGAATATGTAACACTCTGCCTTGTGCAGTGTTTTCAATGGTAAATTTCAGGTCGGTATTGAGTGCTTGTAGCTCACCATAAACTGACAGTGGCAAGCTGGTTTGGGCTTCGGTTAGGCCATCAATGTAGAGATAGAGATCCGCCCCAACTTTGGTATAACGATAGGTTACATCACCGATTTGCTCGGTTTGGTGTTGGCTACAACGGGATTTATAGATTCCCTCTCCATTTATTTCCAGCCAGCTCCCCAGTGCTAATAAGCGTTCAACCTGCTCTTGCGGAATAGTGCCATCTGCTTTCGGGCCGATATTCAGCAATAAATTGCCGTTGTCTGCTACGGTTTCTACCAATAGGGAAATCAAGTCTTTCACCGAAATCAAATGGCTTTCGTCTTCTACTTGGTTATAGCCGAACGATAAGCCCATACCACGGCACATTTCCCATTTTTTATCACGAGAAGCCACGCCGTGTTTGTATTCTTTGGAGGTGAAATCGCACCAGAGTTTGTTCCAGCGGTCGTCCACCACACCCTCTTGAACGCTGTTGTAATAATGAGCAAATAGGTGTGGTAGCATATGCTCGCCCACTTTTGGCCAGCCAATATCATTCCACAATACATCTGGTTTATAGCGGTCGATCAGCTCTACCACTTGTTTATAGGCGTAGTCAGCGTATTCGTAAGTCGGGCAAGCGTTTGAGAAGTTTTGACTTTCGGTGAAAATCGGGGCAGAAGAATAAGTCCAGTCAATAATGCCCGAGTAGTATGCTCCCATTTTTAAGCCTTGCTCCCGCACATTTTCAGTCAGCTCGCCCATTAAATCCCGCTTCGGTCCGGCTTGCGTGCAGTTGAAATCGGTATATTTACTTGGATAGAGACAGAAACCATCGTGATGTTTGGTGGTTAATACCACATATTTTGCGCCGGCTTTGGCAAACAGTTTCGCCCATTCTGCCGGTTGCCATTTTTCCGCTTTCCATAGTGGCAAGAAATCGTCATAGGCAAAGGATTCGCCATAGGTTTTGATATGATGTTCGTAGGTCGGGCCTTTTTTGACATTGATAGAATTAAAATACCATTCTGCATAAGGGTTATTACAGAACCACTGTTCATCAATATCAATTTCACCTAATTGACAGGTCGGTGGGGCAAAGGCAGGGACGGAGTAAATCCCCCAGTGAATAAAAATCCCAAACTTAGCATCTTCATACCACTCTGGTACTTGGTGCTGTTTGATCGACTCCCAACTGGCGTGGAAACGTTTTGGTGAAGTGTTGCAACTCATACACAGACTCCTATTGGATCTAAATAGAACTAAACTGAAATATATTTTCCATTTTGATAAAAATAAAACAATTTGTTTCGATAAAAAGGGCGGGGTTTATGTATGAAATGTGAACTTCATCACACTTATTTTGTGATAAGCAGATTGAGGAATGCCCGATATTCGCTTTTTTAGGAAAATTCGGGCATTTTTACGGCTAGCAAGCGGTCTGTTTAGCCGGATTTTTTGCAAAACAAAACCCCTTGCTTCATACCATAAGCTAAGGGGTTTTCACTTAAAGCAATATGATTAACGTTGTTGCCAGAGATCGATTAAAGTGCGATATTTTTCCGATACCGCTGAAATTAAGGCGTTGTCGTCCAATTCACCGGCAAGCCATTTTTCGGACGGTTCACCGAAAATGGTGCGGCCGACTGCAAAGCCTTTCACTTTCTCACAGCCTTTTGCCTGTTCAAAGGTGGCTTTAAACACCTCTAACGGGGCATCTAAACCTAAAATTAAAATACCACGACAGTCCGGATCGTTCGCCTCAATAGTGGTGGAAATTGCTTGCCATTGTGCGTGAGAAACGCCCGGCAATTTCCACCATTCCGGCTTAATGCCAAGTTGGTAGAAATGTGCTATCGCTTGGTTATAGAATGCTTCGTCCTGTGGCATATCAGCAGGCAGAATAATTTCCAACAATAGCTCGTGACCGGTACGGCAACAGGCTTGATACACCTCTTTTAACTTGCGATCTTGGCGGGATTTTAAACCGCTTTCATCATTCGGGTGGTAAAATGCCAAGCATTTGATGACGTGATCGCGTGGGAATAATGCCAGTTGAGAACCTAAATCGCCATACTCTAATTCCAGCGGGCGGGAAGACGGCTCTTCAATCGGGCGGGCAATCCAGTAATCTTTGCCGGTAATCTCATTAAGTGCATCTTGCCCGAAAGTGGTATCGGCTAGGATCCCTGCTTGATTTTGTGGTAAGCCGGATTGAGTTGCGGTTTGTTCCATCGCTTTTAATAGCAGCTGTTTTAGTTTCGGTATGCGAGCAAGATCTGCTCCGACTTTATTTGCCATATCCACCAACTGTTTGCGGTGATCGAAAGCAAAAATACAGAGATTTTCCCACTGTTTTTTGCGTGTAGTGACACGGTGTAAGTGGTTTAAACGCTCATCTAAATCCGGACGTGGTACACTCTCTGCACGGGTTAAATAATCGTCAAGTTCACGTTTGGTCGGCATTGCCGGTGAACAGCCGTGACGAGATACCACTAACGCTCCGCACGCATTGGCATAGCGGCATGCTTGTTCCCAACCTTCGTTATTTAAGTAGCCACGCAGTAAGCCCGACATAAAGGCATCGCCTGCACCCAGCACGTTCAGTACTTCTACACGCACGCCGTACACATTCAAGCCACCGTCTAAATCATTCGGTAGCTCGCCTTCAAATACTGAACACCCTAATGCACCACGTTTACACACCAATACGGCATTGGAGACTTTACGCACATTTTTGAGTGCCGTGAGTGTTTCGGTCGAACCGCCTGCGATATGAAATTCTTCCTCTGTGCCAACAATCAGATCGAAATGGTGCAATACTTCTTGTAGCGATTTGGTGACTTCGGCACTATCAATATAACGGGTTTCGCCATCACCGAGTGAGGTTAATCCCCATAACACAGGGCGATAATCAATATCTAACGCTCGTTTTACCTCATTTCTACCCGCATATTCGAGTGCAGTCAGCACCGCTTCACGGGTTTTTGGGTTTGAGAGATGAGTGCCGGTAATTGCCAAGCAACGGCTGGAAGCAATATAGGCTTCACTAAAATCGTCTTTGGTGATTGCCATATCCGCACAGTTATCACGATAGAAAATCAGCGGAAAAGTCTCTTTATCTTTAATGCCGAGAATAACCAGTGCGGTTAAGCGTTCTTTATCGGTAATTAAATGGCTGGTGTCCACGCCCACGCTTTGTAGCTCTTCACGCAGAAAACGCCCCATATGTTCGTCACCAACTCTTGCCAGCATTGAGGAACGTAAACCTTGCACTGCTGTACCGTAAGCCACATTGCCTGACGAGCCGCCGAGGTATTTTGAAAATGTGGTCATCTCTTCCAAACGGGAACCGATTTGTTGCCCGTACAAATCCACCGCCACACGTCCTAAACAGATAAGATCCAATGGACGATCTTGATGATTAACTGTTGCCATAACCGCTCCTTTCAACAAGTAAATTTGAATACACACTATACATCATACAAAAATGAAATTTTTATTTCAAATTTATTCTATTTAAATTATCATTTCTGTGATCTAGCTCTCACTTTGAAAAATAAGGCAATGACTTCGCAGAAATGAGAACTGGATCACATCTTTTTTTCGATTTCCTTGCTATTATGAATGAAATAAATTTTTCATTTATGAAAATCAGTAGAAAACCGACCGCTTGCAAAAGCGATGTAAGCCAGAGGAGGCTTTATGCAGACTACTCGTTTAACGGTTGCACAGGCATTAGTGCAATTTTTGGATAATCAATATTTAGAAGTGGACGGCAAAGAGATTAAATTCGTTCACGGTGTTGCTGCTATTTTCGGGCACGGCAATGTGCTAGGGATCGGTCAGGCACTTGTCCAAAATGCCGGTGGTTTAACGCTCTACCAAGGCAGAAATGAGCAAGGTATGGCACATTTAGCAATGGGCTTTGCTAAGCAAAATCTGCGTCAAAAAATTATTGCCTGTACTTCCTCGGTCGGACCGGGGGCGGCAAATATGATTACGGCTGCGGCAACAGCAACAGCGAACCGTATTCCTCTTCTTTTATTACCGGGCGATGTGTTTGCGACTCGCCAGCCGGATCCGGTACTGCAACAAATCGAACAACCTTACGATTTAAGCATCAGTACTAACGATGCATTCCGTGCTGTCAGTAAATATTGGGATAGAGTGCAACGCCCTGAGCAGTTAATGAGTGCCTGTATCAATGCGTTTCGTGTGCTGACTGACCCTGCCGAAACCGGTGCTGTCACTATTGCTCTGCCACAAGATGTACAAGCGGAAAGTTTTGATTTCCCGAACAGCTTCCTGCAAAAACGAGTGCATCGCTTGGAGCGTACACCACCGACAAATGCGATGATTGAGCAAGCGGTAAAATTAATTCAAACCAAGAAAAAACCGTTGATTGTCTGCGGCGGAGGTGTTCGCTACTCGCAAGCGGGTCAAATGCTGCAAAAATTTGCCAAACAGTTCGGCATTCCGTTTGCTGAAACCCAAGCGGGTAAAAGTGCGGTGGTGTCCGATCACGAATTGAATGTAGGCGGTGTGGGCGAAACCGGTTGTTTAGCGGCAAACCGTCTGGCAAAAGAAGCGGATTTAGTGATCGGCATTGGTACACGCTACACCGACTTCACGACTTCTTCCAAATGGATTTTCCAAAACCCGAACGTGCAGTTCTTAAACATTAATGTTGCACGTTTTGATGCGTACAAATTAGACGGCGTGCAACTGGTTGCCGATGCAAAAACTGCATTAGAGGCGTTAAGCCAAGCCATTCCTACTGATTATCAAGCTCAATGGGGGAATGAAATTTCACAGGTGAAAGCGGATTTTGCTGATGAAATTCAACGCCTGCGCGCGGTGCAATATCACCCTGATTTCACCCCTGAAATTAACGATAATCTTGATCATAAAGCGGTTCACAATGAATTTATTCAGCTCACTGGTTCCCAGCTCACCCAAACCCAAGTGCTGGGTATTGTGAATGAAACCATTGATAACAATGCGATTATTGTTGCCGCCGCCGGAAGTTTGCCGGGTGATTTACAACGCACTTGGTTAAGTAAAGGTGAAGAGACTTACCACCTTGAATATGGCTACTCCTGTATGGGCTATGAAGTGAGTGCGGCAGTCGGCGTGAAAATTGCCCGTCCTGAACAAGAGGTTTATGCCCTGCTCGGTGACGGCTCTTACTTAATGGCACATACCGAGTTAGTTACCTCGATTCAAGAGGGCAAAAAAATCAACGTGGTGCTGTTCGACAATATGGCAAACGGCTGTATCAACAACCTACAAATTGGTAACGGTATGGACAGTTTCGGTACGGAATTCCGCTTCCGCAATGGCGAAACTAACCAGCTCAATGGCGGTTTAGTACCGATTGATTTTGCCAAAAACGCCGAAGCATACGGCTGTAAAACCTATCGGGTAACCAACGAAGCCGAATTGCGTGCTGCCCTTGATGATGCGAGAAAACAGACTGTTTCTACCTTAATCGATATTAAAGTGCTGCCGAAAACAATGGCTCACGGCTATGGCTGCTGGTGGCACGTAGGTGTGGCGGAAGTCTCAGAAAGCGAGCGCATTCAACAAGCCCGCCAACGCTCCGAAGAGCAGTTAGCTAAGGCTCGGAAGTATTAGTTAAAAAACAATTCTCCTCTTTGAGCTACGAGGGGAGAATATCAAGCGGTCAAATTTGCAAAATTTTTGATAAAAATAACCGCTTGCATCCAAATTTATCTCTATAAATCAAACGAGGTTTCTCTATGAAAGCTGAAAACATTCAATTAGGCATTGCCCCAATCGGTTGGACGAACGATGACCTGCCAGAACTGGGTGCGGAAAACACTTTCGAGCAGTGTGTGAGTGAGATGGCACTTGCCGGCTACACGGGCTGTGAAGTGGGTAATAAATATCCGCGTGATGTTGCGGTGTTAAAACACAAACTGGACGTGCGTGGCATTCAAATCTGTAATGCATGGTTCAGCACCTTCTTTGTGGACGGTAAACGGGAAGAGACCATTGCCGAGTTCATCAAACACCGTGATTTCCTGCACGCAATGGGTGCAAAAGTGATCGGCTGTTCCGAACAGAGTCGCAGTATTCAAGGCACAACCAAATCTGTGTTCAAAGAAAAACCGATTTTCAACGATGAAGATTGGAAACGTATGGCGGAAGGCTATAACGAATTAGCGAAACTTGCCGCCGAAAAAGGAATGAAAGTCTGCCTGCATCACCATATGGGAACCGGTATTCAAACACCCGAAGAGGTCGATCGCTATATGGCGGAAGTGAATGATGATGTCTATCTGTTGTTTGATTCAGGGCATTTGTACTATTCCGAAGGCTGCCAAAAAGCGATGCTCGGCGTGCTGGAAAAATATATCGACCGTATTATCCACGTTCACTTAAAAGATGTGCGTGATGAAGTCGTGGCGGAAGTAAAAGCAAAAGATTTAAGCTTCTTAGAAGGCGTGAAAAAAGGCACCTTTACCGTACCGGGCGATGGTGTCATTGATTTCCGTCCGATTTTCGATATTTTAGAAAAACACGACTACAAAGGCTGGATGGTGGTAGAAGCCGAACAAGATCCGGCGCTTGCCAACCCGTTTGAATACGCCCTCAAAGGCAGAAAATATATCCGTGAAACCGCAGGAGTTTAATATGTTAAAAGTAGGTATTATTGGTGCAGGCCGTATTGGACGTGTGCATTCTGAAAGTATTAGCAAATATGTTAAAGGTGCTGGAATCAAAGCAATCTCTGATGTAAAAATTACCGAAGAATTGACCGCTTGGGCAAAATCGATGGGCATTCCGGAAGTTTATGATGACTATAAAAAAATCCTGCAAGATCCGGAAATTGATGCGGTATTGGTCTGCTCTTCCACCAACACTCACGCCCCGATTTCGATTGAGGCAGCACAGGCTGGCAAACACGTTTTCTGTGAAAAACCGGTAGATGCAGACCCAGCTAAAATCCGTGAAGTATTGAGTGCAGTCGAAAAAGCCGGTGTAAAATTCCAAGTGGGCTTTAACCGCCGCTTCGACCATAACTTCAAAGCGATTAAAGACCGTGTGGCGGCAGGTGATATTGGCGAACCGCACGTTATCCGAGTAACCTCTCGTGATCCGGAAGCCCCGCCAATCGAATATGTGAAAGTCTCTGGTGGAATGTTCTTTGATATGACCATTCACGACTTTGATATGATTCGTTATTTATCCGGCAGCGAAGTAGAAGAAGTGTTTGCAGTCGGCACCGTATTAGTAAATCCTGAAATCGGCAAGGCGGGCGATATTGATACTGCCGTGATCACATTGAAACTGAAAAACGGGGCAATCGGCGTGATCGACAACAGTCGCAAAGCTGCCTACGGCTACGACCAACGTGCGGAAGTGTTCGGCTCGAAAGGGGCAATCCATATCACCAATGACACCGGCTCAACTGCCGTATTCTCAGGTGAAAACGGCGTAGTGGCGGAAAAACCAAAATACTTCTTCTTAGAACGTTATATGCAATCTTTCGCCGATGAAATCAGCTGTTTCGTAGATTCTGTGGTAAACGACAAACCGACGTTAGTAAACGGCAATGACGGCTTACAACCGGTACTTATTGCCTTAGCTGCGAAAAAATCACTGGAAGAAAACCGACCAGTGAAATTGAGTGAAGTGGCGTAATTTATTACTAATACAAGCGGTCGGTTTTGTATAAAATTCTGCAAAATCGACCGCTTGGGTTTTTATTCATTATCGTTTGGGAAATGAATAAAATCATTTTCAATTTTGATTGCTTGCTCGAATAAATAGAATACGGGAATCATCAAAAGAGTTAATATAGTACCAATAAAATATTTTAAATCCTCTGGTTGAGTTTCTAGATATTCAAAAATAAATCTGAACATAAGAGGATAATTTTCCCACTCTTTTGCAAAGTATATATGAATAATTGTGAAAAAAATAATACCTAAAAAACGGCGAGATATTGATATTCTCATTCTAATTTTTTCTTCTGCTTTTTCACAATAATATCTGAGTTCTTTATTATTCTCTCTAGCAGCTTGTATTTTTAAGTCTGAGATTCTCTTAAAATCTTTAGCTTCCTCCGATTTAGGTAATTCATAGGTTTTGCAGCCTATTTTATCCAATAAATTTGAAAGTAAAAAAATATGCAAGAAACGCATTAGTGTAAACAACGCCGTAAATGTTATTGAGAAGAAAGAAATTGCTGCAATATAATCAATGGCATTTGTGAGATATATTTCCCTTTGCTGTATTGCAATATAGATAGGCACTTGATGAACAAGTTGGAAGTAAGCATCCAAATAAACAACTATCAATATGAAGCCTAAAAACCATTCTGTTTGCATAAGAACATTGATAGGGCTGTTTTTTGTGCTAAAAATTTCTTTAATTGAACTCATAATTTTTCCTTAAATGTAAAAAACGTATCTCAACCAATTTGAGATAGGTTTCGATTTTAATGTAATTATTAAATCTTACTCACCTCCACCCACCTTTTCTCCTCCGCCGATTTCGCAATCGCTTCCAATACACGGGAGATTTTATAGCCCTCTTCAAAATCGGGGTACATTGGGTCATCGGCAGCGATTCCGTTGATGAGATCACGGATTTCCACCGCTTTTTGGTCGTTGAAACCGATACCGTGGCCGGCACTCACGCAAAAAGCAGCGTAGTCGGGGTGTTCCGGGCCGACTAAAATGGTTTTGAATCCTTGGCGGGATTTGTCGTCATCGTGCAGATAGAGTTTGAGTTCCGCCATTCGTTCTTGGGTGTAGCTGAGCGCGCCTTTGGTGCCAGTTACTACATAGGTCAGCCCCATTTTACGCCCACAGGCAATGCGGGAGCTTTCGAGCGTGCCCATTACCCCATTAGCAAATCGCACAAGACTACTTGCCTGATCTTCGTTTTCTACTCTGATTTTTTCTGCCGGATTGTACGGACTAGGGCGTTCTTCAATCACCGTTTGCATATCGCCGATAACACGCTCAATGTCTGAACCGACTAAATAGTGTGCGATACTGACAATATGTGCGGCTAAATCCCCCAACGTGCCAAGTCCGGCTTTGGCTTTGTAGCAGTGCCAATCGATCGGGGTATTAGGGTTAGCGAGATAATCTTCGTTATGCGTACCATAAAAATGCACTACGTCACCAATTTCGCCATTTTGAATAATTTGGCGAGCCAGTTGGGTGGTTGGATTTTTGATATAGTTGAAACCGACTAAGGTTTTAACTCCCGCTTGTTGAGCGGCAATCACCATTTCTTTGGCATCTTGGGCGGTAAGTGCAAGCGGTTTTTCTGAATAGACGTGTTTGCCGTGTTTAATCGCTTCTAAGGCAATTTCTTTGTGCAGAAAATTCGGCGTGCAAATGTCCACCACATCGACATTCGGATCAGCAACCAATTTTCGCCAATCGTCTGTGGCACGCTGAAAGCCGAATTCTCGGGCTTTTTGATCGGCTAATGCTTGGTTGATTTCAGCAAGGTATTCCAGTTGGATTTTGCCTTTAAGTGGAAACAGGGTAGGGGCTTGAGCGTAGGCAATGGCGTGGCAGCGACCGATATAGCCGGTGCCAACTAAGCCGATTTTGATGGTTTTCATAAAGTATCCTTAATCTTTAAGAATATGTAATATCCTTTCTTTGAACGGCTCGAGGGTAAGAGAAATTTGGCAGTAGTGACGGATAGTGAAAGAGAATGACATATTGAATTTTTTGATTGTTTTCTACGCTAATCTCTTCTGTCAAATCTCCCCCTACCCCTCTTTTCTAAAGAGGGGAGTAATAAACAAGCGGTCTGGTTTTGCAAAATTTTTACAAAATCAGACCGCTTGTGTTAGCTATCTATAATGCTCCTCGTCTGCTCTTCGCATAGGTGTCGAAGGCAACGGCAAGGATGATGATTAAGCCCATAATGATTTGTTGGTAGTAAGCGGAAACGTCCATCAGCACTAAACCATTAATCAATACGCCCATAATAATCGAGCCGATGATGGTGCCTGTGACTCGTCCGTAACCGCCCATTAGGGAAGTTCCGCCGATAACCACTGAGGCAATTACACGCAATTCAAAAGAGACACCGGCAACAGATTCCGCACTGCCCAGACGAGCCGAGAGAATGAAACCGGCAAGTCCTGCCAATGCACCTATTACCACATAAACGCTGACTAAGGTGCGGTTGATATTCACACCGGCTAAACGAGCTGCTTCCGGGTTGCCGCCTACGGAGTACACATAGCGTCCCCAGCGGGTTTTATGCAATGCGAAGTAACCGATAATAGCGACTACGGCAAAAATCACTACCGGCACCGGTACACCTAAAATATCGCCACGTCCCCACCAGCGGTAGCCTTCGTCAAATCCGGCAATTGGCGAGCCGTTATTTAACACGAGTGTTAAACCACGCCAAATTGTCATACCGCCAAGAGTGATAATAAACGGTGGCAGTTTGAGTTTAGTGACGCCCAAGCCGTGTAACCAACCAATTAAAGTGCCTAAACCTAAACAGATACCCAAACCTATCAGCCAGCTCATTCCGCCCCAAGCACCGGCTTCTACCGTTACCGTATTATCGCCTTTGATAATATAGGCAGCGAACATTGCGGCCACAGCAAGGATTGAGCCGACAGAGAGATCGATCCCTGCGGTTAAGATAACAAAGGTCATTCCTACCGCCATAATGCCGAAAATCGACACTTCGGTTAAAACATTATAGATGTTGCGTTGCGATAGAAATGCCCCGTTTTGTGAGGTGAAGAAAATAATCAGTAAAATCAAGAAAATCAGTACGCCGAAACGTTCAAAGAAGGCGATAAAATCGATTTTTCCTTTGTCATCGACCATACCCATATTTTTTAGAAATTGCGTTGTCATACAAACCTCTCTTATGCTGCCGCTTTACGCTGAACGCCAACAGCCATCATTGACATTAATTTTTCTTCGGTGGCATCATCGCCGTGAATTTCGCCGGTTACCCGACCTTCGGAAAGAGTGATAATGCGGTCGGAAATCGCCATAATTTCCGGTAAATCGGAGGAAATCACCAATACCGCAACGCCTTGTTTTGCCATATCAAACAGCACTTGGTGAACCTCAGATTTTGCCCCCACATCAATACCTCGTGTCGGCTCATCAACAATTAGTACTTTCGGGTTGAGTGCCATACAACGGGCTAAAATCACTTTTTGCTGATTACCACCCGATAATTTGCGGGCTTCAAGTTCGCTACTTGCCATTTTGATGCGTAATGCTTGGCGATAGGTTTCGATTAAATCATCTTCTTTTTGATTATCGACAAACAAGTTACCCTTCAATAATTTGCTTAAAATCGGTAGGGTCATATTGGTTTTAATCGGTAAACCGAGAACTAAGCCCTCTTTTTTGCGATCTTCCGGCACAAGGGCAACCCCTTTTTCCAAAGCATCTAACGGCGAGGTAGCGGCATAAGGTTTACCGTCTAGGCTGATTTCATCTGCTGTGTAATTTTCCACTCCAAACAGACAACGGGCGATTTCAGTCCGACCAGCACCAACTAAGCCGGCAATTCCTAACACTTCACCCTCGTGAATATTAAAAGAGACACCATGCAAAGCAATACCGTGCGGATCTAGTGCCGGTTTTTCCCGATGCAGATTTTTCACTGCCAAACGTATTGGACGGTGGGTATGGTGAGTCTCTTCCGGTGGACGACGGGTAAAGGCAACTTCACGTCCTACCATCATTTTGATAATTTGATCGACATTCACATTTTTGACTTCACCTTCACCGGAGTAACGTCCGTCTTGGAAAACGGTAAAGCGGTCACACAGGGCAAACACTTCGTTTAAGCGGTGAGTCACATAAATCACGCTAATGCCACGGCTTTTTAAATCACGCACGATTTGATGCAGTGTTTCCACCTCTTTATCACTTAAGGCAGCGGACGGTTCGTCCATAATGATCAGTTTGGCGTTTAAGGTCATTGCTCGGGCAATTTCGACCATCTGCTGTTGAGCAACACTTAAACGAGATACTTGGGTATCAGGTTTGATATTTAAGCCGAGATTATCCAGCACTAATTGTGCTTCCTCATTTACTGCTTTTTCATTGACGAATAAGCCTTTCACCGGCTCTCTGCCCAAAAAGAAGTTTTCAGCAACCGTCATATTCGGTAGCAAGTTAAATTCTTGATAAATCGTTACGATGCCTTTGAGTTGGCGATCAAACGGGGAATCGCTCAAACTTAAGGTTTCACCGTTAAAGATAATTTCACCACTCGTTTGTGGCTGAGCACCTGAAAGTGCCTTTAATAAGGTCGATTTTCCTGCACCGTTTTCACCTAACAATGCGTGAACTTCGCCTTTTCCCACGGTCAGTTTCACACCATTGAGTGCCATTACACCAGAGAAACTTTTTGTCAGATCTTTCACTTCAAGTAAGGGAGTAGACATACAACCTCCGTAAAAAAACGCCCTCCGACCTCAGCCGGAAGGCAGATAAATTATTCGCTGATTTCTGCAAAACGCTCTGCTTCTTGCAGGTTATCTTTCAGGATAATTTTTGGCGGATAGTCCGCACCGCTCACTTCTTTGCTCTCACGGATATTGCCTACCACTTGCTCTAATGCCGTACTTACTGCAAAACTTGGGCGTTGGTCAGCGGTGAGATACAACCAGCCATCTTTCACACGAGCGAGTGCTTCAGGGGTTGAGTCAAAGCCGGTCACTAAAATATCACCTGCTTTTAAACCTTGACTACGCAATGCTTCAATCGCACCGAGTGCCATATCGTCATTCGCTGAAATAATCACTTCTGGTTTCTCTTTTAAGGTTGGTAACACACTTTCAATAATGCGTAAGCCCTCAGAACGGAGCCAGTTACCGGTTTGATCAACCACAATTTTATATTTATCGCCACCGGCAGCTAATTCATCACGAATACCTTTGGTACGTTCAATGTTAGAAGTTGAACCCGGCTGACCGGTTAAAAGAATAATTTTTGCCCCATTCGGGTATTTGGCTTTCACCGCTTTTGCGACTTCTTGGCCACCTGTGTAGTTATTTGCTCCGAAATGAGGAACCGGCTTACTGCTTTCAACTTTTCGGTCTAGTGTCGCAGCAGGAATTTTTTCTTTGATAATTTCTTCCACCGCACCTGAAATCGCATTCACATCATTCGGGGAAATGATAATGCCTTTCGCACCACGGGTAATTGCATTTTCTAAGTCAGAAGCCTGTTTAGTAGAAGAACTTTGCCCGTCTAATACTTGCAATTTGATCTCCAACTTTTTACTGGTTTCTACCGCTACTTTTTGTAGTTGAACTTCAAACGGGCTGGATAGGTTCGGTAAGCTAAATACCACAAGCTCATCTTTCGCAAAGCTGTTCATTGCTAAGCCTAACGTTAAAGCACTCAATACAAATTTAATACGCTTTTTCATTACAAAATCCTCTTTTTAAGATGGGAATTAACGGCGAATATTGCCAATGTTACTTCAAACTGCGAAGGAAACTTAAGTCTTATTTCAATAACAAACCTCAATGAAATAAATTTTTCAGTTTTGAATATATCATTCAAAATTTTCCGAACCAAATGTTTTGTTTCAAATTTGTTACGTAGATCACATTTTTAGGAAGAGATAAATACAAGCGGTCAAAACCGGTCGCTTTTTTGCAAAAATTTGAATAAAAATGACCGCTTGTGAGATGAAAACCAATAAAAAAGCGGTGATTTCTCACCGCTAAACACTCAAAAAAGAAATGTACTCGTTATTATAAAGTTGGGAAATTAAATGCCGCTTGGCTACGCACCGAGCTGTCCGGCCAGCGGGTTGTGATGGTTTTCATACGGGTGTAGAAACGCACACCGTCTGTGCCGTACACATTGAGAGGCCCGAAAATAGAGGCTTTCCAACCACCAAAGCAGTGGAACGCCATTGGCACAGGAATTGGAATATTCACGCCCACCATACCGGCTTGTACATCTTGGGTGAATTGACGTGCGGAATCGCCATCTGCGGTGAAAATTGCACTGCCGTTGCCGTATTGGTGGCTGTTAATAAGTGCAATACCTTCGGCATAATCTTTCACACGCACGACGGAGAGAACCGGTCCGAAGATTTCATCTTGCCAAATGGTCATTTCAGGCGTCACGTTGTCAAACAGTGTACCTCCGACAAAGTAGCCGTTTTCAAACCCTTCGACTTTATAGCCACGACCATCGACACAGAGTTTAGCCCCTTGTGCTACACCTTGATCGATATAGCTCTCAATTTTGGCTTTATGCTCTTTGGAAATCACTGGCCCCATATCATTTTCAGGCACACCTTGTGGTAGTAAGCCTGAACCGATTTTCAATGCTTTGACCTTAGGAATTAGCTCTTCAATGATTTTATCGGCTAATTCATCACCAACAACTACCGCTACCGATAGTGCCATACAACGTTCACCGGCTGCACCAAATGCTGCGCCCAGTAAAGCATTAACTGTGCCTTGTACATCGGCATCCGGCATAATCAAAGCGTGGTTTTTCGCACCGCCCAAGGCTTGAACCCGTTTGCCGTTTGCTGAGCCTTTCTCATAAATATATTGTGCAATTGCAGTTGAGCCGACAAAACTTACCGCTTGAATGCGAGGATCGGTTAAAAGAATATCTACCGCTTCTTTATCGCCTTGCACTACGTTGAATACACCGTCTGGCAAGCCGGCTTCTTTTAATAATTCTGCCAAGCGAATAGACACACTTGGGTCTTTTTCAGACGGTTTTAAAACGAAAGTGTTACCGCAAGCAAGTGCCACTGGGAACATCCACATCGGTACCATTGCCGGGAAGTTGAACGGGGTAATGCCTGCCACTACGCCCAACGGTTGCTGGATTGAGTGAATATCAATGCCACGCCCTGCATTGGCGGAGAACTCACCTTTTTGTAAGTGTGGAATACCAGTGGCAAATTCCACCACTTCTAAACCACGGGTTAATTCGCCAATCGCATCGGAATAGATTTTGCCGTGTTCTGAGCTGATTAAACGAGCCAACTCATCAAAGTTTGCTTCCAATAACTCTTTGAATTTAAATAAAATTCTAGCACGGCGTAGTGGTGATTGTTGTGACCAGCTTTTGAAAGCCTGATCGGCCGCTGCAATTGCCGCATCGACTTCGTTTGGCAGGCTTAATTTGACTTTTTTGGTCTCTTCACCGGTTGCGGGATTAAATACCGAGGTAACACGCTGGCTTTGGCTTTCAACGACTGCACCGTTAATAAAATTTTGGACAAATTGGCTCATTGGAGGCTCCTTATCAACTGATTGAGAGGAAAAACGGATAAAATACAGCCGATAAACTACCGCTAAAAATGGAAAATATCAATACATAATACTAAAAAATGAAAATTTTATTTCATTTTTGTGATCTAAGTAGCAAGTTTACAGATTGCCTGTATTAAAATGCGATAAAATTTCGTATAGTTTGAAGGCGTATTCCATTTCGTTAAGCGAGGTTTCCTATGTCTAGTCCATTATTGTCTAAACCCAATTTCAGCCAACCTGCGGGATTAATTCAACACATTACCCCTGAAAATGCACAGTGGGAATATGTCGGCTTTGATGTTTATCAGCTCAGTAAGCAACAAATTACGCTGGAAAGTGGTGAAAATGAACTTTGTCTTGTCTTTGTGACCGGTTTTGGTTCTGTCTATGTTGATGATTATGCCTTTGAAAATATCGGCAACCGTACCACGCCATTTGAAAAAATTCCGCCTTATGCGGTCTATATTCCCCCACACAAAAGCGTGTTGATTAAAACCGAACTCAATTTAGAATTGGCGGTATGTAAAGCACCAAGTCAGGGTAATTATCCGGTGCGTTTGATTAGCCCGAACCATATCGGTGTGGAAAAACGGGGATTCGGCAACAATCAACGCTTGGTGCATAATATTCTGCCGGAAACCAAACCTGCCGACAGTTTGCTGGTGGTAGAAGTTTTTACTGATGAAGGCAATACCAGTTCCTACCCAAGCCACAAGCACGATGACAAACACTCTACCGAAGAAACCTATTTGGAAGAGACCTACTACCACCGCTTCGATCCACCACAAGGTTTTGCAATGCAACGGGTTTATACCGATGATCGCACACTTGATGAATGTATGGCGGTGTATGATAAAAATGTGGTTAAAGTGCCTCGTGGCTACCACCCTGTTGCTACCATTGCAGGCTATAATAATTATTACCTAAATGTTATGGCAGGGCCGGTACGCAAGTGGAAATTTACTTGGGAACAAGATCATCTTTGGGTGAACAGTGAAACCTATAAAGCCAAATTTGAGTAATACAAGCGGTCTTTTTCCACCAATTTTTTACAAAATAAGGGATTAAAAATGGGACGCTTTTGGCGTCCCATTCGGTTATACTTTCATACAAAGATATTTTATTTCTAAAAACTCTTCAATACCGTATTTCGAACCTTCCCGCCCAAGCCCGGACTCTTTCCAGCCGCCGAATGGGGCTATTTCGTTACTGATGATCCCCTCGTTAATCCCGACAATACCGTATTCCAACTGTTCCGACACTCGCCAAATTCGCCCGATATTTTGGCTGAATAAGTAAGCCGCCAAACCAAACTCCGTATCATTCGCCCACTGGATAACCTCTTCTTCCGTTTCAAATTTGAAAATCGGGGCAAGGGGAGCAAAGGTTTCCTCACGGGCAACCTTCATTTCTTGAGTGACATTTTTCAAAATCGTTGGCTGGAAGAAAGTGCCGCCCAGTGCGTGGCGTTCACCGCCTAACACCAGTTCTGCCCCAAGTGAAAGTGCATCATTGATGTAGCTTTCGACTTTTTCAACCGCTCGTTCACTAATTAACGCCCCCATCGTGACCTCTTCCTCAAATGGCGAGCCAAGCTTGATTTGAGCGACCTTCTCACTCAATTTTGCAAGAAATTGCTCATAAATGCCCGCTTGCACATAAATTCGGTTAGCACAGACGCAGGTTTGTCCACCGTTACGGAATTTAGAGGCAAACACGCCCTCAACGGCAGTGTCTAAATCCGCATCATCAAACACAATCGCCGGTGCATTACCGCCTAGCTCCAATGCCAATTTTTTTACCGTCCCTGCCGATTGTTGCATTAATATTTTGCCGACACTGGTGGAGCCGGTAAAGGTGAGTTTGCGTACGGTCGGATGAGTGCTCAACTCCCGCCCTACACCTTCGGCATCGCTACTGGTAATAATGTTAAATACCCCTTTGGGAATACCTGCTTGATCCGCTAATTGGGCTAATGCTAAGGCAGAAAGCGGGGTTTCTGCCGCCGGTTTAATCACAATCGTACAACCTGCCGCCAACGCCGGTGCGGCTTTACGGGTAATCATTGCATTTGGGAAGTTCCACGGCGTAATCGCTGCCACCACACCAATGGGTTGCTTAGTCACAAACAGACGGCGACCGGCTTTATCTTGTGGCAAGACATCGCCATAAATCCGCTTGCCTTCTTCGGCAAACCACTCAATAAAACTGGCTCCATAGGCAATCTCGCCTCGACTTTCTGCCAATGGTTTACCCTGTTCTAGACTTAAAATCTGGGCGAGTTCTTCTTGGTTTTGCATAATCAGCTCAAACCATTTACGCAAAATCACGGAACGCTCTTTGGGCAACAATGCCTGCCATTTTTTCTGGGCAACTGCGGCTGCTTCAATCGCTTGAGCGGTTTCTTCCGTGCCTAAATCAGCCACCTCACCGATTTTCTCGCCATTAGTCGGATTATGTACCGTAAAGGTTTTCCCATTTTGGCTTGAAACAAATTGACCGTTAATATAGGCTTGGAAACGGAGTAGCGAGAATTTTTGGTTTGACATAATCACTCCTTGAATGGTTAAAAAGAGAACAATATTGACTATAATCCAATTTCAATAAAGAGAAAAGAGCTGAAAAATAACTTTTTACTCAATAATAAAGCACCTTAGACAAGCGTTTTTCTAAGGTGCAACCATTTATTATTGAGAATTAACTTAAATTCTCTACATATTTAATAATTAAGATACAATCATCGGAGCCCATACGAATCCAAAAGCAAGGCCAACAGCAACCCCAACTAAAGCTGGAAGCATAAACGGATGATCTATAATATATTTGCCGGCACGAGTTGAACCCGTAGTATCTAATTCCATCGCTGCTAATGAAGTTGGGTAGGTTGGCAGGATAAAAATGCCTGTAATTGCAATGAAAGAAGCCAAAATTGCCCAGTTAGGGATCCCCAAGCTTACTGCTAATGGAATAATAAGAGCAGAAGTTGACCCTTGTGAATAAAGTAATGCACAAGTAAAAAAGAGCACTACAGCTAACAACATTGGATATTCAGTTAAAATATTTCCAATAGAAGCTTTAATTTCTATTAAATGTGCATCGACAAAAGTCATACCTAATGTAACAATCCCGATAATTACCGCAATAGAGGTCATTCCTGAGCGGAAAATTGGACTAGCCACAATCGCATCAGGTTTAATTTTTCCTGCCAGCATCATTAAGCACGAAGAGGCTAACATCATCACAATAATTATATCCCGGGTACTCATTGACTTCCCATTTTCATATACTGGCTTTAACCCTGGAACGGCTGCAAGTAGAACAACCAATACAGTTGCTAGTAAGAAAATGCCAATCGATAGTTTTGCTCCTTTTGAATGGGTAGATTCACTCGCTAACTTACGAGATGGGCTGACGATTCCTGCTTTTAAACGTTCTAAATAAACAACATCATTTTGCAATTCACAGCCTTGCTTAGAAGCAACAAATGCAGCAACCATAGAGGCAATAAAAGAAACAGGTAAGCATACTGCTATTACTTGAAAAAATGTAACACTGTTGTTTTCCATTACTGCTATCATAGCCGCCATTGCAGCACTCAATGGAGAACCTGCAATAGCTAATTGAGAAGACACAACCGAGCCGGCTAATGCTCTTGAAGGGCGGATACCACTCTCTTTTGCCACTTCTGCAATCACAGGTAAGGTGGAAAATACGATAAAACCTGTACCAGCCATAATCGTCATTAACCAAGTAATCATCGGTGCAATAAAATTGATATATTTAGGATTTTTACGCATTAATACTTCCGCATAACGAACAAGTAAATCCATACCTCCTACTGCTTGTAACACAGCAGCACCTATTACAACAGTCATAATAATCAGCATTACATCAACTGGAATAGAACCCATAGGTAAACCAAAACCTAGAGTTAGAATCGCAAGCCCTAAACCACCATATAGTCCTATTCCTAAGCCCCCAGAACGCAGTCCTAAATAGATTGCAGCAAGTACCACAAAGATTTCTGCATAAATCATATCCATCTCCTTAAATTAATGAGTTTGATACCAATCAATTGCTTTTTTAACCAATACCAACGTTGAATCTACATAACGCATTGGCTCACGCTCTATTTCTTGAGCTAAAATAATAGGTACTTCTGTACAACCTAAAATAATTACTTCTGCACCTAAACGAATGAGTTCATCACGTTGTTGTAACATTAGCTTTGTGGCTTTCTCTAACTCACCTGATTTTAATAAATAGATACTATCCATTACTGCCTTTTGACCATTTTCTGTCGGGCAAATAAAAGTCAGTCCTTGTGCTTCAAGCTGTTTTTTGTATAGTTCTACCGCCAAAGTTGCATCAGTTGCCAACAATCCAACCCGCCGTTTTCCACACTTCAAAACCTCATCAACCACACAATCAATCATACTTAGCATCTCTACCTGACTTTTAGCTTTCAAGCGTTCAAACCAATAATGTGCCGTATTGCACGCAATGATGATGCAGGTTGCCCCTGCACTCTCAAGCCTTTCAATATATTTTTCCATTACCGGAGCTGGATTCTCTCCATTTGCTAAAATATAGCGAGTTCTATCCGGTATGTCGGGAATAGAGGAAATCAGTAATGGAATATGAGCTTGATCACAATCAGCAGGTGTCAAGCGGATAAATTTTTGGAACATATCTGCTGTTGCTGCAGGTCCCATTCCACCTAAAATGCCAATAATATTTTTTGCCATATACTTCTCCTTATAATATTTAATTTACTGCGATGACTTATACAAACAAGTTATGCAAAAAAGAAATGCAAGAAATCGAATCAGTATGCAAAAAATGCAACAAAGCTCTTTATAGATAGAAAAAAATCTTTAAAATCAATAAAATACTAATATATCAAATATAGATTTAATGCATTTAATGAAATCAGAATGCAAAATTTGCATTGATTAGGATATGAAAAACATAGAAACAAAATGGTTAGAAGATTTCTTAACGCTAGAAGAATGCCGCCATTTTTCTCAGGCAGCAGAAAAAAGAAATTTGTCACAATCTGCATTTAGCAGACGTATTTTAGCTTTAGAAGAAGTTGTGGGAGTGAAGTTATTTGATCGTACCTCTATTCCATTACAACTCACAGAACAAGGTAAGCTATTTCATTCACAAACGCGAAACTTATTACAACAATTACAGAATAATCTAGATGAATTATTAGGACATAATTGTAACTTACCTAATATTAAATTTGCGGCGGCTCATTCCCTCTCTCTTTCTATTATGCCCAAATTAATTAAGAAATTATCACAAACAAATGAAAATTTTATTTATTCCGTTGAAGCAATCGATGTTGACCAAACAGTAAATACTCTAATTGAAGGAAAAAGCGATTTTATTTTTTCATTTTATGATGAAAAATTAATGCAACCCCCATTTATGTCTTTAGAAATAATGCAATCTAAGCTTTACCCTATTTCCCCAATAGATATTACAGGTTCTGCATTATTTAATTTAAACGATAAAAACATACCATTATTAAATTATACACCAAATTCCTATATGGGACGGTTAGTGAATAGAAAGTTAGCTAATACGATTCAATTAAATACAAAAACAAAATTTATTTCATCAATGTCTGAGTTATTAAAAAACATGGTACTAAATCATCAAGGTATTGCATGGCTTCCTGAATATTCTATTAGTGAAGAATTACACAATAAAAAAGTAATCATACTAGACAAAAATGAATTAGTTATTCCAATAAAAGGTTATATTTACAGAATGAATACGAGACTAAATAATGCAGCAGAAAGGTTTTGGGATAATTTACAAAATATTCAATTTATAAATGAAGATATATTAAATAAACCCTAACATTCTATAATAAGAAAAAGCGGTCGATTCTCTGCCAAATTTTGCAAATTTTAGAAGAAAACAGACCGCTTGTCAGGGTTGGAATTAGAGTAACCAGCTGCCAATCAATGCACAGGCAAAACCGGTTAAACCGATGGAAGTTTCAAGCATTGTCCACGTTTTGAGGGTGGTTTTTTCGTCCATTTCAAGGAAACGGCTCATCAGCCAGAAACCGGAGTCATTAACGTGGGAAAGCACGGTAGCACCAGAGGCGATGGCAATCACGATAAAACACAGGTCGAACTGGCTTAAATCAGTCGCTGCCGCCACGGTAGGGGCAATCAACGCTGCGGTTGTGGTTAAAGCAACGGTTGCCGAGCCTTGTGCGACACGGAATACCGTAGCAATAATAAAGGCGGCAACCACAATCGGCATTCCAGTGTCTTTCATCATTTCCGATAACACATCGCCAATCCCGCTGGCACGCAACACACCGCCAAACATTCCGCCTGCACCGGTCACTAAGACAATCGAGCAGATTGGGCCAAGGGCGTTGTTACAAATTTTTTCGATTTGATCGAAACTGCGGTTATCCCGCAACAGCATAATTGCCACAAGTAAAGTGATCAGTAAGGCAACAGGGGTTTTGCCGATTAAGCGAAGGCTTTGCACCCATATTTCACCACCGTCAATCACCTTAGCAACCGAGAGGGTATTCAAGCCGGTATCAAACAAAATCAGGATAATCGGCAGCACCAACACCGTGAGCACCTTGCCGAAACTTGGTGGGTTTTGCACTGCCATTTCGTTTGCCGATAAGCCGTTTAAAAACGCTTTCGGCAAATCAACGTGAATGCGTTTGCTGATAAATTGGCTGAACAGGTAAGTGCCGATATACCACGTTGGGATTGCACAAACCAAGCCCACCAAGACTAACAGCCCCATATTCACACCAAGCAGATCGCCGGAGGCAACCGGGCCGGGGTGCGGCGGTAGAAAGGCGTGCATTACCGCAAACGCACCGGCAGACGGAAACGCATAGCGCAACACCGAACCGCCGAACTGTTTTGCCACGCTAAAAATAATCGGTAACATCACCACCAAGCCGGCATCAAAGAAAATCGGAAAGCCGAATAACAGCGAGGCAACGCCCAACGCAAAAGGCGCACGTTCTTTACCGAATTTATTGATAAGCGTATCGGCAAGCACTTTCGCCCCGCCGGTGATTTCAAGCAAACGGCCAATCATCGCCCCAAGCCCCACCAGTAACGCCACTGATGCCAGCGTACTACCAAAACCATTCAACAATGTTGGCAGGATTTTATCCACCGGAATGCCGGCAGCTAATGCAGTGAGCAGGCTCACAATAATCAATGCCACAAAAGCGTGGACTTTAAATTTCATAATCAGCACCAGCAATAAAATGATGGCGGCAAACATAATGAACAGTAACATAGGATCTCCTAAGGTTGAATTGTTATCGGTAACATAACCAAAAAGCAGTTTAGAGTAAACGGTTGCGGAGCTTTTATTTTAAAAATGTGATCTACTTCAAGTTTTCTGGAAATAGCAGATGATTTTTCAGCATAACCTGTTACATTAACGGCTAAATTAGCGTTACCAGTAACACAAGGAAATTCAATGGCAAACGGCAAAGCATTTATTTTGATGGGCGTGTCCAGCACCGGCAAAACCAGCGTGGGAACGGCAGTCGCACAGCGGTTAGGAATGAAATTGATTGACGGGGACGACTTACACCCTCGTGCCAATATACTGAAAATGGCAAGCGGTACGCCACTTAATGATGCAGATCGCACACCGTGGTTGGAGCGGATTAACGATGCAGTGTTCAGCTTTGAACAAAAAAGCGAAAAAGGAATTATTGTCTGTTCGGCATTAAAGAAAAAGTACCGAGACCAGATCCGACAAGGCAATGCCGATGTGACATTTCTATTCCTGCACGGCTCATTTGATCTGGTGCTGGCTCGAATGCAACAACGCAAAGGGCATTTTATGAAGCCGGAGATGCTCCAAAGTCAGTTCAATACGTTAGAAATTCCGCAGGCAGACGAGCCAGATGTGATTTTTATTGATATTGACGGCAATTTTGATGAGGTGGTGGAGCGTTGCGTGAAAGCAGTCGAGCCGTTGCTTTAATCACAAGCGGTGGATTTTGCGGATTTTTTTGCAAATTCAACCGCTTGTCTAGGCTACACACTTTCCCCCAAATGAATGTGATAGCCCAAGTTAATAATCGGGCTTTGTTGCTGTACACCGTGAATACGGTTGAGTAGCTCTTGGGCGGCAACTCTGCCTATTTCAAGGCGAGGTGTGATGACGCTGGCAAGCTGCGGCGTGAGGGATTGCCCGACATCGTGGCCGTGAAAACCGGCGATTTTAATCTGCTGCGGTACATTAATGCCTAACCGTTGGCACTCAAATAATGCCCCGATTGCCAAGTCATCATTAGTGCAAAAAATGCCGTCCACTTGCGGAATTTGCACCAAAGCTTGTTTTAGCTGGCTTGCTCCAAGTGTGAAAGAAGAATGCTCTGCGGTAGTAATACTGTGTGGAGTTAAGCCGTGTTTGAGCATTGCCTGTTCGTAGCCCTGCATTTTCAGCTGAGAGCGTTTATCCATTCTCGCCCCAAAATACACCACCTGTCGGCAGCCTCGATGAATCATTGTTTCTACCATCGCTTGAGCCGCAGAAATATTGTCAAATCCAACTGCTTGCTGAATCCCACATTCACCACTTTCCATTATCTCTATTACCGGAATATTCGCCACCTCCAGCATTTTCAAGGTGCGGGGCGAGTGGTGATTTTCCGATAAAATAATGCCGTCAATATTGTACGAAAGCAGCGACTCAATCCGCTGTTCTTCCTTCTGCTCGCTGTAACCATAGTGGGCGAGCATAGTTTGGTAGCCGGCTTGGTCGGTAATCTGCTCAATGCCTTTAATCACATCGGCAAATACTTGGTTGGTAAGCGAGGGAACCAGCACGCCAATCGCTCGGCTTTTGGCATTGGAGAGAATGTCCGGCGCACGATTCGGGATATAGCCAAACAGCTCTATCGCTTGTGCAATCCGCTCGCCGGTCTCTTTGGCAACGGTGTTTGGATCCCGCAAAAAGCGACTGACCGTCATTTTGGTAATACCGAGATGAGTAGCGATGTCTTGCAAAGTTGGGCGTTTCGGTTTTCTCATTGGGATAGATAACGAAAAAATTTAATTTCGCTGATTATAACTGAAGATAAGGCAATAATTGCAAAATATTCGGTGAAATTGACCGCTTGTTACTACTCTTGCCTGAACTCTTTCGGGGTTTTACCAAACTCTTTTTTAAACACGGCATAGAAATATTGTAAAGAGGGATAACCGCACACATTGGCAATTTCTTGGGTCGAAATCTCGGTAAATTTGAGCATATATGTTGCTCTTGCTAATTTTTCCTCGTGAATCACCTGGTGAATTGTCTTATTCATTTCCTGCTTAAAACGCTGTTCAAGGTTAGAGCGGGAAATTTTAAGATGATCCAGTACTTGCTCTACTTTAATGCCTTGGCAAGCTCGGTGACGAATAAAGTGCATAGCTTGGATTACCATTGGGTCTTGCAAAGAACGATAATCGGTCGAACGGCGTTCTTCCACTTTTACCGGAGGGATTAAAATTGGCTTGGTTGAAACCGGTAGATTATTTAATTTTCGATATAATAACTTCGCAGCGTGATAGCCGATTTGTGATGTTCCTTGTGTGACTGAAGAAAGAGAAACCCGAGAGAGGTATTGAATCAACTCTTCGTTATCAATACCAATCACGCAAAGTTGTTCAGGTACAGCGATTTTTAAATGCTCACAGGTTTGAAGCAGGTGTCTTGCCCTTGCGTCAGTAACAGCAATAATGCCCGTGTGGGCTGGTAAGGTTTGTAACCACTCGCCTAATTTGGCTTGTAATTCAACCCAATTATCTGAATGAAATTGATCACCAATATAACAATTTGGGTGATGTTCATATTTTTCCATCAACTGAATAAAGGCATTTTTTCGCTCTATCGCCCAATGTTTTTCCGTTTCTGCAGGATAGCCGTAAAACGCAAATTGGTTGATTCCTTTTTGTTTTAGGTGTAAAAATGCTGCCTCAACTAAGGCGTAATTGTCGGTAGCAACATAAGGAAGGTCAGGGTAATAGTCAGGGTTTTGGTAAGAACCGCCTACTGCTACAATGGGGACGTCAATATCTTTAAGTAGCTCAACTGTTTCCAAATCGTCAAAATCGGCAATAATGCCGTCAATCGACAGGCTTTCGATACTGTTTTTATGATAGACAAAATCATCTTCCACAAAAATATCCCAAGTACATTGTGATGCTTGAATAAACTGCCCAATGCCCTGCATTACTCCTCTGTCATAAATTTTGTTAGCATTAAAAAGTAAGGCAATTTTATAAGATTGTTCTATCATTACTTCCTCCAGTACCCACTTTCAAAAGTAACTATAAAATAAAATTATTTTTTGATCAAAACGAATAAAAGAATAAAACCCCGGTATTTCTACCAGGGTTTTAAGCTCAATTTTGATTAAGATTATTCCGCAGCTGCTTCAGTTGCAACTTCTGGGCGATCCACTAACTCAATGTAAGCCATTGGAGCATTATCACCTGCACGGAAACCACATTTTAAAATGCGAGTGTAACCACCCGCACGTTGTGCAAAACGTGGACCTAATTCATTGAATAATTTAGCAACTGTATCAACGTTGCGTGTACGGGCAAAAGCTAAACGGCGATTTGCAACGCTGTCTGCTTTAGCTAAAGTAATTAACGGCTCAACTACACGGCGTAACTCTTTCGCTTTTGGTAAAGTTGTCTTGATGATTTCGTGTTCAACAAGCGCACTTGCCATATTACGGAACATCGCTTGGCGATGGCTGCTGTTACGGTTTAATTGACGTCCACTCTTACGATGGCGCATAACCTATTCCTTCTTAGAAAATCTATACCGAAAAACTAGTCTTCTGCAATACTTGCAGGTGGCCAGTTTTCAAGGCGCATACCGAGTGATAAACCACGAGAAGCAAGAACATCCTTAATCTCTGTAAGAGATTTTTTACCCAAGTTCGGGGTTTTAAGAAGTTCAACTTCTGTACGTTGTACTAAATCACCGATATAGTGAATTGTCTCTGCTTTCAAACAGTTAGCAGAACGAACTGTCAGCTCTAGGTCATCTACTGGACGAAGAAGAATAGGATCAAATTCCGGTTTTTCTTCTTTCACTTCAGGTTGACGAACATCACGCAAATCAACGAATGCAGCAAGTTGTTCTGCTAAAATCGTTGCAGCACGACGGATAGCTTCTTCAGGATCTAACGTTCCGTTAGTTTCCATCTCAATAACAAGTTTATCTAAGTCTGTACGTTGTTCAACACGAGCAGCTTCAACATTGTAAGCAATGCGATCTACAGGTGAAAAACGTGCATCTACTAATAAACGACCGATAGGGCGGTCATCGTTTTGAGTATGAAGACGTGCTGATGCAGGAACATAACCTCGACCACGTTGAACACGAATGCGCATATTAATTGATGCATTCTTATCTGTTAAATGACAGATTACGTGATCAGGATTCACAATTTCTACATCGCCATCGTGTGTGATGTCGGCTGCAGTTACAGGGCCAATTCCAGATTTATTTAGTGTCAAAATAATATCATCTTTATTTTGCACTTTTACCGCTAGACCTTTAAGGTTTAATAATACCTCAAGAATATCTTCCTGAACGCCTTCTTTGCTGCTGTACTCATGCAGTACACCATCAATTTCAACTTCAGTAACTGCACAACCCGGCATAGATGAAAGTAAAATGCGGCGAAGTGCGTTACCTAATGTATGGCCAAAACCACGTTCTAACGGCTCTAATGTCACTTTAGCATGAGTTGAACTAACTTGTTCAATATTTACTAAGTGCGGCTTTAAAAATTCTGTCACAGAACCCTGCATTTTTTCCTCTCTTTGCGGTTAAGCTAACTATTATTTAGAGTAAAGCTCAACGATCAGATGTTCATTAATATCTGCTGATAGATCAGAACGCTCTGGACGACGTTTAAATACGCCTTCCATTTTAGTTGCATCAACTTCTAACCAAGTTGGTTTTTCACGTTGAGTTGCTAATTCTAATGATGCTTTAATACGTGCTTGTTTTTTCGATTTTTCACGAACAGCAACAACATCATCAACAGAAACTTGGAATGAAGGAATGTTTACTACACGACCGTTTACTACGATTGATTTATGGCTAACAAGCTGACGTGCTTCTGCACGTGTTGCTGCAAAACCCATACGATAAACTACGTTATCTAAACGACCTTCCAATAATACTAGTAAGTTTTCACCGGTATTACCTTTTAAGCGGTTCGCTTCTGTATAATAATTACGGAATTGACGCTCTAAGATACCATAAATACGGCGAACTTTTTGTTTTTCACGTAACTGACTACCATAGTCAGATAAACGTGGCTTGCGAGCACCATGTTGACCAGGCGCTACATCAAGTCTATTTCTACATTTTGATTCAATCGCACGAACGCCTGATTTTAAGAATAAATCAGTACCTTCACGACGGCTTAGCTTGAGCTTAGGACCCAAATATCTTGCCATTTTCTTTCTCCAATTCTTTTAACGTCAATTAAACACGACGTTTTTTCGGTGGACGACAACCGTTATGTGGAATCGGAGTCACATCAGTAATATTCGTGATACGGAAACCTGCTGCATTTAATGCACGGATTGTTGACTCACGACCTGGACCCGGTCCTTTAACCATAACTTCCAAATTCTTTAAACCAAACTCTTTAACCATTTCTGCACAACGCTCTGCAGCAACTTGAGCAGCGAATGGAGTCGATTTACGAGAACCACGGAAACCTGAACCACCTGCAGTTGCCCAAGCTAGAGCATTACCTTGACGGTCAGTAATAGTAACGATTGTGTTATTGAAAGATGCGTGGATATGAGCTACGCCATCTGCAATCTGTTTTTTTACGCGCTTACGTGCGCGAACTGGTGTTTTAGCCATTATTTATCTACTCCGACTATTTTTTGATCGGTTTGCGTGGACCTTTACGGGTACGCGCATTAGTCTTAGTACGTTGACCACGTACCGGTAAACTACGACGATGACGTAAACCACGGTAGCAACCTAAGTCTAAAAGACGTTTGATGCTTAAAGTTACTTCACGACGTAAATCCCCTTCGACAGTAAATTTACCAACTTCTTCACGCAGTTTTTCAATCTGCTCTTCAGACAATTCTCTGATCTTTACATCTTCAGCAATACCCGCTGCAGCACAGATGGCTTTTGCACGAGTTTTACCGATACCGTAAATTGCAGTTAATGCGATTACAGTGTGTTTTTGATCAGGAATGTTAATGCCTGCAATACGGGCCACTATGCACTCCTATTATTTAAGTTTATTGATATACTGATCTTGAAAAGCCCGTTTCAGGATACTCAAACAGTATATCAGGACGAATGAGCTGAGCAGTATAACTGCTCAGCGGGTTCTTTGCAAGAAATATGCGTAAATTAACCTTGACGTTGTTTGTGTTTAGGATCGCTACAAATTACACGAACCACACCTTCACGTTTGATTACTTTACAATTACGGCACATTCTTTTTACTGAAGCACGAACTTTCATTGCTTATCCTTTATTAACGGCCTATTAATTTAGACCTTTTAAGTTAGCTTTCTTCAACACAGAATCATATTGTTGAGACATTAAATGACTCTGAACCTGTGCGATGAAATCCATAATAACAACCACTACAATCAATAATGATGTACCACCTAATTGGAATGGCACCTTCCATAACGACGTAATGATGTAAGGAACCAAACAAACAAAAGCAATATATAACGCACCAATTAAGGTTAAACGTGTCATTACTTTATCGATATAACGAGATGTTTGTTCGCCTGGTCGGTAACCTGGTACAAACGCACCTGATTTCTTAAGATTATCCGCTGTATCACGAGGATTATACTGCATTCCTGTATAAAAGAAAGCAAAGAAAATCACTGCCATTGTGAATAATACAACATACAGTGGTTGACCTGGCTGTAATAGTTGTGAAAGGTTAAATAACCACTCAAATCCTTCGCTTTGACCAAACCATTGAGTAATACTTGCCGGGAATAAAATAATACTTGAAGCAAAAATTGCCGGTATTACCCCTGCCATATTCACTTTTAATGGTAAGTGAGAAGTTCTTGCAGGCGCCATCATTCGACCTTGTTGGCGACTTGCATAGTTTACAACTATTCTTCTTTGTCCACGTTCAACAAAAACAACAAAATAAGTTACTGCAAATGCAATTATTGCAACTAGTAGTAAGACGATAAATGATAACTCGCCTTGACGGGCTTGTTCAATTGTCTGCCCTATCGTTGCTGGAAGATCTGCAACAATACCTGCAAAAATAATCAATGAGATACCGTTTCCGATACCACGCTCAGTGATTTGTTCGCCTAGCCACATTAGGAACATTGTTCCCGTCACTAAGCTTACTACAGAAGTTACATAGAATAATATACTTGGATTAGGAACTAATCCATGTACCATATTCGGTAGGGCTAGTGAAATACCAATAGATTGAATAAATGCTAATAACAGTGTGCCATAGCGTGTATATTTACTGATTTTCCGACGACCTGCTTCACCTTCTTTCTTTAATTCAGCTAGAGGTGGGTGAATCGCTGTCAATAATTGGATAATAATTGACGCTGAAATATAAGGCATAATACCTAGTGCAAATATAGATGCACGGCTTAAAGCACCACCAGAGAACATATTAAACATATCAATGATGGTGCCTTGCTGTTGTCGAATTAATTCGGATAATACAGAAGCATCAATGCCAGGAACAGGTATAAAAGAACCGATACGGAAAACGATTAACGCACCTAAAACAAACAATAGTCTTGATTTAAGCTCGCCAGTCCCTTTTTGTGTACTACCTTGGTACCCTGGTTGCTTTGCCATCTTTATTCCTCGATAGAACCGCCAGCAGCTTCAATAGCAGCTTTAGCGCCTTTAGTTACACGTAAGCCTTTCACCACAACTGCTTTTTCAATTTTACCCGCTAAAATTACTTTAGCAGATAAAATATCTTTAGTAATGACGTTTGCTGCTTTTAATGTCTCTAAAGTTACTTCGTTGCCATCTACTTTAGCTAAGTCGTTTAAACGAATTTCAGCCACATGGAATGATTTTAATGAAGTAAAACCAAATTTTGGTAAACGGCGATATAAAGGCATTTGACCACCCTCGAAACCACGACGAACACCGCCGCCTGTACGAGATTTTTGACCTTTATGACCACGTCCACCAGTTTTACCTAAACCAGAACCAATACCACGACCTAGACGTTTTGCACTGTGCTTAGCACCTTCAGCTGGAGAAAGAGAATTTAAACGCATTCTATTACTCCTCTACTTTAACCATATAAGACACTTGATTGATCATACCACGCACTGCTGGTGTATCTTCAAGTTCTACAGTATGACGAATATGACGAAGACCTAAGCCTTTTAACGTTGCTTTATGTTTCGGTAAACGAGCGATAGAGCTACGAGTTTGAGTTACTTTAATTTTTGCCATATCCAATTACCCCAAAATTTCTTCAACTGTTTTGCCACGTTTTGCAGCAACCATTTCAGGTGATTTCATGTTCTCAAGTGCATCGATTGTTGCACGAACAACGTTAATTGGGTTAGTTGAACCATACGCTTTAGAAAGAACGTTACGAACACCCGCAACTTCTAATACTGCACGCATTGCACCACCAGCGATGATACCTGTACCTTCGCTTGCTGGTTGCATAAATACGCGTGAACCTGTATGTGAACCTTTAACTGGATGTTGTAATGTACCTTCATTTAAAGCTACATTGATCATATTGCGACGAGCTTTTTCCATCGCTTTTTGGATTGCTGCTGGAACTTCACGTGCTTTACCGTAACCAAAACCTACACGACCGTTACCATCGCCCACTACTGTTAAAGCAGTGAAACTCATAATACGACCACCTTTTACGGTTTTTGAAACACGGTTAACCGCGATTAGCTTTTCCTGCAGTTCACCAGCTTGTTTTTCGATGTTTGACATCTCAAATTCCTCTATTAGAACTGTAGACCAGCTTCACGAGCAGCATCTGCTAATGATTGCACACGACCGTGGTATTTAAAACCAGAACGGTCAAAAGCAACCGCTTTAATACCTTTGGCAATTGCACGCTCAGCAACGATTTTACCCACTACTGCTGCGGCTTCTTTATTGCCGGTATATTTAACTTGCTCTTTAATTACTTTTTCAACAGTTGAAGCTGCTGCTAGTACTTCTGAGCCATTAGGTGCAATCACCTGCGCATAGATATGGCGAGGTGTGCGATGCACAACTAAACGTGTTGCACCTTGCTCTCTCATTAAATGACGTGCACGGCTTGCACGACGGATACGAGCTACTTTCTTATCCATAGTGTTACCTTACTTTACTTTTTCTTCGCTTCTTTTGTACGCACTACTTCATCAGAGTAACGTACACCTTTACCTTTATAAGGTTCAGGTTTGCGATATGCACGAATATCTGCTGCCACTTGACCAATTAACTGTTTGTCAGCACTTTTCAGAATAATTTCTGTTTGTGATGGACATTCACCAGTTACGCCTGCTGGCAACGTGTGTTCTACTGGGTGAGAGAAACCTAAACTTAAAGCAACAGCATTGCCTTTCATTTGTGCTCTATAACCAACACCCACTAATTGCAATTTCTTAGTAAAGCCTTCAGTAACCCCGATCACCATATTATTTACTAGTGCACGAGCAGTACCTGCTTGAGCATCTGCATTAGCGATACCTTCACGTGGAGCGAAAGTTAATGCATCTGCTTCTTGTTTTACTTCAACTGCATTGTGAATTTCACGAGATAACTCGCCGTTTTTACCTTTAACTGTTAATAGCTGACCGTTAAGTTTTACCTCAACACCGGCAGGAATATTAACAGGTGCTTTTGCAACACGAGACATTTTTCCTACCTCTCTATTATGCTACGTAACAGATAATTTCACCGCCGAGGCCTGCTTGACGCGCAGCACGGTCGGTCATTACACCTTTAGATGTAGAAACAACTGCAATACCTAAACCACCCATTACTTTTGGTAACTCATCTTTACGTTTATAAATACGTAAACCAGGACGGCTCACACGTTGAATACTTTCTACAACTGGTTTGTTTTGGAAATATTTTAAAGTAATTTCCAGTTCAGGTTTCACACCTTCAACAACTTTAACGCTTTCGATATAACCTTCTTCAGCTAAAACATTTGCAATAGCAACTTTTAACTTAGATGAAGGCATACTGATTGCAACTTTATTCGCAGCTTGACCGTTACGAATACGGGTCAGCATATCTGCGATTGGATCTTGCATGCTCATGTATTTACTCCCATGATTCCAAATTAAAAGAGGTTATTACCAGCTTGCTTTCTTAAGACCCGGAATTTCACCGCGCATAGCAGCTTCACGAACCTTAATACGGCTTAAACCAAACTTACGAAGTACGCCATGTGGACGACCAGTTTGGCGGCAACGATTACGCTGACGGATTGGGCTAGAGTCACGTGGAAGTGTTTGTAACTTCAACACTGCGTCCCAACGCTCTTCATCAGATGCATTTACATCAGAGATGATTTTCTTTAATTCTTCACGTTTTGCGTAGAATTTATCAGCTAATTTAGCACGTTTTACATCACGTGCGATCATTGATTGTTTTGCCACGATAACCTACCTTATTTACGGAATGGGAAATTGAAAGCCGCTAATAAAGCTTGACCTTCTTCATCAGTTTTCGCTGAGGTGGTGATAGTAATATCTAAACCACGAACACGATCTACTTTATCATAGTCGATTTCAGGGAAAATGATTTGTTCACGAACACCCATACTGTAATTACCACGACCATCGAATGACTTAGCGTTTAAACCGCGGAAGTCACGGATACGTGGAACAGCGATAGTAATCAATCTTTCAAAGAATTCCCACATACGTTCACCACGTAGGGTTACTTTGCAACCGATTGGATACCCTTGACGGATTTTAAAGCCTGCAACAGATTTGCGAGCTTTGGTTACTAAAGGTTTTTGACCGCTGATTGCTGCTAAATCCGCTACTGCGTTATCTAACAGTTTTTTGTCGGTCAATGCTTCACCCACACCCATGTTAAGGGTAATCTTTTCGATTCGTGGGACTTGCATGACAGATGAGTAGTTGAATTTTGCTTTTAATTCATTAACTACTGTATCTCTGTAGTAATCATGCAGTTTCGCCATCACATTACTCCAGTTAATTAAATTGTTTTCTCGTTAGATTTGAAGAAACGCACTTTTTTGCCATCTTCGAATCTAAATCCTACACGGTCAGCTTTGTTGGTTTCAGGGTTGAAGATTGCAACGTTTGAAACATCGATTGCAGCTTCTTTCTTCACTAAACCGCCAGCTTTGCCTAATGCAGGAATTGGTTTTTCGTGTTTAGTGATGATGTTGACACCCTCAACAAAAACTTTACCATTTGGTAACACTTTAGTTACCTTACCACGTTTGCCCTTATCTTTACCGGTAAGAACAATTACTTCATCGTTTTGACGGATTTTTGCAGCCATTACATTCTCCTTATAGTACTTCTGGAGCTAAAGAGATGATTTTCATAAACTTCTCAGAACGAAGTTCACGAGTCACCGGTCCAAAAATACGAGTACCGATTGGTTGCTCAGTGTTATTGTTTAAAATTACACAAGCATTGCCATCGAAACGAATAACTGCGCCATCTGGGCGACGAACACCCTTCTTGGTGCGCACAACAACTGCTTTTAACACATCACCTTTTTTAACTTTACCGCGTGGAATTGCTTCTTTTACAGTAACTTTAATGATATCGCCAATAGCAGCGTAACGACGGTGCGATCCACCTAGAACCTTGATACACATTACGCTACGAGCCCCTGAGTTATCAGCAACGTCCAGCATAGTCTGTTCTTGGATCATATTAGTGCTCCGTTAAAATAAAAAAACACCCTTTCGGGACGAACCTGTTTACACAAGATAAACAGGGTGCAAAATATACTACAAAAACCACTCATTAATCAAGTGAATTTTTAAGCTAATTTAATAGTTTAAGTAAGCTTATTTATAAATTGTTTCAACTAGCAATAAACTGTCCTATAACTCATATAAAAACCCCAAGATATCTTGGGGTTTAACTAACATTACTCTACAGTCACCGCTTTTGCAAGGTTACGAGGTTGGTCAACGTCCGTTCCTTTGATTAAGGCAATGTGATATGAAAGTAGTTGTAACGGCACGGTGTAGAAAATCGGTGCGGTTACTTCATCAACTTTCGGCATTACAATCGTTTTGAAGCCTTCTGCTTCTTCAAAACCGGCATCGTGATCGGCAAACACATATAACTGACCGCCTCTTGCACGCACTTCTTCAATATTGGATTTCACTTTCTCAAGCAAGTCATTTTCCGGTGCTACCACCACTACCGGCATATCGCTATCAATTAATGCTAACGGGCCGTGTTTTAACTCGCCTGCGGCATAAGCTTCTGCGTGAATATATGAAATCTCTTTTAATTTCAATGCAGATTCCATCGCAATCGGGTAATATTCTCCACGACCTAAGAACAATGTGTGGTGTTTATCGGCAAAATCTTCGGATAATTTTTCGATTTGTTTATCGAACACTAATGCACTTTCAATTTGTGCCGGTAAGCGTTGTAAAGATTGCACGATATGGTGTTCTTGCTCCTCACTCATTCTGCCTTGTAAGCGTCCAATCGCGACATTTAACAATAACAAGCAGGTTAATTGGGTAGTAAACGCTTTGGTTGATGCTACCCCAATTTCCACACCGGCTTTAGTTAAGAACGCAAAATCCGATTCACGCACTAATGAAGAACTTGCCACATTACACACCGTCATTGCCGCCATATAGCCTGATTCTTTCGCTAAACGCAGTGCAGCTAACGTATCTGCGGTTTCACCTGATTGTGAAAGCGTGATTAATAAGCTGTTCGGGCGAGTAACGAATTTACGGTAACGGAATTCGGAGGCAATTTCCACATCACAGCTCACGCCTGCAATGGATTCAAACCAATAACGTGAAACCATACCAGCATTGTAAGAGGTTCCACAAGCCACAATTTGCACGTGTTCTACTTTCGATAAAATCTCTGCCGCATTCGGTGCAATGGCTGAAATATCTACTTTACCGTCTTTGATACGACCATCTAAGGTATTCATAATCGCAACTGGCTGCTCAAAAATCTCTTTTTGCATATAGTGACGATATTGCCCTTTATCTGCCGCATCAGCTTCAAAATTACCTTCGTGAATTTCACGCTCTACTTTGTTACCTTCACGGTCATAAATATCCACCGTGCGACGGGTAATTTCCGCTACATCGCCTTCTTCTAAGTAAGCAAAACGGCGAGTTACGCTTAATAATGCAAGCGGGTCTGAAGCAAGGAAGTTTTCGCCCACACCGTAACCAATCACTAACGGGCTGCCTGAACGTGCCACAATTAAATGCTCCGGCTCTTCTTCATTTAACACCACTGTGCCGTAAGCACCACGCAGTTGTACCACGGTTTTTTGTACCGCTTCTAATAATGAAGAGGCAGAACGCAATTCCCATTCAACTAAATGAGCAATGACTTCGGTGTCGGTTTGAGATTGGAACACATAACCACGCTCTTGCAACACTACTTTTAACTCTTCGTAGTTTTCGATGATCCCATTGTGAACCACCGCAATTTTACCGCTACGATGTGGGTGAGCATTAGTTTCTGACGGCTCGCCGTGCGTTGCCCAGCGAGTGTGTGCGATCCCAGTGCCGCCTAATAGTGGCTTAGTGTCTAACGCTTCATCTAAGGCTTTCACTTTACCGACACGGCGTACAATTTGCATTGTTTTATCATCTGCATTTAATACTGCTACACCAGCTGAGTCATATCCACGGTATTCTAAGCGATGTAAACCATCAACCAAGATTTCTGCGATATCACGTTGTGCTACTGCACCTACAATTCCACACATAAATTTGCTTTCCTATTTTTAAGTTTAAAGATTCATTTGAACTACTGCTATTTTGCAATAACCACTTCGACACCCATTTTTTCGATTTGTTCTTTCGTTTCAAAACTTAATTGGCTGTCGGTAATAATTTTGGTAATATTTTGCCATTCCAATTCAATATTAGGCATTTTTCGCCCGATTTTTTGCGATTCAATCAACACGATCACTTCACGACTCACTTCCGCCATCACCTGACTTAAGCCGACTAATTCATTAAAGGTGGTTGTGCCTCGAGCCAAATCTAAACCGTCAGCACCAATAAAAAGCTGATCGAAATCGTATGAACGTAACACCTGCTCCGCTACTTTGCCTTGAAAGGATTCAGAACGGCTATCCCAAGTGCCGCCGGTCATCAACACCGTTGGCTCACATTCAAGAGACGTTAATTCCGCGGCTAAATTCAACGAATTGGTCATCACAACCAAGCCGGTTTGGTTCAATGCTTTTACCAAAGCACCGGTCGTACTACCACTGTCAATAATGATACGGTTATGATCACGAATACAATCACGGGCGGCTTGAGCAATCATTTTCTTTTGAATCGAAAGTTGCTCAATAAACGCTTCTTCCATCATTTCTGATGGGATTTTTACCGCCCCGCCATACTTACGCAATAAAAAACCACTTTCTTCCAAAGCGGTTAAATCTTTTCTAATCGTGACTTCAGACGTCTCAAAGAAATGAGCAAGTTCATCTACACTCACTTCATTTTTCTCTTGCACCATTTGTACAATTAAATGGCGACGTTGTTGTGTATTACGTTTTGACATTACAGCCTTCGTTTAAGTTTCGCTTCAAAACTTTGTTGCATTATAAAGAAAGCTCACGAAAAGAAAAGCAGAAAATGCTAAATTTACAAAATCTATACAAAATAAAACCGCTTGTAATGTTGATTTACAAGCGGTTGATTCCTTGAAATTTTTTGCAATTATTTGATTTGGCTACCAATCACGCCACCCAATGCCGCACCACCTAAGGTTGCACCGGTAGATTCACCAATCGCGTGACCAGCCACACCGCCAATTGCTGCACCGATCGCAGTATTGCGTTGGCTTTTAGTCATATTATTACAGCCTGATACCGCAACGGCTAACACTGTTAAACCCACTACTTTTAAAATAGATTTCATAATAATCCCTCATAATTAATCAGTTTCAAATCAGTCAATATCCTTGACCTATACTATCAGATTACCTAAATCGACAAAGGTTCAAATAATCTCACTTTATTGCAATATTTTGCTCGAAATCGACCGCTTGTTTAGCCGAACTGTGAACTGGCTCACAGAATTTCTTTCTGGCTTTTGCTATATTACTCATAATTTATTCCATAACAACTTGAGGAAATTGCAATGAAATTGAAAAAATTATCTTTGGCACTCTCGACTTTATTACTCGGTTCAGCCTTTGCCAACTCTGCTTTAGCAGAAGGTCGTTTAACCGTTTATTGTAGTGCCACTAACGAACTTTGTGAGCAAGAAGTGCAAGCATTCGGAAAAAAATATGATGTTAAAGTGGCATTTGTGCGTAACGGTTCAGGCAGTACATTGGCGAAAATTGAAGCAGAGAAGAACAATCCTCAAGCTGATGTATGGTATGGCGGCACCTTAGATCCGCATTCACAAGCCGCAGAAATGGGTTTACTCGAGCCATATAAATCGCCGAACCTCGAACAAATTATCGAGAAATTCCGTGACCCGGCAAAATTAAAAGGCAACTATTCTTCGGCTGTGTATATGGGGATTTTAGGTTATGGTGTGAATTTAGACCGAATCAAAAAACTCGGCATTGAAAAAGTGCCTAGCACTTGGGAAGACTTGCTCGACCCTCGCCTAGCCGGTGAAATCCAAATTGCCGACCCACAAAGCTCCGGCACGGCTTATACCGCAATTGCGACTTTCGTGCAACTTTGGGGCGAAGAGAAAGCCTTCGACTATTTCCGCAAATTACACAAAAACATTTCACAATATACCAAATCCGGCATCACACCGGCACGCAACACTGCCCGTGGTGAAACCGCGATCGGTATCGGCTTCTTACACGACTATGCAATTGAGAAGAAAAACGGGGCTAACATTGAAATGACCGCACCAACAGACGGCACAGGCTACGAATTAGGCGGTGTGAGTATCCTCAAAGGTGCAAGAAACCTTGATAATGCAAAACTGTTTGTGGATTGGTCGCTTTCTAAAGAAGCTCAAGAACTCTCTTGGCAAAAAGGCAATGCGTTCCAAGTATTAACCAACACCACAGCAGAAGCCTCGCCTTACGCACTTGATCCGAAAAACTTAAACTTAATCAATTATGATTTTGAAAAATACGGCTCGAGTGAAGAGCGTAAACGCTTGATTGATAAGTGGGTAAATGAAGTAAAATTAGCGAAATAGTGTTAATCTTTCCACTGAGGGGATAAGCAATTATCCCCTCTCTAATTATAAGAATCTGTGAGGTGTTATGCAGAATTTTTCCTTTTCCCGACCGCTTGTTTGGGTGCTTATCGGGTTACTCGGTTTTCTCTTGTTACCGTCTAAAGCCTTAGATTATGGTCTGTTTGACTCAACCTCTGATGAACTGCTCGCCGCAATGGGTTGGTCGAGTATCAACATTACTTGGGCGTGGTTTTTACCGCTTTTTGCATTTTTATTGCCAAATTCGACCGCTTGCAAAACCAGAGCCAAGCTGGAATTAGTCGGGTTGGGCGTGCTGTTCGCCTTTATTTTCCTGTCAGCGATTGTGCTGAAAATCAGCCTCGGTTATGCGGTGTTGCCGTTGATTATTGCCATTATGGGGCTTGCGACCCAAAATTTAGCAACGCTCAAAGTAATGCAGGGTGACCACTTTATTATCGGCTCGTTACTGAGCATTATTCTGCTGATTTTCTTTTTTATTGTATATCCGACCATCGCCATTTTTGTGTCGATGTTCTACAACGGCTCGGAATTTGTGCCAAGCCAAGTGCTGACGATTTTGCAACAGCCTTATGTGGCTCGAGTAGTAGGTAACTCGCTCTCGGTTGCCGGCACAGTCGGCGTTCTCTCCACCCTATTCGGCTTGGCGTTTGCCCTCTACACCACTCGAATTGCCAAACGCTCAGCGTTTATCGGGCGGATTTTCTCGATTTTGCCCATCGTCACACCACCGTTTGTAGTCGGTTTAGGCGTAACCCTAATGCTTGGGCGTTCCGGTTATGTGACTGAATTTCTAGTGGACTATTTCGGCTTTGCCAACAACTGGCTGTACGGTTTCACCGGTATTGTGATCGCCCATACCCTCGCTCTCACGCCAATGTCGTTTATGATTTTGGAAGGGGCATTGAAATCCATTCACCCATCGGTGGAAGAGGCGGCTTACACCCTGCGCTCCAATCGCTATCAAGCCTTTTTTAACATCATTTTCCCATTGTTAAAACCGGCGTTGGCAAACTCCTTTTTGGTGGTGGCGATCCAATCCCTTGCTGATTTCAGTACGCCGTTGGTGTTGGGCGGCAGTTTTGATGTGATTGCAACCCAAATCTACTTCTACATCGCCGGCTCCCAACTGGATTACGCCTCCGCCAGCACACTCGGGGCAATTTTGCTGGTATTCTCCCTAGCCATTTTCGTGATCCAATACCTCTGGATCGGCAACCGCTCTTATGTGACGGTGTCGGGCAAATCCTATCGGGGCGATGTGCAAGACTTACCAAGCGGTATGAAATGGCTGATTATTTGCACCTTATTGTTCTGGGGAACTTTCAATTTAGTGCTGTACGGCAGTATTTTCTACGGCAGTTTCACCGTGAACTGGGGCGTGGATTACACCTTAACCCTTGATAACTACATCAAGCTGTTCGGGCAAGGGTTTAGCGATGGCGGTTTCCCTTCGTTAATTCAAACCGTGATTTTCGCTGCCGCTGCCGCCCCGATTACTGCCCTATTCGGCTTACTGATCGCCTATGTGACGGTTCGGCGTGATTTCAAAGGCAAGAAAACACTGGAATTTTTAACCCTGCTCTGCTTTGCCGTACCGGGAACCGTAGCGGGTGTTTCTTACATTCTTGCCTTTAACGATGCCCCGATTTACCTAACCGGCACCGGTATGATCATCATTCTCTCAATGGTAATGCGGAATATGCCTGTGGGTATGCGAGCGGCAATTGCCGGCTTAGGGCAGTTGGATAAATCGCTGGACGAAGCCTCGCTCTCGCTGAAAGCCGGTTCGTTCAAAACGATGCTGTTTGTGGTGTTACCGCTACTCAAACCGGCACTGCTCTCCGCCCTCGTCACCAGCTTTGTGCGGGCAATGACGACTGTCAGTGCGATTGTATTCTTAGTCACCGCCGACACTCGTGTGGCAACCTCCTACATTCTCAACCGTGTGGAAGACGGTGAATACGGCATTGCGATTGCCTACGGTTCGATTTTAATTGTGGTGATGATGGCAATTATCCTGATTTTTGACTGGATTGTCGGCGACACCCGTATCGCTCGTTCCAAGGCGAAAAAGATGTAAGTTAGCTCTTTCATAGTACTAATGGCTGAGCAAACAATTTTGTAGGGTGGACGTAAGTCCACGTATTGATGATTTCTCTGTATTTTATTCGTGGACTTACGTCCACCCTACAATCAATGACAACAGAACAGCTATAGGCAAAAGGACACTATATGAACAACGATTTCTTAGTATTAAAAAACGTCACCAAATCTTTCGGCAAAGTGACGGTCATTGACAATCTCAACCTCAGCATTCCGCAAGGCAAAATGGTGACCTTACTCGGGCCGTCCGGCTGTGGAAAAACCACCGTACTGCGTTTAGTGGCAGGGCTGGAAAATCCGACTTCGGGGCAAATTTTTATTGATGGCGAAGATGTGACCCAAAGTTCGATCCAACATCGTGATATTTGCATTGTGTTCCAGTCTTACGCCCTATTTCCGCATATGTCGATTGGCGATAATGTCGGCTACGGCTTGAAAATGCAGGGCGTGCCGAAAGAAGAACGGCTACAACGAGTAAAAGAGGCGTTGGAATTGGTGGATTTAGGTGGCTTTGAGGATCGCTTTGTCGATCAGATTTCTGGCGGACAACAACAACGTGTCGCTCTCGCCCGTGCCTTAATTCTAAAACCCAAAGTGCTGTTATTCGATGAACCGCTAAGTAACCTTGATGCCAACTTACGCCGTTCAATGCGGGAGAAAATCCGTGAATTACAACAACGGCTAAACATCACCTCGCTTTATGTGACCCACGATCAGTCCGAAGCCTTTGCGGTTTCAGATGAAGTAATTGTGATGAACAAGGGAAGAATTATGCAAAAAGCTTCAGCCAAAGAGTTATACCTTCGCCCTAATTCTTTATTCTTAGCAAATTTTATGGGTGAAAGTAGCATTTTTGAAGGCACGATAGCTGGCAACCAAATTAATATAAATGGATATCAATTTGCGTTATCAAATGCTGAACAATTTGAGTTACCCGATGGGGAATGTTTAGTTGGCATTCGTCCAGAAGCTATTCATTTAGCTGAACAAGGAAATATAAGTCAACTCTGTAAAATTAAAAATGCAGTTTATATGGGAAATCATTGGGAAATTATAGCTGAATGGGAAGGGAAAGATTTATTAGTCAATACTAAACCTGAAAATTTTTATCCTCATATCAAACAGGCCTATGTACATTTTATCGAACAAGGTGTTTTTCTTTTAAAGAAAGAGCTATAACGAATTTATACTAAATTAAGAGGAAGGTAGTTATAACTATTTAGCAATTTTGAGAAAAATAGGCCGCATGCAAAATCTCTTGATGACAAGCGGTCTTTTCTCGCCGATTTTTTGCAAATGAAATGATGTGGCTAGCTTAATCAGCATAAAAGCAAAAGAGGCATACCTTTCGATATGCCTCTTTCATTTTATTTAGCTTTTCGCTTTATCAAACAATCTTAATTATTTGATGATTTTAGCTACAACGCCCGCACCTACTGTACGACCACCTTCACGAATCGCAAAACGTAAACCTTCGTCCATCGCGATTGGGTGAATTAGGCTAACAGTCATTTTGATGTTGTCGCCAGGCATTACCATCTCTACACCTTCCGGTAATTCGATTGTACCTGTTACGTCCGTTGTACGGAAGTAGAACTGTGGACGGTAACCTTTGAAGAATGGAGTGTGACGACCACCTTCTTCTTTTGATAATACGTAAACTTCTGATTCGAAGTCTGTGTGTGGAGTGATTGAACCCGGTTTCGCTAATACTTGACCACGTTCGATTTCTTCACGTTTAGTACCACGTAATAATGCACCTACGTTCTCACCCGCACGACCTTCGTCTAATAATTTACGGAACATCTCAACACCTGTTACGGTTGTTTTCGCTGTATCTTTGATACCTACGATTTCAACTTCATCACCAGTGCGGATGATACCACGCTCAACACGACCTGTTACTACTGTACCACGACCTGAAATTGAGAATACGTCTTCGATTGGTAATAAGAATGGTTTATCAATCGCACGCTCAGGCTCTGGAATGTATGTGTCTAAGTGGTTTGCTAATTCAAGGATTTTCTCTTCCCACTCTGCTACGCCGTTTAACGCTTGTAACGCTGAACCACGTACGATTGGAGTGTCATCACCCGGGAAGTCGTATTGTGAAAGAAGTTCACGCACTTCCATTTCAACTAATTCTAATAACTCTTCGTCATCTACCATGTCGCATTTGTTTAAGAATACGATGATGTATGGTACACCTACTTGGCGACCTAATAAGATGTGCTCACGAGTTTGTGGCATTGGACCGTCTGTTGCTGCTACTACTAAGATAGCACCATCCATTTGTGCCGCACCGGTAATCATGTTTTTAACATAGTCCGCGTGTCCCGGGCAGTCAACGTGTGCGTAGTGACGAGTTGCTGTATCGTACTCAACGTGTGAAGTATTGATGGTGATACCACGTGCTTTTTCTTCCGGTGCATTGTCGATTTGGTCAAATGCACGAGCTGCACCACCGAAGTGTTTCGCTAATACGGTAGTGATTGCTGCTGTTAAAGTTGTTTTACCATGGTCAACGTGGCCGATTGTACCCACATTAACGTGCGGTTTTGTACGTTCAAATTTTTCTTTAGACATTTTCTAAAAGCCTCTTAAACAAAAACGGTTACAATGGAACAAAAGAACCCATTAACCATAATGTAGAAATTAATACCAATAAAAATTTGCGTGAGAAAGATAGAATTCAGAGAAGTGGTGCTGATAGGCGGATTTGAACCGCCGACCTCACCCTTACCAAGGGTGCGCTCTACCAACTGAGCTATATCAGCGCTTGGAGCGGGCAGCGGGAATCGAACCCGCATCATTAGCTTGGAAGGCTAAGGTAATAGCCATTATACGATGCCCGCTGTTCTAAATTCGTCTGACCTACGCGATTCAAAATATCAGAGATGGTGGAGGGAGAAGGATTCGAACCTTCGAAGGCTGAGCCAACAGATTTACAGTCTGCCCCCTTTGGCCGCTCGGGAACCCCTCCACGATAATTGAATACTTATTTACGCCTGAGTTAATGGTGCCGACTACCGGAATCGAACTGGTGACCTACTGATTACAAGTCAGTTGCTCTACCTACTGAGCTAAGTCGGCGTTGCTGTGTCGTAAGCAAGTGATGTGCATTATAGGGAAATTTTAACAGCGTGCAAGTGTTTTTTAAAAAAATATTAAAAAAAGCGTTCTTTCGATTTTTAAATATACAAAATGACTATTTTTTGTAAAATACAACAGATTTTCTCCGCATAACTACGGCAAAATAAGTGCATATATTGTATAGTTACGCCCTTAATTTGGTATTTGCATACCCTAATTCATCAGTAAAAAATTGAGATTTTGGCTATGAGCCTTGAAAAAACCAGCAAAATTACTCCTTTTCTCACTTTTGATCGCCAACAATGGGCAGATTTACGCAAATCCGTTCCATTGAAGCTGACCGAGCAAGACCTAAAACCGCTGTTAGGATTTAATGAAGATCTTTCATTAGAAGAGGTTCGTACTATTTATTTACCGCTTGCCCGTTTAATTCAATACTATATAGAAGAAAACTTAAAACGCCAGACGGTCTTACATCGCTTCCTCGGCATTGAACCGCCTAAAGTCCCTTACATTATTAGTATTGCCGGCAGCGTATCAGTTGGAAAAAGCACTTCTGCCCGTATTTTGCAAGCGTTGCTATCCCATTATCCCCAAGAGCGAAAAGTAGATTTAATTACCACTGACGGTTTTTTATATCCACTTGCGACATTAACCGAAAAGAACTTACTCAAGAAGAAAGGCTTTCCGGAATCTTATGATATTCACAGCCTGATTCGCTTTGTTTCTGATATTAAATCCGGCAAACGCAACGTGAAAGCTCCTATTTATTCCCACTTGACCTACGATATTATCCCAAATCAGTTTAATACAGTGGATCAACCCGATATTGTGATTTTAGAAGGGCTAAACGTGTTACAAAGTGGAATGAACTACCCCTCCAGCCCGCATAATGTATTTGTATCGGACTTTGTGGATTTTTCTATTTATGTGGACGCCGAAGAAAGTTTGCTGAAAAAATGGTATATCAGCCGTTTCTTGAAATTCCGCCGCAGTGCCTTTGCCGACCCAAACTCCTATTTCCACCATTATGCGAGTTTGTCTGAGCAAGAAGCGATTGACACCGCCTCGACAATTTGGGAAGAGATCAACGGCTTAAATTTACGCCAAAATATCCTGCCGAGCCGAGAGCGTGCCAACCTTATTTTAATCAAAGGGCAAGACCACGCCATTGAAACGGTAAAATTACGCAAATAATTTAACTTTTTCGACCGCTTGTAATACCTTAAAATCCGTTGAATACCACTCAACGGATTTTTTATTTAAATCAATGCTTATTCGACTATTTTTTGGTAAGCTAACAACTTTGAGAGTGATTGATATTAGGCATAAACAATGAACAAAAAATTTCTACTTCCTTTAATTCTCTTTTTAGCATTATCTGTGGCATTTTTGGTTCAACTCGCTCGCAACTCGCAAGGCGATGATCCGAAAAAATTAGAATCAGCCTTAATTGGCAAAACAGTTCCGAGCTTTAATTTAGAATCGGTATTAGATGAAAAACAGACAATCGACCAAAATATCGTCAAAACCGGCAAACCTCGCCTGCTTAATGTTTGGGCAACTTGGTGTCCGACTTGTTATGCCGAACACGAATACTTAACCATTTTGGCAAAACAAGGGGTGGAAATTGTCGGTATTGATTATAAAGACGAACGCCCAAAAGCGATTAAATTCTTAGCTAATTACGGCAACCCTTATAAAGCGATTATTTTTGACCCGAAAGGCTCACTCGGTTTAGATTTAGGTGTTTATGGTGCACCCGAAACCTTTATTATTGACGGTAACGGCGTGATTCAATACCGCCACGCCGGCGATGTAAACGACCAAGTGTGGAACCAAGTGCTTAAACCGATTTATGATGGATTAAAGTAAATGTTTGTATTTCCTGCTGACATTAAGAAATCTATAAAAAGCAATTATCAAAGAGAATATAACTTTATTTTTATAATAGTTGGTTTATCAACTATTATAGGAATAATTCTAACTATTTTATCCTCATTTTTATTGCTAAACTATTTAGTTAGCATTGATGCAAGAAATTTATTCATTAACTCATTAAACAGTAACTTCTCAACCATATTTATTCCTATAGCATTATTTTTATTTTTCCCTATAATGCTGATGAATATGCAACCTATTAAGTATTACTTATCACTTGAAAAAACAAATACAAACAACAAGTTAATGATATTAGGTATTATAGAAATAGTCTATATACCTCTAGTTATTCTCACTCTGTTTTTTCAAGAAACAAACCTGAAAGTAATTTTAATCAATTTACCTATAGTAGGTGCATATATTTATCTACTATATGAACTAAAAAAATCAATAAAAATAGATATAATTAATTATTTATTTTTTACTGGCACAACTTACTTATTAGTTCCATTCTTTATTATTATCTATAATGGAGGGTTTAGTACAATAACCGACATAAGATTTATATCTCTGTATTTATGTTTTATGCTAACAGGATTAGGATTAAGCTACATTTTTATAAAAACAATTAATGAAACAAAAAAACCTAATTGTTTATTTTATATAATAATATCTATAGTCATATTATTTCTAATATCACTCAACCCACTACTAAATATCAATTTTAGTGAAAACTCATTAACAATCTTAGGGATAAGAGAAAATACACAGAAAAACTATATGATACATGAAGATTTTTTCTATAAAAATAACAATAAACTCCACATGGACAAAACTAAGATAACACTAGAAAAAGGAGATAAGGTTACTTATTATATGATCTGTGGAAAAAAGCTATTTGAAAACACAGAAACTTTTGTACTGGAAATTGAAAATAACAAATATCAAATTCCTAATAAATATATCAACAATATTCAAAATTATGAAAATAAAAACTCTCAGCCTAATAATGCTTCTAAGTGTAACAGTTAATGCTGCTCCGGTAGAACTGCACCAATTCGACAGCCCGAAACAAGAAGCGGACTATCGTACCTTAATTCAAGAACTGCGTTGCCCGCAGTGTCAAAATAATAATATCGCCGATTCCAATGCAACTATTGCCACCGATATGCGGGCAAAAACCTTAGAATTGCTCAAACAAGGCAAAAGCAAAGACGAAGTGGTGGATTATATGATTGAACGCTACGGCAATTTCGTCACTTACGACCCGCCTCTCACACCGGCAACTATTATGTTATGGCTGTTGCCGTTAATTTTAATTGCCTTAGGGCTGTGTGTGGTATTGCGTAGAAAGAAAAACAAACCGCAAGCGGTCAATTTTGAACAAAATATTGCAAAACCGTTCGCCCATCTCGCTCAAGATGAGCAAAAACGTCTTAACCAAATTCTCAATAAGGAAGAAAAATGAATTTCTGGCTGGCCATTATTTTCGTCACACTGATAGTATGTGGCGTGGCGTTTTATCCGCTACTTAAAAAGAACAAGCAAATTGATAATACCAAGCGAGACAGCTTAAACAAAGCCTTCTATTTTGACCGCTTAAAAGAAGTGGAAAACGAAGCGAATGAAGGGGTGATTGATGACCCTGAACAAACCAAATTAGAGCTACAAAAAAACTTGCTTGATGATATTCCACACAGCACACAAAGTGCCACAAGTGAAAAATTAACGCTCGGCAAGTCGTGGTTTGTGGCATTGATTTTATTTGTCGGCGGTATCAGCTTTGCGATTTACAGCAATGTCGGTTCTTGGTTCTCCAACTCAATGTTAGACACCACTCACCAAAAATTAGACAGCTTCTATGAGCGTTTAAAAACCGAAGAGACCAATCCGCTCTCACAAGAGGAAATGAACCAATTTGCAATGGCGTTACGGGTAGATTTACAAAGCAACCCGAATGACGACAAAAAATGGTATATGCTCGGTCAAATCGGGATGGCGTTAGACGATGGTCAGCTTGCACACGATGCCTTTAGCAAAGCGGCTCAACTCAAGCCGGATAACTTAGATTACAAACTCAGCCACGCCCAACTTCTGCTCTTTTCTGAGGCACAGGAAGACAAAAAACAAGGTGAAACCTTGTTAAAAGAGATTATCCGCCAAGACCACACAAACTTTAATGCGTTAAGTTTATTGGCGTTCCACTCCTTTGAAAAAGAAGATTTCAAAATGGCGGCAATGACGTGGGGAATGATGTTAAAACTACTGCCTGATGAAGACCCTCGCAAAGTAACGGTAGAACGCAGTTTTAATATGGCGTTATCGAATTTAAGTGAGGCGGAAAAACAAGAATTGCAAAAAGGTGAGAAAAAATGACCGCTTATAAACCACTTAGCAAAGAGAAATTGAAAATCGGTTTGGTGTCGGTTTCAGACCGAGCCTCGCAGGGGGTTTATTCAGACCAAGGCATTCCCGAATTAAGGGTGTGGCTTGAATCTGCCTTAACCGAGCCGTTTGAGCTGGAAACCCGCTTAATTCCCGATGAGCAAGCCATTATTGAGCAAACCTTAATCGAGTTAGTCGATGCTCACGCTTGCCATTTGGTATTAACCACCGGCGGCACCGGCCCGGCAAAACGTGATGTCACCCCAGATGCCACCCTTGCTGTCGCCCACCGAGAAATGCCCGGCTTTGGCGAACAGATGCGACAAGTGAGCCTTCACTTCGTGCCAACCGCAATTCTCTCTCGCCAAGTGGGAGTAATTCGCCACGACAGTCTGATTTTAAATCTGCCGGGGCAACCGAAAGCAATTAAAGAAACGCTGGAAGGTGTGAAAGATGAACAGGGCAAAGTATTGGTTAAAGGTATTTTTAGTGCCGTGCCATACTGTTTACAACTTTTAAGCGAAATTTATGTCGAAACCCACGCAGCCATTTGCGAAAGTTTCAGACCCAAATCGGCAAGACGAGAAAATTAAGGCTAAAAAATGAAAAAAATAGAAGCAATTATTAAACCCTTCAAATTAGACGATGTGCGTGAAGCCTTAACCGATGTGGGTGTCAGCGGAATGAGTATTACCGAAATCAAAGGGTTTGGCAGACAAAAAGGACATACCGAGCTTTATCGTGGGGCGGAATATGCGATTGATTTTCTACCGAAAGTGAAAGTCGAAATCGTGATTCCCGACGAGTTGGAAGAACAGTGCATTGAAGCAATTATGGAAACCGCCCAAACCGGCAAAATCGGCGATGGCAAGATTTTTGTGTATGATGTCGGGCGGGTGATCCGCATTCGTACCGGCGAAGAAAATGAAGAGGCGATTTAGTTTTGCAAAAAATCCGGCAAAAACGACCGCTTGCAGGGGGATTTCCACCTACTCTTTTTACATTAAATTTTGGATATTAAATGAAAACAGGCTTAAAATTTCTTTGGGTGAGTTTAATTGTAATCATCATTGACCTTTGGTCAAAATACATTGTAGTGCAACATTTTGAATTTGGTGAAAGCATTAATATTTTGCCGATTTTTAACTTCACTTACGCCCGAAACTACGGGGCTGCCTTTAGTTTCCTTGCCGAGCATTCCGGCTGGCAAAAATATTTCTTCTTAGGGCTGGCGGTAGTGATTTCCAGTGCTTTAGTGGTGGCTCTTTGGAAGAATCAAGCAGTCAAAAAATTAGAAAATATTGCGTATGCCTTAATTATTGGTGGAGCGATTGGGAATGCTATTGACCGTGCTTACAACGGCTATGTAGTTGATTTCCTTCATTTTTATTGGGATATTTATCACTACCCTGTGTTTAATATTGCCGATATTGCGATTTGTGTGGGTGCAGGCTTACTGATTTTAGAAGCCTTTATAACCAAAAAAGAACCGAAAAAATAAGAGTGATTAAATGAAAATTTTATTAGCAAACCCACGTGGCTTTTGTGCCGGCGTGGATCGAGCCATTTCGATTGTTGAATTAGCCTTAGAAATTCACGGTGCACCTATCTATGTTCGCCACGAAGTGGTACATAACAAATTTGTAGTGGATGGCTTGAAAGCCAAAGGGGCTATTTTTGTCGAAGAACTACACGAAGTGCCGGACGATGCTATCGTGATCTTCTCAGCCCACGGGGTGTCGCAAGCAGTTCGCCAAGAAGCCAAAAATCGTGGCTTAAAAGTGTTTGATGCCACTTGCCCACTCGTGACCAAAGTGCATATGCAGGTTGCCCGAGCCAGTAAAAAAGGGACAAAAGCAATTTTAATCGGGCACGAAGGTCACCCGGAAGTTATCGGCACAATGGGACAATACAATAACCAAGAAGGTGGCATTTATTTGGTAGAATCGGTGGAAGATATTGCCAACTTGCCGGTTTCCAACAACGATGAATTAACTTTTATGACGCAAACCACACTTTCCATTGACGATACCATTGGCGTGATTGAGGCGTTAAAAGAGAAATATCCGGCAATTCAAGGCCCTCGCAAAAATGATATTTGTTATGCTACCACCAATCGCCAACACGCAGTGCGGGAACTGGCAGAACAATCACAATTAGTGTTAGTGGTAGGTTCAAAAAACTCCTCGAACTCAAATCGTTTGGCGGAACTCGCCTCTCGAATGGGTGTGATGTCAAAACTGATTGATGGTCCGCAAGATATTGATCCAACTTGGTTGGAGGGTATTGAAACTATCGGTATTACCGCCGGTGCTTCCGCTCCTGAAGTGTTGGTGCAATCAGTAATTTCGCATTTAAAAACCCTTGGCGTAACCGAAGTTGAAACCTTAGTCGGTAACGAAGAAGATGTGGTGTTTGAAGTCCCGAAAGAGTTACGCATCAAAGAGGTAAAATAATGGCAGAAATCAACCGCTTTAAATTAGAATGGGCGTGCCGGCGTGGTATGCGTGAGTTAGATAAAATGATTATGCCGTTTTACCAACAGCATTTTAATGAACTCAACGAGCCCCAACAGCAAGCCTTTGTTGAAATGCTAGGCTACACCGACCCTGAACTCTTCCGCTGGGTAATGTTACAAGTGCCAGCCCCAACGCCCGAGATCGCAGCGTTAATTGAGTTAATGCGAGATAAGATTGAGCGTTAAATTCAGTCAAATAAAAGAGGAATAAATTCACGTTATTCCTCTTTTACATTTAATCTTCCAATTTAATAATGTGCTGCTGATAAGAAAGCACATTTTGTATCACCTGCACTTTTTGCTGATACGTATTTACATAATGATCAACCGCAGGCTTCACTAACATATAATGACGCTGTTGCCCTGCTTCATCCGGCGACCAGAGATAATCATCAAAGCTAATCACTCCCCCTTTTCTAACCAAACGGTGAGCAAGTAATGCATCAAATAACACATCAGGAGCCTCGTGAGATCCGTCTACATAGATATAGTCAAAATAGCCTGCATAACCATTGGCGAGTAGTTCGATCATTTTCTGATGAGAATAGCCACGATGTTTATAAAGCTCTGCATTTGGGAGTGATTGTTGAGCTAAGCTAATATTATCCATAAAACGCTGCTCTACTTCCCCCATATTCCAAATCCCCTGATGCTCTGCACCACCTTCCCAACTATCTATACAATGAATCTCTACCTGAGACTGATATTTTAGAGCTTCTTCCATAAAAAAGACTGTTGAACGCCCTTCAAAAGAACCAATCTCTAAAATACGTAACGGCTTAACATATTCAAAAATAGATGTTAGAGAAGGAAGATTATGAGTAAACCAATCAGAGCTAAAAATATATTGGTTGGACACACTCACCTCCCGTTAATAAAAAGAAAATCACAACGACACCTTACAAGCGATTGATTTTATCAGAAATTTTACCACTTTTTACACGAAATCATTGATTTATTCGCTATTTTTGTTTAATGTATGCCGATTTTTCTTTTCCCTAATTTCAAACAACGAGGCATTATTATGGCAGACAGTTTTAGCGTTACGCGCCGCTTTTTTGACGATAAAAATTATCCACGTGGTTTCTCTCGCCACGGCGATTACACCATTCGTGAATCACAAACTTTAGAACAATTCGGTCAAGCTTGCTTGGCTTTAGAAAGTGGTGAACGTAAGCCGGCAACTCAAGAAGAAAAACGTTTCGTTGCGGTAATGAAAGGCGAAGAGGTAGCAGAAACTGACATTGAAAAAGCGTGGTTAAAATACCGCACATTAACTAGTAAAACAAAACGCATCTACACCCTTTCAGGCAATGCAGGTAGCGATGCCGGCGATGACTTCAGTGCTGCTGAATAATTTCTAATTTAAAACCACGAAGTAATTCGTGGTTTGTTTTTTCATTTGCTATTTGTGGTAAAAAATGACACTTCCTATCGAACAATATTCCGATCTTCTTGCAAAAAAAACCGAAAATTTGACCGCTTTACTCAAGCCATTTAATCCGCCCTCGATTGAGGTATTTGCCTCAAAGCCGAGCCATTTCCGTATGCGGGCAGAATTTCGAGTGTGGCACGAGGAAGGCGAGCTGTACCACATTATGTTTAACCCTGAAACCAAAGCTCGTTATCGGGTGGATAGTTTCCCGATTGCCAGTGAGCTAATCAACCGTATGATGACCGCATTATTGGCGGAAATTCAAGGCAATGAGCTACTCACTCGCAAGCTATTCCAGATTGATTATTTAAGCACCTTAAGCGGTGAAATTGCAGTCTCAATGCTTTACCACAAAAGCCTGAATGAAGAATGGGTTGAACAGGCAAACGCCTTAAAAAGCCGTTTAGAGCAGCAAGGTTTCAAGGTGCAAATTATCGGGCGTGCCAATAAACAAAAAATCGCACTGGATTGCGATTATGTGGAAGAAATTCTACCTGTGCACGGCAAACACTATGTGTATCGCCAAGTGGAAAACAGCTTTACCCAGCCAAATGCGGAAATGAATATCAAAATGCTGGAATGGGCGAGAAATTGTACAAAAAATAGCGAAGGCGATTTGCTTGAGCTTTACTGCGGCAACGGCAATTTTTCGATTGCCTTGGCAGAAAACTTCCGCAAAGTGCTGGCAACCGAGATCTCCAAATCATCGGTGCAATCGGCTCAATATAATATTGAAAAAAACGGCATTGAGAACCTTCAAATTATCCGAATGTCGGCGGAAGAATTTACCCAAGCGATGAACGGTGTGCGTGCCTTTTATCGCTTAAAAGGGATTGATTTAAAGGCTTACGAATGTAATACCATTTTTGTTGATCCGCCTCGTGCAGGGTTAGATCAAGCTACATTAGATATGGTGCAAGCGTATGAGCGTATTCTCTATATCTCTTGCAATCCGGAAACTCTAGCCGAGAATTTACAACAATTAAGCCAAACCCATCGGATTGAAAAAGCCGCTCTTTTTGACCAATTCCCTTACACCCACCATATTGAAAGTGGCGTTTGGTTAATTAGAAAATAAATTGTGCTGAAAAAAAGAACGAATAAGCAGGTTTTAAGATTTATTACTTGACGATGTTCGCAATAATCTCTATTATTGCAACGTTTTCAACGGAGGAATGGCAGAGCGGTTGAATGCACCGGTCTTGAAAACCGGCGAGGGTTAACGCCCTCCGTGAGTTCGAATCTCACTTCCTCCGCCATCAAATTCAAGTCTGCTGATATGTATCAGCAGATTTTCTCATTTAAGAGAACACATAATCTAAAATTAAATTCAACCCGGAGGAATGGCAGAGCGGTTGAATGCACCGGTCTTGAAAACCGGCGAGGGTTAACGCCCTCCGTGAGTTCGAATCTCACTTCCTCCGCCAGTCTTTAAACCTGTTGAGCAATCAACAGGTTTTTTATTTAATTTGCAAAAAAATCAGATAAAACTACCGCTTGAATCTATCGCTATAAACTGGTTGAAATCAGCCTAAAGTTGCTTTAGGATAATTGCGATTCATTATCAATAACTTAATTACTATGAAATACCTTTATATTATCTGTGGTTTTATTTGCATCGGTTTAGGCATTATCGGCGTTGTCGTGCCCGGTTTGCCGACCACTCCGTTCTTACTTTTAGCGTTGTTCTGTTTTACCAAAGGCTCAGAACGAATCCGCCAGTGGTTTATTCAAACCAAATTATACAAAAAATATCTACAGGAATATGATGAGAAACGGGCAATGACGATGAAACAAAAAATCACGATTTTAGCGATTTCGTTTCCGTTCACACTGTTTGCTTTCTTTGCCCTGCCCCATATCGGTGGGAAAATTGCCTTAGTGGTGTTAGTGATAATTCAATATTGGTATTTCTTCTGCAAAATCAAAACCCTTGAAGCGGAAACTGCCTAATCTTCTTGCTTTCGTCTTGCTCTTGGGTGGGCAGAATCATAAATTTTAGCTAAGTGTTGGAAATCCAGATGCGTGTAAATTTGGGTGGTGGACAGGCTACTATGCCCCAGTAACTCTTGCACTGCACGCAAATCACCGCTTGCCTCTAACATATGCGTGGCAAAAGAGTGACGTAATTTATGTGGGTGCAGATGGCTTTCCAATCCCTGACGCTCTCCCCATTTTTTCATCACCAACTGAATCGAACGGTGCGATAACCGCCCGCCTCGCTTATTCAGAAACACCGCATTATCTTGCGGCTTAAATTGCAAACGCATTTCTAACCAGCGATTTAACGCTTTTAACGCTTGCGAGCCAATCGGCACAATTCGCTCTTTGCTACCCTTACCTTGCACCCGAACTTCTTGTGCCGACAAATCCATATCGCCTAAATCCAAGCCTTGCAATTCTGACAACCGCAAGCCCGAGCTATACATCAGCTCCATCATCGCAATGTCCCGAATATCGCTCGGCTCATCACTCTCAATCGCCAACAACTGCCCGACCTGCTCCGCATCAATATTTTTCGGCAAATGCTTACCCACTTTCGGCGATTTCACCCCTAAAGTCGGGTTTGCCGTCATTCGCCCGATTTTAATCAAATAGACAAACCATTGCCGCAATGCCACCAAGCGTAAACCGATACTTTTGGCACTCAAGCCTTGCTTATGGCTTTGGCTTAACATCCAACGTACCGAGCTACTTTCGACCTCTTCCCAACGTTCAATGCCTGCTTGTGAAAACAGCTCGCTCACTGCCACTAATTGGCGTTGATAATTGCTCAAGGTATGCGGGCTAACCTGCTTTTCAATTCGCAGGAAATCCCAATAGGGCTGGGTTTGTTGGAAAAGAGAGTTGGAAGTGGTCATAAACGTAGTAACAAGCGGTTAATTTTTAGAAAAATTTTGCAAGGGCAAAACACAATTTGCCCCTTGAGCTTAGGCTAGCCCCAACTGCCCGATACGCACGCCAAGATTGCCGAGAGCCACGGGGCTTAAATACTCACCCAAGAACTCAAACAACTCATTCATATCAGTAAAACTACGGTGGATTTTCACCTCCTGCTCCACTTTACGGGTGAACTCATAACGCACCTGTTTGCCGTTAATTTGGGCTTCCAAGGTTAAAAAAACGGTCTCAAAATAGTGGCTTGGTGACCCCTCAAATCCCGGGTCACTCACTCGCACATTCCAATGATTACTAAATAAAACTTCGGTTTTAACTGACATTGTGTTTTCCTTCTTCCTATAAGTATGTGCATTATTTTAATCAAGATAGCTTGAATTTGCCACTTTTCCTGGTCAGAATCGAGGCAAATCTTATTTGGTTTGTCCTCTTATATCTTTCCCTCAAAATATGATCTTAGTCAAAAAATACTGACTTTTAATCCTCAATAAAGTTAAATATAATTGACTTTAAAATTTACTCATTCTTATAATTCACAAAAATTGGAGTAAAAGTTATGCCAGATAAATTAGAGTATCTTCATGATTTAGACAAAGAAATTATGCTGTCTTATTTCTCATTAAGTGAAGCAATAGCAGGGTTATTAGGAGAATTCTGTGAGGTGGTTATTCATTCATTGAATGCCTATGAAAAATCCGTTATTAAAATCATTAACGGACATCATACTAACCGAAAAATAGGTTCGCCTATTACAGATAAAGGATTACAGTTACTAAAATGTTACCAAAAAGATCAATCTAATACTGAGCTGGTTTACTTTTCACGGTTAAATAACGGTAACTTAGTTAAGTCTACCACGCATATTATTATCGGGCATGAGGGCAAACCTATCGGATTATTTTGTATTAATTTAAATTTATCGACACCATTAGATAAAACCGTTAGCTCTTTTATGAATTACGATCCTATTCCGCCTCATTATAAAAGTGAAAACTTTATTACTCACCCAAAAGAACTTATTGAAGAAACCTTTCTAAAAGCAGTTACTCACATTGAGCAACACACTACCAAACATTCAAAACTCTATAAGAAATCCATTATCTTCTATTTGTTTGAAAATGGCATCTTTGAGCTAAAAGAGGCAGTACCTATTGTGGCAGAAAAACTCTCCCTAACCAGCCACGCAATTTATAAACATTTAAGAGAATTCAAAAATAACACTTAATTATACTGTTACGATTTAAGGAGACTCTATGGATACTCAAAAACTCTCGCCTGCCGAATTTAAACAAGCAACAAAATTTGATTCTACCGACTTCGGCTGGATCATTATGAGTATTGGTATGGCTATCGGGGCAGGCATCGTCTTTTTACCGGTACAAGTAGGACTTATGGGCATGTGGGTTTTTCTACTTTCTTCTATTATCGGATACCCGGCGATGTACCTTTTTCAGCGTTTGTTTATTAACACTTTAGCAGAATCTCCGGAATGTAAAGATTACCCCACCGTTATTAGTGGCTACCTGGGCAAAAACTGGGGAATCTTTTTAGGGGTGCTTTATTTTATTATGTTAGTGATTTGGATGTTTGTTTATTCTACCGCAATTACAAACGATAGTGCCTCCTATCTCCTTACCTTCGGCATTACCGATACACTACTCTCTGATAACCCATTTTATGGCTTAGTGCTAATCTATATATTAGTTGCCTTATCTTCTCGAGGCGAAAAGCTACTGTTTAAAATATCTACATTTATGGTATTAACTAAGCTATTCGTCGTTGCCGCCTTAGGGCTTGCAATGATTGGAATGTGGCAGCTCCATAATATCGGTGCAATGCCTCCTTTCGGCAAACTTATAAAAGATGCCATCATTACTCTCCCTTTCACCCTAACCTCTATACTCTTTTTGCAAACTCTCAGCCCAATGGTAATTTCTTACCGCGCTAAAGAACAGTCTCGTGAAGTTGCGCGCTATAAAGCCCTACGAGCGATGAATATTGCATTTGCTATCTTATTTATTACCGTTTTCTTTTACGCTGTCTCTTTTACACTTGCAATGGGGAGAGAAGAAGCGCTCAAAGCATACGAGCAAAATGTTTCCGCATTAGCAATTGCAGCCCAATTTTTCCCTGGTAGTTGGGCAACCTATGTAGGTGTTGCATTAAATATTTTTGCCGTTATGACAGCCTTTTTCGGGGTATATTTAGGTTTTAGAGAAGCCACTCAAGGCATTGTGATGAACCTATTATTAAGAAAATTCCCGGCTGAAAAAATCAATCCTAATTATGTGCAGAAAGGGATTATGTTATTTTCCATTCTGCTGGCTTGGAGTGCGATTGTATTAAATGCACCAGTTTTAAGCTTTACCTCAATCTGTAGTCCTATTTTTGGCTTAGTTGGGTGCTTGATTCCGGCCTATTTAGTCTATAAAGTGCCTGCATTATTCAAATATAAAGGGCTAGCACTCAATATTATTATCATTACCGGCATTTTATTATGTATTTCTCCATTCCTCACATTTTTAGAGTAATAAGGTTTTATCTATGAATATTCACTGCGAAAAATTAGTACAATCCATTTTACATGCAGTCAACCATGAAGTTGTCCCTGCATTAGGCTGTACAGAACCTATTTCTCTCGCCCTTGCATCCGCCATTGCACGCCAATATTTAGGTCATTTACCAGAACGTATTGAGGCAAAAGTTTCCCCTAACTTGATGAAAAATGGGATGGGAGTAACAGTACCGGGAACAGCAACCGTTGGATTACCTATGGCGGCAGCTATTGGGGCAATCGGAGGGGAGCCTGATGGTGGATTAGAAGTATTAAAAAATATTACGCCAGAACAGGTTAAACAGGCTAAAGCGATGTTAAATGCCGATAAAGTGTCCGTCTCTATTTTCGAAACAGAACATATTCTATATTCTGAAGCAACACTATTTCACCAAGCGAATCGAGTATGTGTTCGTATTGCTGAACACCATACCAATGTCATTTACATTGAAAAAAACGGGCAAACTATTTTAAGTAAACCTTGTGCCGTCAATAACGATGATACTACTGAGATCTTTGCTTCACTTTCGGCAAAAGATATATTTAATTTTTCTATGCAAATCGAATTGGAAAAAATTCGCTTTATTGAGCAAGCAGCACAATTAAATTCCGCACTCTCACAAGAAGGATTACGTGCCGATTATGGGCTACATATCGGAAGGACATTGCAAAAACAGATTGGTCTAGGTCTAATCAGTGATGATTTGCTTAATCGCATTGTTATAGAAACCACCTCTGCCTCTGATGCTAGAATGGGTGGTGCAAGTTTACCTGCTATGAGCAACTCCGGTTCGGGTAATCAAGGAATTACAGCAACTATGCCGGTTGTTGTCGTTGCCCGCCATTTAAATGTCACTGATGAGCAACGCATTAGAGCACTCTTTTTATCACACCTCATGGCAATTTATATTCACAGCAAGTTACCGAAATTATCTGCACTCTGTGCCGTAACAACCGCGGCTATGGGAAGCTGTGCCGGCATAGCGTGGCTGCTCACAGGGAAATTTGAGAATATCAGTATGGCAATTAGTAGTATGATCGGCGATATTAGCGGTATTATCTGTGATGGTGCTTCAAACAGTTGTGCGATGAAAGTCTCCACCAGCGTAACATCAAGCTATAAATCCATTCTGATGTCTATGGATAATAGCCAAGTAACAGGCAACGAAGGAATTGTCGAACACGATATTGATCGTTCAATTAATAACTTATGCAGCATTGCCTCTCGTAGTATGCAATACACAGACCGCCAAGTCATCGAGATTATGGTGAATAAACCAAAACTTAAATAATCCCGCCTTTGGTAAAATTTCAAGCAAAAAAGACCGCTTGCAGATCACAATTACTGCAAGCGGTCTATTTTCATTAAAATTTTGCAATTATTGCAAACTTATTGTTATTGCAACAGCGAAATATCCGCCACTTGCAGGAACAAGCCTTGTAGCGTGCTTAAAATGGCGAGGCGGTTTTGACGCAGTTTTTGGTCTTCTGCATTTACCATTACTCCGTCAAAGAACGCATCAACCGGTTGGCGGAGGTTCGCTAATTTATCCAGCACGGCGGTGTAGTCGCCCTGTGCAATCAGCGGTTGCACTTCCGCTTTCAAGGCAATCACCGCTTCGGCTAAGGCTTTTTCTGCCGGTTCGACACAAGCGGTTAAATCGATCTCACCAATTGCAATATCGGCTTTGGCAAGAATGTTGCTCACCCGTTTATTCGCTGCGGCTAAGGCTTCGGCGCTATCAAGGGTGCGGAAGTGCGACACGGCACGCACACGGGCATCGAAGTCGGCAGGCTTGGTCGGACGGCGTGCGAGAACGGCTTGGATAACGTCCACCGCAATGCCTTCACTTTCATACCACGCACGGAAACGACCGAGCATAAAGTCCACCACGTCCTCAACCACGTTTTTGTTGGTCAGTTTGTCACCAAAAAGTGCGGTCGATTTTGCCACGATTTCAGCCAGATCAAGCGGTAAATTTTTCTCCACAATAATCCGCAGTGAGCCAAGTGCCGCACGGCGTAGAGCAAACGGGTCGGCACTGCCTTTCGGCGCTTGACCGATACCGAAAATCCCTGTGAGCGTGTCAAATTTGTCCGCCAACGCCACTGAGCAAGCCACCAATGAATTTGGCAAGTTATCGCCAGCAAAACGTGGCATATACTGCTCGTTCAACGCCACCGCTACTTCTTCATCTTCCCCATCGTGGCGGGCATAGTGCATCCCCATCACGCCTTGGGTGTCGGTAAATTCAAACACCATATTGGTCATCAGGTCACATTTAGAAAGCAAGCCCGCCCGTTTCGCTTTGGTTTCATCTGCCCCAATTTGTTTCGCAATTTCACCTGCCAAGGCTTCAATGCGAGCGGTTTTGTCACGCAATGTGCCAAGCTGTTGTTGGAACAACACGGTTTCAAGGCGTGGTAGTTGGTCTTCTAATTTCTGTTTTAAGTCGGTTTTGAAGAAGAACTCCGCATCGGTCAAACGAGGGCGAACCACTTTTTCGTTACCCTCGATGATTTTGCTTGGATCGTCTGGGTTGATGTTCGACACAAAAATAAAGTGCGGTAACAATTTGCCGTCTTTATCGTAAATCGGGAAGTATTTTTGGTCGCCTTTCATTGTATAAACCAAGGCTTCCGCCGGCACAGCAAGGAAACTCTCTTCAAACTTGGCGGTTAGCACGTTCGGATATTCCACCAGCGAGGTCACTTCGTCCAGCAAATCCTCTTCAATATCGGCAACGCCGCCCAAAGCGGTCGCTTTTTCTTGGGATTTTGCAAGGATCAAGGCTTTACGCTCATTGAAATCGGCTACGACCGATCCACGATCTTTCAACAGTTGCGGATATTGATCGGCGTTCTCAATTTGGAACTCACGTTCACCTAAGAAACGGTGACCACGAATAGTACGACCGCTTTTCACGCCTAAGATCTCTCCTTCGATCAGCTCCGCCCCGAATAGAAGCGTAACGGTATGCACAGGACGAACAAACTGCTCGCTCTTATCGCCCCAACGCATTGTTTTTGGAATCGGCAAGTTCGCCAGCGATTTGGCGATAATATCGACCAGCAAGTTTTTGGTCGGCTGACCTTCAATCACCGCACGATGCACCAACCATTCGCCTTTGTCGGTCGCAATGCGCTCGGCTTGCTCCACCGTGATACCACAGCCTCTCGCCCAGCCTTCCGCCGCTTTGGTCGGCTTGCCTTCGGCATCAAACGCTGCCGACACCGCCGGCCCTCGTTTTTCAACCTCTTTACTCGGCTGGCTTTCCGCAAGGCTCAACACCTTCACCGCCAAACGGCGAGGGGCCGCAAACCATTCGACTTTCTCAAACGCCAAACCCGCTTGGTTTAATTCGTTTTCTACATTCTCCGCAAATGCGGTCGCTAATTTTTTGAGTGCCTTCGGTGGCAGCTCTTCTGTGCCGATCTCGGCAAGGAAGTTTTGTGTTGTCATTTTATTCTCTTTTATTTCAATTTATTCATTAGGAATAGACCAATCAGAAACTAATTCAAATTGATCACTATTGGGTGTTTTTTCAAATACAGATCCTATTGGGCTATATAACATATCTCCATCAATTTCAGGTTGGAAATTAGCTAAACGAGTAAGGCTGTAAATAGAAAAGTTTTCGGGATTATTTGTATATTCATCATCTTCATATCCTGAAAATAATCTCCAACCGCTATCAGGATAATCAGAACTTGGCTCTTCTCTGTATAAAAATCTAATTGGTAATTTTTCTTCAGAAATTTTATGGGATACTACCGCTAACCCATATGGAACATCTTTAACTAATAAGTCATCTTCCGCTATATTAAAAGCATCTTTATTAAGTAAAATTTCAGTCATAAATTATTTCCTTCCTTTATGCCAAAGGTACATGTTTCGAGATCTTATTGTATACATCAAGGGTATTACAATCTCTCACTCCGTTTTCACTTCTGCCAAATCGCTTCTATCACACTTTCAATCTCGGTCATCACTTGGTAATTATCAAATCGAAGAACGCTTAAACCAAGTGAAGCCAATTCCGCATCACGGATTTTATCATTTGCCCGATGTTCAGGCTCATAATGTTGCCCACCGTCTAACTCAACCACTAATTTTGCTTTCGGGCAGTAGAAATCGACAATATAGCTTAACAACGGCTTCTGCCGATAAAAACGAACACCCAGTTGATCGCCCCGAATACGATACCAAAGCCGTCTCTCCGCCTCAGTTTGTGCCGTTCGCAATTTCTGCGAATTCGGTTTTAGTGATTTGGCATAAGGTTTCATTTTGCAAAATTTCCGTTGATTTTAACCGCTTGTTATTTTACCAAAAATCGTTCTTTCGCCCTTTCAACCGCCAAATGCAACCGTTGTTCTAATACAGCTTTACTCGGCAACACGGTCATATATTCTGCAATATGAATATCAGAATTTTTCAAATCTAGTAGTTCCACTTGTTCCTGTTTTTTGCCGGTGCAGAGAATAATTCCAAGCGGTGGATTTTCGTCTGCTTCTTGCTCGTGTTTCGCCAGCCACGCCAAATAGAGTTCCATTTGACTTTTGTGGGAATGTTTGAAGCTTTCGGTTTTCAGCTCAATCGCAATCAGGCGTTTGAGTTTACGATTGTAAAACAGCAGATCGATATAGAAATCATCATTATCAATCTGAATCCGTTTTTGGCGTGCGACAAAGGTAAAACCCGCCCCAAGTTCCAGTAAAAACTGTTCGATCTCTCGTAAAATCGCATCTTCGAGATCACGCTCCATATAACGGTCATTAAGGTCGAGAAAATCCAAAATATACGGATCTTTCAACACCATTGACTGATTATATTCGCCTTTTTCGCGTAGCAAACTCAATTCAGCGCTAACGGTTTCATCGGGCTTTTTGGAAATTGCCGTGCGTTCAAACAGCAGTGAACTAATGCGATCATCAAGGGTTCGTACAGACCAACGTTCCTGTGCAGCCATTGTGGCATAGAACTCTCGCTTGATTGGTTCATCAATCGCAATAATTAGTTTAAAATGCGACCAACTCAATTGTGCACACAGTGTATGCACAATTTCCAAATTAGGGAAAGTTGCAGCAAATTGCATCGTATAATTTAAATGGCGTTTACTCCAGCCTTTACCAAATTGCTCTGTCAGACTTTGAGCAAGATTTTTCACTACTTCTTGCCCATATTCCGCACGCTCACCCTGCAAAATATAGTCATTGATCCGTTTGCCGATATGCCAATAAAGCAAGGTTAATTCTGCATTGACCGCAACGGTCATTCGTTGCTTACTCGATTGAATTAGCTGTGAAATTTCATTCACAAATTCAGCCGAATTCTCTGCTATTACTGTCTTCATTATTGGCTCCTTTGCAAAATTTCCGCTAAATTCAACCGCTTGTTAGCCGAAAATGCCCTCTAATTCAGCCAAATCCAGCACGACTTTTTCACCTTCGATCAGCAATGCCAGAATGCCGATATAGCCGTTGGCTTTGGCGTGGTTAAAGGCGGAATGGCGGTCACGCAGGCGGAGAAAAGGTTTGAAATTTGCACCGCTCTTTGTGATGTCGCACGGTTCATATTCAATACCCAAGCGGTCTAGTTCTGCCACAAATGGGGCAGTATCCGGACACCAGTGGGCGAAGTATAAAATCGGTTTCATTGTTATTATCCATATCCGTAGGGGCGAAAAATTTTTCGCCCCTACATTTAATTAGGCAATTTTATTTTTTACAACCCGGGAACCCTAACGCTTCACGGCTTGCGTAGTACGCTTCGGCAACGCCTTTGGTTAAAGCACGAATGCGTAGAATGTAGCGTTGGCGTTCAGTTACCGAGATCGCTTTACGAGCATCTAATAAGTTGAAGCTGTGTGCCGCTTTTAAAATGCGTTCGTACGCCGGCAGTGGTAACGGTTTTTCTAGACCTAACAGGTATTGGGCTTCTTTTTCGTACTGTTCGAAGCATTGGAACAGAAAGTCCACATCGGCGTATTCAAAGTTATAGGTGGATTGCTCCACTTCGTTTTGGTGGAATACGTCGCCGTAGGTGGTTTTACCGAGTTCGCCATCAGACCACACAAGGTCGTAAACGCTGTCCACGCCTTGAATATACATTGCCAAACGCTCTAAGCCGTAGGTGATTTCGCCTGTCACCGGTTTACATTCCAAGCCGCCGACTTGTTGGAAGTAGGTAAATTGGGTCACTTCCATTCCGTTCAGCCACACTTCCCAGCCTAATCCCCACGCCCCAAGGGTTGGATTTTCCCAGTTGTCTTCCACGAAGCGAATATCGTTTTGAGTTGGGTCGAAGCCGAGCATTTTTAAGCTATCGAGGTAGAGTTCTTGAATGTTGTCCGGAGACGGTTTAATCACCACTTGGAATTGGTAGTAGTGCTGTAAGCGGTTCGGGTTTTCGCCGTAGCGACCGTCTGTCGGGCGGCGGGACGGCTGCACATAGGCAAATGCCATCGGCTCAGGGCCAAGCGCACGCAAACAAGTCATCGGGTGCGAAGTACCCGCCCCCACTTCCATATCGAAAGGTTGAACCACAGTACAGCCTTTGCTTGCCCAGTAGTCTTGCAGGGCTAAAATCATTCCTTGAAAGGTTTTTACGTTGAATTTTGTACTCATTTTATTTTCTCTTGAATTTGAAAAATGGTCGAAAAATACTGGTTATTATAGCTTGTAAGCGGTCATTTTTTGGGATTTTTTTGCAAAAAATTAAGAAATCGACATAAAATCAGTTTTATGATGTAAATCAACGCTTTTTTGATCAATTTGTGTAACATATAACCTAATTTCTCATCTAATTTGTGGGGTTTATGATGAAATCATTATCAAAAATCGCTTTCTGTTTCTTGGCATTCAGCACGCCAATATTTTGTTTTGCCGGTTCAAACAGTTACACCACGGAAACAATCCCTTTATTTGCCGATGAAAATTTGACACAGAAAATCGGGCAGCTAGAAGCCGGAGCAGAAATTAAATTGGTGCAAACAACCGCAAAAGCCGCTGAAATTGAGCTGAATTTATGGCGAAAAAGCAAAGGTTTCGGGCGGATTTGGTATCATTCTTTCAGTAAAAATATTACCGATGCTGTATTTGAGAAATCCTTTATCAGCAATAATCCACCGTTAGCTATTGTGGAGAGCAAAGAAGATCCGAACACCGGCTTGGTATGGCAAAAAGTGAAAATGAACGTGTGGGTGGAAAATGCCGAATTTACCCAAGATCTCACTAACTTTTGGGCGAACACCGAAAATACTTATAAAACAGAATGCAGCGTGTGCCATAAACAACGTGATCCTAAAATGCACGATGCAAACGAATGGATTGCAGTATTTAACGGAATGGTCGGCTTTACCGATATGGACGAAGCTACCCAGAAAAAGGTTCTTCGCTACTTGCAGATGAATGCGGCATCCAGTTCTCAATAAAATAGAAAACGATCTCACAAGCGGTCTGTTTTATAGTTGCAAAATAACCATAAAATATGCCCGCTTGCCTTCGTTGAAATATACTATCCCCTATTAATAATAGAGAAAATTTGATGATTTTCCGTGCTATCCAGTAAACGCACTATGCCTGTTGCGACAGATTTACGGCTAACATACATTTTCCGTTCTTTAGGTAAATCACGCACAATCTGATACTCATCATTTACTTCATCATTATTTAACCCACTGGGTCGAATAATCAGCCAATTTAATGCTGTTTGCTGTAAATAAGCTTCAGCTTCCGCCTTGGCTTTTAGTGCTTCACCTAAAGCCTGCTGTGCTAATGGGCTAATTAAATCCCATTGTTCTGCACACCCAACACTAGTAACTAAAACTACTTTCGTAGTTGGTGAATATTTTTCAACTGCTTTTATCAAATTAATATTTGCTGTTTTGTCGCTACGAATACCTTGTTCATTTTTTCCTCCTACTACCGTAATCAAGATTTCCGGTTGTGTTTTTTGTAACAAGGCGTTACAGGATTCCAAATCTAATAAATCTGCTATTTCTACTGCTATATTTCGTTCGCTGAAAAACGTATCCATAGCATCTTTTCGTAAGACGGCTATCGTTTTCTCCCTAGGTAATTTGTCACAGATTGCTCGTCCCAACAACCCATTTGCCCCACAAACCAAAATCATGACTGGCATCCTCCAATTAATTGCCGCATGGCTTGAATCTGATTTTCTCGTAATTGACCTTGTTCATCACGCCCAACAAAAATCTTAAACATCGCCTCACCACTTTGATTGATAAAAGTTAACGCCACTGTTCTTTTTCCCATAAATGGGCGATCAAGTAAGTAAATAGCAGCACAATTCTCATAGCGTAAATGGCCGTGAATTCCTCCATCTACACCATGTTCAAAATTATAAAAACCTCGCCCAATTTTACCTTGTGGCAATTTAGCAGTTACCTCTGCAATCGCATCAGGCGTATGAATAATAAAAGTCACAGCTTCATTCCAACCAGCAATTGCCTGCATAATTTCCACAAAACGCTCACCACCTGTTTGCATTACCATTTCTTTGGGCAGACAGTTAATTACCGATTCCAAGCTACATTGATTCATTCCTGCCAGCATTTCTAAAATTTGCCCTGGGTTTTCTTTTAAATTTGTCCGTAACTTATTTTCTAATTCTTTAGTTAATGGCGTTATCATGTTGTTATCCTTACTAGATTGAGGAAGTGTTAACATTAGTTTACGAATTAATGTCGGTGACCAGTAACGACCACTGGTATTGAGATATACTTGATTTTTTTCACGCTTCAGTAAATCAAGCGCTTCCCATTGTTGCAATAATTTTTCAGCTTTCGAGTTTTGTTCAAAAGGCGTTGTATCTAAGTAACCCAATTCCATGCTATGTTGTATCACACCAAGCAGTGCTTTATGTTCACCATGTTTACTCAAAAAAGAAAGGCTTTTCTGATCAAGAGGCGCATCTAAGTAGGTCTTTAAATCAGATTGTACTTGGTAACTCAGCCCACCAAAATTTCCCCCCGCACCGGAGCCAAATGCCAAACAAGGCATATTCGATTTAACCAAAGTATTATAGCGATTGCGTTCACCTCGATTTGGAAAAGCAAAGTGGTTATTGCTCACTTGCTGCCAACCTTGTGCTTTTAACTTCTCTACTGCATAAGCATAGTGTAAGCTTTGGGTGTCAAACCCTGCGGGCGCAGGTAATTTTCCATGTTCAATTAAGCGATTAATAGGCAGGAAAGGATAATTATTAAAGGCGTAAATATCTAAGCCTGAGATCGGTAAACTAGTCGCAATTTCAATATCGTTTTGCCAGATATCATCTGTTTGGTTTGGCAAGCCAAAAATTAAATCAGCAACAATCACAGCATTTAATTCCGATAAGGCTTTTAAATAAGTTTGAGCCTCTTCGCCACTATGTTTGCGCCCTAAACGTTTGCGAATTTCGGAGTTAAAAGTCTGAATACCAATAGAAATACGGTTCACGCCTGCTTCAATACAAGCCTTAGCCTTATCTATATCAAAATGGCTAATTCTACCCTCAATAGTAAATTCACAGTCTTCAGCGAGTGGCAAATAACGATAACAAGCTCGAATCAATCTTACTAAATCTTCTGTATGTAACGCTGTTGGCGTTCCTCCACCAAAATAAACGGCATGAATCTTACCTTGCCCTCGCCATAGTGAAGATTCATATCGAAGTTCACTAATCACACGATCAGTATAAATCTGGCTATAATTTTCCTTCCAAGCATTGCGATAAAAACCACAAAAAATACAATGACTAGCGCAAAACGGAATATGGAAATAAGCTAAACCATCCTGTAATAACGCATTTGGTGCTTGTTCCAGCCATAAAGATTGCCATTGATCGCGTTCAATATTTTTCCCACCCCAAATAGGCATAAGCGCTTGTCGTTCTGGGAAAGCATTTGGAGAGGCTTGTTGAGATGTCCAGTGTGTATCTTTTATAATCATTATCGAAACAAAATAGTGCTATAAACAAGGTCATATTTATAACAAAATTAAGTTATGAATGACTTGATTAAAATCAAATAATAATTATTTTCAATTAAAGATTAAATCTAAAATTTTATCTATATTTACCAGAAGTCTTCGGAATACTTAAGATGAATAATATAAGGATTATTTTACGAAAATAAGATCCACACAATTTGAATCTATTAAGTTTCTTTTATAAAACGACAAGCAATCAAAAAGTATTATTTTTGCAAATAAGATATTAATAGGGAAAGTTAACAATCCTAGCAAAACGGATTGTTAACTGATTTTAGGCTGGTACTAATAAAATAGGAATATTAACGTTTACCAAACATCCTGCCTAAGCCACCGAGACCGCCTAGACCACCACCCATCATACCTTTAACACCACGCATCATTTTTGCCATTCCACCTTTACGCATTTTTTTCATCATACGTTGCATATCATCAAACTGCTTGAGCAGCTTATTTACATCTTGCACCTGTGTGCCGGAGCCAAGTGCGATACGGCGGCGGCGTGAGCCTTTGATAATATCCGGATTTGCCCGCTCTTTTAAGGTCATAGAATTGATGATGGCTTCCATTTTAATGAACATTTTATCATCAACCTGACTTTTAACGTGGTCAGGCAGGTTTTTCGCCCCCGGTAGTTTATCGAGCATCGACATCATTCCACCCATTTTTTTCATTTCGATAAGCTGCTCACGGAAATCTTCCAAGGTAAATTCATCGCCTTTTTTGAATTTTGCTGCCATTTTTTCGGCTTTTTCTTGATCGACCGAGCGTTGAATATCTTCAATTAAAGACATTACATCGCCCATACCTAAAATGCGAGAAGCCACACGATCAGGGTGGAACGGCTCAAGGGCATCGGTTTTTTCACCCACACCTAAGAATTTAATCGGTTTACCGGTAATTTGGCGAATAGAAAGTGCCGCACCGCCTCGGGCATCGCCATCGACTTTAGTGAGAATAACACCGGTAAGCTGCAACGCTTCGTTAAAGGCTTTTGCGGTGTTAGCAGCGTCTTGACCGGTCATCGCATCAACCGTAAATAGCGTTTCAATCGGATTCAGCACAGCGTGGATTTGTTGGATCTCTTCCATCATTTCACCATCAACGTGTAAACGACCGGCAGTATCCACAATCAATACATCAAAGAAATTAAGCTTAGCGTGCTTCAGTGCCGCTTCTGCAATCGCTACCGGTTTTTGGCTGGTTTCGGTCGGGAAGAAGTCCACTTTTAACGCTTCAGCAAGGGTCTGTAGCTGTTTGATAGCAGCAGGGCGGTAAACGTCGGCAGAAACCACCAACACCTTTTTCTTGTGGCGTTCTTTCAGGAATTTTGCCAATTTGCCGACAGAGGTGGTTTTACCCGCACCTTGCAAACCTGCCATTAAAATTACCGCCGGCGGTTGGGTCGCAAGATTTAGCTCCTCGTTGGCTTCTCCCATTGCCGTTTCTAATTCGCTTTGTACGATTTTTAAGAACTCTTGCCCCGGTGTGAGGCTTTTGTTTACCTCAACTCCTAACGCACGCTCTTTGACCTTGTTGATGAAATCACGCACAACAGGGAGGGCAACATCCGCCTCCAACAATGCCATACGCACTTCACGCAGGGTATCTTTAATATTATCTTCCGTTAGGCGACCTTTGCCCGTAATGTTACGCAGCGTTTTAGACAATCTGTCAGAGAGGTTTTCAAACATATCAACTTTCTCAATTTGTAAAATTTTAGGAAAAAAGTACCGCTTGTGAGCGGAAAGTTGCCGCCATTATACAAAAAAAAGCGTTACGGTTATAGGGAAATAAAAAAACGGCATAGCGATTAAACTATGCCGTAAAATTTGACGATATTCGAGGAATCATTATTTAGTTATATTGTGTGATCATAATACTCCGAATTGCGTATAAAAGTGAAGTGATATTTTCAAATTTATGTTAGAAATGAGAGGTAAATCACAAAATTAAAGGGGATATTATTGTTTGAAAAAATGAGAGCAAAAAGAAAGCCCTGATGATTACTCATCAGGGCTTCGGAATATGGCTCCTCCTGCGGGACTCGAACCTGCGACATATGGATTAACAGTCCACCGTTCTACCGACTGAACTAAGGAGGAATTGATGGTGCCTCGAGGCGGAATCGAACCACCGACACGGGGATTTTCAATCCCCTGCTCTACCGACTGAGCTATCGAGGCAACGTCGTTGCGTGGTGCATTATGCTGATTTTTTCGGGCTTCGTCAAATACAATTCTCAAAAATTTAACGTTTTTGAACGCATAATACTAAAAATTGAGCAATTTCTTAGTAGTTAGCCGGAAAGCTCAAAAAGAAAACCCTGATGATTACTCATCAGGGCTTCGGAATATGGCTCCTCCTGCGGGACTCGAACCTGCGACATATGGATTAACAGTCCACCGTTCTACCGACTGAACTAAGGAGGAATTGATGGTGCCTCGAGGCGGAATCGAACCACCGACACGGGGATTTTCAATCCCCTGCTCTACCGACTGAGCTATCGAGGCAACGTCGTTGCGTGGTGCATTATGCTGATTTCAGCTTGCAACGTCAAACGTTTTTTTACAAATTTGAAAAAACCGTTGCTCGAATGTGCTTTTTTTATACTTTTCGGCTAAAAAACAGCATAATTCACGCATTAACGAATATTGCGATATTTCTCTCTGGCGGTGGTTACTTTTCTTAAATAATTTCTAGCTTGAGAAGATGGATGAGCAGTAGTTAAAATTCGATAAACCGCATCAGGCGAAAGATCGTTAATTCTATCAATCGCAGAGTATTTATCGGAATCAAACACTCGCAATACCGCACCAGCACCGCTATTATACGCAGAAATCATCGCATAGCGTTTAGCCACAGGATCTTCAATTCCATCTAAGTATTCATCACGCAAAATAGTCAAATAAAGCGTACCTGCATCAATGTTATTTGATGGATTATAAAGATATTCACGACTTGGCTGCCCTCCCATACCTTTACGGGCAAAAATATCACGCCCGGCGGTACGAGGTACAACCTGCATTAAGCCAATCGCATTGGCATAGCTGATTGCGTACGGGTTGAATGCTGATTCGACTTCCATAATCCCTAAAATCAAACTTGGCTCAATACCATACTGCTTCGCCATTTTACGCACCAGCGGTAAATATTGTCTTGCACGTACTTCAATGTGTCCTGCCACCATTTTAATCGTTACAAAGCTCACAGTTTGACCATTTTTCAAACGGCGTGTTTGCACCTTATTTTGCAACAAATAAGTCGCAAAATCATTGGCGATGGCAACATTGGTAATATTTCGCCCGAATTGATCTTCAACCTGTCCGTTTAGGAAAGGGTTAGAGCTAATCGGAGCATCGCCTGAGGCAAATAAATCAATCCCTTTCGGGTCTCTACCCATTAAGAGGGTATGAATAATCGAATTGCGTAGATGATTCTGATTCCCTAAAGTCTCAATCGTAATCACCCCTTCTTCAAACGAAATATGGCTACGGGTGTAAAACTTATCCGTATATTTCACATAATCTTTCTTACTGGCAACTAACAGCTCGTTACTTCCCCAAATATCATCAATATTGTGAGAAAACTGCCCTGCCAAAATATCCAAACCATTGGTATCTTTAGAATAATCTACTCGGGTAGATTTTGGCTTCTTAGTCGATTTATTGCTCCCACACGCAATAAGAAACGGAATAATTGCCAACATCGGCAAATATTTAGCATATTTTTTCATTGTGATTTAACCTTTATTATTCGACCGGCTTATAGCCTTCGATGATGATCTCTTTACCTTCAAATAAAAAATTGACCATCTCTTGTTCGAGCAGTTTACGGTGTTCGGGGTTCATCATACTGAGTTTTTTCTCATTGACGATCATCGTCTGTTTTTTAATCCACTCAGACCACGCTTGCTTGCTGATTGAGTCAAAAATACGCTTACCCAGCTCCCCCGGATAAAGTTGAAAATCTAAACCTTCTGCCTCTTGTTTTAAATATTCGCAAAATACGGTACGAGCCATAATTTAATCCTTAATCTCATTTTTTACATTGAATGCCAGCTCATCTAAAATTCGTTTGACCGGCGTAGCTAAACCTACTTCGTTATGTTGGTGCAAATCATACCAATAATCCACTTCTGAAGATACCTTAGAAAGATAATTTCCTGCTTTTTCTTCGACAACAAGCGGTGAATTTTCATTTATTTTTTGCAAATCGACTTCTACTAAAATCGGGGTAATATCCAAATGAAAATGGCTGAATGTGTGCCTAAATGCGGTTAATTGCTGTGAAATTTGCAAATTTCGCATAAAATCAGACCGTTTGAATTCGTCCACACTCTCGAATTGCGGAAACACAAATAAGCCTCCCCAAATACCTTTTGCTTCCCGTTTTTGTAACAGCACTTTCGAGCCGCTTTTCAGCACTAAAAAATAGGTTTGACGCTCCGGCAAGGTTTTTTTCGGTTTCTTGGCTGGGAACAGATCCCACGCTTGCATTGCATTTGTTTTACAATTTTCTTGTAGCGGACAGAGCAAGCACTTTGGTTTTGTACGGGTGCAAATCATCGCCCCTAAATCCATCATTGCTTGGTTAAAGTCTGCCACTTGGGTATCGGGTGTCACACTTTCGCTTAATTGCCAAAGGCGATTTTCCACCGCCTTTTCACCCGCCCAGCCTTCTACCGCAAAATAACGGCTTAATACCCGTTTAACATTGCCGTCTAAAATCGGGTGTGGGGAATCTAACACCGAAGACAAAATCGCCCCTGCAGTGCTTCTGCCCACGCCGGTTAATGCCAATACATCATCAAATCGGGTGGGAAATTCACCGCCAAACTCATCTCGAATTTGAATTGCCGCTTTGTGCAAATTTCTTGCCCGAGCATAATAGCCCAGCCCCGTCCACAAATGCAGTACTTCATCAATCGAGGCATTAGCTAAGTCAATTACGGTGGGAAATCGTTCCATAAAACGTGCAAAATAAGGAATAACGGTCGCTACTTGGGTTTGTTGCAACATCACTTCCGACAACCAAACCTGATACAGCGTTTTATTTTGTTGCCAAGGTAAATGTTTCCGTCCATATTGCTCAAACCAAGCTAAAACAGCTTTGGCAAACGGATCAGAGGCTTTTGCTTTCGCTAAAGGAAATAGTGAATTGCTGTTCATTAAAAATCTTGAAATCGGAAAAATAAATTATCATACTGCAAGCGGTTAGTTTTACCAAAAATTTTTACACATTAAGGAAAAAAGATGACATCACCCATTTTAGGTTTTCACCACGTTGCATTAATTGTTTCCGATTACGAAAAATCCAAACATTTCTACACCCGCGTTTTAGGGGCGGAGATCATCGCAGAAACCTACCGTGAGCAGCGTGCCAGCTATAAATTGGATTTACGCTTTAAAGATGGTTCACAAATTGAATTATTCAGCTTTCCGGAAACACCACCTCGTTCCACCTCGCCCGAAACCTGTGGGCTTCGCCATTTAGCATTTCGAGTGGAAAATATTGAACACGCCATCACATTTTTAGAACAACATCAATTACCGCACGAAGGGATCCGAATTGATGAGATCACCGGCAAACGCTTCACGTTTTTCCGTGATCCGGACGATCTGCCGTTAGAGTTTTACGAGGTCTAAATGTTATATTTACTGATTGCAACCCTGATTTGGGCGAGCTCATTCATTGTGGGTAAAGTGGCGATTTCGGCTTTTGACCCTGTCCAAATTATGCAAATTCGGCTAACGTTGGCGGCATTTATCGCTCTGCCGTTTTTTATGCGTGGGTATAAAAAAATTCAGAAAAATCAGCGTATTAAAGTTTGGTTTATTAGTTTTCTCACTTTTCCGCTGTGCGTGATCTTACAATTTTCAGGCTTGAAATTAACTTCTGCCTCAAGTGCAGTGGCATTACTCGGGCTAAACCCGCTTTTAACTGTGTTAGTCGGCTATTTTTGTTTCAAAAAACAGGCAACTAGGCTCGATTTTATCCTAAGTTTATTTGCCTGCTTAGGGATTTTAATTATGGCATCGGGTAGCGATGATAGCGGTTCAATCAATGTATTAGGATTATTGCTTGTAACCTTAGGCAGTTTAAGTTTTATTGTGGGAATGTACCTCAGCAAAGAGATTCTGCAATCAGTAAAAGTGATCGATTTAACCAATGTTACGCTGGTGCAAGGGGCAATTACCGCCTTACCCGTTACATTACTTTTTGCCGAGAATTGGCAACTACCGACCAGTCTCTCCGCGTGGGCGAGTGTGGCATATTTGGGCATTATTTGTACCAGCTTGGCGATATTGTTGTGGAACAAAGGTATCAGCCAATCTTCCCCAATTCTGGCAGGCATTCTACTCGCCCTTGAACCTGTATTCGGGCTGTTAATGGCGCTAGTCTTTTTATCAGAGCGACTGAGCCTCATTACTTGGGTTGGGATTATTATCGTGATTTGCACTGCCTTACTCTCCGTTTTGCTGCCGATGATGAAAAGATACAAGCGGTCATTTTAAGAGGATTTTTTACCAATGCAGTTTCCCCCTCTTTCCCACGGCATTTTACTTCGCCGTTATAAACGTTTTCTTGCGGATATTCAGTTGCCAAATGGCGAACAAATTACCATTCATTGCCCAAACACAGGAGCGATGAGAGGCTGTGCGAATGTAGGCGACAAGGTTTGGTTTTCTACCTCTGATAACCCCAAGCGTAAATATGCCCACACTTGGGAGCTTACTCAAACGCAAGCTGGCGATTTTATTTGCGTAAATACCTTAAGAGCCAATCAACTGGTACAAGAAGCGCTGGAAAATCAATGGATTAGCGAGCTTGCCGATTATCAGCACATTCTGCCTGAACAAAAATATGGCAGTGAAAACAGTCGGATTGATTTTTTGCTCAAATCGGACCTTCTGCTGGATTGTTTTGTGGAAGTGAAATCTACCACCCTTTTAACCGAAAACGGTGTGGGAATGTTCCCCGATGCCAAAACCGAGCGGGGGCAAAAACATTTGCGGGAGCTGACGAAAATCGCTGAACAGGGCTTACAAGCGGTCATTTTTTTCGCTATTTTGCACACAGGTATTGAACGGTTTGAAGTGGCAAAGCAGATAGACCCCAAATATGCCGAATTATTCGCCCAAGCCATTGCACAAAAAGTGCAAGTTCTCGCCTATAAAATGGCAATTTCATTGGAAAACGGGCAACCTATTGCGGCAACCTTAACAAAGAAATGTGAGTTTTAAGCTTGAAAACACACAGCATATCCCCATATAAGCCAAAGTTTTTAAAAAGAAGGATTTAGTATGACAACGATTGTATGCGTGCGTAAAGACGGAAAAGTGGCTATCGGTGGTGATGGTCAGGCAACGCTTGGAAATTGTATCGAGAAAGGCACTGTGCGAAAAGTTCGCCGTTTGTATAAAGACAAAGTAGTGACAGGCTTTGCAGGCTCGACCGCTGATGCCTTTATTTTGCGTGATTTATTCGAGAAAAAATTGGAGTTACACCAAGGGCATCTAGTGAAATCGGCAGTGGAACTGGCAAAAGAGTGGCGTACCGAGCGTGCTTTACGCCGTTTAGAAGCGATGATGATTGTAGCAAACGACAGCGAGTTTCTACTGGTTTCAGGTTCGGGCGATGTGATTGAGCCGGAGCAAGATGTGCTGGCGATTGGATCAGGCGGTAACTATGCGAAAGCCGCTGCTCTTGCGTTATTACGTACCGAAAATAATTTATCTGCAAAAGAAATCGTTGCCGAAGCATTAAAAATTGCCGGCGATATTGATATTTACAGTAACCACAATCATGTGATTGAAGAAGTCTAGTTAAATAACGCTCTCCCCTTGTGGGACAAATGTTTACATTTGAACGTTGGCTTTGCCAACGGCTCCACAGGAGCGAGCGTAGCGAGTATTGAGACCGAAAAATATTTCGTTCAGAAATATTTTTCAGAGAGAGGGCTGTTGTAAAGCTTTTAAGAAAAAAGACCGCTTGTACCCCTCTCCCTGATTTTTCTTCTGAACAAAGAAAAATCTGTCCTTCTCCCACAAGGGGAGAGGGTAATTAATTTAAGGAATAACATTATGTCAATGACACCCCGTGAAATCGTCTCAGAATTAGACGCACACATTATCGGACAAAAAGATGCAAAACGTGCGGTAGCGATTGCTTTGCGTAACCGCTGGAGAAGAATGCAGTTGCCGGAAGATCTCCGCCAAGAAGTGACCCCAAAAAATATTTTAATGATCGGTCCGACCGGTGTGGGTAAAACCGAAATCGCCCGCCGTTTGGCGAAACTTGCCAATGCCCCGTTTATCAAAGTTGAGGCAACCAAATTCACTGAAGTAGGCTATGTGGGTAAAGAAGTGGATTCGATTATCCGTGATCTAGCCGATGTGTCGATGAAATTAGTCCGCCAGCAAGCGGTCGAAAAAAATAAAATGCGGGCGCAAGATGCGGCGGAAGATCGTATTTTAGATGTGTTATTGCCGCCGGCGAAAGATCAGTGGGGCAATGTGCAGGAATCTGACAATAATTCCACCCGCCAAACTTTCCGCAAAAAATTGCGTGAAGGGCAATTAGACGATAAAGAGATTGAAATTGACGTGGCGGCTCAAGTGAGCGTTGAAATTATGACCCCGCCGGGAATGGAAGAGATGACCTCGCAGTTACAATCGCTGTTTGAGGGAATGTCGCCAAGCAAAACCAAAAAACGCAAAATGAAAATCAAAGATGCGTTAAAGGTGATGCTTGATGAAGAAGCGGCGAAATTAGTAAATCCTGAAGAGCTGAAACAGCAAGCGATTGAAGCGGTGGAACAGCACGGTATCGTCTTTATTGATGAGATCGACAAAATCTGTAAAAAAGGCGAGCATTCAGGCGGTGATGTTTCTCGTGAAGGCGTTCAGCGTGACTTGCTTCCAATCATTGAAGGCTCAACCGTAAATACTAAGCACGGTATGGTGAAAACCGACCATATTCTGTTTATCTGCTCGGGGGCATTCCAAGTGGCTCGCCCGTCTGATTTACTCCCAGAATTACAGGGTCGCTTGCCGATTCGTGTGGAGTTAAAATCGCTTACCAAAGAAGATTTTGAGCGTATTTTAACCGAACCGAATGCCTCATTAACCTTGCAATATCGTGAGTTGATGAAAACTGAAGGCGTGGAGATTGAGTTCACGAAAGAAGGTATCAGCCGTATTGCAGAAAGTGCATTCCGTGTGAACGAGAAAACCGAAAACATCGGGGCAAGACGTTTACACACCGTGCTTGAGCGTTTGATGGACGGCATTTCGTTCGATGCCAGCGAACGCCGTGGTGAAAAAATCATCATTGATGAAAACTATGTTTCCGAAGCGTTAAATGACGTGGTGGAAAACGAAGATTTAAGTCGCTTTATTTTGTAGTTTTAAGTTATACAAGCGGTTATTTTAGCGAAAAATCTTGCGAATTAGCCGCTTTTCATATTGTTAGTTATAAAAATGAAAAATCTATACAAATGGCCTGCTGCACAATCGCTTTATCCAAATCAGGGAAAAAAGTCTTACGCAGGGAAACGTTTTCGTTACCGTCTTCGCTCTTGGTTGCATCATTCCAAAATCAAGCAATTTGAGCAGTTCGTTACACAAAATCCACAACTGATTCCGCTCTTAAATGCTCGACCAAATTACAGCTACCCCGTGGCTCATCGCTTTTTAGATAAGCGTTTTAGTGCAAAACAACGTTTGCAAAAGATTTGTGATAATTTGCTGTTTTTACCCCAAAATTTGGCTCATCTTCCACCTTTATGGCAACAAGCGGTTAATTTCGGGGAAATTATTGCAGATTTTGAGTTATGGCTTAACATCAATGAACATCAGCCGATGGAAGGTTTTTGGGCATTAGAACTTCGCCACAGACCGACCAATCAGTTAGTTTATTTATTAACATTTGGTAAGTTAGATGAAGCCTTGTTGATAGCCGTAATTCAAGGTCCGAATTTTGAGGGTTCAAAAGAGCTGGTGAAACAATTAACCAAAAGTTGTCACGGCTTACGCCCAGCCTATTTAATGGTTGAAGCGATGAAGGCTTTAACGGCTGTTCTTGGTTATCAGAGTTTGCTAGGCATTCCACAGAAATACCAGAATAAATCCCGCTGGGTGCAAAGTAAGCGTTATGTGGTAGATTACGATGCTATTTTTGCAGAATCAGGCGGAAAGCCGGGAAATTATTGGCAGTTGCCGCTTGAATTGGAAAGTAAAAAAATAGATGAAATTCCAAGCAAAAAACGCTCAATGTATCGCAAGCGCTATGAAATGCTGGCTAATTTAAAGCAAACCATGGAGCTTATGCTTAAAACTCATACTAGCTTAAATGGATAAATCAAAGAATACAAGCGGTCAAAATCTGCAAAACTTTGCAAAAAATGACCGCTTACAAGTTACTTGCCGCTCATCCATTTATCATAGATTTTTTGATATTCGCCATTCTCTTTAATCGTTTTTAATGCTGCATTGAATTGTTCAACTAATGCTTGGTTTTTCAAGTGAGTTGCAATGCCTAAACCATCACCGAAATAGCTTGGATTATTGATTTTCTCCCCCACAAAATCTAGCCCTTCGTGTTTTCTTGCCATCTCAGCCAATACCGGCACATCGCCAAAAATAGCATCAATTCGCCCATTTTGCACATCTAAAATAGCATTTTGATAAGAGGCATAAGATTTCACATTGTACTCTTTTTTCTCTTTTGCTAAATAGTGTTGGTAAGTAGTCCCATTTTGCACACCAATCGTTTTCACCTTAGCAAAATCTATATCTTTTTTCGCAATGAAGGCAGCAGAGCTTGGAAAGTAAGGCTCGCTAAATAATACTTGTTTCTTACGTGGTTCCGTAATACCCATACCTGAAATTGCAGCATCAAATTGTTTTTGTTTTAGGCTTTGGATTAAGCTATCAAAAGGTTGGCTATGGAATGTACAATTTGCATTCATCTCTTTACAGATAGCATTTGCAATATCCACATCAAAACCGATAATTTCTCCCTTCTCGTCAGTCATTTCAAATGGGGGATAGCTTGGCTCCATCACAAATTTGATATCTTGTGCCTGCGCAGTAACTACACACCCGAATAAAAGAGCCAAAAGTGTTTTTTTCATAAAAAGTCCTTGTGTTTTCATTATAAGAATTACCACTTTAACGCAGTTACTTTCTTAAAAAAAGTCTTCTTTTCATAAAGTTTGTTTTATGTCATACAAACACATCAAATTGAGATGTAGTTTCTCAATCCTCTTGATTCCTCTATCTCAAAAAAACAACCCAAAAGAAAAACAAAAAGTATATGTTACATTAATATTACAATGTAATTATTTTGTTTAATTTCCCTACATTTTGTATAACTTTAAAACATTTAATTTTATCTTCTGGCTATACAAAAGACAAAAAATATAATTAAAGCTACAAAAATAACAAAAACAACTGCACTTATATCAAAATGTGGTTATATTATGCTATAATTTTGGGTCTAATTTAGAATAATTATCGAGTGCAAATTATGAATCAATCTTATTTTAACTTACTAGGAAACATTACTTGGCTATGGATGAACTCCCCTCTCCACAAAGAATGGAGCTGTGAACTACTAGCACGCAATGTGATTCCTGCAATTGAAAATGAACAATATATGCTACTTATAGATGACGGTATTCCGGTTGCCTATTGTAGCTGGGCGGACTTAAACCTTGAGAATGAGGTGAAATATATTAAGGATATTAGCTCATTAACACTGGAGGAATGGCAGTCTGGCGATAGGCGCTGGATTATTGATTGGGTAGCGCCATTCGGACACTCTCAATTACTTTATAAAAAAATGTGTCAGAAATACCCTGATATGATCGTCAGATCTATACGCTTCCAACCAAACCAAAAATCAGTAGGAAAAATTTCTTATTTTAAAGGAGGTAAATTAGATAAAAAAACAGCAAAAAAACGTTTTGATACATATCAAGAAGAGCTGGCAACAGCACTTAAAAATGAATTTAATTTTATTAAAAAATAGAAGGAGACATCCCTTATGGGTAATAAACTTACTAATATTTCAACAAATTTAAAAAGTTCCTGGTTGACTGCTAAATCCGGTTTAAATAGAACAGGACAATCATTAGCTAAAGCAGGGCAATCTTTAAAAACCGGGGCAAAAAAAATCATCCTCTACATTCCAAAAGATTATCAATATGATACCGAGAAAGGCAATGGCTTACAGGATTTAGTTAAGGCGGCTGAAGAGCTTGGTATTGAAGTGCAAAAAGAGGAAGGAAACGACATTGCAAAAGCACAAACCAGTTTGGGCACAATTCAAAATGTGCTGGGTTTAACTGAGCGTGGTATTGTGTTGTCAGCCCCTCAGCTTGACAAGTTGCTTCAGAAAACTAAAGTAGGTCAAGCGATTGGCTCTGCAGAAAATCTTACAAAAGGTTTTAGTAATGCAAAAACCGTATTATCTGGTATTCAATCTATTTTAGGCTCGGTATTGGCTGGCATGGATTTAGATGAGGCATTACAAAAAAACAGTAATGAGCTGACACTTGCTAAAGCTGGTTTAGAGTTAACCAACTCATTGATCGAAAATATTGCTAACTCGGTCAAAACGCTAGACGCCTTTGGTGATCAAATTAATCAACTTGGTTCAAAACTACAAAACGTTAAAGGGTTAAGTTCTCTTGGCGATAAACTAAAAGGTCTGAGTGGTTTTGATAAAACCAGCCTTGGTTTAGATGTCGTATCTGGCTTACTGTCGGGTGCAACAGCTGCACTTGTACTTGCAGATAAAAATGCTTCAACATCAAGAAAAGTAGGTGCGGGTTTTGAATTGGCAAACCAAGTTGTTGGTAATATTACCAAAGCCGTTTCTTCTTACATTTTAGCCCAACGTGTTGCAGCAGGTTTATCTTCAACCGGGCCTGTGGCTGCTTTAATTGCTTCTACTGTTTCTCTTGCGATTAGCCCATTAGCATTTGCCGGTATTGCCGATAAATTTAATCACGCAAAAAGTTTAGAGAGCTATGCCGAACGCTTTAAAAAATTAGGCTATGACGGAGATAATTTATTAGCAGAATATCAGCGGGGAACAGGGACTATTGATGCATCGGTTACTGCAATTAATACCGCATTGGCTGCCATTGCTGGTGGTGTATCTGCTGCGGCAGCCGGCTCGGTTATTGCTTCACCGATTGCCTTATTAGTATCTGGGATTACAGGTGTAATTTCTACGATTCTGCAATATTCTAAACAAGCAATGTTTGAGCACGTTGCAAATAAAATTCATAACAAAATTGTAGAATGGGAAAAAAATAATCACGGCAAGAACTACTTTGAAAATGGTTACGACGCCCGTTATCTTGCGAATTTACAAGATAATATGAAATTCTTACTGAACTTAAACAAAGAGTTACAGGCAGAACGTGTCATCGCTATTACTCAGCAGCAATGGGATAACAACATTGGTGATTTAGCCGGTATTAGCCGTTTAGGTGAAAAAGTGCTTAGTGGTAAAGCTTATGTGGATGCGTTTGAAGAAGGTAAACATCTTAAAGCCGATAAATTAGTACAGTTGGATTCGGCAAACGGTATTATTGATGTGAGTAATTCGGGTAAAGCGAAAACTCAGCATATCTTATTCAGAACGCCATTATTGACGCCGGGAACAGAGCATCGTGAACGCGTACAAACAGGTAAATATGAATATATTACCAAGCTCAATATTAACCGGGTAGATAGCTGGAAAATCACAGATGGTGCAGCAAGTTCTACCTTTGATTTAACTAATGTTGTTCAGCGTATTGGTATTGAATTAGACAATGCTGGAAATGTAACTAAAACCAAAGAAACAAAAATTGTTGCCAAACTTGGTGCAGGTGATGACAACGTGTTTGTTGGTTCTGGTACGACGGAAATTGATGGCGGTGAAGGTTACGACCGAGTTCACTATAGCCGCGGAAACTACGGTGCTTTAACTATTGATGCAACCAAAGAGACCGAGCAAGGTAGTTATACCGTAAATCGTTTCGTAGAAACCGGTAAAGCACTACACGAAGTGACTTCAACTCACACCGCATTGGTGGGCAACCGTGAAGAAAAAATTGAATATCGTCATAGCAATAACCAGCACCATGCCGGTTATTACACCAAAGATACCTTGAAAGCTGTTGAAGAAATTATCGGTACATCACATAACGATATTTTTAAAGGTAGTAAGTTCAATGATGCCTTTAACGGTGGTGATGGTGTCGATACTATTGACGGTAACGACGGCAATGACCGCTTATTTGGTGGTAAAGGCGATGATATTATCGATGGTGGAAATGGTGATGACTTTATCGATGGCGGTAAAGGCAACGACCTGTTACACGGCGGTAAAGGTGATGATATTTTCGTTCACCGTCAAGGCGATGGTAATGATATTATTACCGATTCTGATGGCAATGATAAATTATCATTCTCTGATTCAAACTTAAAAGATTTAACATTTGAAAAAGTTAAACATAATCTTGTCATCACGAATAGCAGAAAAGAGAAAGTGACCATTCAAGACTGGTTCCGAGAAGCTGATTTTGCTAAAGAAGTGCGTAATTATAAAGCAACTAAAGATGAGAAAATCGAAGAAATCATCGGCCAAAATGGTGAACGGATTACCTCGAAGCAAGTTGATGATCTTATCGCAAAAGGTAACGGCAAAATTACCCAAGATGAGCTATCAAAAGTTGTTGATAACTATGAATTGCTCAAACATAGCAAAAATGTGACAAACAGCTTAGATAAGTTAATCTCATCTGCAAGTGCATTTACCTCGTCTAATGATTCGAGAAATGTATTAGTAGCTCCAACTTCAATGTTGGATCAAAGTTTATCTTCTCTTCAATTTGCTAGAGCAGCTTAATTTTTAATGATTGGCAACTCTATATTGTTTCGCACATTATGGAGTTGCCGTTTTATTTTATAAAAGGAGACAATATGGAAGCTAACCATCAAAGGAATGATCTTGGTTTAGTTGCCCTCACTATGTTGGCACAATACCATAATATTTCGCTTAATCCGGAAGAAATAAAACATAAATTTGATCTTGACGGAAATGGGCTTTCTTTAACCTCTTGGCTTTTAGCCGCAAAATCGTTAGCGTTGAAAGCGAAACACATTAAAAAAGAGATTTCCCGCTTACACTTGGTGAATTTACCTGCATTAGTTTGGCAAGATAACGGTAAACATTTTTTATTGGTAAAAGTGGATACCGATAATAACCGCTATTTAACTTACAATTTGGAACAAGATGCCCCACAAATTCTGTCACAAGACGAATTTGAAGCCTGCTATCAAGGGCAATTAATTTTGGTCACGTCTAGAGCTTCCGTAGTAGGTCAATTAGCAAAATTTGATTTCACCTGGTTTATTCCGGCGGTGATCAAATACCGAAAAATCTTTCTAGAAACCTTGATTGTTTCGATCTTTTTGCAAATTTTTGCCCTAATTACACCGCTATTCTTCCAAGTTGTTATGGATAAAGTACTGGTGCATCGAGGGTTTTCAACCTTGAATATCATTACGGTTGCCTTAGCTATTGTGATCATCTTTGAAATTGTACTAAGTGGTTTACGAACCTATGTGTTTTCGCATAGTACTAGCCGGATTGACGTGGAATTAGGGGCTAAATTATTTAGGCATTTATTATCATTGCCGATTTCTTATTTTGAGAACAGACGTGTTGGCGATACAGTTGCACGGGTCAGAGAATTAGATCAAATTCGGAATTTCCTTACCGGACAAGCATTAACCTCGGTGTTAGATCTCTTATTCTCTTTTATCTTTTTTGCCGTAATGTGGTATTACAGCCCAAAATTAACCTTGGTAATTCTTGGTTCATTGCCCTGCTATATTTTATGGTCAATTTTTATTAGTCCAATTTTAAGACGGCGTTTAGATGAGAAATTTGCCCGAAGTGCTGATAACCAAGCATTCTTAGTTGAGTCAGTAACAGCCATCAATATGATTAAAGCGATGGCGGTTGCTCCACAAATGACGGATACATGGGATAAACAGCTGGCAAGCTATGTTTCATCAAGCTTCCGTGTAACTGTATTAGCAACTATTGGGCAACAAGGTGTACAACTTATTCAAAAAACCGTTATGGTGATTAACCTTTGGTTAGGTGCACACTTAGTTATTTCAGGCGATCTTAGTATTGGGCAATTAATTGCCTTTAATATGCTGTCAGGACAAGTGATTGCACCGGTGATTCGGTTAGCACAGCTCTGGCAAGATTTCCAACAGGTTGGGATTTCTGTTACACGTTTAGGTGATGTTTTAAACTCGCCAACCGAACAATATCAAGGCAAATTATCACTACCTGAAATACAAGGGGATATAGCATTTAAAAATATTCGTTTTCGATATAAACCGGATGCTCCTACCATTTTAAATAATGTGAATTTAGAGATTAAAAAAGGGGAAGTGATTGGAATTGTCGGTCGTTCCGGTTCTGGTAAAAGCACACTAACCAAATTACTACAACGTTTTTATATTCCTGAAAACGGGCAAGTGCTTATTGACGGGCACGACCTTGCACTCGCAGATCCAAACTGGTTACGCCGTCAAATCGGGGTCGTTTTGCAAGATAACGTCCTGTTAAACCGCAGTATCCGAGAAAATATTGCACTTTCAGAACCGGGCATGTCGATGGAACGTGTGATTTATGCAGCAAAATTAGCAGGGGCTCACGATTTCATTTCGGAATTGCGTGAAGGTTATAACACTATTGTGGGTGAACAAGGTGCAGGGCTTTCAGGCGGGCAACGCCAACGGATTGCGATTGCACGAGCTTTGGTAAACAACCCGAAAATCCTGATTTTTGATGAAGCAACCAGTGCCCTCGATTACGAATCTGAGCATATTATTATGCAAAATATGCAAAAAATATGCCAAGGAAGAACCGTGATTTTGATTGCACATCGTTTATCGACTGTAAAAAATGCGGATCGAATTATTGTCATGGAAAAAGGGGAAATCGTTGAACAAGGCAAGCATCACGAATTACTGCAAAACAGTAACGGCCTTTATTCCTACTTACACCAGTTACAACTTAATTAAGAAGGAAAACCATGAAAATATGGCTTAGTGGTATTTATGAATTTTTCCTACGCTATAAAAACATTTGGGCAGAAGTATGGAAAATTCGTAAAGAATTAGACCACCCAAACAGAAAAAAAGATGAAAGTGAATTTTTACCGGCACATTTAGAACTGATTGAAACCCCGGTGTCTAAAAAACCACGCTTAATTGCTTATTTAATAATGCTGTTTTTAGTTGTGGCAATTGTGCTTGCCAGTGTAAGCAAAGTTGAAATTGTAGCGACTGCCCCCGGTAAATTAACTTTTAGTGGCAGAAGTAAAGAAATTAAACCAATTGAAAACGCCATCGTACAAGAAATTTTTGTTAAAGATGGGCAGTTTGTGGAAAAAGGACAATTATTAGTGAGCTTAACTGCATTGGGTTCTGAGGCGGATATCAAAAAGACTATTGCTTCACTCTCTTTAGAAAAGCTGGAAAACTATCGCTACCAAACATTACTGACTGCCATTGAAAAAGAGTCCTTGCCGGTGATTGATTTATCTAAAACGGAATTTAACGATTCATCGGAAGAAGATCGATTGCGCATTAAACATTTAATTGAGGAGCAATACACCACTTGGCAAAAACAAAAAATGCAGAAAACCTTAGCTTATAAGCGTAAATATGCGGAAAAACAAACCACATCTGCCTACGTTCGTAAATATGAAGGTGCTACACGTATTGAGCAAGAAAAGTTAAAGGATTTCAAAGCACTTTATCAACAAAAATCGTTATCTAAGCATGAGCTTCTCTCGCAAGAAAATAAGGCGATTGAAGCACAAAATGAGTTGGCAGTTTATCGTTCAAAATTAAATGAATTAGAAAATGATCTACTTAATGTAAAAGAAGAACTTGAGCTGATCACTCAATTCTTTAAAAGTGATGTGTTGGAAAAATTAAAGCAACATATTGAAAATGAACGTCAACTTCGGCTTGAGCTAGAAAAAAATAACCAACGCAGACAGGCTTCGATGATCAGAGCACCGGTTTCCGGGACGGTTCAGCAACTGAAAATTCATACCGTAGGAGGTGTTGTTACGACTGCTGAAACCTTGATGATCATTGTGCCGGAAGACGATGTGTTGGAAGCGACCGCCCTTGTCCAAAACAAAGATATTGGCTTTGTAACGGCAGGGCAAGAAGTGATTATTAAAGTGGAAACTTTCCCTTATACACGCTATGGTTATCTAACCGGTCGAATTAAACATATTAGTCCGGATGCAATCGAGCAACCTAATGTAGGCTTAGTTTTTAATGCAACAATGACTATAGATAAGAAGAATCTAACATCGCCTGATGGGCGAAAAATTGATTTGAGTTCAGGTATGACAATAACTGCTGAAATCAAAACCGGTGAACGGAGTGTAATGAGTTATTTACTCAGCCCACTAGAAGAATCTGTCACGGAAAGTTTAAGGGAACGCTAAAAGACAGTAGCATTAAGTACCTATTTGTTCGGTAGTCCTTAAAGAAAAAGAGTAAATTTATTTACTCTTTTTCTGTTTTTGAAAAACTTATTACGCAAAAGGCTGCAATTCAGGGTTAATTGGAGTTTCGGCAATATTGTTAACGTAGTTACATAATGTTGCCAAGCTCACGCCTAAAATCACATCAATCGCATTTTGTTGGTTGTAACCGGCAGCGAAAAATTCGTTTAATTGGGCTTCGGTTAATTTGGCTTTTTGTAACATCACTGCAAGGGTGAAGCGAGCCAGAGTGTCTAATTTGTTATCGTCTATGCGAGCCGTGGCACGTAAAGCATTTACCACTTCTTCAGGCATTTTTAATGCTTTTAAGGCAATTTTGGTATGACCTGCCACACAGAATCCACAGCCATTGACCACTGCTGCGGTAATTTGCACCACTTCACGCTCTTCGGCGGTTAAGCTGTTACGACCGTTAATACCACCCACGGTGCGATAAGTTTCCAATGCAGTGGGGGCGTTGGCTAATACGCCGATGAGGTTTGGAATAAAGCCGTTTGCTTGTTGTACTGCTTTTAATGCTTCTTGTGCCGCTTCAGGAGCGGATTCAATGGTGTGAATTTGAAATTGAGACATAAATGTTCCTTATCAGGTTGTTTATTGATGTAGCTCATCATAAAGAAAAGGCTAAGTCAGAACAAATCAAAATCACTATTTAATATAACTAAAAGATCTTAAAGGGAGTATAGTTGCCTATACTCCCTGTTTATGCGTAGGTTGAGTTTTTACTCTTCTGCGTCTTCTTTCGCCCATTCTAATGAACGGCGAACGGCTTTTTTCCAGCCTTTATAGCGTTTCGCCCGTTTTTCTTGGTCGCCGTCCGGTGTGAAGGTGCGTTCAATTTCCGCTTTGTCTTTCAGTTCTTCCAAATCTTTCCAGAAGCCGACAGCAATACCCGCAAGATAAGCTGCCCCTAAAGCAGTGACTTCTTTCACTTTCGGACGCTCCACTTTGGTGTCTAAAATATCGGCTTGGAACTGCATTAAGAAGTTGTTTGCGGTTGCACCACCGTCCACACGTAACGCTTGCAGTTTCGCTTTGGAATCAGACTGCATTGCTTCTAACACATCTCGGGTTTGGTAAGCGATAGACTCTAGGGTCGCACGCACAATGTGGTTACGGTTTGCCCCACGGGTTAAACCGAAAATTGAGCCTCGTGCATACGGATCCCAATATGGAGCACCTAAGCCGGTAAAGGCAGGAACAACGTAAACGCCATTAGAATCATCTTCTTTGGTAGCGAAATATTCACTGTCAAAACTATCGTGGACGATTTTCAGCTCATCACGCAGCCATTGAATAGAAGCACCGGCAATAAATACCGAACCTTCTAACGCATATTCCGGCTCGCCTTTTGCATTACACGCAATGGTTGTTAATAAACCGTTTTCGGATTGAATTGCAGTATTACCGGTGTGCATCAACATAAAACAACCTGTGCCGTAGGTATTTTTCGCTTGCCCCTCTTTCACACATAAGTGACCGTAAAGAGCGGCTTGTTGGTCTCCGGCAATACCTGATACCGGAATACGCACACCACCTTGACCGCCGATATTAGTTTGCCCGTAAACTTCTGATGAATTTTTCACTTCAGGTAACATTGAACGAGGAATATTGAGCAATTCCAACATTTTGTCGTCCCATTGTTTGGTGTGAATGTTAAACAACATAGTACGAGAGGCGTTTGTGTAATCGGTAACGTGTACCCGCCCTTGGGTTAATTTCCACACTAACCAAGTATCGACCGTACCGAACAGCAATTCACCACGTTCTGCTTTTTCTCTTGCCCCTTCTACGTTATCTAAAATCCACTTCACTTTGGTGCCGGAGAAGTATGGATCGACCACCAAGCCGGTCGTTTTACGAATATATTCCTCGTGTCCATCTGCTTTTAATTTATCGGTAATATCGGATGTACGGCGACATTGCCACACAATCGCATTATAAACAGGTTTACCGGTCTCTTTTTCCCATACAATCGTGGTTTCACGTTGGTTTGTGATCCCGATTGCGGCAATGCTATCCGGCTTAATACCAGCTTTTGCCACCACTTCATTTAAGGTGGAACTTTGGCTTGACCAAATTTCCATCGGGTTATGTTCTACCCAACCTGCTTGCGGATAAATCTGGGTAAATTCACGCTGAGCCACTTCAACCACATTGGCATTTTTATCTAATAAAACCGCACGAGAGCTGGTTGTACCTTGGTCGAGAGCGATGATATATTGCTTTTCCATAGATTACTCCTGAGTATTTGCTGGAAGATTGTTATGAATGAGGTTTTTATAACCCCAAGCACCGAATAATGCACCGCAGATTGGGGCGACAATCGGAATGATGAAATACGGAATTTCTTTTCCGCCTGTTAAAGCAATTTCACCCCAACCGGCAAGATAAGCAAAGAGTTTCGGACCAAAATCACGAGCCGGGTTCATCGCAAAACCGGTTAACGGCCCGGTTGCTCCACCAATTACCGCAATCAATAAACCGATGAGTAATGCGGCTAAGGCTTTATTCGGCAAGCCGTTTTTGTCATCACCAATCGCTAAAATGGTGGACATCAACACCGCAGTAATCACAAATTCAACGATGAAAGCGGTAACCAGTGTAATATTCGGGTTTGGATAGGTGGAGAACACACCAGCAAAGCCCACGGTTTCGCCCCGAGTAATGCCTTGAGCGACTTCCGCAGCCACAAAGAGATCGCTATACATAAAATAAATCAGTGCAACAGAGCAGAACGCACCGGCAATTTGTGCGATGATATAAGGTAGCACTTTATGCTTTTCAAAGCCGTAGAATGCGGCAAGTGCGATAGTGACCGCAGGGTTAAGGTGAGCACCGGAAATACCGGCAGAAATGTAGATTGCCATGGAAACACCAAGCCCCCAAACGATGGAAATTTCCCATAAACCGAAATTCGCACCGGCTAACTGAGCAGCAGCAACACAACCAGCACCAAAGAAAAGAATAAAACCTGTACCGATAAATTCGCCAATACAGGCATTACGTAAGGATTTGCTCATAAAGTTTCTCCTTAAGATGAAAATGATTGGAAAGTGATGAAAAAATGTTTGAATATGAACATATTTCGGAGTGATATTGCCAAAGCGGCATTTTTTAAGCAAATAGGAAGTTTCAAATTTGTGAAATCCATCACATTATTTTTCTAAATCACTCATTTTTAGGTATGATGTGAGAAAACGTTAGAGGAGGAAAATGATGTCTTCAATACTTATGATTTCAATCGGGGCGGTACTTGGAGCTATGTGCCGCTGGCAATTAGCCGTTTGGCTAAACCCGATACTCAGCCAATTCGCCTTTGGTACTTTAGCGGCAAATTGGCTTGGTTGTTTGTTAATTGGTATCGCAATGGGGTTTAACTTAGGCGAGAGCCAGCGGTTGCTGTTCATCAGCGGTTTTTTAGGCAGTTTTACCACCTTTTCCAGTTTCTCTTTAGAACTAACTGAAAAACTATTAGCAGAAAAATGGGGGCAGTTTGTGACAGTGCTGAGTTTACATTTAATCGGTGGGCTTTTGCTTACTTTGATAGGTGTAATGCTTGCAAGAGCCGTTACAAGCGGTCGTTTTTGCTGAAAGTTTTGCAAATGAAAAACCTCCCAAGCGGGAGGTTTTGCGAGCGATTAAAGTAGGATATTGGAAAGTAATAAACCAAATCCGATACTGAAAATCATACTAAGTAAGCCCGGTAACATAAAGCTATGGTTGAAAATATATTTACCGATACGGGTTGTGCCGGTGGTGTCGAAGTCAATCGAGGCAATAATCGGGCCGTAGTTCGGAATGAAGAAGTAGCCGTTTACCGCCACAAATACCCCGATTAGCACCGGTGCAGGAATGCCGATAGCAATCGCTACAGGGAATAAGGTTGCAACCGTTGCCCCTTGGCTGTTTACCAATACGGAAAGTACGAATAATGCGAAAGCAAATGCCCAAGGTGCGGTTTCAACTAAGCCTGACACCATTGATTTCACTTCATCCATATGGCCTTGCATTAAGGTATCGCCTAACCAAGCAATACCGAAAATCGCAATTACCGCACGCATACCGGCGTGGAAGACAGAACCTTTGGTAATTTCATTGCCGTCCGGTTTGCAGAAGAAGATAATCAACGCACCAATACTTAACATCACAATTTCAATTGTGTGTGCCATACCCATCGGTTTGCCGTCAAATACCGGGCGAAGTGAAGGCATTGCACCCATTAATACCACTAATAATGCACCGAATAGGAATAAGCCTACTGATAATTTTGCAGTCGGTTTTAACGGTAATTCGGTTGGATTAGCAGTAATGTGGTTTTCTTTCACATATTCAGGGTCTTGTAATAAGCGTTGATAATTTGGGTCATCTTTTAATTCCTTACCCATTTTATTCACAAATACACAAGCTAAACCTAAGCCTAATAAGGTCGCAGGAATAGTCACACTTAATACGTTACCCAATGTAATACCTTGCGGTTCAAGGAAGGCAACCACTGCGACTACTGCCGCGGCAATCGGGCTGGCTACAATCGCAAATTGTGAGGCGATAACTGCCATAGAGAGTGGGCGTTCAGGGCGAATGCCGTTGTGGCGGCTCACCTCTGCAATTACCGGCAATACTGAATAGGCAACGTGACCTGTACCGGCAAGCACGGTAAATGTCCAAGTTACAAGCGGTGCGATAAAGGTAATGTATTTCGGGTTTTTACGCAAAATGCGAGTGGCAATTTTGATCATATAGTCCAAACCACCGGCTGCTTGCATGGCTGCTGCAGCCGACACAACCGCCATAATCATAAACATTACATCAATCGGTAAACCGGCAGGTTTTAGCCCAAACCCAAATGAAAGAATGGCTAAGCCCAAGCCACCGAACACCCCTAATCCGATACCGCCTACACGGGCGCCAACCAAAATGCATAGTAACACTATGGCAAATTGGATAATAAACATCGCAGACATAATTTTTTGCTCCTAAATAAGTAAATGAAACTCTGTATTTGAAAAAATCTGCATTTTTCATCAAATTAATCGGCGCGTACTATATCAATAAATAAAACTAATCTCTATAATCTAAATCAATAAAATTTCTAATTAATTAAGGAATAATATGCAATTTTCAAAAATGCACGGCTTAGGCAATGATTTTATGGTGGTTGATGGTGTAACCCAAAACGTTTACCTTACCGAAGAGATGATCCGTACGCTTTCTGATCGCCATCGTGGTATCGGTTTCGACCAACTTTTATTGGTTGAACCGCCTTACGACCCTGAATTAGATTTTCACTATCGCATTTTTAATGCAGACGGCAGTGAAGTGTCGCAATGCGGCAATGGGGCGAGATGTTTTGCCCGGTTTGTTACGCTCAAAGGCTTAACCAACAAAAAAGACATTCACGTTAGCACCGCAAAAGGCAAAATGGTGCTAAGTTTGCAAGAAGACGGCAAAGTGCGTGTGAATATGGGCGAACCGATTTGGGAACCTTCGCAAGTGCCTTTTACCGCAAATAAATTTGAGAAAAACTATATTTTACGCACTGAGCTACAAACCGTGCTATGTGGCGTGGTTTCAATGGGGAACCCACACTGCGTGTTGCAAGTGGAAGATGTGAAAACTGCTCCGGTAAATGAACTAGGGCCTTTACTGGAAAGCCACGAACGTTTTCCTGAACGGGCGAACATCAGCTTTATGCAAGTGGTAAATCGTAACCACGTTAAATTACGGGTGTATGAACGAGGAGCAGGTGAAACCCAAGCCTGTGGCAGCGGTGCGTGTGGCACGGTTGCGGTCGGCATTATGCAAGGCTTACTGGACAACAAAGTGCAGGTTGATTTACCCGGCGGAACGCTGATCATTGAATGGCAAGGGATAGGGTATCCGCTGTATATGACAGGCGATGCCACCCATATTTATGATGGGTTTATTAAACTGTAAGTTTTCCCATAGGGAGACAAGCGGTTTATTTTTACCGTTTTTTTGCAAAATAGGGTTGGTTTATACAAAAGTACCAGCGTGGACGCTGGCACTATCAGACTGATGTATAACTTTTGTTTAAATTCAACTTATAGATGGTGCAAGCGTCCTCGCTTGTACCAAAACAGGTTTCACTCAAGTAACTTCTTCACCAACTCCAACACCACAGGTAATTCGGTAACACCTTCTCTATCCAAAAAATGCCCGCCTTGATTTAGCCGAATATAATCCGCTTGCAAATGTTGGGCGAGTGCATCGCTGTATTGATGATTCACGATCTTATCATCTAACGCACTTACCACATAGCTTGGAAAGCTCGACACGCTTGGCAAAATCGCATAATAGTTGGTAAAGGCAGCAAGTTCGGGCAAGTTTGCTACCGGTTGATAAAAACCCGACACAAACACCGCCCCTTTAATCTTGGCGTAGTTTTTAGCTAAAAAATTCAAAATCGCAATACAGCCTAAACTATGCCCGACAAAAACAGTTTGCTCGGTCAGTTCCACCTTTTTCTCAAGATGATTTAACCAGCCATCTAATGACGGATTTGCCGAATCCGGCATATTCAACCGCTCACAACTGATACCACATTTTGCTAATTCCTGCTCCAGCCAAGGAAACCAATGCTTATCGGCATTCGCCGTATAACCGTGTACGATATAAACCTGTGCCATTTCACACCTCCTGATTCACCAAAGATTGTACCATAGCTTAATCAGGAAAAAACAAGCGGTGATTTTTTTAAATTTTTTTGCAACTCGGGTAAAATAGCACGCATTTACGCAACAGAGGTCATCAATGAACGTTTGGATTTTACTTGCGATTTCCATCTGCCTCGAAATCGCTGCCACCAATTTACTCAAATTAAGCAATGGTTTCACCAAAGCCGTGCCGACTATTGGCTCACTCGCCTTATACGGTTTATCTTTTTACTTTCTCTCGATTATCTTCCGTACCCTGCCGGTCGGCATTGTGTATGCAGTTTGGTCTGGCGTAGGCATTGTGCTGACTGCTATTGTGGCTTATTTTGCATTCGGGCAGAAAATTGACCTGGCAGGCTTGATTGGTATTACCTTAATTTTAGCCGGAGTATTGGTGATTAATTTATTTTCGAAGGTGTGATGCAAGCGGTTAATTTTCTGCAAAATTTTGCGAGGAAATGACCGCTTGTCCGTCTTTATAAACCCTTCAACCGCCGGTAAAGCTCCACAAATTTCCGGCGCTTTTCTTGATATTCTGCATAGCGGGCAAGGTTTGGTTGGTAAACCTGTTCCAGGGGTAACGGCTGACAGAACGTAGCAATATCCTGATTTGGGTTTAACGCAATTTGAGCCAATTTCGCCGCCCCTAATGCCGGGCCGACATCGCCACCGGTGCGGTATTCAAAGGTTTTACCGCTAATATCGGCGAGTAGTTGTCGCCAGTACGCACTTTTTGCTCCACCGCCAATTAATGCAATATTGTCAGCAATTACACCAGTTTCGTGGAGTACCTCAATCCCTTCAGCCAAAGCGAAACTTACCCCTTCAATCACGGCTTTTGCCATCGTTATTTGGTTGTCGTTATGGCTTAATCCCCAAAATACGCCTTTCGCATAAGGGTCATTATGCGGTGTACGCTCACCTGATAAATAAGGTAAGAAAATAACATCAGATGCCGTTTGGCTTGCTTCAACCTGTTGGAATAAGGTCGATACATCTTTTAGTCCCAATGATTTTACTGCCCAATCTACCGCAGAAGCGGCACTTAATATTACTGACATCAGATGCCAACGATCAGGTAAAGCGTGGCAAAAACTATGCACTGCTTTTTGCGGATTAGCCTGAAATTTATCGCTCACTACAAAATAAACCCCTGAAGTCCCCAATGAGAGCATAGCTTGCCCGGTTTGGTATAAACCAATACCGATTGCACCGGCGGCATTATCGCCACCGCCTGCCACAATCGGCACAGATTTCATTTTCCATTGCTCGGCGAGCGTTGGGCGTAAATAACCTGTGATTTGATTGCCTTCAAACAGTTTCGGCATATTTTCAATGTCTAATCCGCAAGCGTTCAGTAGCGATTTGTTCCAATTCCGTTTACCCACATCAAGCCACATTGTACCGGAAGCATCAGACATATCAGAGGCATATTCGCCGCTCATCAACAAGCGGAGATAATCTTTCGGTAGCAAGACTTTGCTGACTTTTTCGGCAATATCGGGCTGGTGTTTATCAACCCAACGCAATTTCGGAGCGGTAAAGCCCGGCATCATCAGGTTGCCTGTAATTTCACGGCTATTTGGCACAAGCTGTTCTAACTCTTCGCATTCCAAAAAACTGCGCCCGTCATTCCATAAAATCGCAGGGGAAAGAACATTATCTGCGTTATCTAGTAAAGTCGCTCCATGCATTTGCCCGGTTAAACCAATCGCTTCTACTGCTTGTAAATCTTGAGTAGCGGAAAGTTCTAACATCGCTTCATTGGTGGCATTCCACCAATCTTGCGGATTTTGTTCAGACCATAATGGCTGCGGGCGGGAAATAGGCAGTGATTTTTGTGTGATGGCAATAATGTGTTGATTTTCATCGAGTAACACAACTTTCACACCCGACGTGCCGAGATCGATTCCAATGTACATAAATATTCCTTAAACCGTAGGGGCGAATCAATATTCGCCCTTTTATTATTTGATTTGGGGCGAAAAATGTTTCGCCCCTACGGGAACCTATAAAACAAGCGGTCATTTTTTGCAAATTTTTTACAAAAAACAACCGCTTGTAGATTAACGGTAAATATAGCTATTTACCAAGTTTTCTAAGTATTCTTGCTGGCCTGAAACAGGTTTCGGATCTAAACTTTGGGTTTCCACAATTTTCGCTAACTCTTCTAAACTTGCTTTACCGTTTAGAATTTGCTGACCTAAGTCTTTGTTCCAGCCTGCATAACGGTTATCCACCACTTTTTGCAATGCTTGGTCTTCAATCATTTTCGCTGCACGTTTGAGTGAAAGGGCTAACACATCAATCGCCCCGATGTGTGCGTGGAATAGATCATACGGATCGGTACTCTGGCGGCGGATTTTCGCATCAAAGTTGAAACCGCCGGTCGTAAAGCCACCTGCTTTTAAGATTTCATACATCACAAGGGTGTTTTCTTCCACGCTGTTCGGGAATTGGTCGGTATCCCAGCCTAATTGCGGATCGCCACGGTTCGCATCGATAGAGCCGAAAATATCTAATGCTGTTGCAGTGGCAATTTCGTGTTGGAAAGTATGTCCTGCAAGGGTTGCGTGGTTTGCTTCAATGTTTACTTTGATCTCTTTTTCTAGACCAAACTGTTTTAAGAAACCGTAAACGGTGGCAACATCGTAGTCATATTGATGTTTGGTCGGTTCTTGCGGTTTTGGCTCAATTAATAAAGTGCCGTTAAAACCGATTTTGTGTTTATGCTCTACCACTAACTGCATAAAGCGACCGATTTGTTCACGCTCACGTTTTAAGTCGGTGTTGAGTAAGGTTTCATAACCCTCACGACCGCCCCATAATACATAGTTTTCACCACCTAAGCGTTTGGTGGCGTTCATTGCGGTAAAGACTTGTGCTGCCGCCCACGCGAAAACTTCCGGATTCGGATTGGTTGAAGCACCCGACATATAGCGAGGATTGGTGAAGCAGTTCGCCGTACCCCATAATAATTTCACGCCTGTTTCAGCTTGTTTTTGCTCTAAAATATCCACAATAGTGTTGAAATTGTGCTGATATTCTTTGAAATTGTTGCCTTCCGGTGCAACATCCACATCGTGGAAGCAGTAGTAAGGAATGCCTAATTTTTGGAAAAATTCAAAGGCAATTTCCGCTTTTTGCTTCGCACCTTGCAGTAAATCCCCCGTTTTTTGCCAGCTTCTGTCAAGCGAACCCACGCCAAACATATCGTTACCCGTCCAGCAGAAGGTGTGCCAATAGCAAACCGCTAAACGCAGATGTTCTGCCATCTTTTTACCTAAAATAACTTCATTTGGGTTGTAATGTTTGAAGGCGAACGGATTGGTTGAGTTTGCCCCTTCAAATTGGACTTTCGAGATTTTGTCAAAATAGTTAGACATAATAATGCTCCTCTGAATTGGAAAAATAATCTTTCGGTAACATCATCGGAAAATTATGCAAAACCTTCAATTACGATATTTCGTTTTTGGATTTCGATTATTGGTTAATGTGGCGTAGATCACAAAAGTGAAAAATCATAATGATATTAATAAATATGATAATTGAACTTCATTTGAAATAAGCCCAGACTGCTTACGGGCGAAAAAGATGCTCACATTTTCATAACCAATGAGGTGAACTATGAAACTTAAGTCTAAATTATTAGCCGTTGCTGCGGCGACTTTAATGGCACTCAGCAATGCTTCTGTTGCTAAAGATCTAAAAATCGGTATGTCAATTGATGATTTACGCTTAGAGCGTTGGCAAAAAGACCGAGATATTTTTGTGAATAAAGCGGAAAGCTTAGGAGCAAAAGTCTTCGTTCAATCGGCAAATGGCGATGCAACCGCACAAATCTCACAAATTGAGAATATGTTGAATAAAGATATTGATGTATTGGTGATTATTCCGTTTAACGGCGAAGTGTTATCCAATGTGATTGCCGAGGCGAAGAAAGAAGGTGTTAAGGTACTTGCTTACGACCGCTTAATCAATAATGCCGATGTGGATTTTTATGTTTCATTTGATAATGAAAAAGTAGGTGAATTACAGGCTAAAAGTATTGTTGAGCAAAAGCCGGAGGGGAATTATTTCCTAATGGGTGGTTCACCTGTAGATAATAACGCTAAGCTGTTCCGTAAAGGTCAAATGAAGGTGCTACAACCGTTAATTGACAGTGGCAAAATTAAAGTGGTGGGCGATCAATGGGTAGATTCTTGGCTTGCTGAAAAAGCATTACAGATTATGGAAAACGCACTGACTGCTAATAAAAACAACATTGATGCAGTTGTAGCTTCAAACGATGCAACCGCAGGCGGTGCAATTCAAGCGTTAAGTGCCCAAGGGTTATCCGGCAAGGTTGCAATTTCCGGACAAGATGCAGATTTAGCCGCAATTAAACGTATTATTGCCGGTACACAAACGATGACGGTGTATAAACCAATTACCAATTTAGCCGACAAAGCTGCCGAAATTGCCGTTGTATTAGGTAAAAATGAGAAAGTAGAAAGCAATGCTCAATTAAATAACGGTATGAAAGAAGTACCGGCATATTTATTAGAGCCGGTTGTTGTAACTAAAGAAAATATTGATGACACGGTGATTAAAGACGGCTTCCATACCAAAGATGCAGTATATAAATAAATCACTTTAATTTATCGAAATGGCGAGGTTTCCTCGCCATTTTTGAAAATAAGGGGCTAAGTATGGCGAAATTATTAGAAATGAAGAACATCACTAAAAAATTCGGTGAGGTTGTGGCATTAAATAATATTTCAATTTCCCTTGAAACCAGTGAAATACTTTCTTTATGTGGTGAAAATGGTTCAGGCAAATCAACGTTAATGAAAGTGTTATGCGGCATTTATCCTGCCGGTGAGTATGAAGGGGAAATCTATTTTTCCGGCGAAAAACTGATTGCCAAAAATATTAGAGATACTGAAGAAAAAGGTATTTCGATTATTCACCAAGAATTGACCTTAGTAAAAAATATGTCAATTTTGGAGAATATGTTTTTAGGTAATGAAATTACCCATTCAGGCATTACAGATGACAATGAAATGTATCTGCGTTGTAAAACCTTACTTGAACAAGTGCAGTTGGATATTGACCCAAACACCAAAGTAGGAGAGCTAGGCTTAGGGCAACAGCAGTTAGTCGAAATTGCCAAAGCATTGAATAAACAGGTACGGTTGTTGATTTTAGACGAACCTACCGCCTCGTTAACTGAAAAAGAGACCGAGATTCTGCTGAGTTTAATTAAAGATTTACAAGCTCACAATATTGCTTGTGTTTATATTTCACACAAATTGAATGAAGTGAAAGCCATTTCCGACAAAATCTGTGTCATTCGAGATGGCGAACATATTGGTACTCGCAATGCAGAGGGAATGAGTGAAGACGATATTATTACGATGATGGTTGGGCGTGAAATTACCTCGCTCTACCCACACGAGCCACACAATATTGGTGAAGAAGTTCTTCGAGTTGAAAACTTAACGGCTTGGCACCCAACTAATACACATATCAAGCGGGTTGATAATGCTAATTTTGTGCTACACCAAGGTGAAATTTTAGGGGTTGCCGGTTTGGTTGGTTCAGGGCGAACCGAGATGGCACAATGTATTTTTGGTTCTTACCAAGGAAAATATCAAGGTGATCTTTTTCTGCATAACCAACCGATTAAAATTAAAAATTGTGTGCAAGCGATTGAAAATCATATTGTAATGGTGCCGGAAGATCGCAAAAAACACGGCATCATTCCAATTATGGGGGTGGGCAAAAACATAACTCTCTCTTCATTGCCGCAATTTTGTTTTGGCAAAAAAGTAATAAATGAACCGCTGGAAGAAACCATTATCAACCAATCTATTGCAAAACTGAAAGTGAAAACTTCCTCGCCTGAATTAGCAATTGGACGGTTAAGTGGCGGTAATCAGCAAAAAGCAATTTTGGCAAAATGCCTATTGCTTAACCCTAAAATCCTGATTTTAGATGAGCCGACCCGTGGTATCGACGTGGGAGCAAAATATGAAATTTATAAGCTCATCAACCAATTAGCTAAAGAAGGTATGGCAATTATCGTCATTTCCTCCGAATTACCTGAAGTTTTAGGCATTAGTGATCGTGTATTGGTTATGCATCAAGGCAAAATTAAAGCAGATTTGATTAACCAAGACCTTACCCAAGAAAAAGTAATGGAAGCGGCACTCAAGGAGTAACCTATGAATAAGTTAAAATCGATTAATTTACAAGTTTATATTATGCTGATTGCAATTGTTGTGATTATGAGCTTTTTCTCTATTGCAACTGACGGTGCTTATTTAAGTGCCAGAAATATCTCCAACCTGTTACGCCAAACCTCCATTACCGGTATTCTTGCCATCGGTATGGTATTTGTGATTATTTCCGCAGAAATTGATTTATCGGTTGGCTCGCTAATGGGCTTACTCGGTGGATTTGCCGCCATCAGTAATGTATGGTGGGGCTGGCCGCTCTCGTTAACTATTATAGTTACTTTAATTTTAGGCGTCATGCTGGGTGCTTGGAGCGGTTGGTGGGTAGCTTATCAAAAAGTGCCGTCTTTTATTGTTACCCTTGCCGGTATGCTGGCGTTTCGTGGTGTATTGGTCGGCTTAACCAACGGGACAACTGTTTCACCGATTAGCAATGAAATGACAACCATTGGTCAAGGTTATTTACCTGATATGGTGGGTATGATTTTAGGTACTATCGGGGTGTTTTGCTTTATTGCTTGGGGTAGCTATCAACGCAAAGCTAGACAAAAACTCAATCTTGCCGTGCCGTCTATGCCGAAAGACACGCTGAAATACGGACTGGTTGCAATTATCGTATTAGGTGCGATTTACCTACTCAATGATTACCGTGGTGTGCCATTCCCGGTTTTGGTATTAGTGGTATTAGCGATTGCAGGCACATTCTTAGCCCGTAAAACGGCTTTTGGTCGCCACGTTTATGCCATTGGCGGCAACATTGACGCCGCACGTCTCTCCGGTATTGCGGTTGAAAAAGTGAAACTTGCGATTTTTGCCTTAAACGGCTTATTAGTTGCCATTGCAGGCTTGATTTTAAGCTCACGTCTTGGAGCCGGCGCACCTTCCGCTGGGCAAAATGCCGAATTAGATGCGATTGCTGCCTGTGTCATTGGCGGAGCCAGTTTAGCAGGTGGTATCGGCACAATTTACGGCGTGGTTATTGGGGCATTTATTATCGCTTTGCTGGATAACGGAATGAGTATGCTTGATGTGCCAACTTTCTGGCAATATATCGTAAAAGGTGCAATTCTACTCCTTGCGGTTTGGGTGGATACCATCAGTAAGAAAAAAGCCTAATTGAATAACAAGCGGTCAACCTCGACTTCCAACGGGAAATAAAAATGGGGACTATGTTGCCAGACATACTCAAACAATTTTACCGTCAGCATCAGATTACAAAAAATGACCGCTTGTAATTTAGAGGAGTGTTTAGAGCGGAAATAACATCGGAATCACAAACACCGACACCAGCATCACCAGTACAGTAAACGGCACACCGACTTTGACGAAATCAATAAATTTATAGCCTGCCGGTGCTAATACCATCGTATTTACCGGTGAAGAAACCGGCGTCATAAAAGCGGCGGAGGCTGAAACAGCGACCGTCATCACAAAAGGTGCCGGTGAGTAGCCAAGTTGGTTAGCAATCGCAATGGCTATCGGCATAACCAAGATTGCGGTGGCAGTGTTGGAAATAAAAGCACTGATAATCGCTGTTACTACAAATAATACTATTAGAACAAAATGTACATCTAAGCCTTGCATTGCATCAAGTAGAAGCCTAACGGTTAAATCCACACCACCAGTTTTTTGTAAGGCAATGGAAAACGGCATCATCCCCACAATCAACACAATGCTTGGCATATGAATTGAATCATAAGCACTTTTAATGTCCACACAGCGGAACTTGCCTAACATTAAGCAGGCAATCAATGCTGCCATCACGTTTGGCACAATGCCGGTAATCATCAGCAACACCATAGTCAGCACTGAGAACAGAGCGTGCGGAGCTTGGCTTAACGCCGGTGGGGCGTTTTTACTTTCTGCCGGTGCTCTAAGCAAGAAGAAATCTCGATGATCGTCGTCCATACGGTGAATTTGTTGCCACACGCCCATCACCAATAAAATATCGCCGAATTTGAGTGGTGTATCGAGCAGTTCCTCTTGTATGATTTCATCACCACGTTTTAAGCCGACAATGCTTAAATGGTATCTTGAGCGGAATTTGAGTTCCCGAATAGTTTTACCGATACATTCTGCCTCAGGCATAACCGAAATTTCCGCCATACCCACCGAGCGATACTGTGAGGAAAAGTATTCACCTTTTAGCTCAATCGGGCGAAGTTTGAGCTGTTCACAGCGTTGTTGGTAAGTTTCATCATCGAGGGCAGTATCAAGCAGTAAAATATCTTTCGGCTGGAAAATTTCGTTTACCGAGGCACTGACGGTAATTTTTCTAAACCGCTTAGTGCGTTGAATTGCAATGATGTTTAACCCTTGCTCAATCCGTAAGTTAAGTTGCCCGATAGATTTGCCGACACAGTCTGAATCCGCTTCCACCAGCACCATTTTGGCTCGCTCTTTAAGTTGATACTCTTCAATTAACTGCGACATTGAAAATTTTTGAGCCTGGCTGTGAGTATCGCTTTGCTCACCGTTATCCAACCAGCGTCGGGCAATCAGCATATAGCCGATTCCTAACACGAGAATCATTAAGCCAATCGGGGTAAAGCTGAAGAAACTAAAGCCGGCAAAGCCTGCTTTGACTAATTCGGAATGAGCCACGAGGTTGGGTGGGGTGGCAATCAAGGTCATCATACCGCTAATGAGTCCGGCAACACTTAGTGGCATCATTAATCGACGGGGCGAAATTCCCATTCCCGAGCAAATGGCAAGCACCACTGGAATGAAAATCGCCACAATGCCGGTGGAACTCATAAAAGATCCAAGCCCGGCAATACAGAGCATTAGCAGCACCAGCACTTTGGTTTCGCTCGCTCCCGACACCCGCATCAACCAATCACTGACTTGGTTTGCCACGCCGGTTCGCACCAAACCTTCACCGACAATAAAGAGCAACGCAATCAACACCACGTTTGGGTCACTCAAGCCTGCCAATACTTCTTTGACTGATAAAATATCGGTCAGGCTAAAAAACAGCATGACAATTAGGGCAACCACGTCCATACGCAGTTTGTTTTGGATAAATTGCCAAATTGCAAAAACCAGTAACGCTATTACCCAAAATAGTTCTTGCTTGAGAAAATCCGGTACAAAAGAGAGCAACGATTGCATAACCATATCCTCCAAAATAGTTAGGGATAGATTACACCGCTTTAAGCAAAGAAAAAAGCCGATAAGATCAAAAAGAAAGGGAAAAGCAATCACGTACGGCGTGAATGCTCAGTACAAGCGGTTAATTTTGACGAAATTTTTACAACGGGCTTTCCACATTCAGTTGTTCGTCAATTTCAGTTACCGCCAAAATCAGGCTTGAACGTACCATTTTTTCCAACCGCATTTGCTGCATTTGAAACAACATTGAATCTTTATTGCCTTTTGTTGCTTTTACATTCAGCAATTCATTAATCGGCAAAAAATCAACGTGGTTTAAATCTTTGGCAAATTTCACCACCGCCGGGTGAGAAAATGCGAACTCGTCTTCTTCCTCATTCAAATGTTGTTTGACTTCAAGGAAAAGCGAGATGTCTTCAAACACTTTAGGCGAAATCACCCCCAGCCCAAGCAAGACTTTTAGGCGTACTTCAATGTCAGCCAGCGGCCCTTGATGTTCAAACAAGGAATCCACCACGGATTTTAACGCAAAGTCCGTTTTGCGAAACACTCGTTCAATCAACTGTTCAACTGCCTTAGCAAAGCGTTGATTGGCAATGCTAAGGAAACCACGCAGGGTGGTTTCCTCACTGAGTTTGTCGATGTAATCCATCATAGTGTCAAGAATTATTGATATAATTCCACCACTTGAGCAATGACCGCTTGGTCGGTTAAACCGGTGTATTTTTCCACCGCTGCCGCCACACCGTGATTTGCAATAAATTCGGCAAGTTCGACCGCTTGTGGGTCTTCCTCATTGCGATATTGCAATGCCATTACCACGCCTTTGACCAAGTTTTGATACGGCAAGCCATATTCCAACGTGCCACGCAACGGTTTGATCAAGCGGTCGTTTTCGCTGAGTTTGCGGATTGGCTCACGCCCTACACGGTTTACGTCATCGTTTAAGTACGGGTTAGCAAAACGTTTGAGGATTTTTTCGATATACGCCGAATGGGCTTGTGGGTCGAAGCCGTAACGTTTAATCAGCACTGCACCGCTCTCTTCCATCGTGGCTTTTACCTGAGCTTTGATTTCCTCAATCGCAATCGCCTCTTTAATCCATTTCACACCCGCTTGTTTGCCCAAGTAGGCACAGATTAAATGCCCGGTGTTAAGGGTGAACAGTTTACGTTCCACAAACGCCATCAGGTTATCGGTTAATTCCATTCCTTTGATGTTTGGAATGTCGCCTTTGAACTGGGTTTGATCCACAATCCACTCGCTGAACTCTTCCACCGTGACTTCCAGCGGATCCGCAGGATTCGGCTCGGCTGGTGGCACAATTCTGTCCACAGCAGAGTCCACAAACCCCACCAGTTGCTCGATTTTTTCCTGTTCGCAAGCGGTCAGATTTTCAAAAATTTTTGCTTTAAAGAATGACGTGCCACGCACCATATTTTCACAGGCGATAATATTCAGCGGTTGGGTGTTGCCACTTTCCACACGAGCGACTAACGCTTTGGCGAACAGTGGGGCAATAAAGCCAAGCACATTCGGGCCGACTGCGGTGGTGATTAAATCGGTGGTTTTCACTTGCTCAATCACGGCGTTTTCGTCTTTCGAGTTAATTGCCGCAATGTTTTTGACAATTTCCACACGGCTGTCATCGCCCACGATTTTCACGCCGTATTGCTTGTTTTGGTTGATTTGGTCGATTTGAGTTTGGTTAATATCGGCAAAAGTCACGAAAATACCGGCATCAGCAAGCAGTTTGCCGATAAAGCCACGCCCGATATTACCGGCACCAAAATGGAGTGCGTTCATAATTTGTTCTCCGAAAAAGTTCTAGATAGCGCCAGCGTCCACGCTGGTGCTTCTCTGATTTTAAAATAAAAAGTAAAAGGCACAAGCGTGGACGCTTGCGCCATCAAATATGCGATTACTTCGCCAATAACGCTAATACTTCATCAACATTGTTGGTTTGTGTTAAGGTTTTCATTGCCTGTTCATCGTCCAGTGCGTTGGTAATTGCACTTAAAATCTGAATATGATCGTTGCCTTTTGCTGCAATACCGACCACCAGTTTCGCCACGCCGTCTTCTTCATCGGTAAAGCGAACGCCGTTCGGGTATTGGCAGACTACGATACCGGTTTTCAGCACGCTGTCTTTGGCATCAGATGTACCGTGTGGCACAGCTAAGCCTTCGCCTAAGTAGGTGGAAACCATTTGCTCACGGGCGAACATTGCATCTACATAGCTTGGCTGAACAAAACCGGCTTTAACTAATTGCTCACCGGCAAAGCGGATCGCTTCTTCTTTACTGTTTGCTTGTAAACCTAAAAAGACTTGGGCAGCTTGGAGTGTTAAGCCTTCCGCTTGCGCTTCCTTTACAGAATTTTCCGCTGTTTGCACCGCTTGTTGAGGCTGGTTATTGCCTAATTTTGCCACTAAGCTGTCATAGAATGCACTGTCTAAGAAGTTAGTGAGCGATAAGTGTTGAGCCGTTGCCACACGTTGTGTTGCACGGGCGGTTAAGTCTTTGTGGGTAATCACCAGTTGTGCGTCTTGCGGTAAGTCGTTGATCGCTAAGTTTTGGACTTCAATGTTTAAGCCTGCCGCTTGCACTTTTTTGCGTAACATACTCGCACCCATCGCACTTGAACCCATACCGGCATCACACGCTACATAGATTTTGTTGATGTTACCATTTACCGCAGCCGCTGCTACGCCTTTGCTTTCTGCTTTCATCGCTTGAGTTTGTGCTTGTGCATCTTCCAATGAGGCTTCACCTTTTTGGGTTTTGAGTAAGATTGACGCAATCGCAAAAGTCACGGCACAAGAAAGAATCACGGAGGCAATCACAGCAAAGTGAGCACCCGGTGCAGTCATCGCAAGAATAGCGAAAATTGAACCCGGAGAAGCTGGTGCGATTAAACCGCCACCTAATAATGAGTTGGTTAAAACACCGGTTGCACCGCCTGCAATCACGGCAAGAATTAAGCGTGGGCTCATTAACACATACGGGAAGTAGATTTCGTGAATACCGCCTAAGAAGTGAATGATTGATGCACTACCTGCGGTTTGTTTTGCGGTGCCACGACCAAAGAACATATAGGCAAGCAAGATACCAAAGCCCGGGCCCGGGTTCGCTTCAATTAAGAACAGAATAGATTTGCCCACTTCTTGTGCTTGTGCTGTACCAAGTGGCGTGAATACACCGTGGTTGATGGCGTTGTTTAAGAACAGGATTTTCGCCGGCTCAACAATAATTGAAGTTAATGGCAGAAGACCTGCTTCAACTAATGCTCCTACGCCTGCACCTAATGCCGCAGAAATTTGGGTGACGATACCGCCGATGAAAGCAAATGAAAGCATTGCCAAAATCATACCGATGATCCCGACCGAGAAGTTGTTTACCAACATCTCAAAACCGCTTTTTACTTTGCCGTCAATCGCTTTATCGAACGTTTTGATCGCCCAGCCGCCAAGTGGGCCGACAATCATCGCACCTAAGAACATCGGGATTTCAGAACCCACGATGATACCCATTGTGGTAATTGCCCCCACAACTGCACCACGCTCGCCACCGACTAATTTACCACCGCTGTAACCGATTAACAGAGGCAGCAAGTAAGTAATCATCGGGCCGACCAGCTTGGCAAAAGTTTCGTTCGGTAACCAACCGGTTGGAATAAACAGGGCGGTGATAAAGCCCCACGCAATAAAGGCTCCGATATTCGGCATCACCATATTTGATAAGAAACGCCCAAAACCTTGGACTTTCACTTTTAAATTAGACATAGAAACCTCAAAAAAGGAGAGAAAATTAGGGTTGAAAAAATCGTGCTTAAATTAGCACCACTTTCAAAAGTTACAAAAATGTTTCTCTCAAAAATGTGAAGTAGATCACATTAATTTTTTTGGGGTAGATTTGAAAATGTGATCTAGTTCACATTTTTGAAGTAAAGATGGCACAAGCGTCCTCGCTTGTGCCAAGCATAATTCTATTTTTGCGATCTACATCGAAAAAATAAAATGAATTGCTAACCCTAACTGTTCACCTATATTACTATCAGCATAAACTGCACTTTAGAGGTTCATAATGAGTAGAAAATATAAGTTTTATGAGAAGAGCGGAGCCTATTTTGTTAGTTTTGCAACAGTTTATTGGATTGATCTATTTATTCGAGAAGATTATTTTCAAACCATTATCCAATCATTGAATTATTGTCGAAAACAAAAAGGGATGATTTTATATGGCTACTGCATCATGCCAAGCCATATTCATTTATTATTTCAAGCAAAAGACCAAAACCCGTCAGATTTAATAAGAGATTTTAAAACATTTACATCTAAAATGTTGATTCAGCAAATTAAAACAAATCCCCAAGAAAGTAGAAAAGAATGGTTATTATGGATGTTTACTCGGGCAGCTAAACAACGAAATAATGTCAAGCAATACCAACTTTGGCAACATCATAACCAACCGATAACAATCTATTCTCAGAAATTTTTTGATGAAAAGCTAAACTATATTCACAACAACCCTATCGTAAGCGGTTTTGTATGCGAGGCATTTGAATGGAAATATAGCAGTGCAAGAAATTATGCTAACAACTTACCTGTTTTATTAGATATTGATATATGTCAGTGAACGGCACAAGCGTGGACGCTTGCACCATCGTTAAATCTACAAACTAGCTAGAAAACTCCATCAATCCCGTTACTTTGCCTTCATCATTCACTGCAATTAAGGAGTGAATTTTCAGCTCTTTCATTAAATCTTCGGCTTTGGCTAAAAATTCGGTATCGTTAATGGTTTTCGGGTTGCGAGTCATAATTTCTTGAGCGGTTTTATTCAGGCTATCTGCCCCGAATTGTGCCAGTGTGCGGCGAATATCACCATCGGTAATAATGCCTTCCAATTTATCGTCTTGCATAATTACCGCCACCCCCATACGTCCCTCATTCATTACAGATAAACATTCGGTAAAGGTGGTGTCTAAACCGGCGATTGGCACTTTACGCACCATCACATCTCGCACTCTGTTCAATAATTTACGACCAAGACTGCCACCGGGGTGGAAGCGGGCAAAATCTTCAGGGCGGAAATCCCGAGCTTTCATTAAGGCGATTGCCAACGCATCACCTAAAGCCATCGTGACCAAAGTAGAGCTGGTTGGGGCGAGGTTATTCAGGCAAGCCTCACGCTCTACCCCGATATTTAAAATCACATCGGCATTTCGCCCGAGTGTAGAATAGGGGTTGCCGGTCATTGCAATAATTTTATTGCCGAAATTTTTCAGGCTTGGGATCAGTTTATTCACATCATCGGTTTCACCGCTGTTCGAAATCAGAATCACCATATCAATCGGTTTCAACATTCCCAAATCGCCGTGAAAAGCCTCTGTCGGGTGTAAGAAAAAACTTGGCGTACCGGTGGAAGCTAAAGTTGCCACCATTTTTTTGCCGACCAACCCCGATTTTCCAATACCGCCAACAACCACTCGCCCTTGACAGGCGAGTATCATATTTACCACCTCATTAAATTCTTCAGAAAGTCGATGGTTTAGCGTGATAATCTGCTGAGCATAGAGGTTTAACGTTTCTTTTGCACTCTCTAAATGGTTCATTTTCCAGTCCTTATACGATTAACAGTTCGATACCTTTTTCTCGAATTTGCTCTCTCATTTCTAATGATAAGCCTTCATCGGTAATAATGGTATGGATTTTTTCTAACCCACACACAATATTCGGGCTTTTCCGCCCAAATTTACTGGAATCAGCCAACACCACGATTTTTTTCGCCGCATCACACATCAGTGAGCTGACTTTATAGACTTCATTAAAGGTAGTTAGCCCTACTTCCAAATCAAAACCGTCCGTGCCGATAAAAAGTAGATCGAAAGTTGAGCCGATAAACGCAGACTCTGCAAAATAGCCGTGGAAAGAGGCGGATTTTTCGCGGAAAGTACCACCGGAAATCAATAAATTATAAGATTTATTTAACGCTAAAATTGCATTAAAGATGGTTAGGCTGTTTGTCATCAAAGAAAGATTATCAAACGGCTTTAGGTGAGGGATCATTTGTAGTACGGTACTTCCGGCATCAAAAATTACCGAATTACCTTCGCTGATAAGCTCGGCTGCTTTTTGCCCGATAGCTTGCTTTTGTTGAAGATTAATGCCGGTTTTCTGGGCAAGCGGTTTATCGTCTTTGTCCTCTTTATTGATTTTCTCTTCCCGTTCAAGAATTTCTTCATCAATTAAGACCACGCTGCCATAAGTACGCAAGACTTTCTTATCTTCTTCGAGTGAGGTTAAATCTTTACGAATGGTTGCGCCGGTTAGCTTAAAATAGTCTGCCAGCACGTCCACTTCGGTTCTACCGTGCTGAGCTAAGTAGGCTAAAATTTGCTGTCTTCTTTCAAAAGGTTTCATTGTTCCTCCAATTTAGCAAAGATTGGAGCGAGCTAATCTGTGCTAATGCTGTTTTAATTTTTCAATAACATCTAGTAGCGATGCCATTCTTTTATCGGCAATTGAAAATTTTTCATTTTGATAATTGGTATTCACCAAAAACGTAGTTAAATTAGCGGCTTTGGCGGCAATTAAGCCGGTTACACTGTCTTCAATAACGATACATTCTTGTTTTTCAATACCTAATTTTTTCACGGCACTCAAATAGACCGCAGGGTGTGGCTTACCGTATTCTTCATCCATTGCACTACATTGAATCGGGAAATAATCCCACAGTTTTAAGCGATCAAACACCGCTTTAATCACCACCGGCGGCGATGAGGTAGCCACTGCCAACTTGATATGATTAGATTTTAAGAAATCCAATAATTCATATAAACCCGTTAATGCTTTGCCGTGTTGCTCGATTGCAGCACAGCCGTGTGCCAAAATGGCTTCACTTAATGCTTGGTTGGAAACAGATAACTGAAATTTTTTAATCCAAGTGTCGCTCAACTCATCAATCCGCTTACCTCTGGTGAGTTGTTCGCAATCTTGCTCGGTTATATTAATACCTAAATCGGCTAATACCGCAATTTGAGCCTCTGCCCATTGGGGTTCTGAATCAATCATTACCCCATCCATATCAAAGATGACACTATTGATCTGCATATTTATTCTCCATTATCTCATTTTTAGCTAAAAAAATATTCAAAATGAAATAAAAAATCGCATTATTTTTGATCTGAGCAACTATATCCGGAAGATATCGCCACTTTTAAGGCAAATTGTGAACGTTTATCGGTTGGAAAGATTTTTTCCGGCACAATTTGATCAAGAGACAAACCAATCACAGACGCTAATTTCTGCGGTCTGGCAAAGACGGAAAATCCTTTCATACAAAGGCTATCTACCACTTTTTTCTCATCATCAAACGCCAATACAATAACCGATTTTGGGTTAAAGCGACCACTATTACGCCCAACTGTTACTTTGCCTTTCTTGCTGATTTCCATAAAGGCTTGGTTAAAGGCTTTAATTTGAAGCCACCCCAAAACGGCTTGTAACAGCCACATTATCATTGCCAATATAATCAGAAGTGTAATTGAATCCATCATTGCTCCTTAATAAAAGGCCACAGAGCCTAAACGTATCTGCGATTTCAAAACAATACGCTTTCCCCTGTGGCATATCAACCGGTGTGGCGAATTAACAAGCGGTTTATTTTAGTCATTTTTTGCAAATTGTTGTAAAAAAATCGACAAATTTGACCGCTTGTTTGCTTAGAACATTACCTGACCACCGGTAATATTAATAGACTGTCCTGTGCAATAAGCTGCCTCTTCGCTGGCATAGAATTTTAAGACATTCAGCACATCTTGATAATCACAACCACGTTTTAAAGGCACTTTATCAATATAAACTTGCTCTACTTCGCTTTCCGGAATGCCGAGTTTTGCCGCATATTGCGGAATTAACGATTGGAACATCGGTGATTTCAATAAATTGCCTAACATTAATGAATGCACGGTAATGCCTTTATCTGCCAAGTCTAATGCTAACGATTGTGTTAAACCTACACCACCAAATTTCGCTGCACTATAACCGGAATTGTACTTACTCCCCACTTTACCTGATTTAGAATTAATTTGAATGATACGCCCTTTAATACCGTCACGAATCATTAAGCGGGAGAAGTGTTTTGCGGTTAAGAAATAACCGGTTAAATTCACTTTTACCGACAAATCAAAATCGTTTAAGTTGAAATCCCAAATAGGCGATGCTTTCGCTGTGCCTGCACTGTAAACCAATACATCGGCACGCCCGAATGCTGTATCTGTTGCTTTAGCTAGTGCTTCAACGCTTGGTTCATCAGCCGCATCGACTTGCACTCCAATCGCATTTCCTTCACCTTGTTTGGCATTAATATCGGCTGCCACTTTTTGTGCATTTTCGCCGTTTAAGTCAGCAACCACCACTCGATAACCGGCATCTGCCAAGCCTTCAGATAAAAAAGCTCCAAGTGTTTGACCGCCGCCAACAACGATAGCGACTTTTTTTTCATTGTTCATAATGTATTCCTCTTAATTTTCAATTTGAAATAATGTTTCAGCGATGATTAATCACGTTTAATGATTAAGGTGGAGTTTTCCGTTAATGTTTTTGGTGGTGTACCGACAACGTGTACGCTCCCCGGAAACTCCGCATCATTTGCCCCGTCAAAACGGAAGGTAATGTGTCCGAGGGCAGATAAGTTTTCAGATGCAACGCTACCAACTGCCGTAATCGGATAAGCTACGCCATCAAATTCAGCAATATCGCCTACTTGTAAAGGGCTACTTAATTCAGATGGATTATGAATGAAGCAGTAATCTTCTAAATCTGCCGGTGCGCCTTGTTTAAAAGTGATTAACATATTGTCTGCTAATGATTCCTGAGCGAAATTCCCGATTTTGGTAAAGGTCGTTTGATAAATAATCGTCATATAAATGTTCTCTCGTTTTGACAAGCGGTGCATTTTGCAAAAAATTTTTCAAATTCCACCGCTTGTATCGTGGTTAATTATTGGTAGATGAATGCGGAAACTGCCCACGCAATCAGCACGGTTGGTGCACCGGTTAAGAAACGGCTGACTAACACTGACGGCACACCCACTCGTACGGTATCTTGTTTTGCTTCCGCCATTGAAAGCCCCACAGGAATAAAATCACAAGCGGCTTGAGCATTAATAGCAAAGAGTGCCGGCAGTGCTAAATGTGGCGGAATATTGCCTAAACCGATTTGCGTACCGACTAACACGCCGATAACTTGTGCAATCACGGCTCCCGGCCCTAAGAATGGCGAAAGGAGAGGGAAGGAACAAATCAACGCCAGTGTAACTAAACCTATTGGGCTATTTGCCAGAGGGGTTAAGCCGTGGGCAATTACATCACCTAAGCCTGACGCAATAATGATCCCGATTAACGCAGAAACAAATGCCATAAACGGTAAAATGGTTTTAAGCACCGTATCAATAGTGTCTCGTCCGGCTTGGAAGAATAACGCCGCCACCGACCCCATTCCCATACCGATTTTTGCTAATAAGCCATCACTTTGTTCGGTGATTTTTTTACTGGAGTCATACTCTTTTGCTGGCGTTGATGAAGCTGACTTTGCTTGCTCTGTCGCCACAGGCACACTTCCATCGGCATCAATTAAGCGAATATTGTTTTCTTTCACCGCTGAAACATAAATATCTTCCACAATAAATTCCGCTAAAGGGCCGGATTTACCGGTGGCGTGAATGTTAATGGTTGGAATACGGCGTTTTGGATAAAGTCCGCAGCGTAATACCCCACCGCAGTCAATAATCGCAATCCCGATTTCTTCTGCCGGCGGTTCGCCCTCTTTAAAACCATCAACCGCTTCCCAGCCGGTTAATTCCACCAATTTATTAACAATCGCAGGGCGAGTGCCGCCGGTCATATAAAGCACTTTTTTGCCTTCCACAACAGGTAATGTTAATGGACCGCCCCAACCACCGTTGCCTTTTTCAATGTAAATCGCTTTGTTGCTCATAATCTATTCCTCTGTATTTCAGTTACTTGATTAGTGGGATAAATGTACTTCTCTATCTAAGGTGATCCCCATTCGTTTTTCAAAGAATGCGGTGGTAAAGTCTGTAATCCAGCCACGGAAGAAATTGGTAAACATACCGACTAATAAATAACTGATGGCTAAAGGCCCAAGTGGTAAGCCTAAGGTGGTTAAACCGCTGGCAATGCCTAAATAAACGAATAATTCACCCGGGTTGATGTGAGGGAATAAGCCGTTCATAGAGTGGCAACTATAAGAGGCTGCGGCGTAGTAGCTTGGTTTGTAACGCTCCGGTAAGAAACGTCCTAAGCTTAATGTCATCGGGTTACAGAAAACGAAAGTGCCAATCACCGGTAAGATCAAATAACGTGAAATAGGGTTTCCGGCACTACGTTGAGCAAGTCGTTCAATCCGATCTTGCCCTACAAATTTAATCAGGGCATTCATTACAACCAATAATGAAATTAAGAGTGGCAAAATACCGTTTATCATACCGACTAGGGTTTCACCGCCTTTTTGGAACAGACCGATAAACCATTCTGCTCCGTGTGTAATTGCTTCAATCATACCGATCTCCATTTTTTCAAAACAAAATATTTTTCTTTCATCTCTGTTATGAGATGTGCAAATAGTAAATTATTTTTATTTTAAAAACTGTGACAGCGATCACAAAATGATAAATAACTTTCAAAATAAATTATTTTTTCATTTTAAATCAAAAACAAAAGTGAAGTTTGAATATTAGATGGGGAAAAAAGGAAGGCTAAATTAAAAAAGCTCAAACAACAATGTTTGAGCTTTGGTTTTATTCAATGACTTTTGCAGTATATTTGAGGTTTCCGACCGCTTGTATCAGGGCTTGGTTATCCACACTTTCTTTTGCCACCACAGTCGCTTTTCGCTCTTTCATTGAGGCTTTGGTGGAAATCACACCTTCTACTGCTCGTAGTTCTTTATTGACTAAATAAACGCAGAGCTGGCAGTACATTTCCGGAATATGGAGGACGACGGTTTTCTCTGCTTGTTTCGTTTCAATTTGAGCTGTTTTTTCTTGTGCGCAGCTTGAATGAACCAAACCAAAAGCCAACAGCATCGTTGCGATATATTTTTTCATTTTATTCTCCGCCCCACATTTCCAAAATGTAAGGCAACACATAAGGGTAAGTTAAAAAGAAGATCACCACCACAAATACTACCCAATACAAAATGACCAGGGTTCTGCGGGAGAAGTATTTGGTGCAGATGATTTTATTGGAAAAATTCAGCAACCAGAAGCCATAGCCAAACGCAGCGAGCGAAATCAGCAACATCGGCAGTTGTAGAAACTCCAGTTGGTTTAGCTCCATCAACCAAGGGGAAGAGATGCCAAACACTAAATAAACCAGTGGCCCAATACAACAGAATGTGGAGGTCACCGCCGTAACCACAGCGGTGATGCACATTGTGATGAATTTATTGTTATAACTCTTTAGAGATGAATTCATAGCCAAATTCTTTCGCCTCAAACGAGTTTAACGGATCACCACCTACCTCAGCATAAGGGTAGCCAAAATTATTCAGTGGTGTAAGTTCCGGTTGTGGATATAAATCGAAATCACGTCCGTGATTGAAGCCCACCCAGTTCATTTCCCAGTTGCCGAATAAGTATTTCGAGACCGTTTGAACATCAGCATCAGCAACGTCTTTTTTCTCGGCTAAACGCATTTTCGCCACATCGGCAGAATCCACCGGCACCCAACCGAAGCCGGCTAAATAGAACTCCGCACGGCAATGTTGCCCGGTGTTCTCATTCGCAATCCCTTCTTTTGAACTGCCAAACGCCGTTTTGGAATATTGCCCCATTTTGTGAGCTTGCCCTAAACGAATACCAAATACTTCACGAGCGGGAATATCAGAGGCTCTGGCAAGTGCCACAAACACCGAGTTGATGTCGGTACATTTTCCTTTTAGCACTTTGGTGGTGAGAATTTTCTCCACATCGCCATCACCGCAGCCTAATACCGAATTATCACGCTCCATATTGTCCACAATCCATTTGTGAATCAGCTCTGCTTTTTTGAGTGGATTTGTTTCATTGCCCACGATTTTATCGGCATATTCTTTCACAATGCCGTCTGTTTTGATGTGTGGCGTGGCTTTTAAATATTCCTGTACATCAACAGAATAAGTGATTTTCTCCGGCATTTGGTAATTGTTTAACGCCCCTTGTGCCATCGGCTCACGGTCTCGTGTTTCAATCACTAACGTCACTTTCATATCCCGTTTTGGAGCATCTTCGTCCCAAGTGGCAAACAAGGTTTTTGCACCGTAAGCATTATTTTCTGTGATATAGGCGTTTTTATAACTTCCCTCAAACTCAATTGATTTCACCGTTTGATAATCGGTATCAGACGGCAACGGAATCCATAAATTAGTGGTTCCGGACGAGCCTTTTGGCACAACCAAATCGTAAGATTGGGTAAATTCGTAAGTGTGGGTAGTGGTATGGAAATTGTTTTGTTGAACAGGTGCAGCAAAAGCTGTGGCACAGCTTGAAGCCACCAAAGAGGCAATAAGTTTATTCATTTGAAATGATCCTTATTAGAGTGAAAAAACAGTTAAAACTTAACATATTAAGTATTCTAACTACGGATAGGCTCGCATAGTAGCGAATAAAAAATGGAAAAGCAATGGGGAGAAAAAATAAAACAAGCGGTCAGATTTGCAACTTTTTTTTGCAAATTCGACCGCTTGCGATTATTGCCACTCAAGCTTAGCGAGTTTTGGCACGACTCTTGAAGGGTTTAATTGTGGAAAACTGTAGAAATAATTAGTGTGGGTGTAAGCTACGTCCACAGTTTCTCTTATGCTTTCAATACGGTATAAATCCAACATATAGCGATATAAATTCGAAAAATCCGAAAGCGGTTTGGCACTGCACTTAAACAAGGTGGAATAAACTGCTTCAAACCGAATCAAGGTTGGGAACAAGAAGAAATCCGATAATCTGATTTCTTCACCGAAAAGGTAGCGGTTGTTTGCCAATCGGCTGTCTAATTCGGCGAAATCGTTGAACAATTCTGCCACCAGCTTATCATAGTTGGCTTGTTCGGTTGCATAGCCGACACGGTAAATTTTGCCGTTGATATGATCGCTAATCCATTGATTCAGCTCAATAATCTCCATCCTTTCGTCAAGCGGCACCAGTTCGTACTTATTGGTTGCCAACGCATTCCAATTTTCAGCTAAATCTAAGGCTAAATCAAAGGAAGTATTGCTGGCGATTTGCTGAGCTTGTTTATCCCATAACACCGGCACAGTGGCTCTGCCGGAAAAATCCGCTTGGTGTTTTAAATAGATGTCGTACAGATTTTGCACTCCAAACAGCGGGTCTGGGAAATTTTCATCAAACGCCCAAGGGTCAAATTTATAGGGCGAAACGCTAGACACTGAGATTCCCGTTAAACCTAAATATTTCACCACCAAATTAGCTCGGTGAGCATAAGGGCAAGCTAAGGAAATATAGAGATGATAACGCCCATTTTCAGGGGTGATTTGAGTGGGAATGGTATCAATGTTATCTAATTTATCATCGGCTACCCACACGCCGTTCTTCAATACTGACATATTCTCTCCCAATGGTTAAAGTTGAATTTTACTCCCTGATTTTGCACTTTCAAACACGTTCTCAATCACGCTTAGCACAAAAATTACTTCATCTAATTTTATGATTGGCTCTGCATTGTGGGCGATGGCTTGGTATAAATCATCGACCAAATTTTGATAGCTTGCCACGCTGTTAGGGTAAGGCTGGCGCACCACATTGCCTTCCAGTTCGGTGTGTAAAATTCCCCAAGCCTCTTGTGGCTCGGCATTCCACGATTCACCCACAGGCTGAACTCCATTTTTTAGCAACTCTTCCTGATTATCGGCATTCTGCTTCACATAAGAGCCTAGCTTGCCGTGCAACACAAAAGTCGGGCTGGGCTCACGGGCATACTTACTTGCTTTTAAGACTATTTTAAAGCCGTTGGCATAATAAAGTTGGATATCAAAATTATCATCAACTAAAGCACCGTCGTGCTGGTAACGTACGTCCGCATACACCGCCTGTGGCTTGCCGAATAAATAAACTGCTTGATCAATTAAATGCACGCCTAAATCATATACCAAGCCGGTGCCTCTATCGCCGGCTTCCTTCCAAACTTTCGAGTTTTTGGTTTTGGCATAACGGTCAAAGCGGATTTCCGCATCCACAATCTCGCCTAATAGCCCTTGCTCAATAATACTTTTTGCCGTAGCGATATGGCTATCCCAACGACGGTTTTGATACACATAAAGCACCTTGCCTTGTTGCTTAGCAAGGGCAGCCAACTCTTGAGCTTCTACTACACTTGCAACCAACGGTTTTTCTACCAGCACGTGTTTATCAGCTAATAATGCCTCTTTCACCATCTGATAATGAGTTTGGTTCGGCGTGGTAATCAGCACTAAATCAATTTCAGGCGTTAAAAGAGCGTGGAAATCTCGCACCGTTTCCGCATTCGGCAACCATTCTGCCGCATTGTTAGAAGTACGCTCATACACCTTTACAATATTGAAACGTGAATCTTGCTTAAAAAACGGAATATGGAAAACTTTGCTGGAAAAGCCGGCACCGGCGATGGCGATGTTGATGGGTTGCATAATAACTCCTTAAATCAAAAGCTTTATATACCTAATCATAGGTTTTACAAACAATATCCTTTTCTTCACAAAACATTGCATTGTGATTTTCTTGGCATTTTTTCTGTATACTGAGTTTCGCTATCCCTCTATTTGTATGCTCACTACGATATTCTTTGGTGAATGGTTTTAAGGTACAAACATAAACAGAACCAACATGGCTCTGCGCTGAGGTATCCACAAAAATAGGAATAGGTACACCAACTTGCCCTGTAGTACCAACAGGCACAATACAACCTGTTAATAATAAACAAAAACTAAGTAATAAAACACGCATATTGTCTCCTTTATAAAAATGAAATAGCCATAATAAAGACAATTTCTGGTAATGGAAGTTTAATGTAGCAATAAATCCAAGGCTTCAATAATCGTCTGGAAATAGCGATCTCCAACAAATACATCAACCCAATAAACGGTTGCAAAACTCACAATATAAGCGCCATTAGGGAACTCTAATACTATCTGGAAATGCGCTTTCGCTACCCACATTTAACTTGTTAGCCAAACAGCCATTGCATGGCATAATTTACGAAAAAGCCGCCAATCACTAACCAAATAAAGATCAAAAAGCCAAGGAATAACGGTGCTAATCCGGCATTTTTTAGCGTTGAAAGTTGCGTTGTTACCCCCATTGCTGCCATTGCCATCATTAACAAAATTGCCGAAATCTGGCTAAGCCATACCACTATTTCAGGAACTATCCAACCAGTAGAGTTAATCAATGCCATCACAATAAATAAAATAGCAAACCAAGGCATCATAAAAGGACGAGAGGCTTGTTGGTCACGCTGCAAATAAAAGGAGAGAAAAATTAGAAAAGGAGCAAGCATAATTACACGAACCATCTTGCTAATTACTGCCACATCCGCTAACCCTGAACTTAACATGTTGCCTGCACTATAAACTTGAGCGACCTCATGAACAGACGAGCCAATATAAATCCCGAATTGGTTGTCGCTTAAACCCCATGACAATTGATATAACGCAGGATATAAAAACATCGCAATAGAGCCAAAAATCACAATTAATGCAATCGCAACCGAAACTTTATGTGAATCTGCCTTCACGACGGATTGCGCACCTAAAATAGCCGCTGCTCCACAAATACTACAACCAGTAGCAGTAAGATAAACAAGCTGCTTATCCAACTTCAACCAATAAATGCCAATAATGCAAGTGATAATAAAAGTGCTTACTAGCATTATTACATCAGTTGCAATTGCATTGAGTCCAACCAATTGAATATCTTGCAAGGTTAAATTAAATCCATAAAGAATAATACCGGCACGTAGTATCATACCTTTGGCAAAATTCACGCCTGCGGCTGCCTGCCTTTCTATTCGCTTATAGCCAAGATTCCCCACTATAAAACCCAATAAGATCGCCAGCACTAAGGCACTTAGGTGTAAGTGCTGTGCAAATGTAGTTAAAGAAATCCATTTGGAAATTAAAGTAATTAGGCTAACAAGCATTAAACCAGCTAGATATTTTTTCATCGCGACTCCTTACAAGATAATTTTCCACCCTGATTTTGCATATAATTTCCGGTTTGCTTCATACAAGAAAGCTCTAACCCTACTTAACAGCAGAATATGAAAAACTTTGCAGAAAAACCGACATTGACGAGAACGGCGTGGATTGGCTAATAAGAACTCCCACTGAATGGGTTTGGTCATTCTACGCCGAAAAACAGGCAAGCAGTAAGATTTTGAAAGAATTTTGCAAAAAATTGAGGAAATTAAACCGCTTGTAACAGAAAAAATTCAAAAATGCTGGAGATCGCTCTTATCCTCAGATGGCGCTCGTCTCCAACCACAACTGCTCGAAACCTTAAAAACTGTTTAAAATATCCTCTACCTAATGGTATGAAGAATATACATATCGCTTAATTAAAAATAGCAAATGGAACTCTATAAAACTAAGCCACTTACTAGTAATGCTCCTCTTTTTTGTCCTAAAGAGTGGATGAACAATCATAATGAAAATGGAATGCTGTTAAGACTGATAGCTAATATGAGATTATTAGGTGAGTGTTTAAGAAAAACTCATCCTACATTTTTTAATATCTCTGACTATAAAGGCGTTTTGGCGACTATTCTTATCCCCTCTAAAGAACTTCATCAAAACTTAAATAAGCCGGGAGATATTGATATTTTAATCATTCCTTATACTGAGGAGAATATTATCTTTTCAGAATCCCTTGCTATAGAAGCGAAAGTTATACGAGCATCATATGAACAGCAAGGAAAATCACCAAAGAAATTTGGTTTTACTCAAGCCCAAGGACTATATGATATAGGTTTCCCATATGTAGCGATTTATCATTTTATTGTGTCAGATATAAGCCCTTCACATACTTGGGAAAAAATGCTGCTTGGCACTGTAGGAGACAATGATACTCTTCATTCACTTAGAGAATGTTTTATTGATCGATTACCGCTCTCATTGATGGAAAGAGCACAAGGTAGATTACTAAATAATAGAAAGAACCCTCATATCGGTATATGTAGTTGCTATATGGATTCCGATTATAATTCCAATAATGCGCTTTTTATCCCAGAGGGTTCTGTTTGTACCAAAAATACGAGTAATTTAGAATTTGTAGCTTATATTGAAGAATATTATAGAAAGAATTGGAGAAGGTTTTTAAATATACTTAAAAATAAACCTGAAGAATAAAATATCGATCCAATATACTGTATAAAACTCAAAAATAGGCACCGCTCTTTTCGTGGCATTTATATTTTCGGCTCATTGCCCCAATTAAATGGAATAAGAATAAACAGATCATATAAAATCACCATCACACAATACCATTTTTACGACGGAGATCGCAAAAATAATCCCGCCTTTGCAAATTTTCACAAAAATCTGACCGCTTGTTATTTGTGGAAACAATGATTTACAACAAATGATAGGCAAGGGCAAGAATAACGATGACACAAGCGAGACGCTTGTGCCATCGGGGGCTATAATGTTAGCAATTTCTCTAAGAGTAGAGATTTATCTTTAACATTATCATCAAATAAATCACCAAACTCTACAAACTCACGTTTAAAAAACTCATCTAATGTTTTGATATAAGATCTTTTACCGAAATATAATATAATCTGATTAAATAAAACCTTTAAATAATACTCTAAATGAGAACAAAGCAATGCAGTATTTATGTTTGACTTTGAACTGTGAACAATATCACATCTAGTTCTATATATTCGTTGTAATTGTTTTTCTATAACATCCCTATGCTTAGATAAAATAGAAAACACCTTATTATCATCTAAGATATCTTCAATAAAACAATCTATGCAGAAAGAAATGTAAGTGTCAATACCATTTAAATGGTTTACAATTTGTTTTTTATAAAAATCATCTCTTAAAATCTTAAAAAAATCAGCATTACTCTTCTCTTTTAATAAAACATCTTCTCCAGATTCACTTTTTAATTCTATATTAAACCTAACTAACTCCTTCTTAATATATGACAAATGTTTACTTAGATACAACTTAGATAAAATCAATGGAATATTTTCTATTATACAACCACCTATACTACCTATTTTCTTTTGAGATGTTAAGTGTTCTAGAGCCGTCCACCAATTTGTTAATTTATTTAACTGATTATTTGAATCCTTACCATATCTATAAAATTGTAGTGCGGATGTTATATGCATATTTGTTGATTCAGATATATTCGAATTAAATAATGCCAAAAAGAAATTACTTAAAAAAGATTTTAAACCATCTAAATTAAATTCATCTTTAGGATTGGGGATGGAGAAATTTATTTTATGTTCGATTATTTTCTTTGTATGTAGGAAAGCAAAAGAATCAGATATATATAATGACCTTTCGAAAAACTCAAACCTAATTAAATCAAGAATACTATTTAATTGTTGGTATGCTTTGAAACCAGCTGCTTTACCATCAACACCATTTATAGATAACAGGACATATATTTTATGTTGATAATCTCTTCTATTAAATATAGAATCTATTTTAGATACATTATCTTCTGTTAATTCCCTAATAGGTTCTTTACTAGACAAATAAGTCTTAATATCAGTAATCTCTCGAAAGAAGTTTATATTTGTTATTTCATTAAAAAACTCTATCGGGAAGTTATCTATATCAGATTTATTATTTCCGCAGATACAAAATATAATATCTCTCTGATCATCTTTTCCAGATATTATTCTTTTCAAAAGCCTAAGCCTATCAATAAATTTCTTGTAATACTTTTTCTTATCCCTTGTAAGTATGTTATTATAATAATCGACTAACGTCTTAATGTCATATCCCTTATGAATCAGAAAACTAATAAAATGATTTAATTGATTCTTTATGTTGCTTTTAATTTCTCTTGTTAAGTCATTTTTAAGATTCTCTATAAACCACTCAATACAGAAATCTATATACTTCTCATGTATATTAATTATCAATTCATCAATAAATGATATTGTGGCAATATTATTCTTTTCAAATTTAAAAGATTTCCCGATTGGCTGTTTGCTTTTATTAATGATAGATTTACTTATGCTCTCTATTATTAACTTAGAATCTTTTGTTTCCTTAAAAAACAAATCCTTTTCAATTATAGAAATAAACTCATCATACACAAGAAAAATATCCTCATTATTTGAATGAGATACTGTTAAGATTTGTTTTAATTCCTCTGTAATATTTAGTGGGTTCATTATTCGAACTCTATATGAATCTAACGATGATTCATGTACTAAATTATACCAGCAAGATAAAAAAAAGCGTTCCGATTGAGAAAATTCAGATAAATCATGGTATTTGTCTATTTTCATGTTGTATTTTTCTTAGAAAGGTGTATGATGTAAGAAGTTTATCACCTATTGTGATACTTATAAATAATAGGATATGGCCTAACATTATGAGTGAATCTCAGGTGTTAGCACCCAATCCACCCTACATCCCTCTAGATTCAAAATTTAGAGGGATTTTTCTATCATGTATTCTTCTTCATAAGAAAGGTAGCTACTTAATATACTCATTAGTTTAGCTACCTTTAATCTTGAATTACCCCAACCCAACCCTCGCATTCCTAAACAATCTCACCCAAGCCCCATCTTCTGTCCAATCTTCCGGAGCCCAAGAGTTGCTCACTGCTCGGAACACTCGTTCAGGGTGTGGCATCATAATTGCTACTCTTCCGTCCGTATTGGTAAGGGCGGTAATACCTAATGCCGAGCCGTTCGGGTTAGCCGGGTATTGTTCGGTTGGATTCAGATTGTAGTCCACATATTGAGCAGCAATCAAATGCTGTTTTTGCAGATTGTGAAGCTGATCACTATTTTTAAACTCCACTCTTCCCTCACCGTGCGAAACCGCAATCGGCATATGGCTACCTGCCATACCTGCGAACCACACAGAGTTTGTTTCGTTAATTTTCACCATCGCTACCCGTGCCTCAAAGCGTTCGGATTTATTCCGCACAAAGCGAGGCCAATTTTCCGTTCCCGGAATGATTTCTGCAAGATTGGAGACCATTTGGCAGCCGTTGCACACGCCAAGGGTTAACGTGTTCGGGTTGGCGAAGAATTGGCTGAATTGGTCACGCAGCATTGGGTTGAACAGAATCGATTTCGCCCAGCCGCCGCCTGCACCTAATACATCGCCGTAAGAGAAGCCTCCGCACGCCACCATTGCGTTGAAGTCGTTGAGGTTGCGTCTGCCCGAAATCAAGTCTGACATATGCACGTCAATAGCGTTGAAACCGGCACGGTCGAAAGCTGCCGCCATTTCATAGTGGCTGTTTACGCCTTGTTCACGCAAAATCGCCACGCTCGGTTTTACGCCTTTGTTGATGTATGGGGCGGCGATGTCTTCGTTCACATCGTAAGTTAAAAATGCGGATAAGCCTTCGTTATTCGGGTCTTTTTTCGCTGCAAATTCTTGGTCTGCACATTCAGGGTTGTCTCGCAAACGTTGCATTTGATGAGTGAGTTCTGCCCAAATGCCACGCAGTTCGGAGCGTTTTTGGCTAAATACAGTTTCGCCGTTGCGGGTAATTTCAAAGCTGTCGCCATCAAACACTGTACCAATATCAAAGGTGAGATTTGCAAGATTTTCGGCATTTAACACCGCTTGCACTTCACTCAATTCTTCGGTGCGAACTTGGATTACTGCCCCCAGTTCTTCGTTGAATAACACGGCTAAATCGTCTGCCCCCAAGCGGTCGATTTCCACCGAAATTCCGCAATTCCCTGCAAATGCCATTTCCGCCAGTGTGGTGATTAAACCACCGTCCGAGCGGTCGTGGTAGGCAAGCAATTTTCCTTGTGCGACAAGGGTTTGCATTGCGTTGAAGAAGCCTTTTAAGCGAGCCACATTCACCACATCGGCAGGTTTGTCGCCAAGCTGTTTATATACCTGAGCCAAGGCGGTTGCCCCTAAGCGGTTGTTGCCTTCACCCAAGTCGATCAGTAACAAGCGAGTGTCGCCTTTATCGGTGCGAAATTGTGGGGTGACGGTTTTACGCACATCTTCCACACGGGCAAATGCCGAAATCACCAGCGAAAGCGGCGCAGTCACGGATTTTTGTTCGCCATTCTCTTCCCAAGTGGTACGCATCGACATCGAATCTTTACCCACCGGAATGGTAATGCCAAGCTCAGGGCAAAGCTCCTCGCCCACCGCTTTCACTGCTTCATATAAACCTGCGTCTTCTCCCTCGTGTCCAGCTGCCGACATCCAGTTGGCAGAAAGTTTGATGCGTTTAATGTCGCCAATGTTAGTCGCCGCAATGTTGGTAATGCTTTCCGCAACTGCCAAGCGAGCGGAAGCGGCGAAATCCAGCAATGCCACAGGCGAGCGTTCGCCCATTGCCATTGCCTCTCCAAAATAGCTGTCCAGACTTGCAGTCGTTACCGCACAATCCGCCACCGGAATTTGCCACGGGCCGACCATCTGATCTTGTGCCACCATTCCTGTGACCGAACGGTCGCCAATGGTGATTAAGAAGGTTTTTTCCGCCACTACCGGCAAGCGTAGCACACGGTGGAACGCCTCTTTAAGCTCAATATTGTCGGTTGCAAGCGGTGGATTTTTCACATTTTTTGACGAAACATCACGCTGCATTTTCGGGGTTTTGCCGAGCAATACATTCATCGGCAAATCAATCGGTTTATTGCCAAAATGCGGATCGGCAAGCTCTAAATGTTTCTCCTCGGTTGCCTCTCCAATCACTGCAAACGGGGCACGTTCACGCTCGCAAAGTGCGGTGAAAATATCGAGCTTTTCAGGGGCGATCGCCAGCACATAACGCTCTTGCGATTCGTTACACCAAATTTCAAGCGGCGACATTCCCTTTTCATCGCACAGGATTTTACGCAGGTCAAACTTACCGCCCCGCTCGCCATCGTGCACCAATTCAGGCATAGCGTTAGACAAACCACCAGCCCCTACATCGTGAATAAATAAAATCGGGTTCTCCTCGCCCATCTGCCAGCAACGGTCGATCACCTCTTGGCAACGGCGTTCCATTTCAGGGTTTTCCCGTTGAACGGAAGCAAAATCCAAATCTTCTTTGGATTTACCCGATGCCATTGACGATGCAGCCCCACCGCCTAAGCCGATATTCATCGCAGGGCCGCCCAGCACGATGAGTTTCGCCCCCACCGGGATTTCACCTTTCTGAACGTGTTCGGCACGAATATTGCCGATACCACCGGCAAGCATAATCGGCTTGTGATAGCCTCGAATCTCTTTGCCGGCAAAACTGTTCACTTTTTCTTCATAGGTACGGAAATACCCCAACAACGCAGGGCGACCAAATTCATTGTTAAAAGCAGCTCCGCCCAATGGGCCTTCGATCATAATGTCTAACGCCGAGGCAATGCGATTCGGCTTAGAAAGCGGGTTTTCCCACGGCTGTTCAAAGTTTGGGATCACTAAGTTTGACACCGAAAATCCTGTTAAACCGGCTTTTGGTTTCGCCCCACGCCCTGTCGCCCCTTCGTCTCGAATTTCACCGCCCGAACCGGTCGCTGCCCCCGGGAAGGGTGAGATCGCTGTCGGGTGGTTGTGGGTTTCCACTTTCATTAAAATATGAGCATCTTCTTGATGATAGCGATATTGCCCGTCTTGGTCGGGGAAGAAACGCCCGACCGTTGAGCCTTCCATCACCGCCGCATTGTCTTTGTAGGCGGAAAGCACATAGTCCGGGGTTTTCTCAAAGGTGTTTTTAATCATCTTAAACAGGGATTTTTCCTGTTTTACCCCATCAATCGTCCAATCCGCATTGAAAATTTTGTGGCGGCAATGCTCCGAGTTGGCTTGAGCGAACATATACAGCTCAATATCGTTCGGGTTACGCCCAAGTTGAGTGAAATTTTTCACCAAATAATCAATTTCATCGTCCGCCAACGCCAAGCCTAAATTCACGTTCGCATCTTCTAACGCCTTACGACCACCACCTAAAATATCCACGCTGGTAAACGGCTTCGGCTCTTGCTGAGCGAAAAGTTGCTCGGCTTGATCGGCACTTTCCAACACCGTTTCCATCATACGGTCGTGCAACAAGCCTTTCAACGTCGCAAGTTGGCTTTCATTAGGCATTTCAGAAAATTCTAGATAATACACCGTGCCACGCTCAATTCGCTCTACTGCCGCCAAACCGCAGTTGTGGGCGATGTCGGTTGCCTTAGACGACCACGAGGAAATCGTGCCGATGCGCGGGGTAACAATCAGGCAAAACCCTGTTGGCTCGTGTTCTTCCAGCGTTGGACCATAGTGCAATAACTCTTTGATTTTGTTTTCTTCATCGGCTACAAGCGGTCGATTTAACGCTACAAAATGCAAAAACTCCGCATAAACTGATTTTACAGCTAATTGATTTTGTTGGAATTTTTGCAGAAGTTGTTGAATACGGAAGGCAGATAAGGCCGGTGAGCCACGAAAGGTTTGCATAGTCATTAGTGGAATTTTCCTATTTAAGATGAAAAACTATAGTGATTATAATTTATTACGCAAACGATTGCTATATTTTGGCAACCGTTTGCTGCTAGATATATTTATTCATTAGTATCGAATAAATTTGTTCGATACTAATGAACACTTTGCAAAAAATCACTGAAATCTCACCGCTTGTGTTTGTATTTACACTTCAATATAATAACTTTGTTATTACAACCAAGGAGAGAATATGCAAGTTTCATTACGAAAGCTGGGGAATTCGCAAGCTGTCATTATTCCGAAAGCCGTTTTATTACAGCTCGGTTTGGGCAATCAGTTAGAAATGGAGGTAAAAGATAATAAAATCATTCTTTCTGCTCCTCCAAAATCCCGACAAGGTTGGGCGTTAGCTGCCCGTCAGATTTCTGAAAGCGGTGATGATCAGTTACTTGATTTTCCGGTTGATATTGAGGACGAATGGGTATGGTAAGAGGAGATATTTATCTTGTTAATCTTGATCCGACTATTGGCAGTGAAATTCAGAAGACCAGACCTTGTGTGATTATCTCCCCACCTGAAATACACGATTATCTACGAACAGCATTGATTGCACCTATGACAACGGGTAGTCGTCCGGCTCCTTTCCGTATCCCTGTGGATTTTCAAGGCAAGTCAGGGTTGATTCTACCTGAGCAAATTAGGGTGGTAGATAAAGCACGCTTAGTGAAAAAAGTTGGAGAATTAGAGACTGAAACACTGCACAAGTTATTAGGTATTTTACAGGAAATGTTTGCAGAATAGATTTTGCAAAAAATCACTGAAATATAACCACTTGTAAAGCCATAAAAAAACGCCCGATAATTCGGGCGTTTTGACTAAATGAAATTAGATTAGAATGTGTAGTTCACGCCTGCACGGAATTCACGACCACGAGCAGGGAAATTACCACGTTGTCCGTGTGCATTATACAGTTTGTTCGCTACATTATCTACAGCAAAGTTCACATTCACACTATCATCATTAAACGGTTTCCAGTTAAGAGTAATATCGGTTACATTGTAGCCTTTTTTACCTGTGCCTGTATTAGTTTGTAATGTACCACCTGTTACAAAATAGTTATCTTCAGGTCTTACTTTCTCAACAATACGGTGGTGTACTCCAACCTCAATGTTTGGTTGCTCGAAACGGTAGCTTACAGATGCTGTCCAAGTACGACCGATAGCTGATGCATATTCCGGATTGCTACTTAATACTGCGGTTTCTGTTAATTGACCTTGGCGGTTACGTTGCATAGAAGTTTCTGTATAGAAACGAGGCTTGCTGTGTGCCACACCGATACGAGCAGTAAAGCCGTTATTTTGGTAGCCGGCATTTAACTCATAACCACGGTTCTTGATTTTACCGCCGTTTACGATTGCTTGTGCAGCATTACCGTGGTTATCACGACCATTAGTTGTCCCTAACGCATCTTTGATGTGTTGCCAGAAGTAGCTACCATCAAAACTGAATGTACCATCATTATAGTTAAAGCCAATTTCGGTATTTCTTGCACGTTCTGCTTTGGTGTTATCTGCAATCGTCACCATACCACGTGCACCGTGCGACATAATAGCATCGTGCATACGAGGGCTACGACTTGCATAGTTATGGCTTGCACTTAAGCTTAAGTGTTGGATTGGCTCATAAATAATACCCACACTTGGATTAAAAGTACCATCGCTACGTTTTTTACCATCCATCGCTTTAAAGTCGAAGTGGTCATAACGAACACCTGTCGTGAAAGTCACTTTATCCATAGGTGCAGTAATTGCTTCAACATAAAGACCGGTATCGGTTTTCTCTTGATTAACGACATTCGGATTAAGTTTTACATGTGGCTTAACTTCTTGATGACGATAGTTCACACCGTATTTCAATAAAACATTCTCGTGTACTGCTGAATCAAAATTAACATTCGCACCGTGAGTTACCGTTTTTAGTTTGGTTGGCCCATCAATACCACCTGCATAACCATTGCCTTTATCATTTTCAGACCAACGGCCTTGAACTAATTGGTAAACGTTCGCTGTTGCTTCTTGAGCAAAGCCTAAATTTTTACCCGTCCATTCTAAGTTGGTTCTTTGCACAGTCATTCTACGGTTTGCAGGTGCTTGTCTGTCTAAAGTAACACGGTTATTCGGAGTACCCACCGGAGCAGTATCAAACTCTTCACGCACTAAACGCTCACCTTCGTGTCGCTCATTAGAATGACTTAATACAAAGCGATGATCACCAAGAGTTGCACCTAATTTCGCTAAGAAGCTACTTTTATCTAACGCACTGTATGGTACACGGTTTGTACCAAAGTGGTTCACATAATCTTTACCGCCTTTGTAATTACGGTCTCTTACTAGACTACCTGACACTAACACATCAAAAATTTCACCTTTACCATACACAGCCGCATTAAAATTGTGAGCATGGTTAGTGCTGATACCTGTGCCTAATTTTGCACCGAAGTTTTTATCGCTATTTTTTAATAAATCTAATGCATCTACGGTTTTCGCAATAATCGCACCATTGGTTTGACCGATACCGGCTGAAGCACTACCCGCACCTTTTTGTACTGTAACCGTACCTACAAGTGCAGGATCTAACATATGGCGACCTTGGTGATAGTGAATTTGGCTATCAGAGTAAGTGTTATCCACTTTCACATCAATTGAGTTTTGCCCCATACCACGAATATAAAGGAACTGAGATGTCCCGTTACCGCCTCCTAAGCTGATTGCCGGCTCATCTTTTAACAAACCACGTAAATCCGTTTGGGTACTTTCATCTTTTTTCTGAGTCGTAACAACGTTAGTTTGAACTTTTAAACCTTGGTTATCAGTTACTGTAACTGTATCTAATACAGCAACATCGGTTGAAGTAGTTTCAGCAAATGCGTTAACAGCAAGTACGCTAAGCACTGCGGCAGAAACAGGGAGTAATTTGAATTTTTGCATCTGTTATTCCTTGAGGTAAATTATTTAAGAGGATTACCAATTTTGATATTAAAAATAATTCTCAACACCAAAACAAGGCGAATTTTACAGAGTTAAAATTGGTTGTCAATTAGTCTGAAATCCAATTTTGCAAAATAAGTTACAAATTTTGCAAAAAGTTCCCTAAAAATAACCGCTTGTAACAACAAAATGTGATCGCAGTCTAAAAACAAAATTTGTTTACTCGACAGGTGCGCCACAAGCGGTTAAATTTAGGCAAAAATTGACTAAGGAAAGTGTATGCAGCAACGACATAATCAAATCATCGCTTATTTGGAACAATTTGATGAAGCCGGTGTACAGGAATTGGCAGAACATTGTGCGGTTTCAGTTGAAACTATTCGGCGTGATTTAAACAAGCTAGATAAAAACGGGCTTTTGCACCGCACTCACGGTGGAGCGGTAAGCCATAAGAAAAAAGATATTGGACGTTCATTTAGTACTCGGTTACGCACCAATAGCGATGCAAAACGCAATATTGCCGAGAATGTTCTGTTGCACCTCCCACCGGAAGCAGTTATTGCTCTTGATGCAAGTTCTACCTCTTGGCACGTTGCTCAACGGCTTCCCAATATCCCTTGTACGGTGGTGAGTAGCTCTATGCGGATTATTCGTAGCCTTTCCCAAAAACCGCATATCAAAACCATTGCTACCGGCGGAATTTATTTGGAAAAATATGATGCGTTTTATGGCCCACTTTCAGAACAACTTCTGTCTCGCTTAAAAATTGATATTGCGATCATTTCTTGCACCGGGATTGCAGACTATTCGATTTGGGAATCGAATGAAATTAATATCTCATTTAAACGGAAACTGATCGCAAACAGCAAACAAGTCTTTCTATTGGTTGACCATAGCAAGTTCGAGCGTAAAGATTTAATCCAAATGGAAGCACTGTCTTGTATTGATAAACTATTTGTTAATCAAATGCCCTCTAATACACTCCAACGCTATTGCTTAGAGAACCACATTCAGCTCATTCTTTAATTTTACTCGGTGAATATGCCCGATTTGTTAGAAAAAAGACAAAATCGGGCATTCTTTTTTCATCAGTTTTCTGAATAAACCTATCATTTTTGTGATCATATTCACAATTTTTAAACTAATTTCGTATTTTTATTCATAACACTTATTGTGTATGCATAATAAATTCCGCAAGCAAATTTTTTAACCAATCAGGAGAACCCGCTATGACAACTCTCAAATCAACTCCAGTAAAAATTGGTATCCGCCCGACCATTGACGGTCGCCGTTTAGGCGTGCGTGAATCCCTAGAAGAACAAACCATGAATATGGCGAAAGCCGTAGCGAATTTATTGCAATCGGAAATCCGCCACCCAAACGGTGAATTTGTGGAATGCGTGATTGCCGATTCAACCATTGGTGGCGTTGCCGAAGCCGCTGCCTGTGCAGAAAAATTTAAGCGTGAAAATGTGGGTGCAGTGATTACCGTAACCCCTTGCTGGTGTTACGGCTCTGAAACCATTGATATGGACCCGCATATGCCGAAAGCGATTTGGGGCTTTAACGGCACCGAACGCCCGGGAGCGGTCTATTTAGCAGCCTCTCTTGCAGGCCATAGCCAACTTGGCTTGCCGGCATTCTCGATTTACGGCACGGAAGTGCAAGAAGCGGACGATCAATCTATTCCAGACGATGTGCGTGAAAAATTACTCCGCTTTGCCCGTGCTGGTCTTGCGGTGGCGACCTTGCGTGGCAAGTCTTATTTATCTATCGGCTCTGTTTCAATGGGGATTGCTGGTTCTATCGTAAACCAACAATTCTTCCAAGAATATTTGGGTATGCGTAACGAATATGTGGATATGACCGAAATTAAACGCCGTTTAGATCGCCACATTTACGATGCCGAAGAATTTAAATTAGCAATGAGCTGGGTGAAAACCTATTGCAAAGAAGGCATTGATGTCAACGCACCGGAAAATCAGCGTAACCCGGAAGAGCGTGAAAAACTCTGGGAAGACGTGGTGAAAATGACCATGATTGCCCGTGATTTAATGGTGGGTAATCCTCGCTTGGCAGAGCTAGGCTATGGTGAAGAAGCCTTAGGGCATAATGCAATTGCTGCCGGTTTCCAAGGGCAACGCCAATGGACAGACCATTTGCCAAACGGTGATTTTATGGAAGCCACTCTTAATTCTACCTATGACTGGAACGGCGTTCGCGCACCATACATTATGGCAACTGAAAACGACAGCTTAAATGGCGTGAATATGTTGTTCGGTAATTTATTAACCGGTCAGGCACAAATCTTTGCCGATGTGCGGACATACTGGAGCGAAGACTCGGTAGAACGTGTCACCGGCTGGCGTCCGAAAAGCGGTTTTATCCACTTAATCAACTCCGGCTCTGCGGCGTTAGACGGAACAGGTCAGCATACCGATAGAGCAGGCAAACCAACTATTAAACCGGCTTGGGAAGTGACCGAAGAAGACGGAAAACGCTGTTTAGAACACACCCGTTGGTGTCCGGCGGTTCACGAATATTTCCGTGGCGGTGGCTTGTCTTCCCAATTCTTAACCAAAGGCGGAATGCCGTTTACGATGCACCGAATCAACCTGATCAAAGGTATCGGGCCGGTTTTACAAATTGCCGAAGGTTGGTCTATCGACTTGCCGGAAAACGTACACGAGATTTTAAACAAACGCACTAACGAAACCTGGCCGACCACTTGGTTCGTACCTCGCTTAACCGGAAAAGGGGCATTTACCGATGTGTATAGCGTAATGGCGAACTGGGGGGCAAACCACTGTGTGGCAACCTTCGGACACGTTGGGGCAGACTTAATTACCCTCGCTTCAATGCTCCGCATTCCGGTTTGTATGCACAACGTGGAAGATAAAGACGTATTCCGCCCAAGTGCGTGGAACGGTTTCGGTCAAGACAAAGAAGGTCAAGACTACCGTGCTTGTGCGAATTTTGGCCCGCTGTATAAATAATATAATGCTTATGTAGGGTGCGTTTGCTAACGCACCGTTCAACGTAAAGCGTGGTGCGTTGGCAAATGCACCCTACAAACAAGGGGAAAACCTATGTCTATCGCCCTTATCTTCGACTGTGGTGCCACTAACCTTCGCACGATTGCGATTAATCAAGCGGGTGAAATTGTGGCGGCACATCACTTACCGAATAACACGCAACCTGATGCGGAAAACCCCGAGTTCCATATTTGGGATATGGAGGAAATTTGGTCGAAATTAATGACCTGTGCCAAACAAACATTATCTCAACTTTCAGAACAACAACGTCAAGAAATTGTGGGGATTTCCGTAACCACCTTTGGCGTGGACGGTACGTTATTCGATCAACACGGCAAACAGCTCTATCCGATTATTTCGTGGAAATGCCCGAGAACCTTACCGATGATGGAAAACCTCCCCGGCTATCTTGACGTAGAAGCTCTCTATCGCCGCAACGGGGTCGGGCATTACAGCTTTAACACGCTGTTTAAATTATTGTGGCTGAAAGAAAACAAACCGGAAATTTACCAACAAGCTCACAGTTTCTTATTTATCTCATCTATGCTGACTTACCGCCTGACGGGAGTGCAGACCACAGACCGCACAATGGCTGGTACATCAATGATGACAAATATTGAAAATGACCATTGGGATAGTGAGGTGCTGGCATTGCTGGGGTTAAACGAGAGCCATTTCCCACCGATGAAAAGTGCCGGTGAGGTAGTGGGTTACTTAACGCCGGAACTTGCCGAAACCTTCGGTGTAAGCGGTCAAATTCCCGTGATTTCTTGCGGACACGATACCCAATTTGCGATTTTCGGCTCCGGTGCAGGCTACAACCAACCGGTTTTAAGCTCCGGCACTTGGGAAATTTTAATGGCTCGCACTCCACGAGCGAAACCCGAATGGCAATTTGTGCAACACGGCTTAACCATTGAGTTTGACAGCCAATCGGGCTACTTCAACCCGGGTGTGCAATGGGTCGCCTCGGGAGTAGTGGAATGGTTTGGCAAACGCTTCTTTGCTGACGTTGCCAATACACCAGACTATTACCGCACAATGATTGAAGAAGCACAAGCCGTGCCGGCAGGGGCTAACGGTGTGAAATTAGTCGGCAATTTTGATGGCACAACAGGTCAAACCGGCTCGATTCTCGGGCTGTCAATGCACAGCTCCCGTGCTGAAATTTACCGTGCGGCGTTGGAATATATGGCATATCAATTAAAAGCCGGATTAGACGTGTTAGAACAAGTCGGTCACTTTAATGCAGAAAGCCTAATTTGCGTAGGTGGCGGCTCTAAAAATGCGTTATGGAACCAAATCCGTGCCGATGTGCTAAACCGCCCGATTGATGTGGTGGATTTTCCGGAAAGTACGGTATTAGGTGCAGCAATGTTCACCTTTGCCGGAGCCGGCATTTTTGAAAGCCCGAATGCGGCTCAACGAGCAATGAAGCCCAATGTAAAACGGATCAATCCATCAGAAAATAGCGTGTTTTACCAATAGGAGTTTGCAATGTTAAAAGGTATTCACCCGGCAATTTCACCTGAATTATTAAAAATCTTAGCCGAAATGGGACACGGCGATGAATTGGTGCTTTCTGACGCCCACTTCCCTGCCCATTCTCTCCATTCAAAAGTGATTCGAGCAGATGGTTTAAGTGTTGCAACCTTATTAGAAGGTATTTCTGCTCTATTTGAGTTTGACCAATACGTGGAAGCCCCACTGGCGATGATGCAAGCGGTGGCAGGCGATAGCTTAGACCCAACGGTGGAAGAGCGTTATCTCAATGCGATTAAAAAAGTCATTGGCTCAACCCCCAAAGTAGAACGGGTAGAACGCTTTGCTTTCTATGAACGTGCAAAATCGGCTTATGCGGTGGTCATCACCGGCGAACTTGCCAAATACGGCAATATTATTATCAAAAAAGGCGTCACGCCGGTGCCTTAATGACCAATTACAAGCGGTCAAAAAAGCAAATTTTTTTACAAATTAAAAGGAGTTCAAAATGAACAGACAGCAACTCTCAATACAAATTATTGACACCTGCTTGGAAATGACCCGACTCGGGTTAAACCAAGGCACGGCAGGGAATGTGAGTGTACGTTACCAAGACGGTATGCTGATTACCCCAACCGGCACACCTTATGAAGAAATGACAGAAGATTCGATTGTGTTCGTCAATGCCAACGGCAAACACGAAGAGGGTAAACTCCCTTCAAGCGAATGGCAATTCCATTTAGCGGTGTATGAAGCCCGTCCGGAACTCAATGCGGTAGTTCATAATCACGCGAAAAACTGTGCCGCAGTGTCTATTTTAGGCGAACCTATCCCTGCCATTCACTATATGATCGCCTGCACCGGAACCAATTATATTCCTTGCGTGCCTTATGCTCCTTTCGGCACTCACCAATTAGCCGACTATGTGCGTGAAGGCATTAAACACAGCAAAGCAATTTTACTCGCTCACCACGGCTTAATCACCGCAGATAAAACCCTCGACAAAGCACTTGGCATCGCCCACGAGGTTGAAGTGATTGCTGAGTGGTATTTGAAACTATTGGCAAGCGGAAAAACAATTCCAACCTTAGATAAAGCACAAATGGATATCGTATTAGAAAAATTTAAATCCTACGGTTCTTGGGTGGAAGGCGAACAATAGCCTGCCATAAATAACATACAAGCGGTGATATTTCTTAAAATTTTTACAAACGGAGTGCAGTATGCAAAATGAAGTAATACTCACGATGAAAAACATCAGTAAATCCTTTGCGGGGGTCAATGCGTTAAAAGGTGTTGAGCTTACGCTGCGTAAGGGCGAAGTTCACGCATTAATGGGAGAAAACGGTGCTGGCAAATCCACCTTGATGAAATGCTTGCTGGGCGTATATCAAGCCGATGAAGGTGAAATCATATATAAAGGTCAGCCTGTTCGCTTTGAGTCGGTATTAGAGGCACAAAAAGCGGGCATTAGTATGATTTTCCAAGAACTGAACCTCATTCCCCATTTAACGGTGGCAGAGAATATTTTCTTCGCCCGTGAGCCACTCAAACACGGTTTAGTGGATAAAGACAAAATGGTGGAAGAATCGGCTAAATTGCTGAATTTCTTTGAGATTGATGTTGATCCAAACGATGAAGTGAGAATGTTGTCGGTGGCAAAACAACAGATGGTAGAAATTGCCAAAGCCCTTTCATTTGATGTGGAAGTGTTGATTATGGACGAACCTACCTCTGCCCTGACCGAAAAAGAGATTGATAAATTGTTTGAGTTAGTCGATAGATTGCGTGCCAAAGGGGTGAGCATTGTCTATATCTCTCACCGTATGGAAGAGCTAAAACGCATCTGTAACCATATTACGATTTTCCGTGACGGCACTTATGTCTCTAACCATAAATTCAATGAAATCACGATGGATGAGATCATTACCAAAATGGTTGGGCGTTCATTGGATAACCATTTCCCACCAAAAACCGCTGTGGTGACAAACGACATCATCCTCTCGATTATGAATGCTGAACGTAAGGGAGTGTTTGAACCATTGAACTTTGACTTACGTAAAGGGGAAATTCTCGGCATTACCGGCTTGGTGGGGGCAAAACGCACCGAACTGGCTCGAGCCATCTTTGGGGCAGACCCGCTTGACGGTGGCGAGATTTTTGTCCACGACCACAAAGTCAGCATTAAAGATCCAAGTGATGCTATTAAAGCCGGCATTGCCTATTTGTCGGAAGACCGCAAGCTCAATGGTGTTGCGGTAAGAATGTCGATTCGTGAAAACATTACGATGGCTTCTATGGATAAAGTTGCCAATGCGATGGGCGTGATTTCTTATGAGGAAGAAGAAAAAGCCTCAAAAACCTTCATTGGCAAAATGGAGATCAAAACCCCAACCATTGAACAGAAAGTGCAAAATTTAAGTGGGGGCAACCAACAAAAAGTGGTGATTGGGAAATGGTTATTCCGTGAAGCAAAAGTGATGATTTTTGATGAGCCGACTCGAGGGATTGATGTGGGGGCAAAATATGCCATCTACCAACTGCTCGATGAACTTGCTGCCAATGGTGTAGGCGTTATCGTCATCTCCTCCGAATTACCTGAAGTGTTAGGGGTTTCCGACCGTATCATTGTGATGCGTGAAGGCAGAATGACAGGGATGCTGGAGACGAAAAAAACCAATCAAGAAGAAATTATGCATTATGCAACCGGTGTTAAAAATATGTTTGCTCGTGAATATGGGGTGGAAAAATGAATGAAAAACAAAAAGAAATGTTACGCAAAATGGCCGCATTAGCTGGCTTAGTACTATTAATCATCTTTTTCAGCGTTACCAATGAATACTTCTTTACCTCCAATAATATTATGACAGTAGGGCTACAAACCTCTACCATTGCGTTAATCGGTATCGGGGCAACCTGTGTGATCTTAACCGGCGGGATTGATTTAAGTACCGGTTCGGTGGTAGCACTCTCCGGTGTGGCAGCGGCGATGATTGTCAATGCCGGCGTGCCGGTACCGCTCGGTATGATTTTGGGGATTTTGGTTGGCGGCATTTGTGGCTTAATCAACGGTATTTTAGTCACCCGAATGAAACTGCCTCCGTTTATTGCCACCCTTGGAATGATGATGGTTGCCCGTGGTTTGGCACTGTATGTTACCAATGCCGCACCGGTTTCCGGAATGCCGGAATCCTTCGCTAATCTTGGTAACGGTGCATTGTTTAAGATTGTAGAAGAAGGGGCAAACGGCTTGCCGAAAGTGGTGTTTGCCGGTATTCCATACCCTGTCATCATTATGATCTTCATCACCATTCTGTTCACTTTTGCTCTCTCTAAGCTGAAAGTCGGACGCTATTTATATGCGATTGGTTCAAACGAAGAAGCCGCTCGCTTATCCGGTATTAAAACCAATCTCGTCAAAATTTATGCCTATGTTGCCAGCGGTTTACTCTCTGGTTTAACCGGCGTTATCCTCGCTTCCCGTCTCGTCACCGCCCAGCCAAACGGAGGGGTCTCTTACGAGCTGGATGCGATTGCCAGTGCTGTGGTGGGCGGCACATCGCTTATGGGCGGTGTGGGTACTATCCCCGGCACACTCATCGGGTCATTCATTATCGGGGTACTCCGTAATGGTTTGAATATGAATGGCGTTTCTTCATTTGTTCAAATGATTGTCATCGGGCTTGTGATTATCGTGGCGGTCTCTCTCGACCAGCTCCGCCAATCCAAAAAAGCCGGTAAAAAATAATCCACTCTTAAAGGAGAATTAAAATGAAAAAATCAGCATTATTTACTGCGACCCTCTTTGGTTTATCAACCTTATTTGCAGGCAGTGCAATGGCAAAATCTGATGAAATCGCTGTGATTGTGAAATCTGCCAACTCTACCTTCTGGCAAAACGTGCGTAAAGGGGCTGAAACTGCCGGCAAAGATATTGGAGGACAATACAAAGTCACCTTCCAAGGGCCGGAAGCCGAAACAGCGATTGACGCCCAAGTGAATATGGTGGATAACGCAGTAAACCGTGGCGTGGCAGGCATCGTACTGGCCGCCTCAGACCCGGTAGCATTAGTGCCGGCGGTGAAAAAAGCTTATGAGAGTGGCATTCCGGTGGTGCTTATCGATTCCGGCATCAACAGTGACGGCAAATACTACCAATCTTTCCTTGCCACCGACAACCGTGCGGCAGGTAAATTAGCGGCGGAAAAACTGCTTGCCAAAGTCAAAGGCGGCAAAGTGGCAGTGATGAGCTTTACCCAAGGGGCAGCTTCTGCGATTGAGCGTACCGGTGGTTTTATTGACGAAATCAAAGCAAAAGCCGATTACAAACTGGTCGGCCCGTACTACTCCGATTCGGATATGACCAAAGCATTAAACCAAACCGAAGACGTGTTAGGTTCTAACCCTGATCTTACAGCGATCTTCGGGGCGAACGAACCGACTGCGGTAGGAATGGCACGAGCGGTGAAACAAAAAGGCTTTGCCGGCAAAATTGTGGCGGTGGGCTTTGATGGAAACTCCGACCTACAAAACTTCGTGCGTGACGGAACACTAGACGGCATCGTGGTGCAATCTTCCTACCAAATGGGCTATAAAGGCGTGGACACCATCGGCAAGCTGATTAAAGGCGAGAAAGTCGAAAAAGTGATTGATACCGGGGTGGTTTATGTCACGAAAGAAAACATTGATAGCGAAGAAGCGAAAGGTGTTCTTTACTAACATTCAAGTTAAACGGGGTGGGGTTGCCCACCCTTTCAGCCGAAAGGAAGCCAATATGTCAAATACCCTTACCGATAAAGCCTTAGTGGTGATTGCCGCACTTGGCGGTCGAGAAAATATTGTCGATGTTTACGCCTGCATTACCCGCTTACGGGTGGAGGTGAAAAATACCGACATTGTAGAATGGGATAAAATTAAATCTGTCGGTGCGTTAGGCGTCGTGACCTCCGGTGCAGTGATTCAATCTATTTTTGGTAGCGATGCCGAAGCCTACCGTGATGAAATCAAACGTATTTTGAATATTTAGCCCTAAGCACACTCACAACAAAAGAATCGCAACAAGCGGTGAAATTTTTATCAAACTTTGCAAAAAATGACGTAATTTGACCGCTTGCAAGTTAATCGAATTGTTTAACTTTTAAGAAGGAAAATAGTATGGCAAATCGTCTTATCCTCAATGAAACCAGCTACCACGGCAAAGGAGCAATCCAAAATATTGTTCACGAAGTTACCAGCCGGAGTTTCAAAAAAGCCCTTGTGGTGACAGACAAAGACCTGATCAAATTTAACGTTGCCCAAAAAGTCACCGCCTTGCTTGATGCCGCAGGCTTGCCTTATGAAATCTTCGATGAGGTAAAAGCTAACCCAGCGGTAGATGTAATCAAGGCTGGGGTAGCCAAATTTAAAGCCTCCGGTGCCGATTATTTAATTGCGATTGGTGGCGGCTCACCGATTGATAGTGCCAAAGCAATTGGTATCATCATCAATAATCCTGAATTTAGCGATGTACTTTCATTGGAAGGTGTCGCTCCAACCCATCAAAAATGCGTGCCGATTATCGCTATTCCAACCACCGCAGGTACGGCGGCAGAAGTCACTATTAACTATGTGATTACCGATGAAGAGAAAAAACGTAAATTTGTGTGCGTGGACGTTCACGATGTACCAGCAGTGGCGTTAGTCGATCCGGATATGATGGAATCTATGCCAAAAAGCTTGGCTGCCGCAACCGGTATGGACGCTCTCACCCACGCCATTGAAGGCTACATTACCAAAGCTGCGTGGGAATTAACTGATGCCTTACATCTGAAGGCGATTGAGCTTATCGGACGTTCATTGCGTGGTGCGGTGGAGAAAAATCCGAAAGATGTCGAGGCAATGGCATTGGGACAATATGTGGCTGGAATGGGCTTCTCCAACGTTGGGCTTGGCGTAGTTCACAGTATGGCACACCCGCTTTCTGCTTATTACGACACCCCACACGGCATTGCCAACGCAGTATTACTGCCGTATGTGATGGAATTTAATAAAAATTACACCGGCGAAAAATACCGTGAAATCGCCCGAGCAATGGGAGTAAAAGGCGTAGATGAAATGAGCCAAGAAGAGTACCGCAACGCCGCCATTGCTGCCGTACAACAGCTTTCACAAGATGTCGGCATTCCGCCAAAACTGCATCAAATCGGCGTTAAAGAAGCCGATTTAGTGGCATTATCGGTCGATGCCTTTAATGATGTCTGCACCGGTGGCAACCCAAGAGATTGTACTGCTGAGGAGTTGTTGGAGGTATATCGGATCGCATACTAAGTTCTATCTTTGTTAAATAGACAAGCGGTGATTTTTTAATAAAAATTTGCAATTTCTGTTAAAAAAACACTGATAGTCATAATGCCCGATTTTTCATATTTATGGAAAAATCGGGCATTTTTGTTGCTTTTTTATCGCAAAGAAATGTGATTTTGTTCACATTTATATCTATAAATTAACAAAAATAAAACAATTTGTTTGCAAAGGCGGTTCAGTTACCGAATGATAGTCATCAACTTCCACTGTGGATAAAAAAGGAGCAACTCATGGTGAAACAATATAAAATGTATATTAATGGTGAATTTATGCCTGCGTTAGATGGTCGCACTTTAGCAGTCTATAACCCTGCCACCGAAAAAGCTATCTCCGAAGTCCCTCGTGGCGGAGCTGATGATGCCAAAATCGCTATAGATGCTGCTGAAGCCGCCCAAGAAGCTTGGGAATGTTTACCCGCCATTGAACGAGGAAAATATTTACGTCAAATTGCTGTGGGGATTCGTGAGCGTGCCGATGAAATTGCTCGCACTATTTCCGAAGAAATGGGTAAAACTCTGTCCTTAGCAACCGTTGAGGTACATTTTACCGCTGACTACTTAGACTATATGGCAGAATGGGCGAGACGTTATGAAGGAGAAATTATCCAAAGTGATCGCCCAAATGAACATATTTTCCTATACAAAAAAGCGATTGGCGTAACCACCGGCATTTTGCCTTGGAATTTCCCGTTCTTCCTCATCGCCCGTAAAGCGGCTCCGGCATTAGTAACAGGTAATACTATTGTGATTAAACCGAGTGAAGATGCACCTAATAATGCGATTCTCTTTTCGGAAATCGTGCATCAAGTCGGTTTACCTAAAGGGGTATTTAATGTCGTCACCGGCTATGGCAATGAAGTCGGGCCGGAACTTTCAGGTAATGAAAAAGTCGGTATGGTTTCCTTTACCGGTAGCCAGTTTGCCGGACAAAAAGTGATGGAAGCCGCCAGCAAGAATATCATTAAAGTCAATTTAGAATTAGGGGGCAAAGCCCCAGCCATCGTATTAGACGATGCAGACCTTGAGCTTGCCGCAACCGCCGTTGTCAATTCTCGAGTCATCAATTCAGGGCAGGTTTGTAACTGTGCAGAACGCATTTATGTACAGAGTTCAATTAAAGAGCAATTTGTCCAAAAATTGGTAGAGAAAATGCAAGCGGTGAAATATGGTAATCCATTAGAACAACAAGACATTGATATGGGACCGATGGTGAATGAAAAAGGCTTGCATAAAGTGCAGGAAATGGTGACACACGCACTGCATCAAGGAGGTAATCTGGTATTAGGCGGTAAGGTGGTTGAAGGAACAGGCTACTACTTTGAGCCAACTATTATCGACAATGTAGATAACTCTATGGATATTATGCGTCACGAAATTTTTGGTCCGGTCATTCCGGTTGCGACATTTGATACTATTGATGAAGCGATTCGCTTAGCCAATGATTGTGAATATGGCTTAACCTCTTCGGTTTACACGCAAAATATCAGTAAAGCGATGAAAGTAATTTCCCGCTTAAAATTCGGAGAAACTTATGTAAACCGTGAAAACTTTGAAGCAATGCAAGGCTACCACGCCGGTTGGCGTAAATCGGGTATTGGCGGTGCTGACGGTAAGCACGGCTTAGAGGAATACCTACAAACTCAGGTGGTTTATCTGCAATTTGATGATAAAGTATAGATTCTTCTAAAAACTCCCACTTATCAAAATAAGCGGGAGTTTTCTTTTAGGTTAACCTTGTATCAAAATTGCAAACAAAAATATTCTAATGTTAAGTAAATGTTTAATAATTATTTATAGTTAACTCTTTTTGGCTAATTAATTTGCAATTTAAATTAATTGAGTGCAGAATGCCATTAGCCTTTTTTGAAATCACATTCCATAAAATGGCTTGATTAACACAACACAATTATCACTCAAATTAGGATTTTCATTATGAGTATTTTCCAACAAACCAATCCAAACCGCCGTCGTTATGGGCTAGCTGTATTTATCGGGATTATTGCCGGTATTATTTCAGCATTCGTAAAATGGGGGGCAGAACATCCTTTCCCACCTCGTAGTCCGATTGATCTGTTTACCGCTGCTTGCCCGCAACCGGTGTTAGATGCAATGAATGCCGCAGCAGACCAAGTGGCTGCCAAAACCATCGCATTACAAGAATGTTCACGTGCATTTTTAAACCCACCACACGTTTTCTTACGTGATTATATTGGTATCGATCCAACTGAAGCAGCATTTACCTTTGCTGACCACGCGTTCAACTGGATTGGCGTAACCCATATGATTTTCTCGTTAGTTTTTGCGATTGGTTACTGCATTGTGGCGGAAATCTTCCCAAAAATTAAATTCTGGCAAGGCATTGGTGCCGGTATCATCGCTAATATTTGTGTTCACTACATCACCTTCCCGGCATTAGGTTTAACACCACCGGTTGCTGAATGGCCGTTATATGAACACATTTCTGAATTAGTTGGTCATATTTTCTGGTTCTGGACCATTGAGGTGATTCGTCGCGATTTACGTAACCGTATTACAGGTGAACCTGATGCCGAAGTGCCGTTAGATCAACCGTTCCGTTAATTTAAAATTAGCTCGATTTATACAAAAGCCGCAATCACGTTGCGGCTTTCTTATTTTACAAGCGGCCAAATTTTCGTGAAAATTTACCAAACAAAAAGCACATTGTTTCGTGTAGCAATGCGTAGCTTGGCTTTATAAGAAAAACACACCAAGTTGGAACAGTTTTTCAATTTCATCGATCTGTTTCTTATCGTTCACAAAAATAATCACACGGTCATTTTCTGCAATCATAGTGGATTTGTGAGCGATAATAACTTCTTCGCCTCGCACCACCGCCCCAACAATTGCCCCTTGCGGTAGTTTTAATTCACGGATTTGTCGTCCAACCACTTTTGAAGTGGTTTCATCGCCGTGAGCGATAATTTCTACCGCTCCTGCAACCCCAAGTTTGAGTGAAGAAACTTGTAAAATATCGCCTTTTCTAACGTAACTAGCGAGAGCAGAAATAGTAGCTTGTTGTGGGGAAATGGCAATATCAATAGTGCCACCTTGAATCAGGTGTAAATAGGCAGGGCGTTGCACTAAAATAATCACTTTTTTCGCCCCAAGCCGTTTTGCCAGCAGGGCGGACATAATATTCGCTTCATCATCACTGGTGACGGCAAGGAATAAATCAATATTCTCAATATGCTCCTCAAACAGCAACTCTTCATCGGAGGCATCACCGGTAAGCACCATCGTTTTAGAGAGTTTTTCTGCCAATTTTTCAGCTCGAGCCGGATTGCGTTCGATAATTTTTACCCGATACTGATCTTCTAAATCCCGAGCTAACGAAGAACCGATGCTCCCCCCACCGACAATCATAATCCGCTTGTGTGGGCGGTCAAGCCGTTGCAGTTCCCCCATTACTGCTCGAATATGTTGGGTTGCACAGATGAAAAAGACTTCATCGCCCGCCTCAATAATGGTTGAGCCTTGTGGCACAATGGCTTTATCTTGGCGGAAAATCGCCACGACCCGAGCATCAATATGGGGTAAATGATCACGCAGGGCGGAAATCGGGTAACCAACCAAAGGCCCACCGTAATAGGCTTTTACATTCACGATACTGACTAACTCATCAGCAAAATGAGTAATTTGCAACGCCCCCGGATAGTGAATAAGGCGTAAAATATCTTCTTTGACTAAAATTTCAGGGGCAATAATATGGTCGATAGGCAATACATCATCATTAAACAATCGCTCCCGTTCTCTCACATAATCAGCACTACGAATACGGGCAATTTTGGTCGGCACATTAAATAAAGTGTAAGCAATTTGGCAGGCGATCATATTCACTTCATCACTATTAGTTACAGCAACTAATAGATCAGCATCACCGGCACCGGCATCACGCAAGGTTTGGGGTGAAGCATATTCGCCCCGAATCACTTGTAAATCGTGTTTATCTTTGAGCTTGTCTAAACGAGTTGGGTCATTATCCACTAAGACAATATCATTGTCTTCGCTCACCAAATTTTCTGCCAGCGTAGAGCCAACTTGTCCTGCCCCTAAAATAATTACTTTCATTACTCTGCCACTTTTTGTAGTTTTGCGTAGAAGAAACCATCACCACCGTTTGGTTGTGGGAAGAACTGTTTTTCTAACACTTTTTCGCCGTTAAAATCAATTTCAAGTTGTTTTGCATTTGGTGTGGTCTGCAAAAATCGTTGAATTTGCTCGCTGTTTTCTTGCGGTAAAACAGAACACGTGGCATACAACAAAATGCCGTTTGGCTTTAACCTTTGCCATAATGCCTTAAGAATCTTGCCCTGTAATTCGGCTAATTCTGCAATATCGCTCTCTTTACGCAGCCACTTAATATCGGGGTGGCGGCGAATAACGCCGGTTGCGGAACAAGGGGCATCGAGTAAAATGCGGTCGAACATTACGCCCTCTTCAAGCCATTCCTCAGGCTTGGAGGCATCGCCACAAATCACCCGTGCGGTTTGCCCAAGCCGGGCTAAGTTTTCACGCACTCGGCTTAAACGGCTCTCTTCAATATCCAATGCAATGACGCTTGCCTTTGGTGCTTTTTCTAAAATATGGGTAGTTTTGCCACCCGGTGCGGCACAGGCATCTAAAATAGTTTCACCATTTTCTGCCCCAAGCAACTCCGCCGACCATTGTGCGTGAGCATCTTGCACTGTTGCCCAGCCTTGCTCGAAATGAGGCAGTTGATTCACATTTACCGCTTTCTCCAGCAATAAGGCACAGTTTGGCAGGCAAGCGGTCGGATTTGCTGAATTTTTTGCAAATTCAGGCTCAACCAGCTTGCTAATCAACACCGCATAATCATTGGTCTTGATATGTTGTTGATTGACTCGAATCCACATTGGCGGGCGTTGGTTGTTTGCTTCAACAATTTCTCGCCAGTTCGGATAGGCTTTTTTAAGTTTATTGACCAACCATTCAGGATGAAGCGTCTGCCAATGTTTATCTACCTTCGCTAAGATTTCTTCTTGCTCTCGCAGAAAACGGCGTAGCACACCGTTGGTCAAGGCTCGGAAGCTATCCAATTTTAGCGTTTTAGTTGCATTCACTACCTCATCAACCGCAGCGTGTGCCGGCACTCGCATATAAAGCAGTTGGTATAAACCCACTAACAGTAAGCAATGCACCAAACGGGTTTTGCCTTTCAGCGGTTTTTCAACTAATAATTTGATGATCGATTCCAAGCGAGGCAGCACACGGCACACTCCGAAGGTGATTTCTTGCACTAAGGGTAAATCTTTTGGTTCAAGCTGTTTTTGAGCGTCAGGAATCAAGGTGGAAAGTGATTTACCTTGATCTAACACCTGTAAAATAATGGTTGCACTTATTGCTCTAGAAGAAAGTGCTTTGAACGATTGTTTTTTCATAAATAAAAATGCCATTCCGACAGAATGGCACTATTGTAACTGAATGCGGGATTATCTTAAAACTAAAATTGGCTTGGTGGTGTTGCGAGCCACTTTAACCGTATTAGAGCTTAAGCCCTTCGCATTTGGTTTGCTGCTTGCCAGCATCATAATTAAATCCACCGACTTTTCATCGGCGATACGGCAAATTTCTTCATAAATCGTACCATACGCCACAATGTGCTGCACTTTTGAACCTTCAGGAAAATGTTTTTTGGTAAATTCGTGCAATTTTTGGTTCGCCTCTGCCACCACTTCTTTATCGAAATTTTTCGGCAAGAATGCGGAAATTAAGCTGTTATCCACCGGCTCAATAATAGACACAACCCGATAAACCGCATTCGGATTTTTTGCCGTAATTTGTAATGCCGTATCCACCACATATTTAGCACTTTTTAGGTCGGCTAAATCAATCGCAATAAGTAATTTGTTATACATATTTATTCCGTAGGGGCAGGTCCTGTGCCTGCCCGAATATTAACTAAAATAGCGGACGGGCACAGGACCCGTCCCTACATAGCATATAAATACTATGCAATAACACGCTGTTTTTTCACTCTACGGCGTTGGTTTGCCACAATGCCAAATACCAACAATAGAGCAGGAATGAAGATCCAATCTTTAGAAGGAGCATCTTGCGGTACGACAATGTAGTGAATGGTTTGATCCCAGTTTAAGCCTGCTTTTGCGGCAGGAGAATCAATTTCTACCATATCGATCACCACTTTTGGTGTTTCTACGCCATCAACTTCTATTTTCTCATCGGTTTGAATCAGCGTTAAGCCTAAATTTTTCAACCGTTCTTCGCCTGTTGAACCTTCAGGCACAGGTAACTGAGCGTAGAACTCGATTTCTTTACCGTAAGGGTTTAAGCCTTCCACTTTTAAGGTAACGTTTTGACCCACTTTGCTTTCAAGCAACTGCTCTTCAAACTGCACCGGCTCGATATGACGTTCAGACGGATAAATTCTGTCCATAAAGAAGCCCGGGCGGAACAAGGCGAAAGCAGCCACAACCAGCAACACCGTTTCCCACCATTTGTTTTTGGTCACAATATATTGCATTGTGGCAGAGGTAAAGGCGAGAACCCCAACAGTTGCGGTAATAAAGACAACCCAGCCGTGCCCCGGATAACGCAGATCAATTAATAATAGATCGGTATTAAAAATAAACAGGAACGGCAAAATAGCAGTTCTGAGGCTGTATAAAAACGCTACCATACCGGTCTTAATCGGGCTACCGCCCGAAATCGCCGCAGCAGCAAATGAGGCTAAGCCTACCGGTGGGGTCACATCTGCCATAATCCCGAAGTAGAACACGAATAAGTGCACAGCAATTAGCGGCACAATTAACCCGTTTTGGCGACCGACTTCCACGATAACCGTTGCCATTAATGATGACACCACAATGTAGTTCGCAGTTGTCGGCAAGCCCATTCCTAAAATCAAGCTGAATACGGCTACCAAGATCAACATTAGCACAATGTTGCCCATTGATAGGAGTTCAATCACACTTGAAAGCTGAACCCCAAAGCCCGTTAGTGCCACAACGCCGACAATAACCCCTGCTGTTGCGGTAGCGAGGGCGATACCGGTCATATTACGACCACCTGCCTCAAGGCTATCTACCACATCTCGAACACCTTGTTTGATAATCTCTTTGGTTACGCTCTCTTTACGGCAGAAATTCAGTAACGGGCGTTGGGTTAATTGAATAAAAATTAAGGTAATGGTTCCCCAGAATGCGGATAAGCCCGGCGAAAGCATTTCCACCATTAAGCACCAAAGTAGCACAACCACAGGAATAAGGTAATGTAAACCTGCATTTACGGTTGGTTTTCTTTTTGGTAGAGAAACAATTTCTGAGTTTGGATCGTCCGCTTCTAAATCAGGGTAGCTTGCCACACGGCGAATAGCCAGTAGATACCATAAGCCTAAGAAAGCACAGACAATCATAAACGCATAATCTTCTGCCACATCACGAATCCAACCTAAGCCGTAGTAAACGCCAATCGCTAATCCTACGATCACTAAAATTGAAGCTACGGTTCTTAGCAAGAAGACTAAAATCGGGCTTGGCTCTTCGGCTCTTGGTAAGCCTTGTAAATTCATCTTACAAGCTTCTAAATGCACGATATACACCAACGCAATATACGAAATTAACGCAGGTAAGAAGGCGTGAGTAATCAGCTGGCTATACGGCATATTCACATATTCGATCATCAAGAACGCTGCAGCCCCCATTACCGGTGGCATAATTTGACCGTTTACTGATGAGGCAACTTCCACCGCACCGGCTTTTTCTTTGGTAAAGCCGACCCGTTTCATCATTGGAATGGTGAATGTACCTGTCGTCACGACGTTTGCAATCGATGAGCCTGAAATCAAGCCGGTTAAAGCGGAAGAAACCACCGCCGCTTTTGCCGGACCACCACGCAAATGCCCTAAATAGGCAAAGGCGGTTTTAATAAAGTAGTTACCTGCTCCTGCTTTATCGAGCAACGCCCCAAATAATACGAACAGGAACACATATTTGGTCGAAACCCCAAGAGCTACACCAAACACGCCTTCAGTGGTAATCCATTGTTGGTTGATAATTTGAGAAAGCGAACCTGAGCGGTGGCTTACAATCCAATCTGCCGGGAAATATTGCCCGAAGAAGTTATAGATCAGGAATACAATCGCAATAATCACAAGCGGTAAGCCAAGACTACGGCGGGTCGCTTCCAGCACCAATAAAATCCCTAAACAGCCGGCGATAATATCTTGCGTATTTGGCGCTCCAAAACGTTTCACCAAACCTTCATAGAAGAAAATATAATACAACGCTAACCCAGCTCCTACGATGGCAAACACCCAATCTATTTTAGGAATATGATGTTTAGGCGAGCTGGCAAAAGCAGGGTAAGATAGGAACGCCAAGAACATTGCAAAGGCTAAGTGGATAGAACGAGCTTTGGTGTCGTCCACCACCACATTCAAATTAATGCCTGCGTGAGTAAGCCATTCTTGGAATACAAACGGCAATGGAGAAGCATAATAAATTTGGAACACAGACCAAAGAATGGCGACATACACAATGGCTTTTTTCGCAAGACCAGACGGGGTTCGACCGCCACTGTCATTGGAAGCAACCATATCTTGTAGGTCATCGTAATCAACCTTAGATTCAACTGACATAAAGACTCCTCAAAACGCAAGCGGTCATTTTCTTATTAAATTTTACAAATTTCCTCAAAAAACAACCGCTTGCTCGTGAAAACACTGTTGATAAGTTATCAATTAAAGGTGAAAATCGATAACTTATCAACAGTTTCAAAAAAGCAAAAAACCAGCACGCTAAAAAACGTGCTGATTGAATCAAATTACAGAAAGGAAATATTACTTAATCCAACCTTTCTCTTTATAGTAACGAATTGCACCTTCGTGTAACGGAGCAGAAAGGGCGTTTTTGATCATCTCTTCTTGTTTTAAGTGTTCAAACGCCGGATGTAAACGTTTGAAACGGTCGAAGTTATCAAATACCGCTTTGGTTACATTGTACACTTTATCTGCATCCACATCGGCAGAAGTCACTAACGTTGCATATACACCGAAGGTTTCTGTCGGCTCGTCCGAACCTTTATATAAACCGCCCGGAATCGTAGCTTTGGCATAATATGAGTGATCTGCCACTAATTTATCAATTTCAGGGCCGGTTACCGGCACTAATTTCGCATCGCAAGAAGCGGCTGCTTCTTTTAACGCACCATTCGGGTGACCTACGTTATAAGTGATCGCATCTAAGTTGTTATCACACATTACAGATGCCATTTCTGCCGGTTTTAATTCAGAAGCCACTTTGAAATCTTTATCCGTCCAGCCTTTTGCCGCTAAAATCACGTTCATTGTTGCACGAGTACCAGAACCTGGGTCGCCCACGTTTACACGTTTTGCTTTTAAATCATCGAAAGATTTGATATTCGCATCGGTACGAGCCATTACGGTAAACGGTTCCGGGTGAAGCGAGAAAATGGCACGGATTTTATCGTTTTTCTTACCTTCAAATGAGCTTGAGCCGTTATAGGCGTGGTATTGCCAGTCTGATTGTGCAATCCCCATATCCATTTCTTTTGCTGCAATCGCATTTAAGTTTGCAACCGATGCCCCTGTTGAAGGAGCGTTACATTTTAAACCTGTTTTTGCTGAATCACGGTTTACTAATTGGCAAATAGATTGACCCACAACATAATAAACACCGGTTTGACCGCCTGTTCCGATAGTCACAAATGTTTCAGCCGCTTGAACAGATGCTGTTCCCATCACAAGGCTTGCAAGGAAAGAAAGTTTGACTAATTTTTTCATTTTTAACTCCTAAAATTAAGGATCAGAAAACAAAGATTTATTGCTTTGAGCCACTGCTCAAACACCACAAGAGATACAAAACTTCTTTGAGTTGCATTTGCCTCTTAGAGCCAGTTTTTTAGCATAGATTTTAGAATTAGTAAATTTATTTTTTCGCATAAAAAAATCTAAGTCTAATGCCATCAGCTAAAATGTTTCACTGTCTCTTAACAAATGCACATCGCCTTTTCGTCTTAAAAAACCGCTGCGATCAAAATATTCAATTAATTGCACCGTTAATTTTCGCCCATACTGCAACTCATCTCGCAACTGATTCACTGAAATACTGCCGTGCTGGGCGATAAATGCTTTAATTAACATTGCAAATTGTCCGATTTGCTCGCTTAATAAAAATCTATCTTTGACGATTGGGATTAAATAACCCAATTTCCCGGCTTTATACAGCAAATTCCGCATTTGAGTTTCATCAATCGAGAGCTGGCTTGCAATATCCCGCACCCAAAGAGCTTGATTGGTCACCTCAAACAGCGGTCGAATTTGTTGCCAAATTTGCAATTCATCAGCATTCAATTCGATTCGATGTTCCGGCAAATGCAACCAACCACGACTATTAATTAAGGCTTTTTGCTCCACCAAATCCTCAATAAATTGATTCGCCAAGTTTTCAGGCAAATCCAATAACGCAATGCGATATAAACGGGCTTTGGTCACGCCGATTTGATCTTGATGTTGCAGGTGGTATTCCGCCATTTTCTCCAACACCCGTTGCTGGGCTTGAGCTTTAAAAGCCGCATTGAATAACCATTTAGACGAGACATCAAACCCTAGTTTTGCAATATCCTCCGCAAAACATTGCTCCGCCCATAAAAGCAACGATAAATCCATCGCTCTGTTTTGCAGATAAAGTGCAAGGCGTGCCTCAAAGTCATTACAAGCGGTGGTTTTTGCTAAATTTTTTACCAAAGCCAAACGAGCTTCCGTGCGTTTATGCCGTTTTGGCGAATGAATTTCCAGTACCTCTGCTCCAGCTAACGTTTGGCTGTCATCACCGCTGCGGATGATCAATTTATCGCCAACGGCAATATGGAGTGGCTCATCTAAAATCACTTCTGCAAAAAATTGCTGATTTTTGACCGCTTGTTGCCCCTCAAGCAAATTCAACTTGCCGGTAACGTGTGAGGCAAAATGGTAAAGATGCACAATGCTGTTTTCTTTGAAGGCTTGATTGGCAGTTAGTTGAACCGTAATCCGATCGGTAGCAAATGTCGGCTCAAGCTCGGTAATCCAATCGCCTCGCTTGATTTCCTCTTTTTCCACGTTAGCGAGATTTAACGCCAAACGTTGCCCTGCCACTCCTGTTTCCGAAGGCGTATTTTGGGCGTGAATCGCTTTTACCCGCACTTTTTTACCATTCGATAAAAATAACTCAGAGCCAACGCTCACTTTACCCGCCACTGTTGTGCCGGTAACGACCAACCCTGCTCCTTTCACATTAAACACACGGTCAATCGCATAACGGAACGGTTTATGGGTTTGGGTATGTTGTTGATTTAATTGAATTAAGTGTGCTTTTAATTCTTCAATCCCTTGCTGCGTTTTTGCCGAAGTAACAAAGGTTTTTGCTTCCGCTAAAAACGGATAGCTTGTTTTCACTTGCTCAATTAAGTGGCTGATTTGAGCCGCTTCCGCCCGATCTGCCTTGGTAATCACAACCATAATATGCTGGAAATTCAGCAGGCGGAGAATATCTAAATGCTCTTCGGTTTGTGGCTTAATCCCTTCTTCGGCTGAAATCACCAACAAGGCGTGTTGAATGCCGCCAAGCCCTGCCAGCATATTAGATAAAAAACGCTGATGCCCCGGCACATCAATAAAGCCTAAAATATCATTTTCAATCGGTAAATAGGCATAGCCCAAATCAATGGTTAGCCCACGTTTTTGTTCTTCGGGCAAATGGGTGGTGTTAGTGCCGGTTAAGGCGTGTAAAAGCGAGGTTTTGCCGTGGTCAACGTGACCGGCGGTGCAGATAATCATTGATAGTCCTTATAAAAATGAGTAACTATTTTGGCGAGCAGATTTAAAATCTACGATATAGACATTTTCCTGACCGATCAGGAACTTTACTTGGTACTTACCGTTTAAAATGGGAATTTCTTTTTTCTTGCGAAGTCGATAAACATCGGCAGTAAAGGAAAGTTTATCCACTTCACTTTTTATCGCATCATAGAATTGTTCTGCAATAATCGGGTTTTGGGATTGTTGTAATATATAATCTGCTTGATAAAACAATTTTATTTCTGCTTTCTGTAGCCAAACAATATTGTAATCAAACTTCATCATTTTTCCGTGATTCCCAATTTTTTGCGTAAATCTTCCATTACCTGAGCGTGGGATTTAGTTTCAATTAAACCATTTTCTAATTGATGTAATAAATCAAGTTCATCATTAGTATAAAAACTTTGTGGCTTATCTGTGCGTAATTTTGCTAAATCTTGTGTGAGTGTGAGTTCCATATTTCCCCCTTACAAACTTAGATCATTCAATATTGTAACCGGATAAAACTAAAGTTCAAGGAATGTATTTAAGGCGATAACCGCTCTTTTTTCCACTCATTATTTTCCAACCAATAATGAATACGGTCGTGTAATCGGCTACTTCTGCCTTGCCAGAACTCAATGCTGTCTGGAATCAGAATATAGCCACCCCAATGCGGTGGGCGAGGCACTGAAAGCGGATATTTCAACGCAAATTGAGCTGATTTTAGCAATAATGCCTTGTAGTTTTCGATAGGCTGGCTCTGCTCGCTCGCCCAAGCTCCCAAACGGCTGGTGTAAGGACGTGAGTCAAAATAGGCATCGGATTCTGCTGCCGGAATTTTTGCTATTTTCCCCTCAATCCGCACTTGGCGTTGTAATTCCGCCCAAAAGAAGGTTAAACAGCCAAACGGATTATCGGCAATTTCCCGCCCTTTACGGCTTTGATAATTGGTAAAGAACACAAAGCCTTGTGAATTTACCTCTTTCAACAGCACCATTCGGCTACTTGGTCGCCCGTTTGCTGCAACGGTAGCAATATTCATTGCTGTCGGCTCATTCACTTTGGCATTGATAGCCTCACTCAACCATTGTTCAAATTGGCTGATTGGGTTTGAGTGACAATCTTGGATTGAAAGCACTTTTTTGGTGTAGTCTTCTCGAATGTGGTGCAGATCCATAAGGATTCCTTTATCTTATTCTGTAATTTATCGGACAGGCACAGGACCTGTCCCTACCGTAACTAATATCCCAACATCTCAATCAATTTATCAAACTCCGCGACCGAGCGTAAATCCAACCAAAATTTCTGCTGAGCGAAACGTCCGATAATCGGGTTTGGGTAGGTTTTAAATTGTTGTTCCAATGCAATTAAATCACTCTGTTTTTCAGCAGAAATCGTTACTGCCACTGAGGGCAAGGTTTCTGTGGGCAACGCACCACTGCCGATTTGGGCGAGGCTTGGCTCAATTTGCAAAATATAAGCAGAATTTAACCGCTTGCATAATGCCTGTTTTAATCGCTCCGCCTTGTGTTGCAAGGTTTCAAGCGGTTGAGTGAGTAAATGAAGGGTCGGTAAATTATCGGTTAATTGTTCCGGGAATAAGTAGTGGCGTAGCGTTGCCTCAAGTGCCGATAAAATCACTTTATCGCAACGTAGCACCCGTTTTAGCGGGTGTTGTTGCAGTTGGCTAATCATCGCTTGGCTACCGACAATAATGCCGGCTTGTGGACCGCCTAATAATTTATCGCCCGAGAAGGAAACCAAATCTACCCCTGCTGCCACCTTTTGCTGAACCATTGGCTCAGCAGGCAAATTAAGGGCTTGCATATCGGTCAGCGAACCGCTACCTAAGTCGGTAATCACCGGCAGGTTAAATTCTTTACCGAGAGCCACCAATTCCTCTTCAGATACCGAGCTGGTGAACCCCTCAATGTGGTAGTTACTGGTGTGAACTTTCATCAAAAAAGCGGTATTTTCGGTGATCGCGTTGCGATAATCTTTTAAATGGGTTCGATTAGTCGTGCCAACTTCCACCAATTTACAACCTGCTTGAGCCATAATATCCGGAATGCGGAACGCCCCGCCAATTTCCACCAGCTCGCCACGGGAAACGATCACTTCCTTGCCTTGTGCGAAGGTTGCTAACATCAACAACACTGCCGCCGCATTATTATTCACAATGCAAGCTGCCTCCGCTCCGGTAAGTATGTGCAGCAACTCGGAAATGTAGTTGTCTCGGTGCGAGCGCTTGCCTGCTTCAATATCAAATTCCAACGCCACATTATTTCGCATTGCGTTGGTTGCTGCCTGTATCGCCTTTTCCGACCACAACCCACGCCCTAAGTTGGTGTGTAGCACCGTGCCGGTTAAGTTGAACACGGAGCGGATTTTCACCTCACTCAACGCTTGCAATTTTTGCTCCAGACTTGTAAAAAACAGGTTTTCATCGGCAATAAAATCCGGCAAGGCTTGCTGTTGGGAAATAAATTGGCGAGCTTGAGTAATCAGGTTTCTGGCTTGTTCAGCCACGCTGGAATATGCAAATTTTTGGCATAATTCGACCGCTTGTGGCTTTTTCAACAAGAGGTCGAGCGAGGGAATTTGGCGAAATAGTTGTTGCATAATGTGAATGATTGAGAGAATATTTTGGACAATTCTAATAAATAAAGTACAATATTGCCAATTTTTCGGAAGTGCGTCATCTCCGGTGAGGTGGCAGGACTTCAAATCCTGTTGAGGACGCCAGCGTTCTCGGGTGGGTTCAACTCCCATGCACTTCCGCCACTTTTCAAAAGCCGTTAATCTTTAACGGCTTTTTGCATTTCTAGTGATTTCCTCCTCTCGTTTTCATAAAAAATGAGACTTAGCTCACATTTTTTTATTTTTCTGTTTGTAGTAAATATTTATTAAATTATAATTATTTGGAGTATTTCTTCACAAACAAAATCTAGTCCATTGACTACCTTTTGAACATAAAAAAGGAACTGTTATGTCAACACTATCTCGTGATTCTATTTTAAGTCAAATTCAAAACGGGCTGATTGCCTCCTGCCAACCTGTTGATGACGGCCCGATGGATAAACCTGAAATTGTGGCTGCAATGGCAGCGGCATCTGTGATTGGTGGTGCTAAAGGCATTCGCATTGAAGGTATCGATAATTTAAAAGCCGCTCGTGCGGCAGTGAATGTGCCGATTATCGGCATTGTAAAACGTGATTTGCCCGATTCTCCTGTGCGTATTACGCCATTTTTAGAAGATATTGATGCCTTAGCCGAAGCCGGTGCCGATATTATTGCGGTGGACGGTACGTTCCGCACCCGCCCGGTCAGCATTGAAGAGGCGGTAAAACGCATTCACGAAAAAGGTTGCTTGGCAATGGCGGATTGCTCCAACCTTGAAGAAGGCTTACATTGCCAGCAATTAGGCTTTGATATTGTGGGTAGCACAATGTCGGGCTACACCGGTGGCGAAGTGCCTGATGAGCCGGACTATCAATTAGTGAAAGATTTAAAAGCTGCCGGTTGTAATGTTATGGCGGAAGGTCGCTACAACACACCTGAACTGGCAAAAACGGCGATTGAAATCGGAGCAGATTACGTTACCGTTGGCTCAGCATTAACCCGCTTAGAGCATATTGTGAGCTGGTTTGCCGACTCTGTAAAATCGGCTCAAAAATAGGGGCTGATTATGCGTTGTTTAGCAATAGACATCGGTGGTACTAAAATTGCCACGGCAATTGTGCAACACAATCAAGTGTCACAACGCCAACAAATTCAGACCCCGACTGATAAACCACAAGCTGATCAGGCAGGCAGTTTGCATCAAGCGATTGGTGAGATAATGCAACATTATCAAGGACAATTTGATTTTGTGGCGGTTGCCTCAACAGGCATTATCAATAAAGGGGTTCTTACTGCATTAAATCCAAAAAATTTAGGCGAATTAGCAGAATTCCCGTTGAAACAAAGCATTGCAAAGCATACCGACAAGCCGATTGCGTTATTAAATGACGTGCAAGCGGCGGTGTGTGCCGAATATTTAAATGAAGACCGACAAGCGGTCAAAAATTTTGTATTTATTACCGTTTCCACCGGCGTGGGCGGTGGCATTATTTTAAACGGCGAACTGCAAATCGGTGCAAACGGCATTGCCGGGCATATCGGGCATACTCTAGCCGATCCGAACGGGCCTCGCTGTGGTTGTGGGCGTGTGGGGTGTGTCGAAGCCATCGCAGCAGGGCGTGCAATAGAGGCAGTTTCTAGCCAATGGGAACCGCCCTGTTCACCGAAAGAGGTGTTCGAGCGATTCCGCCAAGGCAACCCACAAGCGGTCGAATTAGTGCAAAAATCTGCAAAAGCGATTGCTAATTTAATTGCCGATTTAAAAATCAGTTTAGATATACAAAAAGTGGTATTAGGCGGCAGCGTGGGCTTAGCGGAAGGGTATTTACCGCTGGTGTCCGACTATTTAGCCGAAATGCCGAGCGTATATCATTGCGTATTGGAAAATGCTCAATCCGGGCAAGATGCCGGCTTAATCGGTGCGGCTTGGTGGGCGGAAAACCAACTGAAACAAGGTGTAACTCTTTAACAAATTCTAACTTTGGAGATCCAAATGAAAAACTTAAAAGGTATTTTTAGTGCGTTATTAGTCTCTTTCAACGAAGACGGCACCATCAATGAAAAAGGCTTACGCCAAATTATCCGCCACAACATCGACAAAATGAAAGTGGACGGTTTATATGTCGGCGGTTCAACGGGTGAAAACTTTATGCTTTCTACCGAAGAGAAAAAAGAGATTTTCCGTATCGCCAAAGATGAAGCAAAAGATGAAATCGCCCTTATCGCCCAAGTCGGTAGCGTAAACTTAAAAGAGGCGGTAGAACTGGGTAAATACGCCACCGAATTAGGCTATGACAGCTTATCAGCGGTAACACCGTTCTACTACAAATTCAGCTTCCCGGAAATCAAAAACTTCTACGAAACCATTATTCGTGAAACCGGCAACAAAATGATCGTTTACTCCATTCCGTTCTTAACCGGCGTAAACATCGGTGTGAGCCAATTCGCTGAATTATTTGAGAACGAAAAAATCATCGGTGTGAAATTCACCGCCGGCGATTTCTACCTGTTAGAGCGTTTACGCAAAGCGTTCCCGAACCACTTAATCTACGCAGGTTTCGATGAAATGATGCTACCGGCAACGGTATTAGGTGTGGACGGTGCAATCGGCTCAACCTTCAACGTAAACGGTATTCGTGCAAGACAAATCTTTGAATTAGCCCAACAAGGCAAAATCAAAGAAGCATTTGAAATCCAAAATGTAACCAACGATTTAATCGAAGGCATTTTAGGCAACGGTTTATACCAAACCATCAAAGGCTTATTGGAGTTAGAAGGTGTGCAAGCAGGTTACTGCCGTGAGCCGATGACGAAAGAACAAACTCCGGCACAAAAAGAAGTGACCAAACAGTTAAAAGCTAAATTCTTGTAATTTAAGTTGCAAAAGGCTAAACGAAAATCACCGCTTGGAGTAACAAGCGGTGATTTTTTCTCAACGACTTGCAATTAATGAAGCCATTCTGCTTTTTCTACCACGGTGTAACGGTCACCATTATATTTTAATCGCACTTTTTCTTGGCGAGTATTTTCTGATTTCAACTCTCTACCTATATCATAAAACCCTGTACTCCAAACGAGCTGGGTAATATCCGCTTTCAAAATAATATCGTTGAAGCCGTTAGTCTGCTTTTTATCCATTTGCAATACCAGGTTTGCTGTTTCGGTTTTGGTTTCTTTATCATCTAAAATAGACCAAAAAGTCATCGGGTAATCAAAAACAAGTTTTAACTTTTCTTTTTCCGGCACAAATAACATCAAATGATCATTTGCAGAATACTCAGGAGCACTTGGACCACGAGCAGCGTTATTAAACCTCACGCCGAAAGCTCTTACTTTGTCGTTTAGAATATAACGGGCGGTATCAATTTTAAGACTATCTGCATTCACATCGATAGAGGCATCGATCTCCATATCCTGCTCCCACGATTGCAATATCGCATTATCATTCACACGAGCAACAAAAAGCGTCCACTTAGGTGTGTTTTCGTCGTTTTGATAATTTTCTTTGCTGTATTTAGGCTCTATTACCGCATAACTCACTAAGGTTTCCGTTGAATTGTTAGGAGCTGTTTTACAGGCAGAAGCTAAAGTACGAGCAGAAAGTTTCTCTTGAGAAATCTTAAAGTAATGAGCAATAATTTGATGTTGTTGCTCAGCACAAACCTGTGTGTTATTACCTTCATCTGCTTTTATTTGAGTTGCAAGCGTAAGTAAAAGAACTAAGAGGAGTATCTTTTTCATATAGATTTATCCGTATAGAAAGGTAACTCATTCTAAAAGAAAAGCAGTCTATTCTCTACCACATTTTGCAAAAAAGTGGCAAAAATAGACCGCTTGTATGGCATATCACTCCGATAAACTCACCCCATAAAATGGCGTGTAGCCAAACGGATTTTGCACAAAACCTTGCACCCGTTTGCTGAGTGGTACATAGTTGATAGCGTGAGCCAGTGGAATAAATGGCGTTTGCTCGTTGGCAATTTCCACCGCTTGTTGATAGAGCTTCGCACGCTCATCACGGTTTTGGGTTTGTACAGCTTGAGCTAATAACTGCTCAAATTTCTCATCTGTCCAACGTCCATAATTAGTGCCGGGAATATTGGCTTTGCTCAATAATGGGAAAAGGAAGTTATCCGGATCACCATTACGGCTTGTCCAGCCATAAGTGCCGGCAGAGAACTCGCCTTCACGGGTGCGTTTGTTGAAATCCGCCCATTCGTGGGTCACTAATTTCGCTTTCACCCCGATTTTCGCCCAATCTGCTTGAATAATTTCTGCGGTACGGCGTGGGTTCGGATTGGAAGGTCGCACAACCGGCTGCACCCAAATTTCTGTTTCAAAACCATCGGCAAAGCCGGCTTCTGTTAATAGGGCTTTGGCTTTTTCAAGGTTAAATTCATATTGCGGTAAATTTGGATTATAGCCCAACACCGAATCAGGGAACGGATTACTTGCCACCGTGCCACCGCCTTGATAAACAGCCTCGACAATCGCTTTCTTATCGGTTGCATAATGCAAGGCTTGGCGAACTTTGGCGTTATTTAATGCCGGTTTGGTGCTGTTTAAGCCGATATAAGCTAAATTCAGCCCGTCTCGCTGTAATAAATTCACCTTCGGATCTTGTTTCATTTGGGCAATATCGGAAATATTCGGGAAATCAATCACATCGCATTCACCCGCTTTCAGTTTGGCATAACGAGTTCCCGCATCAGGGGTAATACTAAAAATCAGTTTCTCAAATTTTGCTTTACCTTGGAAATAATCCGGGTTCGCAACATAACGCACCGCTTGATCGGTTTGATAGACTTGGAACACAAAAGGCCCTGTGCCGATCGGGGATTGATCCAATAACTCCGGCTTGCCTTCCGCCAGCAATTTATCCGCATATTCTTTTGAATAAATCGACAAGAAATCCATCGCTAAGGTTGTCAGAAAAGGGGCATTGGGTTGCTGTAAGGTGATTTTAACGGTGTAATCGTCCACTTTTTCCACTGTTTTTAAAATCTTCGGCAAATTCATCCAATGGTAATAGAAATAAGTGCCGTCAGAGACCTTATGGTAAGGATGGTTTGAATCCATCTGGCGTTGGAACGAGAACACCACATCATCAGCATTCAGCGTTCGAGTTGGCGTAAACTGTTTATTGGAATGAAATTTCACATCTTTACGCAAATAGAAAGTGTAACTTAAGCCATCGTCACTAATTTCCCAACATTCTGCCAAACTCGGCTCAACCGTCAGTTCACCGGCTTTAAACGCCAATAAGCGATTATAAATTTGTTGTGAGCTGGCATTGAAATCATTGGCATCATTAGTAATTGCAGGGCTAAGTTTCATCGGTGGAGTTGCCACGCAATTAATCAGCGTATTTGCCGGAGCTGCTGCCACCAAACTGCTGGCAGTTAAGAGTAAAACAGAAAGAGATAATTGAGAAAGACGCATAAAGACTCCTTAACATTTTTCGCTAACTTACTCGGCATTCTTTAGTTTTAAAAATAACCAAAAGTTATAAGATATAATCAAACTATTGCAAAAAATAAGCTATTGCAAAGCAAGCGATCTTCGCTAGAATAGCCAAAAAATAACGGAGAACAGATTATTATGACATCTATTTGTATCATCACCGGCAGCACCTTAGGCGGTGCAGAATATGTTGCCGATCACATTAATGAGGTATTAAGCGAACAAGGTTTTGAAGTGGAACTGTTTAACCAAGCCACCCTTGCCGATATTGAAGGTAAAGCCAATCTGATTGTCGTTACCTCCACCCACGGAGCCGGCGAGCTACCCGAAAATATCCAACCGTTATTTGGTGATTTAGCAACTAGCTTGGCTGATTTCAGCAGTATGAAATTTGGTGTAATCGGTTTAGGTAGCTCCGACTATGACACCTTCTGCAATGCAGTAAATATTGTTGAAGAAGCTCTCAAAGCGAAAGGGGCAAGCCAAGTTTGCGAATCACTGAGAATTGATGTAATGAATAATTTCGACCACGATGGCAGTGCTGAAGAATGGTTACCATCATTTGTTGAACAATTATAACTTAAGTATCAATGAACAAAATCAGTGCAAATAAGGCGAAGTGGATTAAAATCGCTATTATCTTAATCTATATGTTCAGCCCTGTAGATATTCTACCCGAAGCGATTCTAGGCCCACTCGGTTTGGTTGATGATGCCGCCGCATTAATGCTATTGATTAAGACTATTTTGGAAAAATAGGCATAGTAGACAAAATAGTTGCAAAAAACCAAAACAAAACGACCGCTTGTAACCACAATACAAGTGGTCTTATCTTTACTTAATTCTTTTAAGGAAGAATATCTCTTGAAATAGGATTTTGAAGTGAAATAAGCGTTTCTGTTGACTGAATTTCATCAATAGACTGAATTTTTCCTGCTAATACCGAATGCAACTCCTCGATGGTATGGGTCATTACTTTAATAAAAATAGAATAATTACCAGTGGTATAGTACGCCTCAACAACTTCATTAAATTCACTAAGTTTAGCAATTACTTTATCATAATCTTTAGCTGATTTTAAAATAATGCCAATAAAGCAACACACGTCATACCCAACCTTACGCTCGTCCACTACAATTTTGGTGGATTCAATAATGCCGGCTTGGCGCATTTTTTCAACACGGACATGGATAGTTGCAGCACTCACACCAAAAACTTTTGCCATTTCCGCATAAGGCGTGCGAGCATCTTTAATTAGCCAACGTAAAATTTTTTGATCCAGCTTATCAATTTCCGATTTAGTCGTGTTTTTACTGTACATTTTTTCTCCTCAAAATCAAACTAATTAGATAATATTTAAAAATATTGCAAATATTTTAAATGAAATTTATCACAAATGCTTTTTTATTTGATAAATATTGCATTTTTTAGATATTTCTTTAAATTAGCACTCATCAATTCTTAAATGCAATCAAGCACGAGAAATAAAAATCAACATTCTTTAATTAGGAAAGCAAACAATGAAAAAATCTTTTATTTTACAGCAACAAGAAATCAGTTTCGTTAAAAACACCTTTACGCAATACCTTATTGATAAATTAGGCATTATCGAAGTACAAGGTCCTATTTTGAGCGAAGTCGGCAACGGTATGCAAGACAACCTTTCCGGTATCGAAAAAGCGGTAAAAGTAAACGTAAAATGTATTCCAAGCTCTACTTATGAAGTGGTTCATTCTCTTGCAAAATGGAAACGCCACACCTTAGCTCGCTTTGGATTTAAAGAAGGAGAAGGGTTATTTGTTCATATGAAAGCTCTTCGCCCTGATGAAGATTCTTTAGATCGCACACACTCGGTATATGTTGACCAATGGGACTGGGAAAAAGTCATTCCTGAAGGTCGCCGCAACTTCGATTTCTTAAAAGAAACCGTAAACGAAATCTATAAAGCAATTCGTTTAACCGAATTAGCGGTGGAGGCTCGTTTCGATATTCCATCTGTATTGCCTAAACAAATTACTTTCGTTCACAGCGAAGACTTAGTGCAACGCTATCCGAATATGACCAGCAAAGAGCGTGAAAATGCTATCTGTAAAGAGTGCGGAGCGGTGTTCTTAATCGGTATCGGCGGCAAATTATCAGACGGTAAACCTCACGATGGACGAGCTCCGGACTATGATGACTGGACAACCGAGTCCGAACAAGGCTACAAAGGCTTAAACGGCGATATTTTAGTTTGGAACGAAGAACTCGGCACAGCCTTTGAACTTTCCTCAATGGGTATTCGTGTAGATGAAACCGCCTTACGCTTACAAGTTGATTTAACCGGCGACGAAGACCGTCTCGAAATGGATTGGCACAAAGATTTATTAGCCGGCAAGCTCCCGCTTTCAATCGGCGGCGGTATCGGTCAGTCTCGCTTAGTGATGTTCTTACTACGCAAAAAACACATCGGCGAAGTGCAATCCAGCGTTTGGCCAAAAGAAGTGTTTGAACAGTTTGAGAATATTCTTTAATCATAAAAAAGCGAACCTTAGGGTTCGCTTTTAACGTTCACAAACGGTCAGATTTTACAAAAAATTTACTGTTTTTGACCGCTTGTAAAACAAAACCCCACTTTCGTGGGGTTTTTTGATATTAACGTCTGTTCGCTAATTTGGTTTTAGTGAGTTCGTAAACACGCAGTTTCGCAATTTCTCTCGCTAACTTCGCGGTCATATCTGCATCGCTGGTTTTTGAAAGTGTTTCTTCTACTTTGCGTTTTGCGGCAAGAATACGTTGTTCGTCTAGCTCCTCGCCACGAATTGCGGTATCTGCCAACACTGTTACTACGGTCGGTTGTACTTCAAGGAAACCACCTGAAACGTAGATAAATTCTTCTTTGCCGTCAGCTAAAGTGAATTTAACCATTCCCGGTTTAATTGCGGTTAATAACGGTGCATGCCCTGCATACACCCCTAATTCACCGTCTGTTCCTGAAACACGCACGCTGGTAACAGTGCCTTCAAAGATTTTACGTTCTGCACTCACCACTGTGAGTTCAAATTGAGATGCCATGTTGTTCTCCTTTAGTTTAGAACAAAATTACATCTGTTTTGCTCTTTCAACCACTTCGTCAATTGAACCCGCCATATAGAACGCTTGTTCCGGAATATGGTCGTATTCGCCTTCTAAAATGCCTTTAAAGCCACGAATTGTTTCTTTTAACGGTACGAATTTGCCCGGTACGCCGTTGAATACTTCCGCAACGTGGAATGGTTGTGAAAGGAAACGTTCGATTTTACGCGCACGAGCAACAAGGCGTTTGTCGTCTTCCGATAATTCATCCATACCCAAAATTGCAATGATGTCTTTTAACTCTTTATAACGTTGTAATGTACCTTGTACACCACGAGCAACGTTATAGTGTTCCTCACCAACCACGAGTGGATCTAACTGACGAGAGGTTGAGTCAAGAGGGTCAACCGCCGGGTAAATACCGAGTGAAGCGATATTACGGCTTAATACCACCGTTGAGTCTAAGTGGGCAAAGGTAGTTGCCGGAGACGGGTCAGTTAAGTCGTCCGCCGGAACATATACCGCTTGTACAGAGGTAATAGAACCGGTTTTGGTTGAGGTAATACGCTCTTGTAATACACCCATCTCTTCTGCCAATGTCGGCTGATAACCTACCGCAGACGGCATACGACCTAATAACGCAGATACTTCAGTACCGGCTAGGGTGTAACGATAGATGTTATCCACAAAGAATAACACGTCACGACCTTCATCACGGAATTTTTCCGCCATGGTTAAGCCGGTTAATGCCACACGCAGACGGTTGCCTGGTGGTTCGTTCATCTGACCGTAAACCAGTGATACTTTGTCTAATACGTTAGAGTCTTTCATTTCGTGGTAGAAGTCGTTACCCTCACGAGTACGCTCACCTACACCGGCGAATACCGAGTAACCGCTGTGTTCGATAGCGATGTTACGGATTAACTCCATCATATTTACGGTTTTACCTACACCCGCACCACCGAATAAGCCAACTTTACCCCCTTTTGCAAACGGAGCGACTAAGTCGATAACTTTGATACCGGTCTCTAAAAGCTCGGTGCTGTTCGCTTGTTCTTCGTAGCTTGGTGCTGCACGGTGGATTGTCCAACGTTCTTCTTCACCGATTGGGCCTGCTTCATCAATTGGCTCACCTAATACGTTCATAATACGACCGAGTGTTTTTGTACCAACCGGTACTTCAATCGCTTTATTCGTATTTTCAACTTTTAAGCCACGTTTTAAACCATCAGATGAACCAAGTGCGATACAACGGACCACACCGCCACCTAATTGTTGTTGAACTTCAAGGGTTAATCCTGATTCAACTTTTAATGCATCATAAACTTTTGGTACTGCATCTTGCGGAAACTCAACATCGATTACCGCACCGATGATCTGTACAATTTTTCCCGTTGCCATTACCGTTCCTCTATTCATTGTTAAATTGCTGCGGCACCCGCGACAATTTCATTTAATTCATTCGTAATACTTGCTTGACGAGCTTTGTTATACACTAACTGTAACTCATTAATCAGATTACCTGCGTTATCGGTTGCTGCTTTCATTGCCACCATTCGAGCAGCCTGTTCAGACGCAAGATTATCTACCACTGCCTGATAAACTTGAGATTCTAAATAACGAACCAGTAAGCTGTCTAATAACGCTTGTGGATTTGGTTCATAGAGATAATCCCAAGAACCGGTTTGCTCTAATGAGTCATTTTCCAGTGCAGGCAAAGGAAGCAACTGTTGTACTGTCGGTTTTTGTGACATCGTGTTTATAAAACGGTTATATACCACATACACTTCATCAATTTCGCCTTCACGGTAGGCATTTACCATACCGTTAACAATACCGACTAAATCTTCCATTGCCGGTGTATCACCCAATCCATTGATATGACCTTTAATCTCTAGCCCCATTGGGTTAAAAAAGGAGATCCCTTTATTTCCCACCACAGCAAGTCGAGACTTAACACCTTGGTCATCTTTTTCTTTCAATTCATGTAAAACGGTTTTAAATAAATTGATATTCAAGCCACCACATAAACCGCGATCGGTTGAAACTACTAAATAGCCAACTTTTTTTACTGGACGTGGAGTCAAAAATGGGTGTTTATACTCAATGTTACCTTTGGCAATATGGCTAATTACCTTGCGAATACTTTCAGCATAAGGGCGAGAAGCTGCCATACGCTCTTGGGTTTTACGCATTTTTGATGCGGCAACCATTTCCATCGCTTTGGTAATTTTTTGTGTATTACGAACACTTGCAATTTTGGTTCTTATCTCTTTAGCACCTGCCATATTATTTCTCCGCTAAAAAGTTAGATTACCAAGCACTGTTCTTTTTGAAACCAGATAAAATCTCGTTCAATTTATCTTTAATTTCATCGTTGAAATTGCCAGATTTTGACAGTTCTTGCATAAACTCGCCGTAGTTACTTTGAGCATAAGCTAATAAGTTCGCTTCAAATGAGCCTACACGCTCAACCGGAATATCATCTAAGTAACCGTATTCAGCTGCTGCTAATGATAAACCTAATTGTGCAACAGACATCGGCTCGAATTGTTTCTGTTTCAACAATTCAGTTACTTTCTGACCGTGTGAAAGCTGTTTACGTGTTGCTTCATCAAGATCTGATGCGAACTGTGCGAATGCAGCTAATTCACGGTATTGAGCAAGTGCGGTACGGATACCACCAGCAAGTTTTTTAACCAGCTTAGTTTGCGCAGAACCACCTACACGAGAAACCGAGATACCCGGGTTTACCGCAGGACGAATACCAGCATTGAATAAGCCTGATTCTAAGAAAATCTGACCATCGGTAATTGAAATTACGTTAGTCGGTACGAAGGCTGAAACGTCACCTGCTTGGGTTTCGATGATCGGTAATGCGGTTAAAGAACCGGTTTGACCTTTCACAGCACCGTTAGTGAAACGTTCTACATAGTCTGCATTTACACGAGACGCACGCTCTAATAAGCGAGAGTGTAGATAGAACACATCACCCGGGAATGCTTCACGACCCGGTGGACGGCGTAATAACAATGAAATTTGACGGTAAGCAACTGCTTGCTTAGACAAATCATCGTAAACGATCAACGCATCTTCACCACGGTCACGGAAGTATTCACCCATTGCACAACCTGCATAAGGTGCAAGATATTGTAATGCAGCAGATTCAGATGCAGATGCTACAACCACGATAGTGTTCGCTAATGCACCGTGCTCTTCTAATTTACGCACCACGTTAGCGATAGTAGAGGCTTTTTGACCGATTGCAACGTAGATACATTTAATGCCTGAATCACGTTGGTTGATAATCGCATCAATCGCTAATGCGGTTTTACCGGTTTGACGGTCACCGATAATCAATTCACGCTGACCACGACCGATTGGTACCATTGAGTCAACAGCTTTGTAACCGGTTTGAACCGGCTGATCAACCGATTGACGGTCGATAACGCCCGGTGCGATCACTTCGATTGGTGAGAAACCGTCATTTTGGATTTCGCCTTTACCATCGATTGGCTGACCTAAGGTATTTACAACACGACCTAATAAACCACGACCAACCGGCACTTCTAAAATACGACCGGTACATTGTACTTGCATACCTTCTGCTAAATCGGCATAAGGTCCCATTACAACTGCACCAACAGAATCTCTTTCTAAGTTTAATGCAATCGCATAACGATTGCCCGGTAATGCAATCATTTCACCTTGCATTACATCAGATAAGCCGTGGATACGAATAACCCCGTCACTTACCGAAACGATTGTCCCTGTGCTTTGAGCTTCACTCACCACATTAAACTGGGCAATACGTTTTTTAATCAATTCACTAATTTCAGTTGAATTTAGTTGCATTTTTTATTCCTCTTACAAGCTCAACTCTTGACTCAAGCGGTTTAGCTGTCCACGACTACTACCATCAATCACTACATCATCATAACGAATGATCACACCCGCAATTAATGAACTATCTATTGATGAAGTAATACGTACTTTCGTTCCGAGTCGCTTTTCCATCGCATTGGCAATTTTTGCTTCTTGTGCATCTGTTAATTTATCTGCAGAAACAACCTCAACATCTTTAATTGATTCCTGTTCTGCTCTTAATTCTAAAAATGCATTCAATACCGCAGGTAATACTGCTAAACGCTTGTTATCAGCCATTACGCGAATGAAATTTTGCCCATATTGATCTAATTGTTCGCCACAAATCTTGATAAACGTCTCAGAAATCTGACCGCTTGCAAGTGATGAGTTAAGAAAACTAGCTACTTGCTCATCGCTAGCGACGGCGGCAGAAAAAGTTAACATCTGCTGCCATTGTTCCAATTGACCTTGTTCTAAAGCAAAATCGAAAGCCGCTTTAGCATAGGGGCGAGCTACTGTGCTTAATTCTGACATCTGCCCCTCCTAGTTATAGTTCCGCAACTAGCTTATCAATAATATCGTTGTTCGCAGCAGCATCCACCGAACGACCCACGATTTTTTCTGCACCAGCAATAGCCAATGCAGCCACTTTTTGACGAAGCTCTTCTTGAACACGTTTACGTTCGCTTTCAACTTCCGCGTAACCCTGTTCAATAATACGTTGACGTTCCACTTCAGCTTCTGCTTGTACAGATTCTAAAATTTCATTACGACGTTTTGTTGCTAAATCAATGATATTTTGTGCTTCTTCTTTCGCTCTAAGGATTTCTTGATCCGCAGCCGCTTTAGAATCAGCTTGTTCTTGTTTCGCTTTTTCGGCAGAAGCCAATGCGCTAGCAATATTTGCCTGACGCTCTTCTATCGCTCGAATTAGCGGTGGCCATACAAACTTCATACAGAACGCAACAAAAAGTGCGAACGCAATCAGTTGACCAATTAGTGTTGCATTTAAATTCACAACGCCCTCCTAAAAGCCGGTAAAGTTATTCAACTGAATAACGGTTAATCAAATCCCGACTTATTTCAATAAATCAATGAACGGGTTTGCGAAGATGAATAGTAATGAAATACCTACAGCGATCATTGCGATAGCATCTAAAAGACCAGCAACGATAAACATTTTAGTTTGTAAGCTTGATGCTAATTCAGGCTGACGAGCTGATGACTCTAAAAATTTGCCACCTAAAATAGCAAAGCCGATAGCAGTGCCAAGCGCAGCGAAAGCTAATAAAATTGAAGCACCAATAATTGTTGCTGTGATTACTGATTCCATAATGTTCTCCATTAGATTGAGGAATTAGCCCGAAGGCTAGGTTGTTGATAAAAATATAAATTCAAGCGGTCAATATTTTGCAAAAATTTGCAAAAAACCTACCGCTTGCAAGGGTAGTTTAATGATCCGCTTTGTTATAAGCGATACTCAAATAAACAATCGTTAGCATCATAAAAATAAAGGCTTGAAGCGTAATAACTAAAATATGGAAAATTGCCCAAACCAAGTGCAATGGAATCCCCAACGCCTGTAGAGCGAAGTTGTCTGCCATATACATTACTGCAATAAGGATAAAGATTAACTCACCAGCATACATATTACCGAATAAACGGAATGCCAATGAAATCGGTTTTGCAAGTAGCGTTACTGTTTCAAGGATAAAATTTACTGGAATAAATGCCCAATGATTAAACGGGTGTAGAGTGTATTCTTTTACTAAACCACCAAAACCTTTCGATTTAACTGTATAAAACAAAATTAGCGCAAATACACAAATAGACATACCCAGCGTTGCACTAATATCTGCTGTTGGTACTGCACGTAAATAATGAATCCCAAACAGATTTGCAAGCTGTGGTAAGAAATCGACAGGAACAAGGTCGATCGCGTTCATAATAAACACCCAACAGAAAATGGTTAACGCCAATGGCGCTATCACATTACGTGGACCGTGGAAATTATCTTTCACCAAGCCATCTACCCATTCCACCACAATCTCTACAAAACATTGTAATTTTCCAGGAACTCCTGTGGTTGCATTTTTTGCTACACGCGAGAAAACCCATAAGAAAATTACAGCTGCCACTAAAGAGAAGAATAGCGTATCTAAATGCACAGCCCAAAAGCCTTCACCTGTTGATAAAAAGCTTAAGTGGTGGCTAATATATTCTGCTGTCGTTCCAGCCATAACATATCCTTTTAATTAAAATTAGCGGTGATGTTTGCTTAACACAAACGGAATCATATTATTTAAAAATAATGCGATAAAATATCCAACAAAAAACCAAACAAAATCTAGATTTGGTATTAATTTAAAACAGCCGATCACCAAAATAATAGTAACCAACCATTTCATTCCTTCACCACGATAGAAAGCGGTCATTTTTGATTGATTTTTTGCCGATTTTTTGAAAAAAATCCAATATACAAACACAAGATGTGGTAAAAAACTTGCTAAAGCACCGCCTAAAAAGGAAAAATCAAGATTCATTTTCCAACAAGACAGTCCAACTACCAAAAGACACAAGATAAAAAACTCAGTCTTTAATGCTTGTTTATACTGTGATTTTGCTTTATTGATTACAGCAGACACCTTTTATCCTTATTTTGCAGTAAACCTTCCACTCAATGAGATTAATAATTAACCACTGTTAAATCAATGAAAATCAGCCATAAATTATACGTCACAAATTAAGAGTTGCAACCCCAAAACTTGTGAAAACGAGGCATTCTTCACACTTTTAAAAAAAAGTGACTACTTTTTACAAAAAAGTAAAAAAACTATTGTAAAAAACAAACAATTTAGTTTAAATTTATAATCAGAACTATAAAGTTTTACTTTACACTTGTGTATAAAATAAAGACTGAAAAGAAGGACGTAATTCATGCTAAAAATGAACGACTTAGTCAAGCTTAGTAATACTCCAAAATCTACTATTCTATATTACATCAAGGAAGGAATTTTACCTGAACCCTATAAAGATAAACCTAATTTTCACCTATATGATGAAAGTAATGTAAAACTCCTCGAATTTATCAAATATTTACAAACTAATTGCAATGCAAGCATTTCTCAAATAAAGACTCTTTTTTTACAACCTGATTTTGATAAAAACAACCCTTATGAAAGTCTAATTCATACCTTCTCATTAATGATTGGGGAAAGAAATGAAACCTTTGGCTCAGCGCAGCTATGCAATGAATTTAAAATAAGTGAGCAAATGCTTAATGAATATATAGAAAAGGGATTATTAAACCCACGCGAAGGAATTTTCACCCGGAAGGAGAGAGATATTTTAGCGATTATCCGCCGCTGTAATGAAACAGAATTAAACCTACTCCAAACCTACATTGATGTAGCAAAAAAACTAGCACAGTTTGAGGTAAATATAACCTTAGAAAGTCTATCAAATAGCGTTCAACAAGATGAAAAACTTAAACATTTTTTCGATATACTACTGATATTAAAACCTTATTTTTTTAATATGGAAACCTTGAAAACCTATCAACAATCGGAAAAATGATGCTTTCGTAGCTTATTATAAAAAGCGGTTATATTTTGCTCAAAAAGTGTAAGTTTTTTAAGGAAAGATAACCGCTTACTCAATTCCTTTTTAATTATTTTGAAAATTTATATGCCAAATCATTCCAGCGTAATTCATTTTTAAGTTGTGGTAGCTCGGTATTTTGGTTGATATGGATAAACTCAATACCAAAATATTCAGCAAAAGTTCGTAGCATATCGGCATCAATATCTAAACTAAATGCACTATGATGAGCACCGCCGGCTAAAATCCATGCTTGAGTGCCAACTTCAAAATTGGGTTGAAGCTTCCAAAAAGCGTGCCCAACCGGTAAATTTGGCATTGGATTTGGAGGGGCGATAGCTTCTAAATCCGCAACAACTATTCTAAAACGGTCTCCCATATCTACAACGGTTGCATTCACTGCTTTTCCTGCCTTACTACTGAAAATTAAGCGAACAGGATCTGCTTTGCCTCCAATACCTAGCGGTCGAATGGCTAATGTTGATTTTTCTTTGGCAATAGATGGACAAACTTCAAGCATATGAGCCCCTAGCACAACTTGGTTTTTCTCATCTAAATCGTAGGTGTAATCTTCCATAAAAGAAGAACCATTTGGTAAGCCATACCCCATTACGTTAACGGCACGCACAAGAGCAGCGGTTTTCCAGTCGCCCTCGCCACCAAAGCCATAACCTTGTTCCATTAAGCGTTGTACCGCTAAGCCCGGCAGTTGTTTGATGCCGTTTAAGTTTTGGAAATTATCGGTAAAGGCTTTAAATCCACCGTTGTCCAAGAACGTTTTTAAACCAATTTCAATTCGTGCTGAATATGCTAACGATTCTCTTGCTGCACCATTCTCTTTCAAGCTCTCTTCAACATTATACAAGCGGTCATATTCTGCCAATAATTTGCAAACATCTTCATCAGAGACAGCATCAATCGCTTCTGCCAGTTCATAAACACCGTATCCGTTTACGCTATAACCAAACACTTTTTGGGCTTCTACTTTATCGCCTTCTGTTACTGCCACTTCTCGCATATTATCGCCAAAGCGAGCAATTTTAAGTTGTTTATGATCGTAAATTGCAACCGCCACACGCATCCAACGATTGAATTTATCTAATACACTTTCATCTTGCCAATGTCCGACAACAATTGTTCTTGGTAAACGTAGGCGAGAGACGAGGAAACCAAATTCACGGTCGCCGTGAGCAGTTTGGTGCAAATTCATATAATCCATATCAATTTTATCCCAAGGAATGTGGCGATTAAATTGAGTATGGAACTGAACTAACGGTTTAGAGAAAGCCTGCAGCCCGGCAATCCACATTTTAGCAGGTGAAAAAGTGTGCATCCACGCAATGACCCCAATGCAGTTTTCTTGACTATTTGCGTCCTTACACACGGCATAAACTTCTTCAGCTGTAGTTGCCACCGGTTTTAATTTAATTTTTACAAAAGGGTTCTGTTTATTCAGATAATCGACTATTTCAGTTGCATCAAGCTCTACTTGTTTTAAGGCTTCGGCCCCATACAAATGTTGGCTACCAACAATAAACCAAGCCTCTAATGATTTAATAAATTCCATAACAACTCCTTATTGTTTAAATACTGAAACTACTTCTTTTACAACATTAATGCCTTTTTTATAACGTTGCATAAAAATGTCATAGCCAGCTGAGATTTTTACATCCGGCTCGACAATCGAAACTGATGTAGAACTGAAAATTTGATGGTTAAGATAATCCTCTAACGAGATCCCTTTTTGATATTCATTGAGATAATTAGCTAATAATGCAATTCCCCAAGCACCTCCTTCACTTGCAGTTTGCATTGTGGCAATCGGGACATTTAAAGCGGAAGCTAAAATTTTCTGTGCGACATTTTCGGTTTTAAAAATGCCTCCGTGACCAAGAATTTGGGTAATCTCCACTTTCTCTTGTTGCATTAAAATATCCATTCCAATCTTCATTGCCGCAAATGCAGTGTAGAGATGAACCCGCATAAAATTCGCTAAATTGAAATTTGCATTGGCTGGGTGCATAAAGGTAGGGCAGCCTTCTGGTAATCCCACAATATGTTCGCCTGAATAAAATCCATAAGAGAGCAAATTACCGCAATCAGCATCGCCCTCTAAGGCTTTTAAAAATAGGGTTTGATATAGGGTGTCGGTATCACAAGATAAATTTAAGACAGATAAGGTTTCTTTAAATAATCCAACCCACGCATTAATATCCGAAGAGCAGTTATTGGAATGAGCCATCGCAACCAGCTTACCTGTTGGCGTTGTTACCATATCCAATTCTTCATATACTTTTGAAAGCTCTTTTTGTAGTACGATCATCGCAAAAGCAGAAGTACCCGCTGAAATATTGCCTGTTTTTTCAGAAATACTGTTAGTAGCGACCATTCCTGTGCCAGCATCTCCTTCAGGCGGGCATAGCAAAGAACCAGATTTTAGATTGCCGCTTGGGTCAAGCAATAACGCTCCTTGTTCCGTTAAAACACCTGCTTTTTCTCCTGCCACTAGCACTTTGGGTAAAATATTGCTTAGACGCCACTCAAACTTTTTATCTTTTATCAGTTCATCAAACTGAGAAAGCATTTGAGCATTGTAATTTTGTAAACCTAAATCAATAGGAAACATTCCGGATGCATCACCAATACCCAATACTTTCTCGCCTGTTAATTGCCAATGCACATAACCGGCTAAGGTTGTTATAAAATTAACTTCTGAGAGATGCGTTTCATTATTCAGAATAGCTTGATAGAGATGGGCAATACTCCAACGTTGAGGAATATTGTAATTAAACAGTTGTGTTAATTGATGAGAGGCTCCACTGGTAAAATTATTTCGCCAAGTGCGGAATGGCACTAATAATTCATTTTGTTGATTAAAAGCAAGGTAACCGTGCATCATTGCACTAATACCAATATTGGCTATTTTCTGTAAAGGTTGACCATATTGTTGCTGCACATTTTCAGATAAAGTTTTGAACGCAACCTGAACTCCAGTCCAAACTTCTTCTAAAGGATAAGTCCACACCCCATCAATAAAATGATTTTCCCAGTTAAATCCACCTACCGAAAGAATATTTCCTTGAGTATCAATTAAAACAGCTTTAATACGGGTTGAACCAAATTCAATACCAAGAGAAACCTTTCCTTCCGCAATAGGATTTTGTACTTCTGACATAAAATACCCCCCTAAACCACATTTAATTAAGTGCTAGACTAACACCCAAATTCAAATACAGTTAGGGGATAAACCGCTATTTATATGGACAAAACAGCTACTTTATTTTAAATGAGATTAAGATCACAATTTCATCTCGAATCCCTAAACGCTGAAGGGCTTAATCCTGTATAACGCTTGAATAAACGGGTAAAGTAGAGCTGGTCATCATAACCTAATTGTCTGGCTATATGATAAATAGGAGCATTTGAGGTATGTAATAGATGTCTTGCTCTTATCATTCGCTGTTCTTCCCTCCATTTCACTATACTTGTGCCAACTTGTTCTACAAATAAATGAGTTAAGCGGGAAGGTGAAATATGGATATATTCCGCCAATTCTTCAATTTTGTGGTTTAAATGAATATCTTGTGAGATTAAATTACATACATCTAATATTCTTGGCTCTATTTTTCGTTTTTGGTTGGAAGGTTCTAGCTCAATACAAGTAATAATAAGCTGTTCAAGTAAGCACATTGACATTGCTTCGGAAAACAAGCGGTTAGAATTGTATTCTTTTTCGATTTGTTGAAATAACGCTAAAATATTCTGATATGTTTTTTGATCAGGTATCTTTAATCTGCCGACATTTGCAATCGTATCACTCCACTTTAACCAATCTTTCCATAAGGTTCTGGCTCGAAAATAGATCCATTGATGATGCCAAGATTCCGAATCAGGCGAACGTTTGTAATCGTGAACTGCATTAGGTGGGAATAAAAGAAGATCACCAACATTGCAATCAAATTGGTGATCATTTTGAAAAACCGAACCTTTGCCTTTTATGGTTAAATTGAGAATATAACCATTCATACCGTTAGGGCGGTAGATAGGAAAATCAAGTTCATTCGCTTTTTCAATTTGGGTACAACCTGCCACTAAATAAGCATTAAAGTCGTACCCGGGAAGGAGAGGATTATTTTGTGAATCCTGTTTATGTTGAGGCATAATACCCTCGATATTTTATCTAAATATTTTTTGTTTATATTTATCAAAAATTACCGCTGCCATCAAGATTAAGCCACGCACAACATATTGAGCAAACGGAGAGATATTCAGTAAATTCATTACATTTTCAATAGTTCCTAAAATTAACACCCCTGCAATAACGAAAGATATTCTTCCCACACCACCGGTTAGTGAAACTCCGCCGAGAACACAGGCGGAAATTGCAGTTAATTCAAACCCGACAGATGTCATTGGTTGTCCACTGGTCATACGGGCTGCAAGAATAACGCCTGCAACAGCAGAAATAAAACCTGATACCACAAAAATCATTAATTTTGTGCGATCTACATTAATACCTGCCAATCTGGCTGCTTCTTGGTTACCACCAATCGCTAAGGTGTTGCGTCCATAGGTTGTTTTACTTAATAAGAAACCAAAAATAATAAAGCAAACAATCGTAAACCAAATAGGTAGCGGTACGCCTAAGAAATCTTGATAACCGATTTCAAAAAATTCTTCTTTAGTAATGCCTACCGCTTTACCATCAGAAATAATGTAACCTAATCCTCGTGCAATTTGCATACTGGCAAGGGTTGTAATTAAGGAATTTATTTTTAGTTTTGCAATAATAAAACCATTTAATAATCCCACTACAATACCTAATCCAACACCGGCTAAAACACCAAGCCAAACACTTTGGGTTTGATTAATTACCACCGCTGTAACCACTCCGGCACAAGCAATCACTGAAGCTACCGATAGGTCAATTTCACCTGCAGCTAAGCAAAATAACATTCCACAAGCTACCATTCCACTCATTGAAATAGCTAAGCCTAACCCTTTCATATTAATCGCAGTAGCAAAATTTGGTACAAAAATACAGGCAACAATAAAAGTGACGAAGAAAATCAACAACATTCCGTAAGCAGTCCAAATTTTATTGATTGTATTTGCTGATTTCACATTTGCATTCATTACATCTGACATAACTTATTCCTCATCAATAAAAAGTCTAATTATTCACCATAGCTAATTTCAATATTCCGGCTTCCGTCGCATTATCTCGGCTAACTTCACCGGTAACTTGCCGTCCTTTCATAACCATAATCCTGTCAGATAAGCCGATGACTTCAGGTAAATCACTTGAAACCACAATAATGGCTAATTTTTGATCTGCCAGTTTAAAAATTAAATCATATATTTCCGATTTAGCTCCTACATCAATACCCCTTGTTGGTTCATCTAACAATAAAACTTTCACATTTTCAGATAACCATCGCCCTAAAATCGCTTTTTGTTGATTTCCACCAGATAAATTCACAATTAATTGTTCAATAGAAGGTGTTTTCACATTCATTTGCTTACGCTGAAATTCAGCGTTATTTTTCTCCCATTTATCATTGATGATAAAATTCATAAAATTATGCAATCTTCTGGCACTAATATTGATATTCTCACCTACTGTCGCAGTTGGAATAATGCCCTCTTTTTTACGATCTTCCGGACAAAGTACAATACCATTTGCAATCGCATCTTTAGGCGAATTTATAATTAGCGCCTCTCCATCTAATTCAATTGTCCCTTGTGTTATTTTATCGGCACCAAAAATCACTTTAAGTAATTCTGACCGCCCGGCACCGACTAAACCGAATAATCCTAAAACTTCACCGGCTTTTACACTTAAACTAAAATCACCTTTCAGAGCCGTTCCGGATAAATGAGAAATGATTAAGCGTTCTTTACCTAACGCTCTTGGGCGATAATTATAAATATCCCCTAAATTACGCCCAACCATACTTCGCACAAGATCATCATTGGTAATTTGAGATAAATCTGAAAAAGTTTGCACATACTGCCCATCTTTCAATACAGTAATTTCATCACTGATTCTGAAAATTTCCTCCATACGATGAGAAATATATAAAATGACTTTTCCCTCAGCTTTTAACTCATTAATTACCGAAAATAATTTTTCAATTTCAGGGGCTGATAAACTACTGGTTGGTTCATCAAAAGCTATAATTTTTGCTCCACGACTTAACGCTTTGGCTATTTCAATCATCTGCCACTGCCCAATAGACAGTTCTTTTAATTGGGTAGATGGTGAAATATTTAATTCCAATTTATCCAAATAAAATTGAGCGGTTTCTTCCAATTTTTTCTGATTAACCACACCAAACGAATGTGGAAATTGCCCTAAACATAAATTTTCAGCAACCGTCATTTCAGGCACAATATTCAACTCTTGATAAATAATGGCAACACCTGCTAATAAAGCATCTTTCGTATTACGGAAATTAACGGTTCTTCCGCCAATATGTAGTTTTCCTTTTGTAGCAGGGTAGTTGCCACTTAAAATCTTCAATAAGGTGGATTTTCCTGCCCCATTTTCACCCATTAATGCATGAACCTTACCTTCATAACATTTAAATGAAACACCTTGTAAAGCTTTCACGCCGGGGAATTCTTTATGAATATTATCGAATTCTAAATATGCGACCATATATCCTCCTTACTGAATTCATTGATTAATTAAAGCCCTTTTTTCTCAAGTTCGGCTTTAAAATTATCACGGGTAAGTAATACCGGATCACCAATCGGTGTAAATTTTGGCGGTTCGATCCCTTCTTTCACCCATTTATACAGCATTTCGGTACTGCGGTAGCCGTGCACATCTGGACTTGGCAATAAAGATCCGACAAAGCCGGTTGCACTTGGTTTAGAAAGCTCATTTACAGCATCTGTACCATTTATACCAATCCCTATTACATTCTCAGGCTTAAAGCCTTGACCTTCTGTGGCTCGTACACCGCCTAAAACGGTATTGTCATTCATTCCCACAATTAACCAGTTTTTAACTTCAGGATGCTGAACAAGCATTGAATTTGCGGCATCTAAAGCTCCGGGAATATCATTACTTTTCGTTGGTGATTTATAAATTTTTTCTGCAGGGAAACCGGATTTAATTAATGCATCAATTGAGCCTTCAGTACGGCGACGGGCGGTATCTAACTCATCAGCAGTAATCGCAAGCACAGCCGTATCTTTTACATCCCAATTACGTTTTTGCATTTCTTTATACAATTCTTGCCCTTGACGTTCGCCAATTTCTTTCGCTGCCATCATAATTAACGGTACATTTGTCATTGGTTCACCGGCTGCATTTAGGAATTGATCATCAACCGTCACTACTTTCAGATTGTAAGAACGGGCTTTTGCCATAATTGCCGGACCAAGTTTTGGATCAGGCGTACAAATAACAAAACCTTTGGCACCATTAGCAGCTAAATTATCTATAGCATTCAACGTTTTCTCACCATCCGGTACAGCAATTTTAATGATTTCAACACCACCTAAATCTTGAGCCGCTTTATCGGCAAAACGCCATTCCGTTTGAAACCAAGGTTCTTCAGGCTGTTTTACTAAGAAGCCTAATTTGATTGTGTCAGCATCTTTTGCATAAGTGATATTTGAACATAATCCAGTTACAGCAAGAACAGAGACAGCTAAAATTGATTTTAAAAAATGTCTTTTGCTCGTTTTCATAGGAAACTCCTTAAAGTGAAACTTTAGTATTGAATTAAAAGCTAAGAGAGCTACAACTTAAGCAGCTTCATATTACCTATATCTTGCAGCAAGATATGTGATCTATTTCACATTCTAAATTTATAGCAAAAAAATCCATATATTTGACAATTAAGTCCTTATAAATCTCAGAAAATGAATAACAAGAAAGTAATCCACATAGCCTTAAACATAAAAAATGACCATTTCTAAAGTGTGATCTACCTCTCAAATTTACAAAAAAGTTTATAACCCATTGATTTAAAAAGTTTTTTATATTTTTGCTTTAATTGACTTTAATTTGTCTTAAGAGTAACTTATGAAACGTGATTTTACTATTTGAAATATTGAGGTATTCAAGATGACTATTCGAGTTTCCTATGAAGAATTAAAAGCTCAATTTAAACGTGTTCTGTTGGCTCGCAATGTGCGTGAAGAGATTGCCGAAGAGTGTGCCACCGTGTTTGCCGACACCACCCAAGCGGGTGCTTATTCACACGGGGTAAACCGTTTTCCACGCTTTATTCAACAGTTAGAGAACGGCGATATTGTGCCGGAAGCCGTGCCGACTAAAGTGCTTTCACTGGGGGCGATTGAGCAGTGGGACGCTCACCAAGCCATTGGTAACTTAACCGCAAAAAAAATGATGGACAGAGCGATGGAGCTTGCATCTGAAAACGGCATTGGCGTAGTGGCGTTGCGTAATGCAAACCACTGGATGCGTGGTGGTTCTTACGGCTGGCAAGCGGCAGAGAAAGGCTATATCGGGATCTGCTGGACGAACGCCCTTGCGGTAATGCCACCTTGGGGGGCGAAAGAGTGCCGTATCGGGACGAACCCGTTAATCATTGCGGTGCCGACTAAACCAATCACGATGGTGGATATGTCTTGCTCAATGTACTCATACGGAATGTTGGAAGTGCATCGCCTTGCTGGTCGTCAAACTTTTGTCGATGCCGGTTTTGATGATGAGGGCAACCCAACCCGTGATCCGGCAACGGTCGAGAAAAACCGCCGTCTAATGCCGATGGGCTTCTGGAAAGGTTCAGGCTTGTCGATTGTGTTAGATATGATCGCCACCTTGCTCTCTAACGGTGAATCCACCGCTGCGGTGACAGAAGATAAAGACGATGAATATTGCGTGTCGCAAGTCTATATCGCTATTGAAGTGGATCGCTTAATTGACGGCAAAACCAAAGACGAAAAACTCAACCGTATTATGGAATATGTGAAAACCGCAGAGCGTGCCGACCCTGATGTCGCAGTGCGTTTACCGGGCCACGAGTTCACCCAAATTCTTGCCGACAACAAAGCCAACGGCATTCCGGTGGACGACACCGTTTGGGCGAAATTACAAGCGTTATAGGTATTGTTGATAGCGCCAGCGTCCACGCTGGTGCTAAGAATTTGGCACAAGCGAAGACGCTTGCGCCATCATTTTAAAACAATGCAAGCGGTCAAATTTTAAAGTTTTTTTGCAAAAACGGAGCAAAAAATGTTTTTCGGTCATATTTCAAATTACAACCCTAAGCAGTATCCAAAAGCCATTCAGTTTGCTTTGGAGTATTTAAAAAATACCGATTTTGATGCGATGGAAGCAGGGGTTTACGAACTCAAAGGCAGACAAATTTATGTGCAGGTGTTGGATTTGAACACCAAATCGAAACACGAATTTCAGCCGGAAGTGCATCGCAATTACCTCGATGTGCAGTATCTACACCGAGGCAAAGAGATAATGGCTGCGGCGGTGGATACCGGCACCAATCCGATTGCGGTGGAATACAACCCTGAGCGGGATATTCAATATTATCAATCCGTTGCCAACGAAAATAAATTTCGCTGCGTTGAAGGCAATTTTGCGGTGTTTTTCCCCGAAGATTGCCACAGAACGGCGATTTTTGACGGCACAGAAACCATTCGCAAAGTGGTGGTGAAAATTGCGATGAGCGAAATTGAGGAGCAACTATGAAAGCCTTAGCTCAATTAGTCGGCAAACTGTTAGAACTGCTTGTAGTAGTGATTTTATCTGCAATGTCGATTTTGGTGTTCGTCAATGTGGTACTGCGTTACGGTTTTAACAGTAGCATTAGCGTCACCGAAGAGGTCTCTCGCTATATGTTTGTTTGGTTGGCGTTTTTAGGGGCAGTGTTGGCATTTAGCGAAAATCAACACGTTCGAGTTACTATGCTAACCGATAAACTCTCACCGATTGCCAGAAACTTACTCAGCATCGTAACCGATTTAGCGATGTTGTTCTGCTGTTACTTAATTGTGGACGGTAGCTGGATTCAATTTAACCTCAACCTGAATAACTTTGCCCCGATTTCAGGCTTACCGCAAGGCATCACTTTCCTTGCCAGCACGGTAGCAGGGGTATTAATCGGCTTGTTAATTATTGCCCGCATTGTGGCAACGGTTGGCGTGATTGCAAAAGGAGAAAAATAGATGACTGTGGTAATTTTTCTTTCCGTGTTGCTTGGCTCGATTTTATTGGGCATTCCGGTAGCCTTCGCCCTGTTGGTGTGTGGTGTAGCGTTAATGTTACATTTAGACCTGTTTGATGCCCAAATTTTGGCACAACAAATTGTGAGCGGTGCAGATAGTTTCTCGCTGATGGCAATTCCGTTCTTCATTCTTGCCGGTGAAATTATGAACGAGGGCGGTCTTTCCAAACGGATTATCGACCTACCAATGAAATTAGTCGGTCATAAACGGGGCGGTTTGGGTTTTGTAGCAATTTTAGCGGCGATGATTATGGCAAGCCTTTCCGGTTCGGCGGTGGCGGATACCGCAGCGGTAGCCGCAATGCTACTACCGATGATGAAAACCACCGGCTATCCGATTGACCGCTCTGCCGGTTTAATCGGTACGGCAGGGATTATCGCCCCAATCATTCCGCCAAGCATTCCGTTTATCGTCTTTGGTGTGGCTAGTGGCGTGTCCATTACCAAACTGTTCCTAGCCGGTATTTTCCCGGGCATTATTATGGGGATCTGCTTGGCAGCCCTTTGGTGGTGGCAGGCAAAACGTTTGGATTTAATGACCTTCTCCAAAGCAACCAAACAAGAACTTTGCATTTCATTTAAAAACAGCATTTGGGCGTTATTGTTGCCTGTCATTATTATCGGTGGTTTCCGCTCGGGAATGTTCACCCCAACCGAAGCGGGTGCGGTCGCAACTTTCTATGCCTTGATTGTTTCACTGTTCGTTTACCGTGAAATGAAGTTCAAAGATTTATACAAAGTCGTGTTGGCGGCAGCGAAAACCACGGCAGTAGTGATGTTCTTAGTGGCAGCGGCAAATGTAACCGGCTGGCTGATTACCGTAGCGGAATTACCGATGATGCTCACCGAGCTGTTAGAACCGTTAATTGAAAGCCCGACCACACTCTTATTAGTAATTATGTTAGCGGTGTTTATTATCGGAATGGTGATGGACTTAACCCCAACCGTGCTGATTTTAACTCCGGTACTGATGCCGTTGGTGGAAGAGGCAGGCATTGACCCGGTTTACTTCGGTGTGCTGTTTATCCTTAACACCTCTATCGGCTTGATTACACCACCGGTCGGCAACGTGCTAAACGTGATTACCGGCGTATCAAAATTGCCGTTCGACCAAGCGGCTAAGGGCGTAATGCCTTACCTCGTAATGATGATTTGTTTACTACTGTTGTTCGTGTTCTTCCCGTCACTGGTGTTAGTGCCGTTAAGCTGGATGCAGTAATGGTTTGAACCGAAACAAGCGGTCAAATTGACGCAAAAATTTGCAAATTTTTTTTGGCAAAACAGACCGCTTGCAACTCAATTTTTAATCACAGGAGAACCCTATGAAATTATTTAATTTAAAAACCTTAGCAGCATTAGTGGCAGGCGTGGCAGTCATGAGTGGCTCTGCAATGGCAGAAACCTCGCTACGTTTCGGTTATGAAGCCCCACGTTCCGATACCCAACACATCGCCGCCAAAAAATTCGATGAATTATTGGCAGCAAAAACCAAAGGTGAAATTAAATTAAAACTGTTTCCGGACAGCACCTTAGGTAATGCTCAAACGATGATCAGCGGTGTGCGTGGCGGCACCATCGACATTGAAATGTCCGGCTCACCAAACTTCACTGGCTTAGAGCCAAAACTGAATGTGATTGATATTCCGTTTATTTTTAAAGATCGTGAACACGTTTACAAAGTATTAGACGGCGAAGTTGGTCAAGGCTTATTAAAAGATTTAGAGGCTCAAGGCTTAAAAGGTTTAGCCTTCTGGGACGTTGGCTTCCGTGCTTTCTCCAACTCAAAACACCCTGTAACCAAGCCGGAAGACATCAAAGGTTTAAAAGTCCGCACCAACCAAAACCCGATGTACATTCAAGCCTTCACCTTACTAGGCGGCAACCCAGTGCCAATGCCACTTTCTGAGCTTTACACCGCATTAGAAACCCGTGCCGTTGATGCCCAAGAACACCCAATCGGCATTTTCTGGTCGGCAAAACTGTTTGAAGTACAAAAACATTTAAGTTTAACCAACCACGGCTACACCCCGTTAATCGTGGTGATGAACAAAGCCAAGTTTGACGGCTTAGCTCCTGAATTACAAACCGCATTGGTTGAAGCAGCAAAAGAAGCCGGCCAATTCCAACGTGATCTCAACGTGAAAAACGAAAAAGAGATCATCGAAAAATTACGCAAACAAGGTATCGAAGTGATCGAACAAGTCGATAACGCCCCGTTCAAAGCGGCGATTGAAGCGGAAGTCCGTAAAGCCTTCGTGGAAAAACACGGCGATGAATTATTGAAAAAAGTAGATGCGTTAGCACAGTAATCTATTGTTAATCGAAGCCCCTTGTGTAGGGGTTTGTCAATAAATCTGGCAAGCGGTAAGAAATTGCAATTTTTTTGCAAAATCAGACCGCTTGTTACCTTTAAACTGCTAAAGGAAAATAAAAATGAACTACACTCTCGGCATTGACTGTGGCGGGACTTTTATCAAAGCCGCTCTTTTTGATACACAAGGTAATATTCAAGCCCTTCATCGTGAAAATGTTTCGGTAATCAGCGAACATGCTGGTTATGCCGAGCGTGATATGTCGCAGCTGTGGGCGGTGTGTGCGGAAGTAGTGCGGCTAACGATTGAAAAAAGCGGTGTTAGCCCTTCTGATATCAAGGGGGTGGGCATTTCTGCACAAGGCAAAGGGGCGTTTTTGTTAGATAAGCAGAATCAGCCGCTTGGCCGGGCGATTTTATCTTCCGACCAACGCTCGCTTGAGATTGTTAAACAGTGGCAGACTGAAGGCATTCCGCAAAAACTTTACCCGATTACCCGCCAAACCTTATGGACAGGTCACCCGGTTTCTATCTTGAAGTGGGTGCAACAAAACGAGCCGGAGCGTTATGCACAAACAGGGGCAGTCTTGATGTCGCACGACTATTTGCGTTTTTGCTTAACCGGTGAGTTGCATTGCGAAGAGACCAACATTTCCGAAAGCAATCTTTACAATATGGAAAAAGGCGAATACGACCAACAGTTAGCCGATTTATTGGGAATGCCGGATGTGTTGGAGAAATTACCATCGGTGATTGAGCCAAATAAAATTGCAGGATATGTGACTGAAGATGCTGCCAAATTAACCGGTTTAGCGGTAGGTACTCCGGTGGTGGGTGGGTTATTCGATGTGGTTTCTACCGCTCGTTGTGCCAATTTAGATGATGAAACCAAACTCAATGCGGTGCTGGGAACTTGGTCAGTGGTGAGCGGCATTACCGATAATATTGATGCAAGCCAAGAGTTACCTTTTGTTTATGGGCGTTATGCAGAGGCGGGGAAATTTATCGTCCACGAGGCAAGCCCGACTTCTGCCGGTAATTTAGAGTGGTTTATGAAGCAGTGGAAACTCGATTATGCAGAAATTAACCAAGAGATTGCTAAATTACCGCCGGCGGCAAGCTCGGTGCTGTTTGTGCCGTTTCTGTATGGCTCAAATGCAGGCTTAGGAATGCAAGCCGGTTTCTATGGTATGCAAGCCCACCATACCCAAGCCCATCTCTTGCAGGCAATTTACGAAGGCGTGTTGTTTAGCTTGATGACCCATTTAAACCGTATGTTTATCCGCTTTCCAAAGGCTGATGTGTTGCGAGTTACCGGTGGACCGGTGAAATCTAAAGTTTGGATGCAAATGTTGGCCGATTTAACCGGAATGCGGCTTGAAGTTCCACAAGTGGAAGAAACCGGCTGCTTGGGTGCGGCATTAATGGCAATGCAAGGGGTTGGGCTGGATATAAGCCAAATTCAAGCCCTAAATAATGAAATGCAGGTGTTTGAGCCAAATCCGGAAAATTATGCGGCTTATCAGACGAAATATCAGCGTTACCAAAAATTAACTGAAGCATTAAATACAATGATTTAACCTGAATTTATGCTTTTACAAGCGGTAATATTTGGTTACTTTTTTGCAAAAATTACTGCTTTTTTGTTTATTTAATTTATGAATTTAATTAAATAATCTTCAAATTAAAGGTTGACATTATTAAATGTGGGCTGTATTTTAATAATGAAACATAAATCAATTATGTTTTATTTTTATAGATTACGTTTAATTAAATAAGGAGAGCAGTTATGGCTAAAAGCTTAGATGCAAAACGTGAAGAGTTAACAAACGAGATTCGCGATATTTTGAAAAATGCAGAGGAATTATTTAATGAAACATCTGATTCTTCTACGGAAGAATATAAAAAGTTAAAAGATAAATTAGCAAAACAGTTTGATGATGTAAAAGATCGTTTTGCAACATTAAAAGATGATACCGTTGATAGTGCAAGAACTGTAGTTAAACAAACTGATACCTTAGTTCAAGATAACCCGTATAAAGCAATTACAGTTGCCGGTGTGGTCGGGTTATTATTAGGTGTTTTAATTTCTAGAAGATAATTATCTGTAATTCGTCATTAAGTCATTAAGCCACGCCATATATGGTGTGGCTTATTATTTAATATAAGGAATGGTTATAATGTTAGATAATATTAAATCCGGATTTAAAAATAGTCTCATTACATTATTGGAAATAGCTCAAGTGCGTGGTGAGATGGCAAGAATTGAAATTAATGAGCAAAAAAATCAATTAATTTCAGTGCTTATATTTATCTTATTGGCTTTTATATTTTTATTAGTTTCTTTTGTTAGTTTATTATTTGGTTTAGATAATTATTTGTTACCCGAACAGAAAGTTAAAGTATTCTTTTCTATTGCCATTATTATGTTTATTGCTGTGATTATTTGCGGAGTGATGATACTTTCTGCCTTGAAAAAACAACGCCATTTTATGCAAAGTACATTAACCGAGCTAAAATTAGATATTGCCGCATTTAAGAGTGCTTTAACTTTGAAACAGAATGGAGAACATTAAAATGGAAGAGCTTAAATTAACCGAAAAGGAACTTCTAATTCTAAAAGGTAATGCACTTAGAATGCGATTTAAAGCGGAAACCAATAAAACCAAAAACGAGATTATGCAGCCTTTTAAACAAGTGAAACAAACAGGGCTTGCACTGGTCAATTCACCGGCAGTTAAAACCATTGCATTAGATTTTTTGGTAAAAAGATTATTGAGTATGAAAGGAATTAGCTTTTCTGTATTGGGGTTAACAGCATTCTTTTTATACAACAGAAACAGAAACATAAAAGAGATGATAGCTCATATACAAGCGGTTAAAATGGTTTAAAAAGTTGCAAATGATGTAATTGCAATATTTTTATCGATTTTAACCGCTTGTTAGTTAGCACAATTTAGATTGCTTGTGGCTGATAATCTACTAATAAGTAGTTTCTGGCGACATCAAGGAATTGTGTTACTTGCTGTTGTTGCCATACTTCATCTTTACCTAATTCTTTTGCCATAATGGCAGCCACTTTTGCTGCACTATCAATCGCCGCTCTCGCATCAGTGAAGAGCAAACGAACACGGCGAGCTAATACATCCTCAACCGTTTGTGCCATTTCGTGGCGAACTGCCCAGATCACTTCTGCAACGGTATAATCTAGTCTCGGATGGATTTTTTGTGCATATTCCGGGGTCTCAGTCATTAAGGCGCGTAACTGTGGAATATCTGAACCATATACATATAGATGATCTTGTAGATTCACTTGTGTTGCCGGAATATTACCGTGAATAGGTAAGTTGACGGTCACACAAGGTTTATTGCCTAGTTCAGAGTGGACTTTTAACGCTTCTTCTACGGTATCTTCCGCCATTTGACGATAAGTTGTCCATTTACCACCTGTAATCGTAATCAAACCGCTGGTTGCATCGGTGAGAACTTTGTGGCTACGAGATACTTCTTTAGTGCTTTGACCTTCTTTTTCCGGTGCCGCAAGTGGACGTTGACCGGCAAAGACTGCTCTTACATCATCACGAGTTGGTTTTTTTGTCAGATATTGTGCGGCTGTCTCTAAAATAAAGTTCACCTCTTGTTCCAATGGAATTGGCTCATAAGAAGGATTTTCAATCAGAGTATCTGTTGTCCCTACGACTAACACTTCGTGCCAAGGTACAGCAAATAACACTCGTCCGTCAGAGGTTTTTGGAATCATTAACGCATCATTACTTGGTAAGAATGATTTATCTAATACTAAGTGAATCCCTTGGCTTGGTACGACAAATTTTTTCGTGCTACCGTGATCCATACTTAAAATATCATTCATAAATACGCCGGTTGCGTTAATCACCGCAGTGCCGAAAACAGTATGTTCTTGTTGATTGAGTTCATCGTAGAAAGTCACCCCATCAATTTTGCCTTGTGGCGTTTTGTGCAGTGAAGTCACTTTGGCGTGATTTAGTACTGTACCGCCGTGCTCTACTACCGTTTGTGCCATATTCACTGCAAGCCGTGAATCATCAAATTGCCCATCTTGATAAACAGTGCCTGTACGTAAACCAGTATCATTTAAGGTTGGTAAACGTCTTTTTGCTTCAGTTTTACTGATGTTTTCAGTCTTTCCTAAACTCAGGTTGCCTGAAAGCATATCGTATAAGCCCAAACCAACGCGATACATTACACAGTCCTTAAATTTGTAGTTTGGAATAATAAAGCTTTGGTTTTTAAATAAGTGAGCGGCATTTTTAGCTAAGCGACCGCGTTCACGCAATGCTTCTCTCACGAGTGCAACATCGCCATTTGCAAGATAGCGAACGCCACCGTGGACTAATTTTGTGCTTCGGCTCGATGTACCTTTCGCAAAGTCATGGCTTTCTAATAATAAGGTTTTATAACCACGTGAAGCAGTATCTACCGCAATTCCTAAACCACTTGCACCACCACCAATAATAATAAAATCCCATTTTTGCGTTTGTTGCACTTGAGCTAGCTGTTCATGTCTTTGCATTTTTTTGCTCCTTTTGCTCGAATTAGAACATTTAATCATTACTTAATTAGCATAAACGAAAACAAAATGACTTCAAAGACATTTGTTTAAAAATTAGATCTATGTCACAAAATATTTCTATATTGTGCTTTTTATGGCTATTCCTCTTCACATAGGAAGAACATTTTATCGCTAGAGAGGCTGATATTTAATTTTCTTTTTCAATCATTTTTTTATAACTTAAGGTAAATTTTTTGTGAAATGAATCACATTTTTATAAAAAATAACTTTGTCATTTTTTATTTTCATTTATTATTGCTTCCCTAATTTCCTAAAAAGGAATTATTCAGAGGTTTTACTAAGTAATATTGGAGAATACTATGTTTGGTCCATTTAAACCCGCTCCGCATATTGCGGAACTTCCGGCGGACAAAGTTGATGCAAGATATAAATTCTTGCGTTGGCAAGTGTTTGCAGGGATTTTCTTCGGCTACGCCGCTTACTATTTCGTGCGTGCTAACTTCGACTTAGCACAAAAAGGTTTGATTGAAGCCGGTATGTACACCAAAACCGATCTTGGTGTCATTGGTACGGCTGCCGGTCTGGCTTACGGTTTATCAAAATTCGTGATGGCAGGTATGTCTGACCGCTCTAACCCGAAAGTATTCTTACCGTTTGGTTTATTACTTTCCGGTTTATGTATGACTCTAATGGGCTTAATGCCTTGGGCAACATCTAGCATTCTGGTAATGTGGGTGATGATCTTCTTAAACGGTTGGTTCCAAGGTATGGGCTGGCCACCGTGCGGACGGACAATGGTTCACTGGTGGTCTAAATCTGAACGTGGCACAATCGTTTCTATCTGGAATACCGCTCACAACTTAGGTGGTATGGTGCCGGGTGCAATGGTGCTATTAGCGAGTGCGCTCTATTTCAGCGAGTTTGGTGTTGAGGCGAAAGCGAAAGATATTTGGCAACAAGCCCTTTACTTCCCGGGTATTGCAGCGATGATCGCAGCTATTCCAATCTACCTTGTAATGAAAGATACCCCACAATCTTGCGGTTTACCGCCGGTTGAAAAATGGCGTAACGACTACCCAGACGACTATAACGAAAAAACTTACGAACACGATTTAACTACTAAAGAAATTTTTGTGAAATATGTGTTTAAAAACAAATTGTTATGGTACATCGCAATTGCTAACGTATTCGTTTACTTAATCCGCTATGGAGTATTGAAATGGTCTCCGGTTTACTTAGGTGAAGTGAAACACTTCAACATCAAAGGTACAGCGTGGGCATACACCATTTACGAATTAGCTGCGATTCCGGGTACATTACTCTGTGGTTGGGTATCTGACAAAGTGTTCAAAGGTAAACGTGGTTTAACCGGTTTCATCTTTATGATCCTCACCACCGCAGCCGTGGTTGCGTTCTGGCTCAACCCAGCAACACCGGAATCTGAAATTGCACAATATGCAGGCCATGCTTGGTATGAAAACCCGTATCAATTAATGGACTTCATTTTGATGACCACCATCGGTTTCTTAATCTATGGCCCGGTAATGTTAATTGGTTTACACGCCCTTGAACTTGCACCGAAAAAAGCAGCAGGTACAGCAGCAGGTTTCACCGGTTTATTCGGTTACTTAGGCGGTACAGTTGCAGCCTCAGCAGTTGTTGGCTGGGCAGCCGATACCTTCGGTTGGGACGGCGGTTTCTATGTAATGATCGGCGGCGGTGTATTAGCCATTCTCTTAACCTTCATCGTAATGGTTGAAGAAGGCAAACATAAAGCGAAATTAGAAGATCGCTATGGTAAATAATACGTAACTTATCAAAAGGAAGGACATTTTGTTCTTCCTTTTATTTTTTACACTATATGAGGTAATTCTATGAAATTTAAATTCAAAACATTGGTTGCTGCATTAACATTGTCAACTATTACATTGAGTGCTTATGCACAACAATCAGATAAATTAGTGATTGCCCACCGTGGTGCAAGCGGTTATTTACCTGAGCATACGCTGGAATCCAAAGCCTTAGCATTCGGGCAACAAGCAGACTATTTAGAGCAAGATCTTGCAATGACCAAAGATAACCGCCTGATTGTGATCCACGACCACTTTTTAGACGGCTTAACTGATGTCGCGAAAAAATTCCCTGATCGTAAACGTGCAGACGGTCGCTATTATGTGATTGATTTCACGCTTGATGAGATCAAAAGTTTAGAAATGACCGAGAATTTTGAGATGAAAGACGGCAAGCAGGCACAGGTTTACCCGAACCGTTTCCCGATGTGGCAGTCCCATTTCACCATTCACACTTTGGAAGAGGAGCTGGAATTTATTCAAGGGTTGGAAAAATCGACCGGCAAAAAAGTCGGGATCTACCCTGAAATCAAAGCGCCGTGGTTGCACCATAAAGAGGGCAAAGACATTGCACTTGAAACCCTAAAAGTGTTAAAAAAATACGGCTACGACAGTAAAACCTCACCGGTTTATCTACAAACCTTCGATTTCAACGAGCTGAAACGGATCAAAACCGAATTACTGCCTAAATTGGGAATGGACGTAAAATTGGTGCAGTTAGTTGCCTACACCGATTGGCACGAAACCGAAGAGAAAGATAAAAACGGCAACTGGGTTAATTACGACTACGACTGGATGTTCAAAGACGGTGCGATGGCAGAAGTCGCCAAATATGCCGATGGTGTCGGTCCGGGCTGGTATATGTTGGTTGATAAAGAAAAATCCAAAGTCGGCAACATTGTTTACACACCGTTGGTGAAAGAGTTGGCGAAGTACAAAATGGAACTTCACCCATACACTGTGCGTAAAGATGCACTGCCGGACTTTTTCCAGAATGTTGATGAAATGTACGATGCGTTGCTGAACAAAGCGGGCGCAACCGGCGTCTTTACCGATTTCCCTGATACCGGTGTAGCGTTTTTGAAAAAACAGAAATAGTCTCTTTTTAACCTGACAAGCGGTTGGCTTTCTCAAATTTTTTGCGAAAAATGAGAGAAATTCAACCGCTTTTCGCTTTCGCTCAAAAAATTTTTGATCTTGCTCACAAATTTGAAAAAATCTGCTTTTTATACTCCAAATGAAGTGCTAAATTGAGCATAGGATTTCATTGTTAAGGAGTAATAAGATGTTTTCCTTCCTAAGAGCCTCTCCACCGGCAGAACAAAAAGTGGAATCAAGCAGAGTTGATGCAGAGTATCACAAATTACGTTGGCAAGTGTTTGCCGGTGTGTTTATCGGCTATGCGGCATATTATTTAATTCGTAAAAACTTCTCGTTGGCAATGCCGTATTTGATTGATGAATATGGCTTTACCAAAGCCGATTTAGGGACAGTTGGTGTAGCGTTATCGCTTGCTTACGGGTTCAGTAAATTTATTATGGGTAACGTTTCCGACCGTTCTAACCCGAAATACTTTATCACTATCGGCTTACTTGGTTCAGCGATTGTCAGCCTGATTTTCGGCTTAGTACCGGGCGTACTTGCCTCCATTCCGTTGATGATTTTACTCTCTGCCTTGAACGGCTGGTTCCAAGGTATGGGCTATCCACCGGGTGCGAAAACAATGACTAACTGGTTCTCGACCTCTGAACGTGGTGTTTGGTGGAGCTGGTGGAACGTATCGCACAACTTGGGCGGTGGTTTAATCGGGCCGTTGGCGATTTTAGGCTTGTCGATTTTTGGTGTGTGGCAATCACTGTTCTATCTACCTGCGCTGATTGCAATTGTGTTGGCATTTGTGATGTTCTATTTAATGCGTGATACGCCAGAGTCACAAGGTTTACCACCGGTTGATCAATGGAAAGGGGAGAAAATCGTTGAAAAAGTGGAATCCGCACACACCCTTTCTTCAAAAGACATTTTCTATAAATACATTTTAAACAACAAATTCCTCTGGGCGATTGCGATTGCGAACGTGTTTGTGTACTTCATTCGCTACGGGATTATCGACTGGGCGCCGACTTACCTCAAAGAAGTGAAACACTTCTCAGTGGATAAACAAAGCTGGGCGTACTTCTTGTATGAATATGCCGGTATCTTCGGTATGCTTGCAAGCGGTTATCTAAGTGACAAAGTGTTCAAAGGACACCGTGCGCCACCGATGTTATTATTCCTTGCCGGTGTACTGATTGCGATTGTGGTTTACTGGAAAAACCCTGCTGGTAACCCGTTAATCGACAATATCTGCTTAGTGGCTATTGGTTTCTTAATCTACGGCCCGGTGATGATGATCGGTTTACAAGCGGCTGATTTAGTGCCACGCGTTGCCACCGGCACCGCAACAGGTTTAACCGGTTTATTCGGCTATCTGTTAGGCTCGGCCAGCGCCGGTTATGTGATGGGTAAACTGGTGGATATGTTCGGCTGGGACGGTGGTTTCTATGCCCTGATCCTTTCCTGTTTCTTAGCCTTTGCGTTTATTGCATTGACTCTGTTTAAAAAAACCTCTAAACAGTTAGAGGTTTAAGGCTAAAATTGACAAAAATGGAACTCAAGTTAGAGTTCCATTTTTTATAGCGTTGGATAAATTACCACAAATGATGCACACTTGGGCGAATTAAGCGGTTGTAAATATCTTCCACTTTTTGCATTTCATTTTCAGTTAGTGGAGGGAAATTATCCACCGCTGCGTTAGTAATTACTTGTGAAACCTTACTTGCTCCCGGGATTACTGTACTCACAGCTTCATTCATCAATACCCAACGTAGGGAGTAAGGAATTAAATCTTCCGTGCCGAATAGGGCTTTCAATTCTTCCACCGCTTGTAAACCAAGTTGATAATCCACGCCCGAAAAAGTTTCGCCTTTGTCAAAGGCTTCGCCATTGCGGTTAAATGTACGGTGGTCGTCTTTGCCAAATTGGGTGTTGGTATTATATCTGCCTGTAAGCAAACCACTTGCCAACGGTACACGGGCAATAATACCCACATCTTTTTGCTGAGCGGTTGGGAAGAGCTGCTCTAACGGCTTTAAGCGGAACATATTGAAGATAACTTCCATTGCCGCAATGTCATACTCCATTGCCAACAAGCCTTCCTCTACCGTTTCGATACTCACACCGTAGTCTATTAATTTTCCGCCGGCTTTAAGCTGTTCCAATTTCGTAAAAATCTCATCATTGCGATAAACCGGCGTTGGCGGGCAGTGGAGCAAAATCATATCCAACTTTTCCGTGCCAAGATGGCTTAAACTACCATCAACAAATTTTTCGATTGCCTGTGGCGTGTACATTTCAGCAGTATGCGGGTTTAACGCACGTCCACATTTGGTAACGACATAGAAAAAGTCAGGGTATTTTTTCAAAATATCACCAATGGCTTTCTCGCTTTGCCCGTTGTTATACACATCAGCGGTATCAATAAAATTGATGCCTTGCTCATAAGCGGTTTCTAAAATTGCCATCGCCTCTTGATGATTGAACGGTTCACCCCATTTGGTCCCAAGCTGCCAAGTGCCTAACCCAATTTCTGAAACCATTTTGTTGGTTTTACCAAATCTGCGTTGTTTCATTGTGATATTCTCCTCATTTTAGCCAAAGCGACTTTCAGATTTTTCCCAAGAGTATGAGCCGTCTGTAAGTTGCTTATCGCCTAACTCTTTATAGTCAAAGTAGCTAAATTCCGCTGTAGATTCATAACCGGAGTAATCCACTGCAGCCAGCCCGACAAAAGCGCCTGTGAAGAAACCGCCATAACTGCGTAACACATAATCATCTGAAAGCACTGCCGCATCTAATTCAACCGGAATAGTGTGCCATTGTTTGCCATCGAATGAATATTCGTAACGGTAAGTTTCTTTCCGAACTTTAGTCTTAAACCAAACATACTCCGTTCCATCAGGAATGATAATTGCTTTATCTTTAAGGTAAGAAGTATATTGCCCATTTCTGAGTCCACCTTTATTTTCTGCAACTTCAATAACCTGTTGTCCTTGATCATTTTTGGTGATGAAAATCCAAGACCAGTGTGAGTGATTGTAATAGTTGGTTAAACCTGCCATAGATTGATAAGAAAACGGTGTAAATTTCACTTTGGTTTCCGCATCAAAATAGAAGGCTTGCCAACGGCGTGCGATTAGCGATAAATCGTGTGTATTTGCAAGAGAGCCTCGACCAATCAATTTTAAAACACCATTACCGACTTCGCCCATCTCTTTACTAAAAGGCACTCTTAACGTGTTCCAGTTAATATCTAACGTTGAGCTATCAAACTCATCGTGTTGAGAATGATCAACAGGAGCTTCGGTAAAAATTGCATCTTTTGGGGCTTCTACAAAGGTTTTTCCACCGTGTCCACCCACAATATAAGGCAAGCCGTCTTGATCAAATTCTACTTTTTGAATGGCGGTTTCACGCCCTAATGTTGACCAACCACGAGGATCGGTTGCGGATTCCGTTGCATGATTCCAAGGTCTTGCTGTGAGGGAAGCGTAATACCATTCACCACTTGGGGTATCAACTAATGAACCGTGCCCTTGTTTTTGTAGGTAAGAATTAGGTGTATCAAAATTAGTAATAAACGGTGTATTTGGAGCCAGTTGGAAAGAGTGAGCCTCCAATGTTTTAGAACGAGCCACTACTTCTTGATGCGTAAATACTGTGCCGCCTTCCGCCGCAAACAGATAATATTCGCCATTAATTTTATAAATATGTGGACCTTCCACCAATTTAACTTCTGTACCTTCAAAAATCGTACGCTGGGTTTCAGGTTTGAGTTTCATTGTGGCAACATCAAATTCCGTTAACGTAATACCGTCAAAGGGGTGATGATATTCACGGTGATCCCAAGTCTGTTGCACTAAATATTTTCGCCCATCATCATCGTGGAACAAAGAAGCATCAAATCCCACACCGTTTAATTTAATCGGATCTGACCAAGGTCCTTGAATATCTTTAGCTGTAGTGAGGTAGTTGGTCATATCTTTGAATGCACCGTCAGTAATTTTTACATCGGTATAAACCAACCAAAATTTGCTATCAGCATAAGAGAGATCGGGAGCCCAGATACCACCTGAAGAGGGATTGCCTCGCATATCCAACAAGGTGGTTGTATCTAAGACATTTTTCACTAAATTCCAATGCACTAAATCTTTCGACTCGTGAATTCTCACCCCCGGAAACCATTCAAAAGTGGAAGTTGCAATGTAATAAGTATCTCCCACACGCACAATAGATGGATCTGGATTGAAACCGGGTAAAACTGGATTTTGAATTTGCATAATCTATTCTCCTATACTCAAATTATTTGGAATAAGCAGTAATTTTTTCGTTGATATGATCAATATCAGTATCGCTTAACGGATAGCGACTCATCACAAATCCTGCAATAATCGCTAAAATAATTGGAGCCCAAATCATTGAAAGATTGATGCCAAATAAAGCCTCTTCGGTTTGAGCCAAAAGCGAGCCGTTAAAACCATAAACCGCATTAATATAACCCGGAATAATACCGCCTAATGCCAAGCCGATTTTAAAGAACAAGCCCATTAACGCATTAATAATACCTGCTACACGTTTTTTCGACTTAAACTCTCCAAAGGTAACAACCTCAGGCACTAACGCCCACATAAAACCGGTAGCAGAAGTTAATCCCCATTGTTGTAAGAAACGACCGATATAGCCTAAGGTTGGAGAGTCTTTGAAGGAGTCAAATTGCCATGCCCATAGACAAAGTTGCCCTAGAACGAAAATCCCTAAAAATAGATAGAAAAAGTTCTTTTTACCGATAGTGCGACGTAGTTTCGGCCATAAGAATACAAGGAAAATCCCAGGGATAGAGCCTAATAAACCGACGGAGGCAATCCACTCAGAATGCCCAATATTATATTTTAGGTAAAAAGGCCACACCGTATTTCCGAAGAACATAAAAGTAAAACCTATTAAGAAGAATAACCCTAAAATCTGTAATGGACGATTGCGTTTGAGTTCATTAACTAAATCTGAATACTTGACTTTATCTGTTTCTTCCGCTGTTGGAATAATCCGCTCTTTAGTACCAAAATAAGAGAGCATTAACGCCACAAATCCAATTACCATATAGACCGCATAAACCTTAAACCAAGCAGGGCCTGCAGCAGCAGACATATAATCACCTAAATAGAGCTCAATACCGAAAAAGCCGGTGTTTTTTAATTCGGCGTGTGGTGCAAGTAACTGCACAAAAAGTGGGAATAAGGTATAAACAAACAAATTAGCGATATTTGCCATTGTCATACGGGTTGTGGTTAATTTAGCAATTTCGTCTGTGTCTCGAGTAAGAGAAGCAGAAAGCGAGCCATAAGGAATATTAACAAAAGAATAAACCATCGCAGTGGCAAAATAAGAAAGGAAAGCATAAATCACTGAGCCACGTACTGATTCAAGAGGAAGAAATAGTAGTGAAGCTAAAACCACAAGAGGAATCCCAAATTTCAGTAAATACGGGCGGTATTTACCCTGTGCTGAGGGCTTGCTTTTATCAATAAAGGCACCGACAAACGGATCCCAAAACACATTTCCCCATTTTACAATTAAGAAAATCGTTGCTCCTGCTGCGGCAGAAATGCCGTTTACAGTAGTTAAGTAAGTGAGTAAGAAGCCACCAACTGTACCAAAAACTAAATTTTGGGCTAAGTCGCCACTACCATAAGCAATACGTTCAAACGTACTGAGTTTAGCAAACTCATCTGCCTTATTTGTTACCCTGTTCATTACGAACCTCCTCGTTATATAATTAAGTTCGCTTATTTTCAGGTAAAGAAATAAGGGCTTCAATTACGAATATTTTTTACTACATTATGTTTTTTTGTTTTTGTGAAGCACATCACAAAATAGAAATAAATCAGATGAAATAATAGGTTATAAAAAAGCACACCTTATTAACCAGGTATGCTTTATGAAAAATAGTTAACACAAGCAGTCAGATTTGCAAAAAAATTTACAAATTCGACCGCTTGTATCATTAAACTTCCAAGGTATTAGGGCTTTTTCAACACTACTAAATGCCTTTCTCCTACCAACTCAGGTACTTCAAGCTTAATCACTTCCACCAACTGAATAGGCTGTTTAATTTCAGCTGTTTCCTGCTCGTCATACACGCCTTTTAACGCATAAAATTTTCCGTTTTCAGTCGGTAAATGGTAGCACCAGCTCACCATATCATTAAGTGAGGCAAAAGCTCGGCTTAATACGCCGTCAAATTGGCTTTCGCTGTATTCTTCCACTCGACTTTGCACCGGGGTAACGTTCTTAATCCCAAGCTCACGCAACGCGTTTTTAATAAAAGTAATCCGTTTGCCAAGGCTGTCAAGCAATACAAATTGTTTATCCGGATTCGCGATTGCGAGCGGAATCCCCGGTAAGCCCGGACCGGTTCCCACATCAATAAACGTTTCGCCCTGTAAATGGCGGCTAACCACAAGACTATCTAAAATGTGTTTAACCAACATTTCATCAGGGTTGCGAACAGAAGTGAGGTTATACGCCTTATTCCATTTATCCAATAATCGCACAAAACCGACTAACTGCTCTTTTTGTTGATCGGTCAAATTTATTTCAGCTTGAGCAAGCAAGCGGTCTAATTTTTCTAACATTTTGCAAATTCCTTAATCATTCTTTTCATTTATACGCAATGCCAGATTACTTAGCGAATGACTTTTTTCCAATAATAAATTTTCAAGAAACATTATCAAATACTCTATAGGCGCAAATACCACGAATGTTGAGCAAACATTTGGTGATCGAACTGAGAAAAGTCGAGTTTATGCACTTTAATTTATTAATACAAACGGTCAATTTTTGAAAACAGACCGCTTGTAGTGTTTACAACTCACCCCGTTTTAACATTCCCTGCTTTTTCAAATTCACCAGTAGAATGGAAATCGCAGCAGGTGTAATACCTGAAATACGGCTGGCTTGTCCGATGGAAACAGGCTTATGTTGCATTAATTTTGCACGAACTTCATTCGATAGACTATCTACTTTGTCATAATCAAATTCCGGCGGAATTTGGGTGTTTTCGTGGCGTTTATGGCGTTCGATTTCGTTGTATTGATGCTCAATATAGCCTTGATATTTAATCGCAATTTCCACCTGTTCTGCCGCTTGCTTGTCTTCAATAGCAGGGGCAAATGGGGCGATTTGGGTCAGTTTTTCATAACTCATTTCCGGACGGCGGATTAAATCTTCACCGCTTGCTTCACGGGCTAAAGGGTTAGCCAATAACGAGTTCAATTCGTCCAAATTTGGCATTTGCAAATGTGCCCAAGTGGATTTCAAACGGGCTCTTTCTTGCTCAATCGCTTCCATTTTTTGATTAAATCTTGCCCAACGAGCTTCATCAATCAAACCAAGTTCGTGGGCTTTTGGCGTTAAGCGGATATCAGCATTGTCTTCACGCAGTAACAGGCGGTATTCAGCACGGGAGGTAAAGACACGGTACGGTTCCTTAGTGCCTAGTGTGCAGAGGTCGTCCACCAGTACGCCGGTATAGGCTTGATCACGCGTTGGGAACCACGCTTCTTTGCCTTGAACCTGTAAACCAGCGTTAATCCCAGCCAGCAAGCCTTGTGCGCCAGCCTCTTCATAGCCGGTCGTACCGTTAATTTGTCCGGCAAAGAATAAGCCGTCAATCGCTTTGGTTTCAAGGGTCGGTTTTAAGTCACGCGGGTCGAAGTAGTCGTACTCAATCGCATAGCCCGGTTTGATGATACGGGTGTTTTCCAAGCCTTTCATTGAGTTGACGATCCCCATTTGCACATCAAACGGCAAGCTGGTGGATATTCCGTTCGGGTAAACTTCAATCGTATTTAAACCTTCCGGCTCTAAGTAGATTTGGTGCGAATTTCTCTCCGCAAAACGCATTACTTTATCTTCAATTGATGGGCAATAACGTGGGCCAACCCCTTCGATAATACCGGTGTACATTGGGCTACGATCAAGACTGTTGCGAATTAAATCGTGAGTTTGATCGTTAGTGTGGGTGATGTAGCACGGAATTTGGCGTGGGTGCTGTGAGACATCACCCATAAAAGAGAATACCGGTAACACCTCATCACCGTGCTGTTTGGCAAGTACGTCAAAGTTGATGGTACGGGCATCGAGGCGAGGTGGTGTGCCGGTTTTAAGGCGATCAACACGCAAATTAAGATCACGCAGACGATCTGCTAACATTGTTGCAGCAGGATCGCCGGCACGACCTCCTGCATAGTTATCTAAACCGATGTGGATCTTACCCGCTAAGAACGTACCAGCGGTTAAAACTACCGCACGGGCTTTAAAGGTTAAGCCCATTTTGGTGACTGCACCCACTGCACGGTTGTTTTCCACCAAAATATCGACCACTTCTTGCTGGAAAATATCTAAATTCGGTTGATTTTCTAATGCTGCACGCACTGCATTACGGTAAAGCACACGGTCTGCCTGTGCTCGAGTAGCACGCACCGCAGGCCCTTTCGAGCTGTTTAGGGTACGGAATTGGATCCCGGCAACGTCAGTCGCTTTTGCCATTAAACCGCCCATTGCATCGATCTCTTTAACCAGATGGCCTTTGCCGATCCCACCGATGGCAGGGTTACACGACATTTGCCCTAAGGTATCTACATTATGGGTTAAAAGCAGGGTTTTTAAGCCCATTCGTGCCGGTGCTAGGGCCGCTTCTGTGCCGGCGTGACCACCGCCGACCACGATAACATCGTAAATTTGGTTGTAAATCATATCTCTTCTACTATCTTACAAATTCTGCTGAAAAATAAACGCATATTTTAGCGTAAAAAGGGATCATCTGGGAAATAGATTTTTAGAGAGGTTAAGATCTAAAAGCGACACTAAATATAATATAGATCTATATAAAGATCTTTATTCTTACTCTTATTAGATCCTAAAATAACAGGGGATAAAAGATCTTTTTATTTTAAAACAATGAGTTAGCAAAATTTAAATAGGTGAATACTATCAATAATTCAATCCATTAACCTGTGGATAAAATCTAAAGTTATCCACATAGGGCAAAATAAATACATTACAAACAGAATAACCCCCAAAAAATGCAACACTTTTTTCATAAGTTATCCACAAAGGGTGTGTCACGTTTTTTAGAGCTCATTCCTTTTCTCTTATTTCTACGCTAAAATTTTACGCCAATTTGAGATGCAAAAAAGTAAGTAAAAATGACCGCTTGTTACTGCCAATCAGGCAAAAACTATACCGAATGTTGTGAACCTTTTTATTTAAAAGCCAGAATACCGGAAACCGCAGAGCAACTTATGCGTTCCCGTTACTGTGCTTATACTTTAGTTAACATTCCTTACATTGTAGAAACGACTGTACCTAGTCAGCAGGGGTTGCTTAAAAAAACAGCAATGAAAAAGTGGGCAGAAAATACAAACTGGGTGGGTTTAGACATTATCAAACATCTGCCTAATCTATCGAAAATACACAGCTTAGTGGAGTTTAAAGCCTATTTTGAAACAGAAGAAGGCAAGCAAGTTCACCACGAAAGCTCTCTTTTTGTGAACATCAATGAAAAATGGTATTTTGTTGACCCAACGGTACAGTTACCCAATCAAAAACAACCTTGTGTGTGTGGCTCAGGAAAGAAATTTAAACATTGTTGTGGCAATTATCTTTAATTTGAATTGAACTCTTCTTGCGTTGTAAGGACTAAGTGAATAGATTTTATTCACTTACCAAGAGGAACCAAAAAATGGATTTCAGTAAGATTTTAAGCCAAGTGTTGGATACAGCAAAAGATGCCGCTACAAACGGATTAATTAAAGGTAATTCAAAAAATGATCAAATTGCTAAAATTGGTGGTGGTGCAGCAGCCATTGGTTTAATTTCAATGCTTTTTGGACGCAATGGTGGTTCGAGCTTAGCTAAATTAGGCTCTTTAGCTGCTTTAGGTAGCCTTGCTTATCAGGCATATCAAAAATACCAAGCACAAAATGCATCAGCATCAGAGTTAAGCCAAAATAGTTTTGAGAATGTTGATCAAAATGTAGCAAGTAAAGTGATTTTACAAGCCATGATTGCAGCCGCTGCCGCTGATGGCCTTATTACTGAAGATGAAAAAGCGGCTATCGTTTCTCAAGTTGGAGATGATGTAGAAGTCATTGAGTGGATTCGTCAAGAAATGAACACTCCGGCTACAGTTGAAGAGATTGCCCGTCAAGTAGGTAATGATCAAGCATTGGCTACTCAAGTGTACTTAGCTGCCCGGGCAGTATGTACCAATTTAGAACGCAAAGAAATAGTTTTCTTAGCTAATCTAGCTGAAGCTCTAGGGTTAGCAGAGGCATTAGTTGAACAATTAGAAAAAGATGCAGGTTTCTAATTTTATTCGACATAATTTTTAGCGACAAGCGGTTATATTTTGAGAGTTTTTTGCAAAAAACTCTCAAAATATAACCGCTTGTTTTTTTTACTTTTTGTTGTAGAAATTATACGAACTTTCAATGGAATCAAAGGTATGCATTATCCCTTCTTCAAGCACCATTGCGGAATCGCAATACTCTTTAATAGATGTCGGACTGTGGGAAACCAATATCAATGATCGGTCTTTGCGTTTTTCAAACAGCTCATACTTACATTTTGCTGCAAATCGGGCATCTCCAACAGCTATTATTTCATCAATTAAATAACAATCAAATTCAATAGAAAGCGATAAGGCAAAAGCAAGTCTAGCTTTCATACCGGAAGAATAGCTTTTGACCGGCTCATATAAGTATTCTCCTAGCTCAGAAAATTCTTCAGTAAAGGATTTTACATAATCGAAGTCTGCGCCATAAATTCTACTTACAAACCGTAGATTATCCATACCGGTTAAACTTCCTTGGAAAGCTCCACTAAATGCCAGGGGCCAAGAAATAGACATTTTGCGTTCTATCGATCCTGTTGATGGTGGCTCTACTCCGCTCATTAAACGAATTAAGGTTGATTTTCCCGCGCCATTTCTTCCTAAAATCCCCACTTTTTCGCCTTTTTGTAAGTCAAAGTTAATATCTTTCAGTACTGTTTTCCAACCATTATTAGTTCGATATTGCTTACTTACATTTTTAACACTAATCATCTTGGTTCAATTCCTTTACTAAAATTCCTCACTAGTAATAATCCCAAGAAAATAAAAATAATATCACTAACAATAATAAAGCTAATATTTTCATAAGTGATTACTGTTTCTCCAAAATAACCGTTACGGAACATTTCTGTACCATGAATCATAGGAAACCAAAGAGCTATTTCTTGTACTTTAGGGGGGAGATTATGGACAAAAAACATTGCACCAGATAGAGGAAACAACACAAAACTCAAAATTCCCCATATTTTACCGAAAGCTTCGACATAATATGTAATAGCACAAATAATCAATCCTAATCCAAAGGCAAAAAATGCCATTAATATCCAAGCTACTAGCATATAGAAAACATCGTTAGGAGGCTCAATCCAATCTAGGATAATAAATGCTATTATTATGAAAATTTGTGCGACTGTTGCACCTGCTATCTCCAGTAAAACACGAGAAAAAATAGTATCTAATACTCTTACATTTCGATGATACAGAAGACTAATATTTGCCTCAATAGCTCCTTTGGCTCGATTAGATGCATTTCTCCACATCATAGTAATAGGGTATCCCGTAATCATAAAAGCAATTATATTTAGAGTAGAAAATTGATCGGCTTTGCTATATGTCCATAATAATGCAATAAGTAAAGTTAATAGTAGAGGTTCAACAAAAAGCCACAAAAAACCAATATTTTTACGCCCATAACGAGTAATTAACTCCCTCATTAAAAGAGCGTGAATCACCCGTTTTTGAATCACACAGGAACGTTTAAAGGTTGTATTATCACCATATCTCATTAGTTTTTATGCTCTCTGATACTTGCTATTAACAAACTTAATACTCCAAATAGAATTAAGCCGATAAAAAAAGTTGATATAATATTATAAATTCTGTAGGGTTCCAATGCCCAATCCGGCTTGCTTGGTTTACCAATCACCTCTAAATAAAGCTGCTGGCGATCAGCTTCACTACGCGTATTTTGTAATGAAGTCATTGCGGCTGCAAGTTGTTGCTGAGCAAGCTCATTTGCCAATACTAAACGTTGATATTCAGCGGTTTGCGTAGCAACAGATGTACTTCCACCCGAAAGCTGTTTTGATTGCTCATCAATTTCTTTTCTTAAGCTCTTTTGTCTTGTTTGTAGTGCGGCTACCTGAGGATTATCCGGCGTAATAGATTGCAGTTGTGCTAACTGAGTTTCAACACGAATTAATTCACTTTTTAAAGTTGAAATTAACGAAAGTTGAACACCTGACTGAGCAGGTAAGTCATAAATTTTATTTTTTGTACGGTACTGGCTTAATGCGAGAGCTGTATCACCTACATTTTTTTCAGCTTCTTGAACTGAATGCTCGGCAAACTCAACAGTATCCTTTCTGGCTCGCTCGTTCAGACGATTAATCAGATCTTCACCTTGTCTGAGAAGATTTTCATTAATTTGTTGCCCTTCTTCAGCATTAAAGGCTCTCACACGTAAAGTAGCAATACCGGAAATTGCATCAACATCAATATTAAGACGCTCTCTAAAATAACGATAAAATGCCTCTTGCGAATCATTTAAACCCAAGCCATTAAAACGGCTTAGAATATCACCTTGTGTGCTATAAAAGCTTTTTACAGGTAATTCTGTTTCAAGCTGCTCCAAAGCTGTACGCGAACGCATATATTCCTGTACAGAATAAGTATCATCTTGTGAACGGGCAAAGCCTGAGTTTTGTAATATTGCCCCCACACCGGTTAAGCTAGATTGATTACGAGGAGAACGCACAACAAAACTTGATTCTGAAATATAAATATCAGAAGCAAATAACGTGTAATAGATACTCGCACAAGCTGTTGGAATAATTACTGTTAGCCAAAGTAATGGATTGGCTAAAAAACTTTTTTTCTTTTTTGACATAATGTCCTCAATAAATAGATTACAAGCGGTTATTTTTTTAGGCTTTTTTGCAAATATATTTTTAATCAATGATTAAAAAGTTCTGATCGTATTTGCTGTACCTGTAATAGGTGATGTAATCGAAAAAATCATTCTTAAGAATTTTTGGAATTCAGACAAAGGTGCATTTGATACATAAACAATATCTTTATCCTGAATTGGGAAACGCTGTAATAAAAACATTGATTGTGGTTCTAATAAATTCACCTGATAAACGGTTGGCACATCCATTCCTTCTGTATAACCTTTTTCACGCCATAAAGATTGATCGTTATAATCTAATTGCGTAAATGGAATATGGCGGAATACAAAAACACCTCGAGGGTCTGAACGTTCATCAATTAATCCCCCCATTTTACCAATAGCTTCGGCAAGCGTTATCCCCTTACTTGAAAAACGCATTTGTTGATTATTACCTACAGCACCTAATCCGGTAAAGCTATAAGGGGTATTCATTAAGGCTACAACATCACCTGAACGTAATGTAATATTTTGTGAGGGGTCGGCAATTAATGTTTCGAACGCCATTGAACGCACTTTATTTCCACGTGTTAAACGAACTGTTACATCTTCAATATTTTCGCTTGTACCGCCTACTGCCGCAACTGCATCTAAAATACGCTCATTATTGGCACTTAATGGCATACGAATGCTATTTCCTTGGCGGATAACCGTAACATCAGACGATAAGTTATTCGCAATACGAACTAATGCTTGAGGCTGATTGGCTTTACGGCTCAATGTTCCGACAATTTGGTTCTGAATTGCTTCAGGTGTTTTCCCTGCCACTTTAATGTTACCGATAAAAGGCACTGTAACTGTTCCGTTTTTATTTACCATTTGCTGTGGTAATTGGGTTAAATGCCCGTTACCTTGCCCTTCAGCACTAAATGTTCCACCAAATAGCACGGCAGGTGGAGCTTCCCAAATTGATATTTCCAACACATCACCGACATTCACTGTTCCGGCATAACCTCCTACACCCATTGTTCCATCAAAGCCGGAAAAACGTTGAGATTGTTGAGCTTGGTATAAGTTTTGTACGGTGATGTTATCTAACTTGATTAAATTGACTTCAGGCAACTGTGTTTCAGATGTATTTTCATTACTTGATAAGACTTCACTATAACTTGGACCCGAGGTAGGTAAGCTAGAACAAGCAGAAAGTAAGGTTATCATTACTAAAATAGAGGTTATTTTGTTAATATTCATATGCATAATTTTAACTACTATTGAGGTATGAGTATGAATAGTATACCATATATCTTTTTATTCTAGGGAACATATTGATATTAAATCCATCCATAAAAGGTAAGGTCGATTTATCAATATTTCAAGGGATTTTAAAGTATGTTTCTTTGAGGGATAATATGGTATAACATTGTCTTATCTACAAACTAGATATTTAGTAATATCTTTTTTACAAGATAAAATTGTAGCTAAATTCTAATTGAAGATATTGTTAACTAGTATTTTCATTAAGTCTAAATTTTTATTAGGGTTATTATGTTTTCTATTCAATCTTTACAATTTCCTAGATCTAATTTAGAAAAGGTTAAAAAATTATATTTAAATCTTCTATATGGTCGTTATGATTTGCTCAATTCTTCTTTGATTTTACATCCTAACTCAAAAGTATCTTTTAATAGTTACTTAAATTCTTTTTATGAAAGTTATTGGAAGCAATATACTACTCTTTCATCGGTTATCCTATCTGTAAAATTTAAAGGCGATTGTGTTGTATCTATTTATAGAGATAGCCCTATGAATGGATGCTACCTACTATTAGACTCGCATTTGATTTCATCTGAAATGAAAACAATAGAGTTGAATTTATCTTTGGATGATTTAATTCCTGATACTGGTCGCATCTTTATTGATATAGATTCTAGAAATACTAATACTGAAATTGAATCTATTGAATTTTGTATTCCTGATACTATTGAGAAAAAATTAAGTATTGGATTATGTACTTTTAATAAGGAAGATTTCTTGTGTCAGAATTTAGAGTCATTATTAGATCTTTCTAAAAAGCTTCCAAACTTAAGTAAGATTATTATTGTTAACCAAGGAAATCTATTTTCCAATAAGAAGCTAGTTAAATTAATAGAGTCTAATCCAACCCTAATTCAAGTCTATAAACAAGATAATTTAGGTGGAGCAGGAGGATTTACTAGAACATTGTATGAAGCCTCTCAAAATGAGATATCTGATCTCCATTTGTTAATGGACGATGACATCATACTTGATGCAAATGTCATCAAAACAGCATTTTGTTTTGCAAGTCTATCTAAAAAAGAAATCGCAGTCGGTGGACAAATGTTAGACCTATTAAGACCTAACTTTATGCACGAATATGGTGGAAAATTAGATGATAATGGCAATATAAAAGCAATTTTTCATAATTTAGATGTTGCTGATATGGCGAATTTTCATCTATTCAATAAAGTAACAAAGATTGATTATAATGCTTGGTGGTTCTGTATGATTCCTACTAAGAAAATAGCAGAAATTAATCTTCCAGCTCCAATTTTTATTCGTGGTGATGACTTAGAGTATGGATTGCGATTAAAAAATAGTGGTGTAGAAACTGTCGGTTTGCCTGGAGTTGCTTTATGGCACGAACCATTCTATGCCAAAATAGGGGGCTGGCAAACTTATTATGATTTTAGAAATAGAATGATTTTAACAAGTAGCTATGAGCAATTAAAAAGTGAAAATGTGAATAAATTATTCTTAAAAATTTATAATCTTTTATTATGCCATGATTATCAGTCTGTTAAATTAATTTTAGAGGCTATTAATGATTTTGCTAAAGGAACTGCATTATTTGATGTTCCATCGAATGAAATTCATAAAAAGGTTAGTGATATAGCCAAAAAATTTGCTCCAGTAAGTTTAGAAAGCACAGTATTTAATCCAACTAGTAACAATGAATTAAAGCCAAAATGGATTTCGACAGAGCGGAGAATTAATTTCGCCAAACAGACAATGTTACTCTATATGAATGATTTTTCTAAACATAAAGCTAAACATTTATGGGATAGAGATGTTGCTCCTCAAAATGTTTCCTGCAAACCTTATATTAAGACTAATGGAATCCAAAGCTATTTATACCTATATTCACCTGATAAGGAAACTTTCCGTCAATTACTTTCAGAAATATTAAAGGCAAGAAAAACTTATATTAATGCAATTAAAGAAAATAATTGGAGTAAAATCAGCGAATATAAGGAATTTAGTTTCTGGAAGACTATATTTTCATAATGCCTATATACATTCTATTATTTATAGTAGGATGTATATTTAATAGCAATAAACTATAGATGCTATGATTTCAAAAATTTATACGCTAGTAAGAAGGAATATATTAATGGAAAAACCACTAGTTGTTTTTGGAGACTCTTCCGCAGAAATATTTGATTATATTTTTGGAAAGAATAAAAACTATTACCCATTTTGGGCATCGGGTTGGAGTGCGAGAAGCTTAAACCAAATTAAACATTCTGATATAGATATTAAGCCTTATGCTTCTACTCTAGAAGGGTTACCTAAAGATACTATTATACTACTTCATTTTGGTATGACAGATATAGAATTTGGCTTGCCGATACTAGCAAGAGATACTGGATTTTATAATCTCCCTCTTTTTTTAAAAGAAATGATTAATGGCATAATTATTTTTAAATCATTTTTACAAGATAATTATGGTTTTAAAAATATATATCCTATATTTACTTCTCCTCCTATTTGGTTATCTAATAGCCATTGGGAAAATTGTTTTAAGTTTAAGCCTTTCCCACTAAAAATAAGAGGGCAGATGTTGTTAGATTTTGCGAGTGAAGTAAGCAAATTGACAACTAGTATTAATTGCTTAGATAAACTGATAGTATCATATAAAAATCCTGTTTGTTCGCCTGATTATACTAGAGCTAGAGTTAGCCACCATATTGATTTTATTGAGGCTCAAGACCTTATTTATTCTGCCTTATCTGAATTAGAAGGTATGCTGTCACAAAGAAATCCTAAACATACAGTACATTATATTCATAAAAATGTCGGGATTGATACTGTAAGAAAAGAGCAGAAACCAAGGGAAAATACCTGTAGATAAATTAAGTTGGATTATTTATGTATAAAGAATTAGTAGTTTTTGGAACATCATCAGCTGAGGTATTCGATTATATTTTTGGTGACAATCCTAGTTATTATCCGTTCTGGGCATCTGGCTGGAGTGCAAGAGGATTGAGAGAAGTAAAAGAGTCTAATAATATAATGAAGCCTTATATTCCTTACTTATCAAAAATATCAAAAGATGCAAATATAATCCTGTGCTTTGGAGATGTAGATTTAGATTTTAATCTACCTTATAAAATCCATAATCAAAGATTTTATAACTTTCCTAAATTTATAGAGGAAATGTGTGAAGGTATTTTAGCATTGAGAGATTACCTGAATAAATTAGGTTTTTCAAATATATATGCGGCTCTTCCTATAGCTCCTATAAGATTACCTGATGTATATTGGGCATATCCTTCTCTACCTCATAAAACAAGAGGAAATTTATACTTAAATTTTGTAAAAATTTTATCTCAGTCTATTCCTATGATTGATTGTTTTTATTCTTTAATTGAATCGGTAGATAATCCTGTTTGTGCTTATTCATTTTTTAGAAATAAGAATGATCACCATATTGATTATGTAAAAGCACAAGATGTAATTTATTCTAATTTATTAGAAATTGATGGGATTTTAGAACAAAGGAGTCCTAAACATACTGAATTGTATGTACATGTGCCTAAGCATATTAAATCTATTTTAAGGGATAATTCTCCTAGAATACGGACTTGTAGATAATGTTATTAAAAGGTATCATTTAGATTAATTATGCGTAATATTATTGTTTTTGGTTCATCTTCCTCCGAAGTGTTTGATTATATATTTGGGAATAATCCTCAATATTACCCATTTTGGGCATCTGGTTGGAGTGCAAGAGGATTAAGAAATTTGAAAAAATCTAATAAAGATATGGAGCCTTATATTCCTTATCTTAAAAGTCTTTCTAAAGACACAAATATATTTCTTCATTTTGGTAATGTAGATATTGATTTTAATTTACCTTATAAAATGTATCATCAACATTATTATGATATTCCTCTTTTTTTAAATGAAATGTGTGAAGGACTATTAGAACTGAAGAAATTCTTGAATAATATGGGATTTTATAATATTTTTGCTGTTTTCACAGCCCCCCCAACAGGTCTTAAAGATGGTTACTGGGATTATCCTCCTTTACCATACAAAGTAAGAGGAAATTTGATGTTAGATTTTGCAAATAGAATTTCAGAGATTATTCCAACCATTAATTGCTTATATGCATTAATAGATTCAAATAATAACCCAATTAGTGCTCCTCGCTTTGTTAGAAAAAATGATGATCATCATCTTGATTATATTAAATCTCAAGAGATTGTATATAATCATATTAATAATATAGAGGGAATGCTAAAGATGAGAATACCTAAACATCGAGAATTATATGAGCATTTAGGATATGCTCCTGATGTTATTTTAAAAACAGGCAAACCTCGCCCAAGGACTTGTAGATAATAAAAAATGGGAAAAAATATATCTATTGTTATAGTAACCCATAATTCTGAGAGTGTTATCGGTAGATTACTGGAACGTATATTATCGCAAAGTGTTAAAGCTAATAATGTTATAATAGTTGATACTGCGAGTACCGATCAAACAGTAGCAATTATTAATAACTATATTACAATTCTAAAAATTACTTTACATGTAGCCAAAGAAAATATTGGTGGAGCAGGTGGTTTTAATATAGGGTTACAAGAGGCAATAAATATCTCCAGTGATTTCGTAATTACTTTAGATGATGATGCAGTATTAGAAAGTGATGATTTTATAAAAATATTACTGAATAAGAAAATTGAGTATGATTTAGATGTTATTGCTCCTATTGTTGTTGACATTAAAAACCGGAGTAAAACAGCATTTCTTTATAATATAGAAGGAATAAAATATAGTGATTTAAATGAGATCAAAAAACATAAACTCATTAGAGATGACTTGAAATTATTTAATGGTTCATTATTTGATTGTAACGTAATCAAGACTATTGGTTATCCCAACCCTATATTTTTTATTCGAGGTGATGAAGTTGAATATAAGAAAAGAATTATTAAGTATGGGTTTAAATTAGGAGTAATAACAGAAAATTATGTATGTCATCCAACATCTTTAAATGAAAGATATAAAGTTGGTAATAACGTGTTTTATCATATAGATAATAAAATTAAGAATTTCTTTTCTATTAGAAATAAATTCTATATGTATAGAACAAATCTTAAAGGTTTTAAAAGAATAAGAAAAATTTTTATAGAATCCATAAATTATATGTTTTTTTATCTAATTCATAGAAATTTGGATTTTAGAGGATGTTACAATTACTTAATATCTTCTTCCTTTGGGATATTAGGTATAATGAAAAATGATTTAAAATTTTTGAATAGGATTCTATTGTAATTCTATTTTTTCATATCAAAGAGTTAATTATTTTAGAGGTAAGGTTCTGATGAAAACATTTTTATTAGTTGGAGCTGGTTTTTCAAATGCAGTCATTGCGAGAGAACTAGCAGAGCAAGGTTACCAAGTTACTGTCATTGATCAACGAGATCATATAGCTGGAAATTGCTATTCTGAACGTGATTCTGAAACAAATGTAATGGTGCATATTTATGGTCCTCACATTTTCCATACTGATAATGAGCGAGTTTGGAATTACGTTAATAAGTTTGGTGAGTGGATGCCATTTGTTAATCGAGTAAAAACGATTAGCCAAGGAGCTGTTTATTCCCTTCCAATTAATTTGCACACAATTAATCAATTTTTTGGTAAAACTTGTTCTCCAATAGAGGCGAAATCCTTAATTGAGAGCCAAGCTGATTTATCTATTGAAGATCCTCAAACCTTTGAAGAGCAAGCGATGCGTTTTGTTGGTAAAGATCTGTATAAGGCTTTTTTCTATGGATATACCAAAAAACAGTGGGGTGTAGAACCAAAGGAATTACCAGCAAGTATTCTAAAACGTTTACCTGTTCGTTTTAACTATGATGATAATTATTTTGCTCATAAATTCCAAGGTATGCCAAAAGATGGATATACAGCAATCGTAGAAAACATTTTAAAACATGAAAATATTCAAATTCGTCTTAATACTCCTTTCAACTCAAAAATGAAAACTGAATTTGATCATATTTTTTGGTCTGGACCACTTGATGCTTATTTTGATTTTGAGCTTGGTCGTTTAGGTTATAGAACATTAGACTTTGAGGTATTCAGAACAGAAGGAGATTATCAGGGTAATGCAGTAATCAATTATGGAGATGAAGAAGTTCCATATACTCGAATTTCTGAGCATAAGCATTTTGCTCCTTGGGAACAACACAAAAAGACTATTTGTTATAAAGAGTATAGTCGTTTCTGTGAAGAAAAAGACATTCCTTATTACCCTATTCGTTTAGTGAAAGACAAAGCTTTATTAAGTCAATATGTAGAAAAAGCAAATGACGAAACCCAAGTAACATTTGTTGGACGCTTGGGCACTTATCGTTATTTGGATATGGATGTAACAATTAAAGAAGCTTTAGAAACAGCAGACAAAATTAAAGATTCTATTAAAGAAAATAAAGCTTTTGAACCGTTCTATGTGAATATGGATATTTAAATTACCTGAATTATTTACATTGAAAATGTATCATTCTTTTATCTTTTCTCAAGGGATTTTTAAAATCCCTTTTTTGCAGAGTTTTTTACCTGAAAGCATTCTAATCCAAAAATCTTATTTTACTGTTAAGTTTATTTCTAAAACTAAAGTAGATCAAATCATCGGCTGGGGGCTTCGCCCTTCAACGGTAAAAGCAAGGGATTATGCAAAAAAACACCACATTCCCTATGTCGCATTAGAGGACGGCTTTTTACGCTCATTAGGATTAGGTGTAAAAGGCTATCCGCCTTTTTCTTTAGTGTATGACGATATTGGGATTTATTACGATACTACTCGTCCTTCCCGTTTAGAAAAATTCCTGCTTGAACAACCTTTGCAGGATCAAGAGCAAATTAAGCTTGCAGAGAAAGCTTTGTACCAAATCTTAACTTATCAGCTTTCTAAATATAATCACGCATTAGATTTTAGTGAAATCCCCTCTGCCAAAGAAAAAATTGTGTTAGTTATTGACCAAACCTTTGGAGATATGGCGGTGAAATATGGTCAGGCAAGTGAAGTTGATTTCAATAAAATGTTGGAAGCGGCAATCCGTGAAAATCCAGGGGCTCAAATTTGGGTAAAAACCCACCCTGATGTATTAAGTGGCAAGAAAAAAGGCTACTTGACCGATTTGTCACAATATGCTGAGAGAGTCCGTATTATCACCGAAGATGTGAATCCTGCAAGTTTGATTAAATGGTGTGAGAAAGTCTATTGCGTAACTTCGCAAATGGGGTTTGAAGCGTTACTCTTAGGCAAAAAAGTGATTACCTTTGGTGTGCCTTGGTTTGCCGGTTGGGGGGTAACAGATGATCGTAACGAAGCTGTTCAACTATTAGTTCAACAAAATAGACGGAAAGATCGTTCATTACTGCAACTTTTTTATGCGGCGTATTTTGATTACAGCCGTTATATTAATCCGAATACCGGTGAGAAAGGCTCTATTTTTGATGTCATCGATTATCTATATAAAGCCAAAAGATTAAATCAGCGCTTAAGTGGGAATCTATACTGTATTGGTATGTCGCTATGGAAACAGGCGGTAATTAAGCCGTTTTTTAATTTGCCACAATGTCGATTACATTTTGTTCGTTCGCTAAATTCTTTAAAAAAACGACCGCTTGCAGATAATGCAAAAATTTTAGTTTGGAGCAATGGTAAAGCGGATGTCTTGCAATTTGCACAGCAGAATAATATTCCATTGTTAAGAATGGAAGATGGATTCATTCGCTCTGTCGGACTAGGCGCTAATTTAGTTGCACCGCTTTCTTTAGTAGTCGATGATTTAGGCATTTATTTTAATGCAGAGAACACTTCACGATTAGAACAAATTTTATTGAGTGCAGAGCATTTTTCTGAAACTGATTTGTCTTATGCTGAAACATTAAGGCAGAAATTAGTGGTTAGCCATATTGGAAAATATAATGTGGGCGGTGGCGATGTAAAATTTAATGCTCAAGGTAAAAAAATAATTCTTGTACCGGGGCAGGTAGAAGATGACGCTTCGATCAAATCAGGCTCTCCACAAATTAAGAAAAATGCGGATTTACTGAGAAAAGTCAGGGAATTGAATCCGGATGCGTATATTATTTATAAGCCTCATCCTGATGTCGTAAGTGGTAATCGGGTTGGCCAAATTGTAACGAAGGAAACACTTCAGTTTGCTGATCAAATTATAGATAACGCCAATATTTTAGATTGTATTCTTAAAGTTGATGAAGTACATACAATGACTTCTTTAGCCGGTTTTGAGGCACTATTAAGAGGTAAAAAAGTATATTGTTATGGGTTACCGTTCTATGCAGGTTGGGGATTGACGGAAGATTTATTGAAGTTGGAACGCAGGGGTAAATCTTTAACATTACCACAGTTAATTGCAGCAACATTAATATATTATCCTCTGTATGTTGATCCGATACAAGGAAGATTTATTGATGCCAATCAAGCAATAAATTTATTGGAAAAACAAAAAAATAATCTAGTGAATCAAGAAATTAAACGTTCTTGGGTAAGTAAACAGTATGGGAAGCTACAACATCTTTATCGAGCGTTTAAATATACATCTAATACTAAATAGCCGTGCAAGGAATTTGGAATGGAACATTATTTAGATGAGCTAATTAATAATAGTCAGCGTATTTTATTATTGCAAGGCCCAATAGGTTCTTTTTTTACTGATTTTGCACTTTGGCTAGAAAGTGAGAAAAAAACGGTATTCAAATTAAATTTTAATGGTGGAGATGAGTATTTTTATCCAAATAATAAAGCTAATACATTTCCTTATTATGAAAACTTAGATAGTTTTGAAGATTATTTAATTGATTTTTGTAAAAAGCATCAAATAGATAATATATTATGTTTTGGCGATAATCGTTATTACCATAAGGTAGCTAAAAATGTTTGCCAAAAATTGGATATTATTTTCTGGGCGTTTGAAGAAGGATATTTCCGCCCCGAATATATTACACTTGAAAAATGGGGTGTAAACGCATTTTCTCCTCTACAAAGAAATTCATCTTTCTTTTTGCCTTATTCGACATTACCTAAGTTAAATGAGCCTGAAAAAGTGTCTAAAGGTTTTAAAAAGATGGCAAGCAAAGCAATATTCTATTATTGGAATGCCTATAAAAAGCGAAAAATTTACTCTAAATATCAACATCACCGTTTTATCAATATAGGATATTACGTTAATTTGTGGACAAGATCGGCTATTAAGAGACTTCGTTACTGGGTACATGATAGTGGTTTTGCAAAGCGGGTTGAGCAAGGCGAGTTCGGTGAATTTTTCATCGTGCCATTACAGGTTTATGATGATACTCAAGTGAGAGTACATTGTGACCAAAAAAGCGTTGAGGTTTTTTTAAGAGAAGTATTAAATTCCTTTGCTAAGTTCGCACCAACACATTTGAATTTAATTATTAAACATCACCCAATGGATAGAGGGTTTATAGATTATAAAATAGTGATTTATGAATTCTTGGAAAAATATCCTCAATTAAACGGCAGAGTTTTTTATATTCACGATGTTCCTTTACCGGTATTTTTACGACATGGAAAAGGTATGGTGACATTGAATTCAACAAGTGGCCTTTCCGCATTGTTACACAATATGCCGGTGAAAACCTTAGGTAGAGCTAACTATGATTTTGATGGCTTAACAGATCAACAAGACTTAGCTGCTTTTTGGATCAATCCACAACCACCAAATACTGAGGTTTTTAAAGGATATAGGCAATATCATTTACATAAAACACACATTAACGGTAATTTTTATAATAAAGTGATTCTTCGATATCCTTACAATAAATCATAACGATACAAGGTTATACAAGCGGTTATATTTTGAGAGTTTTTTGCGAAAAACTTGTGAAATATGACCGCTTGTTCTTTTTTATCATCTAAAATAGAAATAGCAACCGTTTGCTTGTTTTTTATTTGATAACTAGATCACAAAAAAGCAAAGAGAGCCTTTTAAATCAAGGCACTTTAGTCTAATCTAAACAGGATAATTAAATTACATAGGAGTAAAAAAATGACTATTTTTGACGTTGCCCAAAACTGGCTTGCCCAAGACCCCGATGCGGAAACCCGTGCGGAATTAGAGCAGTTAATTCAAGCGGCAGAATCGGATGAGAAAGCAAAAGCAGAATTAACCGCTCGTTTTGACGGACGTCTGCAGTTTGGTACGGCGGGTTTACGTGGTCGCTTACAAGCCGGCTCAATGGGAATGAACCGTGTTTTAGTGGCACAAGCTGCCGGTGGTTTAGCTGAGTTTATTAAAGGTTATGATAAAGAACCGTCAATTGTGATTGGTTATGACGGTCGTAAAAATTCCGATGTGTTTGCCCGTGACACCGCTGAAATTATGGCAGCGGCAGGCATTAAAACGTACCTGCTTCCTCGCAAATTGCCAACACCAGTGCTTGCCTATGCGATTCAATATTTTGATACCACAGCCGGTGTGATGGTAACAGCAAGCCACAACCCACCGGAAGATAACGGCTATAAAGTTTATTTAGGTAAAGCCAACGGTGGTGGACAAATTGTTTCGCCGGCAGATAAAGAAATTGCTGCTCTGATTGATAAAGTAGCAGCAGGCGATATTCGTGATTTACCTCGTAGCCAAGATTTCACGGTGTTAGACGATGAAGTGGTAAATGCTTATATTGAGAAAACCGCCTCACTAGCCAAACAGCCAAAAGCCGAGATTAACTATGTTTATACCGCAATGCACGGTGTGGGCTATGAAGTGTTAAGCAAAACGTTAGAAAAAGCCGGCTTACCGCAAGCGCATTTAGTTAGTGAGCAGATTCAGCCGGACGGTTCGTTCCCAACGGTTAATTTCCCGAACCCGGAAGAGAAAGGGGCGTTAGATTTAGCGATTAAACTGGCGAAAGAGAAAAATGCCGAATTTATTATCGCCAATGACCCAGATGCTGACCGTTTAGCGGTAGCTGTGCCTGATGCACAAGGCAACTGGAAACCACTGCACGGCAATGTGATCGGTTGCTTCTTAGGCTGGTATTTAGCCAAACAATTCCACGCACAAGGTAAACAAGGCGTGTTGGCTTGCTCGTTAGTATCCTCTCCGGCGTTAGCTGAAATTGCGAAAAAATATGGTTTAAGCTCGGAAGAAACCTTAACCGGCTTTAAATATATCGGTAAAGTCGAAAACCTATTATTTGGCTTTGAAGAAGCCTTAGGTTACTTGGTCGATCCGGACAAAGTGCGTGATAAAGACGGCATTTCCGCTGCCATTATGTTCTTAGACTTAGTGTGCAGCCTCAAACAAGAAGGCAAAACCCTTGCGGATTACACCGCCGAATTTGTGCAAGAATTTGGGGCTTATGTAAGCGGTCAAATTTCGATAAGAGTTTGCGATTTAGCCGAAATCGGCAAATTAATGACGGCGTTACGCAACAATCCGCCAAGCGAAATTGGTGGCTTTAAAGTGGCTGAGTTTATCGACCATACCAAAACCACACGCAAAAATGATATTTTAGTGTTTGTGTTGGAAAATGGCAGCCGCTTGATTGCTCGCCCTTCAGGTACTGAACCGAAAATTAAATTCTATTTAGATGCTCGTGGCACAGACGCTGAAAACGCAGAGCAAGTGCTGGCTCAGTTTGACGAAAGTGTGCGTTCGCTGCTTCGCCAAGAAGAATACGGCAAACAAGATTGCTAATGGCATTAATTGAGGGGGAGCTTAGGCTCTCCCTTTTTTAAAGGAGACAATAATGGCTCAAAAAATTATTTTAGATTGTGACCCGGGGCATGACGATGCTATTGCAATGATGCTCGCTTGGGGGAATCCGAATATTGATTTGTTGGCAGTTACCACAGTGGTAGGTAATCAAACCTTAGAAAAAGTATCGCGTAATGCGTTGGCGGTTGCGGAAATTGCTCATATTTGCAACGTTCCTTTTGCCAAAGGTTGTGCCAGACCGCTGGTGCGTGAAGTGGAAAATGCCCCGGATATTCACGGTGATTCGGGAATGGATGGACCTGTACTCCCTGAATCTACCCGACAATTTGAGGAAAAACACGCCGCTCAATTAATTATTGATTTGATAATGTCGCACCCGGAGAAAAGCATTACCTTAGTGCCGACCGGAGGGCTAACCAATATTGCTTTAGCTGCCCGCCTTGAGCCTCGTATTATTGAAAGAGTGAAAGAAGTGGTGCTGATGGGCGGAGGTTATCACACCGGCAACTGGAGTGCGGTGGCAGAATTTAATATTAAAATTGACCCGGAAGCTGCTCATATTGTGTTTAATGCCGGTTGGAAGGTGACGATGGTCGGCTTAGACTTAACTCACCAAGCACTTGCCACCCCTGATGTGGTTGAACGCTTTAAGGCATTAAACAGCCAATCGGGGCAGTTTGTGGTGGAATTGTTGGCGTTCTTCGCCAAAATGTATAAACAAGCTCAAGGCTTTGATGCCCCACCGGTTCACGATGCCTGTGCGGTGGCATATGTGATTGACCCAAGCCTGATTGAAGTTCAGCAAGTGCCGGTCAATATTGAGTTAACCGGCACGCACACATTGGGTATGACGGTGGCGGATTTCCGCTACCCGCCAAAACAGTGTAATACTTGGGTAGCAAAAAAATTAGACAAATCCCGCTTTTGGGATTTGGTGATTGAGTCGGTAAAAAACCTGCCGTAATTTAAATAACCCACTTGCCGGTTAAGCGTTGGTATATTCCGCCTTGTTGTCTAACCAACGCTTAATTAACGCCTCTGCAAGCGGTTGATTTTCGCTAATAATTTGCTTGGCGTAACGTTGCACCAGCGGAATCATTTTGCGGTCTCGCATTAAATCCGCTACCTTAAATTCTGCCATTCCGGTCTGTTTAGTACCAAGAATTTCACCTGTGCCTCGAATTTCCAAATCTTTTTCGGCAATGTAGAAACCGTCTTGGCTATCACGCATTACTTGTAACCGCTTGCTGGAAATTTTCCCGAGCGGTGGTTTGTACATTAATACGCAATGCGAGGCAGTTGCTCCTCGCCCAACCCGTCCACGTAACTGGTGGAGTTGAGCCAGTCCGAGTCGTTCGGAATTTTCGATAATCATCAGGCTGGCATTCGGCACGTCCACGCCCACTTCAATCACGGTAGTTGCAACCAGCAAATCTAAATTCGCTGCCTTAAATTCCGCCATAATCGCTTGCTTTTCCTGTGGTTTTAGTCGTCCGTGTACTAACCCGATGCGTAAATCCGGCAAGGCTCGCTGTAAATCTTCGGCAATCGCTGCTGCGGCTTGAGCCTCCAACACTTCGCTCTCATCAATTAGAGTACAGACCCAATAGGCTTGGCGGTGTTCTTGTTTACAGGCTTGGTACACTCGCTGAACGATTTCTGCTCTCCGATCTTCAGAAATCACCACAGTCGTGATTGGCGTTCTACCCGGTGGAAGTTCGTCAATAATGGAGGTGTCGAGGTCGGCATAGACCGTCATTGCCAGTGTTCTCGGAATGGGGGTCGCCGTCATAATAAGCTGATGCGGATAGTTATTTTCTTTCGCTCCTTTTTCCCGCAAGGTCAGCCGTTGGTGTACGCCAAAACGGTGTTGTTCATCAATAATCACCAGTGCTAAATTGTGAAATTCCACATTTTCTTGGAACAGGGCGTGAGTGCCGATAATCATCTGCACATCACCGTTTTTGATTGCCTCAAGTTGTGCAGCTCTCGCCTTGCCTTTCACTTTACCGGCAAGCCAGCCAACCTCAATCCCAAAGGGATTAAGCCAGTTAGCAAAATTATTGGCGTGCTGTTCGGCAAGAATTTCGGTCGGTGCCATTAATGCTACCTGTTTGCCGTTATCAATCGCTAATAATGCTGCCAAGGCGGCCACTAAGGTTTTGCCCGAGCCAACATCGCCTTGTACCAGTCGCATCATCGGGTGTGGTTTGGCAAGATCTTGCTCAATATCTGCCGTGACTCGGCTTTGTGCGTGGGTAGGCTTAAAAGGCAAACTGTCGAGAAAACGCTGTTTTATATCGGTTTGATAAGTAAGTGCCTCTGCATATTGCAGTTTTACCCCTAAACGGAGTTGCTGCATCGCCAAATTGTGTGCCAGCAGTTCTTCAAATATCAGCCTTTTTTGAGCAGGGTGGTCGCCTTTTTCCAATACTTCGGCAGAAATCGTCGGCGGTGGGCGGTGCAATAACTGCAACGCTTCTTTTAGGCTGTATTTGTGCGGATTGTATTCATCAGGCAACAGCTCGGCGACTTTTACTTTCTCTAATAAAGCGAGGGCTTGCTCGGTTAATTTCCGCAGTGAGGCTTGTTTTAACCCCTCTGTGGTGGAGTAAATCGGCGTCAGGGTTTCAGCCAGTACAAGCGGTTGATTATCCCGAATAATTTGATATTCAGGGTGGTGAATTTCCGCCATAAATCGCCCACGCTTAATTTCCCCAAAGGCTTTTACCCGAACGCCAGTAGCGAGGCTATTTTTCATTCCGACATTGAAATTGAAGAATTTAAGCATAATTTTGCTGGTGCTGTCGGAGAGCGTGACCGATAAAATCGGGCGTTTACCAAACTGAACTTCGGTAAGTTGTACATAGCCTTCAATGGTGGCAAAGCTTTCCGGGCGAACATCAGCAATCGGGGTAATACGGGTGCGATCTTCATACCGCATTGGCAGATGAAACAGTAAATCCTGCACATTATTAATGCCGATTCGACTTAACTTTTCGGAAATCGCCGCTCCTACACCTGAAAGTGCGGTTAATAGCACGCCGTCTAATAATTGTTCACTCATTATTTATGCGGTTTCAAATGGGTTAAATAAACGCACATCACAACGGATAAAATCTTTGGTGTTGCGGGTGACTAAAATCAGATTATGGTATTTGGCAGTTGCCGCAATATAAGCATCATTTAAATCCATTTTATTGGGAATATGGTACTCTGATGCCAATAGAGCAATGTCGTTATTCACCACAAACGCTTTTGTTTGATAAGCCTTTAATACATTATTTTCAAACCACTCATTTAATCGGTCTGATTGTTCTTTGTCTTTGCGGGCTTTCAGCAAAATACCTGTTTTGATTTCAGATAACGTAATACAGCTGATATTGGTCTGGCTAGGATTAACCCCTCTCAGCCACTGGCGAACATTGACATCCATCTTGTCGTTTCTTAACTTATAAAGCTCGGAAACCACATTGGTATCAAAAAGGTAGCGATACATTACTCATCTCCAAAATCAACAGGTCTTGGTTTATTGCTTTTGCGGATTTCAACCAATGTTTGTTCAAACTCTTGCCAAAATTCATCGCTCACATCCTCGTTTCCGGAAGAGGCAAATAGTTCTTCAAAGCTCGGCTCGCTAGGCTTTTTTTGCTGATAATCCATATAACTCGACACCACATTCACCACCTTGCCCCATTTGGTGATAAATACCGGCTCTTTTTCTGCCATTTTTAACACTTTGCTGGCATTTTGATTAAATTCTCTGGATGTAATGGTTATTGCCATATCGATCTCCAAAATGTAGTAAAAAGATGAGTGTATTTTATGAAATGTAGTAATATCTTTCAATTAATTCGCCATTTGGCAACAGATATTTTGCAAAAAATCTTGAAAATTTGACCGCTTGCCCCATCTATTCTCTGTTTTTTAATGAATAAAGGAATACACAATGGCAAATAATCAAGAAACCCGTGGCTTCCAGTCGGAAGTGAAACAGTTATTGCAACTGATGATCCACTCGCTTTACTCCAACAAAGAAATTTTCCTGCGTGAGCTGATTTCCAACGCCTCTGACGCCGCCGATAAATTGCGGTTTAAAGCCCTTTCCGAGCCGGCTTTGTATGAGGGCGATGGCGAACTGCGTGTGCGTGTGTCTATGGATGAAACACTTGGCACCATTACGATTGCCGATAACGGTATCGGTATGACTCGTGAGCAGGTGATCGACCATCTGGGTACGATTGCAAAATCTGGTACCAAAGAATTTTTGAATGCTCTCGGCACAGACCAAGCCAAAGACAGCCAGCTTATCGGGCAGTTCGGTGTGGGCTTTTACTCTTCTTTCATTGTGGCGGATAAGGTTACGGTCAAAACCCGTGCTGCCGGTGTGCCTGCCGAGCAAGGTGTGATTTGGGAATCCGCCGGTGAGGGCGATTACACCGTTGCCGATCTGGAGAAAAAAGAGCGTGGCACGGAAATCATTCTTCACTTGCGTGAGGACGAAAAAGAGTTTTTAAGCGAATGGCGTTTGCGTGAGATTATCGGCAAATACTCCGACCATATCGGTTTGGCGGTGGAAATTCAGACCAACGAATACGATGACGAGGGCAAAGTAAGCGGTCAAAAATGGGAAAAAATTAACAAAGCCCAAGCCCTTTGGACACGCTCAAAAAATGAGATTAGTGACGAGGAATACACCGAATTTTACAAACACCTCAGCCACGATTTTGCCGACCCGCTGATTTGGTCGCACAATAAAGTCGAGGGCAAGCAGGAGTACACCAGCTTGCTGTATGTGCCGAGCAAAGCCCCGTGGGATCTGTTCCAACGTGAGCAAAAACACGGTTTAAAACTCTACGTTCAGCGTGTGTTTATTATGGACGATGCGGAAGTCTTTATGCCGAACTACCTGCGTTTTATGCGTGGCTTGCTCGACACCAACGACCTACCACTCAACGTCAGCCGTGAAATTCTGCAAGAGAACAAAGTGACTCAATCGCTCCGTTCCGCTTTAACCAAGCGTGCGTTGCAACTGCTGGAAAAATTGGCGAAAGACGATGCTGAAAAATATGCCCAATTCTGGCAAGCGTTCGGCGTGGTGCTGAAAGAGGGCGTGGGTGAAGATTTCGCTAACAAACAACAGGTTGCCGGCTTACTCCGTTTTGCCTCTACCCAGCGTGATGACAGCGAACAAGCGGTCAGTTTTGCCGATTATATTGCAAGAATGAAAGAGGGGCAGAAAGCGATCTACTTCTTAACCGCCGACAGCTACCAAGCAGCTAAAAACAGCCCGCACTTAGAGCTGTTCCACAAAAAAGGCATTGAGGTGCTACTGCTTTCCGACCGCATTGATGAATGGTTGGTTAGCCATCTCACTGAGTTTGACGGCAAACCGCTACAAAGCATTACCAAGTCGGATTTAGACTTAGGCGAACTTGCCGACAAGCAGGAAGAAGAGAGCCAAAAAGCCCAACAGGCGGAGTTTGGTTCGTTCTTAGAACGAGCGAAAGGCTACTTTGGCGAACGGGTTAAAAATGTGGTGCTGACTCACCGCTTAACCGACACACCGGCAGTGGTTTCCACCGACAGCGATGAAATGACCACCCAAATGGCAAAACTGTTTGCGGCAATGGGGCAACAAGCACCGGAAGTGAAATATACTTTTGAGCTGAACCCGGATCACCCAATGGTGAAAAAAGTGGTTGATCTTACCGATGAAGCCGAGTTCGCCGATTGGATTGAACTGCTGTTTGAACAAGCCCTGCTTGCCGAACGTGGCACATTAGAAAACCCGACCGCCTTTATTAAACGGGTGAATAAGCTATTAAGTTAAATGTGCAACAAAATAACCGCTTACAAGCGGTTATTTTTTTATAGGATTTTGCAAAATTTCCTGAAAATTTGACCGCTTTGTTTTAAAATAAGCAGATTTTTTCAGGTTTCAAAGTTTAAAAAGAATAGGAATAGCAATGCGTACAAGTCAATATTTATTTTCAACCCTTAAAGAAACACCAAATGATGCACAAGTAGTTAGCCATCAATTAATGTTGCGTGCCGGAATGATTCGCCCGATGGCATCAGGTTTATACAACTGGTTGCCGACCGGGATCAAAGTGTTGAAAAAAGTCGAAAATATTATTCGTGAAGAGATGAACAAAGGCGGGGCTATCGAGGTATTAATGCCGGTGGTTCAGCCTGCGGAATTATGGGTGGAGTCTGGTCGTTGGAATGATTACGGCCCGGAATTATTACGCTTTAAAGATCGTGGTGAACGTGATTTCGTACTTGGCCCGACCCACGAAGAAGTGATTACCGACTTGGTTCGCCGTGAAGTGTCTTCATACAAACAACTTCCGCTGAATTTATACCAAATTCAAACCAAATTCCGTGATGAAGTCCGCCCTCGTTTCGGGGTAATGCGTTCGCGTGAATTTGTGATGAAAGACGCCTATTCTTTCCACACCACGCAAGAGAGCTTACAAGAAACCTATGATGTGATGTATCAGGTTTACAGCAATATTTTCACCCGTTTGGGCTTAGATTTCCGTGCGGTGCAGGCAGATACTGGCTCTATCGGTGGTTCAGCCTCTCACGAGTTCCAAGTGTTAGCCTCAAGCGGTGAAGATGATGTGGTATTTTCAACCGAATCAGATTTTGCTGCCAATATTGAATTAGCCGAAGCGGTTGCGGTGGGTGAACGCCAAGCACCAACGGCAGAAATGCAGCTAGTGGATACACCAAATGCGAAAACCATCAATGAATTAGTGGCAAATCACGGTTTAGCCATTGAAAAAACGGTGAAAACCTTGGTGGTGAAAGGGGCAACCGAAGAGCAACCGTTAATTGCGTTAGTGATTCGTGGCGACCACGAGTTAAACGAAATTAAAGCTCAAAAACACCCGTTGGTGGCTGATCCGCTTGAGTTTGCTGATGAAGCAGAAATTAAAGCCAAAATCGGTGCTGGTGTTGGCTCGTTAGGTGTGGTGAATATGCCGATTCCGGTGATTATTGACCGCTCAGTGGCGTTGATGTCAGATTTCGGCTGTGGGGCGAATATTGATGGCAAACACTACTTTAACGTGAACTGGGAGCGTGATGTTGCTGTGCCGGAAATTGCAGATTTACGCAATGTGGTGGAAGGTGACCCAAGCCCGGACGGTAAAGGCACACTTCAAATCAAACGAGGTATTGAAGTAGGGCATATTTTCCAATTAGGTAAAAAATACTCAGAAGCAATGAAAGCCACTGTGCAAGGCGAAGATGGTAAACCGCTAGTGATGACAATGGGTTGTTACGGTATCGGCGTTACCCGTGTGGTGGCAGCTGCGATTGAACAACATTATGATGATCGTGGTATTATCTGGCCTTGTGATGAAATGGCTCCATTTACGGTGGCGATTGTGCCGATGAATATGCACAAATCGGAAAAAGTGCAGGCATTCGCTGAAGAGTTATACGCTACCTTAAAAGCTCAAGGCGTTGAGGTGATTTTTGATGATCGTAAAGAACGCCCGGGCGTGATGTTTGCGGATATGGAGCTTATCGGTGTGCCGCATATGGTGGTCATTGGTGAGAAAAACCTTGAGAATGGCGAAATTGAATACAAAAACCGTCGCAGCGGTGAAAAACAAATGATCGCCAAAGAGAACTTGCTTGCGTTCTTAAAAGCGAATGTGAAAGCTTAATTATAAATAACAAAATTGGGCGTATAAAATACGCCCTTTAATATAAAGTAGCGAGTATTTAACTAAAGTATAAAATACTCTATTATTTTTAGAATATAGGAAATAGAATGTGTGTCAACCAACCAACCAACCAACCAACCAACCAACCAACCAACCAACCAACCAACCAACCAACTGTAGCTGTTATCAGTTCAACAATTGGTCGTCCTGAATTAGAAAGAGCGGTTTTGAGCGTACAAAATCAGACTTATCCGTGTAAACATTATGTTTTTGTTGATGGAGAGAAATATCACCAACAAGCGGCTGATATTTTAAAGAACTTTCCAAATGTTATTGTTACTTATCTTCCAATGAATACCGGGGCTGATGGTTGGGTAAATAGTAGCATTAATGCGATTGCACCATTTTTAGTGAAAGAAGATATTATTTGTTATCTGGATGATGATAATTGGTTTGAACCTACTCACGTTGAATCTGGTGTGCATACTTTACTCGAAATGCAATCTGATTATGCTTACTCTTTACGCAATTTTTATGATTTAGATGGTGAGTTTCTGTGCATTGATACGATTGAATCATTGGGAGAATATCATTGTGCTTATCAAGAACCATTAGAATGTAATTATCAATTAGGTGGTGTTAAAGGTGTTTTATCAATAAATCTGAATGATAGTCAGCATATTGATACGAATTGCTATTTTATTCGTAGTGAGATAGCTCGCCTTATCAGTACGGCTTGGTACACAGGTATTCATAATGATAGAAATGTATATAAAAAATTACAAGAATTGGCACTAAAAGGAAATTGTACAAAGAAAGTTACGGTTAATTATACTCTTGATACACGTAAATATTATGGATCAGTATTTAATGAATTATTAGAGGAGCCATTTTTATTAAGCGAATATGATGCCTATCAATTTACGAATGAGGTGATTAAATTTCATTCAGAAGAAAGCCTTAAAGCTTGGGGAGGTTGCTTGATTTGGGAACAGAACCATGACTCATAACCGTTAAGCGTAATCGTTTGCTTGTGATCACATTCACAAAATAAGGTTTTTGTATTAGCTAAGAGTGCCTAATAAGATTAAAATAGGTATGGTTAATCATATGGAGGTATTTTATGAAATTTACATTAAAAATGACGGCAGCGACAATGTTTGCATCTCTTATTGCTTTTTCAGCACAAGCAGGCGGACCAAAAGTAGCTTATACCCAGCCGGGAATTGATATGCGAACACATGAAGCACAGCAAGCGCCAATTCATTGGGTATCTATTGAGCAAATTAAAGAAAGCATCAAAGATTTACCCCCTATGGCGGTAAGTTTTGACATTGATGATACTGTTGCTGCAACTAGCGGTTGCTTCCACTACGGAAAGCAAAAATATTCACCAGACGATTTCAGCTACTTAAAAAATCAAGATTTTTGGGACGAAATTAATGCTGGCTGTGATAAATATTCTTTGCCAAAGCAAGTTGCTATTAATTTAATAAAAATGCACCAAGAACGGGGTGATCAAGTTTATTTAATTACGGGGCGTACCGCAGGTAAAAATGAACAAGTTACAACGATTATGCAAAAGTATCTTGGTATTAAAAATATGCAACCGGTAAATTTTATGGGGGGGAAAGCACATTCAACAAAATATGATAAAACCCCTGCGATTATTGAACATAAGGTGCAAATTCACTATGGTGACAGTGATGATGATATCTTAGCTGCCCGTGAAGCCGGTATTCGAGGTATTCGTATACTTCGTGCAGCAAATTCTAATTATACGCCATTCCCTCAGGCTGGAGGATATGGTGAAGAAGTTGTTGTCAATTCAAGTTATTAATTTCTTAGTCTGAAATATGGCCACCATTGAGTGGCCATCATTTTTTATTTATATAATAACGAAATCGTTTACCTTTGATCTAGTTCACAAAATCAAACTTTGCTTGCAAAAAATTGTCGTAAATTAACCGCTTGCTAAGATAGAATGGTTTATATTCAGTTAGATAGATAGGAGACAACAAATGTCTGAAGTATTTCATTTAGGTTTAACCAAAGCCATGCTCAAAGGTGCAAAAATTGCAATCGTTCCGGGCGATCCGGCTAGAAGTGAACGTATTGCCAAAAAAATGGACAACCCAGAGTTTTTAGCCTCAACCCGTGAATTTACCTCTTGGTTAGGTTATTTAGATGGCGAACCGGTGGTGGTTTGTTCAACCGGTATTGGCGGACCGTCGGTGTCGATTTGTGTGGAAGAGTTAGCACAGTTAGGTGTTCGCACATTCTTACGCATTGGCACAACAGGTGCAATTCAAGAGCATATTAATGTAGGCGATATTTTAATTACCACCGGAGCGGTGCGTTTAGATGGTGCGAGCCAACATTTTGCACCAATGGAATATCCTGCAGTAGCGAATTTTGAATGTACTAATGCTCTTTATGCAGCAGCAGTGGAATCAGGCGTTACACCTTATGTGGGGATTACAGCTTCATCAGACACTTTCTACCCGGGGCAAGAACGTTACGACACTTTCACCGGCAAGATCTATCGTCATTTCCAAGGTTCATTAAAACAGTGGCAAGATCTCAATGTTATGAATTTTGAAATGGAATCCGCCACTCTCTTTACGATGTGTTCGGCATTAGGCTTGCGAGCAGGTATGGTTGCCGGTGTAATTGTAAACCGCACTCAACAAGAGATTCCGAATGAAGCAACCATTCACGACACTGAACATAAAGCCGTTTCGGTAGTTGTGGAAGCAGCAAGAAAATTAATTAAAGGCTAATCTTTAAATTTAAAAGCAAAAAAGGTAAATTGTCTTTGTTACAATTTACCTTTTTGTTTTATGTTTATTAATTATCGAAAAATTCTTTCCGAATCTGTTTGGCATTTGGAAACCGACTGCCTCTATCTATCCTCTTCCCAACAAGAATGGCTTTTGCACGAAGGGTCGCTTACCCAAAAACTCCTTGAGGTCGCAACTAATTTCAACGTGGAAGTGGTGCAAGAAAAGTGGATTGCAAAAAACAGTGAAAAAACGACCGCTTGTAATGAAGATGTTTGGTCGCGAGAAGTGTTACTGAAAGATGGTGAAAAAAATTGGATTTTTGCCCAAACTCTTGTGCCAAGATCAACAATCGAAAATATCGCTCAAAACGTGTTGGAATTGGGCAATCAGCCGATTGGTTTATGGCTATTTTCTCAAAATCCGACTAGAACCAAATTAGAATGGACACAAACGGAGAACGGTTTATTCGCTCGGCGTGGGGTGTATGAAATTAGAGGATATTCTCTGGAAATTCGAGAGCTTTTTTTAGAAACCTTTCCTTATTTATAAAAAAATCGGTTGGTAATGACACCAACCGATTTTCATCTTATTTTGCCAAGAACTGATAAATTGCAGCCATATCCACTTCGCTTAAGCCTGAATCATTGGCTTGATTGTAGGTTTTAGTCGCTTGCTCAATAAGCGGGTAAGATTTGCCTAATTTCGCAATTTCTTCGCTCGCCAAATTAAAATCTTTGGTCATATGTTTCATCATAAACGCGGGCGGAAATTCATTAGCTTGGTACATCGGCACTTTTGCTTGGAAGATCGGGCTGTTCATAAACGAGCCTGAAATCATTTCGATTACTTTCTCTTTCGGAATGCCATATTGGTCGGCGAAGTTTAACGCCTCGCCATAGGCTTGAATGAAGATGCCCAGTAGCGAGTTGATCATCAATTTAATCCCACCGGCTTTACCCACTTCACCATAATAGAAAGTGGTGGTACTAAAGGCAGCGAAAAGCGGTTTGAGCAACTCAACGGTTTCTTCTTTACCGGCAGCCAGCACCAATAGTTTACCTGCTTCTGCCACTTTACTTGAACCGGAAACCGGAGCTTCAACAAATTCCGCACCGTGTTGGGCTAGTAGAGCTTCTATCGCTTGGTTTTGGCTTGGTGAAATGGTACTCATATTCACCACCACTTTGCAGTTTAATTCAGCCAACACTTCATCGCTTAATACCTGTTGTACGGCAGCATAGTCTGCAATCATCAAGAAAATCACATCGTAGGCTTTCACCAATTCCAATACGGAAGGATATAATGTGCCACCTGCTTCAACTACCTTTTCTGCTTTCGCCGGGTTGCGGTTGTAAACGCCTACTTTTACCCCACTATTAAGCAAATGTTTAGCCATTGGTTCGCCCATTTGCCCTAAACCAATCCAACCGACTGCTTGTGTATTAATGTTTTTCATTATTTTTCTCCTTACTGAATAAAGCAAGTTGATTATTGCGATTTTCCCTCATCAAGTCAAATAGAGAGAACTTGAATATAGCAATGGAAAAGAGTAGCATTTTAGCACTTACTTTTTTGAACAATACCAATGAAACCAACAATTCTTTTATACGATTCCGGAATGGGCGGATTGACGATTTACGATGAAATCCGAAAAGTGTTACCGCACGCTCACTATTTATATTGCTTTGATAACGCTTTTTTCCCATATTCCGAGAAGTCGGAAGCAGTTTTAATTGAGCGAGCGGTCAAAATTGTGCAAAAATTTGCAGAAAAACAACCGCTTGATATGGTTGTTGTTGCTTGTAATACGGCAAGCACAGTGGTTCTGCCGGCATTGCGTGAGCATTTTAATTTTCCGATAGTAGGAACTGTACCGGCAATTAAACCGGCAGCGGCAATTTCCGAAACTAAACTCATCGGCTTGCTCGCCACTAAAGGCACGGTTGCTCGCCCTTATGTTAATGAATTGATTGCAAAATATGCACAAGATTGCACCGTAGAAAAAATTGGCACAACCGATTTGGTTGAAATTGTTGAAGAAAAACAACGAACCGGTAAAGTGGATATGAACCGACTACAAAAAGTGGTCGAGGCTTGGCAAGGTAAGCCGGAATTGGATACGGTTATACTCGGTTGTACCCATTTTCCCTTAGTCAAAGCTGAATTACAGCAATTATTGCCCGATGTGAAATATTTTGTTGATCCGGGTGTAGGTATTGCTAAACGGGTGCTAAGCCTTTTGGAAGAACGCAAATTTCAACAAAAAGCCGATTTTGAAAATCAAGCATTCTGCACTAAACAAAGTTCTGCATTTAATATCAAACAAGACGTTATGCAGAATTGGGGATTTAATAATCTTTCGGTGATTGACATTTAAACAAAACAATCTGTTTTGATGAAAAAAGGTTCAGTTGAGCAAAAACTTTAAAAAAGGGCTTGCACTCAATTTTAAAATCCCTATAATACGCAGCACACAACGACGCGCTGTTGTGAACGATTTAAAATTGATTTCCAGTGCGTCGTTTCTTTTTGTTCTTTAACAATTTATCAGACAATCTGTGTGGGCACTTGTTGATTGACTTGATTTAAAAATATTTTTTAATTTTGAAGTCTTAGTAGGTGCTAACTAGAAATTCATTACTTTCTTTTAACCTGATTTTAATTAGGTTTAAATTTGAAAGTGCGATTTTATGTCAGCAGTATTGAGCGATTAAACTTTTTGAATTGAAGAGTTTGATCATGGCTCAGATTGAACGCTGGCGGCAGGCTTAACACATGCAAGTCGAACGGTAGCAGGAAGAAGCTTGCTTCTTTGCTGACGAGTGGCGGACGGGTGAGTAATGCTTGGGAATCTGGCTTATGGAGGGGGATAACTACTGGAAACGGTAGCTAATACCGCGTAATGTCTTAGGACTAAAGGGTGGGACCATTTGGCCACCTGCCATAAGATGAGCCCAAGTGGGATTAGGTAGTTGGTGAGGTAAAGGCTCACCAAGCCCGCGATCTCTAGCTGGTCTGAGAGGATGACCAGCCACACTGGAACTGAGACACGGTCCAGACTCCTACGGGAGGCAGCAGTGGGGAATATTGCACAATGGGGGGAACCCTGATGCAGCCATGCCGCGTGAATGAAGAAGGCCTTCGGGTTGTAAAGTTCTTTCGGTGACGAGGAAGGCGATTGTTTTAATAGAACAGTCGATTGACGTTAATCACAGAAGAAGCACCGGCTAACTCCGTGCCAGCAGCCGCGGTAATACGGGGGGTGCGAGCGTTAATCGGAATAACTGGGCGTAAAGGGCACGCAGGCGGTTGTTTAAGTGAGGTGTGAAAGCCCCGGGCTTAACCTGGGAATTGCATTTCAGACTGGACAACTAGAGTACTTTAGGGAGGGGTAGAATTCCACGTGTAGCGGTGAAATGCGTAGAGATGTGGAGGAATACCGAAGGCGAAGGCAGCCCCTTGGGAATGTACTGACGCTCATGTGCGAAAGCGTGGGGAGCAAACAGGATTAGATACCCTGGTAGTCCACGCCGTAAACGCTGTCGATTTGGGGATTGGGCTTTAAGCTTGGTGCCCGTAGCTAACGTGATAAATCGACCGCCTGGGGAGTACGGCCGCAAGGTTAAAACTCAAATGAATTGACGGGGGCCCGCACAAGCGGTGGAGCATGTGGTTTAATTCGATGCAACGCGAAGAACCTTACCTACTCTTGACATCCATGGAATCTTGTAGAGATATGAGAGTGCCTTCGGGAACCATGAGACAGGTGCTGCATGGCTGTCGTCAGCTCGTGTTGTGAAATGTTGGGTTAAGTCCCGCAACGAGCGCAACCCTTATCCTTTGTTGCCAGCGATACGGTCGGGAACTCAAAGGAGACTGCCGGTGATAAACCGGAGGAAGGTGGGGATGACGTCAAGTCATCATGGCCCTTACGAGTAGGGCTACACACGTGCTACAATGGCGTATACAGAGGGCGGCGAGCCAGCGATGGGGAGCGAATCTCAGAAAGTACGTCTAAGTCCGGATTGGAGTCTGCAACTCGACTCCATGAAGTCGGAATCGCTAGTAATCGCAAATCAGAATGTTGCGGTGAATACGTTCCCGGGCCTTGTACACACCGCCCGTCACACCATGGGAGTGGGTTGTACCAGAAGTAGATAGCTTAACCGAAAGGGGGGCGTTTACCACGGTATGATTCATGACTGGGGTGAAGTCGTAACAAGGTAACCGTAGGGGAACCTGCGGTTGGATCACCTCCTTACCGATAATCAAGAACGACAGCAAGTGTTCACACAGATTGTTTGATAGATGAATGAGAGAAGATGAGTGAAAGATAGTCATTCAAGCGGTAAAAATCTTGAAGATTTTTGCAAAATTGGCTAAAATATTCCACTCACAAATGGCAAAGTGGAAAGCATCTTTAAATGTTGTCCCCATCGTCTAGAGGCCTAGGACATCGCCCTTTCACGGCGGTAACCGGGGTTCGAATCCCCGTGGGGACGCCATTTAAAGATGATTTTTATTGTCTTCTGTTCTTTAACAATATAGAAACAAGCTGAAAAACTGAGAGATATTTCAAGTTCGTTACGCATAAGTAATTATACATAAGTGATAACGAATAAATTGAAAGTCTGAGTAGTAAAAAATCTTGACTGAACAAAAGCAGTCAAGTGTTTAGTTGTAAACTGACTTCATAGTTTTTTACTTTTTACTTTTAATTTTTTAGAAGTGTTAGAAAACATTTGAGGTTGTATAGTTAAGTGACTAAGCGCACAAGGTGGATGCCTTGGCAATCAGAGGCGATGAAGGACGTGCTAATCTGCGAAAAGCTTGGATGAGTCGATAAGAGGCGTTTAATCCAAGATGTCCGAATGGGGAAACCCAGTAGGTGAAGAACCTACTATCACCCAGTGAATACATAGCTGTGTGAGGCAAACCGGGAGAACTGAAACATCTAAGTACCCCGAGGAAAAGAAATCAACCGAGATTTCGTTAGTAGCGGCGAGCGAACGCGAAAGAGCCAGTTAGTGATAGCAGTGAAGTTAGGGGAATGTTCTGGGAAGGACAATCGTAGAGGGTGATAATCCCGTACCTTAAAACCTTATTGTGATACTAGGCTAACAACAAGTAGGGCGGGACACGTGATATCCTGTTTGAAGATGGGGGGACCATCCTCCAAGGCTAAATACTCCTGATTGACCGATAGTGAACCAGTACTGTGAAGGAAAGGCGAAAAGAACCCCGGTGAGGGGAGTGAAATAGAACCTGAAACCTTGTGCGTACAAGCAGTGGGAGCAGATTTATTCTGTGACTGCGTACCTTTTGTATAATGGGTCAGCGACTTATATTTTGTAGCAAGGTTAACTGAATAAGGGAGCCGAAGGGAAACCGAGTCTTAACTGGGCGTCTAGTTGCAAGGTATAGACCCGAAACCCGGTGATCTAGCCATGGGCAGGTTGAAGGTTGGGTAACACTAACTGGAGGACCGAACCGACTAATGTTGAAAAATTAGCGGATGACTTGTGGCTGGGGGTGAAAGGCCAATCAAACCGGGAGATAGCTGGTTCTCCCCGAAATCTATTTAGGTAGAGCCTTGAGCGGACACCTTCGGGGGTAGAGCACTGTTTCGGCTAGGGGTCCATCCCGGATTACCAACCCGATGCAAACTGCGAATACCGAAGAGTGATACTCAGGAGACACACGGTGGGTGCTAACGTCCATCGTGGAGAGGGAAACAACCCAGACCGCCAGCTAAGGTCCCAAAGTCTATATTAAGTGGGAAACGAAGTGGGAAGGCTTAGACAGCTAGGATGTTGGCTTAGAAGCAGCCACCATTTAAAGAAAGCGTAATAGCTCACTAGTCGAGTCGGCCTGCGCGGAAGATGTAACGGGGCTCAAATATAGCACCGAAGCTGCGGCATCAGACGAAAGTCTGTTGGGTAGGGGAGCGTCGTGTAAGCGGAAGAAGGTGGATTGAGAAGTCTGCTGGACGTATCACGAGTGCGAATGCTGACATAAGTAACGATAAAACGAGTGAAAAACTCGTTCGCCGGAAGACCAAGGGTTCCTGTCCAACGTTAATCGGGGCAGGGTGAGTCGGCCCCTAAGGCGAGGCTGAAAAGCGTAGTCGATGGGAAACGGGTTAATATTCCCGTACTTGTAATAACTGCGATGTGGGGACGGAGAAGGTTAGGTTAGCAGACTGTTGGATGTCTGTTTAAGCCGGTAGGTGGGAAGATTAGGCAAATCCGGTCTTCCTTAACACCGAGAAGTGATGACGAGTCTCTACGGAGATGAAGTAACTGATACCACGCTTCCAGGAAAAGCCACTAAGCTTCAGGTTATTATAAACCGTACTATAAACCGACACAGGTGGTCAGGTAGAGAATACTCAGGCGCTTGAGAGAACTCGGGTGAAGGAACTAGGCAAAATAGCACCGTAACTTCGGGAGAAGGTGCGCCGGCGTAGATTGTAACCCCTCGCGGGTGAAGGTTGAACCGGTCGAAGATACCAGCTGGCTGCAACTGTTTATTAAAAACACAGCACTCTGCAAACACGAAAGTGGACGTATAGGGTGTGATGCCTGCCCGGTGCTGGAAGGTTAATTGATGGTGTTATCGAAAGAGAAGCTCCTGATCGAAGCCCCAGTAAACGGCGGCCGTAACTATAACGGTCCTAAGGTAGCGAAATTCCTTGTCGGGTAAGTTCCGACCTGCACGAATGGCATAATGATGGCCAGGCTGTCTCCACCCGAGACTCAGTGAAATTGAAATCGCCGTGAAGATGCGGTGTACCCGCGGCTAGACGGAAAGACCCCGTGAACCTTTACTATAGCTTGACACTGAACATTGAATTTTGATGTGTAGGATAGGTGGGAGCCTTAGAAGCAGTCACGCCAGTGATTGTGGAGGCGTCCTTGAAATACCACCCTTTAACGTTTGATGTTCTAACGAAGATTACGAAACGTGGTCTCGGACAGTGTCTGGTGGGTAGTTTGACTGGGGCGGTCTCCTCCCAAAGAGTAACGGAGGAGCACGAAGGTTTGCTAATCACGGTCGGACATCGTGAGGTTAGTGCAATGGTATAAGCAAGCTTAACTGCGAGACAGACAAGTCGAGCAGGTGCGAAAGCAGGTCATAGTGATCCGGTGGTTCTGAATGGAAGGGCCATCGCTCAACGGATAAAAGGTACTCCGGGGATAACAGGCTGATACCGCCCAAGAGTTCATATCGACGGCGGTGTTTGGCACCTCGATGTCGGCTCATCACATCCTGGGGCTGAAGTAGGTCCCAAGGGTATGGCTGTTCGCCATTTAAAGTGGTACGCGAGCTGGGTTTAGAACGTCGTGAGACAGTTCGGTCCCTATCTGCCGTGGGCGTTGGAGAATTGAGAGGGGCTGCTCCTAGTACGAGAGGACCGGAGTGGACGCATCACTGGTGTTCCAGTTGTCTCGCCAGAGGCATTGCTGGGTAGCTACATGCGGAAGAGATAAGTGCTGAAAGCATCTAAGCACGAAACTTGCCTCGAGATGAGTTCTCCCACACAATAAGTGTGTAAGGGTTGTTGGAGACTACGACGTAGATAGGCTGGGTGTGTAAGTGTTGTGAGACATTGAGCTAACCAGTACTAATTGCCCGAGAGGCTTAACTATACAACGCTCAAATGTTTTTAGGCTTGTTTTTGTATTGAGAAGAAAGAACGAAAATAGAGAAGAAATGAATCAAAGTGAAGTTAATGGCATAATTAACTGAAACTGAAGATAGAAAAGAATTTTCCCGACGACAAGAGTGCTGTGGTCCTACCTGACCCCATACCGAACTCAGAAGTAAAACGCAGTGACGTCGATGGTAGTGTGGTGATTCGCCATGTGAGAGTAGAGCATCGTCGGGGGTTTTAATTTATTTAGTGAGTTTATTAATAAGTAAACAAACAACAATTAGTAAACTGACTAAATAGAACGAATTTGATTGATAACCAGAGTGCTGTGGCTCTACCTGACTCCATCCCGAACTCAGAAGTAAAACGCAGTAACGCCGATGGTAGTGTGGTGATTCGCCATGTGAGAGTAGGGCATTATCAATCTATTAATTTAGGAGCGGTAGTTCAGCTGGTTAGAATACCTGCCTGTCACGCAGGGGGTCGCGGGTTCGAGTCCCGTCCGTTCCGCCAATAATTTAAACCGATTAGCATAAGCTAATCGGTTTTTTCGTTTCTATCGCTTTTGTATTTTTATAGATTTAATTCTGTTAAAATTTGCAAAATTTCTTGAAAAAATACCCGCTTGTATGGCTGAGCTTGACCCGATTATTGAACAATTTCTTGATACCCTATGGCAAGAACACGGTTTGTCTGAAAATACTGTTGCCTCTTATCGTTCTGACTTAGAGCGTTTTTCTGATTATTTTTCTGAACCTAAAGCATTTCTGTCTCTCGATCATATCGACTTACAAGGTTTTCTCGGCGAGCGTTTGGAGCAAGGCTATAAGGCGACAAGTTCTGCTCGAATGTTGAGTTGTTTAAGGAAATTTTTCCGTTTTTTATGCCTTGAGCATTATCGCCAACATGACCCGACTTTAACCCTTTCTTCCCCTAAACGGGGTGCTTCTTTACCCAAATCCTTAAGTGAAGATCAGGTGATGGATTTGTTAGATGCCCCGAATACGTTAGATCCGATAGAGTTACGGGATAAAGCAATGCTGGAGCTGCTGTATGCCACCGGGTTGCGGGTAACGGAGCTGGTTTCGCTTTCGATGGATAATATCAGCCTCAAACAAGGGGTAGTGAGAATTATCGGTAAAGGGGATAAAGAGCGGTTAGTGCCATTGGGCGAGGAGGCGAATTATTGGATACAGGAATTTTTCCAATACGGTCGTCCTATTTTGCTGAATAATCAGCAGTCTGATGTGGTATTTCCGAGTCGGCGAGGGCAGCAGATGACAAGGCAGACCTTTTGGCATCGGATTAAGCACTATGCCGTGCTTGCCGGTATTGATGCGGATAAACTTTCGCCTCACGTGCTTCGCCACGCCTTTGCGACCCATTTGGTCAATCACGGGGCTGATTTGCGAGTGGTACAGATGTTGTTGGGGCATAGTGATTTATCGACTACCCAGATTTACACTCAAGTGGCGAAAACCCGTTTGAAATCGCTGCATCAGCAATTTCACCCTAGAGGATAGGCAATAAGCCCACTAATTCGTCTTGCCAAAAAATCAGCGGTGTACGATTGCGTTCCCAAACGGGTATGCCGTGGTTTTGCCAAATCTTTTTCATTTCTTCCCGCTGCGTTTTGCCATAGCATTTTACTTTGCCTCGTTGACCGATTTTAATGGATATAGTTGATTGAGCTAGCTCTTGAGGAAGTTGCAAGCGGTGATTTTTCCCGTTTTTTTTGCAAATGATCTCTTGTTGTTGGCGAATAATGGTACCGAGCTGATAAGGTAATTCCACTTTGCTTTCAGTGGTAAGTGCTATCTCAAACGGAGGAATGTCGGCGATTTCTTCAGTGACGTAAATAGCTTGTTGATAGCGTCTGATGATATTCTCACCGAGTTTAACCTGCGGGTTTTTATCTGCTTTTGCAAAAATCAGTTCAGAAATGACCGCTTGTAGCTGGGCTTGGCTTGGCATTTTCACACCGTTTTGTTCCAACCAAAGGCGGACAAGTTGCTGTTGCTTGACAAGCGAAAATTGCTCAAAGCCGTTAATGTTGAGCTGTTGTTTTTCCCCCATTCGTGAATTGAGTTCATCGCTTAATAGCTCTTCTATCAAGGCTTGTTGTTCTGCACAATGCTGAGCGGAACGGGCAACCATTTGGCTGAAGTGCTGCCAACGTTGGTTGAGTAGTGGCAAGATGCTATTGCGAAGGAAATTACGGTCGTAACGGTTATCGGCATTGCTTTCGTCCTCAATCCAACCTAGCTGATGTTGAACGGCATAACCCATCAAATCTGACTTAGTGAAAGTGAGTAGCGGTCGAAAAACGGTAAAATTTTGCAAGAAAGTGACCGCTTGCATTGCCGATAATCCGTTGACCCCGCTACCTCGTTTGAGGGCGAGCAAAAAAGTTTCGGCTTGGTCATCTAAATGGTGGGCGGTGGCGAATACTTCATTGGGCTTGAGTTGTTGTTGAATGGCTTGGTAACGAGCTTCTCTCGCCCCGTTCTCAACGCCGTTAGAGCTATCCACTCTAACCTTTTGCAAAATAAAGGGAATATTTAACCGCTTGCAATATTGCTCGCAAAATGTTGCCCAGTCGTCCGCATTTGGGCTTAGCCCGTGGTGGACATAAATTGCCCTGACATTAAATGAGGTACGGGCAAAAAGATGGAGTAGTACCACCGAATCCACGCCACCGCTTAAGCCGACTAAAAAGGCGGTTTGGTTAGGCAAATGCGTTGCACACTGGGTTTGAAAGAGGTTAAAAAGTGCCATTTATTTACCGATGCAAAATGAGCTGAAAATGTTGCCTAATAGGTCATCAGAGGTGAATTGACCGGTAATTTCACTTAAGGCATTTTGCACCATACGCAACTCTTCTGCCAATAATTCACCGGCTAAGAATTGGGTAAGCTGAATATGCCCTCGCTCTAAATGCTCGGCAGCGGTTTCCAATGCTTGCAAATGACGGCGGCGAGCCAAGAATCCACCTTCCGTAGAACTTTGATAGCCCATTGATTTCTTCAAGTGTTCACGCAATAAATCAACCCCGACTTTGGTTTGGGCAGAGAGGCGAATCATCGTGAAATCGTCCACTTGGATTAAGCCTTCCTGCTCGCCGGATAAATCGACTTTGTTACGAATCACAGTTACCGGCATATTTGCCGGCAGTTTGGCTAAAAATTCCGCCCATTCTTGTCGGAACTGATCGGCTTGTTGCTCGGTGCTGTCAATCATTAATAAAACGTGGTCGGCTTGGGCGATTTCTTCCCAAGCACGTTGAATGCCGATACGTTCCACCTCATCACTGGCATCACGGAGACCGGCTGTGTCGATAATATGCAACGGCATTCCGTCAATATGAATATGTTCACGCAACACATCACGGGTTGTGCCGGCAATATTGGTTACAATCGCCGCCTCTCGCCCGGCTAAGGCGTTAAGCAAGCTGGATTTCCCCGCATTCGGGCGACCGGCAATCACTACTTTCATTCCTTCACGCAGAATCGAGCCTTGTTTCGCTTCACGGCGAACACCGTCTAATTGAGCGATAATCTCATTTAATTTTGCCTCGATTTTACCGTCTGCCAGAAAGTCAATTTCCTCATCGGGGAAGTCAATCGCCGCTTCCACATAAGTGCGTAAATAAATTACTGAATCAACTAACGCATTGATTTTATCAGAAAATTCACCCTGTAGTGATTTTAGGGCTGAACGAGCGGCTTGCTCGCTGGTGGCGTCAATTAAATCCGCAATCGCTTCAGCTTGGGCAAGGTCGAGCTTATCGTTTAAAAATGCCTGTTCGGAAAATTCACCGGCTCGGGCAATGCGTAGCCCCTTAACTTGTAAAATGCGTTTGAGCAGTAAATCTAAAATAACCTGCCCGCCGTGTCCTTGAAGTTCAAGCACATCTTCGCCGGTAAAGGAGTTGGGAGCTTTAAAGAATAAGGCAATGCCTTGATCCAACACAGTGCCGTCTTCGTCTTTAAACGGCAAATAATTTGCGATACGGGGTGGCAATGTTTTGCCTAATACGGCTTGAGCAACGGTTTCGGCAAGCGGACCGGAAACTCGCAGAATCCCCACACCGCCTCTGCCAATCGGTGTTGCTTGGGCAACAATGGTGTCTTTCATTTTCTTGTTTATCGTAGGGGCGAGTCCTGTGCTCGCCCGCAAGTTATCATTGGTATTTAGGCGGGCACAGGACCCGCTACTACATATCGCTTATCATACCGAAACCCACACCAAAGGTAAAACAAAAGCCGATTGATTGGGGCTGGCTTAAAAGGTAGAATAGCTGCTCTTTATTTAACCAATTCAACCATTCTGAATGTCTTTAGAAAAACTGTTACTTCTTCGTCGATTTATTTCCACTACCGCCTTTTTTTCAATGCAAAGCGTGTTTTTCTTTTATTTAAAAGAGAAAGGGTTAGATAACGCCCAAATTGCTTTTTCCCTTTCGTTGCTGTTGTTTTGTAATCAGGCGTTGGCAATTTTAGCCGGCATTTGGGGTGATCGCTACGGCTTGGCAAAAATGATGTTATTGGGCTGTTTATTAGATGTGGTTGCCTATATGCTGTTTTTGGCGGCGGATAATTACTTTATTTTATTGCTGGCAACCACTTGCTTTGGGTTGGGAAGTTGCTTATTCGGCACCAATGCCAGAGCCTGTTTATTGGCGATTGCCGGTGATGAATATGCCGCCAAAACCCGTTTGCAAGGCAAATATCTAAAAGTGACCAGTATGTCTTCAATGCTTGCCCCGCTGATTATTATTCCGTTTATTCGGTTTGAGATGATTGAAACGCTGATTTGGATCTGCTTTATTTTGGAAGCCGGTTTGTTTGTGTTTATGGTGAAACCTTTCTATTCGGTGGAAGGCGTGAATGGCGGCGTGAAATTTCGTTTCGCACAAATTAAGGAAATCATCAACAAAGAGTTTTTGTTCGCTCACTTAATGCTATTTGTGCCGCTGAGTGTGGCATCGTCCTATTTTATTATTTTTCCGTATTTATTCGACAATGTCCTGCACGCACCGGAGCATTCGCCGATTGCGTTATTCATCAACGGTGTTTTAACCGTCAGTTTGCAATCGACTTTTTCTCGTAAAATCAACCTCACCAAACTGCAATTAATTTGGATTTCGCCGTTATTAGCGGTGGCGATTATTGCCCCTTGGTTTATTGCAGTAAAAGTCGCAACTCTGACCGCTGCCTATATTTACACTGTGATTTTTACGGTGGTGGAAGTGTACGCCCTCACGGCAATGGCAAATTTGCTGGTGAAATTTGACAACGGCAAAAACCGAGGCTTTATTTTTGGCTCATCAAGGCTGATTTTATCGATCACTACAATGATGACGATGAATTTAGTACCGCTTGTCTTTTTGATATAAACAAGCGGTCGGATTTAGTGGATTTTTTGCAAATGAAAGGAATCGTTTAATACAACACGTCTGCCAGCCATAGTCTGAATTTTAAGCTCAAATAGCTGGTATAACCGGTGGTGTGGTGGGCGATTTTGCCGTCTTTAATAATCAAGATGGTTGGGGTGGCTTGAATATTCCAACCTCGAGAGAAATCACCACTTGGGTCATTCAGAGTAGCAAAAGTGTAGCCGTTTTCATTGAGATAGGCTTGTACTTCATTTTCATCGCCGGATTTCAGGGCAACACCTAAAACTTCCGTGCCGTCATTCGCTAATTGTTGGATATTCGGCGAAACCACTTGGCAATAGTGGCACCAACTTCCCCAAAAATAGAGTAGCATCGGCTTCTCGTGGCTTAATTGGGCGATTACTTTCGGCTGGTGTTGAATATCATAATGCACGGTTTGCTCAAATTGTGCCGGAGCGGAGGGCGAGCGATACCAATCAACCACCAAGCTAATAATGATAAACAGGCTGCCGTAGAGGAAAATATTTTTAACTAAGCGAGACAGGAGTGATTTTTTCTGCATAATATAGTTATCTTAAATAGCAAAAACCTGTGAAATGCCTTCACAGGTTTTTTATTTGAGTTTGATTAGAGAATATCAAGCAATTCCACTTCAAACACTAAGGTCGCAAATGGTGGAATTGATGCACCTGCACCACGTTCGCCGTAGGCTAATTCTTGTGGAATGGTTAAACGCCATTTTGAGCCAACCGGCATTAATTGCAATGCTTCTGTCCAACCACGAATCACGCCGTTTACCGGGAATTCTGCCGGCTGACCACGTTTTACCGAGCTGTCAAACACGGTGCCGTCAATTAATGAACCGGTGTAGTGAACACGCACGGTTGAAGTCGCAGTCGGTTTTTCGCCTGTGCCTTCGGTTAAAATTTCATATTGTAAACCGCTGTCGGTAACGATTACACCGCTTGCTTTTTTATTCTCTTCCAAGAACGCTTTGTTTTCGGCATCAATCGCTTTGAAAGCTTCAGCTTGAGCTGCTTCCGCACGCTGACCTAATTCTTGTAATGCTGCGGTCACTTCATTGATGTCGATTGCCGGCTCATTGTTGTTTAATACATCATAAATACCACGGGCAACGGCTTCTGAGTTTACGTCCATTCCGCTGCCTAAAAGTTGCTGACCAATTTGTAAACCGATACCGTAACCGCCTTTTGCTTCTACTGAATCTAATCCAACTGAATTGAAATCTAATGCCATTTTCTGTTCCTTTTGAGTTTATTGAATACTGTATTGAAAGAAATACGATTCACTTAATGGGGGTGAAATTTAAGAATACAAGGTGTGAAATGAACAAGCGGTTATTTTTCTGCAAAATTTTGCAACAAAATAACCGCTTGCAGAACATTAGAAAGTTAAATATGGAGCAACTTTCTCAATGGTTGCATCGCCAATGCCGGGAATGTTAGCCAGTTCTGCTGCATTTTTGATTTTACCGTGTTTTTTGCGGTATTCTACAATCGCTTTGGCTTTTGCTTCACCAATGCCGGTAAGCGATTGTAATTGCTCTTCGTTGGCAGTGTTGATATTCACTTTTTGTGATTTTTTCACTGCTGACATTTTTTCTGTTGCAGCTGCTTTCATTGAGGCTGCTTTTTCAGCGGTTGCGGTTTTGGCTGAATTTAAGGTTTCACGAGCAGTTGCAGCTTTCTCTGCGGTGGCGGCTTTTGCTTCCTGAGCTTTCACTTTCATTGTGTCGCTTGCCGAAGCCGCTTTCGCTTTGATCATATCGGTTTTTTCTGCTGTGGTAGCTTTTACTGTGTCCATTTTATTTTTGGCGGAATTTTTGATTGATTCGGTTTTGGCTTTTGCTGCCTCCATTTTTTCCGCAGAACCGACTTTTAACTCTGCCGCTTTCTCTTTCGTTGCTTCTTTAGCCGCAGTTGCTTTTTCGGCAACAGAGGCTTTAACTGCGTTCATTTGTTCAGCCGCAGTAGGTTGAGTAGTTTGTGCAAATGAAGTAGCTGAAACAGCCATTGCTACGCCCAATGCTAATAATGTTTTTAATGCTTTCATTGAAAATCCTTAAATATAAAAGAGGGAAAATAATTGAAAAAAACTGTATTTTAAGACTGATGCTTTAGATAAAAGTTCAATCGGTAGGGCGTAAATAGCTCGGTTGTTATTAAAACAACCGAGTATTGATGCTCACTAGAGAAGTAACATACTGCCCCATTTGATAATATCGAAGAAGAATTTATTATCATTGGTAGCAACTTTATCGCCTGATTTGGTTTGGTTGTTTGCATCTTCAATCATACCGCTTTGATACTGCCCTTTTACCACTGCTAAATCATTTTTCGCATTAGTGCGTAGGGTCGCACATTGTTTTTTCGGTAATGCTTCAACTGCTTCGTTATTTTTCAATTTTTTGAATAAATACTGAGCATAACCCATTGATTTTTCATCATTTTGAATGATTTTTACATACTGCTCGCCGATAATCTCTTCAAGCGGATAGAAAAACACATATTGCGAGAAAATATAAGAATCTTCTTTGGAAAAATGCTCTTGCTGAATACGGGTTAAATTGGGGTAGATACACTGTTTTGCCTGTTCGCTGGCAATCACCCATTTTTGAGCATTTTCTTCTGAAAGCACATAATCGGCATTCGCAAATTCGCCCGGGAAAGTTGTTTGTGTTGGATTTTCATTGGCGTTGGAACCGCAAGCGGCTAAAACCAAGCCTGTAGAAAGTAATGCTATTTTTCTTAACATTCTGACCTCTGTCTTAAAATTTTTGTGCATTGTAGCAAAAAAACAGCGGCTGACCATTGCAAATTTTCAGCGAAAAATGACCGCTTGTTTTTATCCCTTGGTTGAATCTGTTAAACTAACGGTAATGATTTCTCACAATGAATAGACTGATGACACAAGATTTCTCCATCCACACGCCAATGATGCAACAGTATTTACAACTCAAAGCTCAAAATCCGGACATTCTGTTGTTTTACCGAATGGGGGATTTTTATGAGCTGTTTTATGATGATGCGAAACGAGCGGCAGCGTTATTGGATATTTCGCTCACTAAGCGAGGGCAATCTGCCGGTGAGCCGATTCCGATGGCGGGTGTGCCTTATCACGCCGTGGAGGGCTATTTGGCGAAATTGGTGGCGTTGGGGGAATCGGTAGCAATTTGTGAACAGATTGGCGACCCAGCAACCTCAAAAGGGCCGGTAGAACGCAAAGTGGTACGGATTGTTACGCCGGGAACAGTTAGCGATGAGGCATTGTTACCCGAACGCCAAGATAACTTTGTGGCGGCAGTTTACGAAGAAAAAGGCACCTTTGCGATTGCTACGCTAGATATGACCTCCGGGCGGTTTTTAATCAGTGAACTTGCCAGCAAAGAGGCGCTATCCGCCGAGTTACAACGTGTACAACCGGCAGAAATTCTGTATGCGGAAGATTTTTCCGCTGCCTCAATTTTAACGAATTACAAAGGGTTACGCCGCCGTCCGGTGTGGGAATTTGAGCTGGTAACGGCGATTCAGCTGCTAAATCGCCAATTCGGCACGCAAACACTTGCCGGATTTGGGGTGGAAAAAGCGGTAGTGGCACTTTGTGCTGCCGGCTGTGTCTTGCATTATGCCCAAGAAACGCAACGCACCGCTTTACCGCACATTAACGCAATTCATTTGGCACAACATAGCGATACTATTTTGCTCGATGCTGCCACCCGTCGTAATTTAGAATTGACCCAAAACTTAGCGGGTGGCACGGAAAACACACTTGCGGCGGTGCTAGATAAATGTGTGACCCCAATGGGAAGTCGCCTGCTCAAGCGTTGGATTCATCAGCCGATTCGGGATTGTGGCAAATTGCAAGCCAGACAACAAGCGATAGCAGCATTGATACAATATGAGAGAATGCCGGATTTACAGCCATTGTTGCAACAAGTTGGCGATATGGAGCGAATCCTTGCTCGAGTAGCGTTGCGTACGGCTCGCCCTCGTGATCTCACCCGACTACGCACGGCATTGGCTCAATTACCGGAAATTGCAAAAAATTCACAAAATCTGACCGCTAGTATCGATCAGCTTTTGGCTCAACTGGCGGATTTCAGCCAGTTGCACGATTTGCTGGAGCGGGCGATTATCGAAAACCCACCACAACTCATTCGTGATGGTGGTGTGATCGCAGAAGGTTACAATGCTGAGCTTGACGAATGGCGGCAACTTTCGGACGGGGCAACGCAATATCTGGAAAATTTGGAGATCAGAGAACGTGAAAGCACCGGCATTGATTCGCTGAAAATCGGCTTTAATGCGGTTCACGGCTATTACATTCAGATCAGCCAAGGGCAAGCACACAAAGCCCCGATTCACTATGTTCGCCGCCAAACGCTCAAAAATGCGGAGCGGTATATTATCCCTGAGCTGAAAACTTACGAAGACAAAGTGCTGAAAGCAAAAGGGGCATCGCTCGCCCTTGAAAAACAGCTTTATGATGAACTGTTTGATGTGTTAATGCCTCGCTTAGGCGAATTGCAATTAGCGGCGATGGTGCTGTCTGAACTTGATGTCTTAACCAACCTTGCCGAGCGAGCTGATAGTTTAGGCTATGTTTGCCCGAGCTTTAGCCCGATGCGAATGGTGAATATCAAAGGCGGCAGACACCCGGTGGTGGAGCAGGTTTTAACCGAACCGTTTATTGCCAATCCTGTATTTCTGAACTCTCAACGACATTTATTGATTGTAACCGGCCCGAATATGGGCGGTAAAAGCACCTATATGCGACAAATTGCCCTGATTACGCTGATGGCTTATATCGGCAGTTTTGTGTCGGCAGAAAGTGCGGAAATCGGCCCGATTGACCGCATTTTCACCCGTATTGGGGCAAGCGATGATTTAGCCTCTGGTCGCTCAACCTTTATGGTGGAAATGACCGAAATGGCGAATATTCTGCATCAAGCCACCGAAAACAGCCTTGTGCTGATTGATGAAATCGGGCGAGGCACTTCTACCTATGACGGCTTATCACTGGCGTGGGCGTGTGCCGAATGGCTGGCGAAGAAAACGCAATCTCTAACGCTATTCGCCACGCATTACTTTGAGCTAACAGGACTGCCAAATCAGCTTAAAGGTGTGGCAAATGTGCATTTAGATGCGAGAGAACATAATGACACTATCGCCTTTATGCACTCGGTACAAGAAGGGGCTGCAAGCAAAAGTTACGGCTTGGCGGTGGCGGCATTGGCGGGCGTACCAAAGCAAGTGATTCAACTGGCAAAACAGCGTTTGGCACATTTGGAGGAAATCTCCCACCAAACCAAACAAGCAAACGAACACCCACAAGCGGATTTACTGTTTTCCGATGGTTTTGATTTGCAAAAAAATGAAGCAATTCAACCGCTTGTAGCAGTAGAAAGTGAAGTCGAGAAAGCCTTAAAAGCCCTTCAGCCTGATGAACTTACCCCAAGACAGGCATTAGATGAATTGTATCGGTTGAAGAAGTTGTTAAGTAGTTGAGTGTGAAACAATCACCCCTTAAAACCAGGCTTATCAGGTTCTAAATGTAGGGACGCCACGCTGGCGTCCGTGCGGAACGTCATTCACGCTTAATTGTTGGAATTGACATCGTTGCGGACGCCAGCGTGGCGTCCCTACACACAAGCATTATTCCTTGTTTTTAGAACCTGACAACCTTACCTTTTAAAACAGGGGCTATTTTGTTTAGAACGTATGTGAAAACTCAATATAGACACGGTTTTTGTCATAACTATAGAAGCTATGATTGCTTTTTACCTTATTATATTGCCACGTTAAGCGAGGGGTGATGCCTTTAAAATGCAAGGCTCTGTGCCAGATGCTGGCTTGCACGCCATATTCACGGTTATGTTGCGTAATTTGGAAAATCGGCATGGGTGCACGGTATTGTTTACGGGCGTAGCTGGCACTTAATTGGGTAGAAAGCCCGTTCTTCCACTCTTGTCCCCAACCAATAGAAACGCCTCGGCGAATAAAGCTATCATCTAAATCACGGGTGCTGGTGCGATTAAAATTCGCCCCCACAAACCAATATTGCTGACTGTTCGGGTAAAAATAGAGGCTTGGTGAGATAAAATGATAGTTGCCGTCTAAATGTTGGCGGCGGGTATAACGCTGTTCCGCATATTCATAAGTAATAGCGGATTGCCACTGCGGGGTAATCCAATATTGCCAACGGGCATTCACACCACCTGCGTTGGAGTAACGTTTGGTACTTTCGGTTTGGCTTGAGCCGCCTGCATACCACGTCTGTTCAAAAAACGGCAACAAAGTGATTTTTTGTTTTGCATTTTGATAACCCAAGCCGAGGCTTTCTCTGAGCGAATATTCGTTATATTTTTTGTTGTTCCAGTAATATTTGCCGTTTCCGTTTAAACGAAACTCGTGGAAGAAACCATTACCCCAAGACCACTTTTTATCCGCCTCAAGGTAAAATCCGACCCCTTGGGCAGATTCTTTTTTCGGTGCAGTCCAGTTGCCATAGGTTGTGCCTGCATTTGGGGCATTGTTGATATTCGGGTCATTCAAATAGGTTAAGCCGCCTTGAAAACTCCATTGATCTTGCTTGCCAATCACCTCCAAATAGCTATTGACCGCATTTGCAATTTCTTGCGGTAATTTGTCCGCTTGTAACTTATAAAATTGAGCCTCTGCTGCCTCATTCTCCCGATTTTCAAACAATGCAACCGCTAATTGCATACGAATTGGCTGATTTTCAGGATATTTTGCCAATAACTGACGGTAGCCTTTTATTGCCTCTGAATAATTTTGTTTTGCTTTAGCACTGACTGCCTCCGCCCATTGTACAACTTCGCTGTTTTGTTCACTGGCGGGTAATTGTTGATAAATAGGCAGTAAGAATTGAACATTCTCAGTGTGGTTAGTGACCAACGCAGTTAGCATTGCCGAGTTGAGCAACTCAGGCTGTTGAAGCAGCTGTTGGCTTGAAATAGAGATCGATTGCCGGTGAGCCTGTGCATTAACCGCTTGTGGTTTGGCTTGAGGTTCAGGTTTTTCTAATTTAGGGTTTTCCTGCATTCGCTGGTTATCCATTTTTTCTTGAAGTTGAGCCGGTGTGGTTTCCGCAAATGCCAGGTTTGAGGTAAGGATTAAAAGCGTTGAGACTATTTTTTTCATAAAGCTATCTTTTATTTGAATAGAAAAGGCTATTTTTCAATAGCCTTTAGTGAAGAGTTTTGAGGTTGTTTTGCTATATTTTTCATTAAGTTAAATATATATAGCTTTAAATATACCTACTATATGCTACTAAATAAAGTATGCAATATTTGTTATGCTTTGTAAATAAGAGGAAAGAGATCCATTTTGGGTAGAAAATAGCTCATTGCTTGGAACTTTAAATGGTTATTTCACCAACTCAACCACTTCCTTCGTCAATTTCCCAATCTCCGCCCATTTCTGCGCTTTAATCAGGGATTTATCCACAAACCAAGAGCCGCCGCAGGCGACCACATTTGGAATCGCAAGGTAGTCGTTGATGTTTTGCGGTGAAATACCGCCGGTCGGCATAATCTGTAAGTTGCCGTAAGGGCCGAGCAGGGCTTTAATCATTTTCACGCCGCCGCTTGCTTCAGCAGGGAAAAATTTGACCGCTTGTATGCCGAGTTCGAGGGCAGCTTCAATCGCCATCGGGTTATTCACGCCCGGTGTAACAGGTAAACCTAACTCTTGGCAATATTTGACGATAGTAGGATTAAACCCCGGGGTCACAATGCAATCAGCCCCTGCGTTTTTGGCAGCAAGGACTTGCTCTTTGGTTAGCACCGTGCCGGCAGCGATTAACACTTCCGGATAGTGTTGGTGAACCAGCTTAATCGCCTCTTCGGCGGCTTCCGAGCGGAAAGTGATTTCCACCACCGGCAAGCCGTTTTCGGAAAGGGTTTTCGCCAGCGGTAAGATATCTTCTGCTTTATCCAGTGCAATCACGGGAACAACTTTCAGTTGTCTTAATTTTTCGATGATTTGTTCGGTGGTATAACGCATTTCTAGCCTCACTATGTTCTATTGCAAGCGGCCGCTTTTGTAAAAAATTTTGCAAATTTAACCGCTTGTCTGTTATTTACATTGATTGTTCAAACTGCAGTTTTAGATGAGCAGTGGCGGATTTGGCAATAATCGCCCCTTTGTGCTGAATGACGATACCGGCAACGGCATTTCCTTGTTGGCAACAGGTAACGACATCTTTACCCAATAAGTAACCGTTAAGGAAGCCGGCATTAAAGGAATCGCCGGCGGAAGTGGTATCGACCACCTTCTCTACCGCAACGGTCGGCACAAAAGTCTGCTTCCCGTTTTGCAACACCGTTGCCCCCAGCGAGCCTTGTTTCACCACAATGGTGTGAATGCCATATTGAGCTAGACGGTCAAAGGTGGCTTGCTCATTCATATCACCCCAAAGGAGCTGCTCATCATCAAATGTAACGAGAGCTAAATCGACTAATTGCAACAGCTCGGCATAGTGAGCTTGGGCAGCAGCCACACTTTCCCACAGTTTCGGGCGATAATTGCTGTCAAAGGCGATTTTCACCCCTTGGGTTTTCAGCTCACGCAACTGTGCAATCAGCAAAGTGCGGTCGTTTTCCGGCAAGATGGCGAGGCTGATACCGCTCAAGTAAACCATATCCACCCCGTGTAACGCCGAGAGTGCTTTTGGATAGTCGGGGTGTTGCAACAAATAACGGGCGGCAGATTGATTTCGCCAATAGAGGAACGTCCGCTCGCCCTGCTTATCCAACTGAATCAGATACAGCCCCGGCTGACGGTGCTCGTCACGCAACACAAAATCCGTGTTGATATTATCCGCCTGCCACGCCGCTAACATTCCCTGACTGAGCTTATCCGTGCCGAGAGCGGAGAGATAACGCACCTCAATTTGTTCAGGCGAACTCACCCGAGCCAAATAGGTAGCGGTGTTGAGCGAATCCCCACCATAGGTCTGGTACATCTCCCCAAACGGCTCTCCATTTAACTCAATCATACATTCACCAAGAATGGCGAGTTTTTTCATAGCTATCTCCTATTTGAAATAACCTTTGGCATTGTCATAGCAAATATTTTTCACCATATTGCCCAGTAAGTTGAGATCGTTTGGTGCCTCACCCCGCTCAACCCAGCCACCAATCATTTCGCAAAGAATACGGCGGAAGTATTCGTGGCGGGTGTAAGATAAGAAGCTACGGGAATCGGTGAGCATTCCAACAAATTGACTGAGCAAGCCTAATTGTGACAGTTGTTGCAGTTGGCGTTCCATTCCGTCTTTCTGATCATTGAACCACCAGCCTGAGCCAAATTGGATTTTGCCAGCAATGCCGCCGGTTTGGAAATTTCCGATCATACTGCCGAGCATTTCGTTATCACGCGGATTTAAGCAATATAAAATGGTTTTTGGAAGTTGATCGGTTTGATCCATACTGTCTAATAAACGGGAGAGCGGTTCGGCAAAAGTGCGGTCGCCAATGGAATCAAATCCGCTGTCTGCCCCGAGCAGCTTAAACATACGGCTGTTGTTATTGCGGATTGCCCCAATGTGCATTTGCATCACCCAGTTGCGTTTGTGGTATTCCGTGCCTAACCAGACTAACAACGCCGTACTGAATTGTGCGATTTCCTCTTCTGCAAGCGGTTGATTTTGCAATCTTTTTTGCAAAATATGGGTAAGTTTTGTTTCATCAGGAATGGAAGCAAAACGCACGATTTCAATGCCGTGATCGGCGGATTTACACCCCTGCTGATCGAAATGTTCAATGCGTTTTAGTAGTGCCTGCTTTAATTTATCGAAAGTGTTGATGTCAATATCAGCGACTTTACCAAGTTGCTCAACGTAGTCATTAAACAGCGGCAGTTCGATTTTAAATGCTCTGTCAGGTCGGAAACTTGGCACAACCTCAATGTCAAAGGTGTTATCTTCTGCAATCGCTTTGTGGTATTCCAAAGAATCAATCGGGTCATCAGTGGTGCCGACTAATTTCACATTCATCTGTTTCATAATGCCGCGGGCGGAAAACTCAGGCTGTTGCAGTAATGCTTTGCCTTGATGCCAAATTTTTTCTGCGGTTTCTGGTGAAAATAACGTGTTGGTAATCCCAAACGGACGGCGAAGTTCTAAATGTGTCCAATGGTAAATCGGGTTGCCGATACATTTTGGCATAGTTTGTGCAAAGGCTAAGTATTTGCTGTATTTATCGGCATCACCCGTAATCAAACGCTCTTCCACACCGGCAGAACGCATTGCCCGCCATTTGTAGTGATCACCTTCCAGCCAGATTTCGGCTAAATCGTTAAATTGGCGATTTTCTGCAATTTCTTTTGGGTTTAAATGGCAGTGGTAGTCAAAAATCGGCTGATCTTTGGCATAGTCGTGATAGAGCTTTTGTGCCGTTGGGGTTGAGAGTAAAAAGTCTTCACATAAAAATTGTTTCATACCAACCTCTTAGGCTATACACCACTATAAGCAGAGAAACCACCATCTACAGGCACAATCACACCGTTTACGAAACTGGAGTATTGGCTATCCACTAAGAAGAGCAATGCACCAAGTAATTCTTCCGGTTCACCAAAACGTCCCATCGGAGTATTAGTGAGAATTTTATTGGCACGAGCCGTTGGATTGCCTTCGCTGTCAAAGAGTAAGCCTCGATTTTGGTTGCTGACTAAGAAACCGGGGGCAATAGCATTACAGCGAATACCGACTTTAGAGAAGTAAACCGCAAGCCATTGGGTAAAGTTGCTGATGGCGGCTTTAGCTCCGGAATAGGCAGGAATTTTTGTTAGCGGTGTGTAGGCGTTCATACTTGAAATATTGACAATATTTGCGCCTGCTTTACCAATCATATCTTTTGCGAAAACTTGGGTTGGTAATAATGTGCCTAAGTAGTTGAGATTAAATACAAATTCAATACCGGATTTATCTAATTCAAAGAACGATTTTGTGCTGTCGGCTAAATCTAAAGTGTGAAATTCATTATCAGTGGTTGCTTTAGGGCTATTACCACCGGCACCATTAATTAAAATATCGCAAGTGCCGAAATCTGCTGCAATTTGGTCTCGTACTGCTTTAATGTTATCTAATTCTAAGACATTCGTTTGGTAGGCTTTGGCTGTACCGCCTTGTGCGTTGATTTCATCAGCGACTTTTTGTGCAGAGTCTAAATTAAGATCAAGTAATGCCACTTTTGCTTTAGTTTTCGCTAATTCTTTGGCTAAGAATGCACACAAAACACCACCGGCACCGGTAACAACAATGACTTTATCTTGTAAGTTGTGATTTTTTGCAATATCCATAATCTGTCCTTTCTATCTGGTTATAAAGATCTATTGCTACCCACAGGTAGCAATAGAACGATTGATTGACCACTATTTTGCGGCAGGAGCAAGTGCATCGATTTTTTCAACCAATCCACCAATGACCGGATTGGCTTTTGCTTCATCTTTCATCGGTTTGGTTGCATCAATAAATGGTTGTTTTTCAACGGTGATAAATTCAACGCCCATTTGCTCTTGTGCTTTTTTCTTCTCTTCGGCAATCATTTTTGCCCATAACTCTTTATGAGACATCATTGAATTATCTGCGGCCGTTTTAAGGGCTTTTTGTTGTTCAGGTGTTAATTTAGCCCAAGTCTTTTCACTAATGAGTAGCACATCAGGAATCATTGTATGTTCATCTTGGCTGAAGATTTTTGATACTTCACCGTGACGAGCCAATGTTAATGCGGTTTCATTGTTTTCTGCTGCATCAACCACTTTTTGTTGTAATGCGGTGTAGAGTTCGCCATAGGCTAGTGGGGTTGCTGAACCACCAAGAAGTTCCATCATCTTGACTGCACTTGGGCTTGGCTGAACACGCACTTTTAAGCCTTTTAAGTCTGCCGGTGTTTTAATCGCTTTATTGGCGTAGAAACTACGGGCGCCACCATCATAGTAGGTTAAACCGATAAATCCTTTTCCTTTAGAGGCTTCCAAGATTTTTTGACCGACTTCCGGATCTTTTAATGCTGTGTAGTAGTGATCGACATTTTGGAATAGATAAGGAATGTTAAATGCACCATAAGTCGGTTCAAATGATTCCATTTCACTGGCGTTTGATTTTGCCATATCGAGCGAACCTGCTTGTAGTAATTCAATCGATTCACGTTGAGTACCTAATTGGCTGTTCGGATAAACACGAATGACGACTTCTCCATTGGTTAATTCTTTGACTTCATCCGCCATTTTTTGCATTGAAATATGAACAGGGTGTGTTTTGTCGTTATTGTGATTTAGCTTTAACGTGGTTTTTGCTGAGGCAGAAAAGGCTAATCCCAGAGATAATGCGGTGGCTAATGAAGCTGAAAGAAGGGTTTTTCTCGTGAACATATATGTTCTCCTTACTAAGTTGGAAATGTGGAACCTGCAATTCATTGTTACTGCATTGACTGAATTGTTGACTTATCATACAAAGCGATCTTGAACATATCAAACCAATTTTGCTAAATTTGTGAACCAGATCACAAAATCAACAAAGAATTATTGCTAAAAAAGCCAGAAAACAGCAGAATTGGTTCACCAATTTAGGTTTTTCTGTTTCAAAAGAGAGGTCGTATGGATAGTTTTGTTTTAAAAATTGATAAAATTTTATCTACGTTATGCGTTGTCATTAGCATTTTGCTTGTAGGTTGCGTGGTATGGCAGGTCTTTTCTCGCTTTATTTTAAAAGCACCAAGCGTATATACCGATGAGCTGGCACGTTTTTCATTTATTTGGGTAGGTTTGATTGGTGCTGCTTATGCGTTTGGTCAGAAAAAGCATTTAGCCATCGATTTGTTGGCAACGAAATTGGAATCCTCACCGGATAAATTAAAACGCTTACATTTTGTCGTTAATCTGATCAGTTTATGTTTTATTGTGCTGATTATGTGCTATGGCGGTGTGAAGTTAGTGAATGATACTATCAATGCCGGTCAGGTCTCGCCTGTTTTAGGTGTACAGATGGGGTTGATTTATAGTGCTATTCCATTAAGCGGCTTTTTTATGTTGGTTTATGTTATTCGTGACTTATTTGCGATAGCAAAACCTGTCCCTTCATTACATTAATTTAGGAGAACGTATTATGGAATGGTCTGTCGTTCTTGTACTTTGTACCACCTTCTTCCTTTTTCTATTCATTGGTGTACCAATTTCTTTTTCGATTGGCTTAGCCTCTCTACTGACGGTGATGATGTCAATTCCGTTTGATGCGGCAATTACCGTTATTACGCAAAAAATGGCATCAGGTTTAGATAGCTTCTCTCTACTTGCCATTCCATTCTTTATTCTTGCCGGCAATATTATGAATAGAGGTGGGATTGCATTACGTTTGATTGAATTTGCAAAAGTGATTGGCGGTCGTTTACCCGGTTCACTGGCTCACGTTAATGTGCTGGCAAATATGATGTTTGGTTCCATCTCAGGCTCGGCAGTGGCATCAGGGGCGGCAATGGGCGGTATTATGTCACCATTGCAAAGAAAGGAAGGTTACGATCCTGCGTTTTCTGCTGCGGTAAACATTGCCTCTTGCCCAACGGGTTTGCTTATTCCGCCGAGTAATACATTTATTGTGTATTCATTGGTCACGGGAGGAACATCAATAGGGGCTTTATTCTTGGCAGGTTATATACCGGGCATTTTAATGGGGCTATCCATTATGCTTATCATCGGTTATATCGCTAAGAAACGGAATTATCCGGTGTCGCCAAAACCCACAAAATCAGAAGTGATTAAGAAAACGTTAGACGCCTTGCCTAGCCTCGGGTTAATCGTGGTGATTATGGGGGGTATTATCGGCGGTATTTTCACTGCTACTGAAGCTTCGGCATTTGCGGTTGTTTATACCTTAGTTCTGGCGGTGCTGATTTATCGAGAAGTCTCCATTAAAGAATTGCCGAAAGTGATTTTAGATTCGGTTGTAACTACCGCAATCGTACTACTTTTAATTGGCACCTCAATGGGAATGTCTTGGGTGATGGCAAATGCCGATATTCCTTATACGATCAGTGACGGCCTACTTGCCATTTCAGATAATCCCATTGTGATTTTATTAATCATCAACATTATTTTACTTATTGTTGGTGTATTTATGGATATGACACCGGCACTGCTTATCTTTACCCCGATTTTCTTCCCTATTGTGACTGATTTAGGTATGGATCCGGTACATTTCGGGATTTTAATGGCGTTCAACTTATCCATCGGTATTTGTACTCCTCCGGTTGGTAGTGCCTTATTTATTGGTTGCTCCGTAGGCGGTGTGAAAATTAATCAAGTGATTAAACCGTTATTACCTTTCTATACTGCATTAATCTTAGCATTGCTATTAGTGACTTATGTTCCTTCATTAAGTCTTGCCTTGCCACAACTTTTATTGGGTTATTAAATCGAGGGATTTCACGTGAAAACATTAAAAAATTGGCAGTTTATTAAAAACGAAAATAACCGAATAGATATTCAGTGTGAGCGAGGTGTTGGATTACATATTTTTGTCTTAGAACAGGGTATGTTTCGAGTGGCTTTTACTCGTAATAACGAATTTAAAGTGCCTGCAACCTGGGCAATTAGCCCTAATCAGGCGGATATCCAATGGGAAGGGCGGAACAAATGGTCTGTGGACGGTTTTGCTTTACCCGATTATGAAATTAAAGCCTTTGCAAATTTTTTGGAAATTTCGACCGCTTGTTTAAAAGTGATTGTTCATCAACCGCTTTATTTGGAATGGCAATATAAGGCAGATAATGAATGGAAAACCTTTGCATCAGATCGCAAAACCGGTGCTTATTTATTTGGGATTTCTAACACTAATGTGACCCACTATTTAAATCGCCATCTTAATGAACAGTATTATGGTTTAGGCGAAAAAACGGGTAACTTAAACCGCCACGGTCGCCGCTTTGAAATGCGTAATATTGATGCAATGGGATATAACGCAGAGTCTATGGATCCGCTTTATAAGCATATTCCGTTTTATATCACGCACGCAGAAGAGGTTAGCTACGGTATTTATTATGATAACTTAGCTCCGTGTTGGTTTGTGCTGGGTAGCGAAATTGATAACTACCACGCTTATTACCGAAATTACAAAGCAGAAGATGGAGACCTAGATTACTATATGATTTTAGGTCCTCAAATCCTTGATGTGACTAAAAAATATACTCAACTTACCGGTGGTACTATTTTCGGACCTCGTTGGAGTTTAGGTTATAGCGGTTCAACAATGAGCTATACCGATGCACCAGATGCACAAGAACAGCTGAAAAAATTTGTGGATTTATGTCGTGAACATAATATTCCGTGTGATTCATTCCAGTTATCCTCCGGCTATACTTCGATTAACGGTAAACGCTATGTGTTTAACTGGAATTACGACAAAGTGCCGCAGCCAAAATTAATGAGTCAGTATTTTTCTGATGCAGGAATGCACTTAGCTGCCAATATAAAACCTTGTTTGTTGCAAGATCACCCTCGCTACGATGAAGTTGCCGAGAAAAGCTTGTTTATTCAGGATTCGGAATCTGATAACCCGGAACGTTCAATGTTTTGGGACGATGAAGGCTCGCACTTAGATTTCACTAATCCGGCAACAGTGGCGTGGTGGAAAGCCAATGTGAAATCACAGTTGCTGGAAATGGGCATTAGCTCAACTTGGAATGATAATAACGAGTTTGAGGTTTGGGACGATTATGCTAAATGCCATTTCTTCGGTAAAGGGTTGCCGGTGAAGTTAATTCGTCCACTTCAACCCTTGCTGATGATGAAAGCCTCTTTTGAAGCTCAACAAGAGTTTGCACCGAATACTCGCCCTTATTTGATTTCTCGTTCGGGTTCAACCGGAATGAATCGCTATGTACAGACGTGGTCAGGTGACAACCGTACCAGCTGGCATACCTTAAAATATAATATCAAAATGGGCTTAGGAATGAGTTTGTCAGCCCTTTATAACGTTGGACACGATGTAGGCGGTTTTTCCGGTAATAAGCCTGATCCAGAATTATTTGTTCGTTGGGTTCAAAATGGAGTAATGCACCCTCGTTTTACTATCCACTCTTGGAACGATGATAAAACGGTGAATGAGCCTTGGATGTATCCTGAGGTGACGAATATTATCCGAGATACGATTCAGCTACGTTATCGCTTAATGCCATATATCTATAACTTATTATGGTTAGCACATAAACACGCAGAACCAATGCTACGCCCAACCTTTTTAGATCACGAAAATGATGCAAACACCTTTGCTGAAAATGATGATTACTTATTCGGCAGAGATTTATTAGTGGCTTCTGTGGTGGAGGCTGGGCAACGTAAACGTGAGGTCTATTTACCTTGTAATTATACGGGTTGGTATGATTTTTATACTCACCAATGGTACTATGGCGGTGAGAACGTGACGGTTGATGCACCGTTGGAACGTATTCCTTTATTCCTAAGAGCAGGTTCTATTATCCCACTAGGTTTAAAAGGGCGAGCCAATACATTAACCGATGATTATCGTGAATTATTAATTATGCCGTTTATTGATCAAGGCAAAACCAACCTCTCTATTTTTGATGATGATGGTGTCAGTTTTGATTATTTAAGCGGTAAACATTTAACCTTAGACATTGAGTTAATTTGTACCAATCAAACGATTCAAATCAATTTAACCAAAACAGGTCATTATGAGCCACAGTATAAAGAATGGGTCTTTAGATTGCCTCATAAGGAACAACGCCGATTAATCATAAACGGTAAACCTGTTGAAGATGGCTATGTATTACCCATTACAGATATTTAATAGAAGGCATTATGGCAGCGGAAGATCTACGCTCTTATAAAAAAATCGGGCAAGAATTAAAAGCAGAATTATTAAGTGGTGCATACAAAGTAGGGGATAAATTACCGCCAGAGCGTGATTTATCTAATTACTTTAATGTCAGCCGTACCGTTATTCGTGAAGCACTGATTATGCTTGAGCTGGAAAATTTAATTGAAGTGCGTAAAGGCTCAGGTGTTTATGTGATTAATTTACCCAAATCAAATGCTGAGGAAACGGAAGAGTTGCCTGATGTTGGTCCTTTTGAACTGTTGCAAGCAAGGCAGCTATTGGAAAGTAGTATTGCCGAGTTCGCTGCTATTCAAGCCACTCGGGCAGATGTTTTACACTTAAAAGAGATTTTAGAGCGTGAACGCAGAACCTTAGAACACGGTGATGAAGATTATGTTGCAGATGAAGATTTTCATAAAGCGATTGCTGAAATAACGCAAAATGAAGTGATTATCCGTATGCAAAAAGATTTATGGGAGTATCGAACCAATAGCCCGATGTGGAAAGGGTTACATTCACATATTCCCGATCAAAGTTACCGCACGTTATGGTTAAAAGATCACGAAAATATTATTGCGGCAATACAGCGTAAAGATCCTGTATTGGCACGAAAAATGATGTGGCAGCATTTGGAAAATGTGAAACAAAAACTGTTTGAATTATCGGATTTAGATGATCCGAATTTTGATGGTTATCTGTTTAATGTTAGCCCTTTGGCTGTCAATTTTTAATTAGATAAGGAGTTTACGATGGAACAAGCATGGCGTTGGTATGGACCAAATGATCCAGTATCTTTAGATGATGTAAGACAAGCAGGGGCAACGGGGATTGTGACAGCGTTGCACCATATTCCCAACGGGCAGGTGTGGTCGGTTGAGGAAATTAATAAACGTAAGGCATTATTAGCTGAAAAAGGGCTGGTTTGGTCGGTGGTAGAAAGTGTGCCTGTTCACGAAGAAATCAAAACTCAAACAGGCAACTATCAGCAATGGATTGATAACTATAAGCAAACCTTGCGTAATTTGGCAAGCTGTGGGATTGATACGGTTTGCTATAACTTTATGCCGGTGCTAGATTGGACTCGTACCGATCTGGAGTATGAAATGCCTGACGGCTCAAAAGCATTACGTTTTGACCAAGTGGCTTTTGCCGCGTTTGAGTTATATATCTTAAAACGTCCGGGAGCGGACGCAACTTACTCATCAGCAGAACAAGCCGAAGCCAAAGCCTATTTTGAGCAGATGAGCGAAGCTGATATTGCAAAATTAACCAAAAATATCATTGCCGGTTTGCCGGGGTCTGAGGAAGGTTATACGCTCGAGGAATTCCAAGCACAGCTTGACCGCTATAAAGGGATCTCGGCTGAAAAATTCCGCACACATTTAGCTTATTTCTTAAATGAGATTGTGCCGGTTGCACAAGAAGTGGGCATTCGTATGGCAATTCACCCTGACGATCCACCACGCTCGATTTTAGGCCTGCCACGCATTGTTTCAACCATAGAGGATATGCAATGGTTTGTGGAAACTCAACCGCTTGCAGCCAATGGTTTCACGTTCTGTACCGGTTCATACGGTGTATTAGCTGAGAATGATTTGGTTAAAATGGCAGAGCAGTTTGCAGATCGTATTTATTTTGCCCACTTACGAGCCACCCAACGTGAAGAAAATCCACAAAGCTTCCACGAGGCGGATCATCTTGCCGGAGATGTCGATATGTTTGGCGTGGTGAAAGCGTTACTTACCGAAGAATATCGCCGTAAGGCAAATGGCGATCACCGCTTAATTCCAATGCGTCCGGATCACGGCCATCAAATGCTCGATGATCTGAAGAAAAAAACCAACCCGGGCTATTCTGCGATTGGTCGTTTAAGAGGATTAGCGGAGTTCCGAGGATTGGAGTTGGCGTTAAAAAGAGTGTATTTTGATGATTAATTAAAGTATAGAGGTATTAAGATATATTGTCTTAATACCTTTTATTTTGGGGCTATACCGATAGCGAATAATATTTAATTAAAAGGAGATTCTTATGAAGAAATCGTATCAGTTATTATCATTACTTTCTATAATGTCATTACCTGCATTGGCTGCGGATAACCTGACTTATGATAAGCCGGTTTTACACAATTTGGAAAAGGGAAACCTTGAATATTTTATTCAAGGAAAAGGTGGAGCTGGTGAGAAAAATAATCAAATTTGTGAAGATGGATTATTTTTCAATGATCATTATCTAGCTGTCTTTGATGGTGCTACGGATAAATCGGGCAAGAAATATGACGGTAAAAAAGGAGGTAGAGTTAGCAGAGATATCATCCAAGAAGTATTCCAATCTTTGCCTGCCGGAACAGATAAAGAAAAAATTTTAGCATTGATTAATGAGAAATTTAGCGAGTTTTATGCAAAAAATCCGGATGTGGATTTTAAAAATACTCCTCACTTTCGACCAACAGCAACATTAATTTGGTATGATTTTACTCAAAATGAGTTAGTTGCAATTGGTGATTCAAAAGCACGTATTGACAATGTGAAATACAATGATGAAGGAAAATATGTTGATGAATTAAATAGTGCTTTACGTGTCAAGATTTTAAAAGATTTAAAGCTCTCTAATGAACAGATTGAAGAAAATGATATCGGGCGTTTCTATATTATGCCGTTATTAACTCGCCAATCTGAATTTCAAAATAACCCTAATGCACCTAAAGCATTCCAATACTGGGCGATAGATGGGTTTGAAATTCCGAAAGAGGCTTTAAAAGTTTGGAAATTTGATAAGACACCAAAAGTTATCGAGCTTTCTTCAGATGGCTATGAGACTTATCCAGAAGAAGTCTCTATCGAAGCATATGAAAAAGCACTAGAATATCAGTTAAAAACAGATCCATTAAGAATAGATAACCCTTCAACTAAGGGTGTAGCCAAAGGGAATTACACTTTTGACGATAGAGCAGTATTAATTTATCGCTCAAAATAGCTAAAATAAAGGCTAGTTTATTGCTAGCCTTTGTTTTCAGGATTCTTTATGTTCAAAAAATATTTCGGCGAAATAATCCTTTTTCTCGTTACCTTTATTGCTGCAGCGGGTTGGTTTTTCTCTAAGCATGCTTTGGTGGGATTACCGCCTATTGGTTTTATGGGAGGACGTTTTATATTAGCCTCTTTGATTCTTCTGCCTTTTTCTTATCGAGAGCTGTATTGTTTAGATAAGGTTCAAGTTAAATATTCGGTGATTACTGGTCTTACTTACGGAATTTATACTATTTTTTGGGTATTGGGGCTGGCTTTTAGTACAGTGTTTGGTGAAGGGGCTTTTTTGGTGAGCCTTGCGATGCTGATTGCTCCTTTGCTCTCTTGGTTGATATTCAAACATACGCCACCGAAGATTTTTTGGTTAGCCTTACCCATTGCATTAAGTGGGCTTTACTTTCTTTCTGCCGAGAAAGGCATCTTTCATTTTTCCCTAGGCAGTACGATTTTTCTGGTGTCATCAGTGTTTGGGGCGTTATATTTTGTGTTAAATAATCAATATGCCAAACAAGTCCCATTGTTTCCTTTAATTACCATTCAATTGGCGATGGTTGGTGCGGTCTGTAGCTTGTATTCCTATTTTATGGAAACTTGGCATTTCCCGATTCCCACTGAAGTGTGGTTCTGGTTTGCCGCAAGTGTATTGATTGCGACAAATTTACGTTTTTTAATGCAAACACTGGGGCAAAAATATTGCCATATTGGTACTTCTGCACTCATTATGTTACTTGAGCCGGTTTGGACATTGTTATTGAGCGTGATGTTATTGGGGGAACAACTTAGTGCGACAAAATGGCTAGGTTGCAGCTTGATTTTGATAGCATTGATTATTTATCGACTCCCTATTCTACGACTCAAAAAATAGGTAAAACAAAAGCAAATATGCCATAGTATTGGAAGCAGTTAGGCATTTTAGAGTAAGTAACAAGCGGTCATTTTTGCAAAAAATCTTGCAAAAATGACCGCTTTCTTTCTTTTATCTGTCCAATCTGTGTTAAAATCCAACGCTTTTACAAGATAGAATGAGAAAATAAACGTGGAACAGAATTTAGTCGAATTTTTAACCAATACCTTAGATGATTTAAAAGCAAAAGATATTTTAGCCATTGATGTGAAAGGGAAATCCAGCATTACCGATACAATGATTTTAGCCACCGGCACATCGAGCCGTCACGTTGCTTCAACGGCAGAGCGTTTAATTACGGAAGCAAAACAGGCTGGGTTCGAGGTGTTTGGAGATGAAGGTAAAGCGGTTGCCGATTGGATTGTGGTGGATTTCGGACAGGCGATCGTTCACTTGTTGCAATCCGATAGCCGTGAGATGTATCAATTAGAAAAACTTTGGGCGTAGTCAGTTCAATAAGGAACGACAAGCGGTGATTTTTATAACATTTTTTGCAAATTAAACTGCTTGTAAGTGAAAGAGAGATGAAAATTCAATTAATTGCGGTTGGCACTAAAATGCCGGCGTGGGTAACGACAGGGTTTGAAGAGTATCAACGCCGTTTTCCGAAAGAGATGCCGTTTGAGTTGGTGGAAATTCCGGCAGGAAAACGGGGCAAGAATGCTGATACTAAACGCATTCTTGAGCTTGAAGGCAAAGCAATGTTGGCGGCAGCGGGCAAGGCAAAAATCGTGACTTTGGATATTCCGGGAAAAGCGTGGACAACCGAGCAGTTAGCCACTCAGTTAGAGGGCTGGAAAAACGATGGGCGAGATGTAGCGTTATTGATTGGCGGCCCAGAAGGATTATCGCCGGAATGCAAAGCCGCTGCCGAGCAGAGTTGGTCGTTGTCGCCTTTAACCTTACCACACCCACTGGTGCGGGTGGTGGTAGCGGAGAGTTTGTATCGGGCGTGGTCGGTTACCATTAATCACCCTTATCATCGAGAGTAGCGAGTCATTTTTAGATAGTGTTATATGTTTGGTAAATTAGCAAAATTCACAGCATCAAACCAGAGAGAAAAGGTGCGAGACGGGCAGGCAGAAAGCAATCTGTATGCCCGCCGTGCCTTAGTTGCGTTTCTGGGGGTGTTGGCGTTAAGTGGTGTTTTATTAACCAATTTGTATCACTTACAAGTGGTGAATTATGAGGACTACCAAACCCGTTCAAACGGTAACCGCATTAAATTGTTGCCTGTGCCACCGGCTCGAGGCTTAATTTATGACCGTAATGGTAAAGTATTGGCGGAAAATTTAACCTATTTCGGGTTGTTTATTGTGCCTGAAAAGACGGAAAATATTGAGCAAACTTTAACCGAGTTGAAGGATATTGTTGGGCTGACGGACGAAGATATCGAGAACTATCATAAAGAGAAAAAACGCAGTTCTCGCTATACCCCGATTATGCTCAAAGGCAATTTGAATGAGACTCAGATGGCTCGTTTTGCCGTGAACCAATACCGTTTTCCGAGTTTAGATGTGCAGGCTTATTACAAACGGAATTATCCTTACGGCGAACTTTTAACCCATATTATCGGTTATGTGGCGAAAATTAACGAAAATGACAAGAAAAAGCTACAAGAAGAGGGTAAATTCGGTAATTATGCCGGTTCGCACGATATGGGCAAATTGGGTATTGAGAAATTCTATGAAGACCAACTTCACGGTGTAACCGGTTTTGAAGAGGTAGAAATTAATAACCGAGGGAAAGTGATCCGCAAATTGCGTGACCAAGCAGGGGTTGCCGGTAGCAGTATTCGCTTGAGTATTGATGTGGAATTACAGCAATATGTGATGTCGTTAATTGCTAAGCATAAAGGGGCGGTGGTGGTGCTTGACCCTCGTGATAGCAGTATTTTAGCGATGGTCTCAAACCCAAGTTATGACAATAATTTATTTGTGGGCGGTATTTCAGGGCAGGATTATAAAGCATTATTGGACGATCCAACCCGACCACTTTATAGCCGTACTACACAAGGCACTTACCCACCGGCTTCCACCATTAAACCGTTTATGGCGGTTGCGGGCTTGGAAGAGGGAATGATTACGCCTTCAACCACTATTTCAGACCCCGGCTATTGGATTTTGCCCGGCACGACGCAACGTTATCGAGATTGGAAACGTAGTGGACACGGTGCAACCAATGTGAATAAGGCCATTACCGAATCCTCTGATACCTTTTTCTATCAATTAGCCTATAAAATGGGGATTGATAAAATGTCGGATTGGATGAAAAAATTTGGTTTTGGGGTGAAAACCGGCATTGATATTTTTGAGGAATCGGCAGGGGTAATGCCGACACGTGAATGGAAACAAAAACGTTATAAAAAACCTTGGGTGCAGGGCGATACGATTCCGGTTGGTATCGGGCAAGGCTATTGGATTTCGACCCCGTTGCAGTTGGCGAAAGCGACCGCAGTGTTAATCAACAACGGGCGAGTCAACACGCCGCATTTAATGCTGGAAGTACAAAGCAGTAATTCGGTGACGCCATATCAAGATCCACTGTTGTATGAAGATATTAAAGACGTGCCGAGTGCTTACTGGAACTTGGCGAAACAGGGAATGTTTAATGTGGCTCACGCTGCCAACGGTACAGCTCGCAAAGTGTTTGCCGGTGCGTTTTATCACGCAGCGGGGAAAACCGGTACAGCGCAGGTGTTTAACTTAAACGGTAAGAATTACGATAAAAATGCGATTAAAAAAGAGCTACACGACCACGCGTGGTTTATTGGCTATGCCCCTTATGAACAGCCGAAAATGGTGGTGGCGTTAATTTTAGAAAATGCAGGGGGGGGCGGTAGTGCTGCGGCACCGGTGGCTCGTCAGATTATGGATTATGTTTTAAGAAAAGGTGTTGGCGAACAGCCGGATTCGCAAAATTCTGAGCAAAATCGACCGCTTGTTACAGAGGAAAATCATGAATAGTGGCTTTAAAAAACTTTTCTGGAAAATTTTTTCGCTCGATCTTCTGTTATTGGCAGGGCTGTTGGCGATTACCGGCTACGGCTTATTAGTGTTATACAGTGCAAGCGGTGCAAATGAGCGAATGTTTACCAGCAGGCTGATTCAGGTGTCACTCGGGCTTGGGTTAATGTTGATAATGGCAATGGTGCCTCCTCGTTTTTATCAAAAAGTATCGCCTTATCTGTATGTTTTTTGCTTGGTTTTATTGATTTTAGTCGATTTAGTAGGCGAAACCAGTAAAGGGGCACAGCGTTGGTTGAATTTAGGCTTTGTTCGCTTTCAACCCTCTGAAATTGCCAAGCTCGCTGTGCCGCTGATGGTGGCAACTTATTTGGGTAAGCGACCGCTTCCTCCGAGTTTTAAAGATACCTTTATCGCACTCGCCATTATTATTATGCCAACTTTATTAGTGGCAATTCAGCCCGATTTAGGGACTGCAATTTTAGTTTGTTCTGCTGGGATTTTTGTGCTGTTTTTGGCGGGACTCAGTTGGAAATTAATTGGGGCGGGTGTGGTGTTTTTAGCCGGATTTATCCCGATAATGTGGTTTTTCTTAATGCACGATTATCAAAAAACCCGAGTGATGACGTTAATTGATCCTAATAAAGACCCGTTGGGTGCTGGCTATCATATTATTCAATCTAAAATTGCGATAGGCTCAGGAGGTATTAACGGCAAAGGTTGGATGGAAGGCACACAATCCCAGCTTGAATTTTTGCCTGAACCGCATACGGATTTTATTTTTGCGGTGTTAAGCGAAGAACATGGTATGATAGGCGTGCTGATTTTATTAGCGATTTATTTGTTTATTATTGCTCGAGGTTTAGTGATTGGTACAAAATCAGATTCTGCTTTTGGGCGTATTTTATCGGGCGGCACAGCCCTTTTATTCTTTGTTTACGTTTTTGTAAATATTGGTATGGTAAGTGGTATTTTACCAGTAGTCGGTGTACCATTACCGCTTTTCAGTTACGGTGGAACTTCCTATGTGACGCTGATGGCGGCATTTGGTTTGATGATGTCAACCTATGTTCACCGTAAGCGCGTAGGCAGTAATAATCCTTATGATAAACTGAAATAAATTAAACTTTTGCTTTTTTGCGGTATCAAAAAGCAGTGAAACGATCATCGTTACAAACAATAACGACATCCACATAGAGGAAAAAACTTATATGAGATTAGGTAAAATTGTAACCCTGTTGTTAGCTGGATTTCTGACTTTTAGCTCATTAAATTCTTTGGCTGCGACAAAGAATACAAAAGCTAAATCAAGTATTTCAACCAAGAAGCAAGCAACTTCTAAAGCAATAAAAAAAGTAGGTACTTCTAAAGTTAAGAAAAAAGAAGTAGTAGCTAAAGCCACAAAAAAGAAAACCATTTCTACTGTTACAACTAAGGCGATTAAATCTAAAAAAAAGTTGGCTCGCAAGGTTGTTAAGAAAACGGTAACTGCTAAGAAAAAATTGGTAAAGGGGCAACATAAGCTACTGGTTAAAAAACATTTTCAAACCGGTGTTGCTAGTTATTATGCAAATCAATTTAATGGTCGCCGAACCGCTAATGGGGAGACTTTCAACAACGCTAAAATGACGGCTGCACATCGAACTTTACCATTTGGTACTTTAATTGAAGTGACGAATTTACGAAACGGGCGTTCTGTGGTGGTTCGTGTGAATGATCGTGGACCTTATGCTCATGCACGGGTCTTGGATTTATCATCAGCCGCAGCGAAAAAAATCGGTATGCACCATTCGGGGACGGCAAGAGTGAAAATTGCGATTGTTGATAAGTCAAAATTGGGATCGACTAATCAGTTATATGTAATGAATTAATTTTAAGAGGAAATATGAAAAAAACATTAGTGAAAGCGATGAGCGTGGTAGGTCTTGCGGTTTCAAGCATTGCCTATGCAGATTTAAACACCAACTTCAATTTATCTGCACCCCAGATCAACGCACAAACCTATATTTTGATGGATTACAACTCCGGTGAAGTTTTGGTGAGTTTGAACCCAGATCAGCGTCAATATCCTGCATCATTAACCAAAATGATGACTAGTTATGTGGTGGGTGAAGCCTTAAAATCAGGGAAAGTGCAAAACAGCGATATGGTGACCGTCACCGAAAACTCGTGGGCGCAAAAATTCCCTGGTTCTTCATTAATGTTTTTAGATTTAAACAGCAAAGTCTCTGTAGGTGAGTTGATGAAAGGGCTGATTATCGTCTCCGGTAATGATGCTTCTGTTGCATTAGCTGAACACGTTTCCGGCTCACAAGTGGCTTTTGTGAATGAAATGAACAAATACGCCCAACAGTTTGGTTTAAAGAATACTCACTTTACCACCGTGCACGGTTTAGACGATCCGGAACAATATTCTTCTGCTCGTGATATGGCGATTATCGGCTCGCATATTATTCGTGATCAGCCGGAAGAGTATAAAATTTATGCGGAAAAAGAGTTCCAATATAACATTAAAAAACCACAACCAAACCGCAACGGGTTATTGTGGGATAAAACCATTCAAGTTGATGGTATGAAAACGGGGCATACTGATAAAGCCGGCTATAACTTAGTCGCATCAGCAATTAACCCGAATACACGTTTAATTTCTGTAGTGATGGGCGTGCCAACTTATAAAGGCCGTGAAGTGGAAAGTAAGAAATTACTGCAATGGGGCTTTGCCAATTTTGAAACCATCAAATCCATTCCGGCAGCTCAATCGGTTGCCGAGCAAAGTGTCTATTACGGTGAAGTGAATAAGGTGCAATTAGGCTCGGTGCAAGATAGCTTTGTGACTATCCCGAAAGGTCGCTCGGCGGATTTGAAAGCCCGTTATGAGTTAGAGAAGAAAAACCTCGAAGCTCCTTTAGCAAAAGGGCAGGTAGTGGGTAAAATGATCTACCAACTTGACGGCAAAGATGTTGCAAGCACTAACTTACAAGTATTACAAGACGTACCGGAAGCCGGTATTTTCGGCAAAGCGTGGGATTGGATTGCCCTTACTGTGAAGAGCTTGTTCGATTAATCTTGTTATTTGCCTTTTTATCCCCATCTAGGGAGCAATGCAAGCGGTGTGATTTTGCAAAAAATTTGCAAAATTTCACCGCTTACCGTTTTAGATATGAATGTATAAAAAATGTAGGGGCAAAAAATCTTTCGCCCCCGAAGAAAGAATAGAAGAAGGATCGAAAATGTCTCAACCAAAAGCGATAAACTTACAAGATTTGCCTCAAGCTAAATTAAAGGATCTGTTAGAGTTCCCATGTCATTTTACGTTCAAAGTGGTGGGAACCAACCGAGAAGATTTAGTTGATGATGTGGTAGTAGTCACTCAAAAATATGCCAAAGGCGACTACAACCCACGTCAGCAAAAAAGCTCAAAAGGTACCTATAATTCCGTTTCGATTGATATTGTGGCGGAAAATATTGAGCAAGTAGAAACCCTTTACACTGAATTGGCTAAAATTGCCGGTGTGAGAATGGTATTATAATGCGAGGGGCGAATGACATTCGCCCTCAATTTTTCAATAAAACAATGTTGGAAAATAGAAAATGAAATTAATAATTCGCCAACTAGGCATTCAGCCGTATGAAGAGATTTGGCACCAAATGCAATCTTTCACAGATAGCCGTGATGAGAACACTGACGATGAGATCTGGCTGGTTCAGCACCCGGCTGTGTTTACACAAGGATCGGCAGGCAAACCGGAGCATTTGTTAAACCCAACCAATATTCCGGTGGTACAAAGCGACCGTGGCGGGCAAATTACTTACCACGGCGAAGGGCAGCAAATTATGTATGTGCTGATTGATATTAAACGCTTGAAATCCTTGGGGAAAGAAGTGTCGGTTCGGGATTTAGTCACCGCCCTTGAGCAAACAGTGGTACAAACGTTGGCAGAGTACGGCATAGAAAGTTACCCAAAAGCTGATGCACCGGGGGTATATGTGGACGGCAGGAAAATCTGCTCACTCGGTTTGCGGATTCGCAAAGGTTGCTCTTTCCACGGCTTGGCGTTAAATATCAATATGGATTTAATGCCTTTTCGCAACATCAATCCGTGCGGTTATGCCGGGCTGGAAATGTGTCAATTAAGCGAACTGGTTGATCGCCCTGATTTAAGTTGCGAAGAGGTTGCCCCAAAATTAGTGGCTCATTTCAGCACAATTTTAGGCTATAATAACCAACAAATTATTAACAATTAGGATAAAACACAGTAATGGCTACATCGACAGCTCAAACGACGGCAACTGCTACAGTGAAAAAAATGAGCCCTTTCAAAATGGAAAAAGGGGTGAAATATCGTGATGCCGCCAAAACCTCTGTGATTCAGGTGCGTAATATCGACCCGGATCAAGAACTCTTAAAAAAACCGGAGTGGATGAAAATCAAACTGCCGGCAAACTCAGCGAAAATTGACAGCATTAAAAACGGTATGCGTCGCCACGGGTTGCACTCGGTGTGCGAGGAAGCCTCTTGCCCGAATTTACACGAATGTTTTAATCACGGCACTGCAACCTTTATGATTATGGGGGCAATCTGTACCCGTCGTTGCCCGTTCTGTGATGTGGCACACGGCAAACCGCTTCCGCTTGACCCGGACGAACCTCGCAAAGTGGCAGAAACGGTGCAAGATATGAAACTCAAATATGTGGTGATTACCTCAGTGGATCGTGATGATTTACCTGACCGTGGAGCTGCTCATTTCTCGGCAACAGTGCGTGAAATCAAAGCCTTAAATCCGCATTGCAAAGTGGAAATTCTTGTGCCGGATTTCCGTGGACGTGTGGAGCAAGCGGTGGCAATTCTCAAAGAAAATCCACCTGATGTCTTTAACCACAACTTAGAAAATGTGCCACGTCTCTATCGTGAAGTTCGCCCGGGGGCGGATTACAAATGGTCGTTGGAATTATTGAAAATCTTCAAGCAAGAATTCCCGAATATTCCGACCAAATCCGGCTTAATGGTAGGCTTAGGTGAAACCAACGAAGAAATCTTGGAAGTGATGCAAGATTTACGCGATCACGGTGTAACAATGCTCACTATCGGGCAATATTTACAACCGAGTCGCCATCACCTAAAAGTGGAACGCTATGTACCACCGGCAGAGTTTGATATGTTCCGTGAGGAAGCCGAAAAAATGGGCTTTGAACACGCAGCCTGCGGACCGTTCGTGCGTTCTTCTTACCATGCGGATTTACAAGCGAAAGGCGAATTGGTGAAATAAAATCGATAAGGGCGAATATTATTCGCCCTTTGTTTTTGTGGTTTGCAAAGTTTTAGCAAAATTAAACCGCTTGTAATCTCTTCTAATTTACTCTTCTATAGATAATTTCGTTGTTGCGAATTATTTTCATTGACTATTTGTTATAGAAAGTTACAATTCAACTTTCCATTTCTTTTTGGAGTTCCAATGAAAAAATTACTATTAAACAGCGTATTTGCTGCCATATTGCTTGCTTTTGGTGCAACTGCCAATGCCGAAATTAAAACCATCACTGATGTATTAGGGCGTGAGGTCAAAGTTGATGTGCCTGCTAAACGTGTTGCACTGACTTTCTATTATCCTGACTATATTGCGGTAACCGGTGTTGAAAATTTCGATAAGGTAGTAGGGATTTCACGAGAGTTTTGGGAAAAGTTCAACCCAGGTAGTTGGGCATTATTTGCAGAAAAAATGCCAAATCTAAAAAACATTGCCGATCTTGGCTATGTGAATAGTGGCACTTTTTCAACAGAAAAAACTATTGCATTAAAACCTGATGTGTTAGTGCTACCTGAAATTCAATATCAAGCGTTAGCCAGTGAGATTCCACGCATTGAGCAAGCTGGTATTCCTGTTGTTGTAGTAGATTTCAACAAGCAAACTGTTGAAAACCATACAAAAAGCGTGAGAGTTTTCGGTCAGCTTACAGGTACGGAAGAGAGAGCGGAGAAAATTGCCAAAGAGTATGAAGAGGGCATTGCTGATATTCAGAGCCGTATTGATAATGCAAAAGTAAGTAAGCCGAAAATCTATGTTGAATTTGGTAATAAAGGCCCGAAAGAGCATAGTTTTACCTTTGGTAAAAATATGTGGGGAGCGATTGCCGAAACGGTGCGAGGCGATAACATTAGTGCCCCGTTTGTAGAAAATTGGGGGCAGATTAACCCTGAACAGGTGTTAGTTTCTAAACCTGATGTGATTATGATCTCAGGTACGGAACTAGGCAATGACACTAATCCTGAGGTTATGTCGATGGGGATTAATATTGAAGAAGCCGATGCTCAAAAACGTTTGAAAGGCTTTATGGAGCGTACAGGTTGGAAAGATTTACCTGCGGTAAAATCAGGGCGTGTTTATGGTTTATATCATACAGCGTCTCGCTCGATTTCAGATTTAGCGAGCTCTCAATTTATGGCGAAAGCGCTTTATCCTGAATTGTTTAAAGATATCGATCCTGAAAAAACGTATTTGGATTTCCACAACAACTACTTACCAATTACGCCAAAAGGCACATTCTTTATGCAACTGAAATAAAAACAACAAGCGGTCATTTTGCAGATTTATTTTGCAAAATGACCGCTTGTATTTACTTTTACTATTTGCGGTTCAAACAGCAATCAATATTTAAACATTTGCGAAGCGGGCGGATAATCGGCGAGCCGTTTCCATCATATAAAATCTCAATATTGACATTATAGAGTCTCCGAATAATATCGCATTCCAACACATCACAAGCTCTGCCTTGTGCTTGAATTTTCCCCTCGCTTAATAGCATCACACTATCCGAAAATTGAGCCGCAAGGCTTAAATCGTGCAGCACCATAATTGTAATTAGGTTATTCGCTCGAGTGTAGGCATTCACATATTCAAGTAAGTTGATTTGATGATACATATCCAACGCACTGACAGGCTCATCTAGCAGCAGAATGTGTGGTTTACGTAGCAATACTTGTGCGAACATCACCATCTGCCGTTGCCCACCACTCAGCCGCATGATATCTTGATGAGCTAAATGCGAAATGCTGAGTTTATCCATAATATTAACAGCTTCATTGAGTAATTCATCGCTAATATACATATTCAGGCTATCAAGTTGCCCTAATAAGATGACTTCTAAGGCACTTAGTGAGGCTTCCACCTGTGTATCTTGTGGCATATAGCCAATTTGTTTACGCCAACTATGCAAGTTGCTTGAAGTTAATTTATTACCATCAAAATCAATCGCCCCTTGATGAGCAATTTCTCCAAATAGGGTTTTAAGTAGAGAAGATTTCCCTGCACCATTTGGGCCAAGTAAAGTATAGATCTTGCCTTGTTCAAAATGTAGATTGATTTTATCAGCCACCACTAAGTTTCCACGCTTAATAGTCACATCGTTTAAGTTGAGCATAGAAAATCCTTATCGTTTCGCCAACACAATCCAGAAAAAGAACGGTACGCCGACTAACGCTGTAATAATACCAACCGGAAATAATGCTCCCGGCACAAGGCTTTTTGATAGCACTGAGGACATCGATAAAAATGCCGCACCCACTAACATTGAACCGGGCAGGAAAAAGCGTTGGTCTTCGCCTAGCAACATTCGGGCAATATGCGGGGCAACTAAGCCAATAAAGCCGATAATGCCTACAAAGCTAATGCAGGTGGCCGTCATTACAGACACAATCAGCAATGTTTTCATTCGTAACCAAGTTAAGTTAATACCTAAGCTCAATGCTCGAGCTTCGCCCAAACGCAAGGCAGTTAATTTCCACGCATCTTTGAGTAATAATAAAATACAGGCTGTAGTTACGCCAAAGGCAATTGAGATAGTCGGCCAAGTGGCTTTAGTTAAATTACCGAATAGCCAAAACAGAATTTGTTGGGATACCTCAGGTGCAGAAATAAATTGCACCAATGACAGTAAAGACTGAAATAAAAACAATAAGGCAATTCCTACCAGCACTAATATTGCCGAGCTAAAACGTCCTAAAGAGGAAAAGGCAAATAAAATGGCGGAAGAAAATAGTGTCATCACAAAAGCCCCGACAGGTACAGAAATTTCGGTGGGTAAACTAAAACCACCAAAGGCAATAACAATCGAAGCACCAAAACCAGCTGCAGCCGCTAAACCCAGTGTATAAGGGCTTGCCATCGGATTATTAAGCAAAGTTTGAATTTCCGCTCCTCCGACACCAAGAGCTGCTCCGACCACCAATGCCATTATTGCCATTGGTAAGCGTAGCTCATAGACAATCACTTTGGTGGTTTCTTCAATTTCGCCTAATTGGAATAAGGCTTTCCAAACTTCATTAAACGGAAGCAGGGAAGGGCCTGTCATAATATCGAAAATGAGGCTGAGTAAACAAATGAGTAAGAAAAAGAGTAATAAAAAACTGCGTTTCTTTTCAATAGTTCGGTGCTTTTTAGCTATTTGTTGGGGAGAGAGCGTTGTTTGCATAAAAATGTAATGTTTGAGAATTATTATCAGACAGGATAAGAGAAAAGATCGATAAATTCAAGAATATCCAAGATACCGACTAAAGTATTCAACTAAGTTCTCGAGTAGCCCTGTCTTTTACAGTAAAAAACTCCTGAATAGCGGCTTCTTCTAAAAGAGTATAATTCTGCCAAATTTCGGTTACAGCATTTCTTAAAATCTCGCCTTTCTTAACTCTTGAGGACATTCCGATGAATACTCTCTCTAGGAACTCCAAATCTGCATAACTACTTAACGCATTACGAGATTCAAGCCAATTAAACATTGGTATAAAGTTTTCAGGAAAAATTGCTCGATGTTGATTGATCTGTTGAAAAATCCTTCTTTGAACGGCATTCAAATCTTTGCCAAATAAGGCTTGAAAATGTTTAGCTAAGAAATGATCGATCATAATATCTGACACAATGCCTTTATAACGCCCGAAGTTATTTCGCAGCAATTCAGTGGTAAAACTATCTTGTCTGTCGCAAATTTTATCAATCAAGCGGTGTAATATAACACCGCCTTTTAAATCATCAGCTAAATCGAGGTTTTGAATTAAGCCTTTATAGAAATCACCGGCAAAGTTGCCATATAAAGTTTGTTGATTAGTTTTTGTATCAATTTCAAGTGAAATCAGCGAGTGAGCCAGAAAATTCATTTATGCTCCAAGTTCCGTTTGCTGATACTCATACCCAAATTCGTTGGTTTCCCCTTTCGGTACAAACTCAAACAAATGCGTGATGCAATTTGGGGCATCGCTGTCTTGGTGTGAAACAAACAGCAGTTGGGTTTGGCTATTGCTCACTAATTGCTCGATAAATTGTTTCACTAATTTGCGGTTTACACCATCTAGGCCTTGCAGCGGCTCATCTAAAATCAAAATTGGTGGGTGTTTTACCATTGCTCGGGTAATCAGTAGCAGGCGTTGCTGCCCCCAAGAAAGTGAACGGAACGGTTTTTTAGCAAATGTTGCTAGGTTTAAACGCTCCAGCCATTCCATCGCTTTTAATTGCAGAGCGTTTGGCACTTGCTGATACACGCCGATACTGTCAAAAAATCCTGAAAGAATCACCTCCATTGCCGAACAGTTTACCCGATAATCCATATGTAATTGGCTGCTTACATAACCGATGTTTTTCTTAATATCCCAAATGGTTTCGCCTGACCCACGCTGGCGACCGAATAATCGTACTTTGTTGGCGTAAGATTGGGGGTGGTCGCCGGTGATAATCGACAGCAAGGTGGATTTCCCTGCTCCATTCGGGCCTTTAATCCACCAATGTTGTTTTGGCTCAACCGTCCAACTGAGATTGTCTAAAATTTTCTTTTCTCCGTATTGGATAGTCACCTTTTCCAACTCAAACGGATTGATGTTTTCGGGCAGACTGTTCAGCGGAGCGGCACTTTCAGGCAAAGGAACGTTCACATTCTGTTCTGCAAATTTTAGCTGAGAATAGACCGCTTGTTGTTCAATTTCTGCTCGCTCTCCTTGCAGAATTAACGATAAATTATCTAATAACGCAATATGATTGGCAGCATCAGGAATATCATTAAAACGGTTTACAATCAGCACCAATGCCATTTTGCTTTGTAACTCGGCAATCAGTTGCTGCCAATATTGCACCGACTGCTGATCCAGCCCTTCAAACGGCTCATCTAAAATGAGTAAATCCGGCTCGCTCACTAACATTTGGCAAAACAGCACTTTGCGACTTTCTCCAGTGGAAAGGTGCATAAACGGGCGTTCAAGCAGATGTGGAATATGCAATTTGTGGGCATATTCCTCACATAACGCCGCTTTTTGACTACCATTTAAAATCACTTGTCGGGCGGTTAAGCCGAAATCATCGGGTGAGACACTGTCATTGTTGCGAGCTTTGAAAATCTGCTCCAACATTTTTTGTTGTTGCTCGAAAGATAGGAGCTGAATATGTTGGAACGAATTGTCATAGTCGCCGTAATAGAGCGAAATTTTACCCTGTAAAGCCAGTGAAAAAGCCGTTTTCCCCGAACCGTTTCCGCCTACGACCACCCAAAAGTCATTGGGTTGGATCTGTAAGGCGTCAATCGTGAGTTTATGTTGTTTAACCAGTGAAAATCGGGCATTGGTTATTGTAAGTGATGGTTGTGTTTGCATATATTTCCCGTTTTAACTTAGTTGTGTGCCACTGACGAACCAATCCGCTCGACCGTTTAAGAAATCTTGCACCGACATTGGTTTTTTACCCGCCGGTTGAAGTTGGGTAATATTCAGCACGCCCTGTTGAGTGGCGATTTGAATCCCGGTTTTATCCACATTAATTACCGTGCCGGCTGCTTTTTCTTGGTGAGGTAACACCGTGGCTTGGTGAATTTTGATACTTTGCTCAACGCCATCAACAGTTAAGGTTAAAAAACTAAACGGCCAAGGGTTAAAAGCTCGGATATTGCGTTCCAGTTGAACAGCGGGGAGTTGCCAATCCAATTTTGCCTCTTCTTTTGATAATTTTTCCGCATAGTTAGCTTGGCTTTCATCTTGCTTTTCAGCTTTGAAGGCTTGGGTTTCTAAGCCGTTTAATACCTCAAGTAATGCAGGAGGGGCGAGTTCTGCCAGTTTGGCATAAAGTGAAGTAGAGGTTTCATTCGGCTCAATCGGGGTTGTGACTTTATGTAACATATCACCGGTGTCTAAGCCAACGTCCATTTGCATAATGGTTACACCGGTTTCACTATCGCCCGCCCAAATCGAACGCTGAATCGGAGCTGCTCCACGCCAGCAAGGTAGTAGCGAACCGTGTACGTTTAGGCAACCATATTTAGGAGCATTCAATACTGCTTCAGGTAGAATTAAGCCGTAAGCTACCACCACCATTACATCGGCATTTAAGGCTTTCAGTTCAGCTTGAGCCTCTTCCTTACGCAGAGATTTAGGTTGAAAAACCCGAATGTTGTGAGCCTCAGCAAGTTGTTTCACCGGGCTGGCTTGCAGTTTTTTCCCTCGCCCAGCAGGTTTATCCGGCTGGGTATAAACCGCAATCACGTTATGCTCGGAATCTAATAAGGCTTGTAAATGTTGAGCGGCAAAATCAGGCGTGCCGGCAAAAATAATATTGAGTTTTGACATTGTTAAGTTCTATGGGTAAAAGAATTTTGGAAGAACTTCATATTTTAAGACTCAGATGGACAAGCTCCCCTCTTTAGAAAAGAGGGGCAGGGGGAGATTTGATAGCGATACTCAAATTCCGTATGAGCGTAATTTACGTCTGCCACAAACGCTTGCGTTTGAACATCGGCTTTGCTGATGGCACGAAGTGTGAGCGTAGCGAATAAATCTCCCCTAACCCCTCTTTGCTAAAGAGGGGGACTGGATCGAGCGTAAAACAGAAATTCACAATCACATTAAAACCCTATTAAACCACTAAACCGTAGAAATAAAAAGTGGCTTGAATATGGTATCATTGCCACATTCAAGATAAGAGAATCAAACAATGGAATTTTTTATCCCCAAAGCGGATACAATTTTTGAAGAAGAGATTAAAAAAAGCCGCTTCATCACCTACCTTCGCCACACTGAAGGGATGGAGCAAGCCAAGGCATTTTGGCAGGAGCTGAAAATGCAGCACCCGCACGCACGCCATTGGTGTTGGGCAACGGTGGCAGGCTTGCCGAATGACTCGCAACAATACGGCTTTTCGGATGATGGAGAACCGTCCGGCACAGCCGGTAAGCCAATGCTCAATTATTTGCTTGGTTCAGGCTTGGGGGAAATTACGGCGGTGGTAGTTCGCTACTATGGCGGTATCCAGCTTGGCACCGGCGGCTTGGTGAAAGCCTATGGCAATGGCGTGCAACAGGCGTTATTGCAGTTGGAGCGGATTCGCAAAGTTTTGCGAAAAAACTACCGCTTGCAGTGTGAATATGAGCAATTTAATACCATTTCTCATCTCATTAGTGAGAAAGATATTGTGATTGTCGAGCAACTTTTTAGCGATAAAGTCGATCTGTTGCTGGCATTTAACCCGAGCGAGGTTGAAGCGTTTACGGATGAATTAACCCAACGCTTTTCGGGCAAGCTCGCATTAATAAAAGAAGAAACCTAGTCTATGCAATTTTTTTCGATTATCCGAATTGTTGGCATTTTGGTGATGTGTTTTTCATTCACAATGCTTGTGCCGGCAATAGTTGCCCTCATTTATGGCGATGGCGGTGGGCGGGCGTTTTTAGAAGCCTTTGCCCTGAATTTTATGGTTGGTACGTTGCTTTGGTGGCTGTGCCGTGACAACAAAAACGAGCTACGTTCCCGCGAGGGCTTTTTAATTGTAGTGCTGTTTTGGGTGGTGTTGGGTTTGCTCGGGGCTGTGCCTTTTATTATTTTGGAAAACCCCGATTTAAACGTGGCGGAATCCATTTTTGAGTCCTTTTCCGGCTTAACCACTACAGGGGCAACCGTTATCACTGGCCTAGACAGTCTGCCTAAAGCGATTTTATTCTATCGCCAATTTCTGCAATGGTTGGGGGGAATGGGGATCATCGTATTAGCGGTTGCGATTATTCCGCTGTTAGGCATTGGTGGAATGCAGCTTTACCGTGCGGAAATGCCCGGCCCGCTCAAAGAACAGAAAATGCGACCTCGTATTGCGGAAACGGCAAAAGCGTTGTGGCTGATTTATCTCAGCCTGACGATTCTGTGTGCGGTCGCATTTTGGCTCGCCGGAATGACGGCGTTTGATGCCATTTCGCATAGCTTTTCTACCGTTTCGATTGGCGGATTTTCCACCCACGATGCTAGCATCGGTTATTTTAATAATGCGGCAATTAGTTATATTACCGTGTTTTTCCTGCTACTTTCTGCCTGCAACTTTGCATTGCATTTTGCGGTGATCGACCGGTTGCGTGATATTCAGACTCGCAAAAAAGGTGGTATTTTAAGCCGCTTGTATTGGGGTGATTACGAATTTCGCTTTTTCTTAATGGTGCAGTTAGGGCTTTTCTTGGTCTGTACCTTGGTGTTAGTGGGCTACGGCTATTTCGATAACACCTCTGTTACCATTGAGCAAGCATTGTTTCAATCGGTATCAATTTCCACTACTGCCGGCTTTACTACTAATGATTTTAGCCATTGGAGTTCGTTTTTACCTACGCTGTTGGTATTGTCTTCCTTTATCGGTGGTTGTGCCGGTTCAACCGGTGGCGGCTTGAAAGTGATTCGGGTGTTGTTACTTTATTTACAAAGTAAACGTGAAATCCACCGCTACATTCACCCCAACGTGATTCAACCGATTAAATTAGGCAACCACGTTTTATCGGAACGGGTAGTTGATGGTATTTGGGCGTTTTTCTCGGCGTACTTTTTCGTGTTCGTGATCTGCTGGCTTGCCTCAATCGCCTGTGGAATGGAAACCTTTGATGCCCTAAATGCGGTGATTGCCACCCTGAATAATCTAGGCCCGGCGTTAGGTAGCGTGAGCAGTAATTTCACCCAAGTGCCGGACAGTGCCAAATTGGTGCTGACTTTTGCGATGGTATGCGGACGTTTGGAAGTGTTCACCTTGCTGGTGATTTTAAGCCCTGTTTTTTGGAAAGATTAAATGAAAACCTTAATTCTCTATTTTACGACTGATGGTCAAACTAAAAAAATTGCCGAACGATTGGCGAGCGTGATTACCCACGAAGTCGAGCTGATTTCGCTAAAAGATCAAGCGGTCGATTTTGCCGAAAAAATTGCAAATGCAGACCAAATTGTCATCGGTGCTTCAATTCGCTATGGGCATTTTAACCCGTTGGTTTATCAGTTTGTGGAACAGCATTATTTGGCGTTAAATGCAAAGAAAACCGCCTTTTACGGCGTGAATTTAACCGCTCGTAAAGACAATCGCAACACGCCTGAAACCAACACTTATGTGCGGAAATTTTTAGCCAAAGTGAAGTGGAAGCCAACCCACATTGAGGTGATTGCCGGGGCATTACTTTACCCACGTTATAAGATATTCGATCGAGTGATGATTCGCTTTATTATGAAAATTACCAAAGGCGAAACCGATACCTCTAAAGAATATGAGTACACCGATTGGCAACAGGTAGAGAATTTTGGCAAATTATTAGCCAATCAGTTATAATCAAACTGATCTAAATCAAAAAAATGTAAATTTATTTAAATGTTGTATAAATTTTAAAGATTTTGATTATAATCGCCAGCCCACGTTCTTGCGAAGATCGTGTTTAATCATTGAATGAAAGGAAAGCCCCCTATGAGTATTTTAAAAGAGTTCCGTGAATTTGCGGTAAAAGGTAATGTTGTTGATATGGCTGTCGGTGTGATTATCGGCGGTGCATTCGGTAAAATTGTTTCTTCATTAGTTAGCGATGTTGTAATGCCACCTATCGGTTGGTTAATCGGTGGCGTGGATTTCAAAGATTTAGCCATTGAAATCGCCCCGGCAAAAGAAGGTGCGGAAGCAGTGATGTTAAAATACGGTGCATTTATTCAAAACGTATTTGATTTCTTAATTATCGCACTTGCGGTATTCGGTATGGTGAAAGTGATTAACTCACTGAAAAAAGCTCCAGTTGTAGAAGAAGCTCCTGCAGAGCCAACAGCGGAAGAGAAATTATTAACTGAAATCCGTGATTTATTGAAAAAATAATTAACTGATTTTGAAACAAAGGCTATTTTAGAATATCTAGAATAGCCCTTTGTGTTATGGTTAAAAAGAAAAAAAACCGACATAAAGTCGGTTTTTTTCATATCTGTTCGATATTACGCTAATTTTTTGATTTGCGCTGCTAATTTAGATTTGTGGTTAGCCGCTTTGTTAGCGTGGATTAAGTTTTTAGACGCCATACGGTCTACAACTTTTTGCATTTCAACGAAAGCCGTTTGAGCTGCTGCTTTATCGCCTGCTGCTACTGCTGCATATACTTTTTTGATGAATGTACGCATCATTGAGCGTTGGCTTGCGTTGTGTTGGCGGCGTTTTTCAGATTGAACCGCACGTTTTTTTGCTGACTTGATATTAGCCAAGGTCAAACTCCTAAAATATCTGTGTAAAAATTAGATATAAACAAAATCGTTGTTTATATTGCCTATCGATAGTTTTTAATTCATTTTCAACGAGACACGTGCTTGAAAATAACACCGTTTTTCTGATAGAAAACGATAGGGCGAGATTTTAACAGTTTTTTTCTGATTTTCCTATAACAAACTGCTAAAATTATGATCGATTTTTAGGATCAGACTACAAGCGGTCTGATTTTTCAATAATTTTACTAATATTACTCTTTATTATGAGCAAAAAACTTTTAAGATCAGGAATGATCGTAAGCTTTATGACCTTAATTTCCCGCATACTCGGCTTGATTCGAGACATTGTGGTGGCGACCATTTTAGGCACAGGCGTGAGTGCCGATATTTTCCTGTTTGCCAACCGTATTCCCAATTTTCTTCGCCGTTTGTTTGCCGAAGGGGCATTTTCTAAAGCCTTTGTACCGGTGTTGGCGGAATATAATGCGGATAACGATCCAAACAAAACGAGAGAATTTATTGCCAAAGTATCGGGTACATTAGGAGGTTTGGTAACTGTTGTGACCCTTGTGGCAATGATTGCTTCACCTGTGGTTGCTGCTCTTTTCGGTACTGGTTGGTTTTTAGATTGGCTTTACGACGGACCAAATGCCGAAAAATTCACCCAAGCCTCTTTTTTGCTCAAAATCACTTTCCCTTATTTGTGGTTTATTACCTTTGTGGCGTTATCCGGTGCGGTGTTAAATACCATCGGTAAGTTTGGGGTGATGGCATTTTCCCCGGTGTTGCTGAATGTGGCGATTATTGCGGTAGCGTTATGGGGCAGAGATTATTTCGATTCCCCGGATATTGCCTTAGCGTGGGGGGTATTTTTAGGCGGCTTGTTGCAATTTTTATTCCAAATTCCGTTTATGAAAAAAGAGGGCTTACTGGTTAAGCCAAAATGGGCGTGGAAAGACGAAGGTGTCACTAAAGTCCGTAAATTAATGATTCCGGCATTATTTGGCGTTTCCGTTACCCAGCTAAATTTACTGCTAAACCAAGTGATAGCCTCGTTTTTGATTACCGGCTCGATTAGTTGGATGTATTATGCCGACCGTTTAATTGAATTTCCGCTCGGTTTATTTGGAATTGCGATTTCCACCGTCGTGCTGCCAAGCCTTTCCTGTATTGCGAAAAACAAAGAACTCACTGAAATCCAACGTGGAGAACACTTTCAAAACACAATGGATTGGGGGGTGAGAATGGTGCTGTTGCTTGGTATTCCGGCAATGATCGGTATGGCAGTGCTGGCTCAGCCGATTATTATGACAATGTTTATGCGGGGTAAATTTGGTTTTGAAGATGTGCTGGCAACCTCTTATCCACTTTGGGTAATGTGCTTGGGGTTAAACAGCTATATGTTGATTAGCGTGCTGGCAAACGGTTTTTATGCCAACCAAAACACCAAAACACCGGTAAAAGTTGGGATTATTGCCGCCTTAAGTAATATTTGCTTTGGCTTGGCGTTTGCTCCGTTTTTGGGATACATTGGTTTAGCATTAGCTTCTGCGTGTTCGGCATTAGTGAATGTGAGCTTGCTGTATGTGAATCTCTCAAAAAATGGTTACTATAAAGTAAGCCGTAAAACCGTACTTTTTGTGTTGAAACTATTCATCGCCGCTTGTGTAATGGGGGCGTTGGTTGCCTATTTCACGCCTGAGATTGAACTTTGGGCATTGATGACAATGTGGCAGAAAGTGTATTGGTTGATTTGGCTGATGATCTTAGCTGCCGGTAGTTATTTTGCCTCTATTTTGCTATTAGGCATTCGTAAAAAAGATTTCCGCTCGGAGTAGTATGACTGCATTAAAATTGAAAATACCACCACCGGCTTGGTTCTTGTTTTGTGCCACTTTAATGTGGCTGGTGGCTCAATATGTGCCGGCGAGCTTGCCGAATTATCAGCATACAGCCATATTTTTTAGCGGTTTAGCTGTGGCGATAATTGGCGGAGCGGTTGCCGTCTCGGCACTTTGGGTCATACACCAAGCGAAAACGACACACAGTCCTTTTCGACCACAACATACCGCTAAATTGGTCACTTGGGGCATTTATCGCAAAAGCCGAAACCCAATGTATCTTTCGTTACTGTTAGGTTTGATTGCGTGGGCATTATGGCTAGGTTCAATGTTGGCGTGGCTGGTTTTACCGCTGTTTGTATGGTTGATAACCTATTTCCAAATCAAGCCGGAAGAGCAAATTTTAGCCCAAAAATTCGGCACGCATTATGCTGAGTATTGCACCCAAGTAAGGCGTTGGCTTTAAATGCAAGCGATGAGATTTTACGGGAAATTTGCAAATTTTTCCGAAAATCTCACCGCTTGTGGGGTTAGTGATTGAAATCAGCCGTCATTAAGTCGTGCGAGTTGTCCATCGCTAAATTGATAAAGCGTTCATACTGTTGCAGCACGTCGGCAATCAACTCTTCTTTGGTCATATATTGCACATCATAACCTTTCCGCCCGTCTAAGAAATAAGTAATCGGCTCGTAAATGGTATTTTGCTCAATGTTCGGTAGGTTGTCGTCACCTACCACCAAATCCGATAATTCCCGTGGCACACTTTCAATGCCGTAAATGAAATTGCGTAAATTTTCTTTCACCACTTCAAACTCTAATTTCGGGTTTTGTTCGTTGGTGAAATTCATTTTAGCGATTAAGCCATAGCTTTCAAATTCCTCGATAAGTTCTAAAAATGCCGGTCTGGCAACTTTAATAAAGAAGTGACGGACATCTTGCTTATTGCTTGGGTTGATGATTTTCTCCAAGCGTTGTTTCCAATCTTTACCAGCCCAATGTTGGCTACCTTGCGAGAATTTTTTGTTGAAGTATTGGTTATCTACCATTAATCCTTTCCACAAGCCGATACAGAGAATCAGCATAATGAAGGTAAATGGTAAGGCGATAATCAGTGTCATTGTTTGCAGAGAAGCCAAGCCACCTGAATAGAGTAGCGATAGTGCTAAGATGGCTAATAATGCTCCCCAAAGCACGCTTTGCCATTTCGGTGCATTTTCTTCGCCTTGTGAAGCAATACTGTTGAGAACAAAAATCCCTGAGTCGGCAGAGGTGATAAAGAAAATACTGATAACAATGACGGCAACGAAAGAGGCAATAGAGCCAAACGGTAATTGCTCAAAAAAGGTAAATAACAGTTGTTCGGTATTGCCGCTGACTTCAGCTAAAGCACCGGCAGTTTGTTGATCGAACCAAATGGCAGAGCTGCCGAAGCTGGTCATCCATAAAATGTTAAACAGCGATGGAACAAATAACACCCCTAAAATAAATTCACGAATGGTTCTGCCTTTAGAGATCTTGGCAATAAACAAACCAACAAATGGCGCCCAAGATGCCCACCATGCCCAATAAAGCACCGTCCAGCCGCTTAGCCAGCCTTGATGTTCCGGTTCATAAGCGAAGGTACGGAAACTCATCTCAAGCAGCGAGCTAAAATAATAGCCTAAATTTTCGGTGAAGCTTGAGAAAAGTAATAGAGTTGGGCCGGTGATTATCACAAAAATAAGTAGCAATCCGGCTAATGTGAGATTGATTTCACTTAAGATTTTAACCCCTTTGCCTACGCCCGAAACGGCAGATAACACGGCAAGAGCCATTGCTACTGTTACGATAACCGCAAGAACAGTAAAATTGCTTTGTTCTATTAAACCTAGATTGTTAAAGCCGGCACTGACCTGCATCACCCCAAAGCCAAGCGTAGTAGTTAGACCAAAAATTGTGCTACAAAGGGCAATAATATCAATTAAATGCCCCCAGAAGCCTGAAATACGATGTTTTAGTAAGGGATAAAATCCGGAACGAATAGTTAGTGCTAACTTATATCTGAAGCCAAAATAAGCAAGAGCTAAGGCAATCACACCATAAATTGCCCAAGCGTGAATACCCCAATGATAGAACGTTGTCATCATCGCTTCTTTCATACGCTCCGGCTCAGTTAAATTTTGTTGGACGGGTTTAAGGTAATGCAAAATAGGTTCTGCTACCCCAAAATACATTAACCCGATCCCCATTCCGGCGGCGAATAACATCGCAATCCAAGAGCCAAAACCAAATTCAGGCTCATCGGTATCTGCCCCTAATTTAATATCACCCAATCGGCTGAAAGAGAGAAAAATTAGAAACAGGAAAAAGATAGAGCCTGCAAAAATATAGAACCAGCTAAAATGTTGGAAAAGACTATTTTTGATGGTATCAAGTGAGGTTTGTGCTTGCTGTGGAAAGATGATGCAGAAAACAGCAACAAAGCTGACAAAGAGTAAACTCGGTAGGAAAATCGGTGCCCTAAAGGTACTTCCTGTGTTTAATTTTTTGATTAAATCCAATGCTATTTCCTCTATTTTTGAATGGTTAGAGGCTTGAATATAGCAAAAAGATATAAAAATAACAAATTTAAGACGTATTGGTAATAATATTGCAACCTAATGGGTTTGGTAAAAAAATCGGGAAATTTGACCGCTCTTGCACATTCATTATTTGCGAGTAGAATATTTTTCATTTATAAAAAACGAATAAAGAATGCACACACAACATAACGCTTAAAAAATGGTTTTGCCCATTTTACTGCTGATTTCCCTTTCTCATTTGTTGAATGATTTAGTTCAAGCAGTAATGGTTTCGATCTATCCAATGCTAAAAGAAAATTACCAACTGAGTTTTGCTCAAATTGGTATGATTTCACTCATTTATCAAATTACCGCATCTATTATTCAGCCGGGTATTGGGCTTTATACCGATAAATACCCAAAACCGAATTTATTGCCCGTCAGTATGCTGATTACGCTTCTTTCCGTAATTTTACTTGCCTTTTCGCCGAATTTTGGCGTGTTACTGATAGCCGCTGCGTTAATGGGGATAGGCTCTGCCATTTTTCACCCTGAAGCCTCTCGGGTGGCTCGAATGGCATCGGGCGGTAAATTTGGTACAGCTCAGTCGCTTTTCCAAGTGGGCGGAAACAGTGGATCGGCGTTAGGGCAAAGTGCGGTGATTTGGGTTGTTGCATTTGTATTATTGGCATTATGGGTTTTATATAAAGTAAGCTGTTGGGTGAAATATGAAGCCAAACCGCTCATTGTTTCACCAAACCATATTCAACAACGCTTACACGGTAAATTATTAGCCAGAGCATTATTAATTATCGCTTTATTGATGTTAGCGAAATTTATTTATATTGCGAGCCTCAGTAACTATTTCACCTTTTATTTAATGGAAAAATTTCAACTCAATATGGCAACGGCACAGCTATCTCTATTTACCTTTTTAGGTGCAGTTGCTTTAGGCACTTTTGTCGGCGGGCCGATTGGCGATAAGATTGGACGAAATGCGGTGATTTGGTTCTCTTTCTTAGGTATGGCACCTTTTGCTTTGTTGTTGCCTCACGCAGATCTCTTTTGGACGATTGTGTGTGCGATTTTTGCCGGTTTTATTATGTCATCAGCGTTCTCCGCTATGGTGGTTTATGCTCAAGAAGCCGTACCAGGCAGAGTAGGGCTGATTTCCGGCACAATGTTCGGTTTAATGTTCGGTTTAATGTTTGGTATTGGCGGCTTAAGTGCCGCCGTATTGGGTTTTTTTGCGGATGAATATGGCTTGGAGAGTATTTTTAAAGCCTGTGCCTATTTGCCACTACTTGGTTTTGCTGCATTAGGGCTACCAAAACGAAATATTTAACGTTTTATTTTTAGCGTTTGACACCAGCTTTTTTCATACCCAATAAGAAAACCCCCACCCCAATCCAAACCAGAATGTAGCCTACAGCACGTTCGGCGGAAAGTGTCTCGTTAAAAATCAGCACACCGCATAAAAATTGCAGGGTAGGCGAAATATATTGCAGCATACCGAGTAGCGACATTGAAATGCGTCTTGCACCCATTGCAAACCATAGCAATGGTAAGGTGGTGGCAATGCCGGAGCAGAGTAGCACTGCCATTTGTAAAGGATTGAGTTCGCTGAATACCAAAATGTTTTGGTGGTAACAAAAGCAGAGATAGGTGATGGCAAAAGGCGACATCAGCAAAGTTTCTAACGCCAAACCAGACAAAGGTTCCATTGGGGCAAGTTTACGAATCAGCCCGTAAATACAGAAACTGGCGGCTAGAATCAATGCGACCCACGGAATTTGTCCGGCAGGAATGGCAAGCCATAAAATGCCGCTAATTGCAAACAGCAGAGCCAATAATTGGGCTTTATTCAGCTGCTCTTTTAGAATAAGCCTACCGACAAACACGTTGAAAATGGGGTTGATAAAATAACCTAAACTGGCATCTAAAATATGCTCATTGACGATTGCCCATAAGTAAACCAGCCAGTTCACGCCAATCATAAAAGAAGAAAGCACGAACAGCCCGAGTACCTTTGGCTGTTTAAAGGCATTAATAACCGCTCGTCCTTGTTGGAAAATCAGCAGCAGAAACACAGCAAATAGGGCAGACCAAAGCACCCGTTGAGCCAAAATTTGCTCGGCAGGCATTCCCGATTGGTTGATCGGATACCAATAAATCGGAAAGGTTCCCCAAGTTAAGTAGCACAGTAGGGCATAGTGCCAACCCTGTAATTTGCCTGAAATATTCATTTTGCTTTCCTAAACGAACGAGTGTACAAGCGGTCATATTTGTCGATTTTTTTGCAAATTGCAAATCACAAAACGGCATAAAAAATTAGGCTTTTTCAATGCCGAAAGAAATAACCTCTTCAATTTTTTCCGCATCCATTGCCAGCATTAACAGCCTATCAACCCCAAGGGCGACACCTGAACAGTTTGGAAAACCGGCTTTGAGGGCAGCAAGAAAACGTACATCTAGCTGCTGTGGCTCCAGCCCCATTTTTTCACGTTGCAGATTATCTTGCTCGAAGCGATGAATTTGCTCATCGGCATCGTCTAATTCGTGGAAGCCGTTACAGAGTTCCAGGCCTTTGTAGTAAAACTCAAAACGTTCGGCAACACGGTGATCTTCCGAGCTGATTTGGGCTAATGCCGCTTGGGTGGAAGGGAAATGATAAACTGCCGTTGGTCTTTCTTGCCCGATATTGGCTTCGACAACCTCGCTGAATAAAAATTGTAACAAGGTATCACGCTGTTCATCATCGTCACATTGCAAGCCGTGTTTTCGGGCTTTTTCCACAAGTTGTGCTTTGGTGGCAGAAAGCGGATCTAATCCGACATAGGTTTGGAACACAAATTGATAGCTGAATGATTCTGCCGGCTCGCAGTCCAAAATTTGTTGCAGTAAATCATCCACTTCATTGATTAAGCGATACATATCAAAATGCGGGCGATACCACTCCAGCATCGTAAATTCAGGGTTGTGTCGCTTACCGGCTTCCTCGTTGCGAAATACTTTACACAGTTGGAAAATCGGTCCACTGCCTGCCGCAAGTAGTCGCTTCATATGATATTCCGGGCTGGTCATCAGATGGAGTGTTTTCGCCTCGGGGGAAAAAGGCGATTGAAACTGTGTATTGAAAGTCGAAAGGTGAACGTCTGTCACCGAAAATTCGCTTAAAATCGGGGTTTCTACCTCTAAAAGCCCTCGATCGGTAAAGAACTTGCGGATTTCCGTAATGATTTTTGAACGTTGGATCAGGTGAGGAATAGAGGCTGTTGGTTGCCAATCAATATTATCGAGTTGTAAATTGTTCATAAAAAATGACCGCTTGAAAATGTGAGGCTATTTTAGCCTAAAAAAGTGAGTTGCCCTAGTTACCGATCAAGAAAAATAAAGAGAGGGTTTTAACTTTTTTGCAACAAATTAAATTTTCTCATTTTAAACATTAGAAATTTTCTTTCTATCACTGTCCAATTAAGAGCCATTCTCAATACCTTTATGAAGCTTTATTACCTTTTTTGAGGTAGATCACAAAATTACATTTTTTATGTTACAAATTTGTAAAAATAGGTTATCTCATTGCTCAAATAGTGGCACAATATGATTACTTTTTAATGAATTAAGTTATTTAACTTTCGGAGTGCATTATGCAAAGTGTTAATTTTGATGTCGCGATTATAGGTGCCGGTGGTGGTGGCTTGCGTGCTGCTATTGCGGCGGCTGAAGCAAATCCAAATCTAAAAATTGCTTTAATTTCAAAAGTTTACCCAATGCGTAGCCATACGGTTGCAGCAGAAGGTGGTTCAGCGGCGGTAATTAAAGATACCGATTCTTTTGATAATCACTTTAACGATACAGTAGGCGGTGGCGACTGGTTATGCGAGCAAGATATTGTGGAGTATTTCGTTGAGCATTCACCGATTGAAATGACACAATTAGAACGCTGGGGTTGCCCTTGGAGTCGTCGTGAAGACGGTGAAGTGAATGTTCGCCGTTTTGGAGGAATGAAAATCGAGCGTACTTGGTTTGCGGCGGATAAAACTGGTTTCCACATTTTGCATACTTTGTTCCAAACTTCGATTAAATATCCGAATATTGTGCGTTTTGATGAGCATTTTGTGCTGGATATTCTCACCGACAATGGCGAAGCTCGTGGTTGTGTGGCAATGAATATGATGGAAGGTACGCTTGTTCAAATCAACGCAAATGCAGTTGTGATTGCAACCGGTGGCGGCTGCCGTACTTATCGCTTTAACACTAACGGCGGTATTGTAACCGGCGACGGTTTATCAATGGCGTATCGTCACGGCGTGGCTTTACGTGATATGGAGTTCGTACAATATCACCCAACCGGTTTGCCAAATACCGGTATTTTGATGACAGAGGGTTGTCGTGGTGAAGGTGGTATTTTAGTTAATAAAGATGGCTACCGTTATCTACAAGATTATGGTTTAGGACCGGAAACACCAATCGGCAAACCGGAAAATAAATATATGGAATTAGGTCCTCGTGATAAGGTTTCACAAGCATTCTGGCAAGAATGGCGTAAAGGGAACACCTTAAAAACTGCAAAAGGCGTGGATGTAGTTCACTTAGATTTACGCCATTTAGGTGAAAAATATTTACTTGAGCGTTTACCATTTATTTGTGAATTAGCGAAAGCCTATGAAGGGGTCGATCCGGCTAAAGCACCGATTCCTGTTCGCCCGGTGGTTCACTACACGATGGGTGGTATTGAAGTGGATATGAATGCGGAAACCTCAATTAAAGGCTTATTCGCAGTAGGTGAATGTGCTTCATCAGGCTTGCACGGTGCGAACCGTTTGGGTTCTAACTCATTAGCAGAGCTTGTGGTGTTCGGTAAAGTTGCCGGTGAAAATGCGGCTCGCCGTGCGTTAGAAGTGACTGCTCGCAACCAGCCACAAATTGATGCACAAGCAAAAGATGTGGTGGCTCGCTTGCACGCATTAGCGAACCAAGAGGGTAATGAATCTTGGTCGGATATCCGTAACCAAATGGGTGATGCGATGGAAGAAGGCTGTGGTATTTACCGTACACAAGAAAGTATGGAAGCCACTGTAAACAAAATCCAAGAGCTAAAAGAGCGTTATAAAAAAATTAGCGTAAAAGATAAATCCAGCGTGTTTAACACCGATTTACTCTACAAAATTGAATTAGGCTTTATTTTAGATGTGGCTCAATCCATTGCTTGCTCTGCGGTAGAGCGTAAAGAATCTCGTGGGGCTCACCAGCGTTTAGACTATGTTGAGCGTGATGATGTAAACTACTTAAAACACACACAAGCGTACTATAATGCAGACGGTACACCGACGATTAAATACAGCGATGTGAAAATCACCAAATCACAACCGGCTAAACGTGTGTATGGTGCAGAGGCTGAAGCCCAAGAAAAAGCCAAAAAAGCAGCAGAAGCTCAAGCACAACAATAGAGAAGGAGCAGTAAAATGGCAAATTTAGATAAAATGACCATCGAAGTGCTACGCTACAACCCTGAATCAGATAGCGAGCCACATTTAGACAGATATGAAGTGCCGTATGACAGCCAAACTTCACTTTTAGATGCATTGGGCTTTATTAAAGACGAATTAGAACCGGAACTTTCTTATCGCTGGTCTTGCCGTATGGCGATTTGTGGTTCTTGCGGAATGATGGTAAACGGTAAGCCGAAGTTAGCTTGTAAAACATTCCTGCGTGATTACAGCGGTTTTATGCGAATTGAGCCGCTGGCGAACTTCCCGATTGAGCGTGACTTAGTAGTGGATTTAAGCCACTTTATTGATAGCATCGAGGCAATTAAACCTTATATTATTGATAATAAAGCACCGGAAGGGCAACGTACTAAACAAACGCCGGCACAATTAGAGAAATATCGTCAATTCTCAATGTGCATTAACTGTGGTTTATGCTATGCGGCTTGTCCACAATTTGGTTTAAACCCTGAATTCATCGGGCCTGCTGCGATTACATTGGCACACCGTTACAACTTGGATAACCGTGATAACGGACGAGAAGAGCGTATGAAGCTACTCAGCAGCAAAAACGGTGTTTGGAGCTGTACTTTTGTGGGCTATTGCTCCGAAGTTTGCCCGAAACACGTTGGGCCGGCAACAGCCGTGAACCAAGGCAAGCTTGAAAGTGCAAAAGATTATGTTATCTCAATGATCAAACCGAGATAGGAGGAACAAATGTCAGCAACAAAACGTAGACCTTATGTAAGAGGAATGAAAGCCAGTTGGTGGAAAAAACTCGACTTCTATAAAATGTATATGGTAAGAGAATTAACCTGTCTTCCAACGGTTTGGTTCTGCATTGTGCTCTTTTATGGAGCAGTTGCGTTAAGTAAAGGCACATTCGCCACCGATTTTGTAGATTTCTTACAAAATCCGTTAGTTGTTATCCTAAACATAATTTCATTGGCAGCAATGTTATATCATGCGGCAACACTTTTTGTGATGACACCTGCCGTCATGTCCGTGATGGTTAAAGGTAAACACTTACCAGTCTCGGTTGGAAGAAATATTCTTTGGGCAGCAACAGGCGTAATTAGCGTAATTGCATTAATCTTGGTTTATATTTAAGAAGGGGAAGAAAATGAGTCTTGATCAAAACCCAAAACGTTCGAATGAACCGCCGGTATGGTTGCTTTTTAGTGCTGGGGGAATGGTAAGTGCATTATTTTTCCCTGTGGTAATCTTTATTATCGGTTTATTACTGCCATTCGGGTTAGTATCACCAGATAATATTATTGCCTTTGCCCATACTTGGATCGGCAAGCTCGCTATTATGGTATTAGCGATTTTCCCTATGTGGGCAGGAATGCACCGTATCCATCATGGATTACACGACCTGAAAGTTCACACGCCAGCAGGTAATGTGATTTTCTACGGATTGTCTATCTTATACACAATTCTAGTAATTATCGCAGTCGTGCAGATTTAAATGAGAAAGACCATCTTGTATAAAGCAGATGGTCTTTTCATTTTTATATGCTAACAAGCGGTCGAATTTATAAGAAAATTTGCAAATATTAGAAATTTTGCCGATAAAACGATCGTTTTGTATTAAATATCTGCAAAAAAGATCTTTTTTCAAATTTTTTACAAAAACCACTTGCGTTGTTTTTGTTTTTCCCTATAATACGCAGCACACAACGACGCACTGTTGTGAACGATTTAAAATTGATTTCCAGTGCGTCGTTTCTTTTTGTTCTTTAACAATTTATCAGACAATCTGTGTGGGCACTTGTTGATTGACTTGATTTAAAAATATTTTTTAATTTTGAAGTCTTAGTAGGTGCTAACTAGAAATTCATTACTTTCTTTTAACCTGATTTTAATTAGGTTTAAATTTGAAAGTGCGATTTTATGTCAGCAGTATTGAGCGATTAAACTTTTTGAATTGAAGAGTTTGATCATGGCTCAGATTGAACGCTGGCGGCAGGCTTAACACATGCAAGTCGAACGGTAGCAGGAAGAAGCTTGCTTCTTTGCTGACGAGTGGCGGACGGGTGAGTAATGCTTGGGAATCTGGCTTATGGAGGGGGATAACTACTGGAAACGGTAGCTAATACCGCGTAATGTCTTAGGACTAAAGGGTGGGACCATTTGGCCACCTGCCATAAGATGAGCCCAAGTGGGATTAGGTAGTTGGTGAGGTAAAGGCTCACCAAGCCCGCGATCTCTAGCTGGTCTGAGAGGATGACCAGCCACACTGGAACTGAGACACGGTCCAGACTCCTACGGGAGGCAGCAGTGGGGAATATTGCACAATGGGGGGAACCCTGATGCAGCCATGCCGCGTGAATGAAGAAGGCCTTCGGGTTGTAAAGTTCTTTCGGTGACGAGGAAGGCGATTGTTTTAATAGAACAGTCGATTGACGTTAATCACAGAAGAAGCACCGGCTAACTCCGTGCCAGCAGCCGCGGTAATACGGGGGGTGCGAGCGTTAATCGGAATAACTGGGCGTAAAGGGCACGCAGGCGGTTGTTTAAGTGAGGTGTGAAAGCCCCGGGCTTAACCTGGGAATTGCATTTCAGACTGGACAACTAGAGTACTTTAGGGAGGGGTAGAATTCCACGTGTAGCGGTGAAATGCGTAGAGATGTGGAGGAATACCGAAGGCGAAGGCAGCCCCTTGGGAATGTACTGACGCTCATGTGCGAAAGCGTGGGGAGCAAACAGGATTAGATACCCTGGTAGTCCACGCCGTAAACGCTGTCGATTTGGGGATTGGGCTTTAAGCTTGGTGCCCGTAGCTAACGTGATAAATCGACCGCCTGGGGAGTACGGCCGCAAGGTTAAAACTCAAATGAATTGACGGGGGCCCGCACAAGCGGTGGAGCATGTGGTTTAATTCGATGCAACGCGAAGAACCTTACCTACTCTTGACATCCATGGAATCTTGTAGAGATATGAGAGTGCCTTCGGGAACCATGAGACAGGTGCTGCATGGCTGTCGTCAGCTCGTGTTGTGAAATGTTGGGTTAAGTCCCGCAACGAGCGCAACCCTTATCCTTTGTTGCCAGCGATACGGTCGGGAACTCAAAGGAGACTGCCGGTGATAAACCGGAGGAAGGTGGGGATGACGTCAAGTCATCATGGCCCTTACGAGTAGGGCTACACACGTGCTACAATGGCGTATACAGAGGGCGGCGAGCCAGCGATGGGGAGCGAATCTCAGAAAGTACGTCTAAGTCCGGATTGGAGTCTGCAACTCGACTCCATGAAGTCGGAATCGCTAGTAATCGCAAATCAGAATGTTGCGGTGAATACGTTCCCGGGCCTTGTACACACCGCCCGTCACACCATGGGAGTGGGTTGTACCAGAAGTAGATAGCTTAACCGAAAGGGGGGCGTTTACCACGGTATGATTCATGACTGGGGTGAAGTCGTAACAAGGTAACCGTAGGGGAACCTGCGGTTGGATCACCTCCTTACCGATAATCAAGAACGACAGCAAGTGTTCACACAGATTGTTTGATAAAAGAAGACAAAACCGAAGGTCATCCGTTGGGTCTGTAGCTCAGGTGGTTAGAGCGCACCCCTGATAAGGGTGAGGTCGGTGGTTCAAGTCCACTCAGACCCACCACTCAGAAGGCAAGCGAAAGCGAAGCGACTATGAGTGAAGAAAACGGAAGATGAAATGGGGATATAGCTCAGCTGGGAGAGCGCCTGCCTTGCACGCAGGAGGTCAGCGGTTCGATCCCGCTTATCTCCACCAATCATCATGACTTTAGTCATCATACCTAAGATTACAAGCGGTTAAAAATGCCGAATGTTTTGCAATTTTAGGTATGATGATAGGCGAAAGCCATAATCTTTGTTCTTTAACAATATAGAAACAAGCTGAAAAACTGAGAGATATTTCAAGTTCGTTACGCATAAGTAATTATACATAAGTGATAACGAATAAATTGAAAGTCTGAGTAGTAAAAAATCTTGACTGAACAAAAGCAGTCAAGTGTTTAGTTGTAAACTGACTTCATAGTTTTTTACTTTTTACTTTTAATTTTTTAGAAGTGTTAGAAAACATTTGAGGTTGTATAGTTAAGTGACTAAGCGCACAAGGTGGATGCCTTGGCAATCAGAGGCGATGAAGGACGTGCTAATCTGCGAAAAGCTTGGATGAGTCGATAAGAGGCGTTTAATCCAAGATGTCCGAATGGGGAAACCCAGTAGGTGAAGAACCTACTATCACCCAGTGAATACATAGCTGTGTGAGGCAAACCGGGAGAACTGAAACATCTAAGTACCCCGAGGAAAAGAAATCAACCGAGATTTCGTTAGTAGCGGCGAGCGAACGCGAAAGAGCCAGTTAGTGATAGCAGTGAAGTTAGGGGAATGTTCTGGGAAGGACAATCGTAGAGGGTGATAATCCCGTACCTTAAAACCTTATTGTGATACTAGGCTAACAACAAGTAGGGCGGGACACGTGATATCCTGTTTGAAGATGGGGGGACCATCCTCCAAGGCTAAATACTCCTGATTGACCGATAGTGAACCAGTACTGTGAAGGAAAGGCGAAAAGAACCCCGGTGAGGGGAGTGAAATAGAACCTGAAACCTTGTGCGTACAAGCAGTGGGAGCAGATTTATTCTGTGACTGCGTACCTTTTGTATAATGGGTCAGCGACTTATATTTTGTAGCAAGGTTAACTGAATAAGGGAGCCGAAGGGAAACCGAGTCTTAACTGGGCGTCTAGTTGCAAGGTATAGACCCGAAACCCGGTGATCTAGCCATGGGCAGGTTGAAGGTTGGGTAACACTAACTGGAGGACCGAACCGACTAATGTTGAAAAATTAGCGGATGACTTGTGGCTGGGGGTGAAAGGCCAATCAAACCGGGAGATAGCTGGTTCTCCCCGAAATCTATTTAGGTAGAGCCTTGAGCGGACACCTTCGGGGGTAGAGCACTGTTTCGGCTAGGGGTCCATCCCGGATTACCAACCCGATGCAAACTGCGAATACCGAAGAGTGATACTCAGGAGACACACGGTGGGTGCTAACGTCCATCGTGGAGAGGGAAACAACCCAGACCGCCAGCTAAGGTCCCAAAGTCTATATTAAGTGGGAAACGAAGTGGGAAGGCTTAGACAGCTAGGATGTTGGCTTAGAAGCAGCCACCATTTAAAGAAAGCGTAATAGCTCACTAGTCGAGTCGGCCTGCGCGGAAGATGTAACGGGGCTCAAATATAGCACCGAAGCTGCGGCATCAGACGAAAGTCTGTTGGGTAGGGGAGCGTCGTGTAAGCGGAAGAAGGTGGATTGAGAAGTCTGCTGGACGTATCACGAGTGCGAATGCTGACATAAGTAACGATAAAACGAGTGAAAAACTCGTTCGCCGGAAGACCAAGGGTTCCTGTCCAACGTTAATCGGGGCAGGGTGAGTCGGCCCCTAAGGCGAGGCTGAAAAGCGTAGTCGATGGGAAACGGGTTAATATTCCCGTACTTGTAATAACTGCGATGTGGGGACGGAGAAGGTTAGGTTAGCAGACTGTTGGATGTCTGTTTAAGCCGGTAGGTGGGAAGATTAGGCAAATCCGGTCTTCCTTAACACCGAGAAGTGATGACGAGTCTCTACGGAGATGAAGTAACTGATACCACGCTTCCAGGAAAAGCCACTAAGCTTCAGGTTATTATAAACCGTACTATAAACCGACACAGGTGGTCAGGTAGAGAATACTCAGGCGCTTGAGAGAACTCGGGTGAAGGAACTAGGCAAAATAGCACCGTAACTTCGGGAGAAGGTGCGCCGGCGTAGATTGTAACCCCTCGCGGGTGAAGGTTGAACCGGTCGAAGATACCAGCTGGCTGCAACTGTTTATTAAAAACACAGCACTCTGCAAACACGAAAGTGGACGTATAGGGTGTGATGCCTGCCCGGTGCTGGAAGGTTAATTGATGGTGTTATCGAAAGAGAAGCTCCTGATCGAAGCCCCAGTAAACGGCGGCCGTAACTATAACGGTCCTAAGGTAGCGAAATTCCTTGTCGGGTAAGTTCCGACCTGCACGAATGGCATAATGATGGCCAGGCTGTCTCCACCCGAGACTCAGTGAAATTGAAATCGCCGTGAAGATGCGGTGTACCCGCGGCTAGACGGAAAGACCCCGTGAACCTTTACTATAGCTTGACACTGAACATTGAATTTTGATGTGTAGGATAGGTGGGAGCCTTAGAAGCAGTCACGCCAGTGATTGTGGAGGCGTCCTTGAAATACCACCCTTTAACGTTTGATGTTCTAACGAAGATTACGAAACGTGGTCTCGGACAGTGTCTGGTGGGTAGTTTGACTGGGGCGGTCTCCTCCCAAAGAGTAACGGAGGAGCACGAAGGTTTGCTAATCACGGTCGGACATCGTGAGGTTAGTGCAATGGTATAAGCAAGCTTAACTGCGAGACAGACAAGTCGAGCAGGTGCGAAAGCAGGTCATAGTGATCCGGTGGTTCTGAATGGAAGGGCCATCGCTCAACGGATAAAAGGTACTCCGGGGATAACAGGCTGATACCGCCCAAGAGTTCATATCGACGGCGGTGTTTGGCACCTCGATGTCGGCTCATCACATCCTGGGGCTGAAGTAGGTCCCAAGGGTATGGCTGTTCGCCATTTAAAGTGGTACGCGAGCTGGGTTTAGAACGTCGTGAGACAGTTCGGTCCCTATCTGCCGTGGGCGTTGGAGAATTGAGAGGGGCTGCTCCTAGTACGAGAGGACCGGAGTGGACGCATCACTGGTGTTCCAGTTGTCTCGCCAGAGGCATTGCTGGGTAGCTACATGCGGAAGAGATAAGTGCTGAAAGCATCTAAGCACGAAACTTGCCTCGAGATGAGTTCTCCCACACAATAAGTGTGTAAGGGTTGTTGGAGACTACGACGTAGATAGGCTGGGTGTGTAAGTGTTGTGAGACATTGAGCTAACCAGTACTAATTGCCCGAGAGGCTTAACTATACAACGCTCAAATGTTTTTAGGCTTGTTTTTGTATTGAGAAGAAAGAACGAAAATAGAGAAGAAATGAATCAAAGTGAAGTTAATGGCATAATTAACTGAAACTGAAGATAGAAAAGAATTTTCCCGACGACAAGAGTGCTGTGGTCCTACCTGACCCCATACCGAACTCAGAAGTAAAACGCAGTGACGTCGATGGTAGTGTGGTGATTCGCCATGTGAGAGTAGAGCATCGTCGGGGGTTTTAATTTATTTAGTGAGTTTATTAATAAGTAAACAAACAACAATTAGTAAACTGACTAAATAGAACGAATTTGATTGATAACCAGAGTGCTGTGGCTCTACCTGACTCCATCCCGAACTCAGAAGTAAAACGCAGTAACGCCGATGGTAGTGTGGTGATTCGCCATGTGAGAGTAGGGCATTATCAATCTATTAATTTAGGAGCGGTAGTTCAGCTGGTTAGAATACCTGCCTGTCACGCAGGGGGTCGCGGGTTCGAGTCCCGTCCGTTCCGCCAATAATTTAAACATAGGGGCAAATAATTATTTGCCCCTATAAGTACAAAATAAATAGCTATCAATAGGGGCGTAGTTCAATTGGTAGAGCACCGGTCTCCAAAACCGGGTGTTGGGAGTTCGAGCCTCTCCGCCCCTGCCAGATATTAGAAACCGACTGAAATTTCAGTCGGTTTTTTCATTTATATAATTTGTAAATTTTTCTGTTATTTCTCCCGCTTGTGTTAGTTAGTGTCCGGGAGATAGTTGCTAAGATAGGGGAGTAGTAAGTCGTAGTATTTAAAAAAACGTAAGCCCTGTTTTAAACAGGGCTTTTATTAGATTTTTTGACCTGTAATACGACACCATTCTTCTTTTTCTACAACAGGGTCTAGCGTAAAGGCTTCGGTGTAAGCCTCACACACACTTTCAGCCTGAGTAGTAAGAATACCAGATAAGCCTAAATCTCCGTTTGGTTTAACCAGTGTGATAATATTTGGTGCTAACTCTTTGAGTGGGCCGGCTAGAATATTCGCAACAACAACATCGGCTTGTAACTCTTTTGGCTGATCTTTGGCTAAGAAAAGTTGTAGTTTCTCTGCTACGCCGTTCGCCTCGGCGTTGTTTTGACTAGCTAAAATCGCCTGTGGGTCGATATCAATCCCGATGGCTTGTTTTGCACCGAGTTTAAGTGCAGCGATAGCTAAAATACCTGAACCACAGCCGAAGTCGATAACCGTTTTGCCTTCTAAATCTAAGCTATCTAACCATTGTAAGCAGAGCGAGGTTGTTGGGTGTGTGCCGGTGCCAAATGCAAGCCCGGGGTCGAGCATCACATTAACTGCATTCGGGTCAGGCACTTCACGCCAGCTTGGGCAGATCCATAAACGCTTGCCAAACTGCATTGGGTGGAAATTATCCATCCACTCCCGTTCCCAGTCTTTGTCTTCGATTTGCTCGATTTTGTGAGCAAAGTTTTCGTCCACTAATTTGCTGGTTTTTAGTGCTTCTACGATGAGATTCATATCAGTTTCCGCATCAAAAAGCCCAACTACATCGGTATTTCCCCAAAGACGGGTTTCCCCCGGAAGAGGTTCAAAAATTGGGGTATCTTGACTATCCATAAAAGTCACCGACACCGCTCCAATCTCGGTTAAAAAATCGCTGATTTCCTCAGCCTGTTTATCTGTACTGTTTAAACGAATTTGTACCCAAGCCATTTTGATTTTCCTATTGTTTATTAATTCGTAAGAGGGCCTTTTGTAGGATATCTATTTTCTTTTTATCTTGCTCCCCAAGTAGCAAACCATTTAATAATGCTGTTGCATTTTTTGTAGAAAGAACACAAGGGGAGAGATACCCTCGAGAGTTTGGATAATTTCTCCAATGAATGCCAATAGCTAATTGAGGATTTCCTGAGTTTTTGTGATCATATGTGCCTAAAATAATAACTTGCTCTCCATCTCCATCTCCATCTCCATCTTCATCAATATAAATTTCTATTGTATCTTCTTTCCAATATGAAACCATTGGTTTTTCCATTACCCTCTTCCCCCCACCGTGATTTTATCCAGCTTCACCGTAGGTTGTCCTACGCCGACCGGTACGGATTGCCCTTCTTTGCCGCAAGTGCCGATGCCGGGGTCGAGTTCCATTTTTTTACCGACCATTGAAACTTGTTGCATTGCTTCAATACCACTGCCGATCAGGGTTGCTCCTGTGACAGGTTTGGTGATTTTGCCTTTTTCGATTAAGTAGGCTTCGGCGGTGGAGAACACAAATTTGCCGGAGGTAATATCCACTTGCCCGCCGCTGAAGTGTGGAGCATATAAACCGTATTCGACCGATTCAATCATCTCTTCAAATTCGTGATTGCCTTCGGTGAGGTAGGTGTTGGTCATTCGTGGCATTGGCAAATGAGCGTAAGATTCGCGTCTGCCGTTGCCTGTTGGGGCAACCCCCATCAGGCGGGCATTGAGTTTGTCTTGCATATAGCCTTTTAGAATGCCGTTTTCAATTAACACATTACGTTGCGAAGGCACGCCTTCGTCATCTACCGTGATTGAGCCTCGCATATTCGGCACTGTGCCGTCATCAACAATGGTGCAAAGCTCAGAGGTGACCATTTGCCCAATTTTACCGCTAAAGAGTGAAGATTCCTTACGGTTAAAATCCCCCTCCAAGCCGTGACCAACTGCTTCGTGGAGCAAAATGCCTGGCCAGCCGGCACCGAGAACAATCGGCATTGTGCCTGCCGGTGCAGGAATGGCAGTGAGATTCACAAGGGCTTGGCGAACGGCTTCTTTGGCAAGCGATTCCGCACGGCTAAAGCCGGTTTCGCTTGCTGCTAAGAACCAGTCTAAACCAAAGCGACCACCGGCTCCGGCTGAACCTCGTTCCCGTTTGCCATTTTGTTCCACCAGTACCGACACAGATAAACGCACTAACGGACGAATATCCGCAGCCAGTGTGCCGTCAGTCGCTGCCACTAACATTTCTTCATATACCGCTGAGAGATTCGCATTCACTTGAATCACTCTCGGGTCTGCCGTTCGAGCGGTTTGATCCACTAAATGGAGCAATTCGACCTTTTGTTCACGGCTGATTGTCTCTAGCGGGTTGATTGCCGGGTAGCGAGAACAAGCGGTCGTTTTTTTGAAATTTTTTACCGATAATTGACCGCTTGTTGGGCTGATTGAGCGTGCGGCAGCGGCACATTGTTCAAGCTGTTTTAATGTGATTTGATCGGCATAGGCAAAGCCGGTTTTTTCGCCTGATATAGCACGCACACCGAACCCTCGGTCGATATAAAAACCGCCTTCTTTGATGATGCTATCTTCCAAGCTCCAGCTTTCGTCTTGGCTGAGTTGGAAGTAGAGATCGGCATAATCAATATGACGGCCGGAGAAGTGATCTAACACTTGAGTTAAGTGCGATAATTCAAGCCCACTTGGAGCAAGTAAGCTGTTTGAAACCTGATTTAGCATGGTGATTCCTAAAAATAAAAGACGGTAGATTCTAACATAAAATCTACCGTCTTAAGTGAACAATGGTGAATTAACCTTTTAAGCCTTCTTGTTCACGCACATTATCCACACCTTGGTCTGCCTCCACTCGTTGCATAAAGGCGGAAAGTTGGGAAAGGTGAGAGAAATCCAACCCTAGTAGGCGACACCAGTTGAGCATAATGTAGAGATACGCATCGGCAACCGAAATTTCTTCACCAAAGAAAATATGATTTTCTAAATAAGCATTGGCAAAAGCCAGTTGTTCTAAAATTTGCTCAGCCGCTTGTTGGCGAATGGTTTTGGTGAGCGTTTCATTACCTTCCGCATAACTTGGTAAGCGGAACAGTGGCACGAATGATTTATGCACATCTGAATTGAAAAAAGCTAACCAACGAGCCGCTTTGGCTTTATCACGAGCGGTTTTGCTGCCGAATAATTTAGCTTCCGGATAAAGCTCGTCTAAATAGTGGACAATAGCTTGGTTTTGCGTGAGGGCCAAGTCGCCATCAACCAACAATGGTACGTTGCCACGAGGGTTTAACGCCAGATATTCCGCCGATTTAATAAATTCACGGCTGACAGCTTGAAACGCATAATCTTGATTGGCACGCAATTTCACCCACTCTAGGGCAACGTGTGGCACAAATGAACAAGCACCGGTTAATCCATATAATTTCATCTTTTCTTCCTCATTAAGGTAATAATTTTTCTAAACGCCATAAATCGGCAAAAGTGGCTCGGGCTTTAATTAAATGGGCTTGGTTGCCATCAACCATAATTTCTGCCGCTTGTGGGCGAGAGTTGTAGGTTGAAGACATTGCCGCACCATAAGCTCCGGCAGAACGCATAGCGATTAAATCCCCTTCAGCAATCGCCAGTTCTCTTTGTTTGCCTAAGAAATCTGAAGTTTCGCAAATCGGACCGACCACATCGTAAACAGCTTTGTCACGGTTTAAGGTTTTATCCACTTCCGTAATTTGCATATAGGCTTCATACAGAGCCGGGCGAATCATATCGTTCATACCGGTATCGACAATCGCAAAATTGCGATCTTCATTTTGTTTCAAATATTCCACTTTCGTCACTAAAATGCCGGCATTTGCGGTAATAGCACGCCCCGGTTCAATAACGATTTCTAGGTTTTCATAGCCTTTGAGCTTTTCCAGCAAGGCTTTGGCATACTCAGTCGGGTGCGGAGGCTCTTCGCCGTTGTAAGGTACGCCTAAACCACCGCCTAAGTCTAAGTGGTGTAGCTCAATGCCATCTTCACGCAGTTGCTCCATTAAGACGATTAAGCGATCGGTTGCATCTAAAAACGGTTGCAATTCGGTTAATTGCGAGCCGATGTGGCAATCCATACCGGTAATTCTCACATTCGGCAAGGTTTTGGCTAAGCGATACACTTCACGGGCTTGAGTAACGCTCACGCCGAATTTGTTTTCTTTTAAACCGGTGGAAATGTAGGGGTGAGTGTGGGCGTCCACATCCGGGTTTACTCGCAGTGAAATTGGTGCGATTTTGCCTAGCTCACCGGCAACTTGGTTAATGCGGTGAAGTTCGGAAATAGATTCAATGTTAAAGCAACGAATCCCGACTTCCAACGCTCGCTTGATTTCGCTGTGCGATTTTGCCACGCCGGAAAAGACAACTTTAGAGGCTTCGCCACCAGCTGCTAGAACTCGCTCCAACTCGCCTTGAGAGACAATATCAAAGCCTGAACCGAGACGAGCCATTACATTTAATAGGGCAATGTTAGAGTTAGATTTGACTGCAAAGCAAACAAGGTGTGGGTGCGAGCCGAACGCATTATTGAATGCGTGCCAGTGGCGTTCAAGGGTGGCTCTGGAGTAAACATAAGCCGGCGTGCCGTATTGCTCGATAATATCGGCAATAGCGACTTCTTCGGCAAAAAGTTGGTTATTTTTATATTCAAAATGGTTCATTGAAAGTCCGTTGTGTTTGGGATTTTGAAAGAAAAAGAGGCAACAAGCGGTCGCTTTTTCACAAAAATTTGCAAAATTTTAGCAAAAACAGACCGCTTGCAATGCTTATTTTTGTTCGTGTTTAGGGGCTTGCTCAGGGAAGTAGAGTGGGCCTTTGACCCCGCAAGCACTTAAGCCTAAAGTAGTTACTAATGCGATTAAAATGAGTTTTTTCATAGGTTTTTCCGCTTAAAAAATGATGCTTCATTCTAAAACAAAATTAGTACCCTCGCTATAAAAAATTACACCTCAATCTTACTGGTAGATTGAGGTGTAAATTAGGCTACAAGCGAAAAATTGGCTTATTTCAAACTGCCTACCATATCTTCCGGACGAACCCATTCATCAAACTGTTCTGCCGTAACTAAGCCTAAGTTAATCGCTTCTTCTTTTAATGTTGTGCCGTTTTTGTGGGCAGTTTTGGCGATTTTCGCTGCATTTTCATAACCAATGTGAGTATTTAATGCGGTCACTAACATCAGCGATTGGTCGAGCTGCTGTTTAATGCGTGGGTAGTTTGGCTCAATACCGACCGCACAATGTTCATCAAACGACACACACGCATCGCCGAGTAACTGGGCGGATTGTAAGAAGTTGTACGCCATCACCGGTTTATAGACATTCAGTTGGAAATGCCCTTGCGTACCGGCAAAGGATATAGTGACATCGTTGCCTAATACTTGGGCGCAGACCATTGTCATCGCTTCGCATTGGGTTGGATTTACTTTGCCCGGCATAATTGATGAACCCGGCTCGTTTTCCGGAATCAGAATTTCGCCAATGCCTGAACGAGGACCGGAGGCTAATAAACGGACATCGTTGGCAATTTTGTAGAGCGACACCGCAAGTTGTTTTAATGCCCCGTGGGTTTCGACAATCGCATCGTGAGTCGCAAGTGCCTCAAATTTGTTTTGGGCAGTAACGAACGGTAAACCGGTGAATTTCGCAATGTATTCCGCCACTTTCACATCGTAACCTTTCGGGGTATTCAAGCCGGTGCCGACTGCTGTGCCGCCGAGAGCCAGCTCACGCAGGTGTGGCAGGGTGTTTTCCAATGCTTTAATGCCGAACGCTAACTGTGCTGCATAGGCAGAGAACTCTTGACCGAGAGTGAGCGGAGTGGCGTCCATTAAGTGAGTACGCCCGATTTTGACCACATCTTTAAAGGCTTCGGCTTTTTCCGCTAAGGTTTTTTGCAAGCGTTTCACACAAGGCAGGGTATGTTCCACCACTTTTTTGTAAGCAGCGATGTGCATTGCGGTCGGGTAGGTGTCGTTGGAAGATTGGGATTTATTCACATCATCGTTCGGGTGAATAATCGATTTTTCGCCTAGCTTACCGCCGTTTAAAACGTGCGCACGGTTCGCTACTACTTCATTCACGTTCATATTTGATTGTGTACCCGATCCGGTTTGCCAAATCACCAGCGGGAATTGATCGTCCAGCTTATTCGCCAAAATCTCATCGCAGGCTTTTGCAATTAAATCCCGTTTTTCGACCGCTAGCACACCCAAATCGTGATTAGCATAGGCAGCCGCTTTTTTCAGATAGCCAAACGCCTCGATAATTTCCGCCGGCATTGATGCCTCCGGCCCGATTTTAAAGTTATTGCGTGAACGCTCGGTTTGCGCCGCCCAGTATTTATCGGCAGGAACTTGCACTTCGCCCATTGTGTCTTTTTCGATACGGAATTCCATGATTCGCTCTCCTAAATTGTTGGATTAATTGAAAATCAGTAGGCACTAATAATTTAGAGGTATAAGGTGATACTAGCATATAAAAGAAAAAGAAAGGAACTGCGAATTGCAATTCCTTATTGGTTTTTTTATATTTTATGATTTGGATCATATTATTTAACTACAGGGCGTTAAATCTTTTTCTTAGGCCTGAATTATATAGCGCTTGATTTGCTTCTTGCATTAGTTCCCTTTTTTGTTGATCTGTGAAGGTATAAATATATTGGTGATTTAAGGCCCCGTTTAGCTTAAACAGTAAGTCTTCGGTAACATCAAAGCCCTGGAGAATCAGTTTGATAAAAGTTGACATATACCCTTCTTGAGTAAAATCATGAATGGAATGAATCCCTATTTTTTTCAACATTCTTTCTAACTTTAAATTCATATTTGGTAGGTTTCGGATTTGTGTAGCTCGCTTTTGGCTTATTTTGTACTTCTCCGTTCGGAGTTCCTCTATAATTCCAAAGAGTAGCGAGCTAAATTTTGGTGTATCATCTATGAGAACTTGCGGAATATAATGAAATTTTCTACTTTGTATACCAATTTTTTCATCGCATAAGATACAGGTTTTAGGATACTGACGAATGTATTCAATATCTTTTTTCGCAATACGTAAATAAGTTGCTCCATTTTGATACAATGCAATCATCAATCCATCCTTAAAAACTGCGTAGTAGGAAAAGTAGGTTTTTAGCCGAATTGTTCCAATGATAGGCTCAAATATAGGGTAGATTTCTTCTTTAATTTCATTGATTGTTTGCATATATGTACTCCGATGTAAGGTCATGAAACTTATTTAATAATAAATACTCTTATGGATTAAATTTCAACTAGGATTTTTTAGATTTGTGAAGTGGCTCGAAAAGTTTGAATAAAAAAATGCATAAATACAATTTATTTGAGCCACTTCAAATGAAGTGTTGGAAATATTGTGTATCTTTAGAAGTTTTATCGAATCAAATTATTGTCAATATAAAAAACAAAAATTACTTGCATAAGGGAAATGAAACGAGTATGATAGCAAAGCTTTAGGTATCTAAAGACATTTGATGTAATCATTTATCAAATGGCACTACAGATATTGTAGTGTATACAATGTTCCTAATTTTGGAACTATATAGGTTTAACTGAGCTCCCTTAACTAATTTGTTAAGTGGTAGTTTGGTTTTTTTATTAGCTAAATTTTTTAATTGGAGCTCTGGTCTAATGCAGAACCAAAGAATCCGTATCCGCTTAAAAGCATTTGATCATCGTTTAATTGATCAATCTACTGCGGAGATCGTAGAAACAGCTAAACGTACTGGTGCACAAGTTCGTGGTCCAATTCCTTTACCAACTCGTAAAGAACGTTTCACTGTATTGATTTCTCCACACGTGAATAAAGATGCACGTGACCAATATGAAATCCGTACTCACAAACGTTTAGTTGATATTGTTGAACCAACAGAAAAAACTGTTGATGCATTAATGCGTTTAGATCTAGCTGCTGGCGTTGACGTTCAGATTAGTCTAGGTTAATTGGGAATTTTAAGAGGTTATTACAATGATTGGTTTAATCGGTCGTAAAGTTGGTATGACCCGCGTTTTCACTGAAGACGGCGTGTCTATTCCAGTTACCGTTATCGAAATCGAAGCCAACCGTGTTACTCAAGTTAAAACCCTTGAAAACGATGGCTACTCTGCAATTCAAGTTACTACTGGCTCTAAAAAAGCTAGCCGTGTAACTAAACCAGAAGCAGGTCATTTCGTGAAAGCAGGTGTTGAAGCTGGACGCGGTTTATGGGAATTTCGTACTACTGAAGGTGAAGAATTCACTTTAGGTCAAGAAATCAATGTTGACATCTTTACTGATGTTAAAAAAGTCGATGTTACTGGTACATCAAAAGGTAAAGGCTTCCAAGGTGGTGTTAAACGTTGGAACTTCCGTACTCAAGATGCAACTCACGGTAACTCTTTATCACATCGTGTACTTGGTTCTATTGGTCAAAACCAAACTCCAGGTCGTGTGTTTAAAGGTAAAAAAATGGCAGGACACTTAGGTGCAGAGCGTGTAACCGTTCAATCACTTGAAGTTGTTCGTGTAGATGTTGAGCGTAAATTATTATTAGTTAAAGGTGCCGTTCCTGGTGCAACTAATGGTGATGTTATCGTAAAACCGGCAGTTAAAGCATAAGTCTAGGAGATAGAGATGGAATTACAAGTTGTAGGTGCAAACGCACTAACTGTTTCTGAAACTACCTTCGGACGTGAGTTCAATGAAGCATTAATCCACCAAGTAGTTGTTGCTTATGCAGCAGGTGCTCGTCAAGGATCTCGTGCTCAAAAAACTCGTGCTGAAGTGTCTGGTTCAGGTAAAAAACCTTGGCGTCAAAAAGGTACAGGCCGTGCGCGTTCTGGTGATATTAAATCACCAATTTGGCGTTCGGGTGGTGTAACTTTTGCTGCGAAACCACAAGATTACAGCCAAAAAGTGAACAAAAAAATGTACCGTGGTGCAATCAAAAGCATTCTTTCTGAATTAGTTCGTCAAGACCGTTTAGTGGTTGTTGAGAAATTCGAGATCGATGCACCAAAAACTAAAGTATTAGCACAAAAATTAAAAGATATGGCGTTAAATGACGCTCTTATCATTACTGCAAACGTAGATGAGAATTTATTCTTAGCAGCACGCAACTTATATAAAGTTGATGTGCGTGATGTGCAAGGTATTGACCCAGTTAGCTTAATTGCTTTCGATAAAGTGGTTGTAACCGTAGATGCAGTAAAACAAATTGAGGAGATGTTAGCATGATTCAACAAGAACGTTTGCTAAACGTGCTTAAAGCACCACATATCTCTGAAAAAGCGACAAACAACGCAGAAAAAGGCAATACAATCGTATTCAAAGTTGCATTAGATGCAAACAAAGTTGAGATTGCAAATGCAGTTGAAGAACTGTTTGAAGTAAAAGTTGATTCTGTTCGTACCGTAGTAGTTAAAGGTAAAACTAAACGCCGTGGTGCTAAAGTTGGTCGTCGTAGTGACTGGAAAAAAGCTTATGTAACTCTTCAAGAAGGTCAATCACTTGACTTCGTTGAAGGTGCGGCAGAGTAATCAGAGGAGATAAAATAAATGGCTATCGTTAAATGTAAGCCGACCTCCGCTGGTCGTCGTCACGTTGTTAAAGTTGTAAACGCTGAGCTTCACAAAGGTAAACCTTTTGCAGCACTTTTAGATACTAAATCTAAAACTGGTGGTCGTAACAACTTAGGTCGTATCACAACTCGTCACATTGGTGGCGGTCACAAACAACACTACCGTTTAATTGATTTTAAACGTAATAAATTAGACATTCCGGGTGTTGTTGAGCGTTTAGAATACGATCCAAATCGTTCTGCGAATATCGCATTAGTACTTTATAAAGATGGTGAACGTCGCTATATTTTAGCACCAAAAGGTTTAACTGCTGGTGATCAAATTCAAGCGGGTGCTTCAGCTCCGATTAAAGTAGGTAACGCATTACCAATGCGTAACATCCCAGTAGGTACAACTGTACACAACGTTGAATTAAAACCTGGTAAAGGTGGTCAAATTGCACGTTCTGCTGGTGCTTACGTTCAAATCATTGCCCGTGAAGGTAACTATGTAACTTTACGTCTTCGTTCAGGCGAAATGCGTAAAGTATTAGCTGAATGTACTGCAACCATTGGTGAAGTAGGTAACTCAGAGCATATGCTTCGCGTTCTTGGTAAAGCAGGTGCAAACCGTTGGAGAGGTATTCGTCCAACCGTTCGTGGTACTGCAATGAACCCAGTAGATCACCCACACGGTGGTGGTGAAGGTCGTAACTTCGGTAAACACCCTGTTACACCTTGGGGCGTTCAAACCAAAGGTAAGAAAACTCGTCACAACAAACGTACTGATAAATTCATCGTACGTCGTCGTGGCAAATAATTTAATTCATTAACTAAAAGGTAAACACCAATGCCACGTTCCCTCAAGAAAGGTCCTTTCCTTGACCTACACTTGTTGAAGAAGGTAGAGAAGGCGGTGGAAAGCGGGGATAAAAAACCAATTAAAACTTGGTCCCGTCGTTCAATGATCATTCCATCAATGATTGGTTTGACCATCGCAGTCCATAATGGTCGTCAGCACGTTCCTGTTTATGTTTCCGACGAAATGATCGGTCATAAATTAGGTGAATTTGCACCGACTCGTACATACCGCGGTCACGCCGCAGATAAGAAAGCTAAGAAATAAGAGGTAAAAGATGGAAACTATTGCTAAACATCGTTACGCTCGTACTTCTGCCCAAAAAGCTCGCTTAGTTGCTGATTTAATTCGCGGTAAAAAAGTTTCTGTAGCATTAGAAATCTTAACTTTCACTAACAAAAAAGCAGCGACGCTTGTTAAGAAAGTATTAGAGTCAGCTATTGCAAACGCAGAGCATAATGACGGTGCAGATGTCGATGATCTTAAAGTTGCTAAAATCTTCGTTGATGAAGGTCCAAGCATGAAACGTGTAATGCCACGTGCAAAAGGTCGTGCAGATCGTATTTTAAAACGTACAAGCCACATCACTGTGGTTGTGTCAGATCGTTAATTAAGTAGGAGAATAACAAAATGGGTCAGAAAGTACATCCTAATGGTATTCGCCTAGGTATTGTTAAACCTTGGAACTCTACTTGGTTCGCGAATACACAAGATTTCGCTGATAACTTAGACGGCGACTTCAAAGTACGTAAATTTTTAAACAAAGAGTTAGCGAACGCTTCTGTATCACGCATCACTATTGAGCGTCCTGCAAAAAGCATTCGTGTAACTATTCACACAGCTCGCCCGGGTATCGTTATCGGTAAAAAAGGTGAAGATGTTGAAAAATTACGCAACGCAGTTGCGAAAATCGCTGGCGTTCCAGCTCAAATCAACATCGCTGAAGTGAAAAAACCAGAGCTAGATGCGAAATTAGTCGCAGATAGCATCGCTTCTCAACTTGAACGTCGTGTGATGTTCCGTCGTGCAATGAAAAAAGCAGTTCAAAACGCGATGAAATTAGGTGCTAAAGGTATCAAAGTTGAAGTTAGCGGTCGTTTAGGTGGTGCAGAAATTGCTCGCTCAGAATGGTATCGTGAAGGTCGTGTACCTCTACATACGCTTCGTGCAGACATCGATTATAGTACTGCTGAAGCTCACACTACTTACGGCGTAATCGGCGTAAAAGTGTGGATCTTCAAAGGTGAAATTCTTGGTGGAATGGCTGCAGTGATTGAATCTGAAAAAGAACCAGCGGCACAGCCTAAAAAGGCGCCACGTGGCAAAGGTCGTAAATAAGGAGAATCACTGAATGTTACAACCAAAACGCACAAAATTCCGTAAAGTACACAAAGGCCGTAATCGTGGTATCGCGGGTGGCACAGAAGTGAGCTTCGGTTCATTTGGTTTAAAAGCTATTGGCCGTGGTCGTTTAACAGCTCGTCAAATTGAAGCAGCTCGTCGTGCGATGAGCCGTGCGGTTAAACGTCAAGGTAAAATCTGGATCCGTGTGTTCCCAGACAAACCAATTACTGAAAAACCATTAGAAGTCCGTATGGGTAAAGGTAAAGGTAACGTTGAGTACTGGGTAGCCTTAATCCAACCGGGTAAAGTTCTCTATGAAATGGATGGTGTTTCTGAAGAAGTTGCACGCAATGCGTTTGCATTGGCGGCAGCTAAACTTCCGTTCAAAACCACATTTGTAACTAAGACGGTGATGTAATGAAAGCTCAAGAACTACGTAATAAAAGTGTTGAAGAGCTGAATGGTGAGTTAGTGAACCTTTTAGGTGAACAATTCAAATTGCGTATGCAAGCAGCCACCGGTCAGCTTCAACAAACCCACCAGTTAAAACAAGTGCGTCGTAGTATTGCACAAGTTAAAACTGTATTAACCGAAAAGGCGGGTGAATAATGACTGATAAAATTCGTACAGTACAAGGTAAAGTGGTTAGCGACAAAATGGATAAATCATTTGTTGTTGCTATCGAACGTACAGTTAAACATCCGTTATACGGTAAGTTTATCCGTCGTACTACTAAACTTCATGTACACGATGAAAACAACGAAGCTAAATTAGGTGATGTTGTTGAAATTAAGGAATGTCGTCCTATTTCAAAAACTAAATCTTGGACTTTAGTTCGTGTAGTTGAGAAAGCAGTTGTTGCTTAATGAACTATGATTAAATAAAAACCCAGCTTTTGCTGGGTTTTTAGTTTTTGTCATTTTCTAATATACATCTCGCATTAATCGGCCTTCCGCGACCAATTTTGCAATAATATTATTGAAATCATCAACATAAGGCTCTCCTCCGATTTGATCTGCAATTTTGATGAGTTCCGCATCTATCGCTTTACTCATTGCTTTACTGCCACAAATATAGAAATAAGCCTCTTGCTGAATTAAATGCCAAACTAACTCTGCTTGTTGCGATAGGGCATCTTGCACATAAAACTTCTCTGCCTGATCACGTGAAAAAGCAGTAAACAGCTGAGTTAAGGTGCCTTTTGCTAAGTAATTTTCCAGTTCCGTTTGATACAGAAAATCTTTATCACGATAACGCTCGCCGAAGAATAAATAGCTTTCAACCCCCTGATATTGCTGCTCTAACGCTTGTAAAAATGCGATATGCGGAGCAATGCCAGTACCTGAGCCAATCATCACCACCGGGGCTGTTAATGTTTCGGGTAAACGGAAATTCGGATTGGCATTTGCAAAAATCGAGACAAAATCGCCCGCTTGTAATTCGGATAAATACCCACTTGCAGTCCCTTGATAATCTCTACCGTTTAAATGATACGAAACGTGGCGGATACATAAATCAACATAATCAGGGTGAGTTTTACCGCAAGAGCTAATTGAATAGGCTCGTGCGGCTAAGTTAGATAAAATTGGCTCTAAATCGGCTAATGTCACGCTTTTGTTTGGGTCAAAATCGCGTAATACGTCTAATAAATCCCGCCCATAGACATATTGTTCCAATGCTTTTTTATTGGAAATTTTAGTTAAATCTTTGAGTTCATTACTGCCGCAAATTTTTTGAATATCACGCAGTACATTTTTACTTAGTAGTCGGAGTTCTTTATGGCGTAGTAATGCAACTGCATTTTGATCGTTAAACCATTCTGCGTATTCGTTTAATAGTCTGTCCGGTTGCTGCACTTTGACATAAATTAAATCCCCTGCTTGATAGAAAATACCGCTCTCTTTTAATGATAAACGAATGTGATACACCGCAGGGCTTGAGTTTGCCAAATGCTTAATTTCCAACACTTCTGCTTGGTATGCCATTTCCTCGCCGTAAGCTTGAACAGAAAGGGAATGTTGGATCGTTTCTTTGTTTGTTGAATGTAATGCCTGCTCCACTAGGGGTAGCCATTGTTTAAAAATTTCTTGATAGTTTAAATCGGCATCAACCCTTGCAATCACAGCTTTAGCTTGTTTTTGTTGTAATAATGAATCTAGTTGTTTGCTATAGCCACAGAATTTATCATAAGTAATATCACCCAGCCCGAATATCGCATATTGCAGATTACAAGCGGTCAAATTTTCCAATTTTTCTGCAAATTCATCGGCGTTTTCAGGTGGTTCGCCATCACCAAAGGAGCTGGTTACAATAAGCAATAAACTCTCGGTAGATAATTGGCTTAAATCGGTTTCGTTTAATGTAGAAAGTGTGGGTGAGTAGGGAAGTAAAAAGGGTTGGATAGCTAATTGTTGGGCAAGCTTTTCTGCGTTACCAGACTCCGAACCATAAGCAATGTGGATATGGGGAATGAGAGACATACAAACTCCTCGAAAATAAAAAATTGCGTGTAAAAGAGATCATCTTTTACACGCAATCATTGTTTTTTAATTATTCACCGTAGAAGTCATCAAAGATTTCTTTTGCTGATTCTACTGCTTCAAAGTTGGTCATTAAATCATTAATTACACGGCGAACGCTGATATAGCCTGTAATTTTGCCTGTTTCATCAAACATTGGTTGAACGGTGGTATCAACCACATAAACTACACCGCCTTTACCGCAGTTTGGTACGATACCTGTCCAGATTTTACCGGCTTGGATTGTATCCCACATATCTTTATAAACTTCTTTTGGTACAGCTGGGTGGCGTACGATATTATGCGGTTGTCCAATTAATTCTTCACGGGTAAAACCGGTTAATTTGCAGAAAAGGTCGTTAGCGTAAGTAATAACACCTTGTAAATCAGTTGTTGAAATAACTAAAGTATCGTGGACTGCTTTTAAAACAGCTTCATTTGAAGGAACAATTTGTTCAGCCATGTTGAATCTCCATTAATATAAATGAATTTTGTTATGTGTTTATCAGTATAAATACTGACAACATATTTAGGATAATAGATGGAAATATTAATGTAAATCATAAATATGGTTTTTTTGTAAAAATACCTGACTAAATTTATACGATTTATTCTGATGTTAAATTGAGTTTTTATAAAAGTTAATTTATTGTAAAAATTATTGCTTGTGTGAATACATTTTGAAAATTAATAAATTTAGCCTAAAATCTATTCTAATCATTTTAATAATATGCAAACTTTATAAAGGAAGAACTATGTCTAGACCACTTAATTTTGTGATGATTTCCCCTCACTTCCCCACTAATTTTGAAACCTTTGCAGTACGTTTGCGTGAAGCCGGTTTTAATACATTGGGAGTTGCCGATGCCCCTTATGAATCACTTAGCGAAACGCTTCGCAACTCTTTAACTGAATATTATCGTGTGGATAATATGGAAGATTATGAGCAGGTTTACCGTGCAGTCGCTTACTTTGCCCATAAATACGGGCGAATTGACCGCATTGAATCGCACAATGAATATTGGCTTGAATTAGATGCGAAATTGCGTACCGATTTCAATGTGTTTGGTTATAAGAACGATGATATGCTCTCCATTAAAACCAAAGCTCAAATGAAAGAGGTATTCCGCAAAACCGGTTTGAAAGTGGCACAAGGGCGAGTATTTAAAGGTGATGAAGATGCTCGTAAATTAGCGAAACAGCTAAAATTCCCGGTGATTATCAAGCCAAATTCAGGGGTTGGGGCGAGCGATACTTACAAAATTAAAACTGCGGAAGAGTTAGAAGCTTTCTTTGGTTATAAAACGCCAACAGTTGAATATATTATGGAAGAGTTTATTGATGGCGATATTATCACCTTTGACGGTTTAACCGATAAAGAGGGCAATATCGTTTTCTACTCCAGCCTTGAATATTCAGAAGCGGTATTGGATACCGTTTCAAAAGACGGCGATATGTTCTACTACGTTCCACGTGAAATTTCGCCAAAATTAGTCGAAATGGGTAAACAATGTGTGAAAGCTTTTAACGTAAAAGAGCGTTTCTTCCATTTTGAGTTCTTCCGTGTTAAAGGGAGCAAAAAAGAAGAGTTGTTACCACTTGAGATCAACTGCCGTCCGCCGGGTGGCTTAACCATTGATATGTGGAACTACGCCAACGATTTCGATGTGTTCCGTGAGTTTGCCAATATTGTGAAAGAAAACAAATTCTATGCTGATATTCAGCACCCTTGGAACGTGGTTTATATCTCCCGTAAGGCAAACCAAAATTATGTAAATTCGATTGATGCCGTTTGTGAGAAATTTGCCGGCAATATTATCAGCGTGCAAAGCGTGCCGGGCGTATTTGCCAAAGTAATGGGCGAGCAAGGTATTTTAGCCCGTACCGAAACAATGGAACAAATGCGTGAAATCGCACAATTCGCACAAGCTAAACAGTAAGAGGTGAAAAATGCATTTTGAAAAAAGAAGCCACTGGAGTGGCGAATTAGGTCGTGAAATGTCGTTCAACGTTTACGGACACGCAGGTAAACCGGTTATTGTTTTTCCGTCTTCCGGTGGCAACGAAAATGAATATGGCAACTTTGGAATGATTGAGGCGTGCCGTTCCTTTATTGAACGAGGCTTAATCAAATTCTACACCCCTGATTCTTACGATGCGGAATCTTGGTTATCCAAACATAAATCCGGACACGATATGGCATTAGCTCATAATGCTTACGATCGTTATATTATTCACGAGCTAGTGCCGTTAATCCGCCACGAATCACAATGGAACGGCACCATGATTGCCACCGGTTGCAGTATGGGGGCATTCCATACGATAAACTTTGCCTTACGTCACCCGGATCTGTTTGATATTGCTATCGCCCTAAGTGGTGTTTATGATGCCCGCTTTTTCAGCGGTGAGTTTTATGGTGATAAAGCGGTTTATTTTAACTCGCCGATTGATTATGTGTGGGGTCAGAATGACGATTGGTTCTTAGACCGCTACCGCCAAAACCACTATGTGATTGCCGTCGGACAAGGTGCGTGGGAAGAACAGCACATTGAAGACACCCGCCGATTACAAGAGGCTTTCAACGCAAAAGGTATTGAGGCGTGGTTCGATTATTGGGGCTTTGATATTGACCACGACTGGCCGACTTGGCGTAAACAAATGCCTTATTTCTTAGGCAAGTTGGAAGAACAAGGGATTATTTAATCTATTTGAGGAGAAAAGAAATGAACTTAAAAGCAGTCGCAGTTTCTGCATTAGCAATGAGCAGCGTGGCAATGGCAGATATTGCTGACGTTAAACCAATGGTATTTGAAAGCAAGTTTGATTTCGAAACCACAGTGACCACCTTATCTAACACTTTAAAAGAAAAAGGAATGACGATTTTTGCCGAAATCGATCACCAAGCGGCTGCGAAACAAGCCGGCTTAGAAATGCAACCGGCAACCGTGCTGGTTTATGGCACGCCGAAAGCCGGCACGCCATTAATGGTGAAAGATCCGATGTTAGCATTACAATTGCCATTAAAAGTGTTAATTACCGAACCGAACAAGGGCAAGGTAGAAGTAATGTTAAATCGTGCCGATCAAGTGGTGGCTCACGCTAATACCGATTATGCCGATGTAGAAAACAACCTTGCCAAAGCGGAAAAACTGATTCAAGCGACTGTGGCAAAATAACTTCACGCTATGATCTATTCTCAGGAAGTGGAAGCGTAGATAATTTGCAAATCCCTCGAGAGAGGGATTTTTCATAGTATTGGGTGATACTTAGCTAATGAGTAGGAATCATATAATGAAACTTAACCAAGCTATTGCCGAGCGTATCGTTAAACGCACAATGCAGATTATTCCCAACTCCGTTAATGTGATGGATAACGAAGGCGTGATTATTGCCTCCGGTGATGTCGCTCGTATCGGACAACGACACACAGGAGCGGTGATTGCGTTACGCAACGATCAAGCGGTCGAAATTGATGAAAATCTTGCAAAACAGTGGTGTGATGAAGTGAAAGTGGGCATTAACTTACCGCTTCACTATTTAGGCTCAACCATTGGTGTAGTTGGGATTTCAGGGCAGCCGCAACAAGTTCGCCAATATGCTCAACTGGTGAAAATGGCGGCGGAGCTGATTATGCAACAAGCGTTTGAGTTGGAGCAGGAGCGTTGGCAACGCCGCTATCGGGAAGAGTTTGTGCGTGCTTTGCTCAAAGGTAGCCTAAACTCAGCGGAAATCCGGCAACAGGCGGTCTTTTTCGGGCAAGATTTTGCAAAACCGCTGTCGGTAATGGTGATTAAAATTCACAGCTCTACTGCGGAAAAACTCCAACGCCTGATTGATTTTTTCGACCACCATTTTCCGAGCCTACTCACCGCCGTGATTGGGTTAGATAAAATTGCCTTGCTGAACCATTTATCCAACGAAAGATCGTTAATCCGCAATACCCTAAACAAACTTAACGATTCGGATATTTCCTTCAAAACCGTAGTCGGGCTGGCTGTCGAAAATTTATCGCAAACCCATATTTCCTACCAAACCGCCTGCCATACCCTCAATTATGCCGAGCAGATCCAAAGCCGTAAGCAGATTATTCATTTTGAGGATTTCAAACTGCCGGCTCTCTTGCATCGTTTTAGTCATTCTTGGGAAGCGAAAACCTTGCTTTCGCCGTTCCAAACCTTGCTGGTTTCCGACAAAAAACAGGTGTTGCTGAAAAGTCTGCGTTACTATTTTTTCGCAAATTGTGATCTGGATCACGCTGCCAAGAAATTGTTCATTCACCCAAATACGCTACGTTATCGTTTAGAGAAGATCGAGCAGATAACCGGCTTATCTTTCAATAATATAGAGCAAAAATTTGTGTTGTATCTTGGAGCAGTTCTGTCTTAAAAATTGTAGAAATATACAAACAAGCGGTCATTTTTAACAAATTTTTTGCAAATTTCTCTAAAGATTTTTACCGATAAATACCGAATAATAGGTTGATTTTTCTACAATGAGGAGACTTATTATGTCAGGTATTGCACTTATTCTGACCTTTCTGGTCGCCATCATCATTATGATTTATATGATTGCGAAGTGGAAAGTTCACCCGTTCTTAGCCTTGATGTCGATTTCGATAGCCCTTGCATTAGTGGCAGGTTTACCGCTTGCCAAAATCCCAACCATTGTGGGAGAAGGTTTTAGTAATACCTTCAAAAGCATTGGTATCGTGATTATTTTTGGGGCGATTATCGGCACGATTTTAGAAAAAACCGGTGCAGCCCTCAAATTAGCCGATATGGTGGTAAAAGTGGTGGGGCAAAAACGCCCTGAACTGGCAATGTTGATTATGGGCTGGGTGGTTGGTATTCCGGTGTTCTGCGACAGCGGCTTTGTGGTGTTAAACCCAATTCGTGAAGCCATTCGCAAAAAAATTCTTGCCAATCCGGTGGGAATGGCAGTGGCATTAAGTGCCGGTTTATATGCCTCCCACGTCTTTATTCCGCCGACACCGGGCCCGATTGCAGCAGCCGGTGCTGTTGGTTTAAGCCATAATCTCCTGCTTGTCATCGGAATGGGCTTTGTGGTCTCCATTCCTGTGTTGATTGCCAGTTACTTCTTTGCCAAATATATCGGCAAACAAGTCAGCGTGGCGGAAGAAGCTCAAGCGGATCAAGTAATCAGCCAAAGCTATGAAGATCTGATCAAACAATACGGCAAATTACCGAGCGGTTTTTTAAGCCTTGCCCCGATTTTTATGCCGATTATCTTAATGGCTATCGGCTCGATTGCCAAAATTGCCGGCGTAAGTGGCGATTTCGGCGTATTCCTACAATTTGTCGGCAACCCGATTATTGCGTTAGCAATTGGGGTGATCTTCGCTATTTTCCTACTGGTTTCGAGCGGTAAAATGGCGGAATTTGACAGCTTAACCAATGATACCCTGAAATTAGTCGGCCCAATTCTCTTTATTACTGCTGCCGGTGGCGTGCTAGGCAATGTGATTACCCAAGCCGGCTTTGTGGATTACATCAAGCAAAACGCTCATATTATCAGCACAGCGGGAATTTTCTTCCCATTCCTGATTTCGGCGATTTTAAAAACCGCACAAGGCAGCTCAACGGTGGCAATTATCACCACCGCCTCCATTATGGGAATGTTCAACGCACCGGACTCATTAATGAATGCCTTAGGGCTAACCAGTGAAATGGCGGCAGCCTTAACCGTAATGGCGATTGCGGCTGGCTCAATGTGTGTTTCCCACGCCAATGACAGCTACTACTGGGTGGTAACAAACTTTACTAAACTGACTCCGCAACAAGGCTACCGTACGCAAACTACCCTCACTTTCATTATGGGCGTGACGGGAATGCTCACGGTTTATCTACTTTCATTGATTTTACTGTAAGGATTGACGATGAAAATTGTGATCGCACCAGATTCATTTAAAGAGAGCTTAACCGCATTAGAGGTGGCTCAAGCAATTCAACAGGGATTTGCCCGTGTTTTTCCTGAAGCGGAGTATCAGCTTGTGCCGATGGCAGACGGTGGCGAAGGCTCGGTACAGTCGCTGATTGATGCCACTCACGGCAGTTTGCAAAAAATCAGCGTAATTGCACCGCTTGTAAATGAGGTCGAAGCCTTTTTCGGCTTGTCGGGGGATCAAAAAACCGCCTTTATTGAAATGGCGGCGGCAAGTGGCTTGCATTTAGTGCCAATGGAGCAACGAAATCCGCTGGTTACCACCAGCTACGGCACGGGGCAGTTAATTAAAGCCGCCTTGGATTTAGGGGTGGAAAAAATCATTCTCGGCATTGGCGGCAGTGCGACTAACGATGGCGGGGTCGGAATGCTACAAGCCTTAGGGGCGAAATTTCTAAATGCCGAACAGCGGGAAATCGGCTTTGGTGGCGAGGCATTAAGCCAAATTCAGCAGATTGATTTAAGCGGTTTGGATTCACGCTTAAGCCAAGTGGAATTTGAGGTCGCTTGCGATGTAGATAATCCGTTGTGCGGTGAGCGAGGGGCTTCGGCAATTTTTGGGCCACAGAAAGGAGCTACACCGGAGATGGTGAAAACGCTCGACCACGCCCTATTGCATTTTGCCGAAACCGTAAAATCCCAATTAGGCATTGAGATTGCCGAGAAAGCCGGTGCCGGTGCAGCCGGTGGAATGGGAGGTGGTTTACAGCTACTGCCTAACGTAACGTTACGTTCCGGCGTGCAAATTATTCTTGAGGCAACCGATCTTGCCGAGAAACTTGCCAATGCGGATTTGGTGGTGACAGGAGAAGGGCGAATGGACGCTCAATCTATCGCCGGCAAAACCCCGATTGGAGTGGCGAAAATCGCTAAGCAATTTGGCAAGCCGGTGATTGCAATAGTTGGCTCATTGAAAGAGGATTACCCTGTGGTGTACCAACACGGCATTGATGCGGTATTTCCGATTATTCGACAAGTCAGTAATTTAGATGCAGTGTTAAAATCAGGCAAAGAGAACCTGATTTCAACCTCTGAAAATGTGGCGAGATTGTGGAGAATATCAGCTTCCCAAGAATAGAAGAAATAAAAAATGGCGTTCCGGTTGAGAGAACGCCATTTTTATTGGATTTGAGTTCCGGATTAGTTCCAGTATTTATCAATCTCCGCACGAATGGCTTCGGCAGTTTGTTTGCCTTTTTCACCAACTAAAGCACGGCCTGCAATAAAGGCTTTGGCGTTTTTGATCTCTTTGAACAGGTGAATATCTTCCGGTACGATACCGCCAGTGATAGATAATTCAATGCCTAAGTCAGAAAGCTGTTTCATTAACTCAACATCTTCCGCTGTCCAACCTTTACCCGCAAGCTCGGCATCACGCGAGCGGTGGTAAATCGCTTGGGTTACCCCTAATTCTACCCACTCTTTGGCATCTTTTTCCACCGTCCAGTTGCCGTAGATTTCAATTTGAATCTCTTTTTTCACTTTTAGCTCCGGGTGAGCAGCGTTAAATTCGTCCGCTACTTTTTTGCAGGCCGCTTTGGTTGCAGGGTGAGCCGCAGCCGAAACCGTGAGCCAGTCAGCTCCTGCCTCAAATGCCATTTTAGCTAAAATGGCACCGCCATCGGTGGTTTTTAAGTCGCACACAATAATGTGATTTGGGTGCAATGCACGCAAGGTGGAAACAGCTTTCATACCTTCAGCAAAAGCAAGAATAGTACCGCATTCAATAATTTCGACTTGGTTTTCCGCTTGTTTTGCATCAGCCACCGCTTTTTCCAGTGAAAGAGAATCAAGGGCGATTTGTAGTAATGGTTTAGACATAATGGTATTCCTCTATTTGCAAAATATTGATGTTTTTGAACCGCTTGCAGAGGTTGGGTAAAATACCCAACCAATATTAGGCTAATGCCTGATCGATCACCGCATACACGTCTTCAGCGGTTTTACAGCGACGGATTTTATCTAAGTCAACACCGGTGTCGCTATCAGGGTCGTCTAGCACTTGAGTGATTTCCACCAAACCTTGCATATGTTGATCAGAATCACTCCCGGCAAGGGTCAGCATTACATGAACCGGGTCATCTTCGCCCTCAAAATAAATCGGAGTGTCAAAAGTCACTAAAGCGAAAGAGGTCTTAATCACGCCTTCTTCCGGACGAGCGTGAGGCATTGCCAAGCCCGGTGCCAGAATAATATAAGGCCCCATCTCTTTGATTTTGCTTACAATATTATCGTAATAGCGTGGTTCAATCGTACCGGCTTTGACCAATAAATCAGTGCCGATTTTGATTGCCTCTTCCCAATTTGCCGCCGATTGATTGAGCAAAATAGAGTTATTTTCAATAAGAGATTGTTTTAAGTTCATAGTGTTTCCCTTTCGTTAATTTAAGCCGATAATCGCCCAGCGGTTATGAGATTTGCCTTCGATTTTTCCGCCTTTGACGTTGGTGATGTAGTCAATCAGCATATTTTGGATTGTGCCTTTTTCAGCCCCCATGGCGACTTTGGATTCCCAAATCACGGGGATCTGTTGTCCTTCCCAGATGCCGCCTTTTTTGGTGAGCTGACCAAAGCGGTAGGAGTTCATTCCCACTTTGTATTTGCCGTCATCGGTGATTGGGCTGCCGTTCGCCAGTTTTAGATCGACAATTTTGCTACCGCTTGGATTGCGGAGGTCGATGTTGTAGCTTACGCCGCCGAATAGGTCGAAGGTGACGTATTTAGATTTACCCCGCACTTCGTTGTAGCGGTAGTCTTTGTCACCGGCTTGAATGGTATCGAAGTAGTCCGCTGACCATTCCATATACTGTTTCAGCTGTTTGCCGCTTAGCTCATACACGCTCACATCGCCACCGGCATAGCGGTAGTTGTAGATGATGTCTTTTTTCTTGATGTCGCCTTTGTCTAAACGCACGGTTTCGTAGTCAAATGCAAAACTCACTACGTCTGCACCGCTGTAATGTTGTTGCACATCGTGGATCAGTGAGGACATTCCGGTGTCTTGTGAGAAAGCAATCGAAACACCGTGATTTTTGCCCTGTGGGATTAAATCTTGTGCAGTTTCACCGATTTTGACGTTGTTTAAGGCACGCAGTTCATCGTGATACGGTTGGTAAATTTTTTCGATTTCCGGATCGCTTGCGAGTTTCTTCACCGGTACGGTTTTGGCGGTTTTAGAAAGTAGTTTCACTTCGCCTTTGTCGTTCACATCAAAGGCAAGATCAACTTCGGAAACCACTGTGCCGTAGCGGTGCGGTTCGGTAATCAGGGTGTTTTTGATGGTTTCACTCGGCACATCTTTGTGCATATGGCCGGCGATAATCACATCTATACCGTCCACTGCATTTACTAAATCCGCCACGCCGGTGTCGGGAATGTTGTTTTCGTTCTCAATCCCCATATGTGCCAGCACGATAATGGCATCTACACCTTTGGCTTTGAGGTCGGCGATTTGGGTTTTCGCCTCTTCAATCGGAGAGGTGAACTTCATTGCGTCTAAATGACCGGTATCTTTCTCAAAAATCGCCGACATTGGGGTGGTTAAGCCGATAATCCCAAGTTTTACGCCTTCACGCTCAATGATGGTGGTTGGCTCAACGTAGCGTTTGCCATCTTTGTGGTAGAAGTTGGCGGTGAGGACTTTGGCGTTGATGTCTTTTAAAATTGCATCTAAATTCGGCATTCCGAAGTTAAATTCGTGGTTACCGAGAATGAAGATGTCGTAATTCATTGCATTCAGTACTTTCGGTACTGGGTTGTTTTTCGCTTTGTCTAAGGTTTTAGCGAACTCTTCGACTTGGTTGTCTTGAATGGCATCGCCAATATCAAACAGCAACACGTTTTTGTGGTTGGCTCGCACCTCTTTAACATAGGTTGCGATTTGGGCGAACGAGCCGGATTTGTCTTCCACGTCTGCCCCATAGCTCCACGGTACAATCCGCCCGTGAACGTCTGAGGTACCAAGCAGTTTAATGTTTACCTCTTTGGCAACGGCAACGCTAACCGCAGAGAGCATAAACAGGGTGGATAAGATTTTTTTCATTGGATAATTCCTCGTTTGATGAAGTGAGTTTTTACAATCTTTAGCATAGATAGGGGTGATTATTCACCCCTAAACTTACTTATTTTGCATTATGCTGATTGATTAGCTCAACTAATTCATCACCAAATGAGTTTGGATTTAGCATATTTTGTACACCTAATACCGCTTTGCCTTCCGGTACTTCGATTTCGTTGGCTAAATGTTTGCTGGAGACAATAATATCAACCTCGCTTAATTTGCCTTTGTAATCAGTTACCGCACAGGAATCCATAATATTCGGAATACCACGTTTGTCGAGATAGCCTTTGATCTTCATTTTCATCATCATTGATGAGCCTTGACCTGAGCCACACACCGCTAGAATGCGGATTGGGTTTGCAGAATTTTCGGCATTTTCGACCGCTTGTTGTACTACTGCCTCCGCTTTTGGTTCTGCTTTTACTTCATCTAAGCCGTAGCCGTCTAATTGTTCAAGTGTAATGCCACGAGCTGCCGCTTCTGCTTCTTCGGCACGAAGTTGTTTAGATGCGAAGAACATATAAACCATTGCTGCTGCCACAATTACAAAGAAGAAGCCCGGAATGCTGATAATACCTTGTAGGATTGGTGGGAAGAACAATGCCCAGTCAGCCATACCCATCCAACCGTTAAAGGTTGTGCCTTGTGAAGCAAGCATTTGAATAACCCAAGCTGAGCCAAGCACTTCAATAATACCCATCACAAAACAGATTTTCATTACTGCTTTCCAACCACCAAATTGGTTTGCAAAAACACCAATGGTTGCGTTAGAGAAGAACATCGGGATAAAGCCCGGAATAATAAGCACTGGTGAGCCTACTGCAAGCAAGCCGCCTACTGCCACAAATTGACCGATAGCCCCCCACATAAAGCCGAATACCATCGCATTTGGCGAGAAAGCGTAGATAGCGGCACAGTCAATCGCTAATACTGAGTTTGGAATTAAGCGTTCAGCAATACCTTTGAAGGCTTCTGAAAGCTCAGCTACAAACATACGTACGCCGGTTACGATGATTTGAATTGCCACCGCAAATTTCAAGCCCATTTCTAAAATGTACATAAACCAGTTGGTTTTGCCGGCAAGTTCTTTGAGGTTATCTAAACCGAATGAAAGTAAGATGATTCCAAAGAAGATGGTCATTACTAATGCGGTTGCAGAAATACTGTCGTGGAAAATATTGAGCCAGTTAGGCAATTTCATTTTATCTACAGTATCGTCTTTATCGCCAAGTTTTGGTGCGAGTTTGACTGCAATCCAAGAAGCAATTTGTTGTTGGTGACCAATTGAGAAGCCTGCACCGCCTGTTACCGCTTGGGTTGGTTTATACATAATGTTAGACGAAATACCCCAATAAAGAGCCATCAATACTGAGGTGTAGATAATGGTCTCCCACATTGACGCTCCGATGATCATATAGAACACCGCTACCAAGCCTGCTTGTTGGAACATAATGTGACCGGTGAGCATAATGGTGCGGATACCGGTTAAACGGCGGAATACCACTAATAGAATATTGAGGAACAACGCTCCGATTACGGCATAACCGACCCAAGCGTAGTTCTCGCCCATTGTTTGAATGGTCGATTGCATACTGGTGTAAGGGTCAATTACTGCACCGGTAAGTTGGTGATATTTAGCTAAGCCATCAATAACCGGCTTAAAGTTGGTTACTAAGAAACCTGAACCGGCTTGTACAATCATAAAACCGACAATTGTTTTAATTGTTCCTTTAATAATCGTAGAAGTGTCTTTTTTAAGAAGAATGTAACCTAAGCAAGCTACGATACCTAGTAAGAAGGGTGCTTTATTCAGCACTTGATCCTTTAAGAAAAGGAGAATTTCGGTTAAAAAGTCCATAGGGGGCCTCTTTGTTGAGAGATTAATAGAACTAAAAAACTTCAGAGAAGTTGTCGGAATTAATGATAAACGCTAGAAAAAGATTAAAAAAGATTATTTTTAATTATTTGTGAGCGAGATCACATTTTATTTTTATAATCTCGTCATGGGGGCAGAAAAATATATTTATTCGTGATTATTAAAGATTATTCTTTAAATTAGCTCATATATGCTAAATAAATGGTATTTTAATCAATTTATTAAAATAAATTTTTACCAGTGAAGCATAAAAAATTAGACATAGATCACATTTTTGAATAAAAAAGATGTACAAATTTTTGTGATTGTTTATGATTGGTTTTGATTATATTGTTCTTATTTTAGCGTAAATCAGGAGACTATTATGAGCAAAATTCAAGAAATCACTCGTGAAAGCTGGATCCTTTCAACTTTCCCTGAATGGGGTACTTGGTTGAATGAAGAAATTGAAGAAGAAGTTGTACCGGAAGGCAATTTTGCAATGTGGTGGCTAGGCTGTGTCGGTGTGTGGATTAAAACCCCAGCTGGTGCGAATATCTGTATGGATTTATGGTGCGGTCGTGGTAAATCCACCAAGAAAGTAAAAGATATGGTGCGTGGTCATCAAATGGCAAATATGGCAGGGGTGCGTAAGCTCCAGCCTAATTTGCGGGCTCAACCGATGGTGTTAGATCCGTTTGCGATTAACGAAGTGGACTTCATTCTCGCTTCTCACTATCACTCAGACCATATTGATGTAAACGTGGCAGCGGCTATTTGCAATAACCCGAAATTAGACCACGTTAAATTTGTCGGCCCGTGGCACTGTGCAGAATTATGGAAAAAATGGGGCGTGCCGGAAGAGCGTATCATTGTGGTAAAACCGGGCGATGTAGTGAAATTAAAAGATGTAGAAATTCACGCCCTAGATTCATTTGACCGTACTTGTTTAGTGACCTTACCGGTAGAAGGTGCAGAAGAACGTGGCGGAGAACTTGCAGGCTTATGCCCATCAGATGAAGAAATGGGACGCAAAGCGGTGAACTATGTGTTCAAAACCCCGGGCGGTACGATTTATCACGGTGCGGATTCTCACTACTCAATCCAATTCGCTAAACACGGTAAGCAATTTGATATTGACGTAGCACTGAATAACTATGGCGAAAACCCGGTTGGTATTGCGGATAAAATGACTTCAGTTGATTTATTACGTATGGCGGAATGCTTACGCTGTAAAGTGATTATTCCAGTTCACCATGATATTTGGACAAACTTTATGGCAAGTACGCAAGAAATTATTGATTTATGGCGTATGCGTAAAGATCGCTTACAATACCAATTCCACCCATTTATTTGGGAAGTGGGCGGCAAATATGTTTACCCACGTGATAAAGACTTAATTGAATATCATCACCCTCGCGGCTTTGATGACTGCTTCGAGCAAGAGCCAAATATTCAATTTAAATCCATGCTATAGGTGAGCAGTCGCCACTCTCACTGGAGAGTGGCGTTTTAGCAAGTTCATTATGGAGCAGTAGTGATTAGTAATGGGATAAAGTAGTGAACGAAAGTTATAGACACAAAGAGTTATTAGCCCTGTTGGAAGAGCGGAAAGCACTTTCAACAGCAGATATTATGCAGCTGTTAAATATTTCTCCGGCAACAGCAAGACGTGATATCAGTAAATTAGATGGTCAAGGTAAATTAAAAAAGGTTAGAAACGGAGCAGAAGCAATTCTGGCTCCTACAGTTTTTACAGCATACAAAATAACTAACAATGCGCAGGAGAAACGTAGAATAGCGGAAGCTGCCGGTCGTTTATGTAAAGATGGGGAAAGTCTTATTCTGACGTGTGGTTCCACAATGGAAATGCTCGGTGAAGTATTATGTGGTAGAAAATTGCAAATTATTACCAATTATCTACCGCTTGCAAACCAGTTGATTGCAGGTTGCCACGATGATGTAGTGATTATGGGCGGGCAATATAATAAACATAAGAAAGTGATGCTCTCGCTCAACATACAAAATGAGATGACTTATGCTGCTACCACCATGTTTACCAGTGGCAAAGGCTTAACCTCCGAAGGATTATTTAAAACCGATATGATTATTGCCAATGCCGAGCAACAAATGGCCAAGCACGCAGAACGTTATGTGGTGTTATTGGATAGCACCAAGCTCGGCAAAAAAGTCGGTATGCTGTTTAAAGAGTTCGATAAAATTGATTTATTGATTACCGGCAAAGAGGCGGATCCGACTATTATCCAAGCATTAAGAAACAAAGGCCTGGATATTATCTTGGCTTAGCCTGTGCAAGCGGTCAAATTTAATCAAAATTTTACTTATGATGTTCAAGGGAAAACTATGAGAAAACATAAACTTGGTATTTACGAAAAAGCCTTGCCGAAAAACATTTCGTGGCAAGACCGCCTTTCTATCGCCAAAGTCTGCGGTTTTGACTTTGTGGAAATGTCGATTGACGAAACGGATGAACGCTTAGCCCGCCTTGATTGGAGCAAAAAAGAACGTACCAAGCTGGTGAAAACCATCATCAACACCGGCGTGACCATTCCGTCAATGTGCTTGTCCGGTCATCGCCGTTTCCCGTTTGGTTCCCGTGATGAAGCCACCCGCCAAAAAGCCTATGAAATTATGGAAAAAGCGATTCAACTGGCGGTCGATCTCGGCATTCGCACCATTCAGCTTGCCGGTTATGACGTCTATTACGAAGAGCAGGACGAAGGCACAATCCAACGCTTCCAACAAGGCTTAGAATGGGCGGTGGAGCTGGCAGCAAGCAACCAAGTCACCATTGCGGTGGAAATTATGGATACCCAATTTATGAGTTCGATTTCCCGCTGGAAAAAATGGGACGAGATCATCAAATCACCGTGGTTTACCGTGTATCCGGATTTAGGCAACCTCTCAGCGTGGAACGACAATGTGGCGGAAGAGCTGAAACTCGGCATCGACAAAATCTCTGCCATTCACTTAAAAGACACTTACAAAGTGACTGAAACCTGCAAAGGGCAGTTCCGTGACGTGCCATTTGGTGATGGTTGCGTCGATTTCGCCGCTTGTTTTAAAACCCTTGCCGAACTGAATTACCGTGGCGCATTCTTAATTGAAATGTGGACGGAAAAAGCCGAAGAGCCGATTACTGAAATCATCAACGCCCGCCGTTGGATCGAACAAAAAATGCAAGAAGGAGGATTTACCCTATGACGCAATTAACTGAATTAACCCCTGCATTACAAGCCTTAAGAGAGCGTGTGTTAAAAGCCAATTTAGAATTACCGAAGTATGGCTTGGTAACTTTCACTTGGGGTAACGTAAGTGAAATCGACCGTGAGACCGGTTTGGTCGCCATCAAACCTTCCGGCGTAGAATACGATGCGATGACGGTGGAAGACATTGTATTGGTTGATTTACAAGGTAATCGAGTTTACGGAGATAAAAAACCTTCTTCCGATACCGATACCCACCTTGAATTGTATCGTCAATTTGCAGATATTGGCGGCGTGGTGCATACCCACTCTCGCAATGCTGTGGGTTGGGCGCAAGCCGGATGTGATTTATTGGCACTTGGTACGACTCAAGGCGACTATTTCTACGGTGCGATTCCTTGCACTCGCAAAATGACCGCAGAGGAAATTGCCGGCAGTTATGAGCTGGAAACCGGAAAGGTGATTGTCGAAACTTTCCGAACTCGAGGCATTGAGCCTAAAGCAGTTCCAGGTGTGTTGGTACATTCACACGGTCCATTTACTTGGGGAAAAGATGGACACGATGCGGTGCATAATTCTGTAGTATTAGAAGAGGTGGCTTATATGAATTTTATTAGCCATCAAATTCGTCCACAAATTGGCCCAATGCAACAGGAATTATTAGATAAGCACTATCTGCGTAAGCATGGCGCAAATGCGTATTATGGGCAATAGTTAACCTTAAAAATCATTTTCCAAATTATCAACAGCTTTTGAGGGGCTTTTTATATTAGGATAGCCCCTCAGTCTATCTAAGTTTATAGATAAATTCACAAATAATTACCATTTTCCTTTTCTTGATTTTAATTTTGATTTTTGTTCTAATCTCTGCCTCTTGTTTTTACAAGTCTATTAAGGATCCGTAGTAGATTTGAAATAAACAAGAGTATCTTTGTATTTATTAGAAGGAAACCAAAAGGTGAAAAACAGAAATTATTTTGTTGCAATAGCAACAATATTAGCCTTATCGCCAGAGGTTAACGCAACTGAACTTTCAGATCAGCTTGCAAGTAGAACAAGATATTATCCTTCCGCCACGGATAGTTATTATAGTTACTATAAATATGCACCGATTTATTCGGGCTACTATACATCGAATAGCCGTAATGGTTATTCGTCGTGGTATTATCCAGGTAGCAATGCAGGTGTAACAACCAGAACTGTTTCGACAACAGTTAATGGCATTACAGTTACAAAAGTTTATACAACGCATAATGGGAGAACAACCGTTCGTACCACTTATGCTCCTGCTGTGAACAAACCAATTGTAAATAAACCGACACCGATTGCCAATAAACCCGTTGTAGATACGCCAACTCAACCGGTTATTGATGCCAACCCAATTATGGATCCGCCAGTCCAACCAATAGTTGATAATAGACCCATCACTGATACACAGCCTAATCCAATTACAGATAACAAACCTGTCATTGAATCGCCAATTTATGACACCCGTCCAGTTATCATTAGGCCTACAACACCGGTAAATCTTCATCCTGAACCTGTAGCCGTTGGTGTACCCAATGTAGGTATTCGATGGAATGACCGCTCTCGTGGTTACAACATTGATGATCCTAATAACAAACAAAATGTTAAGTTAACAGGTGAGGGCGTTAAGGTCGGTATTTTAGATAGTGGTTTTAAAAACTATTTAATGCAGGACGATATACTCAAAAAATTTGGTAATCGCGCTGTTATTATTGAAACAGGCCGCACTGCCCCGGCTTCTGCGACACATGGTATTGAGGTCGCAGAAATGGTTGGGGGAGGGAACTCTCGCAATGGAGTAGCGTCTAAGTCAACGTTATTACTTGCGGATATTACCAAAACAACAAATGCGGGTACAGGATTATCCGCAACAGCTCCAATTTATTATGACTTATGGAATAGGGGAGCCCGTATTTTTAACCAATCATACGGTATTCCAAAGCCTCTTACTTATTTTAATAACAATAGAAATTCTAGCTATTACTATTTACACCAATTTGATGGTAATGTGTTGCAATTCTATAAGGATAAAGTAAAAGAGGGGGGCTTATTTGTCTGGGCTGCGGGGAATAACCGTGGTGATCTTGATCCATCACTCCAAGCTGGTTTACCTCATTATGAAGCTGACTTGGAAAAAGGTTGGATTTCTGTTGTTGCGGTAGCAACCAGAACTAATCAGGGATTGGGTAACTTTGAATGGAGCAATTTATTGCCATATTCTCAAGCCGGTGTGGCAAAAAATTGGACCGTTACCGCAATGGGTGACTACATCTTTAATTTAGGAGGTAGAAACATTATTGCTAGTGGTTCATCCTTTGCAGCTCCAGCCGTTACGGGTACAGCAGCTCTCGTGAAACAAAAATATCCTTGGATGGATGGTAACCTTATCAAACAATCTATTCTCTCGACGGCAACCGATATCGGCGCTCCTGGAGTTGATGATGTATATGGATGGGGTTTACTTAATATTGAAAAAGCCACTAATGGCCCTGCGCGTTTTGATAAACGACTCGCTTTAGCCGATAACGTGACTGTAAATATTCCAAATGGAAGCTATGAGTTTTCCAATAATATTAACGGTGATGCAGGCTTGGTGAAAAATGGCCAAGGCGAATTAATTTTATCGGGTGCTAGTACTTTTGAAGGGGATACAACACTCAATGAAGGTGCTGTCACTATTAACGGTAAAAAATATGTGTCTAAAGTAAACGTATCTCCAAGTGGTACATTGGTTGTCAATAATACCACGTTAGAAAATGGCGTAAATAACGAGGGTACAGTTGTCAACCAGGGTTATTCTACGATTAAGAGAGCTTACGTTGCTTCAGCACAAAGTACGCTAGTGTCAGATTTAGGTTCAAACTTAAATGTAAAAGGAGAAGTTGACTTAAACGGCTCTACTTTATCACTAGCTGCGGTAAAAGAGGGTAAAGCTCAGTATGTGACCCAAAAAGGTTTATCAATGAGTGCTATTACTTCTGATTCCGCAATTAAGGGTAACTTTGCTGCAATAGAAACCTCAGGGTTATTAACTGCGACGGCGGAAAAAACCAATGAGAATGAAGTAAAAGCAACAGTTAGCCGGAAAAATGTAGCAGACTATGTAAACGAAAACACCTCTGGTGATGCAATGTGGAAAAATGTCGCGACTGCTTTAGAGAGCTCATTTTCGGCATTGGATAACCAAATTGAAGGAAATAATGGTTCTACAAATGCTACAAATGATGAATTCGCACAACAAGCGGCTACTTTACAAAACAGTATTGCAAACATCAATACGCAAAGTGTGGTTTTAGATAGCTTATCTGGTCAAATTTATGCGTCTGCGCAAGCGCTTACTTTTGAAAATTCAGAAACAGTGAATAAAGATCTCTCTAACCGTCTTGTAATGTTAGGAACGCTGGATAATGTAGGTGAGACTGCTGGTGTGTGGGTAACGGGTATTTATGGGAATGGTACTCTAAAAGAAATAGGGTTTGGTGAAGGTAAAACCAATACCTATGCTGGCCAAATAGGTTTTGATAAGCCAGTTACAGACCATGTGATTTTAGGTGCGGCACTTAATTATTCTAAAGCAAAAGTGAACTTCGATCGTTATGGCGGTAGTTCAAAAGCAGATGGAATAGGTGCATCATTATATGCCCGTATAGGCAATAAGCATAAAACACCTTGGTATTTACAAGGTCGAGCCGGTTATGGCAGTGTTGATTCAGATGTAGAGCGTCATATTATTTTGGCGGATAATAACGCAAGTACAGCAAAAATCAACCACCGAGACAGAGTGTTTTCTGCTTATGTCGAATCAGGCTATGACTTCAAGCAAGGTCGCTTTGCGTTAACTCCATTTGTCGGTTTTAGTCATGATGTTGTCAGACGTGGCGCATTCAGTGAACAAAACAGTCAATTTGGTCTCACCGCGGACAAAGCAACCTATAAACAAACAAGCGGATTGATTGGTTTACGAACATCTTTAGAGGTGAATTTAGCTGGGATGAAAACGACTTTCCAAGGCTATGTAAATCATCAAAAAGCGTTTAATCGAGAAGATCTTAGCTTTAAAGCAAGTTATACAGGTTTACAAGATGCAAAATTCGACGTAAAAGGTATTGGGCTTGCAAAACATAAAACGTGGGTAGGGATTGGTGCATTGGCGGAAGTAAATAAAAATACTTCCTTATATGTGAATTACGACCTTAAACTCGCAAAAAATAGTGGTCACAACAACGTTGTGACTGCTGGGATTAGAATTAATTTCTAACTGAATCTTTTTAAACAAAACGGGCGTTCATACGCCCGTTTTTTTATAGTTATAGAGATAATAATGTTATTTTATACTTCATTTAATTAGGCAATCTTTACAGCTTGGTAACTACACTGTGGATTAACAATCAGATCGCGTGAAGCAATAATTTGTAACTCATAAAGCCCTGATCTAGCGGTTTGTTCCATTACCTCATTGACCGCATTTGCAGTATGTTCAAAGGCTTCTAGATCGGATTTTCCATTTAATAAGTTCGCCACAAATAGCCCTGCGGTTAAATCGCCTACACCCACAGGTTCTTTAGCAAATTGATAGAGTGGGCGGCTGATGTGCCAAATTCCGTCTTGGTTGGCGAACAGCATTTCAAATTTGTTGCTATCTTTTCCGACTCGGCTTAAATGTTTAACCAATACTTTTTTCGGACCTTTGGTTAAAATCACTTTCACTGCCTCGACAGCTTGCTCAAAATTTTCTACTGTTAAGCCGGTTAATTCTCTTAATTCCACTAAATTTGGGGTGATAATATCGGCTTGTGCCATAGCTAGATTGATCAATCCCTCTTTTACCCCATCTGCCACAATGCAGCCCTTATCTGGGTGTCCCATTACCGGGTCGCATACATAAATTGCGTTTGGGTTTTCCGCTTTCACTTTATGAAATGCCTGAATGATTTCGGCGACTTGTTCTGCCGAGCCGATATAGCCAGAGAGTACGGCATCGCAACGATGCAGTTCACCGATATTGTGAATGCCATCAACAATGCTACCGATTTGTTCTTTTGGCATCACCATACCGCCCCATTTTCCATATTGGGTATGGTTGGAAAACTGTACGGTATTTAACGCCCATACATCAATACCTAACAGCTGCATAGGAAAAGTTGCAGCCTTATTGCCGGCATAGCCGTAGACAACATGCGATTGTATGGATAGTATGTTTTTCATTCATTAACTCCTTTAAAATTTCAATATGTGTTGTTTTTTAGTCATTTGAAGTTGTAAGGACTTGAAGCGTACTAAGAAATCTCTATAATTCCGCTTCATTCTATTCCCCATTCAATATGCCGACTTAGCTCAGTAGGTAGAGCAACTGACTTGTAATCAGTAGGTCACCAGTTCGATTCCGGTAGTCGGCACCATCACTTTTTATTTTCTGATGAGTCCCCTTTAATATAAAACGGCAAGATTTTGCAAATTTTTACAAAAATCTTACCGCTTGTAGGGTATCAAATTATTAGACGTAACCGTAATTCATTAAGCGTTGATAACGCCGTTCTAGTAACTCTTCTTTATTGAGTTGATCTAACTCTGTCAAATCTTCTACAATCCGTTGTTTGAGGCTTTGGGCGATTTGCTCAACGTTGCGATGAGCACCGCCTAATGGTTCCGGCACAATGTTATCAATCAGCTCAAGCTCTTTTAAACGAGGAGCGGTTAAGCCCATTACTTCTGCTGCCGTGGAGGCTTTATCAGCACTTTTCCACAGAATAGAAGCACAGCCCTCAGGTGAAATTACCGAGTAAGTTGAATATTGCAACATATTGACCTTATCGCCTACACCGATCGCTAATGCACCGCCCGAGCCACCTTCGCCAATTACGGTACAGATTACCGGCACTGAAAGCTGTGACATTTCACGCAGGTTACGGGCAATCGCTTCTGACTGACCACGCTCTTCCGCACCAATGCCCGGATAAGCTCCCGGTGTGTCGATAAAGGTGATGATTGGCATATTAAAGCGTTCTGCCATTTCCATTAAACGTAACGCTTTGCGATAGCCTTCAGGAGCGGGCATACCAAAGTTACGTTTCACTTTCTCTTTTACGGTACGACCTTTCTGATGACCAATAACCATCACCGGACGTCCGTCCAGACGGGCAATACCACCGACAATCGCTTTATCATCGGCAAAGGCACGGTCGCCTGCCAGTTCGTCAAATTCGGTAAAAATATGCTCAATATAATCTAAGGTGTAGGGACGATTTGGGTGGCGAGCCATACGGGAAATTTGCCACGCATCTAAATTAGCAAAGGTTTTCTTGGTTAATTCTTCGCTTTTCTTTTGTAAACGCTTGATTTCATCATCAAGATTAATTTTGTCGTCTTGCTCGCTGACTGCTCTTAAAGACTCGATTTTGGCTTCCAGTTCAGCAATCGGCAATTCAAAATCTAAAAATTCTTGGCTCATTCTATTTTCCTTTTTATGGGCAAAATTATGGGGCATTATCGCTTATCAGCCAGTTATTGTCCATTTTCAATTACGCTAAATTGACCCATCGTACCTCTATCACGCAGCATAAAATCGCTCACACCAAAGGTAAATGGCAGTTGCTCGGGGGCAGTATTATCAAAGCGAACCAACAGCGTGATTTCTTGCTCCGCCTCAAGCCAAACGGTGTCCCGCCACGCAAGTTGTTTGATAGGGTATTGCTTGCGGTTTTGGGTTTCAATAATGAATTTTGCACCTTGTAGCGTAAATCCGACCGCTTGTGTGCTATGTAAATACCAACGCTCAACGCTGCCTTTTTGCGCGGTAAAATCAATGCGTTTGGGGTCAAACCGCTTTTGGTTGATTAAATAATCAACCGGACGAATGGCAAAACGTCTCTCTTGGCTGATTTTCAGGTTAAATTCCTCTAAGTTGAAAGCCGGTAAACTCGGTTTATTATTCAATACCGCTGCCATTCCTTCAGGGCGAAGCTCTAAAATCACGTTATCATTTAATTCATCGTTATTGGCAAAGACCTGCCCGATTTTGTAAAAAATATCTCTTTTTTGACCGCTTATCAGCGATACCGCTTTCCCTTCGCTTAAATCGACCAACACTTCCACCCTTTCACTCGGTGCAAGTTGAACCGATTCGGTTTCAAGTGGCTCTGCCAGCATTCCTAAGCCGGTGGCGATTAGGTACAACGGCTGCTCGTTATCTAAGCGTAATTCATAAGCACGGGAAAGTGAGGCATTGACGATCCGCAATCTGACCCAGCCACGAGGCACGTTAAAATAAGGCGATTCCTGCCCATTAACAAATAATCGCTTACCGAAAAATTGTGGGGTGTTTTTATCTAATACCTGCACACCTTCTTTATTTAGAAGTTGGTCTTGTAGAATTAAGGGAATATCGTTTACGCCATATTTATTGGGTAAAGCAGCTTTTTTGCTCTGTTCATCTTCAATCAGCCATAAACCGGCTAGGCCCCGATATACTTGGAATGCTGAGTTGAGCATCGTATCGGCATGATACCAACAAGTACAAGCCGGTTGGTTAATAGAAACAATCGGCGACCAACTGCTTTTTGGCTCCAGCGAGCGGTGTACTGTGCCGATAATCTCACTTGAGGCTTGCAGCCCCTGAATATTCATCGAGATTTTTTGCGGCAGGTTATTAAGGTAGGTTAATTTGACGAAATCGCCCGATTTTACCCGCACGGTTGGGGCAAGATATTGCCCGTTCACTCCCCATACATCAACCAATTTGCCTTTATCAAATTGGGTTTGTGCAGGGCGTAAATCTAACCGAACCGGCTTACCTCGCCCAATATCCATTAACGGCGGAATTTTAAGTTGCGGGCGATCTGCTGCTAATAGCGGTGTTGGCATTGTTGCAAATGCAGTCGCAAGGGCAGAACCTTGTAAAAATTGGCGTCGGGTGATCTGTTTTTTCATATTAGGCGTTTTTTTCAGTGTTTTCTAACTGTTCGACTTCTTGATTAAGTTGTTCAAATTTTGCCAACATAATTTGATGACACTTTTCCATCAGTTCTTTGACGTTTTCACGGGAATAGCCTGAAGTATCAATCGGATCAAGCATTTCACAGATTACTGTGCCGTTATTTGAACGGTTCAAATCCACTTTATTGTGTAAATTAGAGCAAACTACCGGCACAATCGGCACGCCGGCAGAAATGGCTAAATGGAATGCACCGGTTTTAAATGGCAGTAAACCACGCCCACGGCTACGAGTACCTTCCGGGAACATCCACACCGACACATTGCGTTCTTTCACGATTTGCCCTGCTTTATTCATTGTTTCAATCGCACTGGAACGCTTTTCACGGTGAATAAAAATATTGCCAGTTGCCCAGTAAACTAAACCGAAAAACGGAATCCAAATCAGGCTTTTTTTGCCGATACTGACCGTATTTTCTGCCACCATTGAGGAAATCGTCACCATATCGTAATTGTTTTGATGATTGCCGATATAGACAACCGGATAATTAATTTCCGGCTTTTTGCGGGTAATTAATTTCAGCCCGACTAATTTATGCAAAGCACCAAACCAACGAGCTACCACACCCACGCTACTTGGGTGACGTAAACGCAGTAACGCATAAATAGTGCCAAAAATAGAAATGAAAATAGCGGCAAGGGCAACAATTAAAATACGAAAAATTTTTAACATAATGGAATAACCTTAAAAATAAATTGTCTAGGAGTATAGCAAAATAAGGTTATTTTCTAAAGGCTATCCACATTAAATTGATAGTTTCCTATTTTGCAAAAAATCGGTATATTTAAACCGCTTGTTTATTTGATAAGGAGAAAAAAATGAGTAAAGTGACTTTAGCAGGAAGCCCGATTGATGTTGCAGGCACATTTCCACAAAAAGGCGATGTGGTTGCCGATTTTACCTTAGTCAACAGTGATTTAAGTGATGTTTCGCTTTCCGATTTTAACGGTAAACGTAAAGTGTTAAATATTTTCCCAAGTATTGACACCGGCATTTGTGCCACTTCTGTGCGTGTGTTTAATCAAAAAGCGGCTGATGTAGCGAATACGGTTGTCCTTTGCATTTCAGCGGATTTACCTTTTGCCCAAGCACGTTTCTGTGGAGCAGAAGGAATTGAAAATGCCAAAGTATTATCCAGTTTCCGTCATCGTGATTTACACAACAAACTGGGGGTAGATATTATTTCAGGTCCGTTGGCAGGCTTAACCTCACGTTCAGTAATTGTGTTAGATGAAAACAACAAGGTATTACACAGCGAATTAGTGCCGGAAATTAAACAAGAGCCGGATTATGATGCTGCGTTAGCGGTACTTTAATTTAAGAGTTGTATTTCAGTTGTATAGGGGTTAGCACTTTAACCCCTAGTTTACATTATTTGAATGTACGTTTTCTGATACTTAGCTATTAACTAGCTCAACAATCTCTCTTACCAATTTCCCAATCTCCTCCCACTTCTGCGCTTTAATCAGCGACTTCTCCACAAACCAAGAGCCGCCGCAGGCGACCACATTTGGAATCGCAAGGTAGTCGTTGATGTTTTGTGGAGAGATGCCGCCTGTCGGCATAATTTGTAAGTTGCAGTAAGGACCGAGCAGGGCTTTAATCATTTTCACGCCGCCGCTTGCTTCAGCAGGGAAAAATTTGACCGCTTGTATGCCGAGTTCGAGGGCGGCTTCAATCGCCATCGGGTTATTCACGCCCGGTGTAACAGGCAAACCTAACGCTTGGCAATATTTGACGATAGTCGGATTAAACCCCGGAGTCACAATGCAATCCGCTCCAGCGTTTTTGGCAGTTAAGACTTGCTCTTTGGTCAGCACTGTGCCTGCTGCAATCAATACTTCCGGATAGTTGGCTTTCACTAATTTAATCGCCTCTTCGGCAGCTTCCGAGCGGAAAGTGATTTCCACCACCGGTAAACCGTTTTCGGAAAGGGTTTTCGCCAGTGGTAAAATATCTTCTGCTTTATCCAAAGCAATCACGGGAACAACTTTAAGTTGTCTTAATTTTTCAATGATTTGTTCGGTGGTATAACGCATTTCTAGCCTCACTATGTTGTATTGCAAGCGGTTGCTTTTGTAAAAAATGTTGCAAATTGAACCGCTTGTCTGTTATTTACATTGATTGTACAAACTGCGATTTCAGATGAGCGGTGGCGGATTTGGCAATAATCGCCCCTTTGTGCTGAATGACGATACCGGCAACGGCATTTCCTTGTTGGCAACAGGTGACGACATCTTTACCCAATAAGTAACCGTTAAGAAAACCGGCATTAAAGGAATCACCGGCGGAAGTAGTATCGACCACGTTTTCTACTGCAACGGTCGGCACAAAAGTCCGCTCCCCGTTTTCCAACACCGTTGCCCCCAGCGAGCCTTGTTTCACCACAATGGTATGAATGCCATATTGAGCCAGACGGTCAAAAGTGGCTTGTTCATTCACATCCCCCCAAAGCAGTTGTTCGTCATCAAAGGTAACGAGAGCTAAATCGACTAATTGCAACAACTCAGCATACTGAGCTTGGGCAGCCGCCTGACTTTCCCACAGTTTCGGGCGATAATTGCTGTCAAAGGCGATTTTCACCCCTTGGGTTTTCAGCTCACGCAACTGTGCAATCAGCAAAGTGCGGTCGTTTTCCGGCAAGATGGCGAGGCTGATACCGCTCAAGTAAACCATATCCACCTCGCGTAACGCCGAGAGTGCTTTGGGATAGTTGGGGTGTTGCAACAAATAACGGGCGGCAGATTGATTTCGCCAATACAGGAATGTCCGCTCGCCCTGTTTATCCAACTGAATCAGATACAGCCCCGGCTGGCGGTGCTCGTCACGCAACACAAAATCGGTGTTGATATTATCCGCCTGCCACGCCGCCAACATGCCTTGGCTGAGTTTATCCGTGCCGAGAGCGGAAATATAACGCACCTCAATCTGTTCAGGCGAACTCACCCGAGCCAAATAGGTAGCGGTGTTGAGCGAATCCCCACCGTAGGTTTGGTGCATCTCCCCAAAAGGCTCCCCGTTTAACTCAATCATACATTCACCGAGAATGGCGAGTTTTTTCATTTAGCCCTCACTTTTATTAAAATAGTAGCTATATTCTTTTTCAAACTGCTCTTTATCTAAAATGTATTGATGTAAATGTTGTTCAATACATTGCTTCGCTCGTTCTTTATCTTGATGGCGGATAGCAGATAGAATCTCTTTATGTTCCTCAACGGTTTTCATTGAGGGTTTATGCTTAAAAATAAAGGTTCTTGCTCTATCAAAATGAATATTAAGCCCTTTCATAAGCTCATAAATATTATTCTTATCGGTTAATTTGAAAAAGAGTTGATGAAGTTGATTATCCAGTTCCAAAAACTTTTCGTAATTTTTTTGGTTAAGATAAAATTCCTGTAATGCAATACATTCATCAAGTATGTTGATATCAGATTGGTATTGTTCTTCGCATAGTAATGCAACAACCTCTTTCTCGACAGTTAGGCGTAAAAAGCGAGCCTCTTCAACAAGCAAAGGATCAATTAATGAAATAAAAGTCCCTTTTTGGGGTTGGATAGTCACTACCTTGTTTCGGGCAAGATCAATTAATGCTTCCCTTACAGGTGTTCGGCTGATCCCAAGCAGTTCAGCAAGCTCGGTTTCACTCACTTTGCTACCGGGGATTAATTCCATATTGATGATCATTTCTCTGATTAGGCGATAAGCATAATCGCGGGAACTTTCTCGATGTTTTGGCTCGACCATTTTATTACCTTAACTTACATACTTATGTAAAGTCCGTCTTACAGCACCGGTTCCCATAAGTAATTCATTGAAACAGTGTACGACTTTATCTGCTAAACCGACCTCATTAAGATCCACGCCAAAAATGGTGTTATCGGACAAAATAGAGCGTAATTGATCTACAGATAGATGATCGCCTAGTTTAACATAAGCCAGTTTATCTTTTAGCTCATTTAAACGTGGATCAGGACTATTTTCAAATGGTTTACCTTGGTCATCAATTGCGAGTAAGTAACGTAACCAGCCTGCAAAAACGAGAGGAATTGTCACCAGCTCATCAACAGGTTTACCTGATTTTATGTAAGATTTAATGGTTTCTCCAAAACGAATAGCCAGTTTTTGGGAGGTATCGGTTGCAATGCGTTGAGGTGTATCCGGAATAAAATCGTTTGATAAACGGATATTGATCACTTCATCAATAAACTGTTTCGGATTGATAAGTTTTGGATTAATCACTACAGGGAGACCTTCTTGATAACCCAGTTTTTGAATAAGAGCGAGTAAATCACTATCTCTGACTTCATCAGAAATTTTAGTAAAACCTAATAGACAACCAAAAATTGCTAATGCGGTATGCAATGGATTTAAGCAAGTTGTCACTTTCATGGTTTCAATTTTATTGACGGTGGCACGATCAGTTAAAATCACGCCAACTTTTTCTAATGCCGGGCGACCGTTGGGGAAGTTATCTTCTATTGCCAAATATTCCAATTCTTCCGCATTCACAAATGGAGCAACGTAAGTGTTTTTAGATGTAACCACAGGTTCCAAATCTTCTATCCCTTCATTTTGCAGTTGTTTTTGTACTTCAGCATCAGGGCGAGGCGTGATTTTATCAATCATTGACCAAGGAAAGCTGATTTTATCGGAGTGAAGATAATTGATAAAATCTTGCGAAATATGACCGCTCTTTTGCCATTGTTCGGCAAATTCTAAAATCACTTTTTGTAGCTTAGCTCCATTTTCAGACATATTATCCATACTGACTAAAGCTAAAGGTAATGCACCTTGATTAAAGCGTTCCACTAATAAGGCAACAATTTTACCGATATAGCTTTGGGGGGCAGCCAGGCCTTGCTCAAAATCAGCTTGTACGGCAGGATAATATTCACCTTGTTGGTTTTTAATCAAATAGCCTTTTTCAGTAATTGTCAGGCTCACCATTTGCAAGCTAGGAGCTTGGAAAATGGCTTTTAAGCGAGCAAAATCTTCTTGAAATGCAGGATCCATTCTGAGGCTTTCGACAATGCTGCCAATCACAATTTTATCTACAGAATGGTCGTTTTTCAGCTTAGCGAATACAGAGAGATTATCATAAGGGCGGTATGCTTTTTCAATAATTTCATAATCAAAGCCTTCGGCGACAATGATCCCTTGTTGAGCTTCACCACTGTTTAATAGGCGTTGTTGTAAATTAGCTAAAAAAGCACGGAAAATATTGCCTGCTCCTAGGTGTAACCAAGCGGGCGATTTTTGGGTATTTTTTGCAATTTCTTCTAGGTTGAATTGGGGTAATTGATACCCCTTTTCCTGCCATTCCGGTGATTTTAACGATTGATAGGATAATTTCATTATTTTGCTCCTTTTGCTTTCTCACAAGCGTCCCAAACACCTTGGATATACATAATCCCTAATGCACGGTCATATAAACCATAACCCGGTCGGCATTTTTCGTCCCAAATATGGCGACCGTGATCCGGGCGATAGTAACCTTGATAATTAACATCATTAAATGCTTTCACGATTTCAGCAATATCTAATGAGCCGTCACTGCTTAAGTGTGAGGTTTCTAAGAAATCGCCATTATCAAAGACTTTAATGTTGCGGATATGAGCAAATGGAATGCGTTCGTGGAAGGTGCGTACCATTCTCGGAATATCATTGTTTAAATTCGGTCCTAATGCACCGCTACATAAGGTAATTCCGTTAGCAGGGCTATCTACCATTTCAATGATTTTTTGTAAGTCGTCATGGCATTTCACAATGCGTGGTAAGCCAAATACGGAGAATGGCGGATCGTCCGGATGAATTGCCATTTTGATACCGACTTCTTCTGCTACCGGAATGATTTGTTCTAAGAAATACTTGAGGTTTTCTCTTAGTTTATCTTCGGTCATCCCTTTGTATAAATCAAATAATGTATCCAAATGTTTTAAGCGTTCAGGTTCCCATCCCGGTAAAGTCAACTCTTTTGAATTTTCCATAAATTGCTTCACTAACACTTTTGGATCGATACCGTCAATTTTGGCGTGTTCATAGAAAAGTGCGGTTGAACCGTCTTCCGTTTCTTTGAATAAATCGGTACGAATCCAGTCAAAGACAGGCATAAAGTTATAACAAACCACTTTTACGCCGTATTTACCTAAGTTGCGTAAGGTTGTTTTGTAATTTTCAATATAGGTTTCACGTTCAGGAGAGCCTAATTTAATGCTTTCGTGAATGTTTACGCTCTCTACTACATCAATGTTTAAGCCATAAGGTTCCACTTGGCTTTTTACTTCTGCAATACGTGCTTCTGTCCAAATTTCACCTGCCGGAACATCGTGCAATGCCCAAACAACCCCAGTCATACTTGGGATTTGTTTAATATGAGCAAGTGGAATTGTGTCGTTTCCTAATCCATACCATCTAAATGTTGTTTTCATTTTGTTATCCTTACCATTCTAATAATACTTTGCATACAGTGTTTTTTTCATTTTTGATTACATCAAATGCTTTCTCGATGTCTTCAAATTTATAGGTGTGAGTAATCATTTTTTCAGGCGTTACTTTGCCGGATTCAAATAACGCAATAACTTCAGGAAAACGTTTATTATTTAAACGTGTGCCAAATACGTTAATGCCTTTTTTGGTGAAGGCTACCTGTGGAATTTCAGATGGTGTTGCTCCTGTACCAAGCACAACAAAACGACCGCTTGGTGCAACAATATCCAACGCATCTAAAATGCTTTGTGGAGAACATACCGCATCAATCACAACGTGAGCTCCTTCGTTATCGGTAAACTCTGCAACTGCTTGTTTTAGATCGATATCTTTCACGTTAATCGCTTTGGTTGCTCCCATTTCACGAGCAAGGCTTAAACGTTCTTCAAAGATGTCTGTAATTAGGACTTCTGCACCTCGAGCGATTGCGACTTGCATTGCAGCAAGCCCGGCAGGACCAGAGCCGAATACCACAACTTTATCGCCTTGAGCCACATTTGCTCTGGTATTAATTTCCACACCTACTGCATAAGGTTCAATTAACACGGCAGTTTTATGAGCAATTTTATCGGTGTTGACTTTATACACATTGTCAGCTCTGCTTTTAGCATATTGTGCAAAGCCCCCTTGTTGATGAACACCGGTGACTTTTAAATTGCTACATACATTGTGATGACCTGTTCGGCAAGGGTAGCAATGACCACAACTATTTACGATATCACTAACCACAAAATCGCCGACTTTAACATGAGTCACTGCGTTCCCCACTTTTTCTACTGTGCCAACAAATTCATGACCGATAACCATCGGATATTGTGCTAAAGAGTTGCCACCGGTATAAATGCCGATATCTGATCCACAGATTCCGCCGAACGTAACTTTGATGACAACATCTGTATCATTTTCTATTTCCGGGATTGGGATATCTTCGATTTTTAATTCAAACGGTTTATGTACAATCACAGCTTTCATTTTATTAAGTCCTTATTTAGTAAAGAATTTTAATGGTTCCATAAAGGTACTAGGGAATAAAATCAACATAAGTAGTACTGCAATAATGGCAAGTAAGAACGGCCAAATCTTCTTCACAATACGTTCCATATTGATTTTTCCGGTGCTGGCAGCAACATTAAGTACCGTACCTACGGGTGGTGTGAGTAATCCAAATACACAGGTAATAATAAACACCACGCCAAAATAGACAGGATTGATTCCGGCTTGCTTAACTGCAGGCATTAAAACAGGTGTTAGAATTAAGATGGTAGGTACAACATCCATAGAAGTACCTACTAATAACACGAGCCCTGCGATCACTAACATCAATAGTGTTGGTGAATCAATAAATGGAGCCAGTAACTCAGTAACAATGCGAGGAATATTACCGATGGTCATAAGCCAAGATGAAACCATTGCTGCAGAAGCTAAGAACATAATCGCTGCACTGGCTTTGGCGGAAGAAATAAAGCATTCCTTGATAGCTTGGAAAGTTAATTCACGATAAACAAACAAACCGATAATCAGAGCATAAACAACAGCAACAACACCAGCCTCTGTTGGCGTAAACACACCACTACGTAGACCGAGTAAAATGCCTATCGGCATAAAAATTGCCCAAATTGCTTTACGGCAGGCGGTGAAAACTTCGCGGCACGTTCTTTTCGGTAATGGAACGGCAGAATCTTGGCGGGAAACCAATGACCAAATCAGACATAGTGCAATGGTGATATAAATGGCTGGTGCAATACCACCCATAAATAAATCAGTCACAGAAACACCGGCACTGACACCAAAGATAATCATAGGAACGGACGGTGGCATAATCGGAGAGAGGATATTACCTGCACCAATAAGTGCTGTTGCACGATCTCGGTTATAGCCGATGGTTGCCATCATTGGAATTAAAATGGCTCCCAATGCTGCAGTTGAGGCAACCGCACTTCCTACCAAACTCGCGAATAATAGAATTGCAATAATAGCGACATAGCCTAAACCACCGCGAATATGCCCAACCAAAGCAGTTGCGGCATCAACAATTTTGTTGGTTAGGCCTCCACGGTTCATTAAGTCACCTGCGACCACAAAAAATGGAATTGCCATCATTGAGAAGCTATCAGCACCGTTAAAGAGGTTCTGAGAAAGGATTTGTGAGTTAAAGCCATCAAGGTAAAACATCAGCATCATACCTGAAAATAGCAGGGAAAATGCGATAGGAATACCGATGACGATACCACCTATAAGGCTCGCTAAGAAAATAAGAATAGTCATATTGTTCTCCTAGTCAGAATCTGCTTCACTCATTAAGGCTGCTTTATGAACAGATTTTGGATTTCTAATCACATCAATAATATTCAATAATGCAATCAGAATAATTGCGGCTCCTGTTAATAATCCGATTCCGTATACAATAGATAAAGGTAGACCTGTTGCAGCTGCTTTTGCGGTGGAAGATTGAATCACCATAGCAAGGCTACCCTTAAATAAGATAGCCATAACCGTAATAATGATGATTCGTCCAATGACAAAAAGCACCCATTTCAGCTTTTCAGGACAGTTTTTGATGAATGTATCTACGCCCAAATGAGCATTTTCTTTCATTGCCACAATAGCTCCGAGATAGATAACATAAACGAATACGTATCTTGAAACCTCTTCTGACCAGACTAATCCCGAATTGAAAAAGAATCGGAGAATGACATTCAAAAAGACTAATGCAATCATGATGGCAAGCATTAAGCCAAGTAAAATTTGAATGCCATTAAATAGTTTATCGGTAAATGTTTTCATCACTTCACCACTTAGAAAGATAAGATTATTGGATGTTACGTACTTTATTTACTAATGCCTCAGCCCAATCATATTTTTTATATAAATCAGCATAAAGAGGTTGCATTTTCTCCACTAATAATTGCTTATCGGCATCTGTTGGCACGGTAACTGTGCCGCCTTTTTCCTGAACCAGTTTTTTATCTGCATCAATGCTGGCTTGATATAAATCCCAGCTCTTATCAGAAGTTGCTTTTGCAGCCTCGTTAAAAATAGCTTTTTCTTCATCGTTCAAACTATTCCAGAAGTTTGCGTTGGCTAATAATTCTAATGATGAGATCATATGATTGGTTTCATAGATATTTTTATTTACAGAGTAGAAACCTTGTTGAACAAATGTTGATAATGGATTATCTTGCCCGTCTACGACACCTTGCTCTAATGCTGTAAATACTTCACCTAAACCCATAATTGCTACATTTGCTCCTAACAATTCTGCTACTTTGACGTGAATCGGGTTGTTAGGCATACGCATTTTTTGCCCTTTAAATTGATCAGGAGAGGTTAATGGTTTGCTCGATGAAAATACGCGAGCTCCATTTGGCATCCAAGCTAGGAATTTGATCGGCTGGTTTTCTTCAAAACTTTTGGCAATTTCATCGCCGACTTCGCCTTGGTAAACTTTGCGTGCGTGAGGCACATCTTTGAATAAGAATGGGAAATCTGGTACAGACATTTTAGGCACTTCAGACCACATCACAGTACCCAGTACCGACATATCAATAATGCCTTGTCGGGTATAGTCAAAGGACTGTTTTTCGTCACCTAATTGACCTGAATCATAAATATCGATTTGATATTTACCATTAGTTTTACTTTCAATCATCGGTTTAAATACTTCTTTTAACGCAATAGTTGAAGGATGAGTTGCAGCTACAACAGACGAAACTTTAACCACTTTAGTTTGAGTGCTGTCAGATGAGGCTTTATCATCACAGGCAGCTACAGAAAATAACATGGCACTTGCAAGTAATGATTTTAAGAAAGTTCTCTTTTTCATATGAATGTTCCTTTTGGTTTAAAGAATTCTAGTATACAAGTATTTCATGTGGTGAATATAACAAAAAATTCAATAGAAAAATGAGAGGAAGATCACAAATTTGAGCGAAAGTTATAAAAATAGTTAGAAATCTTTTTTGTGAATTTATTAAATTTTGAGAGCATAAAAAAGCCCGTTGATTCAATTCAACGGGCTTTGTTTTTAGTGATTATTTCTTACGAGAGTGTAAGCCTTTTTTCTCAAGGTTACGGTAAATCAACCATTGCTGTGCAATCGTAATTAAGTTTGAGGTTAACCAGTAAAGCACCAGCCCTGATGGGAACCATAAGAAGAACACGGTAAAGATAACCGGCATAAAGGTCATTACTTTTTGTTGTACTGGGTCAGCCACCGGTGTTGGTGACATTTTTTGTAACAAGAACATCGAACCACCCATTAATAAAGGCAGAATGTAGTACGGGTCTTGTGCGGATAAGTCTTGAATCCAGCCGAAGAACGGTGCGTGGCGTAATTCTACCGCTTCCATAAATGTCCAATATAAAGCGATGAAAATCGGCATTTGGATTAGAATCGGTAAGCAACCGCCCATTGGGTTTACTTTTTCTTCTTTGTAGAGCTTCATCATCTCTTGGCTCATACGTTGGCGGTCATCGCCGAAACGTTCACGCATTTCAGTAATGCGAGGCTGTAACATACGCATTTTAGCCATTGAGGTATACTGTGCTTTGGTTAACGGGTAAAGAAGGGTTTTTACTACAATGGTTACGCCAATAATTGCCAAGCCCCAGTTGCTGACGATTTTTTGGATTGCGGTCAGTAACCAGAATAGCGGTTTAGCAATAAACCACGCCCAGCCGTAATCTACGGTTAAGTCTAAGTGATTTGCGGCTTCTTCCATCTCTTTCTGATCTTTAGAACCTGTCCAAAGTTTGCTGCTTAGATTCGCTTCTGAGTTCGGGGCAACGGTGGTTAACGGACCACGATACCCGATAGTCGCTACACCATTATTGGTGCGTGAGTAAAGATCGTTTTCCGCATCTTGGTTTGGCACCCAAGCAGACACGAAATAGTGTTGTAATACTGCAACCCAACCTGCTTTGGTATCGATGCTTAAGTTGGCTTTCTCCATATCTTGGAAGCTGTATTTTTTGTAGTTGGTTTCTGAAGAAGAGTAAGCACCGCCTGTATAAGTTGGCATGGTTAAACTACCTGAACTTTCAACCACAGAGTGTTTTAATTGCCCGTAAGGCTGAACTTCAATCGATTGTGCAGTGTTATTTTTGATATTGAAGTTTACCCCAACATCGTAGCTACCACGTTTCAGTGTGAAAGTTTTAGTGTAAACCACACCCTCTTTTTCAAAGGTTAACGGAACAGAAATTTCGTTTTGACCTTCAGCTAATTTGAAGCTATCAGCCGTTACCGCATATTGTGGGCGACCGGCATTGGTATCAATTCCGTTTTTACCCACTAAACCGCTTTGAGCAACGTAGATTTTACCCCCCTCTTGCTGTAACAGTTTAAATGGGGTGTGAGAGTGTAATTCAGCATTGTGTTTTAACAAATCTGAACCGATAACATCACCGCCTAAGGTATCAATAGTCAGGCGTAATACATCGCTTTCCACGGTAATGGTTTTACCTTGTGTGATGCTGTCTGCGATTGGATTATTGGCATTGGAAGCAGAGGGAACATCACCCGCTTGTTGGGTTTGAGCTGCCACTTGAGCTTGTTTTTGAGCTTGAATTTCAGGATCGAAATCTTGTTGCCATTGCGTAAAAATCAAAATAGACACAAGAAGTAAACCCATTAGCAGTAAGCCACGATTATTCATGTTGAAATTCTCTTGTTAGTAATGGATAAAAAGAAAGGTATTTTATAATAGGTTAGCTTGTTTTCCAAACGCCTTTTATGAACAAGCGGTCGGATTTTCAGACTTTTTTGCAAAAGTTTGATCAAATCTGACCGCTTGCAGTGAATAAGAAACTAGCGTTTATCTAAAGTTTTGGTAGAAAGGCGAGCCACGGCACACAAGTTGCCTTGTTCGTCTTTAATGTCGATATTCCAGACCTGTACTTCACGCCCTAATTTTAGCGGGAAGGCTTTGGCAATCGCTTTTGTGCCTGCCGGAATTGATTTTAAATGGCTGATGTTTAGCTCCATTCCCACCGCAATTTGATGAGCTTCACACACCATTAACGCCCCTGCATTGGCAGTAGTTTCCGCGAGTGCTGCCGATACACCGCCGTGCAATACGCCAAACGGCTGTTGAGTGCGTTCGTCCACCCGAAGCTGTGCTTCAATCCAATCTTCACCGATAGCGGTAAATTCAATCCCTAAGTGTGACACCGCCGATTTTTGGCTCAGGGAGTTTAATTGTTCACAAGTTGCTGTTTGTTTCCAAATGGTCATTATTATTTCCTGTCTAATAAAAAAGCTGTCTATTTAGACAGCTTTCATTATCTCTTTGAGCGAAACATACTACGCCAATAGTACATTGTTTGGTCGCCCATATTACCTTAAGTCAAATAGCACTAAGGAGGTGATTTATGTGAAAAAATCAGAAATTTTATTTCTGGTTGCGTTACTATTTTTAATAGTAACGTCCACTAGCATTAAAGTACTCAGCATACTCGATGTGCTAGTTCGGTTATTCGCAAGATAACCTAAAATCAGACAGAGGCAGGCTGGTTACCTGCCTCACTTTTTATTCTAAGTCCTTTTAGGTTACATTTCAACCTTAAATCACTTCCAGCAATGCCTGAACAGGGTGCTTAATGGCTTGTTGTTCAAATCGTTTGACTTGAGAGCGGCAAGAGTAGCCTGTGGCTAAACAGCGTTCAAGCGGTTTGCCGTGGATTTTTTGTTGCCACGACTGCTCGTAAATCGCTTTTGACATCGCAAGATGTTTGGTCTCGTGTCCGAACGTGCCAGCCATTCCACAGCAACCGACATTTTCATTGAGTAAGGTTTCACCAAAATGAGCGAAAATGGCTTGCCACTCTTTCATTGAGCTTGGCAAGGCGGTGGATTCGGTGCAGTGAGCAAATAAATACCACGGCAAGCGGTCGGAATTTGCCGATTTTTTGCAATTTTCCAGCTCGCCCTTTTTAATCATTTCCCTTAACCATTCGTGTGCCAATAAGACTTTGAAATCGCCCCGAGATTCTTTGAGGATCTCTTTGTATTCTTCACGATAAAGCAAAGTTAAGGCAGGATCGACAGCCACCATCGGTAGCCCCAATTTCGCCACACGGTTTAAAAAATCGGCTTGGTTTTTCGCTGTTTTCGCAAATTTATGCAAAAAGCCTTTAACGTGTTGTGCTTTACCGCTTGGCTTGAATGGCAACACAATCGGCTTAAAGCCTAATTTTTTAATGAGAGCGATAAAGTCTGCCACCACTTTGGCATCGTAGTAAGAGGTAAACGGATCTTGCACAATAAACAAGGTTTTGCAATTTTTTGCAGAAAAATCACCGCTTGTAGCTTGTTGTTCAAGGCTTTCTAAGCTCTCGCCTTGGTAGCCGACTTCCACCAACTGATGTTGCAGATTTGGCACTGACAATGCTGGCAAATAGGTCATTCCAATGGTTTTGTTTGCAGCTTTTTCGGCAAAAGTTGAGGTGCTGAAAAAGTTAAAAAAACGTGGTTGTTTCGCCATTAAAGGGGCGATAAATTCTAAGTTTGAGACCACATAATCTTTCAGTGGTCGCAAATATCGGCTGTGGTAAAGCTCGTTAAATTGCGATCTGAACGTCGGTACGTCAATTTTGATCGGGCATTGGCTGGCACAGGCTTTGCAGGCAAGGCAGGTGTCCATCGCCGCTTTGACTTCGTGTGAAAAATCATACTCTTTGTTTTTATTGAGCGTGTTGCGAATTTTTGCAACAAAATCAGCTAATTTGACCGCTTGTTTGCGAGGTTTGAAGATCAAATCGTCTGGCGAAACGTTTTGTTCGGCAAGTAATCTGAGCCATTCACGCACAAGTGTTGCCCGCCCTTTCGGTGAGTAAAGACGATTGCCCGAGACTTTCATTGAGGGGCACATCGTGCTGTGTACATCAAAGTTAAAACATAGCCCGTTGCCGTTACAATTCATTGCTCCTTTAAATTCTTCTCGCACTTGGATTGGAATTTGGCGGTCAAAATCGGCTCGCATTTGTGAATCAATCGGGTAGAGTGAGGCTTTGCTTTCTAATGGTGTACAAATTTTACCCGGGTTCAAGCGGTTGTGCGGGTCAAATAAGGTTTTGATGTAACGGAGTTCTTGCCACAAAGTTTCACCAAAGAAACGTTCGCCGTAGTAAGAACGCATCCCTTTGCCGTGTTCACCCCAAATCAAGCCACCGTATTTAGCGGTGAGTTCGACCACTTGGTCGGAAATTTGCTTAAAGGTTTCCACTTGGGCTTTGTCGCATAAATCAAGAGCAGGGCGAACGTGTAGCACGCCGGCATCAACGTGGCCGAACATTCCGTAAGGCAGATTATAGCGATCTAATAAGGCTCGAAATTCCGCAATGTAATCAGCAAGATTTTCCGGCGGCACGGCGGTGTCTTCCACAAAGGCAATCGGCTTTGCCCAGCCTTTGGCATTGCCGAGCAAGCCCACGGCTTTTTTCCGCATTGCGTAGATTTTATCAATAGAATTCACATCGCTTGTGAGTTGATAGCCGATAATCCCTGCTTCATTATTTGCCATTTTTTGATCAAGGCTTTGGCAGAGTGCTTTGACTTGAGCTTCAATTTGAGCCTGATCGCTTGAGGCGTATTCAACAATGTTAATCCCTAAAATCGGGTTGGCGGGGTCTTCGGTTAATAAATCTGACACCGAATGCCAGACAATATCTTGTTTGGCAAGGTTGAGCACTTTGGAATCTACCGTTTCCACCGATAAGGCTTTTGCCTCTAACATAAAAGGGGCGGAGCGGAGGGCGGCATCAAAGGAATTATATTTAATGTTAATTAAGGTGCGATATTTAGGAATCGGAAGTAAATTCAATTTGGCTTCGCAAATAAAGGCAAGTGAGCCTTCCGAACCGGTTAAGATACGGGTAAGGTTAAATTCGCTTTCATCATTATTGAACACATTTTTTAAATCATAGCCGGTAATAAAACGGTTAAGCTGTGGCAGTTCGCTCAGCACTTTGGGGCGTAATGTTTTGCAACGTTTGAAAATTTCACGGTGCAAGGTTTTGCCGAGAGCGGAGAGGTTCAATTCTTCGATGTTTGCAAAAAAATCGGCAGATTTGACCGCTTGTGTCTCTAAAATATCGCCGTTAATAAGCACAGATTTGATGGCGAGAATATGATCAGATGTTTTGCCATATTGCAAAGAACCTTGCCCAGAGGCATCGGTGTTGATCATTCCGCCTAAAGTCGCTCGGTTACTGGTAGAAAGTTCGGGGGAAAAGAAAAGTCCGTGTGGTTTTAAAAATTGATTGAGTTGATCTTTCACCACACCTGCTTGCACCCGTACCCAACGTTCTTCCACATTCAGTTCCAAAATTTGATTCATATGGCGGGAGAGATCAACAATAATATTATTGTTAAGAGACTGCCCGTTAGTTCCTGTACCGCCACCTCTTGGAGTAAAGGTTAAATGTTGATATGTCGGCTTTTGGGCAAGTTTGGTCAAAATGATGACATCGGAAACGGATTTCGGAAACAGAATAGCCTGTGGAATTTGCTGATATACACTGTTGTCTGTTGCGAGCGAAAGTCTATCTGCATAATGTGATGCGATTTCCCCACTAAAATGCTGATTGACGAGTTCGGTTAAATAGGATTGGGTGGTTTTATCCAGTTGCGGTACTTCAGAAAGTCTAGGTATCATAGTTGTGTTTAGTTTTTATAATGAAAGCATTAAATTTTGTTTATCTTAGCAAGATTTAGGGAAATTGGGAATGGAAGGAGGGTTGATTAAAATATGTTCAAAAACCAATTATTTGTGCAAAAAATATTCAAATTTATACATTTCTATACATTTCATTAGGAAAAAACGATTGATTTTTCGAAAATGAAACCACATAATGACAATATTCTTGCTCAATCTAAATTAGAACAAGAATGTTACTCAGAAGATAAATTTTATACAAAAAAGTTCTGTTTTTAGATAAATCTTTGTATAATAGCTTCTGACATTAGCTATCTTGCTTCTTATTATAATGTTGAAGCATAAAGTTAAAGTTTTAATACTTTTTGTGGGTATTAAGAATTTATTTTAATCGATGACAATATTTAAGAGGATCATCAAAATGAAAAAAACATTAGTTGCATTAGCAGTATTATCAGCAGCTGCAGTAGCTCAAGCAGCTCCACAAGCTAACACTTTCTACGCAGGTGCTAAAGCTGGGTGGGCATCATTCCACGACGGTTTAACTCAATTTGACCACAAAGATGGTGGTGAATTCGGTATTAACCGTAACTCTGTAACTTACGGTGTATTCGGTGGTTACCAAATCTTAAACCAAAACAACTTTGGTTTAGCGACAGAATTAGGTTATGACTACTTTGGTCGTGTTCGTGGTAACACTACATTTGCTGGTGATGATAAAGAAAAAACTGCGGCTAAACATTCAGCTCACGGTGCGCACTTAAGCTTAAAACCAAGCTACGAAGTTGTTCCTAACTTAGATGTTTACGGTAAAGTAGGTGTTGCATTAGTTCGTAACGATTACTACGTACAACAAAATGTAGCTAAAGATTCACGCATTAAAGCTCACAACTTAAAACCTTCTCTATTATTAGGTGCTGGTCTTGAGTATGCAATTACTCCTGAATTAGCTGCTCGTGTTGAATATCAATACTTAAACCGTGTTGGTAACTTAGATAAGGCAGCTCGTAAAACAGCTAATATCGAGGGTACAAACTTCCAATACAGCCCAGATATCCACTCTGTATCTGCAGGTTTATCATACCGTTTCGGTCAAGGTGCAGCACCAGTTGAAGCACCAGAAGTTGTAACTAAAAACTTCGCATTCAGCTCTGATGTTTTATTTGATTTCGGTAAATCAAGCTTAAAACCGGCAGCAGCAACTTCTTTAGATGCAGCACACGCTGAAATCAGCAACTTAGGCTTAGCAAACCCAGCTATCCAAGTTAATGGTTACACAGACCGTATCGGTAAAGAAGCATCTAACTTAAAACTTTCACAACGTCGTGCTGAAACAGTAGCTAACTACATCGTTTCTAAAGGTACTAACCCAGCTAATGTAACAGCTGTAGGTTACGGTGAAGCAAACCCAGTAACTGGTCATACATGTGATGCAGTTAAGGGTCGTAAAGCATTAATCGCTTGCTTAGCACCAGATCGTCGTGTTGAAATCCAAGTTCAAGGTTCAAAAGAAGTAACTATGTAATATAGTTATTCAGTTGAAAAATTGAATCAAAAAAAGCCCGCTTGTTAGTGGGCTTTTTTCTTTTTTTATTTCAGTAAATCTTTTAAACTTGATTTCATTTTAGCAACTTGCTCTAAGTAAAGTTGTTTATTTTCGAGTTCATCGGTTAATTTGACAATAGCTTCAGAAAGCGTTAGTTTTTGGCTTTTTGCATATTTAGAGAGCCTTAACCAGCTCGAATACTCTAAATCAATGGATTTTTTCTTGGTTGTTTGCTTTTCAGCATTAAAGAAGCGTTTGCGTTTGGCGCGTACTGATTGGCGCATTTTCTTACGTTGCTCAGGTGTCATTTCCGATTTAATCCATTTTTCCACTTCGTCCGGAGAGTCTTGCAAAGTAGAGAGGAACTGAACTTTTAAATCGATCAAGCTTTGTTCTTCATGCTTAGTAATATTTTCTCCTTCACGATGTTTTTTTAGGAGATATTGCCATTTCCAAGTTGTTTCTTGGGTGATGAGTTTCTGATATCGCATAATCTGAATATGATAGGAAAAAGTAAGCTATATTTAGCAAGTATAGCGGAATTTTGTATAATAAACCAAATTTTCAATAATGAGGCAGATTTGTGACCCTTTCTTTACTTAGTAGCCAAAAATTAGTAATGCAAAATGATTTCTCTCGTTTAGATGAGAAATTGAATTTTTTAGATTTTCAACCTCAAGCAAAACAAGCGTTAAATCAATTTTTACAATCTCAGTCTGGTGCTTTATTAGTCTTAAAATCTGAGCTTTTTCCGGAGTTTATCAATGAAATCACGGAATATCTGAAAAAATCTAGTGTAGATCTGCCGATTATTAGCAAAATGGATTTCAATAAAAATAGTCTATTTGGTTATTCTGTGTTTTTGGAAAGAGAGCTGAAAACAGAATATGTTAAAGGTGCAATTCACGAGGCAGATAAGGGAATTTTAATTGTTAATATCCGTTCGCTCTTATTGGATATTACCCAATGGGATAAGCTAAAACAGGCATTATTATTTGGTGAATATGAGCCAAATTCTGTTAATCACTCACCCTATTTATCGGCTAAAGAGAAATCAACATTTAAATTGATTTTAGTAGGGGAAAGAGAAGATATTTCTACTTTATCTGCTTATGATGATGGGTTGTATCAATTTGGGCAATATACCGAAATCAAATCCTACTTATCATTATCGGGTAATGTGGAGCAATGGGGAGGTTATGTTCAGAATTATGCTCAAAAGCTCATCAGTAAGCGATTCACTTCCACAGCGCTTAATCAATTTTTACAGGCCTATATACGTGAAAGTGAAAGCCGAGAGTTGGTGTCTATTTCCCCTACATTATTGAGAAAACATTTATTAGGAATTCAAAATTTTTACCCAAATGTGACCGAAATTGACGAGGTAAAAGGTTATTTTGATTATTTAGAACAGCAATCATCGATATTAAATCAATATACGGTGGGTGATATTCTGACTAATCAAATTTATATTGAAACCGAAGGAGAGGAAATTGGGCAGATCAATGGCTTATCGGTCATTGAGTTTGAAGGCATTCCGCATAGTTTTGGCGAGCCTTTACGCATAAGTTGTAATATACAATATGGTGATGGCGAAATTACAGATATTGAGCGTAAAGTGGAGCTAGGGGGAAATATCCACTCCAAAGGTATTATTATCGCCCAATCTTGTTTAGCGAATCTGTTAGAACTACCAACCCAGTTACCGTTTTCAGCTTCGATTGCTTTTGAACAATCCTATGGTGAAATTGATGGGGATAGTTCTTCTCTTGCGATTTTCAATGTACTAGTGAGTGCCTTAGCTAAAGTTGGCTTGCCACAATCTATTGCGGTGACAGGTGCTATCGATCAATTTGGGAATGTGCTAAGCGTGGGCGGGGTAAATCAGAAAATTGAAGGCTTCTTTAATATTTGTCACGCTCGCCAATTAACGGGGAAACAAGGTGTGATTATTCCAGCAGCCTGTGTTAGCCATTTGAGTTTAAGTTCAAAAGTTGTTGAGGCAGTGGAGCAAGGTCTATTTAAAATTTGGACGGTGGAAAATGTGTTTGATGCCATAGCGATTCTGTTTGAGCGGGATTTTTATGATGATGAGAAAGCCCCTAACTCAGCCCAAACAGCATTATTTACCTTGATTCACCAGAATCTAGATGAGCGGGAAAGTGAAGAAACAAGCGGTTCATTTTTAAGCAAAATTTGCAAAAAGATAAAGCTAGACTGATCCGACAAGTCAGCTTACAACTGTTCACTGAATTAAAAGTCTGTTACTATCAACCTGATTTATCAGTTATTGATATAACAGGCTTTTTTCACTTTACAGGATTTTAAAAATAATGAACAGTTGTACACCAATTATCAAACCAAGCTATACTTACGAAGAGCTTTTGCTATCAGGCAAAGGTCAATTATTCGGTGAAAAAGGGCCTCAATTACCGGCTCCACCAATGTTAATGATGGATCGAATCATTGAAATGAGCCAAGAAAAAGGCAATTTTGAAAAAGGATATATTGAAGCTGAGTTTGATATTAAACCGGATTTATGGTTTTTTAACTGTCATTTTATTAACGATCCTGTAATGCCGGGTTGCTTAGGCTTAGATGCGATGTGGCAACTGGTTGGTTTTTATCTCGGCTGGATTGGTGGCGAAGGCAAAGGACGTGCATTGGGCGTAGGTGAAGTAAAATTCACCGGGCAAATTTTACCGACAGCAAAAAAAGTCACTTACCGTATCCATATGAAACGTGTGGTCAATCGTAAGTTAGTGATGGGGGTTGCTGATGGTGAAGTCGAAGTGGACGGGCGAGTGATCTATACTGCTACTGATTTAAAAGTAGGCTTATTCCAAGATACGACAGCATTCTAATCCTTATAACCTTATAACAAAAAGAGCTACATTTCGTAGCTCTTTCTGCTTTTTTAACAACGTTTGATTAGCGATTCAACCACGCCATATATTCCGCTGTTCCTTCAGCAACGGTTTTAAATGTGCCTGTGTAGCCAGCGGCTCTTAGGTTGGTTAAGTCCGCTTGAGTGAACGTTTGGTAGCGGGATTTTAAATGATCCGGGAATGGGATGGTTTCAATTTCGCCTTTGCCGTGGTATTTGATAACCGCATTCGCAACTTCTTGGAAAGATTCCGCTTTTCCGGTGCCGAGGTTGAAAATGCCAGAAATGCTGTTTTGCCACGCCCAAAGATTCACTTTTGCCACATCTTCCACATAAACAAAATCACGCAAGAACTGCTCTGAACCGGCAAATAGTTTTGGATTTTCCCCTTTCAACATTTGGTTGTTTAAGTGGAATGCCACGCTTGCCATTGAACCTTTGTGTTGCTCACGAGGGCCATATACATTGAAATATTTAAAACCACAAACTGGCGATTCTGCCTCAGGCAAAATACGGCGGACATATTCATCAAATAGGAATTTAGAGTAGCCATAAGCATTTAATGGGCCTTCAAACTCCCGTTTCTCGATAAAATTATCCGAGCGTCCGCCATAGGTTGCCGCACTTGAGGCATAGAAGAAAGGAATTTGGCGATCTAAACAAAAATGCAATAACTCTTTTGAATATTCGTAGTTATTTTGCATTAAGTATTTGCCGTCCCATTCGGTGGTTGCCGAGCAAGCTCCTTGATGGAAAACCGCATCAATCTCACCAAAATCATCGCCAGCGATAATAGAGGCGATGAAATCCTCTTTATCGCAATAATCCGCAATATCTAAGTCCACTAAGTTGATAAATTTTTCCCCGTTTTTGAGGTTATCTACTACTAAAATATCTTTGCGACCGATTTCATTTAAGGCTTTAACAATGTTACTGCCAATCATACCTGCGCCGCCGGTGACGATAATCATATTTTTATCCTTTCTAAAGTTGAACTGTGGTTATTATCGTGTCATCACACTTAATTTGCAAATTTTTAAGCCATTTTAACCGCTTGTGCCTGGTTATTTCGCTCGTGCAATTTGCTTTTTCAATTTTTGCATTTTTTCTTTGATGCGTTGGCGTTTTAAATTGGAGATGTGGTCAACAAAAAGTACGCCGTTTAAATGGTCGATTTCGTGTTGAATACAAATCGCAAATAAATCATCAGCCTCAATGATAATTTCTTCGCCTTGTCGATTAAGCGCTTTGACTTTCACTTTCTCTTTGCGTGGTACTAACGCACGATGTCCGGGAATGGAGAGGCAGCCCTCTTCAATGCCGGTTTCACCGCTGCTTTCTAGAATTTCGGGGTTAATTAACACCACTTGATTGGTTTTATCGCCCTCAATATCAATAGTGATAACACGCTTCAGCACGCCCACTTGCGGTGCAGCTAAGCCAATGCCTTCGTGTTCGTACATTGTTTCAAACATATCATCGATAAAACGGTTTAGCTCATCATCCACCTGTTTCACCGGTTCACACACTGTTGCTAATCCTTCGTCCGGGTAAAGCACAACGTCTAATATTGCCATTTTTGTGATCTCTCTCGAAAAGTTTAAAAAATTCGTTTGGCTATTCTAAACGTTTTCTTATTATTAGGGAAATTTTGAGGGTGAAAAAATGGCATATCAGTATGATTTATTGCGTTTGTTGCAGGTTCCGCAAATTGGTCCGCAGCGAATCGGACGGTTATTGGCAGAGTTGGATTTTGCCGAATTTTGTTCCTATGATAAAGCACAGTTAAGGCAGATAGGGTGGAATGAAAAGCAGATTCAGCGTTGGTTTAATCCGGATAAAAATTGGATTGAGCAGGCACTAACTTGGGCGGAGCAGCCGAATCAGCAAATCCTGAGTTTATTTGATAAAGCTTATCCTTTCTTGTTACGGCAAATTTCCACCGCTCCGCCGATTTTATTTGTAAAGGGGAATGTCGAAAGCCTTGCTTTACCGCAAATTGCGATTGTCGGCAGTCGGGATTATTCGCCCTATGGTGAATATTGGGCGGGGCAATTTGCCGCTGACTTGGTGAAACATAATATGGCAGTGACCAGCGGTTTAGCGATTGGCATTGACGGTTTTGCACATAAAAAAGTAGTGGAGAATCAAGGTGTTACGATTGCCGTGTTAGGCAGCGGATTAAACCGGATTTATCCTGCCCGCCATCAAAAACTGGCAGAGCAAATTGTCGATTTAGGCGGTGCGTTGGTGTCTGAATTTTCGCCTAATCAGCCCCCGATTGCTGAAAATTTCCCACGTCGAAACCGCATAATCAGCGGTTTATCGCTCGGCACTTTGGTTATTGAAGCAACCATCAATAGTGGTTCTTTAATTACCGCTCGCTATGCCCTTGAACAAGGTCGGGAAGTATTTGCGTTACCGAATGCGGTGCAAAACCCTTACGCACAAGGTTGCCACAAGCTAATTAAAGAAGGGGCGTTGCTTGTGGAGGGGGTGGAAGATATTTTAGAGGCGGTCGCCTCTCAATATCAACCTCAACAAATCCCTTTGTTTGATGAGCCTAAGCCAATAGTAAGCACATCTTTACAAGCGGTCAAAAGTAGCGAAAAATTTGCAAAAAATCCGCCAAATCTGACCGCTTGCCAGCAGCAAATTTATCAGCATATCAGCTTAGAGCCGATGGCGATTGATGATTTAGCCAAAGCCACAAGCTTGACGATTGAAACATTACTGGTCGAATTGCTGGGGCTGGAATTAGCCGGTGTGATTAAACAAGTGAGTGGGGGGTATGTGATGGATAATGGGTATTGAACAAGAGCGTTGTCGTTTAACTAAACAAAATTCCCTACCATCAATAAATGGTAGGGAAGATTCCTCGCAGGTAGCAAATAACATCTGATTTTAATTAGGCTTTCAGCTCTGCCGGTTTTTTCGCCAAATAATTATAGGCTACCAACAGAGCGAATAAGCCGACAATAATGAGCGTAATGATATTCTTGTCGAAGTATTGAGCCATATAGCCTAACACAATCCCAATACCACCGAAGTCTGAGTCAGAGAAAGTAGTGTTAGCAAAGCCTAATGAACCTAGTACAGGTAATAAGAATACCGGTAAGAAAGTAATTAATATACCGTGAATAAAAGCCCCGATAATTGCACCACGACGCCCGCCGGTGGCGTTCCCAAATACGCCGGCAGTTGCCCCACAGAAGAAGTGCGGCACTACGCCCGGTAAAATTAACACCCAATTAAGTTGTCCTAAAATCGCTAAGCTTAAAATCCCACCTAAGAAACTGGCAAGAAACCCGACTAATACCGCATTGGGGGCGTAAGGGAACACAATCGGGCAGTCGAGAGCCGGTTTCGCATCAGGTACTAATTTTTCGGAGAAGCCGGTAAATGCCGGGACGATCTCGGCTAGAATTAAACGAACCCCTTGCAAAATGACATAAACGCCGGCAGCAAAAGTAATAGCTTGAATGGTGGCATACACTAAATAATGTTGTCCGCCGCTTAATGTAGAAACATATTCACTGCCCGAAGCAATGGCGAGAATATAGTAAATCGCCATCATCGTGAGTGAAATAGAAATGGAACTATCACGTAAGAAGCCTAGGTTTTTAGGTAAATCCATTTCTTCGGTAGATTTAGAGCCTTTTCCTACCAATTGTCCGATTGCGCCAGCGAGCACGTAGCCTAATGTGCCGAAATGACCTAAGGCAACATCATTGCTACCGGTTACTTTTTTCATATAGAAGTGAGCGATAGTCGGGAAAAATGCCATAATTAACCCTAGGGTTAATGCCCCGACAAAGACGAGTTGAATACCTTCAAAGCCGGCAACGGTTAGGATTACGCCTATCATACACGCCATATAGAAAGTATGGTGTCCGGTTAAGAAAATGAATTTTAGGCGGGTAAAACGTGCAATTAAAATATTGGCTACCATACCGAATGCCATAATTAGCGCAGTCGCCGTACCATATTTTTCGATTGCCATAGATACAATCGCTTCGTTATTAGGGATAATGCCTTGCACGTTGAAAGCGTGCTCAAACATACCGCCCAAAGGATTTAGGGAGCTTAAAAGTACTGTTGCACCACCGCTTAATACTAAGAAGCCTAAAATAGTTTTAATGGTTCCTTTAACAATATCGGATACCGATTTTTTCTGTGCAACTAAACCGACCAGGGCAATTAAACCCACTAGAACGGAAGGCACTTTGAGAATATCTAATATAAAAAAGAGTAGCGATTCCATATAACATCCCCGTTATTGGTTAAAGTAAGCGGTCAATTTTTCTTCAAATTCTGCTAATCCAACAATGTTTTTTACCTCGATGAGTTTTTCTTTCGGCACATTGCTGCTTGCGGCAATATCTTTTGCCATCACAAATAAATCAGCATCATCAGCAACAACAGAGGAAAGGTCGGTATGACTCACTTCCGCTTCGACACCGAGTTTTGCCAATACTTTTTTAATGTTCATTTCCATCATAAAGCTGCTACCTAAGCCGGAACCACATACTGCCATAATTTTCATAGTAAATCTCCATTAAAGGTGAATGAATGGTTGTCTGAATTTTGAACTGCAGAAATACTATAAAATAGAAATGTTAACGCTACCAAACAGAAAATATTAAAAATGTGATAGCGTTAACATTTTTAGTATTTAATTGGATAAAAAATAATTAGTTGGTATTTTGTTCTGATCTTTCTAAATAGGAAAATTAAGGATTTAGCCATATAATATGGCCCAATCAGGAAAATAGTATGGCAAATGGAACAAGTAGAAATCGAAAATCTTCGGGCAGAGTCACTTTAGCTGATGTAGCTAAAGTTGTTGGTGTTGGACAGATGACAGTATCTCGTGCTTTGCGTACACCAGAAATGGTGTCGGAGCCACTACGCAAACGGATTGAAGAGGCAATCATTGAACTAGGATATATTCCGCATTTCTCTGCTCGGCAATTAGCTTCTGCAGAATCACATAATTTGGTCATTGTGACGACGTCGATTAGCTCAACGGAAAATACCTTAATTTTATCGGCATTACGCAAAAGCTTGGCGGATTCCGCATTGCAAATGGTGATTTTGATCGCTGATCAAGAATCTTGGTTTCAAGAACTGATTAATCATGCTCCTCAAGCGATAGTGTTTTTGAATTTAGATTGCCCTCCTAATGCCCGTGAGTGGATTAAAAACAGCAATATCCCTACCGTAGAAATAGGTGCGATAAAAAAAGAACCGATTCATCTCAGTGTTGGAATTGATAGCCACGAAGCAATGGAGAAAATGATCCATTTTTTGGTGAAAAAGGGCTATCGAGAGATTGGATTGTTATCGGCGAAGCAAGATTTATCCATCTTCAAACAATATTTAGAAAGTTGGCATACGACTTTATTTGCACATCATATTGCTCCTTTAAAAATCCACCACGTAGTAGAGGATATTTCGTTTTCGGCAGGAGCAACTTTGTTGACTGAAGCCCTTCTAAATTGGGAAGCAATAGATGCATTGGTTTTTTTATCCGATGAATTAGCTTGCGGAGCATTATATGAAGCATTACGCCGACATATGAGCATTCCAAAAGATCTTGCGATTGCCGGTTTAGGTGGTTTAGAAGTGGGGAGTATTTCCTACCCTAAATTGACAACCATTGCGATCCCTTACGAGCAAATGGGAAAAATGGCAGGTAAACAACTACTTACTCTTTTGAGTGGTAAAACCTTATCAGCAGAAGAGATGATTGTTAAATTACCGACTAAGCTAGTGATTCGTGATAGCACCGCATAATATTGATTTTGCATAAAAATCTATAAAAGATCGTGGCAAGTCTTGTAGAAAATGATAGAATTTAACGCTTTAAAATAATTTCTGATTTTTTTATTCATTTTTTTAGGTTATATATGGCTACTGAGATTAAAACAAAAACCCCCGAGCAAGTCGAACAAAAAGGGGGGAAAAGCAAAGGTGCAAATACAGCATTATGGCTGGTTGCGATTGTATTTTTAGCAGTTGCTGCGGTAGGTAATGCCTATTTTTCATCTCATTTTTCATTAATTGTTCGAGTGCTTTTATTGGTGGTGTTGCTAGTTGGTGCTGTTGCACTAGCGGCAATTACAAATCAGGGGCAAAAGGCAATTCATTTTATTAAAGAGTCTCGAACCGAACTACGCAAAATTATTTGGCCGACACGCCCTGAAGCAACACAAACCACCTTGATTGTATTGGCAATGTGCGTAGTAGTTTCCTTGGTTTTATGGGGTATTGACTCAATCATCGTCGCATTAATTACATTTGTAACAAGTTTAAGGTTCTAAAATGAGTGAAGTAGAAGTGAAAGAAAATGGCTCAAAACGCTGGTATGTATTACAGGCGTTTTCAGGCTTTGAAAACCGTGTGGCAGTAACATTGCGTGAATACATTAAGCTTCACAAAATGGAAGAGCAGTTTGGTGAAGTATTAGTGCCAACCGAAGAAGTCGTTGAAAATGTGGGCGGTAAACGCCGTAAAACCGAGCGTAAATTCTTCCCAGGTTATGTATTGGTTGAAATGGAAATGAATGACGATACTTGGCATTTAGTGAAAAGTGTGCCTCGTGTAATGGGCTTTATTGGTGGTACGGCAGATCGCCCCGCACCAATTACCAAACGTGAAGCAGACCGCATTTTAAACCGTGTACAAGAAACGGCGGAAAAACCACGCCACAGAAAAGAATTCCAACCGGGCGAAAGCATTTTGGTTACAGAAGGTCCGTTTGCAGATTTCTCCGGTACGGTCGAAGAAGTGGATTACGAAAAAGGTCGCTTAAAAGTATCGGTGTCGATTTTTGGTCGTGCAACACCGGTAGAATTAGAATTCAGTCAAGTGGAAAAACAGAGCTAATTTCAATTAATTTCACATACAAGCGGTTATTTTTTTCTCAATTTTTTGCAAAATTCAGCGGAAAAAAGACCGCTTGTAACAAGATTTATTCAACAAAGCGAAAGTTTTGCTTGAAAAATAGTCGCAAATTCTTTAAAATTTGCGACCTATTACGAGCCAGCCTGCTGACTCGTATTTTTTATGTAACAGGGGAGCTGATTTTCAGCGTTATCACCCATTTAGAGGAAAATTAAAATGGCAAAAAAAGTCCAAGCCTACGTTAAACTGCAAGTTGCAGCAGGTATGGCTAACCCATCACCACCAGTTGGTCCTGCATTAGGTCAACAAGGTGTTAACATTATGGAATTCTGTAAAGCATTCAACGCTCGTACTGAGAGCTTAGAGAAAGGTTTACCGATTCCGGTTGTTATCACAGTTTACGCTGATAAATCTTTCACATTCGTTACCAAAACTCCACCGGCAGCAGTATTACTGAAAAAAGCGGTAGGTATCAAATCTGGTTCTGGTAAACCGAATAAAGATAAAGTGGGTACAGTAACTCAAGAGCAAATCCGTCAAATCGCTGAAACTAAAGCAGCAGATATGACAGGTGCGACTATCGAAACCAAAATGAAATCAATCGCTGGTACAGCTCGCTCAATGGGCTTAATCGTAGAGGAATAATACAATGGCTAAATTGACTAAAAAAATGAAAGCAATTAAAGCTGGCGTAGATTCTACTAAAGCTTATGACATCAACGAAGCAGTTGAAGTGTTAAAAAAATTCGCAACCGCTAAATTCGTTGAAAGCGTTGATGTTGCAGTAAACTTAGGGATTGACCCTCGTAAATCAGACCAAAACGTGCGTGGTGCAACTGTACTTCCACACGGTACAGGCCGTACAGCTCGTGTTGCTGTGTTTACACAAGGTGCAAACGCAGAAGCAGCAAAAGCAGCGGGTGCTGACTTAGTGGGTATGGAAGATCTTGCAGAGCAAATCAAGAAAGGCGAAATGAACTTTGATGTTGTTATCGCTTCTCCAGATGCAATGCGTGTAGTTGGTCAATTAGGTCAAGTATTAGGCCCACGTGGCTTAATGCCAAACCCGAAAGTAGGTACAGTAACACCAAACGTTGCAGAAGCGGTTAAAAATGCTAAATCTGGCCAGATCCGCTACCGTAACGACAAAAACGGTATTATCCACACTACTATCGGTAAAGCAGACTTCTCAGCTGAACAATTAAAAGATAACTTAAACGCATTGTTAGCTGCTTTAACAAAAGCAAAACCAACAACAGCAAAAGGTATCTTCATCAAGAAAGTAAGCATCTCTACTACAATGGGTGCTGGTGTTGCAGTTGATCAAGCATCACTTTAATTTCTAACAGAAGTTAAACTTTACAGGGTCGCAGATTATCTGTATAATTTGCGACCTTAACTTGCGAGAGCAAGCTGATGGTGCTTAGCCTATCTAAGCCCCGTCTAAGACTGTAGGGGTGAAAACTTAATAATCCTACATAGATGGTGAACAGACAGAATTCTCTGCTTCTGGACACCTTAGGCTCAAAGAAGATTGCAGTTTGCAACAATGCAAGCGGTAATATTTTTGGGATTTTTTGTAAATTCTGCTTGAAAAAGCAGAGTGTATCAGGAGCTAAAACCAATGGCATTAAATCTTCAAGACAAACAAGCGATTGTTGCTGAAGTAAACGAAGCTGCCAAAGGTGCACTTTCAGCTGTTGTTGCGGATTCTCGCGGTGTAACAGTTGAAAAAATGACTGAGTTACGTAAAGCAGCTCGTGAAGCTGGTGTGACAATGCAAGTTGTACGTAATACTTTATTACGTCGTGCAGTGGAAGGCACCGAGTTCGAGTGCTTAACAGATACGTTTACCGGTCCGACTCTTATCGCATTCTCAAATGAACACCCAGGTGCAGCAGCACGTTTATTCACTGAATTTGCGAAAACAAACAAAGAGTTTGAACTTAAAGGTGCAGCCTTTGAAGGTAAAAGACAAGATGTTGCATTCTTAGCAACCTTACCAACTTACGAAGAAGCAATTGCACGTTTAATGGGCACAATGAAAGAAGCTGCGGCAGGCAAACTTGTTCGCACTCTTGCAGCATTACGCGATCAAATGGAAGCAGCAGCTTAATTTTAAGCACTCTTCTTTATTCGTTTAACAACTTATTTTACTTTAGGAATCGATTGTTATGTCATTAACTAACGAACAAATCATTGAAGCGATTGCTTCTAAATCAGTATCAGAAATCGTTGAATTAATCACTGCGATGGAAGAAAAATTCGGTGTTTCAGCAGCGGCAGCAGTAGCAGCAGCTCCAGCAGCAGGCGCAGCGGCAGCAGAAGAGAAAACTGAGTTTGATGTAGTATTAGCAGAAGCTGGTGCAAATAAAGTTGCTGTAATCAAAGCAGTACGTGGTGCAACAGGTTTAGGTTTAAAAGAAGCTAAAGACTTAGTAGAATCAGCTCCAGCTGCATTAAAAGAAGGCATCTCTAAAGCAGAAGCTGAAGCACTTAAGAAAGAATTAGAAGAAGCTGGTGCAAAAGTAGAAATCAAATAATTTTTGATTTAACTTTTCCGGACTTCAAGTTCAATCAACCCCGATGGAAACATCGGGGTTTTGTTTTTTCAGAATTGTGTAATGTAGATATGATTACCTTTATCCATTACTTGCGCAGCAGTGCAAAATGTAAAAATTCCACAAAGTGATCTGCCCAGTGCATTTCGTGGTGGATTTCATTCGCCATAATCCGCAGGCGGATATTATCTAACGGTACACCAATCCGAATCAGTGCTTGGTAGTAATTGAGCGAACAATCAATATAGGTTTGGTTCATATTGGAGATAAAGTGTGAATCGATTTCATCGCCTTCATTCGTGCCAACCTGAATAAATACCTTGGTATTTGGCTGCAACGGATATTGGTGTGTAAAACGCAGAAAATCCGGCTCACTAAACCAAGAGGCAAGCGAAAACACCCCTAAATGCCCAAAAATATGTGGGTAGCGGCTGCCCATATAAGCGGTGATAATGCCCCCCATTGAACTGCCTGCCAATAAGGTATGTTCTCGCTGAGGCTTGGTGCGATAGTGAATATCAATAAAGGGTTTAACCGTTTCCACCACCCATTTGGCATATTCCTCCCCTAAGCCTCCGGCATTTCGGGTTTCAGGGGTTGAGCCGGTGGTTGTTTTCCACGGACCGTATTCATTTAAGCGATTAACTCCTGCGTTATCAATGCCGACAATAATCATCTTCGGTAATTCTTGGTGTGATTTAATGGTTGGAATAATTTTCCAAGAATGCCCCGAATAAGACTCTTTGCTGTAAAACACATTTTGCCCATCGTGCATATATAACACCGGATAACGTTCCCAGCCTTCATTATGATAATCCTTTGGCAGCAGCACCCGAATGCGGCGGTGATGGTGTAAATAAGGCACATATAAAAAATGTTCCTGCATTTCTAAATAGTGATTAAGTGGTTTTTGTACCATCAGTCTGTCCTTTTGCTTAAATTGTGGCGTATTTTACACCTTAATCAGTCTGAGTTAAAACAAGCGGTCAGAAAAAGCCAAAAATTTGCAAATCGTGTTTATCTAAAGCAATCGGTTGCCTTATGCTTTTGGGGAATGTAAAAGAGAAACTGTGATCTAGGTCACAGTAATTTTAATTTGGCTTGGCTAAAATCCGAACTATCACTTAATAGAGAGGAAAATGTTATGCAGGCTTCATTACAAGATATTCTTGAGGTAGTAAAAGCAAAAAATCTCACTTATCAGCAAAAACTGATGAGTTTGGGCAATATTGCCGAGCGGTTATTTAACCCGATTGAACTACTTAGTTATACCGAAGAAGAGTGGGAACACATTGAAAATCAGATGATTTGCGATTTAAATGAAGGCTATGCGATTTATCGCCCACGTTATATTTTGCCTGATTATAATGTGTATATGCAAAAGGGCTGCCAATTTTTAGATTTACCTCCGCCAACCAATTTAGATGAAGCCTTAGACGGCTTGTTAATTCTGTATTCACACATTCCGTCCATTACTACTTTTCCGGTGTATATCGGGCGTTTAGATGAGCTGTTAGAGCCGTTTATAACCGATGAAGAGCAAGATTATATTAAAATCAAGCGTTTCTTAAATCATATCGATAAAACCATTTCCGATTCTTTCTGCCACGCTAACATCGGGCCGTATGACACCAAAGCCGGTCGTTTAATCTTAAAAGCGGTGATTGAGCTTGAAAATACCACGCCGAATATGACGATTCGTTATGACAAAACCAAAACCTCGCGTGAATTTGCCGAACTGGCGGCGAAAGCGTGCTTGTTGGTGTCCAAACCGTCTTTTGCTAATGATGCCTACTACATTCAAGATTTAGGCGAAGAATACGGAATTGCAAGCTGTTATAACGCCTTACCGGAATGTGGCGGTGCTTACACTCTGACCCGCTTGCGTTTAGGCACTATCGGGCGAGCTTGTGCGAGTGTTGATCAAATGGTCAATGAGATGTTGCCAAAAGTGGCAAAACTCGCCCTTTCCACGATGGATAAACGGCATAAATTCTTGGTGGAAGAAAGCAATTTCTTTGAAAGTAGCTTCTTGGTTCAGGAGGGCTTTATCAAACGTATTAACTTCACAAGTATGATTGCGATTGTAGGTCTTGCCGATGCGGTGAATCATTTACTCAAGCAAGAAGGTTTAAATGAAACCTTTGGGCAAAGCAAACGTGGCGATGAAATTGCGATGCTGATTATGGATAAGCTTCAAGCAGTAAATGACGCTCATAAAGGGCTGTATGTTGAACGAACCAATAACCAATATCTGTTACACGCTCAAGTAGGGGCAAATAACCACGCTGAAGACAAAATGAACACGCCGGCACATCGCATTCGTGTGGGCGAAGAGCCAACCTTATTGGCACACTTAAAACAGTCTGCCCCTTTCCATAAATATTTCCCGTCCGGCACCGGTGACTTATTTGCGTTTGATCAAACCTACACCGACCATTTAGATGCGGTGGTGGATATTATTGATGGTTCGTTCGCCCAAGGTTATCGCTACATTACCACTTACCTGAAAAATACCGATTTGATTCGAGTGACCGGCTATTTAGTGAAAAAAAGCGAGGTTGAACGTTATCGCAAAGGCGAAGCGGTATTGCGTGATACCACTTGGTATGGTTCAGGCACCGATGATTGTGCGAAAGTGTTCGACCGCCAGCTGCGTGATGAAGAAAATGTGAATGCAGGGTAAAAATGGCTGCACTTTCTGAGATTTTTGTGCCGTTACACCGCATTATCCCCTTCTCGAATGTAGAAGGGCAGGGCAATCGTACCAGCATTTTTCTACAAGGTTGCAAGCTGAATTGCCTGTATTGCCATAACCCGGAAACCATTCCACGTTATAGCAAGGAGGCAAAACAGGTTAGCTTGCAATACTTGTACGATCAAGTGATGGAGGCAGTTCCCTTTATTCGAGGCGTCACTATTTCCGGTGGAGAGCCAACCATTCATCATAAAAAATTAGTGCCACTGTTCGAGGCGTTGCGTGAGCAAGGGCTAACCTGTTATTTAGACAGCAGCGGCTTTTTTGATTTTGAGGCAACAGAGCCGTTAATTAATGTTACCGATAAATTTCTGTTCGATCTCAAAGGAGATGGGGCGGGCTTACAAACGCTATGCTTTGATCGGAAAAACCAAGCCGGCAAAGTGCCTGAACAGGCTCTTCCAAACGTGAATCATATTAAACCTGAAAACTTGGCTCGCAATTTGCAAAATTTAGCCAAATTATTACCGCTTAATAAGGTGGAAGAAGTACGTTTGGTTTACCTCAATGAGTTTTATAACGCCCACCATTTGCTCGAAAAAGTGGCTGACCTACTTAAACCTTACCCAGATGTACTACTTAAAATTATTCGGGCACACACCAAAGGAGCGAGAGATGAAACAGGCTTGGCTCGTTTTGTACCCACTATCGAGCAAACCGATGAACTGGCAGCATTTGCAAAACGGCACGGTATTCAAAAAGTTATTACTATTTACTAATGGAGACTTACGATGGATATACTAATTAGCATAATTGGTGTTTTTGTGTTATTAGGCTTAGGTGTTTTATTATCAAATAATCGCAAAGCCATTAAATTTCGCACAATTTTGGGCGCTTTGGCGATTCAAATTGGTTTTGCCGCTCTTATTCTTTACTTTCCAGCGGGAAGAAATGCATTGCTAGCTACTGCAAATTGTGTGAGCAATATTATTAATTATGGTAACGAAGGTATTAGCTTTGTGTTTGGCAATTTAGCGGATCCGAGTAATAGCAGCATTGGTTTTGTGTTTGCTGTTAAAGTATTGCCTATTATTATCTTCTTCTCTGCGTTAATTTCAATGCTTTACTACCTTGGTGTGATGCAATGGGTGATTAAAATTATTGGTGGAGCATTACAAAAAACGCTAGGCACTTCCAAAGCAGAATCAATGTCAGCGGCAGCTAATATTTTTGTTGGTCAGACAGAAGCTCCTCTAGTTGTAAAACCATACATTAGCCGTATGACAGAGTCAGAATTATTTGCCATTATGGTTGGTGGAACTGCTTCAATTGCTGGTTCCGTTATGGCTGGTTATGCCGGAATGGGGGTTCCTTTAACTTATCTTATTGCGGCCTCCTTTATGGCTGCACCGGCTGGGTTACTATTTGCTAAATTAATGTATCCTCAAACGGAAACCTTGGAAAGTAAAGCAGATGACAATATTGAAGTTGAAAAGCCAAATAACGTGGTTGAGGCCCTAGCTAATGGTGCTAGTGCAGGTGTTACTTTGGCTATTAATGTCGGTGCTATGTTAATAGCATTTATTGCAGTGATCGCTTTATTAAATGGCTTTATTGGTGGCATTGGTAATTGGTTTGGTTATGAGGGGCTAACCTTGCAAATTTTATTAGGTTATTTATTCCAACCACTTGCTTTCTTAATCGGTGTGCCGTGGCAAGATGCCGATATTGCAGGTCAAATGATAGGTATGAAACTTGCTGTTAATGAATTTGTCGGATATCTTGAGTTTGCTAAATATTTACAGCCTGATGCTGTGGTGCAATTAAGCGATAAAACTAAGGCAATCATTACTTTTGCTTTATGTGGTTTTGCAAACTTTAGTGCAATTGCGGTATTGATTGGAGGTATCGGAAGTATGGCACCAAGTCGGCGTTCAGATATTGCTCGTTTAGGTTTAAAAGCAGTGATTGGCGGAACTTTGGCTAATTTAATGAGTGCAACTATTGCTGGTTTCTTTATTGGTTTAAGTGGTGCCGCATTAGGCTGATACAAGCGGTTAAATTGACTCACTTTTTTGCAAAAAGCCCAAGTAAGTCAAATGACTACTTGGGCTTTGTTTAATGAACTAGCTCTTAGTTTCGGTTTTTGCTGTCCTTTTTCTAGTCGTTTTTTTTGCTGTGTTATCCTTTTCTGCTTTGGCTGTCTGTGTTTTCGAAGTTGTCTGTTTTTTTGCGGATTGGCTAGCAGTAGCTGCTTTTCTTACTCTCTTTGTTTTAACTTCTACTTCCGCATTTTTAGGGTTTTTATCCGCTAACCATGCCTGCACTTTAGCTAAGAATATTTGTCCCATCGGGCGAGGATCGCCAGAAAATAATGTTTGTAATTTATTATTTTCAATAATGTCGCGTCTAATTGCTAAGCGTTCTTCGTGGTTTTCCGCTAAACGAATAGCTTGAGTAACGTATTCCTCTGCTGTTTGGGTAATTAACCAATTAGGTAGCCCGAGGCGCTTAAATAAACCTTCATCAATATGTTCATGAACTTCAGGGCCTGTTTTACAGACACCAACTAAACCAAGCGTAACCATATCGATAATGCCGTTTGTATTTCCAAATGGGAATGGATTTAGCATCATATCGCAATTATGTAGAATATTTAGATATTCATCATATGGCGAATGTGGGTGTGCGGTTGCATCATTTCCTAAATAGCTTTTGATAAAACGTTCCACATAAGGATGCGTAATTCCACTAGATTGCCCTAATGCAAAATGGAAATGAGTTTTTACCTTCGCCCTATCACGAATGGCTTTCAATGCCTCTAAGAAATATGGGTTTAATTTCATAGTGGTTGATGCAATTCCGATATGGATAACCTCTGGATTTTCACGTAGGTTATAGACCACATTTTTAGGCGCTAATGCGGAAGGCACATAGGGTAGCGCATCTTTTGGAAGACGTAATAATTGCTCACTAAAGCAGCTTTCGGAACCAACATAGTCATCTTCTACGATGACATATTCAATAAAATCAGAGTGTGTAGTTGCCGGATGACCTAGCGCAACAGCTTGAATTGGTGCTAGGCGAGTGTTACTAGCGAAAATAGTGGTTAAATCCATTCCAATGCTCGGCATATAGAATACGGCTGGATTATTTTTATCACAGATATCTTTTAAAAAGCTTAAGCGATCAAATAGTGAACCATCTTGTGGTAATAAATGAAATTCGTCGAATACTTGTCGCCCCATTTCATCTACAGCATCACTGCCTAGCCCAATAAGATGGAAATGTTCGCGTGCAGCAACCATTGAGGTTGAATGAGTACGATAAATAGAATGTGATGAATGGAAATGCTCCAATAATACTACCATGACAGGTTTATTATTTCTGGTGCCAAGCTGTTCAATTTTTCTATCTTCCCAACCGACAGAAAGTAAATGACGACGAATTACAGCATTTAACGACCGTTTTACATTATGTTTATTTGCTTCAATATCATAACTGCAATGCATATAAACATCGTGTGAAATGGCGCTCGGTAGCTTGTTTAAGTTTTCAATTTGCGCTAATTTTTCTGGGAACCACTGCAAAATAGCCGAACGTTTTGCAAAAGCAGAGGATGTACCAATAAATCTAGGTGATTGGAGTGCAAAACAAAGTGATGCGGTGAGATCTGATGAAGCATTCCATGCAGCATCTAGATTCAATAAAATATTAGATTCTGGTAAGTATAAAATACAGAACTTAATTAGTGCTTGTAATGTGGCATCTAAATCAACCGTATTTGGATTAGCAGGTTCTTTATTTCTATTGTAAGTACGCAAGATATGGTCTGCGTTTACGTATGGAGAACTAGCAAAAATTAATGCTATCCAGCGTTGTAATGTCAGAAAACGCATAGCGCCGTGTTCGGAGATCTCTAATGCAGGATCTTCAAACAAGCGAGTAATCGCTACCGCCATTCGAGTACAGAAATAGATAGCTTTATCATTTTCTAAATTTTCAATCTGCTCTGGCATATTCAATTCAATATTGGAAATGCCACCAAAATTACTATCTAATTTTGAAAGGATAGACAGTAGCTCGGTACAAGCCGATTCATAATCTTTTTTCGCGACCGCCTGCTCAAAACGGATGACGCTAGGCATATTTTCTGCTGACATAATGTATCCTTAGTTGTTTAAAATTCCCCACAGATCATACTCATCTGCATGTGTAATGGTTACTGAAATAATTTGCCCTACTGTCACTAATTGGTTTGCAGGATTATCTATATAGACTACACCGTCAATTTCCGGTGCATCTGCCATTGAGCGACCGATAATGCCTTCTTCGTCAATGTCATCAATAATTACTTGTACGGTTTTGCCGATTTTTGCTTGTAAGCGAGCAGCGGAAATTTCTTGTTGTAGTTGCATAAAACGGTGGAAACGTTCCTCTTTTACTTCTTCCGGCACTTGATCCGGCATATCGGTAGCAACAGCACCTTCCACTGGGCTGAATTTAAAGCAACCAACACGATCTAATTGTGCTTCTTTTAAGAAATCGAGTAATAGTTGGAAATCTTCTTCTGTTTCCCCCGGGAAGCCGACAATAAAGGTAGAACGCAGAGTTAATTCAGGGCAAATTTCACGCCATTTTTTAATGCGTTCTAAGGTTCTTTCGATTGAACCCGGGCGTTTCATCGCTTTTAAGATTTTCGGGCTGGCGTGTTGGAGTGGAATATCCAAATACGGCAAGATTTTGCCGGCAGCCATTAATGGAATTAAATCGTCCACGTGTGGGTATGGGTAAACATAGTGCAAACGTACCCAAACGCCCATTGAGCCTAATTGCTCACATAGCGTAATTAAGTTACTTTTAATCGGCATACCGTTCCAGAAAACGGTTTTGGTTGCTTCTTCTTTTTTGCGATCTAACGAATAGGCAGAGGTGTCTTGTGAGACGATTAACAGCTCTTTTACCCCGGCATCAACTAGGCGTTTTGCTTCATCTAATACTTGCACGATAGAACGGCTTGCTAAATCGCCACGCATTGAAGGAATAATGCAGAAAGTACAGCGATGATCGCAGCCTTCGGAAATTTTCAAATAAGCGTAATGCTTCGGTGTTAATTTAATCCCTTGTTTTGGCACTAAGCTGGTGTAAGGGTTAAATTCCGGTTTTGGCACATATTTATGGACGTGGTTCATTACCGCCTCATAGCTATGTGGCCCTGTAATTTCCAATACTTTAGGGTGTACCTCACGAATTTGGTTTTCTTTTGCCCCTAAACAGCCGGTGACAATCACTTTTCCGTTAGCTTCTAACGCTTCACCAATGCTTTCAAGAGATTCTTGTACTGCGGAATCAATAAAACCGCAGGTGTTTACAATCACAAGATCCGCATTTTCATAACTAGGGATGATGTTATAACCATCCGCACGCAGTTCGGTCAAAATACGTTCGGAATCAACTAAATTTTTAGGGCAGCCTAAGCTGATAAAACCAATATTTGGTGAAGCACTCATATAACTCTCAATAACTAAAAAGAAAAATGCCTACAATTTTTGTCTGTAGGCAAAAAACTAACAAGATTCTACAAAATCTTGCCCAAAATAGCGATAACAAGCGGTCAATTTTTAATAAACATTTACAAACTTGAAATTTCGCTAACAATTAAAATTAATCGATATTATTTAGCATTGCTAATACAATCGTGGAAGATTTTTCTGCGGCCAATGGCAGAAATTCTTCAAAAGAAAGGTGGGATTCTTTGTCCGCTACATCCGATACTGCTCTTACGATTACAAATGGAAGGTTAAAACCGTGACAAACCTGCGCAATGGCTGCAGCTTCCATTTCGACCGCAACGACATTCGGGAAATTCTGACGAATTTGATTAATCTTATCATTACCGTTAATAAAGGCATCGCCGCTACAGATTAAGCCTGAAACCACATTGTAACCGGCTTTTTTCGCTTCCTTTTGAGCTAATTCGACTAATTGCTCGTTTGGCGAAAATGCTGGCGGGTTTGCCGGTAGTTGCCCGATTTCATAACCAAAGGCGGTCACATCAACATCGTGATGACGAACTTCGGTTGAAATCAAAATATCACCTACGTTTAAATCTGGATCTAATCCACCGGCAGAGCCTGTATTAATAATCATATCCGGCTGGGTGAGCTGTATCAGTAAGGTAGTGCCGATGGCGGCAGCAACTTTGCCGATACCCGATTGTAATAATGCCACACGGGTATTGTTAATTTTGCCTTCAAAAATTTTACAACCTGCTAATTCAGTGACTTTAGGTTCAACCATTACTTGGCGTAAAATCTCAATTTCTTGTGCCATCGCACCAATAATACCAATTTTCATTACTTTCCTTCTCTAATGTATTGTTTATTTTTTGAAAAAAACGCTATTTTAACAGCATTAATAGTGAGGAGGGGGTGTTTCTTCTGCTTGTGAAGCAACTTGGCTTAGTTGAGCCCCTTTCAATTTCTCAGCAATATGGCGAATCTGAGTTTGTAACTTATCAATTGCAAATTGTTGCTCAATAAGTGCTTGATTTAACTCTTCAATAATCAGCTCTTGGAAAGCAACTTTAGTCTCCAATTCGGTAATTTTTGCCGATAATGTATAATTATTATCCATTTTTTACTAAAAAAAGGTTGTGTGAAAAGGAATTACACTTTACCCTATCTTAAATTTTCTTAACAGTTATTTTTATAAGGAAAAATTATGTTAAAAACCAAATTATCATTATTTACTCTTATTGTTGGCACACTTTTTAGTACAAATGTGATGGCAGAAGAAAAAGCAGATCCTAAATTTGTGGATGATTCCTCTTATGCCGTGGGTGTATTAATGGGTAAAAATATTAATGGTGTGATTGAGTCACAAAAGGATATTTTTACCTATAACCAGGATAAAATCTTAGCCGGTGTTCAGGACACCTTAAAGAAAACCGGTAAATTAACCGATGAAGATTTGCAAAAGCAGTTAAAATCGTTAGATGCCTATTTATCTGCGAAAGAAGCAAAGATTAACGAAGAAAAAACCAAGGCAACGGTAGCTGCAGGCGATAAATTCCGTGCTGATTATAAAAAACAGTCTGGCGTAAAAGAAACGGCTTCAGGCCTGTTATATAAAATTGAAAAAGCAGGTGAAGGCAATTCACCAAAAGCGGAAGATACTGTGAAGGTGCATTACAAAGGCACTCTGACTGATGGCACGGTATTTGACAGCTCTTACGACCGTGGTGAGCCGATTGAATTTCAGTTAAATCAATTAATTCCGGGTTGGATTGAAGCGATTCCTATGTTGAAAAAAGGCGGTAAGATGGAAATTGTAGTGCCACCTGCATTAGCTTATGGTGATCGTGCCGCAGGCAAAATTCCAGCAAATTCAACCTTGAAATTTGAAATTGAATTATTAGATTTTAAAGCAGCAGATGCTAAGAAATAATTCGTTATTCCTTAATTATTGAAGATACGTAAGCGGTTAGATTTATTATAATATTTGCAAAAAATGTGATAAAACTAACCGCTTGTAATTTGTATTATGACCAAAAAATTCACGCCTTTTTCTGACGAAGATCACGCCATTCTTGCTTCTTACTTTCCGATGGTAGATGGGATTGCGGCACTGATTGGTGAGCATTGCGAAATTGTATTGCATTCGTTAGAGTTTCTGGAACATTCAGCAATTTATATTGCTAACGGACACAATACTAACCGTAAAATCGGTTCTCCGATTACTGACCGTGCATTGAAATCGTTGCATCATATGGCAACTGATAGCGTCTCCAAACCTTATTTTACCAAGGCAAAAGGTGGCGTTTTAATGAAGTCTATCACTATTGCGATTCGTAATGGTAAGCAGCACGTTATCGGGTTACTGTGCATTAATATTAATTTGGAAGTTCCTACCTCACAGTTTCTCAATTCTTTTATTGCCCCTGTAGATACCGCTTCAGAAGTCACATTTGCCAGTTCAGTAGAAGATTTGGTTTCACAAACGATTCAAACGACGATTGATGATGTGATGGCAGATCGTCAAATTTCTAACAATAATAAAAATCGTCAGATTGTGATTTCATTATTTGAGAAAGGGATTTTTGATATTAAAGATGCGATTAACCAAGTAGCAGAGAAGCTAGATATTTCACGCCATACTGTGTATCTCTATATTCGTCAAATCAAGCAGGATAATGATTAATGGATTATGTGTTAGCGATAAAATCACCGGTTTATGGTTCACAAGGAGCGTTCCTTGCCTATCAGGTAGCTGAGGTATTGTTGAAGGAAAATCACTGCATTCGCCAAGTTTTCTTTTTTCAAGAAGGGGTGAGTAATGCTAATGCCTTCGTGAATCCGGCAAGCGATGAAGTGAATTTAGTTGAGATGTGGAAAAAATTAGCTGAATTGCACCGCGTGCCCTTGCATTTGTGTATAGCTGCTGCCCAGCGTAGAGGGGTGGTTGATGAGCAAATCTCAGCCAGTGCAACATATAATTTAGCTGAAGGGTTTACCCTAGCCGGGCTAGGCGAATTTAGCCAAGCAGTATTAAAAGCGGATCGATTACTAACTTTTTAAGATGAAGAAATATAAACTTGCCTTTTTATTTACCCAGCCACCTTTTGGTTCCGCAGTTAGCCGAGAAGGGCTAGATGCTCTGCTTGCAGCTAGTGCTTTTTGTGACGAGCAAGAGATAGCTATCTGCTTTATTAATGATGGTGTATTTAATCTCATTGCCGATCAACAACCAGAAAAACTCTTACAAAAAGACCATATTTCTACCTTCAAATTATTGGAATTGTATGACTTAACCGAATGTTTTATTTGCCAAGAAAGCGTAAGTTTACGAGGACTAGATAATGTAGATTGGTTACTACCAAGTCTTCAATTTAAAACTCACGCCGAGATGCTTGTATTGCTCAATCAAGCTGAAAAAGTAATGACGTTTTAAGGAATATTTATGCTTTATACCCTTTCCAAAGCGAATTATGATGAAGAAACCTTAAACTTCTTTTTCTCACATCTTAGTGAGAATGATGCGGTTGTTCTGTGGCAAGATGGCGTGCTCCAAGCGGTCAAAAATCCGCAATTTTTTGCAAAATTGCCCCGTTGCTATTTATTGGCACAAGATGTGCAAGCTCGAGGATTGCAAGAGAAGCTCACTGCATTTCAGTGCATTTCATTATCCGAATTAGTCAAATTAACAGCGGTTTATTTTCCCCAGGTTGCACTGTAACCTAGAGAGGATATTTTTTGTAATACTAGATAATTTAGATTATGATGTGATTCCTAAAAAGGAGAATATTATGAAAACAAAATGTCTTATTCCGTTACTAGCACTTACACCTGTTATGGTGATGGCAGAAGAAAATGACACTTGGGTAGACAAGAAACATGAAACAATAAGCACCACCTTAGATCGTTGGGCGAATAATATTAACAGTTGGCTAGGTGATGCAGACCCTGATAAACCAGGAACGGCTTCTTTACGGGTAATGTTAGATAGCCGTTGGGATAAACATGATAAATTTACTTATAAGCCCCGTGTTCGCGGTAAAATCAAACTCCCTATCTTGAAAAAGCGTCTGAATGTCGTATTTGGTGATGACGAACTGGATAATGAGCTTACCGATAAAAATCATGCTGGAAAATTGTATAAAAACGTTAATCCAAATAAACGCTATAACTCTCGTGAAGCGAGAGATTCGAACTCTTCTATTGGTTTACGTTGGTCTGATGGCATTAAGGCTTTAGGGATTGAGACCGATTTAGATGCTGGTATTCGTTCGGGAAGCGATATTTTCGGACGTTTACGTATTAGCAAAGATTGGAAAATCACCGACCAGTTCAGTACCCGCCTAGAGCAGATTTATCGTTACGGTTCAGAGAGTAAGCACTATTTACGTACTAACTTTGAAAATAAATATACCGAAACGGATACCACCTTTATTATGAACCACACCAATTTTGAATATCGCCATGATGTAGATGAAGAAAGAAGTTGGGGAAATAGTTTATATCGGCAACATAACTTCAAACCACTCTCTCACATCAGCTATGGTATCAGTATGGGGGGGCGTTTAGATAAAGAGTTATCAAAATTTAACTATTGGGGTCCATTTGTCTCCTATCGTCAACCAATCTGGCGCAACTGGCTCTTTATCCAACCGGAAATCAGTTTTTATAACGACAAAGATAAAGATCGTAAGCACTTTATTCAGACATTTGTACGTTTAGAGGCTATCTTCTAGCTATTAAGCCCCAAGTAGAATCTTGGGGCTGTTTTTGCAAGCGGTCAATTTCTTGCCAAAATCTGCAAAATCCGCTATAATTCCTAACCATTTTTAGCAAAAATTGGCTGACGGCTTGACCGGTCAGCCTTTTGTGCTTGAACGCAAGGGCTGATTTTGTCATTTTAATCAGCAACATTTGCAAATTTCCTGCCCAATTTGACCGCTTGCAGTAGTGATTTTTGACTGCTTGATTGGCGATTGGAAAATGACATCTCGTACAGTTTTTTATAATGCCACTTCCAACCGAGTCTTTCGTGTCGGATTGTGTAATCTCAACCAAAATATATTTCAGAGGCTATCTTAAAAAATGGCATATTCATATTCCGAGAAAAAGCGTATCCGTAAGAGCTTCGGCAAACGCCCACAAGTTCTGAACGTACCTTATCTATTAACAATTCAGCTTGATTCTTTTGAAAAATTTATCGAAAAAGATCCTGAAGGGCAACAAGGTTTAGAAGCGGCATTCCGTTCTGTTTTCCCGATTGTGAGCAACAATGGGGCGACAGAATTACAATACGTTTCTTACGAATTAGGCGAGCCGGTGTTTGACGTGCGTGAATGCCAAATTCGTGGTACAACCTACGCTGCACCATTACGCGTGAAATTGCGTTTAGTATCTTATGACCGTGAAGCCGCAGCCGGTACGGTAAAAGACATTAAAGAGCAAAACGTGTATATGGGCGAAATCCCATTAATGACTGACAACGGTACTTTCGTGATTAACGGTACCGAACGTGTTATCGTTTCTCAATTACACCGTAGCCCGGGTGTGTTCTTCGATTCTGACAAAGGTAAAACCCACTCTTCAGGTAAAGTGCTTTATAACGCACGTATTATTCCTTACCGTGGTTCTTGGTTAGATTTCGAGTTCGACCCGAAAGATAACTTATTTGCCCGTATCGACCGTCGTCGTAAATTGCCGGCAACCATTATTCTGCGTGCATTAGGCTACACCACCGAAGAAATCTTAAATTTATTCTTCGAGAAAATTAAATTTGAAGTAGTTGATAACAAATTATTAATGACGTTAGTGCCTGAGCGTTTAAGAGGCGAGACTGCATCATTTGACATTTCAGCAAACGGTAAAGTATATGTTGAAATGGGTCGCCGTATTACTGCTCGTCATATTCGTGCATTAGAAAAAGACAATATCACTCAAATTGAAGTGCCGGTGGAATATATTGTCGGCAAAGTTGCGGCTCAAGATTACGTTGATTTATCTTCAGGTGAAGTGATTTGCCCGGCGAATATGGAAATCTCAATGGAAATGTTGGCGAACTTATCGCAAGCCGGCTATAAAGAGATTGAAGTATTATTTACCAACGATTTAGACCACGGTTCTTATATTTCTGAAACCTTACGCGTTGATCCAACTTACGACCGTTTGAGTGCGTTGGTTGAAATTTACCGTATGATGCGTCCGGGTGAGCCACCAACAAAAGAAGCAGCAGAAGCATTATTCGATAATATGTTCTTCTCAGCGGAGCGTTACGATTTATCTGCGGTAGGTCGTATGAAGTTTAACCGCTCATTAGATATTCCTGAAGGTGTGGGCAGTGGTATTTTAAGCCACGATGACATCATCGGTGTGATGAAGAAATTAATCGAAATCCGTAACGGTCGTGGTGAAGTTGACGATATTGACCACTTAGGTAACCGTCGTATCCGCAGCGTTGGTGAAATGGCGGAAAACCAATTCCGTATTGGTTTGGTGCGTGTAGAACGTGCGGTGCGTGAGCGTTTATCTTTAGGCGATTTAGATGGTGTAACGCCACAAGATTTAATCAACGCTAAACCAATTTCAGCAGCAGTGAAAGAGTTCTTTGGTTCATCACAGCTTTCGCAATTTATGGACCAAAACAACCCGCTTTCAGAGGTAACGCATAAACGCCGTATTTCGGCATTAGGTCCGGGCGGTTTAACCCGTGAACGTGCAGGCTTTGAAGTGCGTGACGTACACCCGACTCACTATGGTCGTTTATGTCCGATTGAAACGCCTGAAGGTCCGAATATCGGTTTGATTAACTCACTTTCGGTGTATGCTCGTACCAATAACTACGGTTTCTTAGAAACCCCATTCCGTAAAGTGGTGAATGGTCAAGTAACCGAAGAGATCGAGTATTTATCTGCGATTGAAGAAAGCAACAATATCATTGCACAGGCGAACTCAAACTTAGATGAGAACTTCCGTTTTACCGATACTTATGTAACTTGCCGTCAGCAAGGCGAATCGGGCTTATTCAAACCGGAAGAAGTTCAATATATGGACATCTCAACCCAACAAGTGGTTTCTGTGGCTGCGGCGTTAATTCCGTTCCTTGAGCACGACGATGCGAACCGTGCGTTAATGGGTGCGAACATGCAACGTCAGGCTGTTCCGACATTACGTGCGGACAAACCATTAGTGGGTACCGGTATGGAAAAACCTATCGCTCTTGACTCAGGTGTAGCGATTGTCGCAAAACGTGGTGGTACGGTTCAGTATGTTGATGCGTCACGCATTGTGGTGAAAGTGAATGAAGATGAAACCATTCCGGGCGAAGCGGGTATCGATATTTATAACTTAATCAAATACACCCGTTCAAACCAAAACACCTGTATCAACCAAGTGCCTTGTGTGAACTTGGGTGAGCCGGTTGCTCGTGGTGAAATCTTAGCGGACGGTCCTTCAACAGACTTAGGTGAATTGGCATTAGGTCAAAATATCCGTGTGGCATTTATGCCTTGGAACGGTTATAACTTCGAAGACTCAATGTTAGTTTCTGAGCGTGTGGTACAAGAAGATCGCTTTACCACTATCCATATTCAAGAATTATCTTGTGTGGCACGTGATACCAAATTAGGTGCAGAAGAGATCACTGCTGATATTCCAAACGTGGGTGAATCTGCATTAAGCAAATTAGATGAATCAGGTATCGTTTACATCGGTGCGGAAGTGAAAGGTGGCGACATCTTAGTAGGTAAAGTAACCCCTAAAGGTGAAACCCAATTAACACCGGAAGAAAAACTATTACGTGCGATCTTCGGCGAAAAAGCCTCTGATGTGAAAGATTCATCACTGCGTGTACCAAACGGCACTTCAGGTACGGTTATCGATGTTCAAGTATTTACCCGTGATGGCGTAGAGAAAGATAAACGTGCGAAAGAAATCGAAGAGATGCAACTGCGTGAAGCGAAGAAAGACTTAGCGGAAGAGTTGGAAATCTTAGAAGCCGGTTTATTTACTCGTGTTCGTAACCTATTAATTGAAGGCGGCATTAAAGAGTCTGCATTAGATGGCGTGGCTCGTGAAAAATGGTTAGAACAAACCCTTGAAGACGAAGCGAAGCAAAATCAATTAGAACAGTTAGCGGAACAGCACGAAGAGTTACGCAAAGAATTTGAACGTAAACTTGAGATCAAACGCAACAAGATTATCCAAGGCGACGATTTAGCACCGGGTGTGTTAAAAGTGGTGAAAGTTTACCTTGCGGTGAAACGCCAAATCCAGCCGGGTGATAAGATGGCGGGTCGTCACGGTAACAAAGGGGTTATCTCGAAAATCAACCCTGTAGAAGATATGCCATACGATGAAAACGGTCAGCCGGTTGAAATCGTATTGAACCCGCTGGGCGTACCGTCTCGTATGAACATCGGTCAGATCTTAGAAACTCACTTAGGCTTAGCGGCTCGTGGTATCGGTGATCAGATTGATAAGATGATCAAACAGCAACAAGAAGTGGCTAAATTACGTGAATATATGCAAAAAGCCTACGATTTAGGTCACGGTGCACAATCTGTAGATTTAAGCACATTCTCTGATGAAGAAGTGATGCGTTTAGCCCAAAACTTACGTAAAGGTTTACCACTTGCTACTCCGGTATTCGATGGTGCACACGAAAGCGAAATCAAAGGCCTATTAGAGTTAGGCGGCTTGCCGACTTCAGGTCAGATCACACTTTATGATGGTCGTACCGGTGAGAAATTTGAGCGTCCGGTAACCGTTGGTTATATGTATATGCTCAAATTGAACCACTTGGTTGATGACAAAATGCACGCTCGTTCAACCGGTTCTTATAGCCTTGTTACTCAACAACCATTGGGTGGTAAAGCTCAATTCGGTGGTCAGCGTTTCGGTGAGATGGAGGTTTGGGCATTAGAAGCATACGGTGCAGCTTATACTCTTCAAGAAATGCTTACAGTGAAATCGGACGATGTGAACGGTCGTACGAAGATGTATAAAAACATCGTAGATGGTACACATTATATGGAGCCGGGTATTCCTGAATCCTTTAACGTAATTACCAAAGAGATTCGTGCACTAGCGATTGATATGGAGCTGGACGAAGCGTAATTGTTGATTTTCCCTCGATAAACTCCCCTCTTTAGAAAAGAGGGGAAGGGGGAGATTTGACAGAAGTGAAAACGGAGAAAATAAGTGATAAGAGCGGATTTAAGTTCAGCATTATTTATTCTCTCACTTCGGTAAAGCCTCCTGCCAAATCTCCCCTAACCCCTCGCAGCTCAAAGAGGGGGATCAATTAGGAGAAGAAGCAAAACAAGCGGTCAAAAATAGCAAAAAATTTGCAAATTTTTCGTAAAATCCAACCGCTTGTACTCAAAATTTACTCGCTCGGCTGATAGCGGGGCGAACTTAAAAACCTACCCTAGGGGCAAAAAAGTGAAAGACTTAGTGAAGTTTTTAAAAGCACAAACAAAATCGAACGAAGATTTTGATGTGATTAAAATTGGTTTAGCATCACCGGACAAGATCCGTTCTTGGTCTTTTGGTGAAGTGAAAAAACCGGAAACCATTAACTATCGTACCTTCAAACCGGAGCGTGACGGTTTATTCTGTGCACGTATTTTCGGGCCGGTAAAAGATTACGAGTGCTTGTGTGGGAAATACAAACGTTTAAAACACCGTGGCGTAATTTGTGAAAAATGTGGTGTTGAAGTAACCCAAACCAAAGTACGTCGTGAGCGTATGGGACACATTGAATTAGCTTGCCCTGTCGCACACATTTGGTTCTTAAAATCACTACCGTCCCGTATCGGTTTAATCTTAGATATGCCGTTGCGTGATATTGAACGTGTGCTTTATTTTGAATCTTATGTGGTTACTGAACCGGGAATGACCGATTTAGAGAAAAATCAGTTATTAACCGAAGAACAATTTATGGACGCTGAAGAGCGTTGGGGTGATGAATTTGAAGCGAAAATGGGTGCAGAAGGTATCCAAGCATTACTTCGTGATTTAGATTTAGAACACCAATGCGAAACCTTGCGTGAAGAGTTACAAGAAACCAATTCAGAAACCAAGCGTAAAAAAATCACTAAGCGTTTAAAAACCTTAGAAGCATTCTTACAATCTGGCAACAAACCGGAATGGATGGTAATGACGGTATTACCGGTACTTCCACCGGATTTACGTCCGTTAGTACCGCTTGATGGTGGACGTTTTGCAACTTCTGACTTAAACGATTTATACCGCCGTGTAATCAACCGTAACAACCGTTTAAAACGTTTGTTAGATTTAGTTGCACCGGACATCATCGTGCGTAACGAAAAACGTATGTTACAAGAGTCGGTTGATGCGTTATTAGACAACGGTCGCCGTGGTCGTGCGATTACCGGTTCGAACAAACGTCCGTTAAAATCGTTGGCAGATATGATCAAAGGTAAACAAGGTCGTTTCCGTCAAAACTTATTAGGTAAACGTGTAGATTACTCAGGTCGTTCGGTAATTACCGTAGGTCCATACTTACGCTTACACCAATGTGGTTTACCGAAGAAAATGGCATTGGAATTATTCCGTCCGTTTATCTATTCAAAATTAGAAAACCGTGGCATTGCTTCAACCATTAAAGCCGCTAAGAAAATGGTAGAACGTGAAGATCCAATCGTATGGGATATTCTTGCTGAAGTCATTCGTGAACACCCGATTCTACTTAACCGTGCACCAACACTTCACCGTTTAGGTATCCAAGCGTTTGAGCCGTTATTGATTGAAGGTAAAGCGATTCAGTTACACCCGCTTGTGTGTGCGGCGTTCAACGCGGACTTCGACGGTGACCAAATGGCGGTTCACGTTCCATTAACACTGGAAGCACAGTTAGAAGCTCGTGCGTTAATGATGTCAACCAACAACGTACTTTCACCGGCAAGTGGTGATCCTATTATCGTACCATCTCAGGACGTTGTACTCGGTCTTTACTATATGACCCGTGAGAAAGTAAACGGTAAAGGTGAGGGAATGTACTTCCTTGACCCTCGTGAAGCGGAAAAAGCATACCGTACCGGTCAGGCTGAATTACACTCTCGTGTTAAAGTGCGTGTAACAGAATATGAGAAAAACGAAGCAGGCGAATTTGAAGCAAAAACATCATTAGTGGATACCACCATTGGTCGTTCAATCTTATGGATGATTGCACCAAAAGGTATGCCGTTTAGTTTATTCAACCAAACCTTAGGTAAAAAAGCGATCTCGAAATTAATTAACGAGAGCTATCGCCGTTTAGGTTTAAAAGAATCTGTGGTTTTAGCTGACCAAATTATGTACACCGGTTTTGCTTATGCGGCTCGTTCAGGTGCCTCAGTAGGTATCGACGATATGGTAATTCCGGAGCAAAAATACGCAATCATCGAAGCGGCAGAAGCGGAAGTCGCTGAGATCCAAGAACAATTCAACGGCGGTTTAGTAACAGCTGGTGAGCGTTATAACAAAGTGATCGATATTTGGGCAGCAGCAAACGAACGTGTTGCGAAAGCGATGATGGAAAACCTTTCAACGGAAGAAGTGATCAACCGTGAAGGTAATCCGGAAAAACAAGCCTCATTTAACAGTATCTTTATGATGGCGGACTCCGGTGCTCGTGGTTCTGCGGCACAGATTCGTCAGTTAGCGGGTATGCGTGGCTTGATGGCTCGTCCGGACGGCTCGATTATCGAAACCCCAATCACGGCAAACTTCCGTGAAGGTTTGAACGTATTACAGTACTTTATTTCAACCCACGGTGCACGTAAAGGTCTTGCCGATACGGCATTAAAAACAGCGAACTCTGGTTACTTAACCCGTCGTTTAGTTGATGTGGCACAAGATTTAGTTATCATTGAAGATGATTGTGGTACGCACGAAGGTATCGTGATGACACCACTTATCGAAGGTGGTGATGTGAAAGAAGCCCTGCGTGATCGTGTATTAGGTCGTGTGGTGGCAGAAGACGTGTTAAAACCGGGTACAGATGAAGTATTAATTCCACGCAACACCTTATTAGATGAAAAATGGTGTGATGTGGTAGATCGTGAATCTGTCGATGTGATCAAAGTACGTTCGGTAGTAACTTGTGATACAGACTTCGGTGTGTGTGCGAAATGTTACGGACGTGACTTGGCTCGTGGTCACTTAATCAACCAAGGTGAAGCAGTGGGTGTTATTGCGGCACAATCTATCGGTGAGCCGGGTACACAGTTAACGATGCGTACGTTCCACATCGGTGGTGCGGCTTCTGCGGCAGCAAAAGAATCTAGCATCCAAGTGAAAAACGCAGGTACGATTAAATTAACTAACGCTAAATTTGTAACCAACAAAGAAGGCAAAATCGTATTAACTTCTCGTAATACCGAATTAACTGTAATCGACACCTTCGGTCGTACCAAAGAAAACTATAAAGTGCCTTACGGTGCGGTGCTTTCTAAAAACGACGGTGCAGAAGTAGCTGTAGGTGAAGTGGTTGCGAACTGGGATCCGCACACAATGCCGGTTATCTCAGAGGTATCAGGTCGTATCCAATTTAGCGATATCGTAGATGGCTTAACCGTTACTCGTCAAACCGATGAATTAACCGGTTTATCATCTATTGTGGTGCAAGATGTGGGTGAACGTGCAACTGCAGGTAAAGATTTACGTCCAGCATTACGCTTAGTTGATAGCAACGGCAAAGATATCTTAATTCCGGGTACAGACGTTGCAGCACAATACTTCTTACCGGGTAAAGCAATCGTAACCTTAGACGATGGTGCAGAAATCGAAGTCGGTGAAGCCTTAGCCCGTATTCCACAAGAATCTGTGGGGACGAAAGATATTACCGGTGGTCTTCCACGCGTAGCAGACTTATTTGAAGCTCGTAAACCGAAAGAGCCGGCAATTTTGGCGGAAATTTCAGGTATCGTGTCATTCGGTAAAGAAACCAAAGGTAAACGCCGCTTGGTAATTACACCGGCGGAAGGCGAGGCGTTTGAAGAGATGATTCCAAAATGGCGTCAGCTCAACGTATTCGAAGGCGAGATGGTACAACGTGGTGATGTGATCTCAGACGGTGCAGAAACTCCACACGACATCTTACGCTTACGTGGTGTTCACGCTGTAACCGACTACATCGTAAACGAAGTGCAAGAAGTTTACCGCTTACAAGGGGTAAAAATTAACGACAAGCACATCGAAGTGATTGTTCGTCAAATGTTGCGTAAAGCAGTGATTACCAACGCTTACGACTCTGAATTCTTAGAGGGTGAGCAAGTTGAAGTGGCACGTGTGAAAATTGTTAACCGCAAACGTGCAGCAGAAGGCAAACCACTTGTTGAGTTTGAACGTGAATTGCTTGGTATTACCAAAGCATCTCTTGCAACGGAAAGCTTTATTTCTGCAGCCTCGTTCCAAGAAACCACTCGAGTGCTTACTGAAGCAGCAGTGGCAGGTAAACAAGATGAATTGCGTGGCTTGAAAGAGAACGTAATCGTTGGTCGCTTAATTCCAGCAGGTACCGGCTTTGCTTACCACCAAAATCGTGCTAAAAAACGTGCCCAAATGGAAGCAGGCATTTCAGTTGCCCCTGAATTTGAAGCACCGGCAGCTAAAGCCAATTCATTCGTTACCGATGCAGACATCGAAGCTGAATTTGAGTTTGTTGCAGACGATGCAACCCAAAGTTTAGCAGCGTTGTTAAATGCGGGTGATGAGGAGTAGTTTGTGAAGAAGTCTTTCTTCTTATAGATAAAAAAAAGCCACTTAGGAACAAACGTCCTAAGTGGCTTTTTAGTTATAAGAATATTGAGCTAATTTTAGTTGGTTATATAACTCAGATATATGCTTAATATTTATAAACTTACCATTATTAAGCAACTCAGATATAACTTTAATAAGGAGTTGGTTAATTAACAAATTATCTACAGCAACAGATTTTTCTCCACCATGTACAATAGCAGAACGCATAGCATATACTGCCTTGAATTTTTTACTAATATCTAACCTAGACTCTAAATTTTCTCCTGCTATGAAAGCGAACATATCTGCTAATTTTTCTCCAATACTTCTTTGAAATAGACTTCCTTCATCATATAAAAATAGAGATTCAATAGCCATACAGGTGTATATAATTGAATTTCTGGTATCGGTAGTTTTCATTGATTCTCCTAGATATAGGGAAGCATTGATAATACGAGATTCGAGATCAGACATTTTTTGTTTTAAATATTTTCTTTCAAAAATGTCCCAGAGCTTAATTAGAGGGCTATTTTTTATAAAAAAATCATGATCAATAGGTATTTTATTAAAGATGTGATTGCTAAATGTGGAAAATTTTAAAGTATCATCATTAGCTAGGATTTTATATGAACTAGAGGATGTTATAAATTGAGTGGCAGAGACATCTCGATAAATAGGGAGCCCTGTCTTTATCATAACTGTCTTATCTTGTGTTCCAACAAATAAAGTTATCAGCCTTATCATATCAACAAATACAGATTCTGCTTTTTCTATAGCGAGGATATTATCGTAACTATCAGGTATTTCTATACTTACATAAATTTCTGCATCTATAGGTGTATAGTCTGGTAGATCGCTGAAATAGCCAAATTTGAATATAGATAATTTTAACTCCCTTTTATTATTCAAGTATATTCCAGATATAGGAGCATATACAAAAATATTTTCAGGCTGAATTTTTAAAAGATCATTAAATAACTCATTATTAGATTCTGGAATTGGAAGATTCTCTATTTTAATTTTAAGTAAGATGTTTTCTATGTATTTATATATGGTTTCTAGAGAAAATCGCATAGTAACGTCTTTATTTTCACTATAAATCTTTATAATGTTACTATGATGGAGTATAAAATCATTGACATGATATGCTTGTTCCTCATGAAACCAAGTTTTAGATGCTTTTCTTCTTTCTGTCAATTTAGTGCTATATATATTACCTAGTAGAAGTTGAATTGTTTCTTTGAGTTTCATCAGTTTTCCTCTTAATATAGTTTATGTTTGATGAGGACCAGAACTATGTATTAGTAGTCTTTAAAAGCAATTTTCTGGTGTCGAAAGCGTTGACATTTGTATAATCAGGTATATTTCTCTTTACTACACAAGCGGTCAAATTCCCTGAAAAATTTACAAAAGTTTAGAAGAATTTAACCGCTTGCTATTATCTTAAAATCACACCTTCTAAGAATATTGACTTCTGCTTTGCCTGCCATAGATCATAATTAGCTTGTTGATGTAGCCAACTTTCAGGACTAGGGCTATCTTTGCCAAGCCAAGCGTGTAAACGCAATGCCATTTCTGCACTGATACTGGATTTTTCATTAAGTAAACGTGAAAGCGTGACTCGATTTATGCCTAGCTGTTTTGCGGCTTCTGTTACACTAATGCCAAGTGCAGGTAAAATATCTTCCCGTAAAATTTCCGCTGGGTGCGGAGGGGCGTGCATACGCATAATTCTCTCCTAATGGTAGTCTTGATAATCAACAATTTCGGCGTGATAATTTGTTATTTTAAAAGTAACTCGCCAGTTGCCATTTACTTTTACAGACCAATGATCTTTTAACTCCCCTGAAAGTGGGTGCAAATTCCAGCCGGGAATATTCATATCTTGTGGTGTTTTGGCACTATCTAATCTAGCTAAAATTCGCTTGAGTTTTGCACTATGAGCAACCACAATCCCTGATGTATTGCCTGTTAGATAAAATTGCTTAAGACCTTTATGTTTAAATGAAATAATCATTACATCTCCTAAATTGTAGTGTCATACACTACAAAATACAAGTTGATATGTGATTATTATTAAATTAGATGAAGGAAAATGGCGAGTGATAATATTGATATTTTCGAAGTAAATCGCAAAAATAAAGGTAAACCTAGGTTTACTCTAGATAGCAAAACGTCCATGCTTGTGCCATCTGATAACTACACAAGCGGTCAAATTCCCTCAAAAACTTGCAAATTATTGAGTAAACCCAACCGCTTGTCATTCTTCTAAAGCTGAGCAAATGCCTTATCGGTCGCTTCCAACGTGCGAGCAATATCTTCATCACTATGAGCTAAAGACATAAACCCAGCCTCAAATGCAGATGGGGCTAAATACACGCCTTGTTCTAACATTAGGTGGAAGAATCGGTTGAATTTGGCGGCATCGCATTTCATGACTTCTTGGAAGTTGTTTACTGCTTTTTGTTCGGTGAAGAATAAGCCGAACATTCCGCCGACATATTGTACCGTAAGCGGTACATTGTGCTTATCTGCAAGAGCTTTAAAGCCTTCAGCGAGGGTTTTGGTTTTTTCCGCTAAAATGCTTTCATTACCCGCTTTTGATAATTCAGTTAAGCAAGCTAAACCGGCTGCCATTGCAATTGGGTTACCTGAGAGTGTGCCTGCTTGGTAAACAGGACCGGTTGGGGCAATGTATTCCATAATCTCTTTTTTACCGCCAAATGCGCCCACCGGCATTCCGCCGCCGATAATTTTGCCGAGCGTGGTTAAATCCGGTGTTACGCCGTAGTAAGATTGTGCCCCACCGAGTGCGACACGGAAGCCGGTCATCACTTCATCAATAATAAATACCGCACCATATTGTGTGCAAAGCTCACGCAAGCCTTGTAAAAAGCCTTTTTGTGGCGGAATACAGTTCATATTGCCGGCAACAGGCTCAACAATTAAACAAGCGATCTCATTTGGGTATTGCTCAAATGCCGCTTTTACTGAATCTAAATCATTATAAGTGCAAGTGAGCGTATGCTTGGCGAAATCAGCGGGTACGCCCGGACCGCTTGGCTGACCAAGGGTTAAAGCACCTGAACCGGCTTTTACCAGTAGAGAATCGGAATGCCCGTGGTAGCAGCCCTCAAATTTGATGATTTTATCTCGGTTGGTATAGCCACGAGCCAAACGAATGGCAGACATTGTTGCCTCTGTGCCGCTGCTCACCATTCTCACCATTTCAATAGAAGGTACTAATTTGCACACTAATTCGGCAAGCGTGATTTCTGCCGCCGTTGGGGCACCGAAACTTAAGCCTTTTGGCACGGCTTTTAGCACCGCATCAATAATTGCCGGGTGGTTATGCCCTAGCACCATCGGGCCCCAAGAGCCGACATAGTCGATATATTGTTTGCCATCGCTGTCGGTAATATAAGCTCCTTCGGCTTTTTCAATAAAAACAGGTATGCCGCCCACGCCTTTAAATGCACGCACAGGGGAGTTCACACCGCCCGGAATCACTTTTTGGGCTTGTTCAAACAGTTGTTCTGAAATAGACATATCAATTCCTTTCTTTTGATGTAAAATTTGCCTGTTATTGTACTGAAAAGCCCTTGTTTTCGCTAAAAAAATTTACGATTTTGTTGCCTTATGCTATTCTTCATTTCTATTTTATGACTCATTTTTTGAGGCAACCCCTGTATGTGGCTTACTTTTTTAACCGTATTTATTGTTTCTTTTTTAGCCCTGATTGTGATGCGTCCGGTGGCGGAATTTGTTGGCTTGGTTGATAAACCGAACTTCCGTAAACGCCATCAGGGGTTGATTCCTTTAATCGGTGGTATTGCATTATTTATCGGCAATCTCACCTTCTATTTTATGCAGTGGCAAGATATGCGACTGCCCGAGCTTTATCTGACAGCGGTAACTATTTTGCTGATCATCGGTGTGTTAGACGATAGGTTTGACATTAGCCCGTTACTGCGTGCCGGAATTCAAGCGGCACTTGCCGGAGCTATGGTGGCGAGCGGTTTGTCACTTAGCAGTTTAGGGCAAATTATTGCGCCTTTTAGTATTGAGTTAGGTTGGCTCGGTATTTTCTTTACCGTGTTTATCACCATTGGTGTCATTAATGCGTTTAATATGGTTGATGGGATTGACGGCCTATTGGCAGGGCTTTCCAGCGTCAGTTTTGCTGGTCTTGGTACTTTAATGTTCATTAATGGCGAACCAAGTTTGGGCTACTGGTGCTTTGCCCTTATCTTTGTGTTGTTGCCGTATGCAATGTTTAATTTGAGCCTGTTTGGGGCGAAATGGAAAGTGTTTATGGGCGACTCAGGGAGTATGTTAATTGGCTTTACCATTATTTGGATTTTACTGTTAAGCACCCAAGGTCAAGGCTCGCCAATTAGTCCGATTACCGGTTTGTGGCTGATTGCCGTGCCGTTAATTGATATGGTTGCGGTGATTATCCGCCGCTTGAAAAAAGGTAAAAGTCCGTTCAAACCAGACCGCTTGCACTTACATCATTTAATGATGCGAGCAGGGCTTACCTCTCGCCAAGCATTATTGGTGATTACCCTCTGGGCGGGATTTTGTGCCGCCATTGGGGTATTAGGCGAGGTGTATTATTGGAATCAGTGGGTGATGATGCTGATGTTTATCGGGCTGTTTTTCCTATATGCCTATTCCATTACCCACGCTTGGCGTGTAACCCGTTTTATCCGCCGTTTAAAACGCCGTGCAAAACGTAGCAAACAACTTTAAAGGATATGTTGTGAAAACCTTATTTTATCGACTTTTAGTGCTAATTTTATTTACTGCTATCGGGGCAGGTGCCGGTTATGGTTTAAGTTATACTCAGCCTGAAAAATGGAAAGTGACCGCTCAGTTTGAGCAACCAACTATTCCCGATTTAGGCAATTACTACTCGTTACTTTCCACCTACCATTTTTTGAATAGTAATAACCAAGAGGCGAATAGCCAAACGGCACAGCAACAGGCAAGTGAGCAGGTTTATGCGGAATTTAAACGCAACCTCACGTCCGCGGATTTGCTCCAAGCCTATTTGCTACAAACAGAAGCGATGAAATTAAAAGCTCAGGTTGAAAAGAAATCACCGGCGGTGGTGGCGGCTGAATTGGTTGAACAATTCCGTTTTGAAAAAGATATGGCAACTTCGGCAGATAATGTCAGCTTAATTGCAGAAAATGCGGAAGAGGCTCAAAAATTATTAGCCGATTTTATTCCGCTGGTAAACACCCAAGCCCGAGATAAATTAAACGCCGATTTAATTGCGAAATGGAAAGTCTTGTTCCAGCAAATTAAAACTGCCTCGGAGTTGAATATTAACGGCAAGCAAGGCTCGCAAGATTGGGCAGCTAAACTGCAAATGATGCGTTCTGTTCAGCCGTTAGACAACCAGCTCACAGCTTATCGCTTGGTTAAATCGCCCTCTGTTCCGTTAAAGTCAGAATCGCCAGACCGTTTGTTTTGGCTAATGATTGGGGCATTAAGTGGCTTACTGCTGGGCTTTATGCTTAGCTTTGCGGTGAAAGCGAAAGCTCAGCCTGCGGAACTTTAATCTAAAATGGCACACAATTTAGTGTGCCATTTCTCTTTGTAACTGATGATGAGTAAAACTGAATTTAACACTATTTGTATTTTGGGTTTAGGCTATATCGGATTGCCGACCGCAGTTGCTTTTGCCAATGCCGGCAAGCAAGTAATTGGGGTGGATATTAAGCCGCAAGTGGTGGAAAGCCTCAATCAAGGCACAATTCATATTATTGAGCCGGATTTACAAACTGCTTTCACACAAGCGGTCAAAAAAGGCAATTTTTTTGCAAGTGCCAAACCGCAACCTGCCGATGTTTTTATCATTGCCGTGCCAACCCCACTTTGCGGTAAGCAGCCCGATCTCACTTATATTCAAAATGCCGCCGCTATGATTGCCCCTTGTTTGCGTAAAGGAAATTTGGTGGTGCTGGAGTCCACTTCGCCTGTTGGTACAACAGAAAAATTAGCCGAATGGCTAAGCCAAGCTCGCCCTGATTTAGCCTTTCCAGCCGATGTGTCTATTGCCTACTGCCCTGAGCGTGTTTTGCCGGGAAATATAATGACGGAATTGGTTGAAAATGACCGCATTATCGGTGGATTAAGCGAACAATGCAGCCAACAAGCGGTCGATTTATACCAAATTTTTGCAAAAGGACGTTGTGTCACCACCACAGCCCGCACAGCGGAGATGTGCAAGTTGGTGGAAAACAGCTTTCGTGATGTGAACATTGCCTTTGCCAATGAAATTTCAATGATTTGTGATTCGTTGAAGATCAATGTGTGGGAGCTAATTGAATTGGCAAATCTTCACCCGAGAGTAAATATTCTCCAGCCCGGAGCCGGGGTAGGCGGACATTGTTTGGCGGTTGACCCGTGGTTTATTGTCTCCACATCGCCCCAACAGTCTCGCCTTATTCGCACGGCACGAGAAGTGAATGACAGCAAACCGCAATGGGTAATCGAGCAAGTGAAAACAGCGGTCGCAGACTGTGCAATGGAGCAAAATTGTAAGCCAAGTGAGCTAACCATCGCTTGTTTAGGGTTAGCTTTCAAGCCGAATATTGATGATTTACGGGAAAGCCCGGCGTTAGCGATTACCCGGCAACTTTCCAGTTGGCATCAGGGTAGCCTGTTGGCGGTTGAGCCAAATATTCAACAGCTGGCTGGCGAAAACATCACTTTGGTCGATCTCAATACCGCTCTTTCGCAGGCAGACATTTTAGTCTTGTTGGTGGATCACACTTCGTTTAAACAAATTTCAAGGGAACAGATAAGGCAACGGCATATTATTGATTGTCGAGGAGTGTGGATAAGATGAAGCCGGATAAATGGCTGTCCGATTTTTTCGGTAGAGAGATTGTGCAAGTAAAAGTAGCAGCCGATGATTTTACGCAAATCGACCAGCTACAAAAACAAGGTTTTGTACTTGTGGAGGGCGAATTGGAATTTGAGCTGACACTTGCAACATTTTCTGAAAATATGACCGCTTGTCGCCCGGCAGATATGGCAGATTTGCCCGACTTGAGCTTATTGTTTGGCTCGGCATTTCCCGACAGCCGGTTTCGTCCACCCTATTTTTCAAGGGAAGAGAATCAACGCTTTTATCGAACTTGGATTGAAAATGCGGTAAAAGGCGAGTTTGATGATATTGGCTTGGTTAAATGCAATGCTGACGGGCAAATTCAAGGAGCGGTAACGGTTCGCTTACTTGCCCAACAGCAAGCGAAAATCGGTTTGTTAGCGGTAAAGCCTGATTGCCAACAACAAGGTATCGGTACGGAATTGTTAAATGCTGCAATAGCGTGGGCGAAACAGCAAAATGCGAAAAAACTGATGATTACCACTCAGCTGAGTAACCAGAAAGCGATTCGTTTTTATCAAGCATTTGGGGCAAGCATTAAGGCGGTGTATTATTGGTTTTACCCTGCTTTGGAAAAATACGATGATGAACAATCCTGATTTTATTCCGTTTAACCAACCCCCGATTGTGGGGGCGGAGCAAGCCTATATAGAACAGGCGATGGCAACAGGGCAGCTTTCGGGAGGAGGTAAATTTACCCTTTTATGTGAGCAATGGCTTGAAAACCTGACCCATAGCAAAGTGTTGCTTACCCCTTCTTGCACGGCTGCGTTAGAGATGGCGGCAATACTGCTGGATATTCAGCCGAACGATGAAGTGATTATGCCAAGCTATACTTTTGTCTCTACTGCAAATGCGTTTGCGTTGCGTGGGGCAAACATAGTGTTTGTGGATATTCGACCGGATACGATGAATATTGATGAACGCAAAATTGAGCAAGCTATTACCCCAAAAACTAAAGTGATTGTGCCGGTGCATTATGCCGGAATTGCCTGTGAAATGGATTCAATAATGGCAACCGCCGAAAAATATGGGCTTTATGTGGTGGAAGATGCGGCACAGGCAGTCAATTCGTTTTATAAGGGCAAGGCATTAGGCTCAATCGGGCATATTGGTTGCTATAGTTTTCACGAAACCAAAAACTATACCGCAGGCGGTGAAGGTGGGGCGATCGTGATTAATGAGCCGAATTTGCTCAAAAGAGCGGAAATCATCAGAGAGAAAGGCACTAACCGTAGCCAATTTTTTCGGGGTGAGGTAGATAAATATCGCTGGCAGGATATTGGTTCAAGTTTTTTAATGTCGGAAATTCAAGCGGCTTATTTGTATGCTCAGCTTATAGAAGCAGGGAAAATCAACCAACAGCGTTTAACCCTTTGGCATAATTACTACCAAGCCTTTTTGCCACTTGCCCAAACAGCTAAGTGCGAGCTTCCTCGCATTGGCGAATATTGTCGCCATAACGGGCATTTGTTCTACTTAAAGCTAAGTGACTTGAAGCAGAGAACCGCTTTTATTGATTTTATGAAGGCACAGAATATCTTAACCGTGTTTCATTATGTGCCGTTGCACATCAGTCCGGCAGGGCAGAAATTGGGGCGATTAGCAGGCGATGATCGCTTTACTACCTTAGAGAGCGAAAGGTTGGTAAGATTGCCTCTGTTTTATAATTTGACTAAGCAGGATCAAGAGCGGGTCATTCAAGCGGTGCTTGCTTTCTTTAATCAATAAAAAACGGCTGAGTGTTTCAGCCGTTTTTTGCTATATGTTGTTACTATGAATAGTAAAGTTCAAATTCTACCGGATGTGGGGTCATATTCACACGTTCAACCTCTTTGCGGCGAATACCGATATAAGCATCAATAAAGTCTTTCGTGAACACGCCACCTTGTGTTAAGAACTCAAAATCATTGCTTAATGCATCAAGGGCGGATTCTAAAGAAGAAGCAACCGTTGGGATATCCTTTAACTCTTCCGGCGGTAAGTCGTATAAGTTTTTATCCATTGCATCGCCCGGGTGGATTTTGTTGATCACGCCGTCTAAGCCAGCCATTAACAGGGCGGCAAAGCAAAGATATGGGTTTGCCATTGGATCCGGGAAACGTGCTTCTACACGGGTCGCTTTCGGGCTGGTCACAGCCGGAATACGGATAGAAGCAGAACGGTTACTTGCAGAGTAAGCCAATAACACCGGTGCTTCAAAACCCGGCACTAAACGTTTATAAGAGTTCGTTGTTGGGTTGGTAAAGGCATTTAATGCTTTCGCGTGTTTAATGATGCCGCCGATATAATAGAGGGCGGTTTCCGACAAGCCGGCGTATTTATCGCCCATAAACACATTTTTGCCGTCTTTGCTTAATGACATATTACAGTGCATTCCCGAGCCGTTATCGCCAGCGAATGGTTTTGGCATAAAGCAGGCAGTTTTGCCGTGTTCTACAGCAACATTTTGCACGATGTATTTGTAGATTTGCGTTTCATCGGCTTTTAAGGTCAGGCTGTTGAATCGGGTTGCGATCTCATTTTGCCCTGCGGTAGCTACTTCGTGGTGGTGAGCTTCAATCACCAAGCCCATCTCTTCCATTAATAAACACATTTCAGAACGAATGTCGTGGGCGGTATCAATCGGTGCAACCGCACAGTAGCCGCCTTTTTTCAACGGACGATAGGCGTTGTTGCCTTCTTCAAATTTACGGTTGGTATTCCAAGCCGCTTCTACATCGTCAATGCGATATGACACATTGTTCATTTCGGTGCTAAAACGTACATCATCGAACAAGAAAAATTCAGGCTCCGGCCCAAACATGACACTATCGGCAATACCGGTGGATTTCAAGTAGTTTTCGGCACGGATTGCAATAGAGCGAGGGTCGCGGTCATAAGACTGCATTGTGTTTGGATCGTAAATGGAACAACGAATAGAAAGGGTAGGAATACGGGCGAAAGGGTCAACTACAGCGGTTTCAGCAATCGGCATTAACAACATATCTGCTTTGTTAATTGCCTTCCAACCTTCTACGGACGAACCGTCGAACATTTTGCCTTCCTCGAATAAGTCTTCCAAATCGTTGGCAACTAAGCTGACAGGGAGCGAAACCCCGTGTTCTTTACCTTTAATATCAGTAAATTTTAATAAGACAAATTTAATATCATTGTCTTGAATCAGTTTAGATACATTAGCGATTGCGTTTGACATAGTAAAATAAGTCCTCGTTGGGATAAATGAATAATAAAAAAGCTCGGTTATCATAGCATTTTTTAATCAAGCGTGTGATGTTTTTTAGTGTTTCAAAGCTAAAAGAAGTTGCAGTAATGTTGCAAATTTTTGCTAAAATCCTACCGCTTGCATATTGTTTGTATGGTGGGGGGAGAAAAGCGTGTAATGTTGCCGATTTATCATATTCTAGGCTCCGAGATTGAGCATCATAACCAACGGGTTTTAACCTTTTTTCAGCAAGAGCTGTTGCCTTTACTGCCGGACTCCGAACATTTTTTCTATGTGGTAGGCAAGCTTTCACTGCAAACTGCTTTTCCTCATTTGCGAATTGAGCAGTTCTCTTCACAAAAAGCGATTGCGAACGCCTTAATTGCAAAAAAACGGCAAAATCCGACCGCTTGTTTTCTGTTGCACGGGCAGTTTAACCCTTGGATTTGGCTGGCGATAGCCTTAGGCAGATTGCCGACCACCAACCTGATTTGGCATATTTGGGGGGCAGATTTATATGAAATGGCAACTTCGTGGAAATTCAAGCTGTTTTATCCGCTTAGGCGTATTGCCCAACAAAAAATCTTACAGGTTTGGGCAACGAGGGGCGATCTGGATCATTTGTGGCGAAATGTGCGGGCAAGATCAGAACAGGATCATTTAATCTATTTCCCCACGAAATTAGGTGATCAAATAAAAATTAGCCCCACACAAAATGATCGCTTGACGATATTGCTCGGCAATTCAGGCGATCCGGCTAACGATCATATTCAAGCCTTAAGCGAGATTCATCAACGGCTTGGGAACGATGTGCAGATTATTATGCCAATGGGCTATCCGGAAAATAATGAAAACTATATTCGGCAGGTGGAAACCTATGGCAAGCGGTTATTTTTGACGGAAAATTTGCAAATTTTGCGGCAGAAGCTGAGCTTTGAAGAGTATGTTACGTTATTGAGCCATTGTGATCTCGGCTATTTCAATTTTAAACGCCAGCAAGGCATTGGCACGATCAGCCTGTTGATTCGCCATAATGTGCCTTGTGTGTTACATTCAGCCAATCCGTTTGGGTTGGATCTACAGGCAGAAAAAGTACCTTATTTGTTGGCGGAAAACTTGACTCTTGCATACATTCAAACAACCAAACAACAACTGAAGAGCATCGATAAAAACCGCATTGCGTTTTTTGCTCCGGGCTACACTAAACTATGGCAACAGCGATTAATCGAATTAATGCAGAATGAATAATTTAATACCACTCGGCGGATTTTATCTTGTTTCTGTCGGGCTATTTTTCACCTTACTCTGTCGGCTTTATCAGAAATCGGGACTTTCTTTCCATTTACTGTTTAGCTTGCTCTATTTTGTTACTTTTTACGCCGGTTTTCCGTTTTCGTTAGCGATGGCATTTGGCTTTGATTACCCGCTGCCGGAGTTGAAAACACAATGGCAGGTTTTTGTAACCGCAGGTGTTGGCTATTTGATTTATTATGCTGTCTATTCACGCCTTTGGAGTGCTTTGTCGCAACCAACTGCTCTTGTTGCAAATTTTCAGGCAAAAACGACCGCTTGTATTCTTGCCGGTGTGGCAGTTGTTGCTCTGCTATATTTCCTTTATTTAAACGGATTCCTGCTTTTCAAACTCGAAAAATATAGCCAACTGTTTGCCAAAGATAGGGTCATACTTTCGGCATTAAAACGATTTTTCTACTTTTTATTGCCGGCGTTGTTAATTTTTTGCTTCCTATATAAGAATAAAACAGCGTGGTGGTCGTTACTAATTGTTGGTGGGGCATTCGGCATATTAAGCTATGTGGCGGTAGGTGGCACACGGGCAAATTTGGCACTGGCGGTCGGCTTTTTCTTATTGATTGGGCTACAGCAAGGCTATCTCTCATTATCAAAAGTGATTGGCGTAAGCCTAATCGGCGTGGTGGCGATGTTTTTCCTTGCATTAGCCCGTTACAAACTTACCCTTTCCGGTAGCGAGATGATTTACACCTTCTTATATTTAAGCCGAGATACTTTTTCGCCTTGGGAAAATTTAGCCCGTCTATTTTCTAATGAGGTGGAATATCAAGGTTTAATGCCGATTGTGCGGGATTTTTATGTGTATATTCCACAATCTTTATGGCAAGAACGCCCTGAGATCGTCTGGAACACGGCAAATTATTTCACCAAAGTGATTTTAGGCAATCAATCAGGGTTGGCAATTTCACCTACTTTGCTTGGCTCTTTCTATATTGTGGGCGGATTTAGTGCTATGGCGTTGGGAATGGGCGTAGTAGCAGTGATGATTAAAGCCCTAGATAACCTATTCGCTTACGCCAAAGCGTGCAATTCCGCCTTGCTGCAAGCCTACTGCTTCGGCAATTTATTCAATTTGATCGTATTAGTACGAGAGGGCATCGATGCTTTTGTTTCCCGTTTTTGTTTTTTCACGCTGATATTTGTGGCTTGCTATTTGCTGGCGAAAATCGTTTCAATGGGGAAAAATAATGTTCGATAGGGTTATTATTCGGGGCATTGCGTTACAAGCGGTCAAAAATCGGGAAATTTTTGCAAATTGGCTGATGAATGAAAACCGGATTCATTTCGGAAGATTAGTGGCAATTAATGCTGAGAAAGTGATTCTGTCGGAAAAAAATCCGTTGTTACGCCGGGTGATAGATGAAGCCGAGTTCAACTATGCAGACGGCATCAGTGTTGTTCAATCGATTCGAAAAAAATATCCGAACTGCAACATTGAACGAATTGCCGGAGCCGATTTATGGGAAACCTTAATGCAAAGAGCCGGAGCGTTAAATGTGCCGGTGTTTTTGGTTGGAAGCTCTGCGGATACCCTAACGAAGGTGGAAGCAAAATTGGCACAATGGAAGGTGAATATTGTCGGTAGGCAGAATGGCTATTTTAAGGCGGAGCAAGAACAGGACGTTATACAGCAAATTAAAGCAAGTGGCGCGAAGTTTATTAGTGTGGCAATGGGAACTCCAAAACAGGAACTTTTTATCCAACAGTTACAACAACAATATCCACAAGCGTTATATATGGGAGTTGGGGGAACTTACGATGTGTTTGCCGGTAAAGTGAAACGAGCTCCTAAAATGTGGCAAAATTTGGGGTTGGAATGGCTTTATCGACTATTGAAACAGCCAACCCGCTGGCAAAGGCAATTAAATTTACTAAAATATGCCTATTACTATCTGACAAATCAGCTCTAAAAAACGCATTTTTTGACATTTATTAAACGTTTTGAATAAAATAAGACCAAACAATACATTTTTTTACATTTTTTTTAAAAAGTGCTAGACAAGGGAAAATGAAATCTATAATATACGCCTCCGTTGCGACGCATTAAGTTGAATTGATGTAAATCGAAGCGTTCGTAGCTCAGTTGGATAGAGCGTTGGCCTCCGGAGCCAAAGGTCGCAAGTTCGAATCTTGTCGAGCGCGCCAGATGTCAATGCGGCACTATCAACACAATGGTGGCTATAGCTCAGTTGGTAGAGCCCTGGATTGTGATTCCAGTTGTCGTGGGTTCGAATCCCATTAGCCACCCCATTCAATACTCTTGTGAGTATCAGACGGCGAGTAGCGCAGCTTGGTAGCGCAACTGGTTTGGGACCAGTGGGTCGTAGGTTCAAATCCTATCTCGCCGACCAATTTATTTTTTGTTCTTTAACAATTTATCAGACAATCTGTGTGGGCACTTGTTGATTGACTTGATTGAAAATATTTTTTTAATTTTGAAGTCTTAGTAGGTGCTAACTAGAAATTCATTACTTTCTTTTAACCTGATTTTAATTAGGTTTAAATTTGAAAGTGCGATTTTATGTCAGCAGTATTGAGCGATTAAACTTTTTGAATTGAAGAGTTTGATCATGGCTCAGATTGAACGCTGGCGGCAGGCTTAACACATGCAAGTCGAACGGTAGCAGGAAGAAGCTTGCTTCTTTGCTGACGAGTGGCGGACGGGTGAGTAATGCTTGGGAATCTGGCTTATGGAGGGGGATAACTACTGGAAACGGTAGCTAATACCGCGTAATGTCTTAGGACTAAAGGGTGGGACCATTTGGCCACCTGCCATAAGATGAGCCCAAGTGGGATTAGGTAGTTGGTGAGGTAAAGGCTCACCAAGCCCGCGATCTCTAGCTGGTCTGAGAGGATGACCAGCCACACTGGAACTGAGACACGGTCCAGACTCCTACGGGAGGCAGCAGTGGGGAATATTGCACAATGGGGGGAACCCTGATGCAGCCATGCCGCGTGAATGAAGAAGGCCTTCGGGTTGTAAAGTTCTTTCGGTGACGAGGAAGGCGATTGTTTTAATAGAACAGTCGATTGACGTTAATCACAGAAGAAGCACCGGCTAACTCCGTGCCAGCAGCCGCGGTAATACGGGGGGTGCGAGCGTTAATCGGAATAACTGGGCGTAAAGGGCACGCAGGCGGTTGTTTAAGTGAGGTGTGAAAGCCCCGGGCTTAACCTGGGAATTGCATTTCAGACTGGACAACTAGAGTACTTTAGGGAGGGGTAGAATTCCACGTGTAGCGGTGAAATGCGTAGAGATGTGGAGGAATACCGAAGGCGAAGGCAGCCCCTTGGGAATGTACTGACGCTCATGTGCGAAAGCGTGGGGAGCAAACAGGATTAGATACCCTGGTAGTCCACGCCGTAAACGCTGTCGATTTGGGGATTGGGCTTTAAGCTTGGTGCCCGTAGCTAACGTGATAAATCGACCGCCTGGGGAGTACGGCCGCAAGGTTAAAACTCAAATGAATTGACGGGGGCCCGCACAAGCGGTGGAGCATGTGGTTTAATTCGATGCAACGCGAAGAACCTTACCTACTCTTGACATCCATGGAATCTTGTAGAGATATGAGAGTGCCTTCGGGAACCATGAGACAGGTGCTGCATGGCTGTCGTCAGCTCGTGTTGTGAAATGTTGGGTTAAGTCCCGCAACGAGCGCAACCCTTATCCTTTGTTGCCAGCGATACGGTCGGGAACTCAAAGGAGACTGCCGGTGATAAACCGGAGGAAGGTGGGGATGACGTCAAGTCATCATGGCCCTTACGAGTAGGGCTACACACGTGCTACAATGGCGTATACAGAGGGCGGCGAGCCAGCGATGGGGAGCGAATCTCAGAAAGTACGTCTAAGTCCGGATTGGAGTCTGCAACTCGACTCCATGAAGTCGGAATCGCTAGTAATCGCAAATCAGAATGTTGCGGTGAATACGTTCCCGGGCCTTGTACACACCGCCCGTCACACCATGGGAGTGGGTTGTACCAGAAGTAGATAGCTTAACCGAAAGGGGGGCGTTTACCACGGTATGATTCATGACTGGGGTGAAGTCGTAACAAGGTAACCGTAGGGGAACCTGCGGTTGGATCACCTCCTTACCGATAATCAAGAACGACAGCAAGTGTTCACACAGATTGTTTGATAAAAGAAGACAAAACCGAAGGTCATCCGTTGGGTCTGTAGCTCAGGTGGTTAGAGCGCACCCCTGATAAGGGTGAGGTCGGTGGTTCAAGTCCACTCAGACCCACCACTCAGAAGGCAAGCGAAAGCGAAGCGACTATGAGTGAAGAAAACGGAAGATGAAATGGGGATATAGCTCAGCTGGGAGAGCGCCTGCCTTGCACGCAGGAGGTCAGCGGTTCGATCCCGCTTATCTCCACCAATCATCATGACTTTAGTCATCATACCTAAGATTACAAGCGGTTAAAAATGCCGAATGTTTTGCAATTTTAGGTATGATGATAGGCGAAAGCCATAATCTTTGTTCTTTAACAATATAGAAACAAGCTGAAAAACTGAGAGATATTTCAAGTTCGTTACGCATAAGTAATTATACATAAGTGATAACGAATAAATTGAAAGTCTGAGTAGTAAAAAATCTTGACTGAACAAAAGCAGTCAAGTGTTTAGTTGTAAACTGACTTCATAGTTTTTTACTTTTTACTTTTAATTTTTTAGAAGTGTTAGAAAACATTTGAGGTTGTATAGTTAAGTGACTAAGCGCACAAGGTGGATGCCTTGGCAATCAGAGGCGATGAAGGACGTGCTAATCTGCGAAAAGCTTGGATGAGTCGATAAGAGGCGTTTAATCCAAGATGTCCGAATGGGGAAACCCAGTAGGTGAAGAACCTACTATCACCCAGTGAATACATAGCTGTGTGAGGCAAACCGGGAGAACTGAAACATCTAAGTACCCCGAGGAAAAGAAATCAACCGAGATTTCGTTAGTAGCGGCGAGCGAACGCGAAAGAGCCAGTTAGTGATAGCAGTGAAGTTAGGGGAATGTTCTGGGAAGGACAATCGTAGAGGGTGATAATCCCGTACCTTAAAACCTTATTGTGATACTAGGCTAACAACAAGTAGGGCGGGACACGTGATATCCTGTTTGAAGATGGGGGGACCATCCTCCAAGGCTAAATACTCCTGATTGACCGATAGTGAACCAGTACTGTGAAGGAAAGGCGAAAAGAACCCCGGTGAGGGGAGTGAAATAGAACCTGAAACCTTGTGCGTACAAGCAGTGGGAGCAGATTTATTCTGTGACTGCGTACCTTTTGTATAATGGGTCAGCGACTTATATTTTGTAGCAAGGTTAACTGAATAAGGGAGCCGAAGGGAAACCGAGTCTTAACTGGGCGTCTAGTTGCAAGGTATAGACCCGAAACCCGGTGATCTAGCCATGGGCAGGTTGAAGGTTGGGTAACACTAACTGGAGGACCGAACCGACTAATGTTGAAAAATTAGCGGATGACTTGTGGCTGGGGGTGAAAGGCCAATCAAACCGGGAGATAGCTGGTTCTCCCCGAAATCTATTTAGGTAGAGCCTTGAGCGGACACCTTCGGGGGTAGAGCACTGTTTCGGCTAGGGGTCCATCCCGGATTACCAACCCGATGCAAACTGCGAATACCGAAGAGTGATACTCAGGAGACACACGGTGGGTGCTAACGTCCATCGTGGAGAGGGAAACAACCCAGACCGCCAGCTAAGGTCCCAAAGTCTATATTAAGTGGGAAACGAAGTGGGAAGGCTTAGACAGCTAGGATGTTGGCTTAGAAGCAGCCACCATTTAAAGAAAGCGTAATAGCTCACTAGTCGAGTCGGCCTGCGCGGAAGATGTAACGGGGCTCAAATATAGCACCGAAGCTGCGGCATCAGACGAAAGTCTGTTGGGTAGGGGAGCGTCGTGTAAGCGGAAGAAGGTGGATTGAGAAGTCTGCTGGACGTATCACGAGTGCGAATGCTGACATAAGTAACGATAAAACGAGTGAAAAACTCGTTCGCCGGAAGACCAAGGGTTCCTGTCCAACGTTAATCGGGGCAGGGTGAGTCGGCCCCTAAGGCGAGGCTGAAAAGCGTAGTCGATGGGAAACGGGTTAATATTCCCGTACTTGTAATAACTGCGATGTGGGGACGGAGAAGGTTAGGTTAGCAGACTGTTGGATGTCTGTTTAAGCCGGTAGGTGGGAAGATTAGGCAAATCCGGTCTTCCTTAACACCGAGAAGTGATGACGAGTCTCTACGGAGATGAAGTAACTGATACCACGCTTCCAGGAAAAGCCACTAAGCTTCAGGTTATTATAAACCGTACTATAAACCGACACAGGTGGTCAGGTAGAGAATACTCAGGCGCTTGAGAGAACTCGGGTGAAGGAACTAGGCAAAATAGCACCGTAACTTCGGGAGAAGGTGCGCCGGCGTAGATTGTAACCCCTCGCGGGTGAAGGTTGAACCGGTCGAAGATACCAGCTGGCTGCAACTGTTTATTAAAAACACAGCACTCTGCAAACACGAAAGTGGACGTATAGGGTGTGATGCCTGCCCGGTGCTGGAAGGTTAATTGATGGTGTTATCGAAAGAGAAGCTCCTGATCGAAGCCCCAGTAAACGGCGGCCGTAACTATAACGGTCCTAAGGTAGCGAAATTCCTTGTCGGGTAAGTTCCGACCTGCACGAATGGCATAATGATGGCCAGGCTGTCTCCACCCGAGACTCAGTGAAATTGAAATCGCCGTGAAGATGCGGTGTACCCGCGGCTAGACGGAAAGACCCCGTGAACCTTTACTATAGCTTGACACTGAACATTGAATTTTGATGTGTAGGATAGGTGGGAGCCTTAGAAGCAGTCACGCCAGTGATTGTGGAGGCGTCCTTGAAATACCACCCTTTAACGTTTGATGTTCTAACGAAGATTACGAAACGTGGTCTCGGACAGTGTCTGGTGGGTAGTTTGACTGGGGCGGTCTCCTCCCAAAGAGTAACGGAGGAGCACGAAGGTTTGCTAATCACGGTCGGACATCGTGAGGTTAGTGCAATGGTATAAGCAAGCTTAACTGCGAGACAGACAAGTCGAGCAGGTGCGAAAGCAGGTCATAGTGATCCGGTGGTTCTGAATGGAAGGGCCATCGCTCAACGGATAAAAGGTACTCCGGGGATAACAGGCTGATACCGCCCAAGAGTTCATATCGACGGCGGTGTTTGGCACCTCGATGTCGGCTCATCACATCCTGGGGCTGAAGTAGGTCCCAAGGGTATGGCTGTTCGCCATTTAAAGTGGTACGCGAGCTGGGTTTAGAACGTCGTGAGACAGTTCGGTCCCTATCTGCCGTGGGCGTTGGAGAATTGAGAGGGGCTGCTCCTAGTACGAGAGGACCGGAGTGGACGCATCACTGGTGTTCCAGTTGTCTCGCCAGAGGCATTGCTGGGTAGCTACATGCGGAAGAGATAAGTGCTGAAAGCATCTAAGCACGAAACTTGCCTCGAGATGAGTTCTCCCACACAATAAGTGTGTAAGGGTTGTTGGAGACTACGACGTAGATAGGCTGGGTGTGTAAGTGTTGTGAGACATTGAGCTAACCAGTACTAATTGCCCGAGAGGCTTAACTATACAACGCTCAAATGTTTTTAGGCTTGTTTTTGTATTGAGAAGAAAGAACGAAAATAGAGAAGAAATGAATCAAAGTGAAGTTAATGGCATAATTAACTGAAACTGAAGATAGAAAAGAATTTTCCCGACGACAAGAGTGCTGTGGTCCTACCTGACCCCATACCGAACTCAGAAGTAAAACGCAGTGACGTCGATGGTAGTGTGGTGATTCGCCATGTGAGAGTAGAGCATCGTCGGGGTTTTAATTTTAAGCGAGATTGAGTGAAAGCGAAAACTTAATCAAAAGCGAAGCGCAAAGAAGAAGTAAATAAAAAGAAGAGCCGCCTGTAGAGATACAGGCGGTTTTTTGTTGTGGTGGTAAAGGTAAAAAACGCACGGAAAATGACCGCTTGTTATCGGAGAGGAAAGAAGGCTCAAGAATACAAGCGGTTGTTTTTTAGGGAAAATCTGCAAATGCTTTTTTAGCTCCATTCAAGCGTATAAGGCTTAATACCAATCCCTTCACTATTAAGACAGTCTTGTAGATTTCTAATATTATTAACAATATTTTCGGTAATTAGGTTGGCTTGTTTAACTTTTTCTTCAGTAACATTGGGATCTTTTTCGTTGAATAAAATCGCATTTAATAATCTTTCTGCGTGCATACCCTCTCGGCAGTAATGTAAAACACCGACATCATTAAATGCAGTAGCTACAGAGCTAATTTGTGTAGTGGCTATGCCTAAAGCACCATCTTCTCCACCTAATTCTTGGAAGAGCTGATGTTGTGGAAAGCCGCCACAAGCGAGGAAGAAACTACGCCGAAATACAGTGTTGCCTGCACCAGTCATTTGCATATATTGCCAAGCTAACTCAAAATTAGGGTGAGAACTGTAGCGTTGCTCTAAGTTTACCGGTTTTAAAGCTAACCGAACCAAACAGGTTTCTGGTTTGAATTCAAAGATCTTTGCTGCAACTTGTAACGCTCTGTTTTCGTAGGCATCATCGGCATCTAAGAAGGCAATCAATACCGCTTCACTTTGCATTGCTCCCCAATTACGAGCTTTTGCCACACCACCATTTTGTGGCATTTGTTCTACTCTGATTTTATCCGGTACTTGCGATTGGAGTTGTTTAGCCAGCAAAAAGGTATTATCAGTTGAGCCATCATCTACAATCCACAATGTGTCTAGTTCCGGTTGGTTTAGCACGCTTTGCACCGCTCGAACCAGAGTTTCTTCGGCGTTATAGCAAGGAATAATCACATCAATCATATAAATTTAGCTTCTTGCTCAGTCACTTTTAAAATAGAAGCATAATCGCTCTTCCAATCGCCTAACACAATACGGGTAAATTTTTCTTCCATGTGAATAGCTTGTCGATGTGTATGCCCGTGGATCAGCCTTGAGACCTTAAATTGTTCGACAATATTGGCAGTAAATTCAGGGTTTACATCCATAATTTCTGCCGGTTTCTCGCCTTTTTCTTGTTTGCTTTTTGCCCTAATTTTTTGAGCAATACGAATCCGCCACGATAGTGGTAAGCAAAGAAAGAAAGCCTGTCGCCATTTTTGGTGTACTTTTCGCCGAAATTGTTGATATTTCACATCATCAGTACAAAGCGTATCGCCGTGGCAAAGCAAGGTAGATGTGCCGAATAAATCTATAACGTGATAATCAGGCAAAATAACCATACCCGTTTGTTCGCTGAATCGTTTGCCAATTAAAAAATCACGATTTCCGCAAATAAAATAGCATTTTGTACCGCTTGTAGTGAGGGTTTTGATTGCCTGTTTAACGGTTGAAATGAGTTCAGACTGCTCATCATCGCCAATCCAGAAATCAAACAGATCACCTAAGATATAAACCGCTTCTGCAAGTAGTGCTTTTTCTTGCATAAATTGCAAAAAGAGGTGGGTAATTTCAGGCTGATTTTCATTTAAGTGGAGATCGGCAATAAAATAGTACGTCATTTGATATTGTTGATAAAAAAGAAAACGGTTCAATTTTTTACAAAATCGAACCGTTTGTCAAAGGGTAATCGGGATTAATCTTTAAAAATGCCACGAATAAATTGCACTGAGAGGAAGAATAAGAATGCTAGTACAGCATAAAGTACATAGCTGATAATAGGCTTGCTGACCGTTTCTGCTTCTTCTAATGGCTTGATAGAAACAATATTTCTAAATTCGTTTAACCAGTTGATTCTCCAGCCGTAATATTTAATTTGCACGCGTTGTTTTTCGTTAGCGTAGGCTTGAGCTTTGGCTTGAATGTCGGCAGAGCCGAATTTGAAATAAGGTGGGAAGCCCCAACCGGTATCTTCATTGCGATAAACCATTACTTTTTTAGTGCCCGGCTCTTCGGTGAATAGGAAATAAACATCACGCACCTCGCCATCAGCAGGGTTAGATTTGCTGATCACGCCGTCTTTATCCATTCGGCGAACTTCCATACCGGTGACGACAGTGTCTTCATAGCTCGGCATTGCATAATTGACCGCTCCGCCCAAAACAATAAAAAAGGCAAGCGAGACTAAAATTAAGAAAAATTTAAGCATTGTTCTCATAGGTTTTCCTTATAATTGAATGTTGAATAAGTGTTGCACATTTTCGGTTGTAATGCGAGCTAATTCTTCAGTTGAAACGCCTTTTAATGTCGCCACATATTCACAAGTTTCTCGCACATACGCCGGCTGATTCGGCTTGCCACGATAAGGAATTGGAGCAAGATAAGGCGAATCGGTTTCTACCAATAAGCGATCTAACGGCACTTTTCGCACCACCTCTCGGAGTTCTTCTGCATTGCGGAAAGTAATAATGCCTGAAATTGAGATATAAAAGCCGATATCTAAAGCCCTTTTTGCCATTACCCAATCTTCGGTAAAGCAATGCAACACCCCACCGCATTTTTCGGCATTATGTTGTTCCAACATATCCATCGTATCTTGGCGTGCCGAGCGAGAGTGGATAATGAGTGGCTTATTGAGTTTGTTTGCAATTTCAATTTGCTGAACGAAAAGCGATTGTTGCAACGCTTTGGTTTCCGGTGTGTAGTGATAATCCAAACCGGTTTCTCCAATCGCAACCACTTTCGGATCTTGGGCGAACTGAAATAATTTGTTGTAATCGAAAGGTTCATCTTCCACATTCAGCGGGTGAATGCCACAAGAAAGCGAGACATCATTACGATGAGCGGTTAAGTTTTTCATTGCCTCAAAACGCCCGACTGTGGTACAAACCGAGATAAAATGATGCACCCCTCGGGCTTTGGCATTTTCAATCACTTCGTCCACGTTTTTGTGGCGAGTTTCGTAGTCTAGTGAGTCCAGATGACAATGTGAGTCTATGATAAATAAGTCTTTCATTTTAGAGATATTTTTGATGATCCATGCGGTTATTTAAAATACGGATAATAAAAAGGTAATTTTGTTTTTGCTGATAATAAATAGTATGCGACTTACAGACGAAGCTAAAAATATTTATGCCTATCATCATTTCTGAGCCGCCCCATTCGAGGAAATATTGATATTTTATCTAAAGTTTCTTTTAAGGATCGTAAATATTCATTTGATTGCTTCAGCCCAAATTGCTCGGTAGTATATTGAGTAATGGATAATAAATCTTTTTTGGCTTTGGCTGAGAATTTATACATTTATAAATGCTCCCTTGCCTGAGCGACAATTTCATCAAAAGTATCATCGCATTCTCCGCTATCAATACCTTCTTGAATCGCATATCGTAACTGAGCCAAATATTGTTCTTTTTCCTCGAGCATTCGTAAAGCCGTTCTCACTACTTCACTGGTAGAGCCATAACGCCCACTTGCCACCATTTCATTCACAAAATCATTTAGAGGTTCGCCTAAAGTCACGCTGGTTGTTCTTGCCATAATATTCTCCTTGTGTGAATTATTCATACAATAACAAAGATAAATAATTTTGCAAGTTATAAACTATATTACAGGGCTAGAAGCCTCTTTTTACGGCCATTCTATGAGGGAGGGCTTTTACTCAAACACCAAAACTAACTTTGTCAGGCAATCTAGCAACATCAATTCCGGGTTGACGGCGTTGATTTCGGTTAAATCCCGCTGGGTTTGTTGGAGAATTTGATGTCCTTTGAGTAAGCCGTGGGTGGTGAGTTGTTGGCTAAAAGGGATAATGCCGTTTTGGAGATCCGGGTTTAGCCAACCGTAGCTGATTGCCATTTTGGCTTTTAGGGCATCGCTAAAGAAACTTTCCAGCCATTCGAGTTGCTGTAAAATCAGCTCTTTTTCTTGGGCGAAGGCTTGGAATAACAAGAATACATCGTGGCTTTTGTAGAAACGCCAGAAGGTTTGCAAAAAGGTTTTTCGCTGTTGCAAGCGGTCATTTTCGATAAAATTTTTGCAAATTAGTGGGCGTGAGTGGCAAAGGCGGAGTGCAATCTCTAAGTCGTCGGTTGAGATTGCCGGAAATTGTGTTTGTAGCCAAGCCATTACTTCTGAGGCTTGTGGGGCGTAAAGTACCCAAGTTTGGCTGCGACTTTGAATAGTGGCTAAAACCGTTGCTTGAAGTGGTGCCTCAAGCAAGAAATAGACGTTTTCACGAGGCTCTTCCAATGTTTTGAGCAGGGCATTACTGCTTGCTTCGGTTAAGCGATCAACTCCTCGAATATAAACGACAGTATTTCCCCCTTGTTGGGCGAAATTCTGGAGTTTATAAATCAGCTCACGCACTTGGTCGATACCAATATCTTTGCCCTCGATCGGCTCGAGAATGTGGAAATCGGGGTGGTTGTTGCTCTGCATCAGTAGGCAACTTTTGCATTCAAGACAAGGTTGATGGCGGATTTTTTGGCTACAAAGCAACCATTCAGCCACCTTGTAGATTAAGGTGTCTGTGCCAAGACCGACATCTGTTTTGAACAGCAAGGCATGATGACCTCGCCCTTGTAAAAATGAATCGGTAAGTTGTTGATAAGTACTTTCAAGCCAAGGATACATTATTTCAGCCAGTTTCTAATTGCTTGTTGAATATCCGCAGTCACCTGTTCGATGGGTTGTTCGGCGTTGATGATCACGGCTTTATCGTTGTGTTGGGTTAATTCTAAATAACGCTCTCGTGTGCGGTAGAAGAAGTCAAGGCTTTGCTGTTCGATGCGATCTAATTCGCCTCTGCCTCTGGCTCGTTCTAAACCAATCACCGGATCGAGATCCAGATAAATCGTTAAATCAGGCTCGAATGTGCCAAGCACCGATTCTTTTAAGGTTTCGAGCAAGTGGCGATCCAATTTTCGTCCACCGCCTTGATAGGCTTGCGAAGACATATCGTGGCGGTCGCCTAGCACCCATTTGCCTTCGGCAAGGGCAGGTTTGATCACATTTTCGACTAATTGAACACGGGCAGCGTAGAGCATTAGCAGCTCTGCTTTGTCGCTCACAGGTTCTTCGGTTTCGTGTTTAATTAAATGGCGGAGTTTTTCGGCAAGGGGGGTGCCGCCGGGTTCTCGGGTCATTACTACGTCAGTAATACCGGCTTGTTCCAGCTCTTTGAGAATCACTTGGTGAGCAGTGGTTTTGCCTGCGCCCTCTAAGCCTTCAATTACAATAAATTTTCCACGCATATTGTTCTCACTATTTTTGTTCATTTTTGCGTTTACGTTCAATTTGAATCCATTCTGCCACCGCTTTATTATGCTCATTCAGTGTTTTGCTGAATTTATGACCGCCAGTACCGTCTGCCACAAAATAGAGGTAGGGTGTATTATCCGGGTTGGCAACCGCTTTAATTGAGGCTTCGCTCGGCATTGCAATCGGCGTTGGAGGTAAGCCGTCAATCTGGTAAGTATTGTATGGCGTTACCTCTTCTAAATCTTTGCGGCGGATATTGCCGTTATAACGATCGCCCATTCCGTAAATGACGGTTGGGTCGGTTTGCAGTCGCATATTGTTGCGTAAACGGTTAATAAAGACCGATGCCACTTGTGGGCGTTCGGTCGCAATGCCGGTCTCTTTTTCCACAATCGAGGCAAGAATCAGCATTTCGTATGGTGTTGCAAGCGGTAGATTTTCCGCTCTATTTTGCCAAGCCTGTTCCAACGCCGTTTTCTGCTTTTGATAAGCCCGTTTAAGCAAGGCTAAATCGGTGGAATTGGGCGTGTAGTTGTAAGTATCCGGGGCTATCCAACCTTCGATTTTTTCGTGTGGAATGCCGAGTAAGTCAGCGATTTCTTTCTCCGATTTACCCTGTAGGGTATGCTGTAAATAATCGGCTTTCGCTAGTTGTTCCCGCCAAATTTTAAAGGTTTTGCCCTCAATAAATTGCACATTAAGTTGTACTTCTTTGCCTGAGCTTAAATGAGCGAGCAAATCTTTTACTGTCGTTAAGCCTGCGAGTGAATAAGCACCTGCCTTGAATTTGCTTAACTCAGGGTATAATCGCATTAAATAAGGGATAAGATCGGCATCATCGTGGGTGACAATGCCTTGCTCTTCTAACAGAGCAGCTAATTTTTGGCTGGAAACGCCTTTTTCCAATACGAAAAGTTGATTCGGCTGAACCGTGATTGGGTGTTCGGCTAAAGAGGTGAGTTTTTGGTAGCCGTAAAACAGCCCACCGCAAGCAATAACGCCGGCTAAACCTAACGCAATAAGGATTTTTTTTAGCATTGGATGAATAAAATAAAAGTGATAAAAATTGACTGAATTCTACTATAAAGCGGTTGTTTTTTCAGAAAAATTTGCAAATGAGATTTGAGTAAATGGTGGGTCATGAAGGATTCGAACCTTCGACCAACGGATTAAAAGTCCGCTGCTCTACCGACTGAGCTAATGACCCCAGGGGAGTTTTGAAATTAATGGTGGGTCATGAAGGATTCGAACCTTCGACCAACGGATTAAAAGTCCGCTGCTCTACCGACTGAGCTAATGACCCTTAGAGGTGTTTTGAAGATTAATGGTGGGTCATGAAGGATTCGAACCTTCGACCAACGGATTAAAAGTCCGCTGCTCTACCGACTGAGCTAATGACCCATAATCTTGCGTAACGAGGGCATATCTTACGGATTTTTAAAACTTTGGCAAGTTTTTTTTATCGAAAAATGGTTGAGTGTGCGGTTTGTAAGCAATTTAGCAAAAAATTAGCCGGATTTGTTGGCGGAAAATGAAAAGAGAAACGGGCTTTTATCTTTTTCTGAAAATAAGCTATAATCACGCCGTTTATTTAACCTATTATAGAAGGAAACCAAAATGGGCTTAGAATTAGTTCCTGCCGGTAAAGAATTACCGGACGATATTTATGTTGTAATTGAAATTCCGGCAAACTCTGATCCAATCAAATATGAAGTGGACAAAGAAACCGGGGCATTATTTGTGGATCGCTTTATGGCAACCGCAATGTTTTATCCGGCAAACTATGGTTATGTGAATAACACCTTATCATCAGACGGTGACCCGGTTGATGTATTAGTGCCAACACCATATCCGTTACAACCGGGTTCGGTGATTCGTTGCCGTCCTGTTGGCGTGTTAAAAATGACCGATGAAGCCGGCGGTGATGCAAAAGTGGTTGCTGTTCCACACACCAAATTAAGTAAAGAGTATGACCACATCAAAGATGTAGGTGACTTACCGGCGTTATTAAAAGCACAAATCCAGCACTTCTTCGAAAGCTATAAAGCATTAGAAGCGGGCAAATGGGTGAAAGTAGAAGGTTGGGGCGATGTAAACGAAGCTCGCCAAGAAATCTTAGAATCATTCGAGCGTGCTAAGAAATAATTATTTATTTTTGAATGCCAAGCAAATTTGTTTGGCATTTTTTGTGGGATATAAAATGAAATTCATCAAAAAATTAAGTTATTCAGTTTTTTTAGCAACAGTGATTACCGCTTGTGCCACAACAGAAAGCATTAACCAAGAAGCGGCTCAAAGTTATGCTCAAGTGAAAACCCAAGCTCGTCAGCAAAATGCGATTGACAATTCGTCTGCCACCGCTAAGCGGATTCACACTGTTTTTCATAAAATGAAGCCTTATGCGGAAAGAGCCAACCAGACTGGTGTACCTTTTCATTGGGAAATTACCGTATTGAAATCGGATGAACTCAATGCGTGGGCGATGCCGGGCGGTAAAATGGCGTTTTACACGGGGTTAGTGGAAAGACTTAATTTATCGAACGATGAAATTGCAGTGGTAATGGGACACGAGATGGCTCACGCACTGAAAGAACACGGTAAATCAGACCGTACGGTTAGCGCTATTACCAGTATTGTAGGTGCTATTGCAGATGTGGCTGTGACTGCCTCAACAGGCGTAAGTACCGAAGGTTTACTCAGCACTGGCGTGGATTTGATTGCCACCAAGCCATTCTCTCGCAGCCAAGAGACTGAGGCGGACGAAGTTGGGTTAATTTTAATGGCAGAATCAGGCTACAACCCATCAGCAGCGCCGAATGTTTGGGTAAAAATGAGCAAAGCCAATGGCGATTCGGGTTTATCCATTTTCTCGACTCACCCATCAAATGCTGACCGTCAAGAAAACTTAGCCCGCCTAGTGCCGGAAGCAATGAAGATTTATAACGCCCGCAAATAATTGACTATCGGTCGTTTTTCGCAAAAAAATGCTCTTGAGTATTCAAGAGCATTTTTCGTTAAGAGTTAGTAACGCACAAAACCCACTAACTCATATACCTTATCTAATGTTGCTTTGGCTCTGGCTCGAGCTTTCTCCGCACCTTCACGATAGATTTTTTCCAATAACGCTTCATCTTGGCGGTAGTGATGGTAACGTTCTTGCAGATTGGTTAATAGTTCGGAAACTTTATCTGCCACTTCCGTTTTTAAATGACCGTACATTTTACCGTCAAATTCGGTTTCTAATTCGGCAATAGTTTTGCCGGTAATGGCGGAGAGAATATCCAATAAATTCGAGACTCCGGCTTTATTCTGTACGTCATAACGCACTACAGGCGGTTCATCGCCATCGGTCATTGCCCGTTTGATTTTCTTCGCTACCGCTTTCGGATCTTCCAATAGTCCAATCACATTGTTGCGATTATCGTCCGATTTTGACATTTTCTTAGTCGGCTCAAGCAGTGACATCACTCTTGCCCCGGATTTCGCAATAAAGACTTCCGGCACTGCAAAAACTGGCTCAATTAGGTTGCCTTCGGCATCTTTTTTGCCGTATAACGCATTGAAACGGTTGGCAATATCACGGGTGATTTCCAAGTGCTGCTTTTGGTCATCGCCCACCGGCACTTGGTTGGCTTGGTAAAGCAGAATATCTGCCGCCATTAATACCGGATAAGTAAATAAGCCTACATTAACATTCTCTTCATAGCGTGCCGATTTATCTTTAAATTGTGTCATACGCCCCATTTCACCGAAATAGGTGTAGCAGTTCAGCACCCAAGCTAATTGGGCGTGTTCCGGCACATGGGATTGAATAAAAATGGTGCTTTTGTTTGGGTCAATGCCACAAGCCAAATACAGGGCTAACACATCTAAGGTTGATTTGCGTAGCGATTCCGGATCTTGGCGAACGGTAATGGCGTGTTGATCGACAATACAATACACGCAATCATAATCATCTTGCATTTTCACCCAGTTGCGTAATGCCCCTAAGTAGTTGCCAATCGTTAATTCACCTGAGGGCTGCACGCCACTAAATACAATAGGTTTGCTCATTTTATCTTCTCGTTTTAATTGCAAAAAATTCTAGAAATTATACCGCTTGTCACCTTATTCGCCTACAATTTTCAACACATCTTTAAATTCAGATGTCACAAAAGTCGGGTTAGATTGTTCAATTGGCACATTGTAGTTATAGCCGTAAGTTAGTCCAACCACATCACAACCGGCGGCTTTGGCGGCAATCACATCATTTTCGGAGTCGCCGACAAAGAGTAATTCTGATGGTGTGATGCCGAATTTTTCGCAGATAAAAAACATCGGATCAGGGTGCGGTTTGATTTTCGGGAGCGATTGCCCGCCAAGGGTTTCATCGAATAAATGATAAATGCCGAAAGCGGAAAGCACCGGCTCGACTAATTTGGTCGGTTTGTTGGTAATTACTACCAGCGGGTAGTCGTTTGCTTTGAGGCTTTCTAAGGTTTCTTTCACATTTGGGAACAGGGTGCTTTCTTCACAAACATAGGTGGCGTAGTATTTATCAAAGCTCACTCGCATTTTCACCAACTCATCGGCTTGGAAAATTCTGCCGGTGTGAGCAACCGCATTTTGGAAAAAAATATCTGCCCCTTTACCGATCCAAGTCAGCACTTTTTCTTGTGTAACCGTTGGCAAACCGGCTTCTAAAAACATGGAATTAGCGACAAGGGTAAGATCAGGGAGGGTGTTGATTAGCGTTCCGTCCAAGTCGAAACCGATGACTTTGTATTTTTTACTCATAGTATATCCTTCAAACACAAGCGGTCGTTTTCTGCAAATTTTTTGCAATTTTCGACCGCTTGTTCTTATTTTACTTTGTTTACTTTATACGCCCACGTCATAATCAGTATGCCGCCGATAATCATCGGTAAAGAGAGCAGTTGCCCACGAGTGATTAAATCTGCGGTGGTATTGACGTTATGGTCGATTTCTCTGAAGTATTCCACAATAAAGCGGAATGTGCCGTAGCCGATTAAGAACAATCCGGAAACCGCACCTGCCGGGCGAGGCTTTTGGATAAAGTAGTTGAGGATAAAGAGTAACACCACACCCTCTAAAAAGGCTTCATAAAGCTGTGACGGGTGGCGGGGAAGATAGCCACCGCTTGGAAATAACACCGCCCAAGGCACATCGGTTACACGCCCCCAAAGTTCATCGTTAATGAAATTGCCGATACGCCCCATACCTAGCCCGAACGGTACTAGAGGTGCGATAAAATCTGCTGTCTGCCAGAAACTGCGTTTTTGGCGGTAGGAAACCCAAATCATTGCTACAATGACGCCGATTAAACCGCCGTGAAAGGACATTCCGCCTTCCCAAATGCGAAAGAGGTAGAGCGGATCTTGTAAGAAACGGTCGAAGCTATAAAAGAACACATCGCCGATACGCCCACCTAATACTACGCCCCAGAAGCAAGTATAGACTAAGCTATCCACTTGCTCGGTTGTCCAAACTCCATTGGAATTTTTCGCCCGTCTCATTCCCAGCCAGTAGGCAAAGGCAAAGCCGGCTAAATACATTAGCCCATACCAACGCAGGGCAATCGGACCGATTTCAAACACAATCGGGCTAATTTGTGGAAATTGGATAAATTGTTCGTTCATAGTGTCCTTATTTTAAAAACATATTGATGGCGATACAGACCAAAAGCACCGCAAAGGCTTTTTTCAGCATCGGCACAGGTAGAGCGTTGGCGGCACTTGCCCCCATTTTTGAGGTGAAAAATGAAGTTGCCGTAATACCAAACAGAGCCGGTAAATAAACATAACCGAGAGAATAATCAGGCATTCCTTCTAAGCCCCAGCCACTTACAATAAAGCTGATTGTGCCGGATAAACCTAAAAATGCCCCACAAAATGAAGAAGTGCCGATGGCACGTTTCATTTCTAAGCCCCGATCGTTTAAAAATGGTACAATAAAGGCTCCACCTGCGATCCCTGCCATACTGGCTAATGCACCGATGACTGAACCTCCGATTATCGTCGTTTGAACGGTAAGTGGTTTATTTTTCGGTGCTCTTTTTATTGAAAAAATCATTTTACCTGCAAGGTAAAGTACCATTACCGCAAAAATTCTAGACATCAGTTGCGGATCGAGGCGGCTTACCACCAAGCCGGATAGAAAAACCGAAACCATCAACGCTGGAATAAAATATTTACTGGTTTGGATATCGACATTGCCTAACTTGTGATGGCGTTGTGCCGATGCAAAGGCGGTAATAATAATGGTTGAAAATGATGTGCCGAGTGCGGTGGACATTATATATTCCGGTGGCACACCGGCCATTGGTAGTAGGAAGACCAAACTCGGCACGATAATTAACCCACCACCAATGCCGAACAAACCGGCTAAAAAGCCGACAAATACCCCTAAAAAAAGGCAGCTTAATAAAATAGTCATCTTATTTTCCTTTTTGATTATGTTGATGCCAAGGACGATAAGGCTTACGAGCTTCTCGTTTATAGGCTTTTGCAGAATCCTGAGAGGTTTTTTTATGAGTATGGAGCGAAGCTTCGCCACGCTCAATGCGTGGTTTCTCACCAGTTTTATCGTCAGCTGCTTTTTGAATATGGTTTTGTAAAACCACCTGTGCAAATTCTTTCATCGCTTTGCGATAAACATCTCGTTTAAAAGAGACCACTTGGCGGACAGGATACCAAAAGCTGACCCAACGCCAGCCGTCAAACTCCGGATTTTTCGTCGTTTTCAAGTTAATCAGGCTTTCATCGCCGATTAATTGTAGTAAAAACCAACGCTGTTTTTGCCCGATACAGATAGGGCCTGAACCTTCATTGCGTACCAAGCGTTTTGGCAGTTTATATTTTAGCCAATATTTAGACGCCCAAAGCAATCGCACATCTTTTTTACTTAAGCCGACCTCTTCATAAAGCTCACGGTACATTGCTGTTTCAATGTTTTCCCCCTCGTTAATTCCACCTTGCGGAAATTGCCAAGAGTTTTGACCAAACCGTTTTGCCCACAGAACTTGCCCGTGCTTATTACAGATAACGATTCCAACATTTGGGCGGTAGCCATCGAAATCGATCACTCGACCACCTAATTGATAAAAATTCTAGAATGGGAGAATTGTTTCATACTTTGGGTTGATTTGCAAAAAAACCATAAAATATGACCGCTTGTGAATAAACTTGTGGATAACTATTGAATATAAGCGGTATAAGTTGAGGATAAACAGGCTGAACGTTGTAAAACAGAGCAATTAATCAGATCTAAAAATGCGATCTTTTTCTTAAGCAATGATCTGGATAAAGATCAAGTTGTTGAGTTTTTTCTCGTCAAAATAAGTTTAAATTTTAAAATGCATAAACAGAGCCATGTTTGCTTAATAAATAAAGCAGAGTTATCCCCACCATTTGTGGATAAAGATGTGATAGTTTTTAAAATTAGGCGTGAATAACTCAAATTAGCCTTTTGTTATTTTTATAAATGCTAATTAAATCAAAGAGTTAATAGTAATTTTTCTCTCTGTGAATAATCGATTATTTTGTTGGTTACTTTTTGTTCTCTCATATTTTTGTGCTGGTTGGTTTGTAACAAAAATGTGATCTATTTCTCATATTTTGTAAATAATAGTAATTCTTATTTTTATTTTAAAGTAGAATAACCGCACTTTTTCTTAATGATTTATGAGGTTTTAAATGATCATTTCATCTGCAAACGATTACCGCCGTGCGGCAAAACGTCGTGTTCCCCCTTTTATGTTCCACTATGCGGACGGCGGTTCTTACGCCGAACAGACCTTACGCCGTAATGTGAGCGATTTGGAAGACATTGCCCTACGTCAACGTGTGTTAAAAGATATGTCGCAACTGGACACCGGCATCGAGCTGTTCGATGAAAAATTGTCAATGCCGGTAACACTTGCCCCTGTTGGTGCACTGGGAATGTATGCTCGCCGTGGTGAGGTGCAAGCCGCCAAAGCCGCAGATAACAAAGGTATTCCCTTTACCCTCTCCACCGTCTCAATCTGCCCGATTGAAGAGGTCGTGCCGGCAATCAAACGCCCGATGTGGTTCCAGCTCTATGTACTCAAAGATCGGGGCTTTATGAAAAATGCATTAGAGCGTGCCAAAGCTGCCGGTTGCTCCACGCTGGTGTTTACCGTAGATATGCCGACTCCCGGTGCACGCTATCGTGATATGCACTCTGGAATGAGCGGCCCATACAAAGATATTCGCCGCGTGTTGCAAGCAATGGTTCACCCATTCTGGGCATGGGACGTCGGTATTCAAGGTAAACCACATACGCTGGGTAATGTGTCAAAATATATGGGTAAGCCGATTGATCTGAACAACTACATCGGCTGGCTGACCGATAATTTCGACCCGTCTATTTCGTGGAAAGATTTAGAGTGGATTCGTGAATTTTGGGACGGTCCGATGGTGATCAAAGGCATTCTCGACCCTGAAGATGCCAAAGATGCGGTAAGATTTGGTGCGGACGGTATTATCGTGTCCAACCACGGCGGCCGCCAGCTCGATGGGGTACTTTCTTCCGCCAAAGCCCTACCAAGCATTGCCGATGCGGTCAAAGGGGAGATCAAAATCCTCGCCGACTCCGGTATCCGTAACGGCTTAGACGTAGTGAGAATGCTGGCACTCGGTGCAGATTGCACAATGATCGGGCGTTCCTTTGTTTACGCTCTTGGTGCTGCCGGTCAAGCCGGTGTGGAAAACTTGCTCGACATCTTCCTGAAAGAGATGAAAGTCGCAATGACCCTCACCAGCAACGCGAATATCAGTGATATTAGCAGAGATGCTTTGGTGGATTTAAGTAAGCTTTAGCTCAAATAGTCACAATCCGCACGTTCTAGGTGCGGATTGTTATTTTAGATAGGCTAATTTGGCATTTTGGTAATATTAATGCGGTGATATTTCAGTGTATCTTGGTTAAAAAAGAGGAATTCATCGTTATCTTTAGTTTTTTCGCCTAGCACATAAATGTTATTGCAATGAATAGATAAGACATAATATCGCTTATTTTCAATTTCAAGATAATCATACGTTGTTCTCAGCTCAGGGCGAATGTAGCCAATGCTCAAAGAAAGTAAGCTAAAATAGATAAAAATAAAAATATAGAAAAAACCAAAGCGTTCTTCGCTTAACATTTTTTGAATATCTAAGTGGAATACGCGGTGATCCCAATGTTTGTGAAATAATAATACTGATAGGGTAGTTGTCCCTAGATAGAGTAGGTGTAAATACATTGGCACTTTGCCAATAAACAGATAGAAACTGATCATTACAGGCAAGCTAAAAATAGTAACAAGAACACTCACCCGTAGCCAGCCAAGGTATTTAAAGTAATGCAGCTTAAAAACTTTATTAACTAAAGCGTATCCTATCAAATAAAAAAGAAAGATAGTTAAAAATGTGCCAAAAACGTAGGCTAGTGCGCGAGCTATACCGGCATTACCAACCTCAACATGCCACCACGGGTAGCCATGAAAAGCAGCAATACCCCAAGCATAACAGTAAGCGGTAGAAAAAGAGATTAAAGTAAAGAAAGCGAGAGTAAGAGAAGAGTTGATGAATTTGTTGAATTTCTGATTAGTCATAACAGTAAATAGATTGCACCTACTTAGTTAAAGATGAAACACAAGAAAGCAGACTGAGTTTAGCTTCCACCCAACTCCTTTGTTTAGAGGAGAGCTTTATTAAAGCATGGCTTTTGTTGTATTTCAAACCTTTGTTTTTACAAAAAACCAGCATTTTGTAAAAAATGATCGTAAACTGACCGCTTGTAATGCACTCTGAATATATCGAAACATGATAAAAATGATAAAGCATGTTTCGATAATTTACTGTCTTTAGCCTTTTAAATGTTTTGCATGAAAGGCTATATGTTCACCGATAAAGCTACTAATGAAATAGTAGCTGTGATCGTAACCATCACGTAAATTGAATTGGTAGGGTATTCCAAGTCTATCTGCGGTTTCACAGAAGATTTCCGGCTTCAGTTGCTCGCGCAAAAAACTATCTTGGCTACCTTGATCGATTAGAATTGGCAAGCTTGGGCGATATTTTTCCAGCAATGCCACGCTATCATACGCCTTCCAAGCGGTCTGATCTTCTCCTAAATATGCTAAAAATGCTTTTTGCCCCCAAGGAACTTGGGTTGGGGCGACAATCGGTGCAAATGCCGATACACTTTGATATTGCCCCGGATTTTTAAATGCAATGGTTAAGGCACCATGTCCGCCCATTGAATGCCCAAAAATTGATTGTTTACCGTTAGTCGGGAAATGAGCATTAATTAATGTTGGCAGTTCGCTGACAATGTAATCATACATTTGGTAATGTGTTGTCCATTCGCCTTGCGTAGCATTTAGGTAAAATCCGGCACCCTGACCTAAATCATAAGCCCCGTCATTAGCGACATTTACTCCACGAGGGCTGGTATCCGGTGCGACCACAATCAGATGATGTTCATCGGCATAACGTTGAAAGCCAGATTTAGTGATGAAGTTCTGCTCGGTACAGGTTAAACCAGAAAGCCAATATAGTACGGATAGCTTTTGTGTTTTAGCAGATTGCGGCAGATAAATAGCAAATTTCATTTCACAGTTTAGGCTGGCTGAGAAATGTTGCCAAACCTGTTGTTCACCGCTAAAACAGCGGTAGTTTTCAAATTGTTGCATAATATTCCTTACAAGCGGTTTAATTCCGCTGATTTTTTGCAAAAATAAAGGCGGGACTCACCGCCTTTATATTGTAATATCAACCCTTCAAACTTCCCATATCAATCACAAACCGATATTTTACGTCTGATTTCAGCATTCGTTCATACGCATCATTGATATTTTGCATATCAATCATTTCCACATCTGGCACGATGTTATGCTTAGCACAAAAGTCCAGCATTTCTTGGGTCTCGGCAATGCCACCAATCACAGAAGCAGAAATACTGCGGCGACCGACAATCATCGGTACGGTGTTGATGGTTTCTTTAAGTTCGCCCACCAGTCCTACCAGTACCAGCGTGCCGTCCAACGCCAAAGTTGGCATATAAGGTTTTAAATCGTGGGTGTATGGCACGGTGTCAATAATCAAATCAAAGGTGTTAGCGACCTCTTTCATCTGGTTTTCATCGGTAGACAGCACCACACGGCTTGCCCCCAAGCGGTAGGCATCATCGGCTTTGCCCAGTGAGCGGGTAAACAGCGTAACCTCCGCCCCCATCGCTTTGGCAAGTTTCACCGCCATATGCCCAAGTCCGCCAAGCCCGACAACAGCGACTTTTGAGCCGGCTTTGACATTCCAATGTCTAAGGGGCGAATAGGTGGTAATGCCTGCACAAAGAAGTGGGGCAACCGCTTTGGTGTCCAAATTTTCGGAAACTTTTAACACAAAATCTTCGCTCACCACCACACCTGTACTGTAACCGCCTTGTGTTGGTGTGCCGTCAAAGCGGTCAATACCGCCATAAGTGCCGATGTTGCCCACTTCGCAGTATTGCTCCAAACCGTGCTGGCAAGGACTGCATTCACGGCAGGAATCCACCATACAGCCGACACCGACCAAATCGCCAATTTGGAATTTTTTGGCATTTTTACCGACTTTGGCAATACGACCAATGATTTCATGCCCCGGTACAAGCGGATAGCTTTGCGTCCAGCCCCAATCATTGCGAGCCATATGCAAGTCTGAATGGCACACGCCACAGTACAAAATATCAATCAAAACATCGTCTTCACGCAATTCACGGCGTTCAAAACTGTGTGGGGCAAGTGGTGTGGTGGCACTAAATGCGGCATAGGATTTTACTGGATAAGTCATATTCTGCTCCCAAATGGTTAAAACTGTGAATATTATAAAGGGCTTGGATTATTACGAGAAATTGATAATTCTGATAGGTAGGTATCATTTTTCATGATAATTTTAGGCTGTTGGAAACATCTCAATAGCTCGTTGGTGCAAAATAAACAAGCGGCCATTTTTCTGCCTTGAATTTACAATCTAAGTGCAAAAAAATAACCGCTTGTCTGGTATTATGCGTAATGAATTACCGAACGGATCGACTTGCCCTCGTCCATTAAATCAAAGGCGTCGTTGATTTGCTCCAAGCCCATGGTGTGCGTAACAAATGGACGTAGGCGGATAATCCCTTTCATTGCATCTTCCACCATTTGCGGTAACTGAGTGCGGCCTTTCACACCGCCGAATGCCGTGCCTTTCCACGTTCTGCCAGTAACCAGTTGGAACGGTCGGGTGGAAATTTCCTGTCCTGCACCCGCTACACCGATGATGATAGATTGCCCCCAGCCTCGATGTGCAGATTCAAGGGCAGCACGCATCACATTCACGTTGCCGATACATTCAAAGGTATGATCAACGCCCCATTTGGTCTGTTCGATAATCACCTGCTGAATCGGCTTATCAAAATCGTTTGGGTTTAGGCAGTCGGTTGCACCAAACTCTTTTGCTAAGGCGAATTTTTCCGGATTGGTATCAATCGCAAAAATCCGCCCGGCTTTCGCCTGTTTTGCGCCTTGAATAACGGCTAAACCGATTCCGCCTAAGCCAAATACCGCCACCGAGTCACCCTCTTGCACTTTGGCGGTATTGTGTACCGCCCCAATGCCGGTGGTTACACCGCAGCCGAGTAGGCAGACTTCTTCCGGATTGGCTTCGGGGTTGATTTTGGCAAGCGATACTTCCGCCACAACGGTGTATTCGCTAAAAGTGGAACAGCCCATATAGTGATAAATCGGCTTGCCTTCGTAAGAAAAGCGTGTAGTTCCGTCCGGCATCAAGCCTTTGCCTTGGGTTTCACGCACGGCAATGCATAAATTGCTCTTGCCGGATTTGCAGAAATCACACTCATGGCATTCGGCGGTATAGAGCGGAATTACGTGGTCGCCCACCGCTACAGACGTTACTCCCTCACCCACTTCTACCACCACGCCGGCGCCTTCATGTCCTAGCACCACTGGGAAGATCCCTTCCGGATCAGCCCCCGACAGGGTAAAGGCATCAGTATGGCATACTCCGGTATGGGTGATTTTGACCAAGACTTCGCCCTTTTTCGGGCGTTCGACATCGATTTCAACGATTTTTAACGGCTCGTTCGCGGCAAATGCCACCGCTGCACGGGATTTGATTGTGTTCATTTTTTAACGTTATCTCAATAGCAAAACAAAGCACTATTATAGTTTGGTTTAGTTATTCTCTGTAATTGATAATTATGATAATCAGGTATAAGTTGAAGTGATGTATTATCCCCGCCCCGTTTTCAACCCTGCCTTGCCGTTCTCCCACAAGGTTTTTAGCAGCACTTTCCACGTTGATAATCTCAGGTTGGGCGATTTGCCTTGCCCGATCCGTGCCATTTGTGCCATATACCAGTTCATTTCCAGTATGGCACCGACTTTTTTATCCAACGGCGCAAAGCCGGTTTGAATGCGCTGTGTGATGAGGGTTTGGTATGCACCGGTTTGGATCTGTTTCGGCAAATCCGGTATCAGGGCAAACGGGCGGGCGATGCCGACTAAATCCAGATGCCCTTTTGTAAGCGCCTCATTCATCGCCTGTTCGCTTCTAAATCCGCCGGTGATAATCAGTGGTGCTTGGCTGACTTGTCTTGCTTTATCGGCATAATCAATGAAAAAGGCTTCACGGTTGCGGGTGCTTGCCTTTTCCACCAACATCGCCGGGCTTTCATAATTACCGCCGGAAATTTCAATAAAATCAATGCCCAGTTGCGATAATGTTGCCACCACCTGCAAGCTGTCTTGTTCATCAAAACCGCCTTTTTGGAAATCGGCAGAATTGAGTTTTACCCCCACCAGAAAATCCTTGCCGACCGTTGCCCGAATGCCTTGATAGACCTCGATTAAAAAACGCATACGGTTTGCCAAACTGCCGCCGTATTCATCGCCTCGGCGGTTGTGGTGGGGCGATAAAAATTGGCTGATCAAATAGCCGTGGGCTGCGTGGATTTGCACGCCACTAAATCCGGCTTGTTCGGCGATTTGAGCGGTGCGGACAAATTCTGCAATAATTTGTTGAATTTCGACCGCTTGTAAGGCACGGGGCGGATTGATAAAACCGTCCATTCCCACCAGTGGCACGGCACTCGGAGCCACCGGCACAGGGTTGAGAGCTTTCGGCGACTGCTTGCCGGCGTGGTTGATTTGCATAATCATCAATGTGCCGTCCGTTTTGCCTGCCGCCGCCCACGCTTTCAGCATCGGCAAATCACGTTCATCTGATACCACCACATCACCCGCCGAACCTTTGCCCTGTGGGTTAATCATCACATTGCCCGTCACCAGCACGCCGGCACCGCCCTGCGCCCAAGTGCGGTAGAGATTGACCAAGTTTTGCGTAGGCTTGTCGCTTTGAGCGAGTTGCTCTTCCATCGCCGATTTAAAAAAACGGTTTTTGGCGGTTTGCCCGTTGTGGAAAATAAAGGGTTGAAATAACATTGCGATTCCTTAATGTTTATAGGTTTAAAAATGTAAACTCGTTTCTCAAAATAAAAGGTGCAATGGCTGCACCCGTAATACTATGCGGATTGGCTTGGGCAATACTGCCTCATCAACTCAACTAGCTTTCCCATTTTTTCAATTTCTTCTTTCATCGCCAAGCGATAAAAACGCTCTTTGCCGATTTGCTCCACGCTTACCGCATTCGCTTGCAACATGATTTTCAGATGATGCGACACCGCAGGGCGGGAAAGATGTAGCTGTTCTGTAATTTGATTGACATTCATCGCCCCATGATCGAGCAACAGTTTCAAAATCAGATGACGGTTTTCATCAGACAGCACCGTAAAAATCGGAATGCAATCTTTCATCAACTGCATCGCATAGGCTTGTTCGTTCATATCGGCTTATAGGTTTAAAAATGTGAACGAATTATAATGCAAAAAGCGAGTCTGTCAAATCGGTTAAATGATTTCAGACGGCATAAAACACACTTTCCCCGTTAAAATTGCTTATTTTAGATAAAAAATACCGCTTGCCACCACAAATAAGCGATTACCCTCACCCGAGTTAAATGCTTGATTGTATTTTTGAGACGGAGATTTATACTGTGATTTCATCACAGATCAGCAAACAGGAGCAAACGATGTGGTTTAATTTATTTAATCAAGCGATTGGCGAGCCTTTGCCGGACTTTTGTGCAGGCGAACTGCCGAATTTGCAAGTGCTGGAAGGGCAGTATTGCCGCTTGGAAAAACTGTCTGTCGAAAAACATTTGGCTGACTTAATCGCACTTTACGGTAGCGATAGTCCGGCAGAAATGTGGACTTATCTGCCTTGCGAAGCCGCCGGTGATGAAGCCGCCGTCAAGCAATGGCTGAGCGAATGGGAACGCTCTGCCGATCCTTACTATTTCAGCATCATCGACAAACAACGCAACAAGGCAGTTGGTACTTTTGCCTTAATGCGTATCGACCCTGCCAATCGAGTGGCGGAAATGGGCTGGGTGATTTATTCGCCTGAATTAAAGCGTTCACGCATTGCCACCGAAGCCCAATTTTTGGTGATGAACTATGTGTTTGATACTTTGCAATACCGCCGTTATGAATGGAAATGCGACAGTTTAAACCAGCCTTCTATCAATGCCGCCAAGCGGTTAGGCTTTGTTTTTGAAGGCATTTTCCGTAACGCCGTGGTTTACAAAGGCAGAAACCGAGACACGGCGTGGTTTTCCATGTTGCCAAACGAATGGCAGGCGATGAAACCCAAATTTGAACGCTGGCTTGAAGCAAGCAATTTTGATGAAAACGGCAAGCAACGACGCACGTTACAGTCGTTTTAACGATGATACAGTCTGAAAGCCATTTGCAAAATTTAGAAAGAAAACCACCGCTTGAACCTCAATCCAAGCGGTGTTTTGCTCACTCGTCCATCACCACACTTTTGCCGGTCAGATAAAATTGCCCGCCGGCGATATAGTGCAATGTGCGCCATTCATCGCCCATCTCATCAAACTTCCAACGCCCGTTATCAAAAATACGGCTATCTGCCCACGCCGATAGCACTTCGCCGATAAACAGGTCGTGATTTTGTTGGTTCTCAAGATTGCGGATAAGCCGACACACAATCCACCCTGCGCAGCCCGACACCAAAGGCACATCGTAGCCGTCTTGGTAAAACAGGGGCAGTCCGTCCAGTTTGTTTGGGTGGTCTTTTTTGCTGATAGAACCCAGTTTAACCACCCAGTCAAGCTGCGATAATACCGGCACTTGCACGGCAAAATAGCCGCTTTGTTCTATCAAGCTGCGTGTGTAGGTAGATTTATCCAGCACCACCGTGAGCTTGGCATTGGGCGAAAAATCCAGCGGACACACCCACGATGCGGTCATCACATTGGCATCATCGCCGTGCTTGCCGCTAATCAGTGCGGTAACACCGTGATTGATGAGGCAGTAAAATTTATCCAAAGGTACAGGCTTTATCATCGTAAACTCCAGCATTAATTGACATTTCACTTATTATAAACATCGGATAAATATTTGCAGATTTTTCAACAAAATCCAGCGCTTGCAGACCACAAGCGGTGGTTTTTTGCCGAAATTACGCTAATTTGCTCATTGCATCTTTAAATTCACGCACTTCATAATCAGCTAAATCGGGGAAATAGACATCTTCGGCAAGGACAGTGTCTAACGCCTCACGGTTTTCGGTTTGGGCGATAATCACACCGGCGTGGTCTTGGTCGAGGTAAGGGCCTAACATTAAAAAATTGCCTTGTTCAAAATACTGAGCAAACCACGCACGGTGGGCGTTAAGCATCGATTCGGCTTGCTCGATTTTGTCCATTTTTAATGCGATGTTGATGATATACACGGTTGCTCCTTAAAGTGATTGAATTTTTTCGGCAAGCCGGCAGGCGTATTGGCGAGCCTCTGCTTGCTATTGTTGGGTTTTGGCTTCATCACGTCCGACATAACTCACGCCATTGAGCCACATCGCCCCTTGGTAATCCAGTTGGCAAAGGGTGGCGGTGGTTTCAAAGCCGACCAAATACTCGCCCATTTCGTGCCGGAAAAAGCCTTCTTTTTGGTAAAGCTCCGCAGGGGCGCCAGTGGTGAGGGAAACCAGCAGTTTTTTGCCGCCGATTTTAGCGGTGGAGCCGTGGGCAAAGCCGTGATGAAACACATCATCTAGCCATTTTTTCATCAATGCCGGCATTGCATACCAATAAAACGGCACTTGCCAAACAATCACATCTGCTTGTTCAATCGCTTTTTGCTCTGCCTGAATATCAAATTCATAATGCTGATGCAGCTCGTCTAATTTGCGGATTTCTGCTTGTGGTAACTGTATTGCTAACTCTTCCATAATCGTAGCTGTTGCCACAGAGTTGTTTAAATTCGGGTGTCCGGAAATAATCAATACGTTTTTCATTGTTTGTCCTTATTGCATTGGGAATATGGCTATTATAGGGCTTCGATTAAAAATGATAAGCAGGGTAATGCTTAACTGATAATAAGTTTTAAGCTAATAATACAGGCCGTCTGAATGTGCGGATTTTTGGCAAAATTCGACCGCTTGTGTGCTGTGTTATTGTGCTAAAAAGTGCATTCTGCCTTTGTTCATCAAAGTACCGCCTTTGGCCTCAATGTTTGCCACAATCGCTTTCAATTTGTCTTCACGGCGGGCGGCAAGCACCAACTTCGCCCCGTTTTCTGCCAGTTTATAGGCGGTTGCCTCACCAATACATGATGATGCACCGGTGATAATCACCACTTTGTTTTGAATATTTTGCATAATGCGCTCCTCATTAAAAAGTGAAACCATTATAACGGGCTGATTTGAAAAGATAAGAATGGTAATCTATAATCCATTATTAGCTAAAAACGAATAATGAGACTAAAAATGAACAGCTCCATCTACGGTTATCTCATCGTTTTTCACGCCATTGCCGAACAAGGCGGCATTGCAGCGGCAAGCCGCAAATTGGAAACCGCCCCGCCTTCGGTGAGCAAGTCGCTGAAATTGCTGGAACAGCACATCGGCTTGCCGTTGTTTCACCGCACCACACGCAAAATGGAACTTACCGAGGCAGGGCAACGCTTGCTCGACAGCACCAAACAGCTGGTTCAATCCTTAGAATATGCGGTGGAAAGCGTGCAGGATTTAGGCGAAGTACCGACCGGCACGGTGCGGATTACCCTTTCCCGCTTTGCCTATCAGCTGATTTTGAAACCGCACTTTGCCGAATTTTGCCGACTCTATCCGCATATTCAGCTGGAAATTTCCCTCTATGACGGCACGGTCGATATTCTGCAACAGGGCTTTGATTTGGGGATTCGTTTTGGCGACAAAGTAGAGCCGAATATGGTGGCTCGCAAATTGCTTGCCCCCTTTGCAGAAGGCTTGTATTTGTCGCCGGATTATGCCGCACAATACGGCATTCCGCACACACCGCAAGAACTGCCGAACCATTGTTTGATCGGCTACCGCTTTATTACCGCCAACCGCATTTTGCCGCTGATCCTCCAACAAAACGGGCAGGATTTAACGGTGGAAATGGAAAGCCGCTTGATTGCCAACGATATTGACGTAATGGCAGACGGCGTGCGTGCCGGCTTGGGCATTGGCAGAATTTTCACCCCAATCCACTGCTTGTTGCCGGACAGCGAACGGTTCATCCCTGTGCTGCAAGAGTATTGGAAACACTATCCGCCGGTCTATCTTTACTATCCGCAACACAGCCAAAAAGCCAAACGCATTCAGGTGCTGATTGACTTTTTAAGCCAAAAGTTGGATGAAAACGGCAAGCCATAACAAGCTTAGCTGTTTTCAGCATAAGGCCGTCTGAAAACCATTTGCAACACTCCCTCAAAAAACACCGCTTGAACCTCAATCCAAGCGGTGTTTCATCAAATTTAGACTACCTCAATCCACTCTCGATCCGCCAACGCCCCCAATGCGATTTGGTGGATTAACTCAGTCGGTGCAGTGCAAAGGTTTGACAGAACCCGAACTTTGTAATCCTTGGCAAACGGCGAAAGTGCGGTATGGGTTACGCAGTTTTGGGTCATAATCCCGCAGATGTCGATTTGTTCAATGCCGTGTTGTTTTAAGATTTCAAGCAAATTAGTGTTTAAAAAACTGTCGGCGTGGGCTTTTTGTACCAAAGGTTTATCCGCCAAAATGCTTGCTACTGAGGAGTGCAGTTCTGCACCGTGCGAACCTTTGGCAAATAAAGGATAATCCTCTGCCATCAGGTGCTGAACGCCGATCACAAGCTCTCCGTTTTGTACGGCAGTTTGGGCATAATCGGCAATCTCTTGGGCGACTTTATCCACATTAAATTGGTCAAATTTGCCGCCTGCGGAAGCAAAGTATTCGTTTTGTACATCAATCACTAAAAGTGCGGTTTTCATATTGTTCTCCAAAATTATTTTAATTCAATCACTTCACCATCAGCCGGAATAATCACTTTATCGGTGAGTTTCTCGCCAATCACAAATTTACGCATATCTTCACGGCTTACCGCATTATGATTGGTGGTATCCATATGCACGGTGATAAGCTTGGCGTTTGGGGCGATTTGGCTTGCCTTTAATACATCTGCCGTCCCCATAATAATGCTGTCGGCAATGCCGTTAATGCGGGCGTAGCCGGTGTTCATCACCAAAAACTCAGGCTGATATTTGTGCAAAGCCTTATTCACATCCGCCGTCCACACCGTATCACCCACGATATAGGCGGTTTTGTGTCCGTCTTTTTTGATGACTACGCCCATCGCCTCGCCCAATAGTTTGGCAAAGGTTGGATTAGCGTACATCGCCTCTGTGCCGTGGCTACCGCCTGTTTTGTGCAGTTCTACACCATTAAAGACCGCTTTTTCGTGCAACACTTGCACATTTTTAAAGCCTTGTGAACGAATGAGTTTGGCATCGTCTTCGTGTTGGGTAAAAATCGGCAAGTCTTTCGGTAACGCTTTTTGAGCGGCTTCGTCCCAATGATCCTCGTGGGTGTGGGTAACAATCACCGCATCCACGCCTTTGATAATCTCACTGACAGGCATCGGCAATTCCACCATTGGCGAGCGTAAATGGCTGTTAAACGTGCCTTCAAAGCCTTTCATTGAATCTTTTTTGGCAAAAAACGGATCGACCAAAAAGGTCTGCCCGGCATATTCAATTTTGGCAGTGGCATTGCGGATATGTTGATATCTGTCAAGGGCGAAGGCAGATGCACTGATAGTCAATGCCAGAGCGGTAAGGGTAAGTTTTTTAAACATTTTCAAACTCCAAATAACGAAAAGATAAGCATATTTTAGTGGTTTCTCCCCTGTGCTAAAATAGGCAACATTGCCATTTATCGCAAGGATATTGCCAAAATGAAAATGAAACCTCACGCTCCCAAACTCGCCCTTTATGCCCAAAACGGCTGTAATGATTTTGTGTTTAACCTGCCTTTTTCACTGTTTCAGATGGCGCATCAGGGCGAGCGGTTGTTTGATATGAAAGTGTTTGGGGATAAGGGAAAATCGGTGCAAACCGCATTGGGTGCGAAGGTACAGTTAGACGGGCATTTGGAGCAGATGGACTGGGCGGATATTATTGTGATTGCCGGCTGGGTGGGGGAAATGCCGTCTGAAACCTTTATGCAAAAACTGCAAGCCCACCATCAAAACAATAAGAAAATCATTGCCTTATGTTATGGCACTTACGCCCTTGCCTATGCTGGCATTGCCACGGATAAAACGCTGGTTACGCACTGGGCGGGCGAGGCGGAATTAAAAGCCCGCTTTCCGCATATTCGCCTCGACAGCAACCGCCTGTATATTGATGACGGCAATATTTTGACCTCCGCCGGTGCATTGGCCGGTATGGACTGCTGTTTGTATTTTATCCGCAGTCTTTATGGCGCAAACATCGCAAACAGTTTGGCACGAATGCTTGTTTCCGCTCCGCACCGTGAAGGCGGTCAGGCACAGTTTAGCCAAGTCGCCCCCATCAGCCACGCCAAAGACAGCAAAATCAATGCCTTATTGCAATTTCTAGGCAACAATTTGGATAAACCGCACAAACTGGACGACTTGGCGGACAGCGTGCATTTATCCAAACGCAGCTTCGCCCGTTATTTTAAAAACGCCACCAACCTCACCCTCTCCGAATGGCTCACCGCCAAACGCTTGGCAAAGGTGCAGGAATTATTGGAAAGCAGCGATGACAGCATCGAAACCATCGCCCAAAAATCAGGCTTCGGCACCGCAAGCAATCTAAGAACACAGTTTAAAGCACGGTTTGGGATCAGCCCGCAGGTGTGGCGGAGAGGGTTTGGGAGTGTTGATTTAACAAGCAAAACCACTACAGGGTAAATACACCAAAGTGGCTAGGGTGAATTTTAGGAGTTTTTTCAATAAAGGTTTCATTGTGGATTAAATAAATTAAACCATTAGGATTTGGGTTTCCTAATGGTTATTGGTAAAAAAATTGCAACAATAAATTAAAACTCGTTATTATCATCAAAGTATCCCATTTCAGAATACTGCTCAGGCTCAAAATCAAAATATTCCTCAGGAGTATATGTACTTGTAGTTGTATAGGTATCTCCTAAATTACAATGAAGTAATTTTGAATAACCAGATATTTTCAGACCACATGCAATACACTCAAATTGACTTGGCTTTTTATTAATCTTCTCTACAATATCATTATCTTTGAATATCTTAATTGGTTCACCAATAGCCTCACCAATTACTAGAGCTGTATTTTTACATGAAGGACAAATTACTCTATGCCCTGTATGTCTAGTCATTAATACGATAGATTGCTGAGTTAAATTTTTTTTATCTTCCTCTGTTTTATTGTCCCACATAGTTTTATGTGCCGATATTAAACCTTTGATTTGCTCTGCACTCTTATCATTCAATTCATTAATCAAACTTTCTGCTTCAATTACATTTTCTATTGATAGCAAATCTTTCAATTCTTTTTCCATGCAAACACATAATTCTTTGCACACCCAATAAAATTTAGGCAACCATGATGATATAGATAAACCCTGAAATTCTGAGTTTCCTGTATGAAGCTCTGAATTTCTCCTATTAATATGCATTAAGCAAAATCGTTTCATCTCATCTGTGAAATTTGGAAAAATTTGATTTATTCTATTTAGAATATCAGTAATATTGGCTGATTTCGGTGTAAATTTTGATTGATTTACATTAATACCTAATGCATACATTAGATTATTATAATCTTTTAAATCTGCAATCAATGTAATTGATTTATGAGCAAGAGTTGCTCTAATCAAAAACTCAAGACTAAGACTAGACCATAATCCAAATTGCCAATCATCATGAGATTTTTCATGCATAATCAAGATGTAATTTTGGGCTTTTGCAAATAGTTGATCTGATGACCATTCATGTGCAGTTTTAGAAATAACTTGATTCATAATTAAAACACCTCGCTTAAATACACTCTTTCATAACATCTATTTAATGATAATTCATCAACCGCACTACGACTATGAATCATCTTCCAATTATTAATCAATATACAATCTCCTGCTTGTTTAAGCTGTATTTGCTTATATGAATAATTTGAAATTTTATCAGTAATGATTAACTCTAAATTTCGTGCATATTGATTAAATGGCTTGAGAAATAGTATATCCCAGCGACAAATCCCATTCTTGTATAAGTGAAGTATAGATGTTTTTGATTCAAGTTTTTTTCTAGGAACAAAGTGAGCTAAATCATAATTGAAATCAATCTCCTGAAAGATACTATATAAGTTAATCAAATTGGTAGGTACATTGGGGGCAGGAACAATACATCTCAATAAAAGATACTTAGGCGGAATATACCAATGAGCCATATCTGTATGAAATGGAAATTCGCCTAACCCATAATTTCCACTATAACTATTTTTGTATTCTTTTTCTGCTATTTTAGGTATTAAAGTTTGTACCGTATCAAAATAATTGGTTTCAATAACCTTGCCTATAGATTTTGCAACATCTAATGTTGAAATTATGGGGTTGGTTGAAAATTTTATAAAATCATTCATCATGTTTGGCGATAAGGCTGTGAATTAAAAATTTACAGTTAATATTATATCATTTTTAACCAAAAATTTCCCTTTCAGGCACCATTAAAGTTGATTTTTAAACAAAACACAGTCCCCAATCCTGAAAACGGTGTTTCCCCTATCCCTAAATTACCCCTTCAAACTCCCGATATCAATCACAAAGCGATATTTCACATCGGATTTGAGCATTCTTTCATAGGCATCATTGATATTTTGCATATCAATCATTTCCACATCTGGCACGATGTTATGCTTAGCACAAAAGTCCAGCATTTCTTGCGTCTCTTTAATACCACCAATCACAGAAGCAGAAATACTGCGGCGACAGACAATCATCGGCACGGTGTTGATGGTTTCTTTAAGTTCGCCCACCAGTCCCACCAGCACCAGCGTGCCGTCCAACGCCAATGTTGGCATATGAGGTTTTAAATCGTGGGTGTATGGCACGGTGTCAATAATCAAATCAAAGGTATTGGCGACTTCTTTCATCTGACCCTCATCGGTAGAAAGCACCACACGGCTTGCCCCCAAACGGTAAGCATCATCGGCTTTGCCCAGTGAACGAGTGAACAAGGTTACTTCTGCCCCCATCGCTTTGGCAAGTTTCACCGCCATATGTCCCAATCCCCCAAGCCCCACAACAGCGACTTTTGAGCCGGCTTTGACATTCCAATGTCTAAGGGGCGAATAGGTGGTAATGCCTGCACACAAAAGAGGGGCAACCGCTTTGGTTTCCAATTTTTCAGAGACTTTTAACACAAAATCTTCGCTCACCACCACGCCTGTACTGTAATCGCCTTGTGTTGGTGTGCCATCAAAGCGGTCAATACCGCCATAAGTGCCGATGATTTATTATTGAAAATCAAGATTTTTGATAAATCGGTATCAGTTAAAATGATAATTGGGGGTTTTCAGACTGACTGAAAAATTATTTTGCCCATTTTAAAAAGAAAAACACCACCCTCATCACAAAAGCGGTGTTTTTTCATCAAAATTGTGTCAAAGCATACTTTGCCAATTCTGTAAGCACTTCATCAGCAGGACGCTGAGTGGGTTTTAAATTGAGTGCCAAATGTTTCACGCCTAATGGGATAAATTGAGAAAGTGTTTTGCTGAATAAGCATAAATAGAAGCTTTTAAGCTGGCTGAAAGTTTGCAAAATTTCCAATAAAAATGACCGCTTGCCGATCACAAGTGGTCATTCCCCCTTAATTTTTTACCACCGTAAACACCTTATTTTTCAGGCGATATTCACTTTTTTCATCGTGGGCAAATTGGGTAATGGTCGGTTTTCTTTGGCAAAGCTGACACATTTTGGCGGTGCTTTGTTGGTGCAAATGTCCGTCAATGCACACGCCGTCAATGTTGCCAGCAAGCATATCTTGTTCAGAGTAAGAGGCATCTCCGCCAATCAAAATATAATGCTCGCCCATATCCACCACCACTGCCAAATGCCCCAGCGTATGTCCTGCGGTTGGCACAAGGCGGATTTTGCCGTCTTTGGTCAATTTATGACTTTGCTCAAAACTTTCAAACGCCCCATCATTAAAATAGATGCCATCAGGATTAAACCAACCAGGATAGTGCATTGTCAAATAGCCGTTCATTACCGCATTTGGGGCATTGATTGCCTGCTTTTCAGCTTGGCTCATCACAAATCGGCTATTTGGGAAATGGGCAATGCCGCCTGCGTGGTCGCCGTGCATATGGGTCATGACCACCGTGTCAATGCGTAAAGGGTCAAAGCCGTTTGCTTTTAAAATTTCGCCCACTTCTTCGTGTTTTTTGACCCCACGCCGTTCGCAAAACTGCATAAATGGGTGCCACCACGGTTGATAACCCTTGTCGTTGGCGGAAGAGCTTTCGCCCGTATCCACCAAAATCAAACCCTCATCGTGTTCAATCAGCCAGCAACCAATTGGCAGTTTGGGCGACCATTTTTTATCGGTCAGCACATCAAGCACACGGGCAGGACGGGCAAAAAAGCGTGCCACTTGATGATGAATTTTGATTTGTACCCAACCTGTTGTCAGACAATGCACTTTAATCATTTTTGTGTTCTCATTAAAAAATCGTGGGCATATTGTAGAAAGTGCGGTAACTTTTCACAAACATTAAAAAGCTCGTATTTGGCTGGATATGCAGATAAAATTACAAAAATGTATGCTTATTTTGAAAAAAGATGAACGATTTAAGAGTAATCAAAACCCATCTAGCAATCCAAAACGCTTTGATTGAATTATTAGATGAAAAGCTGTTTGAAAAAGTGCAAGTCCAAGAAATCATTGAAAAAGCCTTGATTAACCGCACCACTTTTTATCGTTATTATTCGGGCAAAAGCGATTTGGTCGGCAAATTGATAAAAGAAGTGAAAGCAGAGTATCAAGACCTGCTCAAAAAGCGTTTTGAAAGCGATAATTTGCTGCGATTTATGCAAACCATTGGCAACCGCTTATTGGAAAAAAGACGGCTGATTTTGGCACTTTGGCAAATCAAAACCCCTCGCCATCATTTGTATGACGATATGCACTCGCTGTTAAAAAACGCCTTTATCGCCCACGCCAAAACGGTTCAAAAATCAGAGAAAAATTGGGATTACCAAGCTCATATTTTTGCCACCATTGCCCTTGAAAGCCATAAATATTATTTTGAACAAGGCAAACTTTTGCCCATTCCACAGGTGTTTGAGGCGTGGATAGAAATGGTGCAGGTGTTGAAAAGCGTTCAAGAGTAACTGGTAAAATTTTCCATAAAAAAACACCGCTTTCATCAAAAAAGCGGCGCTTTCAAATCATTAAACCTTAACCACAATCTTACCAATCTGCTGATTGCTTGCCATATATTCGTGAGCTTTAGCCATTTCATCAAAGGCAAAGATTTTGTCAATTTCAGGGCGTAACTGACCGCTTGCCAAGCCGTCATAGACAAATTGTTTCGCCATTGCCAATTTTTCAGGCACGGTGGTGATTTCAAACAGCTCATAACCTCGCACGGTCAAATGCTTGCCCAAAATCGGAAAGACTGGCACAGCAATATCATCGTGGCTTAATGCCCCATAAATGATGTAACGACCGTCTTGTGCCATTGCGTGAAAAATTTTTGCCGCCTCTTGTCCGCCCACAGGGTCAAACACCACATTCACGCCTTTGCCGTTTGTGATTTTAAGAAGTGTGGCGGTTACATCGTCTTCGCTTGTGGCAATCACAAAATCCGCCCCTTTTTCCAAAAGCACATCGCCTTTGGCGTGGGTGCGAGATAAGGCAATCACGGTTGCCCCCTGCATTTTGGCGATTTGGATACTGGCTAAACCAACTGAGCTGGTCGCACCGCCCAACACCACCACATCGCCTTTTTGTACTTTGCCAAACTCAATCAATCCACCATAAGCGGTAACAAACTGCATCCAGCTTGCCGCCGCTTGTTCCATTGATAAATTATCAGGGTGCTTAACGACTGCGTGCTTGGGCATATTGACGATTTCGCCATAAGTGCCGTATTCGGTAAACATAAAGGACGGAATAATGCTGACCTTATCGCCAATGGCAACTTCGCTCACACCCTCGCCAATCGCTGTTACCACGCCAGCCCCTTCATAGCCCAAAGTCGCAGGGAACACAGGGTCAATCACATACGCCCCTTCTCGGTACATCATTTCGGCACGGTTTAAGCCGATGGCTTGGATTTGGATTTTTACTTCGTGTGCTTTTGGTGTAGGAATTGCTACATCAACGATTTGCAAGACATCAGGCGAACCTGTTTTTGTAAATTGGATTTGTTTGCTCATTGTTTTGACCTTTTGTGAAAATAATGGGCGTATTTTAATGCAATCAATTTATTTTAAAAATAACATCAATTGCAAAACACTTTTGCTGGATTGGCATAAATGATTTTTCAGGCAGCCTGAAAACAAGAACACCGCTCAAACCCAAAGTTCAAACGGTGTTTTACTTTAAAAATCAATCGCTTTTAATCACTCTAAACAAGCTGGGCGTAAATTTCACGCCTTCTACCTGATTGTCAGGCATTGTTTCACGCATTTTGGCGGTTGCTCGTTTAAAATCGTCTGCCGAACGCCATACCGCCACATTCACCAAATGAAATTTTCCATTGGGGTCAAGGTTTTGGTGCAAACGAGTGCTGATGTAGCCGTCTTGGGTTTTTAAAAAGTCTGCCGATTTTTGCCACGATGCCAACGCTTCGGCTTCTTTGCCTTTGGGGACTTCAAAAGCGTTAATCAGCACCACACTATTGGGCGGATTTTGATGGCTTTTGCCCGCCATTTGACAGGACTTAGCCCCCTGCAATACCAAAAAATACACCGTTTAAGCTATGCCCAAACGCTACTGAACGACCCACACAAAAGCATTACTTGGATAGCCCAAGAAATCGGCTATGAAAGCGTGAGCCAATTTAGCCGTGAGTACAAACGGGCGTTTGGGGTAAGCCCAAGCACAAAAACAGCAAAATAAGCCAAAACACTTAGCCTCTTGTTGGCAATTTGGTTAAAATTTCCACCATTTTAGGGTCTTTGTGCGACAAAATGGGACTTACCCCTGTATCCAATGCTTGAATTTGTGCCATTTGCAGAGCAGACAATTCAAAATCAAAAATCGCCAAATTTTCACGCATACGGGCAGGATTTACCGTTTTGGCAAGACTGGCGATGCCTTGCTGGTAAAGCCAACGCAAAACCACTTGTGCCACGCTTTTGCCGTGCGTTTGGGCGATTTGGGGCAATGTCGGGTGCAAAAACAAGTTATTTTTCCCTTCGGCAAAAGGCGACCACGCCTGCACCGCCACGCCTTTTTGGGCAAACCAAGCTAGTTCATCAGCTCTTTGATAAAAAGGATTGACTTCAATTTGATTCAGCATTGGCTTAATATCCACAAAAGCCGACAAATCCGCCAAGCGGTCTGGATAAAAATTAGATACACCAATCGCCCGAATTTTGCCTTCGTGATACAACTCCTGCAAAGCACGCCACGCCCCAAACACATCACCAAAAGGCTGATGAATCAAAAACAAATCCAAATAATCGGTCTGCAATTCATTCAGCGAGCGTTCCACTTGGGCTTTTGCCCCTGCATAGTGGGTATCTTGTATCCATAATTTTGTCGTCAAAAAAAGTTCCTGACGCTCAATGCCGTGCGTAGCAATGGCTTGACCGACCGCCTGTTCATTTTGATAACGGGCGGCGGTGTCAATCAGCCGATAACCTGCATCTAGGGCATTTAGCACCACCGCCTGACAATCGTCTTGGGCAATTTGAAACACCCCAAATCCCAATAAGGGCATTGGGATTTTTTCGTTTAACGCAATGTTTTTCATCATTATTTTTCCCAACAATGAATTGCCCGTAATGGCGAGCAATTCATTGTTTCATCTCATTTAAATCACAACCAAGGGCCCGACAATTCAATCATACAATGCCCCTCAACCGCTTTGCCCTTGATGACACCAACCACCGCACTTGACCCTTCGTATTTGTGCATTGTCTCATAGCTTGCCACAATCTCCTGACCTTTGGGATTGGCGTTGATGTCCAAAGCGATGTCAAATTCTGGGATATTAACCACCCAATGTGTCGGATAACGCCGTCCTGTTTGCGGGCTGACCCAAATCTCTTTGGCATTTTTGGTAATCGAATCAATTTCAATCACCGCCTGACGACCATTTGCAAACACAAGGCTGGCAAAAGTGTAATTGATGCCGTCAATCGGATAATCCCAAATGCTGATTGCCGTGCCGTCCTCCATTGCAATGCCCAGCCACGCCCACGCACCGGGGTGGACAGGTTCGCCCCCTGTAAAGCCCAGCGTAAAATCTTGATATTGGCGGTCAAGCCAGCAATTACCGGACACCGCGTGCGATTTGCCGTTTAAGGTAATGTTGCCTGTCATCGCCATATAGGGAATGGAAAAATGCGTATTTTCTTTGATGTTCATCACAATCGGATAATAACCGCTACCACCGTTGTTGATGACCGCCCCTTGTGGTTTGAGTACCAAATCAATGGACGATTGTTCAAATTGACCTGTCAGGCGGATTTCGTTCAAATTACCCACCGCTTTGTAAGTGTCTGATTGAATGGTTAATTGACCGTCTTGGGTGAAGATGTTGTCTTTGGCAGTGATGACGGTATCGTTCGCCACATATTCGCCCGTCAAATGGTCGGTAACAGAAAAGCAGGTTTTAATCACACGACCGTTTTCGCTGTCCATTTCAATAAAATGAAGCAAAAAGCTGATGTAAATGCCGTCTGCCTTATGATTGCCGGTATAAAACCAAGAATCCACCGTGGCATTTTGCGGATAAAATGCCTCTTCCAGCTTAACATAAGACGGAACGCCTTGCGTCGGGCGGTTTAAATGGTTGAGCAAAGTTGTCTGTTTCATAACGATACCTTTTGGGATAAGGGCGTATTTTAGGATACGCCAAGATTAAAAAATAAAACCACACTCATCAAATAGTGATAAATAACAAGCTATTAACGGTTATTTTCACTGCCTGACGAATGCGTATATTTTAAAAAATCCTCCCCCGTTTTGACGAGCCACAACGATTTACCAAACTGTCGCACAAGCACCATTTTTGCAACAGAGTGTCGCATATCAGCACACAATGTGCTAAAATTGTCGCAACTTTTTGAAGCAAAAAATCAATCCGATGAGCGAACCTGCCAAAGATTTAAGAATAGTCAAAACACGGCTTGCCATTCACAATGCCTTGATTGAACTCATATACCAAAAAGACTATGAAAACATCAGCGTGCAAGACATTGTGCGTCAGGCAATGATTAACCGAGCCACTTTTTACCGCCACTACACCAGTAAAACCGATGTTTTGGACGAAATCATTGCCGACATTCAAAACGAGCGTAATGCCTTGCTTTTGGGATTGGACAAACAGGGATTTGCCCAGTCTTTGCATACCACCGCCCAAATGATGTTTGAAAAACGGCACATCATCAACGCCTTGCGAATGGTAAAAAACCGCCGTCATCATTTTGAAGACGATGTTTTGGCACATTTGCAAACCCTGTATCTACAGCATTTGGCACTTGACGACAGCCAAGCCAACCGTTTGCAGGCGTTATTGTTTGCCAACATCGCCTTAACCGCTTTTGATTACGCCTTTGCCAATCAAGACAATATTTCGCTAACCCAAATCAGCCTACATTTACGCCAAATCAGCCAGTTACTTGAAAAGGGGTAGTTTGGGCTGCCTGAAAGTTTGTTTTGCGAAATTTAAAAACAAAAACACCGCTTATCATCACGATAAACGGTGTTTAAAACCAATCAGCCCTTAATCCCCACCATCAACTCATCAACAATCTCTGCCACCGAGCGAACCGCTTTAATCGCCCCAATGCCCGTTCCAAGCGAAATATAGCCCTCATCGCTGTTGTTTTCCAGCATTCCCAAACGCAAGCCACGTAGTCCGCCCATTGTTTTGCCAAGCTCCTCATTGCTTGCCCCTGCTTTATCCATTGCCACAAGTTTATCCGCCAATTTGCCTGAAAGTGAACGATAATAGGCTGGCATTGTGCGAAAGAGCTGTAAATCCAAACCATTTGATTGAACCAAACGCTCTTTGACCGCTTGGTGCATACGACTCTCGATGCTTGACAAAAACAGCGAGCCTGCAAACACGCCCTCTGCCCCCAGTGCCAATGCCGCTTTGGCGGTGCGTCTATCCACAATACCACCAGCCGCCATCACTGGCAAATCGGTGCTATCGGCAATCAGTGGCACAATCGAAAAAGTCCCCAAAGCCACTGCTGGCAAAGTCCCGCCCTCATCAAAGCCTGTGGCGACAATAATATCTGCTCCTGCCTGCTCGGCAAGGCGAGTATTTTCTGGCGTTGGGTTCAAATCACGGTAGATGATTTTGATGCCTGCCTGTTTTAATTCGGCAAACAGTTCTGGCTTAATCGTCCCCTCGCCATAGCCGGTATAGACCACCGCAGGGACTTTTTCCTCTTTGATAACGGCTACCATTGGGGCAGTCCAAATGTCGTTTTCTGCCATTGGGATTAAATTCACGCCAAAGGGCTTATCGGTTAAGGCTTTGACTTTTTGGATTTCTTCACGCATTTTTTGGGCGGTTTCCTCTGGGGTGGAAACGGCAGTTTGTGCGGTTAAGCCAGCGTTTGGCCCTAAAACGCCCATACCGCCAGCATTGCCCACAGCAGCCACAAGGCGTGCGTCTGTGAGCCACGACAAAGGGGCTTGGATAATGGGTTTTTCAATATTTAAAATTTGGCAAATGCGATTGTTCATAAGAATACTCTCTATAACTAAAAAAGATAAGCTTATTCTAGCGGAATGGATTTATTTTAAAAATTACATAAATTAAAAAAGAGTTTTGCAGATTTTGCATAAATGGTATCTTTACTAATTTTGAAGTAAAAACTCCTCATCAAGCCACCGCCAGTTTTGCTCTATTTTTCCAAGCCATTCCCGTACTGCCTGGTTGTCCGCCAAATCAAAGGCGTGGCGGATTTCGGTGAGCGAAACAAGCTCTCGTTTTTGCAAAAAATATTGCAAAGTGGCGGTGTTTAGCGTGGGCTTGGTTGGCACAATCTGTCCGTCTGAAATCTGCTTAATCACGCTTGCAAAACCGTCAAAATCCAGCACGCCTGTTTTTAAAATCTGCTTGTCGCCATAACAAAACAGATAGGCAGGCAAGGCACGAATGCCCCATTTTGCCCGCAGGTCAAAGTCATTTTGCAAGGCGTGTTTGACCGAATCGCTGTGATACGCCTTAAAAAACGCCTCTTTTGCTATGCCCGTTTGAACGGCAACATCGGCAAGCACACGCTCATCGGTGGTCATTGCCTGCTCAACAATGGTGGCAAAACGCAGGCGGTATAAAAACGGCTCGGCAAGGTGCGGGCTGATGATTTCTACCGCTTTAAACGCCAGATTTAAAGGCAGGGACGATGTGTGCGTCTCATCAAACAACGCCAGCCTATCCATTTTAATCGGCATTCCGCTAATGACTTGTTCGGCTTCATAAATTTTGGCAAGACGGGCGTTGTAGCGTTGAAAGGCTCGTTCTTTGCCGTCTTTAAAATCATCAGGCGTCATAAAATCGGCGACATCACGCACCAGCCCGCCCATCACAAATTGAAGTGCCACTTGCCTGCCAAAATGGGTGTCAAGCCGTCTGAAAAACGGCTCGCTTTCATAAGACAGCCCCATCATCGGGTCGGTAAAGTTATAGATTTTGACTTGCTTAAGACTCGGCATAAAACGCCCCCACGCCAAAGGCGTTGATGCCTGCAAATTCCACAAAAATCCGACCGCTTGCAATGTGTAAAGTGCGGTGCAAAATTTGATTGATTTGGGCGGAAAACTCACGGTAGCCGATGTGGTTTTCATTGCCAAAAGCACGCACCGTGATGAGTGCCACAGGCTCATCGCCTTGATAATACATCGCTTTGTTATCGTCAAACACAATCAGAATGCTGTCTGCCGACTGGTGCGGGATTAGGCTTACTGCTTTGCCGATGCCGTCTGAAATCTCTTTTTGCACCTCTTTTGAGATACCCACATTGGTTTGTATGGTGATAAACGCCATCACCGCCCCCAATCCTGTATGACTTTAAGCACGTTATCCGCCATTACCTGTTCTTTTTGCTGATAAGTATGCCCGGTGTTTTCAATAAAAATCAGGGTGTTTTGTTCGGCACCGGGAAAATGGCGGTTGATATTTTGCAAAAACGCCTGTGGATCTCCATAGGTAAACCTATCCAGCGTGCCAATCAATAACGCCCTGTGTGGGTAATCTGCCCAATCTGCGAAAAATCGCCATCTGCTTCTTGGTGCACATTGTTCAAAACAGGCGAATACAGCCACTGATAAGCGGTGTCTGCAGTGCAAGGTAGCCAGCCGAACAGCTCAAAAGGGAGCATTGTTTGACCCTTACCAGTTTGTACTTGGCTACGGATAAACGCCCGTTCAGGCTCGCTGATTTGGTTGGTTAAATGGGTAACATTGGCAGGACTCAGCAGGATAAATTTATCCACCCGCTTATCTTGGCTCTTTGCCAGATAATGAATGACCTTGTTCGCCCCCAAAGAATGCCCTGCCAAAATAATCCGCCCATAGCCCTGTTTTTGGGCAAAATCCAAATAGGCTTTGACATCTTCTAGTGCTTTGCCAAAGTCTTCGTTATACGAACCGATGGTTTCAGGCAGCCCGGTGTTGGCATTGACAATGGGGATTTGGTTAAAGGCGTTACGGGTTTGGGCATAGACAAAATCAATGCCGTTTGCCGATAAGGTTTGCCCCAGATTGACATAAAACGGATTGGAATAAAAATTGCCGTGTATGCCCGTAACGGCAATCATCACAGTGCGGGCTTGGGGCTTTTCAGGCTGGCTAAATAACACACCGTCCAGCACCGCACCGCTTTGGGTCGCTATGGCAAGTTTTTGCATTTTGCCACTCCTTAAAAATGCTCGGATTTATACCGCACGCCAAGCTGTTTGCTCGGCGGATAAAAATCGTGCCCCGCCCTTGTGCCGTGCAGCATTGCAGGGGTATAGCGGTAGAAGTCGGCTTTGTCCCAGTCAAATGTGGTTTGGATTTCATCTTCCCGTCCGCTCTCAATCAGCTCAACCAAATTGGGATTGAGCATAATGCTTTTGCCAATGGATACGCTCTCCACCCAGCCGGTTTGATACGCCTGTAACATATCGTCAGCGGTGTAAAGGTTGCCACTGCCCAAAAACGGTACTCGCCCTGCAATACGGTCGTGAACGACTTGCATACGAGTAAGGTTGGTATCCGCCCCACGCCGTACTTTTTTATAAAAATCCCACAGCGAGATGTGCAGATACTGAATCGGCAACTCCAACAATTTATCCACCAAAGTCAGCGTTTCTTTCATCGTAATGCCACGCTCGCCCGGCTCTTCGGGGGAAAAACGGTAGCCGATGATAAAGTCGGGGCGGTTGTGTTTGGTACGCATCTCATCAATCGCCTTGACGATTTGTAGCGGAAAATTCAAGCGTTTGTCCAAACTGCCACCCCAAAAATCGCTTCGGTAATTGGTGCTTGCCGAGACAAACTGCTGAATCTGCCAGCCGTTCGCCCCGTGAATTTCCACGCCGTCAAAGCCTGCCTGCATAATCAGTTCGGCAGATTTGGCATAGCTTGCCACCATATCCCACACTTCCTCTTCGCTCATCGTGCGAAAGCGTCCGTAAGCATCGCCGGTTGGGGCAACGACATCAAAGCCTTGCGTCATTGTGGGGTCGGCACGCAGTCCCGAATGGGCAATCTGCACCACCGCCTTGGCTCCTTGTGCGTGGGCGAGATCAGCATATTCTTTTAAATTCGGCAAATGACGCTCGTCAAAAGCGTTGGGGCTCTCAAAGCCGATACCGCTTGGGTGGACATTGGTAAAGGGCATAATGTATAAGCCAAAGCCGTCAAAGCGGTTGTGCCAAAAATTTCTGCCTGCGTCGGTCATCTCGCCGTCCGCCCCTGAGTCGTAAATGGTCAAAGGGGCGACAGTAAGGCGGTTTTTGATAGTAACGCCGTTGTTTAGGGGGTAGGGTTCAAAAAGGGGTTGGTATTTTGGGTTCATTGCTTGTTCCTTGTATTCAAAAGATGGGCGTATTTTAGAGGAATAGATTTACCTGAAAAACATCATAAATCGAGAAATAGCTTTGCAAAATTAGCATAAATTCGGTTTCAGGCTGCCTGAAAATCGGCAGATTTCTGATAAAAAAAATACCGCTTGTTTTTCAACAAACGGTGTTTTTGTTTATACCAAATTAGTATTCAAGCGGTTTATATTCAACCGGCACCCAAGAGAAACCTTTGGCTTCTTTGCGCAGATGTCCTAAACCGGGGAACGGAAGGTGTGCGCCTGCAATCCACACTTTGCGCTCGGCTAATTGTGGCAGAATGTCTAAACGAGCTTGTCTTGCCCCTTTTGCATCGACATCAAATTCCGCAGCGACCTCAGGTTCAGGTAATTGCAGGGCATGATTGTGCAATAAATCGCCCCATACAAATAAGCTTTCGCCATTGGATGTGACTTCCACGCTGGAATGCCCCGGGGTATGCCCTGTGGTTGCCACCGATTTGAAATTCGGGATAATCTCATCGCCCAAATTATAATACTTCACACGTCCTGCCGCAGCATAAGGGGCAACCGCATCTCGTGTCCACTGCGCATATTTTTGGGTATGCTCAGGCATTTCTTTGATCGGTGTATCTAACCAAAATTCCTTTTCTTGATTAGCGATATAAACCGTTGCATTAGGAAATTCCATTTTGCCATTACGAGTTACGCCACTGAAGTGATCGAAGTGTAAATGGGTTGGAATAATGGTATCAATTTGCTCTGGACGATAACCTGCTTTGATTAGGCTATCCGTTAATTTGCCCACTTTGTCATCAAATACATCGCCTGAACCGGCATCTAAAAGCACCAAGTTTTTGCCGGTATTGATTAAATAGCCTGTCACAGCGGTTTGCACGCCACCATCTGGCAACATTGGGCGGAATTGCCCTGAAATTAAATCATCTAACTGTTGTTTGGTGAGCTTGGTAAATTGTTGATACGCCGGCACGCCGATAGATAAGTAGCCATCATACAATGCGGTAACTTCATATTCACCCAACATCATACGGTAGTAACCGTCCACTTGGGTGCGTTTTTGTTCAACGGCATTTTCTTTTGGTTGATATATCGCTGTGGAATGATGCGTGTGCGCCATAGCGACCGAGCTGAAAAGTGAGCCTGTAAGCAATAATGCGGTACTGATTTGAGATAATTTGTTCATAAAACACCTGATTAAATATAAAAATGATGACCAATAAGTCATCGGTAAAAGTAGGTGTATTTTAATTGGTTGAAATGCTTGTTAAAATCACATCAATTACAAAACACTTTTACCAAATCAGCACAAATGAACCCTAAAAACACCACCCTGCACGCCTTAGAAATTTTCCTTGCCGTAGCTCGTGAGAAAAACTTTTCCGAAGTGGCTCGCCAATACGATGTGGCAAGTTCGGTGATTTCTCGGCAAATCAAACAGCTTGAAGACGATTTCGGGCAAACGCTGTTTTACCGAAACACCCGTGCGATGAGCCTAACCCAAGCGGGTGAACAGTTTGCCAAACACGCCCAAGCGATGTTGAGCCAGTTTCAAAGCCTGAACGAGGAGCTTCAACAGAGCAACCAAGAGCCGCACGGCATTATTCGCCTGAATGCACCAGTGTTTTTCGGGCAGAAGCATATTGCTCCCCACTTGGCGGAATTGCACCGCCGTTATCCGAAATTGCATATTCAGCTCACTCAGACCGATGATTTTATCGAACCGTATAGTGAAACGGCGGACGTGATTTTTCGGGTCTCGGCATTGGTGGACAGCAATCTGAAACTGCGGATCATTGCCCCGCAACGCCATTTTCTGCTTGCCTCACCGAGCTATCTCGCCCAACACGGCACGCCCAAGCAGTTGAGCGATTTGCCTCAACATCAAGGCTTGTTTTATCGAGGGCAGTTGGGCGTGTTGCATTGGCGGTTTGGTAAACAAGGAAAACAGATTGAGGCACAGCCGATGCTGATCAGCAACAACGCCAACAGCTTGATTGAAACGGCGGTAAACGGTGGCGGTTTGCTGATGATGCCGGATTGGGCGGTGCATCACGAGCTACGCAACGGCACGCTGGTACAAGTGTTGCCCGATCAGCCGATTTCCAGCCAAGAGAGCGAGATTTTTATCTCAATGCTCACCCCACAAAGCACCTATCGCCCAGTGAATGTGCAAGCGGTGATGGATTTTTTTATCGAGAAATTAGATGGTGGGAAGTGTTGGCAGGTGGAAAGTGCGGTCTAAATTGGCAAAGTTTTGAGGAAAAAAGACCGCTTGCGTGTAGCAAACGGTCAGTTTGTTTTCAAACATAAAGGCTATGCTTTTAGCCCATACTGATAACCCACGCCCAAATGCTCACGCAAGGTATTTCCTTCATAATCAAGATGATAAATGCCCCGCTCCTGCAAAATCGGCACGACTTTTTCCACAAAATCGCTTACCCCTTTTTGGCTGTCAGGGGCGAGCGAAAAGCCGTCCGTTGCCCCTGCCTTAAACCATTCTTCCATAAAATCCGCCACATCGCTTGCCGTACCCACCACCACAGGGTGATAGTTAATCACGCCATTGGCAAGCACTTCTTTGGGCGACATTCCACGCTGAATCAGTTCCACCGCTCTTGGCGAACGCGGGTCGTGGGGGTGTGGGCTTGCCTGATTTTGTAGATATTCTGGCAAAGGTTCATTCACATCCCGCCCTGTCAAATCCACCCCAATCATTGCCGATAAATAGCGAATTTGCCCATTAAATTCCTCATCACTCATAAAATCCAGTAATTGCATACGACGGGCAAGTGCTTCTTCATAACTGTCGCCAATGGTAAACATAAAGCCGCTAAACATATTGATGTCGTCGGCACTTCTGCTGTGGGCAATGGCACTTTGTTTGAGCACCGTGCGGTAACCTCTTGCCTCATCAATGCTAAACGGATTGGCATACACGCCACTGGCAAAGCGTCCGGCAAGCTCCACACCCTCAGGACTTGGCCCTGCCTGAAAAATCGGCGGTTGCCCTTGTGGTGTGGCTGGAATCGGCAATGCCCCTTTGACCTGATAATGCTTGCCTTGATAATTGGCAGGCTTGATTTGGCTCATATCGGCAAATTGTCCTGACACTTTGTCGGTGATGTAGGCATTTTCGCCAAAAGTCCCCCACAGCGTTTGCACCGCTTCTACCATTTCGTGTGCCATCTCATAACGAGTGGTGGTGTCAGGCAAGGGCTTATTGCCAAAATTGTAAGCGGTAAAAGGCGTGCCTGTGGTAACCGCATTCCAGCCCATACGCCCTTTGGATAAGGTGTCCAGCGTTTTGAGCTGGCGAGCCAAATTATAAGGCAAGTTGTAAGTGGTGGAAAAAGTCGCCACCATTCCGATTTTTTGCGTGGCATAGGCAACGGCGGAAAGCATTACCATCGGTTCAAGCGGAAAAGCAGGACTACGACGGGCAATGTCCGTACCACCGCCAGCCCCACCAAACGAAGGTGTATCGGCAATAAACAGGGTGTGGATTTTGCCTTGTTCCGCCGTTTTTGCCATTTCCACATAAAAATCAATGTCGGTATAGGCTCGCTCGTTACTCTCTTCAAACCGCCAAGACTGAAACTCCCCGCCATAACCTGAAACCAGTTGCAGGGCGAGTTTGATTTTTTTATTTGAATTATCAAGATAATCGGTCATTTTATCCTCCTTATTTCACTCTCTCATTTATCCACTCTGCCACATCATCATTAATTTTTTGCCCACCGTTTTCCAACATCAACAAATGTCCAAAATTGGGATATAAAATCAAACTTTTATCAGTAGAGTTGGTTTCGTTATAAAAATCAATAGCGTCTTTGGGTACGACAAACAAATCTTTGTTACCGCTAATCAAAAGTACAGGGGCGGTGAATTTGTCGTCATTGTCTTTTAAATACTGTATGCCTTCTTTAAAACTATTGGGGAATGAAACGGAGAATTTGTCTAACATCAATGGGTCGCCACCCAGCGATAAACCCTCGCCATTAAAGGGCAAATTGAGCGTGGTCATTGCCACCGCACCGCTGACAAAACTGTCTTTGGGTTCTGGTCGTGGCAAATGCCCAAAATTCATTTGGTTATAGCGAAGCACACCTGCCGCCAAAATAAAGCCGTCCGCCCCTTGTGGGTATTGGGTGCCGTAGAGTGCGGCAATGTGTCCGCCCATTGAATGCCCCAGCACAAACACAGGCGTGTTTGGATTTTCTTTTTTGGCTTTTTCTACCACCAAACGCAAATCCTCCACCATTTCAAAATAGCTTTTGATGTGAATTGAGTCTCGTCCGTCTGATTTGCCGTGCCCACGATGGTCAAAGCGATACACGGCAATGCCGTTTTGGTTCATCGTTTTGGTAAAATCGCCAAACACCCCCGAATGGCTCGCCAAGCCGTGCGAAACCACGACCACCGCTTTAGGTTTACTGTTCGGAAGGTCTTTTTGTAGGTGCAGGTTTAGGCCGTCAAGGGTGTGAATTTGGCTAATGTTTGATTTGAGCGGCTGGCTGATACCGGCTTGAGCAGAGGGGTGGGCGTTTGCCAGGGAAGCCAGTGATAAGGCTAATGCAATTGATGTGAATAAGGTTTTCATAAGGAGCCTCTTGTGGTTAATTATCATGCGAATATTATACTTTTTTAAAATCGGTGGAAGAATGATGATTGTTGGGAAGTTCGTTTTTATAAATGGAAAGATAAACAATAAAACCACTGCTTGGATTTAAAATGCAAGCGGTGGTTTTTGTGGGTTATTTTGCAAGAGGTGTCAGCTTGGCTACAGTAAGCGGATAAATGCGACGCCGGCTAAGAGTAAGGTAACGCCGATGATCTGCAGCGGTAGAATGGGTTTTTGTGTAATGCCGAACAGACCGAATTTATCTACCAGCAGGCTGCCGCAAATCAGGCCAGAGAGGACGAGCATCACCACCGAGCCTGTGCCGATTTGGGGGACGAGCCAAACGCCAGCGAGGATAAACAGGCTGCCCAGTATGCCGCCGCTCCATATCCAAAACGGTTTGCCTTCGGTTGGCTGGCAGAGTTTCGGCAGGCTTTTTTCATAAAACAGCACTACCAGTAATAAGCCGATGGCACCGACACCGAAGGAGACTGTTGCTGCGCCGAGTGATGAGCCGAGCTGTCTGCCGAGTTCGCCATTAACGGCGGCTTGGGTTGCTAATGCGGTTCCGCCTAATATGCCGACTGCGCGCCACAGCCATAAATTTGCGTTTTCTTTGCGTTTTAGACAGGACAGATGGGGCAGTACCACGGCAATCCATACGCCGAATAAGACTAAACCAATGCCAAACAGGCGGCTGGCCGTGAAGGCTATGTAAGGCGAGTTAAGCCAAGCGAAAGTGTCGATCAGCACGCCCATCAGCACTTGGCTTAAAATCGGCATGACCGCAGTTTGTACGCCGCCGAGCTTGGGGAAGATCAGTACGTTTGCCGTTAGCCCAACCATGCCGAGTAATCCGCCCGTCCATGCCCATAAGGGGACGTTGCCTAAATTGTCGAGGCTAAATGCTGGTGTTTGTTGCATGATGAGCGAGAGTCCGAGTAGAAACAAGAGGCCTACGCTGAAAGAGACAAACGAGGTTAAAAATGCCGCACCCACGTGCATACGCAAACGGGCGTTGATGGCTGATTGAAATGCAATCAGCACGCCGGCTAAAATACCGATAATAAATGTCATGACTAACTGGGTTGTATTGCCGCCTCAAAATGAGTGGTGGTTGAAAAGAAATGCCGTCTGAATGCGGATTCAGACGGCCTTAAGGTTTGGTATCGGCGTTTACCTGATATTGAATAGCCGTTTTGCCTAGCCGGTTTATTCGATGAATTTCACCACGGTTTCGAAATCTTTACGTGCTTTTTGGCGGATTTCTTTATCACGGTAACCGAAGGTACACATCACCGATACGCCCCATTCGCTTGGGTCAAATAATCCTTCCGCTGCCAAAATATCGTTGACTTCTTGGTAAGCGAAACCTTCAATCGGACAAGAATCTACACCAATCAAAGCTGCGCCTGTCATCATGTTGCCCAATGCGATATAGGTTTGTTTGCTTGCCCAGTCAAACAGGCTGCGTTCGCTGTCTAAAATGCCGATATCTTTCTCTTGGAATTTTTTATACACGGCCATGGCTTTTTCGCGCGCTTCGCCTTGCAAACCTCGTCTATCCATAATTTCAGAAAAATATTGGCTGTCGTAACGGGCATTTTTCTTCGCTAAAATCACTACGATATGGCTTGAGGTTTCCATAGTTGGAATGCCCCAGCAGTAAGGTTTGATTTTTTGCCGTAATTCAGGGTTTTGCAACACTAAAAACTGCCAAGGCTCTGAGCCTACCGAACTTGGACTTAAACGACCGAGTTCCAGAATATAGTTGAAATCTTCAGCCGGAATTTTTCTGTTACCGTCGTAAGAACGGGTAGATGCACGGTAATGAAAGGCATTGATTACGTCTTCTTTGTTGAAAAATTGCATGGAACACTCCTAAAAATGCAAAACAGTCTTTTCAGACGGTCTGAAAAGTCTAGATGAAATACGGATAAGTATAAAAGATTTAAGTTATTTTTAATAATTGATAATTTTGATATTTAGGTATAAGTTGACGTGATGAGAAAAACAGACCGTCTGAATGTTCAGACGGTCTTTCACGTTGGTTGTTTACATAAATCCGCGTTCATATTGCTTCGGTACAAACTGCATTTCACTGCTGTCTGCTGCATTTTGGTCATATTGTGCATTCAATACCCAGTACGGATCGCGCAATAAGGCTCTTCCCACCGCCACTAAATCCGCATCGCCCATACCCAAAATATGGTCGCCTACCGCCGGATTATCCAACATGCCCACTGCAATTACCGGCTTACCTGTAGCGTGCTTCACTTGACGGGCAAAGTCCACTTGATAACCTGCGTAAAATTCGGGGTGATTGCCTGCATGCAACACACCGTCGCCACCACCGCTGATGTCTAAGACATCTGCGCCTGCATCGGCAAAACGTTTCGCTACCTGCAAACCATAATCCAAGCCAAAGCCGTTTTCACCGTATTCTTGTGCAGAAATGTGGACAATTAACGGCATTTCAGACGGCATCACTTCACGTGCTGCCTGAATCACTTGCTCGCCAAACAACATTTTGTCTTGGCCGTACTCATCACTGCGCTGATTGGATTTCGGCGAATAGAATTGGTGAATTAGATAACCGTGTGCACCGTGGATTTCAATTGTATCAAAGCCTGCCTCAACTGCACGTTTGACTGAATTCTTAAAGGCCTGAACCAATGCTTTGACTTCATCTGTCGTTAGCTCGCGAGGTGTAATCAGATTTTGTCCAGCGTAATCCAACTCACCATAGTGAATCGCACTTGGAGCCACCGCATTCGGCTCATCTTGGGCTTTGCGTCCGGCATGGGCGATTTGCACGCCAATTTTTGCTCCTTGCGCATGAACGCTGTCTACCAGTTTTTTAAATGCCTGTTGTTGTTCGTCGTTCCATAAGCCTAAGCAGTTTGGCGTAATTCTGCCGTTTGGCGTTACATTGGTCATCTCCACAATAATCAAGCCTACACCACCTACCGCACGGCTGGTGTAATGCACGAAATGCCAATCGTTCGGCACGCCGTCGGTCGCTGAATATTGACACATTGGTGGCATGACCACACGGTTTTTCAATGCCAAGTTTTTAATGTTAAACGGAGTAAATAATTTTCTAAATTTCGCCATGTTGCCTTCCTTAATGAAATAGATTAGGCGGAATAATAATTCAGTGCTATTATCTGTTCAAATTGATTATTGTGATAGTTAGGTATAATAATGAGTGATATAAGAACTCTGGATTTCAATTTGCTCAAAGCCTTTGTGGTACTGCTGGACGAATGCAATGTTAGCCGAGCAGCACAACGATTATCCATTACTCAACCGGCGATGAGCGGTATTTTAAACCGCTTGCGGGAGAGTTTTAACGATCCGCTGTTCGTACGGGTACAACACGGTATGCAGCCCACTGACCGCGCGTTGCAACTGGGGCAGACCGCACGCAACATTCTGCAAGATATCCGCTCCATGCTGCAACCGCCCATATTGGAGCCGGAACATCTGAATATGACCTTGCGTATTGCAGCGATGGATTATGTACAACAAATCATTGCCTTGCCGCTGATTCTGCGTTTAAGACGGCTTGCTCCGAATGTAAAAGTTGCCTTGCTGCCAGTGCAGGGGCAAAATATCAAAACCTTATTTGAGCAAAACAAGATTGATCTTGCTTTAGTCAGCCAACAACATTTAAGCGCTGACATCATCAAAACCGTGTTATATGAGGAACGTTATGTGTGTGCGATGAGTAAAACGCACCCGATGGTCGCCAAGCCGCTCTCACCCCAACAATTCAGCCAATTGCCGTTTGCAATGCTTTCTTACAATGGCGGAGAATTCAGCGGTGCCACAGATCTGGCATTACAAAAGATTGGGCTACAGCGCAAGGTGATGGTATCTGTAAATCATATTTCACTGCTGCCCCAGTTATTGCAAGGCTCCGACTTAGTTGCAGTATTACCCGAACGCTTGGCAAAAACACTACCCAATGTCTATTTACAACTTCCACCCATAGAGGTAGAAGGCTTCACCATGATGATGGCTTGGCACGAAAGAACCGAACAAGATACGGCACATCGGTGGTTAAGGGAAGTACTGCAGGGTGTGGTCAAACCTAAACAGGCTCTTTAATTATCCTTTCTTTTACTACGAAAAAAGCCGTTTATATTTTTAGATAAACGGCTTTTTTGCATTATAAGATTAGTATTTTTCTACAAACTGAGCATAGGCATTAATGAAGTTTTGCATTGCACTTTTTAATGCCTCAGAGGCAATTTCACCCTGCTCATCAAATACGCCTGCAAATAAGTTACCTACGTTTAATGCAAAAGGTAAAGTTGGCATATTGATAAATGAGCCTGAAGTAATAGTACGCACTTGATCAGCAGAACGCACACCACCTGCCGGGCTTGCACCAACGGTTACAATACCTGCAGGTTTGCCAATCCATTTGCTTTGCCCCATTGGGCGAGAAACCACGTCAATCGCATTTTTAAGCATTGCAGAAAAGCTTGCATTATGCTCAGGAGTGACTAATAACACGCCATCTGCCACAGCAATCGCTTCACGCACTCGAGTGTATTGTGCCGGGCTGTTTTCGTCTAAATCACGGTCGTAAAGTGGTAAGTCTGCAATATCCACAATGTTTAATTGAATGCTTGCAGGTGCCATTTTTTGTAAGTGACGAACAGTCAAGTGACTAAATGAAGTTTTGCTGCCGCTACCAATTAATACTGCAATTTGTTTTGCCATTTTATAATTCCTTAGTACATAGAGAAATAGAGAATGTAGGCATTTTATCCCTTTCAATTTGTTTCATAAAGCGCTTATGATGAAAAGCACTATTTACTTATATTAAATAATTTTGCAAATTTTAGGCCAAATTTGACCGCTTTTATCTTTAGCTAAAAAGGTTATAATTTGTAGAAATAGATCTTAATTTAGGTTTTTTATGCTTTTTTTAAACAAAATAAAACAACTTTTCATCTTCGTCTTTACGCTAGTGTTATCTGCTTGTAGTTTGGTTGTTTATAAGCCAGTTGAAACAATTAAACAGGTAAATGTGGAAAGAGGTTATCGACAAAAAAATGTGATCGCTGAAAGTGCAAAAGACGGTAATATTGTTGTTATCATGTTTTCAGGTGGTGGAACAAGAGCGGCGGCGCTTGGTTATGGTGTGTTGGAAGAGTTTAAAAAGGTAAGGGTGAAAGAAACAAATAAAGGTAATACTTTATTAGAGAATATTGATATTGCCTTTGGCGTATCAGGTGGATCGATATTAGCCACTTATTTTGCGTTGGAAGGAAAGGATATCATTCCTAAATTTGCTGACCGTTTTTTAAAAGCGAACTTTCAAAAAGATATTATTACAGAGGTGTTTTCGTTATCCAATCTTCCTCGTTTAAGTTCTCCTCAATATGGGCGTGGTGATTTATTGCAAGAACGCTTAAATTTTGCCCTTTATCATGGTAAAAAGTTTGGTGATTTAGTGAAAAATCGTAAAGGACCTTTTGCTGTGATTAGCGCAACAGACATGAATATTGGTCAAAAACTGACCTTTACGCAAGAAACCTTTGATGGGCTTTGTTTAAATTTGAATGATTTAGAAATTTCCCGTGCTGTTGCTGCTTCTAGTTCTGTTCCTCTGATTTTTGCGCCGCTTACACTGAATAACAATGGTGGAAATTGCCATTTTAGTATGCCACAAGAATTTAGTGCTAGGGAAAAAGCAATTGATGGACTAATTACAAAAAATATTGAAGAAACGAATCATATACTCAGCCTTTATCAAGATAGTAAAGAGCGCCCCTTTATCCATTTAGTTGATGGTGGATTAACGGATAATTTAGGGCTTGCCAGTGTGCTGGAAATATCTGATGTTATGGGTATTGAAGAGATGTACCAGTATATTCATCAGCTTGGGGTGAAAAATATTGTAGTGATTAATGTAAATGCGCAAAATGAAGTCTCTAGCGAGATCGATAAGACCGCAAATGTGCCGGGTGTGGCTGATGTAGTGAATACAATAGTTAACGTGCCAATTGATAGAACGACACAAATTAATTTACAGCGTTACCGCCAGTTTACGGATGGTTGGAATGAATATGCAAATAAACAGCCATCGAAGATCGAAATGCATTTTGTTAGTTTAGGTTTAAAAGAATTACCTGATGGTGATTTAAAAAGAGATGTGCTAAATATTGCAACATCATTTTATCTGCCGGAAGACGATGTAGATAAATTACGTGAAGCCGCTCGAGTTTTATTACAGCAATCTCAAGAATATAATGCGGCATTAAAAATATTGCAGTAGTAAAAAACCGACCAAGCGGTCGGTTTTTGGTATTTTTTTGCAAATATTTATTCGCTAATATCGCTTAAATCCAACAACTCTTGCGAAAGAATAATGCCGGTTAAATCAGCGTAAATGTAATCTTCAGGGAAGAACGTTACGCCACCGAAATTGACCGGTGTGTCCACTTCTCCAATATCGGTGTTATCTGCTCCCACTGGAATTGGCGCTAAAGCATGAATACCGATATCTAATCTTTCCAAAATATCTAATTGGCGAACCGCACCATAAACGATGATACCTTCCCAGCCGTTATCTACAGCAAGTTGAGCCAGCTCTGCGTCAATTAAGGCACGACGAACTGCACCGCCACCATCGACTAACAGCACTCGCCCTTCACCCTCTTCTTCCAAAACCTCAGCAATTAAACCGTTGCTTTCAAAGCATTTAACCGTGGTAATCTTCCCAAAGAAGGAAGAAGCACCGCCAAAGCTTGAGAAAATTGGTTCAACCACATCAACTTGGTCAGAATAAAGATCGCAAAGTGCAGAGGTATCAATACGCATAATATGCTCCTGTTCGTAGATTATTTAGCTAAAGTATAAACCTTCGCCCAAAATTTGCAAAATTTTATCGAAAAAAGACCGCTTACAGGCTTTTTTCTTATGCTTTATTCTCTAGTGAACCGCTTTTAATATGCAATTCCATTTGGTTGTAAGGAATAGATATGCCTGCTTCACCAAAGGCTAATTTTACTTGTTCGATAATTTCCCAATATGCTGCCCAGTAATTTGGCGTCTGAACCCAAGGGCGAACAACAAGTTGAACACTATGCGGTGCTAAAGCGCCGACTGCTACTACAGGTGCCGGATCTTTTAATACATAAGTATTGGCGTCTAAAATGCGTTGGATAATCTCTTTCGCCTCTTTTAAGTTAGATTCATAAGAAATATCAAAGGTGAAATCAATACGGCGTGTCGGGTTGTTAGAGTAGTTGATGATGCTGTCAGAAAACACTTTGCCGTTTGGTAATAACACGGTTTTGTTATCGCCGGTACGAAGTTCCAACACTAAAAGCCCCATTTGTTCAACCACGCCGGTCATTCCGCCGGTTTCGATTAAATCCCCTTTGCGAAATGGCTTGAAGATTAACAACATCACGCCGGCAGCAAAGTTTTGTAATGAGTTTTGTAATGATAAACCGATGGCTAAACCGGCCGCACCGATTAATGCAACCAGCGAGCTGGTGTTAATGCCGATTTGTGAAAGCGAGGCAATCACCACAATTAACAGCAGTAAAAAATAGCTGATTGAGACAATAAAACTTTGCAGCATTTCATCTTTGGTTGATTTTAATGCCGCTTTGCCGAGTAAACGGCTAATCAGGCGGGCAAGAAATTTCCCGACTACAAAAATCGCAATCGCTAGTAAAATTTTGGTGCCATAAGGGATAATCCACTCGTTTAATACGGAATTAAAATCCATTGTGCTGACTTTGTTAATTACTTTTTCGGTTTCGGCAACCACGTCAATATTTGGGGCGGTTTCGGTGACTTTTTCAGTCATATTGTTTCCTTAAAATTAAAATGAAAAATAAGCCTAGCGAATTTGCCTCACTCGCTAAGCGGTTTTGTGCTAGAATTTAGAGCAAAATTTTCTCTAAAAGACAAGATAATGACAACAGAAAAAGTAATTAGTGCCGGTGTTCAATTTTTTACGATCAGTGAAGATGAAGCCGGACAGCGTTTAGATAATTTTTTATTGGCAAAGCTCAAAGGCGTGCCGAAAAGTTTGATTTACCGCATTGTGCGAAAAGGCGAGGTGCGGGTGAATAAAGGGCGCATAAAGCCCGAATATAAATTACAGCCCGATGATTTAGTGCGTGTGCCACCGGTGCGTGTAGCGGAAAAAAATGAAGCCCCAATTTCGACTAAATTAAACAAAGTGGCGGAGCTGGAAAGCCAAATTCTGTATGAAGATGACTCAATGCTAGTAATTAACAAACCATCAGGTATTGCTGTACACGGTGGCAGTGGTTTAAGTTTTGGTGTGATTGAGGCTTTGCGTGCGTTACGTCCACAGGCTCGTTTCTTGGAATTGGTACACCGTATCGACCGTGATACATCAGGCATTTTGCTGGTGGCAAAAAAGCGTTCGGCGTTACGTTCCTTGCACGAACAACTACGTGAGAAAGTGGTGCAAAAAGACTATCTTGCCCTTGTGCGAGGGCAATGGCAGGCTCACACTAAAGTGATTAAAGCCCCGTTGCTGAAAAACGAACTTGCCAGCGGTGAACGAATTGTACGAGTGAGTGAGGAGGGCAAACCGTCCGAAACCCGTTTCAGCATTGAAGAGCGTTATGCCAATGCCACTTTGGTGAAAGCCTCGCCTATTACCGGCAGAACCCACCAAATCCGTGTGCATACCCAATATGCCGGACACCCGATTGCGTTAGATGACAAATATGGTGATGTGGAATTTGACAGCAAAATGAAAGAAGTGGGCTTACAGCGTTTATTTCTGCACGCCTATGCTATTCGTTTTGAACACCCAAAAACCGGCGAAGAAATGGTCATTACCGCCCCGTTGGATAAAAACTTAAAAGGCGTATTGGCGAAATTAAGGGCTAATTACTAAATAACGTAATGAGAGAGTATAAGATAGCGCAAGCGTCCACGCTTGTGCTGTAACAAACATAGAGTGGTACAAGCGTGGACGCTTGCATCAGCAAAATATAAGCAAAAATATGCAAATCCATTTCAAAAATTTTCAAAAAAATGACCGCTTGTTAGATTTAACCACGCCGCAAATTATGGGGATCTTAAACTTCACGCCGGATTCATTTTCCGATTCGGGCAAGTTTTTTTCCCTTGATAAAGCTCTGTTCCAAGCGGAAAAAATGTTAGCTGATGGGGCAAGCATTATTGATATTGGCGGCGAATCCACCCGCCCGAATGCAGCGATTGTGAGCTTAGAACAAGAATTAGAGCGTGTTGTGCCGGTGGTGGAGGCGATCCGCAGCCGTTTTGATTGCTTGATTTCGGTAGATAGTTCCAAAGCGGAAGTATTTAAAGAGTCGGCAAAAGCCGGTATGGATATGATTAACGATATTCGAGCCTTAACTGAGCCAAATGCGTTAGTAACGGCAGTAGAATTGGGCTTGCCGGTTTGTTTAATGCATATGCAAGGCAATCCGCAAACAATGCAACAAAATCCGCACTATGATGATGTATTGGAAGAGGTGGCGGATTTCTTAAATCAACGGATTTTCGAGTGCATCACCGCAGGCATTCCCAAAGAGCATATTATATTAGACCCCGGTTTTGGCTTTGGCAAAAGCGTGAAGCACAATTACCAATTATTGAAACATCTTAAAGCCTTTGTGGATTCAGGCTTCCCTGTGCTTGCCGGGCTTTCCCGTAAATCAATGATTGGGGCGGTGCTAGACAAACCGGTAGAACAACGACTGATTGGCTCTGTGGTAGGGGCATTATTAGCTGCCCAAAATGGGGCGAAAATTTTACGGGTGCACGATGTGGCAGAAACCGCCGATGCGTTAAAAATCTGGCAAGCAATGCTGGAATCAGATAATGAGGAGAAATAATGACAACCTTAGTTTATGGCATTAAAAATTGCGACACAGTAAAAAAAGCCTTGAAATGGCTCGAAGATCATAATCAAAACCCACAACTGCACGATTACCGTGTGGACGGTTTAAATGCCGATTGGTTAGTGGAAATGGAAGCAAAATTCGGTTGGGAAAACTTAGTTAATAAACGTAGCACCACTTGGCGAAACCTTGATGAGGAAATTAAAAACAACCTTAACCGTGAGTCGGCATTAAAAGTGCTGACCGAACAGCCAACTCTGATTAAACGCCCGATTGTGATTAAAGATGATATTGCTTTGATTGGCTTTAATGAGAAAGAGTATGTGGCTGCGTTTAATCTTTAATTAACCTGAGATCTGCTCCCCTCTTTGCTAAAGAGGGGGAACTAGAAACATTGCAAAAAATTCACCCAAAACAACCGCTTGTAACCTATGAAAAATAAAATTATCTCCCTTGCACAGAACCTAATCCGCCGTGATTCCATCAGCCCACAAGACAAAGGCTGTCAGCAAGAAATTGCACAACGTCTTGAAAAACTGGGCTTTGATATTGAATGGTTGCCGTTTGGCGACACCTTGAATTTATGGGCAACGCACGGCACGGAGAATGGTAAAGCAGAGCCTTGCATTGTGTTTGCCGGGCATACCGATGTGGTGCCAGTAGGCGATGAAAGCCAATGGGCTTATCCGCCGTTTTCGGCTGAAATTGTAGATGGAATGCTTTACGGGCGAGGGGCGGCGGATATGAAAGGATCGCTTTCGGCGTTAGTTGTGGCGGCAGAAACTTTCGTGCAACATTACCCGAACCATAAGGGCAAAGTGGCATTATTGATTACCTCCGATGAAGAGGCAGCAGCCAAAGACGGCACGGTAAAAGTGGTGGAAACTCTAATGGCTCGCAATGAGGCGGTGCATTATGCGGTAGTGGGTGAGCCGTCTAGTAGTAAAGTGTTTGGTGATGTGATTAAAAACGGCAGACGTGGTTCAATCACAGCTGATCTCTATATTGAGGGAGTTCAAGGTCATGTTGCCTATCCGCATTTAGCGGAAAATCCGGTGCATACTTCACTGGGCTTTTTAACCGAGCTGACCACTTATCAGTGGGATAAGGGTAATGAATTTTTCCCGCCCACTAGTTTGCAAATAGCTAACATTAAGGCTGGTACAGGCAGTAATAATGTGATTCCGGGCGAGCTTTATGTGCAGTTTAACTTACGTTATTGCACCGAAGTGACCGATGAAATCATCAAAACCAAAGTAGCGGAAATGCTCGAAAAACACGGTTTGAAATACCGAATTAGTTGGAATTTGTCGGGTAAACCGTTCCTTGCCGGCAATGGGAAATTGGTGGAAGCTGCGTTACAAGTAGTCGAAAATGTGGCAAAAATTACGCCTCGCTTAGACACCGGCGGCGGTACTTCAGACGGGCGTTTTATTGCGTTAATGGGCGCTGAAGTCGTGGAGTTTGGGCCACTTAACACAACCATTCATAAGGTTAATGAGTGTGTGAGTGTGGATGATTTAGCACATTGTGGCGAAATTTATTATCAAATTTTAGAAAAATTATTGGCAACCGCATAACCCAAAATAGGCAGAATGTTACCAAATTGTATTCTGCCTATTTTTTATGTAGCTATTCTGTTAAACAGCGTTTACACTAGCAGCAGTTTTTATATTTATAGGAAAATGTTATGCAACTCTACTCGTATATCTGCCTGCTGTTTGGGCTTGCGATGTTTATTTCGTTTTTTACCCGAAAATTAAACGAAAATATTCAAACCACCATAGCTATTACAGCCTCTGCCCTTATAGGCTCCCTTCTTATTCTTACCTTCGGTTCTCTTGGCTGGTTTCACGTTGATAAACTTGCCATTTCCATTTTTGAACAGCTCGATTTTAAAAGTTTCCTACTAAACGGAATGCTTGGTTTCTTACTGTTTGCCGGTTCACTTGGAATTAAACTACCGTTAATGAAAGAACAACGCCGAGAAATTGCAGTTTATGCTTTACTTTCTACCTTAATTTCCACTTTCTTAATCGGTGCTTTGATTTATGGCGTGGCAAAACTATGTGGTTTGGAGATCGGTTTTGTTTATTGCTTGTTGTTCGGCTCATTGATTTCGCCAACCGACCCGATTGCCGTATTGGCAATTATCAAAAGCTTGAAAGCTCCAAAACGCCTTTCAATGCACGTTGAGGGGGAATCGTTGTTTAATGATGGTATCGGCTTAGTAATTTTTACCACTATCTTTGCGGTGGCTTTTGGCGGACAGGCTCCAACACTCAGTGGCATTACCGGGCTGTTCTTACAAGAAGCAGTAGGCGGTATTGTTTTTGGCTTATTAACCGGTTTTGTGGCACATAAATTTATTTCTGCAACCGATGACGGAAGCCTTGAGATCTTAATCACCTTAACCATTCCAACTGTTGGCTTTGTGATTGCGAACTACTTACACGTTTCTGGTGCATTAACAATGGTCGTTGCCGGTATTATGATTGGCAACTGGACTCGCCGTTCCGGTTTCTCCGAACAGAGCCAAAAATATCTTGATCACTTCTGGGAGATGATCGACCATTCATTAAACTACCTGTTATTCCTGCTTATCGGTTTAAGCACACTGTTAGTTGATTTCACCTTTATTGGTGGGGTGTTAATGTTGGCAGCAATTCCAATTTGTTTGCTTGCACGCTACATCAGCCTGTGGATTCCATACCAAGTGTTAAAACGCTTCCGCACTTATAATCCTTACACCTTACGCATTATGACTTGGGGCGGATTACGCGGTGGATTAGCCCTTGCGATGGCACTTTCCGTACCGGCAGGTGCTGCGGTGGTATCGAGTTCAGAAGGCAATCTTGATGTGCGTGATTTGATTTTGTTAATGACCTATGCGGTAGTAACTTTCTCAATTTTAGTACAAGGTTCAACGGTTGAGCCGATGATAAAGAAATCCAAGTTGGTTGACCCAAGAAAAGTGGCTCTCAATAAATTAGGTGCACCTGATGATGTAATTCCGCATATTTAATAGCATTGATATAACTGAATAACATATCATTTTGCTAAAGATTATTAGCCATCTAGACGGCTTTATATTTAAATACCTCTCACGTTAATTTGTTGAGAGGTATTTTTTATGTTATTGACAGGATTATTATGTGGCTTTCTACTCGGGTTTGTGATGCAAAGAGGGCGTTTTTGTATTACCGGAGCATTTCGTGATCTCTATGTAACAAAGAATAGCCGTATGTTTGTGGCACTTTTAATTGCAATTACGGTGCAATCGATCGGGATTTGGCTTTTGTATGAAGCCGGCTCTTTTAGTTCTCCGGCGGAAGATTTGCCTTTGCTTGCGGTGATCATTGGGGCATTTCTGTTTGGTATCGGCATTATTTATGCAGGCGGTTGTGCTACAGGAACGTGGTATCGTGCCGGTGAGGGTTTAATCGGCAGTTGGGTTGCACTGATTATTTATGGGCTGTTTTCTGCTTCTATGCGAACCGGTGTGTTAGCCCCACTTAATCAAGAGCTAAAAAGTAATGTAATTCAACACCGCACGATTTATGAAACATTTGGTATTTCCCCTTGGGTGTTAGTGTTTATTCTGAGTGTAATTACATTCGCATTAACCTTCTATCATTTAAGAAAACCGAGAGGTAAAACCATCACGTTAAAACCACGCAAAACCGGTTTAGCTCATATTCTGTTTGAAAAACGTTGGCACCCGTTTGTGACGGCAGTGTTGGTAGGCTTAATTGCACTGCTTGCTTGGCCTCTTAGCAGTGCTGCCGGTAGAAACTTCGGCTTAGGCATTACTACGCCAAGTGCAAATTTGGTTCAATATTTTGTAACCGGTGAAGCTAAATTTATTAACTGGGCGGTATTTTTGGTGTTAGGGATTTTGATCGGCTCGTTTGTGGCTGCAAAGTTCTCGAATGAATTCCGTTTCAGAGTGCCAGATGCGACCACAATGTTACGCAGTGCAGGCGGCGGTGCATTAATGGGAATCGGTGCAAGCCTTGCCGGTGGTTGTTCAATCGGGAACGGATTAGTTGAAACAGCTTTCTTCTCTTGGCAAGGCTGGCTTTCATTACCAATGATGATTCTCGGTACATTTGTTGGAGCGTATTTTATGATTATCCGCCCACAGCGTTTAAAAGGTTAATTTTTTAAGGAGTAATAAAGATGAACGTACGTTTACCTGCCTCAGGGCTTGTCTGCCCGTTTCCATTAGTCGAAGCCAAAGCGGCGATGGCAAAATTGAATAAAGGCGATAGCTTAACGATTGAATTTGACTGCACTCAAGCAACCGAAGCCATTCCAAATTGGGCGGAAGAGGAAGGCTATGAAGTTACCGATTACCAACAACTTGGCGATGCCTTGTGGGAAATTACGGTGGTTAAATAATTAGCAGTAAAAAAGCTCTACTTTCGTAGAGCTTTTGCTTTGAGTTTTGTATTCACTAAGGATTAGAGTAAACCCGGTTGACCTAATGCTGGGTCTGTTGCTCTTGCAGCAATAGCATCTTCAACCGTCATACCTAATGCTTTTGCCACACCTTCACCGTATGCCGGATCACAGGCATAGCAGTTACGAATATGACGGTATTTAATGAAGTCTAATGCATCGCCCATACCTGCAGCAGTATTATTGAATAATGCTTGTTTTTGTTCATCATTCATCATATTGAACAATACACGTGGTTGGCTGAAGTAGTCAGCATCGTCTTCACGATAGTTCCAGTGGGCTGCATCACCATTAATTTTCAGTGGCGGCTCTGCATATTGAGCTTGTTCTTGCCATTTGCCGAAGCTGTTTGGTTCGTAGTGAATGGTGCTACCGTAGTTACCGTCCACACGACCTTGACCGTCACGAGAGTTGCTATGAACCGGGCAACGTGGTGCGTTTACAGGAATTTGGTGGTGGTTCACACCTAAGCGGTAGCGTTGAGCGTCCGCATAGTTGAATAAACGAGCTTGTAACATACGGTCCGGAGACACGCTGATACCCGGCACTAAGTTGCTTGGTGCGAATGCAGATTGTTCAACATCAGCAAAGAAGTTTTCAGGATTACGATTTAATTCAAACTCACCAACTTCAATTAATGGGTAGTCTGATTTCGGCCATACTTTAGTTAAATCGAACGGGTGGTATGGTACTTTGTCTGCATCAGTTTCAGGCATAATTTGAACAAACATTTTCCATTTCGGGAAATCGCCACGCTCAATCGCTTCATATAAATCACGTTGGTGACTTTCACGATCGTTAGCGATAATAGCGGCTGCTTCTTCGTTAGTTAAGTTTTTAATGCCTTGTTGTGTATGGAAATGGAATTTCACCCAGAAACGCTCATTAGCTGCATTGATGAAGCTATAAGTATGTGAGCCATAACCGTGCATATGACGATATGAAGCCGGAATACCACGTTCACTCATTACAATAGTCACTTGGTGAAATGCTTCTGGTAATAATGTCCAGAAATCCCAGTTGTTAGTTGCAGAACGCATATTCGTGCGTGGGTCACGTTTAACCGCTTTGTTTAAATCCGGGAATTTACGTGGGTCACGTAAGAAGAACACAGGGGTGTTGTTACCCACCATATCCCAGTTACCTTCTTCGGTATAGAATTTTAATGCGAAACCACGAATATCACGCTCAGCATCTGCCGCACCACGTTCACCTGCAACGGTGGTGAAACGAGCAAACATTTCAGTTTTTTTACCGACTTGGCTGAAAATTGCCGCACGAGTGTATTTAGTGATGTCGTTAGTTACAGTGAAAGTACCGAACGCACCGGAACCTTTAGCGTGCATACGACGCTCAGGAATGACTTCACGCACGAAGTTTGCTAATTTTTCATTTAACCATAAATCTTGCGCTAATAATGGACCACGTGGACCCGCTGTTAAGCTGTTTTGGTTATCAACAACAGGCGCACCGTTGTTCATTGTCAAATGTGTAACAGGACATTTAGACATAATAGAATCCTCATAAATTAGAAATAAGATAGGTAATTAATCCGAAGAGAATTATAGGTGTTGTAGATTTTTTCTCAATCTATCAATTTGATAATTAATGGCTATTAAATATTAATTTTTAATAGCTGATTTTAATTTTCAAGTATTCTGAGAAAGATGATAAGCGGTCATTTTTCCACTATTTTTTGCAGTATGTAGGTGTAAAAACTAACGGCCGAGAAGTAGATTTCAACAAAGAATAGATAATAAAAAAGTACATATTTAAGAAATATGTACTTTTTATGATTTTATTTGCCTAAGTTATCAAAGAATTTCTTCACACCATCAAAGAAACCTTCGTGTTTCGGACGATGTTTACCTTGTCCTTCTAAACTCTCTTCAAATTGTCGTAATAGTGCTTTCTGTTCTTCGGTTAAATTCACAGGCGTTTCGACCACCACTTTGCAGATTAAATCCCCTGCGTAGCCACCACGAGGGCTTGTTACCCCTTTGCCTCGCACACGGAATAGTTTACCGGTTTGAGTTTCTGCCGGAATTTTGAGTTTTAATTTACCGTCTAGGGTTGGCACTTCAATTTCACCGCCTAAGGCTGCAAGGGTAAAGCTAATCGGCACTTCGCAATATAAATTCGAGCCGTCACGCTCAAAAATATCGTGTTCTTTAACGTGAATCACCACATATAAATCGCCTGCCGGTGCGCCATTTTCGCCTGCAGCTCCCTCTCCCGATAAGCGAAGTTGATTACCGGTATCCACACCTGCCGGAATGGTAACAGAGAGGTTTTTCGCTTTCTGTACACGTCCATCGCCGTGGCAAGAACGGCACGGTTTTTCAATGCGTTTACCTGTACCGTGACAACTTGGACAAACTGCCTCAGTCACAAAGAAACCTTGCTGACGGCGAACTCTGCCGGAGCCGTGACAATGCGAACAGGTTTCCACTTTGCTCCCTGCTTCCGCCCCTGTACCATGACAAGTATCACATTCAGCTAAGGTTTGAATGCGAATATCTTTTTTGCAACCTTTTACGGCTTCTTCAAGGGTGATCTCGATGTCGTAACGCAAATCATCGCCACGCACCACACGTTGGCGACGACCAGCGCCACCAAAGCCACCGCCAAACATTTCGCTGAAGATGTCTTCAAAACCACCGAAACCACCGCCGCCAAAGCCACCGAATCCGCCGGCACCCGCACCACCTTGTTCAAAGGCAGCGTGACCGTATTGGTCGTACATCGCTTTTTTCTCGCTGTCGGTCAGCACTTCATAGGCTTCGGTAATCTCTTTAAATTTCTCTTCCGACTCTTTACTGCCTTGGTTTTTATCCGGGTGATGCTTTGCCGCCAAACGTTTATATGCTCGTTTGATGTCTTTCTCGCTTGCCCCTTTAGACAGTCCAAGGACTTCGTAATAATCTTTCTTTGCCATTGTTGTTCCGTTTGTAAATTTTTCTCTGTTTTTGACCGCTTGCCCTCGCCCCTTGTGGGAGAGCGTTTTATAGTAAAATAGGTTCTAGACAAGATGGTGCAAGCGTCCACGCTTGTACCAAATTTGATGGTTAAGCACAAGCGTGGACGCTTGCGCTATCAAAGCCTAACAATGCGGATTCACCGCAATATAAATTTCTACTTTGCCGTCGGCTAAATGTTTTTCAAAATCTTTGGTGTAAGCTCGTTTGAGCAAACCTTGTTTGGCACGGTTTTCAATCACAGACCAAGTGTCTGCCAAAAGAGCTTCGGTAGTTGGAATTTGCTCAAACCAAACAAAATCGTCCATTAAAATCGGGGTATTGCTGTTTTCCGTTTCTGTGGCAATGACCGTTTCGCCACTTTTATGATCGTATATTTTATAAAACGGTGGCTGTACATTTTCCGTTGTAGGGTAGAGATTTAGCATTTGTAAAATTTCCTTTAAAAAGCACCGCTTGCACAGCCCCAAAGGGGCTGAATTATGCGTAACCTAGCACGGCTAGCTAGGTGGTATATATCTACACAAAAGGGGCGAAAGATATTTCGCCCCTACAAGTTACGGAAGATTATTTATTATCTTTCACTTCTTCAAATTCCGCATCAACCACGCCGTCATCTTTTTGAGATTGTTGTGGTTGCTCACCGCCTTGAGCTTTTGCTTGGGCTGCTTGCATTAACGGTTCTGAAGCTTTGATTAACGCTTCGATTTTCGCTTCGATCTCGGCTTTATCTTCGCCTTTAGCTGCGGTTTCTAACTCAGAAATAGCCGCTTCGATCTTCGCTTTATCGTCTGCGTTTAACGCATCGCCTGCTTCGGTAATTTGCTTACGGGTTGCGTGAGCAATACCGTCTGCTTGGTTACGGGCTTGAACTAACTCTTCAAATTTTTTGTCTGCTTCCGCATTCGCTTCTGCATCACGCACCATTTGTTCCACTTCTTCATCACTTAAGCCTGAAGAAGCTTGAATCTTGATTTGTTGCTCTTTACCGGTGTTTTTGTCTTTTGCAGACACATTGATAATACCGTTAGCATCAATATCAAAGGTTACTTCAATTTGTGGCATACCGCGTGGAGCAGGGTTAATACCTTCAAGGTTGAATTGACCTAAAGATTTATTATCCGCCGCACGTTTACGCTCACCTTGTAACACATGGATAGTTACCGCAGATTGGTTATCTTCTGCTGTTGAGAACACTTGTGATTTCTTGGTTGGAATCGTAGTGTTTTTCTCAATTAAGGTCGTCATCACACCACCCATTGTTTCGATACCAAGTGAAAGCGGAGTAACATCTAATAACAACACGTCTGTTACCGAACCACTTAATACACCACCTTGTACTGCTGCACCGATTGCCACCGCTTCGTCCGGGTTAACGTCTTTACGCGGTTCTTTGCCGAAGAAGTCTGCCACTTTTTTCTGTACTAACGGCATACGGGTTTGGCCGCCCACTAAAATCACATCGTTGATGTCGCCTACTGATAAACCGGCATCAGCTAAAGCAGTTTTTAACGGCTCTAACGAACGGTTTACTAAATCTTCAACTAAAGATTCCAATTTCGCACGAGTTACTTTAATGTTTAAGTGTTTCGGGCCGCTTGCATCTGCGGTGATGTACGGAAGGTTCACTTCGGTTTCTTGTGCAGAAGAAAGTTCGATTTTCGCTTTTTCCGCCGCTTCTTTCACACGTTGCATTGCCATTGGGTCGTTGCGTAAATCAACCGCTTGTTCTTTTTTGAACTCTTCCACTAAGTAGTTGATGACACGGTTGTCGAAGTCTTCACCACCTAAGTGAGTATCCCCGTTGGTTGCACGCACTTCAAAGGTTTGCTCGCCGTCAAAGTTATCAATTTCGATAATCGAAATATCGAATGTACCACCACCTAAGTCGTAAACAGCAATCGTTTGGTTCTCTTTCTTAGAATCTAAACCATAAGCAAGTGCTGCTGCTGTCGGTTCGTTGATGATACGTTTTACATCTAAACCTGCAATACGACCGGCATCTTTGGTTGCCTGACGTTGTGCATCGTTAAAGTATGCAGGTACAGTAATAACCGCTTCGGTTACCGGCTCACCTAAGAAATCTTCTGCGGTTTTCTTCATTTTTTTCAAGATTTCAGCAGAGATTTGTGGCGGTGCTAATTTATCGCCTTTTACTGTTACCCACGCATCGCCGTTGTCTGCTTTGCTGATTTCAAACGGCATAATTTCAATATCACGTTGTACTTCTGCATCAGTAAAGCGGCGACCGATTAAACGCTTGATTGCAAATAAAGTATTTTTTGGGTTAGTAATTGCCTGACGTTTTGCCGGCTGACCAACTAAGGTTTCTTTATCGGTGTAAGCGATGATAGATGGCGTTGTTCTTGCCCCTTCTGCATTTTCAATTACACGAGGTTTGTCGCCGTCCATTACCGCAACACAAGAGTTTGTTGTACCTAAGTCAATACCAATGATTTTACCCATTTTATGATTCCTCTAATAATAAATTCAGTTTGAATAAGAAACGGGATTGCATTTCCCGTTCAGACGAAACCATAAATAGGGACGAAAATGCGCTGTTCAAGGGCAAAAATAAAAAAAGTGCAAAATTTTTGAAAAAAGTGACCGCTTGTATGCTGGGGGAGATTTGGCAGAAGCAAAGAGGAGGAAATTTGGCAGAATATTTCACGGAGAAAATACCTCCTACCTTGCATACCCCTCAATAGCTTTTTATACTTACGGCAACTCAAACAGAGAAGGATATAATATGAAACTGATTACTACCATTATCCAACCTTCAAAATTAGACCAAGTGCAAGATGCACTTTCAGAAATCGGTATTCAAGGAATGACTATTACCGAAGTAAAAGGCTTTGGACGCCAATATGGGCATACCGAACAGGAGCTTAGCCAAATGAGCCGCATTGACTTTCGTCCTAAAATTAAGGTGGAGATATTGGTTTCTAATTACCAAGCCGATGAAGTGATCAATGCCATTCTCAATGCGTCCTATTCTGGGCAAGTGGGTGATGGCAAAATTTATGTGGCGAATATTGAACAAGTTATCCGCACCCGTACCGGGGAAACTGACGATGAAGCAGTCTAGCTATTGCTAGCTGGGAAGTTTTTTATTATCGTGTTTTAGAGTTATATTTTCAACCTTACTAAAGCAAATTTTCTAATTTTGTGTGAATTAAATGTTTGTTTTTTGTGTAATACGGGTTATTATAGTAATCAAAAATAGTTAGGTTTTAATGGAAGTAGACATTTTTTTGTTATGCTAAATAAACACATTAGTAAAATTATCAATTCTTCATTTTCTCTTGCATTTTTTACACTTATTAGCTTTGCTACCGCCTACTGTTACGGTTGGGGACAAGCCATATTTCATGGCTACCCTTGGTGGCATGTCGAAATCGGCAATGGGAGTATGGCGAGGAGTTTAGCTTATGTATTTGGTACTTCAGTTATCTTATTCTTGTGTTATGCCCTAGGTTATAGTTTACTAAATAAAGTTTTTCAGCTGCATTATTTCCGAAATCTAGGTTGGTTAAGGGTGATTGTGTTGGTTTCTGTGTTTACAGTGCCTGTTATTCTTACTTTTTACTTATTTACCGGGATAGTGCCCATTTATATCTCTTTTATCTATATTTTTGTAAGTGGTGTGAGCGTATTCTTTTTCCGTAAGAGATGGAACAATACCAAGTTCGATCTGGATTTTAGGAAAATGTTGTTGGGAGGAAGCCTTGCGTTCTTTAATATCTTTATTTTTCTCTATTTCAGTTTGCTCTCATTGCATATTGGTTATTTGCGTGCCGGACTAAGAACTACCTATGATTACATCGAAATAGAGAATCAAAAATACTACATATTATCCACCAATAGTGATAACGGCTACATTATGGGAACAAAAATAAGAGGTAATCAATCTTTCTTGTTTTTCAATCGTGATACTCATCAATACTACCATGTTCATGTTGAACAATGTACGGATAGCCGATTATGCAAAGTAATAAATTGAGGTAATTATGGCATTACACCGTTGTCCGGAGTGTCGAAAGCGTATTAGTGACAGTTTAGAACATTGCATACATTGTGGCTTCTCGTTTAAAGAAGCCGATTTAGTGATATATCGGCAAAAGTTAGAACAGCGCCGATTACACAACCAGGAGATCAATCGCAAAAGCGTAAAATTACAACTTATTTGGTTAGTTATTTTTATTGCGGTAATCGCTCTAGCAAGTTGGATAACTCATTGAAATAAAAGCCCGGTATTTACCGGGTTTTTTTATACCTAAAGAGAATAACAAAATAAAAAAGAACATAATTCTCGATTAAAACTGGAGTAAATATTCAATATTATAAGATTTTTCATAAAAAATAAGGGATAAAAACCAGTGATAACCTTATTATTAATATGGCTTTGTTGCATATTGGTTAATTAAAAATAGGTAGAATGTTAATAATTTTCCGTTTGGTATTTATTTGTAAATTAAGTATATTTGCTGTGTATTTGTTTGATTTATAAGGGGGTTTGTTAATTTTATTATCTTGATAATAAGAGAATTGTAAAGATGTTAAAAGCTTGTTGAGGTTTTGAAGTGAAAATCTTACTATTATTGAGATGACTGTCCTCTTATAAAGAGCAGTAAAGTTGTTTATTCGGTGGGTTGTAATTGCCGAATTATTTACGAAGTAAGCTTATTTCTAAGGTTAATTCTAACATCAGAAATAAGCTTTTTTATATATCTAAAGGTATAAAATTATGAACAAAATATTTAAGGTTATTTTTAACCGAACGACGCAAAAAATGGAAGTTGTGTCTGAACTTGCTCGATCGCAAGGTAAAGCTGCTTCTTCTACTGATGAGCGCGGTACTATTAAATTAGCAGCGGCTGGCATTCTAGGTGGAGTTACTCTTATCGGCGGAATGGCAGCATTTATGCTTTCTGCTACACCGGCAGAGGCGGCGGTGGTAATTGAGAGTATTAGTTCTACAGGCGGTGCTACTACAATAACTACAAATTCTAGTGTGCCAACAAGCTCTAGTACCAACCCATATAACTATTTTAACCCAGGTAGTTTATCTTATGACAATAGAGATCAACTTCAAGGCTCAGGTGCAGCTGGGAGTGGTGATGCCAATAGACTATTGTATAAATCTAATACTACCTCATCAATTGTATTAGGATATAAAGCTAACGCTACTGAAGATAAAAATGCAGGCAAAGCTTCTGGTATTGCAATAGGTGATTATTCTCATGCTGGTGGTGCATTATCTATTGCAATAGGCCCATTCTCTCGTACAAATGATACTGGTTCTGTAGCATTAGGTACTTCGGCTCGTGCAGAAGGCTTTAACTCATTTGCAGCAATGCGTCAATCTGCAGCAATTGCAGATTATTCTGCTGCTATAGGTTCATCATCTTGGGCAAATCAAAAAGCCAGCTTTGCTATTGGTGCTTCGGCTACAGCGCTAGGCAACCGTTCTTTTGCAATTGGTAGCGGTACACCACAGACTGTTGATGGTAGTTTAGGTGCAGAAAATAGACGTTCTATTTATGATGGTCAAAATAATACTTTAGCCGTAGGTTCAGATGCGTTCTCAATTGGTACTAAAGCAAAAACTAATGGTGAAAGTGCCTTTGCAATTGGTACTAATGCACAAGCGGGTGGTTTTGTTGAAAATGCAGAAGGTAAGGTAATTTTGCCTAACGGTACAACTATCACTATTCCTGAATTGAAAACAGTAGTTAATGCTAATAGCTCTGAAAAAGCGAATAATGCTTATGCATTAGGTACAAATACCCGTGCATTATCTAACGATACAGTAGCTTTCTCAACTAATGCTACTGCAAAGGGTGATGGTGCTATTGCATTTGGTGTGGATTCAAAATCAAATGGTACAGGAGCTATTGCATTCGGTAATATTTCAAATGCGACAGGTGCAAATGCAATCAGTATCGGTTGGAACGCTACCGCAAAAGAAGAAAAAGTAATTAGCATTGGTTCTCACTCTGTTGCTGAAAAAGCAGGTGGTATCGCAATTGGTGAAACGGCAAAATCTTCAGGAAACCAATCTGTTACTGTGGGTTATAACTCAACAGTAAGTAAGGATAATGCAACTGCTATCGGTTCACATGCTAAAGTTGAAGGTTTAGGTGGTACATCTGTTGGTTATGAAGCGAATGCGAAAGGTAACTACTCAACTGCAATGGCTTATAAATCGGAAGCAAGTGGGAATTATTCTTTAGCAGTAGGTGCTAACACCACTGTTTCTGGCGATAACTCAGGTGCATTTGGTCAAAATAACCGTGTTTCCGGTACAGACACGTTTGTGTTGGGGTCTAATGTTACTGCTAACACAAATGGTTCTGTTATTTTAGGTAATCATTCAACAGTTGCAGAAGCTAAAGCTGTAGCAAGCAAAGAAATCAATGGCGTAACTTATAACTTTGCTGGTCATGATTCTGTAGTAGCAGGTGACTATGTTAGTGTGGGTTCTGATGCTAACGAACGCCAAATCAAATTTGTTGCACCAGGTGAAATTTCTAATACGTCAACCGATGCAATCAACGGCTCTCAATTATATGCGGTGATGACAGAGGGTAGCTGGACTGTAAAAGCAAGCGGCTCAAATAAAGACAGCAAAGTTAACTTTGGTGATGTGGTTGATTTTAAATCAAGCGATAAATCAGTAACGATTACACCAAATTTTGCTGATAAAGAAAATTCATTAGATTTTACAGTGAATGTTGATGGCACAACTATTACCCGTGATGCAACAACAGGTAAGTTATCTGCTGTTGCTGCAAAAGTGGAAAAAGGTACGAATATTGCCTCTGTAGATGCTAAGAAAGATACAACAGGCATTACAACCTATACCATTAATGCTGATGGCACTACGGCAAGCCATGCAGAGTCTTCAAAAGACTACTTAACAGTTACTGCTGGTGCAAAAGATCCTGTAACCAACAAAACTAACTATGAAGTTAAGTTAACAGACAAAGCACTTACAGAGTTTAAGAAAGATGATGACACCAAAACAGGTGTAGTTGCTAACCCTAAAAACAGCGAGTACCTTACTGTTACCGAACATACTACTGGTACGGAAAAACGTGAAGGTGACGATCGTACTTATATCGTGAGCTTGAGTGAGAAAGCGATTACTGACTTCACTAAAGATACGCATGTAACAGGTGGTAGTGTAGTTTATGATAGTCAAGGTAATGCAACTGCAACGTTAAACAAAAATGATGGTACAACCGCAGCGGTTACTGGTATTAAAAATAACTTTGTAACCACTTCTGCAACAGATGCAGATGGCAAAAAAGCAACTTTAACCCGTAACGATGGTGGCACAGTTGAAATTGACTTAAGCAAAACGGTTACAACAGCGGTTAATGAAGCAACAGAAAAAGGTTTTGGTTTAACAGCTCAAGACGGTCAAACAGTTAAGAAAAAATTAGGTGAAGCTGTTGAAGTAGTTGGTGGTAACAATAATATCAATACAACTGCTACAGATGGCAAAGTTAAAGTTAACTTAAATAACACCTTAGATTTGACTACGGGTGGATCTGTAACTATTGGCGACACCAAAGTTGATCAAAATGGTTTAACTATCAATGGTGGGCCGAATGTTACTAAAAGCGGCATTGACGCTGGTAGCAAAAAAATCACTAACGTAGCAGATGGGGACGTAAGTGCTACTTCTAAAGATGCTGTTAATGGTTCACAATTATATGCAACAAACCAAAATGTAACAAACTTAACGAATAAAGTTGAGGGTGGCTTTAATATCACAGCCGATAATGGTACTCCTGATAATGTTAAATTAGGAGATACAATTAAATTTACTGATCCTGATGCAAATATTATTACAACGGTAAGCGATAACCAAATTAAATTTGCGTTAAATTCAACTCTTTCTGTAGGTGGTAAAGACGGAAAAGATGGTTCTATTGGTATTAAAGGGCAAGACGGTGAGAATGGTGTAACTATTAATGGAAATGGTACAGTTGTTGTTGGCAAAGATGGTCAACCAGGTAGCATTGGCATTAATGGTAAAGATGGCACTATTGGTATTAACGGTAAAGATGGTGCAAATGCAACCATGACCGTTGAAAAAGGTGCCCCGGGCTTAGACGGTGCTTCTGGTAAAGACGGAAAAACAGGTGAGAAAACTACTCGTATAGTTTACACCAATGAAAAAGGTGAGAAAGAAGAAGTTGCTAACTTAAACGATGGTTTACGCTTTACTGGTAATGATGATGACACTGAAAACAAACATAAGCTTAATAGCTTAGTAACTGTGAGAGGTGAAGGTGTAACTAAAGAGCAGTCAAAAACATTTGAATCTGCTACAGGTAACATCAATGTTAAAGCAGACGGTAATTCAATTTTAGAAGTTCAGTTAGCTAAAAACTTGAATTTAACAAATGACGGTTCTGTTGTTATTGGTAATACTACAGTTAACAATGATGGTTTGAATATTACGAATGGCCCAAGTGTAACTCAAACTGGTATCAATGCAGGTGATAAGAAAATCACTAATGTATCAAACGGTACAATCAGTGCAGATAGCAAAGATGCTGTAAATGGTTCACAACTTCATGAAACTAATCAAAATGTAACTAATGTTTCAAATAATGTAACGAAGTTAGATGAGTTTGTGAAAAAAGGCTTTAATATCACTGCAGATAATGGCCAAGAAGATAATGTTCAATTAGGTGAGAAAATTACTTATACCTCAACTGATAAAAACATTATTACTACTGTAACAAATAATCAAATTGATTTTGCGTTAAATAGCACGTTATCAATTGGTAAAGCAGGTGCTGATGGTAAAGACGGAACTATTGGTGTAAATGGTAAAGACGGTTCTGCGGTAGTATTAAACGGTAAAGATGGCTCTATCGGCTTAACAGGTCCTAAAGGTGAAAATGGTCAGTCTGCAACTGCAAATGTGACAGTTAAGAATGGTCAACCAGGGGTTGATGGTGCGGATGGTAAGACTCGTATCATTTATGAAACCAAAGATAAAAATGGTAATCCTGTTACAGAAGAAGTTGCAACCCTTAACGATGGCTTAAAATTTGGCGCTAACACAGGTGATGTTCACAATGCAAAATTAAATACGCAAGTGAATGTAAAAGGTGCTGAAGGCAATACCGAGTGGAATAAGTTTGACGCTGGTAAAAACATCATGACGCAAATCAATGGTAATAATATTACTGTTGCGTTGGCGAAGAATGTGAACTTGACTGAAGATGGCTCTGTAACTATTGGTGGCACAAACATTACTAATGAAGGTATTACCATTAACAATGGCCCGAAAATCACTAATAAAGACGGTAGTGTAAGTGTTGCTAATCAAGATGGAAGCCCAACAAAAATTACTAACGTGAAAGCGGGTGATGTAAACAATACTTCTACAGATGCTGTTAATGGAAGCCAGTTATATACTGTACAAGAAATTGCAAATGCAGGTTGGAATTTAACCATTAATGAAGGACAGAATAGCAGTAATGTTAAGCCTAAAGAGACGGTTGATCTAAATAATAAAGATGGCAACATTCAAATTACTAAAGATGCCCATAATGTAACATTTGCATTAAATAATGAGTTAACTATTGGTGGACCAGGTAAAAATGGTGCTGATGGTAAAGACGGCTCTATCGGTGTTAAAGGTGCTGATGGTTCAACTGGTGTTGCTTTAAATGGTAAAGATGGTTCAATTGGCATTAACGGTAAAGATGGTGCTAATGCAAATATTACTGTTAAAAATGGTAAACCAGGTGTTGATGGCGTAGATGGTACAACTAAAACACGTATTGTTTATGAAACCAAAGATGGTCCGGAAGAAGTTGCAACACTTAATGATGGTTTAAAATTCGTAGGTGATGATAATAAGGTTATCGCGAAGAAACTAAACCAAACTTTAAATGTAACTGGTGGTGCTGATTTAACCAAATTGGCTGATAACAATATTGGTGTAGTAAATACTAATGATGGATTAGTTGTTAAATTATCTAAAGATGTAAACTTAACCAAAGATGGTTCGGTAACTATTGGTAATACAACTTTAAATGATTCAGGATTAACTATTGCTAATGGTCCAAGTGTGACTAACACAGGTATTAGCGCTGGTAACAAACAGATCACCAATGTATCAAGCGGTTTAACTAATGCAAATGGCGAAAAAACTGATCTTGCCAATGCAACGACAACCAATGCGGTTAACGTAGGCGATTTAAAAGATACAGTTAATAACCTAACTAATGCAACAACGGGTGGCTTTGGTTTAACTGGCGATGATAAGAATACTGAAGTTAAGCAAGACTTAGGTAAAACGATTCAAGTTAAAGGCAAAGATGGTGTAACCGTAACCGCAAATGTTGCTGAAAAAGCATTAGAAATTGCATTAGCCGGTGATGTATCTGTAAGTGGTAAAGACGGAAAAGACGGCTCTATCGGTGTTAAAGGTACAGATGGCAAAGATGGTGTAACTATCAATGGTAACGGCACTGTTGTAGTCGGCAAAGATGGTGCTCCAGGTAAAATTGGCATCAACGGTAAAGATGGTGCAAATGCAACCATGACCGTTGAGAAAGGCGCTCCTGGATTAGATGGTGCTAAAGGCAAGGATGGTAAAGATGGTACTCAAACTACTCGTATCGTTTACACAAACGAAACAGGTGGTAAAGAAGAAGTTGCAACCTTAAACGATGGTTTACGTTTTACCGGTAATAACGAAGTTGAGAACAAACATAAGTTAAACAGCTTAGTTACTATTATTGGTGAGGGTGTAAATAAAGAACAGTCAGGCGCTTTCCAATCAGCAGCAGGCAATATTAATGTTGTTGCAGATGGCAATGGTAATTTAACTGTTAAATTAGCGAAAAACCTAAACTTAACTGATTCAGGTTCTGTAACCATTGGTGGCACAAACATTACTAATGAAGGTATTACCATTAACAATGGTCCGAAAATCACAAATGAAGGCGGTAACGTTAAAGTTGGTGATGTAAATGGTGCGCCAGTTAAAATCACGAATGTTAAAGAAGGTGATTTAAGCGAAACTTCTAAAGATGCAGTTAATGGTTCACAGCTTTATGCAACTAACCAAAATGTAACCAACTTAAGCAATAAAGTAGCTCAAGGTTTTAATATTACAGCTGACGTTGGTCAACCAGACAATGTTCAATTAGGTGAAACTATTACTTATACTTCATCTGATAAAAATATCGTTACAACGGTAAGCGACAATAAGATCGATTTTAAACTGAGTGCTGAAGCTGTAGATAAATTTACGGTTAAATACTTCTCTGTAAATTCAACGGTTGCAGAAAACAGATTAAATGATGGTGCTAAAGGTGTTAACTCTATTGCAATTGGTCCGAATGCAACCTCTGTAGATCAAGGTGCTATTGCACTGGGTACAAACTCAAATGCAAATGGTAATGCTGCAGCAGCTTTAGGTGTAAACTCAAAAGCAGCAGGTACCCAAGCAACAGCGGTAGGTTCTCAAGCAAATGCAACTGCAAATGGTGCAACAGCGATTGGTCGTGAAACAACAGCAAGTGCTGGTGATGCAACAGCAGTAGGTTCTAATGCAAATGCAACTGCAGAGAAAGCAACTGCTTTAGGTGTAGGCTCAAGAGCTGAAGATCGAGCAGCATTAGCGGTAGGTACAAATGCAACTGCAAGCGCACAATCAGCAGTCGCAGTAGGTACTCAATCTGTTGCGAATAAAACATTTGCTGTTGCAGTAGGTATGGGGGCTCAAGCAACCTTAGAAAGCTCTGTAGCATTAGGTAGCGAATCAACTGTAACTGCAGCAACGCCAACAAGTAACGCAACTGTAGGTGGTATTACTTACACTGGTTTTGCGGGAGCTAATGAAAACACAAACTATGTGGTATCAGTAGGCTCCGCAGGTAAAGAACGCCAAATTCAAAATGTAGCAGCAGGTCGAATCACTTCTGATTCAACAGATGCGATCAACGGTTCACAACTTTATGCGGTAGCTGATAAGTTAGTTAAAACTGGCTTTAACATTACAGCCGATAACTCTGGTTTAGATGCTGGTGCGAAAGAAGATAATGTTAAGTTAGGTCAAACAGTTAAATTTACCGATCCAGACAGCAATATTGTGACAACAGTTAAAGATAATGAAATCCAATTTAGCTTAAATTCTACGTTATCTGTTGGTAAAGACGGTAAAGATGGTCAGCCAGGTGAAGCCGGTACAATCGGCGTTAAAGGCCAAGACGGAAAAGATGGTGTTTCAATCAAAGGTGATGACGGTAAAGACGGTACACCAGGTGAAGCAACAATCACTGTCGGTCGTGATGGTAAAGACGGTGATGACGGCATTGACGGTAAAGTTGGTGTGAACGGCAAAGACGGTTCAGCAGTTGTACTTAACGGTAAAGATGGTTCTATCGGCTTTACTGGCCCTAAAGGTGCAGATGGTACTAACGGCGTAACAACGACATTAAAAGTCGTTCAAGATGGTCAACCAGGTATTGCAGGCAACGACGGTAAAGACGGCGAAAGCAAAACTCGTATCGTTTACGAAAAACCAAACGGTGAGAAAGAAGAAGTTGCAACCCTTAACGATGGCTTAAAATTCGGTGCTAACAATGGCACAGTTCACAATGCAAAATTAAATACGCAAGTGGATGTTAAAGGTGCAGCAGGGAATACCGATTGGACTAAGTTTGATGCCGGTCAAAATGTAATGACGCAAATTGCGGGCAATACAATTACTGTGGCATTAGCAAAAGACCTAACGGGCTTAAATAGTGCAACATTTGGTACAGATGGCGATTCTACAGTTATCAATAAAGATGGTGTGACGATTGCTAAGAAAGATCCTAACGATGCAACTAAATCTAACGTTACCTTAACGGAAGATGGCTTAAGCAATGGCGGTAACCAAATCACTAATGTTGATAGCGGCTTAAAAGACAAAGATGGTCAACCTGTTAAACTTTCTGAGGCAGCGGGTGATGTTCTTAACAATGCTGTTAACGTAGGTGACTTGAAAAATACTGCAGAAAATCTTTCTACAAATGCTTTTGGTCTGAAAGATAAAGAAGGTAATGAGTTTAAACAAAACTTAGGTACTACAGCTCAAATTACTGGCGATAGCAACATTAATACGAAAGTTGTTGATGTTCAAAACCCGGACGGTACAACAACGAAAGCACTTGAAGTAAGTTTAAATAACGACTTAAGTGTTGGTAAAGACGGTAAAGCTGGTGCAATCGGCGTTAAAGGCCAAGACGGCAAAGATGGTGTTTCAATTAAAGGTGATGACGGTAAAGACGGCGTACCAGGCGAAGCATCAGTTGTTGTAGGTCGTAATGGTGCCGATGGTATTGACGGTAAAGTTGGCGTAAATGGTAAAGACGGTGCGTCTGTTGTATTAAACGGCAAAGATGGCTCTATCGGCTTAACAGGCCCGAAAGGTGCTGATGGTCAGCCAGGTGCAAGCACAAATATTGCTGTTAAAGATGGCAAACAAGGTGTTGATGGCACTGGTAAAGATGGCTTACCAGGTGATAACGGCGAAACTCGTATCGTTTACAAAAATGGCGATAAAGAAGAGCAAGTTGCTAACTTAAATGATGGCTTGATTTTTACTGGTAACAATGCAGATACGTTAAATCGTCATAAGCTAAACACAGTAGTTAATGTTGTGGGTGAAGGTGTTGATAAAGCAGCATCAGCTGTATTTAAATCAGCAGCAGGTAACATCAATGTTAAAGCTGATGGTACAGATAAGCTTGAAATTCAACTTAACCGTGAGCTTAAAGATTTAACAAATGCGAAATTTGTTGAGTACAAACAAGGTGATGATGGTAAAGAGGTTGTTGATAATACTAAACCATCAACAGAGCTTACTAATAAAGGTATCACTATTACACCAGCTAGTAGTGAAAATGGCGCAGATGCTAAACCAGTATCATTAACAGATAAAGGTTTAGATAACGGTAACAACCAAATTGTTAACGTGAAGAGCGGTATCGATGGTGTTAACGGTCAAGATGGTCAACCAGTTAAATCTGTAAATGATTTAACAGAAGAGCAGCTTAAAGAAGTTGGCACAAATGCAGCGAATATCAATGATGTACGTAATGCTACTGATGATCTAGTGAAAACGGGCTTCAAGATCACTGCTGATAATTCTAAACTTGCAGATGATGCAAAAGAAGATACTGTAGAGCTTGGTCAAACAGTAGAGTATCGTAGTGAAAGCGGTAACATCGTTACAACGGTACACGATAACAAGATCGACTTCGACTTAGCGAATAACCTCAATGTAGGTGGAAAAGACGGTAAAGCTGGCTCTATCGGCGTTAAAGGTCAAGATGGTAAAGACGATGTTTCAATCAAGGGTGATAACGGTCAAGACGGTACACCAGGTGAAGCAACAATCACTGTCGGTCGTGATGGTAAAGACGGTGATAACGGCATTGACGGTAAAGTTGGTGTGAACGGTAAAGATGGTTCAGCAGTTGTACTTAACGGTAAAGATGGTTCTATCGGCTTAAATGGTAAAGACGGTAAAGACGGCTTAACATTTAAATCAGCAGATGGTGCTCAAGGTGTTAATGGTAAAGATGGTGAAAACGGCTTACCGGGTCAAAACGGCACAACACGTATCGTTTACCAACCGACTGATAAAGACGGTAACCCACAAGGTGAGCCTGAAACTGTTGCAACCTTAAACGATGGTTTAATCTTTGCAGGTAACAATGATAAGTTAAATCGTCACAAGCTAAATAGCGTAGTGAACATCGTTGGTGAAGTAGCACAAGGAATTAATGACAAAGAGTCATCTGAGAACTTCAAGTCAGCAGCAGGTAATATCAATGTTGTTGCTAATGAGAAAGATCAGCTTGAAATCCAACTTAACCGTGATCTTAAAGATTTAACAAGTGCGAAATTTGTTGAGTACAAGCCAGGTGAAAATGGTGGTAAAGATGTTGTTGACAACACTAAACCATCAACCGAGATTACCAATAATGGTATGACTATTACACCGGCAAAACCAGCGGACGGAGCAGATGGTGAAGTGAAAGCACCAGTTAAGTTAACTCAAGATGGCTTAGATAACGGTAACAACCAAATTGTTAACGTGAAGAGCGGTATTGATGGTATTAATGGTCAGCCTGGTAAAGATGGTAAAGCTGTTGAATCTGTGAATGATTTAACAGATGAGCAGCTAGAAAAAGTAGGTACTAATGCAGCGAACATTAAAGATGTACGTAATGCAACGGATAGCTTAATCAACAAAGGCTTTAACATTACTGCGGATAATTCTGAACTGGCAGATGGTGCTAAAGAAGATAATGTGAAATTAGGGGAAACCGTAAATTACACTTCTAAAGATAAAAACATCATCACAACGGTAAGCGATAATGCGATCGACTTTGCCTTAAACAACAATTTAACCATTGGTGGTCCGGGTAAAGACGGTAAAGATGGTGTTGATGGTAAGGTTGGTGTTAAAGGTGCCGATGGTACAGCTGGTGTGACCTTAAACGGAAAAGATGGCTCAATCGGATTAACCGGTCCTAAAGGTCAAGACGGTAAAGATGGTGCAAGTGCAACTATCTCTGTAAAAGACGGTGCTAAAGGTCTTGCCGGCAACGACGGTAAAGATGGCGAAAGCAAAACCCGTATCGTTTATGAGAAACCAGACGGTACAACTGAGGAAGTTGCAACACTGAACGATGGCTTAAGATTCGTAGGTGATGACGGTAAAGTTATCGATAAGAAGCTAAATGAAACCTTACAAATTTCAGGCGGCGATACCGATTTAGATGATTTATCTGATGATAATATCGGCGTTGTGAATAAAGATGGTAAGTTAATGGTGAAATTAGCAAGAAACATTGACTTAACAGACGAAGGTTCGGTAACAATCGGTGATACTTATATTGACACGAATGTTGTTGGTGTAGGTGATTCGGCATTAACCGGTGATAGCTTAACAGTAGGTGGCGATAATTCGATTACTGTTGACGGTAATAAAGGTACAATCGGTGGCTTAACCAATAAGACATTTGATCCAAATAACTTTACTAGTGGTCAAGCAGCAACAGAAGACCAGTTAAAACAGGTTTATGATGTAGCGAACTCTGGTTGGGATATTGCAGCAAATGGCAATAACAGCACCAATGTTGGTCCTAAAGGTAAAGTTTCATTTAATAATGAAGACGGTAATATCATCATTACTAAAGAAACGACTGACAACAATGTAACCTTTGCATTAAATAACGATTTAACTATCGGCGGTCCGGGTAAAGACGGAAAACCAGGTAAAGATGGTGCAATCGGTGTGAAAGGTGCAGATGGTAAAACAGGTGTAACCTTAAACGGTAAAGATGGTTCTATCGGTATCAACGGTAAAGATGGTTCGAATGGCACTATGACCTTCGAGCAAGGTAAACCGGGTGTTGATGGTAAAGATGGCGAAACGAAGACTCGTATCGTTTATGAAACTAAAGATAAAGACGGCAACCCTGTTAAAGAAGAAGTAGCAACCTTAAACGATGGCCTGAAATTCGTTGGTGACGATGGTAAAGTCATTACTAAGAAACTAAACGAAACTTTAAGCATCACTGGTGGTGAGAAAGATGCTACTAAACTATCTGATGCTAATAATATCGGTGTAGTAAATAACAACGGTACTTTAACGGTTAAATTAGCTAAAGATATTGACTTAACTAAAGAAGGCTCTGTAACTATTGGTGATACTACGGTAAATAAAGATGGTTTAACTATCAAAGATGGCCCAAGTGTGACTAAAGACGGCATCAGTGCAGGCGATAAGAAAATCACTAACGTTCAAGACGGTGAAATTTCTGCAACCAGCAAAGATGCGGTAAACGGTAGCCAGTTATATCAAGTGCAAGAAGTTGCTAACGCAGGTTGGAACTTAACAGCAAATGGTAAAGACAAAGGCAACGTTAAACCAGGTGCAACAGTTGATCTAAATAACAAAGACGGTAACATTATTATTACTAAAGATGGTAATAACGTGACCTTCGGCTTGAACAACAACTTAACCATTGGTGGTAAAGATGGTAAAGACGGTCAAATCGGCGTTGCTGGCAAAGACGGTAAAGATGGCGTAACTATTAAAGGTGACGGCACAATTACTGCAGGTCGCGATGGTAAAGACGGTGTTGATGGTTCAATTGGAGCTACTGGTAAAGATGGCGCTTCTGTTGTATTAAACGGTAAAGATGGCTCTATCGGCTTAACCGGTCCGAAAGGCGCTGACGGTAAACCGGGTGCAAGTGCAAATATTGCAGTGAAAGATGGTGCTGAAGGTGTTGATGGTACAAATGGTAAAGATGGATTACCGGGTGAGAACGGTAAGACTCGTATCGTTTATGAGACCAAAGATAAAGACGGTAAAACTGTCACAGAACAAGTTGCAACCTTAAATGATGGATTAATCTTCTCTGGTAACAATGAAGATGTGAAGAACCGTCAGAAACTGAATACTGAAGTTAAAGTGAAAGGTGAAGGTGTAGATAAAACAGCTTCTGAAAACTTTAAGTCAGCATCAGGTAACATCAATGTGAAAGCGAATGGTACAGACACATTAGAGGTACAATTAGCGAAAGCAATTGATTTAACTGAAGATGGTTCTGTAACAACTGGCGACACAACCGTAAATAACAATGGTTTAACCATTAAAGACGGCCCAAGTGTTACCAAAGGCGGTATTGATGCGAAAGGTACGAAGATTACCAACGTGAAAGATGGTGATGTGAGTGCAACAAGTAAAGATGCCGTGAATGGTAGCCAGTTACATAATGCTATCCAAAATGCAGGTTGGGATCTTACTGTTGATGGTAACGTTGCTGAAACTTCAGAGCAAGGTACTCAACGTGTTAATAACAATGGTAAAGTGACTGTTTCAGGTGGTAAAAACGTGGTTGTTTCCCGTAAAGGTTCAACCGTTGAAGTGGCAACTTCAAGCAATCCGGAATTTGATAGCGTGAAAGTAGGTGGTACAACCATCAGCTCAACGGTAGCAAAAGATGGCGTGAATGAGCTTAATGTTGCAGGTAGCAACAATGCACCAACACGTATTACCAATGTTGCTCCGGGTGTGAAAGGCACTGATGCTGTTAATGTGAATCAGTTGAAAGGTGCAGAAAATCGTCTGAACAATCGTATCAGTAACGTAGATAAAGACTTACGTGCAGGTATTGCAGGTGCATTAGCCGCAGGTAATTTATATCACGTAACACAACCTGGTAAATCGATGGTTTCAGCCGGTGTAGGTGCTTACCGTGGTCAAGGAGCTATTGCTGTAGGTTATTCTCGTTTATCAGATAATGGTAAAGTGGGTATCAAATTCAGCGTTAACTCTAACAGCCGTGGTGATACAGGTGCTGCTGCAAGCGTAGGTTATCAGTGGTAGTAACTGCTTGATTAAGCTTTTCTTCCCCACTTTTGGGGAAGAATAAATAAAATCCTTCAAATAGAACGGGGAAATCTGGTTTATTTGAGGGATTTTTTATTGGCTAAATTGGATTTAATGGATAAAACAAGCGGTCAATTCTTTACACTTTTTTGCCAAAAAACGTAAAGAATTGACCGCTTGCATAATTTAAATATAACTTACTCAGAAGTGAGATTAATTACCCCCATTTTGCCAGTTCAATATATTCGGCTAGATCCGGAAATTGTTTCACCCATTTGTTCCATTGCACTTCGTTAATTTCAATAGCGATAATCCGTTCGCCAAAATCATTGAAATGCTCGGTTTTAATGCAGTTTTCCGCTTTAAATTGTGCGTAAATTGCACCGGCAGTAACCGGGAGGAGCAAGTTTTCACACACTAAGTTACTGCGAAGCCTTTCTTGAATGGCTTGGAATAACAACTCAACGCCGCTATTTTCTTGAGCGGAAAGATACACCGCAACTGGCATACCATCAGCATTGCGTTCAATATGCGGTTCTACACCCTCTAATTTATCGATTTTATTGAATACTAATAAAGTAGGTATATCTAACGCTCCGATTTCGTCCAGCACTTGATTTACCGCATCAATATTTTCGTTTTTGCGTTCGTCTGAGCCGTCAATGACGTGGAGCAGTAAAGTAGCTTCGGTGGTTTCTTGCAGGGTAGATTTAAAGGCTGAAACTAAATCGTGCGGTAGAAAACGGATAAAACCTACCGTATCGGCAAGAATTGTCGTGCCGACATCTTGCACCTGAATCCGGCGTAAAGTCGGGTCAAGGGTCGCAAAAAGTTGATCGGCAGCATAAACGCCGGCTTGGGTAATCGCATTAAACAGGGTAGATTTGCCGGCATTGGTATAGCCCACTAAGGATACCGTTGGAATATCGGCTTTTTGTCTGGTTTTTCGATTTTGATTGCGTTGCTTGCTGACTTTTTCCAAGCGGTTGAGTAACTGTTGGATTCTCACTTTAATCAAACGGCGATCGGTTTCGAGCTGTGTTTCACCTGGACCACGCAAGCCAACTGCTCCGCCTTTTTGTTGGTCTTGATTAGTAACTCGGCGAACCAAACGGGTCGATAAATGGCGAAGTTGTGCCAGCTCGACTTGTAGTTTGCCCTCGTGCGATCTTGCCCGTTGAGCGAAAATATCCAAAATTAAGCCGGTTCTATCCACCACACGGCAGCCGCATAACGATTGCAAATTACGGGTCTGAGCCGGGCTAAGTTGATGGTTCACCAGCACTACTGTTGCCCCGAGTTGTTCTACCGCTTCGGCAATTTCCTCCGCTTTGCCTTGCCCCACATAATATTTGATATGCGGACTTTGGCGGCTGGTGGTAAGCGTTGCCAGCACTTCGACACCGGCAGATTCTGCCAGCGTTTTAAATTCCAGCAAATTTTCAACATCTTTATGTTGCCCGAGATAGAGATGCACCAAAATGGCTTTATCTTGATTTTCTGGATCGGTAGGCGAGGCGGCTTCTGTAGTTTGGCTTGCTTCAGATAAAGCAAAGCCAAACGCAGAATTTTCTTCTGAGTTTGGCAATGATTCGTTTAACATTGGTTGAGTACTAATGTTGTTATTCCGCTTGTTCAGCCGTGTCAGTAGCCGGTTGAGCATGTTGGGTTTGGTTGTTATTGTTATGCGATAACGCACGGGCAGGAACAACCGTTGAAATAGCGTGTTTATACACCATTTGGCTTACAGTATTTTTTAATAAAATCACAAATTGGTCGAACGACTCGATCTGACCTTGTAATTTAATGCCGTTAACTAAATAAATTGAAACAGGAATACGCTCACGACGAAGTGCATTCAAATATGGATCTTGTAAAGATTGACCTTTTGCCATTGTTATTTTCCTTTTTATAGTTGTGTGATTTTTAAGACACCAAATAATGCGATAAGTGCCAAAGGCGTTTAGATATTATCACAATTCTTTAAATAATGATCGATCTTTTCCACCATTTTTGCTTTAGAACTGGTCGGAGCTAAACTATCTAACCAAGTCAGTTCGCCTTGCCAGCCACGCAGCCAAGTAATCTGCCGTTTTGCCAGCTGGCGGGTGGCACAAATGCCTTTAAAGATCGCCTCATCGAGCGAAATATCGCCTTGCAAATATTCCCACATTTGGCGGTAGCCCACACAGCGAATCGAGGGCAAATTAATATGCAAATCTTTGCGTAAAAATAACCGCTTGACCTCCTCTTCAAAGCCTAGCTCAATCATTTTGTGAAAGCGTTGTTCAATCCGTTGGTGTAGAACTGCACGATCTTGAGGAGCGATTGCAAATTGTAAGATATTATAAGGTAGAGCCTCACCTTGCTGAGCAGTAAGTTCGGTCATCGTTTTGCCGGTAATGTAAAAAACTTCTAACGCTCGGTTGATCCGCTGGCTGTCGTTGGGGTTAATTCTGGCACCGGCAATCGGGTCGATTTTCACTAATTCTTGATGCAATGTTGCCCAGCCGTGTTGTGCCGCTCGGCTTTCGATTTCAGCCCGAATGGCTGGATCGGCAGAGGGCAGGGGAGATAACCCTTCAAGCAATGCTTTGTAATAAAGCATTGTCCCTCCCACCAAGAGCGGAATTTTACCCTGTGCGGTAATATCTGCCATCTCACGCAACGCATCAGCGTGGAAATTCATCGCCGAATAACTCTCAGCTGGGTCTAAAATATCAATCAAGCGATGCGGTGCAAGGGCAAGTTCTTCCTTGCTTGGCTTCGCCGTGCCAATATCCATTCCTTTGTAAATTAAGGCGGAATCGACACTGATTACTTCAACCGGCAATTCTTGGCGTAAAGCAATGGCTAAATCGGTTTTACCGGAGGCAGTCGGCCCCATTAAAAAAAGGGCAAGGGGTTTTTGAGTCATTGTGTTATTTATTTTGAAATAATAAAGCGAACAACAAGGTTCGCTTTGGGTTAATGTTCTAACTGTTCAATTAATGCTTCAATTTGCTTTGATAATTCAGGAATGGATTCGCTTGCTGTTTCGTAGATCACTTCAAAATCTAATTCAAAATAACCGTGTGCAATAATATTACGCATTCCACGCATATATTTCCAAGGTATATGCTTGTTTTCTACTAAAAATTCAGGGTGTTTATGATGAATTACCGTCACTATCTCACCCATTGCGATCAAACTCATTGCAACTGCGTTTTCAATACATTTATCGTCTAAAAACTCTTCAAGTGATACTCCATCAATAAAGGCTTGAATGTCTAAACATAAACTATGAATTTTTTCGAGATAATCAGGAATACGATACTCAACACTCATTATAAGGCTCTTGCTTCATTTAAAACTTGCTGGCGAAATTTTTCAGGCAAACTACGGGGAGTTAAAACATCGACTCTAATGCCAAGTAATTCTTCTAGCTCCATTTGCAAACCACATAGGTCAAGCATTGTGGTTTTAGGTGTCGGATCTACCAAAATATCTAAGTCACTTTTTTCGGTATCTAATCCTTTAGCAACAGAACCAAATACTCGCAAATTTTCCACTGCAAATTGTCGGCTAATTGCCATAATTTCCTTTTGCTTGATTTTTAATAGTTGAGATGGAGTCATTTTCCCCTCCTAGAATGAACACTAATAAGTATATCATAATGCTATAGAAAAGAGGAAAAATCCACTTCCTTCCTTATTCCCTCCAGCTCTTTTTTCCCATTTGCATAAAGCTCAATTTCTGAGAGCAAAGCAATCACATCACTAAGCGTGCAAGCGGTGGATTTTTCACATTTTTTTGCAAAAAATTCGGCTAAATTGACCGCTTGTGTTTGGTTGAACAGGGCAAATAAAAGCTGTTGCAGATTTTGCTCTCGGACGGCTTGTGGCACCGAAAGCACTGTGAGCCGTGTTTGGGCTTGCCACTGTTTTTCGCTGATCGAAAAGCCAAGTGTGGTCAGATCTTCTTTGGTCTGTTGCCAGCGTTCGGTTTGTTGGTGATCTAAACTGAGATTCAGTGGGATCAACAACGCTTGAGATTGCCCTTTTTCCAGTTGTAGCTTGAGTTTAAGCTCGGCTAATGTTGCCAATGAAAGCAGATAAAAATCTTCCTCTTCTTTAATTAACACCGCTTGGTTTTTTACAATCGACAAGGCTTGTGAATGGTGGCTTGCAAGTGGTGCAATTTGCGTGATTTTTTGCGAAACCTCTGCTTTTGTCTGAGACTCTTTTTGGAGCTCGGTTTGGGCTTCTATTTTGGGCTCAATAATAGGATTTTGAGGTTTGATGGTTGGTGTTGTCTCATGCAAATCGCCACCCACCAATTCCTTATACCATTTTTGAGCAGATGAACTCACGCTGGAGTTTCTTTCAAATTTAGGCGTATAGCTTGGGCGATTTGCATTTTTTTGCGTAAATTCGACCGCTTGTGGAACGGTTTGCGACACAAAAATATTTTGCCCTGCGGCTTGGCGATTAGTATCTTGAATATAGCTATCTTGCACATAGCTCGGTAACGGCTCGTTCACTTCATTTCGCAGTTCAAACGTAGGTTGGGTTTGTTGCAGGCTGTTGAGTACGCCTTGCAAAATAAAGTCATGTACCAGTCTTCCTTGATGAAAACGCACTTCGTGCTTGGCAGGATGAACGTTTACATCAACCATTGTCGGGTCTAAATCCAAAAAGATCACAAAAGCCGGATAGTAACCACTCGCAATGCTGTCGCCGTAGGCTTGGCGAATGGCGTGGTTGATGGTTTTATCCCGCATCATTCGCCCGTTCACATAGCTGTAGCAAAGGTCGTTTTGTAGACGGGCAAGAGCCGGTGAGCCAACCCAACCGTGCAGGTGTAGATCCCCGTGTTGCCAGTCAATATAAGTGGAATGTTGAATAAACTCATCACCGCAAATGGCGGCAACCCGTTTTTGTTGTTGCTCAACTGAATTGTCCGCTACTTTGCGATATTGGCGGACGATTTTGCCATTGTGGCTTAAGGTAAAACTCACGTTTGGCTTAGCCAGAGCAATGCGACGAATCACTTCGTCAATATGAGCAAACTCGGTTTTATCGGTGCGTAAAAATTTACGCCGTGCAGGAGTGTTAAAAAACAGATTTGCTACTTCAATGGTTGTGCCAATCGGGTGCGAGGCAGGTTGAATTTCCACCGCCATTTCCCGCCCTTGTGCATAGGCTTGCCACGCTTCGGTTTGCTCTGCGGTGCGAGAGGTAAGTGTTAAACGTGAAACCGAGCTGATACTTGCTAACGCTTCGCCCCGAAAGCCGAGGCTTAAAATCGACTCTAAATCTTCTAGGCTACTGATTTTACTGGTGGCGTGGCGAGCGAGTGCCAGCGGTAAATCTTGCTTGCTGATACCACAGCCGTTATCTCGAATGCGGATAAGCTGAGAGCCACCTTTTTCGATATCGATTTGAATGGTATTGGCTCCGGCATCTAAACTGTTTTCCACCAGCTCCTTTACGACAGATGCAGGACGTTCTACCACCTCGCCGGCAGCAATTTGGTTTGCCAGTTGAGGCGGAAGAATGTGGATTAGCTGTGTTGGAGTGTTGGGTGTCATTGTTATGCCTAGTTATATTATATGAGACGAGATAAAGTTGATTTTCGTTCCTGAGTTGCTCCCCTCTTTAGAAAAGAGGGGCAGGGGGAGATTTGATTACGATATTAATGTTTCGTATGAGCGTAAAATTACCTCTGCCAAATCTCCCCTAACCCCTCTTTGCTAAAGAGGGGAACTGGATCGAGCGTAAATTTCCCTTATCTCACAAATTCCCCCATTTTATCCAATTTTCTTGGCTTTTGCATATTTCTTCATATAAAAGAACGTGTTAGATTATGGCGTAATTAATCAATGAGAAGAAACTTATGCAGATGATAGAACTTGCCCAGCAAGCCAAACAAGCCAGTTTTGAGCTGGCCCAATTTGGCAACCTACAGAAAAACCAAGCCTTACTCACGATTGCTGACAGCCTTGAGCAACGGGCAGAAGAAATTTTATACGCCAATGCCAAAGATGTTGAATTTGCTCAGGCACAAGGAATTTCATTGGCGATTATTGACCGTTTATTGTTGAATGAAGATCGGCTGAAATGCATTGCCAACGATGTGCGAAACGTTGCCAAATTAGCGGATCCTGTCGGGCAGGTGATGGACGGTGGCGTATTAAACAGCGGTTTGAAAATCGAACGCCAGCGTGTGCCGCTCGGGGTGATTTTAACCATTTATGAAGCTCGCCCGAATGTAACGATTGATGTGGCATCATTATGCCTCAAAACCGGCAATGCGGTGATTTTGCGTGGCGGTAAAGAGACCAAATTTACCAATGCTGTGTTGGTTGATGTAGTGCAAGATGCGTTAGAAAAAGCCGGCTTGCCGAAATTGGCAGTGCAGGCGGTGACGGATCCGGATCGAGCCTTATTGTTAGAGTTACTGAAATTGGATCGCTACATTGATATGGTGATCCCTCGAGGTGGAGCAGGTTTACATCAATTCTGCAAAGAAAATTCGACCATTCCGGTAATTGTGGGCGGCATTGGGGTTTGCCATCTGTTTGTGGAAAAAACGGCGGATCAGGAGAAATCTCTTGAGCTCATCGCCAATGCTAAAACGCAACGCCCAAGTACTTGCAATACGCTAGAGACGTTGTTGGTGGAAAAAGCGATTGCGGTGGAATTTTTGCCGAAATTGGTCGCGAAAATGCAACAGCTTGGCGTCACCATTCACAGTAACGATTTACAAAAAATTGAGGGAATTGAACCGCTTGATCAGGAAAAATTGAGCCGAGAGTGGTTATCGCTTGATCTTAATGTGGTAGTGGTAAATGACTTGCAACAAGCGGTAGAGCATATCCGCCACTATGGTTCGCAGCATTCAGAGGGGATTTTAACCTCTGACTACCAACTTGCCCGTCAATTTGTACAACAGGTTGATGCAGCGGCGGTTTATATTAATGCTAGTACCCGTTTCACCGATGGTGGTGAGTTTGGGTTAGGTGCGGAAGTGGCGGTTAGCACACAAAAATTACACGCTCGTGGCCCGATGGGATTAGAAGCCTTAACCACCTACAAATGGGTGTGTGAAGGCGATTATTTGGTGAGAGGTTAAGATGTTAAATCGACTGTGGAGATTTATTAAGCTCTTTGCCAAGCGTTATAATGAAAATAACATTGCGATTTCAGCCGGTTATCTCACTTATAGCACAATGCTGGCGATAGTGCCGTTTATTGTCGTGCTGTTTTCCATTTTTACCTTTTTTCCGATTTTCCACGAAGCAAACGAGCAGTTAAAAGCGTTCATTTATGACAACTTTGCCCCGAGTGCGAGCGAGATGGTGTCGGAATACATTGAGTTGTTTGTCAGTAATGCTAAACAAATGGGGCTGGTAAGTTTTATCGGCTTATTTGTGGTTACTATTATGCTGATTAAGAGTATTGATGAGGCATTGAATACCATTTGGCACGATAATCGTCAGCGCCCGATGTGGTTCTCTTTTTTGCTTTATTTTCTCATTTTGCTGTTTGGGCCGCTGCTTGCCGGCGCGAGTATTGCAATTAGCACCTATGTGATGTCGCTTTCTATTTTTAATGGAAGTGGGGCGTTATCGCTCGGGCAGCATTTATTAGAATTGACGCCGTTTTTATTAATTTGGTTACTTTTTACCTTAGTGTATAAATTTATTCCGATTAGAAAGGTAAAATTTATACACGCTGCTATCGGGGCATTAATGGCAGCGATTTTCTTTACCTTAGGGAAGAAAGCCTTTATTTGGTATATTACTGCTTTTCCGTCTTATCAGGCAATTTATGGAGCATTAGCGGTGTTACCGATTATGCTGTTATGGATTCAGTTAAGTTGGCAGGTGGTATTACTTGGCGGACAATTTGCGGCGGTTTTAGACGAAATGGAAACAGATAAGGGGAGCGTTAATGATAGGCTTAATTCAGCGGGTTAAATTCGCAAAAGTGGAGGTTGAAGGGCAAACCGTTGGTGAAATTGCGAGCGGTTTGTTGGTGTTGCTCGGTGTGGAAAAAGACGATGATGAAGCGAAAGCGGATAAGCTACTGGAAAAAGTGCTGAATTATCGGGTGTTTTCGGATAGCGAGGGGAAAATGAATTTAAACGTACAGCAAGCCGGCGGCAGCTTATTAGTGGTTTCACAGTTTACCCTTGCGGCGGATACCAATAAAGGCTTGCGACCTAGTTTCTCAAAAGGGGCAAGCCCGGCTGATGCCGAGCGTTTGTATGCCTACTTTCATCAACAAGCCGCTACTAAAATTCACACCCAAACCGGACAATTTGCAGCCGATATGCAAGTTAGCCTACAAAATGACGGACCGGTGACTTTTTGGTTGCAGGTTTAATTAAAAGAGAGCTTTGGCTCTCTTTTTTTATATAGTTATTTCGGGAGTTTTTGGCACTTCGGACAGAAAAAACTGTTACGTTGCCCGATCACTTTGGCTTCAATCGTGCTGCCACAATCATTGCACGCCTCACCTTTGCGCCCGTAAACTTGTAGCACTTGGGTGAAGTAGCCCGGTTTGCCGTCCGGCTGAATAAAATCTTTCAGCGTTGTGCCGCCTTGAATTATCGCTTTGATCAGCACTTCTTTAATCACTTTTACCAAGCGTTCGCACTGTTTTTCGGTTAAGTTCTGGGCGGCAAGCTCAGGGTGAATGCCTGCCATAAATAAACTTTCGCACGCATAGATATTCCCCACCCCAACAACCACTTCATTGGTCATAATAAAGGTTTTACAAGCGGTCGTTTTTTTGCGGCTTTTTGCAAATAAGTAATCTGCTGTGAAATCGTTTGAAAGCGGTTCAGGCCCGAGTTTACGCAACAGTTCGTGATCTTCTGCTTTTTCTGCCCATAGCCAACAGCCGAATTTGCGAGGGTCGTTATAGCGTAAAATTGTGCCGTTTGGGGTAATAAGATCGACGTGGTCGTGTTTGCCAATTTCGTTTTGTTGACGTTCTTGCAAAATCCCGAGCGAGCCGGACATTCCCAGATGCACCAAAATATCGCCTTTGTCGGTGCGGATAATCAGATATTTCGCCCGTCTTTCGATTGCCTCGATTTTAGCATTTTCCATTTGCGATAATTCAGCACTTACCGCCCAGCGGAGTTTTGGCTGGCGGATAATAATTTGCTTAATGGTTTGCCCTTTTAAATAAGGCTCAACGCCTCGTACGCTGGTTTCCACTTCGGGTAATTCAGGCATTATTCTCTCCTAAAAAATAGGCAGTGAATGCTCACTGCCTTTACTTTATTTATGCTTTTCGACCGGTAAGCGGATGGATGATTGCTCCAATAATAGCTCCAATGATGGCAAAAGGTAGCCATTCCATCGAGTAGGATTTTAGAGGCAAGTTTTCGGTAAACCCGACACCGGCAACTGAAGCTATCGCGACAATTGTCACTAATAGGAGTGATAGACGTTGTGCAGACAACGGAAGTTTAATCACTAAATTAATCAGCAACATTAAAATGACAGTCATTGCTATTGGGTAGAGAACTAATAATACCGGAATGGATTTGCTAATAACTTCTTTTAATCCTTGGTTAGCAACAGTAAAACTAATCACAGTAAATAAGATAGCATAAACTTTATATGAAATTTTCGGGAAAATTTCATTAAAGTATTCACTGACTGATACGGCTAAACCGACAGCAGTGGTTAAACAGGCAAGTGAAACAATCACTCCTAAGACACTACGTCCGAGTTCACCGAAGGCTTGGGTAGTCACAGTGTTAAGAATGTAAGTACCTAGATCCAATTTTCTTTCTGATAACATCGAAAGTGTGTCTGCACTAATTGGCATATTATTACCAATCCAACCTAATGAAATATAAATTACGGCTAGAGCAACTGCTGCAACTAAGCCAGCAGCAACTGTTTGGCGTTGTAATGCGGCTTGGCTTACCCCTTTCCCACGAATAGCATTTAATACAATTACCGAATAGGCTAACGAAGCAAGTGCATCCATAGTTAGATAGCCATCAACCATACCTTTAAAAAAGTAAGATTGTTCATTCGTATTAGACGTAATGATTTGTGGATCGGCATCTAAAATAAAGCCGGCTCGAATAACTAATCCAATGATGGTGATAAGCAAGATCGGAGTAAGAATTGCACCAATGCGATCAACCATTTTACTTGGATTTAGCGCTAACCATAGGGTAAGAGCAAAGTAAATTAAGGTAAAAATTAACATTGATATTTGGCTGGAGTCTCCTAAAAACGGCATTATCGCCATTTCATAGGCAGTTGCTGCCGTGCGTGGACCGGCAAAGAATGGCCCGATCGCTAAATAGATAGAAGTTAGGAATGCTAAAGAAAACCAAGGATGGATTTTGTCTAATGCAGATTTATAGCCTCCATTATAAAATGCACTGACGATAATACCGAGTAGAGGAAGCCCTACTCCAGTTAAAACAAAGCCTGAAATGGCTGAGAAAAATTCTGTACTACTTTCATAACCTAATTTTGGTGGGAAAATCAGATTGCCGGCACCAAAGAAAATAGCAAACAATAAAAAGCCTACTACTAATGTATTTCTAGTCATAACATATTCACACTTTTTCACCTATAAAGCAGGTGATAACACAAAATAACAAATAACAAAACCGAACTCTGAATTTACAAAGCTCGGTTGAAAAAAGACCGCTTGTAGCGGATTAGCTCATATATAAGCCACCATTAACGTGCAGGGTTTCTCCATTGATATAACGAGCATCATCGCTGGCTAAGAAAGCGACTGCTTTAGCAATATCTTGTGGAGAGCCGAGTTCGCCGGCTGGGATTTGGCTAAGAATTGCATTGCGTTGTTCTTCGTTTAATTCATCGGTCATATCGGTGGCAATAAAGCCCGGCGCGACCACGTTTACCGTAATGCCGCGGCTTGCTACTTCTTTCGCTAAAGATTTAGAAAAACCAACTAAGCCTGCTTTAGCAGCACAGTAGTTGGTTTGCCCTGGGTTGCCCATTGAGCCGACCACCGAACCGATCGTGATAATGCGTCCGCCTTTTTTCATCATCGGGCGTAATACCGCTTTGGATAAACGATAAACCGAAGTTAAGTTAGTTTGAATGATGTCGAACCAATCGTCATCTTTCATACGCATTAATAAGCCATCACGTGTGATGCCGGCGTTATTGACTAACACGTCCACATCGCCAAAGGTCTCTTTGATCTGCTTTAATACGCTCTCGATGGATTCTGCATCGGCAACATTTAGCACTAAGCCTTTGCCGTTCTCACCTAAATAAGCTGAAATGGATTCCGCTCCTTTTTCAGAGGTTGCGGTGCCGACTACGATGTAGCCTTTTGCTACCAATTCTTCGGCAATCGCTTTGCCGATTCCACGGGTTGCTCCCGTGACTAATGCGATTTTGCTCATAAATTCTCCTTAGTATGACGTTATAACGTCAGAATATAAAAAATAAAAAGGGTAATAAAGTAGTTTATCACGGTCGTTAAGCCACCAAATAAGGCATATTTCACCGCACTACCTTGTTTAGGATAAATCCAACGAGGGCGAGTAAATGCCCAAATGGCTGAAAAAACCAGTGGCCCTAAACTACTAAACAGATAAATTTGGAACAATACCACCGCCCCTTTTGGATCGCTATTGCTTAACAGCACACCATATAATGCCCAAGCTTGAATAGCGGCAGCCGTAATAGCCGAGCCACCGATAAAGGCGTGGCGGATTTTGGGGTTTAGACTTAAAAAATAGGCTAAAAATGAGCAACCGGCAGCAATGGCTAACATTCCCATATTTACGTCTAATGTTTCTTTAGCGATACCGACAGTATAAGCTAAAGGTAAAATCACTAAGGCAATCAATGCACTTATTAGCATAAATAGGGTTTCTTTGCTCATTCTACGCTCCTGAAAATTAAGCCTCAACTGCCTCAAAACTGGCAACATCGTTTACCGCTTTGGCTGATAATTCTTTCACAATACGGCTCGTTAAACCTGTTAGTACTTTGTTTGGACCGATTTCGTATAAAGTAGTGATGCCATCTTGTGCCATTTTCTCAACGGTTTCCGTCCAACGAACAGGGCTGTAAAGCTGGCGAACTAGGGCATTGCGAATGGTTTGTGCATCAGTTTCTACTGCCACATCCACGTTGTTGATAACAGGAACAAGCGGTTGATTTAGCTCAATATTTTGCAAAGCATCGGCTAATTTTTCTGCCGCCGGTTTCATTAAGGCACAGTGTGAAGGCACGCTTACCGCTAATGGTAACGCACGTTTTGCCCCCGCTTCTTTGCACAGTTCTCCGGCACGCTCCGTAGCCGTTTTCGTTCCGGCAATCACGACTTGTCCCGGTGAGTTAAAGTTCACCGCAGAGACAATTTCACCGGTCTCGCTTGCTGCTTGCTCGCAGGCTTTGATAATGCTGTCGTTATCTAAACCGATAATCGCAAACATCGCACCGCTACCAGCCGGCACAGCCTCTTGCATTGCACGACCACGCAATTCGACCAATTTAATCGCATCTTGGAAATCCAACACACCGGCACACACCAATGCTGAGTATTCCCCCAAGCTATGCCCTGCCATCACGGCTGGTTTTTGCTCAGGGAATTTTTGTTGCCAAATACGGAAAAGTGCCACGCTTGAGGCAAGCAACGCAGGTTGAGTGCGTTCGGTTTTACCGAGATCTTCTGCTGTGCCGTTTTGCACCAGATCCCATAAATCATAGCCCAGCACTTGGCTGGCTTGTTGGAAGGTTTCCTCTACCACAGGGTAAATAGGGGCAAGATCAGCAAGCATTCCAACCGCTTGCGAACCTTGACCGGGGAAGACCATAGCGAATTTTGACATATTGTTATCCTCTTTTAAATTTTGTAGAAATCGAATATCGAGCGTTGTTCTCGTTACTTTTCTTTGCTTCGCCAAAGAAAAGTAACCAAAAGAAAGGCGACCCGAACTTCGCTTGGTTACGATTTCTTTCACGGAAAATTTGTAAACTCGCTTCGCTCAAACAGCACAAATTTTCCTAGAAATCGTAAGTCGCTCAGACGGGGCAAGCGGTCTATTATTCAGTATTTTTTGCAAAATTTTAATTCAAATTGACCACTTGTAACGCTCCAACGGGTTCCCTTCTAAGCCGCCTAAGCGACTTTGAATTTGCAGGAAAAATTTAGTGTCTGAGCCAACGAAGTTGGCGAGTTTTAAATTTTTCCGTTAAGCAAATTCAAACCAAGCGAAGTAAAGCGGCGAAGCAGGGTGTGTTTTCTTTTGTTACTTTTCTTTGCACAAGCAAAGAAAAGTAAGGCTTAGTCCGGTGAATAATAGAGCTTACCGATTTCAATCCGCCCACGCCCTGTTTCCAACCGCCATTTGTTGCTATCTCTTAATGAATAGACGCAACCGCAGTATTCTTGCTGGTAGAAACGTTCACGTTTGCTGATTTCGATCATCCGTTGTGAGCCACCGCCTTTACGCCAGTTGTAGTCCCAGTAAACCACGTCATCAAACTTAGCTGCCGCACGGTGGCCGCAGTCATTGATTTGGTTCATATCTTTCCAGCGGGAAATGCCTAAGCAACTGGTAAACACAGGGAAGCCGTTGTTGTGAGCGTATTCCGCCGCTTTTTCAAACCGCATATCAAAGCACATTGTGCAGCGAATGCCACGCTCCGGCTCCCATTCCATTCCTTTGGCTTTTTTGAACCACTCTTTGCGGTCGTTTTCGTAATCATCGTCTAAATCAATAAACGGAATGCCCCACTTTTCGGCAAAGCGAATATTCTCTTCCTTGCGGATCAGATACTCTTTCAGCGGGTGAATGTTCGGGTTATAAAAGTAGATCGTAAACTCAATGCCGGAGGCGTGAATAGCCTCCATTACCTCGCCCGAGCAAGGGGCGCAGCAAGAGTGTAACAATAATTTGTTATGCCCGTTTGGGAGAGTTAATTTCTCACGCACAAAGGGGGCATTCGGATCTTTTTTTTGATTTTGAGCTCTGCGTCTGGCACGCACGCTTTCAATATGTTCGATTGGTTGGGTCATATATTGTTATTGATGAATTATTATTCCCTTCTGAACCGCCTGAGCGACTTTGAATTTGTAGGAAAAATTTAGTGTTTGAGCCAACGAAGTTGGCGAGTTATAAATTTTTACGTTAAGCAAATTCAAATAAAGCGAGGATTAGCGGTGAAGCAGGGTGTGCTTTCTTTTGGTTACTTTTCTTTGCACAAGCAAAGAAAAGTAACAGGTTAATAGGATCTATCCACCGACAAATACGCCAATGAAATCAATGCCTGTTTATACTCACTTTCCGGTAAAACCGCTAATGAATCGACCGCTTTTTGAGCTTCTTCACGGGCTTTTTGCATTGCATAATCTAGAGATTGATGTTCTTGCATAATCGCCAATACTTGTGGAATTTGTTCCAATTCACCACCGTTTTCAATCGCATTGCGAATAAGGTCTGCTTGAGCGGTTTTGCCTGCTTTATCGGCAGCGTGCATTGCGTGGAGCAATGGCAAGGTTGGTTTACCTTCTACGAAGTCATCGCCTACGTTTTTGCCTAAATTTTCGCTTTGGGCGGAGTAGTCTAAAATATCATCAATCAGCTGGAACGCTGTGCCTAAATAGCAGCCGTACTCTTTTAAGCCATTTTCGATCTCTTCACTTGCTTCAGCGGCAATCGCCACGCATTGGGTTGCAGCTTCAAACAAGCGGGCGGTTTTGTTGTAAATCACCCGCATATAGTTCGCTTCAGTGGTGTTTGGGTCGTTCACGTTCATTAATTGTTGTACTTCCCCTTCTGCCAACGCATTGGTGGCGGCAGACATCACTTTTAACACCCGTAAGGAGTCTAAATCCGTCATCATCTGGAACGAGCGGGTGTAGATAAAATCTCCTACCAATACACTGGCTGCATTGCCAAAATGGGCGTTTGCAGTCGGTCTGCCACGACGCATATCGGATTCATCGACTACATCATCATGCAAAAGTGTAGCAGTATGTACAAATTCAATAAAAGCAGCCGCCGTGATGTGTTTTTTACCACCATAACCCAACGCACGAGCCGCAAGCACCGCAATTAACGGGCGAATACGTTTCCCGCCGCCGGCAATAATATAATGCCCGAGCTGATTAATCAGTAAAACTTCCGAATTAAGTTGAGCCAAAATTTCTGCATTTACCGCTTGCATATCTTCATTTGCAAGGGCTTGAATTTGTTCTAATGAAAGTTGCACAGCCATCGAATCCATAAAAGTAAGACAAAAATTGGGTAGATTCTACCTTAATTTAGTCCGTGTTCAAAAAAGAATTACGATTTTGTTGTAAAATCGGAGCAGTCTATTGTTTTTAGTCGCAGTTGAAATAAGCGGTAGTATTTTTACCATTTTTTGCAAATTTCAAAAAATTCTCAAAATCGCTCTTGCTCTTTCGAATCTTTTTCCGTAGAATTGCAACCCTATTTTTATGAATTAATTTAGTGCCTAAAAGCAAAAGCAGTTGGCACATAGCGGAGTAAATATGTACGCAGTTTTCCAAAGTGGCGGCAAACAACACCGAGTAAGTGAAGGTCAAGTAGTTCGTTTAGAAAAACTTGAACTTGCAACTGGTGAGAAAGTTGAATTTGACTCAGTGTTAATGGTCGTTAACGGTGAAGATGTTAAAATCGGTGCACCGGTTGTAGCAGGTGCAAAAGTAGTGGCTGAAGTTGTCGCACAAGGTCGTGGCGAGAAAGTTAAAATCGTTAAGTTCCGTCGTCGTAAACACAGCCGTAAACAACAAGGTCATCGTCAGTGGTTCACAGAAGTGAAAATCACTGGGATTCAAGCATAATTTCAGAGGAGATCTAGAAGATGGCAACTAAAAAAGCTGGTGGTTCAACTCGTAACGGTCGTGATTCTGAAGCTAAACGCCTTGGTGTTAAACGTTTCGGTGGTGAATCTGTATTAGCAGGTAGCATTATCGTTCGTCAACGTGGTACTAAATTCCACGCAGGTAGCAATGTAGGTATGGGTAAAGACCACACTTTATTTGCAACTGCTGACGGTAAAGTTAAATTTGAAGTGAAAGGCGAGAAAAGCCGTAAATATGTAAGCATCATCGCTGACTAATCATTTCAAAATCAATAAGAGACCTCGCCAATGGCGAGGTTTTTTGTATTTTAAGATTTCCAAATATAGAAAACATAGAATAGAAAAAGGAATTTCAGCAATGAAACAACGCCCTTTACTTGGTTTTTCACTTGCATTAACCGCAGCAATGACGTGGGGAACGTTACCGATTGCCGCCCAGCAAGTATTGAAAGTGATTGATGCCCAAACCTTGGTTTGGGTCAGGTTCATTGTGGCATCAGTAGGGCTGTTGCTGATACTAGGATTTGCAAAACGTTTACCTAAATTGACCGCTTGTAGCAAAAAAGAACTCGGTTTAATTTTGTTAGGGGTGTGCGGTTTGTCAGCAAATTTCTTTTTGTTTGCAGAGGCTCTGCACTATGTTTCACCCACTACCAATCAAGTATTGTGGCAGTTAGCTCCATTTTCGATGATTCTATTAGGCGTATTGTTGTTTAAAGAAAAGTTCGGCTTGTTTCAAAAGATCGGCTTTATATTATTGATAGTCGGGCTTATCGCATTCTTTAACGATAAATTTGCTGAAATTTTACAGCTCAACACCTACGCTCTCGGAGTTTTATTGAGTGCCGGAGCCAGCCTGATTTGGGTGCTATACGGCGTGGCTCAAAAATTATTATTATCGAAATTTAACTCTCAGCAAGTGCTGTTTATTATTTACATTGGCTGTTCACTACTGATGCTGCCATTTGCCACTCCGGCACAGTTAGGCAATCTTGAAGGCAGTTTTCTGTGGGGTTGCTTTATTTATTGCTGTTTGAATACCTTAATTGGCTACGGTTCATACGGTGAGGCGTTGAATCATTGGGATACCTCAAAGGTAAGCATTGTAACCACGATGTTGCCAATTTTTACCATGATCTTTTCCAACCTTAGCCACTATTGTTATCCGCATATTTTTGCAAAGCCGGATATGAATTGGATCAGTTATCTTGGGGCGTTGGTGGTCGTCAGTGGGGCGATTTTAGCGATTGCAGGCGATAAGTTATTTAGGCGTAAATAAAAATTACAAGCGGTTGTAAATGGAGAAAAATTTACAACCGCTTGCTTTTAAATCACTCCAAGCGTTTCAAGGGCGTATAGAATGCCGTCTTCCTCAATCGGCTTGGTGATGAAATCTGCCACCGCTTTTAATTCCGGCACGCCATTACCCATTGCCACACCAACCCCTACGGTTGGAAGCATTTCCAAGTCGTTAATGCCATCGCCAAATGCCATCGCATTTTCAATCTCAATATTCAATGTCGCCAATACATCTTGAATACCGCGTGCTTTCGAGTTCTCTTTTCTAAGAATATCTACTGCATGCGAATGCCAGCGAGCCTCTTTTAAATCATTTGCAAAAATTCCGCTGTTTTCGACCGCTTGTTTCTGCTCTTCGGTGTAGAACAGCAACATTTGCACAATTTTCTCTTTTTCGTAGTAGTGTGGATCGATCAAATAATTCGGTGTGATCGGTAAAACTGCTTCGTGCACAATCGGATTTGTGGCGGAAACCGCAACGGTCATTGGCGTAATAAACGCATACGGAATACCCAAGGCATTGGCTTTTTCAATGATGCGTTCAATTTGCTCACGGCTTAACGAATAATCACTAATCATTTGATCTTTATAGAAATTATATTGCCCGTTAATAGTAACAAACAGCTCAAAGCCGGTTTCAGGGTTTAAATAAGGTTTGAGTGCTTCAGGGAAACAGCCGTGATTTCTGCCGGTGGCAATAGCCGGAATAATGCCTTTAGCTTTTAAACGAGGCAGCACCTGCTCGGTAATTGATTTTGGAATATAGGCTTTATGTTTTACATAGAGGGTGTCATCAATATCGAAAAAGACAATTTTGATCGGTTTTTGGAGGGATTTCATCTCGGTTTCCTTTTATGTGTGAATGAGGAGATTTTACTCTTTTTTCGAGCGATGTCACAAAAATAGCCGGAAAAAATAAGGCTAAATTTGATAATCTGCAAATAAAAGGAGGAAATGTGAATCTCTTTGGGTTTCGTTGCTTTCGTTGTGATAATCCACTCGCTATTGGTGTGCAAGGTGTTTGCAGCCATTGCCAAAAACTGCTAAAGCCTACGCCTTATTGCCGTCATTGCGGAATGAGTGCGGTGGAGTATCGAAATAGTTGTGGATATTGTTTAAAAAATGAACCGAAATGGCATAAGTTAGTGAGGGTAAATGAATACCGACCGCCGCTTTCGCATTGGGTACATCAATTCAAATTTCAGCAACAGTATTGGTGGGATCAAGCCCTCGCCCGACAATTACTACTGGCAATTAAGCAAGCTCAACGGGAACAAGTTCTGAGCTTGCCTGAAGTAATTATGCCTGTGCCACTTTTTTGGCAACGGCATTGGAAAAGAGGGTTTAATCAAAGTGAATTATTGTGTAATTGGCTGGCAAAGTGGTTACAGATTCCGCTGGATACACAGAGTTTGCAACGTATAAGAGCAACCGTCTCACAAAGAGAATTGACCGCTGCTGAACGGCGGAAAAATCTACGTGGGGCGTTTTGCTATCAACCGTTAAAAGCCTATAAACGAGTGGCGATTGTTGATGATGTGCTTACCACCGGCTCAACTTTAAATGCAATTTGTGCCGAGTTATTAAAAGCAGGGGTAGTGGAAATTCAAGTTTGGGTGTTGGCGAGGGCTTAATTGTTTATTAATGGTAAATAATCTATTTCATAACGGCTGGATTGTGAAGTGTAGGTTTTTAAAATAGAATGCCTGCCTCAATCAATTGACCTTTATATCACAATTTATTTTAAGGAAAGCAAATGAACTCTACTTTAACAAATTTACAACCTTTAGCGTTTTTAATCACCCGTGTTGTTGCCGGTTATATGTTTTTATTACACGGCACTGCGAAGTTTTTTGAATTTCCAATGTCGATGACCAACGGAAACGGCAGCGTACCCCTTGCCTCCATTTATGGTGTAGGCGGTATTTTGGAAATTGTGGGCGGAATTTTCTTTATTTTAGGTCTATTTACCCGCCAAACAGCGTTTATCCTTTCAGGTATGATGGCATACGCGTTCTTCATTGTTCACGGAGCTCAAGGCAATGTACTATTACCTTTATTAAACGGCGGTGAATTAGCAGGCGTGTATTCGGTATTATTCTTAACCTATATTTTTATCGGTGGCGGAAAATACTCGTTAGATGCAAAACTCTTTAATAAAGCCTAATTCGTTATTTTGATAAATAAGCAAGCGGTCAGATTTGGTAAAAAATTTACTTAATCTGACCGCTTGTTTTTTTGTTAAAATTAAATTAGCACATTTGCAACAGCGATGCCGACAATACAGGCAGTAATTACGCCAACTAAACCCGGAGCCATAAAGCTGTGGTTGAAGTAATATTTACCGATTTTAGTTGTACCGGTTACGTCAAAGTTAACGGTTGCGATATCAGACGGATAATTCGGAATAAAGAAGTAAGCATAAGTTGCCGGCATTAAACCAACTAATAATGGAGCAGGCAAGCCCATTGCAATGCCTACCGGTAATAACATTTTTGCGGTTACGGCTTGGCTGTTTACTACTACAGATACCGCAAACAAGGCGAAGGCGAATGTCCAAGGTTGGGCTCGAACCATTTCTGTTACCCCTTCTTTGAACGCCGGCATCGCGTGGGTAAAGTAAGTATCGCTCATCCAAGCAATCCCGAAAATTGCAATGGTTGCTACCATACCGGATTTGAATACAATACCGTTTGGTACTTTTTTCGGGTCGGTTTTGGTTAAAATTAAGATTAAACCACCGAAAGTTAACATCACGATTTGAATGATTTGATCCATACCGGCAACTTTGCCTGTAGCTGCGACAGTTGGCTTAATGGATGGAATCATTGCAATAATCACAATGGTTGCAATAGCAGCTAAGAATAGATAAACCGAGTTTTTCGCACTTGATGGTAGTTTTTCGTCTAAAGATGTTGCACTCGTTTGCTCGATTTGTTTGCGTAGCTCAGGGTCTTGCATACGGCGTTGATACTCAGGATCGTCTTCCAACTCTTTACCACGACGTAAGCTATATAATGACATCGCAATCACACCACAGAAGGTTGCGGTGATGGTTACGCCGACTACATTCAATAAAGTCACCCCTTCAAAGCCTGGTAATTTAACGATTTCGGTTAAGTAATAGGCAACTGCAGCAGAAAGTGGGCTACCGGTAATACCTAATTGTGAAGCAACAGAGGCTGCTGCCATCGGGCGTTCCGGGCGAATTTTATTTTTTAAGGCAATATCACCGATAATCGGCATAATAGAGTAAACCGAATGCCCTGTGCCGAGCATTAAGGTCATCAGATAAGTGACAAGTGGGCCAAGAAAGGTAATACGTTTTGGGTTGCTACGCAAAATGCGTTCGGCAACTTGCAACATAAATTTCAAACCGCCAGCGGCTTCTAAAATAGAGGCACAAGTGACTACAGCCAAAATCACAAGCATTACGCTAATTGGCGGAGCGGAAAGTGGCATTCCTAAGAAGAACACTTCAACGAATAAGCCGATACCGGAAACCACCCCTAAACCGATGCCACCGTAACGGCTACCTGCATATAAAAAGGCTAATAAAAGTAAAAATTCTGCATAAAGCATAAGAACCTCATTAAAAATTAAAAGATATTTACTAGGTGTGAGTTTACTCCTAGCTATTTTTTATTACTTTGAAATAAATCAAAAATAAATAACTATAAAGGGGAGTATGAGCAAATTTACTCGTTTTGAGATTACGTTTCAAGATGCTAAAATTTCAATTCGTTATATTTAGGGGTAGTTTTATTTATCTTAGCTAAGAAAAAGCAAATTCTGTTTGCTATGGGTGAATTTTTATGCAATTATTTTGCATAAAATAAATTTTAATGTTTACAGGGAGAAACAAAATGGCATTTAACTTAAAAAACAGACATTTATTAAGTTTAGTAAATCACACCGAGCGTGAAATCCGCTTTTTATTAGACTTGGCTCGTGATTTAAAGCGTGCGAAATATGCAGGTACAGAACAGCAAAAATTAAAAGGTAAAAATATCGCTTTAATTTTTGAGAAAACCTCGACCCGGACACGCTGTGCCTTTGAAGTGGCAGCTTACGATCAAGGCGCTCACGTTACCTATATTGATCCAACCTCCTCGCAAATCGGGCATAAAGAATCAATGAAAGACACTGCCCGAGTGCTAGGTAGAATGTATGATGCAATTCAATATCGTGGCTTTAAACAATCGGTAGTACAAGAGCTTGCCGATTATGCAGGTGTGCCGGTGTTTAACGGTTTAACCGATGAATTCCACCCAACTCAAATGTTGGCGGACGTGCTAACTATGATCGAAAACTGCGAAAAACCGCTTAGCCAAATCAGTTATGTCTATATCGGCGATGCTCGCAATAATATGGGTAATTCGCTACTATTGATTGGAGCGAAATTGGGTATGGACGTGCGGATTTGCGCCCCGAAAGCCTTATTACCGGAAGAATCATTCGTGAAAATGTGTGAAAAATTTGCAGCGGAATCTGGGGCAAGAATGACGGTAACTGAAGATATTGAGACTGCAATCAAAGGTGTAGATTTTGTGCATACGGATGTCTGGGTTTCAATGGGTGAGCCGTTAGAGAGCTGGGGGGAGCGAATTGAGTTATTGATGCCTTATCGAGTAACCTCTGAATTAATGCAAGCAACCGGCAACCCGAAAGTGAAATTTATGCACTGCTTACCGGCGTTCCACAATAGTGAAACTAAAGTCGGCAAAGAGATCGCCGAAAAATATCCTGCACTGGCAAACGGCATTGAAGTAACGGAAGAGGTGTTTGAATCGCCAATGAATGTGGCATTCGAGCAAGCAGAAAATCGAATGCACACTATTAAAGCGGTAATGGTAGCAAGTTTGGCATAATAGCTAAGTCTAAAAAGCGGATTATCTTGGGTGGTAATCTGCTTTTTAGCTTAAGGTTAGATCATCGTAGCTGAAGAAGATTTGTGGAAAACACTAACCCGGGGAGTAAATTAAAAATTCAAATAAAAATCTTGGGTAAGTCTTTTAAACTCAGTAGTGTAACAATTATCTAGATCATAGATGATCAGCTCTTTATGTTCACGCTTTTGCTTGTTTAAACTAAAACTCACTATACTGCGTTTAGCCAATTTGCCGCTCTTGGTAAAAATTAACCATTGTTCAACACAATACAGTCCAATTTGTTCACTTTGGTCAACTAATTTTTCTGCAGCTGCTATAGGTAAAATCAGTGTAATTTTCCCGTTCTCTGCTAACCATGATTTTGCTTTTGCTAGCCAATTCAAGTGGCTGTAATGGCTAATTGAGCGAGCTAAATCTCTTTCTGAGGTTCGAGTTGCAAGTGAATCTGCAAAATAAGGCGGGTTACTAACAATCAAATCAAATTTCTGTTCAAATACCTGCTGCATCACATCACCTTGCAAAACAGAAATCCGATTTGCCCATGCAGAATTTTGGGCATTTTCGACCGCTTGTTGGTAAGCATTTGGTTCAAGCTCCAATGCAGTAATGTGACAATAATCATCTGTTCTCTGAGCAAGCATAAGTGCTACTAAACCAGAACCTGTACCCAGATCTAAAATATTCTGACAATCTTTTAGGTGAGCAATCGCCCCTAATAAAATACCATCCGTATTCACCTTCATAGCACATTTGTCGTGCTGAATAAAAAACTGCTTAAATTGAAATCCTTGCGACATATCCATCTAAATAATTAACCCCTGATAATCTTTAATTATCAGGGGTTAATTATATTATTGCAACTTAGTTACAAGAACAACCTTGTGCGTAGTCTGAACATTCAGCACAAGCTGCAGTGAACATCCATACTAATTTTTCTTGTTCTTTGATGTAATCACTCATTTGAGAGGCAGTACCTTCATCGTTTGCATCATTTGCTAGAGCAAGAATTTCACGTTGTTGTCCTAGTAATGTTTTGAAGCCATTTAAAGTACCACGTAAACATTCTTGTGCAGCTGAAACACCAATATGTTCTTGAATTTGTGACTGGGTTAAATATTGGCTGAACGCATTTTGAGGTGTGTGACCTAAGGTTAAAATACGTTCTGCAATTTCATCTACTTTTGTCACTAAATCATCGTAGATTTCTTCAAATTTTGCATGTAATTCAAAGAAGTTCACACCACGTACGTTCCAATGGTAGCCACGTACATTAGTGTAAAACACTTGGTAAGTAGCTAATAAACCATTTAACTCATCTGCTAATTTTTTTGCGACTTCTTTATCTAAACCGATATTTGACATTGCCATAATATGCTCCTCTTAATTGTTAATCTTGAAAAATTTTAGATACTGCTTATTTAATTTATTACTATATTACAATCCAAAATGAAAACTAGCAAATGGTTATAATATATACTTTTTATAGGTAAAACCTATCAACATATACATCTTGAATGATAATGGCTATCAAATTTATTTTTATTCAATTGGTGCAACTTCTTCAGTAGGGATTGGTTGCTTCCCTTCAGCTTCTTCTGCTTTAGCCTCTATATTTTCTTTTTTCAGCGACAGTGCATCCCAAACACTCGGTTTTTCTGTAGCCACTACATTACCAGCACTGGTGCAATAACGCTGACCTTTATCTCGCCAAACTGGAATTTGTCTGCCACTATCGCAATTCCAGCTACCATAGCTATTAATCCCCACCCATTGCATCGTATTAAGTTTCGGTAATCTATACGCCTGAGGCAAGGCTCTCTCAAGATATTGCTTATACACATACAATGCACCACTTGAACCGGTGAGGTTGGTATCCCCATTGTTATCTTTACCCAGCCAGACGGTCGTGACGTGTTCGCCATCAATTCCCACAAACCAAGTGTCTCGAGCGTTATTGGTTGTACCGGTTTTGCCGGCTAATTTTAATTTTGCAAAATCGTTTTGTAGGCTACGAGCCGTGCCTCGTTCCACAACCTGCTGCATCGCATACATTGTTTGCACCGCAGCTTCCGGTGGAAGCACCTGCTCGCTCACTTTGCCGCTATCTCGCTGATAGAACATTTCGCCATTGTGCGAAATAATCGCCTCTATCGTAGTTAATGGCGTTTTCAGCCCTTCGTTAGCAATGACTTGGTAAGAACGTGTTACATCGTAAGGCGAAATCGAATATGAACCCAGCAAGGTTGATGGGTAAGGTGGAATTTCTGCATTATCCCAGCCCATCTCTTTTTGTTTGGCAATGACTTTTTTTAAGCCAACTTTCATACCAATATTCACCGTTGGAATATTCAGAGAGCGGACTAAGGCGTCCATTAACATCACCGAGCCACTAAAACTGCGGTCGTAGTTACGGGGTGTCCAGTAGGTTGAACCAACCTTAATTGAAATTTGTTTATTTTGGATCGGTGTATTTAAACGGAATAATTCAGGCTGTGCCAAGGCAATTGCATAAACCGATGGTTTGACTAAAGAACCAATTTGGCGTTTTGACTGAATCGCACGGTTAAAGCCGGCAAATTGGGTTAAGCGGTCTCCTACTATCGCCCTCACTTTACCTGTGCGGTATTCCGCCACGACAATCGCCGATTGCAAATCGCTGACTTTTTTATTTTTACTTTCCAGATCTTCCAAACCGGTAATCACTGCTTGTTCGGCTGAACGTTGCTGTTTACGGTCAAGGGTCGTAAAAATTTTAGTACCGGAAAGTTGAGCTGACTTAATTTCGCCTAACTCATTTTTCAAATCAATGGTTAATGCCTGCATAAAGGCAGGTTGCTCACGGTAAATCGTGCCTTTTTCACGAATATTAAGCGGGCGGGAGCTTAACAGATCGTAAAGTTCTTGATTGATCACTTGATGATCCAGCAATAATCGCAACACCACATTACGTCGCTCTACCGCACCTTGCGGATTTCGCCACGGGTTATACAGTGATGGACCTTTTACCATTCCCACCAATAACGCAATTTGGTCTAAGCTAATCTCTTGGATCGGACGACCAAAATAGAATTGGCTTGCCAAGGCAAAACCGTGAATTTGGTAGCTACCGTTCTGCCCTAAATAAATTTCGTTGAGATAGGTTTCTAAAATGCGGTTTTTATCATAGCGAAAGTCCAAAATTACCGACATTAAGGCTTCATTTACCTTACGCACCAAAGATCTTTCATTGCTTAAGAACAAGTTTTTCACTAACTGTTGCGTTAAGGTACTCCCACCTTGCACCGTTCTGCCGGCTTGGTAGTTAGTGATTAATGCACGGGCAATACCGATTGGGCTAATCCCATCGTGCTGATAAAAGCGGCGATCTTCGGTTAAAATCAGCGATTCAATTAACAAGCGAGGGTATTGTTGTAAGCGTAATGCTTGACGTTCTTCATCACTATCGGAATGCAGCAGCGCCAGTAATTTCGGATCCAAGCGGAACTCCTCGATCAACTTACCCTGCACCAAATCTTCAATATAAGTTAATTTATCTTGTTTGAAAGTTAAACGTAGCACTCGTTGCGATTCCGGTGTCTCTGGAAACGGGAAAGCACGGCGTAGCAACACCAGCTGATTTTCTTCAATTTTAAAATCGCCCGGTGTCGCAACTTGAGAAACTTGGCGATAGCCGTTATCCAGCAAAGCCTGCTTGGTTTGCTCGAGTGTCAAGTTATCTTCAATTTTAATGCTTTCAATACGAGCATACACCTCAGCCGGTAATTCCCATATCTGCCCATCCATTTTGCTGCGGATTTTACCGTCTAAATAAATGCCGTAAAAAGCCATACTGCAAGCACCGATCACCCCAATTTTGAATAAGGTTGAAAGGAAATAGTTTCGATTTTTCGGTTTTTGCTCAGGCTCTTGCTCGCTCTGCTCGTTTAACTCAACATCTGACATAAAATTAACTTAAATTAGAAAAGGTAAGCGGTCGATTTTTGCAAATTTTTTGCAAAATCGAACCGCTTGTATTTGCCGTCAATTATGGATTGCGGCGGAATTTGCTGAAGTCCGGCTCACGTTTCTCGTTGAACGCATTGCGTCCTTCTTGCCCTTCTTCTGTCATATAGAACAACATTGTTGCATTACCAGCAAGCTCTTGCAGACCAGCTTGCCCATCACAATCTGCATTCAATGCTGCTTTTAAGCAACGTAAGGCAATCGGGCTGTTTTGTAGCATTTCACGACACCAACGCACAGTCTCTTTTTCTAAATCAGCATAAGGCACAACGGTATTGATTAAGCCCATATCTAACGCTTCTTGTGCATTATATTGACGGCATAAGAACCAAATTTCACGCGCTTTTTTCTGACCGACTAAACGTGCCATATAGCTTGCACCCCAACCGCCGTCAAATGACCCCACTTTCGGGCCGGTTTGACCGAATTTGGCGTTATCTGCCGCAATGGTTAAATCACATAACATATGTAAAACGTGTCCACCACCAATCGCATAGCCGGCAACCATTGCCACCACCGGTTTCGGGCAGGTACGAATATCACGTTGGAAATCCAACACATTTAAGTGATGCACACCGCTTTCATCTTTGTAGCCGCCGTAATCGCCACGCACTTTTTGGTCGCCGCCGGCACAGAACGCATATTCGCCTTCACCGGTTAATACGATGACGCCGATTTTTTCATCAAAACGGGCATCAGAAAAGGCTTCAATCATCTCTTTTACCGTTTGCGGACGGAAAGCATTACGCACTTCCGGACGATTAATGGTGATTTTAGCGATACCGTCTTTTGATTTATGGTAACGAATATCGGTGTAACCTTCGCTGTGATCAACCCACTCAACCGGTGCATATAAAAATTCTTCGCTTGGATATAACATTGGTAAATTCCTTGAAAAATGACATAAAAAATTCTTGTGATTATAACGGAATCGGAGGAAAAAGGTGAGGAAATTATTTTGTGATCCGCCTCACAATTTTTCACATAGTTAATTGCCCTATTTTATAAGAGAATTAAAGTATTCGTATTTATATCTTTTTGATCATAGGGCTTTTATGTCGTTACTGAATTACTACCAAGACCCGAGCGTGTTGCACCTTAATACCACGCCACACCACGCTTATTTTATTCCGTTTGCCAAAGGGCAAACACCGAATCAGTTGGAACGGGAACAATCTGAACTCTTTACTTTGCTAAATGGCGATTGGAATTTTAATTTCTATCCAAGCCTGCACGATCTGCCTGAGGATTTCCTCAACGTTACATTTGCTCATACAATCCCCGTGCCGTCTAACTGGCAAACTCAAGGCTTTGATGCCCATCAATACACTAATATCAATTACCCGATTCCGTTTGATCCGCCTTATGTCCCACACCAAAACCCTTGCGGAGTGTATCAGCGTGAGATTACGTTTAACCCCAAATCCAACAAACGCTATTTGCTGAATTTTGAGGGCGTGGATTCGTGCCTGTTTGTCTATTTAAACGGCAAATTTGTCGGCTACGGACAAATCAGCCACAGCACCAATGAATTTGACATCACTCAACAGCTTAAACAGGGCAAAAACAGCCTCGTCGTGGTGGTACTAAAATGGTGTGATGGCAGTTATTTGGAAGATCAAGACAAATTCCGAATGTCGGGCATTTTCCGTGATGTCTATATTTTGGAACGTGAGCAAAACTACCTGCAAGATTTCTTTATCCGCTACCAGTTAAACACCGATCTTTCAAAGGCAGAACTCAAGGTGGAAACACAATTTTCCGCCCGAACCGAAGCCGTGCATTTTCAACTTTTCGACCCTGAAAACCGCTTAGTCTGCGAGCAAACAAGCGGTGATTTTTGCCAAGAAATTTGCAATTTACAGTTGTGGAATGCTGAAGATCCGACACTCTACAGCCTACGCTTGAGCTACCAAAACGAAATCATCGAGCAAAAAATCGGCTTTCGTCAGATCCGTGTGGAAAATGGCGTGCTACTATTCAACAACACCCCGATTAAATTTAAAGGGGTAAACCGCCACGATTCCGACCCGAAAACCGGCTACAGCATTAGCCGTGAGCAAGCACTGGCGGATTTACGCTTAATGAAAGCCCATAACATCAACGCCATTCGCACCGCCCATTACCCGAACGCTCCGTGGTTTAGTGAATTGTGCGATCAGCTCGGTTTTTACCTGATTGCCGAAAGTGATGTTGAATCGCACGGCTCCAGTGCGGTGTATATTGAAAGCCCGGAAAACAGCATTTTTCTCAATGTGCCAAACCCGAACAAGCAGGAAGAAATTCGCCAACAAGCGGTCGATAATTTCTGTTATTTTGCAAGAGATCCGCTGTTCAAACAGGCGATTTTAGATCGCAACATTGCCAATGTAGAAAGAGACAAAAACCGCACTTCGGTCATTATTTGGTCACTTGGTAATGAATCCGGCTTTGGTGAAAATTTTGAAGCCGCAGCCTGTTGGGTAAAACAGCGGGATCCGAGCCGCTTAACTCACTACGAAGGCTCAATTTACCAACATTCGGCACATCAAAACGATCTATCAAACCTCGATTTATACAGCGAGATGTACCCAAGCACCGAGCGGTTAGAGGAATATTTTGCCGACCCTGCCAACCACAAACCTTTTATCTTGTGTGAATATTCTCACGCAATGGGCAATTCAAGTGGAGATATGGAAGATTATTGGCAAACCTTTCAACGCTACAGCGGTGCGTGCGGTGGCTTTGTGTGGGAATGGTGTGACCACGCTCCACTGCTTCCAAGTTCCGAGCCAAATGCCGAAAAATACGGCTATGGCGGCGATTTCGGCGAAACCTTGCACGATGGCAATTTCTGTATGGACGGCTTAGTTTCCCAACAGCGTGTGCCACACAGTAATTTGTTAGAAGTGAAAAATGTGAACCGCCCGGTGCGAGCTGAATTAAAAGCGGGCAAAATTTGGCTGAAAAATCAGTTGGATTTCACCGATTTAGCTGATTATCTCACCGTACATTACTGTTTCAGCGAAAACGGCGAAACCACCCTGCAAGGGCAATGTTTGGTAAATTGTCAGCCAAATCAGACCGCTTGTTTACCGATAACTCTGCCCGAGCCTAACGGAAAATTACAGCTTTTAACCCTTGATTATTCTTTAAATGAAAGCACGGCTCTGTTGGAAAAAGGGCATCACTTAGGCTTTGATCAAATCACGCTGAATCAAGCGATGGTTGCTCCAGCCCTTGAGCCACGCCCGCAAGCGGTCATTTTTGTGCAAGATTTTGCAAATGAATGGCAGATTCAACACGGCGACTATCGCTACACTTTCGATAAACTCAAAGGCATTTTCAGCCGGATTGAGAAAAACGGCGAGGCGGTAATTGAGCAACCGTTGGATTTCAATATTTGGCGAGCCCCAACCGATAACGACCGTTTAATTCGAGAGTTTTGGCAAAAAGCAGGTTACGATAAATGCTACACACGGGCTTATCGTTCTGAGCTTACCCAAGATGAAAACGGCGTTACCATTGTGGCGGAATGTAGCATTGTAGCTACCGCTCAAAGCCGCATTTTAACGCTGGAAGTGGTTTATCATATCTCGCCCACAGGCGAAATCACGATAAAAGTCAAAGCCCAACGCCCGCCACATTTACCGTTTTTGCCTCGCTTTGGTTTGCGTTTCTTCCTCAATAAAGCCAATAACCAAGTAGAATATTTTGGCTATGGCGAGCGGGAAAGTTATATTGATAAACACCATTTGGCAAAGCTCGGCATTTATCGCCTCAATGCGAGAGAAAACCACACGGATTACCTCAAACCGCAAGAAAACGGTAGCCATTTCGGCACGCATTATGTGAAAGCACAAGATCTCGCTATTGTGGCGGAACAGCCGTTTAGCTTTAACCTTTCGTCTTATACTCAGGAAGAGTTGACCACTAAAACCCATAGTTATGAGTTACAAGAAAGTGGCTCAACGATATTGTGTGTGGATTACAAAATGAGCGGTATCGGTTCAAATTCCTGCGGCCCGAGCTTGAAAGAGCAGTATCGGTTAAATGAAACCAATTTTGAGTGGCTGCTCAAATTGAGTTTTTAACGAAAAATGCTCGTTCAATTAAATTTGAACGAGCATCTCCTTTATTATTTGAGCATAATATATTGTGTATTAATACTTTCTACTATATAACCGATATTGTCTTCAAATTTTAACTCAATATGTCTAAGCCCAAGTACCGAATTTCCTAAATCCATTTTGAGTAAATCGCCCTTAATCTTTTCTAAAACCTCAGTTTTGTGTTGCTGGGTAATAGATAAATGATGTTTGGCAAAGATCTTTTTCAAAATATCATTAATGTTAAATTCAATAGTAGCCCCAAGTCCTTTAAAGTAGATAACAAATTCAGTGGGGGCTTGTGTTATTGAAGAGCATTCTTGAGCTGTTTCTGTGTATTGATACTCAATATTTAATATATTCCCCTCAAAATGATAACCTTGAGAAAGGAGTTTTTGGCATAGCTTATTTTCTATTTTTTGATGGGAAAATGAATTAGGCCGATATAATTGGCTACTAAATATAATATATTCACGAGCATTTGCCATATCTGCTTTAGTTAAGCGAACCAGCTCAGAATTAGTAGCTTCAAAATAACGTGGGTCAGTATTTCTTTCTCTTATTTCACTCATTAAATCGTAGCTTGAATTTACGCCATATTTCTCTTTAAATTGTGCAGCAGGCATTCCTCTGGCAACATAGTGGAGCATTGAATAAAAATATTCGGCTTCATCTCGGTTTTCATTTAATGATTCTTGGTATTTAAGTACAGCTTTTGTGCTGATTTTGTTATTTACATCTAATAATTTGTGTTTTAGCAAATAGTTGTCCAACCGCTTGGTTTGATCTTTAAGCGCAACTGTTTTCGGATCTAAAATAAACACTGAAATTAAAATAATTGCTATCGACACTGCAGAAAAGAGACGATATTGCGCCAACTGCTTAAATAGTAATAAGGTATAGCAAATAGATAAGGTTATTGTACCAATCACTAAATAAATACGGGTTTCAGTTAAGCCATAATGGCTGAAGCGAATATAGATGGCATACCAAATTAATGTTAACGGCAAAAGTGCTAAATAGGCAAAGTGAGAATAAAACCACTGCCATTTTGCATTTTTTAGTAATAATTGTACCGCTTGTATAGCGAGGCCGAAAGCTAAATAGGGAAGTGCGACATTTGCAACAATTCCATCAGGCATTTTACCCTTAGTCGCAATAAAAATGACATAAGCATAAATAATTGCTGTGTAGATAATTAATGCCGGAGACAAAATCCAGTTTAGTAACATTTCACTAATGCGGTTTAGATATCTAGAATCATTGGTAGTCTGTTGTTCAAGAGTTAAAAATAAAACAGGGAATGCCCAAAAACTAGAAAAAATGCCGAATTTTTCAAAAATATGAAAGCTGTTTTGTTTATTTAAATCAAATAATACAATAATGGCTATGGTAATAGCACTCAACGTTGCAAAAATAATGCCAGATAAAACGGTAGCAAAGGTAATGTTGGCTAATTTATTAGTGGTTTCGGCTACAAAATAATGGTTGTTTTTGTGCCAATATTGACTAAGCAAACAAAGAAATGCACAAACTATGGTAGCCCAATAACGAGAATCTTCTAATAATGTCAGATTAATTTGATCAAAGAAAAAGGCAGTCGCTATTGGAATTGGGGTGAATAACCAATAAGCTTTGGTATCGCGTATAAGGTAAAGTAAAATAAAACAAATAGGGGAAAGTGCAATTAAATTTCGAAAGTGTCTAATTAATTCGTAGTCGCTTACGTTATTAATTAGTAAAATCGTGACGTAAGTAACGAATAAAATTTCCAATGGATGCTTAATGATGGTGCTTTTTATCATTAAGGTAAAGCGTTGTAGCTTACTTAGCATAATAGATCTCCTATGAAAGGAATATCTCACAGTATATATGTGAATAAATAATAGGTAAACAGTTTTAATCTTTATTTGTTTTTAGAGGTGAACATATTCATTAAAATAAGAAAGCCTAAGTTATTCAACTATAGGCTTTAAAAATAAATTATAACCAACCTTTACGTTTAAAATAAAGATAAGGAGCGGAGGCGGCAACAATCATTAAACCAATCGCCATTGGGTAGCCATATTGGAAATGAAGTTCCGGCATAAATTCAAAGTTCATACCGTAAGTAGAAGCAACCAGCGTAGCAGGTAGGAACATCACTGACACCACCGAGAAGAATTTCATAATTCGGTTCTGCTCAATATTGATATAACCCATTGCCGCTTGCATTAAAAAATTCACTTTTTGGAACAAGGATTCATTGTGCGGTTGCAGAGATTCAATATCTCGCATAATATCACGGGCTTGTTCTAGCTGATTATTCGGCAAACGGGTTTTACGCAGTAAGAAACTTAACGCCCGTTGCGTGTCCATCAAACATAAACGCACTTTTGAACTTGCATCTTCAAATTCAGTTAAGCGAGAAAGGGCATCATTGAAATTCTCATTTTCTTGCTGACCGTTTAGAATAACCCGACTTAATTTTTCTAAGTCGGCATAAACTTCTTCGATTACGTCTGCGAGCTGCTCGATTTTGGTCTCAAATAAATCGAGTAAGAGTTCATAGGCGTTGCTATCAATCAATTTCTCACGGCGGGAACGCATTCGATACAAGCGAAATGCGGGTAAATCCCGATCACGCAAGGTAAACAAACGCCCGTCACGAATAGTGAAGGCAACGGTGGCGATATCAGCGTAATCGTCATCATCTAAACAGTAAAAGAAAGAATGCAGGTGCAAACCGTCTTCATCTTCAAAAAAACGGGCAGACGCCTCTAAGTCTTCCAATTCACGTTCTTCAGCGAGCGTTTGGTCTAAGCGGTTTTCTAATACGGTTCGTTCAGCTTCTGATGGATCGATGAGATCAATCCAAATCGCATCATTTAATAAAGTTGGGTTAGTTTCATCAACGCTGATTAAACGTGCGTTATCTAGTCCAAAAGCACGGATCATGTTTAGCTCCAAATAGTTAGGAGGCTTGGAACAAAAAGGAACAAAGATACTAGGCGAGCATTACCGACCTTGTCGGTAACATTGAGGTTAGACAAGATAGGTTAAACGGGTAAGTATCGACTATGACTGTCCAAAATGTGTAATCCTCAAGAAAAAATAGTGTGCGAATGTTACAGAATTTGGCTTTTCTAGTCAAGAAAGCGGTTATTTACTTAAGAAAATTTGCAAAAAATTAAAGAAAAACGACCGCTTTTTTGCTATGGTTACGCCTAAATTTTGCAACTAGAGACAAGAAAATGAGCGATGTAGAACAATTAGCACCTAAAGATGAAGTGCAACAAGAAGTGCAACAATCGGCAGAAACTACCCACTTCGGTTTTAAAACCGTAGCGAAAGAAGAAAAACAGCAACTTGTAGCGAATGTGTTTCACTCGGTGGCAGGCAAATATGACCTAATGAACGATTTGCTTTCTTTTGGCATTCATCGGGTGTGGAAACGCTTTACTATTGATTGTAGCGGTGTACGTAAAGGGCAAAAAGTGCTGGATCTTGCCGGTGGCACGGGCGATTTTACTGCAAAATTCTCTCGCATTGTTGGTGAAAGTGGTGAGGTGATTTTAGCCGATATTAACAGCTCAATGTTGGAAGTCGGGCGGGAAAAATTACGCAATTTAGGCGTGGTTGGAAATGTGAGCTACGTTCAAGCGAATGCCGAATGCTTGCCTTTTGCTGATAACACTTTTGATTGCATTGTGATTAGTTTTGGTTTACGTAATGTCACCGATAAAGACAAAGCGTTGCGTTCAATGTTCAGAGTGTTAAAACCGGGCGGTCGCTTACTTGTTTTAGAGTTCTCAAAACCGATTATCGACCCAATCAGCCAGCTTTATAATTTCTACTCCTTTAACATTTTGCCGAAAGTGGGCGAAGTGGTAGTGAATGATGCTGAAAGTTACCGCTATTTAGCTGAATCTATCCGAATGCACCCGAAACAAGACGAGCTAAAAGCAATGATGGAGCAAGCCGGTTTTGAAAGCGTGAATTACTACAACTTAAGTGCCGGTATTGTGGCACTACATCGAGGTTATAAATTTTAGTTTTCTCTTAAATGACTCTCTCCCCTTGTGGGAGAGAGACAGCTTATGAGCTAGTGAAATAAGCAGAGAGAGGGCAAGCGGTCATATTTATTCAATATTTTGCAAATATTCCTCTCTCCCACAAGGGAAGAGTGTAAGTAGGTACTAATGTTAAATAATTTAAAACAACAATTAATGCTGCCACAATTTACCTTTGGCTTGATTGAAATCGCTTTTAATGCGTTACTTAAACGTTCGCCTCATATTGAGCTGAATTTGAAGAAATTGTCCGGAAAGGTACTAAAAATTGCCCTAACTTCGCCTAAAATCGACTTTTTTGTGTTGTTTAGCGAAAACCGAACCGATTGGCTTGGCAACTACGAGGGCGAGGCAGATTGTGCAGTACAATTGGCATTTGACACCCTACCGAAACTGGCGGATAAACAGAAATTAACCGAGCTGATTAATGATAAATCATTGGTGCTAACGGGCGATATTCAAGTGTTGCAACATTTCACCGCATTACTTGAACAGCTCGAAAAAGACCCTGCCGAGCTGCTTTCACCTTTTGTCGGTGATGTGGTGGCTCAAACTAGCACCGATCTCGCCAAAAAAGTGCTAGGCAAAATAAAAGCCCAATTTGAGCAAAATAATCAACATTTGGTTGAGAATTTAATCCAAGAAAGACCGGTGTTGGTGCATCGCCTGCAAGCAGTGAATTTCTACGACCAAGTTGAAGAACTAGCCCAACAAGCGGTTAAATTAGAGCAAAAATTCTCAAAATTAAATTTAACAAAATAAAATTGTGATATGGCTCGAAAAGTTGAGTGAAAGAAATTGCCTCCGTATAGATTAAGCATAAACTTAATTCAAAACGGAGGCTTTTATGTTAATAGAAACAACAATGATCCAAGACATTAAGCAAATTATTGCTCAAGCCCGTGAAAATGCCGTTCGGGCAGTCGATTTCCAACGTGTGCTGATGTATTGGCACATCGGAAAACGGATTTTTGAACAGGAGCAACAAGGGCAGGAGCGTGCTGATTATGGAACATACCTGATTAAAATGCTCGCAAAAGAGCTTGAGCCAGAATTTGGAAGTGGTTTTTGTAGCCGTCAATTAGAGCGTTATCGCCAGTTTTATCGTGCGTTTCCAATTGCGACCGCACTGCGGTCGCAATTGAATTGGACACAATATCGTCGTCTAATTCAAATCTCCGATTCTGACAAACGGGAATTTTATTTGGCTGAAAGTTGTAAGAATAACTGGAGTTCACGCCAGCTGGAACGGCAAATTAACAGCAGTTTATACGAGCGATTATTGCTCAGTAATGATAAGGAAAGTGTGCTTGCTGTTGCCAGAAATGAGCAGCAGCCGGTTGATCCGAAACAGATCATTAAAGACCCGATGGTGTTGGAATTTCTAGGACTAAAACGGGAAAGTGCCTATTACGAAAAGGATTTAGAGCAAGCCATTATTACCCATTTGCAAGACTTTTTATTAGAGCTGGGTAACGGTTTCTCGTTTGTTGCACGCCAAAAGCGTTTGCACCTGGACGGTGATGATTTTTTTGTCGATTTGATTTGTTATAACCGTTTACTTCAATGTTTTGTAATTTTTGAAATCAAAACTCACAAGCTCACCCATCAAGATTTGGGGCAACTACAAATGTACGTCAATTATTTTGACCGAGTTGAAAAACTGCCGCACGAAAATGCCACTATTGGTGTTTTGCTTTGTGCCGATAAAAATGATGCGGTGGTAAAATTTTCGCTACCTGAAAATCAGAATAAAATTTTTGCCAGCCAATACCAACTTTACCTCCCCTCTGAACAAACGCTGATTGCGGAAATGCAGAAAGAAATTGAGAATTTTGAGCAGAAATACCCACAGTAGCCTAACAAGCGGTTAAATTTTTACAGAATTTTGCTAAAATCTTGCTAATTACTCTTAAATCAATATTTCAATGAACATCAAAAATCTTAACCGCTTTTATCATATTATCCGTACTTTTCTCCGCTATGGCATTGATGAAGCTATTCCGAATTTGCCGATTACCCGCAAAATAAAATTGGGGCGTAAAGCTCTGTTTTGGGTGAAGAATCAACATTCAGACAAACTCTATGGAGTGCGTTTGCGTTTGGCGTTGCAAGAGCTTGGGCCGGTTTGGATCAAGCTCGGGCAAATGTTAGCCACCCGACGAGATCTGTTTGCACCGGAGCTTGCTGATCAACTTGCGTTGTTACAAGATAATGTCGAGCCGTTTGACGGTAAAATCGCTCGTCAAATTATGGAGCAGGCTTTGGGCGGAAAGCTTGAAACTTGGTTTGAAAACTTTGATGAAACTGCCTTAGCTTCTGCCTCGATTGCACAGGTTCACACGGCAAAATTTAATCAAAATCAACCGCTTGCAGGCAAAGATGTGGTGTTAAAAGTAATTCGCCCGGGCATTGAACCGGTGATTAAGGCGGATTTAGAATTGATGTATGAAATTGCTCACTTTATCCCGAAATTATCGAATGACGGCAAACGGCTACGGGCGGTTGAAGTGGTGCGAGAGTATGAAAAAACCATTTTAGACGAGCTGGATTTACGCAAAGAAATGCACAACGCAATTCGACTTCGGGCGAATTTTGAAAACAGTGAAATGCTGTATGTGCCTGAAATGTATCAAGATTTTTGCCATAAAAATTTGATTGTGATGGAGCGGATTTACGGCATTCCGGTGTCTAACATTGCCGAGTTGGAAGCAAACGGCACTGATATGAAATTGCTGGCAGAGCGTGGCGTGCAGGTGTTTTTTACCCAAGTATTCCGTGACAGCTTTTTCCACGCCGATATGCACGCCGGCAATATTTTTGTGAACAGAGAACACCCGGAAAATCCGCAATATATCGGCATTGACTGCGGCATTGTCGGCACACTGAACCACAATGATAAACGCTATTTAGCCGAAAGTTTTGTCGCGTTTTTCAACCGAGATTATCGCCGTGTTGCGTTAATGCACGTGGAGTCGGGCTGGACACCGCCGGATACTGATATTGATAAATTCGAGCAAGCCTTTCGTGAGGTATGTGAGCCGATTTTTGCCAAGCCATTGTCGGAAATTTCGTTCGGGCACGTTTTGCTGAACCTATTTAATGTGGCAAGAGAATTTAATATGGAAGTGCAACCGCAGTTGGTGTTATTACAAAAAACGCTTCTTTATATTGAAGGCTTAGGCAGGCAGGTTTATCCGCAGTTGGATTTATGGCAAACCGCTAAACCGTTTTTACAAAACTGGCTGAATGAGCAAGTGGGCGTGAAAGCGATGGTTCGGGACATTAAGCAACGCTTACCGCAATATCGGGAGCATTTTGCGGAGTTCCCGGAGGCGTTGTTTAAAGCCCTACAAGAGCAAAAGCAAATTAATTTCCGTTTAGCGGAAATTAACGAAAGTTTAAAAGCACAGAATTCAAACGCAAATAGCCGTTTTCTTATGCTGTCAATTTCGGCGATTGTGATCTGTGGCACATTTTGGAAATTTGAATCTTTGCCGATATGGCTAAGTGTGCCATTATTAACCGTGTTTCCGCTCATTTTGATTTTGAGCCAACGCAAATAAGCGGTCGTTTTTAATAAATTTTTTGCAAAATCGCTTTTTTATATGTCAAAGTAACATATAATAACCAACGTTTTACGTTATCTATTCCCTATTAAATGAAAGGAGTTTTTATGGGTGGTATTAGTATCTGGCAACTTCTGATTGTGGTTGCAATTATTGTATTACTTTTCGGCACGAAAAAATTACGCACTTTAGGCTCAGATTTAGGTGAGTCGGTAAAAGGCTTCAAAAAAGCAATGGCAGATGAGAAAAAAGACGCCGGATTTGCCAATGCGGAAAAAGTGGAGGTGGTTGAAGTAAAAGAGCGTGTTACAACCGAGCAACAAACCACAGTAGTAAAAGATAAAGAGCAGGTTTAACCCGTGTTTGATATAGGTTTTTCTGAATTAGTACTGATTATGATTGTGGGCTTGGTAGTCCTAGGCCCTAAACGTATGCCGATTGCGATTCGTACCGTAATGGGCTGGGTCAGTACTATTCGAGGTTTAGCCGCAAACGTACAAAATGAACTGGCTCAAGAGCTGAAATTGCAAGAGTTGAAAGAGAGTATTAAGAAAGCAGAAGAACTGAATTTAAGTTCCCTTTCGCCTGAATTAAGCAAAACAGTGGAAGATTTGAAAATGTCTGCCTCTCAGTTGCAAGATTCGCTCAATTCTGCCAAAAGCGAGTTTGAGCAAAATGCTGCTGCCGCTGCTACCGTGCCGAAGTTAAGCGATGAGCAGGTTTCTGAAATTCAGCAAAAAATCGAGCAGGAAAACCAAGCGTTAGAAAACGAAGCATTGCAAAAAAATGTACAAAATCAACCGCTTGCAGCTGATGATTTGTCTGAGCAACTTAATTCGACACCGCCACTTTCTGCGGATGAAATTGCTGCTCAGGCGCAAATGGAATCGTCTCTTGCTTCGCTAGAAGCGTATTATCCACCAGACGATGATTTTGCTACACCTGCCGAAGCAGTCTCAAAATCGGAGGGGAATGATGTCAGAAGTTGATGAATCGCAACCCTTGATTTCGCATTTAATTGAACTCAGAAACCGTCTATTACGCAGTTTTATTTGCGTGTTAGTGGTGTTTTGTGGTTTGGTTTACTGGGCAAATGATATTTATACCCTGCTGGCAACGCCACTCACGGAAAATTTGCCTGCCGGTGCAACGATGATCGCAACCAATGTTGCAACGCCGTTTTTCACCCCAATTAAATTAACCATTGTGGTGTCGGTGTTTTTATCGGTTCCGTTTATTTTGTACCAAATTTGGGCGTTTGTTGCCCCGGCGTTGTATAAACAGGAAAAACGCTTGGTTTATCCATTATTGGTTTCAAGTACGCTGTTATTTTATTGCGGTGTGGCGTTTGCTTATTATGTGGTTTTTCCGCTGGTGTTTGGTTTTTTAACCTCTACCGCACCGGAAGGGGTAACAATGGCAACGGATATTAGTAGCTATCTTGATTTCGTTTTAACCATTTTTATGGCATTCGGGATCTGCTTTGAAGTGCCGGTTGCGATTATCTTGTTATGTTGGGCAGGCGTAACCACACCTGAAGATTTAAAGGCAAAACGCCCTTATATTATTGTGGCAGCATTTGTAATTGGTATGTTGCTCACTCCACCAGATATTTTCTCGCAAACATTATTGGCAATTCCAATGTGTTTATTGTTTGAAGTTGGTGTGCTATTTGCTCGGTTTTATCGCCCCAAAGATGATGATGAACCATCAGAGCAGGTTGCACAGTAATATTTTGAAAAGGCATAGCACCTGTTTGCTATGCCTTTCTTATTTCAAGAATAGGTATTTTAAGAATTAGGAAATTAAAAATGCAAGTAATTCAATCCCAATATCCTTTACGCCGTATGCGTCGTTTACGCAAGCACGATTTCAGCCGTCGCTTAGTGGCAGAAAATCAACTTACCGCCAATGATTTGATTTACCCTGTTTTTGTCATCGAGGGTGAAAATCAGCGAGTACAAGTGCTTTCTATGCCGGGTGTAGAGCGTTTAACTATCGACCAGCTTTTAGTTGAAGCCGCAGAGCTTGTGAAATATGGCGTGCCTGCGGTGGCTCTTTTCCCTGTAGTCGGCGATGCGAAAAAATCACTGATGGCAGAAGAGGCCTATAACCCGCAAGGGTTGGCACAGCGTGCGGTGCGAGCCTTAAAAGCTCAATTTCCCGAATTAGGTGTGATTACCGATGTGGCGTTAGATCCGTTTACCACGCACGGGCAAGACGGCATTATTGATGAAACCGGCTATGTACTGAATGATGTGACTACCGAGGTGTTGGTAAAACAGGCGTTATCGCACGCAGAAGCGGGGGCGGATATTGTTGCCCCGAGCGATATGATGGACGGTCGAATCGGAAAAATTCGTGAAGCTCTCGAGCAAAATGGCTTTATCAACACGCAAATTATGGCGTATTCGGCTAAATATGCCTCTAATTATTACGGCCCGTTCCGTGATGCGGTAGGTTCAGCCGGCAATTTAAAAGGTGGCAATAAATACACTTACCAAGTCGATCCGGCTAACGGCAACGAAGGCTTGCACGAAGTGGCAATGGATATTCAAGAAGGGGCAGATATGGTAATGGTGAAACCAGGTATGCCTTATTTGGATATGGTGTGGCGTGTGAAAGAAAATTTTGGCGTGCCGACCTTTGCCTATCAAGTTTCGGGCGAATATGCAATGCATATGGCGGCAATCCAAAACGGCTGGCTGAAAGAGCGTGAGTGCATTATGGAAGGCTTACTCTGCTTTAAACGGGCAGGAGCAGACGGTATTCTAACCTATTTCGCCAAGCGAGTAGCGAAGTGGCTATACGAAGAGGCTCAAGCGAAATAAATACTAGCAAGCGGTGGTTCTAGTGCAAAATCGTTCGTGAATGCAACTTTTTTGCTAAAAATGACCGCTTGTAAAGCCTATATATTTGTTGGTTTTCAAGCTATAATAACGGATTATCATTTAATTGATTGAGAATAATAAAAATATGAATAGTAGAATTTTAGCAACGGGAAGCTATTTACCGACAAAGGTGCGTACCAATGCTGATTTAGAAAAAATGGTCGATACCTCTGATGAATGGATCGTAACCCGTTCCGGCATTCGTGAACGCCGTATTGCCGAGCCTGACGAAACAGTGGCAACAATGGGGGCAAAGGCCGCTCAACAAGCACTGGAAATGGCAGGAATTGAGGCAAATGACATTGATTTAATTGTGGTGGGAACAACCACCAACTCCCACGCTTACCCAAGTGCAGCGTGCCAAATTCAAGGCTTGCTTCAGATTGAAGATGCGATTGCTTTTGATGTGGCGGCGGCTTGCACCGGCTTTGTGTATGCTTTAACTGTCGCCGATCAGTTCGTGCGTAACGGGCAAGTGAAAAAGGCATTGGTGATTGGTTCAGACATCAACTCCAGAATGCTGGACGAAACAGACCGCAGCACAGTCGTGTTATTTGGTGACGGAGCAGGGGCGGTGATTTTAGAAGCGAGTGAAGAGCCGGGTATTATTTCGACCCACTTACACGCCTCGCCGGATTTAGAAAATAACTTAACCTTAAGAAGCCAAAAACGTGGCGAAGAGCGTTCCGGCTTTATTGAAATGCAAGGCAATGCGACCTTTAAAATTGCGGTAAACCAACTTTCAAGCGTAGTAGAAGAAACCTTAGAAGCGAATAATCTGCAAAAATCCGATTTAGATTGGTTGATTCCGCACCAAGCGAATTTACGCATTATCACCGCAACGGCGAAAAAATTAGAGATGGAAATGGATCAAGTGGTGGTTACCCTTGATAAATATGCCAATACCAGTGGAGCAACCGTGCCGGTGGCACTTGATGAAGCGGTGCGTGACGGACGTATTCAACGTGGGCACTTACTACTCCTTGAAGCATTCGGCGGTGGCTGGACTTGGGGTTCGGTATTAGTGAAGTTTTAAGGCAAGAAAATGTCAGAAAAACAGACTTTTGCAGATAAAAAACGTAAAACCGTTGAGCAAGCGGAGTTTACCGAAGATGGGCGTTATTTACGAAAAGTGCGGAGTTTTGTATTACGTACCGGTCGCTTGAGCGATTATCAACGTGATATGATGAACAACAACTGGGCAAATTTAGGCTTAGACTACCAGCCAACTCCGTTTAATTTTGAGCAGATTTTTGGCAACAACAACCCGGTGGTGTTAGAAATCGGCTTCGGAATGGGAAAATCGCTGGTGGAAATGGCAGAGCAAAACCCGAATCGCAACTATATCGGTATTGAAGTCCACACACCGGGGGTAGGTGCTTGTATCGCTTATGCGTTAGAAAAAGGCGTTAAGAATCTAAGAGTGATTTGCCACGATGCCACCGAGATTTTGCGAGACAGTATTGCCGACGGCGCATTAGGCGGCTTACAGCTCTACTTCCCGGACCCTTGGCAAAAAGCAAAACACCATAAACGCCGTATTGTGCAGCCTGAATTTATCAGCCGTGTGATCAGAAAATTAAGCCCTAACGGCTTTATTCATTTTGCCACCGACTGGGAAAATTACGCAGAACATATGCTTGAAGTATTACGCCAATTTGAGAGCGAGTTGCAAAATACATCAGCAACTAATGATTTTATTCCACGTCCGGATTTCCGCCCGCTAACCAAATTTGAAGAGCGAGGGCATCGTTTAGGACACGGGGTGTGGGATTTATATTTTACAAAGAAATGATTTATTCATAGAGGAGAGAAAAAATGGCTATTCAACGTAACGCACGCCAACGTAAAAAAATGCACTTAGGTGAATACCAAGAATTAGGTTTCTTAATTAAATTCACCTTTGCTGAAGGCACAGGCATTGACCAAATTGATGAAACCGTAGATCGTTTTATTGATGAAGTGATTCGACCAAACGGTTTAGCCCTTGAAGCGAACGGCTACTTAAACTGGGAAGGTTTAGTCTGCTTAGAAAAATTAGGCAAATGTGATGAATCTCACCGCCAATTAGTGAAAACTTGGTTAGAAACTAACGGCTTAAAAGAGGTTCAAGTGAGCGAATTATTTGATATTTGGTGGGGCTACCCGGCACAAGCTTAATTTGCCTAGTTAATTTAATAAGATACAAGCGGTCAGATTTTACTGAAAATTTGCAAATTTTTTCTAAAAAACGACCGCTTGTTTTGTATAGAAAAGAGAAAAAGAGATGGAATTTTTAGCTCCTGTTATTTCGCTTATTGTTGGCTTTTTAAGTTTTGTGCTGGTGCTAAGAACTTGGCTGCAATTTTGTCGGGTTGATCCTCGTTTACCGATTTCACAAACCTTACTTAAAATTACCGAACCGATGGTTTCACCGGTTGGCAAGCTGATTCCAACCGTTAAAAATATTTGCTTTCCGGCACTATTAATTGCCGCCGCTTTGGTAACGTTACAGTTTATTCTGTTTGGCGTAGATTTACCCAGAGCAGTATTAATCGGCTTATTAAGTGTGGTCAAAACCTTCGGACAAATTCTATTTTTCACCACCTTGATTCGTGCATTAATGAGCTGGGTCACTCAAGGCAACCACCCGTTAGACTACACGGTAGCACAAATTACCGAACCGGTGTTAGGTTTTATCCGCAAGCTCCTGCCAAGAACGGGAATGTTAGATTTCTCGGTAATGGTGCTAGGTTTCGGCTTATTGCTACTAAATAGCTTGTTCTACCAAATTTTTGGTGGACTATGGGCTGCGGCTTAAATCGGATTTCTAAAATCTAAAAATAAGCTCCTTAATCTAAAAGATTAAGGAGCCTTGTCTTATTTATCCTTTATGGGGAACCTTGTTAGCTGATTTTACTGTACGATGGCGCGAGCGTCCACGCTCGTGCCAAAACAGTATAACAATTTATACATAATTAACCGCTTGTACCATTTATTAGATAGCACTAGCGTGGACGCTAGCGCTATCGTTTCTTATTTATCCGCTCTGATTTGATTTAAAAAACGTTTAGTTCGTTCGTGTTGTGGGTGGTTAAACAGTTGCTGTGGCGAGCCTTGTTCAACGATTTCACCGCCGTCCATTACCACCACTACATCGGCAACATCAAGGGCAAATTTGATTTCGTGAGTAACCACGACCATTGTCCAGCCTTCATTTGCCAGTTCTTTCATCGTATTTAGCACGTCTTGCACTAACTCAGGATCAAGTGCCGAAGTTGGTTCATCAAATAACATCAGCTCCGGCTGAATTGCTAATGCTCGTGCAATGCCAACCCGTTGCTGTTGCCCGCCTGACAGTTGAAACGGGTAGAGTTCTGCTTTATCCGCCAGTCCGACTTTTTCTAACAGGGCTTTTGCATTTTTTTGAGCAATTTCGACCGCTTGTTGTTGCACAAATACCGGTCCTTCCATCACATTTTCCAATGCGGTTTTATGCGGGAACAGGTTGTAGTTTTGGAACACCATACCGGATTTGCGGCGTAGCGCTAAAATCTCTTTTTTGCTCTGTTTTACGGCAAAATCAATTTTCAGCGGAGCATTACCACTAAATTCCAATGTGCCTTGCTCGGGCATTTCCAGTGCATTTAAGCAACGAAGAAAGGTGGTTTTGCCTGAACCGGAAGGGCCTAAAATTACTACCACTTGCCCTTTTTGAATATCTAAATCAATGCCGCGTAGAATAGCGTTGTTGCCAAAGGTTTTATGAATATTGCGAATTTTAAGCACAATTCCTCCTTATTTCGCCACAAATCGGTTAAAGCGGACTTCCAATCTCGCCTGAATTAAAAATAGCACCCAGCAGAAGCACCAATAAATCAAACCGGCTTCAATATAAACAGGTAGGAAGTCATAAGACATATTCGCTACCTGTTGAGCAACCCGGAACATTTCGGTTACGGTAACAACGGAGGCAAGAGAGGTATCTTTAAACAGACCGATAAAGGTGTTGCTAAGTGGCGGAACAGCAACTCGAAACGCTTGCGGGGCAATGATACGGCGAAAAGTTTGCATATAAGTCATACCGATAGTATAACCGGCTTCCCATTGTCCTTTTGGCACGGAGGAGATCGCAGCACGGATCGTTTCCGAGCCATAAGCCCCGATATTGAGTGAAAACCCGATAATTGCCGCCGGAATCGGATCGATAAAAATGCCGATTGCAGGCAAACCATAAAACACAATACAGATCTGAACCAACATCGGCGTGCCGCGAATAATCGAGATATAACCTTTTACCAGCCACAGTAGCAAGCGGTGAAAAAAGCCTGTTGCAGGGCTAATTCGCACTAATGCAACTGCAACGGCAATTAACATACCGATAATAAATGAGGCGATTGCCAGCGGAATAGAGACTAAAAATGCCGCTTGTACCATCGGCCAAAAACCGCTTAGCACTAAATCGACCCGAGCTTGGGTCATAAAGGGGATTGAGAGAAGTAGATCGTTTAACATCTGAAAAACCTAAAATCTCCCGTTTTGAGGGAGATTTAAAAATAAAAGGGGCGAATTCGCCCCAAGCCTAATCCAATATGGATTATTGTACACTAATATCTTTACCGAAGAACTGCTCGCCCAATTTTTTTAACGTGCCGTCTTCACGTAATTCTACGATTGCTTTGCTGATTTTCGCTAATGCTTCGTCATTGCCTTTATTCGCAATTAAGCCTGCACCCACTTTTTCTTCTTTTTCCCACACAATTTTTAAGCCGGAATTCGGGTTCTTTTTCAAGTAATCTAATAGCGATAAGTGGCTATTGAAAGTTGCATCGGCGCGTTTTTGTTGAATTAACAGTAAGCCTTGAGCCATACCGTCAATTGGCACGATGTCTGCACCGTTTTCACGGGCAATCTCGCCATAGTTTGAGCTCAAGGTTTGGGCAGTTTTCACGCCTTTTACATCAGCAGGGGTTTTGATTTTAGTTTCATCTTCACGCACTAATAAGGCGGCACCGTCCCAGCTGTAAGATTCGGATTTATCAAATGTCGCTCGACGTTCCGGGCTGGTTAAAGCCACTTGGTTTGCCACTAAGTCAAAACGCTCACCTTTTAAACCGGCTAACATAGCGTCCCATTGTGTCTCTTTAAATTCCACTTTTACGTCTAATTTTTCAGCCACCGCACGGGTTACTTCTACATCGTAACCGGTTAATTTACCGCTCGCATCGTGATAGGTGTAAGGGGCATAAGTTCCTTCCGTACCCACAGTAATAGTCCCTTTGTTGTTTATACGCTCAAGTAGGCTCTCTTTAGCAAATGCAGAAACAGAAAGGGTAAGAGCTAATGCAGCAATTGATAATTTTTTCAACATAATCATTTCCTTTTAATTGGTAAAATAAATTTTTTGCAAATTTAAGGGGAAAATTGACCGCTTGCAAATAACTAAATGGAATAAGAAATAATAAAATCGTTGATGTGGTTAAAATAGGTAATATTGAGAAGATGAAATAAAAAACACCTTAATAAATTAGCTTATTAAGGTGCTGGTTTTTAACGCTGACGAGCTTTAAATCTCGGGTTGGTTTTGCAAATCACATAAAGTTTGCCTTTGCGTCTGACAATTTGGCAATCCGGGTGACGTGATTTTGCGGTTTTAAGTGAGTTTAAGATTTTCATTTTATCCTCTATTTTTGATTTGAAAGCGTTGAAGCAAAGCCTTTAAATCTATCTTTAAATTGACTTGCACGACCTTCTGTATTCACTTCACGGCGTTTACCTGTGTAAACAGGGTGAGACGCCGATGAGGTATCTAAGGTGTAAAGTGGGTATTCTTTGCCATCTTCCCATACCATTGTTTTGTTGGTTGCCGCACAAGAACGGATAACCCAGCCTTGTTGCACTGAGGCATCATAGAACAACACTTCACGATAATTTTCAGGATGAATCCCTTTTTTCATATTTTCTCCAGAATTTAGATAAGGTTATTAACCATAATTAAAATATGGGATACATAATATACGAACTTTAAATACAATTCCATAACTTTTTTATGGTGTTTTGTAAAAAAACGGATTTTTAGGAAGAGAGACTCTTTTCGCTGTTAAAATTATGGTAATCTAACGTAGATTTATTTTTTGATAGTGAGGAAATATGAGTAAGAATCCTTATTTAATTGCACCGTCTATTTTATCTGCCGATTTAGCTCGCTTGGGTGATGATGTGGCAGAGGTGTTAAAAGCCGGTGCAGACTTAATTCACTTTGATGTAATGGACAACCACTACGTGCCGAATTTGACCTTCGGGCCGGCGATCTGCAAAGCCTTACGTGATTACGGCATTCAATGCCCGATTGATGTGCATTTAATGGTAAAACCAGTTGAGCGTTTGATTCCGGATTTTGCCAAAGCCGGAGCGGATTATATTACATTCCACCCTGAAGCAACGGAACATATAGATCGAAATTTACAGCTTATCCGTGATTTAGGTTGTAAATCAGGCTTGGTGTTTAACCCGGCAACGCCATTGAGCTATTTAGATTATGTGATGGATAAAGTTGACGTGGTTTTATTGATGTCTGTGAATCCGGGCTTTGGCGGACAATCATTTATTCCGTCCACCTTAGATAAATTGAAAGAAGTCCGTCGTCGTATTGATGAGAGCGGTTATAACATTCGCTTAGAAGTTGATGGTGGTGTGAAAATAAATAACATTGCCGACATTGCAGCCGCAGGAGCAGATATGTTTGTGGCAGGTTCTGCGATTTTTGACCAGCCAGATTATCAAACAGTAATTGCACAAATGCGAGATGAATTACGGAAAGTAGGGTAATCAAATGAAATTTGATTTATCTCTATAGATTAAACATAAACATAATGATAGAATGGAAAAACAGATATATTCTGGTGTATAGGAATAGTCTGGTTTGACCTTTTTATAAAAGGTTGTATTTAAACTTATTTCGATTACACTATTTAACTCTCGCACTTATGCGATATTCACTATAGGAAAAACAAAATGAGCATTGAAGAACGCGTAAAAAAAATCATTGTTGATCAACTTGGCGCGAAAGCAGAAGATGTAAAACCAGAAGCTTCATTCATTGAAGATTTAGGTGCAGATTCTTTAGACACTGTTGAATTAGTAATGGCTTTAGAAGAAGAATTCGATATCGAAATTCCAGATGAAGAAGCTGAAAAAATTACGACAGTTCAATCAGCAATTGATTACGTTCAAAACAATCAATAATCTGAATTAATGTTAGGCGACCGAATGGTCGCCTAATTTTTTTGTTTTTATTTATGTTTGAAGGCACAATTATTCAAATGGTCGTTAACCAGCCCCATAGACTGCATAAAAGCGTAGCAAGTGGTCTCGCCTACAAATACAAACCCACGTTTTTTCAACGCTTTTGACATTGCTTTTGAAGTTTCTGTGTGAGCAGGAACGGCTTCAAGTGTTGGTACATCATTAATTTGCGGCTGATAATTCACAAAAGACCAAATAAACCGACTGAAGTCTTCGCCATTTTGCTGCATTGTGATATAAGCTTTCGCATTTTTTATAATGGCTTCTAACTTTGCTCGGTGGCGGATTAAGCCAGCATTTTGCATCAACAAATCAATTTCTTCTTCACCCATTTTGGCAATTTTTTCAGGATTAAACTGATGGAATGCTTGGCGGTAGGTTTCCCGTTTTTTCAATACCGTAATCCAAGAAAGTCCGGCTTGTTGCCCTTCAAGGCAGATTTTCTCAAACAGTTTGAGGCTGTCAAACTCCGGTTTTCCCCATTCTTCGTCGTGATATTTCATATAAATTTCACTGCTTTTACACCAATCACAACGTATTTTAGTCTCACTCATAGTAAATTTTCCAACCTTCAGCTTTTTTGAGTAAACGAACTTTTCCGTCTTTTGAAATATAGCCTCCTTTAACCGCCTCCAATAACATAGAAGATTCAGAGAGCTTCGTTGAGAAGACCTCGGCTTGAAATCGATCTTCAGATAACAAAATATAAATGCGATGTGAAGGCTCGGTTGGATCCAATAATTGAATATCGGCTATACTGAATAAAGGTATGCACGTTTTTTTTAAGAAAGAGTAGCGAAAAGGAGGAGAGCAAGTGTAAGCATCGCTTGGGCTAGTTGGTGTTGCTCGGTAGTCCGAACAGGCTATCAGCAGTAACGAACTTATCATGTGTGCGATATATTTTTTCATTTGCATAGTTTTCCTAAAAATTGACCGCTTGTAGTACACAAGCGGTCGGATTATGCTAAAAAGTTACTCTTATTTTCTTGGTAAATAACGAGTCGGATCGACAGATTTTCCTTTATAACGAATTTCAAAATGTAATTTATTCGTATTGGTTCCTGTACTACCTAAAGTCGCGATTTTCTGACCGGCTTTCACCGTTTCTTGCTCGTCAACTTCAATAGTATTGTTGTGTGCATAAGCACTTAAGAAATCATCGGTATGTTTGATGATGATTAAGTTACCGTAACCCTGCAAGGCATTACCGGCATATACCACTTTACCTGCGGCGGCAGCACGTACATCTTGTCCTTTATTGCCGGCAATATCAATGCCTTTATTACCTCCTTCTGCTGAGGAGAAGCCTGAAATTACACGCCCGCTGGTTGGCCATTGCCATTTAATTGATGAAGCTGGTGCAGAAACAGTATTACTACTTTGTACGGCACCACCTGCTGTGCCATCTGTAGCACGAATGGTGGAGGCAGTACGGTCCTCTGTTGCATTTACTGTACCGACAGAAGCAGTTACTGCCGGAGCAGTTGCAGTTGTTGCTTTAATACCGTTATTAACCGGCGTGACATCAGCGTTGGCTGTGCCTGCTTTTACCGGCCCAGTAATATTACCGTCAGAAGCATAGGTTGTGCCGTTTGCACCTTGTTGGTAGGTAATTTGTGGTTCAACCGGTACGGTGACTTTTTCTTCCACGGTAATAGTTTCCGTTGCAGATTTGCCGGTTTTGAGTTTTTGCCCTACGCTTAATTGGTAAGGTTCGCTCATATTATTAAGAGCGGCGATTTCTTTTACATCTTTACCCACAATATAGGCAATCAAGAACATTGTGTCGCCTTTGCGTACGGTATAGGTAGAGCCATCGTAGAACCCTTTTTGAATTTGGTTGTACATTGGGGCATTGTTGGCATCACGCGGGATCTCAAAATTTTGATCCACTTTTTTCTCGACCGTTTTCGTTTTTTTCACGATTTTAGTCGTGGTGGTCGGCTGTGGTGGTTGCTCGGTAATCACCGGATTGGTAATTGGCTGCGGTACAGTCGCCACAGGTTGTGGCACTGAAACCAGCTGGGGCATTGTTTGCACCGGAGTGGTATTCATCGAGCTTGGCATTGGTGCAGATTGAATATCAGACTGCCAGCCACCGCTTGAATTAATTGCACCTGCACTCACATCAACAGGCTGCATCACGCCCGGGCTTAATTCGTTATTACCGGAAGCATTCACCACCGGTGCTGGATTGTTTGAAGAACAGGCTGCCAAAACAGCAGAAACTAAAGGGAGAAGAATAAATTGTTTTTTCATTAAATGATTGTCCTAAAATTATTTCATACTGTCAGGCATTGACGTTGATTGAATATCAGACGGCCAACTGTAACTGTCTTGGCTTGCGCCTGAGCCTTCAATCGGTTGTAATGTGCCTGCAGGTAACATATTTGGATCTTCAACTTGTGGCTGAGTAGGCGAGCTACAAGCGGTCAAAAATGCACAAGAAATTGCAAATGCCAAAAGGGTTCTGTTCATTTTCTCTGCCTATTAACGAACACGTAAGACTTGCCCGACTTTCAGTGGAGAGCCGGTATTTAAACCATTTAGCTGTGCAATTTGATTGGCATTGGTGCCGGTTAGATAACCGATTAAATAAAGCGTATCACTTTTACCTACCGTATAGTGACTTTCTGTGTAGCAGCCTTTGGTAATTTGTGAATAGATAGGGGCATTATTTGCATCACGCACCACTTGACAGTTCCCTACTGTTTCAACTTGAGAGCTATCACTACCACTTGAAACAGGCATTGGTGCTGCCGAAATTGGTTGTGGTGCAGAGTAAGTCGGCTGCTGATAGGTTGGCTGAGTTGCAATAGGTTGATTCATTGAGGCAGGCATTGGTGCAGTTTGAATGCTATCTGCTGATTGCCAAGTTGCATTTGCTTCTGTTGTTTCTACCGTAGAAGTGGATTCCCCCGAATTGCTTGAACAACCCACTAAAGCAAAAGAAATCAGAGATAAAACAAAAAGTGATTTTTTCATTTTTATATCCTTAAAATTTATTTCATTAATGTATAAATTACATAGGCAACAACGGCTATAACGATTGTTCCCCAACCAATTAATTCGATAGAGCGGCGAATTTTTTCTTCATATTTTTTGCCACCCCAAGCAGAGAGTTTTGCTACCAAAATAAAACGGGCAAAGCGAGAAATCGCAGCAGTAATCACAAACGGGAAGAAAGCCATCTGCATTACACCGGCACAAATTGTAAATACCTTATAGGGAATAGGTGAAAATCCAGCTAAAAACACAACTGCGACCCCCCAAGTTTCAAACCATGATTTCGCTTTATCAAAGTTTGCTTGCATTCCCCAATTTGCGATGACACCTTGCACCCAATCGGTAGCATATAAGCCGATAAAATAACCGATAACACCACCGGCAACCGAAGCAAGGGTAGTGTAAACTGCATATTTAAACGCATTTTGCGGTTTTGCCATCGACATCGGAATCAACATCACATCCGGTGGAATCGGGAAAAAGATCGCCTCGATAAAACTGACAAAACTTAACCAAAAGGCAGCGAAGTGGTGCTTAGACCACTGCATTGTTTTGTCATAAATTGTTTCAAACAGTTTCATTAAAAATGCCTTTTAAGGTTGCTATCGTTTTATGAGCGGTCATATCCACTTGAATCGGGGTAATAGAGACACAATCTCGGTTTAACGCATAAAAATCGGTGCCAAAACTTTCATCAATCGGATCACCGGTGACGCCAATCCAGTAAACATCGGCATTGCGAGGATCTTTTTGCTTCACAATTTCCGCAGCTGTGGAACGAGCCCCCAAGCGGGTGATCATTGTGCCTTTTAGCTCTGAATAAGGTAAATTCGGCACATTAACATTGAGAACGTGGTTTGATGGAAAACTCTGCGTTTCCATTTTTTCCAATAAATCTAACACTACCTGTGCTGCTGTTCCAAAATGATTTTCACCGTCTAAAAACGAAGAGTGTTTACGCCCAACCAGTGATATTGCAATACTTGGTAATGGCAAGTGGCGACCTTCCAATGCTGCCGCTACCGTACCGGAGTAAACCACATCATCGCCTAAATTTGCCCCGTGATTAATGCCGGAGACCACCAAATCAAATTTTTCTGCAAATTTGCCGTCAAACAAGCCGTTTAAGGCTAAATGCACGCAATCGGCAGGTGTGCCGGCGATCACCGCATAATTATATTCATCAAAACGATGCACCCGAAGTGGATCGACTAAGGTTAGGCAGCTTGAAGCTGCACTGCGGTTACGATCCGGTGCAATAATGGTGACGATATGCCCGGCATCTCGCAAGGCTTTGGCTAAAGTTTGAATGCCGACAGCGTGAAAACCATCGTCATTACTAATTAAAATTCGCATAATTTCCTTTAGATCTTACATCTTGATAGACTCTAAATACAAAGATCGCAATTCTAACAATTTTTCGACAGTTTTTTTAGTCTAAAAGTGCAAAAAGCGGTAAGATTTTGTTAAAGTTTTGCAAATTGCAAAAATGATTAAAATCTTACCGCTTGTTATGTGTTATGGACTAAGCTTCGCTCTCTTCGGCAAGCAGAATTAACTCTCGCACCAGTGCAGTGGCATAACTGCCTGAATCTAAAAAGAATTTTAACCGTAGCCCTTCTTGTTCAAATTGCCATTCCAGATTTTGTGGCTTACAAAGCATTGCTCGCCGAGCGGCTGCCATACGCTCTTTTTGCATTAAGGCAAGCAGTTGAGCGTGTTGTTCGATGATAGTTTTTTCAGCAGGATTGCATTCCATCTCAAGGGATCTCTCGCCTATCAGCGGGGCGGTGAGAAGTAGATCTTGCTGTTCTAAACGGGCTTGGGTTTCGGCAATTTCGTCCGATTTCACGCAGAAAAAGCTGTTGGAGCCGGCAAGTTGAACGTAATCATTCTCCAAGATTTTTTGGGTTAAGCCGTCGTTAATCCGCTGTGAAACCACTAAATTAAACACTTCCGAGCGGGCAGCGGAAAGGTAGAAACTGCGTTTTTTGCGATCTTTCACGCTAATTTCCCCGTTTGCCCAACGCAGGGCTTGGGTCAGATTATGTCCGTCTCGCCCAAAGCGTTGTTCGGTAAAATAATTGGGAAATCCGACCGCTTGCAACTGTTGCAAACGCTGAAGTAAGTCTTCACTCTCGGTGACATCACGCAGCAATAATTCAAAATGATTGCCGGCGAGCGAACCAACACGAATTTTGCGGTTATGGCGGGTTACTTCTAGCACTTCCACGCCTTCGCATTCAAAGGCGGAGAAATCGGGCGTTTCTTTGCCTGCTAAATGCAAGCAGAACCATTGCTCAGTCACTGCATGGCGGTCTTTTAAGCCCGCATAACTCATTTCTCGCTCGGAAATGCCGACAAATTTGGCTAACTTTTCCCCCACAAACAGTGTGTTGGCGTTGGTTTTGCGGATTTTAACCGCCACAAATTCCCCTTCACCGGCTAACTCGTAGCCCAATTCTTCACGCACAATAAAATCGGCATATTCGGCTTTTAAACGCCCGATGGCTTGAGGAGGAGAGTATAAATAATTCAGTTTCATTCATTTCTCGAATAACATAAAAAAATAAGATTTCGGCATTATACGTTAAACCTTTCGATCTAGATCAGAAAAAGCAAAATAAAAACAACAAAACGGCATTAAAATTTGGTATAGTTCGCAACGTTTATATTTAAGTTTAACTTTATAGGAGAAACAAAATGGCACGTCGTCCACTTGTAATGGGTAACTGGAAATTAAACGGTGATAAAGCGTTTACTAAAACCTTAATTGCAGATTTAAAAGCAGAATTACACGGCGTTGAAGGCTGTGATGTGGCAATCGCTCCACCGGTGATGTATTTGGCACACGCTGAAGCATCACTTGCCGGTTGTGGCTGTGGTTGTAGCGACAAAGGCTTAATTGCACTTGGTTCACAAAATGTGGATGTGAATGTAAAAGGGGCATTCACCGGTGATATTTCGCCTGAAATGTTAAAAGAGTTTGGTGCGAAGTACATTATTATCGGTCACTCAGAACGCCGTACTTACCACAAAGAAAGCGATGAATTTATTGCTCACAAATTCAAAGTATTAAAAGATGCCGGCTTAGTGCCTGTATTATGTATCGGTGAATCTGAAGCTGAAAATGAAGCAGGTAAAACCGAAGAAGTGTGTGCAAGACAAATTGATGCGGTAATCAACGCACACGGTGTGGAAGCGTTCAATGGTGCAGTTATTGCTTACGAACCAATTTGGGCAATCGGTACCGGTAAATCAGCTACTCCGGCACAAGCACAAGCGGTGCATAAATTTATTCGTGACCATATTGCGGCTAAATCACAAGCGGTGGCAGATCAAGTAATCATTCAATACGGTGGCTCTGTAAACGATGCTAACGCAGCAGAGTTATTCACTCAACCGGATATTGACGGTGCATTAGTAGGCGGTGCTTCACTTAAAGCGCCTGCTTTTGCGGTGATCGTTAAAGCGGCAGCGGCTGCCAAAGCCTAATCTAACCGATTTTACAAGCGGTCATTTTTCCTCAGTTTTTGCAAAATTTAAGGGAAAAATGACCGCTTGTGTTTTGTTCGCAAACTATTTCTGCTCACTTTCCTTTTTATAACCGCCAAAAAAATCTACTACCGGTTGAATATCTTCCTCATTTTCAACATAGGCAAGTAGTCTTCTTCCACTATGTAAATCAATGACTAAAATTTTTTCATCTGCTTTTCCTTCTGCAATATTGACTTGATAAATCTTGTTGTAATTAAAAAAGACATTCGCAAAGAAAAAACCGTGTTGTTTTAATAACAAGCGAGGGGAGCGGAAAAAGGTGAGATAGACCGACAGAATAATGCACGTCGCCAGTAGATAAAGTGTAAAGGGCTGGATTTGATTTTGTACGCCATAGCTAATTGACAATATAATTAAACCAATCAATAGCCAAGTATCAATTGTTTTTTGCTTTTTTAAGCGGATTTCCAGTAAGGTTGTGCCTTTGAGTTTGTGCATAAAAACTTGGTCATAAATGGCGAATACTAAGCCAAGTAAAATAAAGAGAATAAGGATGGTATTGGTCATAATTAAACAAGTGAATTTATTTGGGCTAAAGCGTATAAAAAACCGCTTGAATGTTCAAGTTCAAGCGGTCGTTTTCACAGAAAATTTTGCAATTAAGCTAATGCACCGGTTGCAGCGCCGAGGATACCGATAACAAAGAAACCGAGGATAATCCAGATAGCATTTACTCGATTACGCAGTAACCACATACAAGCAAAGGTTAATAATAATGGGAGTAAGCCCGGCATTAAGCTGTCGAGAATGCTTTGCACTGTGGTAACTTCGATGGTACCGTCTTGTTTTTGAATGGTTGAAAGCACAAGCGGAACGTTAATACTTGTCCATTTTTGTACCAATGCCCCCATAATAAACAGACCTAAAATTGAAGCACCTTCGGTTAATTTTTGTAATAAACCGCCACTCATATCTTGTACAACATCTAAGCCTTTTTTATAGCCATATACTACGCCATAATAGCGTGCGGCTAAACGCACTATGTTAAATAAGGCGAAAAACAGGATTGGACCTAACAGCTCGCCTTTTAAGGCTAAGCCTGCTCCTAATGCGGCAAATACAGGGCGAACAGTTCCCCAGAAAATTGGGTCACCCACACCGGCTAATGGTCCCATTAAACCAACTTTAATACCGTTAATTGCAGCATTATCAATTTCTTTACCGTTGGCACGTTCTTCTTCCATCGCAATGGTTACCCCTAAAATCGGTGCAGCTACGAATGGTTGAGTATTAAAGAATTCAGAATGGCGTTTAATCGCTTCTTTGCGACCCGGGTCATTTGGATCCGGATATAAACGTTTGATAACCGGTACCATCGCATACGCAAAACCAAGAGCCTGCATACGCTCAAAGTTCCACGAACCTTGGAATAAGTTTGAACGACGTACAACGGCATTCAAATCGCTTTTTGTTACTTTTTTGATTTCAGTTGTCATTTTAAATGCCCTCTTAGTCTAAACGGTTGTCTAAATCATTTTTTGGTGTAGCTGCCACTACTACCTGCTGGCTTTTGTTATATTTAGGGTGCATATGGATATAAACCATTGCAATAACCGTACCTAATACCCCAAGGGCAACAAGGTTAAAATCGGTAAAGCCTGCAATTACAAAGCCTGCGAAGAAGAACGGCATTAAATGACCTGCACGCATCATATTGATTACCATCGCATAACCCACCACGGCGATGAAGCCACCGGCAATTTTCAGCCCGGTTGTAACCACTTCAGGAATGGCATTTAACATTGTTTGAACCGCATCTGTGCCTGCTGTTAATGCCACAATTAATGCAGGAATGGCAATACGCATTGCTTGAAGCAATAAAGCACCGCGATGTAACCAGTCTAAACGGCTTAAGTTACCGTCTTCAATTGATTTATCTGCTGCGTGTTGGAAACCTACGGTGATTGCACGCACAACATAGGTTAATACTTGACCGGCAGCTGCAAGCGGAATAGCGATGGCGATACCAGTTGAAATATCTTGACGACCTACAATGACTAAAATGGTTGAGACAATAGAGGCTAATGCCGCATCTGGTGCAACAGCGGCACCGATGTTCATCCAACCTAAAGCTAATAACTCTAATGAACCACCAACAATAACGCCGGTAGTCACATCACCAAGCACTAAGCCTATCATCGTACAGGCAATTAACGGACGGTGGGTTTGCCATTCATCAAGAATTGAGCCCATACCTGAGATACAGGCAACGAGGAATAAAAGCACAATTTGTAATGCTGAAAGTTCCATAGTAATTTCCTTTAGATTAAGTTATGTTTTTTCAATAAATCCATCATATATTGACGGCTATCGCTTGAGACTTTGCGTACTTCTAATTCAACGCCTTTCGCATCAATTGCTTTGAAGGCATCAATATCTTTTTGATCAACCGCAACAGCGTGGCTAACCATTTGTTTCCCTTCTTTATGCGAAATACCGCCCACGTTAATGCTATTGAGTGGTACACCACCTTCAATTAAGGCTAAGACATCACTTGGGTTAGTAAAGAGTAACATTACACGATCATCGGCATATTCAGGGTTGTTATAGACACGAATCATTTTAGGTACATCAACAACGTGAGCCGTTACGCCAAGAGGAGCAACACTTTTTAGCATAGTGGTACGCACGCTGTCTTTTGCTACACCTTCGTTTACCACAATAATGCGATTGACTTTACTTTCTTTTGTCCAAACCGTCGCAACTTGACCGTGAATCAAGCGGTCATCAATACGGGCAAGGGCAATGGTCATACGACGTCCGTCATCAACAATTTCAGGCTGTTGAACAGCTGCAGTTTCTTGTGCCGGAGTAGCGGTTTGCACCTCAGCCACTTCAGGTTGGTGATTAAGTGAACGAATCCCGGTTGAGCCGGCTTCTAATGCAACTTCCACCAATTCTTCCAACGATTCCACATCATCACGAGCCATACAGGTGTTCACTAGCATAGGAATATTCACACCCGCAACAACATCCATACCCGATTTTCCATCTTGGAATCGGTTTGCGGCGTTGAATGGGCTTCCTCCCCACATATCCACCAAAAACAGCACTTGGTCACAGTGTGATAGTGGACCTTCAACCAATGCTTGATATTTGCCCATGATCGTTTCTGCATTTTCGCCGGGAACAAAGTCAATGTAAGCGACATCTTCTTGTTCACCAATCAACATCTCAGTTGTTTTGAGAAGTTGCTCTGCAGCAACACCATGGGTTGCTATGATAATAGCAATGCTCATTTGTTACTCCTTGCGGTTTTTTAAGTTGTTTATTTACTGGGGCGAGATTTTAATATGATAATTATTTCACACAATGTATTAATTACAAAAGTGTGATCTATATCACAGACAATAAGCTTTTTTGGCTATAAATTGGGCTAAATGTCTTTTCTTTATAACATTTTGTTAACGGAGATATTTTTGAAAGTTTTTAATTATACAAAAAATTCTCCTTTTGGAGCGTTATGCGCAAAGTGAAATTTAATTGGAGTAAAACTTTAGAAATAAATTAAGGAGAATTCTTGAGCAAATTCTCCTTAAAAGAGGTATAGAGAGAAAATTTAATTGCCTATCTCAGGAAACAGCATTTTGATCACCGCTTTGGTTAAACGGCGGGACTTGCCTTGATAAGGGAAAATATGCATCATCATCATTGGGTTGAAGTTCGCTTCAATTACGCCCCAAGAGCTTAAATTTGGCTTGGCAGGTTTGGTGAGATCAGGAATGATCAAATCCACCCCACACACTTTAGCACCCATTGCCTGAGCAATTCCCACCGCAATTTGTTTATAGCTTTCGTGCATTTGGTCGGTCATATCAATCGAATCGCCACCGGTGCTGATATTGGAATTGGCACGCAGTTGAACGGTTTGACCTTTCGCCGGTACGGAATCTACGGTTAAGCCTTGCTCTTTAAGTTGTAACTGCTCAATTTCACCTAATGCGATTTTTTTCAGCGGACTACGAGAGCCATCGCCACGCAGCGGATCGTCATTTTTACGCTCCACCAGCTCTTTTACACTGTGAATGCCATCTCCCACTACATTCGCCGGTACACGCAGTAACACCGCAAGGGTTTCATCACCCAGTACAAAGAAGCGGTATTCAGTACCGACTAAATAGTCTTCCACCATCACCTCTTTGTCTTCACGGAACGCAATTTCAACCGCTTTTGCAAAATCTTCCCGATTTTTGACCGCTTGTTGGAAGATGGTAATACCCAAACCGTAGTTAGTTGATTTCGGCTTAATCACCACCGCTTTGCCTTCAAATAGCGGATAATGTGCCACAGCCTGTTCAAGGCTGGTAAATTCAACGCTTTTCGGGACGTTAAAGCCAGCTTTTGCCAATACTTTTTTCGTCACCACTTTGTTTTCCATAATCAGGGGTGAAATGTATTGGTCGTGACTGGTCATATTGCCGTTTTTCACATATTCCAGATGATCGCCAAATTTCAGAGCGAGGAATTGATCGTTTTCGTCCAGTAATTCCACTTCAATCCCTTGTTGGATCAAATCAAAAAACAGGGTTTGGGTGGAAAGTTCCATATTATCAAATGCCGATAACGCATAAAAACGCTCAAAGGCTTGTGCCTTATAGGCTTGAGCCAGTTTAGCACCTAGTGCTTTATAACTGCCGGCTTCCTCTATTGCGGCAATTAAACGTCCGTTCAAAGTTTTGTTTGGATCAGCAAATTGAGCTAATTTTTCTTGCACCAGATCTAGGCTTTCCTGACCGGCTGCCAACTCTTCAAGCATCGCTAGAAGTTGATTTAAGATCGCTTCACCTTCGGCACGGAAAGCGGTTTCTGTTCTTGGATCTTCAAGGGCGACTTGGTAAAGTTTCTGTTTGCCGATTTCCACCTCTTTTTGACCGCTTGTTTCCTCCAGCCAAAGCATACCGAGTAAGAAGTAATGGATAAATTTGGCATCATTCAGTTCAATACCGTAAGGGGCGAAAGGGTTTAAATCAAATAAGCGGAATTCGGCGTATTTCACGCCCTGTTCCAATAGCTCACGGGCTTTCTTGCCACCGCGTAAACGCACGTTGGAATAGAATTCTTTCTCGGCAATTAATAATCCGTTGGCAACATTGGCTTCAAGGCTTTCAACATAGCTTTCTAAGCTGTCGTGATTAACCACCACTTTTTCCGAATTCACATAACCATAGGGGCTTGAACGCAAACTGCGGACAAGTTGCCCTCCCGCAAGCGGTGATTTTTCATAAAAATATTGCGATTCCACTGTAGGCGTGGCAGCCAATAAATAGAGCAAAATCCATTGATAACGCAAAAAGTTATTGGCTAACTTCATATAAAGTGCGTTTTGGAAGGCTTTCAGCTCAGAATATTCCGTTTGTAAAGCAAAGGCTTTTTCGACAAATTCCGTTGAAAGTTGGAAATTGTAATGCACGCCGCTTACCATCTGCTTATATTTTCCATAGTTTTTGGAAAGGTGTTGGCGATATTGCACATCTTCAGGGTTATCAAATTGTGCTTCTTGAATTTGCTCTTCCGGCGGCAAGCCTGCCGGCATACTGAGAGGGAAGATATATTCCTCTTCTGGCAACGAACGTAGCACTACTTCGTGAATGGCAGACAGCCAACGAAAGCTGTCTTCTAATTTTGCATTCGGTGGAGTGATTAACTCTAGCTGACTTTCGGCAAAATCGGTTTGAATATAAGGGTGGTAAGAGCGATTACCGAATACGGCTGGGTGGGGAGTAGTAACTATATTGCCGTTGCGATCAACCCGTTGGCTCTCTTTCTCAAGCCCAAAATTGCCTTGTTGAAACAGCAATGCTAAATGATTTTCTCGGATAAGTTTTTGTAGTTTCATCATCTATCCTTTTTAGTCAAAAAAATGTATCGGCACAATAGCACAAATGAAAGACTTAGTGAAATAGTGGGTTTTAGTTTATTGGAATGAAGTAGATGATTCGGTTATAAGAAAGCCCTTTAACTGAGCAGATATTCTGCGATTAAAGGGCTTAGCAAATAGTCAGGTTTAATTTAATCTTCCCAACTCTTCCCCCATTCGGGTTTGCATTCCTGCAATAAGTGCAGGGTTGAGATGTACTTTACCTTTCGGGAAGAGGTTAATCACGGTTGAGCCTAAACGGAAAGCTCCCATTTCTTCGCCTTTTTGGAGTTTGATGGCTTTTTCGCCTTCAGTTTCGTAATTCCAAACCACCACTTCGTCTGCTCGTGGCGGATTAATTACGCCAGCCCAAACCGTACTCATACTTGCGGTAACTGTTGCACCGACCAAAATTTGTACCATTGGTCCGAATGCAGTGTCAAATTCACAAATCACACGTTCATTGCGAGCGAATAAGTTTGGAACGTGTTCAGCTAAAAACGGATTGACGGAGAACAATTCGCCCGGCACATAAATCATTTTACGCAATGTTCCATCGCACGGCATATGTACACGATGGTAATCAGTTGGCGATAAGTAGGTGGTAATAAATGTGCCGTCTTTAAATTTTGCCGCCATTTCTTCATCATTTGCCAATAAGGTTTCTAACGTAAAGTGATGACCTTTTGCTTGTAATAAACGGTTATCCGAAATTTCGCCTGATTCGCTGACTTTACCGTCTGCCGGTAAGCAAAGTGTATTTGGATCTTGATTAATCGGGCGTGCGTTTTCTTTTAATTCACGGATAAAAAATTCATTAAAAGTAGCATAATCTGACGGCTCGGTTTTTTTAGCTTCAGATAAATTGACTTTATACTGTTTTGCAAACAGTTTGATGATAAGGTGAGTAACTACGCCCCATTTTTGCTCTGCTAACCAACCTGCTGCACGGGTAATTGCCAGTTGTGGCAGTAAATAGTGCAGAGCGATTTTTACTCGTTGGAAGTAGGTTGGCGTAGGGTGTTTTTTTAATTGCATTGCGTTTTCCTTTTATTTAAAAACGAGAATTTGCGTTTAATTGGGGGCGAAGTATAGCAAATACAATGCAAAATAGATAAAAAATCTTTAAGGTGTTGAAGTGGCTACAAAGAAAAAACAGATAGGGGCTTTGTAGGAATTCCACTTCAACAATTTGGTTGTCTTATTCTAAAATAATATTGGCTCGATTTTTTTCTACCGTTGCTTGCCCAATTCCGGAGACTTCAGCAAGTTGCTCAATGTTTTTAAAATTGCCGTTTTTAGTACGGTAATCGACAATCGCTTGAGCTTTTTTCTGCCCAATTCCTACTAGCTTGTCTTGCAATTCAGCAGCGCTAGCAGTATTGATATTTACCGCATTAGCGTTGGTGATTTGTGTTTGCTGTACGGGTTGAGTGACTGCATTTTGTTCAACAGGCATTGTAGTTGGCGGTGTTTGGGCAAAAGTCATTGCATTTAAGCCAAACAAGAATGTTAGACCAAGTTGTTTGATTTTCTTCATAGGATTTCCTTATTAGTTGTTGAAAGGTCGAAAGGAAGATTAATAGGGAATAAAATAGAACTCAACCGGCAAAAATAAATTTTTCGACACAGATCGAAAAAATAGAAAATGGCTAAACTTCTAGACTTGCATTTGGTCTGAAATTCAATGAAAGTAAATAGATTTGCAAAAAATTAGGCAAAAATGACCGCTAGTTGCGTAAATTTAGTTAAATAAATTCAAATAGCGGCTGAATTGCTTTAGAATATCGCCATTTTTATCCTCATTAACAACGCTATTATTTGGAATTAATATGACACAAAATAACTTTCGTAAAGAGCCGGTTTTTGGTGAACCTTCCGTCACCGCTCAAGAGACTGAACAGGCTGAAACAACCAACACAGCTACAACTCAAGCCCCTTATGTTTCGCTACGTTCAACTAAAGCACCGGGGCATACCTTTACCCCAATTATGAAAAGACCTGATGCTAAAGTAGAAGATCATACGGCTGATGTCTTTTCGGCTAAGCAGGCAAAAGAATTCCAATTTACTCCAAGTTCAGAAGCTACAGAAGCAGTAGAGCCGGATAATACCATTCATTCGGTTGAAGAAAGTGTATCAACCGCATCTTTTAACACAGTTGAAGCACAAGAAAATGTGGAAAAAGAAGTGGTTAAACCTGCACCCGAGAGTTTCACTACTGAGCGTATTATTCCAAATGCGGCAACAGCTGCCGCAGCAGCCACTGCGGCAGCTGCAGCCACTAAAACCAAAGAGATTAAAGCTAAAATGCCACCTAAAACCCGCCGTTTATTATTAGTGGCATTGTTGGCGTTAGCATTATTGGTACTGTTTTTCTTGTTAAAACCAAGTACGCCGGAAACTGTCGAAGAGCTACAATCTCAGCAAGGTGGTAGCTTGCCGATTGAATTCCGACCGGTTGATGAAGCTGAAGCGAAACGTGCGGAAGAACAAGCTCGTGCAGAACAAGAAGCCGCTGAAGCTGCAAAAGCTCAAGAACAAGCTCAAGCCGCTCAACAAGAGTCTGTAACAGTTGCTCCAGCCCAAACCGAGCAAACAATGGCTAAACCGTCACAAGATAGCCAGTCGCAAACACAATCACAAGCAGTAGTTGAGCAACCTGTTGCGGTGAAACCGGTGGAAAATAAACCGGTTGTTGCACAACCGGCGATTAAGCCTAAAACGGAAAATAGCGTGGTGTTCCAACCTGAAGCAACGGTAAAACAACAGCCTAAAGCCCCTGCTAAAACTGAAGTGAAAACCGAACGTGCTACACCGGCAGCAAAAGAAACGGCAAAAACAGCAGCTAAACCGGTTGAGAAAGCTCCGGCAAAAACTGAAGTGGTAAAAGCAGCACCGGCTGCCGAGTCGGCAAATGCGGTAGCAACCAAAACAATGACTGTGCCAAAAGGTGTATCACTAATGCAAGTGTTCCGTGATAACAACTTAAATATCTCAGACGTTAATGCGATGAGCAAAGTCAATAACGTGGTGAGTAATTTAAAAGTAGGCGAGCGAGTAACCGTTCGTTTAGATAAAAATAACCGTGTGGTTGAAATGAGCATTGGCTCAGGCGGCAAATTTACCCGTCAAGCAAACGGTAGCTATACTTTTAAATAAATAAAATGAAGAAAAAGAGCAACGCTACAAACGTTGCTCTTTTATTTAAAAAGGAGATAAAGGATGAATTTATTTTGCCCCTCTTACAAACTTATCTACTTAACGCTAAGCTCAGCGATGTTAGTTGCTTGTAGTACAGTGGTTACCCCTGTTGAGCAAATTCATCAAGTACAAAAGGAAAAAGAGCCAGTAAAGAAAGTGACTAAACTGATAGCGCAAGCACCTAAAGTGAGTTTATATCGTTGTGAGAATGATAAGAAGGTTGAAGTTGAACGCCAGGGACGAACAAAAAAAGCGTTAAAAAAGGAAATAGTCACAGTGAGTTATCAAGGGACAACGCATCAGCTTTCACCTTCTGTAACGAGAGATGGTAAAAAATACACTAATATCCGTTGGACTTGGCATGAAACCCGTAGTGGTAAAGCATTTTTGTATAACAACACTAAAAAAACGTTAGCGGCAAATTGTATAAAGCAGTAACAAGCGGACACAAAAAGCATCGCTTTTTGAACGTTGGCTTTGCCAACGGCAGCGAAGCTGTGAACAATCCTTACAAGGATTGTGAATAAATTTTTAAGAGAATTTTGCAAATGAATATTTTAGTTATAGGACCGTCTTGGGTGGGCGATATGATGATGTCGCACGCACTTTATCAACAGCTTAAAATACAGTATCCGAATTGCCAAATTGATGTAATGGCACCCGATTGGTGTCGTCCGCTTTTAGCCCGTATGCCTGAGGTGCGTAATGCGATTTCAATGCCGATTGGACACGGTTCATTTCGTTTGTGTGAACGCTACCGACTCGGAAAATCCCTGAGAAATCAATATGATATGGCGATTGTATTGCCTAATTCATTAAAGTCTGCCTTTATTCCACTGTTTGCGAAAATTGCGAGACGTCGTGGTTGGAAAGGGGAAAGTAGATATTTTTTCTTAAATGATCTTCGCAGTAATAAAAACGACTACCCGATGATGGTGCAACGCTATGTAGCCTTGGCGTTTGAAAAGGCTACTGTTCCAACTGCACAACAGTTGCCGATTGCTTACCCATACCTAACAACAGATAGTCAACACATTGAGCAGACCAAAGCGAAATTTGAAAAACAGTTGGCTTATGCGGAAAACCGTCCTGCCATCGGCTTTTGTCCGGGGGCTGAATTTGGACCTGCAAAACGTTGGCCGCATTACCATTATGCAACGTTGGCAAAAATGTTGATTGAGCAAGGCTATTCGGTACGGTTATTCGGCTCGAAAAAAGATGAAGCCGTCGGTGAGCAAATTCGCTTGGCATTGCCTGAACATTTACAACGCTATTGCCTGAATTTAGCAGGGCAAACCGATTTAAACCAAGCGGTAGATTTGATTGCAGATTGTAATGCAGTCGTGAGCAATGACTCCGGCTTAATGCATATTGCTGCTGCCCTAAATAAACCGTTGGTCGCCTTATATGGACCGACCAGCCCACAATATACGCCACCGTTATCCCACAATGCGGTAATTATTCGCTTAATTGAAGGCGGATTGATCAAAATCCGCAAAGGCGAAGCGGCAGAAGGCTATCACCAAAGTTTAATTGATATTCAGCCTGAAATGGTGATGGAAAAATTAGCTGAACTGTTAATTTAAATGGATTACAAGCGGTTGAATTTTGCCAATTTTTTGCAAAAAAAGACCGCTTGTTTGTTTATAAAAGATGAAAATTTTAATTGTTAAAACCTCATCAATGGGCGATGTATTGCATACGCTTCCCGCTTTAACCGATATGCAAAATGCCATTCCCGATGTAAAAGTAGATTGGGTCGTGGAAGAAAATTTTGCCGAAATTCCTGCGTGGCACTCAGCAGTGAACAACGTGATTCCAGTGGCTATTCGCCGCTGGCGGAAAAACCTTTGCCAAAGACAGACTTGGGTAGAATGGCAGCAGTTTTTAAAGAGACTAAAAAGTGAGCAGTATGATGCGGTGATTGATGCTCAAGGGTTGATTAAAAGTGCGGTGTTGGTAACTCGCCAAGCAAATGGCAAAAAGTTGGGTTATGATAAAAGCTCTGCTCGTGAAGGCCTAAGTAGTCTATTTTACGATGAAAAGTTTGATATCCCTTACCAACAACACGCTGTAGAACGCATCAGAAAATTATGTGCAAAATCATTAGGTTATGCTTTGCCAACCGAACGGGGCGATTATTGCATTGCACAACATTTTGCAAAAAATCCTCAAAAAACGACCGCTTACATTATGCTGATTCACGCCACTACCCGAGCGGATAAACATTGGCAAGAAGCCTATTGGGCGGAGTTGATTCAAGCGTTGGATAAGCACAATCTGGCAGTCAGATTGCCTTGGGGAAACCAAGCCGAAAAAGAACGGGCGGAGCGTTTAGCGAGTGTGGCGAATAATGCTAAGGTATTGCCAAAAATGAGCTTAACCGATATTGCTACTCAACTTGCGGGAGCAGCGGCAGTGGTGTCGGTGGATACCGGCTTGAGCCATTTGGCGGCTGCGTTAGATAAGCCAAATGTGATTTTATATGGGGCAACCGATCCAAAACTTATCGGGGCTTACGGGCAAAATCAGTTTTATCTAAAAGCAGATAAAATGGAAAATATTACCTCTTCACAAGTGCTGGAAAAATTACTTCCATTGATTAACAAATGATCGTTGTTGTTATCTTACTGTGCTTGACTTTTATCCACATTCAATTTAAAATTTGCCGTCCTTTCGTGTGAAAGGATGTTTTTAATTTTATTTTTAATAATTTTAACTGGAGCTTTTTTAATGGCAACTATCAACCAGCTAGTACGCAAACCGCGTGTGAAAAAGGTTGTAAAAAGTAACGTTCCTGCATTAGAGGCTTGCCCGCAGAAACGTGGCGTGTGTACTCGTGTATACACTACTACACCTAAAAAACCGAACTCAGCATTACGTAAAGTATGTCGTATTCGTTTAACAAATGGCTTTGAAGTAACTTCATACATCGGTGGTGAAGGTCACAACCTTCAAGAACACAGTGTTGTATTAATCCGTGGTGGTCGTGTTAAAGACTTACCGGGTGTTCGTTACCATACTGTACGTGGTGCACTTGACTGTGCAGGCGTTAAAGATCGTAAACAAGGTCGTTCTAAATACGGCGTTAAACGTCCTAAAGCTTAATGGTTCTCCGTTGAGTAAGGCCAAACGTCTAAATTTTAATATTTAAACCATAAACTCCAGTCAAGATGCCTTAAGGCAGATTAGATGAGTTTTGGATATCCTGAAGATTTAATATACGGAGAAATTTCCAATGCCACGTCGTCGTAGTATTGAACCACGCAAAATTCTTCCAGATCCGAAGTTCGGTTCAGAATTACTTGCAAAATTTATTAACGTGTTAATGGTAGATGGTAAAAAATCTACTGCAGAAAAAATCGTTTACGGTGCATTAGAAACTTTAGCACAACGTTCTGGTAAAGAAGCGTTAGAAGCTTTCGAAATCGCATTAGAAAACGTACGTCCAACTGTTGAGGTTAAATCTCGCCGTGTGGGTGGTTCTACTTACCAAGTTCCTGTAGAAGTTCGCCCAACCCGTCGTAATGCTTTAGCAATGCGTTGGATCGTAGAAGCCGCTCGTAAACGTGGTGACAAATCAATGGCATTACGTTTAGCTAACGAATTATCGGATGCAGCAGACAACAAAGGTTCAGCAGTGAAGAAACGTGAAGACGTTCACCGTATGGCTGAAGCTAACAAAGCGTTTGCTCACTTCCGTTGGTAATCGTTTAAGTAAGCTTATAGAAGGCTTCATCTCAGTTTGCGGTGAAGCCTTACCCTTATTAAGAATTTTAATTTAAACCCCAAACAAGGTAATAAATAAAAATGGCTCGTACAACCCCTATTTCACTTTACCGTAACATCGGTATCAGTGCGCACATCGATGCGGGTAAAACAACTACTACAGAGCGTATCTTGTTCTATACAGGTGTAAGTCACAAAATCGGTGAAGTTCACGATGGTGCTGCAACAATGGACTGGATGGAACAAGAACAAGAGCGTGGTATCACGATCACATCTGCTGCAACAACAGCATTCTGGTCTGGTATGTCACAACAATATCCACAACACCGTATCAACGTTATCGATACTCCGGGACACGTTGACTTTACTATCGAAGTAGAACGTTCAATGCGTGTACTTGATGGTGCGGTGATGGTTTACTGTGCAGTTGGTGGTGTTCAACCACAATCTGAAACTGTATGGCGTCAAGCTAACAAATATAAAGTACCACGTATTGCGTTCGTAAACAAAATGGACCGTACAGGTGCAAACTTCCTACGTGTTGTTGAGCAAATCAAAACCCGTTTAGGTGGTAACTCAGTTGCATTACAACTTCCAATCGGTGCAGAAGATAGCTTCAAAGGTGTTGTTGATTTAATCAAAATGAAAGCAATCAACTGGAATGAAGCTGACCAAGGTATGACCTTCACTTACGAAGATATTCCTGCAGAGATGCTTGATGCTTGTGAAGAACACCGTGCAATGCTTGTTGAAGCAGCAGCTGAAGCGTCTGAAGAATTAATGGAAAAATTCTTCTCTGGTGAAGAATTAACTGAAGATGAAATCAAAGCAGCGTTACGCCAACGCGTATTAGCAGGTGAAGTAATCCCTGTATGCTGTGGTTCTGCATTCAAAAACAAAGGTGTACAAGCAATGCTTGATGCGGTAATTGATTACTTACCGGCACCAACTGATATTCCTGCAATTAAAGGTATCAATGAAGATGAAACTGAAGGCGAGCGTCACGCAAGCGACGATGAGCCATTTGCTTCATTAGCATTCAAAATTGCAACAGACCCATTCGTAGGTAACTTAACCTTCTTCCGTGTTTACTCTGGTGTAATTAACTCTGGTGATACAGTTTACAACTCAGTAAAACAAAAACGTGAACGTTTTGGTCGTATCGTACAGATGCACGCAAACAAACGTGAAGAGATCAAAGAAGTTCGTGCGGGTGATATCGCTGCAGCAATCGGTTTAAAAGATGTTGGTACAGGTGACACATTATGTGCAATCGATGCACCAATCATTCTTGAGCGTATGGAATTCCCTGAGCCGGTAATCTCTGTTGCGGTTGAACCAAAAACCAAAGCTGACCAAGAAAAAATGGGCTTAGCTTTAGGTCGTTTAGCACAAGAAGACCCTTCATTCCGTGTTCACACCGATGAAGAATCTGGCGAAACGATCATTTCAGGTATGGGTGAGTTACACTTAGACATCATCGTTGACCGTATGAAACGTGAGTTCAAAGTGGAAGCAAACATCGGTAAACCACAAGTATCTTACCGTGAAACTATCCGCACTCGTGTTAACGATGTTGAAGGTAAACACGCAAAACAATCTGGTGGTCGCGGTCAGTACGGTCACGTTGTTATCGACTTATACCCATTAGATGCTGAAGGTCCAGGCTACGAGTTCGTGAACGAAATCAAAGGTGGTGTAATCCCTGGTGAATACATTCCTGCGGTTGATAAAGGTATCCAAGAACAGCTTAAATCTGGTCCGTTAGCAGGTTACCCGGTAGTAGATTTAGGTGTGCGTTTACACTTCGGTTCATACCACGATGTTGACTCATCTGAACTTGCGTTTAAACTTGCTGCATCATTAGCATTTAAAGCGGCGTTCGCAAAAGCAAGCCCGGTATTACTTGAGCCAATCATGAAAGTGGAAGTTGAAACTCCACCGGATTACGTGGGCGATGTAATCGGTGACTTAAGCCGTCGTCGTGCAATGGTTAACGGTCAAGAAGCGAACGAGTTCGTTGTTAAGATCAATGCTGAAGTTCCACTTTCAGAAATGTTTGGTTATGCAACAGACTTACGTTCACAAACTCAAGGTCGTGCATCATACTCTATGGAACCTTTAAAATATGCTGAAGCACCGAAAAACGTTGCTGATGCAATTATTGAAGCTCGTAGAAAATAATTTGTTTAACCTGAGCCATAGCAATAGGGCTATGGCTCATTTTTTAGGAAGATATTAAAGTGTCTAAAGAAAAATTTGAACGTACAAAACCGCACGTTAATGTGGGTACAATCGGCCACGTTGACCATGGTAAAACAACTTTAACAGCAGCAATCACTACCGTATTAGCAAAACACTTCGGTGGTGCAGCTCGTGCATTTGACCAAATCGACAATGCACCGGAAGAAAAAGCACGTGGTATCACCATCAACACTTCACACGTTGAGTACGATACAGCAACTCGTCACTACGCACACGTTGACTGCCCGGGACACGCGGACTATGTTAAAAACATGATTACCGGTGCGGCACAAATGGATGGTGCTATCTTAGTAGTAGCAGCAACAGACGGTCCAATGCCACAAACTCGTGAGCACATCTTATTAGGTCGCCAAGTAGGCGTTCCATACATCATCGTATTCTTAAACAAATGCGATATGGTTGATGACGAAGAGTTATTAGAATTAGTTGAAATGGAAGTGCGTGAACTTCTTTCACAATACGACTTCCCGGGTGATGACACTCCAATCGTACGTGGTTCAGCGTTACAAGCGTTAAACGGCGTAGCAGAGTGGGAAGAGAAAATCCTTGAATTAGCAAACCACTTAGACACATACATTCCAGAGCCTGAGCGTGCGATTGATAAACCATTCTTATTACCAATCGAAGACGTATTCTCAATTTCAGGTCGTGGTACAGTAGTAACAGGTCGTGTTGAGCGTGGTATCATCCGCACTGGTGATGAAGTTGAAATCGTAGGTATCAAAGATACAGCGAAAACAACCGTAACAGGTGTTGAGATGTTCCGTAAATTATTAGACGAAGGTCGTGCGGGTGAGAACGTAGGTGCATTATTACGTGGTACTAAACGTGAAGAAATCGAACGTGGTCAAGTATTAGCGAAACCGGGTTCAATCACTCCACACACAGACTTCGAATCAGAAGTTTACGTATTATCAAAAGAAGAAGGTGGTCGTCACACTCCATTCTTCAAAGGTTACCGTCCACAGTTCTACTTCCGTACAACGGACGTAACAGGTACAATCGAATTACCGGAAGGTGTAGAGATGGTAATGCCTGGCGACAACATCAAAATGACTGTTAGCCTAATTCACCCAATCGCGATGGACGAAGGTTTACGTTTTGCGATTCGTGAAGGTGGTCGTACAGTAGGTGCGGGCGTTGTAGCGAAAATCATCAAATAATTAAGATTGTTTGATAAGCGAAAAGCTAAACACAAAGAAAGAGGCATATCGAAAGGTATGCCTCTTTTGCTTTTATGCCGATTAAGCTAGCCATATCATTTCATTTGCAAAAAATCGGTGAAAAAAGACCGCTTGTAGGCAAGCCCATTGACAAACTGTCAGATTTTAGGGATTTTTTACAAAACTGTTTATTTGCGAATGAGTTTCTTCTCGACAGTTTCTTGATAGAACGCTACAATAACCGTCTATTTGTATATCTTTTTTATATCCCTAAACCGAGGTTTAAGAATGTCATTTTCAATTGAAACATTAGAAGGCTTAAAACGCCGTGTTACTATTAACGTACCAGCTGATAAAATCGAAGCAGCATACAAAGAACAATTAAAAGGCTATGCGAAAAATGCTCGTGTAGATGGCTTCCGTAAAGGTAAAGTGCCACACTCAATTATCGAGCAACGTTTTGGTATTGCAGCTCGTCAAGATGTGTTATCTGATGAAATGCAACGTGCATTCTTTGAAGCAGTTATTGCTGAAAAAATTAACTTGGCAGGTCGCCCTACTTTCACGCCAAACAACTACCAGCCAGGTCAAGATTTCAGCTTTACTGCAGAATTTGAAGTTTTCCCAGAAGTGGAATTAAAAGGTTTAGAGAATATCGAAGTAGAAAAACCGGTTGTTGAAATCGCAGACGCTGATTTAGACAAAATGGTAGATGTATTACGCAAACAACAAGCGACTTGGGCAGAAAGCCAAGAGGCTGCAAAAGCCGAATCTCGTGTAACCATTGATTTCGTTGGTTCAGTAGATGGCGAAGAATTTGAAGGCGGTAAAGCATCAGACTTCGTATTATTTATGGGTCAAGGTCGTATGATCCCAGGCTTCGAAGACGGAATCGTAGGTCGTAAAGCGGGTGAGCAATTCGACATTGATGTAACTTTCCCGGAAGAATACCACGCTGAAAACTTAAAAGGTAAAGCAGCTAAATTTGCAATTACCTTGAAAAAAGTAGAAGAGATGGTATTACCTGAATTAACAGAAGAGTTTGTGAAAAAATTCGGTAATGCAAAATCAGTGGAAGAATTACGTGCAGAAATCAAGAAAAATATGCAACGTGAGCTTAAAAATGCGGTAACTTCACGCGTGAAAACTCAAGTAATCAACGGCTTAATTGCTCAAAATGATGTTGAAGTACCGGCTGCTGCGGTTGAAGAAGAAATCAACGTGTTACGCCAACAAGCGGTGCAACGTTTTGGTGGTAAGCCTGAAATGGCTGCTCAATTACCGGCTGAATTATTTGAAGCAGAAGCTAAACGCCGTGTTCAAGTAGGTTTATTATTATCGTCAATCATCGGTTCTAATGAATTAAAAGTAGATGAAAAACGTGTTGAAGATATGATCGCAGATATCGCTTCTGCTTACGAACAACCGGCTGAAGTGGTTGCTCACTATGCGAAAAACCGTCAATTAACTGAAAATATCCGCAATGTGGTATTAGAAGAGCAAGCGGTTGATGCGGTATTAGCGAAAGCAAAAGTGACTGAAAAAACAATGTCATTTGACGAAGTAATGTCACAACAAGCTCAATAATTTCCTTATAAGGTGGGCTAATGCTCACCTTTTATTACTTTTACAAGCGGTTAAATTTGCATAAAAAGATCGCTTATTTTTAATTTTAAGGAAATTGAATTATGGAACAACTGACTTTTGCTCAACAATTGGAGCAATTTTTTGCCAATCATACCTTGATGGTTTTTGCTTGGGTCGCATTATTGATTGCGGTGATTTTTAGTTTTTATAAAAGTGCAACGCAAAAATATAAGATTGTTGATAACGCACAAGCTACACAGCTAATCAATAAAGAAGATGCGGTAGTGATTGATTTGCGCTCTGATGAAGAGTTCCGTGCCGGTCATATTATTGATAGCATTCACATGTTACCGTCAGACATTAAAGCAGCTAAAATCAATCAGATTGATAAATACAAAGCTCGCCCGGTAATTGTAGTAGATACTAATGGCTTCACTTCAGGTGGTGTTGCGGCAGATCTTGCTAAACAAGGCTTTAGCAGAGTTTATGTATTAAAAGAAGGGATTGGCGGCTGGCGTGCAGCAAGCCTACCAACTATTAAAAAACATAAATAATCTATTATTAAGGAAATTTTATGTCAGAAGAAAATCAAGTTGCATCAACAGAAGAAGCTACACAAACCCCTTTTGAGCTTCAAATTCAACGCATTTATGTAAAAGATGTTTCATTTGAAGCACCAAATTTACCGACTATTTTCCAACAAGAGTGGAAACCACAATTAGGCTTTGAGTTAGATACTGAAACCAAAGAAATTGGTGAAGATCTATACGAAGTTACCTTACACATTACGGTGCAAACTACGTTAGAAGACAGTAATGATGTCGCTTTCATTTGTGAAGTAAAACAAGCAGGTGTGTTCACTATTAAAGGTTTAGAAGGCATTCAACTTGCTCACTGCCTAGCTTCACAATGCCCGAATGTGCTTTATCCTTATGCTCGTGAGCTAATCTCAAGTCTTGTGAATCGTGGTACTTTCCCGGCATTAAATCTTTCACCGGTGAACTTTGATGCGTTATTTATGGATTACCTCCAACGCCAAGAAGAAAGTGCAGAAGAGCCGGCTTTAGCGAACTAAGCATTTTAGATAGAAAATAGGTATGCAAGGCATACCTATTTTTTTACAAGCGGTTATTTTTCTACTATTTTTTGCAATTTTCTAAATAAGCCGAACAGAGGAAATATGAGTGAAATCTATTCTGCCCCAATCACGGTATTAGGTGCAGGTTCTTATGGAACAGCTTTAGCCATTGCCCTTTCTCGAAATGGTCACAAAACCTATTTATGGGGGCATAATCCCGACAAAATGGCCGTTTTGGCATCAGAGCGAATGAACCAAGATTTTCTGCCTGATATTGTATTCCCAGAAGCCTTAGAAATTGTCGCAGATCTTGCTACAGCGGTACAAAAATCGAAAGATCTGCTGATTGTGGTGCCAAGTCATGTATTCTCTGAAGTATTGGCTCAAATCAAGCCTTTTTTGTCCCAAGATCACCGTATAATGTGGGCAACCAAAGGGCTGGAGCGGGATACCGGGCGTTTGTTGCAAACGGTAGCTAAGGAAATTTTGGGGGAAATTTACCCGCTTGCGGTGCTTTCCGGTCCGACTTTTGCCAAAGAACTGGCAGCTGGCTTACCGACAGCCATTTCCCTTGCATCAACCGATCCTGTTTTCGCCGATCAAATGCAACAACGGATTCACTGTTCCAAAGCGTTCCGAGTTTACCTCAACAATGATATTATCGGTGTGCAACTCGGTGGGGCTATTAAAAATGTGATTGCGATTGGTGCCGGTATTTCAGACGGAATGGGATTCGGGGCGAATGCTCGTACCGCCTTGATTACTCGAGGGCTGGCGGAGATTAGCCGTTTGGGTGTTTCGCTCGGGGCTGATCCGAAAACCTTTACCGGAATGGCGGGGCTTGGAGATTTAGTGCTGACGTGTACCGATAACCAATCCCGAAACCGCCGATTTGGTTTGGCGTTAGGGCAAGGAAAATCGGCAGAAGTCGCGATTGCGGAAATCGGTCAAGTGGTAGAAGGGTTTTATAATACCAAAGAAGCCTATTTGCTCGCCCAAACGCAAGGGGTGGAGATGCCGATTGTAGAGCAAATCTATCAAATGTTATTTTGTGGCAAACAGGCTTCAGATGTGGTGAAAACCTTGTTGGGCCGTGAACGGAAAGGCGAATAAGGAAAAGCGAATTAAGGAAAGGAGAATAAAATGCAGCAGAGTGAAATTAATCAGATTTGGCAAGCAATTCGAGATGAAGCCAAAGAGCTGGCGAATTGTGAACCTATGTTAGCAAGTTTTTTCCACGCTACCATTTTAAAACACCATAATCTAGGCGATGCGTTAAGTTATATTTTGGCGAATAAGTTAGAAAACCCGATTATGCCGGCAATCGCCTTAAAAGAAATTATTGAGGAAGCTTATCGAGCAGAGCCACAAATTATTGCTAGTGCAGCTTGTGATATTAATGCGGTCAGAACTAGAGATCCTGCGGTGGACAAATGGAGTACACCTCTGCTGTACTTAAAAGGCTTCCACGCTTTACAAAGCTATCGGGTGACGCATTATCTTTGGAATCAAGGCAGGAAAGCATTAGCGGTTTATTTACAAAATGAAATTTCTGTTGCCTTTGATGTGGATATTCATCCTGCGGCAAAGGTCGGTTGCGGAATTATGTTTGACCACGCCACCGGTATTGTGGTGGGTGAAACCTCTGTGATCGAAAATGATGTCTCGATTTTACAAGGTGTAACACTAGGCGGTACAGGGAAAGAAAATGGCGACCGCCACCCGAAAATCCGTGAAGGCGTGATGATTGGAGCCGGTGCAAAAATTCTCGGTAATATTGAAATCGGACGCTATTCTAAAATCGGGGCAAATTCAGTGGTGCTACAACCTGTGCCTGATCACGCCACAGCAGCAGGTGTACCGGCTCGCATTATCGGCAAATCCTCTGAACAAAAACCGGCTTTCGATATGAATCAATACTTTGAAGATGAGCAAGGTTTGTTTGGTGATGGGATTTAGGTAAGAGTTATTCCTTTAATTTATGATTGAGACATTGCTAAGTACAAGTTGCCATTTTTGAGAAGAAATGGCAACTTGTACTTAATTGCAATTAACCTTTATTCAAATGTTTTGCCCGCTCTTAAGCGGGCTTACTATTTTCACTATTTGCTATGTATTTCCTATCGTTGTAATTGAATGCTTATTTTGTCATCAATTAGTGCTAGAATTCGCCAAATTCTATTTTTTGGATGATAAATATATGAAACCAGCCTCTTTTAAACTCTCTTTAATTTCTGCATTCGTAGGGCTGTCATTGGCACAGCTTAGTTATAGTTCTACGGTTCGTGGTGATATAGATTACCAATATTTCCGAGATCTTGCGGAAAATAAAGGAAAATTTTATGTCGGAGCGAAAAATGTTGAAATATTTAATAAGCAAGGTGACAAGATAGGTATTGCTTTAGAAAATATTCCCATGATTGACTTCTCTGTGATTACACGGGGGGGAGGTTATGCAACCCTGACTAAACCACAATATATTGTGAGTGTAGAGCACAACAGAGGCTATCGAACAGTGCAGTTTGGTGATTCTGGTAGTGAAAACCCAGATAATCACCATTTTAATTATCAATTGGTTTCACGCAATGATTATGACCCAAAAGGGAGTAAAGCCATTCAGGGATTTACGCATAATGACTATCAAACGCCTCGTTTGCATAAACTAGTAACAGAAACAGCACCAGCAGAGCAATCCCAAGAGAAAAATTATGATCTGTATCGTGATGCAAGTATTTTTCCAATGTTTATTCGTGCAGGTTCAGGTACACAATACATTTTAGCTGAAAAGAATGCTGTAAAGGAAAAACTTGCGGATCCGTATGCTTACCTAATTGGTGGAACCACATTAAAGTTAACGAGCAATAATGCTAATACCTTTGTTTTTAAAGGCAATGTATTTGATGATAGTTACAGCCCTCTTAGCTCTCATCCACAGCAAGGCGATAGTGGCTCAGGCATGTTTGCATGGGATAATCGTCTGAATCGTTGGGTATATATTGCTACATTACAATCAGGTAATGATGATTTTACCGTGTCAGTTGTAAACCATCCTGAATATGGTGATTTACTAGAGCAAGAAGATACGGCAGGTACTATAAGTGATAGTGGAAAGACTCTCACTTGGACTGCACTTGGAAATAGTAGCAAGATTACGGGGGCCACGGCTGAATTAGTAGTTGATTTAGCTGATACCTCATTGCCTGACCCAACAACAGGTAAGCCACATAAGCCATCTTTACACCATGGGAAAACGCTTAAAATTTCCGGAGATGGAAATACCCTTAATTTAGCTAATAATATTAATCAGGGAGCCGGAGCGCTATATTTTTCAGGTAATGCGGTTGTAACCGGTGCTAATGAAATGACAACGTGGCTTGGGGCTGGGATATCTGTAGATAAAAATAAGAATGTAGAATGGCAAGTTCATAATCCGGTGGGAGATAGATTATCTAAAATTGGAGAAGGAACGCTAACTGTTTCTGGTAAAGGCAAGAATTTAGGATCAATTAGTGTTGGAGATGGCACAGTGATTCTTAACCAACAAGCGGGCGAAAATGGTGAAAAATCTGCATTTAGTGAAGTTGGGATCGTTAGTGGACGACCAACTGTAATTCTAAATAGCGCTGATCAAGTAGATCCTAACAGTATTTATTTTGGTTATCGTGGCGGTCGTTTAGATTTAAACGGTAACAGCTTAACATTTAATCGGATCCAGAATGTCGATGATGGAGCGAGAATTGTTAATAATAATGCTGGTGTTGCTGCGAATATTTCTTTGGTAGGCCAAGTATTTACAGATAATGATGTTCGTACAATTAATTTTGGAGAAGGCTATAATGCTGATCTGTTTCGTAGCCAAGGCGCCTATTTTGTGCTTGAGAACAATGCGTGGAAGTTTATAAGTTGGAATCATGATGATGCTAAAAAGTATGTCGTTGAAAAGAAAAATAAAGCACTAGAAAATCAACTTTATGCTTACAATGGCTATTTTGGCGAATCTGACTCAAGCAGAGAGAACGGAAAGTTAAATATTCACTTCAAGCCTATTAATGCAGGAGGGAAGCTTCTTTTAACTGGGGGAACCGCATTAGATGGGATTTTGTCGGCAGAAAATGATGCTGAAATTATTTTATCCGGTCGCCCGATTCCATATGCGCGCCAAGTTCTTGATGAAAATAAAAAAACAGTTAATAAGGAAATTATAAAAGAAGGCGAATGGATTAATCGAACCTTTAGCGCAACAAGCTTTCAAGCTAAGGATAATGGGAAGATTGAAGTTAGCCGTAATGTAGTTGAAGTAAACGGTAATTTTAATTTGAGTGACAATGCAACAGCACAAGTAGGTTTCACACAAGGGAAATCTCAATCGTGTATTCGTTCAGATCGTACTGGCATAGCAAGTTGTAATTTATCTGTGTTATCTGATAAGGATTTACATAGCTGGCAACGTACTACAGTCAATAGTGATATTAAATTAACTCAGAATGCACGTTTTGAATTAGGTAGTAAGGCTGATCTTATTGGGACAATTGAAAGCAATGGCGATAGCCAAATAAACTTGCAAAATGGTTCTAGTTGGGTAATGACAGGAAACAGCAATGTCAATAAATTGAATGTAGATAATGCGACAATCACTTTAGACAATAATGTGGGGGAGCCAAATACTTTAAATATTAATAGCCTTAGCGGAAGCGGGGTTATTAACTTTATCACTTACTTTGCTCAAACAATAAGTGATTTGATAAATGTAGAGCATGCAAGCGGTGCTTTTAAGGCAAAAATTTCCCAAATTGGTACACCTACTAATGATCAGAAAATCAAATTATTAGAAGCGAAATCAGAGAATAACTTTAATTTTACTTTAGATGACTCTGATATTGTGAGGGGAGATTTTCGTTATACATTAAAAAAAGAGGGGCTAGCTTACTATTTAAGCCCAGAAAAAACAGAAGAGGCTAAAGCAAGAGAAGAAGCAGCACGTAAAGCCGCAGAAGAGGCAGAAAAAGCACGCCTTGCGCAAGAAGAAGCAGCACGTAAAGCTGCAGAAGAGGCAGAAAAAGCTCGTCTGGCGCAAGAAGAAGCTGCACGTAAAGCCGCAGAAGAGGCAGAAAAAGCACGCCTTGCGCAAGAAGAAGCAGCACGTAAAGCTGCAGAAGAGGCAGAAAAAGCTCGTCTGGCGCAAGAAGAAGCTGCACGTAAAGCCGTAGAAGAGGCAGAAAAAGCTCGTCTGGCGCAAGAAGAAGCTGCACGTAAAGCCGCAGAAGAGGCGGAAAAAGCCCGTCTTGCGCAAGAAGAAGCAGCACGTAAAGCTGCAGAAGAGGCAGAAAAAGCTCGTTTGGCGCAAGAAGAAGCAGCACGTAAAGCCGCAGAAGAGGCAGAAAAAGCTCGTTTGGCGCAAGAAGAAGCTGCACGTAAAGCCGCAGAAGAGGCAGAAAAAGCTCGTTTGGCACAAGAAGAAGCTGCACGTAAAGCCGCAGAAGAGGCAGAAAAAGCTCGTCTGGCGCAAGAAGAAGCCGCTCGTAAAGCTGCAGAAGAGGCAGAAAAAGCCCGTCTTGCGCAAGAAGAAGCTGCACGCAAAGCTGCAGAAGAGGCAGAAAAAGCGCGCCTTGCGCAAGAAGAAGCTGCACGTAAAGCTGCAGAAGAAGCGGGAAAAGCTAGAGCTGTATCTCTTAGTTCAGAACTTGCTGCACAAACTAATGCTGTTTTAGGTGTGACTTCTGCATTAGATCTTTTAGTTCGTAAAGATAAAGATGAGCGAGCTAATGTTTGGTCGAAATATGAGTATCAAACAACAAAATATCAGTCTGGAAACAGTGCTTTCAAACAAGATTTCAGCTTGGTACAAGTTGGAGCAGAGAAATATTTGGATGATCATAACCTAGTTATTGGTACTATCTTATCTCAATCCAGAGCGAATAATGATTTTCAGAACTACTATAATGGTAAAGGGGATTTAACTATGCTCTCTTTTTATGGTAAGAAAACATGGGAAAATGGCATTTATGTAGGGGTTGATGGTAGCATTGGGCGTGCGAATAACAAATTAAGCCATCAAAGCCAGACGATAAAACTAGCCAGAAATGTATATTCTTTAGGATTAACGGTAGGTAAAACGTTGGAAGTTGCAAGTTTTAACCTACAACCGTCATTTGGTATGCGCTATCATCATTTAACATCTGCAAATGCCCAATTAGAGAACACAAAATTTGAGACTGATAGGGTAGATCTTTTGGCCATTCAAGCTGGTTTAGCATTAAATAAAACTTTTATATTTAATGAATTAAAGGTAAAACCTGAATTAGGAAGCTATTTTGTTGATGCAAGCCACGGAACACTTAAAACTAAGTTAAATGAATTTTCCTTAAATCAAAATATAGGTCGTTATTTTAAGCAAGAAGTAGGGATTACACTCCACTATAAAGGGGTATCAAGTTCGATACATGCTGGCTTTACAAAAGGAAATACATTGCAAGAACAAAAATTCATTTCACTCAAAGTTGGATATGAGTGGTAAGCTTTATGTAACCTGAAGCTACACTTGAATCGGTTCAAACATAATGTTACTAAAAAAGCCTTGAAACATTGATTTTCAAGGCTTTTTAGGTATCTATAGAACGCTATAGGTTTATGTTTTGGTGGAGCTGGGGGGATTTGAACCCCCGTCCGAAATTTCTCTACCTTCAGTACTACATGTTTAGTCTAGTCTTTAATTTCGCTTATTCACAGCGGACAGACACGCAATGAATAAACTAGCTTTATTTAATTTAGTGTTTCGATCCTAAAGCGGCGGCGTCCACACGATCTCGTTTTGGGTGACTTATCTTTGCCCTCGTCTTACGAGCGGAAGCTGAGGAGATAAGGCTTTAAAGCAGGTTATTAAGCTGCTAAAGCGTATTGTTCGTCGTTTGCGACTATTGTTTTGCGGTTTGTTTACGAGGCCTACCGCACCTCGACATGCACCTTGGGCTTCGCCAATCCCGTCGAATCCAAAATCAGCCCCAAAAGTAGCGTTATTCTAAAGGAAAGCGGTCGAATTTGCAAAAAGTTTTGCAAGTGGCGGAACTTAGCGGTATTGAATAGCTCGAAATAAAATCATACAAATCCCACACCAGATAGATTTAACGCTGTTATAATGTAAACCTTGCTGAGAGTGAAGAGAAATAGAATGAAAAAATTTAACGAAAACGAGATTGAAGATGCTGAAATTATAGATGCCGAGCCGATTGATGTTGATGAGATAGACGAAGAAGAAACATTGGTAGAAGCAATGCATCCGGCTTTGGTTTCCGGCTCAATGCCTGTGCCGCAGGGCAATTTGGATAGCTACATCCGAATGGCAAATCAGTATCCGATTCTCACCGCCGAGCAAGAAAAAGAACTGGCGGAGCGTTATTATTATGATGAAGACGTTGAGGCGGCAAAACAGCTGATCCTTTCACATATGCGGTTTGTGATCCATATTGCTCGTGGCTATTTAGGCTATGGTTTACCGCTGGCAGATCTGATCCAAGAGGGTAATATCGGCTTGATGAAAGCGGTAAAACGGTTTGACCCAAATGTCGGCGTGCGTTTGGTTTCTTTTGCAGTGCATTGGGTGAAAGCGGAAATTCACGAATATGTGCTGAAAAACTGGCGAATTGTGAAAGTCGCAACCACTAAGGCTCAACGTAAATTATTTTTTAATTTACGCAAAAATAAAAACCGCTTGGCGTGGTTTAATGAAGAAGAGATCAAAAAAGTTGCCGATGATTTAGGTGTTTCGGTAGAAGAAGTGCGAGAAATGGAGTCTCGAATGACCGGGCAAGATTTAGGTTTTGACCTGCCTGCCGGTGATGACGATGAAGACAGCTACGCTCCTTCTATGTATATTGAAGATAGTAGCTCCAATTTCGCTGATGACTTGGAAGACGAACAACATAATGGGCAGGCAACCGCTCAACTTGCCTATGCGTTAGCCACCCTTGATGAGCGTAGCCAAGACATCATCAAAACCCGCTGGTTAGATGACAATAAAGCCACACTGCAAGATTTAGCCGATAAATATAACATCTCGGCAGAGCGGGTAAGACAGCTTGAAAATGCTGCATTGAAGAAAATCAAAGAAGCGATTTCATTAGACGACTAGAAACACCTACAAGCGGTGACTTTTTTACTCGCTACGCTCGCACTTCGTGCCGTCGGCAGAGCCGAGGTTCAAACGCAAGCGTTTGTGCAAAATTTTACGCAAAAAGCACCGCTTGTATTTTGACTAAAAATGAGGATACGATGATTAACATTACCGATAAACAAATTGATCCAACATTCTACCAGCGAGCAGATGGCTTTATTAATGTTGCCAACGCACATTTAAAAAACATTGCTCCAAACCAAGTCAGCAATGCGATGTTATTTGGCTGTGCCAGATTTAACGCCTATGTTGCTGCCAGCAAAGCGGAATATAAACAGCAGTTGGTTGATTCCAAAGATGAGGTTATTCAGTATTTTGTGGAGCAATACAAAGAAATGCTCACGGCAAATTTAGAAGAGTATATCCAAAATTTTGAGCGATATATTGAAGGAAAAAAGGCGGATTAATGGAATCTCTCTCCCTTGTGGGAGAGAGACCGAAAAATAGGTCGTTAAGACGTATTTTTCAGAGAGAGGGGGAATGCTACTGAGCCATTTTCTGTGCAATGGCTAAAAAACCATCTGCTGTTTTAAAAATTTCACCGAATCCTTGAGCCTCCAAAATTTGGTCGGAGACTTCACGAAACGCCCCTTCACCACCGGCTTTTTGTAACACCCAATCCGCTTTTTCTTTGATGTAATCGTGGGCGTTACGGGTTGCAATCGCAATGCCACACACCTCAAAAGCCGGTAAATCTAAGGTGTCATCACCAATGTAAGCCGTTTGCTCAGGGGTAACACCGGCTTGCTGCATTAGCTCAAAGCAGGCGGAGCGTTTTTCCATTTTGCCTAACAACGCGAGATCGATTTTCAGCACTTCTAACCGTTTACGGAGCAAAGTCGTATCGCCGCCCGAGAGTACAGCCACCTTAATGCCACAACTTTGTAACATCTTAACGCCTAAACCATCGTGAACGTGGAAACGTTTCATTACTTCGCCTTGGTCGGTGTAGTACATTCCGCCATCGGTTAGCACGCCGTCCACATCGGTAATCACTAATTTAATCTTGGTGAGATCTAACATTTTTTTGCCTCAAATATGGTATGATTTTGCCATTATAGCTTTTTTACCTCCGTTTACCAAAGGAACCGAAATGTCGATTGCCGAGAATTTATCGCAAATCCAACAACAAATTCAGCAAATTTCCCAACAACACCAACGTGATAATGTGCGGCTACTTGCCGTCTCGAAAACCAAGCCGGTAGAAGCCATTCAAGAGGCGATAGAGGGCGGTCAGCGTGCATTTGGTGAGAATTATGTGCAGGAAGCGGTCGAAAAAATCGAATTTTTTGCAAATCGTTCAGACTTGGAATGGCACTTTATTGGTCCGTTACAATCGAATAAAACCAAGCTGGTTGCTACTCATTTTGATTGGATTCAAACGGTGGATAGGCTCAAAATTGCCGAGCGTTTAAGCGAACAACGCCCGATAGGAAAAGCACCGCTTAATGTATTGATTCAAATTAATATCAGCGATGAAGCCTCAAAATCAGGTATTGAGCCGGACGAAATGTTATCTTTAGCCCAAGCGATTTCTCAATTACCGAATTTGAAATTGCGTGGTTTAATGGCAATCCCAAAACCGGAAAGTGAGCCAGAGCAACAAAAAATCGCTTTTTGCAAAATGCAGCAACTTTTTCACCGCTTGCAAGCAGAATTTGAGGGCATTGACACCCTTTCAATGGGAATGTCTGACGATATGCAAGCCGCCATTGAATGCGGTTCTACGATGGTGAGAATCGGCACGGCGATTTTTGGGGCGAGGGATTATGGCTAAAATTTATCGGCATAACAAAGGAATGATTCTGGCAAGCAGTTTTAAATTGTAAAATTTTTGCAAATTTAGACCGCTTGTTTTGTAGCCAAATTCTGAAAAACTCTGTATAATTCGACCTCCAATTTCTAGACTCTCGCCGGTTTTGATGGGCGAGAGTTTTTATTTTCACTCAATAAAAAAAGATATTCCAATGCAAAATGTAGATATTAATAAATTGCGTAACATTGCAATTATTGCTCACGTTGACCACGGTAAAACTACGCTGGTTGATAAACTTTTACAACAATCAGGCACATTTGGCGAAACAAGAGGCGACGTTGATGAGCGTGTAATGGACTCCAACGATTTGGAAAAAGAGCGTGGTATTACCATTCTTGCCAAAAACACAGCGATTAACTGGAACGGCTATCATATCAATATCGTAGATACTCCGGGACACGCTGATTTCGGTGGTGAAGTTGAGCGTGTACTTTCAATGGTCGATTCGGTGCTTTTAGTGGTAGATGCCTTTGACGGTCCGATGCCACAAACCCGTTTCGTTACCCAAAAAGCCTTTGCTCACGGCTTAAAGCCAATCGTAGTGATTAACAAAGTTGACCGTCCGGGTGCTCGTCCTGACTGGGTGGTTGATCAAGTGTTCGATCTCTTCGTAAATTTAGGTGCAACAGACGAGCAATTAGATTTCCCAATCATTTACGCTTCTGCGTTAAACGGCGTGGCTGGTTTAGAACACGAAGAGTTGGCAGAAGATATGACCCCGCTTTATGAAGCGATTGTGAAGCACGTTCAGCCGCCACAAGTGGAATTAGACGCTCCGTTCCAAATGCAGATCTCGCAATTAGACTATAACAACTATGTAGGCGTTATCGGTATCGGTCGTATCAAACGTGGTTCGGTAAAACCTAACCAAGCGGTTACCATTGTCGATAGCGAAGGTAAAACCCGCCAAGGACGTATCGGTCAGGTATTAGGGCATTTAGGTTTACAACGTTTTGAAGCAACAGAGGCATTTGCCGGCGATATCGTAGCGATTACCGGTTTAGGCGAATTAAATATTTCAGATACGATTTGTGATATTAATGCGGTGGAAGCCTTACCTGCATTAAGCGTAGATGAGCCAACGGTAACGATGTTCTTCTGTGTAAATACCTCGCCATTCTGCGGTCAGGAGGGTAAATTTGTCACCTCTCGCCAAATTCTTGAGCGTTTAAACAAAGAGTTAGTTCACAACGTGGCACTTCGTGTAGAAGAAACCCCAAACCCGGACGAATTCCGTGTTTCCGGTCGTGGCGAATTGCATTTATCAGTGTTAATCGAGAATATGCGTCGTGAAGGCTATGAGCTTGCAGTTTCTCGTCCGAAAGTAATTTACCGTGAAGAAAACGGTAAAAAGCAAGAACCGTTTGAACAAGTAACCATTGATATTGAAGAGCAACATCAAGGCTCAGTGATGGAAGCACTCGGTATTCGTAAAGGTGAAGTGCGTGATATGATCCCAGACGGCAAAGGACGTACCCGTTTAGAATATGTGATTCCAAGCCGTGGTTTAATCGGTTTCCGTAATGAATTTATGACAATGACGTCAGGAACCGGCTTACTCTATTCAACTTTCAGCCACTATGACGATGTTAAACCAGGTGAAATCGGTCAGCGTAAAAACGGTGTGTTAATTTCTAACGCAACGGGTAAAGCGTTAGCCTATGCTTTATTCGGCTTACAAGAGCGTGGAAAATTAATGATTGACCACGGTGTTGATGTCTATGAAGGGCAAATTATCGGTATTCACAGCCGTTCAAACGACTTAACCGTAAACTGCTTACAAGGCAAGAAATTAACCAATATGCGTGCATCCGGTAAAGACGATGCCATCGTGTTAACCACACCGGTTCGTTTCTCGTTAGAACAAGCATTAGAGTTTATTGACGACGATGAATTAGTGGAAGTAACACCACAATCGGTGCGTATTCGTAAACGTTTATTAACTGAAAACGACCGTAAACGTGCAAGCCGTACTACAACCAGTACTAGCACGCACTAATTAACGAAAAAGAGCGACTTAGGTCGCTCTTTTGCTTTTAAATTCTTCCTATAAATACAACGCCATCACCACCGCGTTTTCTTTGCCACCGTTTGGGGTCGGGTAATAGTTTTTGCGAATGGTAACCTCATTAAAACCGAGTGAATCGTAGAGTGTTCGGGCAGAATGGTTGGATTCTCGCACTTCGAGCCACAGGGTAGTGAGTTCCCTTTGTTGCAGTTGCAAAATTAATTCGGAAAGTAACCGCTTGCCAATGCCTTTGCCTTGAAAATCAGGAGCAACCGCAATGTTAAATAAGGTTGCCTCATCTAGCACGATATGGCTAATGGCAAAAGCCACAATTTGGTTTTGCTCTACTACTTTTAAATTCAGGTATTTTTCGCCCTGATTATTTAACAATGTCCCCTTTGACCACGGCACTAAATGGGCTTGTTGCTCAATTTCAAATAACCGCTTGAAATCTTCTGCTTGAATTGGTTCAATCACGCTGTTCTCCAAATTGTGCTGAAAAGGTATCCATTTGTTGCCAAAGTTGGCGTTTGTGCGTAGAGTCGGCTAAATCTTGCCAGTCTTTGTTTTTCCAAGCGGTCTGATTAGTAAAATTTTTTGCAATTTTGACCGCTTGTTCTTCAGCTTGAATCAGCCAAAAGATCGGCGAATGCTCGAATACCAAACGTTGCGATTGTTCGCCAGTAAGCCATTGATATTCGCTGTTTTTTAACTTTAAAGCACGCAGAATATCGGCAAAGAGCCGGCTGTGTTGGTGATCTTCCTCACACACCACCACCAATTTTACCGCATTGTTTAGGCGAATTTGGGCATCACCTTTTAGCACTTGGGGCTTGGTTAGCACCCATTGCGAAATCCCCATTTCCTGTAACAGTAAATCACGACGATTCATCTAAAACCTCATCAAATTTTGCAAATAGTATCAAAACTCCGCTTGAACAGAAACTTTTTTCAAAAAATTCAAGATTTCTGTACTTAAATTCGGTATATTCACGCTAAATTTTTTAGATAAGGTAAGAAAATGCTCTCTTTAGAAAGCGAAGTACTTGAACGCCATTTGGCGTTATTTGAAAAAAAGTCGGTGTTATTATTTGGTGATGTGCGAGATGATTTCGCCCGCCAGCTGCAATCTCGTGCGGAAAAGGTTGCGGTATTCAGTAGCTATTTTGATTACGCACGCCACCATAGTGAGGTTGAATTTGGCTTAGAATGTGGTTTGAGTGCCGAGTTAGCGGTGTTTTATTGGACGAAGAACAAGCAGGAATGCCAATTCCAACTGCTACAATGGCTGTCTCAGTGCCAAGCGGGGCAAGAAATGTTAATTATCGGCGAAAACCGAGCTGGTGTTCGTTCGGTAGAAAAACTGCTCGAACCGTTCGGCAGTATCGCCAAAATCGACTCCGCCCGCCGTTGCGGTTTATACCACTTTGAACTGCAAACCGTGCCGACATTCAATTGCAAAAAATTCTGGAAATACTACCGCTTGCAAGACTTAGATGTATTCGCTCTGCCGGCAGTTTTTAGCTCGGCGGAGCTGGATAACGGCACAAAATTATTGCTTTCGACCTTTGACAAAGCAGACAGACTAAAAGGCAAAGTGCTAGATTTAGGCTGTGGGGCTGGTGTGATTGGGGCAACACTCAAACAACAATTTCCGAAAATCAAACTGACGATGAGCGATATTCACGCAATGGCGTTGGAATCTGGCAGACGTACTTTGGCGGAAAATCAGTTAGAGGGGGAAGTGATAGCAAGTGATGTGTTCTCCCACATTAATGAGCGGTTTGATTTAATTGTCTCCAACCCACCATTCCACGATGGGGTCGATACTGCTTATCGTGCAGTGGAGGAGTTGATTTTCCAAGCTAAAAATCACCTAACCAAAGGCGGTGAACTGCGGATTGTTGCAAACGCATTCTTACCTTACCCTGATTTGCTCGATAAAGCCTTCGGCAAACACGACGTGCTGGCAAAATCCACCAAGTTTAAGGTGTATTCCGCAAGAGCATAATAGGCGGAACAAACGGTTATAAAAAAGCCGATATTTGCTTAAAAAAGTGCTTGCTATTTCTGCAGGCTTGACGTAAATTCTGTTCATACTATTTTGGAGTAATGCAATGAATTTAAACTACACTTTACATCACCACCACACTTTAACCTGATATCTTTCGGGCATTTGGTGTGTGCGGAAGATAACTCTTCCGAGCAAGTGTAGCAATCAATAAATATCTCTCGGAAGGCAACTTTCGAGAGATTTTTTATAGATAAAATTTAGGGGTAGATATGACCAACCCAATTGAAATTTACCAAAGCCAAGACGGCAAAACCCAAGTTTCCGTGCAGTTTGACAAGGAAACGGTATGGCTAAGTTTACAGCAAATGGCAGATATTTTTGGACGAGACAAGTCTGTTATTTCTCGGCACTTACGAAATATCTACCAAGAAGGCGAACTGGAGCGTGAGGCAACTGTTGCAAAAAATGCAACAGTTCAAATTGAAGGTGCTAGAGAAGTCGTTCGCCAAGTGGAATTTTATAATCTAGATGCGATTATTTCTGTTGGCTATCGGGTGAATTCCAAAGCTGGCACTCAGTTTCGTATCTGGGCAACTGCTCGCCTAAAAGACTATCTGGTAAAAGGCTATGCTCTCAACGAACGCCGTTTGCAGGAACGAGGTATTGAGTTTGAACAGGTAATTGGCTTGCTCAGTCAAACCCTTGCCAATCAAGCGTTGGTGACGGCAGACGGGCAGGCTGTATTGAACGTTGTGCAAGATTACGCACGCAGTTGGAGTTTGCTCCAAGCCTATGACGAGCAGAGTTTGCAAAATAATCACCAAAAACAAACGGAGATGATTTCTCTCGATATGGCACAAGTTTGGGCAGCGATTGCACAATTAAAACAAACCCTTATCGAAAAAGGCGAGGCAACCGAACTTTTCGGCAATCCTCGTAATGAGGGCTTGGCTTCAGCGGTGGCGACGATTGAACAAGGTTTTGGTGACGAGTTGTTTTACCCGAATGTCGCCAGCCGTGCCGCCAATTTGCTCTATTTCGTAATTAAAAATCACCCACTCACCGATGGCAACAAACGCACTGGCTCATTTTTATTTTTATGGTATTTACGCCTGAACCAGTATTTACTGGCTAAACCGGTGGAACAAATGATTAACGACAATACACTGGTTGCCTTAGCCTTGTTGGTGGCAGAAAGTTTGCCTGAACAAAAAGAACTGATGATTAAACTGATTGAACACTTTATTTTATTAAAAGCATAACAGGAAAAAATATGAGTATTAATATTTCGCCGTTAGTCTCCAAAAATCTCACTGAATGGAAACTATTGTGGCAACAATATTTAGATTTTTATCAAGTGAATTTAGCAGATGATATTATTCAATCAACTTGGCAGAAAGTTTCAGAGAGTGAAAATGTAAAGGGATTTGGGGCTTTTGTTGATAACAGAATGGTTGGTTTTGTTCATATTGTGATTCACCCAAATACTTGGAATTTAACTGAATGCTGTTATTTGGAAGATTTATTTGTTTTACCTGAATATCGCAACCAAGGCATAGGAAAAGAATTAATTGAATATATTTATCGATATGCACAGGAAAAAGGATATAACCGAGTATATTGGGTAACAGATAAAAACAATCATCAAGCACAACAGCTTTATAATAAATTAGCTAATGATAGCGGTATTATTCAATATCGAAAAAATTTCTAAACTATGTATAAATTATACAGGAACACAATATGACAATTTCACAACTTTCCCGCAAAAACATTCAAGCCCTCACACCTTACCAATCGGCACGTCGTTTAGGGGGCAGTGGCGATGTGTGGCTGAACGCCAATGAATATGCCCTTTCGCCGAACTTTGATTTAACCGACCGCACTTTTAACCGCTACCCTGAGCCTCAACCGCAGGCGGTGGTTGAAGGTTACGCCCGATATGCAGGCGTTGCGCCTGAAAATGTGCTGGTGTCTCGTGGGGGCGATGAGAGCATTGAGCTGATTATCCGTGCCTTTTGCGAGGCGAACGACAGTATTCTCTACTGCTCACCGACCTATGGAATGTACGCTGTGAGTGCCGATACCTGTGGCATTGCCACCAAAACCGTGCCTTTAACCGCCGATTTCCAGCTGGATTTAGCCCAAATCAAAGCCAATCTCGAGGGCGTGAAAGTGGTGTTTGTGTGCAGCCCGAACAACCCGACAGGCAACCTGATCAAGCGGTCGGATTTGCTCGAACTTTTGCAAATCACCGCAGGCAAAGCGATTGTGGTGGTGGACGAAGCCTACATCGAATTTTGCCCTGAAGCGAGTTTAGTCGGCGAATTGGCGAACTTCCCACATCTGGCGATTATCCGCACCCTTTCCAAAGCCTTTGCCTTAGCGGGCTTGCGTTGTGGTTTCACCCTTGCCAATGCGGAACTGATTGGCGTGTTACAAAAAGTGATTGCCCCGTATCCACTGCCTGTGCCTGTTTCCGACATCGCCGCCCAAGCCCTTTCGCCACAAGGCATTGAGCAAATGAAAACCCGTGTGGCGGAAGTCATCACCCTACGTGCCGAATTGCAAAAAAATCTAGAAAACTTACCGCTTGTAGAACAAGTTTTTGACAGCGAAGCCAACTACCTCCTATTCAAATGCCAAGACGGACAAAAAGTCTTCAAAGCGCTTTGGGAGCAAGGCATTATTTTGCGTGATCAACACAAAGCGTTAGGATTGCAAAATTGCATTCGGATTACGGTGGGGACGAGAGAGGAGAATTTGAGGGTAATTAAACGTATTGCAGAGCTACGGAGTAGCTCGGATTAAAGAACCCCGTACGGCTCGTACGGGGTGCCTAGGACGAGCCGTCCTAGGCTCGATAAACCCCAGTCGCTTTGCGACTGATACAATGAATACAGGAGAAAAACATGCAACCCACCCTTTTTATCGACCGTGACGGCACCTTGATTGATGAGCCGAAAACCGATTTTCAAATCGACAGCCTTGAAAAGCTGAAATTCGAGAAAAACGTGATTCCTGCTCTGCTCAAACTCAAGGGCAAATACCGTTTTGTGATGGTCTCGAACCAAGACGGCTTGGGAACCAGTTCATTCCCACAGGCAGATTTCGATAAACCGCACAATGCGATGATGGCGTTGTTCAACTCGCAAGGGATTGAATTTGATGATGTGCTGATTTGTCCGCACAAGCCGGAAGATGGCTGCGATTGCCGCAAACCGCACACCAAACTGCTACAAAAATATATCGACCGCCAACTATTCGACCCAGACAACAGCTTTGTGATTGGCGATCGTGCCACCGATGTGCAACTGGCGGAAAACCTTGGTATTCGGGCGTTACAATATCACCCTGAAAAACTGAACTGGGATTTGATTGCCGAAAAACTGCTGAGCGAAGCCGTGACCAACATTGGCGAGCGACCAAAGCGCTTTGCCGAAGTTATCCGTAAAACCAAAGAAACCGACATCAAAGTGCAAGTGTGGCTGGACGAAACGGGCAACAACGAAATCAGCACCGGCGTGGGCTTTTTCGACCATATGCTTGACCAAATCGCCACCCACGGCGGTTTTAGAATGAACATCACCACCAAAGGCGATTTGTGGATTGACGAACATCACACGGTGGAAGACACCGCCCTCGCCCTCGGCACCGCATTAAAACAAGCGATTGGCGACAAACGCGGCATCGCCCGTTTCGGCTTCGTGTTGCCGATGGACGAAAGCCGTGCGGAATGTGCAATGGACTTATCTGGCAGACCCTTCATCAAGTTCAAAGCCGATTTCAAACGTGACAAAGTGGGCGATTTCAGCACCGAACTGACCGAACACTTCTTCCAATCCATCGCCTTCACGATGCTCGCCACCCTACACATCAAGGCAAAAGGCGACAACGACCACCACAAAATCGAAAGCCTGTTCAAAGTCTTCGGCAGAACGCTCAGACAGTGTATTCGTATTGAAGGGAATGAGTTGCCGAGTAGTAAGGGAGTTTTATAATCACCATAGGGGCGGGTCCTGTGCCCGCCCGAAAGTGCGGTTGAAATTTGCAAAGTTTTTGGGGATTTTGACCGCTTGTATTTATGAGGTAACCTTAATGTTATATTTGCAGATTACGAAAAATTTATCGGGATTTTCTGTTTGGGGAAACACAAATGATTTAATGTCTCTAAGAGAGCTGATGGGGAAATTATTAGAAGAAAGTAACTTTTTTAAACATCAAAGATTTATTGATCAACTTTACAGTATTCCTTATGAAATAAGGAAGTCTTATGAAGGTCATAGACATATAGAAAAGCACCTGGATTTTCAAGATAATGAATATTATCTATATGGTTCAGAATGCTTGCTGATACTATTTCTAATTTTAGTATCTATGATGAGAAACTCTATGTCATTTAATAATAATGACAAATACGAATTATCAATAATGTATGCATTAGAATTTCAACTTGAGAAGCAGTTAAGAAAGTATTTTCCTAAGGATTGCGAGGAGATAATAGAGTTGTTACCTGTAATTGCTTCTTTAAATCAAGAAATTTTGTTTGAAAAATTACCAAGTAGAAATTATTTTTTCTTAACATTAAAAACAGTAAAGGAAAAAGAGAAGTTTTTACTTCCTGTGTTAAAGAGTTTTCTTCCTTACTATAAAAATCCTAAATTAGATTTTTCAATTGATGAATATCCTATTGATTTTGAATGGGAATGGTAAGATATAAATAATAGAGACTAAATATGCAACTCATCATCATCGACACAGGCTGTGCCAACCTGTCTTCGGTCAAATTTGCTTTTGACCGTCTTGGCATTCGGGCTGAGATCTCCCGAGATCTCGGTAAAATCCAATCTGCCGATAAATTGCTACTCCCCGGTGTGGGAACGGCAGCGGCGGCGATGGCGATTTTGCACGATCGCCGACTTATTGACACCATTCGCAACGCTACTCAGCCAATGCTTGGCATCTGTTTGGGTATGCAGTTAATGACCGAATTTTCCCACGAAGGCGATGTAGCCACGTTGAACCTGATGCGTGGCAAAACCGAACGCTTGCCTGAATGCGGTTTGCCGTTGCCGCATATGGGCTGGAACAAGGTGCAGTACCAAGCTGACCACCCGCTGTTTCACGGCATTGAGCAAGGCAGCCATTTCTATTTTGTGCATAGCTACGGCGTGCTACCGAATGAAAACACCATCGCCACCTGTGACTACGGCGTGCCGTTTTCCGCTGCCATTGCCAGCCAAAACTTCTACGGCGTACAGTTCCACCCCGAGCGTTCAGGCGAGGCTGGGGCGAAGTTGCTCAGGAATTTTGTGGAGAATGTCTGATTTTGCGATCTTGATCGCAAAGTTTGAAAATAGGGCTTGATTTCTCGCTTTATTTCGACAAAATCACTGTTAATTTAACCAGTAAAAGAAGGTGAGAAATGAACGAAATTAAACTATTTGAAAACAGCCAAATCCGCTCGGTGTGGGATAGCGAAAAAGAAGAGTGGTTTTTCTCGGTGGTAGACATCATCGAAGTGCTGACGCAAAGTAGCAATCCACGCCGTTATTGGAGTGATTTAAAGCGGAAAATCAAGGACGAAGAGGGCGGAATTGAACTGTACGAAAAAATCGTACAGTTGAAATTAAAAGCCCCAGACGGAAAAATGCGGGAAACCGATGCCACGGATTTACAAGGCATTTTCCGTATTATTCAGTCTGTGCCAAGCCCGAAAGCCGAGCCATTGAAAATGTGGTTGGCGGAAGTCGGCAAAGAGCGGATTGATGAGATTATCGATCCTGAATTGACCATTGACCGAGCCTTGGCTACTTACTTGAAAAAGGGTTATTCCCGTGAGTGGATTAACCAACGCTTGCAAGCCATTCAGGTGCGAAAAGAGCTGACGGATACTTGGCAAGATCATGGTGTGCAAGCGGGCAGAGAATTTGCGATTCTCACGAATGAAATCACACAGGCGTGGAGCGGTATGACTACTCGCCAATATAAGGATTTCAAAGGGCTGAAAAAAGAAAGCCTACGAGACAATATGACCACCACCGAGTTGGTGCTGAATATGCTTGCGGAGGCGGCTACCAAAGATATCGCTCAAATCAGCCACCCACAGGGCTTGGAAGAAAATAAAACCGTTGCCAAACGGGGCGGAAATGTTGCAAAAGTGGCTAGAGAAAGTTTGGAAGCAGAGACCGGCAAACCGGTAATTACTCAGCAAAATGCGATTGATTTCGCTGCGGTGATTGAACAAGTGGTGAAACAGGTGAAGAAATAAACATCTATTTCCCCTCTCCCGTTTACGGGAGAGGGAGGAGCAAATCTAAGATTTGCGGAGGGAGAGGGGAATAATATGAGAAAAACAGAAACCCTAAATTTACGACGGAATGCCAAAACTTTACGTTCCAATATGACAGAAGCTGAGCGAGTTTTATGGTATCACTTGCGAGCAAAGCGTTTTTGTGGAATCAAATTTTATCGACAAAAAATCGTGGGAAATTATATTGCAGATTTTCTCTCATTAAATCCTAGATTAATTATTGAGCTGGACGGTTCTCAACACGCCGAGCAAATAGAATATGATCGTATTCGGACAACTTATTTAGAAGAGCAGCAATTTACTGTAATTCGTTTTTGGAATGACGAGGTATTGAGACATATCAATATGGTATTAGAGGTGATATTTGCGGCTATTCACGAAAATATCCCCTTTCCCTCCGAAAATCCTACGGATTTTCTCCACCCAATACTCGCTACGCTCGCTCCTTCGGAGCCGTTGGCAAAGCCAACGTTCAAATGCAAGCATTTGTCCCGAGCGGGCGAGGGGAATATATAACAGGAAAACAATATGAAACACTCTCAAATTATCCCTGCCCTTGATCTTATCGATGGGCAAGTAGTTCGTCTGCATCAGGGCGATTATGCGAAACAGACGACTTATAGTGGTAACCCGATTACCCAATTTGCCGATTATCTTTCCCAAGGGGCGGAGCAGTTACATTTGGTCGATCTTACAGGGGCGAAAAATCCCGCTCAAAGACAGACCGCACTTATCGGCAAGATTATTCGTGAAACCCACTGCAAAATCCAAGTGGGCGGCGGTATCCGTACCGAGCAAGACGTGGCAGATTTGTTGGCGGTGGGGGCAAACCGTGTGGTGATTGGTTCGACTGCGGTGAAAGAGCGTGAAACGGTTAAAGGCTGGTTCAAAAAATACGGTGCAGAGAAATTTGTGCTGGCACTTGATGTGAACATTGATGCAATCGGTCAAAAAATCATTGCGATTAGCGGCTGGCAAGAGGCAAGTGGTGTGTCGCTCGAGGAGTTGATTGAAGATTATCAAACCGTGGGCTTGAAACACGTTTTATGCACCGATATTTCCCGAGACGGCACGCTGGCAGGTTCAAATGTGGATCTCTATCGAGAAATCTGTACCAAATACCCGGAGATTCAATTTCAGTCCTCAGGCGGTATCGGCTCGCTTGCGGATATTGCCGCCTTGAAAGGCACGGGCGTGGCGGGCGTGATTGTCGGTCGTGCATTGTTGGAAGGTAAATTTAATGTAGCGGAGGCAATCGAATGTTGGCAAAACGGATAATTCCTTGTTTAGATGTGCGTGACGGGCAAGTTGTGAAAGGCGTGCAGTTCCGCAATCACGAAATCATCGGCGACATTGTGCCACTCGCCCAGCGTTATGCCCAAGAGGGGGCGGATGAGTTGGTGTTTTACGATATTACCGCCTCAAGTGACGGCAGAACGGTGGATAAAAGCTGGGTGGAACGTGTGGCACAGGTGATTGATATTCCGTTCTGTGTGGCAGGCGGAATCAAAACCATTGCCGATGCGGAGCAGATTTTCGCTTTCGGAGCGGACAAAATCTCCATCAATTCCCCAGCCCTTGCCAACCCCGAGCTGATTACTCAACTGGCAGATCGCTTTGGTGTGCAGGCGGTAGTGGTTGGTATTGATAGCTGGTTTGAGGTAGAAACCGGCAAATATTGGGTCAATCAATATACCGGCGATGAAAAACGCACCCGCCAAACCGAATGGCAGTTGTTGGATTGGGTTGCGGAAGTGCAAAAGCGAGGAGCGGGCGAAATCGTGCTGAATATGATGAACCAAGACGGCGTACGCAACGGCTACGATTTAGTGCAACTGAAAAAAGTGCGTGAAGTTTGCAATGTGCCTTTGATTGCCTCAGGCGGCGCAGGCGAAATGGTGCATTTCCGTGATGCCTTTATTGAGGCAAATGTGGACGGTGCGTTGGCAGCAAGTGTGTTTCATAAACAGATTATCAATATTGGGGAGTTAAAGGAATATTTGGCGAAAGAGAATATTGAAGTTCGTAAATAATTACAGAGTGGTTACCAGCATCTAATAAATAACTTTCAACATTGGAGAATTTATGCAAAAAAGATTTTGGGGATATATGATTATGCTCTATGCAATATTAGGGGTTATTATATATATTTTCTCTCTATATTCATATTTATTATGATGTTGAAAATTATTTTCTTATTGAGGCTATTCTTATCTCTTATGGAATTTTACTTCCTATTACGATTCCACTCTATATTAAATCTTTGAGGAAATACCATAAGAATAAAGAAAAAGACGATAAAAAATTTTCCCCTGTAAGAAATTTGTTATGGGTTATGTTTTCTCCGTCCTTACTAACGATCTTTTTGTCAGCCCCTATTATCTATATTTATAACGATCTCTATGGTGAAGATATTCAATATCAAGCTACAGTTTATGAACGTTATAAAAGTTCAGGTAGGGGAAAACATTATCATGTCTATGTAAAATCTGAATATTTCGATGAAAATTTGGAATGCAGCGAACTTTATCATAATACTCAGACAAATTCTGAGATCTTAATTAAGAAACGAATTTCTACATTAGGTTCAGTTGTAAAATATGACGATATAGTCGTATTAAAGTATTAAGAAAATTTACATAAAGTTAAATTTTTAGCTTTAGTGAATGAATAAAATCTAGCAAACACTAACTAAAGGAAAAAATATGCAAAAGCCAGAATTGATCTCAAAAATAGATTGGCAGAAAGTTGATAATCTGCTCCCCGTTATCGTCCAAAACGCCCAAACCTGCGAAGTGCTGATGTTAGGCTATATGAACCAACAAGCCCTCGAAAAAACGCTGGCTGAAAAGCGAGTGACTTTTTACTCCCGTACCAAACAACGGCTATGGACGAAAGGCGAAACCTCGGGCAATTTCCTAAACGTGGTGGATATGAGTTTGGATTGCGATAACGACACCCTGTTAATCCTCGCTAATCCCATCGGCGAAACCTGCCACACAGGGGCGGAGAGCTGTTTTCATCAGTTTGAACAAGAACAGCCGGATTGGATCTTTTTCAGCAAATTAGAACGAATGATCGCAGAGCGTAAAAATGCCGATCCGGGAAGTTCTTATACAGCGAAACTTTACGCCAAAGGCACGCCAAAAATCGCTCAAAAAGTGGGGGAAGAGGCAGTAGAAAGTGTAATTGCGGCAATGAAAAATGATCGGGAAGAATTAGTTTCTGAAGTGGCAGATTTGGTGTATCATTTAACTGTGTTGCTGCACAATGCTGATTTATCTTGGGCAGCGGTCAATGCTAAACTAAAAGAACGCCACAAAGGGATTGGGTTACACCCAGAAGGTTCAAATAAGTAAAATGCAAGCGGTCAAATTTCATCATTTTTTTACAAATTGCAAAAAAGACAAGAAATTTGACCGCTTGTTTAGCTTAATTTAACCCTAACTTACTTAATTTTTCAGTCTCTTCCTTAAAGCCTTCAATCGCTGCTTTGTCGAAAAAATATTGTGTACCACAACATTCGCATTGCATATCGATCACGCCTTGTTTTTCCGCCAACATTTCTTCGATTTCTTCTGCGGGCACCAGTAATAATGCGGAGCCTGAACGCTCTCTTGAGCAGCCACATTTAAATTCGGTATCTTGTGGCGGGTAAACTTCTACTTTCTCTTCGTGGTAGAGGCGATAGAGCAATTCTTCTGCCTCTAAACCAAATAACTCTTCATCTTTTACGGTTTCAGTGAGCGTGGCTAGATGCTCGAAGTCATCTCTTGAGCCTGTGCCGTCCGGCATAATTTGTAGCAACATACCGCCTGCCACTGCTTTGCCTTCAAATTCGCCTGTGCGGATAACGAGGTGGGTTTGTAATTGCTCGGAGCGGGCGAAGTAATCTTCTAAGCATTCACGAATGGTTGGTTTATCGAGAGCAATCACCCCTTGATAACGTTCACCATCGGTCGGGATAATAGAAATCACTAATACACCATTGCCGATCATTTCCGCTAACGAGGCGGTGTCTGCAATATCTGCCTGAACACGGGCTAAGGCACGGAGTTGCTGCTGGTCGTTACCGTTCACAACCGCTAATTTTAACGGGCCGTCACCTTGAATCTGCACAGTGATGTTGCCGTTAAATTTCATTGTTGCAGTCAGCAAACTGGTTGCAACTAACATTTCGCCGAGTAAATTTTGTACCGCTTTAGGGTAGTGGTGGGTGTTTAAGGTTTCGGTAAAGGTGTTGTTTAAACGCACCCATTCGCCCCGTACCGCTCGGTCTTTGAATAAATAGCGGTAGAGTTTGTCATTGTCTTTGGTGTAATTCATTTTGATTCCTCGTTGCAAGCGGTCGATTATTACTCACAAAATTATTTCTAATTTTGTTCGCTCCTACGGAGCAGTTGGCAAAGCCAACGTTCAAAACGCAATGTGTTTTGTGGCTAAAAATGTGCAAATCGAACGCTGTAGGGGCAAATCAATATTCGCCCGAAATAATTATATAGGGGCGAAAAATGTTTCGCCCCTACTTAGGATATTCAATATAGGGATTATTTTTTCGATTGCAAGGGCTTAGTTAAATTCTTGCTCTTTGAATTTGATTAAATCCCGCCGTTCTTTTTTGTTTGGACGGCGATCAGGATGTGGCATTGAAAGAGCATTCGCTTTTCGGGCAAATGCCATTGCCTCACGGTGTTTAATACTTTTTTCGGTTTCGTTGTAGAGCAGTTGGGCTTCCGGAGCTCCTCGGCGTTGATCACTGAGGGCTAACACTTCCACCTCTTTTTCTTCGTTGCCTTGGCGAAGTTTAATGATTGCTCCGATTTCCACCGCTTTACTGACTTTGGCCCGCTGCCCGTTATAATGGACTTTGCCCCCTTCAATCATTGCTTTGGCAATCGAGCGGGTTTTATAAAAACGAGCCGCCCAAAGCCATTTATCTAGCCGAACTTCGACTTCGTTTTCCACTTTTTCGTGTCTATTTTTCATCATAATGAGTTTGGTGTTTTCTTGCATTGTCGATAACGAGCTTGGTGATCGTGCCTGAAAGCGGCAACATATAGTTTGCGGTTTCAACCACAAGCTCGGAGATAATAGTCGGTAAATCTTCTTTGCTAATAAGCGTTGGGTATTTTGTTTGATTCATCATTTCGCAATCACCGGTTACCGCATTAAATTTCACTAAGCTATTAAAGACCCCTTTTAACGGATTGGAGTAGCTGAAAAAATGAATCGGTACAAGGTATAACTTTGCTTCTTTAAAAGAGAGATGATCACGGATAATGCGTTCGGCTTTGATCTTCTCGCTTAATAAATGTAAAACAGAGTCGGTAATTAACCGCTCGGGGGATAACTTAAACTTCAGCACTTTATCGGTATTGACGTTGTTTTTATTGATTTTTGTGTGCGGAAATTTATTTTTACCTAAATACACCGTTGCAAGATTGTCATCAATATGACCACTGCCATTGCTGAGATAATGACGATAGTTTTTGGTGGTTTCGCAATGTTCTGTTACCTCAAACTGAATTTTACCGTTTTTTACCTCACAGCTTGAAAAGGCGTTACCATTGCTAAGCAGACGTACATTTTTTGAATGATGATTGAATACCTCACAGCTGTAGGTTTCATCGCATTCATATTTTAAGTGGCGTTCAACGTCAATAAACCAAAATGAATCGAAGGCACTTTCAAGATAAGTCACTTCAATCTCATCACTTTGATTATTGCGAATACGATTGAAGCTCCCTTTTACCAGCCCTTTAATGCCTTCTATCGATTTCATCTGAGCGATAATCGAATTCAGCTTTGTCGGAATCTGCATTTCAGCCAGTTTTTTATCATAGTTAGCCCGAAATTTATAAGTGATAAGTTCAGGCATCTCGGAAAATTCAGTTTTTGCGATATGGGCATCATCAATGACTAACGATGTTTCAGATGGATTGTAAGTCATCAGAAATCCTTTTTATGTTCTCTTAGTAACCGTATTAAGCGAACATTATCATATCAATATGTAAAAAAAGAGCAAACCGGATTTGATGAAATGTGGTATCTTTAGCATATTAGATAATGATAAAAAGGGAGATAAAATGACAAAACAACTTCCTGAAATTTTAAACATTGAAACGGTGGCGAAATCTCGCATTTTTGAGGTGCAAGCGGTCGATTTACGTTTTTCCAACGGCGAAGAGCGAACTTACGAACGGCTTACGCCAAATCGCCGTTCTTCGGTCATGGTGATTCCGATTCAAAACAACGAGCTGATTTTTGTGAAAGAATATGCAGTCGGGCCGGAGCGTTATGAATTGGGTTTTCCAAAAGGCATTGTTGATGCAGACGAAGAGCCGATTGAGAGTGCGAACCGTGAATTACAGGAAGAGATCGGTTTTGGGGCGAAAAAATTAGATTTTCTGCGGTCGCTTTACAGCTCGCCAAGTCACATGTACGGCTTAATGCACCTGTTTGTAGCACAAGATCTGTACCCATCAAAATTGGAGGGCGATGAGCCTGAACCGCTGGAAATTGTGCGTTATCCATTGGATAAAATTGATCAATTATTGGCAGATCCTGATTTTGCCGAAGCACGGAATTTGTCCGCTCTATTTATGCTACGAGAATACTTAAAAAAATAGGCAAGGAGCTATTATGCAAACGCTAACTCAACCACTACTCGATAATATTATCGCCATTGCCAAAGAAGCCGGTGAGCAGTTAAAACAGCTCTATGCTCGCTCGGTGGCAATTAAAATCAAAGCCGATTGCACACCGGTGACAGAAGCGGATCTGATTATCAGCCAATTTTTAACTGAACGCTTGAAACAGCTCACACCGAACATTCCTGTGCTATCGGAAGAGTTTTGCGATATTCCGTTTGCCGAACGCCAGCAATGGCAAGAATATTGGATTATCGACCCGATTGACGGCACACAACAGTTTATTAACCGCACCGGTCAATTTTCAGTGGTAATTGCGTTAGTGCAAAAACGTGAGGGCAGAAATCAGCCGGTGCTGGGAGTGATCCACGCCCCGGTCTTAAACAAAACCTATTTTAGTATGGAAGGGGGCGGTAGCTTTTTGCAAGAAAATGGAGAAATTCGACCGCTTGTCAAACCGAAACGTGCCGAAAATTCCCCGCTGATTGTCACCGTAGGCAGCGATTTGCACGCAGAACAAGCCAGAAAGGCAATTTCAGTCTCACAAATTGAATGTATAAAATATGGTTCGGGTAGCCTAAAAGCCGGTTTGGTGGCAGAAGGGAAAGCTGATTGCTATATTCGTTTTGGTGACACAGGCGAATGGGACACCGCCGTGGCGGAGGTATTGCTAAACGAAATGGGAGGAAAAATTTTTGATTTTCATTTTTCGCCGCTAACTTATAATCAGCGAGAAAGTTTGATTAATCCTTATTTTGTGATGGTGGCTGACGGCTCGACAGATTGGGATAAAATATTTTTATTCAAATAGGTAGTTCCGATTAGCAATTTTTATGATAATCTTGCACCCAACAAAATTTTAACAATTAGCAATACATAGGATAAATAAATGAATGCTGAAAATAGCTGTATCGTCATTTTTGGTGCTTCCGGTGACTTAACTTTTCGTAAATTAATTCCTGCTCTTTATAACTTATATAAGATTGGCAGATTAGGCGAGCATTTTTCTGTATTGGGTGTTTCTCGTTCAGAATTAACCGATGAATCCTTCCGCCAAAAAATGCGTGATGCGTTAGTCAAATTTGAAAAAGCAAGCGGTAAAGAATTAGATAAATTTTGCGAACATCTTTATTACCAAGCTGTAAATACCTCTGATGCAGTGGATTATGCCAAGTTGCTGCCTCGTCTTGATGAGCTACACGATAAATATCAAACAGCTGGTAACACGCTTTATTACCTCTCTACGCCACCAAGTTTATATGGCGTGATTCCGGAATGTTTAGCCGCTCACGGCTTAACTACCGAAGAGTTTGGCTGGAAACGGATTATTGTTGAAAAACCATTCGGCTACGATATCGAAACCGCCAAAAAATTAGACGTACAAATCCACAAATGCTTTGAAGAGCATCAAATCTACCGTATCGACCACTATTTAGGCAAAGAAACGGTACAAAACTTACTCGTTTTACGTTTTTCTAACGGCTTATTTGAACCGCTTTGGAACCGTAATTTTATTGATTATGTGGAAATTACCGGGGCAGAATCCATCGGCGTTGAAGATCGTGGCGGTTACTATGATGGCTCAGGGGCAATGCGTGATATGTTCCAAAACCACTTATTGCAAGTATTAGCCATGGTTGCAATGGAGCCACCGGCAATTATTAATGCTAATTCAATGCGTGATGAAGTTGCAAAAGTGCTATATTGCTTGCATCCGCTGTCAGAAGAAGACGTTAAACACAATGTGGTGTTAGGTCAGTATGCTCGTGGCACGGTGGACGGCAAAGAAGTGCCGGCTTACTTGGAAGAAAAAGGCGTGCCGGCTGATTCCAACACTGAAACCTTTATGGCGGTAAAATGTGAAATCGATAACTGGCGTTGGGCAGGTGTGCCGTTCTATGTGCGAACCGGTAAACGCTTACCAACCCGTGTGACGGAAATCGTAATTCATTTTAAAACTACACCACACCCGGTATTTAGCCAAAATGCCCCAGAGAATAAACTGATTATCCGTGTGCAACCGGACGAAGGCATTTCAATGCGTTTCGGCTTGAAAAAACCGGGAGCAGGCTTTGAGGCGAAAGAAGTCTCAATGGATTTCCGCTATTCCGATTTAAGTTCATCATCAAGCTTACTCACCGCTTATGAACGCTTACTATTAGACGCACTTAAAGGTGATGCAACCTTATTTGCCCGTACTGATGCTGTACACGCTTGTTGGAAATTTGTGCAACCGATTTTAGACTACAAAGCTAATCGTGGACGTGTTTATGAATATGAATCCGGCACTTGGGGGCCAACCGAGGCAGATAAATTAATCGCCAGACACGGCAAAGTATGGCGAAAACCGTCCGGTACAATGAAGAAGAAAGTGTAAATTTCAGTTCCCCTCTTTGAGCCACGAGGGGTTAGGGGAGATTTATTCGCTACGCTCACACTTCGTGCCATCAGCAAAGCTGATGTTCAAACGCAAGCGTTTGTGGCAGAAGTTATATACGCTCATACGAAATATTGAAATCGTAATCAAATCTCCCCCTCCCCTCTTTTCTAAAGAGGGATGATCTAACGAGGCAAATTATGAATAAAGTTATTTTCCCCACCGCCCAAGCTGCGGTAGAACAAATTGCTAAAGAGTTTATTGAATACAGCCGTCAAAACCGCCCGGTGCATATTTCTCTTTCCGGTGGTTCGACCCCCAAATTATTATTCAAAACCTTAGCTCAAGCACCATTTAATACCGAAATTCAATGGCAAAACTTGCATTTCTGGTGGGGTGATGATCGAATGGTTGCCCCAACCGATCCCGAAAGTAACTACGGCGAAGTGCAGAAATTACTGTTCGATCACATCGACATTCCAAGCGAAAATATTCACCGTATTCGTGGTGAAGAGAATGTAGAACAAGAACTTGCAAGATTTTCGGCAGAATTGACCGCTTGTGTGCCGAACTTGGCGTTTGATTGGATTATTTTAGGAATGGGAACAGACGGACATACCGCATCACTTTTCCCACATCAAACGGATTTTAATGATCAGAACGTTGCCGTAATTGCCAAACACCCAGAAACAGGGCAGATCCGCATTTCCAAAACAGCTTCTTTAATTGAAAAAGCCAAACGGATCACTTACTTGGTCACAGGTGCAAGCAAAGCGGAAATTCTAAAAGAAATCCAAACCACGCCCGCGGAAGCATTGCCATATCCTGCTGCTAAAATTAAAGCGAAAGATGGGATAACGGAGTGGTATTTGGATAGTGATTCTGCTGAATTACTTTAGTGTAAAGAAGTATATCAATAGGATTTACAATTAGGAAAATAAAAATGAAGAAGATATTTGAATTAATTCTAGGTTTGATACTGATAGCATTGATTATCTATTCTTTATATTATTTTATTTTCTTATGGATTCCAAATAATACGACAATAGCCATCCCATTAATAACGGCGACTATCGGTTTCATTGGCGTGATATACACTCAATACAACTCAAAATCTAGAGATATTAGAGAAAGTCATAGAATAGCGAAAATAGAAACATATAGAAGTTTTTTTGAGCTTATTAATTTATTTCAAAACAATCATAAGAGGAATATAGAAATTGATCCTAATGATGAGATGCTTCAGGATAAAATGCACAAATTAACTGAGAATTTTATCCTTTGGGCATCTGATGAAGTTATAAAAGCTTGGATTGATTTTAGAACAAGTACTGGATCAAATGATATAAATGATCCGTTTTTGGCATTAAAGAAAATAGATAATGTATATAAGGCTATTAGAAAAGATTTAGGACATGATGATAAGAAATTAAAACCTCTAGATTTGATTAGTATGAATTTGTCAGATCCAAATGAATTACAGAGGGACAGATAAATAAGCATGTTATCATTGGTATAATCTATGTTTAACCTTAACAATAAAATCTTTACTGCCGTGCAAAATAGTGAAGATGGCGAAGTGAATGACCAAACTCGCTTCTACTATTTTCAACAAGAGAAAATGATATGGGCGGACTATCAAGGTGGCGAGATTTTAAAAGGATTTTTAATTGGTAAATGGATTTCAGATTGTCAAATTGAGTTCACTTACCAACATTTAAATCAACAATTAGAAAACCGTCTTGGGCGATGTGTCACCACATTTACTTTAGAAAATGAAAAATTGCTTGGTCGAGAAATCTGGCAGTGGCTTGATACTTTAGAGGTCGGGCAATCACAAATTATTGAGGTAACAGAGTAGCATTTATGAAAACCCTCGGCATTTTAGGTGGAATGAGCCCAGAAAGTACGGTTTCTTATTATTTGAATATCAACCGTGCGGTAAATCAGGCGTTGGGTGGAAATGCCAGTGCGAAGATTTTAATGTCTAGCGTGAATTTTGAAGAAATCGTGCAGTGCCAAAAACAGGGAAATTGGCAAGGAGCGGCGGATATTCTAGCTGAACAAGCTCGTTTATTAGAGCAAGCTGGAGCTGACGGAATTTTGTTGGCAACGAACACAATGCACAAGGTGGCGAAGCAGATTACGGATAACATTTCCGTGCCGTTTTTGCATATTTTAGATTGCGTGGCGGCAGTTATTCAGGCAAAAGGCATTACGAAAGTCGCTTTGCTTGGCACACAATTTACAATGAGCGATAATTTTTACAAAGACGGTTTATTGGAGCGTGGTATCACGCCCATTGTTCCGAATGAAGAAACACAGCAAGAAATTCATCGGATTATTTTTGAAGAGCTCTGTTTAGGTAAGATTACTGAAAGTGCCAAAGCATTTTATCTTCAGACTATTCAACAGCTTCGTGAGCAAGGTGCAGAAGGTGTGATTTTAGGTTGTACCGAAATCGGGTTGCTGATTAACCAAAACGACAGCCCGTTACCGTTTTTCGATACAGCAGCATTACACAGCCAAATGGCGGTGGAGTTTATTTTAGGTCAATAAATTTACAAGCGGTCAAATTTGCAAAAAATGTTACCAATTCGACCGCTTGCATAGAATCAAAAACAATAGGAGCAAACAATGTCACAAAAAGGCGATATCGGCGTGATTGGACTCGCCGTAATGGGTCAAAATTTAATTTTGAATATGAACGACAACGGCTTTAAAGTGGTGGCGTACAACCGCACCACTTCAAAAGTGGACGAGTTCTTAGAAGGTGCAGCGAAAGGCACTAACATTATCGGTGCTTACTCGTTAGAAGATTTAGCAGCGAAGTTGGAAAAACCGCGTAAAGTGATGCTGATGGTGCGTGCCGGCGAGGTGGTGGATCAGTTTATTGATGCGTTACTGCCACATTTAGAAGAAGGTGACATCATCATTGATGGCGGTAACTCAAACTATCCTGACACCAACCGCCGTGTGAAAGCCTTAGCGGAAAAAGGCATTCGCTTTATCGGTTCAGGGGTGTCGGGCGGTGAAGAAGGTGCAAGACACGGACCTTCAATTATGCCGGGGGGTGATGAATCTGCGTGGCAATATGTGAAGCCGATTTTCCAAGCCATTTCAGCCAAAACAGAACAAGGTGAGCCTTGCTGTGACTGGGTTGGTCGTGACGGAGCAGGGCATTTTGTGAAAATGGTTCACAACGGCATCGAATATGGCGATATGCAGTTAATTTGTGAAGCCTACCAATTCTTAAAAGATGGTTTAGGTTTAAGCTATGATGAAATGCACGAAATCTTTAAAGAGTGGAAAAACACCGAATTAGACAGCTATTTGGTGGATATTACTACGGATATTTTGGCGTACAAAGACGAAGACGGCGAACCGCTGGTAGAGAAAATTCTCGACACTGCCGGTCAAAAAGGAACAGGTAAATGGACGGGGATCAACGCCCTTGATTTCGGGATTCCACTCACCTTGATTACTGAGTCAGTATTCGCCCGTTGCGTGTCTGCATTTAAAGACCAACGTATTGCGGCTTCAAGACTGTTTAACAAAGAAATCGGCAAAGTTGACGGCGACAAAAAAGTGTGGGTAGAAGCGGTTCGCCGTGCGTTACTTGCTTCTAAAATCATCTCTTATGCACAAGGCTTTATGCTGATTCGTGAGGCTTCTGAGCAATTCGGTTGGGACATCAACTACGGCAACACCGCCCTATTATGGCGTGAAGGTTGTATTATCCGCAGCCGCTTCTTAGGCAACATTCGTGATGCGTACGAAGCCAACCCATATTTGGTCTTCTTAGGCTCAGACCCATACTTCAAAGATATTTTGGAAAACTGCTTGGCAGATTGGCGTAAAGTGGTGGCGAAATCGGTAGAAATCGGTTTACCGGTACCTTGTATGGCATCAGCCATCACTTTCTTAGACGGCTACACCTCAGCACGTTTACCAGCAAACTTACTCCAAGCCCAACGTGACTACTTCGGTGCTCATACTTACGAGCGTACAGATAAGCCTCGTGGTGAATTCTTCCACACCAACTGGACAGGACGTGGCGGTAATACTGCATCGACCACTTATGATGTTTAACTAGACTTTAAAAACCACCCTATGAATTGGGTGGTTTTTCTTTATTTAAGGAGATAGAATGCTTACCGATCAAGATATTTTTAATCGCTACCAAACAAAAAAATCAGAATTTGAAAAACAAGCAGATATTTCCCTAGTTGGGCATTCCCTGTTTGATATGTGGGGCAATATGGAAAACGGCACACCAAATTTAGCCGGAAAAACCGTTGCTAATTTAGGCTTGTCAGGCACTAGCACTCGCCAATATTTAGATGTGATTACCCGACAGGGGCGAATTCAACACGTTGGCGATAATGTATTTATTTTTCTAGGCGTTAATGACATTGTGAAAGAGCCTGATTACTCACCAAAACAAGTTCTTGAGTGGATTGGAGAAATTGTGACTTCCCTTCGTAAAATTAACCCGAATGCTAAATTTTTTCTATTGGAAGCTACACCGGTTAATAATATTACCACCACTAATAATGCTGCAATAAAAGAGCTTAATGCGTATTTTGAGGCAAATATTCCGTCTGATTTAACTTATGTAAAAACGTGGGAATATTTTGCAGACGAAGAAGGGAATTTAGATCTAACTTTATGCCACGACGGGCTACATTTCACCCAAGCCGGCTATGATCGCCTAGAGGCGATTTTAACCAAACATTTATAATGAAAAGCTTCAATAGCAAGCGGTCTGAATTAGCAAAAAATTTCCAAATCCTGACCGCTTGTTAGTTAATTACAGTGCTTCAATCTCTTGATACTGCACCTGCAATTTCTCTAATCCACTCAGGTACTCTTGCATTTTTTCACGCTCTTTGGCGATGACTTGCTCTGGGGCTTTGGCGACAAAGGCTTCGTTTGAAAGTTTGCCTTCAATGCGAGCCACTTCACCTTTAAGTTTATCCATCTCTTTGGTGAGGCGAGCCAGCTCAGCTTCTTTGTTGATAAAGCCTGCCATTGGGATCAAGATCTCACCATTTGCGACCAGTTTCGCTACCGATAGCGGTGCATTTTCGCCATTTTCAAGCACTTTCACGCTATCCAGTTTTGCCATCGATTTGAGCAACACTTCGTTAGCATTGAGAATAGAGACTTCGTCCGCAGAGAAATTACGAGCGATTAAATCTAAGCCTTTGCTTGGGGCAATATTGCTTTCCGCACGAATGTTTCTAACTGCCACAATCACTTCTTTGATAAAGTTAATTTGATTTTCAGCGGTTTCATCAATCGCAAGCGGGTCAAATTGTGGGAATTTTTGCAACATAATGGTATCCGCTTTAATACCCACAAAGACTTTCACTTTCTGCCAGATTTCTTCGGTGATGAACGGCATTACCGGGTGGATTAAACGCAGGAGTTTTTCCAACACATTCACCAGTGTGCGGCTTGCACCACGGCGTTGTGCGTCTGTGCCTTTGAAGAAAATCGGCTTAGTCAGCTCTAAATACCAGTCGCAGAATTGATCCCAAGTAAATTCGTAGATCGCATTCGCCACCAAGTCGAAACGGTATTGGCTGAGTGCGGTGCGGAAAGTTTCCACCGTGCGGTTGAATTGGCTTTCAATCCAACGATCTGCAAGGCTAAATTCCATCTCGCCTTCGCTTAAATCCAACTTGTCGTTAGTCAGTACATAACGGCTGGCATTCCACAGTTTGTTGCAGAAGTTGCGGTAGCCTTCTAAACGTTTCATATCCCAGTTGATGTCACGACCGTTGCTGGCAAGGGCGGTGAGGGTGAAACGCAGAGCGTCTGTGCCGTGTGCCACAATACCTTCGGCAAACTCTTTGCGAGTTGCCTTGGCAATTTTTTCCGCCAGTTGCGGCTGCATCATATTACCGGTGCGTTTTTCGAGCAGCTCATCAAGGGAAATACCGTCAATCATATCAATCGGGTCTAACACATTGCCTTTCGATTTTGACATTTTCTGCCCTTGCTCATCACGGATCAAGCCCGTTACATACACGGTTTTAAACGGCACTTGCGGTTTACCGTTTTCATCTTTGATGAAGTGCATTGTGAACATAATCATACGAGCGACCCAGAAGAAGATGATGTCAAAACCGGTAATCAGCACATCGGTCGGGTGGAACATTTTCAGCTCTTTGGTGTTTTCAGGCCAACCAAGCGTTGAGAACGTCCATAAGCCTGATGAGAACCAAGTATCTAGCACATCTTCATCTTGTTTTAATGGTAAGTCCGCAGGTAAGTTGTGTTTTGTACGCACTTCTGCTTCATCTCGAGCGACATACACATTGCCTTGCTCGTCATACCACGCCGGAATGCGGTGTCCCCACCAAAGTTGGCGAGAGATACACCAGTCTTGAATATCACGCATCCAAGAGAAATACAGGTTTTCATACTGTTTCGGCACGAATTGGATTTCGCCGTCTTCCACCGCTTTGGTTGCCACTTCCGCCAAAGGTTTGACAGACACATACCATTGGTCGGTCAGCATTGGCTCAATCGGCACGCCACCACGGTCGCCATACGGCACTTTTAAGTCGTGCGGTTTGATTTGATCTAACAGACCAAGAGCTTCAAAATCCGCCACAATTTTCTTACGAGCGGCAAAACGCTCTAAGCCTTGATAGTCGGCAGGAATTGGCGCAGCATAGTCGGCAAGTGGTTTGCCGTCTGTGCCGATAATTTCCGCTTCTGCACGAATATCGGCATTTAAGGTCATCACATTCACCATCGGCAAGCCGTGGCGTTTGCCCACTTCGTAGTCGTTGAAATCGTGGGCAGGGGTGATTTTTACCACACCCGTACCGAACTCACGATCCACATACTCATCGGCAATAATCGGGATTTCACGGTTGGCAAGCGGTAGGATTACGCTCTTACCAATCAAGGCTTGATAACGCTCATCTTCAGGGTGAACCGCCACCGCAGTATCGCCCAACATCGTTTCAGGACGGGTTGTTGCTACTACTAAGTAATCCAAGCCGTCTGCGGTTTTCGCACCGTTGGCGAGTGGATAGCGGAAATGCCACAGAGAGCCTTTGCTCTCTTTGTTTTCCACTTCCAAATCAGAAATCGCAGTATGCAGTTTCGGATCCCAGTTTACAAGGCGTTTGCCACGGTAAATCAAGCCCTCTTCGTGTAAGCGAACGAACACCTCTTTCACTGCATTCGACAAGCCTTCGTCCATTGTAAAACGCTCACGATCCCAGTCAATCGAGTTGCCTAAGCGGCGCATTTGCTGGCTGATTGTGCCGCCTGAATAGGCTTTCCAATCCCAGATTTTGTTGATAAAGGCTTCACGTCCATAATCGTGGCGGGTTTTGCCTTCTTCCGCAGCGATTTTACGCTCTACCACCATTTGAGTGGCAATCCCCGCGTGGTCAGTCCCCGACTGCCACAGAGTGTTATGCCCCTCCATACGGTGAAAGCGGATCAGCGTATCCATCAAGGTCTGCTGGAAAGCGTGCCCCATATGCAAACTCCCCGTCACATTCGGCGGCGGAATAGCGATACAGTAGCTCGGTGCATTAATATCTTCGCTCGGCTTAAAATAGCCTTGCGATTCCCAGTGTTGGTAGAGCGCTTGCTCTACGGCGGAAGGGTTAAAACGGTCTTCCATTGTGAATTGTTTGGTCATTGGGTTTGTTTTCTCTTATTTGAAAAATTTACATTTGTGTTTACTTAATTTCTTAAATGATTTATTAGGATTTGTTTTTAAATTTTTTCCAATAAAATCTAACTTAGTTAGTATTTCTGAAAAATCTTTCTTATGATTTGATACTTCATATATTAAAAAAGCAGGCAATGATATATACCAAGCTCCATGTATGAATTTTATGTTAAAAGAATAATCATTACTTGATGAAACCATCATTGATATAATTGCCTGCATGAATATAGATATACCAATTATAGCAATAAAATCATTATTTTTAGTTTTATCTCTTGTGGAAAATAATATTATCATAATAGGTATAGAAATTATGCTTGAGAAATATAAAATAGCTTCTTTATATATTTGTTCACAAGCCAATAAATTATTTAACACAAGGAACTGTGAAACCAATAATAGAAATACAATAATAAATCCTAATATTTTTCCCTTTTCAACATGCTTAAAAAGTTTACAAAGAGAGATTCCAACGAAAAAAATCACAATCACTAGAAATACAGAAATTGTGGTGATCGGTAGATATTTCCAAGATAACATTAAATTAATATTTTCTTTCATATTATACACATTTTCCCTATTTAATATGTAGTAAGCTCATCAATGAATTAGTGTACAGCTATTTCGGAACTCGATAAGAAATAAATACCATTATTTTGCACTTTACAAATGGCTTATTTTAGGTAATTTTTTTGCAAAATTTTTCTTAAATCCAACCGTTTTGTCACCCCACACGAGCCGTGTGGGGTTAAACATAGCCGAGCCACTTTGTGGCTCTTGCAAGTTAATTCCCTTTTTGGACTAAAAGATCAATTCTTTGACGAATTGCTTTCATTCGTTGCATAAATAATTTATCGGAAACCGTGCCAAATAAAATATCATGTGTTGCCATAAAGCGGATTTCAGCGATGTTATCTTCTCTTTCCGATCTGAATGTTAAAACGATCAAGGGATCATTTTCACCTTGTCTGGCGTGATAAATGCCTAGATAGTATGGCACTGCTCCTTGTGTAAGACTGCTATCTTTTGCTCTGCCAAAAACTCGATCTGTATTTTCTCGATAAATTTCAACAAACTTTTGTTCAGACCACATATCAATCAGTTCAAGAATATTTTGTGAATGGCATAAAATATCCTCATCACTAAATCCTAACTCTTTGCTAATTTCAACAAAAAGCTCGTGAACCTTAGCTTCGGTGATAACTATTTTTTCGACTGTCATTATGATATTCCTTTAATTTTTCCTGAATTAAAGATTTAAAATTGCCTTGTTTTTCTTTCAAGGTTTTTCCTTGAATATCTAAATAACCAAGATTATTCGTTTTATCAATAATTTCTTTAATATATTCGGCATTAACTGGTTTTGTCATCACAAATCCCTCCGATTTAAAGTTTTACCTAAATTTAACCGCTTGTCACCCCACACGAGCCGTGTGGGGTGACGCATAGCCGAGCCACTTTGTGGCTATAAGTGATAGCTCCAAAGACGCTGGATTATAGAGCCTAGCACGGCTCGTGCTAGGTGAGCTTAAACCCTAATCCTACCAATTCATCACGCAAATTTTCACACCAACTGACTAAATTATTCGCAATTTGCGTGATTTGTTTATTCTCAATATGAAAAACCACTTCGGGTATTTCAGCAGAGTTGTCGTAAATTAAGACTTCATCGCAAAATGAAAGTGCGGTAATTAAATTTTTTCGGCTCATTTTAAACCGTTGGCGGATTGTTTGTTCATCAATAAAATGTCCGCCCGCTTTTACTCTGGCTTTAACACGATCTAAGTTAATAGAAACTTTATCTACACCGATATAATTTAACCGAGTATAAAAACCTTTTTCTTTTGCCTGTTTCATTCGGTTTAATATAGATTTTCCCGAAAGGGTAGATTCCATTGAAAAAGAAATCTGATTTTTAAGTGCAAATTGAAATAATTCAACCGCTTTTCTACCTGCTTCTAAATCAGCTAACCGTGGATTTTGTGGGTTGATTTCCATTGCAATATGATCGGAGTCAATCACAATCTGCACTGTATCTTGATTAAATCCACGCAAAGTCGTTTTTCCTGCGCCGTTTGTACCACAATAGAAAATCGCTAAATTATTTTGCATATTCAATGATTTCTTCGTGTCCGTCTGGATAATGGCGAACAATATTCCCATTCGGTCGCATAAACGTCAGCACTTCACGTTTTTTCTTATCGTCCATCCACGCTTTAAATTGAAGTTGTAATTGGCGTTGATGTTCTTTTATTTGTTCTATTTTGGTCATTTTATTTCTCCAAAATCGCCAAATATCGTTCTAATTCTGTAATTTCATATTGGCTAATCAACTCAACTAAACTGCTTATATCTTGCTGATTTTTATGGAAATCATCAAAACATTGGTAATATTGGGCTCGATTGGTAAATTTAATATCAATCGGTAAATAGCCCTGTTTTAATAATTCAAAATTAATCAGTAATCGCCCTGTTCGTCCGTTGCCATCAATAAATGGGTGAATACTTTCAAAGGCTAAATGTAACCAGCTAATTGCTTCAATCGGGTGAAGTGCGGTCAGTTTTTGTTGATATTTTTCAATCAACGACTGTATTTCTTCGGCAATTAAATAAGGAGCTGTCGGTTCATTTTCTGCCCCTAAAATCCGCACCGGAATTTTGCGATAAATCCCACGGCTTTCTGCACTGCTCATTAACACTAGCGAATGAATATCTTTAATCGCTCGTTCGCTTAATGGTTCTTTATTGGCGACTAATTCATAAATATAGTTAAACGCATCTTTAAAACCGATAATATCTAAATGCTCTCGAATCGGCTTTTCGGCAATCGTCATTCCCTCTTTTAAAATGAGCACGGTTTCACGCAAAGTAATGGTATTGCCTTCAATTGCATTGGAATTATAACTGCTTTCAATTATAAACTCTTCCCGCAGTCGTTGAACTTCGCTTTCAGATAATGGACGGCGTTGTAAAAGTGCCGTTTTTAATTGCTCGATTTTAGCTAATTTATTCATTCTAACACCATATCCAAATGCGGTATCCCATCTTCCAAATACACCGCTGAAACCGTTTTAAAACCAAAGCTTTCATAGAACGCTTGCAGGTAACTTTGGGCTTGGGCGTGAATGGGTTGAGTGGGGAAATTCTCAGCGCAATAATCTATCGCTTTTTGTACTAATTCCCTTGCTAAGCCTGAACCACGATTTTCTTTCGTCACCAGCACTCTACCTATATGTACACCGTCATCAGCTGGAATTAAACGGCAGTAAGCGGTCAGATTTTCTGCATTTTTTGCAAAGAAATGTACCGCTTGTAAGTCTTTGTTATCCACTTCTTGGTAAGCACAATTTTGTTCAACCACAAATACCGCTGTGCGGGCGTAGTAAATCTCAAACAGATCTTGGGTAGAGAGTTCGTCAAAGCATTTTGCGTACCAAGAGAGGTTTTTTAGCATTGTATCGTTTCCAGTTGCCAACCGAGTTGGCGGTATTGTTTATAGCGTTCCCGAGCCTGTGCTTTGGCAGTTTCTTCCACCGGCACGAAATCAATAATCTGGGTAAAACTGCCGATAAATTCAGGGAGTTCGGTTTGGAGCGAAATCAATAAATCCCGACGTTGGGCGTTGCGTTGGCCTTTCCACGCAATCTCGATAGGCGTTGGGTAAGTGGTGATTTCTCCCGATAAATTGTGTGGCACGAACGAATCCGGATCTCTTGCCCAAAGGGCTTCATCGATATTGTGTGCCTGTTGCTCGGTTTCGCACACAATCAGTACCCGTTTACCTAATCGCCACGCTTGAGCCGCAAGTTCGCAGGCTTGCATTTCAGCGGCGGAAAGCTCGACTGAGTCAGCTTGGCTTAATAGATAAAATTGTACTTGTTTCACAGAATGTTCCCAGAAATTCAATCAGATATTTAAACTTAATATTCTAGCTGAAAATGAGTAAAATATAAAATCTAAGCGTTTGTTTTTGCAAAAAATTGAGGAAAAATGACCACTTGTGTTGCGTTGCCTTGAGGAACTAATTAGCTTTTAGACGTTCTAAGAGAACAATGCACTATTTCAATAGTTGGAAATTGTGTAGAATACCCACTTCATTTAGCTATTTTATAAGGAACTTACTATGGGCTTATTTGATTTTGTTGGCGACATTGGTCGTAAATTATTTAATAAAGAAGAAGATGCTTCAAAAGCGGTTACAGAGCATTTGGCGGAAGACAATCCGGGCGTTGAAAATGTAAACGTAACGGTTGAAAACGGGGTAGCGAAAATTTCAGGCATTGCTTCAACCGCAGCAGCTGTTGAGAAAGCGGTATTGATGGCGGGTAATGTGGCTGGTATCACTGAGGTAAATATTGATGAAGTGACCTTGCCTGATGACGTGCAACTTGCAAGTGATGATGAGCTTTATGTTATCCAAAAAGGGGATACGTTGTGGGAAATCGCCACAAAAGCTTATGGTAACGGTGCAAAATATAAAGCGATTGTAGAAGCAAATAAAGAAGTTATTAAAGACGAAAATAAAATCTTCCCAGGGCAAAAAATTCGTATCCCGAAAGGTTTATAATCAAATTGAAAGAGCTAAGCTGGTCGAAAGTTTAGCTCTTTTTGTAGGTGGTGTTAGACTGAAAATGGATATTGAATGGCAGGGTGGTATTCATAACCTTCAACTTTGAAATCATCTAAGCTCACCCAAGTTTCTAAATCTTCTAAGGATTTTATATCAGGATTAATGATTAATTTAGGTGCATTGAGTGGTTCTCGCTTAAGTTGAACATCACGCATTAATTCTAGTTGATCTTCATAAATATGCGCATTGACAATTTTATGGAACGCTTGTCCTGCCTTATGCCCTGTAATTTGAGCCATTAAAGCTAAAAAGGTATAGCATTGAATCATATTCCAATTTAACCCAAGCGGTACATCTGCCGAACGCTGAGTACTATTCAGGTAAAGCGTGCCATCAAGTAGAGAAAAATGATGGCTGTGTAAACAAGGACGTAAGCAGCCCATATGGAAAGCGCCGGGGTGGTAGAAGGTATAAATTTCACCACGGTTATCAATTCCTTTTTTCAAATCGTCCACAATTTGTCGCAATAAATCGACTGAGCCACCGTCTGGTTTCGGGAAATTACGCCCTACTGCGCCGTAAACCAAGCCCATATCATCTTCCCCTTTTCGATAGGGATTAGCAAGCCATTGTGCATTTTCATTTGCATTAGCGTCCCACGATTTTGTGCCTAATTGACGGAAATCAGCAGCATTACTATAGCCTCGAATATAGCCTAAAAGTTCGGCAATCGCAGCTTTCCAATAACTACGGCGAGTGGTAACTAAAGGAAATTCTCCTTTTTCTACGTCATAAGTTAAGTCAGCATTAATGACTGTGAGGCAGTGTTTGCCTGTACGTTCATTTGCAACCCATTTGCCTTCGCTAACGATGCGGTTACATAAGTCTAAATACTGTTTCATTATTTACCTCATAAAAAATTTTAGGTAATTTTGCCATTTATTCGGTAAAATAGCTAAAACTTTATGACACAACACAATAAGGAGTTATGGATATGAAAGGTATAATGAAATCCATTCTGGTTTTTTCCACCGCTGTTTTTTTAGCAGCTTGTTCATCGAATAAAAGCGGTTGGACACGTTTAAATGATAATGATGTTGATCAGAAATCTTATGCTATTGCTTATGGTGCAACGGCTCAGACTTATGCGGATAGAGTAAATGAAAGCTATGATATCAATTCCTTTATGAATGGGGTAAATGATTGGTACACTAAAAAGGTTACATTGCCAATTGAGCAAATTAGAGCAATAACGATTAATCGAATGTTAGACCATAATGTGTATGCTTATTATAGTGGTGTGATTTATGCCGCAGATTTGCAGGCAAATTTCAATCATTTAGATCCTAATTGTTGGGGGCTTGTTCAACCAGCGAGTATGACCCAGGGCATTCACGATGCGATGTTAGATTTACAGAAGAACAAAGTTCGTGGAGATGAGTATATCAAAAATGGGGTTGAGCAAATATTGCACCTTTGTGTAAAAACGATTGCTGAAGATGAAAATAAATCGCAATCTAAAGGTAAAACCAAAAAGCATAAATAAGTTAAGCTATGACAAGCGGTAAAATTTTTAAAAAATTTTACCGCTTTTTTATAACTGTATGAAATGTTTAATATTTATTCTATGAAACTTAAAAAAACAGCGTTTTGTTTATTCAATAGGCAAACACTCGGGATTTTTCAATTTTCAGGAAAAAGAATTTGACATCTTTTTAAATTCTAGTAATATGGCGCCCACAGACACAGTGAGTGGTGAGATGGCCGAGCAGGCTGAAGGCGCTCCCCTGCTAAGGGAGTATAGGGTTAAAAAGCTCTATCGAGGGTTCGAATCCCTCTCTCACCGCCATTTACTTTATCACGCACCCGTAGCTCAGCTGGATAGAGTACTCGGCTACGAACCGAGCGGTCAGAGGTTCGAATCCTCTCGGGTGCGCCATTTTAATTTTTACTCTATTCAAATTAAAATGGTTGCTGATAAAATTAAATAAACTTACAATTCAAATATACGCACCCGTAGCTCAGCTGGATAGAGTACTCGGCTACGAACCGAGCGGTCAGAGGTTCGAATCCTCTCGGGTGCGCCATTTCTATATTATATCCATTATATTCCCATTTTATTTTTTTAATAAATAATTAAACTATAAAGTATTATTCCGTTAATTTGTAATTTCAGATAGGCTTAATGCTTAGCTTGAAATAATGAGGATTTTAAATTGAAAGGATTAATTGCTCGCCTTTTTATTGCCGTAGCATTGTTACTGTGGGCTTGGGATATGATTTTTCCTTGGCAAAAAATCATTCATTCAGAAGCAAATCATTATACACAAATTCAGCAAAGCAAAACGTTAAAGGTTGGAATGATCAACCATCCACTTTCTTACTTTGTTGGTCCTGAAGGAAAAAGTGGCATTGAATATGATTTAGCAACAGCCTTTGCTCAATATTTAAAGGTCAATCTTGATATTAAAACTTATGATAGTAGCGAGAAATTGTTTGAGGCCTTAAGAAATAATGATGTTGATATTGCTGCCGCTGGGCTGCTTTACCATTCTGAATTAAACGATGAATTTCAGATAGGTCCTTCCTATTATTCGGCTTCTTGGCAGCTTGTTTATAAAAAGGGAAGTGCTAGACCATATCGACTTTCCGATTTGCGGGAAAATGTGATTATTCCAGCCGGTTCTGCGGTAATTCCAATATTAAATCAGCTTAAGGTGGATAATCCGGAACTAAAATGGCAGATCTCGGATAAATTTACACAAGAAGAGCTATTGTTAAAAGTCGCACAAGGTGAAATTTCACATACAATTGCAATGTCGGTTGATATTTCTGCTGCACAGCATATTAATCCTAATTTAGCCGTAGGGTTTGATTTAACTGATGAAAACCCAGTGTTATGGTATTTAGCAAATAGTTCTTATAGTGAACTGCAATCTGTGCTGCTGGATTTTATGTCTTATTCTATGGAAACTGGGCTGATATCAAGAATAGAAGAGAAATATTTTAATCATTTAGCTAAGTTTGATTATGTTGATATTCAGAGCTATTTGAATGCAATTAAAACTATTTTACCTAAATATGAACCCCTTTTTCGGGCACATAAAGGTGAATTAGAATGGCAAATGCTGGCGGCTATCGCCTATCAGGAGTCTCATTGGGATCCTAATGCAACTTCTCCAACCGGAGTGAGGGGAATTATGATGCTGACAAAAGATACGGCAGATAGAATGAAAATTTCTGATAGGACTAACCCTGCACAAAGTATCAAAGCGGGATCTGAATATTTACATATGCTAATGAGACAAATGCCGGAAACTATTCCTCAAGCAGATAGAATTTGGTATAGCCTAGCAGCGTATAATATGGGATTGGGTCACTTGTTGGATCTTCGTCGATTAACAAAACAACTTGGTGGTGATCCGGATAATTGGCTTGATGTTAAAAAGAATCTGCCATTGCTTGCGGAAAAACGTTATTATGCTAATCTAAAATACGGCTATGCTCGAGGATATGAAGCATTACAGTATGTTGAAAATATACGGCGTTATTATGGTAGTATTATTAATTATCAACGAGTTGAAGAGCAAAAGATGCAAGAACAAGAAAATTTATCAGATGGTCAAATAAAACAGGAGAATTCTTATTATGAGAAAATTGAAGAAAAAGAAATCCCTACCGACAAGGAAATTACGCCTGCGTCAAATTAAGCAAATTAAAGATAGAAAAAGATTAATTTCTGCACGTAGAAAGGCATTTATGCAGATGCAACAGGCCATCTGAATTTATTTTCCCTTTTTAGTTATGACTTTAAAGGGATTATTAGATTATGATATAAGTTTTAGGCTTTGATACTAAATAGATGGTGGGCGATACCGGTCTCGAACCAGTGACCCCCTCCTTGTAAGGGAGGTGCTCTCCCAACTGAGCTAATCGCCCTTCAGATACGAAAAATCGTCATTTGAAGTTTGTGATTTTAGTCTTAAGTGGTGGGCGATACCGGTCTCGAACCAGTGACCCCCTCCTTGTAAGGGAGGTGCTCTCCCAACTGAGCTAATCGCCCACTTGAGACTTAAAATCAAAGGGAATTTGAAAACGAAACACTTAAGTTGAAGTGGTGGGCGATACCGGTCTCGAACCAGTGACCCCCTCCTTGTAAGGGAGGTGCTCTCCCAACTGAGCTAATCGCCCGTTTTCAAAATTAGATTGTGATACAACAACGAAACACTTAAGTTGAAGTGGTGGGCGATACCGGTCTCGAACCAGTGACCCCCTCCTTGTAAGGGAGGTGCTCTCCCAACTGAGCTAATCGCCCGTTGTTGTGGAAGTGAATTATAGAGATTTTTGCTGTTTCGTCAAACCCTTTTTATTCTTTTCACCCCGTTTGCTGATTTTTTACCCCACAAATTTAATTTTTTACTATGATTCACCCTTAAGCATAGTAAAATAGACAAGTTTTTCTTAAGAATCATCAATTAGGCAATATAAAATGAAAATTGAAACCCTTTTCCCCTTAGATCCGAATGTAAAAGTCCGTACCCGTTTTGCACCTAGCCCAACCGGCTACTTGCACGTAGGAGGGGCGAGAACCGCTCTCTACTCTTGGTTATATGCTAAGCATAATGATGGTGAATTTGTGTTACGTATTGAAGATACCGATCTTGAACGCTCAACCCCTGAGGCAACCGCTGCTATTTTAGAAGGTATGGAATGGCTGGGTTTAGCGTGGGAACACGGCCCATACTTCCAAACCAAGCGTTTCGACCGCTATAACCAAGTGATCGACCAAATGTTAGAAGCTGGCACGGCATACCGTTGCTACTGCTCGAAAGAGCGTTTAGACGAAGTGCGTGCAGAGCAAGAAGCAAATAAAGAGAAAGCGAAATACGATCAGCACTGCTTACACAATCCACAAAACGACCCAAGCCAGCCACACGTTGTACGTTTTAAAAACCCAGCGCTCGGTTCGGTGGTGTTTGAAGATGCGGTGCGTGGACGAATTGAAATCGCCAACAGCGAATTGGATGACTTAATTATCCGCCGTACAGACGGTTCACCAACCTACAATTTCTGTGTAGTAGTGGACGACTGGGATATGGGCATCACCCACGTTGTGCGGGGCGAAGACCACATCAACAACACCCCTCGCCAAATCAACATTTTGAAAGCCTTAGGTGCGCCAATTCCGACCTATGCGCACGTTTCAATGATCAACGGCGATGACGGGCAAAAACTCTCCAAACGCCACGGCGCAGTGAGCGTAATGCAGTATCGTGATGACGGCTATCTGCCTGAGGCGCTGATTAACTACCTCGTGCGTTTAGGTTGGGGACACGGCGACCAAGAAATTTTCACTCGTGACGAGATGATTGAGCTTTTCGACATTCATTCTGTAAGCAAATCGGCAAGTGCCTTCAATACCGAAAAATTGCAGTGGCTGAACCAGCACTATATCCGCAGTCTTGCCCCAAGTTATGTGGCAAAACATCTTGAATGGCATATGCAAACTCAAGGCATTGATTTCACAAGCGGTCCAAAATTGGAAGAAATTATCCCTGTACTGGGCGAACGTTGCAAAACCTTAAAAGAGCTTGCCGAAAGCAGCCGCTATTTCTATCAAGAATTTAAGGCTTACGACGAAAAAGCTGCCGCTAAAAACTTCAAAGCCGAAGCCGTTGCTCCACTTGCAAAATTATTGGAAAAATTGACCGCTTGCAATGACTGGACGGTGGAAAATATCCACGAGGCAATGAACCAAACCGCTGCCGAGCTGGAAATCGGTATGGGCAAAGTCGGTATGCCGTTCCGTTTAGCGGTAACAGGAAGTGGGCAATCGCCGTCAATGGATATCACCGCCAAATTAGTCGGTAAAGAAAGAACCTTAGCTCGCTTACAAAAAGCGATTGAGTTTATTCAGGCGAATAGCTAGTTTTTAATCAATCAACACCTTGCTTGATTAAAGCCATTGACATCTTCAAGCGGAAAGCATATTATTCCGCTTGTATTAAGGGGGTATAGCTCAGTTGGGAGAGCGCTTGCATGGCATGCAAGAGGTCATCGGTTCGATCCCGTTTACCTCCACCAAATTTATAATCGCATCAGTATTCATTGATGCGATTTTTCTTTTTGGCTATTCGTTATTTTTCGCTAAATTTAGCATTTCTTTTGCATTAGCTAAAACCGTTTCGGTGATTTCACTCCCACCTAATAATCGAGCTAAGGCTTGAATACGCTCTTCTTCTGTGAGTAACGTCATTTGCGTTTCAGTTTGATTATTTTCCACATATTTTTGTACGTTAAAATGGCGGTTTCCGTAACTTGCCACTTGAGGTAAATGGGTTACACATAATACTTGGCATTTTTCTCCTAGTTTACGAAGTAATTTTCCGACCGTAGTTGCAGCTGAACCACTAATCCCAACATCAACTTCATCAAAAATAATGGTTGGTGTAGAAAGTTTATTTGCGGTAAGCACTTGTACCGCCAGAGAAATGCGAGACAGCTCACCACCAGAAGCAATTTTTGCCAGTGGTTGGGCTTGTTGCCCTAAATTGCTGCGTAAATTAAACTCGACATAGTCAGCACCATTTGCAGACATTTTTTCAAGATTATGTTCTATATGAATAAAGAACTCACCGTTTTCCATTGCTAAGTGTTTAATTTGTTTTGTTACTTGTTCAGAGAGCTTATGTGCGGCATCTAGACGTTTTTGGTAAATTTCTTCTGCTAATGTTATACACTCTTGGTAAGCTTGTTTTTCATTTTGAATGAGTTGTTCTTCATTATCTTCAAAATCCAGTAATTCCTGTAGTTCTGCTTTTAATGTCGCGTGATATTGCCATAATTCATTCGGTTGAATATGGTGTTTGCGTGCTAACGATATAGTTTGTGCAATTCTATTATCCAGCTCCTGTAGTAATTCCGGATCTTGTTCAATTTTACTGGCTAATTGAGCCACTTCGGAGCTTGCTTCTTGAATCTGAATCAGGGCCTCATTAAGCATATCTAAAATGCCCTGATATTGGCTATCAACCTCAGCCAAGTTTTCTGCATTGCGTAACGCTTTATAAATCAGACTGTTTGCATTGATTTCATCATCACTTAATAAGCGTATGATTTCATCTGAAAGCTCAGTAAGCTCCTCGGAAGAAGACAAGATATTGTATTTCTCTTCCATTTCTTCAAATTCGTTTGCTTTAATTGCAAATTCATCTAATTCCTCAACTTGATATTCTAATAGCTGTTTGCGAGCTTCATTTTCTTGGCACTGTTTTTGGAAATTTTTTACCTGCTTATTCAGTTCTTTCCAATTCCCATATTGCTTTGCCATCTTCATCAATAGAGGCTGTAACGTGGCATAATGATCGACTATTTCAAGTTGATATTCGTTTTTTAGGAGTAATTGTGGTGCGTGTTGCCCATTTAAATGAATAAGATATTGCCCCAACTCTCGAAGTTGTGAAACAGGTAATGATCGGTTATTTACAAAGGCTTTTGAGCGTCCATCAATATTAATCATACGGCGTAAGATACACTCTTGAGGATTATCTTCATCAAGCAGTTCATGCTCTTGTAGCCATAAATAAGCAGGGCTATGTGGCTGCATAGTAAAGGTTGCACTTATATCTGCTTTGTCCGAACCGTTTCTAATCATCCCACTTTCAGAACGATAACCCAAGCATAGCCCTAAGGCATCAATAGCGATTGATTTCCCGGCACCGGTTTCACCGGTAATAACAGACATACCTTCATTTAATTCAAGAATAAGATGGCGAACAATCGCAAAATTATTAATAGTAAGTTGAGTAAGCATAATACACCACACAAGATTAACTGTATGGGTATATAGTACAACTGTTTTTTTAAACAGTAAATAGATAAGGGCGAAAAAATCGCTAATGAGGCGGGTTGCAAGCGGTTAAATATTAGAAAAAATTTGCAAAATAAAAGACGAACATTTCTGTTCGTCTTTTAAGCCATTTAGACTAAATAAAAATTTCTTGTTGTACTTGGTAACCTTGTGGGACTTCTGCTTTATCTTCAAAGGTAACAAACTCCCAAGCGTTTTTATTTTCCAATACAGCTCTTAATAATTTATTATTAACGCCATGACCTGATTTATATGCACTAAATTCACCTAGGATATTATAACCACACATATATAAGTCACCTATCGAATCCAGCATTTTATGGCGAACCAGTTCATCTTTAAATCGTAAACCGTCTTCATTTAGAATTCGGTAATCATCTAATACAATAGCATTATCAAGGCTTCCACCTAATGCAAGACCAATAGATTGCAAGTATTCTACATCCTTCATAAATGTAAAGGTTCTCGCTCGACTTAGTTGCTGAATAAAGTTCTCAGCAGAAAAATCAATGGAATAGCTCCCTACATTTTTGGGGATTAATGGGTGCTCAAAGTCAATAGTGAAGTTCAATTTAAAACCTTTATTGTATGGTTTTAATTCGGCCCATTTATCGCCTTCTTCAACGCGTACTGTTTCTTTAATGCGAATAAATTTCTTCGGTGCATCTTGTTCTTCGATTCCAGCATCTAATAAAAGATAGATAAATGGGCTTGAACTACCGTCCATAATCGGAATTTCAGGTGCATCTACTTCAACAATAACATTATCTAAGCCTAATGCTGACATTGCTGCGTTTAAATGTTCTACTGTTGAAATACGAACACCATCATCATTTACCATACATGTGCATAATTGTGTATCACGAATAGAGTCTGCGCTTGCAGGGAAATAAACGACAGGCTCTAAATCGGTACGGGCATAAATAACCCCAGTATTTGCCGGCGCAGGGCGTAACGTTAAGGTTACTTTTTTGCCGCTATGTAAGCCAATACCTGTTACTTTTGCTGCTTGTTTTAATGTTCTTTGTTTAGTCATATTTTGTCCTTACTTCCGAAATGAGTGGAAGTTATTGACTATTTCTCATAAAACCCGGAATTGAATTTGGGTTAAAAATTTGTGCTGTATCAACTGATTGTGGTTTTGGAGCCACAGGTTGTTGTAGTGGTTGTGGTTGACCACTAAATTGATTTGGCTGACCATAACTTGACGGTTGAGTAAAGTTTGGTTGTTGTACCACATGGTTTGGCTGAGTAGGCTGTGTAGCTTGAACATGATTTCCTTGCTGTGCATATACCGGCTGAGCCTTATGTGGCATATGTAGAGCTTCCTCAGGTTGACCTATTCCTGTTGCAACAAGTGTTACACTTACTTTTCCATCCATTTCAGGGTAATAGTTACAACCAAATACAATTGCAGCATCTTCTGTTGCAAAGCCATAAATTAAGTCCATCATAGCATAAACTTCTTCTAATAAGAAATCGGTCCCAGCACTGATGTTGATGAGCATACCACTTGCACCTGAAATATCCACATTTTCAAGTAATGGGCTAGAAATAGCATCATTCATCGCTTTTTCCGCTCGTCCTTCACCGACTTCACCTTCAGCAAAACCTGTACCAATCATAGCGTGTCCCTTACCAGACATTACTGTACGAACATCAGCGAAGTCTACGTTAATATCTGCACCGGTAGAACCGCCCGAGCTGGTAATCATATTGGTAATACCAAGCACACAGTTACTTAAAACATCATTTGCTGCGGCAAATGCATCTACTGCTGTTGTTTGCTTACCTAAACCACGTAATTTATCATTAGGAATGATAATAAGAGAATCAACATATTGAGAAAGCTCTTTAATGCCTTGGTCTGCAAAGCGCATACGGCGAGGACCTTCGAAGCGGAAAGGTTTTGTTACAACGCCTACAGTTAGTGAGCCTTGCTCTTTAGCAATTTGAGCAACAACAGGGGCTGCTCCGGTACCGGTACCTCCACCCATACCAACAGCAATAAAGGTCATATTTGCACCTTTTAATGCATTAGCGATAGCCTCACGATCTTCTTCGGCAGCTTGTTTTCCTACCATTGGATCAGCACCTGCACCTAAACCTTTAGTTGTACTTGCTCCAATTTGGATAGTTTGGCGTGTGGTTCTTTTTCTTAAAACTTGAGCATCAGTATTTACATCAAAGAATTCAACACCTTTAATATCATCGGCAGAGCGAGACATTCTATCTACGGCATTACCGCCACCGCCACCAACACCCACTACCTTAATGATAGCATCTTGCGTTTGTTCAATAATAGGTTCAAACATTTTTATCTCCCTGCGTGTTTATTTTAACACTATTAAAATTTTGATTTGAAGAAGTCAATGATTTTCTTGGTTCCACGACCAATAGGAGCAAAGATATCTTCATTAGAATCTGTACTTGTACCTTGTTCAGTATAATTATAGTGGCTATATTGTAAAAGCCCTAATGCTGTTGCATATTGTGGTTTATTCACATAATCGGTTAAGCCAGTAATATTGAGTGGATATCCAACACGAACTTGTGAACCAAAAATTGATTTAGCACATTCTACAATATCTTCAATTTGTGAGCCACCACCAGTAATGACTACACCGGCAATTAACTCTTGTTTTATGCCTTTTTGGAAAAGTTCATGGCGCAATTGGGTTAATTCCTCTTCAACAACTTTTAACAAATCGCTATAACATTGCGATGTAACGGTTGCTACTTGCGCGCGAGTAAAGGTTCTTGCCATCCGTCCACCTAGTCCTGCCACCTCAATTTTTTTATCTGAATTATGGGTTGGAGGTGAAATTGCGCTACCATAACCTACTTTAAGGCTTTCAGCTTCAGGGCGAGATGTCGTAAATACACGAGCCAAATAATCAGTAATGTTATTACCTGCAAATGGAATGACTTTACTGTATCTTAATGCACCATCGGTATAAACTAGTACATCCATCGTACCGCCACCAATATCAATTAAGCAAACACCCAGTTCTTTTTCATCTTCAGTTAAAACAGAATAGCTAGAGGCAAGACCTGAAAATACAACTTGATCGACTTTTAATTTAGCATGTTCAACCGCATTTTTTAAGTTTTTTAACCAAGCTTGATGGCAAGCAATTAAGTGTGCTTGAACTTGTAAACGCATACCCGATAAGCCAATTGGATTTTTAGTCGCAGGCAATCTATCTACGTGATATTCTTGTGGAATCATGTGTAATGTTTCTAAGCCATCTTGTAATTTAATTGCCTTTGCCATATCCACAGCACTTTCAATGTTATCTTGGGTAACAATACCTCCAGATAATGTTGATGATCCTGCTTCATTTAAACCAACAATATGCTGACCTGAGATCGCCAGTGTTACACCCATAATTTGACAATCGGCAATAGATTCTGCCTGCTCAATGGCTCTTTGAATAGAATTAACGGCAGCGTCAAGATCAATAACGCCACCTCGATCGACTCCTTTAGAAGGGCAAACGCCAGCTCCCATAACATTAATTACACCATCAGGTAATACTTCACCAACGACGGCAACAACCTTTGATGTCCCAATGTCAAGACCAACGATAATTTTTGATTCTACTGCTTTTGTCATAATATTTTTTGTGTTCACTGAGTTTAATTTTTTATAGGACTAAATCCAACCGCCGCGCCATGTGGATAACGTAAATCAACATAAGCTAATCTATTACCTTCAGGTATATGAATTTCAGGAAAGATTGTTACAAAACGATCAATTTTAGAAGTCCATTCCCCTCTTCCTAATCTTAATTCTACTTGATTAGAAAGCCTAATTGTCCAAGAACCTCGATTATCTACAGAAACGGAGGTTAAATCCAAGTTGCGGGCATTTAGATCAGCTCGGATTTTATTCCATGCCTCTAATACACTTTTTCCTTCCGTATCTGGACCATAGAGTAATGGAAGTCCATTTTTATCGATTCTGTCTTTCGGTAAACTAAAGACGGTTCCTTGTTCTGAGACAAAGTTAGTATCATTCCAAATTGCAACGGGTTTATGTTCTAGCAAAGTAATACTTAATCGGTCGGGATAAAGTTTACGAACAGCCACATCTTTAACCCAAGGTATAGATAAAAGCTTATCTTTGACCTCTTGAATATTTTGTCCGAAATATCCTTTTAGAGCAGGTTCTTTAGACAAAGTTTCACGAATATCTGCATTTGTTGTAAATTGTGTTTTATGTGTTAATGCATAAGCGCGAATCGGTGTTTTATCCCAACTTTCGAGTATATTTTGCCAATTACTATACACACCGAATATAAATAGTGTACATAATAACACAATTAATGGCTTAATGAATACTAGCCATTTACGTGGAGAAACAGGTGTTTTTGGATTAAGAACATTCAAACGCACATTTGTGCTGTTCTTCTTGCGGAAGATGCCCATTAAGCACTTAACTCCAATACGCGTTCAACTAATTTTTCAAAGGAAATACCAACTGTTGCTGCCGATTTTGGGAAAATACTGTGACTGGTCATTCCCGGGTTGGTATTTACTTCAACCAAGCGGAATTTTCCTTCGCCATCTTCCATCACATCAATACGGCTCCAACCTCGACAGCCAACCACATCGTAAGCCGCTTTCACTAATTTGGCGACCTCTGCTTGGCGTTCGTCATTTAATGCCGGTACTACATATTGGGTGTTATCCGACACATATTTTGCGTGGTAGTCATAAAATTCGCCGTCCGGAATTACTTGTACCGCCGGTAGAACTTGTCCGTCTAATACCGGTACAGAATATTCATTACCGGCTAAAAATTCTTCCACCAACACAATGGAATCAAACTTTAATGCCTCGTGAATTGCCGGTGCCAATTCTTCTTTGGTTTTTACTTTGAATACACCCACACTTGAGCCTTCACACGAAGGCTTCACAAATACCGGCAAGCCTAATTTTGCAATAATTTGGTCAAAATCGACCGCTTGTCCACGCTGAACCACCACCATATCCGCTGTTGGTAAACCTACTGCATTCCATAATAATTTAGTCCGGAATTTATCCAGCGTCACTGCTGATGCCATTACGCCACAACCGGTGTAAGGAATCCCCATTTGCTCTAACGCACCTTGCAGTACGCCATTTTCGCCAATACCGCCGTGTAAAATATTAAATACACGCTGAATCCCTTTTTCTTTTAATTTTTCAATCGGGAATTCTTTAGTATCAATGCCTTCTACGTTATAGCCTAAACTTTTTAATGCAGCTGTTACCGCTGCACCAGAATTCAGTGAAACTTCACGCTCTTGCGAAACGCCACCGAATAAGACGGCAATTTTTTCGTTTTTAATACTCATTTGAAATCCTTTAAATATATACCCTCTCTCTGAAAAATACTTCTGAACGAAGTATTTTTCGGTCTCTCTCCCGCAAGGGGAGAGAGTATTTAATTTTTCCAGCTCTCAGCCAAGCCACGAGAAATGCGGCTTACACTGCCCGCACCTTGTGCCAAAATTAAATCACCGTCTTGAATAATTTGATCTAATACCTCGCCAAGTTGATCGGTATCTGAAACCAAAATCGGATCGACCTTACCTAAATTACGGATTGAACGGGCTAAGGCTTTACTGTCGGCTCCCACAATCGGTGCTTCGCCGGCAGCGTACACATCTAATAAAATCAGGGCATCGACTTTAGACAGCACTTGCACAAATTCATCGAATAAATCACGGGTACGCGAATAGCGGTGCGGTTGGAAAATCATCACCACACGTTTGCCCTCCCAGCCTGAACGAGCGGCTTGAATGGTTACATCAACCTCTGTTGGGTGGTGACCGTAGTCATCAACTAACATAATTTTGCCATTCGGGCGAATGAATGAACCTAATTGGTCAAAACGGCGTCCTGCCCCTTGGAAATCAGCTAGGGCAGCTAGAATCGCCTCATTACCAATCCCTTCTTCTTTTGCCACCGCTAACGCAGCGGTTGCATTTAAGGCATTGTGCATACCCGGCACGTTCAACAGTACATCAATTCGCTCACCACTTGGGCAAACTACGGTGTAATGTCCTTGGAAGCCTGTTTGCTGATAATCTTCAATTCGGTAATCCGCATTTTCGCTAAAACCATAGGTAATCACTTGTCTGCCGACACGTGGGGCAATTTCCATGACCGTTTCATCATCGGCACACATTACCGCTAAGCCGTAGAAAGGTAAGTTACGCAAAAATCGCACGTAAGTCTCTTTCATTTTCTCGAAATCGCCGCCATAGGTATCCATATGGTCAGGCTCAATGTTGGTTACTACCGACACCATTGGCTGCAAGTGTAAGAAAGAAGCATCACTTTCATCGGCTTCGGCAATTAAATAACGACTTGCCCCCAAATGGGCGTTTTTGCCGGCAGATTTGACCAAACCACCATTCACGAAAGTCGGATCTAATTTTGCTTCGGTGTAGATCATTGAAATCATTGCGGTTGTAGTGGTTTTACCGTGTGTGCCGGCAATCGCAATGCCGTGGCGAAAACGCATAATCTCGGCAAGCATTTCCGCTCGGCGAATCACCGGGATTCTTGCTTCACGAGCCGCAATAATTTCAGGGTTAGTTTCATCAATCGCAGTAGAAACCACCACCACACTCGCTCCTGCAATATTTTCTGCTTGGTGTCCGATAAAGACTTTTGCCCCGGCTGAAGATAAACGCTGTGTAACCGCACCGTCTGCAATATCCGAGCCTGAAATTTGGTATCCCTCATTTAATAACACTTCCGCAATACCGCTCATACCGGCTCCGCCAATCCCGATAAAATGGATTTGGCTGACACGACGCATTTCAGGCACTAATTTTTTGACTTTATCTTGGAAATTTTTCATCTATTGTCCTTTTCTATCTATTCGCAAGCGGTTAAATTTTGCAAAATTTTTACCAAAAATGACCGCTTGTAGTAAGTTAATTCGCTTCTTGAATAATCACTTCCGCCACTCGTTTTGCTGCCGTTGGGGTGGATTTTGCTCTGGCTCGCATCGCCATATCCAATAAGAGTTGGCGATTAGCAATTAACGGCTCTAACGTTTTTAGTAAAGCCTCTGGCGTAAAATCACTTTGCTCAATAATCACCGCAGCACCATCTTCCGCCAAATAGTGAGCGTTTAAAAATTGTTGTCTGTCTTTATGTTGGAACGGCACAAACACAGCCGGCAAGCCTACGGCGGCAATTTCACACACCGTTAATGCACCGGAGCGGCAAATCACCAAATCCGCCCACTCATAGGCCGCTTTCATATCATCAATAAACTCGGAAGCAATCCCATTGCCGGTTTGTTGATAGACTTCTTCGATACCGGCTAAATTACCTTTACCGACTTGATGGCTGATAAATACATTATTTCCTAACACTTTTGCCACTTCAGGCACGGTTTGGTTAATCACTCTTGCCCCTTGGCTGCCACCCATTACTAAAATGTTAATCGGGTAGCCTCGTTCGGCGAAACGTTCATTCGGTAACGGAAGAGCAGATAAATCTTCACGCACAGGATTACCTACCACTTCAGCCTCTTTAAAAGCAGTCGGGAAAGCCTGTAGCACTTTACGGGCAATTTTAGATAGCCACACATTGGTTAAGCCGGCAACGGCGTTTTGCTCGTGTAAAATCACCGGTACGCCACATAATTTAGCGGCAATGCCACCCGGGCCGGACACATAACCGCCCATTCCCAACACCGCATCAGGCTGATAATTTTTAATAATTTTACGGGCCTGCATCACCGCTTTAAAAATAGCAAACGGCGCTTTCAATAATGCAGCAACGCCTTTGCCCCGCAAGCCTGAGATTTCAATAAAATCAATCTCAATGCCGTGTTTCGGCACAAGGATAGCCTCCATTCGGTCTTTCGTTCCTAGCCAGCGAATTTGCCAGCCTTGTTTTTGTAATTCTCGAGCCACTGCGATTGCAGGGAAAACGTGACCGCCAGTTCCGCCTGCCATCACTAATAATTTTTTTGTCATATTTAACTCTTTTTCATCTCAACAAAGGTGTTATTTTACTGAATTTTTATGCTTTCCAGCTAATACAAGCGGTCTCATTTTTGTAAAAATTTGCAAATTGTAACGTTGCAGACCGCTCGGCTAGATGGTTTTAATTTTTGCGTGCCCGATTCGCTCGGCACGGTTTTCGTGGTCAATTCGAAGCAAGACCGCAATCGCAATCGACATAATTACCAAACTCGAACCGCCATAACTCACTAATGGGAAGGTTAAACCCTTAGTTGGCAGCAAACCTGATGCTACTCCTAAGTTTACGAAGCCTTGTAGGAACACCCAAATCGCAATCCCAAATGCCATATAGCCTTTAAAACGCTCTTCCAACACCAAAGATTCTTTACTGATTTTTAAGGCTCTCACCGTTAATAGAATAAGTAAAAGTACGATGCAAGCAATACCAAAGAAACCAAATTCTTCACCAATAACCGCCATTACAAAGTCAGTATGGGCTTCAGGTAAATATTCTAGCTTTTGTACCGAATTACCTAAGCCTTGCCCCCAAAATTCACCTTGTCCAAATGCCATTTGAGAATTAGATAATTGGAATCCATCTCCATAAGCATCAGCAAACGGATCCATAAAGGAGGTAACACGTTTTAAACGGTATTCAGAGGTTAAAATAAGTACAGCAAATAGCACCGCTCCAACAACACCTAAGAACATAAATTGCATAATTTTCGCCCCTACAATAAACAACATTGAGAAAGTAAGGACAAATAACACAAAGGTACTGCCTAAATCCGGCTGCAAAATCAGCAAGAAGCCGAATAAGAATAAAATCACTGCCGGTCGCCAGAAACTGGCTTTTTCCTTACGAATTTCATCATATTTGCGCACATAGAAACTGGCAAAATAGCAAATTACCGCCAATTTCGCTAATTCTGCCGGCTGAAAGTTGAGAATACCCAACGGAATCCAACGCACTGCACCATTAATTGAGCGACCAAAAATGAGTACGGCGATTAAAAAACCGATTGAAATAAAAAACAGTGCCAAGTTATGCTTTTCCCATTTTTCAATTGGGATTTGTACAAAAACATAACAAAAGATAATTGAAGCAATAATATACAGCCCATCTCGAATCGCAAAATAAAATGGATCGTTATTCAACCTTGTGCTAACTGGGAGTGAAGCAGATGTTACCATCACAAAACCAATAATCAGCAGGCCTAAAAACAACCAAATCAGAGTTCTATCATAAAGTGAATTAGAAGGGGTTAATCTGACCCATTTATCCCATTCCGACTTAATTCTTTCTAACATTATGCGTGCTGTCCTTGTGCTAATGCCATAAATATCTCACCACGTTGCTCAAAATTTTTAAACTGATCTAAACTGGCACAAGCCGGAGAAAGCAGTACCATATCGCCTTTTTTCAGTTGTGAGCGGATTGCTTCAACCGCTTTTTGCATCGTTTCAACCAACACACTTTGTTCACTTAATTCTGCCAATGCCGCTCCATCTTGCCCGAAACAATAGCAGACAATATTTGGCTTATTAATTAATGGTTTGAGTTCGGAAAAATCAGCAGCCTTGCCGTCTCCACCTAAAAGTAAATAAAGTGTACCGGCAACATTCAAGCCGTTTAGAGCTGCAACTGTGCTGCCCACATTGGTGGCTTTGGAATCATTTACCCAACGTACACCATCGTTAGTTGCCACTGCTTGGAAACGGTGTGGCAAACCGCCATAAATTTGCAGAGCTTTCACAATACCTTCACGCGGAACATTCGCCGCCTCTGCCAGTGCCATTGCAGCTAACGCATTCATTTCATTATGACGACCGCTAATCAGCATCTGTTTGGTCTGGATAATCGCATCATCACCTGAATAAAGCATTTGGTTGCGTAGGCTATATTCCGCATTTTGTTCTGCAAAACGAATCATTTTTTTGACCGCTTGTATCGGGTAAGTTTGAGCATCTTCACCGTTTACGATGATATTTTCCGCATTATCGTAAATCCGCAATTTAGCTTGGCGGTAGTCGGCAATCGAATCATAACGATCCATATGATCTTCACTGATATTTAAAATGGTAGCAGCTTTTGCTTTCAGTGAATAAGTGGTCTCAAGCTGGAAACTGGATAACTCAAGCACAAAAAGTTCATAATCCCCTTCCAGCAAACTTAATACCGGCACACCGATGTTACCGCCCATTCCCACTTTAATCCCCGCTTGCTTTGCCATTTCGGTGGTTAAAGTCGTTACGGTACTTTTGCCGTTTGAACCGGTGATCGCAATAATCGGGGCTTTTGCCTCACGACAAAACAGTTCAACATCACCGACCACTTCAACACCTGCTTGAATAGCTTGCTGAATTTCAGGTGTCGCAACGGCTAAGCCCGGGCTAATTACAATAAGATCAGATTTCAGCAACCATTCACTATTTAGCCCACCAGTATGCAACGGAATCGTTGCGTCTAATTTATCCGCTCCGGTAGGGTTTGCTCGGGTGTCAATCACTTGGATATTGGCATTTTTTTTCTTAAAGAAATCCACACAAGATAACCCTGTTGTGCCTAAGCCGATAATAGTAACGGTTTTGTTTTCGTATTGTTTTTGCATACTTTATTCTCTAAATTTATGTCACTTTTCTTTGCTTGTGCAAAGAAAAGAACCAAAAGAAAGCACATCCTGCTTCGTTGCCAGCCTCACTTGGTTGAAATTTTCTTAACGAAAAATAACCCTGATGTTCGCTTCGCTCTCTTTCGGGTTATTTTCCTAAAAATTTCAAATCGTTCGGGCAACTCAGAAGGGAACCCGCTCTTCTATCCCATTCATTTCTTCTGTAATTTAAAAATAACATAAGGCACATTATCTAAATGCACCTTATTCAATCAATTAACGTAATTTCAATGTTACTAAGCCGACTAACACCAGCATTAGCGTGATAATCCAGAAACGCACGATAACGCGTGGTTCAGGCCAGCCTTTGAGTTCAAAATGGTGGTGAATTGGTGCCATTCGGAAAATACGTTTTTGGCGTAATTTGTATGAACCCACTTGTAAAATCACCGAGAGAGCTTCAACTACAAACACTCCACCCATTACCACCAATAATAATTCTTGGCGAACCAATACTGCAATCACACCTAATGCACCGCCGAGCGAAAGTGAGCCAACATCGCCCATAAACACCTGTGCAGGGTAAGTGTTATACCATAAGAACCCTAAACCTGCTCCCACAATGGCGGTACATAAAATTACCAATTCGCCGGCATTTGGAATAAAAGGAATATGTAAATATTGTGCAAAGTTAAAGTTACCGGTTGCCCACGCAATTAACGCAAAGGCAGATGCGACCATAATAGTTGGCACAATCGCAAGCCCGTCTAAGCCGTCCGTTAGGTTTACTGCATTACTGGTGCCGACAATCACGAAATAGGCTAACACAATGTAAAATAAACCAAGCTGTGGCATCACGTCTTTAAAAAACGGCACCACTAATTGAGTTGCTGCGGTATCTTTCCCCACTGCATACATACCAAACACCGCCACTAATGCAATGGCAGATAACCAAAAATATTTCCAACGAGCAATCAAACCATCGGTATTTTTGCGGGCAATTTTGCGATAATCATCCACAAAACCTACTGCACCGTAGCCAAATAGCACAAATAGTGTGAACCAAACATAGGAATTACGCAGATCCGCCCAAAGTAACGCACTCACGCCAATTGCTGCGAGAATCATCACACCGCCCATTGTTGGCGTACCACGTTTTTTGAAATGGCTTTCCGGCCCGTCATTACGCACTTCCTGACCAAATTTTAAGATCTGCAAACGGCGGATCACTTTCGGCCCGATCCAAAGCCCGATCCCCATTGCAGTTAATAACGCCATAATGGCACGGAAAGTAATATAAGAAACAACGTTAAACGCTGTGTTATATTGAACCAATAGTTCTGCAAGCCAAACTAACATTGCTTAGTCCTTAAAAATAATTAGAAATTTAGGTTAAATGGTTTACACAATTCGGAAATCAGCGTTTCCATTTTCTGGCTACGAGAGCCTTTTGCTAATAATACAAGCGGTTGTTTTTGTTCGATTTTTTGCAAAATAATCGGCAGTAGGAAATCAACCATTTGCTGTTTATCGGTAAAATGATGTGCTGCCTGTTGGCTGATTACCGCACTCTCTTTACCGAAACTCACTATTAAATCTAACGCTGCATTTTGGGCAAAATCAGCTACTTCTTGGTGGCATTTGCCACTTTCTTCGCCCAATTCCGCCATATCGCCCACTGCAAAAATACGGTAAGCTGGATAATTTTCCAAAACAGAAATCGCCGATTTCATTGAATCTACATTGGCATTGTAGGTGTCATCAATAAATAAGCAGTGGTCATTAATTTGCACCGGATACAAACGCCCTTTTACCATTGAACGTTGCTCAAGCCCTGCTTTGACTGCCTCTAGCGTTGCCCCGACAGACATCGCCAATGAAGTTGCCGCTAAGGCATTGCTCACGTTATGTTTGCCCAAATAAGGCAGATCAATGGTAATTTCACCTTGTGGGGTATGTAGCGTAAAGCGTGAACCGCTTAAATGTAGCTCGACATCTTCCGCCCAGTAATCAGCGTAAGAATCCGAATCTGAATCGATATAAGAGAAAGATTGCATTTCTCGTGAGCCAATCTCTTTCTGCCATTGCGGATAATAAAACGCTAAATTGACAATCGCTTTGCCATTCTCTTTCAGACCACGATAAATTTCGCCTTTGGCTTGAGCTACACCTTCTAATGAACCAAAACCTTCTAAATGTGCCGCAGCTACATTATTCACCAAACAGGCATCAGGCTGAGCGATAGCAGTGGTATAAGCGATTTCACCGATATGATTTGCCCCCAACTCAATCACCGCATATTTATGCTGTTCGGTTAAGCGAAGCAAGGTCATCGGTACACCTAAGTCATTGTTTAAGTTACCAAAAGTATAAAGCACTTCCTGTTCACAAGCGGTCATTTTTTGCAGAATTTTTGCCGTCATCTCTTTGACGGTTGTTTTACCGGAAGAGCCTGTCATCGCCACGGTTTTCGGGTTCAGCTTGGCTTTTAACCATTTCGCTAATTCACCCAACGCAAGACGAGTATCTGCTACTACAATTTGTGGCACATTAATCTCACATTCACGCTCTACCACAACTGCCACACAGCCTTGATTAACGGCATTTTTAAGATAGTGATGAGCATCAAAGTTCTCGCCCTTTAATGCAAAAAATAAGCCGTTTTCGACCGCTTGTCGGGTGTCGGTGCTGGTTGTTTCAACGCTAATATCGCCATTGCCGACCAATTTGGCATTTAGGATTTGAGCGATTTGTTGGGTGGTTAGTTTTATCATTGATTTATCTTTTTCTTTATAAAATTAATTACGAGCATTTTGTATTTGTCACTGTCACTTTTCTTTGCTTGTGCAAAGAAAAGTAACCAAAAGAAAGTACACCCTGCTTCGTTGCACTACTCGCAAGTTCGCATAGCTTACTTGCTCGCCCCTTCGGGGTCGTTGGCGAAGCCAACGCTCAAACGCTAAAGCGTTTGTCCTCACTTGGTTGAAATTTTCTTAACGAAAAATAACCCTGATGTTCGCTTCGCTCTCGCTCGGGTTATTTTCCTAAAAATTTCAAGTCGTTCGGGCAACTCAGAAGGGAACCCGATCCGACCATACAAGCGGTGATTTTTTTGAAAAATTTTGCAAAATGATGCTCTGCCGGGTTCCCTTCTGAACCGCCTGATCGACTTTGAATTTGTAGGAAAAATTCCTTGTTTGAGCAGCAAAGCTGCGAGTTTGGAATTTTTTCGTTAAGCAAATTCAAACCAAGCGAAGACAGCGGTGAAGTAGGGTCGCCTTTCTTTGGTTACTTTCTTTGGCGAAGCAAAGAAAGTAACATTAAAATAGATATTTCCTTGCTGTTTCCTGATCCGAAAAATGTAACTTCTCTGTGCCAATAATCTGATAATCTTCGTGTCCTTTGCCGGCGATTAAAATCACATCTGTGGCTTTAGCTTGCTCAATGGCGGTTTTGATTGCCTCTTCACGGTTGTGGATAATTTGTTGTGGTTTACTAAAGCCTTTAACAATATCCGCCATAATCCTTTGATTATCTTCGGTGCGAGGGTTGTCGTCTGTAGCAATCACTTTATCGGCTAATTTCTCCGCAATCGTTGCCATTAATGGGCGTTTGCCGGCGTCACGGTCGCCGCCACAGCCGAAAATGCACCAAAGTTCGCCTTCGCAATGTAAACGAGCCGCTTGTAGGGCTTTTTCGAGAGCATCCGGGGTGTGAGCATAGTCCACAATCACCATTGGTTTATTTGGAGCGGTGATACATTCCATTCTGCCTGCTACGCCAACTAAATTCGGGGCGGTTTTAACTAGTTCTTGAATATCAAAGCCAAGAGCTAAAAGTCCGGCAAAGGCGGTAAGCAGATTATTTACATTGAAAGCCCCAATTAAACGGCTGTGTAGCTCGCCATTGCCCCAGCTTGATTCAAACGCAATGCTTGCTCCTTGTAGGGTAAATTTCACTGCCGTGGCTTTGACAAAGCGATGATTGCTATCAAACTCTGGAGCAGTACTTACTGCAACCGCATTCGGTAATTGTGTCAGCCATTCACGCCCGATTTCATCATCGGCGTTAATCACCTGAGCTTTAGTGCTTAATTCGTTGAAGAGACGGAATTTGGCTTGGGCATACTCTTCCATCGTGTTGTGGTAATCGAGATGATCTCGGCTTAAATTCGTAAAGATCGCCAAATCAAAATCTAAGGCTTCCGCTCTAAATTGAGCCAAACCGTGAGAGCTGACTTCCATCGCACAAAAATCCGCTCCAAGTTCAACAAAGTTGGCAAGATTACGCTGAATTTCAATGGCGGAGCCGGTGGTATTTACCGCTTCTTGCACTTGTCCGTACAAACCGTTGCCGATAGTACCCATAACTGCCGATTTTCCACCCAATAAATTATGCCATTGTGCCAATAATTGAGCGGTAGTCGTTTTACCGTTCGTACCGGTAATGCCTGCTAAAGTCAGCTTGTGTGACGGGTTATGGTAAAAAGCCCCTGCAATTTCAGATAGCAATTTTGGCAAATTCGGTACTGAAACAACCTTGCAACAAGCGGTACGATCTAGATTAAATTTTGCAAATTTCGGATCAAGCTCAATTTCCGGTTGATCTTCATCAGCCTCAGCCAAAATAATTGCAGCCCCTTGTTCTATCGCATTCGGAATAAATTTTCTGCCATCTACTTGATGCCCTTTCAAGGCAACAAAAAGATCGCCGGGCTTTACTTGTCGGCTGTCAAGTGTCATTTGTTTTAGCTCGGTGAGTTCTTCCACCCAAGCATCAAGTTCTGTCAGAAAAGGGAGTAAACGTTTCATAGCTAACCTTAATTGATAGGGCGTTCTAATTTAATTTCACGCACGGCACTTTGGGTATTTTCAGTTAAGTTATCCGGCTTAATATTACGTTGTTTTAACGTGTAACCCATAATACGTGAGAACAATGGTGCAGAAACAAAGCCACCATAGTAGTTGCCTGCTTTAGGTTCGTTGATTAATACCACTAATGCAAAGCGGGGATCGCTTGCCGGGGCAAGCCCTGCGGTATAAGCAATGTATTTTTCAACATATTTGCCTTTTTCTAATTTGCGTGCTGTACCGGTTTTGATGGCTACACGGTAGCCGTCTACCGCTGCACGGTGTCCGCCTTCGCCTTTAGCTGCAACGCTTTCCATCATATGCACTACGTCTCGGGTGGTTTTTTCCGGTAGAACCCGTTCGCCAATCACCGGCGGATCGACTTTGGTAATTGAAAGCGGACGATATAGCCCAAAACTTCCTAAAGTCGCATAAGCACGAGCAAGCTGAAGTGGCGTAACATTTAAACCGTATCCATAGGAAAGGGTCGCCCGTTCAATGTCTGCCCAGCGTTTACGATCACCGTTTGTTCCTCGCTGTTCGCCTAAGCCTAAGCCGGTATCTTTACCAAAGCCGACTTTAGTATAAGTATCTACTAACGCATTGGCAGGCATTCTTAAGGCTAATTTACTTACCCCGATATTACTGGATTTTTGTAAGATGCCAGTAAGCGTCAGGCTATCTCTTGGTGCAACGTCTTTAATTGTATGTCCATTGACAACAAAAGGGCGTGTACTGATTACCTCATCACGATAAGTTACCCCATTTTGTAATGCAGTTAATACCGTAAAAGGTTTCACCGTTGAACCCGGTTCAAAGGTATCGGTAATCGCACGGTTACGCATTAATTCGGGCTTAAAGCTATCCCGCTTATTTGGGTTGAATGATGGGGCATTTGCCATTGCCAAAATTTCGCCGGTTTGCACATCAACCAAAACTGCAGTACCTGATTCCGCATTATTTTCCTGTACCGCTTTTTTGATTTCACCGTACACCATAGACTGCAATTCTTCATCAATGCTTAGCATAACATCTTGCGGATCGTACTGTTTCTCCGAACGGATATTTTCCACAATGTTGCCTTTGGCATCTTTTCGGATAATTTGTTTACCGTTTTTGCCGATCAGTAAGGAATCAAAACTACGCTCCAGCCCTTCTGAACCGTGCATATCATCTTTGTCAGTAAAGCCGATCAACTGTGAAGATTCCTCTGCCAGCGGGTAAAAACGGCGTGATTCGACTTTAATCACTAATGCATCAATATCTAGTTCTTTTGCATATTCGCTAATAGCTTCAGATTGATGACGAGATAAATAAAGGAATCGCTGGCGGTTTTTGCTATAAAGCTCGTCCATTATGTCATTATAGGAACGGCCGATTTCTTTGCTTAATGCTTGGAATTTCTGGCGTTCTCTTACTAAATTTTCGTTATCTAAACGTAAAAAAGCCGAACTAGGGTTATTCCGTACTTTTTCTACTAAACTGTTGTAATCCAAGCCTGTAACTTGGGCAAGCTGAGTCCAATAGCCTTCGCTTTTAGTATTTAAAATAGAACGTGGATCAAAATCTACTTTTTCTTTTGAAAAATTTTTCTTTTCAATAAATTTATTAACGTTTGCCTCAATTTTACCTTTTGATGTTTCCATTTCAATCGCTAAGGCACGCCAGCTTTCGTTAGAACGACGCAGCTTAGTATCAAAGTATTCTCTCGGGTCAAGTGTTAATGAGTACATTGGCACACTAATAGAGAGAAAACGCCCGTTACGATCTAAAATACGTCCACGGGTAAATTGGAGTTCTTTAGTACGAAGTGAGCGGTTATTAGCCTCTTTAATTAATCTTTCAGAGTCAAAAAGCTGAATATAGGCGGTTTGTGCTAGTAAGCCACCAACCATTAATAGCATAAAAAACACAACCACTCTAAAGCGAGTAGGTAAAAAACTCGGTGTTTTTTTACCTTCTGCTTGTTGAGGCTCTGCTTTTGCGACAGGGGCTTCTTGCTTACGTTTTAATTTAACTGATTTAACCATTTTTTATTCAACTAAAATAATTTCTTGCTCTTTTTTAATCGGCTGTAATCCGAACGATTTAGCGGCGGCATCAACTCTTGCCCGACTGCTTCTGCTGTTTTCTTCTAATTGCAGATTAGTATATTGGCTTTCCAACTTTTGGTTTGCTTGAATCAGTTGCCCTTGTTCGCTCACCGATAAACGAGTCTGGTGGGTTATCCAAATCGTAGCCACTGCTGAAATCACTACACCAATCAACAATAAAAGAGCCACTTTGTTATGGCTAAAAATATCATCAATGATGATTTGATGTAACGGATAACGTTCGTTCGACATATTCTTCCCTATTTACTGTTAGCGTTTTTCGGCAATCCGCAATACCGCACTGCGTGAGCGGGCATTTGCTTCAATTTCGGCTTCGCTCGGCATAATCGCTTTGCCAATGGTTTTCAGCGGAATGTTTTTGGTTAGCTCCGCTTCTAAAATCGGTAAACCACGCGGTACTTCCATACCTTTACTGTGTTTACGCATAAACTGTTTCACCATTCGGTCTTCAAGAGAATGGAAACTGATAATCGACAAACGTCCTTGTGGAGATAATACTGTAAGTGCAGAATTGAGTGCTTTTTCCAGCTCGTCCAATTCACTATTAATAAAAATGCGAATAGCTTGGAACGAACGAGTTGCCGGGTGTTTGTGCTTATCTTTAAACGGCACGCTATCTGCAATAATTTGAGCAAGCTGTAAAGTGCGGCTGATTTTTTCAGTTGCAGATTTATTATAAGAAACGACCGCTTGTGCAATCCGTTTGGCAAAACGCTCTTCGCCAAATTCTTTCAATACCCAAGCTAAATCTTCCACCGAAACTTGGGCAAGCCACTCGGCTGCCGATAAACCTTTGGTAGTATCCATTCGCATATCAAGCGGCCCGTCACGCATAAAACTAAAGCCACGCTCGGCCTCATCAAGTTGAGGCGAAGACACACCTAAATCCAATAAAATACCGTCAATTTTCCCAACCAGCCCCATTCGTTCACAAATTTCCGGAATAGCAGAAAATGCCGTATGTTCAATTTGAAAACGAGGGTCACTGATCGTTTGGGCTTCGGCTATCGCTCGTGGGTCACGATCAGTTGCGATTAAGCGTCCACTTTCACCTAGTTTGGATAAAATCAAGCGAGAATGCCCTCCACGCCCGAAAGTGCCGTCAATATAAATGCCGTTTGGTTTAATAGCCAAACCATCAACCGCCTCGTGCAATAATACTGTAATATGTTTTGGGTTCTCGCTCATCTCAATTTCCAATTACTAGAGAGATAGGTTTTTCAATGCTTCGCAGTCTAAAATTTCTGCCGAACTGCCAAAAGCAAGATCTTCGGCAATTTGTGCTTGCCATTGTTTATCTTGCCAAATCTCAAATTTATTTAATTGCCCAACCAGCATAATCTGTTGTTCTAATTGTGCATGTTGGCGAAGTGCAGGGCTAAGCAGTATTCGTCCTGCCGAATCCATTTCGCATTCGGTGGCAAAGCCTTGCATTACCCGCTGAATACGACGTTGAACCGGATCAAAATTAGACAGAGCCAATAATTTTTGCTCTACCACTTCCCATTCGTGAAGCGGGTAAAGCAATAAACAAGGCTGGCGGATATCTACGGTGCAAACTAATACTCCGTGATGCTTTTCCAAAAGTTCGGCACGATAACGGGTCGGAATGGCGATCCGCCCTTTGCTATCAATGCTGATTGAACTTGCACCACGAAACATTTGGTTATTGCCCTAGTTAAATGAGGTTAAATTTAAGGAAAAGTTCCACTATTCACCACTTTTTCCCACTTAATTGACGGAATTTTATAGGTTAGTTGTAGATCTATCAAGGAGTTTTAGTTTCTTTACAAAACAAAGGTCTATCATTTTCGTGATAGACCTTGATAATTGCAGATGGGGTGTGAGCGAATTTGCAAATTTTTGCGAAAATCTGACCGCTTGTTAACGTTTAATAATGGCTTTTACCAGCGAAATCACAGCATAACCTGCCCAATACAGTAGCACCGAGCCGAAAAATAGCGTGGTAGTGTGCGGTAGCCAGTAGTAAACGCCCAATACTTCCGCAGTGCGGCACTCTAAACGTTGTGAATCGTTAAGTTTGCTCAGATCGCTACAGTCAAACGGAATATAGCTGAACACAAAATAACTGATAGTGGCGATGACCAAAGCAAATAAAATGCTGAATAAAATCTGTTTTTTGTAATCCATTTGTTACTTCTTCCGAGACTTACTAGCGGTCGTTTTTGTCCGTTTTTTTGCAGATTTTGCCGGCTTTTTCTCAGCGACTTTTTTCGCTTTTTTCACCGTTTTAGGCTCTTTAAAAACCGGAGCCTCTGTCGCTTTTGCTTTTTTCTTGGCGGTTTTGCCGGTTTTCTTATTACCGGTGAGCAACTCAAAATCAATTTTTTTCTCGTCTAAATTCACATTGATTACTTTTACTCTAACTGCATCGCCTAAACGATAAATGATCCCGCTACCGCCAACTAAACGTTGTCGGTCAGCATCATAGTGGTAATAATCGTTATCCAGCGTTGAAATATGAACCAATCCGTCAATTAAAAGCTCATTAAGTTTCACAAATAAGCCAAAGCCGGTAACACTCGAAATCACGCCATCGAACTCTTCGCCAAGATGATCCTGCATAAATTCGCATTTCAGCCAATCTGCCACTTCTCGGGTTGCCTCATCGGCTCGGCGTTCGGTGGCAGAACATTTGTCGCCAAATTCGTCCATATCATCTACCTTGTAGTGATAACCACCGCCATCGGTATAGTGGCGAGTGTTGCCTTTGCCTTTTTCAATCAGATATTTAATTGCACGGTGTAACAGCAAATCTGGGTAACGGCGAATCGGCGAGGTAAAGTGAGCATACTCGGTTAATGCCAAGCCGAAATGCCCGATATTGTCCGCCGCATACACCGCTTGTTTCAACGAGCGAAGCAACATTGTTTGAATTAACTCTTTATCGGCACGTTCGGCAATTTGCTCCAGTAGTACACCATAATCCTTAGGCTGTGGATCGAGTCCTACGTCCCACGTCAAGCCGCACTCACGCACAAAGGATTTGAAACTAAGCAATTTTTCTTCGCTAGGCTTGTCATGAATCCGATATAACGCCGGTTCGTTCGCTTTTTCCACAAAACGAGCGGCAGCAATATTGGCTAAGATCATACACTCTTCAATCAATTTATGCGCATCGTTGCGGATTAACGGCTCAATTCGCTCAATTCGCCCTTGTGGGTTGAAAATAAATTGATTTTCAATGGTTTCAAATTCAATCGCCCCTCGTTTATGGCGGGCTTTCATTAAAGTTTGGAACATCGCATAGAGTTCTTCGATATGTGGCACTAATGGAGCATAGCGTTCACGCAAAGCTTCATCACCTTCCAAGATTTTCCACACTTTAGTGTAAGTTAAACGGGCGTGGGAGTTCATTACCGCTTCGTAGAATTGATAATCTTGTAATTCCCCTTTGCTGGAAACCGACATTTCCGCCACCAAGCAGAGCCTGTCAACCTGTGGATTGAGTGAACACAAGCCATTGGAAAGCACTTCCGGCAACATTGGCACAACCCGATTCGGGAAATAGACCGAGTTACCACGATTTAGGGCTTCCAAATCCAGTGCAGTTTTCGGGCGAACATAATAACTCACATCGGCAATCGCTACCCATAACCGCCAGCCGTTGCCCTCTTTTTTGGCAAATACGGCATCATCGAAATCTCGGGCATCTTCGCCGTCAATGGTAATCAGTGGCAGATCTCGCAAATCCACCCGCCCTTGCTTAGCTTCTTCCGGCACTTCTTCGCTGCTAAATTGGCGGATTTGTTTTTCTACCCCTTCCGGCCAAATGTGCGGAATATCGTGATTGCGTAGGGCAATTTCAATTTCCATTCCCGGCGCTAAATTATCGCCTAGAATTTCAGTGATAATTCCCACCGGGCGGCTAAAACTCGCTTTTCTTTCCTGTAATTCCACCACCACAACTTGCCCCATTCTCGTCCCCATACGGTGTTCATCGGGAATGAGAATATCTTGGTTAATGCGGCTGTCATCAGGCACAACAAAGCCGATGCCACTTTCAAGGAAAAAACGCCCGACAATCTGTTTCTTACGGGCTTCCAACACTCGCACAATGCGAACTTCTTTCCGACCTCTGCGGTCTGTGCCGTTTGGTTGTGCCAGCACAAAGTCACCATGCATTACCTTTACCATTTGGGCGTTGGGAATAAACCAATCTTCGCTTTTAGTCGCCCCTTTTTCGTGTCCTTCCACTTGCAAAAAACCGTAACCGTCACGATGGCCGATAACCGTGCCTTTGATTAAATCCATCTTTTCCGGCAACGCATAGCGTTTGCCTTTGGTGAATACCAATTCACCGTCATTTTCCATCGCACGCAGACGGCGGCGAATGCCTTCTATTCTTTCTTCATCGTCAATATGAAAAGCCGACAATAATTCATCACGGCTCATTGGGGCGTTATGTTCACGAATTGTATTTAAAATAAACTCTCGGCTTGGTACCGGATTTTCGTATTTTTCTAATTCTTGCTGATAATTCGGATCGACTATCATAGTATCCTCCTTTTTGTGTAATTAAGGCTATTCTAACTGACTTTTAGCTTGATTAGTAAAAAATCAACAAAATATGACCGCTTAGCGTTTTGCTTGATTCCGTTATATAATTAACTTTTTATTTGATTTGAGGAGTTAAAATGACTTACCCAACTTGCCCTGAATGTAAAAGCGAAAATACTTACCACGACTCGATTCAATTTGTTTGCCCGGATTGTGCGTATGAGTGGACGGGCGAAGAAGCGGCTCAAGATGATGATGTGCTGATTGTAAAAGACAGTAATGGCAATTTATTATCTGACGGGGACGATGTATTATTAATCAAAGATTTAAAATTAAAAGGCTCTTCTGAAGTGCTGAAAAAAGGCACAAAATTTAAAGGAATCCGCTTAGTTAACGGTGATCATAATGTTGATTGCGGTAAAATTATGCTGAAATCAGAATTTTTGAAAAAAGCCTAAACCGAATCTAGCCCGTTACAAGCGGTCGAATTTACTCAAAATTTTGCAAATTAACCTAAAGAGGGAATATTATGTCTATCAAGAAAATGTTATTCACACTTCCGGTCATCTCGCTACTGGCATTGAATGTTCAAGCGGCTGAAAATACCAATAATAAAGCTGCAACACCTCAAGCAACAACCCAAAAAGCGAAAGAAGATCCAAATTTAGCCGCATTTAACCAAAATGTAAGAATTCAATTAATACAAAGAGCAAACGCCGTACAAAATGAGCAAAATGTAGTGGTATTAACCTATGAAGTTAGCAATGTAGGTAAAAGTAAAATTAAGAACGTAAATTGGATATCTGCATTTACGCTTAACGACCAAGCGTTCTTCTTCCAAGAAGTTCAAACACAACTTGAGAAAGCCATTTCAGCGAAAAAGAAAGAAAACATTACGGTGATTTTACCTTTTGATAAATTACCGGAAAATGCAAAAGCGGTATTTGGTAAGCTTGAAACACCGGTCGGACACTTGACTGTTGCCAAACAAATTGATTTTACCAACGGTAAAAAAATTATCGTTAAGCAGTAATTAAAAATAAAACCCCGTTTAGCCATTAAACGGGGTTTTTACTCGCTTACTTAGATAAGCATTGGCTAAATTCATCTGCCATCGACTGTAAAAATTCAGGGTAAGCGGTCGCACTTAACTGAACTTTTGCACCCAGTGGGTCTAACTGGCCAACATTTACTTTAGTTTCTTTTGCTAAGGTTTCAATCACTTTTGGCGTGAATTGAGGCTCGGCAAATAAACATTGTGCTTTGTGCTTTTCAATATTTTTCTTGATAGAAGCAATGGTTTTCGCACCCGGTGCAACGGTTGGGTTAATGGTAAATGAACCCAATGAATTTAAACCATACTCTCTTTCAAAATAGCTATAAGCATCGTGGAATGTGTAGTAACCTTTGGCTTTTACCGGCTCTAATTGCTTCGCAATGTCTGCTTTTTTAGCGGTTAAATTTGCTTTAAATTTTGCAAGGTTTTCCGCAATTTTCGCTTTTTGTTCCGGCATTTGTTCGCTTAAACGTGCCGCAATTTGCTCTGCTGCTAGCTCACTTGCTTCAGCTGAGAACCAGATATGCCAATCTTCATCATGGCTATGCCCGTGATGATCGTGGTCATGCCCTTCGTGTTTATGCTCATGCTTGTGTTCGTGCTTATGCTCATGTTTATGGGCGTGTTCATCTTTATGTTTATGATCGTGATCATCGTCTTTGTGTTCTTTTTTGCTTGCTTTCTCAACAATTTCATCAATCGCATCAACATCTTCAAGCGTCAACACTTTTTCTTTCGGTAACTTTTCAATGCTTTTCTCTAAAAAGCCTTCTAAGCCGTCACCAACCCAAACCACTAATTGAGCAGATTGTAATTGAGTAACATCTGAAGGTTTTAAGCTGTAATCGTGCGGAGAAGCGGTTACCGGTAATAATACTTTAGTTTCAGTTACCCCTTCGGTAATGGCACTAGCAATAAAGCCTAGCGGTTTAACACTGGTTAGCACATCGGCTTGGGCAACGCCTGCCCCTAAAACGGCAAGGCTGAGTAAAGTTTTCTTAAACATAATATCTCCTTTTATATAGTCAAGTTGGACTATTCTAACAAAATCAAATAAAAATTCTATAAATTTTTTATGGGTATTTTTCATCTGCGTTTTTCTATATACTTGCAAAAAAATCGAAAAATATGACCGCTATGAAGTATAAAAACCTCCGTGAATTTCTTGATTTTCTTGAGACTCAAGGCGAATTAGTCCGCATTCAGCAAGAAATCGATCCTTATTTAGAAATGACCGAAATTGCCGACCGCACTTTACGCAAAGGCGGGCCGGCATTACTGTTTGAAAACCCGAAAGGCTATCAAATGCCGGTGTTGTGTAATTTATTCGGCACACCCAAACGGGTAGCTCTGGGAATGGGGCAAGAAGATACCAAAGCACTGCGTGAGCTGGGTAAGTTACTCGCCTTTTTAAAAGAGCCTGAGCCACCGAAAGGGTTTAAAGATTTGATCGGGCAACTGCCACAATGGAAGCAAATTTTAAATATGCCGCCTAAGGTACTGAGCAAAGCAGATTGTCAGCAAGTGGTGATTTCGGGTGATGAGGTTGATCTCTATAAATTACCGATTATGCACTGCTGGCCGGGCGATGTCGCTCCGCTGGTCACTTGGGGGCTGACCATTACGCAAGGGCCTTACAAAAAACGCCAGAATTTAGGCATCTATCGTCAGCAACTTATCGGCAAAAATAAACTGATTATGCGTTGGCTTTCTCACCGAGGCGGTGCGTTAGACTTCCAAGAGTGGAAAGCCGAAAACCCGGGTAAACCGTTTCCGGTATCGGTTGCGATTGGTGCCGATCCGGCCACTATTTTAGCAGCAGTCACCCCTGTGCCGGATACACTTTCAGAATATGCGTTTGCCGGGCTGTTGCGAGGGCATAAAACCGAAGTGGTTAAATCTGTTTCTAACGAGTTAGAAGTGCCGGCAAGTAGCGAAATCGTACTCGAGGGCTATATCGACCTTGAAGAAACTGCTTTGGAAGGCCCTTATGGCGACCACACCGGCTACTACAACGAGCAAGAGTATTTTCCGGTATTTACCGTTACCCATATTACGATGCGAAAAGATGCGATTTATCACTCCACCTACACCGGCAGACCACCTGATGAACCGGCAGTGTTAGGCGAGGCGTTAAATGAAGTCTTTATTCCGATTTTGCAGAAACAATTTCCGGAAATTGTCGATTTCTACTTGCCACCTGAAGGCTGTTCTTACCGTTTAGCGGTGGTGACGATGAAAAAACAATATGCCGGACACGCCAAACGGGTGATGATGGGGGTTTGGTCGTTCCTGCGTCAATTTATGTACACTAAGTTTGTGATTGTGTGCGATGACGATGTGAACGCTCGAGATTGGAAAGACGTGATTTGGGCAATCACCACCCGTTGCGATCCTGCACGAGATACAACGCTAATCGAAAATACCCCGATTGATTATCTTGATTTTGCCTCACCGATTGCAGGGCTTGGCTCGAAAATGGGGATTGATGCCACCAATAAATGGGTGGGTGAAACCTCAAGAGAGTGGGGAACGCCAATCAAAAAAGATGACAATGTGGTGAAACGCATTGATGAAATTTGGGATTCTCTTGGCATCTAAGACAACATTTAACCGCTTGTGCAACATAACAAGCGGTTAAATTTTTTGATCTTTTTACCATTCTGCTTTTTGTTGCCAATCAGGTTACGATTCTTTATTTTGAGCTAACCATTCGGTAGGTGAAACCCCTAATTCCCGCATAAAAACACGGCTGAGTGCAGCATTGTGGCTATAGCCGACCTGCTCTGCCACCAATGCCACCGACATACCTTTTTGTAATAAATGTTGGGCAACCGCTAATCGCCAGTTAGTGAGATAATCCATCGGCGAAACCCCCATCGTTTGTTTAAAATAAGCCGCAAAGCGTGAGCGAGACATTAATGCCATATTTGCTAACTCCTCTACATTCCAATCTCGCTCCGGTGCATTATGAATAGCTAACAGCACTTTCCCCAGTTGCTTATCTGCCAAGCCTTTTAACAAACCTGTTTGAATGTACCCTTTTTCTAAACATTGGCGGGCAACCTTCAAGGTAAAATAGGCACATAAATGGTGGATCATTGCCTGATAACCACACCCTTTCTGATTGACTTCACTAAAAATTTGATCGGCTAATACCCCCAATTCCGGATACTGTGCCAACTCTAAGATCACAATATTGTGCAAGGTATGCGTTAATGGGTTGCGAATCCCTTTGCCAAAATCAAAATTAATGCAGAAGATATCTAACCCACTATCATCTAACGGGTGCAAACTGTGCAAAATATTGGTCGGTGAAAAAATAATCGCTGGGCGTTCAATCGTAATCGGGCGTTCAGCAGCCTGATTTAAAATAAAACGTCCTTGGCGAACAAAATGTAAATAGCCTTTATTCTCTTCATTAAAAGTCCCAATTTGGCACAACTGACCTAGATGAAATAAATCCGTACGAAACTGAAATTGGCTAAAAAGATGAGTCAAACTATCCACATTAAGCTCCTTGGGTAAACAATTGAGACGAACGGTTAAAACAAGCGGAAGAGAGTCACTATAATAGCAAACCGTTCGGTAACGCAAGTTATCGTTACAATTTGTATATCTATTAATGAGGATAAAATGATGTCACAAGAACAATTTGAAGAAATCAACCAAGAACGCCGTCAAGCCCTTAACCACGGCTCTCGTATTGCAATGGCAGCCAGTGTATTAGGTGCATTAGGTATTGCATCAACAGCAAATGCAAAACAAGCCGGCACAGAAAAATCACCTTATGCTGAGCCGGAGCAATATGGTTTAAAACGCCATGGAATGACCATTGATCCAAAACGTGTGGCATTAGTGGTAGTTGATCCACAAATTGACTTCCTAAGCCCGAAAGGTGTGATGTGGGGTGTGTTAGGTGACTCAATCAAAGAAAACAACACTGTAGCTAACATTGAAAGTTTATTTAAAGCAGCAAAAGCAGTGGATATGCCAACCTTTGTTTCGCCACACTATTACTACCCTACCGATCACAAATGGGAATTTGGTTCACCGGGCGAACACTTTATGCACGACAGCGGAATGTTTGCGAGAAAAGGTCAATACACCATGGAAGGCTTTGAAAATTCAGGTGCGGACTTTATGCCTGAGTACAAACCATACATTTTTGATGGCAAAACAGTAATTGCTTCACCACATAAAGTTTTTGGCCCAGAAACCAATGACTTAGTGTTGCAATTACGCAAACGTAAAATCGACCAAGTGATTTTAGCCGGTATGGCCGCCAACTTATGTATTGATTCACACTTGCGTGAATTAATCGAACAAGGTTTTGAAGTAACAGTGGTGAAAGATGCAACCGCAGGGCCTCGTATTCCTGAAGGTGACGGCTACCTTGCAGCATTAACCAACTACCGTATTATCGCAAATGACCTCTGGACCACTGAAGAAGCAGTGAAAAAAATGATGGCAAAAGCATAATATTCGCTTTACAAGCGGTTAAATTTAGCTCTTTTTTTGCAAATTTAACCGCTTGGATTTCACGCTTATCTCCAGCACTCACACTAAATCTCATTATTTTTCCTTATCACCCATTCATTTTCATTATATTCATCTCCACAAATAACAGCTACCATACAACAATTACCTTGCCTTTTTCAGGGTTAAAATGCGATAATGGCTCGTTATTTTTGGCTTGAAAAAGCAATAGAAAATTGCAAAAAATAAAGCAAAAATAACCGCTTGTAATAGAGATAAACAAGCCTTAAGTAATTGATTTTGCAGTTTCTTTAAGACAAGACAAAGTAAACGTAAGACAACCATCAATACACTATCGGGAATGAAGACAGTCGTGAGATAGACACTAAAACCATTCCCTTATTAATGGTCAAAATGACCGTGTAAGAAAAAACAAAATAATGAGAAAACACAATGAAAAGAATGTTAATCAATGCAACTCAAAAAGAAGAGTTGCGTGTTGCCCTCGTTGATGGGCAACGCTTATTTGACTTGGACATCGAAAGCCCGGGTCACGAACAGAAAAAATCCAATATCTACAAGGGTAAAATTACCCGTGTCGAACCAAGCCTTGAAGCTGCATTCGTGGATTACGGTGCAGAACGCCACGGCTTCCTACCTTTAAAAGAAATTTCCCGAGAATACTTCCCGTCAGACTATGTGTTTAACGGTCGCCCGAATATCAAAGATATTATTCAAGAAGGGCAAGAAGTGATTGTTCAAGTCAGCAAAGAAGAGCGTGGTAACAAAGGAGCAGCCTTAACCACCTTTATTTCGCTTGCGGGTAGTTACTTAGTTTTAATGCCGAACAACCCTCGTGCCGGTGGTATTTCCCGCCGTATTGAAGGCGATGAGCGTTTAGAACTCAAAGAGGCATTAGACTGCTTAGATGTGCCGGAAGATGTCGGCTTAATCGTGCGTACCGCCGGTGTGGGTAAATCACCGGAAGAGTTACAATGGGACTTAAAAGTCTTGTTACACCACTGGGAAGCAATTAAAAAGGCGGCGGAATCTCGCCCTGCTCCGTTCTTAATTCACCAAGAAAGTGACGTGATTGTGCGTGCAATTCGTGACTATCTACGCCGTGATATTGGCGAAATCTTAATCGACAACAAAAAAGTGTTCGAGAAAGCCAAAAACCACATTCGCCTTGTTCGCCCGGATTTCATCAACCGTGTGAAATTATACGAAGGCGAAGTACCGCTATTTAGTCATTATCAAATTGAATCGCAAATCGAATCGGCATTCCAACGTGAAGTGCGTTTACCTTCCGGTGGCTCTATCGTTATTGATGTCACAGAAGCATTAACAGCAATTGATATTAACTCCTCACGTTCAACCCGTGGCGGCGATATTGAAGAAACCGCTCTTAACACCAACTTAGAAGCGGCTGATGAAATTGCCCGTCAGTTACGTTTACGTGACTTAGGCGGTTTGATTGTGATCGACTTTATTGATATGACGCCGGTTCGCCACCAACGTGAAGTGGAAAACCGTATTCGTGAAGCGACACGCCAAGACCGTGCGAGAATCCAATTTGCCCGTATTTCCCGTTTCGGTTTGTTAGAAATGAGCCGTCAGCGTTTAAGCCCATCATTAAGTGAGGCTTCATCACATATCTGCCCTCGCTGTCAGGGAACAGGTAAAGTACGTGATAATGAATCAATCGCACTGTCGATTTTACGTTTATTAGAAGAAGAGGCAATCAAAGAAAACACAGCACAGGTTCACACCATTGTGCCGGTGCAAATCGCCAGCTACTTACTCAACGAAAAACGTAAAGCGATTTCCAGCATTGAAAAACGCCACGATGTACAAATTGTCGTAGTACCGTCTGAAAGTATGGAAACGCCGCATTTCAGCGTATATCGCCTGCGTGAAAATGAAATTACCCCAACGTTAAGCTACGATTTAACCAAGCATTATGAAGCTCGTAGTGAGGAAGAACACCCACATCATCACCATCAAGAAGATGTGTTAGTCACCCGTAACGAGCCGGTGATTACGGTAGAGTCTGTGTTACAAAGCTCGGAGCTGAATCTCCAACCTTCGCCAACACCTACCGAACCACCAAAACCATCACTATTAAGCCGCTTAATTGCGACCATTAAAGGTTGGTTTAGCGAAGAAAAAGTGGAAGAAAAACCGAAGCCGAAAGTACGCAACCAGCGTGATCGTCGCCAACGCCGTGAACGCCCGAACCGCAATACCAAAGCGGAAAACCAAGAGCGTAAAACCGTGCAAGCTCAAGCTACTCCAACGGAAGAAAAAACGGTGCGTAGCGAGAAAAAAGCACGCCGAGCGGTAGTGGAAGAAGTTTCCGGCGTAACCGAGCAAGAGAGTCGTAGCAGCTCCCGTGAGGTTCAAACCGAACGCCGCCAACGCCGTGATCTACGTAAAAAAGTGCGTGTCGAAACACAAGAAGTAGAAGCAGAAAATCTAACACCTGCTGTTGAGGAAACGGTAGCAAAACAAGTTGAAAATGTGCAAAAAAATCAGCAAATTCAACCGCTTATAACCCAAGAAGTACCTGTTGAAACAACCTCTACGGTAGAAACAACGAACGAAGGACGTGAAAATAACCGCCAACGCCGTTTACCTCGCCATTTGCGTGTGGGCAATCAGCGTCGTCGTGAAAATCAACGCAATCAGGTTATTTCTCCTATGCCTCTAACTTCAGCTGTTGCTTCGCCTGAGCTTGCGAGCGGTAAAGTTTGGGTTCAGGTTACCTCTACTGCTAAAGCAGAGGAAAAAGCACCATTCTTATCCGTTGATCAAATGCTTGAACAGCAAGAAAATCAGCCTGTTGAGACAGAGAAAAAATCAGAAGAGAAGAAACTTCAGACAGTTAGTCCGCTAGGTGGTTTTGTAGCACAACCAACTAACCGTGATTTGGTTAAGGAGAAACAAGAACAGCTTTCCAAACCGAAGGAAGAAAAAGTTGCTTCTGAAGACGTAAAACCAGTAGAAGTAAAGGAGCATATTGCTCCATTTGGCAGTGTGGTTGCTCAGCATTCTGAACGTGATTTAGTTAAAGAGAAAAATGAGCGAGTTAGTAAATTCCAATCACAAGCAACAGTTGCACCAGCGATTGTGGAAGATGTTACTCACCCGATTGAAGTGCCAAAATCAGCTTACGAAAGCGATTATCGATTTAACGGCAGATTAGGTACATTCTCTCGTGTTGAGCATACCCAAGCCGCTATGACGATTGCTTCTGCACCAAGTGACAAGCTTGAAGTAGTCGAAATTAGCCAATGGCAAAACTCTAAATACTATTTCTATGGCAAAGGGTTTGGCGGATATACCAGCGCAGTGAGCCAAGTGCAGTCAGCGCCTCGTTCAACCAATGGTTAAGTACAATTAATTGGTTTAAATGCCTATTAGTTATAACTAATAGGCATTTTTTTATCAAAGTATGAACTTTCTATCAATTTTTCTGCCTAAGTAAACGCACTTTATTACAAAGTGCGTTATTTTTAGTTTATTTAAGGAACTCGGTATGAAAAAATCATTTTTATCATTATTAGTGTTAGGTACAACTATGGCACTTGCTGCTTGTGATCAGGCAAAAGAAGCAGCGCAATCAACTACAGACAAAGCGGTTGAAGTAAAAGAAGCTGTAGCTGAAAAAGCTGCAGAAGTTAAATCGGCTACTGAAGCGAAGGTTGAAGAGTTGAAAGCGGCAGCAAATGATGCAGCTCAAGCAACAGCAGATAAAACAGAAGAGGCAAAAAAGACAGTAGCAGAGAAAGCCGCTGAGTTAAAAACCACAACTGAAGCTAAAGTGGAAGAACTAAAAGCAGCAGCAAATGATGCAGCTCAAGCGACAGCAGATAAAGCGGAAGAAGCTAAAAAGGCAGTAGCTGAGAAGGCAGCAGAAGTAAAAGTTGAGACAGAAGCGAAAGTTGAAGAAATGAAAAAAGCGATTGAAAGCAAATAGTGATTTTTAGTTTCTCTGTAGCTATCGAAATACGCTAAAAATAAAGCCTGGATTATAATCCAGGCTTTATTTTTATATCTTTAAAGAATTATTTTACTAAATCTTTTAATGCTTTACCTGAAACGAATGCAGGTACTTTAGCTGCTGCAATTTTGATCTCTTCACCAGTTTTTGGGTTACGACCAGTACGTGCTTTACGCTCATTTACTTTAAAAGTACCGAAGCCGATTAATTGAACAGCGTCGCCTGCTTTTAAGCTTGCAGAGATTGCATCAAGAGTTGCTTCTAATGCTGCTTTAGCATCTTTCTTAGTTAAGTTTGCACCAGCGGCGATAGCATCGATTAACTCAGTTTTGTTCATAGTTTTATCCTCTAAGATATGTGTTTTTAATAAATGACGTAAAACGTCTGAGAAGTTATTGAAACCTTGCGATAGCTTAATTCAAAGTTAAGATTTCTCAAAGTATTATTAAGCAAGATTTTGCAAATATCAATGCTATTGGTTAATATTTAACCCGATATTACTAATCCCGCTGCTTCTGATTTCATCTTTAAGTTCAAAAATGAGATCAAGATCACGTTTTTCACATTCGTTTAGCAAGCGGTATATTTGCCACTGTACGTCCAGTTCTTCTTGAATTTCTTCAGAATTCTTTAGCTCTTGCTCGTTCAGTTCTTTATCTTGTTGCATTTCCAAATAGCTGGCAACTGTGCCTAATGAAATTTGGCTGATGCGGATTGCTTGTTCAAGGGTTGAACCAGCGATAATACTGTGAAGAAGTTCAGAAAGGGCTTCGCAAGCTTCCTGTGCAGGTAAGACACCAAAAAACGCATATTCGTTCACATCAGGAATGATTTCTTCTAATTTTTCCAGTTGGTTATCGAAATTAATTTTTGCCCCTTTTATGGTTAAATATTCCCAGACTAAATTTAAAATATTTTGGAATACCTTAGCTTTTTCAGGCTGTTCGGTTACTTCACAAAAAAGCTGATAGTTAGGGTACATTCTTTCGCATAGGCACGCCATAAAGGTGGTGTTTTGCCAAGGCTCGAAACGTTCCATGCGTTTATGAATCGGGTTTCTCATTGTATTTCCTTCTTTATTTTTCAGAGAGAAGGGAACGATTTTGCAAAATTCTGTATAAAAATGACCGCTTGCCCCTCTCCCTGATTTTTCTTCTGAACAAAGAAAAATCTGTCCCTCTCCCACAAGGGGAGAGGGCATTTTATCCATTATTTATGATACTGCTTCGAGTAGTTGTGAATCGCATCAACAAACACTTTCGGGCTTTCCACCGGTACATCTAAGTGAATACCGTGTCCAAGATTAAAGACGTGTCCGCTGCCGTTACCAAAACCGGCAAGAATGTTTTTCACTTCTTGTTCGATTCGTTCAGGGCTTGCATACAGCACGCTAGGATCCATATTGCCTTGCAACGCAACTTTGTTGCCAACACGGCGGCGAGCATCGGCAATATCCACCGTCCAATCTAAGCCAACGGCATCGCAGCCGGTGTCTGCAATCGCTTCTAACCATAAGCCACCGCCTTTGGTAAATAGCGTAACAGGCACTTTACGTCCCTCATTTTCTCGAATTAAACCGTCCACAATTTTGTGCATATAGTGTAATGAGAAGGCTTTATAATCCTCGTGAGCCAATACACCGCCCCAAGTGTCGAACACCATCACTGCTTGAGCACCGGCTTTGATTTGGGCGTTTAAGTATAAAATCACACTGTCGGCTAACTTATCCAGCAACTTGTGCAGAATGTGTGGTTCGGCATAGAGCATTTTTTTGATTTTGGTAAATGCTTTGCTTGAACCGCCTTCGACCATATAGGTGGCGAGTGTCCAAGGGCTGCCTGAAAAACCAATTAATGGCACTTCGCCTTTCAATTCTCGGCGAATGATACGCACCGCATTCATTACATATTGCAACTCGTCTTCCGGATCAGGAATCGGTAGCTGATTGACATCATTGAGGCTTGCCACCGGGCGGGCAAATTTCGGGCCTTCTCCAGCACCAAAACTTAAACCTAAACCCATTGCATCAGGCACAGTTAAAATATCGGAAAATAGGATAGCAGCATCGAGTTCATAACGGCGTAGCGGTTGTAAGGTCACTTCACACGCTAAATCAGCGTTGCGGCAGAGCGACATAAAATCGCCAGCTTCTGCTCGGGTGGCTTTATATTCCGGCAAGTAACGCCCGGCTTGACGCATCATCCAAACTGGGGTCATATCCACAGGTTCACGCAATAACGCTTTTAAATAGAGATCGTTTTTTAATTCTGACATTGGTTTTTCCTTTGATTTTGGTAGGGGCGAAATATTTTTCGCCCTGCGTAATACATTTACAAAATTTTAGTAAAATTGAACCGCTTGTATTAATGTAATTGTGGCTTTTCTTCTGTTTTCGGCACGCCCAAAGCAAAATGGCTGTGTAAGAACAAGGCTAAAACACGCAGATATTCCAACACTTCTTCGCCTGCTTCCAGCAGTTCCTCGTTATTATCATCGTCACTGTAGCCCAGTTTGGCGATTTCATCTAAATCATCAATCGCCTCGCCGACCTCATCGGTTTCTTGTTGTAATTTAGGTTGAGCAACGCCAAGCCCTAGTAAGAAACTGTTTGTCCATTCGGAAATGCTGTCCGCCAAGGCAAAACCGTCTTCTTCGTTTTGTGGCAACCAAAGACTAAACAGCGTGTTAGCTTCCGAAAAACTTTCGGTTAATTGTTGATAAAAATCGGTTAAGGTATTTAACGGCTCAATAGAAAATGCGTGACCGTCATTGGTAAATTGGTAGGTAAGGGTTTTCCAAGACTCATCTTGAATACCGCCGGCAATTAAACCGCATAAAAAACCGTGAAATTCTGCCGGTGTGTCATCAATGTGTAATTGTGATACCAGTTGTTTAAATTGTTGGGAATCTGTGATAGCCATAATGGGATTATTTGTGATTTTGCTAAAGAATGGCATAATATAGCAAAAATTTTGCGATTAAGTGAGGATTTCGTATTTATGTCGGCAAATAATATCGAACTACAGATTTTTGGGCAGGTTTTACGCTTGCAATGCCCTGTTGAACAGCAAGAGCATTTACTGGCTTCAGCACAGCGTTTGGAAGAGCGTGTGGCGGTATTGAAAGAGCAGTCCGGCATTATTCAGCTTGAAAAAGTGTTAGCGATTGTGGCACTGAATTTAAATTATGAATTGGAACAAGCCCAACGCCAAAATGCAGAAAATAAAAATGTGTTGGTCGCTTGCATTGAGCAGTTAGATAATTCGCTTGGTAAATTTCAATCCAATTAGGTAATTTTTAATCAAATTGATTAGGAATAAAGCCAAAAAGATTGAGAATTTGCATTTTGTGGTATTAAATACTAGGAAAAATCATCAAATTCCGTTACTATAAGTCTTGCCTGGGGTGTGCGTTACGAGTTACGTCCCTGAGCCGATAATTTGAAACTTTGAGTTGGACATCTAACGCTGGTGAGCAGGCTTACCCTAATTTAATTAGGAGTAAGAAGCCTAAAAGCAGTTAAGTTTGACTCCCTTGAACCGACTGGTTCAAGGACCATTACTGGTAGCGGCATCTCGGGTCTTTATATGAATCAATCATCTTTAACCGATCTTCGTAGCCAATTACGGCAAGCCATGCGGCTTAAACGGCAAAGTTTAACCGCCAGTCAGCAAGCTCAAGCAGCCGAATCCATTATTCCTCAAGCCCTTTCATTGATTGAATCTTACCAAGTCTCACATATTGCGTTTTATTTGCCTTTTAACTGTGAAATTTCACCGCTGCCTTTAATGGAACAATTACTTCAACAGGGTAAAAAGCTTTATTTGCCGCTGTTGCACCCTTTCACAAGCGGTCAATTATTGTTTTTAAATTACAATTGCAAAACATCGTTAAAATTTAACCGCTTGGGGATTCAAGAACCGGTATTAGATGTTAGAAATATCATTCCGTTGCAAGAATTAGAGATGATTTTTACCCCGCTTGTCGCTTGTGATAAAGCCGGAAATCGGCTGGGAATGGGCGGTGGCTTTTATGATAGAACCCTTGCTCAAGCACCGCATCTGATTAGTGTTGGCTTGGCACACGAATGCCAGCAAGTCGAACAATTACCGATTGAGAGTTGGGATATGCCGTTAGATCATATTATTTTGGGAGCAGCCAAATGAATGCAAAGAAAGAAAAGGAATCGAGTGGAAATCAAAGTTTAATTCGTGGCTTAACACTGTTGGAATTGTTAGCAAAATTCCCAAACGGCTGTCCGCTTGCTCATTTAGCTGAGCTTTCGGGGCTAAACAAAAGCACGGTTCACCGCCTGCTACAAGGTCTACAACAAGAGGGCTATGTCCGCCCCGCACCGACTGCGGGCAGTTATCGCTTAACCACCAAATGTTTGGCTATCGGGCAGCGAGCCTTAAGTTCGATTAACATTTTGCATATCGCTGCTCCACATTTAGAAGCCCTAAATTTAACCTTAGGCGAGACGGTGAATTTTGCGATGCGGGAAAACAATCACGCCATTTTAATCAATAAATTAGAAGCCACCACCGGAATGATGCGTACTCGAGCCTATATCGGGCAACAAATGCAACTCTATTGCTCGGGAATGGGGAAGCTGTTTCTTGCTTATGGTTCGGCAGATTACATTCCACAATATTGGCAGACTAAATCAGACATTATTCAAAAACTGACGGTCAATACCATTACGACGATTGACGGAATGCAAACAGAGCTGGAAACCATTCGCCAGCAAGGTTTTGCAATGGACAACGAAGAAAATGAACTAGGAGTTTCTTGTATCGCTTGCCCGATTTTCGACCATCAGCAAAAAGTCCATTATGCGATTTCCGTTTCGCTTTCAACGGCTCGTTTAAATCAGCTAGGGCAAGAAAATCTACTGCCGGCTATTCAAGAAACGGCGGAAAAAATTTCAGCCGAGCTGGGCGGACGGTAATTTTGTGTTGCCATTTTGATTATTTCAGGTAATCTTTCACCCTTTACTCACTTTAGTCTTTATACAATAAGAAATCTTGAGGATTCATTAATAATGTTTGGTCTTGATCCAACAACAATTATGTTTGTTGTCTATATTCTAGGAATGATTGCCATCGGCTTTATTGCCTATCGTGTTACCAATAACCTTTCAGACTATATTTTAGGCGGTCGCCGTTTAGGTAGCTTTGTGACCGCACTTTCTGCCGGTGCATCAGATATGTCCGGCTGGTTGCTGATGGGATTACCCGGAGCCGTTTATGCAGGCGGTTTGATAGAAGGCTGGATTGCTATCGGTTTAACTATCGGTGCTTATCTAAACTGGAAATTAGTCGCAGGCAGATTACGCTCTCACACGGAACACAGTGGCGATGCCTTAACCTTACCCGAATACTTCCACAATCGTTTTGGCGATAAAACCCGTTTAATTAAGATTTTATCAGCGGTCATTTTTTTACTCTTTTTTGCAATTTACTGTGCATCGGGCGTTGTAGCCGGTGCGAGAGTATTTGAAAACTTATTTGGCTTACCGTACCACCAAGCGATTTGGTATGGGGCTGTTGCTACCATTCTTTACACCTTTATTGGTGGTTTCTTAGCAGTAAGTTGGACGGATACTATTCAAGCTTCATTAATGGTTTTTGCCCTGATTCTTACCCCGTTTTTTGTGATGTATAACTTAGGTGGTTTTGATGAAATGCAAGCCTTAATTGATCGTGCAGGCGAGATGGCACAAAAAGACTACAACGACATTTTCACCGGCACCAGCGTATTAGGCATTATCAGCTTAATGGCGTGGGGGCTGGGTTATTTCGGACAACCGCATATTGTGGTGCGTTTTATGGCGGCAGAAAGTGTGAAGTCTCTTGAAAATGCACGCCGTATCAGTATGACTTGGATGATTATCTGCTTACTGGGGGCAATAGGTATTGGTTATTTTGGTATGGCATATTTCTTTGGCAACCCGGAGCAAGTCGGCAATATCAGCAAAAATCCGGAACAAATTTTCATTGAATTAGCTAAATTGTTATTTAACCCTTGGGTAGCCGGCATTTTATTATCTGCCATTCTTGCTGCGGTAATGAGTACCCTTTCCGCTCAATTACTGATTTGTTCAAGTGCGATTACCGAAGATTTATACAAAGGCATTTTACGCCCTCAAGCCTCCGATAAAGAACTGGTTTGGTTAAGCCGCTTGATGGTGCTTGCGGTGGCAGCATTAGCTATTTATATCGCCCAAGACCCGGACAGCAAAGTATTTGGCTTAGTGCGAAATGCGTGGGCAGGTTTCGGCTCGGCATTCGGGCCTGTGGTATTGCTTTCGCTGTTCTGGAAACGTATGAACGGTTTCGGGGCGATTGCCGGAATGCTGACCGGTGCGTTAATCGTGCATTTTTGGGGCGATATTACACTTAAGCTGGGCTTACCTGAAATTTACTCGATGATCCCGGGCTTTATTGCTGCTACTGTAATGATCATTGTGGTATCGCTGATTACGCCAATGCCGAACAAAGAAGTGTTAGACACTTTTGACCGTGCCAACAAAGCCTATTTGGCAGAAGTGAAATAATAAAATCTGGCTTAAGGTCTCCTTAAGCCATTTTTTTGCAAAAAATTTGAGAACTTTAACCGCTTGTAAGCCATGACTAACCTTCTGCTCGCTATTATTTATCTCTCTTTTATCAGCCTAGGGTTGCCTGATGCTATTTTAGGCTCGGCGTGGCCGTCAATGCACCAACAGCTTGCCGTGCCGCTTTCCTATGCCGGTGTGGTGTCGATGATTATGTCGATTGGCACTATTACTTCCAGCTTGATGTCGGACAAACTGACCTACCAGCTCGGCACCGGCAAAGTGATGGTCATCAGCGTTGCCTTAACGGCTTTAGCATTGTGGGGCTTTTCAATCAGTGATTCTTTCTGGATCTTATGTTTGTGGGCAATTCCTTACGGCTTAGGGGCAGGGGCGGTTGATGCGGCGTTGAATAACTATGTGGCAGTTCACTACGCCAGCCGCCATATGAGCTGGCTGCATTGTATGTGGGGCGTTGGAGCTTCTATCGGGCCGCATATTTTAGGCTACGCCTTATTGCAAGGGCGAGGCTGGGAGGCAGGGTATTTCGCCATTTCGATGCTACAAATCGGGCTAACCCTAATGCTGTTTTGCTCACTGCCTTTTTGGAAATCACGCAAGCAGACTACCGCTGAAATTAACCATTCGGCAAAACCGATGAGCTTAAAAGAAACGCTGAAAATTCCGGGCGTGAAATATGGTATTTTAGCTTTTTTTGGCTATTGTGGCGTAGAACAAACCGCCGGGCTGTGGGCGAGTAGCTATTTTGTAATGGTCAAAGACGTTAGTTTGGAACAAGCGGCTGCGTTCGGCAGTATTTTCTTTATCGGCATTACCGTTGGCAGAGGCGTAAGTGGCTTCCTGACCCTTAAATTTAGCAACAGGCAAATGATTAAACTCGGTTCAGCTTTGATTTTACTTGGCATTGCTATACTGTGTTTACCCTTAGGCAAATATGTTACGCTGGCAAGTTTAATTATTATCGGGCTTGGCTGTGCTCCTATTTTCCCGTGCTTAATTCATTCTACCCCTACGTTTTTCGGCGAGGACAAATCGCAATCGGTAATTGGCGTGCAAATGGCAAGTGCCTATATCGGTGTGCTGTTATTACCGCCAATTTTTGGCTTTATCGCCAATGCCATCAGTATTCAATTATTACCGCTATATTTGCTTTTGATGTTCGCAATTATGGCGTATGCCTACCGTAACTTATTACGAAAAACGGAAAAGTGAAATACTTATCCTCTCCCACAGGTGGAGAGGGTAAGCCCAGTTTGCAAAAAATTCACCAAATCTGACCGCTTGTCTGTTACTCAAAATGCTCCAGTCCATATTGATACAACGCATTTTTCTTGTAACCAAAGGTTTCTGCCACAATGGCAGCGGCTTTTTTAAGCGGGAGTTCTTGGCAGAGTAATTCCAGCAATTTGATTGCTTGGCTGGAAAATGCTTCCTCACTACTTTGAGGTTTGCCCTCAACCACCAGCACAATTTCACCTTTAATGCGGTTACTGTCTTCTTTCAGCCAGTCGATTAAGTTACCCAGTTGATCACCGTAAATGGTTTCCCACGTTTTCGTGATTTCTCTCGCCATCACCACATAGCGATCTTCGCCAAAAACAGTCTGCATATCGGCAAGGGTGTCTAAAATGCGGTGGGTGGATTCATAAAAAATCAGCGTGCGAGGCTCGTTTTCAAGCTCGGTAAGTTTATCGCAGCGGGATTTTGTTTTCGCAGGTAAGAACCCTTCAAAACAAAAGCGGTCTGAAGCAATGCCTGAAGCACATAATGCGGTAACCGCGGCACAAGCACCGGGAATCGGTACAACTTTTACTCCTGCTTGGCGGCAATGGCGGACAAGATGAAAGCCCGGGTCGCTAATCAGTGGCGTGCCGGCATCGGAAATTAGGGCGATATTTTCACCTTTTGCTAATTTTTCGACTAAAACGACCGCTTTCTGCTGTTCATTATGGTCGTGCAAGGCAAAAAACGGTTTTTTAATACCGTAATGGCTTAGCAATAAACCGCTGTGGCGGGTGTCTTCGGCGGCGACTAAATCGACAGAGGAAAGGGTATCTAACGCTCGTTGGGTAATATCGCCCAAATTGCCGATGGGGGTGGCAACAATATATAAAATTCCGTAATTTGGGTTGATTTCAGATGAATTTTGTCTGTTTTTCATTTGCTTTTAGCTCGTTTGATAAGTAAGATTTCACATTAAATTTAGCACATTATATTCTATTGAGGATCTGACAATGGCAACTATTTTAAACCATACAATGAAAAAGGCATTGGTGCCAACGGCGATTGCATTATTCATTTCTGCCTGTACATCGGTAAATCCTGTCACCGAATCTATTAAAAATGAAGCGTATTCAAGCTCGGAATTCTATATTAATAAAGCAGATCAAACCAAAGAAGCGGAAGATAAAATTTCATACCAGCTATTAGCCGTGCGTAAATTAATTGATGAAAATAAGGAATATGAGGCTCAAAATACCTTTAGTGAAATTCTGACCGCAGAGATGAACGAGGTACAAAAACTTGAATATGCCTTAGTCTCTGCTCAACTTGCTGCATTACAAGGGAAAAACGAGCAAGCAACAAGCCAATTAAAAGCGATTCAAGATCCGTTATTAAGTCCGGCACAGCGTTTGCGTTATATTCAAACCCAAGCCCGTATTGCAGAAAACCAAAAAGACGTGATTGGGATTGTGCGAGCTAGATCTAAGCTGAACAGTTTTTATAAAATGAATCGTGAACGCCAAGAAAATAATGATTTTATTTGGCAAATCTTGCGTAATGCCAATCGTGGAATGTTGGAAAAAGCGGTACCGCAGCCGGGTGAGTTAGAGCTTGCAGGCTGGTTGGCGTTAATTAATGTGTATAATCAAAACGTGACGACACCGGCACAGATGCCGCAAGCAATGAATAATTGGAAAGCCCAATACCCGAGCCATAGTGCGGTTGCCGTAATGCCAACGGAATTACAAGGGGTGAATAATTTCCAACAAACCCAGTTAAACAGTGTCGCATTGCTATTGCCTCTAAGTGGCGATGCAAAAATTTTAGGTGATATTATCAAGCGTGGTTTTAATGATGCTAAGGCTGATGACCCAACCGCAGTGCAAACTTTTGATACCGATTCATCTGATGTTAATTCCTTAATTTCACAGGCAAAACAGCAAGGGGCAAATGTGATTGTCGGGCCATTGCTCAAATCTCGTGTTGATGAAATGCTACTTAGCCCAGAAATCCAAAACGTGAATATTTTGGCACTGAATGCCACTGAAAATGTGCGTAATATTGCTCAGGTGTGTTACTACGGTTTATCTCCTGAATCTGAGGCACAATCAGGGGCGGAAAAAATTTATCAAGACGGTAATAGTGTCGCTATCGTTGCCGCCCCTCAAGATGACTACGGCAACCGCTCGGCAGAAGCCTTTGCCAAACGCTGGCGTCAGCTTACCAATAGCGATGCCGATGTGCGTTACTACAACCAACCGCTTGATGCCGTTGCCGCTATTCAAAATGCAGGAGTAAGCAAAGCAGCTTTATATATTTTGGGGAATGCCGAGCAAGTATTAGAAATTAAACAAGGTATTGATAGCTCAACCTTAAAAGATCGTTTAGCGATCTATACCTCATCTCGCAGTAATTCGCCAAATAACGGCATTGATTTTTACACTTCAATGGAAGGGGTAAAATTTAGTGAAGTGCCACTGTTAGCTGATCAAAGTTCTAGTGAATATAAAAAAGCCGAGAATTTAGCCAACAGCGATTTCTCAATGATGCGTTTATACGCAATGGGGGCTGATGCGTGGTCATTGGCAACCAAATTCAATGAATTCCGCCATATTCCGGGCTACAAAATTTCAGGTTTAACCGGTGAGTTAAAAGCCGGACAACATTGTAATATTGAACGTAGTTTATCTTGGATGCAATATCGCAATGGAGCTATTCAACAAGCTTATTAATAAACGGGAACAAGGCTCGTTTTATGAACAAAAAGCCCGAGTGTTTTTAGAACAGCAAGGGCTTCGTTTTGTTGCCGCTAACCAAGCATTTAAAGGTGGCGAACTGGATCTGATTATGCAAGACGGGCAAACCGTTGTGTTTGTAGAAGTTCGCCAGCGTAAAAGCAACCGCTTCGGTTCAGCCGTTGAGAGTATTGATTACCGCAAGCAACAAAAATGGCAAAATGCCGCTAATATGTGGTTGCTTAAACAAAACCAAAGTTTAGAAACTGCAAATTGCCGTTTTGATGTGGTTGCTTTTGAAGGAAACCAAACGCCTGTGTGGATTCCTAACTTTTTAGGTTAGAAAGAATGTTAAATAAAATCCAAGATAGATTTACCGAAAGTATTCAAACCCAAATTTCCGCCGCTGAGCTATTGCCGGCTAAATTAAGTGAAGCGGCAAACCGCATTGTTGCCTGTTTGTTGCGTGGCGATAAAGTTATCGTCTGCGGACACGGTCGCTCTTACGGTAATGCCGAATTATTGGTCAGCCACTTACTTCACCGTTATGAGCTGGCAAGACCGAGTTTTGCTGCCGTTCAGCTACAATTAACCGGCGTATTAGCTGGCGTATTTGCACAAGATAACGAGCTGGAGGCAGTTTATAAAAAACAGTTACAGGCAGTGGCGAAAGCAGGGGATATTTTTATTGCATTTTCACCCATCGGCAATGAAGAAAATGTACTGCAAGCTATTCACACTGCGAAAAATCAAGGTTTAGACTTAGATATTATTGCCTTTACCGGCAGCCGAAATGACCACACACTCGGCTTATTAGACGAAAGTGATATTGAAATTTCAGCCCCTTCGACCAATGAACTCAGGGTGATTGAAAGCCATCATTTTTATGTGAATTTATTATGTGAACTTATCGACCATTTACTGTTCTCGTAGGGAGAGACTATGAACACATTAGCAAATAAACTATTAAAGGGCAGCCTATTAGTATTAGGTTTTATCTCTTTACAAGGTTGTATCACCACGGCGGTGGTGACTTCCGCTGCGGTTGCAACTAAAGTGGCGACAGACCCACGCACCACCGGCACGCAAGTTGATGATGAAATTTTAGAAGAAAAAGTCGCTTACAACATTAATAAAGACGAGCAAATCAAACAAGAAGCCCGCATTAACGTGGTGGCTTACAACGGCAAAGTGTTATTAATCGGGCAGGCACCAAGTATGGACGTAGTGGAAAATGCGAAAAACCTAGCCGCAGGGGCAGAAGGTGTGACGGAAATTTATAACGAAATCCGCCAAGGCGAAAAAATCGGCTTCGGACAGATTACACAAGACAGTTGGATTACTACCCAAGTGAAATCCAAACTGTTAGTAAATGGCGAGGTAAAAGCCACCGAAGTGAAAGTCGTCACCGAAAACGGCGAAGTGTTTTTAATGGGCAAAGTCAGCCAAAACCAAGCTGATGCCGCTGCCGAAGCCGCCCGTAATGTAGGTGGCGTAACCAAAGTGGTAAAAGTGTTTAGTTATGCACAGTAATTGATAAGGCGAACCTTAGTGTTCGCCTTATTTCGTTAATTTGCAAGTTTTTAGGGAAATTTGACCGCTTGTTTTATTAATAAAATAGGAATAAACGATATGAAAAAGACAGCATTATTTAAATTAAGTGCATTAAGTCTTGCATTAGCAGGACAATATGCTTATGCAGATTTAGTTAATCATACTTGTTCTGTGAGTTCCGATTGTTATTATTCAACATTACAGTCTGGTACTACCACAGCTGATGGTAAGACTAATACCGAATATTATTGGTATCTAAATTCTACTAAATTAGGTAAGCACAATGATGATCTAGAGGCTTCGGTTACTCCTCAGCACTACCAAAATATACCTTCACCTGATGATAATATCCGTGGTTCTAATTCTTTAATTGGAATTGGTAATTCTGATAAAGACTTTTTTTCTCTTGCTGAATTAGAGTACAAAAGAAAAGCTAGCCTATATATCCCATCAGGCACGACAGCAACCGTTGCTAATAGTGGTCGTCACAATGCTAATGTTGTATCTATCAGAAATGCGAATGCTAAGATTGATTCAGGTGTTAGATTACAAGCAGGAGAATCAGAAGATGAGAAAGCATTGCTGGTAACTATTGATGTATCCGGTGAAAGTAATGTGACAACTTCCGCAGATATTATATTAAAAAGTAGAGATGCTACTGGCATTTGGGCAAATGATAGTTCAACAGTAACAGCTAAAAATCATAAAATTGAATTATCGCCTGAATCATCGGGAGTTTTAGCTCGTGATAATGCAAAGGTAGTATTAGAAAATGTAAATATTACTGGCTCTAATGCATTGCAATTTGCATTAGAGGTTGGAGAGTCAGGCTCATCTATTGAGTTTAATCAAGGTACTATTGATTTAACGAATGATATTTTAACTGTGGCTGCTAGCTTAGGTACAGGAAAAATAGATATTAATCATAGTAATGTGAATGCGAATTATGCGGTGTTTTCGGACGCGTATTGGTATAAAGAAAATGAAGATTATACTTCTGCTCATAGTGTTGTGAATATCAACCATAGCAATGTTACCGGTAGAGAATTATTTGTGGCAGTAAATACCAATGAAGCTACAGAACCGCTTTCTCGTGATTATTCTACAACAGTGAATGTTGAGAGCAGTAAGATCTCAGGTAGAGTTGTGAATATGAGAGATGTTTCCGATGAAAATGAGGATAACGAATTAGATATTCGCATTGATACACAAGCCAATACTAATGTTGATCTTACAATGAAAAACAGTCAATGGACGGTAAATGGTGATAGCCATTTAAATGGACTAGCAATGGCAAATTCCACAACCTCATTGCAAAAAACGGGCGATCAATTCCAAACTTTGACGATTACGGATTACTTAATCGGCAACGGTCATTTCGATCTCAATACTGATCTCGCCAACCAACAATCCGACAAAATTGTGGTAAAAGGCGAAGATAGTGGTCGTTTCACATTAGGCATTAAAGACAGCGGAAATGAGCCAAAGGCTGCGAATGGTAAAGTTACGTTAGTTGAAACTCAAACGGGTCAAGCTCAATTTAGCTTAAAAGATCGTGAATATGTGGATGCTGGGGCGTATCGTTACCGCTTAAACAAAGAGGGAACAAATTGGGTATTGGCAAACCGCCAAGCTGAACCAGTTAAAAATAACCCTACTCAGCCTACGCTCCCTGCTAAGCCTGTAACACCGGCATCTACTGAACCAACTCAGCCAGCGGTTCAGCCAAAACCTGTAGTTCCAACTCAGCCGGTTGTTGTTCAACCGACACAACCTCAACCAACACAGCCTAGCCAACCTGTTGTTGCTCCTGTGTTGAAAACATTAAGTGAGAAAACAAACGCTCTTGTCTCTCTCCGCCAAGCTCAGGGCGTATTACTCAGTCAAAACTTGCAAGGGGTTCATCAGCGTTTAGGCGAGCTGAAAACAGATAAATCCAGCAATGTATGGGTAAAAAATACCAATAGCCGAAGTGAAGCTAAAGCCCAAAATGTAGCGGTAGATAGCCGTTCTTCAGGTTTTGAGATGGATTCTCACAGTTTACAAATTGGGGCGGATCGTGCTGTTAATGATCATCTGCGTTTAGGCGGATTTGTAGGTACAAGCCGTGCCGATGTGGATTTTAACGGCGAATATGGTAAAGGCAAATTACGTTCACAAGCGGTCGGTTTATACGCAACTTTTGCAAATGAACAAGGCTGGTATCTGGATAATATTGCCAAATATGAACACTTAACCGCTAAATTTGTTGGTGAAAAACGTAAATACAATGCGTTGAGCCTTTCAAGTGAAATAGGGAAACGTTTTGCACTAAGTTATGATTGGAGCATTACGCCACAAGCTCAGCTTGCTTATCATACCATTAACGGAAAAGCTGATGAGAGCCGTTTAAATCTCTTTACTGCTCGTGCCGGCGTGCGTGTTGCAAAAAGTTTTACGTTGAATAATGGCTGGAATGTACAACCTTATGCGGAAGTGAATGCGATTACTGAAAAAGCGAATAATGCAAAAGTACGAGTGAATCAATATCAATTTGATGTGGCAGAAAATAAAGGCAGAGTGCAAACTGCATTGGGTTTAACGGCAGGTAGCAGTAACCACCGCTTAGGCTTAGAGGCTTCAATTACTTCGGGTAGCAAATTTAAGCAACCACTTAGTGTGTTAGCAAATTATCGTTATCAGTGGTAATTATTTGCAAAAAATCAGGCAGATTTAACCGTTTGTACAAGGTAGGGGCAATTGAAATTGCCCCTATTTTGATCTTATCTACAAAAATGATAAATCAATTTAGTCAATAGCTCTTTTGTCGGTTCAATATATTTCATTTCCAAAAACTCATCGGGCTGGTGGGCTTGTTCAATGGAGCCGGGGCCTAGCACCAGTGTTGGGCAGAGTTGTTGGATAAAAGGAGCTTCGGTGCAGTAATTGACGGCATCGCATTTTTCGCCCAGTAGCTTTTCAACTACTTGCACGATTTGTGCCGAGTGTTCACATTCGTAGCCCGGAATGCCATCGTGTAAATGGCGGATTTCGATTAAATCGCCATATTGTTCCAGCATCGGTTTTAAATGCTCGTTTACCATTGCATACAAATCTTGTACCGCCATATTCGGCAGAGGTCGCATATCAAATTGCAATTCGCAGCAGGCACAAATGCGGTTAATCGCATCTCCGCCGTGAATATTGCCGAAGTTCATTGTCGGGTGGGTGACTTGGAACAGCGGATTATGGTATTTCTCTTGCAGTTCATCACGCATTTTCATTAAATAACCGATAGATTGGTGCATTAGCTCAATGGCATTAATGCCTTTGGCGGGGTCGCTGGAGTGTCCGCTTCTGCCGGTAATGCGAACCGATTCGCCAATATGCCCTTTGTGGGCTCGGATCGGCTTGAGCGAGGTCGGCTCGCCGATAATGGCACAATCCGGGCGGATATGAGTATGTTGCGCAAAGGTTTTTGCCCCCAGCATAGTCGTTTCTTCATCGGCGGTGGCAAGAATGCGAATCGGCTTTTTGATTTGAGTTAGGTCGAGTTGGCTCACCACCTCCACCACAAAGGCGAAAAAGCCTTTCATATCTGCCGTGCCTAAGCCGTAGAGTTTGCCCTCTTTTTCGGTTAATTGAAATGGGTTGAAGCTCCATTTTCCTTCATCAAACGGTACGGTGTCGGTATGCCCTGCCAATAATAATCCGCCTTCACCCTCGCCATAGGTGGCAAGTAAGTTGTATTTATTGCGACTGCCTTCCACCGCTAAAATCTCAGTTTTAAAACCGAAATCTGCCAGCCAAGTGGCGAGTAATTCAATCAAACGACGGTTCGATAAATCTTCTTCGGCAACAAGGCTGGAAATGGTTGGCAGCTCAATCAGTTGCGAATAGCGTTGAATAAAGGGAATCTGTTTCATTGGTTATCCTTGTTGTCTGAATGAGGGTAATTTCCACAGGCGTTTGATGATGGCAAAACCGGCTAAAATTTCCCACAGCATAATGGTGTAAATACCTGCTCGCTCAATTAACGGGCTAAACAGGGTTGGCAGGAAAATTGTGATTAAAATACAGATTGCCCCGATAACGCCCGCACCAATACTAAAGCGTTTAAAAAATTGCATTGATGGGTGATAGAGATCGAAACCTACGATGATCAGCGTTAAATTGCCGATTAAAAATGTAATGCTTGCCCCTAAATTGTAAATGCCGAACTCGCCACGGCTGCTTGGCTGAATACCGGCAACCAGCGAGCAGCCAATTGCAAAGCATAGCGAAAGCAATAAGCCGATTACCCGCAATTTATTTTGAGCAACGTGAGTGATGCCGATTGCATAAATAAAGAAAAAAACCACCGCTTGTAGCACAAACATTGAACGCATTACCACTGAAAGTGGTGATAATTGGCTGATTTTTTCGTCTATCATTGTGCCGACCGGAATCATCAATTCAAGGGTACTATGGTGGAAGTAAGTGGTGAGCGATCTTTCGCTAAATAAAATCGTGATGTGTTCCGCCACCAAATAAAATAATCCGCTAAAGCTCGATACCATTGCAATAATAAAAATTAAAAAGGCACAGCTTTTGCGAAAGCAAGGGTGCATTAGAAAAGGGTAAAATTTCACCCCAAATGAACCGCTGGTAAAGTAGTTTTCAATGGCTTTGGAAAGCGTGGTTAATTGTTGAATTAAATGTTTAATCCATTCTGTTTTCATATAAACCTATCATTTTTAACGGGTTGCGTGAGTTATCGTATTCGTGCGTACATCAAATACGTCCATATTGCCGTTGAGTGCGGCTTGCACGCCTAAATCGGCATCTTCAAATACCAAACAGCGGTGTGGGGCAATGCCAAGTTTTTCCGCACATTTTAAAAATGTTTCAGGATCTGGCTTATGGTTGCTTACATCATCAGAATCTACAATAACCGAAACATATTGACGTAAGTTAAATTTTTGGTCTAATAATTCCACCATTGCACGGTGTGAGCCTGTGCCGATTGCCATTGGCTTTTTGCCAACGTTAGCTTTAATAATCTCAAAGGCAGGCAACAGAATGGCATTGGCTAACACCATTTCAATCCCAAATTCCCGTTTTAGTTGTACCACTTGCTCAAAATAATGCTCGGGGATATTGGAGCGTTGCATTATTTCTCGGGCAATCACAAAAGTGGTTGAGCCACTCAGTTCGTACATTGGCTTTGGATTGATTGGGTAGCCTAACACTTCGCCTACTTTTTCCCACGCTTTGGCGTGGCTCGGCATCGTGTCAATTAATGTGCCGTCCATATCAAAAATTAAGGCGTCATATTGGTCGATAATGGTTTGATCTAACATTGCTTTCCTTAAATTTTTTCTAAATTCTGGATTTAATTCCGCCAAATTCGGCAATCATTTTTTCGGTGAAAAGTTTTAGCTCTTCGGTCATTAATAAGAAATCGGCATCAAAGCGTTGAGCCACATCTTCTTTGAGAATATCATCATTTTTCTCTCGCACTTCATCGGCAAATTTCAGGCGGGAGAGTGTAGCATCTTCATTTAACACGCAACTGAAATGCCCTTCCCATTCAATTGCAAGTTTTGTGATAAATTTGCCCGCTTGTAAGTGTTGGACCATTTCTTCTGCCTCTAAATCTTGGCGTTTACAGCGAATAATGCTGTCGGTATCGAAAGATTTCAGCTCTGCTTCTTCCAATAAATTCAACCAACTTGGCGTATGCCCTTTGGCGATCCAATTCGTCATTACCTCTGCCGGCGGTAGGGTAAAGGAAATCGGCACAACCGGCAACGAGCCAAGTGTTTTTCGCAGTAACGCCAGCGTATCTTCCGCCCGTTTGCTCGAGGCTGCATCCACATAAACCAACTGATTATCTAAATCTAACCAAAGGGCGGTAAATTGATGTTTGCTGAACGCTCGAGGCAATAAGGCAGAAACGACCTGATCTTTCACTGCTTGTTTTTCGGTTTTTTTCAGCTTGCGAGCTTCTTTTTCTTCCAGTTCGGCAATTCGCTGTTCGGTTTCAGCTTTCACTACATTGGCAGGCAATAATTTATCTTCTTTGTGTGAAATCAGCAAAAATTGGTTCGCTTGTGAGAAATGCAGTAAATCCGAGCCGGCAAGTGGCGTAGCCCAGCCGAATTTGCTCATATCGTGCTGGCTGCAAGGGGTAAAGCGGGTTTCTTGCTGTAACTCGTTAAGGCGATTGCTTTCCAACGCTAGCTCGCCGGTTAATTTATAGATCATCACATTTTTGAACCAAACCATTTTTGCATATCCTTTATCGGGTGTAGAATAGGGTTATTCTAACAGACCCCAACCCAACACAGTAGAGAATTTGCGAATGAACGAGAAAAAACTTGCCTTTATCGGCACCGGCAATATGGCGTATGCGATTATTCAAGGCTTATTAAAAAGCGGTTATGCCGCAGAACAAATCATTGCGTGTAATAAAAGTAATTTAGCTCGCCGAGCAGAGCTGCAAGCGGTCGGTATTGCGACAAATTTTGCAAATCGTGAAGCGGTGGAACAGGCGGACGTGATCGTGCTAGCGGTAAAACCACAGATGATGGCAGAAGTGTGTGCCGAGTTTGCCGATGTCGATTTTTCCAACAAATGGGTGATTTCAGTAGCAGCAGGCATTTCGGTGCAACGCTTGGAAACGCTGTTGCCAAGTGTGAAAAATATCATTCGCACGATGCCAAACACCCCGTCTTTAATTGGTGAGGGAATGACCGGATTATTTGCAAAAAAATCGGTAAATCCGACCGCTTGCCAATTTGCCGAACAGTTGATGTCAGCCGTTGGCAAATGTTACTGGGTGGAAACCGAGGAGCAAATCAACCACATCATTGCGATAACCGGCTCAAGCCCGGCGTATTTCTTCCGTTTTATGGAGGCAATGCAGAAAAGTGCGGTGCAAATGGGCTTTTCCGAGCAAGATGCAAGAATGCTAGTACAATCTGCCGCTTTGGGGGCGGCGAAATTGGTGGAAGCGAACCCGACTACGCCACTTTCGACCTTGCGGGAAAATGTGACCTCAAAGGGTGGTACAACAGCGAAAGCCCTTGAGGTGTTTGAGCAGCTCGATCTTGCTAAAACCGTTGATGATGCAATGTGGGCGGCAATTCATCGAGCCAGAGAGATGGAGCAATCGTTATGATGAAAGTTTCCCCGTTCCAATGGGCGGCATTTAATTACTTTGGCTTTTTTTGTGCCTATGGCGTGTTGTTGCCGTTTTTGCCGGTGTGGCTTAAACATCACGGCTATTCGACTGAAATGATCGGCTTATTTGCCGCCGTGGGCTATTTGTTCCGCTTTGCCGGCAGTATGCTTGCCTCACAACGGGTAAAAACCGTGAACCAGCTTATTCCCACAGCCCGCAGTTTAACTTGGCTCAATATTGCGGCTGCGGTGGCGTTGTTATTTTCAGGGGATTTCATTTGGCTCCTGTTTCCGGTGTTAATGTTGTTTCAAATGTTCAATTCGGGGGCAATGCCGATAGCCGATAGCATTGCCTCAATTTGGCAACATCAGATCGGGCTGGATTACGGCAGAGCAAGGTTATTCGGCTCAATGGCGTTTGTGGTAGGCTCACTTTCTGCCGGCTATCTTATCGGCTTGCTTGGTGAAAATTCGGTGGTGTGGATTATTATCGGTTTCTTGATTTTTTTAGGAATAGGGCAGTTTGCCACGCCAAAAGTCGGGTTTGAAGAACAGAGCAATAAAGCCAATACTTCGAGCGTAACTTATCGCCAATTATTGAAAGAGCCGGAAACCTTAAAAATGTTGGTTGCAGTATCGTTAATTTCAGCTTCGCACGCTGCTTATTACACTTACAGTACCATTCATTGGTCGAATGCCGGTATTTCAACCGCAATGACCAGCCTGTTTTGGGGCTTGGCAGTGGTAGCGGAAATCTTATTCTTTTTGGTCTCTAAACGTTTGTTTAAATCGTGGAAAATCAGCCATTTAATGATTTTAGCTGCCGCTTTTGCAGTAATTCGCTGGGCAATAATGGGTAGTACCACTGAGGTTGTACTGATTATTGTAATGCAAATGCTACATTCCATTACCTTTGGGGCGGCTCATATTGCGATGATTCGCTATATTTCGATGCAATCGGCAGAGCGTGTGACGAAATTACAAGGTCTCTATTTTGGCTTGGCAAGCTGTGCTTTTATGGCAGTATTTACCTTTATTGCCGGAATGCTGTATCAATACTCACCAAACCTAACATTTTGGCTGATGGCAGCTTTTGCTTTGCCGGCAATTTTTATTGTACCGAAAAGGTTTGAAGTGCAGATTAATAGATAGTAAAAATGCCGACAAGTTGTCGGCATTTTTATCGAAATTCGTAGAATTTGCTGAAAATTAGATTGTTTTTACGTTTACGGCTGAAGCACCACGTTCTGAATCTTGGATTTCAAATTGCACTTTAGCACCGTCTTCTAATGTGCGGTAGCCGCCGTTTGCTTCGATAGCAGAGAAGTGTACGAATACATCTTTGCCACCTTGATCAGGGGTGATGAAACCAAAACCTTTGGTGGCGTTGAACCATTTTACTGTACCGGTAATTGCTGACATAAAATTTTCCTTATATAAATAAAAAAAGTGATAAAAGATAGCTAAACGGGATATTACAGACGTATCTATCAATCACTTGCCTTGAGGAAAATAACTAAAAAGATTCAACTATTTTAACGCACGAACAGCTTGAGTCATTACACCACTTATTCATTTTTTAAGCAAATCATTTTTATACTTTTATGAACATTCAAATGAAAAAAGAGTCTATCTCTTTTGTAAACGGAATGTGGAATTTATATGGACGAAGCCTTATAAATCAAATATAGTATCCAGTTAGATTTTCACTTATCTAATTATCAGATTTTTATTAAATGGGACTTATTATGTCAGAGCAAATTGAGCAAAAAGTAGAACAAACTCAGAATAAAACCAATCCAAGTACCAAGGAAGTGATTGCTTATTTAGCGGAGAAATTTCCGCTTTGTTTCACGCTTGAAGGTGAAGTAAAACCATTGAAAGTTGGGCTTTTCCAAGAATTAGCAGACGCTTTAAAAAATGATGAGAAAGTCAGTAAAACATTGTTACGCCAAGTATTGCGGAATTATACTAACTCTTGGCGTTACTTAGCTGCCAGCCAAGCTAATGTTGCTCGTGTCGGCTTACAGGGTGAAGAAGTTGGCGTGGTAACAGAAGACGAAGCTACTCACGCCGCAGAAGCTTTGGCTGCTGCGAAAGCGGTGGTTGCAGAACGCAAAGCACAAGAGCGTAAAGCACAACGTAAAGAGTACTTCAAACAGAAAGCACGTGAAGAAAATGCGAAAAAGCGTGCAGAATTTAAGGCGAAAAAAGCAATAGATAATTTACCTAAAGCTTCAGAAGAAAAATTAGCTGCATTAGCAGATAAATTCGGTCGTAAATAGTTTTCAAGTCGCTTTGTGCTTACAAGCGGTCGGATTTTAGTAAACTTTTGCAAAAAAATGACTGCTTGATTATTTGGAAAAGAAGATGAAATTAACAAGATTAAATAAAATTTTTGCCCTAGCCCTAGGTTTAATGGTAGGAAACGCTTTTGCCGTTCAGCCGGACATTAAAGAAAGTGTGATTGTGATGCCAAAACCTAATGAGCAGCACAGCTTATCAACCAAGCGTGTAACAGCCCGATTAACTCAATCGCATTATCATAAATTTCAACTGAATGATGAATTTGCGGGGAAGATTTTTAACCGCTATGTCGATTGGCTTGATCCTTCTCATAATACTTTTCTTCAAGCCGATATTGATGAAATGCGTAGTAAATATGCTGCAACATTAGATGATGATTTATATGCTGGTAAATTAGATGCAGCATTTGCAATGTATGAGTTAATGTCTAAACGTCGTTATGAGCGTTATAGCTATGCCTTATCTTTACTAGATAAAGAGCCTGACTTAAAAGGGAATGATGAAATTGAGATTGACCGTGATAAGGCCGCATTTCCAAAAAGTATAGAAGAGGCAAATACACTTTGGGAGCAGCGAGTTAAAAACGATATTATCAATTTATATCTTAAAGATAAAAAATGGCCTGAAATTAAGAAAACACTCACTAAACGTTATAACTTTGCGATTAAGCGTTTAACTCAAGTTAAGGCTGATGATATTTTACAAACTTACTTAAATTCATTCTCTCGTGAGATCGATCCCCACACTAGCTATTTGTCTCCTCGTGCGGCAAAAGCGTTCCAAGAGAGCATGAATCTGTCGCTAGAAGGAATTGGTGCAACGCTAACCCAAGAAGATGATGTAACCAGCATTAGAGCATTAGTGCCAGGAGCCCCTGCCGCTAAAAGTAAGAAGCTGGTAGTCGGCGATAAAATTGTCGGTGTAGGTCAAGGTGAGAGAGGTGAGATTGAAGATGTTATCGGTTGGCGTTTGGATAATGTAGTCGATAAAATCAAAGGTAAAAAAGGCACTAAAGTTCGTTTAGAAATTGAGCCTGAAAAAGGTGGAAAAACTAAAATTATTACCCTTGTGCGTGATAAAGTTCGTATTGAGGATAGTGCTGCTAAATTAACGGTAGAAAAAGTAGATGGAAAAAATGTAGGAGTAATTAAGATCCCTACTTTTTATATCGGTTTGACTTCAGATGTACGTAAATTACTTACTCAAATAGAGAAAAAAAATGTTGAAGGATTGATCATTGATTTACGTGAAAACGGTGGTGGTTCGTTAACTGAAGTGATTGAATTAACCGGTTTATTTATTAAAGATGGGCCTGTAGTGCAAGTACAAGACGCATTCAATCGTATCAAAGTACACGAAGATCCGGAATCAAAATCAGTTTATGATGGAAAAGTGATGGTGATGATTAATCGCCATAGTGCTTCAGCCTCTGAAATCTTCGCTGCGGCAATGCAAGATTACAACCGTGCAATTATTGTAGGGCAACAAACCTTTGGTAAGGGAACTGTTCAACAGAGCCGTTCATTGAATTTTGTATATGATTTGGATCAAGAGCCTCTTGGTTTTATCCAATATACGATTCAAAAATTCTACCGTATCAATGGTGGAAGTACCCAGCTAAAAGGGGTTGAGGCGGATATTAAATTCCCGGAAATCATTAATGCTGCAAAAACAGGTGAAAGTTTTGAAGATAATGCGCTTCCTTGGGATAAAATTCCAGCAGCCAATTATAAAGAGGCTGGGAATGCTCGTAAGGCAGTTGCTACATTAACAGCGAAACATCAAGAGCGTATTGCTAAAAACCCAGAGTTTATAGTATTAAACGAGAATATTGCGATTCGAAAAGAACGTGATGAGCGTAAGTTTTTATCGTTAAATTTAGAAGAGCGTCTGAAAGAAAATAAATCAGATGAAAGCAAGCGCCTAAAAGATATTAATGCCCGTTTTGCCCGTGAAGGCAAAAAAGCATTAAAAGATATTGATGATTTACCAAAAGACTATGAAGCACCGGACTTTTTCTTAAAAGAAGCTGAACAGATGATGCTTGATTGGTCAGAATTTGATAAAAAATCATAAATGTGTTTATAATGCGCACATAACGTACCGCTTAGCGGAGCTAAGCGGTTTATTTTTTTATAAATTTGCAAATATTAAGAGGAAGAGTGGGTGAAAACCTTTAAATTATTACCTATTATGGTGGCGTTTTCTGGCATGGCTTTGGCTGAAACAGCCACAGTTGCTCAGGTGGCTTCTGAGCCTGTTGTACAAGATAATATTTTACCGCAATTAAGTTTTGCAGCTCAGCAGGCTCGTGCTGCAGAATTGGTAAAACAGGCCGATTATGCGTTAGAACAGGAACAAATTCGTCAAGAGCAAGCAAGAAAATTTGCAGAAGCGGAAGCAAGAATTAAGCAAGAAATAGGTAATAATGCCTTATTGCTGAGCCAAGCAACAACTAAGGTTTATTTAGACAGTGAATTTGCGACAATGTGGAATGATAAAGCCGCAGAAAAAGCATTTTTGAAAGAATATGCATTATTTGCAGTAAGTGGGGTATCCTCTAAATCAGCTAAGGCATTGCAGCAAATCTTAAATCAACCGGAAGGTTTAGGTAGAGATATTTTATTAACTGATGGCTTCTTAGATTATTTGTATTACAACAAAAATGTGTTTAAAAATGCAAATAATTGGTTATATAACTTAGGCAGTTATGTACCAAAATCGCCCTCTTCAGAGCAAATCTTCCAATGGACTAATGCCGTGAGGGAAGGCGATTCTGGGCAGTTTGTAACAAACCTTGTTCCAAGAAACCATTTATATCGTGATACGGCACAGAGAGTATTGGCAATGGCAGGAGGCTCTTCAGCACCTAAAGCCAAAAAAGGTAAAGCTGTTACGGAGGTAGCTGGTGGTGGTAATGGGGCTTCTTTCTATAAATTAGCGCTCAATGCTCAACGTTTACGTATTATTCCAAGTTTTAACAATGGAATTTTTGTGAATATCCCAAGCTATCAATTATATTATTTCCGTGATGGTAATTTAGCTCTTCAATCTAAAGTGATTGTTGGGCGAGAAGATCGCCGTACACCGGTAATGTATAGTAAGCTGAGCAATGTGGTAGTAAATCCGCCTTGGAATGTGCCGACCAGTATTATGACTAAAGATATTATTCCTAAACTAGCGCGTGACCCGGGTTATGCAGATCGTGCTAGTTTCGAAATTCTTGATGGTAGCGGCAATAAAATTAATCCGCGTAGCGTAAATTGGTCACAATATTTAAATGCGAAAAGTTCACCATACCGTATTCGTCAGAAAGCAGGCGATGACAGCGCCTTAGGACGTTATAAATTTAATATGCCAAGTTCGGATGCAATTTATTTGCATGATACGCCAAATAGAGGATTATTTGGTAAAACGGGGCGTGCGTTAAGTTCTGGTTGTGTCCGTGTAGAAAAATCTGATGAATTGGCAACCATTTTATTAAAAGAAGCGGGTTGGGGATCTGATAAAAAGAATCAAGTCTTAGGCAGTAAGAAGACGACCTCGGCTCAGATTCGTTCAGATAACCCGGTTTATCTCTATTATGTGACGGCTTGGGTTGAAGGTGGAAAAGTGCAAACCCTTCCGGACATTTATAACTTTGATGCCAAAATCCCACAACATTCTGTGAATTGGGGAAAATTAAAGAGCATTATTTAATCGTGCTATTTCTGATAAATTCCAAGAAGATATCATCTTCTTGGAACTTTTTGAAAATATAGCTTACATAAATTTACGATTGTAAATTCTTACTTTAAGTATGGTGTATAGAAATTCGCTCATTTGTGAGTGATTTTCTATAAATCATTAGCTAACCTATGAGGAAAAAATGAAACAAATTAATGTTCAACGCCGGAAGTGGCTATCACTCGGTGGACTTGTTTTAGGGGCTAGCCTTCTGCCGGGTCAAGTAATAGCAGCGCTTTCTACTCCTGCCCCAGCTGCGTTACGTTTTCGTAATGTGAATACAGGCGATACTTACACTGCTAAATTTGGTGCAGGTGGATTAAACAAAACCGATCTAAGCCAGTTAAACTATTTAATGCGGGATCGTCATATCAATCAGGTTAAAGCAATTGATCCAAAATTATTTGTCAAATTGAATCAATTACAACGCCGTTTAGGTTTCCATAATGCGGAAATCCTAGTATTAAGTGGTTATCGCTCCGCACAAACAAATGCAAGACTTCGTCGTAGAAGCCGTGGTGTTGCCAGCCATAGTTACCATATTCTTGGACAAGCAGTAGATTTCCAAGTATCAGGCGTGCCGTTACATAAAGTAAAACAAGCGGCTGAGAGCTTGAATAATGGTGGCGTAGGTTATTATCCTCGTAGTAACTTTGTTCACGTAGATACTGGCCCAGTTCGCACTTGGAGAGGCTAACAAGCGGTCTTATTTTATGTTTAATTTGCAAATTATTCCTGTTAGTCCATTTCAACAAAATTGCACGGTGATTTGGGACGAAAATAAGAATGCGGCTATTATTGATGGCGGCGATAATGCCGAAGTCATTATTCAATTTGTTGAATCTCAGCAGCTTAAGGTTCAAAAGTTATTGATTACGCACGGCCATTTAGATCATATTATGGCAGTAGAAAAATTGAGGAAGCATTTTCAAGTAGAGGTTTTCGGCTCGCATCTTGCAGATAAACCTTTATTTGAACGTTTGCCGGAAATGTGCCAACAATTTGGCTTACCACCGGTAAATGGCTTTTTGCCGGATCATTGGTTAGAGGAAGGTGATCGGGTCGAAGTCGGCGAGTTGAGCTATACTGTTCGACATTTGCCAGGGCATGCTCCGGGTCATATCGGCTTTTTTGATTTTGACAATCGTATTGCTTTTAGTGGCGATGTTTTATTCCAAAATAGCATAGGTCGAACAGATCTCTATTTAGGCAACTATAGCCAGTTATTGGAAACGATCAGGGAAAAAATGTTTGATTTAGATGATGATTTCATTATCATACCGGGACATGGTCCACACACGACTATCGGGCGGGAAAAACAGACCAACCCGTTTTTGAAATAAATAAAGAAGCAGAGCAGTTGGCTCTGCTTTTTTGCTATTTTACGCCTCGTAAATAGAGGCGGTAATTGTGGCTTTCTTCCGTTGGTTTAATCAGAGCAACGGTCTGTTTTTGCTTAGGTTGCAGCCATAAATGTTGCCAGCCGTTGCTGTCTGAAATACCGTTTGGCGATTGAGTTACGCCATTTTTATCATACCAAAAGAGCTTATAAACCACATTGAGTGGATAATCGGTTAAGTTAGTAGTGCTAAATGTTTTTCCGTTGGTATCCAATTCAACTTTTTCGGCAATATCGGCTTCAATATTGACGATTGGACTTGAGCCTGTGGGCAAATAGCTCACCGGTTTGCTGCCGCAAGCGGTCAAAAAAAGCGAAAAAATTGCAAATGTAAAATAGGAAATACGCATAGTTATTTTGCCACTAAAGGCCCTAGTTTTTGCCCGCCCAACAAGTGCATATGAATATGGAACACTTCCTGCCCGCCGTTTTTATTGCAATTCATGACTAAGCGGTAGCCCTCTTCGGCAATGCCTTCTTCTTTGGCTAATTTTGCCGCCACTGTGAATAAACGCCCTAAGGCTAATTCATCTTCCGCACTCACGTGATTGACGGTTGGAATAAATTTATTTGGAATAATCAAAATGTGCGTTGGTGCTTGTGGGGCAATATCACGAAATGCGGTTACAAGTTCATCTTGATAGACGATATTTGCCGGAATTTCTTTGTTGATGATTTTGGTGAAAATGGTTTCTTGGTACTCTGTAGCCATTGTATTTTCCTTCTAGTCGATTAAACCTAATACTTTTCTTACAGGGGCAAAACTCTTACGATGATAAGGTGTTGCCCCAAATTCTGCTAATTTTTCAAAATGGAGTTTGGTCGGGTAGCCTTTGTGCTGTGCGAAGCCATATTGCGGAAATTGTTGGTCTAATTCGTCCATTTCGTGATCACGGGCGACTTTAGCAATAATCGACGCAGCACTGATTTCTGCCACTAAGCTGTCTCCTTTCACTACTGCTTGTGCCGGCATTGGCAGTTTTGGTGGACGATTGCCGTCAATTAGCACAAAATCCGGTTGAATATGCAAGCCGGCAACCGCACGTTGCATTGCCAACATGGTCGCATTTAAAATATTCAGCTCATCAATTTCTGCCGGCTCGGCACGACCTAACGACCAGCTTAGGGCTTTTGCTTTAATTTCTTCCGCTAACGCTTGGCGTTTTTTCTCGGATAATTTTTTGGAATCGGTTAAGCCTTGAATCGGGTTATTCGGATCTAAAATGACCGCTGCGGTTACAACTGCTCCAACTAAAGGCCCTCTGCCAACTTCATCAACACCGGCGATTAATCGGGCGTTAGGGTAGATAAACTCGTTCATTATACTTCTTCTTTTCTAAAATGGCGTTGGCTTTTGGTTTCTGACAGGCTTTCAATTAAGCGATGGTAATTTTCAAAGCGAATTGCAGAAATTTGCCCATTTTCGACCGCTTGTCTTAAGGCACAGCCGGGGTCGGTTTTGTGTTTACAGTCACGGAATTTGCACGTGCCTAAAACCGATTGAAATTCTCTGTAGCCTAGTGTAATTTGCTCCGGTTCTAAATGCCATAAGCCAAATTCTCGAATGCCCGGCGAGTCAATCAGCTGTCCGCCTTGCGGTAAATGATATAAGCGAGAGGCAGTGGTGGTGTGTTGACCTAAACCAGAGGTATCGCTCACTGAGCCGGTGAGGGCATTGACTTCAGGCAAGAGTTGGTTAATCAGGCTGGATTTCCCCACGCCGGATTGTCCGACAAAAATAGAAGTGCCTTTAGCAAGATATTGGTGTAACGCCTGCATATTTTCACCCGTATCAGCCGATAAACATAGGGTTTCATAGCCAATCTCTTCATAGATTTTGAGCTGCTCTTTAACTGCTTGCCGTTCGCTTTCGTTTAATAAATCAATTTTGTTTAGCACGATTAAGGCAGGAATATTCGCCGTTTCGCAAATCACTAAATAACGGTCGATAATATTCAGCGAAAGTGTAGGTAGCACAGCCGAAACAATAATAATTTGATCGATATTCGATGCCATCACCTTAATACCATCATAATAATCGGGGCGGGTAAGTTCATTTTTACGCGGAAATACGGCTTCAATGACACCACTAATCCCTTGCAACTGCTCACTGCCTTTACGCCAAGAGACCTGATCTCCCACCACCACATTTTTCAACGTGCGGCGAATATTACAGCGGAAAATTTCCCCTTCTGCGGTTTCAACATCCGCGTGTTTAACGTGGCGGGTGACAACAATGCCTTGTTGCATTTCGCCTAACATTTCATCTTGCCATTCAATCTCTTTTTTGTTGATACGCTTATGATGGTTAGATTGGATTCTACGCTGTTGGTTGTGGGTTAATTTCGGTTTACTCAAAAGAACTCTCGGTAATTATTGCAAATGAAAAATAGGCTTTAGCATACTATAAAACCTCTTTTTATAATAGATTAAAGTGAAAGAATAAAAAAGCAGAAAGGCTAGAATAAAGGTAGCGAATAATATAGAATGCGATCTAGATTTTGTGCTGTTTTTTACATAGAAAAAAACCGCCCAAAGTGGGCGGTTATAAACCAATACGGTTCAAAATATACAGGAAGTGAAACAAGTAACTTTCGTTACTCTAGTCTAGTTTCCTAGACCAATATGCAAACACAACATCATACTTAAAATTTAGGAATAGAAATAAATTCTAAACTATCCATCTAAGTATGCGGATATTTTATTATTTCTATTTGCAAGCATCAAACGAATTTTTTTTATTTAAACTATCAGAAAAAATAATAGAGTTGCTTGTTTAGTAATCTATTAGATTGAAAAATTATGAACAAAAAACTTCCACCACTCAATGCATTGAAAGCATTTGAATCTGCTGCACGCCATTTAAATTTTACTAAAGCGGCAGAAGATCTCTTCGTCACACAAGCTGCAGTGAGCCACCAAATTAAACTATTAGAAGATTTTTTAGGTGCTTCCCTGTTCCATCGCCGTAACCGTTTGCTGGAATTAACTGAGTTAGGCGCACAATATTTCTATGAAGTTCAGCCATTATTAGAACAAATTGCTCTCGCAACAGATAAAATTAGGCAGCAAAGTAGTCGTCAAATTCTGACTATTAGCGTACCACAAACATTTGGTATGCATTGGTTAGTCCCACGTTTGGCGGATTTCCACGAAAAATATCCAGAAGTGGAAGTACGTATTAAGGGTGTTGATCAAGATGAGGGATTATTAGGTAAAGAAACTGATGTTGCTATTTATTATGGTAAGGGGGATTGGCAAGGTCTGGAATCTATCCGTTTGACGGAATCCCGTATTGTTATTTTAGCTTCGCCTGAGTATTTATCGCAAAATACCATTCATTTACCGGCAGATTTAGCAGGTAAACATTTATTGCATTCCTCTACCCATAATAAGTGGAAAAGGATGGTTGAGCATTTGCATATAGAAGATATAGTAGATGCGGAAACTGGCTCAATTTTTAGCCATACTTTTATGGTGCTTCAAGCTGCAATGCACCAACAAGGCATTGCGATTGCCAACCAGTTGTTGGCACAGCACGAAATTGAAAAAGGTACTTTAATAGAGCCTTTCCCAACCACATTGTTTGATGAAAAATCGTTCTATGTTGTCTATCCTTCGCAATCAGCCCAAGTTCAGAAAGTACAATTTTTTGTTGAGTGGATTCAGCAAAAAATGAAAGAGTGTTGTGCTTAAGCGTGGCTTTATCAGCGGTATGCGAAAAATTAGAAAAATTTGACCGCTTGTTATCTAAGTTAAAAAAGGAATATTATGAAATATCAATGGGTATTATTTGATGCTGATGAAACCTTGTTTTCATTTAATTCTTATCTTGGTTTAAAAGCGATGCTGGCTCGTTACCAGATTGATTTTAGTGAACAAGATTATCAAGACTTTCAAGCGGTAAATAAACCACTTTGGGTGGCTTACCAAAATAATGAGATCACTGCTCAAGATATTCAAACCCGACGCTTTGCAAAATTATCTGCTCAAACAGGCGTGGATCCGCTACAACTTAATCAAGAATTAATGGCGGAGATGGCATTCGTCAGTCAGCCTTTAGAAGGTGTAATGGATATGTTAAACGCTTTGTATGGTAAAGTAAAAATGGGCATTATCACCAATGGTTTTACCGACTTGCAGCAAAAACGTTTAGATAATACTCAAACTTCACATTTTTTTGATATTGTAGTGATCTCAGAGCAAATTGGTGCCGCAAAGCCTGATCGTCAAGTGTTTGATTACGCTTTTGCATTAATGGACGAATTTGATCGTACTAAAGTACTTATGGTAGGCGATACCCTCGCTTCTGATATTTTAGGAGGTAATAATGCTGGGATTGATACTTGTTGGTTAAATTTGCTTAGTAAAGAGAATGATACGGATATTAAGCCAACTTACGAAGTGCATACGATGCAACAGATTATTGCGATTGTAGAGGGGAAATCATTATGAAGCTACAACAGTTACGTTATATCGTTGAAATAGTAAACCAAAACTTGAATATTACTGAGGCCGCAGAGGTGCTTTACACTTCTCAACCGGGAATTAGCAAACAAGTTCGTTTGTTGGAAAGTGAGTTGGGAATTAATATTTTTGAGCGTAACGGTAAGCACGTTAAGGGGCTAACGCCTGCTGGTGAAAAAATTGTGGCGATCGCCCGTGAATTATTGGTAAAAGCCCAGAGCATTAAATCGGTTGCTGAAGAACAAACCCGACCCAACAAAGGCATCTTACGCATTGCGACCACCAATACCCAAGCCCGTTATATGCTACCGAGTGTAATTGAGAAATTTAAGGCTCGCTATCCTGAAGTAAGTTTGCATTTGCACCAAGGCTCCCCGAATCAAATTTATGATGCTTTGATGGCTGGAGAAGTGGATTTAGCCATTACCACAGAAGCTCAATATTTATTTGATGAAGCGGTTTTATTGCCGTGTTATTGGTGGAATCGTTCAGTTATTGTCAAACCAGAGCATCCTCTTGCGGCTTTTGTGAACCAAAGTAAAAATTTGACTGTCGAACAATTAGGTAGATATGATTTGATAACCTATACTTTTGGTTTTACAGGGCAATCGGATTTAGATCACGCCTTCAATAAAGAAGGTATTTTGCCTAATATCGTATTTACGGCGACTGATGCTGATGTAATCAAAACTTATGTACGCTTAGGCTTAGGGGTTGGTATTATGGCATCAATGGCACATACGGAAACAGATAAAGACTTAGTCGCTATCAATGCAAGCCACCTGTTTCAACCGAGTATGACGCAAATCGCCTTTAAACGAGGAACTTTTCTTCGTAACTATATGTATGATTTTATTAATTATTTTTCGCCACATTTAACACGGGTACAAGTGGAGAAAGCGGAACAATTACGAGATAATAATGCAATTTCAAGGTTGTTCGAAAGTATATCTTTAGAGGAGAAATAGATGAGAATTAGGCAGAAGTTAGCGAGCGTAATCGTGGTCACTTTGGGCTTGATTTCAAACGCCAGTGCGGAGAATTTTAAGTTGAAATACAGCTCAAATTATTTAATGCCAGCCTACATTAACTTTAATAACGGCGGTGGGCAATATAATATTCAGGCAAAAATTAATGTGCCTTTATATAATATTGTCTTTTCTGCGAAAGGAACAGAAAAAAACGAACAATTTCATATGTTGAGCTACCGAGATACCCGTAACGGCAAAACTTATGCGATGGCAGAAATTGATTCTAAAACGGTAAAATACGGCAAAGTGAAAGAGCCATTAAAAGAAGAAGCATTGACAATGCCGACTTATGATTTATTTACCACGGCATTCCAGTTAAGCTATTACGATAAATTACCGAGCAGTTTCCAAACCACAAATGGTAAAAAACTTTACCCGACACCGAATGTGCAGCTACGTAAAGCTCAAAAGGCGGTAAAAGTAGGTGATAAAACTTACCAAGAAATTACCTACAAGTTTAGAACCAGTGATAAAAAAGACATTACGGTGAAAAAATTTGAAGGCGAAAAATTCCCACGCTACATCGCCTATAGCCGAGACGGTGATAATTACGAGCTAACTTTTGATAGCTTTGTAAAATAATAAAGATTAGGAATAAGATCAGGCAAGCGGTCTATTTTGTGATTTTTTCTGCAAAATAGACCGCTTGTTATTTATTTTTTAGAAATCGTCAAACCATTGTTGAATGGTTTTTATATCATTTGTTTGTGTTAAGGCGAGCTGCAGTAATACTCGTGCTTTTTGAGGATTTAATGTACCGGAAGCAATAAAACCATACTTGCTATCATCAATTTCTGCATCTCGGGTAGTATATCCGGTTGGCACTCGAGACGAGCGAACCACGGTAATTCCTTTTTTAGCCGCTTCTTCTAGTAAAGCTAAATTTGCCGCATTCATATTACCATTACCAACTCCTGCAACTACGATGCCTTGATAACCCGCATCTAATAATGCTTGAAGCGGTTCGGTTGGCATATTTGAATAAGCATAAATAATGCCGACTTTTGGTAATTCCGTTAATTCATCTACTTTGAATGGGGTGTTTACGGTGTGTTTACTTTCAGGGGAACGTTCATAATCGACTTTGCTATTATGGATATAGCCTAGCGCACCGAAGTTTGGTGAGTTAAATGTTTGCACTGATGTCGTACTGGTTTTTGTAACATCACGAGCGCCCAATACAATATCATTCATTGCAACCAACACCCCTCTGCCACTAGATTTAGAATCTTTGGCGACAACAACTGAGTTATATAAATTTAATACGCCGTCGGCACTTTTTTCAGTTGCTGGTCGCATGGCTCCCACTAATACTACGGGTTTTTCGCATTTTACAGTCATATCAAGGAAGTATGCGGTTTCCTCCATAGTGTCTGTGCCGTGCGTAATAACGAAACCATCTGTGTTTGGGCATTGTTGATTAATTGCTTTTGCCAGTTTTAGCCATACTTCATCAGACATATCCTGAGATCCGATTTTAACGATTTGTTCTCCTTTGATATTTGCTAATGTTTTAATATCCGGGACGGCTTCTATGAGTGTTTCAATATTTAGCTGCCCAGCTTGATAAGCTGAGGTTGCCGTGTTTTTTTGGCTACCGGCAATTGTCCCTCCAGTTGCAAGAATTGTAATATTAGGTAGGTCGGCTGCTTGAATTGGCATAGTAGCAATGCTTAACAGAGTTGGCAGTAGTAATTTTTTGATTTTCATTGTATCGTCTCCAGTATTAGAAAAACAGGTATTATGATATCCATAAACATATAGGTTAATTCTGATCTATCGCAAATAATAGTGCATTAATTAAGTTAAGATTAGTTAGCACTATTGAAAAAGAATTAATCTGACTGCTTACCGATTTTCCATTAGCAAAAAAATGTAATTTGATGTAAACTACTTTCCCGTCCTGATAGTTTCTTTTTTATAAAGTAAACTGATATTCTGAATTTCCAACCCAATTAATCAGCAAAGGCAATCACAATGACAACGAATTATATTTTCGTCACAGGCGGTGTTGTATCTTCTTTAGGGAAGGGTATTGCGGCAGCCTCTTTAGCATCTATTCTTGAAGCTCGTGGTTTAAATGTCACCATTATGAAGCTTGACCCTTATATCAACGTCGATCCGGGTACAATGAGCCCTACTCAGCACGGGGAAGTATTTGTGACCGAAGACGGTGCGGAAACCGACTTGGATTTAGGTCACTACGAGCGTTTTATCCGTTCCAAAATGAGCAAAGCTAACAACTTTACCAGCGGTAAAATTTACTCTGAAGTGTTGCGTAAAGAACGCCGTGGCGATTATTTAGGGGCAACCATTCAGGTTATTCCGCACATTACCAATGAAATTAAAGCCCGTGTATTAGAAGGCGGTAAAGGGCGTGATGTCGCCATTGTGGAAGTTGGTGGCACAGTGGGTGATATTGAATCACTGCCGTTTTTAGAAGCATTACGCCAATTAGCGGTGGATATCGGTCGTGAAAAAACCTTGTTTATGCACTTAACCTTAGTGCCTTATATTCCAACCGCAGGTGAAGTGAAAACCAAGCCGACTCAGCATTCGGTGAAAGAGTTGCTTTCAATCGGTATTCAGCCGGATGTGTTAATTTGCCGTTCAGATCGTGCTATTCCGGAAAATGAGAAGAAAAAAATCGCCCTTTTCTGTAATGTGCCGGAGCGTGCGGTTATTTCGCTTAAAGATGTAGATTCTATTTACCGCATTCCGGAATTATTGAAGTCGCAAGGGTTAGATTCCTTTGTGTGCGATCGTTTCCGTTTAGATTGCAAAGAAGCCGATCTTTCAGAGTGGGAACAAGTGTTATACCGCCAAGCAAACCCAACCGGCGAAGTAACTATCGGTATGGTCGGAAAATATGTGGAATTACCGGATGCGTATAAATCGGTGAATGAAGCTTTAAAACACGCAGGCTTAACGCATCGTTTAACAGTGAATATTAAATACATTGATTCACAAGATATTGAAACCAAAGGCACGGAGTTATTGGCTGGTTTAGACGGCATTCTTGTGCCGGGTGGCTTTGGCTATCGTGGCGTGGAAGGCAAAATTCGTACTGCACAATATGCCCGTGAAAACAAGATTCCTTACTTAGGTATCTGTTTAGGTATGCAGATCGCCCTAATTGAATATGCCCGTAATGTGGCAGGTTTAACTGAGGCAAATTCTTCTGAATTTGATAAAGATTGCTCACAGCCGGTGATTGGCTTAATCACTGAATGGCAAGATGCCGAAGGGAATGTGGAAACCCGCAGTGATGAGTCAGATTTAGGTGGTACAATGCGTTTAGGCTCACAACAATGCCATTTAATTGAAGGCTCAAAAGCCCGTGAAGTGTATGGTGCGGAAACGATTGTTGAACGTCATCGACACCGTTACGAAGTAAACAATAAGCTGTTACCACAAATTGAAGCGGCAGGCTTAAAAGTGAGCGGTTTATCGGCAGATCGTAAATTAGTGGAAATTATTGAAGTGCCAAATCACCCTTGGTTTATAGCAGCACAATTCCATCCGGAATTTACCTCAACTCCGCGTGATGGGCATCCATTATTTGCAGGTTTTGTGAAAGCTGCGAAAGATCACCAAGAGAGTCGTAAGGCTTAATCAAACTTAACAAGCGGTCGAATTTACTCATTTTTTTGTACAAACGCTTGCGTTTGTACATCGACTTTGCCGATGGCACGAAGTGCGAGCGAAAGCGAGTAAATTTGACCGCTTGCTCATTAATTATAAGAAGGGATAAATCAAATGATTTATCCCTTTTAGTATTTTTAATAGTAAGAATGTTCACCGTGTTGGTGTTCAGTAATATCTTTCACACCAACTAATTCATCAGGGAACATTGCCAGAAGCTGTTTTTCAATCCCCTCTTTTAAGGTCACATCTACCATTGAACAACCGTTACAACCACCGCCGAACTGCAACACAGCATATTTATCTTCGGTGATTTCAATTAAGGTTACTTTACCGCCGTGGCTGGCAAGTTGTGGATTCACTTGGGTCTGAATCACATAATCTAAACGCTCGATAAAAGGGGCATCATCAGCTACTTTACGCATTTTGGCGTTAGGGGCTTTTAACGTAAGTTGTGAGCCCATCGGGTCAGTGACATAATCAATTTCCGCTTCGTCTAAAAACGGTAAGCTAATATCATCGACAAATGCAGAGAAACGGTTAAATTTAAATTCGGTATCCGTCTCTTCAACTGCATTGGGTGGGCAGTAAGAGACACCGCATTCTGCCCCCGGTGTGCCGGGATTGACCACAAAAATACGGATATTAGTTCCCTCTTCTTGCTGTTCTAATAGTCTGGCAAAATGGGCTTGTGCTGCATCTGATATTGAAATATGAATGGTTTGTTCTTCCATTTAAATTATCCTGTTTTTTAATATTTTACAAAATTTATCAACTATTTTACGCCTGAATTTCAAAATTGCCTAGCTAAAAAAATTTTTGCAAATTGTTAATAAAATTTAACCGCTTGAAGGGAAATTGGATTAACTAATTATGGTTAATTTATGTTAAGAGGGAATTGAAATCTTGATTTATTTCAAATTTTACCGCGGGAATATGCAAAAAATAGGGGGTTTTCCTAGCCAGAAGGGGAGCTTTTTAGGTAGAATAAGAAGATTATTTTTAGTTAACCTTTTGTTAAGAAAAGATAAAGGTTGATCACAGATTTGAGAACTTAATGTGGCTTTTAAAAATAGGTGGGGGACCATTGTTTATTTTTAAGTAAAGCTGCGGCTCAATAGAAGCGATTGCGTTAGCGCAATCATATTTTTTAACCCAAAATAAAAGTAGTGCAAACAATATGATTACAATCAAAAAAGGCTTAGATCTTCCGATTGCGGGAAAACCTGAGCAAGTAATCCATAACGGTAATACCGTTACTGAAGTTGCTATGCTTGGTGAAGAATATGTGGGTATGCGTCCTTCAATGAAAGTGCGTGAAGGCGATGTAGTAAAGAAAGGTCAGGTTCTTTTTGAAGATAAAAAGAATCCGGGCGTGGTATTTACTGCCCCTGCAAGTGGTACCGTAACGGCAATTAACCGTGGCGAGAAGCGTGTTCTTCAATCGGTAGTAATTAAAGTTGAGGGTGATGAGCAAATTACCTTTGCTCGTTATGAAGCCAGCCAATTAGCTTCATTAACTTCAGAGCAAGTAAAACAAAACCTTGTAGAGTCAGGCTTATGGACGGCTTTCCGTACACGTCCGTTTAGCAAAGTGCCTGCATTAGATGCAGAACCTTCCTCTATTTTTGTCAATGCGATGGATACCAATCCACTTGCAGCAAATCCGGAAGTGATTATTGCAGAACACCAACAAGCTTTCTTTGATGGCTTAACTGTATTAAGTCGTTTATTTGAAAGTAAAAAAGTGATTCATCTCTGTGGCAGTGCAGACTCAAATATTTTAAATGCGGCACAAAGCCGTCAGATCAATAATGTGGAAACTAACCGCTTTAAAGGTCCGCACCCTGCAGGTCTTTCTGGTACGCATATTCACTTTATTGACCCGGTAGGTGCAACTAAACAAGTTTGGTATTTAAATTACCAAGATGTAATTGCTATCGGTAAATTATTTACGACCGGTGAGTTATTTACTGACCGTGTAGTGGCATTAGCAGGTCCACAAGTGAAAAATCCACGTTTGGTGCGTACTCGTTTAGGTGCGAATCTTTCACAATTAACGGCAAATGAATTAAATGCAGGTGAAAACCGTGTCATTTCTGGTTCTGTGTTAAGTGGTGCTATCGCAGCGGGCGTACACGACTATTTAGGTCGCTACGCATTACAAGTGTCTGCTTTATTAGAAGGGCGTGAGAAAGCGTTCTTCGGTATGATTGCTCCTTACTCTGATAAGTATTCAATTACGCGTACTACTTTAGGACATTTTGCGAAGAAATTATTTAACTTCACAACCGCAGTCCATGGTAGCGAGCGTGCAATGGTGCCAACAGGTGCTTATGAACGTGTAATGCCGTTGGATATTATCCCAACACTCTTATTGCGTGATTTAGCAGCTGGAGATACAGACTCCGCTCAAGCTTTAGGCTGCTTAGAGTTAGACGAAGAAGATTTAGCGTTATGTACTTTTGTGTGTTCCGGTAAAAACAACTGGGGACCATTATTACGTCAAGCGTTAGATAAGATCGAGAAGGACGGTTAAAAATGGGTTTGAAAAATCTTTTTGAAAAAATGGAACCCGCTTTCCATAAAGGTGGAAAGTATGAGAAATGGTACACGCTATTTGAAGCTGCCTATACGATTTTCTATACACCAGGTACAGTAACTCGTAAAGATGCTCATGTGCGTGATGCGATTGACTCTAAGCGTATGATGTTAATTGTATGGTTAGCGTTATTCCCTGCAATGTTCTACGGAATGTACAATGTCGGTGCACAGGGTATTCTAGCGGCACTCAAAATGGGAACGTTAACAGATTTAGTTGTTAACAACTGGCACTATAGCTTAGCCGATAGTTTAGGCTCTGTGGCTGATGCAGGCTGGGGAACTAAAATGTTGCTAGGGGCAACTTATTTCCTACCAATCTACTTAACAGTATTTGCAGTGGGCGGTTTCTGGGAAGTGGTGTTTGCAATGGTGCGTAAGCACGAGATCAACGAAGGTTTCTTTGTAACCTCTATCTTACTAGCATTAATTGTTCCTCCAACATTACCGTTATGGCAAGCAGCCCTTGCAACTACCTTTGGTGTTGTGGTCGCAAAAGAAGTGTTCGGTGGCGTGGGTAAAAACTTTATGAACCCTGCGTTAGCCGGTCGTGCTTTCTTGTTCTTTGCTTACCCGGGTCAAATTTCAGGTGATGCAGTATGGGTTGCCGCAGACGGCTTCTCAGGTGCAACTGCACTTTCTCAATGGGCAGTTGGTGGTCAAGGTGCATTACAGCACGTTGCAACCGGTGAAACCATTACTTGGATGGATGCGTTCTTAGGTAATATTCCGGGTTCTATCGGCGAGACCTCTACCTTAATGTTGATTATTGGGGCTGCAATCATTGTATTTGCCCGAATTGCTTCTTGGAGAATTATTGCTGGTGTAATGATTGGTATGGCAGCAACCGCTACATTATTTAATGTAATTGGTTCAGCTACTAATCCGTTATTCTCTATGCCTTGGCATTGGCATTTAGTATTAGGCGGTTTTGCGATCGGTATGTTCTTTATGGCAACCGACCCGGTATCAGCTGCATTTACCAACAAAGGTAAATGGGCATATGGTATCTTAATCGGCTTTATGTGTGTATTAATCCGTGTGGTGAACCCGGCATACCCTGAGGGTATGATGTTAGCGATTTTATTTGCTAACTTATTTGCTCCAATCTTTGACTATTTAGTAGTTCAAGGGAATATCAAACGCAGATTAGCGAGGGTAGCAAACAATGGCTAAATTTAATAAAGATAGCGTTGGCGGAACGCTAACTGTTGTAGTTTTATTAAGTTTAATCTGTTCTTTAATTGTGGCAGGTGCAGCAGTAATGCTTAAACCCACACAAGATATTCAGAAACAACTTGATAAACAGAAAAACATTTTACAAGCAGCCGGTTTATTGCAAAAAGATACTGATGTGCAAGAAACCTATACCAAATTTATTGAGCCGAAAATTGTAGATTTAGCAACAGGCGATTACGTTGAGGGTGTAACAGGCTTTGATGCTCGTGCAGCAGCTAAAGATCCGGCGCAAAATGTTGTGATTGCTCCTGAAGATGATAAAGCGAATATCAAAACTCGAGCTAAATATGCGGAAGTTTATTTAGTAAAAGATGACTCAGGTAAAACGACTCAAGTAGTATTACCAATGCACGGTAACGGCTTATGGTCAATTATGTACGGTTTTGTGGCGGTACAACCTGATGCAAATACGATCAATGGTATTACTTACTATGAACAAGGTGAAACAGCAGGTTTAGGTGGTGAAATTGCAAACCCGAACTGGCAGAAAAACTTTGTAGGTAAAAAACTGTATAACGAGCAAAACCAAGTTGCGTTAAGAGTGGGTAAAGGGGCATCTGCAGATAAAGATCACGGTGTTGATGGTTTATCTGGTGCAACATTAACCTCAAACGGTGTTGATGGTTCATTCAAATACTGGTTTGGTCAAAATGGTTTTGGTCCATATTTAGCAAAATTTAAAGCAGCGGCAGGAGCTAACTAATGGCAGACAATAACAATCTTAAAAAATTATTGTTATCGCCAATTGTCGATAACAACCCGATCGCATTACAGATCTTAGGTATTTGTTCTGCGTTAGCGGTAACGACTCAATTACAAACAGCAGTAGTAATGGCGATTGCGGTAAGTTTAGTTACTGCATTCTCAAGTATGTTCATTTCAATGATTCGTAACTATATTCCAAATAGTATCCGTATCATTGTACAAATGGCGATTATTGCTTCATTAGTAATTTTGGTAGACCAAATCTTACGTGCTTATGCTTACGACCTATCAAAACAATTATCGGTCTTCGTAGGTCTTATTATTACTAACTGTATCGTAATGGGGCGTGCAGAAGCATTCGCGATGAAATCAGGCCCGGTTGAAAGTTTTGTTGATGGTATCGGTAACGGTTTAGGCTACGGTGCAATGTTAATTATCGTTGCCTTTTTACGTGAACTTATCGGTTCAGGTAAAATTTTCGGTATCACCATTCTTGAAACTGTTCAAAATGGCGGTTGGTATCAAGCAAACGGTTTATTCTTATTAGCACCAAGTGCGTTCTTTATTATCGGATTTGTGATCTGGGCGATTAGAACGTGGAAACCGGAACAAGTGGAGAAATAAGATGGAACATCTTCTGAGTATCTTTGTTAAGTCCGTATTTATTGAAAATATGGCACTTTCTTTCTTCCTTGGTATGTGTACATTCCTTGCGGTGTCTAAGAAAGTTTCAACTGCTTTTGGTTTAGGTATTGCGGTAATTGTAGTACTTGGCATTGCAGTTCCAGCTAACCAATTAGTTTATACCCACGTATTAAAAGAGGGTGCATTAGTAGAAGGTGTGGATTTAAGCTTCTTAAACTTTATCACTTTCATCGGGGTTATTGCGGCACTTGTTCAAATTCTGGAAATGATTTTAGACAAGTTTTTCCCGGCACTTTATAGTGCATTAGGTATCTTCTTACCACTTATCACCGTAAACTGTGCGATTTTTGGTGGTGTATCGTTTATGGTACAACGTGAGTATAACTTTGTAGAATCTGTGGTTTATGGCGTAGGTGCAGGTACAGGCTGGATGTTAGCCATTGTTGCCCTTGCAGGTTTAACCGAGAAAATGAAATATTCCGACGTGCCGGCAGGCTTACGTGGTTTAGGTATTACCTTTATTACGGTAGGTTTAATGGCGTTAGGCTTTATGTCATTCTCAGGCATTCAATTATAAGGAGCATATCGTGGATAGTAATTTTATTTTCGGTATTATCGCATTTACGGCTCTGGTATTAGTGCTTGCGGTGATCATTCTTTTCGCTAAATCAAAATTAGTTGATTCAGGTGATATTACCATCTCAATCAACAACGATCCGGAAAAAGGCATTACGCTACCGGCTGGTGGAAAATTACTCGGTGCTTTAGCAAGTAAAGGGATTTTCGTTTCCTCAGCTTGTGGTGGCGGTGGCTCTTGTGGTCAATGTAAAGTGCAAGTGAAATCAGGCGGTGGTGAAATTCTTCCAACTGAGTTATCGCACATTTCTAAGAAAGAAGCGAAAGAAGGCTGGCGTTTAGCTTGTCAGGTAAACGTGAAATCTTCAATGGACGTTGAACTTCCGGAAGAGATCTTTGGTGTGAAAAAATGGGAATGTACCGTTATCTCAAACGATAACAAAGCAACCTTCATCAAAGAGCTTAAACTTCAAATTCCTGAAGGCGAAGAAGTACCGTTCCGTGCGGGTGGTTATATCCAAATTGAAGCTGAGCCTCATACTGTTCATTATAAAGACTTCGATATTCCAAAAGAGTACCATGAAGACTGGGATAAATTTGACTTATGGCGTTATACTTCAAAAGTGGACGAGCATATTATTCGTGCATACTCAATGGCTTCATATCCGGAAGAGAAAGGCATTATTATGCTTAACGTGCGTATTGCTACACCGCCACCACGCAATCCGGACGTACCGCCGGGTCAAATGTCTTCCTACATTTGGTCATTAAAACCGGGCGATAAAGTAACAATTTCAGGTCCATTCGGTGAGTTCTTCGCTAAAGATACCGATGCGGAAATGGTCTTTATTGGTGGTGGTGCAGGTATGGCACCAATGCGTTCACATATCTTCGACCAATTAAAACGTTTAAAATCTAAACGTAAAATGTCATTCTGGTATGGTGCTCGTTCAGAACGTGAAATGTTCTATGTGGAAGATTTTGATGGTCTTCAAGCAGAGAACGACAACTTCAAATGGTATGTGGCACTTTCTGATCCATTACCGGGCGACAGAGAAGATTACTTCCGTGGCTTTATTCATAACGTGCTTTATGAGAACTACCTCAAAAATCACGAAGCACCTGAAGACTGCGAATACTATATGTGTGGTCCACCGGTGATGAATGCTGCCGTAATCGGTATGCTGAAGAGCTTAGGTGTAGAAGACGAAAACATCTTATTAGATGACTTCGGTGGTTGATAAACCTTAACTTCTGACTACAAGCGGTCAAATTTGCAAAATTTTCTGCAAAATTGACCGCTTGATTTAATTTATATTATTAAGTTTTGGTAATTTAATAATGTGAATTTTAAGGGGAAGCAAATGGAACAACTGGATATTACGGCACTTGAAAATGCCTTCAATTCCCTTGAGAAAACGATTGTTAGTCTTGAGAATCAAGCGTGGTTTAACCGGCAAGAGGCAATTATTCAAGACACTTTGATTGCAGGAGCAATCCAAAAATTTGAATTTGTTTACGAATTGTCGATAAAAATGCTTAAGCGTCAGCTCAAACACATTGAATCAAATGACACTGATATTGATAGCACCGAGTTCCGTGATATTTTGCGAATGGCTGCTCAATATGGGCTGATTGAATCACCGGAAGCCTGGCTGGATTATCGCAAAATGCGAAATATTACCTCGCATACTTATGATCAAAATAAAGCACAGCAAGTGTATAACGGAATTTCAAACTTTCTGGAAAGTACGTATTTTTTAGTTAAACAGCTCCAAAAACGCAATAGCTATGATTGATTTAACTGAGTCACAACGCCAACAGGTGTTGGATATTTTCAAAAAATACTTGCCTGATACACCCGTTTGGGTTTTTGGCTCTCGCATTAAAGGCACAGCTAAAGCCTATTCGGATCTTGATTTAGCATTAATCACCAAACAACCGCTCACGATTCGGCAACAAACAGAGTTAGAGCTTGCGTTTACGGATTCTGACCTACCTTTCACAGTAGATCTGATTGACTGGGCAAGTTGCAACGAATCGTTTAAACAAATTATTTTACAGCGATATGAAGTGCTTATTTAATCGCTAAATATGCTATAATTTTCCCAATTTTTAACTTTTGTGATACCAATGAAAAAATTTTTTCTTCTTTTAATTGCTTTTTTTACTTTAAGTGCTTGTGAAAAAGCCCCTGAGCAAATTACGCTTTCAGGTAAAACAATGGGGACGACTTACACCGTAAAATATATTGATAATGGTGAAGTGAAAAATTTAATGTCGCCTGAAAAAATGCAAAGTCAGTTAGACGGCTTGTTGATTGAGGTGAATAATCAGATGTCCACCTACCAACAAGATTCGGAAATTAGCCGGTTTAATCAAACAAAACAGGCAAATCAAGCGGTCGAAATTTCGCAAGATTTTGCAAAAGTGGTACAAGAGGCAATCCGTTTGAATAAAGTCACCGAAGGGGCTTTAGATGTAACCGTTGGTCCATTGGTGAACTTGTGGGGGTTCGGGCCGGATAAACGCTTAAATAAAGTGCCGTCTGAGGAACAAATTGCAGAGCGTTCTGCTTATGTCGGCATTGATAAAATTTTGCTTGAAATGAGTAGTAAACCCAAGCTCACCAAGTCAGCAGCTAATCTTTATCTAGATTTATCGTCTATTGCAAAGGGTTTCGGTGTAGATAAATTAGCCGAGCATCTTGAAACTATAGGTGTGAGCAACTATTTAGTTGAAATTGGTGGCGAATTACGAGGCAAAGGAAAAAATTTACAAGGCTTAGATTGGCGGATTGCAATCGAGCAACCGGTAATGACACAAGGTCAAGCCGCACAAATTACCGTGCCGTTGCACAATTTGGCGATGGCAACTTCGGGCAATTATCGTAATTATTTTGAAGATGAAAAAGGCAACCGTCTTTCACATATTATCGACCCAAAACAGTTACGTCCGGTAAACCATAATTTAGCCTCTATCACCGTATTTGCCCCAACCACAATGACGGCAGACGGCTTATCAACCGGTTTATTTGTATTAGGAGCGGAAAAAGCATTAGCAGTGGCAGAGCGTGAAAAATTAGCGATCTTTTTAATTATTAAAAACGGCGACAAGTTTGGAACACAAATGTCAAGCGAATTTAACAAACTTATTCAATCACAATAATTGGAGTGAAAAATGGAAACTGTATTATTAACCTTTGGCTTTTTTGTAGCTGTAATTTTTGCGATGTCGATTGGTTTTATCGTTAAAGGTAAAACCATCAAAGGTAGCTGTGGCGGTATTACTGCCTTAGGTATGAAAAAAATGTGCGACTGCGAAGAACCTTGCGATAACCTAAAATCTAAAATCGCAGACGGCACAGCCGACCCTGAAGAAGTGGCACGTTTTAATAAAGAGCCACAATTTTATGAAGTGAAATAATATGAATAGAGATATTCGCTGGAAACAGCGGTTTGATAACTATAAAAAATCAGTAAGTTACCTTCAAGCAGAAGCAGAAAAATACGCTGATACCGACATTGATGTAATTAAAAAAGGAATTATCCAGAGTTTTGAGATTACACACGAGTTAGCGTGGAAGTTAATGCAAGATATTTTAAAATGGGAAGGTGAAGTTGATATTTATGGTTCAAAAACGGCTTCTCGTTTGGCTTTTAATCGTGGGCTAATCACTCAGGGCGAAGTTTGGCTAGAAATGATAAAAAGCCGCAATATAATAGTTCATACTTACGATGAAACTATTTTAACTGAAGAATTTAATAAAATTATCAAGGCGTATCTGCCTTTATTTATTGAATTTGAACAGCGAGTAGAAACACTATGCCAAACTTTGGACTAAGCGAACGAGCGACGAAAACTATTACCGATATTCTTGCGAAATACCCTGAAGTGGAGCAAGCAATTATCTATGGCTCGCGTGCTAAAGGTAATTATCGTGAAGGCTCAGATGTAGATCTTACTTTCAAAGGCAAAGATCTGACTTATGATATTGTAAAAAGAATCTGGGGTGATCTTGATGACTCAAGCTCACCTTATTTATTTGATCTTTCCATTTATGATAAACTCACAAATCCTAACTTTATTGAACATATTGATAGAGTAGGAAAAGTCTTTTACCAAATAGAACTCTAATTTCTTAATAGGCAAGCGGTTCATTTTGCAAAATTTTTTGCAAATTTCACCGCTTGTTGTTTTTATCACTAACCAATGTGCTTCGCCTTAACCGAAGTTACGGGAGAATTTATGTCAAATCTATTAATTTCAAACACTTATAACACCCATTTCCCGAAATTAACACCAGAGCAACTTGCTGAAAATGGCAAGAAAAAAGTCATTATTGGTATGTCCGGTGGGGTGGATTCCTCGGTTTCTGCTTTTATTCTTCAACAACAAGGCTACCAAGTGGAAGGCTTGTTTATGAAAAACTGGGAAGAAGATGATGATACCGATTATTGTACTGCCGCTGCCGATCTTGCCGATGCTCAAGCGGTTGCCGATAAACTGGGTATGAAACTGCATAAAATTAATTTTGCAGCGGAATATTGGGATAATGTATTTGAATATTTCTTGGCAGAATACAAGGCAGGAAGAACGCCAAATCCGGATATTTTGTGTAATAAAGAGATCAAATTTAAAGCCTTTTTGGAATATGCGGCAGAAGATCTTGGTGCGGATTATATTGCGACCGGGCATTACGTCCGCCGTACGAGCGATGATCAAGATGCGAAACTTTTGCGTGGCTTAGATGAAAACAAAGATCAGAGTTACTTTTTATATGCGTTAAATAAAAAGCAGATCGGGCAGAGTTTATTCCCAGTGGGTGAAATTGAGAAGCCGATTGTGCGAGCCATTGCCGAAGATCTAGGATTAGCAACCGCAAAGAAAAAAGATTCTACCGGCATTTGTTTTATCGGTGAGCGTAAATTTAAAGATTTCTTGGCACGTTTTCTGCCGGCTCAACCGGGGGAGATTCGCACCGTTGACGGCAAATTAGTCGGTCGCCACGATGGGCTGATGTATCACACGCTTGGGCAACGAAAAGGCTTAGGTATCGGCGGTGTGAAAGGGTTGAGTGAAGATCCGTTTTATGTGGTGGAGAAAGACTTAATTAATAATGTATTGATTGTAGCACAAGGACACGATAATTCAGCTCTGCTTTCAAGTGGCTTAATTGCGAAACAGCTCACTTGGGTGGATATGATGCCGTTGCGTGAAAATTTACGCTGCACGGTGAAAACCCGTTATCGTCAAGCAGATATTGCGTGTGAAATTCAAGTGATTGATGATGAAACTATTCGAGTGATGTTCGATGAACCGCAAATTGCCGTGACGCCGGGGCAGTCTGCCGTGTTTTACTTAGGTGAGGTTTGCTTAGGCGGTGGCATTATTGAGTCACAATTAAAATAGTTATAAATAAATATTGAAATATTTTGCATATTTATGCAAAATAGGCGAAAAGTTAAGGCGGTAAAACGCCTTTTTCATTTTGATCGATACAAAGAATAATATACAAGGAACAGACTATGGCACTTTGGGGTGGACGCTTTACACAACAAGCAGATGCAAAATTTAAATATTTTAATGATTCACTACGTTTTGATTACCGCTTGGCGATTCAAGATATTGAAGGCTCAATCGGCTGGGCAAAAGCGATTACTTCGGTAGGTATTTTAACGGCAGCAGAATTAGAACAACTAATCGCAGCGTTAAAAGAGGTGAGAGCAGAGGTGGAATCTAACCTCACGATTATCTTAAAAGATGATGCGGAAGATATTCACAGCTGGGTTGAATCCAAGCTGATTGAAAAAGTAGGCGATTTAGGTAAAAAATTACACACCGGGCGTAGCCGTAACGACCAAGTAGCGGTGGATATTAAAATGTGGTGCAAGGTGCAAGCGGTGGCATTGCAAGAGCGAATCCGAGCTTTGCAAGAACGTTTAGTTTCCGTTGCCGAAGAAAACCAAGAGTCGGTGATGCCGGGCTATACCCATTTACAACGGGCTCAGCCTGTGACCTTCGCCCATTGGTGTATGGCGTATTATGAAATGCTAGAACGGGATTTCAGCCGTTTGAGCGATGCTAATAAACGTATGAGCACTTGCCCGCTTGGTTCAGGGGCATTGGCTGGTACGGCTTACGGCATTGATCGTGACTTATTAGCCCGTGATTTAGGCTTTGAAGAAGCCACACGCAACAGTTTAGACAGCGTGTCAGATCGTGACCATATTTTAGAGCTGCTCTCTACTGCCTCGATCAGTATGATGCATCTCTCTCGCTTTGCTGAAGATTTAATCATTTTTAATAGTGGTGAATCAGGCTTTCTTGAAATGTCGGATCGTGTGACCTCAGGCTCATCACTTATGCCACAGAAGAAAAACCCTGATGCTTGTGAGCTGATTCGTGGGAAATCCGGTCGGGTATTTGGAGCATTAAACGGTTTATTAACTACACTCAAAGGGTTGCCACTTGCTTATAATAAAGATATGCAAGAGGACAAAGAGGGTATTTTTGATGCGTTGGAAACTTGGCAGGCTTGTTTAGAAATTGCAGAACTTGTACTGGTTGATATTCAAGTGAATACCGAACGCACCCGAGAAGCCGCTCAGCAAGGTTATGCGAATGCGACCGAGTTGGCAGATTATTTAGTGGCGAAAGGTGTGCCATTCCGTGAAGCTCACCATATTGTTGGTGAAGCGGTGGTTTACGCAATCAGCAAAAAAGAGCCACTTGAAGCATTAAGCATTAACGAATTCCAGCAATTCCATCATTCGATTGGCGATGATGTTTACCCAATTCTCTCGTTAGAATCTTGCTTAGAAAAACGTTGTGCCAAAGGTGGAGTGAACCCACAACGTGTGGCAGAGGCGATTGCGGCTGCAAAAGCCAATTTAGCTTCTAAGTAAAGCCAGATACAAGCGGTCATATTTTGCAAAAAAATTGAAAAATATGACCGCTTGCCGATTAAATTTTCAATTTTTTACGCATTAAGATTGCAAAATAGGCATTACCTCTTTAAACTTCCGAATAATTTTTGAATTTTATTTCTACTACTTTCTTTAAAGAGTTTTATATGACGGAATCAGTTAATTCTACTCAAGCTGGTACAGCACTTTCTTTAGGGCAACAATTAAAAGCGGCTCGTGAAGCGTTAAATCTTTCTATTACAGATGTTGCTCAAAAAACCAACTTAAAAAAATCACATATTGAATCACTTGAAAATGATATCTTTATTCTACAAAACGTTGCCCCAACTTTTGTGCGTGGCTATGTGCGTAATTATGTGAAATTTTTGCGTTTGCCTGAATCCCTTATTTCGAGCGTGAATTATGGTGAAGTCACTATTCCAAAAGAAGTCACTAAAGTTTCCTCAGTAAAACCCTCATCAAATTCACAAGGTAAAACCTTAAAGTATTTAACGGTATTAGTATTGCTTGCGGCATTAGGAATGACATTACTTTGGTGGTGGCAAGGGTATCAAAAAGAACAGGAAAATCGTGAGCAATTTGTTAGCTCTGCACCAGTTGCTGAAGTGACAAATACCACTACAAATAATAATGATGCTTCAGCACAAACTTCCGTGCCTGTTCAGCAACCTATTCAGGTTTCAGAGCAGCCCGCTCAAGCAGCAGAAACGGTAGTTGCAGCAGAACCGGCATTAACTGAAAAAGTAGAGCCTACACAAGCAGCATCATCACCTGTAACACAAGAAGATGTTAAAGTGGTAGAAGAAGTTAAACAAGCTGATGCCACCACTGCACAGGTTGAGGCAGTTAATGTTTTACAGCAATCTCAATCGGAACAAGCCCCTACAGAACAACCTGTTGCGGTAACGAATGATGAGCTTCGTATCGAAATTACCGGCTCACAAAGTTGGATTACAGTAAGAGGTGCTAAAAATAAACGTTTAGCAGAAAAATTATATAACAATGGTGAGACTTTAAGTTTCAATGAGAATGAGCAATATCGTTTAACCATTGGTGCGCCTGCCAATGTAAAAGTGTACTATAAAGGTCAAGAAGTACCATTGAAAATTGATGGGCGTGTAGCTCGTATTCGTTTACCGTTACAGTAAGCTTGATTTAACGATGAAACGCACGTAAAGCTAGCATTTAACGATAGCTGTCTTTACGAGCGTTTTCTGTTTTTATAAATTTTCACAATTAGCTAAAAATATGATACATCAATCACCTATTAAACGTCGGGTATCGAAGAAAATCTATGTGGGTAATGTGCCTGTAGGCGGCGATGCACCGATTACGGTTCAGTCAATGACCAACACCCGCACAACCGATGTGGAAGCCACCGTTGCTCAAATTAAATCGCTGGAACGGGTCGGGGCTGATATTGTGCGTGTGTCTGTGCCGACAATGGACGCAGCAGAAGCATTTAAAGCGATTAAGCAACAAGTGAATGTGCCATTGGTGGCGGATATCCACTTCGATTACCGCATTGCGTTGAAAGTTGCCGAATATGGGGTGGATTGTTTGCGGATTAACCCGGGCAATATCGGGAATGAAGAGCGGATCCGTACGGTGGTAGATTGTGCCAGAGATAAAAACATTCCGATCCGAATCGGGGTAAATGCCGGATCATTAGAGCGTGATTTGCAGGAAAAATATGGCGAGCCGACACCACAGGCATTATTAGAATCGGCATTACGCCACGTTGAACACTTAGATCGCCTTAACTTTGATCAATTCAAAGTCAGCGTGAAAGCCTCAGATGTATTTCTAGCGGTTGAATCTTACCGACTTCTTGCAAAACAGATTGATCAGCCCCTGCATTTAGGTATTACTGAAGCAGGTGGTGCGAGAGCCGGTTCGGTGAAATCGGCGGTAGGCTTAGGTCTGCTGCTGTCGGAAGGGATTGGTGATACCTTGCGTGTGTCATTAGCGGCTGATCCTGTTGAAGAGGTGAAAGTCGGTTTTGATATTTTGAAATCGTTGCGTATTCGCTCTCGTGGGATCAACTTTATTGCTTGCCCAACCTGCTCCCGCCAAGAAATTGATGTAATTGCGACGGTAAACGAGCTAGAGCAACGTTTAGAAGACATTATCACACCAATGGACGTTTCGATTATCGGCTGTGTGGTAAACGGGCCGGGGGAAGCGTTGGTGTCTGATTTAGGGGTAACCGGCAGCAATAAAATGAGCGGCTTTTATTTAGATGGCGTTCGTCAAAAAGAGCGTTTTGACAACGCAAAATTAATCGACCAATTAGAAGCTAAAATTCGTGCCAGAGTTGCACAACAACATAATCGTATAGATATTGAACAAATAGGATAAATATAGTGGCAAAAACAATTCAAGCAATTCGAGGAATGAACGACTGCTCACCAAGTGAGTCTCCATTATGGCAATGGGTTGAACAGAAAGTGCGTAATGTGCTGGCAAGTTACGGCTATTCGGAAGTGCGTATGCCGATTGTAGAAAGCACCCCGTTATTTGCCCGTGCCATTGGCGAAGTAACCGATGTGGTTTCAAAAGAGATGTACACGTTCTGGGATAACGATGAGCAATTAACGCTCCGTCCGGAAGGTACAGCCGGTTGTGTGCGTGCAGCGATTGAGCGTGGTTGGATCTACAATAATGAGCAACGCTTATGGTATATGGGGCCGATGTTCCGCCACGAACGTCCACAGAAAGGGCGTTACCGCCAATTCCACCAAGCCGGTGTTGAAGTGTTTGGCATTGCAAATCCGGAAATTGATGCGGAGTTGATTATTCTCACTGCACGCCTATGGAAAGAGTTAGGTATCGACCAACACGTTTCTTTGCAACTTAACTCTATCGGCTCGTTAGAAGCTCGTGCAAATTATCGCTCAGCATTAGTAAAATTTTTAGAAAATCACACCGCTTTAATGAGCGAAGAAGAGAAAGAGCGTTTGGTGAAAAACCCACTGCGGATTTTAGATACCAAAAACGAAGCACTACAAAATGTATTAAACGATGCCCCAAAACTGCTTGATTATTTAGATGATGACAGCCGTGAGCATTTTACCCAGCTTTGTGCCTTACTTGATGCAATGGGAATCCGTTACGAAGTCAATCCAAAATTGGTGCGTGGTTTAGACTATTACAATAAAACCGTGTTTGAATGGGTCACTTCAGCTTTAGGCTCACAAGGCACAGTCTGTGGCGGTGGGCGTTATGACGGCTTAGTCGAACAACTCGGCGGACACGCAACCCAAGGCGTTGGCTTTGCAATGGGCTTAGAGCGTTTAGTGCTGTTGGTACAAGAGGTGAATAAAGAGATTGATTTACCAAAAACGGTGGATGTGTATATCGTATTCTCCGGTGAAGGGGCAACACTAAATGCCTTCCAACTTGCAGAGCAGATTCGTAGCGAATTGCCACACGTTGGCGTAATGACACACTGTTCCGGTGGTAAATTCCAAAAACAATTTAAACGTGCAGATAAAGTAGAAGCCCAAATTGCGTTAGTGATTGGTGAAAGTGAAGTGGCTGAAAAGCAAGTTGTTATCAAAGATTTACGTTCAGGAGCAGAACAAATCACGATTGCTCAATCAGAGCTGATTGCTGAGCTATCTAAACGATTTTAGGAGAAAAAGATGAGTAACGAATATTTAAATAAAACCGAAGAACAGCAATTTGAAGATGCCAAAAATTGGTTTAAAGAGAACGGCACACCGATTTTGGTGGCGATTATTTTGGCCTCTGCTGCAAGTCTGGGCTGGAATTTCTGGAAAAACCATCAGCTTGAAACCGCACAAAAAACCTCTGCTTCATACCAAAGTGTAATGGAGAGTTATTTGCAAAATCCAAGCAAAAATCAACCGCTTGTCGAGAAATTTATTGCGGATAATAAAGATTCAAGCTATGCCGCTTTTGCCCAATTTGAAACGGCTAAACAAGCGGTCGAAAAAGGTGATTTTTCTGCGGCTAAAACAGCGTTACAGTCAGTTTTGACTCATTCAGATTCAACCTTACAATCTATCGCCCGTTTTCGTTTGGCTCAAATTGACTTCCAACTAAAATCTTACGATGAAGCATTGGCAGGTCTGGCTCAAATTCAAGATAAAGCGTGGGAATTGCGTAAGCAAATTCTAACAGGCGATATTCTTGCCGCAAAAGGCGATATTCCTGCGGCGAAAAGTGCTTATGAGCAAGCTAAAACGACCGCAGCTCCTCAGGAACAGACCTTAATTGATGTACGTTTGAATAACTTATAAAAACAAAGCCTGATTGAAATAAAATCAATCAGGCTTTTTTGTTGGTTTAGTGTTGCGTGAATTATAAACGCATCGGCATAATCACATATTCGGCAGAGCTATTGTCGCAATCTTCAATTAAACAACTTGAGCTTGAATCCACTAAGCTAAAACGCACACGTTGGCATTTTAAGGTATTTAGCACATCTAATACATAGCTAACATTAAAGCCGACTTCCATTTCCGGGCTGTCGTAGGCAACATCAATGATCTCTTCTGCCTCTTCTTGCTCCGGGTTGTTGGCGGTAATTTTGAGTAAATTATTGCTTAAGGTTAAACGCACGCCTCTAAATTTCTCATTAGAAAGAATTGCCGCACGCATCAATGCTCGTTTGAGGGTTTCGGTTTCCGCTTCTAAAATACGGTCTGCATTGCGAGGTAGAACTCGGCGGTAGTCTGGGAATCTGCCGTCAATCAGTTTAGAGGTAAACACAATGCCGTTCATTGTAATACGGATATTGCTTGAACCGATTTCCAAACGCACGGTTTCATCGTTACTGGAAACCAAGCGGGAAAGTTCAAGCACGGCTTTGCGTGGCACGATAACCGAATGGGTCAAAAGCTCTTGATTTAGCACCATTGTGCAAACCGCTAAACGGTGTCCGTCTGTCGCAACGGTGCGTAATAAATTGCCTTCGGTTTCAAATTTCATTCCGTTTAAGAAATAGCGGGCATCTTGGTTCGCCATTGAGAATTGGGTGGCATCAATCAGACGGGCAAGGGTAGATTGATCGATGGAGAAATCCACTTCCGGTTTCCAATCCATCAAATTTGGGTAATCACTTGCCGGCAATGTAGCTAAGCTAAATTTACTACGCCCTGCTTTGATAATGGCTTTATCTTCTTCAAATTGTACCGAAATCACGCTGTCATCAGGTAGGCTTTTGCTGATGTCTAAAAATTTTTTCGCCGGAATGGTAAATTTTCCGGCAAAATCGACCGCTTGTAGCAGTTGTGCTTGGGTGGTTAATTCCACTTCTAAGTCGGTACCGGTTAAAGATAGACGATTACCTTCAATTTCTAATAAAAGATTGTTAATAACAGGCAAAGTCGGACGGCTACTTAATACGCCACACACCTGTTGTAAAGGCTTAAGTAATTGTTCTCTGGTAATGGTAATTTGCATAATCATTCCTTCATCGGGCTAAGATGATAATTTGCGTGTTAAATGGATATAATCTTCTTGGATACCGCTTTCGGTATCGCGTAATTCATTAATGGTTTTGCAGGCGTGCATCACGGTAGTATGATCCCGACCGCCAAATTCCCGACCAATTTCCGGCAAGCTATGGTTGGTTAGCTCTTTTGCCAGTGCCATTGCCATTTGGCGAGGACGGGCAATGCTTCTTGCCCGACTTTTCGATTTAATATCGGCAACTTTTATGCCGTAATATTCGGCTACAATGCGTTGAATATTTTCAATCGTAATCAAGTAATCAAAAGAGGCAAACAGATCTTGCAAGGTTTCACGCACCGCATCAACCGTAATTGGGCGAAGGGTCAATTTTTGCCACGCAATTACACGGTTTAATGCGCCCTCCAATTCCCGCACGTTGGTTCGAAGTTTTTGCCCCATTAAATAGGCGGCATCTTCTTGCAAATCTGCTCCACGTTCTAAGGCTTTTTGGCGAAGAATTGCCACTCGGGTTTCCAATTCAGGTGGCTCAATGGTCGCACTAATACCGCCGCTTAAACGGGATTTAATCGCCGTGTCGATTTTATCAATGTTTTTCGGTAGCACATCGGAGGTTAAAATAATCTGTTTGCGTTGTTCAAACAGCGAATTCAACAGATGTAAAAATTCTTCTTGCACTTTCGGTTTATTGGCAAGAAATTGAATATCATCAATCATTAACACATCAAGCGAGCGGTAGAATTTTTTGATTTTTTCCGCATCGTTGTTGGAACTGTTGATCGCCTTAATAATATCACGATAAAAACGTTCCAAGTGAATATATAGCACCCGAGTACCCGGTGTGCGTTTAACTAATTCATTGCCGATAGCGTGCAATAAGTGGGTTTTTCCTAAACCGGTGCCGGCATAAAACGAGAGTGGATTGCAATGGCTTTCGCCTAAATTATCCACCACTTGTTGAGCCACTAATTTAGCTAATTGGTTTGAGCGACCTTGTACAAAATTATCAAAGGTTTGATTTGGATTTAGCCCGGTTTTAAAGCCGGTATTGCTGAATTCTGAACTCTCGTTTTTTAGAGTTGGGCTGACCTTTGGCTGCTCTGTCGGTTTAATCCCAACTTTTAACGTCACCACCAAATTATCATTTTTCGCCAAAAAACGGGCAAGCTCGATAATCTCTGATAAAAATTTATCTTTTACCCAGTTTTCAACAAATTGATTTTGTGCATAAAGTGTGAGTTCCCCATTCTCAGAACTCGCTTGCAGAGGACGCAACCAAGTGCTGTAATCGGTTGGTGAGACTTTCGTTTGTAAGTGATTAAGGCAATCAGACCAAAGGGAAGACACAATTTGCTCCAA